>NZ_JAJKFK010000022.1 GCF_021653975.1 Amycolatopsis sp. GM8 | reverse complement strand
TCAGGGGGTGAGGGTTCCGGTGAGCATGGTGGTGCCGCGGGTGCGGAGTAGTTGGGTGAGGACGCGTTCGTTGGTGCCGAAGCATTCTTCGCGGCAGTGTTCGAGGGCTTGGGTGTAGTTGTGGGTTTCGATGGCGGTGATGATGGCGTCGTGGGTGGGTTGCATGCCGACGGAGGAGAAGGTGGTGAGGCCGAGGTGGAAGATGCGGGTGGAGTCGTCCATGACGCGTTCGAGGGCGTCGGCGGTGCGTCGGCCGCCGGCGAGGCGGGCGATCGCGACGTGGAAGTCCTGGTTGCGGCGGATCAGTTCGCGGGCGCCGACCGTGGCGTCGCCGGTGAGGCGGGACAACTCGCGTAACGGTTCCAGGTCAGTGGTTTCGATGCGTTCACACGCGAGGCGCAGTACCCCGCTTTCGATCACGAACCGCAGGTCGCAGATCTCGGCGATGTCGGCCACGGTCAGCGGGGCGACCCGGTAGCCACGCCCTTTGACCACCTCGACCAGACCGTCCTGACACAACCGTCCCAGCGCGTCACGCACCGGCGTCGGGCTCACCTCGAGTTCCTTGGCGACCAGGCTCTCGGTCAGGCTCACCCCCGGGGCCAGCTCCAGGGTCAGGATCCGGCCACGCAGGTTCTCATACACAACCGTCCACCGCGCCGCGGCAGTCCTGGACACAAGCGACTCCTCTCCCCACCACACTTACACTACAGTGACCACTATAGTGATGCTGGCCTCACACACCAACACCGGAGACACCATGCCAACCGA
>NZ_JAJKFK010000021.1 GCF_021653975.1 Amycolatopsis sp. GM8 | reverse complement strand
CCGCTGGATGTGATCGTGCGCGTCGGCGGTGCCGGTGTCTGCCGCACCGACCTGCACATCATCGAGGGGCAGTGGGCCGCGGCGATGAACCCGCGGCTGCCCTACACCTTGGGGCACGAGAACGCCGGCTGGGTGCGGGAGATTGGCCCGGGGGTCACCAATGTCGCGGTCGGCGACACCGTGCTCCTGCACCCCTTTCCGTCCTGCGGGCTGTGCCCGGCCTGCCGGGCGGGACAGGACATGCACTGCGCCACGGGGTCGTTTCCGGGTGTGGACGGGGTGAACGGCGGCATGGCCGAGTATGTGCTGACGAGCGCACGCGCGTGCGTCAAGCTGAAGCCGGCCACCGATCCCGCCGAGGTCGCCGCGCTGGCCGACGCGGGACTCACCGCCTATCACGCCATCCGCAAGGCGCTGCCGCAGTTGCCGCCCGGTACGACCGCTGTCGTGCAGGGTGCGGGTGGACTGGGACACCTCGGTATCCAGCTGCTGAACGTCCTCAGCGCGGCGACCGTCATCGTCGTCGATCGCGACCCCGACGCGCTCGCGCTGGCCAAGGAGCTGGGTGCCGCGGAAACGGTGGTGGCCGACGAGGAGGTCGTCGATACCGTCCGGGACCTGACCGGCGGCCGTGGCGCGGACGTCGTGTTCGACTTCGTGGCCGAACAGGGCGCCGAGAACGACGCGTGGGCGATGACCGCGCGCGGTGGGGCGCAGTACGTCATCGGCTACGGCGGAGAACTGCGGGTTCCGACCGCGGAAGCGGTGCTGGGGGAGAAGAACATCATCGGCAACATGGTCGGTACCTATACCGATCTCGTGGAACTCGTCACGCTGGCGGAGGCCGGCAAGGTCACCATGCGCACCAAGCGGTACCCGTTGCCGGCCGCGGCGGAAGCGCTGGACGATCTCGCGCTGAACCGGGTGCGGGGCCGGGCGGTCCTGGTACCCGAA
>NZ_JAJKFK010000020.1 GCF_021653975.1 Amycolatopsis sp. GM8 | reverse complement strand
ATGAGGTCCATGACGGTGGAGTCGGCGAGGGTGGTGACGTCGCCGATTTGGCGGTTTTCGGCGACGTCGCGCAGGAGGCGGCGCATGATTTTGCCGGAGCGGGTTTTGGGGAGTTCGGCGACCATCATGATTTGGCGGGGTTTGGCGATGGGGCCGATTTCTTTGGCGACGTGGTTGCGGAGGTCTTGGACGGCTTGTTCACCACCATCGGCGGCGTTGCCGCGCAGGATGACGAACGCGACGATGCCCTGCCCGGTGGTCGGGTCGGTGGCGCCGACCACGGCGGCCTCGGCGACGGTGGGGTGGGAGACGAGGGCGGATTCGACCTCGGTGGTGGAGATGCGGTGCCCGGACACGTTCATCACGTCATCCACCCGCCCCAACAACCAAATATCCCCATCGCCGTCGTATTTGGCGCCGTCACCGGCGAAGTAATAGCCCTGCTCGGCGAACCGCGACCAGTAGGTGTCGCGGTAGCGCTCCTCATCACCCCAGATCCCGCGCAGCATCGCCGGCCACGGCTTGTCCAACACCAGATAGCCGCCACCCCCGGCCGGCACCTCCTTCCCGGTGTCATCAACCACAATCCCCGAGATCCCGGGCAGCGGGGCTTGGGCGGAGCCGGGTTTGGTCGACGTGACCCCCGGCAGCGGGGAGATCATGATCGCGCCGGTCTCGGTCTGCCACCACGTATCCACAATCGGGGCGCTGTTCGCACCGATGTGCTCCCGGTACCAGATCCAGGCTTCGGGGTTGATCGGCTCCCCCACACTGCCCAGGACGCGCAGGGAGGACAGGTCGTAGCGGGCGGGAATGTCATCGCCCCACTTCATGAACGTCCGGATCAACGTCGGCGCCGTATAGTAGATCGACACCTTGTAGTTCTGGATGATCTCCCAATGCCGCCCCTCATGCGGGGTGTTCGGCGTCCCCTCGTAGACGACCTGGGTGACGCGGTTGGCGAGGGGCCCGTAGACGATGTAGGAGTGCCCGGTCACCCACCCGATATCCGCGGTGCACCAATACACATCCTCGCCCGGTTTGTGGTCGAACACCACATGATGGGTATACGCCGCCTGGGTCAAATAGCCGCCGGAGGTGTGCAGAATCCCCTTCGGCTTCCCCGTCGTACCGGAGGTGTAGAGGATGAACAACGGATGCTCCGCATCAAACGCCTCCGG
>NZ_JAJKFK010000002.1 GCF_021653975.1 Amycolatopsis sp. GM8 | reverse complement strand
CCACCGAGGTCGAATCCGCCCTCGTCTCCCACCCCACCGTCGCCGAGGCCGCCGTGGTCGGCGCCACCGACCCGACCACCGGGCAGGGCATCGTCGCGTTCGTCATCCTGCGCGGCAACGCCGCCGATGGTGGTGAACAAGCCGTCCAAGACCTCCGCAACCACGTCGCCAAAGAAATCGGCCCCATCGCCAAACCCCGCCAAATCATGATGGTCGCCGAACTCCCCAAAACCCGCTCCGGCAAAATCATGCGCCGCCTCCTGCGCGACGTCGCCGAAAACCGCCAAATCGGCGACGTCACCACCCTCGCCGACTCCACCGTCATGGACCTCATCTCCACCGGCCTGAAGTCGGGCAAGGGCGAGGACTGAGCCCTGGTGGGACCCGGTGTTCCCAAAGTCGAACACGTGTTCTAGGATCTTGGCCGTCGTACCCCCACGAAGAGGGAGACCGCACCCGCATGAGCTTGGAGACCACCACCGCCCCGCAAGAGGCGACCGACGAGGAGGCCCCGGAGAACGGGGTCGCCCCCGTCGCGGAGAACGCGGACGAGCCCACCGCTGAAGAGCCGAAGCCGAAGCGGGGCCGTCCGAAGGCCGCCGCCGCCCGCAAGACCCGCACTGTCGAGCTGACGCTCACCGTGACCGGTTCGGCCGACGGTGACTGGCAGGCGGAGCTGAAGCACGGCAGCACCTGGGTGGCGCGCGGCCTGGCCATCTCGGCCTCGGCCGTGTCCCGCGCGGCCAAGGAGCTGCACGGTGACCTCTCGACGCCGATCGACGAGGTCATCAACGAGGCCCGCGAACAGCAGAAGGCCAAGGTCGCGCTGCTCGAGGCCGAGTTGCAGGAGGCCAAGCAGGCCCTGGCCGACCTGGACGCCTAGCCAACACGAGGCGTACTAACTAGAGTTCCCCCAAGGCTCGCCGGGGGCCGATGTCCACTCGATCAGGCATCGGCTCCCGGCGTTCTGTTCGTCCGGGATGTCCCACACGAGTCCGCAGGCTCCCGCAGTTCGGCGAGAAATAGCTTCGATAATTGCTTAGGATAGCCGAATCTAAGTGAGGCAGACCTATTTTCGCCGAAATAAACATAGCACCGATTCTGTGCTTCAATAATGCCGTGACGGAGACTCAGGACGCCACTTCCATGCACGCGCACGAGCCGCACCACGAAGGCTTCGGCAGCAGGCTGAACTGGCTGCGTGCCGGGGTTCTCGGTGCCAACGACGGGATCGTGTCGGTGGCCGGCATCGTGGTCGGGGTGGCGGGCGCCACCACCGATCACATCGCGGTGCTGATGGCCGGAATCGCCGGGCTGGTCGCGGGCGCGCTTTCGATGGCGGGCGGCGAATACGTCTCGGTGAGCACCCAGCGCGATACCGAACGCGCGATGCTCCGGCGGGAAAAAGAAGAACTGAAAACAATGCCGGAGGCCGAGGAGCGGGAGCTCGCCGACATCTACCAGGAGAAGGGCCTTTCGCCCGAGCTCGCGGCCCAGGTCGCCAGGGCGCTGACCGAGAAGGACGCGCTGCAGGCGCACGCCCAGGCCGAGCTGGGCATCGACCCCGACGAGCTGACGAGCCCGTGGCAGGCGGCCTGGGCGTCACTGGTGGCGTTCTCGATCGGCGCACTGCTGCCACTGCTCGCGATCACACTCCCGCCGCTCTCGTGGCGGATCTGGACGTGCGTCCTGGCCGTGGCCGCCGGGCTGTTCCTCACCGGCTACGTCAGCGCCCGCCTCGGCGACGCGCGCGCCCGCCGGGCGGTGCTGCGCAATGTCGGGGTCGGGCTGCTGACGATGCTCGTCACCTACGGGGTCGGCGCCCTGTTCGGGGTGGCGGTGCACTAGCGCACGCCGGACATCAGCTTCCGGACGAAGGGGCTGAACACCGCGAGCAGCGCGCCGATCACGACGGCGACCGCGCCGAGGATCCCGAAGTACGGCGTCTCGTTGTCCGCGCTGTAGTACTGCGCGAGCGAGCCGGAAAGCGCCGTGCCCAGCGAGACCGACAGGAAGAACAGCGCGACCATCTGCGTGCGGAAGGCCTCGGGCGCGAGCTTCGTCGACAGCGAAAGGCCGACCGGCGAAAGCATCAGCTCGGCGACCGTGAACACGAGCAGGATCCCGACCAGGCCCAGCAGCGGCGCGCTGTTCGGCCCGCCGCCCGCCATCGGCAGGAACAGCAGGAACGCGACCCCCATGATGGCGGTGCCCAGCGCGAACTTGATCGGCGTCGAGGGCTGGCGCGCCGCCAGCTTCGTCCACAGTGCCGCGAACACCGGGGCGAGCACGATGATGAAGATCGGGTTGATCGACTGCACCCAGGACACCGGCATCTCCCAGCCGAACAGGTGCCGGTCCAGGCGCTTGTCCGAGTACACCTCGACGACGGTGAACTGCTGCTGGTACAGCGCCCAGAAGGCGGTGCTGGCGACGAACATCGGGATGAACGAGAGCACCCGCCTGCGCTCCACCGCGGTGATCTTCCGGCTGGTCAGGATCACCGCGAAGTAGATCACCGCGGCGATCGCCACGATCCACACCACGACGTCGGACAGGTTCGCCGCGGTCACCGCGCCGGTGAGCAGCGCGACCACGATGGCGGCGACGAGCACCACGAGCACGCCCGCCGCGTGCGGCCGGTTCGCGGCCGGCAGCGGGTTCGGCACGCTGCGCGCCGAGTCGGGCAGGTTGCGCCGGCCGAGGGTGTACTGGACCAGGCCGAGCGCCATGCCGATCGCGGCGAGCCCGAACCCGAGGTGGAAGCCGACGTTGCTCTGCGCGAGGCCGGTGAGCAGCGGTCCAACGAAGGCGCCGAGGTTGATGCCCATGTAGAAGAGGCTGAACCCGCCGTCGCGCCGTTCGTCGTGCTCGCCGTAGAGCGTGCCGACGACCGACGTCGCGTTGCCCTTGAGCCCACCGCTGCCGAGCGCGACGCACACCAGGCCGACGCCGACCCCGGTGCAGCCGGGCAGCACCGCGAGCGCGATGTGCCCGATCATGATCAGGACGGCGCTGTAGAACAGTGTCCGCTCGGCGCCGAGCAGCCGGTCGGCGATCCAGGCGCCGGCGATCGTGGACAGGTACACCAGCCCGCCGTACGCGCCCACGATGCTGGTGGCCGTGGTCTCCGGCATCGCGAGACCGCCGTCGGCGACCGAGTAGTACAGGTAGATGGGGAGGATGCCGAGCATCCCGTAGTAGGAGAAGCGCTCCCACATCTCGACACCGAACAGGTTCGCGAGCCCTAGTGGGTGCCCGAAGAACCTGGTGTCCCGTTTGGCCTCGGTAGAGGTAGCCATGCGCCGACGGTCCTTTGTGGTCTGGATATTGTTGGCGATTCACATACTAGGACGGCCGTACTGTTGCCACGCAGGTGGCAGGTAACCTGGAAACAGGTGCGCCGGGAAGGCTGGTCGGCAGAGTGAGCCGACCGACCCCTGGAGCCGCCGTGCAGAAGCCCCGCGCTGTCGCGGAATTCGTCCGTTACCTGCGCACCGAGACCACCGGCGGGATGATCCTGCTCGCCGCCACGGCCATCGCGCTGTTGTGGGCGAACTCCCCGCTGAGCGGCGCTTACCGGGCCGTGCGTGATTTTCCGCTCGGGCCGCATTTCCTGCACCTGGACCTGACGATCGGCGACTGGGCCAAGGACGGGTTGCTGGCCCTGTTCTTCTTCGTCGCGGGGCTGGAACTGAAGCGCGAACTGGTGGTCGGCGAGCTGTCCCGGCTCAAGCAGGCCGTGCTGCCGGTCGTCGCCGCGCTCGGCGGGATGGTCGTCCCGGCCCTGGTGGTGCTGGCCGTCGCGTGGGGCGCGCCGGGGATCGAGCGGGGCTGGGCGATCCCGGTGGCGACCGATATCGCGTTCGCCCTCGGCGTGCTGGCACTGACGGCTTCGAACCTGCCCAGCAGCACGCGGGTCTTCCTACTGTCGCTGGCGGTGGTCGACGACCTGGGCGCCATCGTCGTCATCGCCGTGCTGTTCACGACGAGCTTCAACCTGATCGCCGCGGCGGTCGCGGTGCTGGCACTGGTGCTGTACGCCTGGCTGCAGCACCGCCGGGTGCGCACACCGTGGATCTACGTGCCGCTCGCCGTGATCACCTGGGTCGCCGTGCACACGACCGGCGTCCACGCGACGATCGCCGGGGTCGCACTCGGCCTGCTGACCCGGGTGCGGCCGGACCCGGACGAGGACGAGGCGCCCGCGATCCGGCTCGAGCACCGGCTGCAGCCGTGGTCCGCCGCCGTCGCCGTCCCGCTGTTCGCGCTTTTCGCGGCCGGAATCGAGATCAACGCCCAGTCGCTGGGCGAGGTGTTCACGACGGCATTGCCACTCGCCGTCGTGCTCGGGCTCGTGGTGGGCAAGCCGGTCGGCATCCTCGGCGCGTCCGCGCTTGCCGTGTCGCTCGGCGTCGCGGAACGACCGCGCGGCACCGGCTGGCGCGATCTGGCCGCGTTGTCGCTGCTCGGCGGGGTCGGCTTCACCGTGAGCCTGTTGATCTCCGAACTCGCCCTCACCGGCGAAGGCAGTGAGCGGGCGAAGGCGGCGGTGCTGCTGGCCTCCGCGATCGCGTCGCTCGGGGCAGCCGGTTTGTTGCTCCGGCGCAACAAAATGCACGGCGCGCGGGAGGACTGACCGAGCCCGGCCCGGCGGCACATGGCACGATGGCCCCCGTGAGCAGCCAGGAGCACGAACGCAACGGCCCAGACGGCCTCGGGGCCGTGCCCTATATCCCCCTGTCGAGTGACGACGGCGCCGAAGCGGGCGGGCAGTCCATCGGGAGCCTCGTCAGCCAGGCCACGCAGCACCTGTCGACGCTGGTGCGCGCCGAGGTCGAGCTGGCGAAGTCGGAGGTCACCGGCGAGGTCAAGAAGGGCCTCAAGGGCAGCGTCTTCTTCGTCATCGCCGGCGTGATCGCGCTCTACAGCTCGTTCTTCTTCTTTTTCTTCGCGGGCGAACTGCTGTCCGAATGGCTCAAGCGCTGGGCCGCCTTCCTCATCGTGTTCGCCGCGATGCTGGTGACGGCTTTGCTCTTCGGGTTCCTCGGGTTCCGCAAGCTGAAGAAACTGCGCGCACCCGAACGAACGATCACCAGCGTCAAGGACACCGCCGCGGCACTCAAGCCCCGGCGGGAGGCTGTCGCCGACCACAGCTGACGTTCGCGCCGACCGTGCAGCCGCCCGATCCGTCGTCCGTCCGGATTGACGGGCCCTGGACGCACCACGACGTGTCCGCCAACGGCATCCGGCTGCATGTCGCCGAGGCGGGCAGCGGGCCGATGGTGCTGCTGCTGCACGGGTTCGCGGAGTTCTGGTGGGCGTGGCGGCATCAGCTGGTCTCACTCGCCGAAGCCGGGTTCCGGGTGGTCGCCGCGGACCTGCGTGGCTACGGGGATTCGGATAAACCGCCGCGCGGCTACGACGCGTGGACTCTCGCCGGTGACGTCACCGGGCTCATCCGCGCGCTCGGCGAGCGCCGGGCGCATCTCGTCGGGCACGCCTGGGGCGGCATGCTCGCCTGGACCGCCGCGTCGCTGCATCCGCGATTCGTCGCGTCGGCGAGCGTGCTGGGCGGCGCGCATCCGCTGGCGTTCCGGGCAGCCGTCGCCGGGACAGCGCTGCGGCGCCGGCAGCGCAGCCAGACCCGGGCGATGAT
The DNA here is from genome assembly GCF_021653975.1 of Amycolatopsis sp. GM8. Classification (GTDB taxonomy): domain Bacteria; phylum Actinomycetota; class Actinomycetes; order Mycobacteriales; family Pseudonocardiaceae; genus Amycolatopsis_E. The sequence goes on along the minus strand of NZ_JAJKFK010000002.1, from coordinate 1,148,772 downwards.
GCACCTGTTCCGGTTCCAGCTGCCGATCGCCCCGGAACGCCGGCTCGTCGCCGAGGACGCCGCGTTCGTGGAACGGCTGATGCGCGCCTGGTCAGGTCCACAATGGACACACACCGAGGATTTCGCCGACACCGTGCACAGATTCCGGCGGGCGATGCTCGTGCCCGGGGTGGCGCACAGCGCGCTGGAGTACTACCGGTGGGCTTTCCGCGCCCAGTTCCGCGGCGAGGGCCGGCGCTTCACCGACGACGTCGGGCTGCGGGTGACCGTCCCCGTGCTCCAGATCCACGGCGACGCCGACTCCTGCATACTGCCCGAGACCGCCCGCGCGTCGGCGCCATGGCAGGGGCCGCACTCCCGGTTCGAGTCACTCGCCGGCGTCGGGCACTTTCCACATCTGGAGGACCCGGCGCGCACCGACAAGGCACTGCTCGGGTTCCTGACCCGCAGTTAGGCCGCGCAGGAGCCGGTGCTGACCCGGGCGCTCATCGTGGGCGCCGCGTCGATCACGGACGAAACCTGCTTGGCGGTGAGGGTGAAGCCGGTGTCCGCGTCCTCGACCGAGGCACCGAACACGACACCGACGACCTGGCCCTCCGGGTTCACCAGCGGACCGCCGGAGTTGCCGCTGCGCACCTGCGCACGGATGGTGAACACGTCCCGCCGCACGGTGCGCGCGTCGTAGATGTCCGGGCCCTGCAACGTGATCTCGTTACGGATGCGGCCCGCGGTCGCGGTGTACGGGCCGTCGAGGGGGTAACCGAGCACGATCGCGCTGTCGCCCGCCTTCCCGGCCACACTGGCCACGTTCAGCGGCGCCGCCTGGAGCCGCGGCACGGCGAGCACCGCGACGTCGACCTCCGGGTCGAAGTAGACGACCCGCGCCGGCAGCCGGCCCTGCGGCGTCTCGACCGCTGTCTCGTCGGTCCCGGCCACGACGTGCGCGTTGGTCATCACCCGCTGCGGGGCGACGACGAAACCACTGCCCTCCAACGCCCGCGAGCAGGACGTGGCGGTACCGCGGATCTTCAGCACGCTCCCGTGCAACTGCTGCACGACAGCGCTGCTCTGCAGGCTGGTGTCCGGCGGCGCGATCTCGTTGATCTGCGTCTTCTGGAACGGGTCCACAATGGACGGAAAGCCGGAGACGTCGAGCAGCTTGCGCAGGTCGGCGGGCAGCCCCTCGGCCGCGGACGGCATCGCCTTGTCGACCGCGCCGAGCACCGCCGAGTTGTTGATCGCCTTGGCCAGGCCCGGCAGCGCCGCGACCCCGGTCAGCGGCACCGCGATCAGCCAGGCGACGACGAACACCACGATGGCCTGCACGATCGCGCCGAGCGTCTGGTCGATACCGGTGAGCTTGTCGGTGTTGACCCGGCTCTTGACGGCGTGCTTGATCCGCCGCCCGACCCACACGCCGAGCGTTTCGCCGAGCGCGACCAGGAACACGACGACCGCGACCGCGAAGGCCACCTTGGCGGCCGGGTTCCCGAAAAGCTCCACGATGAACGGCGCGATCCGGATGCCGAGCACGGCCCCGCCGATCACCCCGACCAGCGCGGGCAGCGCGATCACGACGCCCTGGCGCGCGCCGGAGATGGCGGCGAGCAACGCCAGGACGATCACCAGGATGTCGACCCAGTTCATCGTGTCTCCCATTCGTGGTCGCGCAGTGCCGCTTCGAGATCGCGGACGTCGCCGCGGTCCCAGTCGCGCTCCCACCCGGCGAGGGAGAGCAGCACGGACAGCAGCCCGGCGGTGAACCCCCAGACGAACAGGCCGTCCACCGCGAACGCCGGGCCCATATGACCCGCTCGGCGCACCTGGAACCGGTTTCCCGGTTCGACCAGATCGCTGATGGCCACCCTGGCCACGGCCGCGGTCTCGGCCGGATCGACGGCGTGCACCGGCGACGGAGTCTGCCAGTGCGCCAGTACCGGTGTGACAGCAAAACGCGAGACGGGCACGAAAAGTTCAGGCAGCACCGCGACCGGCCGCACGCCCACCGGGTCGACGCCCGTTTCCTCCTCGGCCTCGCGTAACGCCGTCCCGACCGGGCTGCCGTCACCGTCTTCAACGCCGCCGCCGGGGAACGCGACCTGGCCCGCGTGCGAGCCCAGGGTGGCGGCGCGACGCAGGAGCAGCACATCCGGCCCGCTCAGGCCCTCGGCGAAGAGGATGAGCACGGCGGCGGAGCGGCGGTAGCCGACTTCGGGCGGCACGAAGCGCGTGAACGTGCTCGAATCGAGCTCGCCACTGACCTCGACCAGCGGGCGCAGCCAGGCGGGCACGCTGCCCGGGTCGACCAGCGGACCGTTCACGAACCCTCCACGACTTTGCGCACCTCGTCAGGGTTGGCGAACAGGCGTGGGTTCTCGATGAGGCGCACCTGACCGTCGGCCGTGACCAGGTACGACGCCGGCAGCGAGGACGGCACCTTGAGCGCCGAACGCACCGGACCCGTCGTCCCGTCGCCGTCGAAGGCGCTCGGCAGGTGCACGCCGAGCCTGGTCAGCAGGGCGAGCCCGTCGGACTCGGAACTGGCCACCTGCACGGCCAGCACCTGCGCGGCGCCGGGTTCGGTGGCGTACCGCGCGAGCACGGGCAGCTCGGTCTTGCACGGCTCGCACCAGGTCGCCCAGATGTTCACCAGCGTGGTGTGCCCGGCGAGCGCGGTGCCGAGGTCGACGGTGGACCCGTCGCCGAGGCACTGCGCGGAAACACCCTTGAGCCGCGCGACCTCGCCGGTGCCGTGCGGGCAGGGCGCGAGCGCGGCCGACACCCGGGCCGCCGACAGGTCTGGTCCGGCGGTGTTCTGGGTCGAGGTGGTGCCGCGGGGCAGGACCGCGATGATCACGCCGAGGATCAGTACCCCGACGGCCAGTGCCCACTTCGTCGCGGTCGTCACCGGTCCCGCACCATCGCCAGGATGTGCTCCCGTTCGGGGCCCTTGACCAGCTTCGCGGCCTCGTCGAACTCGGTGGGCCCCGTGCCGAACGAGGGGCAGTCCTTCGCCAGCGGGCAGGCGCCGCAGGCCGGTTTGCGCGAGTGGCAGACGCGGCGGCCGTGGAAGATCACCCGGTTCGACAGCGGCGTCCAGTCCTTGCGCGGGATGAGCTCGCCGACCGCGTGCTCGACCTTCACCGGGTCCTCTTCGGACGTCCAGCCCCAGCGCCGCGAGAGGCGTCCGAAGTGGGTGTCGACCGTGATGCCGGGGGTGCCGAAGGCGTTGCCGAGCACGACGTTCGCGGTCTTGCGGCCGACGCCGGGGAGTGTGACGAGGTCGTTGAGCTTCCCCGGCACCTCGCCGTCGAAGCGCTCCACGAGCGCGGCGCCGAGACCGAGCACCGAATTCGCCTTCGCCCGGTAAAAACCGGTCGGGCGCAACATTTCTTCGAGCTCGGTCCGGTCCGCGGCCGCGTAGTCGGCGGCCGTCCTGAATTTCGCGAACAGCGCAGGCGTGACCTCGTTGACCTTCACGTCGGTGGTCTGCGCGGACAGCACGACGGCGACCAGTAGTTCCAGCGGATTGGTGAAGTCCAGCTCGGCGCGCGCGTCGGGAAATTCCTCGCCGAGGCAACGCAACATGCGCCGCGCGCGTCTCACGAGCGCGAGCCGGCTTTCCCCGTCCCCCTTCCGGGGGTCGTAACGAACAGCGGGTGGCACCCCGATAGCCTACGGAAGGCACCACGGGCGTTTTCCGGTGGCCGACACGGCCTGGCGCAGGAACCGAACCGATACAACCGAGGATCTGACTTAGATGACCGTCTGGTTCGTAGTAGCCGTGCCCCTCGTGATGATGTTCTTCGCACTGGCGATGGAGCGGGTCGAGAACCGCCTCAAGCATGTCGCCGTGCAGGAGGAAGAGGTCGAAGAGTTCCTCGAGCAGGCCCGGCCGAACGAGGTCCGGGCCCTTTACGGACATGGGATCGGGCGCGCGCTGGAGCTGTTCCGGTTGCGCCGGCTCGGCGGTCGCGCCTCGAAGCCGAAGACCCGCAGACCGCGCCGGGTCGGCGCGAGCTGACACCCACCCCAGGCGAGCCGGCCTGAAGCAGGCCGAGCCGACCAACCCCGCGGCCGACATGCGTTCGGCCGGTCGCGGTGACCGCCGGTCGGCTTGGTAACAAATCGACCCAGTAAGCTGGGCGATTGGACGAGATTGTCACCCACTCGCGCGGGCGTTGGACGCACGCCTTGTGGCGAGCCGCGCGGCGATCTCGCCCGAACGGCCTAGACTGCACGCAAGTGATCGGCGACACGCACCCCGTACCTGAACGGGTGCGAGAATCGCCACCGACGAGGAGGCACGAGGTGGACGAGACCCTGGCCCGGGCGGGCATCTTCCAGGGGGTGGAACCGGCCGCGGCCGAGGCGCTCGCGCAGACCTTGGACTCTGTGGAGTTCCCCCGGGGTCACGTGATCTTCACCGAGGGCGAGCCGGGCGACAAGCTGTACATCCTCCTGGCCGGCAAGGTCAAGATCGGTCGGAAGTCGCCGGACGGTCGCGAAAACCTGTTGTGGATCGCCGGCCCTTCGGACATGTTCGGCGAGCTGTCGATCTTCGACCCGGGCCCCCGCACCAGCAGCGCCACCACGGTCACCGATGTACGCGCGGTGAGCATGGACCGCCCGTCGCTGCGCAAGTGGATCTCGACGCGGCCGGAAATCGCGGAACAGCTACTGCGAGTGATCGCCCGTCGCCTGCGCCGCACGAACAACATGGTCGCCGAACTGATCTTCACCGACGTCCCGGGCCGAGTAGCCAGGGCACTCCTGCAACTGGCCCAACGCTTCGGCAGCCAAGAAGCAGGCATCCTGCGTGTCACCCACGACCTGACCCAAGAAGAAATCGCGCAGTACGTCGGCGCAAGCCGCGAGACCGTCAACAAGGCCCTCGCCGACTTCGCCCACCGAGGCTGGCTCCGCCTGGAAGGCAAAAGCGTCCTGATCCTGGACCCAGAGCGATTGGCCCGCCGCGCACGATAGAAGGCGAGAGGCCCCACCCACCGGCACCGCTCCGGGGGGTGCAGGGGGGCGGAGCCCCTCCTGCCGGGGGTTTGGGGGTTCGACCCCCAATGCAATGGACGACGTTCATCGGGGGAAGGCGCGCCAGCGCCGAACACGATGAACAGTGAACGGAGGGCCGGGCGCCACCCCCGACGTGGCGCACCGGCCCTTCGCTTCGCGCGGGCCATCCCCCGACGGACCGCGCTCCCCGCCCTCCGGATTTAAGGCCCCGACCCGATGCCCGGAGGGAGTTCTTCTGTTATGTCAACCATGCCACGGCCCCTACCCCGATTTTCAAGGCCGTTCACCCCGAAGGACGCTTCCGGGGGAAGTTCGTTGCGCGTTTCCGGGGAAAAATTCGGGGTCGTTACTCAACCGAAACCTTGATGGCCACCCGTGGTGATCGAAGTCGCCACCAAATAAGTGGTACCGGCGTACCAAAGAACGGCATACTGGTACCCATGTCCCAATCCGTGTCGCTCGCCGACTACCGCGCCGCGCTGACCACTCCCGGTACCGGCCGCCCGCTGGCGGCCTCGCTGCTGGCGCGCCTGCCGATCGCGATGATCGGCCTGTCGGCGCTGCTCTACGTGCAGCGGGAGACCGGATCGTTCGCGGCCGCCGGGCTGGTCTCGGCCGGCTCACTGGTCGGCGTGTCGGTGGGCTCGATCATCCAGGGCCGCCTCATCGACCGGCTCGGCCCGACCCGCCCGCTGCTGGTCGTGGTCGTACTGTTCGCCGTCGCGATGGCCGCGCTCACGTTCGCGATCGAGGCGCACGCGCCGACCCCGGTGCTGGTGCTGCTCGGTGGCGGGATCGGCATCACCGAACCGATGGTCGGCTCCGCCTCGCGGGCGCTGTGGGGGCGGCTGGTCACCGGCGAGGCCGCGAAGAACGCCGCGTTCTCCTACGAGGCGATCAGCATGGAGGTCTTCTTCATCCTCGGACCCGGTGTCGCCGGGCTGCTGGTCGCCGCGCCGTGGCCGGGCACCGGCATGGTCGCGGGCGGTCTGTGCATGGTCACCGGCGCGACGATGTTCGCGCTCAGCCCCGCCGTCCGCGCGTGGGGCCCGGCACCGTCGGCCCACCGGCCGCTGCTGGGTGCGCTCGCGAGCCCGGGTATGCGCACACTCGCGCTGGCCGCGCTGGGTTTCGGCATCGTGATCGGGTTCGTCGAGGTCGCCGTGCCGGCCGCCGCGACGGAGGCAGGGCGACCCGCGCTCGGCGGCGTGCTGTTGTCGGCCTGGTCGGTCAGCTCGGTCGCCTTCGGCATCGCGTTCAGCCTGCGCCCGTGGCCGCGCCGGATGTCGTTGCGGCTGCCCACCCTCCTCGCCGGGTTCGGCCTGCTCGTGGCGTTGCTCGCGTGGCCCTCGACGCTGTGGGGGCTGGCGCTGGCGATGCTCGTGGCCGGCGCGATGATCACCCCGCAGTCCGCGACCCATTCGGCGGCGATCGAGATCGTCGCGCCCGAGGGCACCGCCGCCGAGGCGTTCGGCTGGGTGCTCACCGCGGTCACCCTCGGCCTGGCGTTCGGCCAGTCGGTGAGCGGTTATCTCGTGGAGCGCTCCGGCCCGCCGGCCGCGTTCCTCGCGGCCAGTGTCTCCGCGCTGGTGGTCGCCGCGGTCGTGTGGTCGTTGCGGGCCACTGTGCGGGAGCCGGTGCGCGAGCGCGTTCTGGTCTAGCCGGCGGTCCGGTTGAGCTCGCTCAGCAGCCGGTCGAGCTCGCCGCCGTGCCAGGAGTTCGAGGAGAACCGCTCCTGCGCGACGCCGTGCCAGGGCTGCTCGCCGCCGCTGCCCGTCACGACGTAACCCTCCTCGGGCGCGACCAGCACGCCGATCTCGCGCACCGCGATGCCCTCGGCCGACAGCGCGGCGGAAACCGCTGCGACCTGCGAAGCAGGGACGGCCGTGACGAGGTTCCAGTCACCCCAGGTCTGCGCGAGATCGAACGGGCGGATCCCGGACTGCTCGCACACCGACTCGACGGCCGGGTCCAGCTGGATCTCCCCGTCCATCCGCACACCAAGATCGTTGGCCTCGCACAAGGTCCGCACGGTCGCGTAAAGCCCGTCGGACACGTCCATCGCCGCCCGGGCCGCACCGCTTTCGGCCAGCAGGCGCCCAGCGGTCAGCTCGGCGACCGGGCGGAACGCGCGATCGCGGACGTACTGGCGCGCCGCCGCAGGCAAGGTCGCCTTCTCCGCGACCAGCAAGGCCCACGCCCACAGGAATCCCGCCTGCCCGATCAGCAACAGACGGTCACCGGCCTTGGCTCCGACGCGGCTCAAGCGGCGGTCCCGCAGGCACTGGCCGACCGCGGTCGCCGACAACTGCATCTTGTCGCCGTCGCGCAGATCCCCGCCCACCACGCGGGTCCCGTGCTGACCGGCGCAGGCGTTGACGCCGTCGAGCAGCCGCTCGAACTCGTCCACGGTCATCTTTCCCGGCAGCGTGTAGTTGACGACCAGGCCCAGCGGGCTCGCCCCGGCCGCGGCCAGATCGGACAGGTTGACCGTGACCAGCAGCCAGCCGGTGTAGAAGAGATCGGTCTCGCCGAGGACGGTGACCAGCGGGGTGGGGCAACTGTCCGTGGTCGCGACGAGATCGCCGCCCGCACGATCCGGCAGCGGAACGCCCAGCACGGCGCTGTCGTCACCGAAACCGACGATGTCCGCGTAGCGCGGTTTCAGCAGTTGGGTCAGGATCCGTCTTTCGCCCAACTCGGAGAGCATCACGCGTCCTTCTCCCAACCTGTGACTACTTCCCGGACCAGCAGGTGGAAATCGCTTTCGGACAATGGCCGATTGGGTTGGTCGTCGCTTTGACCAGGTTCGCGATAGACCACGGTGGTCCGGGTCCGGTGTGGCCCCTGCACCACCACGGTCGCGGTCAGGCCATTGTCCACCAGAACCGCGGTGTGCACGATATCGCTGACGCAGGTGTAAATCCCGCCACGCCAAACGTGTGGCGTGCCGACTTTCTTGAGTTGCGCCTGACCATCGGCCTGTAACACCGCAGAGTTCTCCGGGTCCGCCCCATAGCGAAAGCGGTGGTACGGCCGGCCGCTCGCCGACTCCTCGTACTCGACCATGTGCATTCCACGGCCGGCCACGACCGTCGACGCGAAATCCCAGCGATGGCTGTGCGGGTTCGACTCACCGACGGCTTCACCTGCCACCGGCGGCCAGACGTGCAGCCGGATCCGGAAGTCCGACTCCGGGAAGATGTGCAGGGTGAGCTTGGCGAAACCGTTGGGATGCCAGTACGATCGCGCGACCGTCCTGGCCACCCATTCTTCGTCAGCACACGAGTTCAGCAACCAGGAACGGAACTCGGCGGGATGCGCGCAGACGTGACGAGCGCCCGCTCGCAATGTCTCGGGATCAGCCGGACCCGCGCCCAGAATCCCGGTCAGCTCAGTGAAGAAAAGCTGGTCGCCGGTGTCGGCGGCCGGTTCCGAACTCGAGTCTTTCCCCATTGTTCCTTATTCTCTCTGAGGGCCCAGCGAGGACATCGCGAAAGACGCCTCACGGAGCGCGGAAACCGCGTCGAGAGTCATCCAGATCGGCAGATCGCCACTACTCCACGCCCAGAGTCCGCGCTCACGATCGTACCGTTTCCACAATATGTCGAGCGCTTTGTGCATTCGAGCCGGCGGGAAACGGGGGGAGGTGGCGAGTGCCTGGATCACCCACGCGGCCGTGAAATGGCGGATGGGCACTCTGGTTGTCCCATTTCCATCCGGCCGCGGCCTGATCAGTTCTTCGGTGACGCCGTCGTCAGGGTGTTGCACCCCGACGAGCCATTGGACAGCTTCCTCGACGGCTTCGGTGACTTCGGGCCTGTCGTCCCGGTGGCGCCGGAAGTCGTTCAGCGCACACACCGCGCGCGCGGTGTGGACGACGGACGCCTCAGGTGCCACGAGTCCGGGCTCCTTCTTCTCCGGCCACAGCTTCCCTTCCCGGAAGTCGAGGCGGCTGTTGAGGAGATCTTCGACGAGTCGGTCGGCCAAGTGCCCATCCGGCCGAAGCCTCGCAACGGTGTGGAGCGCGGTCGACAGCAGGTACGGGCGTGTCGCGCTATCTGGACCCAATGATTTTTCCATGAGCAGCAACGCATCGTCGAGTGGCAAGGAGGTGCCGACCCGGAACAGAGCGTCGACGACGGCCGCCGTGATCTCCGGTTGCGACGAGCCGGCGCGGCCGGACCAGGTGCCATCCGGCGACCGCATCGCGAGCAGCCTGGCGGCAATGGAATGTAGGTTAATGTAGGGCTCGGCGACGGTGACCATTGCAACAAGGCCGTAGGCCGTGCTCAACGCTGTCGGGGACCTGTTCTCCTGCAGGTGGTGCTGCCAGCCGATCGGTTCGCCGTCCTCGTCGGTCGCCAGGTGATCAACCAGGCTCCGGCCCACTTTGCGGAACACCCCGGCCAACGAATCCTCGGTGACGATCACGGGCATGCCCACCGGGCGCTCCGCGTCCCGGGGCGACCGCGCCGCGTCCACCAGCTCTACCAGGGCATTCGCCGCGTTGAAGTGGCTGTCGAGCTGTCTCGCGTTCTGCGGTGACGGCAGGTACTTACCGGTCTCCCACTGCGCCAGATTCGCCCTCGCGACACCCACGATCTCCGCGGTCCGCGCTTGGGTCTCCCCAGCCTCACGGCGTAGTCGCTTCAGTTCGCGTCCGACGTACGCGACCGTCACCGGGTCCGGCCCAACGGCTACCGCCCTCCGGCTAGCCGATGTAGGATCCGAATACGGAGTCGACATAACAGAAACCTACTTTTTGTAGGCAAATGTAGGGCGGTACGATGTTGTCACGAGGCGCACACTACCGCAAGTCCTGGGGGTTCGATCGCCGGCGCGGCCTCCGCGTGTTACGCCGCGCTCGGTGGAAGGGGCTTGCCGCCGGCGGACGCTCCCCGCCGGAGCCTTGCGCGCTGATCCGGCTCGCGACGCCGGACGCGCGGACGCGCCGTGTCATCGCGCTGGCACGCGGCAGCACGACGCATCCCGCGCCCCGGCTCACCAGCGGCACGAAGCCGCTCATGCGCCAGGTGCGCCGGTGCTTCACCACCGGCGACCAGGCGCCTTCCCGAATCGCTTGCGAGAGCACTGGCAGGGCACCCGATGGACCAGATTAGTCCCCAAATCCACGACCGACCAGATTGGCTCGCCCGCCTGGTCGAGCGCCTCGACCACTGGTTGTTCGACGCCGAGGACGCACGGGCGAAGGCACGCGGCTGGCAGGTCCGCCGCCGTGGCTCGGGCCGCGTCTACCGGGATCCCCGGTGGGACCTCGTGCACGCGTGTGCGGCCTGCGCAGGCGAAGGCTGCGCGGCCTGCGACGGCATCGGCGTGATCCACGATCTGCCGGAACCACCTCCAATCCCGCAGCCGCGCGAATCCGCGCCGGACCGCGTTCGCTGGGAGGTGCGGCCATGAAGCAACCCGAACACCAACTCGCCGAACTGGCGCGCGCGCTGGCCCGGCCGAAACGCGCCAACCCGCTGGTGGCGCTTTACCACTGGCGCTACGAGATCGCGGCACTCGTCCTCGTGCCGTGGGGCCTGCTCGAACTCGACCGCGAGATCGGGTTGATCTGGTCGCTGGTGACCGTGGCGCTCATCATCGGCGCGCTGTATTACTGGCCCGCGGCGCGGCGTTTCAGCTGGCGCCGGGTGCGGGCGGTGATCGTGCAACACCGGCTCCGCACCGCGTTCCGGGCGACCCGGGTGAGCTCGGTGGACGGCCGGCGCCCGGCGATCCTGTGGACGAAACCGCGCGGCAGAACGATTTCCGTACTGCTGTTCTGCCCCGCCGGAGTCGGCGTCGACCTCATCCGCGACCGGCAACGCCTGCTGGCCGCGGCGTGCTTCGCCACCGACGTCCTGGTATCGCGGCACCTGAAGTACGCGCACCTGGTGACATTGACGATCAGATCATGCTGTGCCGATCGGAACCAATCCGACCAGCAGTCACGGCCATCCGCGTAGCGTAGGTCGGCTTCCGGTTGATCACTTTGGGCCTTCTTTTGGTCGGATTGGTTCTGCCGCGCGCAGGTACCCGAGCTGAGCACGCACACTGTGCTCGGCCGGGGCCCACAGCGCGCGGTCCACGTCGGCGTAGACATGCTCGACGATCTGGCGCGGGGTGGCGTCCGCGCCGAGCAGCTCGAGCGCCGCGCGCACCTGGTTCAGCCGCTCCTCGCGGTGGTCCAGGTACTCCTGCGCGGTCGTCCCGAGATCGGCCAGCTCCGGTCCGTGCCCGGGCAGCCCGCCCAGCCCGGCGGGCAGGTCGAGCAGCCGCCGCAACGAGCGCAGATAGGACCCGAGATCGGCGAGCACCGTGGTGCCGCGACCGAGGATCGTGTCCCCGGTCAGCACCTGCTCGCCGACCCTGAAGCAGACCGAGTCGTCGGTGTGCCCGGGGGTGTGCAGCACCTCGATCTCCAGCCCTGCCACCGAAAATCGCTCGCCGTCCATAAAGGACTCGGCGTCCTGGCACAGCGCCGGGTCGAACGCGCGCACCGGCGCGCCCACCTGTCCGGCCAGCCACGGCGCGCCCTCGCTGTGGTCAGGATGGTGGTGCGTCAGCAGAATCAGCGCGACCGGCCCGGTTTCGGTGAGCTTCGGCAGATGCTCCAGGTCGTGATAACCGGGGTCGACGACGACGCTTTCGGCCGCGCCCGGCGCCCGCAGCACCCACGTGTTCGTGCCTTCGAGCGTCATCGACGACGGGTTGTTCTCCAGCAACACCGACGCGATCGGCGAAACCTGCCGCAACTCGCCGTACGCGGGATGTGTCATTCGTCCCCCATGAGCACACGGATCCGGTCACCTTCGCGGATGAGCCGGGGAATGATCGTCTCGACTTTGCGTTCCGCCGCGAGCGCGTCCGCGGTGGTACCGAACCCTGCCAACTCGGTCAGCGTGTGCCAGGTCGGCGGCATCAGCGTGCTGCGTCCGGCTTCCGCGTCGGCGAGCGCGTCCGCGGGCCGCTGCCAGCCGGAGGACTCGGCCTCCGTGGTGGCGCCGTCCGCGTGCTGGCCCGGCGGCAGGACGGCCAGGAAGAACCGCGTGTCGTAGCGGCGCTCCTCCTGGACGGGGGTGATCCAGTGCGCCCACGGTCGCAGCAGGTCGGCACGGAGCGTGAGCCCGGCTTCGGCGAGGAAACCGGCGAGTGACACCTCACGCGACTCGAGCGCCCGCCGCGCTTCGGCATAGCGCGCCGCGTCGGCGACCGCACCGTCCCCGGTGCCGGCCAGCAGCACGCCGGACTCTTCGAACGTCTCCCGCACGGCGGCGCACACCAGCGCCCTGGCCACCGATTCGGTACCGCCGAACCAGTCCGCCCACTCGCTCGCCGGCGGGCCGGCCCAGCGGACCGACGCGTCCGCGTCCCGCTGGTCGACCCCGCCGCCGGGAAACACCGTCATCCCCGGCGCGAAGGCCATCGCGGCCACCCGCCGTTGCAGGAAGACCTCGATGCCCTCGTCGGTGTCGCGAAGCAGGATCAGGGTCGCGGCATCCCGCGGCACGGTGGCCTGCGCGGGCTCCGTGTCCGAAAACGGCATTCCGCCCGGCAGCTCGAAACTCAGTTGACGCACACCAAGGAACTTACGCGGCCATCAGGCGCCGGAGAACCCGTCCACCCAGCGCGGGTTGTCCTCGCCACCCGCGCCGTTGGTCCGGACCTTCGAGGCCTCCGCCCGCTCCCGCTCGGCCAGCTCAGCGTGCAGTTCACGCAGGAGCTGGCGGTCACGCTCGGACAGCTGCGGGTCGTTGAGGTCGAGCTCCGGGATCTCGACGACCTCGGTGCCGGACCCGATGGTCGCGGACGCGATCGCCTTGCCCTTCTCCGGATCCTCGGCCAGCGCCGCGCGCAGCTGCGCGACCTCGGCCGACGACAGGTCCGTGGTGGCCTCGACGCGCGCCTCCGGCGGCTCTTCGCGCGGACCGAACTTGTGCCCGGGCCCCTTCGCCGGCTCCGGGATCACCGGCGGTGCCGGCGGAGGTTCCTCAGCCGCGGAGCTGGACGCGACGTGGCGGCCCGGCTTCTCGCGGGCGACGGCCGAAGCCTTCGCGGGTGCCGGTCTGGTCGGTGTGCTCGATGCCGAGGAGCCGCTGGCGAGCCACACCGCGACGGCCGAGTCGTGCGCCCGGTCGTGGTAGCGAGCCCGCTCGGCGCCCGGGCCGGACACCTCGACGACCGCCCGGATCCCGACGCGGCGCAGCGCCGCGTCGACGCGATAGGCCGCCGCGGGCGGGTTGCCCTCGGGGCCGATCTCGACCAGCACCACACGCTGCGGCAGCGGGCCGGGCACGCTGCCGGCGGGCGTGTTGCGCCACACCGCGTGCACCGAACGCACGTCCGGCAGCACCTGCAGGGTGCGGTCCAGCGCGTCCGCGATCCCGCGCTCGGGCTGGTTGTCACCGGTGAAGTGGTGCAGCACGCCGTTGTCGGCTTCGGCGTCGTTGACGGTGAGGTGGTCGGCGAGCGTCGCGTCGGAACGGCTCAGCTCCAGCACCAGCCCCAGCTCGTGCTGCTCGGACTCGCGCACCGGCAGCTTGCCGGCGATCAGCGCGCCCGTGGTCAGCTCGGCGGCCTCGTCGAGACGAGCCCGGGCCGTCAGCTCCCGCGCTTCGGAAAGGGCGCTGTCGTCCAGCCTTCCGGCCAGCGCGAGCAGCAGGTTGTGCAGCCGCAGCGGAACCGCGAACCCGTCGGTTCCCAGCCCAGCGGCGTCACTGTGGACCTCCACGATTCTCCTCCCAGCGGCTCGCCCGTGGCGAGCGAGCCGTTACGCAGCGGCGAGGCGGTGCCCGGTGTCCACTGCTCCGGTACAGATCAGCTCGGAACTCGCCAGCGCGGCCCGGTGGTACGCGGGGAGATCGAACCTCGGCGGCATGACCTCGACGCTGGGCTCTTCGTCGCCCAGCACTCGCAGGACCCGCTGCAGCTCACCGGTCAGCCTCGGCAGGCCGGCCAGCGCGGTGATCAACAGCACCCGCTTCCGGTCCTCACCGTCGCGATGCCGCCAGCTCTGCCGCACCTCACCCACGTCCGGCCGGCCCCGCAACGTTGCGTGAACCAACGCGGACACTGAGTCTACGGAGTTCACCCGATCGGGTGCACCCCCCGTGAATGTGTACCGGTTCTCGGGGGTCTCGTCCACCCCAAGCGTGGAACTGACCTGGTGCCAGTCGGCGCCATGCGGCACCAGCCCCGCGACCAGCAGGCGATACTCCGGCTGGTCGAGGTCAATATTGTGCTTTAGCAAAGTCCTGGGGAGGGTCCGCGCGAGTGTCGTCATCGCGCCCTCACCCAGCCAGTCGCGGTAGCGCCACAGCAGCTGGTCCGGCATCCGGCCGGCCAGGCGCAGCAGCAGCTCGTGACAAGCGGCTTCGATGTCCGGATCCATGTCAGACCTCCACGATCAGTTCGACCTCGACCGGCGAGCCGAGCGGCAGCTCGGCCACCCCCACCGCCGAACGCGCGTGCGCGCCCGCCTCACCGAAGATTTCGCCCAGCACCTCGGACGCGCCGTTGATCACCGCGGGCTGGCCGGTGAACCCCTCGGCCGACGCCACGAACCCGACGACCTTGACCACCCGCACCACCGAGTCGAGCCCCACCAGCGCGTCCACCGCGGCGAGCCCGTTCAGCACGCACGTGCGCGCGAGTCCCTTGGCCTCCTCGGGGCTGACCTCGCCGCCGACCTTGCCGATCACGGCGAGCTTGCCCTCGACGAACGGCAGCTGCCCGGAGGTGAAGACCTGCGAACCGCTGCGCACCGCCGGGACGTACGCCGCGACCGGGGCCGCGACGCCGGGCAGGTCGATGCCCAGCTCCGTCAGGCGCGCACGCCAGCTCACGCCTTCACCCGCTTGAGGTACGCGACGTGCTGTTCGCCACTGGGGTTCGGCAGCACCGTGACCAGCTCCCAGCCGTCCTCACCCCACTGGTCCAGGATCTGCTTGGTCGCGTGGATCAGCAGCGGAACCGTGGCGTACTCCCATTTCGTGGCGCTCATGAGGCCCGAGACTAGCCACCCGATCAAGCCGTGACCGACCCACCCGAGAAGTCTCACGTTCTGTTACCGACGGTCCACCCGTCGAGTCCCGGGTGAATTACGCTGCGAGAGTGAGCATTTCCCTGGCGGGCTGGACCGACGAGCTCGCGCGCGCCCGGCTGCACTTCGTGTCCGGCAAGGGCGGCACCGGCAAGACGACGCTCGCGGCTTCGCTGGGGCTCGCGCTGGCACGCGGCGGCCGCCGCGTGCTGCTGATCGAAGTCGAGGGCCGGCAAGGCTTCGCCCAGCTGTTCGACACCGAGCCGCTGCCCTACGCGGAGCAGCGCGTCGCGTCCGCGCCCGGCGGTGGTGAGCTGCGCGCGCTGCACATCGACGTCGAGGCCGCGCTGCTCGAGTACTTCGAGATGTTCTACAACCTGGGCTTCGCCGGCCGGACCCTGCGCCGGATGGGCGCGATCGAGTTCGCCACGACCCTCGCGCCGGGCCTGCGGGACGTGCTGCTCACGGGCAAGATCAAGGAATGCGTCGGGCGCACCGAGTCCGACGGCAGGCACACCTACGACGCCGTCGTGGTCGACGCGCCGCCGACCGGCCGCGTGGTGAAGTTCCTCGACGTCACCAAGGCCCTGACCGATCTCGCCCGCACCGGCCCGATCCGCGGCCAGGCCGACGGCGTGGTGCGGCTGCTGCACTCCGGGGAGACCGCGGTGCACCTGGTCACGCTGCTGGAGGAGATGCCCGTGCGGGAGACCGTCGAGGCCGTGGCCGAGCTGGACGGCGCGGACCTGCGCCCGGGTGCGGTGTTCGTCAACCGGGTGCGCCCGCCGCGGCTGCCGG
Source organism: Amycolatopsis sp. GM8 (assembly GCF_021653975.1). Classification (GTDB taxonomy): domain Bacteria; phylum Actinomycetota; class Actinomycetes; order Mycobacteriales; family Pseudonocardiaceae; genus Amycolatopsis_E. The sequence continues at coordinate 1,132,895 of NZ_JAJKFK010000002.1, read as the reverse complement.
CGCGGTCGCTGAACGCGGCGGCCGACGGCCGGGTGGACGCGTCCCGGGTGCGGACCGGGCTCGCCGCGGCCGGGCTGGAGCTGTCGGAGGCGACCGTGGACGCCCTGGTCGCGGAGACCGTGGAGCACGCCATCGGGATCGCCGCCGAGCAGCGTGCCCGCGAACAGCTCGCCGAGGCCGACCTGCCGACGCTGGAGATTCCCGATCTCCCGGACGGGGTCGATGTCGCGGCGCTCTACGACATCGCGGAAATCCTCGTCGAGCAGGGAGTGCGCTGATGCTCGACGTGGACAAGCTGATCGACGATCCGGAGACGCGGGTGGTCGTGTGCTGCGGTTCGGGCGGGGTCGGCAAGACCACCACCGCCGCGGCGATCGCGCTGCGCGCGGCCGAGCGCGGGCGGCAGACCGTCGTGCTCACCATCGACCCCGCGCGCCGGCTGGCGCAGGCGCTCGGGCTGCGCGAACTGGGCAACCATCCACGTCAAGTTCAGGTCGAGGGCTTCGATCCGAAGGGCGAGCTGTGGGCCATGATGCTCGACATGCGCCGCACCTTCGACGACATGGTGCGCGCGCACGCCGGGCCGGACCGGGCCGAACAGCTGCTTGCGAATCCCTTCTACCAGACCATTTCCACGTCGTTCTCCGGCACGCAGGAGTACATGGCGATGGAGAAGCTGGGCCAGCTGGCGGCCACCGGCGACTGGGACCTGATCGTCGTGGACACCCCGCCGAGCCGGTCCGCGCTCGACTTCCTGGACGCGCCGACACGGCTCTCCAGCGCGCTCGACGGGCGGATGATCCGGCTGCTCACCGCGCCCGCGAAGGCCGGCGGCTGGGGCTTGCGCAAGGTCGTGTCGGCCGGGTTCACGATGTTCGCGAAGGCCGTCTCGACGATCATCGGCGGGCAGCTGCTCGCCGACGCGTCCGCGTTCATGCAGGCGTTCGACACGATGTTCGGCGGGTTCCGCGAGCGGGCGCGCAAGACCGCCGAACTGCTGCGCTCGAAGGGCACCGCGTTCCTCGTCGTCGCGTCGCCGGAGCCGGACGCGCTGCGCGAGGCCAGCTACTTCGTCGACCGGCTCTCGTCCGAGTCGATGCCGCTGTCCGGGCTGGTCGCGAACCGCACCCATCCCGTGCTGGCCGGCCTTTCGGCGACAGCGGCACTCACCGCGGCGGAGCGCGCCGAGCCGAACGCACCGCTGGCCACCGCGGTGTTGCGGCTGCACGCCGACCGGGTCACGCTGGCGGAACGCGAGGAGCGGCTGCTCGCGCGGTTCACCAGGGCGCACCCGGAGGTGCCGATCGTGCGCGTGCCGGCGCTGCCCAGCGACGTGCACGACGTGGCCGGCCTCCGCGACATCGGAGACCGGCTCGCTTCCTCGTCGGACGCCTAGCTCACCGCGGCCCCGGCGAAGTCCCGTTTCGCCGACTCCAGCAGTTCGGCCCAGGACGTCACGTCCGGCCGCCGGCGTAGCAGGGCACGCCGCTCACGTTCGGTCATCCCGCCCCAGATGCCGAAGCTGATCCGGCTGTCCAACGCCTCGGCCAGGCACTCGGTGCGCACGGGGCAGCCCATGCACACGATCTTGGCCCGGTTCTGGTCCGCCCCCCGGACGAACAGCTCGTCCGGGTCGGTGTCGCGGCACAGTGCGTCCGTTCGCCAGCTCCGCTCAGTGGATTCCATTGCCCCCAGCTCCTAACTCGGCTCACGTGCCCGGCGCTCCCCTGGCGCCCTACGTGAGACGTTGACGGACTGTAGAGCGAATCGGTTCCCGCGCCAAGATCCCGCGGACATTTCGTTACCGGAACACGTCGCATCGGAGCAGACGACATGGTATTCGTCCCGCTTGTCGGCGAGCTCACGAGTCGTCCCACTACGCTGGCCCCGTGCGGAAGACGGAAGGCCTGTTCAAACTGCTCGGTCTGTGCCTGCTCGGGGGGGTTCTCGTCGCGGGGATGCTGTTCCCGATCGTCGGCGGCGTCGGGGTCGCCTCGAACAAGGCCAGCGAAACGGTCGACAGCATGTCCGCGGAGCTGGCCAACGTGCCGCCACCGCTGGTCACCACGATCACCGATTCGGCCGGGCACCCCATCGCCACGCTGTACGACCAGTACCGGATCCCGACCGCGTCGTCGCAGATCAACGACGCGATGAAGTGGGCGCTGGTTTCGGTCGAGGACAAGCGGTTCTACGACCACCACGGGGTGGACTGGAAGGGCACGATCCGCGCCGCGCTCAGCAACAGCACCGGCGGCGACACGCAGGGTGCTTCGACGCTCACCCAGCAGTATGTCAAGAACTACCTGATCAACGTCATCTATCGCGGTGATGAGGCCGGGCAGCGCAAGGCGCAGGAGCAGTCGGTCGCCCGCAAGCTCAAGGAAGCGCGGGTCGCGATCCAGCTCGAGACCAAAATGGACAAGGACCAGATCCTTACCAGCTACCTGAACGTGGTCGAGTTCTCCCGGAAGGTCTACGGGGTCGGCGCGGCCGCGCAGACCTATTTCAACACCAGCTCGGACAAGCTCACCGTGCCGCAGGCCGCCTTGCTGGCCGGCATGGTGAACAACCCGCCGTTCTACGACCCGTGGAGCCACCCCGAGCGTGCGACCGAGCGCCGCAACCTGGTGCTGGACCGCATGGTGGAGAACCGGAAGCTCGCGCCCGAGGATGCGGCGAAGTTCAAGACGGAGCCGCTGGGCGTCGTCCCGGACGGGCCGGCCAAACCGGCCGCGAACTGCACCGGCGCCGGGCCGGAGAACGGGTTCTTCTGCCAGTACGTGCAGGACTACCTGCTCACCAACGGCATGACGAAGGACGACCTGTACACCGGCGGATACACCATTCGCACCACAATGGACCAGAACGCGAACCACCAGGCCAAGATGTCGGCGGAGCAGCAGGTCAGCAAGACGCAGAAGAACGTGGCGAACACGTTGTCGTTGGTGCGTCCCGGAAAGGACCGGCACGAGGTGATCGCGCTCGCCGCGAACCGGGACTACGGCACGGATGCGAGCAAGGGCCAGACCACGTACGCGCTCCCCTCGGATGTGTCCAATGTGACCGGTGCGGGCTCGAGCTACAAGATCTTCACCACGATGGCGGCGCTGGAGCAGCACAAGACCGGGATCTACGCGACCATCCAAACGCCACAGTCGTATGCGTCGACTGTCTTCACCAGCGGCCAGAAACCCGGCTGCCCGCAGGTCGGGCGCGGCACATGGGCATACTGCCTGCAGAACTATGGCGAGGGTGTCTACGGGCCGTCGATGTCACTGCAGCAGGCGCTCGCGACGTCGCCGAACACGGGGTTCGTCATCCTGGAGGAACAGGCCGGGATGGGTGCCGTGACCGACATGGCGCGGCGGCTGGGTATGCGCAACACGATGGCCTCGAACGCGGCGAATGGTGGCCCGGTCGACCCGAACAACGCCAATGTCGCCTACAAAATGTCGCAGCAGCGGTTCTTCGGCCCCGGTGGGGTGGCGCAGGCCGGTCTGGGCGCGTTCACCCTTGGCGTGAGTCCGACGAACGGCCTCGAACTGGCCAACGTGGCGGCGACGATCATGAGCGGCGGCGTCTGGTGCCCGCCGACGCCGATCGGCGGTGTGACCGACCGCAACGGAAAACCGGTGAAGGTCAAGGAAGTAGCCTGCGAGCAGGCCGTGCCGGAAGGCCTGGCGAACTCCATGGCCGTCGGCATGAGCAAGGATGACACCGAGGGCACGTCGGCGGCCGCCGCGTCGGCGGCCGGCTGGAACCGGCCGATGATCGGCAAGACCGGCACCACGGACGTCAGCGGATCGGCGACCTTCGTCGCGGCCGTGCCCCAGCTCGCCGGGGCGGCCATGGTATTCCGCCCCGACTACCCGGTTGGCGGCCTCATCGACGGCGGGCCCGGCAGAGTCAGCGCGACCCAAGGCAACTCAAACGGCAACATGTTCGGCGGCAAGACCCCCGCCCGCACCTGGTTCGGCGCGATGACGCAGATCTTGAACGGGCAACCCGTGCTCCCGCTGCCCCCGTCGGACCCGGCGTACGAACACTGAGGGGGCCTGCACATCATCAGTCTGCTGCTGTTCGTCTTCCTGCCCATCACGCTGGTCTGGGCGGGGGTGGCGTTCATCCCGTGGCGGCCCTACACATTGCGCGTGGCGCTGCTCGGGATGCAGGTGATCGCGACCGTGGTCCTCGTCATCCTGGCGACCGTGCGCTGGGATCTGCGCTGGCAGTTCCCGGCGTTCGTCCTGGCGCCGGGAGCGGTGGTCGCCCTCGTGCGCGGGCTGATCGTCGTAGCGGCCCTTGTAGACGCCCGGCAGCGAACGCGGCCGAACACCGAGCCGTATCCTCGAAAACGTGGGTACCGAGGGTGACAAGAGGACCGCGGCGCGGTTGGCCGCCGGGACGGTAGCGCTGGGCGCGGCGACGCTCGGGTATGCGGTGGGCATCGAGCGGCAGCGCTGGACGTTGCGCAAGGCCGAACTGCCCGTGCTCTCGCCCGGGTCGAAACCTGTGCGGGTGTTGCACATCTCCGATCTGCACATGCTGCCCGGCCAGAAGTCCAAGCAGCGCTGGGTCGCCGCGCTCGCCGAGCTCGAGCCGGACCTCGTCGTCAACACCGGCGACAACCTCGCGCACCCGCACGCCGTGCCGTACGTGCTGCGGGCGCTGGGGAGCCTGCTCGAACGGCCCGGCGTGTTCGTGTTCGGCAGCAACGACTACTACGCACCCAAACCCAAGAACCCCGCCCGGTACCTGATGCCGCGCGGCAAGAAGAAGCGCATCCACGGCAAACACCTGCCGTGGGACGACCTGCGCGCCGCGTTCATCGAGCACGGCTGGCACGACCTCACCCACGCCCGGCAGAGTCTCCAGGTAGCCGGGCAACAGGTGTTCGCCGCCGGAGTCGACGACCCGCACCTGCGCCGCGACCGCTACCGCGAGATCGCCGGCCCCGCCGACCACAACGCCGTGCTGCGCGTCGGCGTCACCCACTCACCCGAACCACGCGTCCTCGACCCGTTCGCCGCCGACGGCTACGACCTGGTCATGGCCGGCCACACCCACGGCGGTCAACTCCGCATCCCCGGCATCGGCGCCCTCGTCACCAACTGCGAACTCGACCGCTCCCGCGCCCGCGGCGCCTCCCGCTGGGGCGCCCACATGTGGCTACACGTCTCAGCCGGCCTGGGCACCTCGCCCTACGCACCGGCACGCTTCGCCTGCCCGCCCGAAGCGAGCCTCCTGACCCTCGTCCCCCGCGGCGGAACAGACGAGACGACCGCAGAGGAGACCCGCCGCAAAGCCACCACCACCGTCCGCTAGACTTCACCACGGCCCGTTAAGCAGTACCTCGGGGTGTGGCGCAGCTTGGTAGCGTGCCTCGTTCGGGTCGAGGAGGTCGTGGGTTCAAATCCCGCCACCCCGACGCAAGATCTGGGAGATCCCTGCCCGCGGAGTGCGCGGGCAGGGATCTTTCGTTATTACATTGGGGGTCGAACCCCCAAACCCCGGCAGGGAGGGCTTCGCCCCCCTGCACCCCCCACCACGGGGCCAGTGAAGTGGCCAGCTCACCCACGCCGGTGCCGGCGAGGTGGTCGGGTCACCTACCTCGGTGCCGGTGGGGGGGTTGGGTCACCATCGGACAACGGAACGCGAGACGGGTGGTCTAACGGCCAGGGTGGGGTCCAGTCCGGGGGCTTCCCTTCTCCCCGCGATCCCTTGCGGTGAGACGGTCGGGTCAAGGGTGATCGCGCCAGCGGTCATCGCGAAGCGACGCCGAAGGCGCCCTTGAGGCGGCCGGCTCACCGTAAGACACTTGAGCGAGAAGGGGCACCCCACCCAACGCAACCCCCTAAAACACCCAAAGCATCACTTCACCCCCGAAACCTCAACCCAGCACTGCTGAAAAGACCCATCCCCACCGTTCACCCACGCCCAAGCCGACCGAGCAGCGGAAGCCAACTGATCGCGATCCACCGAGGACGCCGACAGAGCCGCGTCCAGCCGCGACTCGACATACCGCGCCAAATCCCGGTACGCCATGTCCGACCGGAACCGGGCGTGCGAACGCACCTCCCGGAACCCGGCCTGCTCCACCAAGCCCGCAAGATGCTTGCCGGCAAAGGGATCCCCACCCGCACGCCGCCGCAACAGGTAATGCCCCCGAAGCGCGGCAACCACATTCACCGTCCGTGGCTGCAACCGCGCCCGACTCCAGTCCGAAGTGGACAGAGCGAGCACGCCCCCCGGACGCAGAACGCGCCGAAGCTCCAGCAACGCGTCCGCCGGGCGGCTCAGGTGCTCGAACAGCGCATGCGCGTACACCAGGTCGATGCTTTCCGACCGGACCGGCAACTCGTACACCGACCCGGCGACAAAGTCCACAGTGGACACTGAGGTTTCAGCAGGAAACTGCCGCGGCTCGGCATCCACGCCGAGCACCCGGCCCAGCGGACCGACGACGGGCACGAAACCGCGCGTGATCGTGCCTTGGCCGCACCCGGCGTCCAGCACCCGCATCCCCGGTTTCAGCGTCCGCAGCACGAATCCCGCCCGGTCGCTCGCGGTCCGTGCCGACATCATCGACAGCGCGTCATCGGCGAACCCGGGCGCGTATCCCTCCAGCACACGCCCACCGTACGGGCAGTACCTGGCAGGATCGAGGGGTGACCACTCAGCACCCGCCCGCCGTCATCCCCGAACGCCTCTTCGCCGACGCCACGGCCGAAGCCCGCTGGCGCGACCGCTTCCACGCGCCGCGCATGTCCGTGCCGGACTGGGCCATCGACGCGCCGGAGAAGAACATCTACGTCTCCAACGCCAGCGGTGTCTGGGAGGTCTACGCGTGGGACCGCGTGACCGGCGAGCGCCGCCAGGTCACCGACCGTCCCAACGGCACCATGGCCACCACGACGTCGCCGGACGGCACGTCGATCTGGTGGTTCAACGACACCGACGGCGACGAGTTCGGCTCCTGGGTGCGTGAGCCGTTCACCGGCGGCGAGGCCGAGCGGGCGGTCCCCGACGTGCACGACGGCTACTCCGCGGGCCTCGAGATCGGGCAGCGGTTGACCGCGGTCGGCGTCTCGACCGACGACGGCAGCGAACTGTTCGTGCAGGCCGACGGTAAGACCGAGCGCTTCTACGCGAGCAAGGACGACGCGGGCATCGCGGCGCTGTCCCGCGACGAGCGCCTGCTCGCGATCTCACATTCCGAGCACGGTGACTCACGTCACCCCGCGGTCCGGGTGCTCGCCACCGACGGCTTCGCGACGGTGGCCGAGAAGTGGGATGGCGAGGGCAAGGGGCTGACCCCGCTGGACTTCTCCCCGGTCGCCGGTGACCCGCGGTTACTCGTGCTGCACGAGCGCCGCGGCCGCGAGGAGCTGCTGGTGTGGGACGTCGAGCGCGACACCGAGACCGAACTGACGCTCGACCTGCCCGGCGAGGTCGCCGCCGGCTGGTACCCGAAGGCCGACGCACTGCTGGTCGTGCATTTCCACGAGGGCCGAAGCTCGTTGTACCGCTACGACCTCGGCACCGGCGAGCTGTCCTCTTTGGACACGCCTAAGGGCCGGATCGGCGGCGCGAGCGTCCGGCCGGACGGCACCGTCGAGTACTCGTGGTCGAACGCCGCGCAGCCGACCGTGATCCGTGCCCGCGCCGCCGATGGCGCCGACTCGGTCCTGCTGACGCCGCCCGGCGACCCGGCCCCCGGCTCGGCGCCGGTGACCGACGCGTTCGTCGAGGGCCCTGGCGGACGCGTGCACGCGCTGGTCTCGCGCCCGCTCGACATGCCCGAAGGCCCGATCCCCACGGTGTTCACGCTGCACGGCGGCCCGCACGCGGCCGACGAGGACCGGTTCTCGGCGTACCGGGCGGTGTGGCTGGACGCCGGGTTCGCGGTGGTCGAGGTCAACTACCGGGGCTCAACCGGGTACGGCTCGGCCTGGCGCGACGCGATCGAGGGCCGCCCCGGCCTGACGGAACTGGAGGACGTCGCAGCGGTACACGACTGGGCCGTCCAAAGTGGACTCTCCGACCCGGCGAAGTGCGTGGTGTCCGGCGCTTCCTGGGGCGGCTACCTCACCCTGCTCGCGGTCGGCACCCAGCCGGCCCGGTGGGCGGCCGCCATCGCGAGCGTGCCGGTGGCCGACTACGTCGCGGCCTACGAGGACGAGATGGAGCAACTGCGCTCCTTCGACCGCGCCCTGTTCGGCGGCTCGCCCGAGACGAAACCCGACGTGTACAAGGAATGCTCGCCGATCACGTACGTCGATGACGTGCGCGCGCCGGTGCTGGTCCTGGCCGGCGACAACGACCCGCGCTGCCCGATCCGCCAGATCGAGAACTACCTCGACCGGCTGGCCGCGCGGGAGGTGCCGTACGAGTTCTACCGGTACGACGCCGGGCACGGCTCGCTCGTGATCGCGGAGACCATCAAGCAGACCGCGGCCGAGATCAGCTTCGCGGTGCGCGCTCTCGACCTGATCTGACGCTCAGTGGTGGAAGGACGTGCTGGTCGACGGATCGTGCATCGGCGCCGCCTGCGCTCGCAGCTCGGGCAGCGCGCGTGTCAGGTCCGCGATCAGCAGGTCCGCCATGTCGTGCGTGAAACCGTTGCGGCACACCACCCGCAGCACGGCCAGGTCCGTCCGGTTCGCCGGGAACGTGTACGCCGGCACCAGCCAGCCGCGTTCCCGGAGCCGGCGCGACACGTCGAAGACGGTGAACGACGTGACGTCCGGTGTGGTGGTGAACGCGAACACCGGCAGCTCGTCGCCGCGAGTGAGAAGGTGGAACGGGCCGAGCCCCTCGATCCGTTCCGCCAGCGCGGTCGCGACGTCACGCGAAGCCTGTTGCACCGCGCGGAAACCTTCGCGGCCGAGCCGGACGAACGTGTAGTACTGCGCGGCGACTTCGGCGCCGGGGCGCGAGAAGTTCAGCGCGAACGTCGGCATCTCGCCGCCGAGGTAGTTCACGTTGAACACCAGCTCCCGCGGCAGCGCGTCGTGGTCACGCCAGAGCACCCAGCCGACGCCGGGATAGACCAGCCCGTACTTGTGCCCCGAGGTGTTGATCGACGCGACGCGCGGCAGCCGGAAGTCCCACTCCAGATCGGGGTCGAGGAACGGCGCGATCATCGCGCCCGACGCCCCGTCCACGTGCACCGGGATGTCCCAGCCGGAGCGCTCCTGCAGCTCGTCGAGCGCGGCCGCGATCTGGGCGACCGGCTCGTAGCTGCCGTCGAAAGTGGACCCGAGGATCGCGACGACGCCGATCGTGTTCTCGTCACAGTGCGCGACAGCCTCGTCTGCGCTCAGATGGAAGCGGTCGGCCTCCATCGGCACCAGGCGCGGCTCGACCTCCCAGTATTCGCAGAACTTTTCCCAGCACACCTGGACGTTCACGCCCATCACCAGGTTCGGCCGCCCGGTGCGGCCGAGCTTCGACCAGCGGCGCTTGAGCGCCATGCCGGCGAGCATGCACGCCTCCGACGAGCCGGTCGTGGAGCAGCCGATGACGGCTTCCGGGTCCGGCGCGTGCCACAGGTCGGCGAGGATCGACACGCAGCGCCGCTCCAGCTCGGCGGTCTGCGGGTACTCGTCCTTGTCGATCATGTTCTTGTCGACGCACTCGGCCATCAGCTCGCGCGCCTGCGGTTCCATCCACGTCGTGACGAACGTGGCCAGGTTGAGTCGCGCGTTGCCGTCCAGCAGGAGTTCGTCGCGGACGAGCTGGAGCGCGGTGTCGGCGGGCAGCGGCTCGTCGGCGAGCTGGTGACGCGGCAGCGTCAGCGTTGCCGCCAATGCCGGATTCATACCGCCCACCAACGGATTGCTACCGCCGCGCCGCTGCTTGCGGTGGTTCCCCGTGTGCAAGACCATGCCACGGAACTTAGTCGCTCGCGGCGCTGATCGCCGGGGATGCCGTGAGGGAAAAATCCCTCACGGCATTCGGCTCAGGCCTGTTGGGCCTCCCACATCCAGTGCGCCTTTTCCAGCTCACGCACGATCTCGATCAGCAGGTCCTGCGTGACGAGATCGCTCTTGTCGGTCTCGTCGATGCGCTTGCGCAGCCGCTGGATCTCCTGGGCGAGGAGGTCGACGATCGCCGCGATCGTCGATTCGACGCTCTGCCAGTTGTCGGGATACTCGGCCAGCCCCGAGCTCTCCACGACCGTCTTCGCCTTGCCGTTGGGCGAAACGCCGATCGCGTTGGCGCGCTCGGCGACCTCGTCGACATAGGTCCGTGCCGTGGCGACCAGCTCGTCCAGCTGCAGGTGCACGCTGCGGAAGTTCGCGCCCACCACGTTCCAGTGGGCCTGCTTCGCGATCAGCGACAGGTCGACGAGGTCGACCAGCGTGGCCTGCAGGACGTTTCCGGTGATCTCCTTGTCGCTTTCGGAAAGCGGGCTCTTGATCGGAGAGTTCGCCATGACAGATCTCCTCTCGTTCAAGAGGTCTTGGCGGTTACCTCGACCTCGATGTTTCCTCGGGTGGCCCGGGAGTACGGGCAGAGCTGATGCGCCAGCGCGACCAGCTCGTCGGCCCGGCCCTGCTCGAGCCCGGGCAGCGTGGCCTCCAGCTTGACGGCCAGCCCGAAGGCGTCGCCGTCCTTGCCGATGCTCACCTCGGCGGTCACCGTGGTGCCGTTCAGCGCCACCTTCGACTGCCGGGCGACGGCCTGCAGCGCACTGTGGAAGCAGGCCGAATATCCGGCCGCGAACAGCTGCTCGGGGTTGGTGCGCTCCCCGCCCGGTCCACCCATCTCCTTCGGGATCGCGAGCTGTTCGTCGATCACTCCGTCGGACGACGTGACTTCGCCGTTCCGGCCGTCACCACGTGACGTCGCGACCGCTGTGTACAGGGCTTCCACGTGTCCCTACCTCCTCGTCGTCGGGAGCAAAGCGTCCCACTGGTCACAACATCCCGCACGGCGCGGACGTTCCTCGGCATGGCCGTCGTCACGGCACCCGGTTACCCCGGCGAAGGGAGCCGTAATCGATCAGGCGCGGCGGGCGTGCGCGAATTCGGTCACCTGCCGCCCGATCAGGCGAAGCGTGCTGACCACCTTCTCGTCGGAGGCACCGCCGGCCTCGTCGAACTTGACCTCGGCCGAGTTGACCGAACCGCCGAGCGGCGTCGGCCACCCGCGCAGCGCGTGCGCGATGGTGCGCAGCTGGTCCAGCGTGGTGACCGCGGCCTGCCAGCCGTACGCGACCGCCACCAGGCCGACTCCGCGCCCGTCGAGATACGGGCGGGTGTCGGGGCGGAGATCCTCGATGTAGTCGAGCGCGTTCTTGATCAGGCCGGACAGCGCGCCGTGGTAGCCGGGCGAGACGATGATCAGCCCGTCGGCGGCGCGGACGGCCTCGACGAGCCGTTCGGCCTCCGGTGTGCGGTCGGGGATCCCCGAGTCGTAGAACGGCAGGATGAGTTCACTCCCGGTGATCGCGTGGGTTCGCGCACCGGCTTCTTCCGCGCCGGCCAGCGCGATGCGCAGCGCCCGCTCGGACTGGGAGCCGGTACGCAGGGATCCGCCGATGCCGACGATGTTGATCACCGAGGAGGAAGTCACTTTTCGAGGCTAACCCCTCCACCTAGGTGGAGGACCAGACTTGAGACGGAGGCCCAAGTCACATCTGGCATTCCGCCCTACTCACCGGTAACGTCAGCAGCCGTGGTCAACACCCTCCGGTCCCGCGTCGAAGCAACCGGGGCCCAGCTGGTCTTCGCGCTTCCGCGCCCGGTGCGTCGGCTCATCGCCGGCCGGGCCATCCGGCTCGACGGGCAGGTCCTCTCGCTCGATGCCCAGTTACTGTTGCGGCTCCAGAACTTCGCGGGCGTATCGATGTCGAAGAAGACGCCCGAACTGGCTCGGCGGATGCTCGCCCGTTCCCAGCATCTGGTCAGCGGCGCGCCGGCCGGCCCGGTCACCAAGCACGAGCTGACGATCCCCGACGAGAACGGCGGTATCCCGGCGACCCTGTACACGCCGCGCGGGCTGCCGGAGAACTCCGGACTGCTCGTCTTCTACCACGGCGGCGGCTGGGTGATCGGCACGCGCGAAAGCCACGACACCGCGGCGCGCTTCTTCGCGAAGTACGCGGGCGTGCGGGTGCTGTCGATCGAATACCGCCTCGCGCCCGAGAACTCGTTCCCGGCGGCCGTGGACGACGCGGTGACGGCGTTCGAATTCGCCTACGCCAAAGCGAAAGACCTCGGCGCCGACCCGGAGCGCATCGCCGTGGGCGGGGACAGCGCGGGCGGCAACCTGGCCGCGGTGACGGCGCAGGTCACCACCGGCCGGGGCGGTCCGGCGCCGGCGTTCCAGCTGCTGCTGTACCCCGGGGTGGACGCCTCGGTGCGCCGCCGGTCGAGGGAGATCTTCGGCGACGGCTTCTTCCTGACCGACGCGGACATGACGTGGTTCATCGACCACTACGCGCCGACTGGCGTCGACCGCACCGATCCGCGGATGTCTCCGTTGCTGGGCAAGGACTTCCCGGGTCTCCCGCCGGCCTACATCGCGGTCTCCGGCTTCGATCCGCTGCGCGACGAGGGTCTGGCCTACGGCGAAAAGCTGCGGGCGGCGGGGGTGCCGGTCGCGGTGAGCCTGCAGTCCGACCTGATCCACGGCTACGCCAACTTCCTCGGCATCGGCCACCGGTTCCGCGAGGCGATGTCGGAAGCGGCCGGTGCGCTCCGGATGGGGCTTTCGGGGATCAGACGATAAAAAGAACCGGGGCCTGGCGTGTTGTCACGCCAGGCCCCGGGCCCCCCTCATTCGGTGCTGACTTAAACGCCCGGCAGCGGCGGCACGGGCAAGCTCGGCGCACCCGGAACCGGCAGCGCGGGCGCACCCGGTGTCGGCAGGCTGGGCGCACCCGGGGTGGGCAGGCTGGGCGCCCCACCCGGCAGGCCCGGCAGGCCGGGCACCGGCAGCGGCGGCAGCCCGCCACCACCGAGCAGGCCCGAAAGCAGGCCGGTGACCAGCGACAGCAGGCTCTTCACGAGGTTGCTGATGATGTTCAGCGGCGGCGGCAGGTCCGGCAGATCCGGCAACGCCACCGGCAGCTGGCGCACCGTCCCGGCCTGCGACGGGTCGGCCAGGATGCGGCTGCTCTCCCCGGCGTAGGTCTGCGCGTCGGCCGCCTGGCGCTGCTGGTCGGCCTGGATGGAGTACTTCTGTCCCGCGGCGAGGTCACCGAGGACCGGGTTGAGCTGGTCGAGCGAGCGCTGGGTGCCTGGTACGTCGGCGCCGTAGGCGGCCCTGGTCAGCTGGTCGCGAAGCTGCAGGACCTGCTGGCCGACCGCCTCCGTGCTGGAGCTGCCCTTGCCATCCGCGGCCGCGACACCGGCTCCGGTCATCGCGAGCACGCTTCCCGCCACCGCCACCGCGATGATCCGGGCAAACTTGCCTTTCATTCCCTAACCTCCTGGCCTCGGTAGACCTAACAGGAGCTATGGGTACCGCCGGGGTCAGGGCCCCACCACTTGATCACCCGTTGGGGACGGCGAGTCACCCTTACGTGCCGGAATCGAATCGTGCGAATTCTGCACGGAATGATGAACGGGTCCGGATCACCCCTTCGCCCGATGATCATGAAGCCCGAGACGGGCGTCGCGCTGCGTGGCAGCCTCACCCCGAAGATTCGACACGCCCACTCGATCCGGTGCATTCGGTGATCTCTCGCCTTGATCACACCGGAGTGATCATGAAAAACCTTTCCACTTTTGGGGTCTTGGCGGGCCCGTTCGTCGCAGCGCGCCGGACACCAGGCGGCCCCGGCGGGCCGAAGCCCACCGGGGCCGCTGCTCCGTGGTGGGAGTCCTATTTCGCGCGGCTGCAGTTCGGGCATAGCCCCCAGAAGACGACCTCCGCGTCGTCCACCGCGAAGCCGCCCGCGTCGCCGGGTTCGAGACAGGCCGCGTCGCCCCGCACGAAGTCGACGTCCTCGGTGCGCCCGCAGCTACGGCAGACCAGGTGGTGGTGCCGATCGCCGGTGCGGGTCTCGAACCGTGCCGGGTGGCCGGCGGGCTCGATGCGCCGCACCAGTTCCGCGTTCGTGCAGGCGCCCAGCACGTCGTACACGGCCTGGGTGGACACCGAACCGAGTACCTGCCGGACCCCCTCCGCGACCTGGTCGGCCGTGGCGTGGGGATGCACGGCGAGCCATTCGAGCACGGCGACGCGCGGCGCGGTGATCCGCAGGCCGGCCGCCTTGAGCCGGTCCCGTACCGGGTTGACCTGGTGCGTCATAGCTTCTGTAGCTTCCTCCGCTTTTTGGAACTGGTCAAGAAAAGGGAGGTGGATCACTCGGGTAGGCCGGCTTCGAAGCAGGCGAGGCGTTTGCCGAACTCGTCCATCAACCGGTCCGGATCCTCCCGCGACGCGAAGTAGGCGGACATGATGAGCCCGACCAGGATCCCGGACCAGGTCTGCACCGCGAGGTCGTGCACGTCCCGCCCGAGGCGTTGGGCGATCGCCTCGTCGAGCATCCCGATGCCCTCGGCCATCTGGTCCATCAGCAGTGCCCGCAGCTCCGGCACCGAGAAGACGAGCCGCTGGCGGGCGAGTTCCAGTTCGGACTCCTCCGCGCGCATGCCGGAGTACACCTCGTCGATCGCCTTGCGAATCGCCGCGATCGGGGGCAACTCGGCGGGCTGGCGGAGGAAGGAGCGGATGAGCACCGGGTCGAGCCGGTCGTAGCGGACCGTGTCCTCTTTGGTCGGGAAGTACCGGAAGAACGTGCTCTGCGAGATGTCGGCAGCCGCGGCGATCTGCTCGATCGTGGTCTCGTCGTAGCCCTGCGCCATGAACAGGCGCAGGGCCGCGTCCTGGATCGCGGCCCGCGTCCTGGCCTTCTTGCGTTCGCGGAGCCCTGGCTCAGCCTGCGACGACTTCATGCCCCGATTCTGCCTCGGCCACGTCCTCGGCGGTGCGTGGCAGGAACGCGACCGTCAGCACCGCGCCGAGTACCGCGAACGCCGCGCACACCCACAGCGTCCCGTTCATCCCGTGCACGAACGCCCGTCGCGCGGCGTCGGCCAGCCCCGGTACCCGGACCCCGACCGCGACGTTTTCCCTTGCGGCGTCCGGGGTTCCGGCAGGCAGCCCGCCGCGATAGGCCGCGTTGAGCACGGTGCCGAGGATCGTGACCCCGAGCGTGCCGCCGACCTGGCGCAACGCCTGCAGCAGACCCGAACCGACGCCGGCGCGGGCGGGGCTCAGCGCGCCCAGCGCGATGTCCATCGCCGGCGGCAGCGAGAACCCGAGGCCGAGCCCGATCAGCGAAACCCACACCGCGGCGAACCCGTACCCGTGCCCAACGCTCGTGTTGGCCCCGATCGCGAGCCCGGCGACGAGCAACGCGAAACCCGCGGTGACGACCACTTTCGCACCCAGCCGCGGCCGGATCCGGTCGGCGATCTGCACCCCCACCAGCAGACCGCCGACCACCGGCAGCAGCCGCAGCCCAGTGCCCAGCGCGTCCGTCCCGAACACCGCCTGGAAGTACTGCGGCAGCACGAACATCGCGCCCATCATCGCGAACGACGCCAGCGTCGCCAGCACCGCGCCCCAGCGGAAACCGTTGGAGGAGAACAACTTCGGGTCGACGAGCGGGTCACGGGCGCGGCCGAGCCACGCGGCGAACCCGGCGAGCAGCAGTACGCCGCCGAGCATCGGCACCAGCGCCCAGGCGGAATCCCAGCCGCGGTCACCGGCCTCGACGAGACCGTAGGTGAGCGCGACGAGCCCGAGGCTGGACAGCGCGATGCCGCGGAAGTCGATGCGCTGCGCCGGATTGCCGGGGATGTCGGGCAGCAGCCGGATCAGCATCACGATGCCGATGGCGATGGGCGGCACGTTGATCAGGAACGCCGAGCCCCACCAGAAGTTGTCCAGCAGCCAGCCGCCGACGACCGGGCCGAGCGGGATGCCGAGTGCCATCGCCGCGGCCCACACCGCGATCGCGCGGCCGCGGTCCTTGCCCGGGAACAGCACGGCGAGCACGGACATCGACATCGGCACGAGGAACGCGCCGCCGATACCGAGCAGGACCCGCGACGCGATGAGCGTCTCGGCCGAATTGGAGTACGCGCAGGCGACCGAGGCCAGGCCGAACAGCGTCAGCGCGCCGAGCAGCAGGCGCTTGGGGCCGAACCGGTCGCCGAGCAGGCCGGCCGGGAGCAGCCCGGCGGCGAGCACCAGCGTGTAGGCGTTGGAAAACCACTGCAGCTGACTGGTCGACGCGCGCAGGTCGACCGCGAGCGTGGGCAGCGCGACGGACAGGACCGTGACGTCGAGCCCGAAGGCCAGCAGCGCGACCGCGAGCGCGCCGAGCGCCCACCAGCGCCGCGGATCGGAAGCGTTCATCTCTCACCTCAAATCTGGCAGCTACTTTCTTTTGAAAGCTACTATCAATTTGCTCGAAGTGCCAGACTTGACGCGTGCTGTCCTACCGGCGTGTTCTGGGGCTGCCCGGTGTACCCGCGACGATCCTGCTGATGCTGTTCGCCCGCGTGCCGATCGCGGCGATGGGCTACACGCTGACCCTGCACGTGGTCGCCGACCTGGGCCGCGGCTACGGCGAGGCCGGACTGGTCGGCACGATGACCACGGTGGGCAGCGCGGTCGGCTCGCCGCTGGTCGGCCGGATGATCGACCGGTGCGGGCTGCGGCCGGTCGTGCTGGTGTGCGGTGTCGTGTCGACGGCGTACTGGGTGAGCACGCCGCGGCTGCCGTATCCGGTGCTGGTGTGCGTCGCGCTGGTCGCGGGCATGCTCGTGGTGCCGGTCAGCTCGATCTCGCGGCAGGTGCTGACCGCGCTGACGCCCACCGAGCTGCGGCGGTCGGCGTACTCGCTGGACTCGATCTCGCTCGAGGCGTCGTTCATGGTCGGCCCGGCGGCGGGTGTCGCCGTCGCGACCCAGGTTTCCGCCTCGGTGGCGCTCGTCGGGATCGGCGTGTGGTTCGCTGCGGTGAGCGTCGCGTTGTGGTGGTTCAACCCGCCGGTCCGGCACGAGCAGGATGTCGTCGAAGGGCCGCGGCCGAAACCGCGGGACTGGCTGACGCGACGGCTGGTCGCGACGCTCGTGATCGCCACGGGTGCGGTGTTCTGCTTGGCGGGGACGGAAATCGCGGTGCTCGCCGCGCTGCGGGAGACCGGTGAGGCCGGCTGGGCCGGGGTCGTGATCATCGGCCTGTGCGTGGCGTCGATCATCGGCGGGCTCGCGCACGGCGGCGTGCAGCGGTCGCTGTCGCTGCCGGTGTTGCTCGTGTTGTTGTGCCTGCTGACGATTCCCGCGGGTTTGTTCGCGCACCCGTGGTGGCTGCTGGCGCTCGCACTGTTCCCGGCGAACCTGGCGTGCGCGCCGACGCTCGCATCGACGGCCGAGGTGGTCAGCCGGGTGGCACCGGCGCGGGTGCGGGGCGAGGCGATGGGCCTGCTGGACTCGGCGAGCCGGCTCGGCGCGGCACTCGGCAGCCCCGTCGTCGGCTTCACCATGGACCACTCGTCGGCGGCGGCGGGTTTCGCCGCGGCGGGCCTCGGCGGGCTCGCGATCGCTTCGACCGGCTTGCTCCTGCAGGTCGGGCGGAGGGTGTCTGTTTCGTCTGTTAAGTGAGTAACGCCGGGCGGTGTGCCATTCGTTGGCCGAACATGCTGCGGATGACGGGCGAGCCCCGGTCACTCGTCGTGATCGCCGGCCTGCCGGGTTCGGGTTCCGGCGGGCACGCGCGCTTTCTCACGCGCGGGCCCGGTCGTCGTCCACGACCCGGCGACCGGCGGCACGATGACCACCCCGCACCGCCGAGAACCCGTCACCCCCAAATCCCCGCCGCACAAACCCGGCACCGATACCTTCAGCACATGAAACCTGCCCTCGCCGCCATCGTCGCCGCGACGCTCATGCTCACCGCCTGCGACCAGGTCAGCTCGGCGTCGGACAAGGCGAGCGTGTGCGCCGAGGCGCTGGGCCTGACCAACCTCAACCCGAACCTGGACCCGAGCGAGCTCGCCGCGCAGGCACAGGACAAGGCCAACCGCCTGCGGGAACTCGCGAACCAGGCCTCGGACCAGGACCTGAAGCAGAACCTGGTCACGATCGCCGACTCGTATGTGGCCTTGGAGCAGCGCCGGGCCGCGGGGTTGAGCGACGTCAACGACTGGGTACAGCGGAACGCCGACAACCTCGGATCCTTGCGGGCGGCATGCTTCTGAGCCTCACCGCTCCACGGTCTTCCACCAGCGCAACGTGAACACGCCGCCGGCCACCACGACCGCCGCCGTGAACAGGATCCAGCCGACCGGGAAGTTCCAGCCGCCGGTATCCGACTTCTCCGCCGCGGGAGCGACCGCCGGGGCAGCGGCGACCAGGCCGATTTTCACCGTCAGGTCCTCACGCGGCTTCGGCCCGACGGTGATCGGCGGCGTACACCCGTTGTCCCCACCCGGCACGCGGTAGGTCGTGAACTCCGGCGCCAGCCGCCCGAGATCGAGGCACACCTGGTACGAGCCGTCGGGCAGGTCGTCCAGCAGGTACCCGCCGTCCGCGCCGGTGCGGGTGGTGGCCACGACGCGCCCCGTCGCGTCCTTCATCGTGACAGTCAGGCCCGCCGCACCCGGCTCGTCCGGGTCCCGCACGCCATTGCCGTTGCGGTCGAACCACACGACATCGCCGACCCGGTTGCGCGCGGCGACCACGCCAGCATCCAAAGTGGACTCGTCGCGATGCCCGGGGCCGACGCTGACCGTGGGCGTGCACGACGTGCCGAGGTCGACGTCGGAGTCCTTGGTCAGGTCCCCGGCATGCGGCTTGGACCACTGCCCACCGGCATAGGCGGGTGGAAAACCCTTGGGGTCGAAGCAAACCTGGTACGCACCGTCGGGAATCCCCTTGAACGAGTACACCCCGTCCGCGCCGGTCCTGGTGGTCGCCACGTCGCGGCTGTCCTGCACCAGCCGGACCGGCACCCCGGCGATCCCCGCTTCCACCGGATCCTGCAACCCGTTGCGGTTGCTGTCGAACCACACCCGGTCACCGATCTCATTGGGCGGCGCGGCGAGCCCCGTGCTCAGCGTGGTGTCCTCGCGCTTCCCGAGGCCGACGGTCACCGCGCGGGTGCAGCCGGTCGCGGGGTTCGCCATCGACGAGTTGAGGTACTTCGCGGGCGTGAAGTCGGCGACCGCGTCCGGAAGATTGCCCAGGTCGAAGCACACCTGGTACGAGCCGTCGGGCACATCGTCGAAGGCGTACGCACCGTCCGGCCCGGTGGTGGTCAGCGCCAGCTGGCTGCCGTCGTCGCCGCGCAGCTTCACCGGGACGCCCGCGATACCCGGCTCGTTCGCGTCCGGCACGCCGTCGCCGTTCAGGTCCGACCAGACCCGCGCGGCGATGCGATTCACCGGCGGCGCCAGCCCCGCGTCGAGCGTCCGGTCCTGCTCATGCCCGGCCTTCAGCTCGACCGGCGCGGTGCAACCGCCGGCCGGATCGGGCGCCGAGTCCTGGCCGGGATTGCCCGCCCTGGGCTTGGTCAGCTGGTAGTCGGCGTATTGCGCGGGCAGCTTCGTCACGTCGAAACAGACCTTGTACGTGCCGTCCGGCAGATGCGAGAACGCGTACTGCCCGTGCGGGCCGGTGGTGGTCGCGGCGACGAGGGCGCCGTCGCCGTTCTGCAGCGACACCGGCACGCCGGCGACCCCGGGCTCGCCCGGATCCTGCAGGCCGTTGCGGTTCACGTCGGCCCACACCAGGTCGCCGAGCTCGTTCAGCCCGCCGACCAGACCGGCGTCCACGGTGTCGTCGACCGAACCCGGCGGGCCGATCGTCACCCGGACCGTGCCGGTGGCCGGGTCCACACTGGAATCGGCGTCCGGCAGCACGCTCGCCAGCGGTACGGTCCACCGCAGACCCTCGACGGGCGGCGCGCCCGGCAGACCCGAAGTGTCCACATGGGAGTAGTCGAACTTGACCGTGTAGCAGGTGTTCGGCCGCAGACCGTCCGCCGGGCCGAACAGGTAACGCCCGTTCGCGTCGGTCGTCTTCTCCGCCAGCGGCGCGCCGGTCCCGTCGCAGGCCAGCAGCTGCACCCGGACGCCGGGCAGCGCGGGCTCGTCACCGTCCTGCACACCGTCGCCGTCGGTGTCGAACCACACCCGGTCGCCGAGCTGCACGTCACCCGTGCCATCGCCGACCGCCATCGTCAGGTTAACCGGCTTGCCACCGGACACGTCGGCGAAGTCGGTCAACCCGGCCAGACCGGGCGCCTGCGCCGCGGGTTTCACCCCGTTCATCGTGGGCGGGATCGACGCGTCGACCCGGTACCGGCCACCGGACAGCGCGCTCGTCGGGATCACCACCGAACCGTCGGGGCCGGTGGTGCCGCTCGCGCTGGCACCGGAGGGATCCGTGGCGACCACGAGAATTCCGGCGACGCCGGCGTTGTTCTGGTCGGGCCGCACGACCCGCACCGTCAACGGCCCGTCCGCGCTGTCGGCGATCGCCGGGATGGGTACGCCGCTCACCATGAGCAGCGCAACCACCACCACGATTACGTGCCTCACCGGCAGCTCCCCGACTTACCCGCTGAAAGACTGCGCCCACACTAGAAGCGCGGGCAGTCGATCTTCGGGAGCCTGCCGCCGCACGAAAGAGTGAAAAGCTACCCGCGCGCGATCAGTTCCGCGATCTGCACAGCGTTCAACGCGGCACCCTTGCGTAAATTGTCGGCGGCGATGAACAACGCGAGGCCGCGCCCGTCCCGCACGCCCGGGTCCGTCCTAATGCGACCGACGTAGCTCGGGTCGTTACCCGCCGCCTGCAACGGCGTCGGCACGTCGGACAGCGCCACACCGGGCGCGGTCGCCAGCAACTCCCTTGCGCGGTCCGGCGAAAGCGGCTCGCTGAACTCCGCGTTGACCGACAGCGAATGCCCCGTGAACACCGGCACCCGCACACAGGTGCCCGACACGAGCAGGCCCGGGATGTCGAGGATCTTGCGACTCTCGTGCCGCAGCTTCTGCTCCTCGTCCGTCTCGAACGAGCCATCGTCCACAATGGATCCAGCCATCGGGAGCACATTGAACGCGATCGGCGCGACGTACTTGGCCGGCGCCGGGAAGGTGAGCGCGGACCCGTCGTGCGTCAGCTCCGCCGCCCGCGAGGCGACCGCGTTCGCTTGCGCCGCAAGCTCTTCCACGCCGGCGAGCCCGCTGCCGGACACCGCCTGGTAGGTGCTGGCGATCAGCCGCCGCAACCCCGCCTCGTCGTGCAACGGCTTGAGCACCGGCATCGCGGCCATCGTGGTGCAGTTCGGGTTGGCGATGATGCCCTTGTGCGCGTCCTTGACCGCCTGCGGGTTGACCTCGCTGACCACCAGCGGCACGTCGGGATCCCGCCGCCACGCGGAGGAGTTGTCGATGACCGTCACGCCGGCGTCGGCGAACCGCGGCGCCTGCGCCTTCGAAGTCGTGCCCCCCGCGGAAAACAGCGCGATGTCCAACCCGGACGGGTCGGCCGTCGCGGCGTCCTCGACCTCGATTTCGGTGTCCCGCCAGGGAAGCTTCGTGCCCGCGGACCGCGAGGACGCGAAGTACCGCAGCTGCTCGACCGGGAAGTCACGCTCCGCCAACAGCTTCCGCATGACGGCACCGACCTGACCGGTGGCGCCGACCACTCCTACTCGCAACCCCATCACCGACCACTCCCCGCGTAGACAACCGCTTCCTCGTCGCCGCCGAGCTCGAAGGCGTCGTGGATCGCACGCACCGCGTCGTCCAGCTGCGCGTCGCGGATCAGCACCGAGATCCGGATCTCCGAGGTGTTGATGATCTCGATGTTCACGCCGACCTTCGCCAGCGCCTCGCAGAACGTCGCCGTGACCCCCGGATGCGAGCGCATCCCCGCGCCCACCAAGGAAACCTTGCCGACCTGGTCGTCGTAGAGCACCGAGTCGAACTCCAGCTCGGGCTTGAGCTTCTCCAGTTCGGCGACCGCCTTGGGACCGTTGGCCTTGGACAGTGTGAAGGTGATGTCGGTGCGGCCGGTGGTGTTGGACACGTTCTGCAGCACCATGTCGATGTCGATCTCGGCGGTCGCGATGACCCGGAAGATCCGCGCCGCGGCACCGGCGTGGTCGGGCACCCCGGTCACCGTGATCTTGGCCTCCGAGCGGTCGTGCGCCACACCGGTGATCAGCGCTTGTTCCACGGGGATCTCCTCAATCGAACCGGCTACGGTGGTACCCGGCTTGTCACTGTAGGAAGAACGGACACGGATCGGCACGCCGTACCGGCGCGCGTACTCGACGGAACGCAGGTGCAGGATCTTCGAACCGCTCGCCGCGAGTTCGAGCATTTCCTCGTACGGCACGGTATCGAGCTTCTTCGCGTCCGGCACGATCCGCGGGTCGGCCGTGTACACACCGTCCACATCGGAATAGATCTCGCACGCGTCGGCGTTCAGCGCCGCCGCCAGCGCGACCGCCGTGGTGTCGGAACCGCCGCGGCCGAGCGTCGTGATGTCCTTCGTGTCCTGCGCGACACCCTGGAAACCCGCGACCAGCGCGATATAACCCTGTTCGAGCGCCTCGGTGACGCGGCCCGGCGTGACGTCGATGATCCGCGCGTTGCCGTGCACCGCCGTCGTCACCACCCCGGCCTGCGAACCGGTGAACGACCACGCTTCCGCGCCGTGCGCGGAAATCGCCATGGCCACCAACGCGTTCGAGATGCGCTCACCCGCGGTGAGCAGCATGTCCATCTCCCGCTCCGGCGGCACCGGGTTGACTTGCTGGGCGAGTTCGAGCAACTCGTCGGTGGTGTCGCCCATCGCCGAGCACACCACCACCACGTCGTTGCCGGCCTTCTTGGTGGCCACGATTCTCTCGGCCACGCGCTTGATCCGATCAGCGCTTTCCAACGACGAACCGCCGTACTTCTGGACGACCAGCGCCACTGTTATCGGACCTCCTAGGTGCGCTTTTCGTGAAGCCTACCGGGGCTGACCGGCCGGGCCATGTGCTTATGTGGCCCCGACCACTCCTATCACAGGCTGTAGTCGCCCGCGTGAGAAAATTTCCGTCGTGCTGACAATTGAACGAGCGGTTTTTCCGCGATTCGTCATGCCGTCCGGCCTGGCGGAGCGCGGAAAGAGATGGCTGCCGCTCGTTCCCGCGGCGATCTACCTGGCCTTTCGTGGTTTCGGTGTGATTGTCCTCGCCATTTCGAGCCCGCATGGTCTGCTAGATCGGCTGACCGCCTGGGATGGCTTGTGGTACCTCAAGATCGCCGCGCACGGTTACGACCTCGGCCCGGTGCTCGACGCGCAGGGCCACCTGAACCCGTTCACCCCGCGTGCGTTCTTCGCCGGCTATCCGCTGCTGACCCAGGGGCTGTCGGCTTGGCTCGGTATCGGCCTGGTGCCGGCGAGCCTGCTCGTCTCCGCGATTTCCGGTGTCGTCGCGGCTTATGGGCTCGCCCGGCTGGGCCGGATCGTGCGCGGTGGTTCGCCGCGCGCGGGTTACCTGCTGGTGGCGCTGTTCGCGGCGGCGCCGATGGGTGTCGTGCTGTCGATGGCTTACACCGAGGCGTTGTTCTGCGCGCTCGCGGTGTGGGCACTGGTGGGTGTGCTCGAGGAACGGTGGCTGCTGGCGGGCGTTTGCTGTGCGTGCGCGGGGCTCGTCCGCTCGACGGCGCTGGCGCTCGCGCTCGCCGTCGGACTCGCCGCGCTCGTCTGCCTGCTGCGCCGTGGCACCGCGCGCCCAGCCGCCGCGCTCCTGCTCGCGCCCGTGGGGCTGGCCGGGTACCTGTGGTGGACGGGACTGCGGGTACGACCGGACGCCGGGCTGGCCGATCAGCTGCGGACGTGGCCCGACCTGGAGTGGCAGGGCTGGCTGACGAAGTTCGACGGCGGGCTCGCCACGTGGAACTTTCTGCGCTCGGCCGTCGTTTCGCCGACCGGGATGACCGTGCTGACCGCCGGGGTCATCATCGGTGCGCTGGTGCTGCTGGCGGTCGCGCTGGCGCGGCGGATCGAATGGCCGCTCGTGGTCTACGCCGCCGCGGTCTTGGTTCTGTGCCTGGGTTCCAGCGGGCTGATGCACGCAAAACCCCGCTTGCTGCTGCCGGCGTTCACCTTGCTCGTGCCGGTGGCGATCGGGCTGTCGAACCGGCGGCCTGGCACGGCCGTATTGACCGTGTGCGGTATCGCGGTCCTGAGCGCGTGGTTCGGCGCCTACGCGCTCACCGTGTGGCACTACGCGATCTGACGCACAATCAGTACCGGGGAGGGTCGATGGACTTGGTGACCCGCCGGACGTTTCGACGCGTGGTGTGCCCAGTGTGCGGAGAGCGCCGGACGGAGATGCGCGTGTTCGGTACGGCGCGGTATGACGACGGGGATCAGCCGAAATCTCGCCGGCGGATCCGGGGTGAGCTGCGCGCGCAGGCGGACGCGTGGCACCCCGATCCCACGTGTCACCGGTGCGCGCGGACCGTGTGAAACCATCGGGGGCCATGCGGAAACCAGCGAACAGCAGCGTGCCCCTCGCGGACCTGATCACGCGGCGGTGGAGTCCGCGTGCGCTCGACGAGACCGGCGAAGTCAGCTGGGACCAGCTGCGGGCGCTGCTCGAAGCCGCCCGCTGGGCGCCGTCGTTCGGCAACACCCAGCCCGCCCGCTATCTCGTCGGCCGCCGCGGGGATGACACGTTCACCCGCATCCTCGGCACGCTCACGAAACGCAACCAGTCGTGGGCGCACCGGGCGGGCGCGCTGCTGATCGCGGTCATGATCACCCGCAACGAAAAGGGCGAAATCCCGTACGCCGAGTACGGGCTCGGCCTGGCCGGGCAGAACCTGGCGTTGCAGGCGATCGCCGAGGGGCTGGTCGCGCACCAGATGGCGGGCTTCGACCCGGACGCGGCCCGCCGCGAGTTCGCCGTCCCGGACGACGCTGTCCCTCGCGTCGCGATCGCCGTCGGAGTGCAGGCCGAGCCCGAGGTGCTCGGCGAGGAACGCGACGTCCAGCGTGAGCGCGCGCCCCGCCGCCGCCTGCCGCTCGCCGAGTTCGCCTACACCGGCGCCTGGGGCCGGGCCGCGTTCTGAACAGTGCCTTCGACGACTTCCAGCGTGACATCGGCGCCGAACACGTCCGCGAACATCCGCCGCAGGTAAGGAATCGCGTGGTTCCACCCTTCGACCGGGCTGCCGGGCCCGTACCACCACCCCCCCACCCGTCGCCCGACCACCGCCCCCGGTCGAGGCGCTTCGCGCCGCAGTGCCATCGCGACGAGCGTCACCGGCACCCCGGCGAGCGCGCTGCCCAGCGCGGTCCGCGGGTTGAACCGCGGGTCGGCGATCACCAGGCCGAGCCACGATTTCACCACGGCGGGGATCCCGAGGTCGTAGACCGGCACGCCGACGACGATCGCGTCCGCCGCCGCGACCTCGTCGGCGAGTTCGGCCACCAGCGGGCCCGGCTCGCCGAGCACCGCCTCCCGCCACGCTTCTTCCAGCCCGCGCATCGCGGCGAGATCGCGATGCACGGCGTCGTCACCCGCGAGCTTCGCGGTCAGCTCGCGGCTGACCGAACCCTCGTAGCGGATGCTCGAATCCACACGCAACACAGTCATCTGGTGTCCCTTTCCCGGAATCCGATCCGTCAGTGCCATGACGGACCACGAAGCGCGGAGGGGACACATGGCTGACGAATTCGAGACGCACCGCGAGCGGCTGCGCGGCGTCGCGTACCGGATGCTCGGCTCACTGTCCGAAGCGGACGACGCGGTGCAGGAGGCCTGGCTGCGCTACCACCGCGCGGACACCCGCGACGTCGGGAATCTCGGTGGCTGGCTGACCACGGTGACGGCCCGGATCTGCCTGGATCTGTTGCGGGCACGGGGTTCCCGGCGCGAGCAACCGCTCGAAGACATGCCGGTGTCCGGTGCCGATCCCGAACAGGAGGTGGTGCTCGCGGACGCGGTCGGCCGCGCCTTGCTGGTCGTGCTGGAGACGCTGGCGCCGGCCGAGCGGATCGCGTTCGTGCTGCACGACGTGCTCGCCGTGCCGTTCGCGGAGATCGCGCCGGTACTCGACCGGTCGCCGGAGGCGACGAAGAAACTCGCCGGGCGGGCGCGGCGGAAGGTGCGCGGTGCGACGCCTTCCGCTGATCTGGCAAGGCATCGCCGCGTGATCACCACATTTCTCGAGGCCGTCCGCGAGGGTGATGTGCCGGGCCTGCTGACGGTCCTCGCGCCGGACGTCGTGCGCCGGGCCGACGTCGCACCGCCGGTACTGCGCGGGGCGCGGAACGTCGCCGAGGAGGCCAAGCTGCTTTCCCGGGAACGCGCCCGCTACGCCGAGCCCGCACTGATCGACGGGCGGCCGGGCGCCGTCGTCGCACCGCGCGGGCGCGTGACGATCGCGCTGCTGTTCACGATCTCCGGCGAGCGGATCACCGAGTACGAGGTCGTCGCGGGTCCCGGCCGGATCCGCGGTCTTTCGATCAGCGTGCTCTAGGCCGCGCCGCCGAGCCGGCGGATGAGGCGCGCGGCGATACCCGGGACGATCAGCCAGAACAGCGCGGCGATGCCGTAGTTCACCAGGACGCGCAGCTTCTCGTCGCTCGGCTCGAACAGGTCCTTGAAGCCGATCGACAGGGTGTCCGCCCAGCCGCGGATCCACGACACGATGCCGTTGTCCGGGTTCGCGGAGCCGATCGTGAAGATCACGTGCAGGACGAGGATGATCGCGAAGATCAGCCCGACCCAGCGGACGATGCCCGCGACCAGCCCGACGGTCTGGTCCTTGACCCGGCGCCAGTCCACCTCGGCGCCACGCTTGGTCCGTGACTGCTTGTCGGTGACCTCGGTGTCACTGCTCTCGGCGTGCTCGGCCATGCCCGGAAGTGTGGCACGTCCGGGCGGTGATTACTACTCACGGGTAACGGATTAGTCGCGGGCCCGGTTTCATCGTCAACTCCGCGCCGCTAGAGTGGCCTGGTGGCGCGTGCTCTCCTGCTTCGCTGCCGCGACGGGGCCTGATCAGACCGGCCCCCCGTCGCGGGGCTTCGTGATGCCGCCGGTCGCCCGACCCGAATTCCGGCAGGAGATCCCGGTATGACCACCTCTGATTCCATGAGCCACATCCGCACACCCGCCCGTCCCGCGCCCGCCGGCCAGCCCGCCTGGAACCCGCAGCGCGGCAGTTCGATGCCGTTCCATCGGTACCAGCCCTGGTACCGGCTGGTCGAGGACATCGATGTACCCGACCGGACCTGGCCGGCCAAGCGCATCGAGCGCGCGCCGCTGTGGTGCGCGGTCGACCTGCGCGACGGCAACCAGGCACTGATCGACCCGATGTCGCCCGCCCGCAAGCGCAAGTTCTTCGAGCTGCTGGTGCGCATGGGGTACAAGGAGATCGAGGTCGGCTTCCCGGCCGCCTCGCAGACCGACTTCGACTTCGTCCGCGAGATCATCGAAGACGACGCGATCCCCGAGGACGTCCGCATCCAGGTGCTGACGCAGTGCCGGCCGGAGCTGATCGAGCGCACGTTCCAATCGCTCGAAGGGGCGCCGCGGGCGATCGTGCACATCTACAACTCGACGTCGATCCTGCAGCGGCGCGTGGTGTTCCGCGAGGAGCGCGAAGGCATCAAGAAGATCGCGCTGCAGGCCGCGGACCTGGTCGTCGAGTACGCGTCGAAGTACTCCGACACCGATTTCCGGTTCCAGTACTCGCCCGAGTCCTACACCGGCACCGAGCTGTCCTACGCGGCCGAGGTCTGCAACGCGGTGACCGACATCTGGCAGCCGACGCCGTCGCGGCCGGTGATCCTCAACCTGCCCTCGACCGTCGAGATGGCCACGCCGAACGTGTACGCCGACTCGATCGAGTGGATGGGCCGCAACCTGGACCGCCGTGATTCGGTGATCCTGTCGCTGCACCCGCACAACGACCGCGGCACCGCGGTGGCCGCCGCCGAGCTGGGCTACCAGGCCGGCGCGGACCGGATCGAGGGATGCCTGTTCGGCAACGGCGAACGCACCGGCAACGTCGACCTCGTCGCGCTGGGGATGAACCTGTTCAGCCAGGGCATCGACCCGCAGGTGGACTTCTCGGACATCGACCAGGTCAAGCGCACGGTCGAGTACTGCAACCAGCTGCCGGTGCACGAGCGCAGCCCGTGGGGCGGGGACCTGGTGTTCACGGCGTTCTCGGGTTCGCACCAGGATGCGATCAACAAGGGCTTCGAGGCGCTGCGGCGGGCCGCCGAGAAGGAGAACGTGCCGGTCGACGAGTACCCGTGGGAGGTGCCGTACCTGCCGATCGACCCGAAGGACGTCGGGCGGACGTACGAGGCCGTCATCCGGGTCAACTCGCAGTCGGGCAAGGGCGGCGTCGCGTACATCATGCGCACCGAGCACCAGCTCGACCTGCCGCGGCGGCTGCAGATCGAGTTCTCGCAGGTGGTGCAGCGGCACACGGACACCGAGGGCGGCGAGGTCGCCCCGGCCACGATGTGGAACGCGTTCTCGGCGGAATACCTGGAGTCGGAGTCGCCGCTGAAGCTGGTCAGCCAGCACGTCACGGCGAACGGCGACTACAACCTGGTCGCGACGGTGCGGGTTGATGGTGAGGAGCAGGAGATCACGGGTACCGGCAACGGCCCGATCGCCGCGTTCTTCGACGCACTGTCGACAGTCGGCTACGACCTGCGGCTGCTGGACTACAGCGAGCACACCCTCACCCCGGGCGACGACTCGAAGGCGGCTTCATACATCGAATGCGCGGTCGGCGACAAGGTCTACTGGGGTGTCGGCATCGACCCGTCGATCGTCACGGCTTCCCTGCGGGCCGTGGTGTCGGCGGTGAACCGGTCGCATCGCTGAGTGTGGAACCGGCCTCCCCACCGGGAGGCCGGTTCACTCGGTGATCAGCTGGAGGCCCTCGTATTCGACGAAGTCCTCATAGTCCTTCACCTTGAGCGTGGCCAGCGGGATTTCGAATGCCAGGCAACAGGCGGCGATCCAGGTGTCATTCTGCGGTCGCGGACGGCCCCGGCGCTGCGCGTAGGCCGAAATCTCGCCCCACACCCGCGCGACCTTCGGCGTGCCCGGAAAGACAGGAAGCGGTTGCATCCACTTCTCCAACCGTTCCCGGCGCGGGAGGGCCCACGAGCGCAGATGCATCCACTTGTTCAGTTCACCTAAGGTCACGAAGGTGATCGCTGGGCGACAGCCCAGCAGCCGCGCGCGCCAAGCCATGCCGGAAGATCACGCTTGAACATGCCCGATGCCACGTCGGTATCGAGTACAACCTCTGAAGCCACTACGCCAGATTGGCCTGCCGCTCAGCGGCCACCCACGCCAGGAACTCGTGTAGTTCCTCGTCGGACTCGAAGATGTCCTCGCACGCCCAGTCATCTACTGACCGGATCGGCTGCACGTTCTTCTCGGCGAACAGCGCATCCCGCAGGGCCGGACCATCCAACTCCTCGTGCGACGGATGCTCCGCATTGCTCGACGTCATGGTCCACCTCCCTCGCTCTCCGAAAACCGTGCATATCGTAGCGCCACCACGGTGCGTCTTGCCTGTTCCGTCACGAACCTCCCAACATCAGTCCGTCAGGGCCGCCGATTCTGCGTG
This sequence comes from Amycolatopsis sp. GM8, assembly GCF_021653975.1. Lineage (GTDB taxonomy): Bacteria > Actinomycetota > Actinomycetes > Mycobacteriales > Pseudonocardiaceae > Amycolatopsis_E. Next base: position 1,103,233 of record NZ_JAJKFK010000002.1, on the reverse strand, counting down.
CAGGGCGTCGAGCACCGTGGTCACCGCGGGGCGGGCTGATGCGCCGGTGCGCAGCACTGCCTCGATGTGCCCGGCCGCGCGCAGGCCGGCGAGTGGGCGGGCGAGGACCGCGGGTGACATCGTGTAGCGCGGCAGCAACGCGATGCCGTGCCCGGCCGCGACCAGCGCCTCGATCACCCGCAGGTCGTTCGTGCGGTGTACCGGGCGCGGCCGCACGCCGGTGCGCGCGGCCAGGGACCGCAGCACGTCGTCCACCGGGAAGCCCTCGTTCACGCCGATCCACGGTTCGTGCGCCAGGTCCGTGAGCTCGACCTTCTCCTGGCCCGCGAGCCGGTGACCGGGCGGCAGCGCGACATCGATCGGTTCCCGCAGCAGGTGCACGACCTCCAGCCGATCGGTGGTGAACGGTTCGGCCTGCTCGTCGCGGTGGGTCACCACGATGTCGAAATCGGCGACCAGGCCGGGCACCTGGTGCGGATTCATATCCGCGTCGCGGACAGCCACGTCCAGCGCCGGGAACTCGGCGAGCCGGTGCAGCAGGCCGGGCAGCAACATCAGCGCGGCCGACGGGAAGATCGCGAGCCGCACCCGGCCGCGTGGCTCGCTGCGGTACGTGTCCAACTCCGCCTCCGCCCGGTCGAGCGCGGCAAGCACGTCATCCGCACTGGTCACCAGCGCGCGGCCGGCGTCGGTGAGGCGCAGGCCGCGGCCAGCGGGCTCGGTCAGCGGCAGGCCGACCTCCGCCTGCAGCGCCCGAAGCTGCTGCGAAACCGCCGACGGAGTGCAGTGCAGGGCACGTGCGGCGGAAGTCACGCTGCCGCGGTCGGCGAACTCGCGCAGCACCCGCAACCGGCCGATATCCACGATTGTGAAGCGTAGCTGAAGATTCCGTGCACATAATCTCGATGGTCCTACAAAATTAGGCAGCGCAAGCTGGACCGGTGGGTGCTCGTGACCGTCTGCTCGCCGTGTTCGTCGCCGTCATCTGGGGCTGCAACTTCCTCGCCGTCCACTACCTGATCGGCCACTTCCCGCCACTGTTCGCGGGTGCGCTGCGGTTCCTCGTGATCGCCATCCCGACGATCCTGTTCATCCCGCGCCCCAAGGTGAAACTGCGCTGGCTGGTCGGCTTCGGCCTCTGCTTCGGCACCGGCCAGTTCGCGTTGCTGTTCATCGCGCTGAACATCGGCATGCCGACCGGGCTCGCGTCACTCGTGCTGCAGGCCTCGGCGCCGTTCACCGTGGTGCTCGCCGGTTTCCTGCTGCGGGAACGGCTTTCGCTGCGGCAACTGACCGGCATCGTGCTCGCGGTCGGCGGGCTGGCGGTGATCGCCTGGCACCAGGCGGAGCACGCCGTGCTGCTACCGGTCGTGCTGACCGTGCTCGCCGCGCTCAGCTGGGCCGCCGGCAACATCTGCGCGCGGCAGGCCCGGCCGGACAACGGGCTGCATTTCACGCTGTGGACGTCGGTCGTGCCGCCGATCCCGATGTTCGTGCTGTCGCTGATCTTCGAAGGCCCCGCCGCGCAATGGCATTCGCTCGCCACGATCGGCACCGTGGACGGCTGGATCGGGCTCGGCGGCCTGGCCTACGTCGTGCTGCTCGGCACGCTCGCCGGCGCCGGCATCTGGACGACGCTCATGCGCCGCCACCCCGCCGGTGTCGTCGCGCCGTTCTCCCTGCTGGTGCCCGTGGTCGGGATCAGCGCGTCCTTCCTACTACTGCACGAAACGCCGCAGCTGACCGAAATCCTGGCCGGGCTGGTGATCGTCGCCGGGGTGCTGCTGGGCTCACTGCCCAACCGTCAGCGCTCGGCCGAAGCCGTCTCCGACGAAGAGGAAGGGCTCGCCGTCTCCTCCTCGTGATGGCGGCGGCCCATCCGCCGCTTGATCACCAGGCTGATGATCACGCCCGCGACCACGGCCGCGCCCAGCGCGATGTAGGAGAACCGGGACAGCCACTGCTCCGCCACGACGCCGAGCGAGTACACCAGCGCCGTCGTGCCGCCGGCCCAGACGATGCCGCCGAGGGCGTTCGCCGCGAGGAACTTCCAGTAGTGCATGTGCAGCGAACCGGCGAGCGGCCCGCACAGGATGCGCAGGATCGCGACGAATCGGCCGAAGAACACCGCCCACACACCGCGGCGCGCGAAGATCCGCTCGGCATTGTGCACGTGTTCGGGCCCGAAGTGTTTCGGGAACCTCCGGCCGGCCCAGTCGAACAGTCGTTGCCCGCCCTTGCGGCCGATCAGGTAACCGATGCTGTCCCCGATGATCGCGCCCGCACTGCCGACGATGCCGACGATCCACGGGTTGAGCCCCGGGTGGGTCGACGCCAGCAGTGCGGCGCTGACCAGCACGATCTCGCCGGGCAGCGGGATGCCGAGGCTTTCGACGCCGATCACGACGCCGACCGTGATGTACACGAGAAGTGGCGGGATCGTCTCCAGCCACTGGTCGATGTGCACTCTTCAGGCTCCCTTGCTGCCGGGTTCCCGCCAGGGTACCCGCGTCAGGGCTCCAGCATCTCCGTCACCGAGGCGGCGTGTGGCACCGCGGGCCCGGCACCGGCGTCGACCTCGACCAGTTCGGCCTCGACCTCGTGCGGTGTGATCCGGCCGGCCTGGATGTCCTCGGCCCAGTGGCAGGCCACCCGGTGCCCGGTGCCGATCTCCCGCAACTGCGGACGGTCGGTGTCGCACAGGGTTTCCTGCCGCCACGGGCACCGCGTGTGGAACCTGCACCCCGACGGCGGCGCCGCCGGTGAGGGCAGGTCGCCGGCGAGCAGGATCTGCTCGCGGCTGTCCTCGACGCGCGGGTCCGGCACCGGGATCGCCGACAGCAGCGCCTTCGTGTACGGGTGCAGCGGCTCGGCGTACAGCGTCTCGGAGTCGGTCTCCTCGACCAGCGAGCCCAGGTACATCACGCCGATCCGGTCGGAGATGTGCCGCACCACGGCGAGGTCGTGGGCGATCACCAGGTAGGTCAGCCCGAGCGTCTCCTGCAGGTCTTCGAGCAGGTTGATCACCTGCGCCTGCACGGACACGTCGAGCGCCGACACCGGTTCGTCCGCGACGATCAGGTCCGGTTCCACGGCGAGCGCCCGCGCGATCCCGATGCGCTGCCGCTGCCCGCCCGAGAACTCGTGCGGGTACTTCCGCAGCGAGGTCTCCGGCAGCCCAACCGCGCTCAGCAGCTCCCGCAAACGCTTGCGAGTGCTGTCCCGGCCCTTGTCCAGACCATGCGCGCGCATGCCCTCGACGAGGATCGACTCGACCGACTGCCGCGGGTCGAGGCTGGACAGCGGGTCCTGGAAGACCATCTGCATCCGCCGCCGCATCGTCCGCAGCGACTCGCCCTTGAGCTTCGACAGGTCCGTCCCGTCGAACACCACGCGGCCGCCGGTCGGCTCGATCAGCCGGAGCAGGCCGCGGCCCAGCGTCGTCTTGCCACAACCGGATTCGCCGACGAGGCCGTAGGTCTCGCCGCGCTGGATCTCCAGGTCCACCCCGTCGACCGCGTAGACGTGGCCGACCGTCCGGTCGAGCACGACGCCGCGCTTGATCGGGAAGTGCACCTCGATGCCTTCCACCTTCACCAACGGGTCACTCATGCCCGCACCCCCTGCATCGCGCCGACGGGGTTGTGGCAGCGCAACATTCCGCCGTTGTCGGGCACCAGTTCCGGCATCACCTCGCGGCAGCGGTCCAGCGCGTTGGGGCAGCGCGGCGCGAATGCGCACGCGTGCTCCCACGGGATGTTGTCGGCCACGGAACCCTTGATGGGCAACAGTTTCTCACCGCGCGGCGCGTCCAGCCGCGGGATCGACTCGAGCAGCCCGTGGGTGTAGGGATGCCGCGCCGCCGCGAACAGCGCGTGCCGCTCGGCCCGTTCCACCACGCGCCCGCCGTACATGACGTTGACCTCGTCGCACAGCCCGGCGACCACGCCGAGATCGTGCGTGATCATGATCAGCGCGGTCCCGGTCTCACGCACGAGTTCCTGCAGCAGCGCGAGAATCTGCGCCTGGATCGTCACGTCGAGCGCGGTCGTCGGCTCGTCCGCGATCAGCAGCCGGGGCTTGCACGCGAGTGCGATCGCGATCAGCGCCCGCTGCCGCATCCCGCCGGAAAGCTGGTGCGGGTACTCGGAAAGCCGGCGCGACGGGTCCGGGATGCCGACCCGGCCGAGCAGGTCCTTCGCCTCCACGCTCGCCTGTTTGCGGCTCATCCCGCGATGCCGTTCCAGCACCTCGGTGATCTGCAGGCCGATCGGGATGACCGGGTTCAGCGAGGACAGCGGGTCCTGGAACACCATGCCCAGATCGCGGCCGCGCTTGTCGCGCAGCTGCTTGTCCGACAGCGTCAGCAGATCGGTGCCCTCGAACCGGACCGAACCCTGCGCCTCCGCGCCACGCTTCGGCAGCAGGCCCATGATCGCGAGCGCGGTCACCGACTTGCCACTGCCCGACTCGCCGACCAGGCCGACCGTGCGGCCGGGCTCGACGTCGAAACTGATCCGGTCCACCGCCGTGAACGGCCGGATTCCCTTGCGCTTGAACGTGACCGACAGGTCCCGTACTTCCAGTAGTGCCATGAAGCCCTTACCGCCTGTTCTTCGGGTCGAGCGCCTCGCGCAACGACTCGCCGAGCAGCGTGAAACCCAGCGCCACGATGATGATCGCGATGGCCGGGTAGAACGCGAGCTCCGGTTTCACGTCCAGCAGGCCCTGCGACTTGCCCAGCATCAGGCCCCATTCCGCGCGGGTCCAGTCCGAGTCGCCGAGGCCGAGGAAGGACAGCGCGGCCGCGTCGATGATCGAGGTCGCGAGCGTCAGCGTCGCCTGCACGATGACCGGGCCCACCGAGTTCGGCAGCATGTGCCGGAACACGATGGTGGTCCGCCGCACGCCCAGCGCCGTCGCGGCGAGCACATGATCGCTGGAGCGCTGCGCGAGCATCGCGCCCCGCAGCAGCCGCGCGAAGATCGGCACGCTCACCACGGCCACCGCGATGATGACCGTCCACTGTGTACCGTGCGAGAACAGTGCGGCGATCGAGATGGCCAGCAGCAGCGAGGGAATCGCCAGCAGGATGTCGGTGAACCGCATCAGCAACGCGTCCACCCAGCCGCCGACCGCGCCCGCGAGCCCGCCGATGAGCATGCCGACCGCCACGCCGATGAGCGTCGCGACCACACCGACGATGAGCGTCTGCTGCGAACCGACGAGCAGCCGCGAGAAGAAGTCGTAGCCGTTCTGGTCGCTGCCGAGGATGAACCCCGGCATCGGGCCCGGGATCGAGTCCGGCCGCAGGTTGTTCTTCAGCTCGTCGTACGGGATGTACGGGCTCTTCGGCGCCAGGAACGGCGACAGGATCGCCAGCAGCACGAACAGCACGGTGATCACCGCGCCGATGATGGCGATCGGGCTGCGCGACATCCGCTTGAACGCGTCCGCCGCGAGACTCGTGCCACCCGAGGCCGCCAGGTCGTCGATGCGGTCCTTCTTGCGCCGCAACAGGTTCGTGGTCATCGCACCCGCACCCTCGGATCGATGATCGCGTACGAGACGTCCACCAGCAGGTTGACGATCACGTACACGAGCGCGGCGAGCAGCAGCAACGCCTGCAGCCGCGGGTAGTCCCGCCGCTCGATGCCCTGCGCCAGCAGGTAACCCAGGCCCGGGATGTTGAACACCTTCTCGGTCAGCACCGCGCCCGCCAGCAACAGGCCGGTCTGCAGGCCGATCGTGGTGGACACCGGCAGCAGCGCGTTGCGCAGGATGTGCCGGCGCCGGATCACCGGCGTGGTCAGCCCCTTGGACTCGGCGGTCCGCACGAAGTCCTCCGACTGCACGTCCAGCACGGACGCCCGGGTGATCCGCACGATCACCGCGAACGGGATGCTGGCGAGCGCGATCGCCGGCAGGATCAGGTGCTTGACCGCGTCCCAGAACGCGTCGAACTCACCGGTCAGCAACCCGTCGAGGGTGAAGAACCCGGTGATGTGCGTGGCGTCGATGGTGACGTCCTGCCGCCCGGACGGCGGCAGGATCCCCAGCTTCTGCGCGAAGATGTACTTCAGCAGCACACCGAAGAAGAACACCGGGACGGCGACGCCGATCAGCGTCGTCAGCACGGTCGCGTTGTCGATGAGCCGGCCGTGGAAACGCGCGGCCGCGTAGCCGAGCGGGATCCCGAACGCGATTGCCAGCACCAGCGCGAAGACCGCCAGCTCGATCGTGGCCGGGAACGCCCGGCCGACCTCGGCGAGCACCGAGTCCCCGCTGATCAGCGAGGCACCGAAGTCGCCGGAGAGGATCCGGCCGAGGAACTTGCCGTACTGGACGAAGATCGGCTGGTCCAGACCCAGCACATGGTTGAGATCAGCGAGCTTCTGCGGTGTGGCCTTGTCCCCGAGCAGTGCTCCCGCGGGTCCGCCCGGCAGCAGGCGCAGCCAGGCGAACACGAGGATGGAGAGCACGAGGAGAGTAGGCACCGCCTGCAGCAGCCGGCGAACGATGAATCGCAGCATATGGTTCGTGCCCTAACGAAGTTCCTTTACCGGAAAGGTACCCGCGCCCCGGGATCGCCGGGGCCGGGTACCTTTCCGGCAGAAGGTCCGTCAACCCTTGGTGACCGTGTAGAAACGCTCGTCGGTCAGCGGTGTCGGGATCAGGTTGTGGATGTTGCTCTTGACCACGATCGCCGGCGGCGACGAGGTCAGCGGCACCGCGGGCACGTACTGCGAGATCACCAAGCTGGCCTGCTCGTAGGCCGCCTTCTTGGTCTCCGGCGTCACCTGAGCGTCCGCATTGGACAGTGCGTTGAAGACCGCCGGGTCGTTGAACCCGAACTCCGCCTTCTGCCGGCCGAAGAACGTGCCGACGAAGTTGCCGGCGTCGGCGTAGTCACCGGTCCAGCCCAGCAGGTGGATGTCCTGCTTACCGGCCTTCTGCACATCGTCCTTGTACCCGCCGTTCCACGGCTCCTGGACGATGTTGACGTTGATGCCGACGGCCTTGAGGTCGTCCGCGATCGCGCCGCCGATGTCCACCGGGTTCGGCATGTACGGGCGGGTGACCTCGGTGGGCACGTAGAAGTTCAGCGTCAGCCCGGTCGCCCCGGCCTGCTGCAGCAGCGCCTTGGCCTGGTTCGGGTCGTAGCTGTGCTTCTCCACCGCGTCGGTGTAGCCGGGCACGTTGTTCGGCAGGAACTGCGTCTGCGCGTAGGCCCCGGTCGGCAGCTTGTTCTTGGCGAGCTGGTCCTTGTTGATCGCGTACTCGATCGCCTTGCGGACCCGGACGTCCTGGAGCTTCGGGTTGTTCTTCTGGTTGATGCCCAGGTACAGGACGTTGAACGCGGGGCGGATCAGCACCTGGTTACCGGCGTCCTTGAGCGAGCTGTAGTCGGCCGGGCTCGGGAAGTCGTAGCCGTCGATGGTGCCGGCGGCCAGTTCCTGCTTGCGCGCGTTCTCGTCCTCGATGATCTTGAAGATCAGCTTCGAGGTCTTGGCCTTGTCGCCCCAGTAGTCGTCGTTGCGGACCAGGGTGATCGTCTTGTTCGTCTTGTCGTAGCTCTGGAACTTGTACGGACCAGTGCCGGTCGGGTGGTCGGTCGCGTATTCGGGGTACGTGAACGAGTCGCCGCTCTGGGTCACGTTGTCGGCGTTGTACTTCTTCAGCGCGTCCGGGCTGGAGATCGACAGCGAGGTCAGGCCGAAGGCGTCCGGGAAGGCGCCCTTCGCCTTGTTCAGGTTGAGGACCGCAGTGTAGTCGTCCTTGGCCTCGCACGACTTGTAGACCGGGGCGCCGGTGGCGTCACCCTCGTTCTTCGCGAAACCCTCGAACACGTCGCCGTAGTAGATCATCTGGCTCTGTGCGCCGGCGCCCTTCATGTTGTACCAGCGGTCGAAGTTGAAGCAGACCGCCGCGGCGTTGAAGGGGGTGCCGTCGTGGAACTTGACGCCCTGGCGCAGGGTGAAGGTCCAGGTCTTGGCGTCGGCGCTCGGTGTCCACGCGGTGGCCAGGTCGCCGACCAGCTCGGTCGTGCCGGGCTTGTAGGTCACCAGGGTGTCGAACATCTGGCGCGCCGGCCGGAAGCTCTCGCCGTCGTCGTTGAAGATGGGGTCGAAGTTCTTCGGCGCACCCGCGGCGCCGAAGACGAAGGTGTCGTTGGCGCCACCGCCCGAACCACGCTCGGAAGCGCAGGCCGACATGGTGACGGCGAGCGCACCGGCAAGCCCGATCAGGGCGAGTCGGCGCAGACGAGCCACCCGCTGAGGGAGCATGTGAACTCCTAGTAGAAGTCGCAGTTTGTGATCGCCGACCCTATCCGGAACCGACCGGGTTGCTTAACCACGTCAGGTTACGATCGCGCTACGTAAAATGTGAAAGACTTACACGCTGGGGATTTATGATCGCTCTGCGTAGAAAACGTGCCCTATTTGACCGAGTGACGTTCCCCCAAACAGGTGATATAGATCATCGACCGCAAACCAGCCGCGTTCGAAGTCCTGCCACTTTTCGAGGTACGGGCGGGCCGCTTCACCATCTCGGTGGACGGCGCGCTCGAGCCGCTCCGCCGGGTCTGGACCAGTGATCAGGCAGAGGGCGCTGAGGAATGGCCGCACGGAGGCGCGGCCTGCCGAGACGCCTTCCAGGATGAGAACTTCCGGCGGTGGGACGGTGACGTGCTCGCCGGGCTCGGGGTGCCCACTGGTCCAGTCCAGCTTGACGTAGTGCCCTGGCTCGCCCCGCGAGAGCGGTTCGAGGACGCCTTCGGCCAGCCGCGGCCACCAGGCGACCGGATCGTCCCAGGTCGCGAACGAGTCGGTGCTGATGACCGTCGCGGATTCGAAGGCCGCGCAAAGCCTCGCGGCGAAGGTCGATTTACCGGCACCGGACGGACCGTCCACGGCGACGAGCCGCACGCCGCCCAGTCGCGGCGCCACCCCCAGCACGGCCGCGGCGAGCTCAGAGGGCTCGGCGTCCGGAGAGGGCACGACCGAGGGTGAGTTCGTCGGCGAACTCGAGGTCCCCGCCCATGGGCAGGCCGGACGCCAGGCGGGTGACGGCGAGGCCAGGGAAGTCGCGCAGCATCCGGACGAGGTAGGTCGCGGTGGCCTCGCCCTCGGTGTTCGGGTCGGTCGCGATGATCACCTCGGTGACCTCCTCGCCGCCGATGCGGGTCAGCAGCTCGCGGATGCGCAGCTGGTCCGGACCGATACCCGACAACGGGTCGAGCGCGCCGCCCAGCACGTGATAGCGCCCCTTGAACTCGCGGGTGCGCTCGACGGCCAGCACGTCCTTGGGCTCCTCGACCACGCAGATCTGCGAAGTGTCGCGGCGGACGTCCCGGCAGATGCGGCACTGCTGCTGTTCGGACACGTTGCCGCAGATCTCGCAGAACTGGACGCCCTCACGGACCTTGCCGAGCACGTCCTGCAGCCGCGCGATATCAGCAGGATCCGCGGCGAGCAGGTGAAAAGCGATGCGCTGCGCACTCTTCGGGCCGATGCCGGGCAGGTGGCCGAGCTCGTCGATGAGGTCCTGGACTACACCTTCGTACAAGTGCGTGCCTTCTAGCCGAGCCCGGGGAGGCCGAGATTGCCGAGGTCGGGCATGCCGCCGCCGAGGGCGCCGGCGACCGGGCCGAGCTTTTCTTCGGTGATCTTCTGGGCGTTCTTCGTGGCGTCCCGCACCGCGGCGACGATCAGGTCGGACAGCGTCTCGGTGTCCTCGGGGTCGACCACCTTCGGGTCGATCGTGAGGCTCTTCAGCTCCATCCCGCCGGTGACGACCGCGGTCACCAGTCCACCACCCGCGCTGCCGGTGACCTCGGTGCGCGCGAGCTCCTCCTGCGCGTCGACGAGCTGCTGCTGCATCTGCTGCGCCTGCTGGAGGATCGCCTGCATGTCGGGCATTCCACCGCCGGGTTGCACCATGATCGGATTCCCATCCTCTGCGGACCTGCACGTGCCAACCAGCCTAGTCGCGCCCGGTGCCGGGCGTGGCATGCGAGGGGCACGAGCCGCGATGTGTCACCGTGGTTGCCATGAAATGGCGGATGGTACCGATGCTGCTGGCCGGGTCGGCGATGCTCACGGCCTGCACGAGCGGGGGCGCGACGCCCACGTCGATGCCTGAACCGCTGCTGCAGCCGGTGTCGATTCCCCAGGCACCCGCGCCGTCTTCTTCTCCCTCGCCAACGCCGCCAACGCCACCGCCTCATGCGGGAACCGTCGTCATGCTCGATCCAGGGCATAACGGCGGCAACGCGAGCCATCCCGCGGAGATCAACAAGCAGGTCCCCGCCGGACGCGGTGAAACCAAGCCGTGCAACACGACCGGGACCGCGACGAATGCCGGCTACACCGAACACGCCTTCAACTGGGACGTCGCCCAGCGGGTGGGCGCCGCGTTGGCCACACACGGCGTCCAGGTCCGCTACACCCGGGACAACGACACGGGTGTCGGCCCGTGCGTCGACAAGCGCGCGGCGATCGCCAACCAGTCCGGCGCGGCGGCGGTCGTGTCGATCCACGCGGATGGTTCGGATTCGTCGAGCGCACACGGCTTTCACGTGTCGTACTCGAACCCGCCGTTGAACGCCGCGCAGGGCCGACCGTCGATCGGGCTGGCCGACGACATGCGGGACGCGTTCCGGTCCGCGGGCTTCCCCACGTCGACCTACCTCGGCTCGGGCGGCATCTACCCTCGCGACGATCTGGCCGGGCTCAACCTCGCGACGCTTCCCGCGGTGCTCGTGGAGTGCGGCAACATGCGCAACCCGGGCGAAGCGGCGGCGATGTCGTCGACCGCCGGACGGCAGCGGTACGCGGACGCCATCACCGCGGGCATCCTCGGCTACCTGGGGTTGTAGAACTCAGTCCAGCGGGCGGGCGCCGAGATGTTCGGCGAGGAGGCGGTGCGCCGCTTCGTCCGGGTCGATCGCCGGGGCGGCGGGCACCAGGGTCGAGTCGGCGATCGTGGACTCTTCGGCCAGCAGTTCGGCCTCGTCGTCCGGCTCCGGCGGGAGCGGGATGTCCGGCTCGGTCGTCGTCGGCTGGGGCTTGGCCGGTGCGGCCGCGGGTTGAGCGGACGCCGACGAGCGCTGGAAGGTGCGCTGCTGTTGCTGCGGCGCCTCACGCTGCGTCGGGCTCGGCTGCGGGCGCGGGCCGGAACCGTTCGGGCGCGCCGAACCACCGCCGCCGCTGCCGCCGTGCACACACCGGACCTGCCAGGTGCCACCGAGCACCTCGTGCAGCGCGCCCGCGATGTAGTCGGCGTTGCGTGGCTCGGAAAGCCTGCGCGCCAACGGTTCCGCGGTGTGCGAGAGCACGACTGTCGAGCCGTCGACGCTCTGCACGGTCGCGTGCGTCAGCATCGCTTCGGTGCTGCGGCTCGTCTTGCGGATCGCGGCGAGCAGGGCGGGCCAGGCACTGCGGATCGCCGACACGTCCACCGCGCCTGATTCCTCTTGCACCGCAACGGGTTCCGCGGGTTCTGCCGCGACCGGCGCGGGCGCCGGGCGCTCTACGACCGGGCGTTCCGGTTCCGCGCGTTCCGCGACCGGGCGTTCCGGTTCCGGCGCGGGACGGGCGGGTTCCGGAGCCGGGCGGGACTCGGCGGCGGGCCGCTGCGAGGGCCGCTGGTAGGCCCGCTCGGGCGCGGGTGCCGCGGCAGCCGGAGCGGCGCCGACGCCGCCCCGTTCGAGGCGTTCCAGCCGCTGCAGCATCGAGGCTTCACCGTCCGAAACGGACGGTAGCAGCATCCGCGCGCACAGCAGTTCGAGCAGTAGCCGGGGTGCCGTCGCGCCGCGCATCTCGAGAAGTCCATTGTGGACGATCTCGGCGTACCGGGTCAGCGTGCCGAGCCCGACGCGCTCGGCCTGCGCGCTCATCCGGGTCAGCTCGTCTTCCGGCGCGGACACCAGGCCGCGCGCCGCCGCGTCGGGCACCGAGCGGACGAGCACGAGGTCCCGCAACCGGTCCAGCAGGTCTGATGCGAACCGCCGCGGGTCGTGGCCGGCTTCGGCGAGCCGCTCGACCGTGCTGAACACCGCGGCCGAGTCCTCGGTGGCGAGGCCGTCGATCATGTCGTCGATCAGCGCGACGTCCGTGACACCGAGGAGTGACATCGCCCGCTGGTACGTCACGCCGTCCGGCCCGGCGCCGGCGAGCAGCTGGTCGAGCACCGACTGCGTGTCGCGCGCGGACCCGCCGCCGGCGCGGATCACCAGCGGGTACACGGCGGGTTCGACCTGCATGCCCTCGGCGGCGACGTTGCGTTCCAGCAGGTCGCGCATCGCGCTCGGCGGGATGAGCCGGAACGGGTAGTGGTGGGTGCGCGAGCGGATGGTCGGCAGCACCTTGTCGGGCTCGGTGGTGGCGAAGATGAAGATCAGGTGTTCCGGCGGCTCTTCCACGATCTTGAGCAGGGCGTTGAAACCCTGTGTGGTGACCATGTGCGCCTCGTCGATGATGAACACCCGGTAGCGCGATTCGGCCGGCGCGTAGAACGCCTTGTCCCGCAACTCTCGCGCGTCGTCGACACCACCGTGGCTGGCCGCGTCGAGCTCGGTCACGTCGATGCTGCCGGGCCCCTCGGGCGCCAGCGCCCGGCACGAATCGCACTTACCGCAGGGATCCGGCGTAGGACCTTCAACACAATTAAGTGAACGGGCCATGATCCGCGCACTGGACGTCTTCCCACAGCCACGCGGCCCAGAAAACAGGTACGCATGGTTGATCCGCCCGGCCGCCAGCGCGGTGCGCAACGGCTCGGTGACATGCTCCTGCCCGACGACCTCCGCAAAGGTCGCCGGCCGATACTTCCGATAAAGAGCCAACGCCACGAGCCGAGACTACCGCCCCACCCACCCCCGCCCCGCGAACCCCAAAACTCGCGACGGCAGGAGGGCGGATGCGCCGCAGGCGCACGCCCGCAACACCGATGCTGGTCCAACCCAGACGCGCCCAGCGCTCGCCAAGGGTGAGGAGCTCGCACCGTGGGGGTCTGGGGGCTCGGCCCCCAGATACAACTCGGAGTGCGGGCACGAGGGAAGGTGACGAAGTCACCGAACAAGGGGACCCCCGCACCCGTCAGAGCCTGCTTATCCTTGCTGCCTTCCGGCCCTGGGGAGGTTCACAGGATGGACGCCGCGGGGGTCCGTTGCCCAGTGTAGGTCACTGGGCGGTCAGGGGTTTGGTCAGGTCGTACACGGTGGTGTTGCCGATGGTGGTGGTGTGGAAGTTCTGTTCGACCCAGGTGGCGATGGAGCTGCTGCCGCCGCGGTCGCCGAAGCCGCCCATGCCGCCGGCGATGTAGTACGTGATCTGGCCGGTTGCGACGTATTGCTTGAACTCGTCGAGGGTGGGGGCGGGGTCGCCGCCGTTGAAGCCGCCGATGGCCATGACGGACTTGTCGGAGCCGAGGGCGAGGCCCGCGGCCGATTGGGAGCCGTTGGTGGCGGCCGCCCATTTCGTGGTGGTGGTTTTCAGCAGCGCGATCACCTGGCTGTCGGCCTGTCCGCCACCGCCGAAGCCGCCGGTCATGCCGCCGAAACCGCCACCGAAACCGGCGGCCTGCGATGGTCCGGACGACGGGATCGCGCCGGTGTGCGGGGTCGCGGCGGTGACGACGGCGTACGCGGTCGTGCCGAGCATGCCGGTGATCAGCGCGCTGACGCCGAGCACCACCCCGAAGCGGCGCAGCCGGTCGACGCCGAACAGCAGGCCGAGCGTGACGATCGCGGTCAGCACGATGATCACGTATCGCAGCCACGGCTGCCACGACGAGACCCGGTCGAGCAGGATGAAGTTCCAGATGCCGGTGGCCGCGAGCATGAGTGCGAGCGCGACGCGGGCGGGGAAGTTGGCGCGCCCCCGCCATAGTTCGATGGCGCCGATGCCGATCAGGCCGCCGATGCCCGGTGCGAGCGCGACCGTGTAGTACGGGTGGATGGTGCCGCTCATGTAGCTGAACACCAGTGCGGTCACGACGGTCCAGCCGCCCCACAGCAGCAGCCCGGCGCGCGTCCGGTCGGTGCGCGGGAGGAACCGGGTGAACCACAGCCCGGCGAGGAGCGCGATCAGGGCGGCCGGCAGCAGCCAGGAGATCTCCGAACCGAAGGACTCGCTGAACATGCGGGTGATACCGGTGCTGCCACCGAACATCCCGCCGGCGCCGCCAGTGCCGCCGCCACCGACGCGGTTGCCGTCGCCGCCGAAGATCCGGCCGAGACCGTTGTAGCCGAAGGCGAGTTCGAGCGCGCTGTTGTCGGTGGAGCCGCCGATGTACGGTCGGCTCGACGCGGGCCACAGCGCGACTACGGCGACGTACCAACCCGCGGACACCACGACGGCGAGCCCGGCCGCGAGCACCTGCAGGACCCGTTTGCCGAGCCCGGTCGGCGCCGCGACGAGGTACACCAGCGCGAACGCGGGCAGCACGAGAAACGCCTGAAGCATCTTGGTGACGAAGCCGAACCCGATCGCGACACCGGCGAGCGCGAGCCACCAGGTGCTCGCCTTGTCGAGTGCGCGGACGGTGCACCACGCGGCGAGCGTCATCAGCAGCACCAGCAGCGCGTCGGGGTTGTTGAACTTGAACATCACGGCCGCGACCGGGGTCAGCGCGAGGACCGCGCCGGCGAGCAGCCCGGCCGCGGGACCGTTGGTGCGCCGCACGGTCAGGTACAGCAGGCCCACAGAACCCACGCCGCACAAGGCATTCGGCACGAGCATGCTCCAGCTGGAGAAGCCGAAGACGCGGCCGGACAACGCCATCAGCCAGATCGACGCCGGTGGCTTGTCGACGGTGATGATGTTGCCCGGGTCGAGCGACCCGAAGAACAGGGCCTCCCAGTTCTTGGTCCCGGCCTGGACCGCCATCGCGTAGAAGTCGTTGGCGTAGCCCGAAGCGCTCAGGTTCCACAGGTACAGCGCGGCGGTCGCGAGCAGCAGCACGGTCACGGCGGGCCGGACCCACCGCGGCCGGCCCGCGACGCGAGTGGCTGCGACGGGGCCGGGCACCACGGCTTGGCGCGGTGCGGCGGACGCAGTCGTCATCGGTGAGATTCTCCTATCGGTTCTTGCGGAAGACCCAGTTGCGGAAGAGCAGGAAACGCAGCACGGTGGCGGCGAGGTTGGCCAGCACCAGCACGATCAGTTCGGCGAAGCGGCCCGGTTCGCCGCCGGAATGCAGCAGTGCCAAGGATCCGCTGGTGAGCGCCAGCCCGAGACCGAACACGATCAGCCCCTCGAACTGGTGCCGCCCGGCGCCGCTGGAACCGCGGACACCGAAGGTGAAACGGCGGTTGGCCGCGGTGTTCGCGATCGCGGTCAGCAGCAGCGCGACGAGGTTCGCCACCTGTGCCCCCATACCGACGCGCAACAGCAGGAACAGCACGAGGTAGGCCAGCGTGCTGCCGACGCCGATCACCGCGAACCGCACCAGCTGGGTGGCCAGTTTCGGTGGCACACCAGGGGTGGACACTCCGATCGGCTCCCGTCCGAGTTGGTTGCGGATCTCGCGGATGGGCAGCGTCCCTCGCGCGAACGCGCGGGTCATCCGGGCCACCCCCTTGAGGTCCGCGGTGGCGGTGGCGACGATGTTGACCGACGAGTTCGGGTCGTCGATCCAGTCGACCGGCACCTCGTGCGTGCGCAGCCCGGCCCGTTGCGCCAGGACGAGCAACTCGGTGTCGAAGAACCAGCCGGTGTCCTCGACGAGTGGCAGCAACTGTTTGGCGACGTCGGCGCGGATCGCCTTGAACCCGCACTGCGCGTCGGTGAACCGGACGGCGAGCGTGCCGCGCAGGATCAGGTTGTAGCAGCGGGAGATGATCTCCCGTTTCGGGCCGCGCACGACCCGCGCGCCGCGGGCGAGCCGGGAGCCGATCGCGAGATCGGAGTGCCCCGAGATGAGCGGCGCGACCAGCGGCAGCAGCGCCGCGAGGTCCGTCGACAGGTCGACATCCATATACGCCAGCACTTGTGCGTCGGAGGCGGACCACACGGCGTTGAGCGCCCGGCCCCGGCCCTTCTGGTCCAGGTGCACCACCTCGACTTCCGCGATCTCGCCGGCGAGTTCGTGTGCGATGGCGAGGGTGGCGTCCGTGCTGGCGTTGTCCGCGATCGTGATCCGGTACTGGTACGGCACCGTGTCGCGCAGGTACGCGTGCAGTCTTCGGACACATTGGGCGAGATCGGTCTCCTCGTTGTACACGGGGATGACCACGTCGAGAACCGGGCTGGCTGCCGAGGGAATGGCCCGCGCCGCTGCGGGGGAAGCGTCTGCGGAGGTCATGAAGACCACGGTCGCGTGGGCCGTTGTGCCGACCATGTGGGGTGGCTGTGCGGACCCTGTGAGCCCAACACCGATGGGCGATCTTGGACGAGCATGGCCGCCGGATTCCCGAAAGGGCACCACATCCGCATCAAACATCGCAGCCTGCGGCTGTAGCACTGGGTACCGTTCGGTATTCCGATAGCTTCGACCGAAAGGAAGGCTCGGAGGGAGAACGCGTGATCGTCGACATACCCGATGGCAAGGACCCGATGAGGTACGTCTGGGGCGAGGTGGTGCCCGGGATCGGCGTCGCCGCAGCGAACTTCTCCGGCGCGGTGAACGCGCACACCACGCTCGGTCTCCGCGAGTTCGAGGCGGCCCGGCTGCGGATCGCGCAGATCAACGGCTGCGTCTACTGCTTGGACGTGCGGACCGAACGCGACGGGCAGAAGGTCGAGGAGGAGTTCGCGGACGCCGTGTCCGAGTGGCGCACCACCGACGCCTTCGACGAACGGACCCGGCTCGCCGCCGAATACGCCGAACGCTACGCCCTGGATCATCATGGGCTCGACGAGGAGTTCTGGGCGCGGATGACGGCGGGATACAGTCAGCGCGAAATCGTGGAACTGAGCATGAGCATCGGTTCCTGGCTCGCATTCGGGCGGCTGAACCATGTACTCGGTATCGACGCCCTCTGCGTTCTCCCGCACCGCTGAAACCCGGGGTGGCAGCCCGGTTCGTCACTGGTTGACGTGCGTGAAATCTTCGGTGGGCTTTTCCGCCGGGAAACGCACCCGGAACTCCGTTCGTCCCGGTGCACTTCGGACGGTCACTTCGCCCTGGTGCGCACCGACCACGGCGGCGACGATCGCCAGCCCGAGCCCGGTGCTGCCGGCCGCGCGCGAACGCGACGTGTCACCGCGGGCGAACCGCTCGAACACCTCGGGCAGCACGCTCTCCGGAATCCCCGGGCCGTTGTCGCGCACGGTCAACGTGGTCTGTCCGTCCTTTGTGGACAGCGCGGTGGTGACCGTGGTGCCGGGCGGCGTGTGCGTGCGCGCGTTGTTCAGCAGGTTCAGCACCACCTGGTGCAACTGGTCGGAGTCGCCGACGACGAGCAACGGCTCGGGCGGCACCTCCAGCAACCACTTGTGGTCCGGACCAGCGGCGTGCGAGTCGGCGACGGCGTCCATCACCAGCCGGGTCAGGTCGACCGGCTCGTACACCCGGTGCCGTCCGGCGTCCAGGCGCGCGAGCAGCAGCAACTCCTCGACGAGCGTCGTCATCCTGGCCGACTCGGATTCGACCCGGTGCATCGCGAACGCGATCTCCGGCGGCACCTCGTCCGAGCTGCGCCGGGTCAGCTCGGCGTAGCCCCGGATCGCGGCGAGGGGCGTCCGCAGCTCGTGACTGGCGTCCGCGACGAACTGGCGCACCCGGCTCTCGCTCTCCTGCCGCGCCGTCAGCGCGGCCGCGACGTGCCCGAGCATCCGGTTGAACGCCGCGCCCACCTTGCCGACCTCGGTCCGCGGATCCGTGTCGGCCTCGGGCACCCGCACCCGCAACGCGACCTCACCGCGATCCAGCGGCAGTTCGGACACCTGCGACGCGGTGTGCGCGAGCCGGTCGAGCGGGCGCATCGTGCGGCGCACGGTGGCCGCGCCGATCCCGCCGGCGAGCAGGAGCCCGCCCAGCGCGACCGCGCCGAAGATCAGCCCCAGCTGCCACAACGTCGCGGTCACGTCGGCCAGCGGCAGGCCGGTGGTCAGCACCGAGCCGACCGGGGTGCGCACCGACACCACCCGGTAGTCGCCGAGAGCACCGAGGTCGACGGAGTGGAACCGGCTGTCCGACGGCAACTGGAGCAGCTGTTGCAGCTGCGCCTGCGGGATCGGGTGGCTCGGGAACGGGTTCTCCGGGCTCGGCACGACCCCGCCGAGCAGGATGCCGGAGTGCACCGCGCCGTCCGGCTCGACCAGCACGCCGAGCGTGCCGATGCCTTGGCCCGGGACGCGCAGCGAGTCCGGCGGCCGCTGTCCCGGCGGGAACTGCACGGTGCCCGGAGGCGGCGGCCGGGTGCCCCGGTCGCTGGCCGCGGACAGCCGGTCGTCGAGCTGGTGCAGCAGGAAGCTCCGGAGCGCGACCTCGGTGACGACGCCGACCACCAGGCACACCACCGCGAGCAGCGCGATGAGCTGCGCGATCAGCTTTCCGCGCAGCGAAGAGGGGAGGAAACGGCGCCTAGGTTGCGGGCTTGAGGACATACCCCGCGCCGCGCATGGTGTGGATCATCGGCTCCCGACCAGCATCGATCTTTTTCCGCAGATAGGAAATATAGAGCTCCACGATGTTGGCCTGCCCACCGAAGTCGTAGCTCCACACCCTGTCCAGGATCTGCGCCTTCGACAGCACCCGCTTCGGGTTGCGCATGAGGAAGCGCAGCAGCTCGAACTCGGTGGCGGTGAGCGAGACCGGCTCGCCGCCACGGTGCACCTCGCGGCTGTCCTCGTCGAGGCTCAGATCGCCGACCACCAGCGTGGATCCCTCGCGCGCGGCGACAACCCGGGACCGGCGCAGCAGGGCGCGCAGCCGCAGCACGACCTCCTCCAGACTGAACGGCTTGGTCACGTAGTCGTCGCCGCCCGCGGTCAGCCCCGCGATCCGGTCCTCGACGGCGTCACGCGCGGTGAGGAACAGGACCGGCAGGTGCGGCACCTCGGCGCGAAGCTTCGCCAGCACCTCGAGCCCGCTGAAGTCGGGCAGCATCACGTCGAGCACGACCACGTCCGGCCGGAAGTCGCGCGCGGTGCGCACGGCGTCGGTGCCGTTGCCCGCGCTGCGGATCTCCCAGCCCTCCATGCGCAGCGCCATCGACACCAGCTCGGCGAGCGTCTCCTCGTCGTCGACGACGAGGACCCGCACCGACGAGCCGTCGGCGTGCTGCAGGTCGGCCTTCCCGGACGCGGTGGCGTTCATGCTGGTCATGGTCCCATCCTGGGGCGCTCCCGTAAGGCCCGCCTGTGCCCGCTCTGTGGGTTTCCTGTGAGCGCCCGACCGCACAGCGTCCGCCCACGTCGTTCACAGGCCTGGCACAGGCTGCGTGCCGAACCTGGTGCCGTAAGCGGAATTCTGCGAGAGGACACGATGACTACCGAGCCGACGACCACCCCACAGGCTCCGCCGGTCTGGGGTGACCCGCAGCCTCCCGCGCCGAAGTGGTCCGGCCGGAACACCGCCATCGCCGTGGCCGTCGCCGTCGTGATCGCCGCGATCGGCGGGGTCGCGATCTACGCGGGCACGTCCGGCAGCAGCAGCGGCAGCGGCCAGCAGGGTTTCGGCGGCCCTGGCGGGGGTCGCATGGGCGGGTTCAACAACGGCCAGATGGGCGCGCTGTCGCTGATGCGCGACGCGCTGCACGGCGACTTCACTGTCCAGGAGAACGGCGGCTACGTCACCGAGCGGATGCAGACCGGTGACGTCAGCGCGCTGAGCGCCACCTCGATCACGGTCAAGAGCGCGGACTCCTACACCCAGACCTACGCGATCGACTCGGCCACGGAGAAGGCGGACAACCTGGCCACCGGTTCGACTGTGACGGTGCTGGCGAAGGTGTCCGGCGACACGGCGACCGCGACCAGCATCACCGACGGCCGGGCGCAGTCGGGCGGCCAGGGCGGCTTCCCCGGCGGCGGCACGCAGGGCGGACCCGGTGGCGGGCAGAACGGCGGCCCGCGCCAGCAGCAGGGCTCCTCGAACTAGCCGGACCAGTGCAGGTGAGGCCCGCTTCCGGACACGTGCCGGAAGCGGGCCTCTGCTTGTTCACAGGTCCAGGGGCCCTGCGGTCAATAACACACGAACTTCGATAATCGCATTGGTTACGCGAGGTCGAACTGGCCGGACTTCACGCCGGTCAGGAAGGCTTCCCACTCGCCCGCGTCGAACACGAACACAGGGCTGGCCTGCAGTTTCGTGTCACGCACGCCGACCAGACCGGTGCTGCCCAGGTTGACTTCGACGCAGTTGCCGCCATTGGGCTCGCTCGCGAAAGACTTTTCCCATCGTCTCTCGTCGAACAACGCTGCTGCCGTCTCGGGGTCATAAGCCAGGGGGCGCGGGTGTTCCGCCATGGGGTCTTACCTCCGTGCTTTATCCGGCGCTGCCGCGCGCAAACGGCCCAAGCGCCTGGTGCTTGTGGACCTGGGCAGGTCCAGTCGAGTGATCGAAAGGTTGACCGCTCGACACCAAGATTATTCCAGGAGTAGGATTATTCCGATCCACCGGGGTCCGCCTCAGTGATCACCCCGCTGCCGGGCAGGCCAGCGGTCGTCCTCTCTGGGGAGGTGCATCGTGCTCGGAGCAGCGGCAGACAGCGCCCTCGCGGTGGCCTCTCCCGCCCCCTTCATGGTGGTCGGCCGGGTGCGCGGGGACGAGCGGGCGTTCACCGTCGCCACCCCCGCCGACGCGCTCGCGCACATGCTCGACTGGCGCGGCGCGGACGAAAACGCCTCGGCCGTCTGGTACCTGCGCGAGGACTGGCCGTCCCCGGTCACGCTGATCGGCCGGCCGGCTGCCGGAGTGGTCGGCGAAACCCGGCGCAGCGCACACCTTTTCCGGCTGCGCCCCGGTGCTGTGCTGTCCGACACGATCACCGCGCGCTGCGGCACCCAACTCTCGTTGACAGAGATCGAATGGCTGCGCCTCGGCGCCGGCATGCCGTGCGAGTGCTGTCTCGTAACCGGCGCCGGGCGCAACCGGGAACTGGAGGGATGACGGATGACCGTCCGGATCGGTGACGTGGCGCAGGCGGGCCGGCGACGTGACCGTTACGAGGACCACAGTGCTGACGCGGTAGCGGATCGCCGCCGCCCGGCCGTCGACGGGACGCAGCGGCGGCAACGGCACGGCTGGTGGTACCACCTCGAGTTCGCGCTGCTGAAATCCCGCGCCTGAGCCGGTTTCCCAGCAGCCGCAGCACTTTCAGAAGCGCCGGCTCATTTCGTCGCGGTACCCCTCGGCAAGCTTCTTGAGGAACTCGCGCGTTTCCTGACGTTCCAGCGCCGCGCCACGGAGCCGGTCCCAGCCGTCGACGAAGAGCTGGAAATCCTTCTGGTCATCCAGGTAGATCCCGCCGGCGGAATGCTCGATGTAGACGAAATCTCTTGTGCGGTCCGGAAATCGCATGATGGTGAAATCGTTGGGCACGGACGCCAGGCGGGCGTCGAGCGCCAGCACGTGGATGTACACGCGCGGGCGGCGATCGAGCTCCATCAGATGCTCGATCTGGTCGAGCATCACCGCCGGCGCACTGCCGCCGGGCGCGCGCCGCAACGCGGCCTCGCTGAGGATGAACCGGTAGTACGGCGGCTGCGGCTGGTCGAACACCGACTTGCGGTCCAGCCGGTTGCGCACCAGCGACGTGACGTCGGTCGCGCCGAACTCGGTGAACTGCTTCAGCATGTAGTGCTCGGACTGCAGCGGCCCCGGGATGCGCTCGCCGTGCCAGGTCATGATCTCGACGGCGGCCGGTTCGAGGTCGGTGAAGGTGCGGAACCAGTGCGGCACCACGGACCGGTAACCGGACCAGTGCCCGCGCTGCCCGGCCGCGGCGCGGGCCAGGTTCATCAGCGCCTCGGACTCGTCCCCGTTGACCCCGAAGGTATCCAGCATTGCCCGCACGTCACCGAGTTTGACGCCGACCGCACCCGATTCGATCTTGTTGACCTTGCCCTGGGTGCAGCCGAGCACTTCCGCGACTTGCTGCTGGGTCATTCGTGCCGCGGTGCGGGCGTGGCGAAGCTCATTCCCGAGCTGCTTGCGCCGCGAGGTAACGGTGCTAGCCATCGCTCACTTCCGGGCCTCGACCTTTCGCTTGCATCATGATCGTAGGCCGCTGACGGTCTGTGATCACCCACCGGATTGTCACAGTGACAGCCGCCAAGGATGGCAGGAAATGCGCGCGAACGCCAGTTACTCGCGCGTTCACCGGGCAACCACCGAAACCACGATAGGGTTCGGGTAGGCCGAAACGGAAGGCGGACAAGCGGAGAATGAGTACCAAGGCGAGTATCGGTGTCACGGGGCTCGCGGTCATGGGCCGCAACCTCGCCCGGAACCTGGCCCGGCATGGCCACACCGTCGCCCTGCACAACCGTTCCGAGCAGCGCACGCGCGATCTGGTCGAGCAGTTCGGCGACGAGGGCGACTTCATCCCGGCTTACTCGGCGCAGGAGTTCGTCGACGCGCTGGAACGGCCGCGACAGATTGTGATCATGGTCAAGGCCGGCGCCCCCACGGACGCCGTCATCGAGGAGTTCGCGCCGCTGCTGGAGAAGGGCGACGTGATCGTCGACGCCGGCAACGCGCATTTCGCGGACACGCGCCGTCGCGAAGCGGCGCTGCGCGAGCAGGGTCTGCACTTCGTCGGCACCGGGGTGTCCGGCGGCGAAGAGGGCGCGCTGCACGGGCCGAGCATCATGCCCGGCGGATCGAAGGAGTCCTACGACTCGCTCGGCCCGCTGTTCGAGGACATCTCGGCCAAAGTGGACGGTGCGCCGTGCTGCACGCACATCGGTCCCGACGGTGCCGGGCATTTCGTGAAAATGGTGCACAACGGCATCGAGTACGCCGACATGCAGCTGATCGCGGAGTCGTTCGACCTGCTGCGCGGTGCGCTCGGCTACGAGCCGGCGCAGATCGCCGACGTGTTCCGCACCTGGAACACCGGGCGGCTGGACTCGTATCTGATCGAGATCACGTCGGAGGTGCTGGCCCACACCGACGCCGCGACCGGCAAGCCGTTCGTCGACATCGTGACCGACCAGGCGGAGCAGAAGGGCACCGGCCGCTGGACCGTGCAGATCGGGCTCGACCTCGGGGTGCCGATCAGCGGGATCGCCGAGGCCGTGTTCGCGCGGTCGCTGTCGGGGAGCGCGAGCCTGCGGGCGGCGAGCCGCGGCCTGCCCGGCCCGGCCCGGACGCCGCTGACCGGCGCGGCGGCGGACAGCTTCGCCGACGACGTCGAGCACGCGCTGTACGCGTCGAAGATCGTGGCGTACGCGCAGGGCTTCAACCAGATCCAGGCCGGTGGCGCCGAGTACGGCTGGGACATCGATCTCGGTGCGGTGTCGAAGATCTGGCGTGGCGGCTGCATCATCCGCGCGAAGTTCCTCGACGACGTGTCCGCCGCGTACACCGCGGAGCCGGGCCTGCCGACGCTGCTCACCTCGGGCGACTTCCGCAAGGCCGTGGAGGACGCGCAGGACTCGTGGCGTTCGGTGGTCGCGACCGCGACCCGGCTGGGTATCCCGACGCCGGGGTTCTCGACCGCACTGGCGTACTACGACGGCCTCCGCGCGGAGCGGCTCCCGGCCGCGCTCGTGCAGGGACAGCGCGACTTCTTCGGCGCGCACACCTACCGTCGCGTCGACCGGGAGGGCTCGTTCCACACCGCCTGGGCGACCCCGGACCGCACCGAGTCGCCGGCCTGATCAGGACTTCCCGGTGATCGCTTCGAGCGCGCTCCGGAGGGCTGATTCGACCGAGTTCTTGTCGAGGCCGGTGGCGGTGAGTGGACCGTCACCGGCCTCGTTTTCCAGTAGTGCCAACAAGATGTGCTCGGTGCCGACGTAGTTGTGCCCCAGCCGCAACGCTTCCCGCAAGGTGAGTTCGAGAACCTTGCGGGCGGCGCCGGAGAACGGGATCACGCCTTCGGTCTTCTTGCCCGTGGCAGGGGGCAGCGCATCCGCGGCAGCGCCGCGGACGTCCTCGAGCGACACACCGAGGGCGATGATCATCTTGGCTGCCAGTGCGGTGCCGTCGCCGAGCACGCCGAGCGTGAGGTGCCCTGGCGTGATCTCGGTGTGCCCGAGCCGCCGCGCCACCTCCTGTGTCTCGACGACGACTTGCTGCGCGCGCGGGGTAAAGCGTTCGAAGCCACCGCTGAGGTCGACGTCTTCCACGCTGATCCCCTTGGGCACGAAACGCTTCTGCGCCGCCTGCT
Organism: Amycolatopsis sp. GM8; assembly: GCF_021653975.1. Taxonomy (GTDB): domain Bacteria; phylum Actinomycetota; class Actinomycetes; order Mycobacteriales; family Pseudonocardiaceae; genus Amycolatopsis_E. The sequence continues at coordinate 1,078,941 of NZ_JAJKFK010000002.1, read as the reverse complement.
TGGAAACCCCCATACTGGTCCCGATTTCCGCCCAGGACGCGCCGGAACGCCTTGCCTGGTCGACGAAATGCCCGATCAGATGATCGGCCACCTCACCCATCTGCTCGGCGAGAAGCATCGCGTCGGACAGCTGCTGGAGGGCGTCCGCCCCCGGATGCTGGTTCTTGACGGAGTCGATCAGATCATCGAGCCGGACTGGATTCGTCATGCCGTCAACTTTAGGTTGACGATGACCTAGCCGTCAACCTTGAGTTGACGGCGCTACTCGAAGGGCAGGCCCACGTAGTTCTCCGCCAGGCTGGTTGCCGCGGCCTTCGAGGACGCCGTATAGCGCAGTTGCGAGAGTTGGAGCCGGCGCTGGAAGTCGTCGCCGTCGGGGTCGGTGTGCAGCATCGAAGTCATGTACCACGAGAAGTGCTCGGCCCGCCACACGCGCTTCAGGCAAGTGTCCGAATAGGACTCCGCCAGCTCACTTCGCTTGTGCTGCAACAGGTCCACCAGCGCGCGGGACAGCACCCGGACGTCGGCGACGGCGAGGTTCATGCCTTTCGCGCCGGTGGGCGGGACGATGTGCGCGGCATCGCCGGCCAGGAACAACCGGCCGTACTGCATCGGCTCGGCCACGAAACTGCGCATCGGCGTGACGCTCTTGTCCAGGATCGGGCCCTCCCGCAAGGAAAACTCACCGGACGTCACCAGCCGCGCCGAGAGTTCCGACCAGATCCGGTCGTCCGGCCATTCGTCGATCTTCTCGTCGTGCGGGACCTGCAGGTACAGCCGGGTGATCTCCGGCGACCGCATGCTGTGCAGGGCGAACCCGCGCTCGTGATGGGTGTAGATCAGTTCCTCGTGCGACGGCGGCGTCCGCGCCAGCACGCCGAGCCAGGCGAACGGGTACTCGCGGTTGAAGACCTTCACGTCCGGGATCGACGGCCGGCTCACGCCGTGGAACCCGTCACAGCCGGCGATCACGTCGCACTCCAGGGCACGCGCGACACCGTCGGCATCACGGTAGCTCACCCGCGGAGACTCACTGTCCAAACCAGACAGCTCCACATCGGACACTTCGAACTCGACCGGATACCCCTTCGCCTCGTGCGCGGCGATCAGGTCCTTCACGATCTCCTGCTGGCCGTACACCATGATCGTCTTGCCGGTCAGCTCGGACAGCGCGATCCGATGGTCCTCGCCATCGAACCGGAGCGAAAACCCGTGGTGCGGCAGGCCTTCCGCGTCCATCCGGGCGCCGACGCCGATCTCCCGCAGCAGCTCGACCGTCGGGTGCTCGCACACGCCGGCCCGCACCCGCCGCTCCACGTACTCCCGGCTGCGCGCTTCGAGTACGACGGCATCGATGCCCTCGGCGTGCAGCAGGTACGACAGCAGCAAACCCGCCGGTCCCGCGCCGATGATGCCGACCTGTGTACGCGCCACCTGAAACCTCCCGAACTTCGACCGGTCCACAGCATGCGATGCCGCCCGGCCGAACCACACCCGTCCTTCCACTGGCTAGAAGACTGGCTGCTGGACGGCCCGGGGTGCGCCGAGGCTGCGCGAGATACCGCGGGCAGCCGCGCGCACCGCGGGGACGAGTACGCGCGGCTCCGGTCCGCGCACGGGCACGACGATCGAGATCGCCGCCACCACCTGGTCCTCCGGCCCGTACACCGGCGCGGCGACCGACAGCGACACCATCTCGACCTGCCGGTCGCTGATCACGAACCCGTCGCGCCGCACGTCGGCGAGCGTGCGACGCAGCTCGTCCGGGGTGCAGATCGTCTTCGGGGTGTACGCCTTCAGCGGCCCGGCGAGCACTTCCTCCTGCACCTCGACCGGGGCGTGCGCGAGCAGCACGAGCCCGACCCCGGTCGCGTGCGCGTGCAGCCTGCTGCCCACGCGCGACAGGACGCTGACCGCGTTGCGCCCGGAAATCCGCTCCACGTAGACCACCTCGGGCGCGTCGAGCACCGCCAGCTGCACGTTCTCGTGCGTCGCCTCGTACAGGTCCTCAAGGAACGGCATCGCGGCGTCCCGCAACCCCATGCCACGCGACAGCGACGCGATCTCCCACAACCACAGCCCGACGCGATACCGCCCGTCCGCCTGCCGCTCCAGCGCACCACGCCGGGCCAGCTCGCCGACGATCCGGTGCGTCGTGGACAACGGGAGCCCGGCCCGGCGGCTCAGCTCCGACAGGCTCAGCGCCGGCCGGTCCGTGCTGAACGCGCCGAAGACGTCGAGCACCCGGTCGACGACCGAAGGCGCCTGTGCCGAGGTGTGCCGCATCAGCCCAGGATATCCCGCCCGCCAGCCCGACCACCGCCCCTGAACGAGGCGCTCCGCGCCGCTTGCCTTAATGCCAGACCGAAGCGGCGGTTTCCACGATTCGCTCCAGCTTCGCCTTCTGCTGGTCCTCCGTCAGGTCGTTGCCCTCCTCGGTGGAGGAGAACCCGCACTGCGGCGACAGGCAGAGCTGGTCGATGTCCACGAACTCGGCCGCCGCGTCGATGCGCCGGCGCAGCGAGTCGACGCTCTCCAGCTCACCGCGCTTCGTGGTGACCAGGCCCAGCACGACGTACTTGCCCGGCGGCACGAACCGCAGCGGCTCGAACCCGCCGGACCGCGCGTCGTCGAATTCGAGGAAGTAGCCGTCCACGTTGAGCTCGTTGAACAACGCGTCCGCGACGAAGTCGTAGCCGCCCTCGGCGACCCAGGACGACCGGAAGTTCCCGCGGCACAGGTGCGTGGTGATGGTCATTCCGGCGGGCTTGTTCGCGAGCGCGGCGTTCATCGTCTTGATGTTGCGCACATGCTGCTTGTCCGGGTCGCCGCCCATCCGCGCCACCAGCGCCCGCTGCTCCGGGTCGTTGAGGTACGCCAGGCTCGTGTCGTCCAGCTGCAGGTACGTGCAGCCGAGCGACGCCATGCCCGCGATCTCCTTGGCATACGCGGCGGCGAGGTCGTCGTAGAACTCCTCGAGATCCGGGTACACGGACTCGCTGACCGCTGCCCGGCCACCGCGATAGTAGACCATGCTGGGCGAGGGAATGGTCTGCTTCGGCGTGATCCGCGCGTCCACAATGGACTTCAGGAATTCGAAATGCTGGCCGAAAATAACGCCGTCGAGGCCCACTTTCTCGTACACCTTCAGCCCGGCCGGGCTCCAGTCCAGGTCACCGGCGGCGTTGTGGAAGGTGACGTGCAGCTTGTCGTCGCTCTTGGCGATGCCGTGCAGCTGGTAGATGAAATCCATGTGCCAGGTCGCCCGGCGGAACTCCCCGTCGGTGGCGGACTGCAGGCCGGCGGCCCGCTGCAGCTCGACGACCTCGCGGATCGCCTCGTCCTCGACGGCACGCAGCTCATCGGCATCGATCACCCCCTTGGCGAAGTTCTCCCTCGCCTCGTGGAGCTTCGCGGGGCGCAGCAGGCTGCCCACGTGGTCGGCGCGAAACGGCGGTGTCGTGCGCGGAGTCATGCCCCGATCCTCGTAGCAGGTCCGCTACTTGTGCAACCCTCGCTAGCCGACGTGCACGACCGGTCGCCGCTCGGGGTCCGGCTCGGCACGCCGCAGCACTTCGCGTGTCACCGGCGGCACATCGCCGTCACCGGAGAACAGGTAGCGCACCAGGAACTTCAGCGGGTTGCCCTCGGTCCAGGCGAAATACACATGCGGCCGCAGCCCGGTGTCGTCCCGGATCCGCAATAGGATCGCCGCGATCGCGTTGGCGATGGACGGGCTCTTCACCCGCAGGATCTGGTAGCCGGCCCGCTTCTCGCCGTGGATGTGCAGCGCCGACTCGAAGTCCGACGCGTCGGAGATGGTGACCTCCAGGAAGATCGGCGAGCAGTCGTGCGGCAGGTGGCTGTTCTCGGTCGCCTCCCGCACCTTCTCGCGGTACTCCTCCTCGTTCCGCGCGTCGGGTTCGTTCGCGATGACCCGCACATGCCCGTTGCGCGTCGCCTTGTCGAGGATGCGCTGCGCGGCCGCGTCGAAGTCGACGTCCACCGCGCGCAGCTCCAGCGACCGGGTCGCACGGGAGACCAGCGAGGTCGTGATGATCGCGACGATGAAGAACGCCGCGATCTTGACCCCGTCCGGCCGCTCGATGATGTTCGCGATGGTCGTGTAGACGAACACGACCGTGATCACGGCATAGCCGGTGAACGCGCCGTAGTGCTTGCGGCGGTGGGCCGACAGCGTGACCGCGAGCGCGGCCGAGGAGATCAGCACCAGCACACCGGTCGCGTACGCGCCGCCCTGCGCGTCGACGCTCGCGTCGAAGATCCAGGTGATCACGAACGCGATCACCGAGATCACGATCACCAGCGGCCTCGTCGCGCCGGCCCAGTTCGGCGCCATGCCGTACCGCGGCAGGTAGCGCGGCACGAGGTTCAGCAGGCCCGCCATCGCCGAGGCACCCGCGAACCACAGGATCGCGATCGTGCTGACGTCGTACACGGTGCCGAAAGCATTGCCGAGATAGCTGTGCGCGAGGAACGCCAGTGCGCGTCCGCTCGCCTTGCCATCGCCGCTGAACTCCTCCTGCGGGATCAGCACCGTGGTGGCGAAACTGCTGGTGATCAGGAACGCGCTCATGATCAGCGCGGCCGTGGTGAGCAGCTTGCGCGTGTTCCGGATGCGGCCGCGCGGTTCCCGTTCCGTGTCGCCGGGCGCGCCGTGCACCAGCGGCATCACGGACACGCCGGTCTCGAAACCGGACAGGCCCAGCGCCAGCTTGGGGAACACGATCAGCGAGACGCCGATCATGGCCCAGATGCTGCCGTGCTGGCTGACCAGCATGTTCTGCCAGTCGACGATCACGTGCGCACTCGAGAACACGTGGATCAGCGAGTCCACCACGACGACCAGGTTCAGCGCCAGGTACAGCGCGACGAGCCCGAGTGCGACGCCGATCGCCTCGGCGAAGCCCTTCAGGAACACCGCGCCGAGCAGGGCGATCAGCAGGAGCGTGATCAGCATGTTCTGGCCGTGCAGAAAGCTTGGCACGTAAGGGTTTTCGACGGCGTGCTCGGCGGCGTCGGCGGCGGAGAGGGTGATCGTGATGACGAAGTCGGTCGCGGCGAACCCGAGCAGCGCCAGTACGAGCAGCTTGCCCTTCCACCGGGACAACAGCTTTTCCAGCATCGCCAGCGATCCCTGGCCGTGCGGGCTTTCCGCGGCGACGCGGCGGTAGATCGGCAGCGCACCGGCGAGCGTCAGCACGACGAGCACGACGGTCGCCAGCGGTGAGAGGAGTCCGGCAGCGAGCGCCGCGATACCCGGCTGGTAACCCAGCGTGGAGAAGTAGTCGACGCCGGTGAGGCACATGACCTTCCACCACGGATGGTCGCGCTCACGCGTCTGTTCCTGTGCGCCTCCCGACAGCTGCCGGGCCCGCTTGTGCTCACCTTCGAGCAACCACTCCTTGACGCCGGTCGCCGTCACGGTGAAATCCTCCCCCGCTGGACTCGCCCGAGGCAATGATCCCCGAGCAGGTCGAGCGCCGCGAGGGACCCTCTGCCGCGAGAGTCCCTCGCGGCCCGGCGTCACGCTGGAGGGGCAAGGACGACGGCGGAGTTGTGCCCGCCCATCCCGAGTGACGACTTGACGGTCAACCCGTCTTCGACCGGGGTCCGGCCGTTCAGCAACTGCGGATGCCCGGGCGCGACGACCGGCGGTGCGGGGAGCACGCCCCGGTCGTAACCCAGCGCGGCCACCGCCGTCTCGACGGCCGACGCCGCACCCTGGCAGTGCCCGACCAGCGGCTTCACCGAGTAGATCCCGGTGTCGGCGCTGAAGAGCTCTTCCAGCATGGTGGCCTCCGCGTGGTCGCACTGTTTCGTGCCCGGACCGTGCGCGTTGAGGTAGCGCACGGCCGAGGCCGGCACGCCCGCGTTGCTCAGCGCGTCCCGGAAACAGCCGCGGACGTGGTCGAGGCCCATGTCGATCGACGTCACATGGTGCGCGTCGTGCGACATCGCGCCACCGAGCGTCCGCGCGTACGGCCGGTCCGCATTGCGGGACAGCACGAACGACACGGCGGCCTCGCCCATGCAGAACCCGCGGCTGCCCTCCTGGAACGGGCGGCACGCGTCGAGCGGTTCGGTGTCCGTGATCGCGACCCCGAGCCGCACGAAATGCAGCACGTTCTCCGGCACCAGCGACAGATCCGTCGCGACGAACACGACGTCGTCGACGATGCCGGCATCGAGCCAGGCCTTCGCGGTGAGCATCCCGGCGTTGCCGGACGCGCACATCGCCGACACGTTCATCGCGGGACCGTGGAAGCCGTACTCCTGCATGAACGTGGACATCGGCGTGGACGGCATCAGCGCCAGGTACTCGCGCGCCTTGACGCTGTGCCGCTCACGGTAGAGCTCACGCCAGAGATCGACCTCGCCCAGCACGACCGCGTGCAGCAGGCCCACCCTGCGACCGGGCCGCCAGCCGCGGACCTCGGCGTCGGCTATGGCTTCCCGCGCCGACGCCCGCATGGCACGCGCGAACCGGCCGCGCCCGTCCACCGGATTCCCGCCGTCGGGCACCTTCGCGACCCAGGCCATCTCGTCGCAATTCTCGCCGTAACCACCTTCCAAAGTGGCCGCCGACTTGCCCGAGAACAGGCCGTCCCAGAGCACTTCACGGCCCCAGCCATAAGCGGTGACCGCACCGATTCCGCAAATACCGATTTTTTGCGAGTTCATCACACTCGCCCCTTCTGTTCGTTACCTCTACGATCCGTTCGGAGCAGAACGGATCTCTTACGGCAACGACCAGCGACTTCACATCACTTGCCGTGGCAAGCTTGGAGCGACGGGAAGAGTGCATTCGCTCGATAGTCGTACCCCGAACGGAGTAACGACAGAGCTCGGCGAACTCGGCGGATCGGACGGACCATGGACGCAAACGCCAACGGCGCGGAGGGTCCCGCCACAATGCCGCTCGAACACGAGCAGGTCATCGACCTGGCACTCGCGGCCGGACGCGGCGTCGTGTGGTCCTTCGACCTGGCCACCGAAGAGCTGTCCTGGCGAGCCGGGCTCGACGAGCTGCTCGGCCTCCCCGGCGTGGGTGAATCCGAGGTGCGGGCCCGGCTGGCCGAGCTGATCAACCCGCTCGTGGTCACCGTCCGCAGTACCGACGTGTGGGACGACCTCGAGCTGGAGAAGTCCTACGAGACCGCCGACGGCGAGACGCGCTGGCTCAGGTTCACCGCCCGGCGCGCCGAGGGACACCTGGTCGGAATCGTGCTCAACGTCACCGACCGGCACGAAGACCGCCGCGAACTCGCCGATCTTGCCGACCGCTACCGGCTGCTGGTCGAGCTGAGCCCGGACATGATCGTCGTGCACCAGGACGGCGCGATCGTCTACGCCAACCCGGCCACCGTCCGGTTCGCGGGCGGGGAGGCGACGGCGCTGCTGGGCAAGCCGATCACCGACTACGTGGACACCCTGACGCAGGCGGAGATGTTCGCCCGGCTCAGCAAGCTGAGCACGCCCGGCGCCACGTCGGAACCGGCCGAGGCGGGCATAGTGCGCCCCGACGGCACGCGTTCGGTGATGGAGGTCGTCTCGGTCCGCACCACCTGGATGGGCCGCGCCGCGTTCCAGGTGATCATGCGCGACATCAGCGCGCAGAAGACCGCCGAAGCCGCGCTGCGGTACCAGGCCGCGCTCGTCCAGCACGTCAGCGACGCCCTCATCGCCACCGACGCCGAGGGCCGCGTGACCAGCTGGAACCCGGCAGCGGAGGCCATCTACGGGCTGCCCGCGGCGGGCGCGCTGGGCCGCAAGGTCGGCGAACTGGTCGGCGCACCGCTCGACCCGGCGGCGGTGTTCGCGGACGGCGGGGTGAGCCAGGAGACGCATCGCTCGGCCGACGGCGCCGGGCTGAGCGTCCGGGTCGCGGTGGCCAAGATGGACGACGGCTACGTCCTGGTCTGCGCCGACGAGACGGCGCGGCGGCGGGCGGAACGGCAGTACAGCACGGTGGTCGCGTCGCTCGACGAAGGCGTGCTGGTGATCAGCTCGGGCGGGCTCGTCGTCTCCGCGAACCCCGCGGCGGAACGGATCCTCGGCATCCCCGCGTCGACGATGATCGGCTCGTCCCCGCACCAATGGCCGATCTACGACGAATCCGGCCTGCAGGTGTCGCCGAGCGAGTACCCGTCGGCGCAGGTCCGCCGCACCGGGGTCGCGCAGCAGGGCCGGGTGGTGCGGGTGCTGCGCCGCGACGGGCGCAACGTGTGGCTGTCGTCGTCGTGCCGCGCGATGACGCCCGAGGACAACGACACGAGCGCGTTCGTGCTGTCCTTCACCGACATCACCGAGCGTCGGGCGATCGGCGAGCGCCTCGAGCACGACGCGACGCACGACCCGCTGACCAGCCTGGCGAACCGGACGCTGGTGCTCGACGAGCTGTCCGCGCGGCTGCACGGCCCGGACCGCACCTCGACCGCGGTGCTGTTCATCGACCTCGACAAGTTCAAGGTCATCAACGACTCCCTCGGGCACGCGGTCGGCGACCGGGTGCTCAAGATCGCCGGTGAGCGGCTGCGCCGGGCGGTGCGCGCCGACGACGTGGTGGGCAGGCTCGGCGGGGACGAGTTCGTCGTGATCGCGTCCGAGATGCAGGGCACCCCGGAGGTCAAGGCGCTCACCGAGCACCTGCGCGAATCGCTCACCCGGCCGATCTCGGTGGACGGCCGGAAGTTGCATGTGGACGCCAGCATCGGCATCGTGCTCGCCACGCGCGGGGATCCGCGCACCGCCGACGAGTTGCTGCGCGACGCGGATGTCGCGATGTACCAAGCGAAAACGCTCGGCCGGAGCCGGTACGAGTTCTTCGACGTGGAGCTGCGGCGCCGGATGCAGCGACGGCTGCGACTCGAACAGGACCTGCGCGACGCGGTGCGGCTCGGCAAGCTGTGGGCCGCTTACCAGCCAGTGGTCGATCTGCGCACGAACAAGATGGTCGCGGTCGAAGGCCTGCTGCGGTGGACGCATCCGGTGCACGGCGCGGTGCCCCCGACGGAGTTCATCCCGCTGGCCGAGGAAAGCGACCTCATCAACCAGCTCGGCTCGCACGTGCTGCGGGTGGCCACGGAGGAGCTGGCGGCACGGCGGGCGCAGGGGATCGACGTCGATCTCAAGATCAACCTGTCCACCCGGCAGCTCGACGACCCGACGTTGATCCCGGACGTGGAGCGCGCGCTGCGCGACAACGGCCTGCCGGCCAAGGCATTGTGCCTGGAGATCACGGAAAGTGCGCTGATGCGCGACTCCGCATTGGCCAGCGAAGCGCTGGCCGCGCTGCGTGAACTCGGGGTCCGGCTCGCGATCGACGACTTCGGCACCGGCTACTCGTCACTCGCCCAGTTGCAACGGCTCACTTTGGACACTCTGAAGATCGACCGGTCCTTCGTGATGCGGCTGGGCGAATCGGCTGATGCCGAGGCGATCGTGACGAGCATCATCGCGATGGCGCATGCCGTGCAGCTGACGGTGGTCGCGGAGGGCGTGGAGACCGAGGCACAGCTGAACCTGTTGCGAGAACTGGGTTGCGACCAGGCGCAGGGGTACTACCTCGGAAAACCCAAGCCCGCCAAGGAGTTGTGGAAGTAACGTGACTGGCGGCGCGGGTGACCGGAACGCCCCCTGCGCGTTCCGGTCACCCGAAACCACAGGGAAATATACAGGCGGGCAGGTATGTTCCCGCGACACCCGGGGGTCATGAGCGTCCGATCGCGTCCGCGGCCAGTTCCCCGATCTCGCCGCGCGTGACCGTCCACAGTGCGGTGGTCGTCCGCGTGCTGGAGACGAAGCTCATCAGGACGACGCCCCGGATCGCGGCGAGTGCGGTCAGCATCACCGAGGCGCCGCGCGGTCTGTTCAGGAAATCGGGGGCGACCTGGGTCAGGATCTCGCTCATGCCGGTGGTGAGCTCCTTGTTCAGGCGGTGCACGTGCCGGCGCAGCTCGGGATCGGTGCGGCTGCCCAGCCACAACTCGACGAGCGCGGTGAAGGTCGCGCCGTCGTGCAGCGCCCACAGCCGATCCACCAGCGCCATCACGGTTTCCACTTCGGTCGGACCGTGTGGCGGATCGGTGCGGAACTGGTCGATGATCCGTCCGGTGGCGTACTCGAGCCCGGCGACCACCAGTTCCGCCTTGGTCGCGAAATAGTGCGCCTGGGCGCCACGTGTCACACCGGCCCGCGCGGCGATCTGTGCCGCGGTGACATTCGAGTAGCCGAACTCGACCAGACACTCGACGGTCGCCTCCAGCAGCGCCGTGCGGGTGGCCGCCCGCCGCTCCGCCTGCGTGCGCCGCTTGCTGTGCCGCTGGTTACCGAGCCGGCCGTCAGCCACGGCGATCGGCCAAACGCGAGTCGGCCGCCGGCTGGTCGGCAGGCCTACTTCTGGTCGGCTTGGTAACGTCAGCCATTCGGTCACTTTATCGGTACCACGCAAGTCGAGATTTCCCCTGTGCCGCAATGATCATCATCGCTGCTCGGGCGATTCGCGGTTCGCCGTGAAAGCGCTTTCTGGGACCGTCCACTCGGTACCGTGCACGCCACGGAAAGTCGCACGGTAAGTGCTCGGCGAAACCCCCAGCGCGGCCTGGAAGTGCTGGCGCAGCGACGCGGCGGTACCGAAGCCCGCGTCCACCGCGATCCGGTCCACCGGCAGATCCGACTCCTCCAGCAGCTGGCGCGCCCGCTCGATGCGCCGCTGGGTGAGCCATTGCACCGGCGAGATGCCGACCTCCTCGCGGAACCGGCGGGTGAAGGTGCGCACGCTCATCGAGTCCTGCGCGGCCAGCTCCCGCAGGGATAATTGGCGATCGAGGTGCCGCAACGCCCACGCGCGTGCCTTGGTCGTGGAGGACGTGTGCGGTTCGGGCACCGGGCGGGAGATGAACTGCGCCTGCCCGCCCTCGCGATGCGGCGCGACGACGGTGCCGCGCGCGACCTCGTTCGCGACGGCGGCGCCGTGGTCGCGGCGGATCATGTGCAGGCACAGGTCCAGACCGGCCGCGACCCCGGCCGAGGTCAGCACGTCGCCGGAGTCGGTGTAGAGCACGTTCTCCTCGACGTCCACGGCCGGGTACAGCGCGCGCAGATCGCAGGCCGAGCGCCAGTGCGTGGTCGCGCGGCGGCCGTCGAGTATGCCGGCGGCCGCGAGCACGAACGCGCCGGTGCAGATGGACGCCATCCGGGTGCCGGGCCGGATGAGCGCGAACGCGCCGGCCAGCTGACCTTCGAGGCCACCGCCGGCTTGCGGCCCGTAGTCCTCGTCGGAGGAGAGCACGATCACCGTGTCGGCGTCGGCGAGCGCCTGCGGCCCGTGCTCGACGGTGATCGTGAAGTCGGCGTCCGTGCGCACCTCGCCAGGTACGAGCGCGCAGGTGACGACGTCGTAAAGCTGTTCACCTGCAGCCGAGCGGGCCTGGCCGAAGAGCCGATGCACGATGCCCAGCTCGATCGGCAGAACCCCGGTCCGGACGAGTGTCACGATGCGGTGCATGGCCCGATCCTTGCACAACATGACCTTCAGGCCACTGGTTGCGGGCTCAATCAGATCGCATCATCGAAGTCATGAAGGTTTTGTGGATCTATGCCCATCCGGAACCGCGGTCGCTCACCGGCTCGCTGCGCGATGAAGGGCTTCGCGCGCTGACCGAGCTCGGGCACCAGTACCGGCAGTCGGATCTGTACGCGATGCACTGGAACCCCGTCGTCGACCGCTCGGACTACGGGCTGGACGCGGCGTCCCGGCTGCTGGTGGCGGGTGAGTCCGAAGTGGCCTACGACTCGCGACGGCTCAGCCCGGACATCCTTGCGGAGCAAGAGAAAATCGAGTGGGCTGACGTGCTTGTGCTGCAGTTTCCGTTGTGGTGGTACGGAATGCCCGCAATCCTCAAGGGCTGGGTCGACCGCGTTTTCGTGAAAGGCTTCGGGTACGGGCTCACCCGCGACGACGGGCGTGTGCGGCGGTACGGCGAAGGAAAGCTCGCCGGCAAGCGCGGCCTGGCCGCGATCACCATCGGCGGCCGGCAGTCGACGTTCGGGCCCCGTGGTATCAATGGTGAGCTGGAGCAGGTGCTGTTTCCGTTGCTGCACGGTACTTTCTGGTACACCGGCCTGTCGGCGCTACCCCCGTTCGTCGTCCACGGCTCGGATCGCGCGGGTGCCCCGGAGTTCGAGCGTGCGGCGAAGGAGCTGCGGGCGCGCCTGGAGACGCTGGGAACCGATGAGCCGATCCCGTACCGACCCCAGAACGGCGGCGACTACGACGAGGACCTGGTACTGAAGCCGGAGTTTTCAGGCGGCCACACGGGGCTGGCGGTGCACAACCTGCGAACCTCACAGCCGGGGTGACAGGCGCCGAAGTCGGCGAGCCAGACAGCCAGACGACCCACCATCGCCCGCGATGGCGTTGTCGCCGACGACACGCGCCATCCCCACGGCCGCGCCTTCGAAATTCCGGGCCGTGACAGCAAAACCGGTGCTGTCGAGAGCCTTCGTGCAGCCTTCTTCGGGAGGACTCGGCCACCCACGTCCGCCCGCAGCTCCCGGTACTCGGAGACGCTCATGTTCGTCGCACGGCCTTCTCCGGTGGGTTGGCGGGCACGGTGTGCGCGGTCGCCGCGGCGGCTGCGGCGTAGTGGATGGCCTGCGGGCGCGGCGTTCGCCGGGCGACCAGTAGTCCGAGCAGGATGCCGACCGCGGAAAAGACCGCGAGTGCGATCGAAGACCGGGAGAACCCGGCCGCCAGCGCGGCCGCCTGGTCCGCGCCGCTCGCGACATGACTGGCGGTGACCGAGGCGTAGATGCCGGCAGCCACGGCGGTCAGCACAGCACCACCGACGTACCGGGCCATGTTGGAGATGCCCGACGCCGACCCCACCTCCTCCGGTGAGACCGCGGCGGTCGAGATGGACGAGGCCGGTCCGTTGGAGAGCCCGAGCCCGATGGCGATGGCGAGCAGTCCGGGCAGAAAAAGCACGTACGACCACGATTCCCGCACCGCGGCGAGGAACCCGAACCCGGCGGTCATGAGCACGAACCCGGTCACGATCACGGGCCTCGCACCCAGTTTGTGCGCCAGCGGGGTGACCGCCGGCGCGACCAGGACGACCACCGCGGCCACCGGCAGGCACGCGAGTCCCGCCACGAGACTGCTCATCCCGAACGTCGCCGGATCCTGGAAGTACAAGCTGATCAGCAACGACAACCCGGCGATCGCACCTGCCCCGATGAGGATCGCAAACGTGGAACCGACCAGGAGCACGTTCCGCAGCAGCCGCAGGTCCACGAGTGGAGCCGGGATCCGCCGCTCGACCGCGACGAACCCGAACGCCGCCAATACCGTGATGAGCAGGCACACCAGCGTGGGCGCGGAAAACCAGCCCCACTTGGAACCGTTTGTCATGGCGAAGACGAAAGGCGCCAGGATGGCCGCGATGAGCACAGTGCCGGCGAAGTCGATCGACCGTGGCCGATCCGGGTCGCGTGACTCCGGCACGGTGCGCAACACCCACGGGATACACGCGGCGGCGATCCCCGCGTCGATCCAGAACAGGCCCTGCCACCCGGTCGCTTCGTTGAGCACGCCACCGAGGACCGGTCCCGCGGCGGCTCCGCCGGCTGCGGCCGCACCCCACAACGACACCGATCGCATCTGCGCTGGGCCGCTCGTCACCGCGGAGAGCAGGCTCAGCCCCGACGCCAGGATCGCCGCCCCGGCCGCTCCCTGCACCACGCGGCCCGCGATGACCATCCAGCCCGACGAGGCGAAGGCGATGAGCACACACGAGGCGACGAACAGGATGAGCCCGTTGACGAACATCTTCCGCCGCCCGAACACGTCGCCAAGGGCTCCCGAGGTGACGATCGTGGCCGCCCCGACCAGCATGTAGCCGGTCACCGCCCACTGCAGCACCTCGACCGAGGCACCGAGGTCCGCGCCGATCGAGGGGAGCAGGATGCTCACGGCCGAGGTGTTGGCGTTGACCACGAACGTCGACAAGCAGGCCGTTCCCAAAACGCCGCCGGCCTTCGTCTTGGTGCTGTCCATCGCGGGATAACAGCACGACACGACGTGCCGTGCCGTCATCAGATTCAGGTGAAGTCGGGCGACGCCCGTAGCGCCGATGTCAGGATCACCCGGTGACCGAACCCTCACCGCTCGTCGAATGGCTGGCCCTGACCATCGACTGCCCGGACCCCAACGCCCTCGCCGACTTCTACGCGACCGCACTCGGTGGCGAGGTCTACCGACGAACTGGTGAGTCAGCCTTCGTGCGGACTCCAGGACTTGCTTTCGTCTTCCGAGCAGTGCCGAACCACCGGCCTACGACCTGGCCATCGCCCGAAGTCCCGCTGCACTCCCACCTCGAACTCGTCGTGGAAGACCCGGACGCGGCGGCACAACAGATGCAGCGACTCGGCGCCCGCATGGCGTCACACCAAGACCCCGACGACCCCCACTACGTGGTCATGCTCGACCCCGCCGACCACCCGTTCTGCCTCATCCGCAGCAGCAAAGCACGACGTCCCTAGAGCCCCCGAGCGCTGAGGGTCGCGGCGGTGGGCCGGAGGCCGTCCATCAGGAGGTTCAGCAGGCGGCTTGCCTTGGCTTCGTGCTCGGGCCGGGGGGCCACGGTGAAGATGCCGATGAGGGAGGCGGCGATGTCTTCGGCGGTGATGTCGGAGCGGAGGTCGCCCGCCGCGCGGCTGGCGTCGAGGATCGTGGTGATGGCCGCCAGTAGCTCGGCCCGGGTCTGTGCATGGGCGATCTCGCCCGACTCGATCATCGCGAGCAGCGTGTCGAGCATGCCGTTCTTGGTCGCGATCCAGTCCCCGAACAAGTCCATCCAGCGCCGCATCGCCGCAGCCGGGGGCAATTGGCCGAGCAGCTCGCGGGCGCCGGTCGTCAGCCGCGCGACCTGGTCGCGGTAGACCGCGTCGACCAGCGACTCGCGGGTCGGGAAGTGCCGGTAGAGCGTGGCGATGCCGACCCCGGCCTCGCGGGCGATCGCACGCATCGACGGCTCAGCGTCAGCCGACCCGAACACGCGGGTCGCCACCGCGAGCAACTGGTCGCGGTTACGGGTCGCGTCCGCCCGTGGCGCGCGCATCTCCGCCTCAACCAAAACGGATCACGCTCCGGTTGTGTTACGATCATCCATGTAAACGGAGCGTAGTCCGTTTCAATGCGGGGAGGCAGGCGTACATGCAGGAACAGAGCGATCAACCGCCGGCAGGCAGGAGCAGGGCGGTCCGGCTCGATTCATTCGGCGGCCCCGAAGTCCTGGACGTCCGGGAGGTTCCCGCTCCGCAGGCCGGCCCGGGACAGGTCCGGGTGCGGGTCACCGCGGCCGGTCTGAACCCGATGGACTGGATCATGACCGCCGACGCGGACACCGCCGCCCGGTTCGGCTTGAGCCTCCCGGCCGGTTTCGGGACCGACTACGCGGGCGTGGTTGACCAGGTTGGTGCCGGGGTGACCGGCTTCGCGCCGGGCGACCGGGTGTTCGGGGGCGCCCTGTCCCGCGCGGTCGCCGACTTCGTGGTGATCGACCCGGCCGAGGGGATCGCGGCGAGCGAGGCCCATCACACCCCCGACGGCGTCGACGACCGCACCGCCGCCACCCTCGCGATCGCCGGCCGCACGGCATCCGCCGCCCTCGCCGTGGTCGATCCCGGCCCGGACGACACGGTGCTGATCGGCGGCGCGGCGGGCGGGGTCGGGGTGTTCGCCGTCCAGCTGGCCCGGATCGCGGGAGCGCGCGTGATCGGAACGGGATCGGCGACATCGGCGGATTTCCTGCGCGATCTCGGAGCCGAGCCGGTCGTCTACGGCGACGGTCTGGCCGACCGGGTCCGCGCCCTCGCTCCCGGCGGTGTCACCGCCGCCATCGACCTGCACGGGGTGGAGACAGTGCACGCCGCAAGGGAACTCGGTGTCCCGGATGGACGCATCTGCACCATCGCCACGCAAGTCGACGGCGTGTCGACGGCCAACGGCGCGAACGCCGCTCCCGGGGCCTTGGAAGAGGTCGCCCGCCTGGTCGCGGCCGGCCAACTCCACGTGCCCATCGCGGCCAGCTTCCCGGTCGAGCAGATCCGCCGCGCAGCCGAACTCCAAGCCGGCCGGCACGTGCACGGCAAGGTCGTCATCGACCTCTAGAACAAGGCCGTCGCGACCTTCCGCTTTCACCCCGCGTGCCTGCCCCATCCCGCTATGAAGTTGGGGTGGCCTACATACGGTTCCAGAGCGCCGAGCCCAACCCCGACGGACGACACCCCGGAGTCTTTGGACTGATCAACGGTCTGAGCCGGGCCGGGAAGCTGGCCCCGGACCAAGAAGAGTTCCGCCGGGTGAACAACGCTTGGTACGAAGCCAACTTCACCAACCCCTCCACGATCGACCCGAGCGTCTACGACCACGCGCTGAACCCAGGGGCAACCGCCTGGTTCAAGGACTCCGCCCAGCTGTACATCGACCGAATCGAGGGCTACCTCGACGTACTCCGAGCTCACGGAATCCAGTGCGACCGACTCGTCTCGCGTCATCCGCCAGGCATCGTCATCTACGAGGATGAACACCAAATCGTCGTGGTCGCTCCCCATGCTTCACGACGATGGTCTTCGGCAACACCAGACGAAAACCCACCCTGACCTGCATCGGAGCGGCTTTGTGAGGCAGTGGCCAGGGCCGGGGTCGAACCGGCGACGTCCCGAACAGGACTGACAAGCACGAGTCCATCGAGGTCGACTTCCTCGTTGGCTGCGCACAGCGGCGTGTCGGTCTCCTCTAGTGAGCTGAGCGCTAGCCAGGGGGCGTAGAAAGCCGAAGCGAAAGTACTCGCAGCCTGATCGGAAATACTATTCTGCATAGCGATCACCACGGGAACGACCTCAAGAGCGGCGGGCAAGCGCGCCGCCCGCCACGTTGACGGCTACTTGCCCACCCGATATCGCCGGAGCCGCATCGCCAGGTCGAGGCAAGCGAGCGACTCCGTATCGAACTCTCGGCGGTTGTGCTCCTTGCCGCGCTCGCGGTACCACACGGCCCACTTCCGACCCGCCGGGCCGATCATCACCACGTCGTCTACCAGCCTGCCGTCATCGCGGACCGGCCGAAGATCAAGCTCGTACGCATCGGCGGGCACGCCCCACCGGTCGAGCAAACGGCTCAGCGCTTCCCGATCACGAACGTAGTCTGGCCCCGGCATGCGCTCCATCCTGCTATCCCTTGCCTCCGGCCACCATCGTCCTGAACCCAGCCCCGGCGGCCGCGCGTTGCGAGGGGTCCCCTTCCTGCGTGATCGTCTTACGCCGTGCCGACCGCATCAAGGGCGCCTGCGGCGTCGCTGCGCGATGAGGTGCGCTCACCCTTGACCCAGCCGACCCGTCGCAAAGCGCGGCAGGGGCAAGGGGACGGCGGAGGCCTGGAACTCGTCGCGGCAGTCCGCGCCGTCGTGCAACCCACGTGCAACAAGGGACCGCGATCAGCGGTCAATCAAGGTCAACGCCGGACAGGACCGTGATCGCCCCAAACATGAAAAAAGCCGCCTTGACCTGCGTCAAAGCGGCTTTCTGAGGGGTGGCCAGGGCCGGGGTCGAACCGGCGACCTTCCGCTTTTCAGGCGGACGCTCATACCAACTGAGCTACCTGGCCGGAAACGCCGGCTACGTGCCAGACGTGGCGACCCTGACGGGACTCGAACCCGCGACCTTCGCCGTGACAGGGCGACGCGCTAACCAACTGCGCCACAGGGCCTTGCTGTACTGCGTACTCCCAACGGGATTCGAACCCGCGTTGCCGCCTTGAAAGGGCGGAGTCCTAGGCCACTGGACGATGGGAGCCCGGTCGGTTTCGGCGAACCGACCGACCGCGCTCTCAGGTCCCCCCGGGAGCGATTACAAGCATAGGCCACGCCCCGAACCGTCTCCAACCCGGTATCCCCAAAGCACGTAAAGGCTTACCTAGCTGGGAAAACGCCGCCGAACAGGCCACACGGACGCGGTCACGACGCCACCACGTCCAACGCACGCAGCAAGGTCAGCAGCTCCACGCGCTCGTCAGCACTCAGCGTCGCCCCGAGGAGCTCTGCCATGCGTTCGTCCGTCAGGGCTTGGGCGCGGCGCCAGCGCTCCGAGGCATCCGGACGGGCGCGGGCGATCAGCTCATCGGCCGCTTCGGGGGACCAGGCCGTCCGCAGCAACCGTGCGCGGCCGCCTTCCGGGTCGACGACCACGGCCTCCCCGACGGTCACGCCAACAGCGCGCAGCGCGGCGAAATGGACACCACCGCGATACTCGCGCAGCACCATCAGCGCGAAACCCAGCCGCGCCAACGGATCAGCGGGCGGCGCGACTCGGCGCCAGCCGGCGAACAGGGCCAGCCCGCTGCCGTCCGCGCCATCGATCACCGTTTGGAGCAACGCGGTCAAACGCTCCGCATCGCCGACGCCCGCGAAGTGGTTCTTCGACCAACGGGACAGCGCTTCCACATACGCCTCGACGGCCCGGCCGGACGGCACCGCGGCCGTCGCGGGGAGCAGGTAGTCGAACAGCCAGGCCGGGAAGATGCCGAACAGATCAGCCACGACACCGGGCGGCGGATCGCCGAGCACGGCCGACCTGCCGCGCAGGTACAGCGACTTCTCCGGCAGCCCGACCTCCTGCTCGACCTCGGCCAGCTCCGGCGAGGTCATGAACTTGCCGCCCCACACCTGCGTGATCGGCCGGATCTCCCGGGCCATCTCAGTCGTCATGCGCAAAATATAACACTGTTACGAAACGCGGACAAGAATGCGGCGGGGTCCAGGGGCCCCGCCGCAGACCGAAGAAAAACCTAGCGCTGAGCCGGAATCTGACCGTCGTCGTCCGGCAGCAAACCGAGCATGTCCAGCAACAGGGCACAGTCCTCGGCATCCGTCGCGCCGGCCGCGACAGCCAGCCGCGCCCGCCGGACCTGATCGTCCGACACCCGAGGCGCGTCAGCCTGACCCGCGCGCTGCGCGGGCAGCCCGCCCATCCCGCCGCTCGCGTCGCCACCTTCGTACCGAAGGAGGAACTGTCGCACTTCCACAGACCCGCTCATAGCTCCTCCTAAAGCTTCGTACTAGCAACTGGCCGCGAGGCTAGCTACAGAAATAACGGCGCCACAGCCCCCCGCCGAGTGAACCTGCCCCACGGCGATGCCCACTCAGAGCCACGAAGCGACATGAACAGGCAGCGACCGCGAGATGACGTTCCGCCCGACTTTTTCCCGTTCACCACTCGCGAACACGGCCGCACTCATGTAACAATCGAGGTGCTGACACACCCCCGGTCAGCGCCTGTGGAGATCCCCTCCGGCCCCCGCGTTCCTCCCCCTGGCGCGGGGGCCTCTCCTCCTCTACTCACCGCTTTGCGGTTTCGCGTTTTCCTTGCTTTGACCCGGGGGCCGAGCCCCCGGACCCCCGCGGTGCGAGCTCCTCGCCCTGGCGAGCGTGGGCGCTTCTGATGACACCAGCAAATTGCGGCTGCGCCGGAAGTTCACGAGAGGTCGGCTTGGTGGGTTGGGTTTTGCCATTTCTGGCTTGGTGAGCTGGGGGGATTACGTTGGGGAGGGTGGGGATTGCGCTATGTGGGTGCATGGTGACCGGGGTGGAGTAATCGAATGGGGGTTTGGCGTGTGGTCTGGGTCACAATGGGGGGTCTTGCGTGACGCAACCGTTATCGTGGGGCCGTGCCTCTCCCATCACTAGGACGTCGCGGTAACACGAGAACTGATCTCAAGGCAGTGAACGCCCCCAACCCCGGGCGGCACCGGAACACGCCCACCCGGGAAGCCGACGGTGCTGTCGAGGACCACGAGCTGACCAGCTACCTGGCCGCCCTCGCGCCCGAGACCGCCACCGGACCCGAGAGCACGGGCACCGGCAAGCGGTTCGGCGAGGCGCAGGTGTACCAGCTGCGCATGAACCTCGTCGCCAGCTCCCAGCTGCGCGACCTCGCCGAAGAGCGCGGGACCTCCCCGCAGGCCTTGGCCCGTGACTGGGTCCTCGAGCGCCTCTCCTGGGAGGCGCAGTCCGCGTCCGCCCAGCGGCGCCAGTTCGCCGACCACACCGGAACCAACACCACCGACCAGCACCACTTCGACAAGAACTGGTCCTGACCCCGCCCGACAAGTCGCCGATTCCCCCGTCGGCGCACCGAAAACCCGACCCGTACAACGAACAAGCCCCCGGCGGGAAAATCCCACCGGGGGCTTGCGACGTTCATGCAGGGAGCGTGTCAGATGACGCGCACCTTCTGGGCCTGCGGACCCTTCTGGCCCTGCCCGACCTCGAACTCAACACGCTGGTTCTCTTCGAGGGTGCGGAAGCCGCGCCCATCGATCTCCGAGTAGTGCACGAAGACGTCGCCTTCACCGCCGTCCTGCTGGATGAAGCCGAAGCCCTTCTCGGCGTTGAACCACTTCACAGTGCCTTGCGCCACCGCTTTACTCCTCGTTACATCCGCATCGAGCGCCGCCGCGACGGCACCCGGGCCGCCCCGGGCGGTTCCAACGAGACGAGCAAAGAGCGCGTGTCCGGCTCATGGCTCGCGTCAGAAGTTCCGCGAGTGTGAAGCCACGAACACGCAAAACGACGGCCTAGAGGGCAGCGTACCGGGATCTGGCGAAATCGAAAGACCTTCAACGCCCGTTCTTCGATGTCACCGGAACGTCGTACGGCGCGCTCCGCGCCGCCGGCCGGTCTGCCCGATAGGCTGATGATCTGTGCCGCTGCACGCAAAGTAGTGATTCGCATCACCCAAATGGGTGTCAACGTGGGCAAGCCGGCGCACGTCTTTGGGGCAAAAGGGGAAGGGGCACCCACCGGTGAGAGCACTCAGGACCAAACGTCGTCTACCTGCCGCGTTGATCGCGCTGGGCCTGGCCGCCACGCTCGGGCTCAGCGCCTGCACCAGTGATCCGGCGCCGGCCCCGGTGGCCGGAACCCCGAGTCCGGCGGGCAGTGGCGCCGTCGAAGCCAAGCCGGCCACCCTCACCCTCCAGCCCGCCGCCGGCGCCGCGAACATCGCGCCCGGCGACCCGGTCAGCGTGTCCGTCGCCGACGGCACGCTCCAGACGGTCACCCTCACCAACGCCGACGGCAAGCAGGTCGGCGGCGAGCTCGCCGCCGACAAACACAGCTGGACGGCCACCGAACCGCTCGGCTACGGCAAGACCTACACCTGGTCCGGCACCGCGGCCGGCGGCGACGGCAAACCGGTGCCGGTCGCCGGCCAGTTCAGCACCGCGACCGCGAAGCGCCAGATCTCCGCCAGCCTCAACGTCGGCGACGACCAGACCTACGGCATCGCGATGCCGATCGCGCTGACCTTCTCGAGCAAGGTCCCCGACCGGGCGGCCGCCGAGAAAGCGCTTTCCGTCGAGACCACGCCAAAGACCGAAGGTTCGTGGGCGTGGCTCTCGGACACCCAGGTGCACTGGCGCCCCAAGGAATACTTCCAGCCGGGCACCAAGGTGGTCGTGACCGCGAAGATCTACGGGGTCAGGATCGGCGACGGCGTCTACGGCAAGCAGGACGTGACCTCCTCCTTCACCATCGGCCGCTCACAGATCGTCCGCGGCGACACCCGCACCCACCGCATGCAGGTCATCCGCGACGGGCAGCAGATCGCGGACTACCCGGTCAGCTACGGGCTCGACTCCGACCCGGGCCGCGTCACGCACAGCGGCATCCACGTCGTGATGGACAAGCACCCGGTGTACTCGATGAGCAACCCGCGCTACGGCTACACCGACGTGAACGTGCCGTGGGCGGTGCGCATCTCCAACAACGGCGAGTTCATCCACGGCCTCTCCGCGTCGGTTTGGGCCCAGGGCAAGAAGAACATCTCGCACGGCTGCCTGAACCTGTCACCGGCCAACGCCAAGATCTACTACGACAGCGTGCTCATGGGCGACCCGGTGGAGATCACCGGCAGCACCCAGCAGCTGACCACCAAGGACGGCGACTACTCGGACTGGACCTACGCGTGGCAGGACTGGACCAAGCTCTCCGCCCTGAACGCCTGAGCGAAAGTTTTCGCTAAAGCACGTGGCCGTCGAGGTTTTCCTCGGCGGCCGGCGTGTATTCGACCCGCTCGGTGATCGCCTGCTCGTCCAGGAATGCCGGTACCGGGATCAGTTGCTGGGTCATGTCGTCGAGTAGCCGCGCGGCATCCGCCATGCCGGGGGCCTCGTTGCGGTCGGTCATCGCCGCCCTCTCCTCGCTTGCGGTGTCCCCATCTTGCCGTGGCCGAGATCACGACTCAACGCCAGGTTCCCCTGAAATACCCGGCAGTCGGTGAACGATGAACAACCGGGACCAGGAATTGGTCCCGGCCAATACCGTTCCGGCGCGCTCGCCGGACGACATCGGAAGAGGAGGAAGTCCATGGTGTTCACCGTGCTGCTCGTGGAAGGTGGCCTGGCGTTGGGTATCTCGGCGGTGCTGGCGGCGTGGTCGCGACGCCACTTCGCTCCCCGCCCCACGGCCGAATAAGTAAGACGAGCAAGGGCCGCGCCACCTTCGGGAAGCGCGGCCCTTTTCCGTTGCGGGCTCAACTGGTCGCGGCGCGCAGCCCCTGCGCGGGCGCGGTCTGGACCTCGATCCGCGACATCGGCACCCGTGCCGTCTCCGGGATCCGGAGGATCGGCACCAGCGCGATCGCGGCCGCGATCATCAGGTAGAACGCCGGCCAGTCCTCGTTGCCCGTGCTGTGGATCAGCGCCGTGACGATCACGCCGCAGGTACCACCGAAGATCGACGTGGACACGTTGTACCCGATCGCGAACGCGCCGTAGCGCACTCGCGTCGGGAACATCGCCGGGAACGTCGAGCCGATCACCGCGAGCATCAGCACCAGCAGTAGCGCCACGATGCCGAACCCGACGACCAGCAGCGCCGTGTTCCCGCTCTGCATCAGCTTGATACTCGGGTAGCTCAGCACGATGTATCCGATGGCCGCGGTGAGCAGCAACGGTTTCCGGCCGATCCGGTCCGACAGCGCGCCGAGCGGCGCGATCAGCGCCATCTGCACGATCTCGACACAGATGATGATCAGTGTCGACGTGTTGTCGTTGATCTTCAACGTATCCGTGAAGTACGTCGGCATCGTGGTGAGCAGCATGTAGTCCGCGATGTTGAGCAGCAGCACGATCCCGATGAGGTTCAGGATCATCTGCCAGTTCTGCGTCAGCGTCTCGCGTAGCGGCGCCTTCTCCGCCTTCTCGCCGGCCTTCTCCAGCCGCTTGAACTCCGGTGTGTCCTCGAGCTTCGACCGCAGGTACAACCCGACCAGGCCGAGCGGCAGCGCGACGAAGAACGGGAGACGCCAGGCCCAGCTCTCGACCTGCTGGGCGGTGAACGACAGCGTCACCGCGAGCACGACGAGGTTGCCCAGCACGTATCCGGACAGCGTGCCGAACTCGAGGAAGCTGCCCCAGAACCCGCGCCGGCGGGTCGGCGCGTACTCGGCGATGAACGTCGCCGCCCCGCCGTACTCACCACCGGTCGAGAAGCCCTGGATCAGCCTCAGCAGCAGGACCAGGATCGGCGCGCCGATCCCGATGCTGTAGCTGCCCGCGTACGTCGGCAGGACGCCGACCAGGAACGTACAGCCGGACATCAGCAGGATCGTGATCGCCAAGACCTTCTGGCGGCCGAGCTTGTCGCCCAACGGGCCGAAGAACGCTCCGCCGAACGGCCGAACCACGAAACCGATCGCGACGAGTGCGAGCGATTTCAGGACCGCATTCCCCTCACCAGGGAAAAAGACGGTGCCGATAGCGGTGGCGATCGCACCCGAGGTGAACACACCGTAGTCGAACCATTCGGTGGCGTTACCCATTGCCGACGCGATAACCGCCCGTTTGACCGTTCTCTGGTCGACTTCCGTGTTCTGAGCCGCTGCTTCTGTCATACGCCCCGACCTCCTCATCCACAGTTCCGTACCCAGCGGTCAAAGTTGCGACCCTAGTGGCTTCTTCGCCATGGATGGTTATTTTCCCGCTTCTCGTGTTTCTTGTCTCTTCGAGATCGGGGGTGGATTGGTAACTTGAGCCAATGAGTGAGCGCAAGCCGGCGCCATGGCCGCCGGTGGAGACGGAATTGCCGGTCCCCCATCCCGACGCCCCACCGCCGGGCACGAAGTTCCCGACCCACTACGACCAGTGCTTCGGCTGCGGCACCCTGGACGGCGGCCTGCACATGCGGGCCACGATGGGCGAACAGGCGCGGGTGCACAGCCAGTTCACGGTGACCGAAGCCCACCAGGGGGCGCCGGGACTCGCCCACGGCGGGCTGCTGGCCTGCGCGTTCGACGAGGCGCTGGGCGCAGCCGTTGGCCAGCTGCTGCGCCGGCCCGCGGTGACCGGCAAACTCGAAACCGACTTCCTGCGCCCGGTGCCGGTCGGCTCGACGTTGTTCATCACGGCCAAACTCGACGGGATCGCCGGCCGCAAGCTCTACGCCAGCGCGGAAGGGCGGCTCGACGCCGAGGACGGGCCGGTCGCGCTACGGGCCCGCGCGCTGTTCGTCGAGGTCACCTTCGAGCATTTCACCACGCACGGCGCGCCGGACGCGCTGCAGAAGTTCACGCAGGCGGACCAGATCAACCCCTAAGTGAGCGTCCGCGGCCGGATCTCGTTCGCGCGGTCGACCAGGTCGATGCGGTCCGCCGAGGTGTGCGCCAGCCTGGCAAGCGAGCGGTAGCAGCGTTCCAGTCCGAATCGGACGTCCCGTTCGGACAGTGCGCAGCCCAGCACCTTCGTCGGCGTCCGGTGGCCGGGCGGGGCGGCGCGCACCCACTGGAACGCGGCTTCGAGCACCTCGGCGGACAGCTTCGTCCGGCTCTCCGCGTCGAGACTCAGCCGCTCCAGCCGCGTGCCCGCGTCGACGAGATCCCCTTCGCTGACCGAACCGTTGCCCGTCGCCCGCGTCTTGATCTTGATCGCCGCGATCTGCGCGGCGGCGTAGTGCGTCGACGAGGACGGCACCGATTCGAGCACCTCGACCGCGCCCGCACGGGCGCCCTGCGCGAGATACACCCGCGCCAGGCCGAAAGCGGCGCTCACGTAGCTGCGGTCGCTGCGCCACACGAGCTCATAGAGCCGCGACGCCGCGAAGTAGTCACCGACGCCTTCGGCGCTCACCGCGAGCGCGAGCTTCGGCGCGATCTCGCCGGGCAGATCGTCATACACGGCTTCGAAAGCCACCTGTGCGACGCGCTGGCGCCCACCGGCCAGCTCGATCAGCCCGCGGTGCCAGTCGATCCGCCAGTCGTGCGGGTACCCGGCGCGGATCGCGAGGTACTGCGCGGCCTGCAGCTGCCGGCCCGCCTCCGCCAGCTCACCCAGCTCGATCCGCGCGCGGACGATGCGCAGCCGCACCTCGATCGACTGGCGCGGGGCGGCGATCAGCGCGTCGATCGCGCCCTTCGGGTCCAGCGCCGTGGTCGTGGCCAGCAGACCGGCCGCGGCGTCGCTCGTGTCGACCTGCGGGATCGGCAGTCCCCCGACGACCTCGTCGCCCTTGGGCAGCGGCATCGGCTGTCCCGGTTCGGGCACCACGATGTCCATCCCGAACGTGTTGGTCTCCGGACCGAACACAGTGGACACTCCGGGCCGCGCTTTTCCGGTGCCCATGGCCATGATCTCGCGCAGCACGCCGGCGAGCTGATCGGCCATGTCCTCGGCGGTGATGAACCGGCGGTCCGGGTCGCGGTGCGTCGCGCGCTTGAGGAACCGGTGGTACGAACCGAAAAGCTTGAACAGCGGGACCTCGTCCGCGCTCGGCAGCGAGTCCTTGAACCGCGTGGTGTAGCCGTTGAACTCGAAGCTCAGCACGGCCAGCGTGCGGCCCACCGTGTACAGGTCGGACGCGACCGAGGCGCCCTGCGTGGCCAGCTCCGGCGCGCTGTAGCCGGTGGTGAAGAACAGCGGGCTCGAGTAGTCGTCGAGCCGCCGCACCGCGCCGAGGTCGATCAGCTTGAGCTGCTCGTGGGTCTGGATCACGTTGTCCGGCTTGAGATCGCAGTACAGCAGGTTCTGGCTGTGCAGATACCCCAGCGCGGGCAGGATCTCCAGCCCGTAGGCGATGACCTGGCCGATCGGCAGCGGATCCGGGCGGCCCGCCCTGCGGTAGTTCGCGAGCGCCAGCTGCCGCAGCGACTGGCCGCCCACGTACTCCATCACGATGTAGCCGACCGAGTGCCCGGTGCGCGCGTCCGGATGCTGGACGAAGTTGTAGATCTTGACGATGTTCGGGTGCTCGACCTCGGCGAGGAACCGGGTTTCGTTGACCGCCGCGGCCATCGCGGTCGCGTCGCCGGTGTCGATCAGTCCTTTGAGGACAACCCAGCGGTCGTTGACGTTGTGGTCCTGAGCGAGGTAGATCCAGCCGAGCCCACCGTAGGCGATCGCGCCGAGCACCTCGTACTGCCCGCCGACCAGATCACCGGGGTGCAGCTTGGGCAGGAACGAGTACCGCGTGCAGCACTTCCCGCAGACGCCCTCGGGCCCGGCGTCACCGCGGCCGACCTTCGCGGAACAGTTGCCGCAGTAGCGTTTTTCCTCCGACACCATCGGATTCGCGAGTACCGCGGATGCCGGGTCGCGGTAGGGCACCGGCGGCACTTCGACCAGCCCCAGCCCCAGCCGCCCGCGCCGCGAGGTCCGCCGGCCGGTGCGCCGCGAGGTGCCGGGGAACGCGCCGGACCCGGTGCCGGGACCCGTGCCGGGGCCGCTGCCGGAACCGGTGTGCCGGCCGCTGGACGTCTCCGGCAGGACGCTTTCCGTGCCCGGGTCCGGCAGCACGCCCGGCCCGCTGGACTCGGGCGGCGGCTGCGGCGGCGCGATGCTCGTGGTCGGCGGCGGGGTGGCGAGCACGCTGGTCGGTTCCGCCTGCGGGGGCATCGGTGGCTGCGCCGGGCGGATGTAGCGCGTCGCCTCGACCGCTGACTGGTCGAGCCGGCCGGAGATGGGCTCGTTGTCGGACATCGACATCCTCACTGGTACGAGACGGACGGCGGGCCGGCGGGCCCGAGCACCGGTGCGACCCACGCGTTGTAGTTCTGCTGCCAGACGCCGCTGCCGCGGACGTTCTCGAGCACGGAGTTGACGAACCGGACCATGTCGTCCTGGCCCTTCGGGATGCCGACACCGTAGTTCTCCTGCGTGAACCGGGCGCCGACGACCTGGACGTTCGGGTCCTGTTTGGCCATGCCGGCGAGGATCACGTCATCGGTGGAGATCGCCTCGACCTGCCCCTGCTGCAGCAGCACCAGGCAGTCCGACCAGTTGCTGACCGATACCGGGACCGGCTTCGACGGCGCCTGCTGGATCGCGGCCATCGAGGTGGAACTCTTTGCGGCACAGACCTTTTTGCCGCCGAGGTCGGCCAGGCTGGTGGCGGGGGAGTTGCTCGGGACGAGCAGCCGCTGGCCGGCGACGTAGTAGGTCGAGGAGAAGTCGACGTCGTTCAGCCGTGCGCAGGTGATGCTGTAGGTGCGGACCACGATGTCCACCGCGTGCGAGCGCAGCACGTTTTCCCGCTCGGACGACGGAATCGTCGTCCACTGCACATGGCCGACCCAGGTGCCGAAGATCGCGTCGGCGATCTGCTTGACGATCTCGATGTCGAAGCCTTCGAGCTGGCCGTTGGCGGGGTTGAGGAAACCGAACAGGTAGGTGGTCTGGTCCACACCCGCGATCAGCCGGCCGCGCTGGCGGATCGCGGCCATGGTGGACCCGGAGGTGATCGCCGAGCTCGGCGAAAGGCTGCGCGTATCGCAGTTCGCCGAGGCCGCGCCGGCGTTGATCTTGTCGGCGCCGCTGACGTTCGCCGGCTCCGGCGGGCGCACGGCCCCCACCGGCGCCGGATCGACCGGGGTGCCAGCGCTGCCGCAGCCTGCGACGAGCAACGCCACCGCCACCAGCGCGGCGGCGATTCTGCGATGTCTGATCACCGGTACTCCCTCAGGCGGTCACGAATGCCACGTCGAAACGCTTTCCGATCACCGGTACTCCCGCAGGCGGTCGCGGATGCCGATGGTCGCGCCACCCGCGGCGATCACCGACAGCACGGCGACGCCCGGGGCCAGCAGGGTCAGCGCGTCGCCGGCACCGCTGGTGCTGTCGAGGAAGTTCTGGCGGCCGATGTCGATCGCGGTCACGAGCGCCTGGTCCACTTTCGCGAACGAGGCGGCCGCGCCGTCGGGTGCCGTCGGGTCGACCGCTTCGCGGACCGCGTCGCCGTAGTTGCCGCTGTCGTCCTTCGCGCGGATGTCCTTGTGGACCTGCAGCCAGGTGTTGCTGGTGTTCTGCGCGATCGCGATCTGCTCGGCGGCCTTGCCGGTCATCAGTTCATGCGCCTGCGCGAGGTATCCGGTCAGCAGCGGGCCGAGCTTCTTGTAGTCGTCCTCGTAAGTGACGCCGTCGCCGCGGGCGACGAGCGTGATCAGCTCGTCGGCGCGGGCCTGGACCGCGGCGCTGCGCGCTCGCACGAGGATGTCGACCGGGTGGCTGCCGTCGTCGCGGCCGGCGCTGACGAGTGTGC
Source organism: Amycolatopsis sp. GM8 (assembly GCF_021653975.1). GTDB lineage: Bacteria > Actinomycetota > Actinomycetes > Mycobacteriales > Pseudonocardiaceae > Amycolatopsis_E. The sequence goes on along the minus strand of NZ_JAJKFK010000002.1, from coordinate 1,050,328 downwards.
TCTGGATGATCAGGGCGACCGCGCCCCACAGCAGCACGACCGCCATCGCGCCGGTCGCGACGACGAGCCCGACGTTCAGCAACCGGTTCGTCCGGCGGGTCAGGTAGACCTGTGTCACGACGAGCGCGGCGATCACGGCCACGAGCAGAACCGCGCTGAACCACGGAAAACCGCTGGCGTCGTCCTGCTCGGCGCTCAACCGGCCAGTGTCGATGTTGTAGAGGTCGGCGGCCGCGGGCAGGATGACCGTCCGCATGAGATTCGAGGCCTCGCGCAGATAGGACGCGCCGACCGGGAAGCCCTGCAGGTTGTTCGCGCGGGCCCGCTCGATGATGCCGGTGTAGACGGGAAGGTTCTGACTGAGGACGTCGACCTTCGCCGCGGCGTCGGCGTAGCCTTCGGAGTCCGACGCGGCCTTCGCGAGCGCGGCACCCGCGCGTGCGATGTCGAGGTCGTACCGGGCGCGCAGTTCGGGCGGTTCGGCGCCGATCACGAGGAACGCGTTGGCCGAGGCGGCGTCCGCGTCGGACAGTGAACGGTAGATCTCCTGCGACGCGGCGGTCAGTGGCTCGCGGTGGTCGGCCAGGTCGGTGATCGTGTCGCTCTTGCTTTGGACCGCGAAGGTCCCGACCACCCCGAAAACCACGACCAGCACGACGAGCCCGACGCCCATCGCGGTGAGCCGACCCGGGCTGCGGCGGACCGACCGGGTCACGCTGCGCCACGCTGTGACGGGCAGTTCGAGCAGGCCGGCGAGGCCGCTGCGCCCCGGTTCTCCGGCTGGTTCGGGCGCGGGTGCTTCCGGCACGGGTCCGCTCGGCGCCCCCGGCCGCACGGCGGTACTCGTCATGAAAATTTCCACCCTCCGCGTCACGTACCCGCATGAAGGTATCCGAGTGCCCACACCCCCCGCCATCGAGTCCGCAGTATTACCACAGCGACCCGACACGAACATCCACACGCCCACCCAACGCAACCACCGGAGGGGGGGTCCAGGGGGGCGAAGCCCTCCCTGGCGGGGGTTTGGGGGTCCGACCCCCAAAAGCTACGCGAAGTGGAAACGGCGAAGCGCCCCTGCGCGAGCAGGGGCGCTCCATCCACGAAGCCTCTTATGTCAGATGACGTTGACCGAGGTCGCCTGCGGGCCCTTCTGGCCCTGGCCGATCTCGAACTCCACCCGAGCGTTCTCTTCCAGGCTACGGAAGCCGTTACCCTGGATCTCCGAATAGTGCACGAAGACGTCGCCGCCACCGTTGTCGGGAGTGATGAAGCCGAACCCCTTCTCGGAGTTGAACCACTTCACAGTGCCCTGAACCGCCATAAAAACAATCTCCATATACTGCAAAGAAACAGAGCACCGCTGCGATGCCCCGGGTCACCGCAAGCGTGAGCAAAATCGAACACAAAAGCCTGAGACCGTGTTCAGTCAATCACAGATCGGTCTCCGACGCCAGCCGGTTCAACCGCTGCGGTGTGGGCCAGCGCACTTGCCACGCCCAGCCGAGCTTTTCGAAGATCCAGATCAGCCGCGCGGTGATGTCGATCTGACCGCGCTGGACCCCGTGCCGCGCGCAGGTCGGGTCGGCGTGATGCAGGTTGTGCCAGGATTCGCCGAACGAGAAGACGGCGAGCGGCCAGAAGTTCGCCGCCTTGTCCCGGCTGGCGAACGGCCGGTCGCCGATCATGTGGCAGATGGAGTTGACCGACCACGTCACGTGGTGCAGCACCGCGACCCGGACGAACCCGGCCCAGAAGAACGCCGTCACGCCACCCCAGACCGACCAGGTGATCAGTCCACCCAAGACACCCGGCAGCAGCAGGCTGGTGGCGACCCAGACCGGGAACAGCCGGTCGACGGCGCGGATGTCCGGGTCGGCGAGCAGGTCCGGGGCGAACCGCTCGGCGTTGGTCACCTCGCGCTCGAACAGCCAGCCCATGTGCGCGTGCCAGAACCCCTTGGCCAGCGCCCGCGCGCCGGTGCCGAACAGCCACGGCGAGTGCGGGTCGCCGACCCGGTCGGAGAACGCGTGGTGCCGCCGGTGGTCGGCGACCCAGGTGGTGGCCGGTCCCTGCGCCGACAGGTTCCCGGCGATCGCCAGCGCGATCCGGAGCGGGCGGTTCGCCTTGAACGAGCCGTGCGTGAAGTGCCGGTGGTACCCGGCGGTCACACCGAGCCCGGACACGGCGAAGAACAGCACGCCGAGCCCGATGTCCAGCCAGCTCAACCCCCAGCCCCAGGCGAACGGCACCGCCGCCGCGAGCGCGACCAGCGGCAGCAGCACGAACACCTTCACCAGCACATGTTCGGACAGCGAACGCGTACCGGAGATGATCGGTTTTGGTTTACGGACAGGGGTTTCTGTCACCATCGAGGAGTACCAATTTCGGATTTTGGGGAAATAGCAAGGAATCGCTGACCCTACGCGAGGCGGCGGGAAAAGGCGAGCATTCGGTGAATCGGCCACACACCGATCCCACAAGGACAGCTCAGGACGAGTGGTCCGACCGGAACAGCGCGCTGAGCCGCACATCGGGGTCGATCACGTCGGGGTCAGTGCGCACGTCGATCACGCTCGGCCGCTGGTGCCGCAGCGCGCGGCCGACCGTCGGTTCCAGCTGCTCGGGTGACTCGACGGTGTAGCCGACCGCGCCGAACGACCGCGCCCACGACGCGAAGTCCAGCGTGCCCATCGCCACCCCGGACAACCGTCCGTGCGTGCGCGCCTGGTGCATCGCGACGTCCCCGTTCAGCCCGTTCTGGCTGACGATCACGATGATCGGCGCGCGGTAGCGGACCGCGGTCTCCAGCTCCTGCCCGGTGGTCATCAGGCTGCCGTCGCCGACCATCGCGATCACGGTGCGCTGCGGCGCCGCGAGCTTCGCCGCGACCGCCGCCGGGACCGCGTAGCCGAGCCCCCGGTCGGCCGGCCCGAGCTGGGTGTGCGGCTCGGTGAAGCACCAGTAGCGGTGCACGAAGCTCGCGAAGTTGCTGGAATCGCTGGTGACGATGGTGTCCTCGGGCACCACCTTGCGCACCGCGCGCACCACCTCGGCCGGGTGGACCAGGACACTCTCGCGGGTGTCGGGCGGGGTCATGAACGTGTGGGTGGCCGCGTTGGCGGCCGAGCTGCGCCGGGTGCGCGGGGCCGCGACGGTGCTCAGTTCCCGCAGGAACGGCGCGATCTCGGTCTCGATGCGGAAGGTCAGGCCGCGGCGGCGGCTCGGGATCAGCCCGGTGCCGATCACGACGAGCGTCTGGCTCGGCGACGGGTAGCGGTAGTTCTGGGTGGTGACCTCGTCGAGCCGTGTGCCGACCGCGAGCACCAGGTCCGCCCGGTCGAGGGCGTCGAGCTGCCGGGCGGGGATCCCGACGCCGAGGTGACCGGCGTAGCGGGCGTGGTTCTCCGGGAAGGCGTCCTGGCGGCGGAACGCGTTGTACACCGAAAGCCCGAGCTGCTCGGCGACCGTGATCAGCTCGTCGCGGGCGGGTCGGACGCCGCTGCCCGCGATCACGACCGGGTAGCGCGCGTCGGCCAGCAGGCCCGCCACCTCGTCCGCGGACCTCAGCAGCGCCCCGGTGCGCTCCGGCCGCGATGCGGGTTGGGGCACGGCCGCGTCGAACGGCGCGACCCAGAAGTCGTCCGGCACCGTGAGCACGGCTGGGCCACGGCGGCCACGCTGGACCTCGCCGAGCGCCTCGGCGAGCAGGGTGGGCACCTCCGCGGCGACCTCGGCCCGCGCGATCCACTTCGCGTACGGGCGGAACAGCCCGAACAGGTCGAGACCGTCGGCAGCGTCACCGGTGAGGTTCACCGACGGCCGGTCGGCCAGCAGCACGACCAGCGGGGTCTCGTCCTGGAACGCCGTCTGCACGCCGACCAGCAGGTTCAGCACGCCGGGGCCGCGCATGCCGAGCAGTACCGCGGGCTTGTCGCGGAGCTTGCCCTCGGCCTCGGCCATGAACGCGGCGCCGGCCTCGTGCCGGGCGGTGACGAGGGTGAGCGGGCCTTCGAACTGGAGGATGTCGATGAGTTCGAGGAATGAGTCACCAGCCACGGTGTACGCGCGGTGTACCCCCGCGTCGCTCAAGACCCGGACCGCCATCCGCGCCACGGTCCATACGTGCTGATTCGTGATGGATCAAGGTAAGCAACCTTTACTAGCCCGGTCAAGTGAAGGGGCGGTATCGACAGTGGACCCCGGTCACCTCTGAGTAGAGCCTCTGAGTGGCCCGGTCGAGGGCAAGCTGCGTGACCCTCCGGACTACTCTCGGTTCGTGATTCCGGGTTACGCGGTGACCGTGGCGGTGGCCTCGCTGGTCGTCGCGGCGTGGAGCTTCCTGCTCGCCGCACGGAACCGGGAACCGCAGCGTGCGCTGCTGATCGCGCTGGCGGTCGTCGAGGTGCTGGTGGTCGTGCAGCTGGTGATCGGGGTCGTGCTGCTGATCGGCGGCGGCCACCCGGGCAACCTCGTGACCTACCTCGCGTACCTGATCGGCGCACTGATCATCATCCCGGCCGGCGCCGCGTGGGCGCTCGCCGAACGCAGCCGGTCGAGCACGGTGATCCTGGGCGTGCTGTGCCTCGCGATCCCGGTCATGGTGCTGCGGCTGAACGAGATCTGGGGAGGCGCGCGTGCCTGAATCGAGGAACACCGCGACGGGTCCCGGCCGGATCCTGGTCGCCGTGTACGCGATCTTCGCGCTGGCGGCCACGTCGCGGGCGGCCGTGCAGATCGCGACGAAGTTCCACGAAGCGCCGCTCGCGTACGTGCTGTCCGCCGTGGCCGCGGTGATCTACATCATCGCGACGGTGGCGCTGGCGCGCCGGGGCACGACGTCGTGGCGGGTCGCGCTGGTGTGCCTGTCGGTCGAGCTGCTCGGCGTGCTGACCGTCGGCACCCTGAGCGTCTTCGACAGCGAGGCCTTCCCGGACGCGACCGTGTGGTCGGGCTACGGCGAGGGGTACCTGTTCATTCCGTTGGTGCTGCCGGTGATCGGCCTGCTGTGGCTGCGGCGCACAGCCCGCGTCTCGCAATGACGGATGACATCTGCTGGCTGACCGCGACCGGGCTCGCCCGGGCGCTGCGCCAGCGGGAACTGTCCGCGCGCGAGGTGGTGGCCGCGTATCTGGACCGGATCGACCGGGTGAACCCGGTCGTCAACGCGATCGTGACCCTGCTTCCGGAGTACGCGCTCGAGCAGGCCGAGGCGGCCGACCGCCGGCTGGCCGCAGGTGAACCGATCGGGCCGCTGCACGGAATTCCCATGGCGCACAAGGACACTCACGACACCGCGGGCATCCGCACCACCCACGGCTCGCCCGTGCTGCGGGACAACGTGCCCGAGGCCGACGCGCTGATCGTCGAGCGGCTGCGCGCGGCGGGCGTCATCACGCTGGGCAAGACGAACGTGCCGGAGTTCGCGGCCGGGTCGCACACCTTCAACCCGCTGTTTGGCGCCACCCGCAACCCGTACGCGCACGACCGCAGCGCCGGTGGCAGCAGCGGGGGTGCGGCCGCCGCGCTCGCCTGCGGGCTGCAGCCGCTGGCCGACGGCTCGGACCTGGGCGGTTCGCTGCGCAACCCGGCGTCGTTCAACAACGTCGTGGGCCTGCGCCCGACGCCCGGCCGGGTGCCCAGCTTTCCTGCCCCGGCGCCGTGGTCGACGATGTCCGTGCCCGGGCCGCTGGCGCGCACCGTCGCGGATGTCGCGCTGATGATGTCGGTGATCGCCGGGCCGGACGACCGCTCGCCGATCTCGATCAACGAGCCGGGAAGCGCTTTCACGGCACCGCTCGAGCGCGATCTCACCGGCCTGCGGGTGGCGTGGACTCCCGACCTTGGCGGCAGTTTCCCCGTCGAACCGGTGGTCCGGTCGACGCTGGAGTCCCAGCTGACGGTGTTCGAGGATCTCGGCTGCGTGGTCGAGGAGGCGAGCCCGGACCTCAGCGGCGCGGACGAGGTGTTCCGGACGCTGCGGGCCTGGCATTTCGACCTGTCGCTGGGTGACGTGCTGGACCAGTCGCGTGACCTGCTCAAACCGAGCCTGGTGGACAACATCGAGCAGGGCCGGCGGCTGCGCGGCACGGATGTCGCGCGTGCCGAAACGCTGCGGACCGAGCTGTTCCACGAGATGCGGCGGTTCTTCGGGCGGTACGACGTGCTGGCGCTGCCGGTTGCGCAGGTGCCGCCGTTCGACATCGATCTGGAGTACCCGGCCGAGGTCGATGGGGTGCCACAGCGCGACTACCTGGACTGGATGCGGTCGTGTTACTGCATCAGCGTGACCGATTCGCCCGCGCTGTCGGTGCCCGCCGGGTTCACCCCCGATGGCCTGCCGGTGGGCCTGCAACTGGTCGGCCGGCATCGCGGCGAGTTCGCGTTGCTGCAGGTCGGCCACGCTTTCGAGCAGGCGACCCGGTTCGGGTTGCGCCGCCCGCTAGCCGGCTGAGCGGAAACGCGCGGCGTGCGTCTCGGCCCATTGCCGGAAGGTGCGGGCGGGGCGGCCGGTCACGTCGGACACGTCCGGGTGAATGGTCGCCTCGTCGAGCGTCCCGTCGACGTAGAAGTTGAAGAAGGCGTCGATGTATTCGGGTGGTGTGCCCTGTTGTAGCTCGGCGCGGGTCTCGTCGTTGGACAGCTCCACGCAGCGCAGGTTCCGGCCGAGCACTTCGGCGAGGACGGCGACCAACTCGGCGGGCAGGAGTGATTCCGGGCCGGTCAGGTTGTAGATCCGGCCGTCGTGCCGTTCGTCGGTCAACGCCCGCGCGGCGACTTCGCCGATATCGCGCGGATCGACGCGCGCGGCCCGCACCTTCGGAAACTGCGCGCGGACCGTGTCGCCGGCCTGGAGCTGCGGGCGCCAGGCCAAGGCGTTGGACATGAAGGCCCGCGGGCGGAGGAAGGTCCAGGAGAGGCCGGAGGCCCGCACCGCGCGCTCGGTCAGCGTCATGTAGCGGGAGATGGCGTTGTCGAGGTCCTCGAGTTCGGCCGATCCACCGGACAACAGCACGACGCGCCGCACACCCGCTTCGCGTGCCCTGGCCAGGATGCTGTCCGAGTAGCCGGACATCAGGAAGATCCCTTGCACGCCTTGGAAAGCGTCGGTGAGACTGTCCGGCTCGCTGAGGTCACCGACGACAGGCTCGACCCCGTCCGGCAACGGCGCATCGGGCCGGTGAACCAGCGCCCGCACCCGCTCCCCGGCGTCGGCGAGCGCGCTGACCACTTCGGTACCGACGTTGCCGGTCGCGCCGGTGATCAGGAACATCGCTCTCTCCTCCGTGCCTCGTCGCGCGTCGGCCGCCGTAGGCCCGATCCCGTCCACATAGGACGCTCGCTTCTGCTGGCTGCGCGCCCGCGCCCCGTCGTGGACCCGGCCGCGCAGGCGGCAGGGGCCTAGCCGCTAGACTGCTCCATGAGGGGCGTTAGCTCAATTGGTAGAGCTGCGGACTTTTAATCCGTAGGTTCTGGGTTCGAGCCCCAGGCGCCCCACTCTCAGCCCTGGTCAGAGGCTCGGTGGACATCCGAGGCAAGATCATCTCCCCAGCTTATCCCCGCTTTTGGTCCTCGGACTGGTCATCCAATAGCCCTTCCAGAGCGGCCGCCGTCACCGAGTTGACCTACTTCCGGCCCAGATACACGTCCTGCGTCATGGACACCCTGGCATGCCCGACCTGGTCCGCGATGGGCCGGGTGGGCACGTCCGCGTCGTCCAGAGCCGTGGCCGTCGTCTTGCGGAACGTGTGCGAGGTGACCCACAAGAGCGGCGCGCAAGCGCGCCGCTGGGCCGTCCGGCCTGCCGCTCCGCTTCGGCCGGCGGCCCCGGCGGTTGAGCTACCACCGGACTCCAGCAGGTCCATCGTGGCGCGCACTTGTGCCATGCTCAGCCGGTGGCATCGGACTCGATCGGCGGCCTCAATGCGGACCTCGACTCGCTTCTCGTCCTGTTGGACGACGCCGACGAGCAACACTGGTCGCGATGGTTCCGAGCCGCGCGCCGGGACCTGTCTAACCGCGATGCCTACGGCCTCAGGCGCATCCTCCAAGCGTATGGCGGCATGGGCAGCTTCAACGACCTCGTGATCCACCCTCGGAACGGACATACGATCAGCCCTGATGAGGCCCGGCAGGTTAACGAACGCCTGGACACCCTGAGAACACAGATCTACCGCGTTGCTCACCAGCTCCGACGCGAGCAACCCAGGTGAAGCATCCAGACCGGGGAAACTGACCAACCGAAGGCAGATTCTTGTGATTGTTGGGTCCACCCGCGGGTACATCGAGCTGGACATCGACGGTCGGACGGTGCGAGTCCACGGCGAAGGCTTCCACGGAGAACTCGTTGACTACGTCCTCGACAGATCTTCGATCACGCATTGGAACGACGGCTCAGAAGTGACCGACAGTGAGCGCGAATCGATTCTCGATGACCTTCGCGCATCCGCTCTCCAACACGGCCTGACTATCGAGATTGAATGAGGTGCCCAGTCCGATGCTGCCTCCGGCGGCCGGGGCTCCGACCCGAACCCCGACACCGCTTCGGAAATCAGGGGAGGAGCCACCTCCGGTGATCTCCTCACGGCGCGCCCGCAGGTCAGAGGCACTTTCCACGCGCCGGGTATGGTTCCCAAGCTGAGAACGGACCAAGGAGTGATCAAGTGGCGTCGAGCCAGCAGCACCCGGCGATCTCTTCGAACTTGGCTCGCAGGGCCGACGTCAGCTCGTTTGGCTCTCGCTCCGCGACGAGGATTTCCGCTCCCGGCCCTGACCTGATCTCGCACCGGCTCGCAGGAAGGAACTCCAGCACCCAGAACGTGAGCCTCTGCACCTGGCGGTCGCTCAGCGTCAGGGCTGGGTCGTCGGCGACCAGTCTCAACACCGAAGTCACAATACCGGGCTGGCCACCAAGCAGCGTGCCGTTTTACGCCGCTAAACGGCGAGAAAGCAGGAGGGGCCCGAACGACCGGTGTTTGCAACAGTAAGCTGGCGCGGTCACGGGCAATGACCGGAACTCTCCGGTGTCAACCGACGAAGTTGATCTTGTACCCGGCAGGTTCTGGGTTCGAGCCCCAGGCGCCCCACCAAATCCACGCGCCGATGGATCCACCTGACTGACATCGACCAGATCGGTCTCGGCGATCAGATCCTTGCCCGGGCGTGGTGGATGGCTTCCAGCGCGAAGCGCGTCGTATCGCTGGCCGTCATGCGGGCGCCGGTACGGGTGCATTGGTTCAGTTCGGTGTGGCGCAAGTGCTGGCGGAGCCGGGCCGCCGCCTGGCGGAGTAGGCGGTCGTCGGCTCCATAGGCCGGGGTGGCGGCGTCTGCCGACCGCACGGCCGCGTGCAGGATTGCCGCGTCGTGCCAGGCACCGACGCGCATGAGCAGATCGACCAGGGTCCGCATGGTGACCCATTGCGGTGTCCACGACTCGGCTCGCTGCCACATCCCGATCACCCGCTGGTAGTGCCGCAACGCGGCGGCAGGGTTCTCGTTGCGGCCGTACAGGGTGGCCAGGCTGACTTCGATCAGTCCGCCGACGAGACGGTTCCCGGCTGTCTCGGCGTGTTCGGCGGCGAGTTGCAGCCGGCTGCGAGCCTCGTCCGGATCCGTGTCCGCGGCGATTTCGCCGGCGACCCACGAAGCGATCGCGAGTGCCGATGGCGCACCGGAAGCCGCAGCGGCTGTGTCCGCTTGCCGTGCGGCTCGGGTCGCCTCTGCGGTGTTCCCGCTGTAGGCCAGTGCCGCGCCGACGCTCGCGGCGTTCCAGGTCGCGTCGAGGAACGCGCCCGCCTCCATCGACAGCACGTACGCGGCGCGGTAGTCGTGTGCGGCTTGTTCGGGGCTGCCACCGTGGATGGCGATCTCGCCCGCCGCCTCCGGCAGGCGCCAGGCATGAACGGCGGGCTGCGCGCGTGCCGCCTCGGTCGCCGTGCGGGCCGCGGCCCGGGCCGCGGCGAGATCGCCGCGGAACACGGCGCCGACCGCCGCGGACGCGAGCGCGTCCGGCAGGTAACGCGCATGCGTTCCCGCGGCCGCGGCGGCACCGGTTTCGGCCCAGCGGAACACTTCGGACCGACCCCGCCACAACGCGTACCAGTGCAGCTCGGCGACGAGCGCGAGCTGCCGGCCCGTGTCGCGGCCGACGAGCCGATGGTGCGCCGCGCGCAGGTCGGCGAAATGCCGGTCCAGTACTCCCGCCCAGGTCGGCTCGGCCGGGCCACCCAACTCGTCCGCCGCCCGTGCGACGAGTTCACCTGCCCAGACAGCATGCCGGTCACGGACCGCGTCGAGCGTGCCGCCCTGTTCCAGGCGTTGCCTGCCGTGCGCGCGCAGCGTCTCCAGCATCGAGTACACCGCGCGGCTTTCGCCGCGGTCGACACGCACCATCGAGTGATCGGCCAGCCGCAGCAACGCTTCCAGCACGTCCTCGGGTGCCGCGTCGCCGCCGCAGACCGCGTGGGCGGCGGAGACGTCGAACGGGCCTTCGAAAACCGAAGCGCAGTCGAACACGCGCCGCTCCACAATGGACAGTCCACCGTAGGACCAGCCGATCAGAGCACGCAGGGAACGGTGGCGAGATTCCGTGGGACCGTCGGCGGCGATGATCCGGAAGCCACGACCGATGTTCTGCGACAGCTCCGCAACCGTCGTCCCCAGCAACCGCGCCGCGGCGAGCTCGATGGCCAGCGGCAAGCCGTCGAGACGGGCGCACAGCGCGGAAATCGCTTCGGACTCCTGAGCGCTCGGCCCGAAGTGCGGGACCACCGCACGAGCGCGGTCGACGAAGAGCCGAACCGCGGCGGCGTCCGGCCCGCTCGTGGCCAGCGGCGTCACCGGCCACAGATGTTCCCCGGTCACGCCCAGCCTGCGGCGGCTGGTGGCCAGGACGACGACCTCGCGGGTTCGGCGGAGCAGGAGTTCGGCCACGTCGGCGATCTCGGCCACGACCTGGTCGCAGTTGTCGATCACAAACAGCAGCCGCTGGTCCGCGAGGTGTGCACACAGCTGGTCGTCGAGACGGTGGAACGCGCGCTCGCCGAGACCGACCGCCGCCGTGAGGCTGCGGAGCACGTCGGCGCGACCTCGGGCCGACGCGAGATCACAGAATCGGACCCCGTCGTGCGGGTACCGGGAGGCGACCTCGGCGGCCAGTCGTGTCTTGCCCACGCCACCGGGGCCGTGCAGCGTCACCAGCCGCGCGGTACGCAGCAAAGCAGCCAACGCCGCACAGTCGTTTTCCCGCCCGACAAAGCTCGTCGCCGGCAGCGGCAGTGCCGCGGTCGCCGGCGCCGGGACAGCCGGTGACAAGCCGTGTCGCAGGATCTCGTATTCGATCCGGCGCAGCTCGGGCGACGGGTCCAGGCCGAGTTCGTCCGCCAGCCGGCGCTGCCACACGCGGTACGTCGTCAGCGCCTCGGTGGGCCGCCCGCCCTCGTACAGCGCTCGCATGAGCTGCCCGCGCGCCCCTTCGCGCTCAGGGTGAGCGGAAACGATGGCGCGCAGTGCCGCGATGGCTTCGTCGGCCTTGCCCAGCGACAGCAAAAGCTCCGCCCGCCGCTGTTCGGCCGCCACGCGCAACTCGTCCAGGCGTGCCGCGTCCGGCGCCGCCCACAGCCGGTCCCGGATCGTGTCGAGCGCGGGCCCGCGCCACAGGCCGAGAGCTTCGTCGACCAGAGCCAGCGCACGCTGCCCTCGCTCGGCCTCGGTCTGCGCGAACAGGTCTTCGAACCGGGCAGCGTCGAGCCGGTCACGTTCGAGCCGGATGAGATAGCCGCGATCCACGGTCGCCAGATCCGGACCGGCGGATCCCAGTGAGCGGCGGAGACGCGAGACCTGGTTGCGCAGCGCCGCGGCCGGGTTCACCGGTTGCGCGTCGCCCCAGACGATCTCGGCCAGCCGATCCGCGGGCACGGCCTGGTTCGGCGACAACAGCAACGCCGAGAGCAGAAGCCGCTGCCCGGCTCCCGCGAGCGGGATCGCACGGTCACCGACCAGCACCTCGGTCGGACCGAGGATCCCGTACCGGTGCACGACCACCGTTGCTCCTCCTCCGCGCGCCCGCCCGGACCTGACATGCCGGTGACACGATCGCGACAGCCGCCTCGCGCACAGTGGGCTGACCAGCTCGAATCACACACTGAGGATGCGGAAATGTCCAGTACGATCGTGGTTCCCGAATCGGTTCGCGCGGCGTTCACCGGGGACCTGCTCCACCCCGCGGACGCCGGGTACCAGGCGGCCCGCCGGGTGCACAACGGCCTCATCGACAAGCGGCCCGCCCTCATCGCACGCTGCCGTACCGTCCCCGACGTCGTGGACGCCGTCGAACTCGGGCGCACGCAGGCGAGTGAGACCTCCATCCGGGGTGGCGGTCACAATGTCGCGGGCTCAGCCGTGACCGACGGCGGCCTCATGATCGACCTCGCGCTGATGCGCGGAATCCGGGTCGACCCGGCCGCCCGCACCCTGTGGGCGCAGGCGGGAGTGACCTGGAAGGAATTCAACCGGGCCGCCGCCGTGTACGGCCTCGCGACCACCGGCGGGAACGTGTCGAGCACCGGCATCGCCGGCCTGACCCTCGGCGGTGGTGAAGGGTGGCTGATGGGCAAGCTCGGCCTGACCATCGACAACCTGTTGTCCGCCGAGGTCGTGACGGCTGCCGGCGAAATCGTCACCGCCAGCGCTACGGAGAACCCGGACCTGTTCTGGGCGCTGCGCGGCGGAGGCGGCAATTTCGGCGTCGTCACGTCGTTCGAATACCAGCTGCACCCGATACCCGAGGTCGACTTCGGGATGGTCGCGCACCCGGTCGAACGCGTCCGCGACGCCCTCGCGTTCTACCGCGAGTACACCGCGTCCGCGCCCGACGACGTGACCGCCGGGTTCACGCTCGCCGCGTCCCCCGACAATCCGTCGGACAAGCTGGTCATTCTCGTCGCCTGCCATTGCGGACACGACCGCGACGCCGCCGCGCGCGACCTGGAACCGCTTCGCCGGTTCGGGCCACCCATCGTCGACCTCATCGAAACCATGCCGTATTCGGCTGCCATCAGCGGCAGCGACGCGGGCTACCCGCGCGGGGCGTTCAACTACTGGAAGTCCGCGTTCCTCAGCGAGCTGACCGACGCCGTCGCCGAGGTCCTGGCCGAAGCGATCAAGCGGTGTCCGTCACCCATGAGCGGCCTGGCCCTGGTGCCCTATCTCGGTGCGGTGACCCGGGTCCCGCCCGATGCCACCGCGTTCGCCCACCGCTCGCCCGGCTACAGCCTGCTCATCGTCTCCCAATGGCTAGACCCCGCCGAGACCGAAGCGAACATCTCCTGGGCCAAGGAAACCTTCGAGCTGTGCACTCCCTATCTGGCCGACCGCCGATACGTCAACAACCTCCCGGCCGACGACGGACCCACACCACACGACATCTGGGGTGGCAACTACAAGCGCCTCACCGACATCAAACGCCGATACGACCCCGGCAACATGTTCCACCTCAACCACAACATCCCCGTGCACTGAGCGGTGCTACTGGCCGGCGTCCGTCTCCGCTGCTGTGGCTTGCTGGGGCTCCACCTGCGCGAGGCGGGCGCGCAGGGCACCGGTGACAACCTGGTAGCAGTCGCTGCCCAGGACCAGGCGCAGCGGGGCGGGCTGCTGGTCCACGCTCTCGATCACGCGGGTCGCGATCTTCGCCGCGTCGCCGACCCCCTCCGGGCGCTTCTCCTGGAAGGTGTGCACGAAGCCCGCCGGGGTGCCTTCGTACGCGGCCAGCGGCTCGCCGATCTGCAGGGCCTGGCCGAACGCGGTGCGAGCGCCGCCCGGCTCGACCAGTGTGACCCCGATACCGAAGGGGGCGACCTCACCGGCGAGGGCCTCCATGAATCCTTCGACACCCCACTTGCTCGCGTGATAGAGCGAGGCGCCCGGGTGGGCGGACAGGCCGGCAACCGAGGAGAGCTGGATCAGCCGGCCGCCGCCCTGGGCGCGCAGGTGCGGCAGCGCCGCCCGGGCCGTCTGGATCGCGCCGAGCAGGTTGGTGGTGATCTGGTGCGTGACCTGCTCGTCGGTGACCTCCTCGGCCGCGCCGAACAAGCCGTAGCCGGCGTTGATCACCACGACGTCGATGCGGCCCAGCTCGGCGAAGGCGGCATCGACGACTTCGCGAATCCGCGGCAGGTCGGTGACGTCGAGGTGGCCGAGCCAGAAGCGGTCGCCGTACTTGGCCTGGAGGTCGTCGACCGACCCCTCTCGGCGGACCGTGCCGGCGACCCGGTCGCCGCGTTCGAGTAGCCGCTCGGCGAACTCCCGGCCGAAACCGCTGTTGACGCCGGTGATGAACCACGTGCGTGTCGTCATACCGACGATCATCGGCTCCGTTCACCCACAGCGGCAGCCCCTGGTGTTCCTGGTAGTACGAGGGGCACCCGCCGCCCGCGCGGCGATTACGCTGGCAGGGTGGGCAACGCATTGGGTGAGTTCCTGCGCGCACGGCGTGAGCTCGTCACACCGGCGGAAGTGGGGCTACCGCCGGGAAACGGACCGCGCCGGGTTCCCGGGCTGCGCCGCGAAGAGGTCGCGTTGCTGGCCGGGATCAGCACCGAGTACTACCTGCGCCTCGAACAGGGTCGCGACCGCAACCCGTCCGCGCAGGTGATCGACGCGATCGCCCGGGTGCTGCAGCTCGACGCGGAGGGCACCGAGCATCTGCTGGCACTCGCCGGACCACGGCCGCGGCGCCCCGGCAGCCGGGCGGACCGACTCCCCGCGGGGCTCGACCTGCTGCTCCGGACGGTCAACGTGCCCGCGATGGTCTTCAACAGCTACGGCGATGTGCTGGCCGCGAACCCGCTGGCCCAGGCGGTGTGGCCGAACATGGCTCCGGGCACCAACCGGCTGCGGAACCTGTTCACCGATCACGTGCGGCGCAGCGTCGACCCCGACTGGACGAGCGACACCGCGCACGCCGTCGCCCACCTGCGGGCACAGATCGGCACCGACACCGACGACGAGCGCCTGCACGCGCTGATCGACGAGCTTTCCCTTGAGAGCGAGCGATTCCGGCAACTGTGGGCTCGCCACGACGTGCACACGGCCCGCGGCCGCAACGTCGTGCTCCACCATTCACGCGTGGGCGATCTGGAACTGCTGGTGGAAAAGTTCGCGGTGATCGGCGAGCGCGGTCTGGAGGTCCTGCTCCTGCACGCGGAACCCGACACACCGTCGGCCGACAAGCTCGCGACTCTCAGCGATCTGGTTTCAGCAGGGAATTGACACTGGAAAGGAAAAGCGGGGTTCGCCGGCGGGCTACCGCGTGAGCCAAACCCGCCACAGGGCCGTCGGATCGGAGAGGGGGTCGCCGTGCACGAGGCTGAAGTGTGCGGGCGCACCGGGGACGAGGCGGCCGGCGTGTTCGAGACCGAGTAGCTCGCCGCCCCGCCATGTCGCGGCGGCGAGCGCCGTCGCTGGCTCCAGCCCGGCTTCGATCATCGCCTCCACCGTCCAGGCCAGCTGGTTGGCCCGCAGCGAACCACCGCCGAAGTCCGAACCGGCGGCGATGCGGACCCCCGCGCGGTCCGCCAGGCGCAGGCTTTCCGCCGCGATCTCCAACCGCTCTTCGTACGTCACCGCCTGATCTTCGACGAAGAGGCCGGTGGCGGAGGTCTTGGTGAACGTCAGCCAGGACTTCTCCACGCCCAGTGTCGAAACGAGCGTGACACCGTGGGACACCATCAACGCCACGGTGTCGTCGTCGAGCATCTCACCGTGCTCGACACTGTCAATGCCGGCCTCCGCCGCGACCCTGCAGCCGGGCAACGCTGTGGCGTGCGCTGCCACCTTTGCGCCTCGCTGGTGGGCCACCTCCACGGCCGCGGACACTTCCGCCGCCGTGAACGGAGCGGTGTCCGCGTCCGGCCCGTCGAGGTAGAGCTTGACCAGGTCCGCACCATCGTCGAGCTGGCGCCGCACCGCGGCCAAAAGATCGGCGCCGTGCTCGACTTCGACCGCCAGGCCCTCGGGGAGTACGCCGGAGCGAGTGAGCCAGGTGCCCGCGGCCCGGACGTATGGCCGGTCGAGCCGCCCGCGCCACCGGTCCCGCAGCACCAGGCTGGCGGCGCGCTCGGCGCCGCCGTCCTCCGGGATCGGGCGGCGCGGCGCGCCGACATCGCGGGCCCAGCGAATCCCGGCCCGCACCATGAGCTCGCCGTTCTCCTCCCCGACGGCGAGCAGCGTGTCCAGCGGCGCAAAACCGTGCGACACCCATTGGGCTCCGCCGGGCATCGACAGGTGGGCGTGCGAATCGACCATCCCGGGCACGATCGTCGCACCCGAACCGTCGATCTCCACGGCGCCCGCGACCCGGTCCGCTTCGGGGCGCTTGCCTCCGGTCCACACCTCGGCGAGCCGTCCGCCGAGTGCCCGTCCGCGAGCGCCGCCCCGGTGATCAACACCCGTTCGAGGCCGATCCGGGAGCCGGACGCCACAGTGAGGCGACTGTAGGCACGGAACCGTGCCGCTTTCAGCTAGCCGGCGGTGATCTTGCCCTTCCGGGCACGGGATTTCGCGCCGACGTAGGACGCGAGGTGCTCACCGGTCAGGGTCGACCGGCCGGCCACCAGATCCGCCGGGGTGCCTTCGAACACGATGCGGCCGCCGTCGTGGCCGGCGCCAGGGCCCAGGTCGATGATCCAGTCCGCGTGGGCCATCACGGCCTGGTGGTGCTCGATCACGATGACCGACTTGCCACCATCGACCAGGCGGTCCAGCAGACCGAGCAGCTGCTCGACATCGGCCAGGTGCAGACCCGTCGTCGGCTCGTCGAGGACGTAGACGTCGCCCTTTTCGCCCATCTGCGTCGCCAGTTTCAGCCGCTGCCGCTCGCCGCCGGACAAGGTCGTCAGCGGCTGGCCGAGGGTGAGATACCCCAGCCCGACATCGGCGAGCCGGTCGAGGATCTTGTGGGCGGCCGGCGTTTTCGCTTCCCCGTCCCCGAAAAACCGCTCGGCCTCGGCCACCGGCATCGCGAGCACTTCGCTGATGTCCTTGCCGCCGAACGTGTATTCCAGCACCTGCGCCTGGAACCGCTTGCCCTCGCACTCTTCGCACGGCGCGGCGACGGTCGCCATCATGCCCAGGTCCGTGTACACCACGCCGGCACCGTTGCAGTTCGGGCAGGCGCCCTCGGAGTTCGCGCTGAACAACGCCGGCTTCACGCCGTTGGCCTTGGCGAAAGCCTTCCGGATCGGTTCGAGCAGACCGGTGTACGTCGCCGGGTTGCTCCGCCGCGAGCCGCGGATCGCGGTCTGGTCCACCGCCACCACGCCATCCCGCCCGGACACCGAGCCGTGGATCAGCGAGCTCTTCCCCGAACCCGCCACCCCGGTGACGACGACCAGCACGCCGAGCGGGATGTCGACGTCGACGCTCTGCAGGTTGTGGGTCCCGGCGCCGCGGACCTCCAGCGCGCCCGACGACGTCCGCACCGAGGGCTTCAGCGAGGCGCGATCATCCAGATGCCGCCCGGTGATCGTGTCGCTGGCCCGCAGCCCCTCGACACTGCCCTCGAACACCACCTCGCCACCGGCCGTCCCGGCGCCGGGACCGAGATCCACGACATGGTCGGCGATCGCGATCGCTTCCGGCTTGTGTTCCACGACCAGCACCGTGTTGCCCTTGTCGCGCAGCTGCAGCAACAACGCGTTCATCCGCTGGATGTCATGCGGGTGCAGCCCGATCGTCGGCTCGTCGAAGACGTAGGTGACATCGGTGAGCGACGACCCGAGATGCCGGATCATCTTGGTGCGCTGCGCTTCGCCACCGGACAGCGTGCCCGACGGCCGGTCGAGCGACAGGTAGCCGAGCCCGATCTCGACGAACGAGTCGAGCGTGTGGCCCAGCGCCGCCAGCAACGGCGCGACCGACCGCTCCTTCAGCCCCCGGACCCACTCGGCGAGGTCGTTGATCTGCATCGCGCACGCGTCGGCGATGCTGACCCCCTTGATCTTCGACGAGCGCGCCTCCGCGCTCAGCCGGGTGCCCTCGCACTCGGGGCAGGTGGTGAACGTGACCGCCCGCTCCACGAAGGCGCGCACATGCGGCTGCAGCGAGTCGACATCCTTGGCCAGCATCGACTTCTGGATCCGCGGGATCAGCCCTTCGTAGGTCAGGTTGATGCCCTCGACCTTGATCTTGGTCGGCTCCCGGTACAGCAGGTCGTGCAGCTGCTTCTTGGTGAACCGCTTGATCGGCTTGTCCATGTCGAAGTAGCCGGAACCACTGAAGATGCGGCCGTACCAGCCGTCCATGCTGTAACCGGGGATCTTGAGCGCGCCGCCGCTGAGCGACTTCTCCTCGTCGTACAGCTGGGTCAGGTCGATGTCGTTGACCGAGCCGCGGCCCTCACAGCGCAGGCACATGCCGCCGGTGATGCTGAAGCTGCGCCGTTCCTTCACCGTCTGGCCGCCACGTTCCATCGTGACCGCGCCCGCGCCGCTGATCGACGCGACGTTGAACGAGTACGCCTGCGGCGAGCCGATATGCGGTTTTCCGAGGCGGCTGAACAGAATGCGCAGCATCGCGTTGGCGTCGGTCGCGGTGCCGACCGTCGAGCGCCGGTCGGCACCCATCCGCTCCTGGTCGACGATGATCGCCGTCGTCAGCCCGTCGAGCACGTCGACCTCGGGCCGGGCCAGCGTCGGCATGAAACCCTGCACGAACGCGCTGTAGGTCTCGTTGATCAGCCGCTGCGACTCGGCGGCGATGGTCGAGAACACCAGCGAGCTCTTGCCCGAACCGGAGACACCGGTGAACACGGTCAGCCGCCGTTTCGGCAGCTCGACGCTGACATCCTTGAGGTTGTTCTCGCGCGCGCCGTGCACGCGGATCAGGTCGTGGCTGTCGGCGACGTGCGGCGCGGCCGCGCTCGTCTCGGTTCTGGTGGCCATGTTCAGCGTTGCTCCTGGATACGAAGGAGGGTGCCCGCGGGATCGCGGAAAGCACAGTCGCGAACCCCGTACGGCTGGTCGGTCGGTTCCTGCACGACCTCGGCGCCGGCGGCCTGCAGCCGCTCGAACGTACTGTCCACGTTCTTGGTGGCGAGGTTGATGCTGGCGTACGTGCCCTTGGCCATCATCTCGGCGACGGTTCGGCGCTCGTCGTCGGTGAGGCCGGGCGTGGCCTCCATCGGGCAGAGCACGATCGACGTGCCGGGCTGACCGGGTGGGCCGACCGTGATCCAGTGCATCCCCTTGTACCCGACGTCGCCCCGGACCTCGAAGCCGAGAATGTCGCGATAGAACCTCAGCGCCTCGTCCCGGTCGTTCTGCGGGAGAAGGCTCGAGTGAATGGTGATGTCCATGCCGGTCACGCTAACTCCGGCTGGGGACCGGCGCTTCTCGATTCCTGACCGGCCGGGTCACCTGTTTCGCCACGCACGGCGGCATGCCCTCGGTCGCGTCCGCGGCCTGCTGCCGGTAGGTGCTCGGCGGCACGCCGACCAGCTCGGTGAAGCGAGTACTGAATGTGCCGAGCGACGAGCAGCCGACCTCGAAACAGACCTCGGTGACGCTCAGGTCGCCGCGGCGCAGCAGCGCCATCGCGCGTTCGATGCGCCGGGTCATCAGGTAGCTGTACGGCGATTCACCGAAGGCCTGCCGGAACTCGCGGCTGAGGTGCCCGGCCGACATGTGCGCGCCGCGGGCGAGCGCTTCCACGTCGAGCGGCTGCGCGTACTCCCGGTCGATCCGGTCGCGGACGCGGCGCAGCCGCGCCAGGTCGCTCAGGCGCTGCGTTTCGGCTGGTCTGCTGCTCACCTGCGCGATGGTGCCACGTTACTAATCCGACCAAAAGTAGGCGGACACGGTTCCGCAGCCGACCTGCTCGTAGAAACCCGTTTCCGCCGTGGCTGCCGTCGGATTAGTAACGAACGGCACAGTACGACCGGATTTCCCAGGCGCTCACAGTGCCTCGGCGGCCAGGCTCGCGTCGGCGGGCTCGACGAGGCCGTGGCGGACCGCGAGCGAGGCGGCCTCCAGCCGCGAATGCGCGCCGAGCTTGGTCAGCAACGCCCGCACGTGTGTCCGGACGGTCGCGACCGAAACCCCGAGCCGCTCGGCCATCGCCACCGTGGAATGCCCGTCGACGAGCAGGGCCAGGCACTGCCGCTCCCGGACGGTCAGCTGGCGCGCCCGCAACTCGATGTCCGGCGGCCCGCCGGCCACCCGCGCACGCTGCTGCGCGGGCAGCCCGACGAGCACCTCGCCGTGCACCACCCGGTTGATCGTGCCGAGCAGGTGCTCCAGGCTTTTCGTCTTGTGCAGGTAGCCGGCCGCGCCCGCGCGCAGCGCCCGCAGCACGGCGTCGTGGCTCGGGTCGGCGGTCAGCATGATCACCTTGGTGCCCGGGCTGACCGCGAGCACCGACTCGACACCGTCGTCGTGTTCGCCGTCGGCGAAGTTCCGGTCGAGCAGGCAGACGTCCGGCGCGGTGCGTTCGACGGTCCGCACCACCTCCTTGAGGCTCAATCCGGTGCCCACCACGCGCATTCCGTGCCGTTCCAGCACGGGCACGAGTGCCTCCAGGAATACGGCGTGATCGTCACCGCAGACGATGGTGGTCATGGCCTGCCCCTCCGCTGCCATCAACATGCTGTTCGGAAAAAATGATTTCCACCCGTGTCCCGCGCGGGCGGCGCGGCGCCGTCCGGGTGCGGGCGCCGCAGGCACGACTGAGCCGCGCGACCGCGGCCAGCCCTTGCCCGGACTGCTGCCCCAGTGCCTCACCGAAGCCGGGCCCGTCATCGGCGATTTCGATCGTCGGCGGCGACCGCCGGGTGATCGCGACGTCCACCCGGCCCGAGGGTCCCGCCGCGTGCACGGCGTTGTTCAGCAGGTTGATCAGGATGCGCCAGAGCGCGGTCCGGTCCACTTCGAGTTCGAGCGCACCGTTGCGGGTGAGCGTGACATGAGTCGGCCCCGCCAGATCGGCCTGCGCCACCAGTTGCGCCAGAAGTGGTTCCACCGCAACGGATCCGGCCGGGCGTTCACCGGAGAACGTGGTGTCGACCAGTGCCAGCAGGCGCTCGGTCTGCTGCGCGATCAGCTCCGCGCGGCGCCGGGCGAGCGGCGGTAACGAGGCCTCCGTGAGGATCGCCTCGGCCAGATACCCGAGAGTCGCTATCTCATGACCGATATCGTGTAGTATGTCGCGGGCCGCATCCACCCATTCTCACCTCGCACCATACGCGCGGGTAACCCCCACTCCGGACAAAACCCTGCCGTCGGTTACGTCGGTCAGGAAACGCGGTTGTTACACGGAATGTGAGGGGACACGAGGTGTTTCCATGGTCTTCGGGTAGCTGTTGTTTTTCCGATTTCAACCGTGTGCGTTCACACCACTCGTGGTGATGATCTTTTGCCATGGTCCGGGCGGCACGTCTTTGCTGTCCACGAACTGCCAGTCCACGCGATCGTTCTCACCGTTGAGGTCGCGGAAGCCGAGACACCCGTTGAGCGCGGGGGAAACGTCCATGCCGGCGCCGTTGTAGCGAGTGTTCGCGGGGCGTTCGTCAGTGGTCGAGAAGACGTACCGCGCGTCCGCGTATTCGCCCGGCCCGGCATCTTCGACCTGCCCGTAGCAAATACGATCACCGCTGCGGATCCGGACCCAGTGATTCTTGAGGAAACTGACTGACCGGTCAGTAGCACTGCTCGCGAATTCGGGCTGCACCGCCCATGGCACCACCTGGCCACGCATGGCGAACGCACGATCGTCATTGACGTCGTCGAATGGCAGATCCAGATAGAACGGATTTTCGCGGGGTGCGAAGCGGGTCGGGAAATAATCATTCGCGGCCGTGCGTGGTTCGGTCTCGCAGGAACCGTTCAGCAGCACGCCGTCGCAGCCGCCGTAGTGCTCGAGCCAGTCGTCGTCGTAGGCCGAGGTCACCTGGCTGCCGTCGGCGGCGGTCGGGTCGAAGATCTCGCCCACCCAGAACGTCGTCGCGACGATCCGGGTGTGCCACGGATCGGGCTCCGGGCCCGGTTGGGGAGCGGGCCCGGAGCAGGCGACCACCAGCAACAGCAACATCGCCAGTGGCCAGGCGATCCGGTCAGTCACCAGGCGCCGCGGCGGGGATGACCACGCCCCGCACCGAAGGCACCAGCGGTTTGGCGTTCTTGCCCCACTGGTGGCTGACGATGGCTCCGCGCAGCGGCGACGGCGATCCGGCCGCGGTCGCGGCGGCGCGCACCGCGGGGGTGCCCGAACCGCTGGCCAAGCCGTAGTCATCCGTCGTCAGCGTGCCGTTGGCGATCAGGGACAGCCCGAAACTGAACCCCACGCCACCGGCCGGGAGCGGGGGCGTGGTGAACGTGCCCTGCGTCCAGTTCGGCGCGGCGGCCAGCCACGGCCCGGACGTCCAGTACGTCCAGAAGCCGTCCGTCGTGCGGTAGTACAGCGCGAACTGGGTTATCGCCGTGGACTTGTACCAGACCGACACCGTGTATGTCTGGCCCGCGGTGCCGGTCGGGGTACACGCGCCGAGATCGAACGTCGGCAGCAGTTTCGCGTCCCCGTCCTGGTAGTTGGTGACGGTGAGTTGCTCGGCTGCCGTGCCGGTGTGCGCGGCGGTCGTCCGCGCCCAGGTGGCCGTGTTGTTGCCGTATCCGCCGGGCATATAGCAGTCGGGGAAACCGGTGCCGCTGGTCGAGGTCTCCAGCGAAGTGTTGACCAGCCCGGTGTTGGTCGACGCCGGCGCGGTGACGATCGGTTTCACCGTGCCGCCGACCACCTGGTTCACCGTCTTGACCGTGGTGCCACGGGACGTCCGCGCCGCGAGCCAGGACAGGAACTGGTCGAGCATCGTCGGCGTGATCGACAGCGCGTCACAGCCGGTGCCGGCACAGACGTGGTGGAACGTGAACGGCACCCAGCCGCCGGTGCGCTCGGCATTCGTGACCGCGCTCTGCATCTGCGCCAGCGTCCACGTGTTGTCGTGTTCGTCCAGCGCCTTCAGCGCGTACGGATCCGCCGGCGGGACGGTCTCGGCGTACGGACAGCCGTTGCAGCCGTGTGCGGAGCGCAGATCGCCCAGGCCGCGGGCGCTGTTGTAGCCACACTGCTGCGCGATGCTTTCGACCGACGCGTTCAACGCCGCGTACGGGTAGGCGAAGCTGGTGGCCTGGTAGCCCCAGCTCGCGAGTGCCGCGCGGCCGTTGCAGATCTGCCGTTTCGCCTCGTCCGCCGGCACCGTCGTCAGATCGGGGTGGTTGACCGTGTGGCCGGCGATCTCGTTGCCACCCGCGGACAGCGTCTGCAGGTCGGCACGGGTGAGATAGTTCGGCGCGCCGATCGAACCGGTGATGATGTAGAACGTGCCCTTCATCGCGTACTTGTCGAGGATCGGCTTCGCCTGCATCTGATCGGCGTTGCCGTCGTCGAAGGTCAGGCTCACCGCGGTCGTCGTCGCGGCCTGCGCCGGGGTGCTCACCACCGGCACGGTGAGGCCGCCGACCAGCAGCGCGGCGGCGGCCGCAATCACGTACACCCGTCTTCGCCGGGCGTTCGGTTGTCTGTTCCTTTTCATGCCATCTCACGTTAGGGCCGGACGGCGTGCGGCGACTCCCACCAACGGCCTAGCCCCCCTACCGCATTTTGCCCACCCCACAATGATTTCCGGCCGGTCTCGGCGGCCGCGGGACTTTGTTCCTCCGTCATTTGCGGGAGTGGCGGCTCGCGCAGCTGGACGACGACAATGCTCCCGTTGCACGCTTTGCTGGTCAATGTGGACGCCACACGGCTCTTTCTCGTCGACGAACAGCAACTGTTCGCCGACGTTCTGCTGATGGGCCTGAAGTCCACCTCGGGGGTGCGTGTCGCCGGGCATCGGACACCGCGCGATCCCCAGCTGTCCCTGGCACTGACCGGCGCGCAGCCGGATGTCGTGAGCGTGGACGTCGAGCAGCTCGGCGCGCGGCTGCCCACGGACATCGAAGACTGGCGCCGGGCCGCCCCGCGGGCGCGGTTCGCCGCGCTCACCGGCAGCCGCGACCCGGCGCTCGCCGCCCAGGCCGTCCGGGCCGGTATTCACGTGT
Source organism: Amycolatopsis sp. GM8 (assembly GCF_021653975.1). Taxonomy (GTDB): domain Bacteria; phylum Actinomycetota; class Actinomycetes; order Mycobacteriales; family Pseudonocardiaceae; genus Amycolatopsis_E. The sequence continues at coordinate 1,026,242 of NZ_JAJKFK010000002.1, read as the reverse complement.
GGATCCCGAAGGAGAGCTCCACCGAGCGGCTGGTCGAGCTGGTGCACGTGGCGCGTGCCGGGCACGCCTGGTATCCACCGGCACTGCTCGCGCAGGTGTTCGTGCGGCTGCCCGGCGACAGACGCGCGCGGCCGCGCCCGCTCGACGTCCTCAGCCACCGCGAGAACGACGTACTCCGGGCCATGGTCGACGGTGCCCGCGGCCCGGAGATCGCCCGCCGGCTCAACCTGTCCCGGCACACCGTCCGCACCCACATGAGGAACATCTTCCGGAAATTGAATGTCCACAGTGGACTAGAACTGGTCAAGCTCGCGCGTGCCGCCGGGCTCGGACCGGACAACTCATCCAGAAAGGAGTGAGCCGCCTTGACCATCGCATCCTCGAGACCACGTTCCGTCGCCGTCGTCGGCATGGGCTACGTGGGCTTGCCCACGGCACTGGCCCTGCACGAGGCGGGCGCCAGAACGATCGGCCTCGACGTGAGCACCGAACGCTTGCGCACCATCACCTCCGGTGAACCCGACCTCGTCGACGCGGACCGCGAACGCCTCGCCCGCGCCCGGCACGACCCCGGCTTCCAGTTGACCGAAGACGAAACCAGGCTCGCCGAAGCGGACGCCGTCATCGTCTGCGTACCCACCCCGCTGGACGACCACCTCAGCCCCGAACTGAGCCCGTTGCGTGCCGCGTGCCGCGCCGTCGTCGAGCACGCGCGACCCGGGCAGACGCTCATCCTCACCTCGACCAGCTTCGTCGGCACGACGCGGCAACTGCTCGTGGAACCGTTGGCGGACCGCGGATTCGAGGTCGGCTCGGACATCTTCGTCGCGTTCAGCCCGGAGCGGATCGACCCGGGCCGCCCCGACCACACCCAGCAGGAGACCCCGCGCGTCGTCGGCGGCCCGACGCCGCAGTGCGCCACCGCGGCACGAGCCGTGCTGGGCCTGCTCACGCCGATGCTGCACGAGGTCAGCTCCGCCGAAGCCGCCGAACTCACCAAGCTGTACGAAAATTCCTTCCGCGCGGTGAACATCGCGCTGGCCAACGAGTTCGCCGAGATCTGCGGCACGCTGGAGCTCGACCCGATCGAGATCACCAGGGCCGCGGCGACCAAACCCTATGGTTTCCTGGCGTTCTATCCCGGACCCGGCGTCGGCGGGCACTGCATCCCGTGCGATCCGCACTACCTGCTGTGGCAGCTCAAGGCGGTCCGCGTCACCGCGCCGCTCGTCACGCAGGCCATGACCCTGATCTCCGACCGTCCGCAGCGCGTGGTCGCCCGCACGCTGGAAACGCTTTCCCACGCCGGCCGGGGCGTCGCGGGCGCACGCGTCGTCGTCGTGGGCGCCAGCTACAAGCCCGGCGTGGCCGACCTGCGGGAGTCCTCGGCGCTGGAGATCATCGCCGACCTGCTCGCCCGCGGCGCGAAGGTGGACTACTACGACCCGATGGTCGACCGGCTCGCGCTGGACGGCGGGCGGGTGCTGGAAAGCGTGACCGAACCACACGGCACCGACTGGGATCTCGCGCTCGTGCACACGACCCATCCCGGGCACGACTACAGCTGGGTCGGGCACTGCCCGATCGTGCTCGACGCCACCTACACGTTCACTGACGCGCCCGAGCGCGCGCTCGTCTGAAGGGGAACCGCATGCGGGTTGTCGTCACGGGGGGCGCCGGTTTCATCGGCTCGCACCTGACCGAGTATCTGCTGAGCCTCGGCCACGAGGTCATCGTGCTGGACGACTTCAGCACCGGCACCGCGCGCAATCTTCGAGCACTGTCGGCAAATCCGCGGCTGACGGTGGTGCCCGGCTCGGTGTGCGACGCGACGATCGTCGAAACGTGCCTGGCGGGTGCGGACGCGGTGTACCACCTCGCGGCCGCGGTCGGCGTGTTCACCATTCTCGACCGGACACTGGAAAGCCTGCGCACGAACCTGACCGGCACCGAGACGGTGCTGGCCGCCGCGAGCCGGGCGGGCGCGCGGATGCTGCTCGCCTCGACCAGCGAGATCTACGGCAAGAACACCGCGATGGGGCTGCGCGAGGAAGACGACCGGATCATCGGTTCGCCGCTGAAGAACCGGTGGTCCTACGCGGAGGCGAAGGCGCTGGACGAGACGTTCGCGCACCTCTACGCGGTCGAAAAGGGGCTGCGGACGGTGATCGTGCGGCTGTTCAACACCGTCGGGCCGCGGCAGACCGGGCGCTACGGCATGGTGGTGCCGAGGTTCGTCGACCAGGCGCTGGCCGGGAAACCGTTGACGGTCTTCGGAACCGGGCAGCAGTCGCGGTGCTTCTGCCATGTGCTCGACGTCGTGCCGGCGCTGGTCGCGCTGCTCGAAGACGAGCGCGCGCACGGCACCGTGTTCAACCTCGGCAACCCGGAGCCGGTCACCATCGAGGAGCTCGCACACCGGGTCCTGGTCCGCACCGGTTCACCGGCCGGCATCGTGCGGGTGCCGTACGAGCAGGCGTACGGACCGGGATACGAGGACATGGAACGGCGCGTGCCGGACTGCACGAAAGCCAAGCAGGCCATAGGTTTCCAGCCTGCCAGGGGGCTCGACGACATCCTGGACGGCGTGCTGGCGGACCGGACGGCCGCGGTGCCGAGATGACCGGGGTGCGCCGGGGTCCGGTGGCGCTGCTGATCGCCTGCGAGCTGCTGCTCGTGACGATCCTGCCGGACTCCGGCGCCGGGGCGGCCTCCCCGATCGCCACGATCGCGTCGATGCCGTACTGGAACATCGTGGGCGGCACGAACTCCGTGCTCGCGCACCCGGACGTCGTGAACGAAGCATCGCCGTGGCTGTACGGGCTCGACGAGCAGGGCGGCGCGCACCCCACCGTCGCACTGCAGCAAGGCCAGGCCACGACCGACGGCGCGGCCCAGCTGGCCCGGTTGCGCGACGCCGGCGTCGAGGTCACGCCGACGATCGCGAACGTGTCGGCGGGTCAGTGGCGGCCGGACGTGGTGAAGGCGATCCTGCACGATCCGGCGGCGATGCGGCGGCATGTCGACGACATCGTCGCGCTCGTGCAGCGCGAGAACTACGCGGGGATCGACATCGACTACGAAGAACTGTCCAATTCGGACCGAAAAGTCTTCAGCGATTTCCTCCAGCTACTCGGGAATGCCTTGCACGCACACGGAAAACGGCTCTCGGTGGACGTCTTCGCCAAGCCCACCGACGCCGGCTACGACGAACGCAACCGGGCACAGGACTACGCCGCGATCGGCCGCGCCGCCGACCAGGTGCGGCTGATGGCCTACGACTACCACTGGCAGACCTCGGCGCCCGGGCCGATCTCGCCGATCTCATGGGTGCGCTCGGTGCTCGACTACGCCGTCACGCAGATCCCGCGGGCCAAGCTGGTGCTCGGGATCCCGATGTACGGCTACGACTGGGTGGGGCACGCCGGCACGCCGGTGAGCTGGTTGCAGGTCTACGGCCGGTCGCGGGTGTTCGGCGCACCGGTCGACTGGGACGGGGTCAGCGAGTCGCCGCATCTCGGGTACGTCGACGGCGACGGCCAGCGGCACGAGCTGTGGTTCGAAAACGCTTACAGCGCCTCGACGAAGCTCGACCTGGCGCGCGAATACCGGATCGGCGGGGTGTTCCTCTGGATGTTCGGCCCGGAGGACGACCTGATCTGGACCAAGCTCGCCCAGCACTGGTATCAGGTCGGGCGCGCACGGGAGGCGGGATCATGATTCCGGTCGTGGTACTGGCGATCTTCATCCTCGGGATCAACTTCACGATCTGGGGAATGGCGGGCATCGCGCGGGCGGTCGAGCAGCGGCTGGGGCCACCCCGCGTGCTGAACTACGGCGAGAGGTCGCGCGAGGTCAGCCTGCCCGAGGTGGCGGTGCTGATGGCGGCCCATAACGAGGAAGTGGTGATCGCGGATTCGCTCGCCGCGATCACCGAACTCGTGCCGGCGGACCAGGTTTACGTAGTGTCGGACGGTTCCACCGACCGCACGGTGGAGCTCGCCCAACAGGCCGGGGTGCACGTCACACAGACGCCGGTGAACGTGGGGAAGGCGGGCGCGCTACTGGAAGGCATCCGGCATTTCGCTCTCCAGCGCTTCCACGCGGTGCTGCTGCTCGACGCGGACACCCGGCTCGACCCCGGCTACTTCGACGCGGCACTGCCGGAATTCGACGACCCGGAGGTCGTCGCGGTGGCCGGCTGCGCGGTGACCGACTGGCGCTCGTCGCGGCGCGGCCTGGCCGCGCTCCTGCTGACCGCACATCGCTCCCGGATTTACGCGCTGCTGCAACGATTGCTGAAGTTCGGGCAGACCTGGTGGCGCACCAACGCGACGTACATCGTGCCGGGGTTCGCGAGCCTGTACCGCGGGGAAGTGTTACCACATCTCGACATCAACCCGCCAGGGCTGGTGATCGAGGACTTCAACATGACGTTCGAGGTGTACCGGCGGCGGCTCGGCAAGGTGGGTTTCTCGCTCGCCGCGCGGGCGGTCACCCAGGATCCGGACAACTGGCGGGACTACGTGCGGCAGACCCGGCGGTGGGCGCTCGGTTTCTGGCAGACGGCGCGCCGGTTCCGGCCACGGCCCGACCTGTTCACCGCGATGCTGCTCGGCTATATCGCGGAACTCGTCTTCGCGAGCATCCTCATGGTGCTGTTGCCGATGGTCGTGCTGCTGCTCGCGCTACCGGCGGTGTTCCCGGCGCTGGGCGTCGCACCCGGTTTCGGCGAGGCGTACCACGCGGTGGCGGACTACGTGTCGCTCGGCACGATCGGGCTGGGCGTGCTGCTGCCCGATGTCGTGCTGACACTGGCGATCGCGATCGTCGAGCGACGGTGGCGGTATCTGCTGGCGATGCCTTTCTATTTGCCACTAAGGATTCTCGACGCGGCGATCGGCCTGTTCGCGATCTGGCTGGCGTGGCGTGCGCGGTCCACCGGGCGCTGGCAGAGCCCGACCCGCCGCCCCGCCGAGGACGATGCGATGGTCATGGCGGATTGACATGGCCCGAGCTAGCCGGCACGGAACGCGGCGCGATAGGACTTCGGCGTCGTACCGACGACGCGCTTGAACCGGTCCCGAAACGCTGTCGCTGAGCCGAATCCGACCTCGCCGGCGATGCGGTCGACGGCGTGGTCGGTCGCTTCGAGCAGATGTTGCGCCCGCCGGATACGCGCGCGAAGCAGCCACTGCAACGGGGTCGTGCCGATCTGTTCGCGGAAACGGCGATTCAGGCTGCGGGCGCTCATCCCGGCGTGTGCCGCGATCTGGTCCAGTGTCAGGTCCCGGGCCGCGTTGTCCCCGAGCCAGCGCAGTACCGGTTCCAGCACGGAACCCTGTGGCGTCGGCGGCTGGTCGGGCACGATGAACTGGGCCTGTCCGCCTTCGCGCTCCAACGGCATCACCGACAACCGTGCGGCGTCGGCGGCCACCGCGGAACCGTGGTCGCGGCGGATCAGGTGCAGGCACAGGTCCAGTCCGGCCGCCGCACCGGCCGAGGTGAGGAACTGGCCACTGTCCACATAAAGCACATCCGCGTCGACGTCGATTTCGGGATGGCGCCGGGCAAGCAGCGCGGCGGCGCGCCAGTGGGTGGTCGCGCGGAGCCCGTCGAGCAGACCGGTCGCGGCCAGAATGAACGCGCCGGAACAGATCGAGGCGATCCTGGTGCCGTCCGCCGCGGCCTTGCGCAGCGCGTCGAGAACCTCGTCCGGCACCGGCGCGGTGAGATCGGCACAGCCGGGCAGGATGATCGTGTCCGCCTCGGCCAGCGCGTCCAGGCCCCAGGGCGCGTGCAGGGTGAACGCACCGGCGTCGACGGCCGGGGTGACGCCGGAGATCCGGATGTCGTAAGCCGGCCGTCCGTCCGGCAGCACGGTGCGGGTGAACACCTCGATCGGCGTGGCCAGGTCGAACGGGATGACCTTGTCCAGCGCCAGGACAGCCACTGTGTGCATGCCTGGACGGTAACCGCCAGGGGCGCGGCGAGAATCCGGTGGTATCTGGCGATCCAGCCCGTTCCGGCGCCGGGTGCGCGTGGTTACCGTCCGCTCATGACCATTGTCGCGCCCATTCTCATCGGCGTTCTTTATGTATTTCTCAATTCCTTCATCCGCGAACCGCACCGGCGCAGGTTCAACGCGATCATGGTCGCCGGGGCCGGCGCGGCCTATCTCAGCGGCGGCGGACTCGGCCCGTGGGAAATCGTCTTCACCGCCCTTGTCACCTACTGCGCGTTCCGTGGCCTGGAATCCTGGACGTTCATCGGTATCGCCTGGCTCCTGCACACAACCTGGGACGTCGTCCACTATCTGCGCGGTGAGCCGATTCTCCCGTTCGCGCACGGGTCGTCGCTGGGCTGCGCGATCTGTGACCCGGTGATCGCGATCTGGTGCTTCAGCGGTGGTCGCCCGCTCACGGTTTCAGGCCTATTGCGGCGAGTCCGAGGCGTTGGGCAAGTGCGGGCGGAGTGAGCGCGGGCCCGTCCGGCCACCACTGGTCGAGTTCGGCGAGACCGGGTTCGAGCAGCTCGAGACCGGTGAGCAGGGCCTCGATCTCGGCGCGCCGGCGGAACCTCCCGGTGTGCGGGCAGCGGGCCTGCCACGTCGCTTCCAGCGCGCGGGCCTGCTCGTGGCGCTCGTCATCGGGATCCCACCAGTGGCTCAGCGCGACCGCGGATCCCGGCGCGAGCGCGTCGAGATAGCTGGTCATGATCTTCACGGGCTGCGCGTCGTCGTCGATGTGATGCAGCGTGTCGATGTGCAGCACCGCGATGGGCAGGCTGAAGTCCAGCAAACCGGCCACCGCGGGCAGGAACTCGTCGGGACAGGTGTAGTCGGCCTGCACCACGAAGGTTTCGTCGTCCTCCAGCAGCGCCCGGCCGTGCGCGACGATGGCCCGGTCGGCCTCGGTGTAGACGACCCGGCCGTCGAGGTTGTGGCGCTGGACGATTTCGTGGGTGTTGTCCACCGCGACGGGGAGGCCGACACCGCAGTGGAGGAATTGGCCGAACCCTTGGCCGGCCAGATACCGCACGGCCCGGCCGTGCCAGCGATGCTGCGCCCGCACCAGCTCGCGGAAGCTCGGTACCGCGGCCTCGAGCTCGGCGAGCAGCGCGCGGTCGTCGGCGTAGTTGTCCTTGCCGTCCAAAGCCGCGTCACGTACTCGACTGATCTCTGCCACAACCAGGCGACGATCGAGCCCGGCGGTTATGACATCAATTCGTCAGTCCGGATTGGTAGGCGAACACGACGAGCTGCGCCCTGTCCCGGGCGCCGAGCTTGACCATCGCGCGGCCGACGTGGGTGCGCGCCGTGGCGGGGCTGACGAACAGCCGCTCGGCGATCTCGTCGTTGCTGAGGCCTTCGCCGACCAGTCCGACGATCTCCCGTTCACGCTCGGTCAGGCTGTCCAGGCGCGGATGCGGCTTCAGCTTCCGCGCGGGCTCAGTCGCGAACCGGGAGATCACCCGTCGCGTCACGGACGGGGACAGCAGCGCCCCGCCGTCGGCGACCAGCCGGATCGCGGTCAGCAGCTCGCTCGGTTTGGTGTCCTTCAACAGGAAACCGCTCGCGCCGTAGCGCAGCGCGTCGAACACGTACTCGTCCAGCTCGAACGTCGTCAGCACGATGATCTTCGTCCCCGCCAGCCCGGCGTCCGCGGTGATCCGGCGCGTCGCCTCCAGACCGTCGATCCCCGGCATCCGGACGTCCATCAGCACGACGTCCGGCCGGGTTTCGCGGACCGCGGCCAACGCGGCGAGCCCGTCGGCCGCCTCCCCGGCGAACTCGAACCCGGCGGAGCTCTCGATCAGCGTCCGCAGGCCGAACCGGATCAGCTCCTGGTCGTCGGCGACGAGAACCGTGGTCACGAACGGGCCTCCAGCGGGATGCGGGCACGGACCTCGAACCGGCCGTCACCGGTCGGGCCGGCGCTGAACGTACCGCCCAGCGACGTCACGCGCCGGCGCATGCCGGAGATCCCGAGTCCGCCGCCATTGGTCTGGACCTCTTCGGCCGGGTTGCCGATCGCGATCTCCACCCCGTCGTCCTCCCAGGAAACCCTTACCGTGGCGGTGTTTCCGGTGCCATGGCGGAGCACGTTCGTCAGCGACTCCTGCACCACCCGGTATCCCGCGAGATCCGCGGCGACAGGTAGCTCCCGCGGCGAACCGGTGGTCGTCAACTCGACCCGCATACCGGACTCGGTCATCCGGCGGCGCAGCTCGTCGAGCCGGGTGAGGCTCGGCGCGGGCGCGCGCGAGTCGTCCTCCTGCCGCACCACCGCCAGTGTCGAGCGGACCTCGGCGAGCGCCTCGGTGCTGGTCCGGCTGATCGCGACCAGCGCGGTCTCGGCCTGTTCCGGCTTCTCCGCCAGCAGGTGCAACGCGATCTCGGCCTGCATCTTGATCGCCGCGAGCCCGTGCCCGACCACGTCGTGCACCTCCTGCGCCACCCGCAGCCGCTCGTCGTACGCGTGCTTGCGGACCTCCTCGGCGCGCTCGCGCGCGACCGCCTCGCGCTGCACCCGCACGATGAACCCCAGCGCGAACGGCACGACCGCCCAGGCCGAACCCGGCAGCAGGCCCAGCGCCCCGGAAAACGCCGCGCGGTTGGTGAACAGATGGGTCAGGAGCACGACCATCGCCACCGCGCCCGCGGGTGCGGAGCGCGCCAGCGGCTCGTACCGCGCGACCGTGTACACGGCGATGGCGAAGGCGAACAGGACCGGCCCGTACGCGTAGCCGAGCAGGAGATACGTCGTACAGGAGGCCGTCACCATGGCCAGCGTGACCAGTGGATCCCGGCGCCGGAACGCCAGCGCCAGCCCGGCCACAGCGGCCAGCCCGAACCCGAGGCCGTCGGCCGGCCGGCTCACGCCGCTGAACACGTGACTGAAGGCGACCGCGACCACGGCCAGCACCGCGATCGCCACAGCGAGCGCGGTGTCGGCCAGACGTAGTCGCATCACCCGAGGTCCCTCCGGTGCAACAGCCAACCACCCACCGCCGCGAACGCCAACAGATAGACGGCCACGACCAGCGATGCCTGACCGGCGCCGACGAGTTGCTCGACCCCCGGCGTACCCGTCCGTGCGCCCAGCCCGGCGACCAGCGAGCCCGCGTTCGGCCCCGGCAGTCCCTTCTGCGCTTCGGCCACCCAGGGCAGCACCGGCGCCGCCACCGACGCGAGCAGGTTCTGCACGGCGAGCAGCCACACCAGGCCCAGCCCGATCGGCAGCGCCACCGACCGGAACACCACGGCCAGCGCGACCCCGAAGGTGCCCCACATCATCGCGATCAGCCAGCCGGCGCCGATCCCGCGCACGATGTCCACAATGGACGGCCACTGCATCGGCTGGTCGCGCAGCACGGCCACCAGCGCACTCGCCCCGGCGGCCGCGGCGAACAGGGTCAGCATGAGCAGCAGCGTGCCCACCGCGACGGTGACGATCTTCGCGCCGTACACCGAGAATCGGGAAGATCCTTGGGCCAGCACGGTTTTCCAGGTGTCCCAGCCGTACTCGCTGCCGGCCACCAGCACCCCGAAGATCAGGGTCAGCCCGCCGATGAAGATCGGCAGTCCACCGATGGCGCTGCCGACGAACGCGCCGGGCAGCAGCGCGTCCTGACCGCGCCCGGGATCCGGTGCGGCGTAAGGAACCAGGTAGCCGAAGGTCAGGCTCAGTGCGACCGCGACGACCAGCAGCAGCCAGCTCGCCGGACGATGGACCTGCTTGCTCAGTTCCGCTTTCAGGTCACCGGACATGATCGTCTCCTGTCAGTTCGAGGAAGTTCTGTTCGAGATCGGGTTCACGCCAGCGGAGTTCGGAAACCTCGACGCCGGCTGTCACGAGTGCGGTGTTGATCCGGCTCGCCGCGGCGGGTTCGACGTTCAGGTCGAAGCCCGAACCGTTGGCGTGTAGGGATTCCCGGCCGACGAGCGCGATCAGTTCCGCTTCCGCGCGCTCGGCAGGCTCGGCCGTGACGTGCAGCGTGCCGCCCGCGCGGAGCTCTTCGATGGTTGCCTGCGTGACGAGCTTTCCGTGGGACAGCACGCCGATCCGGTCGCAGATCTGGGAAACCTCGGCGAGCAGGTGACTCGACAGCAGCACCGTCACCCCGTCCGCGGCGAGTTTCCGCAGCAGTACACGCATATCGGCGATGCCGGCCGGGTCGAGGCCGTTGGTCGGTTCGTCGAGCACGAGCAACCGCGGGTCCTTGAGCAGCGCGGCGGCAAGGCCGAGCCGCTGTTTCATGCCGAGCGAGTACGTGCGGTACGAATCCTTCGCCCGGTCGGTCAGATCGACCGTCCGCAACACCGCGTCCACCCGGGCGCCGGGCACCCGGGCGTGCCCGGCGAACACGCGCAGGTTCTCGCGTCCGGACAAGTACGGGTAAAAGGCCGGGCCCTCGATCAGCGCGCCGACCTGGTCCAGATAGCCGGGGCCGGGCGTGCGGCCGAACACGTGCAGGCTGCCCGCGGACGGCCGGGTCAGGCCGAGCAGCATGCGCAGGGTGGTGGTCTTGCCGGCGCCGTTCGGGCCGAGGAATCCGTAGATCTCGCCGGTGGGCACGGTCAGGTCGAGATCGTCCACGGCGACGATCTGGCCGTAGCGTTTGGTCAGTCCGGTGGTTTCGATGGCGTTCATGCTCGTCCTTTCGCGGTACGGCCCCAGGGCTTGTAGACCGACAGGAGCACGGCGATCAGCAGGCAGACAGGTGAGACGATCGGGGGGAAGATCAGGTCCGGCACCGGTGCGGGCGTGAGACCCGCGGCGAGGGCACGGCCGTAGACGGCCGCGTCGTCGACACCTGGCCGCAGGGCGACCACGCCGAGCACGGTCAGCACGATGTTCAGGCCGAGTTTCACGGCGACCCACCAGTACCGGAGGAGGCCGTACTTGCTACCGACACCGAGCACGATCCCGCTGGCCAGGCACACCAGGCCGATGATGAGCAGCGGCCACACGGTGAACAGTTGCAGCGCCTGATAACTGATGGCCGCGACGGCGGTGTCGCTGGTGAACATCGCGGTGAAGATCAGCACGGCCAGTACGACGTCGAGCCCGATCCAGGCGCCCGACGAGACGATGTGCGTGACGAGCCACGCCCTGCGGGCGGACTTGCCGAGCCGGCGGGCTCGTCCGGTTCTGGTCACGGTTGCGGTCATGACCAGAATGGTCGGCGAAGGCGGCGGGCAAGGCGTCCGCCCGGGCGATGATCTGTCCATACGCAGATCTGCGTACGACGGGCCCCCAGGTTTCGTATAAGACACTAAAATCGGTGCATGCGCGGACGTCGTCCGGTGACCGAGGTGCCCGATGTGGTGGGGTTGGGCGCCGAGGACGCGTGCGACATCGTGCGCCGCGCCGGGCTGGTGCCGCGCGGGCCGGAGGGTGAGCCCGAACCCGCGTCCGGCGTCGTGGTCGCGCAGGCGCCGATCGCGACGGCCGGCGCCGTGCAGGGCAGTGAAGTCGTGCTGTGGACCCAACTCGGCCGTGGTTCGAGCGCCGACCTCACCCCGCCGACGCCCACGGAATCCGCGCTGCTGCCGGCCTGACCGTACGTCCACAGTGGACGCACGGCGGCCGGCGGAGGTTCAGGGCTGGTTGACCGAAGCCAAACCGGCGGGCGCCGCGTCGAGCGCGCGGTGGATGGCGGCGGCGAGTTCGCGCGCCGCCTCCTCGGTGAGCTCCACCGGAACCCGCGCGGACGGACCCTCGCCCGGGTTGATGAAGTCGATGTTGACCGTGTGCGCGAACGGCGCGTGCACGGGGTGGTCGACGTAGACGGCCGCGTGGGACAGCGAGAACCAGCCCTTGGCCGCCTTGCCGCTGCCGGTGACCTCGATCTTCTCAGTGTTGTAAGTGCACATACTTTTCCTTATCGCGCAAGGTTCTTGCCGAAGAACTCGAACACCCGCTGCCAGCCCTGCTTGGCGGCTTCGGGACGGTAGCTCGGCCGGTCCACGGAGAAGAACGCGTGGCCCGCGCCGTCATAGGTGTGGAACTCGTGGTCCTTGCCGAGCCGGTTCAGCTCGTCCGCGAGCTTCGCTGTCTCGTCCGGGGTGGGGTACTGGTCGTCCGCCCCGAACAGGCCCAGCAGCGGGCAGGAAAGCCGCGGCGCCAGGCCGAGAATGGGCTTCATGGTCGGCGGCATCTGCGCCGGCGGGTCGTTGACGACGAACGCGCCGTAGCAGTCCACGGCCGCGTCGATCTGCAGGCTGCACGCGGCGAGGAAGGTCTGGCGGCCACCGGAGCAGTACCCGATGACACCGATCTTCCCGTTCGCGTTGTCCAGTCCCTTGAGGTAGGTCGCGGCGCCGTCGACGTCGCCGACGAGGCGATCGTCGGGCACGCCGCCCAGCGCCCGCGCGGCCGCGGCGGCGTCATCGGGGTCGGCGCCGGGCGCCTCCCGTGAGTACAGGTTCGGGCACAGCGCGTTGTACCCGTTCACCGCGAACTTGCGCACGATCTCTTTGGTGGCCGCGTCGTAGCCGGGCATGTGGTGGATCACCACCACCCCGCCGCGCGGCTGTTCGTCCAGCGGTTTGGCCAGATAGGCCTCGATCTCGGTACCACCGTCGCCGGCGATCGTGATGGTCTCGGCCCGCATCGCATCGGTCATGGGCCCAGCTTGTCATGATCACCGGCGCGGCGGCGCCGACTATGCGTCAGTCGTTCTGCTCTGCCCCGTTGTCCGGTTCCACCGGCTCCCCGAGGAGTTGGTCGAGGTCGAAGTCCGCCGTCAGCTCGGCGAAGATCGGCGTGGACTCCTGCTCCTTCTGGCGCACGCTCATGGTCAGGCCTCCCTCCCCGCGCGCTCGGCACGCGCGGTGCGTCCTCGTGGATGGAAGCGCGGTCCCCCCTGCCCCAAAGCCCACGAGAGTGTTAACGGCAGGTTATGTTACCTACTCACGGTGAGCAACGTTCTGGCAGTCGAAAAAAGTTCACACCCATCGCCGCGATGACAAGTCCCCCCGGTCGGGATCATAATGATGGGTGAAGGCGGTGCGGCATGGCACTTCACGGTGAAGAGCAGCGACGGCTGACTGAGATCGAACAGCAGCTGGCCGAGGAGAACCCGCGCCTGGCCCAGCGGTTGTCCGAGCTGCGGCCGATGCGGATTCCGAGTGTGGTGTTGGCGGTGATCGGTGCCGTCTGCTCGGTCGTCGCCGGGCTGTTCATCATGGTTGCCGGTGGCCAATCCCACAACGGGTTCCTGATCGTTTTCGGCACCGTGCTGACGTGCGTGGTGCCGACCGCGATCCTGTGGCGGACCTGGCTCTACCGGTTGCGCTGACCCCGGACGCGCTCGATCCGGAACCCCGCGTCGGCGAGGATATCCGGCAGCGCGAGCACGACGTTGCGGTCCTTCTGGCGTTCCACCTCACCCAGGTCGTCCCACGGCCGCAGGTCGGGATGCACCTTGCGCTCGTTGTCCCGCCGGTCGCCGAGCCGCCAGCCGTCGGCCTTGCGCTCGGTCATCCAGCGCTCGTGCTCGGCGATCGCGAGCCGCTCGACCTCTTCGGGCTCGAACGCGAACGACACCGCCTCGAGGCTCGGCACCATCCGGCAGCCGACCATGGTGAGCTTGCGCTCGATGTCGTCGGCGGAGGCGCGGTTGGCGTCGCGCAGGGTGTCCGGAAGTTCGTCCCAGTCGACGAGCGACGGGTTGCGTTGGGCGTCCTGGCCGAGCGCCAGCTGGTCGCGGAGGTAGCGGCGGTGCAATGCGCGTGCCAGCGAATCGGTGATCCGCTCCGAGAGATACACGCTCGCCATGTCCAGTACTCCTACGAATCGCAGCCGGTCCTCGTGGCCATGTTGCACAATCATCTCACCGACCCCGGCGAGCTGAGCCATGCGCACGATCACGGTACCGCGAGTGGCGTCGACGGTCGCGGCGGCCGTGAGCCCGTCCCGGAGGGCGCGCTCTTCGTCATCGTGGCAGACGAACACCAGGTGCACACCTGGTTCCGGAATGTAGACAGGCACCACGGTGACCTGGCAGGCGGTGGCGAAGAACGGGTGCCGCGCCTGCAGTTCTGTGACCGCGGCCGCACCGTCCGGATCCGCGACGATCACCTCCACGGTGCGCTCGCCCGCCCGGCGCGCGAGCTCCAGTAGTAGTGCGCGGCCGAACGCGCTGAGCCCGATCACGACGAGCCGTTCCCCGTCGGGTTGGAAGGCGGCGAGCACCTGTTTCGCGGCGACGCCGTCGAGGGAGAAGAAGTCGACCTCGAGCTCGTCGCGCCAGCCGCGGTCGCGCAGCACGTCGCCGAGTTCCGGGTCGGCGACATGCGCGTGCACCTGGAGCGAGGCGTGGGCCCGGCGCTCGACCTGGCTGGCGGCGAGGACGGTGGCGATGTTGGCGGGCGTCTCGTCGGCGAGGGCGTAGAGCCGGTCGGCGCGGGCCAGCCCGGCGGCGATGAGCACGTCCGGACTGCGGGCGCTGTCGATGCGCACGACCTTGTGGCCGGCCTGCAGGTGGGCGGCGAGCGTGCGGGCCGCGTCGGAGTCGCCGCACACGATGATGTGCCGAGCCCGGCGGCGGGCCCGCAGCCGCGCGAGCTCGGCCGCGAACAGGAGTCGCCCGGCTTCTATCGCGGCGTAGATGGTCACGGCCGGCGTCAGGAACCGGCTGACCTCCAGCGGCCACGGATACGGCCCGCCGTTCGAGACCGGAGCCGAGTTGATCACGAAGAGCTGCAGGTCGTAGTAGATGAGATCGATCGGCCGGTGCGCGAACTGCGTGCTGGCGGCCAGGTACTCGGCGAGCCCGAGGTAGCCGAGGACCAGCGACACCACCACGAGCCCGGCGAAGAACATCCGGATCAGCACAGCGGGCCGCGACATCAGTGCGAAAACGATGGCCTCCGTGAGTCGGTCGGGGAGGTCCAGTGTGGATCAACGGGCTCGGCCCGTCGATGCTCCGGCGTCAGTTGCCGGCACGGTACTCGATGTCAAGACTCGCCAGCGCCAGCTGCACCACGAGAACTTGGCGGTGATCCCGGAGCTCCTGGAAGATCGCCAGCGATGTGGTCAGCGCCTCCCTGGCCCGCTCGCGGTCGCCCATGCCCGCGAATGCCTGCCCTTGCCGCAAGAGCGTGTCCGCGATACCCCATCGTTCGCCTGAGCGATGACGATCGTGCAGGACCTGACCGTAGATCCTGATTGCTTCGCCGAACTCGCCGTGCTGCTGATACAAGAACCCCACCTGGTCGCGGGCGAACGCGCGCAACGGGATGTTCCCCAGCTCACAGGCGATGGTCAGCCCCTCCTGTGCGGCCGACCGAGCGTCGTCGTCCCGGCCCAGGCCATCGAGAACGACCGCTCTCGTCGACTGCACGATCGCTATGCCGAAGCGGAAGCCCGTCGCCCTGAAATGCCGGAGCGCCTCCCGGAAACACCTGTCTGCTTGTGCGAACTCACGCTGCACGGCGAAGCGCTGGCCACACACGTACATCGTCCACGCACGCCCGCGCTCATCGGCGATCCGGTCGTGGAGATCGACCAGCTCGTCCAGACAGCGGGTCGCCGGGGCACCAGCTGTGGTTTCGTTTTCGACCCAGGCGTACAGATGCAAGCATCGCCCACGGCCGAAGTCATTGTTCTGGGCGAGCCGCACGGCGCGCTGGGCAAGTTCCCGGCAGTCGTCGAGCGGCCTCCGGATGAACAGCGCGGGCAGGCAGAACACGGGCAGCTGCCAGGAATTCGGTGTGACGTGCCCGAAGTCGCGCAGCACGGCGACCATCGTGGACCGTTCCTGTTCGAACCAGGCCAGGACGAGGTCCGGGCGTTCGGAGCTGAACTCGTGGGGCACGATGCCCGTGGTATCCGGGATGAGGTCACCCGCCCAGCCGTCAGCGAGCGCGTTCCCGCCCGCATAGGCCGAGCCTGTGTACCAGCGGATCAGCCTCTTCAAGGCATCTTCGGAGCGGCCGAGCTTGCGTGCCGCGTACTGGCGAACCGTGCCGTGGAGGTAGATGCGGCCGCGGCGATCGGCCTTCGCCAGTTGCCAGTGCAGCAAGATGTCGACGGCAGCGTCGGAGGTCCCGGGAAACAGCCTGGCGAGAGCTGCCAGGGCCGCTCGTGGCAGCGGTGGAAGATGCGCCCGCCCAACACTGGCGCCCAGACAGCGGAACAGCCGCGCGGCATTGGGCTCGACTGCCTCCAGGCGCGCGTAACACAGGTCGAGCACCGATTCGATCTGCTTGCTGCGACCGTTCGCCTTCCGGCTTTCCCGCGCTTCCAAGCCGTCGACCACTTGCCGGACCGTCATCGCCTCGTCGCTCACCAGCAGGGTGCCGACGAGCAGCAGCGCCAGCGGAAGTCCCTCGCACTGGGCCACGAGAGTCTTGACAGCGTCCAGATCGGCGTCGATCCGTTCAGCGCCAGCGAGCCCCACGAGCAGATTCTTCGCGTCCTCGTAGCCCAGCCCCGTGAGGTTGATCGTGTCCTCGCACAGCGCCGCCAGTGCCGGCGCGGCGGTTCGGCTGGTGAGGACCACGGTGTTGCCCGGCCCCGGACACAGCTCCCGCGCCTGGTCCCGGGACTTCACGTTGTCGAGAAGAAGCAGGAAATGCCGTGCGGTGGTCTCCACTTGGTAGAGCCGCGCGAGCCCATCGGAACCGGCAGCATCGATCACGGCCTCCGACACCCCGAGCTTGCGGAGTATCGCCAGTTGGATACCTTCGATCTGCCCGTCACCAGAGGTTCCGTTCAAGTCCACATAGATCACCAGCGCCGGAAAACCCCACCTCAGGGCCTCTTTGGCCAGACTGATGAGCAGCGTCGTCTTCCCAAGCCCGGAACCACCGGCGACGAGGAACATGCGGGTCCGGAACGCCGGCTCGAACACCGGGCGAAGCCGCCTCAGCCATGGCCTCATGCCGACCGCGAATCCTTTGTGTACGGGGATCTCGAGCGGCCAGTCGTAGTTGATGTCCGGGTCGCCCGCAGTCGTCTTGAACAGACGCTTCATCATGCGTCGGAACCACTTGTCTGGCACAGCATCTCCCGAATGGCCACGGGCGGCACGTTACGCGGCGTGTCCGGCCGTTGACTCGATCGACCTAATCCGAGGGACGAACTCTCGGTTTCCGTAGATGAAACCACCTCAGAGTGCGCTCCGCAACGGCATACCGCGGCACACGGGTGGACGCCGCCCTCAGCGCGGCGGCCGTCCACACGGGCCCTACGCCGGTCGTTCCTTCTGGAAGACCACGATGCGGAACGGCAATGTCGGTGCCCCAACGACTTTGACCCGCGCTTTGAAGCCGTGCGCTTCCGCGGCTTTGCGCAGCTGCGAAACCGGGGCGGCGGTGGTCATGTCGGCGTTGCCGCGCATGTATCCGTCGACCTCTTCCTCGGCGAGGCCGTAGCGGATCATCCACTCGCGCCACTTTTCCATCGCCGAGGCGCCGCGGCGATCACCGTTGACACCGAACACATCCGCGAACACGAGCGTGCCGTCTTCGGTCGTGTGCTCGGCACAATTGAGGAAGAATTCGTCGAGGGCCTCGTCCGTCGGCTCGGGGCCGATCAGGAAATGCATCACCAGCGAGCCGAATACGACGTCATAGCGGCCGTCGACATCGTCCCACGCCGTGCCACGCGCGAGTCGCATGTCCAGCCCTGTCTGCGATTCCGGCTGCAACAAGTCGCGCGCGTATTTGGTCATCTGTTCGGCGCGGTCGACGCCACGATATTGCCGCACCGGTCCGTGGTGCTCCAAATCGTAGAAAGGCCGGTTGATATTGCGAATCCACGGCACGATTTCACTTGTCAACCGTCCGGTGCCGTAACCGATCTCCAGCACGTCCACCGAGCGCATCTTGTCCGCATAGATCCGCAGGATCTCGCGGAACACGGTCGCCGCGCTGTCCCGGATCAGCTGCGCGTACCGCGGAATCCAGCACCGGATGTGCCGCTCGTACTGATCGAAATAGTCAGGCGAGCGGAACTCGGTCTCGCTCGTCCAGTCCTCGTCCCAGTGCCCGACCCCGTTGCGCGCCACCCACGCGCGGCGCAGATCGGCGGCCTTCATCGTCGGTTCGAAGCGCACCGCGCGCGCCTTGATCGAGTCGTAGAACTGGCTCGCGCTGGCGAACCGCAGCGAGTTGCGTTCGATGACCAACTGCCGCCCGTCGACGCGGCCCGGGTTGGGCCGGTAGCCGCCGATCAGGTCCGGGTCGAGCAGCAGCAGGTGGTGCCCGACCGCCGCAGGCCCCAGCGGATGCACCTCACCGACCCGCAGTTCCTCTTTGGCGGCAATGTAAATGTCGTACGGCCCTTCCCGGTGGCGGGCCTGGTGCCGTTTCCACAGGTCGATCTGCCGGGCGAGCTTGTCCTCGTTCTCGAAGAACCATGACCAGTCGATGAGGAAGACGCGTTCGCTGACGTTCGCGGTCATCTCCTCCGGGTGGTCCGGAGTCCAGAACTGCTCGGTCTCGTCGGTCAGGTCGGCGATCGCGCGGATGTCGCCGCCGTTCCACTCGCGCAGGCTCGAAAAACTCGGCAGGTAGTAGTCGGCGTCGACGACCAGTTGGGACGCGCCACCCGAATCGAGCTCGTGCGCCAGCGCGCCGGCCCAGCCGCCGAGCAGGTGCAGGCTCGCGTGTTCCTCGGGATAGCCGTCGATGAACTTGTTGATCTGCTCGTTCAGCACGTTGCGGCCCTGCCGCGCGGACCGCTGTCCCGGCGAGAGCGTCGTCCGCGCGAGTTTGCGGAGCCAGTCGGTGAAGCGGCTCTCGAACATCTCGAACCCGGCCCCGTCCTCGACCGCCGAGGGGTACGACAGGTACTCGGGCTCGCCGAAGTTCTCCGGCAGCCGCTCGGACTCGGACTGTTTGATCACGACCACCGGCAGGTGCAGCGCGTGCGCGAAACCGACCTCGTAGGCCAGGTTCGGCCGCTGCTTGCTGCCTTCGAGGATGACCAGATCGGACTTCAGCAGCTCGTCGCTGACCTTCGAGCCGATGTCCTTGGTGACGGACTGGTTCTCGTTCCAGTCGTAGTAGTCGAAACCGTGCTCACCGAGCTTGGTCTTCATGACCGAAAGCGCTTTCTGCACAGCGTCCGGGTGCTCGGTCTGGGTGGACCAGGCGAGAAAGGCGGCGAGCCGAGGCAACGAGACCTCCGGAAGGTGATGGGTGGAGTTGAAGTGTATCCGTACGGCCGTTTCACCTGGGCCAGTTCGGGGATCAGACCACCGCGGCAGGGCGCTTCCCTCGGTCTAGAGTGCTATGGAGCTGTGATGAGCTGAGCCGGACCGCCCACACGGACGGTCCGGCGGTACTCAACGCAGGTACACCGACAACCACATCGCCAGTACCAGCGCGGAGTTCACCACGATCCGGGTTGCGGTCCCCCTGATCTCCAGGGCTATCGCAACCCGGATCACTCCGGGCTTGCGTTCGCGCACAGCCTCACACCTCCTCTCTCGGTCGGAGGCGGGCCACCCTAGGAAGCGGTCACGGCCGCACGGCGCCGCGGACGCGCCAGGCCGCGCTACTGCTCAGCAGGCCGGTCTACCGCCGTTTGAGCCACCGCGGCAGCACGAACCACAGCACGGCGAACGCGACCGCCACCAGCCCGCCGACCACGCCCATCGCGACCGGGCCGTAGACGACTTTCGCGATCAGCGCGACGACGTCGGAGACAGCGGCGGCGAGGCAGACCAGGCCGGCCAGCACCGTCCGGTTGCCCACGCGGAGGATCTCCTCGCGGCGGCCCTCGCGGAACAGGATCCGGTGCCACGCCGCGGGTGCGGTGAGCAGCGCGGTCGCCAGCGCGGCGAGCACGACGGCGGTCAGGTGCATGCCCTTCTCGAAGCCACTGGCCTCGCGGAACAGCGAGGTGAACACGACCGACAGCAGGAAACCGAACAGGATCTGCACGCCGGCCTGTGCCACCCGCAGTTCGCTGAGCAGCTCGTTGACGTTGCGGGCGAGACGCTGGTTTTCGCTCTCCTCGGCCATCCGAGTCAGAGTACGCGGCGGAGACCGTGCGGGCGACTGACCACATTGGACACTTCGCCACCACTTTCACGCCTGCTAGCGTGGGGCCGACGACAAGGAGGCTCCACGTGGAACTGATGCGGCTGGGCGAGTTCGGCAGCGAGCGGCCGGTGGTGCGCCGCGACGGTGCGGTGTTCGACCTGAGCGGGCTGACGGCCGACATCACCGGCGACTTCCTCGCCGACGGTGGTCTCGACCGGATCGCCGGCGCCCTCGACTCACTGTCCACTGTGGATCCCGATGGGCTGCGAATCGGCGCACCGGTGGCGAAACCGGGTGCGGTGATCTGCATCGGCCAGAACTACGCGGCACACGCCGCCGAGTCCGGCTCGACGCCGCCCGAGCGGCCGATCATCTTCTTCAAGCACCCGAACACCGTCGTCGGCCCGAACGACGACGTGCTCATCCCGCCGGGTGCGACGAAGGTCGACTGGGAGGTCGAACTGGCGGTCGTGATCGGCAAGCAGGCGCGATACCTGTCGTCGCCGGAGGATGCGCTGGCGTGCGTCGCCGGGTACACGATCGGCAACGACGTGTCCGAGCGGGCGCTGCAGATCGAGCAGTCCGGCGGGCAGTGGTCGAAGGGCAAGTCGGCCGAGACGTTCAACCCGCTGGGCCCGTGGCTGCTGCCGGCGGCGGAGCTGCCCGACCCGCAGAAACTGGGCCTGCGCTCGTGGGTCAACGGCGAGCCACGGCAGGACTCGAACACCGTGGACATGCTCTTCTCGGTCGCGCAGCTGGTGTTCGACCTGTCGCAGTACCTCGTGCTCGATCCGGGCGACGTGGTCAACACGGGCACTCCCCAGGGCGTCGCACTGTCCGGTAACTACCCGTTCCTCAAGGCCGGGGACGTCATGGAACTGGAGATCGACCAGCTCGGACTGCAACGGCAGCACCTGCGGTGACGGACGCGCGGAAGCCAACCCGATGACCTGTAACGATCGTCACGGGTGACAATGGACAGCGTGACCGCGACCCTGACCAAGCCCGCCCTGAGGATCGGCCCGTACGAGGTCGATCCGCCGGTCGTGCTCGCGCCCATGGCCGGGATCACGAACGTCGCGTTCCGGCGGCTGTGCCAGGAGTACGGCGCCGGCATCTACGTCTGCGAGATGATCACCGCCCGCGCGGTCGTCGAGCGGCACCCCGGCACGATGCACATGATGACCTTCGGTGAGCACGAAAAGCCCAGGTCGATGCAGCTGTACGGGGTGGACCCGAAGACGATGGCCGAGGCCGTGCGGATCATCGTCGGCGAGGGGCTCGCCGACCACATCGACTCGAACTTCGGCTGCCCGGTCGCGAAGGTCACGCGCAAGGGCGGCGGTGCCGCGCTTCCGTTCAAGCGCAAGCTGTTCGGGGACATCGTCGCCGCGTCGGTCAGGGCGGCGGGCAGCGTGCCGTTCACGGTCAAGTTCCGCGTCGGCATCGACGACGAGCACCACACGTACCTCGACGCCGGCCGGATCGCCGAGGCCGAGGGCGCGGCGGCGGTTTCCCTGCACGCCCGCACCGCGGCGCAGCGCTACTCGGGCCAGGCGGACTGGAGCGCGATCGCGCGCCTGAAGGACGCCGTGCGGACCATTCCCGTGCTGGGCAACGGCGACATCTTCACCGCCGGCGACGCCCTGCGCATGATGGCCGAGACGGGCTGCGACGGCGTGGTCGTCGGTCGCGGCTGCCTCGGCCGGCCTTGGCTGTTCGGCGAACTGGAGGCCGCGTTCGCCGGTCGCGAGCTCCCCGCCGGGCCGTCGCTCGGGGAGGTCGCCCGCGTGCTGCGCCGGCACGCCGAACTCCTCGTCCAGCACGACGGGCCCGGCAAGGCCATGCGTGACCTGCGCAAACACATGGCGTGGTACTTCATGGGCTTCCCCGTCGGCTCCGAGCTGCGCCGCCGGTTCGCGATGGTGTCGTCGCTGGACGAACTCGACGAGCTGATCACCCACCTCGACCACA
Source organism: Amycolatopsis sp. GM8 (assembly GCF_021653975.1). GTDB lineage: Bacteria > Actinomycetota > Actinomycetes > Mycobacteriales > Pseudonocardiaceae > Amycolatopsis_E. The sequence continues at coordinate 1,004,260 of NZ_JAJKFK010000002.1, read as the reverse complement.
CCGCCCCGTTCCCGGCCGACGCGCTGGGCCCCCGCGGCCGCCAGGGCTCGCCGGGCAAGGTCACCCTGCCGCACGGCTGGCTCGACGACCCGGACGACAACCTCGTCCCGGAAGCGGAAGACATGCACTCCGGCGGCTAGGCCGTCGTGCGCGGATCGGATGAAAACGTGCGCGTCGCGGATGGTTCCGTGTCGCGGTAACTCAATAGCCTCGGGCCTCGGGTGGAGGTCACCGTCGACCGCGATTCCTCGCGGTGGCGGAGGAAGCACGTCCTCGGTCGCGTAGGAGTCGCCGCCTGGAACGGCACAAGACGACGGCTGTAGGAGACCACGTGACAACCGAATTCTGGACTTCACTTGCCCATGCCCGCTCACTCCTGTTCGTCCCGGGGCACCGGCCCGACCGGTTCGCCAAGGCCGCCCGCAGCGGCGCCGACGGGATCGTGCTCGACATCGAGGACGCCGTAGCCCCCGATTCGAAAACGGCCGCACGCGAGAACATCGGCCGGTGGCTGGCCTCCGGGGGCACCGGCGTGATCAGACTGAACGGCTACGGAACCCCTTGGTACGACGAAGATCTGGCGATGCTGCGCGAACACCGGTGCGCGGTCATGCTGCCCAAGGCCACCAGTCCCGGTGAAGTCACCGGCCTGCTCGACGAGTTGCCGCCGGGCTCGGCCGTCCTGCCTCTGCTGGAGACCTCGGCCGGCATCCTCAACGCCGGGCAGGTGTGCGCGGCGCCGGGTGTCGTGCGCGCGGTGTTCGGAAACGCTGATCTGGCCAGGGAAATCGGGATCGACCTGGCCGACCGGGTGGCGCTCGCCTACGCCCGGTCCCAGATCGTGCTGGCCTCGGCTTCGAACGGGATCCCGGCGCCGATCGACGGTGTCACGATCGCGCTGACCGATCTCGACCTGCTGGCCGCCGACGCCGAGCACGCGGTGAACTTCGGCTTCGGCGGCAAGCTGTGCCTGCACCCGCGTCAGGTGCCGGGCGTCAACGCGGCCTTCTCACCGACTCCCGAGGAGGTGCGCTGGGCGCGGGAAATCCTTGCGGCATCGGGCAATGGATCGGTCACCGCGCACGACGGCAAGGTCGTGGGCAAGCCGATCGTCGACCGGGCACGGCGCGTGCTCGCGGGTGTCCGGTGAAGCGCTACCTGGACGACATGGAGATCCGGAGCCTGAACAACGCTCCCTCCTACGTCGTCGAATACCGCGGCACGCTCGACGAACAAGCCCTCGGCCGGTCGTTCGATCTGCTGTGCCGCCGCCATCCGATGGTGCGCGGGCTCGTCGACACGGACGACACCGGCTACCTGCTGCACGTCCCGCCGGTTCATCGACCCCCATTCGAAGTCCACAATGGACACGAAGAAACGCTGTTGCGCGAGGTCCGACGGCGTTGGGACTGCCGGAAAACCCTCGCCCAGCTGATCGTGGTCCGAGACGAGGGCGGCGGTTTCGTCGCTTTCCGGCTCGATCACGCGATCGCCGACGGCGGTTGCCGGATGGCGTTGTTCCACGAGCTGTGGCGCTATTACCGTGATGGGATCACGAGCGTCGAGCCCGGCACGGCACTCCCTCGCTCGCCGGAACGCCTGCTCCGGCAACGGATCCACGGCATCGACACACCTGACGTACCGGGCACGGCCACGCCACCGGAGCCCAGGCACGATCTCCTCGAACTGCGGCTCTGGTTCAGCCGCGAAGAAACACAACAGGTCGTGCGCATCGCCAAGGAAGCGGGAATCTCCGTGCACGCACTGGTCTCCGGCGCGATCATGGCCGCACACGGCGACCAGAGCACGGCGTCGGAGCTGATGTACTGGTCACCGGTGAACGTCCGCCACCGGCTCACCCCGCCGGTCGGGCCGACGGAGACGACAAACCTGTCGCTCATCCACGAAGCACCGACCATTGTGGACTCCGGCGCGAACCCGGTGACCATCGGTCGCACCATCAAAACGGTACTGGACAGGGCGATCGCGAACCATGAGCTGCCGCTCGGCCCGCCGCGGAAGGCCGAGCAGGCAGTGCTGGTCAGCAACTACGGCGTGCTGCCCGCCTTCGCCCGGCCATCGGGCCTCGAGATCGTCGACTTCCGGACGCTCTCCCCGGCGAAGGTCGGGTTCTATCCGAGCTATCCCGTCTATACCTACGACGGCAGGCTCACGATCCTGAGCCGCTACCCCGCGGACCGCTACCCCGATGACGAGGCCGCGCAGCTGCAGAAACGGATCACCGCACATCTGGGGGCGCCGTGAAGCTCGATCCGAAAGTGCTGGTGGTCCTGCCCGGTTTCATGCTCGCGACGCTGCTTTCGGCGCTGGACCAGACCGTCGTGGCGACCTCGCTGCCGACGATCGCGACCGACCTCGGCGGGCTGACCCACCTGTCGTGGGTCGTCACCGCGTACGCGCTGACCGTCGGGATTTCCATGCCGATACACGGAAAGCTGGCCGACATCGTCGACCGCAAGCGACAGTTCCAACTCTGCCTGCTGCTGTTCGTGATCGGTTCGGCGCTGTGCGGGCTGGCGAGCACGCTGGGGGAACTCGTCGCATTCCGCGCGGTGCAAGGAATCGGCGCGGGCGGGCTGGTCGTGGGCTCGCAGGCGATCCTCGCCGAGCTGATCCCGCCGGCCGAGCGCGGCCGCTATCTCGGCTTCATGCAGTCGGTCTACGCACTCGGCACGGTGACCGGCCCGCTGATCGGCGGCTTGCTCACGCAGGGTCTGAGCTGGCGCTGGGTGTTCTACGTGAACCTGCCGATCGGGGCGGTGGCGCTGGCCGTCGTGGCCTGGAAGCTGAAGCTCCCGAAGCGGCACCGGCCAAAGCCGCGAATCGACTGGTGGGGCCCGGCGACCCTGTCGATCGGCGCCGCCTCGGTCATGCTGGTGGCGAGCTGGGGTGGCAGCGCGTTCGGCTGGCTGTCCCCGCAGATCCTGGCGCTGACCGGCGCCGCGGTCCTGTTCCTCGTCGTGTTCGTGGCGGTGGAACGGAAAGCATCCGAGCCGATGCTTCCACTGCGGCTCTTCGGCAACCGCGTGGTCCGCGTGCTCGTCCCGCTCGTGTTCTGTCTCGGCGTCGCCACGCTCGGCGCGACCATCTTCGTGCCGCTGTTCCTGCAGGTGGTCGACGGGGTATCGCCGGCAGTGTCCGGGCTGCGGCTGGCGCCGCTGTGGCTGTGCTGGGCGGTGGCGGCGACCGCGTCCGGCCACGCGGTCGCGCGATTCGGCCGCTATCGGGTCTTCCCGCGGACCGGCACCTGCCTGCTGACCATGGGGCTGATCGGCCTGGCGTCACTCGGGGTCGCCGCCCCGTACTGGATCCAGGCGCTCGCGCTGGGCACGATCGGCCTCGGGCTCGGCATGATCAACTCCGTGATGCTGGTGGTCGCACAGAGCGCGGTCGGCCGGGACGACGTCGGCGTCGCCACCTCCACCACGACGTTCAGCCAGACCATGGGCGCGTCACTGGGCGTGGCGGTGCTCGGCGCGGTCTTCGCCGGGCGGCTGACGGACGCGTTGTCGAGAACCGTGCCACCCGCGGTCGTGGAGCGGTTCTCGCACAGCGGGATCAACATCGACCGGGCCCAGATCGACGCGCTGCCACCGGATCTGCGCACCGAGTTCATCGCCGGGTTCGCGCATGCGCTGCACGGTGTCTTCCTGACCGCCGCCGTGGTCGGGCTGCTCGCCGCGGTGCTGGCGTGGGTGCTGCCGCAGATTCAGCTGCGTCAACGCGAGAAACCTCGGAGTTTTACCGGTACAGTGTCGACGAGGAGGATTCCCATGGACACCGGCTCCGCCCGCGCCGGCCAGTAGCGTGCTCTCATGGCTGGCAACGGCGACACCCCGACCACGGCGTACGACCGGCTCGCGTCGCGCATCCGCAAGCAGATCCTCTCCGGCGAGCTCCGCCCCGGAGACCGGCTGCCGACCGAGCCGGAACTCTCGAGCGCCTACCAGGTCAGCCGCAACACGGCCCGCGAGGCGCTGCGGGCGCTGGCGAGCCAGGGCCTGCTGACCGTCAAGCGCGGGGTCAGCGGGGGCACGTTCGTCAGCGCCCCGAGCCCCGCGCAGATCAGCGAATCCCTGCAGGCCGGCCTCGCCTTGCTCGCCGACAGCACGCACCTGAGCGTGTCCGCGCTGGTCGAGATCCGGGAGATGCTGGAGGTGCCGGCCGCCGAACTGGCGGCCCGGCACCGCACCGAGGAAGAGCTGGCCTGCATCCGGGACGCGTTGTTCGATCCGGCCACGGTGGATCCGCACACCGTGTTCACGCACAACCGGGACTTCCACACCCGGGTGCTGCAAGCGACGCACAACCCGCTGATCGAGGTGCTTGCCGAACCGGTGTTCCGGGTGCTCAAGGAGCGGTTCCTGCGCGAGCAGGCGCCGCCGGAATTCTGGGTGCGGGTCGACGAGGAGCACCGCGAGATCCTCGGTTACCTCGAGTCCGGCGACCAGGCGGGCGCCCGCGAGGCCACCCGCGCGCACCTGCGCTACCTGCGCGCCACCTACGAGCGCATCGACCGCGAGCGTTCCGCCGCCGCGAACGGCAGGCTTGACCCCTGAAACCTTGGAGGTTTAACCTGACCTCCACCACGACATAACACAGAGCCATCGCGACCGAGGACTCGAATTCCCATGAATCTTCCGCGCGTGGCCTATTCCTGCCTGAATTGCGCCGACAACGAGGTCGACTGGCGATGAACGATCAACACATCCTTTTCGGAAATTCGCGACGTAAACGCTTCGGAGCTGTCCTCGCCGTGCTGGCCCTGCTCGTCTCGGCCTGCGGCACGAGCGGTGGCAGCGACGCCGGCAGCACGAGCGGGACCCTGACGATCGCCAAAGGCGGGCCACCGAACAGCCTGGATCCGGCGAAGATCAGCCAGGACTGGCAGTGGTACGCCAACCTCGCCTACGACCCGCTGATCTACCGCGATCCGTCGGGCACGCTGCAGCCCAGGCTCGCGGAGTCGTGGGGCTACGTCGGCAGCGGCAACACCGTGTTCGACCTGAAGCTCCGGCCGAACGTGCGGTTCAGCGACGGTTCGCCGCTCACGGCGGACGGCGTCAAGGCGAGCATCGAGTACTACCGCAAGGCACACACCGGCTCCTCCCCGCTGTCCACCGTGTCCGCCATCGACGCCACCGGGCCGCTCACCGTGCGGCTCACCCTGGCCAAGCCGAACCCGCAGCTGCCGGTCGTCTTCACCCAGGACTACGGCGCCGGCAACATCATCAGCAGCACAGCGCTGGCCAACCCGGCGCAGCTCGCGAACGCCACCGCGGGGGCGGGGCCGTACCAGCTCGACCCCGCCGGCACCGTCGCGAACGACCATTACGCGTATGTCCCGAATCCGCATTACTGGAACAAGGAATCGGTGCATTACGCGAAGGTGCTGATCCGGGTCATTCCCAATCCGAACACCTCGCTCGCCGCGTTGAAGACCGGCCAGGTCGACGTCATCCAGGGCGTGTATTCGACGGCCGAGGCGGCGAAGTCCGCCAGCCTGCAGATCGCGTCCGCGCCCCAGGTGTTCGTCGGGCTGGCGCTGGCCGACCGCGCGGGCACGGTCGTCCCGGCGCTGGGCGATGTCCGGGTGCGCCAGGCACTGAACTACGCGATCGACCGGCAGAAGATCGCGAACGCGCTGTTCGGTGCGTATGGCACACCGACGGAGCAGATCGTGCTGCCCGGTCAGGATGGGTACAACGAAAAACCGTTCTATACCTACGATCCCGCAAAGGCGAAGCAGTTGCTCGCGGAGGCGGGGTACCCCAACGGCTTCACCCTCCCCGTGGTCACGACCTCCTCGGCCAACATCGGTCTCACCACACAGGCGATGGCTGACGAGCTCAAGGAGGTGGGTGTCCGCGTCGAGCTGACCAACCACCCGGACGCGACCAGCTTCTACAAGGACGTGGCGGGCGGGAAGTTCGCCGCCTTCGGGATCGGCTTCGGCACCATGCCGGTGTATCTCATGGGACAGACGCTGTACCTGCCCTCGGCGGCCCAGTTCAACCCGTTGAAGAGCAGCGACCCGGCGCTGACCGGGCTGTACGACCGGGCGGCCGGTGCCGACGACGCGACGCGTGCCCAGCTGGACCAGCAGATCGTCAGCTGGCTCAACGAGCAGGGCTGGTTCGTGCCGGTCGTGTTCACCCCGGTGTTCTTCTTCTCGCGGACGAACGTCGCCGGGGTGGAGTCGACCCGCGGTGAGCCGATCGCGGACCCGGTCGAGTGGCGGCCGGCCTCATGAGCCGGTTGGTCCTGCGCCGGCTCGCGATCTCCGTTTCGCTCGTGTTCGCCGTGTCGCTGCTGACGTTCCTGCTGCAGTCGCTGACGCCGGGCGACACGGCCCGCACCATCCTCGGCACCAACTACACCCCCGAGGGGTACGCGCAGCTGCGGCAGCAGTTGCACCTCGACCAGCCGGTGCTGACGCGGTACTGGGACTGGTTGAGCCACGCGATCCGCGGTGACCTGGGCACGTCCCCGATCAGCGGGCTCGGCGTCGGCACCGAGATCGCGAACCGGCTGGGCGTGACGCTGGCGCTGGTGCTCGGTACCACCGTGGTGGCCACGCTGATCGGTGTGGCGCTGGGCGTGCTCAGCGCGGTACGGGGCGGGGTGCTCGGCCGGGCCGTCGACGTGCTGTCGATGGTCGGGTTCGCGTTGCCGAGCTTCTGGCTCGCGCTCGTGCTCGTCCTGTTGTTCGCGGTGACGCTGCGGGTCTTTCCGGCCACCGGCTACGTGCCGTTCCTCCACTCGCCGGCCGGCTGGGCGCAGAGCCTCGTGCTGCCGATCGCCGCGCTGGCGGTGCACGGCATCGCGCATCTCGCCAAACAGACCAGGGACGGGATGCTCGACGTCCTGTCCCGCGACTTCGTGCACACCCTGCGCGCCAACGGGGCGTCCGAAAGTTCGATCATCTTCCGGCACGCGCTGCGCAACGCCGCGATCCCGGTGGTGACGGTGGTCGGGCTGATGCTGGTGAGCCTGCTCGGCGGCACGGTGCTCGTCGAGGCCGTGTTCGCGATGGCGGGGCTGGGCGGGCTCGCCGTGCAGTCGACCACCCAGCACGACCTGCCGATGATCCAAGGTGTCGCGCTGACCTTCACGCTGATCGTGGTGGTGGTCAACTTCGCCGTCGACCTGGCGTACGGCTGGCTCAACCCGAAGGTGCGGGCGCGATGAGGCCACTGCGCGCCTTCCGCCGTCCGCTGAGCGTGGCCGCCGTCGCGTACCTGGGCATCGTGCTGGTGGCGGTGATCTTCGCGCCGCTGCTCGCGCCCTACGACGCGACCGACGGCGACCTCGACCACGTGCTGTCCGGGCCCAGCGCGCTGCACCCCCTCGGCACCGACAATCTCGGCCGGGATGTGCTCAGCCGCCTCATGTACGGCGGCCGCGTGTCACTGTCCGGGGTCGCCGAAGCCGTGCTGACCGTACTGGTGCTCGGCGTGCTTTCCGGGCTGCTGGCCGGTTTCCTCGGCGGCTGGGTGGACCGGGTGATCATGTGGCTGGTCGACGTGGTGCTCGCGGTGCCGGTGATCGTGACGCTGCTCGTCGTGCTCGCGGTGGTCGGCAGCAACGAGACCGCCGCGATGATCGCGCTCGGCGTCCTCGGCTCGCCGCTGCTGACCAGAGTCGTCCGCGGCTCGACGCTCGCGGTCCGCCAGGAGCTGTTCATCACGGCCGCCCGGGTGAGCGGCCTGCCGAACCGATCCATTGCGCTGCAGCACATCCTGCCCCGGATCGCCGGCCCGATCATCGTGCAGGCGTCGATCTTCGCGGGCGCCGCGCTGCTGACCGAGACCAGCCTCGGCTACCTCGGGCTCGGCACCCAGCCGCCCACGCCCACCTGGGGTGGCATGGTGGCGGACGCGTCGACGGTGATCGACCAGCAGCCGTGGCTGCTGGTGCCGGCCGGAGTGGTGATCGGCCTGTCGATCCTATCGTTCGGGCTGATCGGTGACGCCCTCCGGGACGCCGGCGCGCGCCAGGCACCGCCACGCCGGCGGAAAGTCGTCGCGGTGGCCTCGTCGGAGGCAAAACCGGAACCTGGCGCATTGCTGTCGGTGCACGACCTGACGGTGACCCTGCCACGGTCCGAAGTGGACACCGTCGTCGTCGAGGGACTCGACCTGCGCATCGAGCCGGGCGAAGTGGTCGGCCTGGTCGGCGAATCGGGCTGTGGCAAGAGCATCACGGGCCGTGCGCTCCTCGGTCTGCTCCCGGAGGGCGGACAGGTCACGCGTGGCGCCATCCACTTCGAAGGGCGGAATCTGGCCGGACGAAGGCGCTCTGAACTGCGCGGGTTGCGTGGCTCCGGCATCGCGTTGATCTCACAGGAGCCACTGTCCTGTTTGGACCCCGTGTGCACCGTGGGGCGCCAGGTCGACGAGTTGGTGCGGCGGCACGAGGGCGGCAACCGGAAACAGGTCCGGGCGCGGACGATCGAGCTGCTGGGCGACGTCAACCTGCCGGACCCCGAACGCACCGTCCGCAGGTATCCGCACGAGCTGTCCGGCGGGATGGCGCAGCGTGTCCTCATCGCGATGGCGCTGGCGGGCAGGCCGAAGCTGCTCATCGCAGACGAGCCCACGACCGCCCTCGACGTCACCGTGCAGGCCGAGATCCTCGAGCTGCTCCGGAAACTGCGGGCGGAAACCGGGATGGCGGTGCTGTTGATCAGCCACGACTGGGGCGTCGTCGCCGACCTCTGTCAACGCGCGTACGTGATGTACGCCGGCCATGTGGTGGAATCGGCGTCCGTCGACGAGTTGTTCGACGGGCCGCTGCATCCGTACACGGCCGGGCTGCTCGGCTGCGCGCCGCGCCGGGCACGCCCCGGCCGGCGGCTGCCCGCGATCCCGGGCACCGTCCCGGATCCGCGTACCTGGCCGGCCGGCTGCCATTTCGCGCCGCGCTGCCCGATGGCCACCGAAGCCTGTGCGGCAGCGGCGATCCCGTTGTTCGAACCGGCTACCGGGCACGAGACCCGCTGTATCCATCACACGCAGGTCAAGGGAGGCGAGAATGCGGCCGTTGCTTGAAGTCGAGGATCTCCGGGTCCGGTTCGACCAGCTCATCGCGGTTGACGGCGTGAGCCTGCACCTCGACCGCGGTGAAACCCTGGGCCTCGTCGGCGAGTCGGGTTCGGGGAAGTCCACATTGGGCAATGCGATCCTCGGACTGGTGCCGGTCGCCGAGGGGAGGATCCGGTTCCAGGGCGAGGAAATCACGCATGCACCGCCGAAGCGCCGGCGCGCGTTGGGCGGGCACCTGCAGATCGTCTTCCAAGATCCGTACGGCTCGCTGAATCCCTCGCGCACCATCGGCTACACGATCTCCTCGCCGCTGCGCGTACGGCACCGGCTCGACAAACGTGAGGCCACCGAACGGGTAACCGCCGCCCTGGCACGCGTCGGCCTGGCCGCGGACGCGATGCACCGCTACCCGGCCGAGTTCTCCGGCGGGCAGCGGCAGCGCATCGCGATCGCCCGGGCCCTGGTGCTGGAGCCGGAGCTGGTGATCTGCGACGAGCCGACGAGCGCGCTCGACCTGTCCGTGCAGGCGCAGATCCTGAACCTGCTGCTCGACCTGCAGGAGCAGCTGGGCCTGAGTTACCTGTTCATCTCCCACGACATCGACGTCGTGCGGCACGTTTCGCACCGGGTGGCCGTGCTGCGCCGGGGTCGCGTCGTCGAGCAGGGGGCGACGCGGCAGGTGACGGAGCAGCCCGAACACGAATACACGCAGACCCTCCTGGCCGCGGTACCGGTGCCCGATCCCCACGAGCAGGCGGCCCGCCGCGGCCGCCGACACGAGTTGCTGCCGTCCTGAAGGGAACCCGATGACAGTGAAATCCGGTTGGCAGGGCCGGTTCTTCGAGGACTTCGAGATCGACGACGTCTATCGCCATCCGCTGGGGCGCACAGTCACCGAAACCGACAACACCTGGTTCACGCTGCTCACCATGAACACCAATGAAGCCCACTTCAACGCGGAAGCCGGTGCCGCGTCGGAGTTCGGGAAACCGCTGGTGGTCTCGACGCTGACCATCGCGATCGCGATCGGGCAGAGCGTCACCGACACGACCCAGAACGCGTTCGCGAACCTGGGCCTGGACAAGCTGAAGCTGACCCATCCCGTCTACGCGGGCGACACGCTGTGGTCGGAGTCGATCGTGCTCGGCAAGCGCGAGTCGGGCAGCCGGCCGCGCGCGGGCATCGTCACGGTCAAGACCCGCACCCTCAACCAGCACGGCGATGAGGTGCTCTCGTTCGTCCGCACCTTCTACGTGCATCGCCGTGGGTATGGCACCTCGGCGTTTCCCGACGCCAAGCAACCGTTCACCGTTTCCGAATCGGAGCGCCCGTGATGAGGCCACTGGAGGATGTCCGTGTCCTGGCGCTGGAGCAGTACGGGGCAGGCCCGTTCGGTTCGCTCCAGCTCGCCGACCTAGGCGCGGAGGTGATCAAGATCGAGGATCCCGCCGACGGGGGCGACGTCGGCCGTTACGTGCCGCCGTTCGCCGAGGGTGAGGACTCGCTGTTCTTCGAGTCCTTCAACCGTGACAAGCGAAGTATCAGCCTCGACGTGCGCCATCCCGAAGGCCGGGTCGTGCTGGAGGATCTCGTCCGGCACGCGGACGCGGTGTACTCGAACCTGCGCGGGGACGTCCCGGCCAAGCTCGGTATCCGCTACGAGGACCTCAAGGGGGTCAACCCGAAGATCGTGTGCTGTTCGCTTTCCGGGTTCGGCATGACCGGCCCGCGCGCCGCGGACCCCGGATACGACTACGTGCTGCAGGGCCTCGCGGGCTGGATGACGCTCACCGGCGACCCGGACGGCCCACCGGAGAAGACCGGACTGTCCCTTGTGGACTATTGCGGCGGGTTCGTGGCGGCGATCTCCCTGCTGGCCGGGGTGCACGCGGCCCGCCGCGACGGCGTCGGGATGGACTGCGACGTCAGCCTTTACGACACGGCGATCAGCCTGCTCACCTACCCCGCGACCTGGCATCTGACCGCGGCCTACCAGCCCACCCGGACCCGGCGCTCGGCGCACCCGTCGCTCGTCCCGTTCCAGGTGTTCAGGGCGGCGGACGGCTGGCTGGTCATGGGGTGCGCGAAGGAGAAGTTCTGGCGGCGGCTCACCGCCGTGCTCGACCGCCCCGACCTCGCCACCGATCCCCGGTTCGTCACCTTCGCCGATCGCAATACGCATCGCGCGGAGTTGCAGGACATCCTGGAACACGAGCTGTCGAAGCGCACGGTGGCCGAGTGGCTCGACGCGCTCCGTGCGGCCGCCGTCCCGTGCGCGCCGGTCAACGACGTGGCACAGGCGTTGCGCGACGAGCACACGCTGGCGCGGGATCTGATCGTCTCGACCGAGCACCCGCGGTTCGGCTCGGTGCGGCAGGTCAACTCGCCCGTGCGCGCGGGGGAAATCCCGCGGCAGCACCGGCGTGCGCCGTTCCGGGGCGAGGACACCGCCGCGGTCCTGCGCGAGTTGCTCGGTTACGACGATGCCACCGTCCGCCGGCTGAGCGCGGCCGGAGCGTTCGGAGAGGAGTAGGCATGCGAGTGGAAATCCGGCGCGACGTGCGCATTCCCACGCGGGATCCGGAGGTCACGCTGTCCGCCGACGTGTACCTGCCGGTCGACGCCGCGCCGGTACCCGCACTGGTAAGTGTGTACCCCTACCGCAAGGACATGAGCGCGTTCGGCGCGAAGCTGCACTGGTTCGCCGAACACGGATATGCGGGCGTGCTGGTGGATCTGCGCGGCACCGGTTCGTCGGACGGCGCGCGGCGGCCGGAGTTCGACCCGGCGGAGGGCGACGATCCGATCGCCGCGATCGAGTGGGCCGCCGCGCAGTCCTGGTGCGATGGCGCGGTCGGGATGTGGGGCGCCTCGTACGGCGCGTTGCTGACCATGCGTGCGGCGAGCCGCCGCCCGCCGCTGCTCAAGGCCATCATCCCGATGATCGGACCGCTCGACCCGGAGCTGGATCTCGTGCATCCGGACGGCGCACGGGGCGATCTGCATCCGATGGCTTTCCGCGGCACGCTGATGATGCTGGAGCAGCTGATCCCGCCGCTGCTCAACACCTCCTCGGCGGAGGAACAACGCCGGTGGCGCCGGCGGCTGCGCGAAGGCGAACCGATCTTCGACGACTTCGTCGAGCACGGCCCGGGCGACCCGATCTGGCGCGAGCGGGCGATCGACGCGTCCGCGATCGAGGTCCCCGCGCTGTGTGTCGGCGGCTGGCGTGACAAGAACGCCGACGCGATTCCCCGCGCGTTCGAACGGTTCACCGGACCCAAGAAACTGCTGATGGGGCCGTGGATGCACACCTCACCCGAGGATTCGCCGTTCGAGACCGTCGATTTCCTCCCGATCGCGCTGCGCTGGTGGGACCACTGGTTGCGCGGGATCGACACTGGGCTGATGGCGGAGCCGCCGGTCACGCTGTACCTGCAAGGCGAGCGCCCAGGCTGGCGGAGCTACGATTCCTGGCCGCCTGCAACGAAAGAGCTGGTCCTGACGGTGGGAACCGATGGCGTGCTGGCCGATCCCGCGGTGGCCCCGCCGGGCGTCGTCGGCGAGTATCGGCCCGATCCGACAACCGGCGCGTTGAGCGGGTTGTGGGGCCTGGCCGCGAACGGGATCGGGCTCCCGGTCGATCAGCGCGAGGACGACCTGCGCGCCCTGACCGCGACGAGTGCGCCCCTGCCCGACGACCTCATCGTGTGCGGACGCGCCGAGGTCACGGTGTCCACGGAGGCGCCGGCTCAGCGTCTCGTCGTCCGGCTCGCCGATGTGGACCCCGAGGGCCGGTCGATGTTCCTCGCCGCCGGTGTGCGCTGCGGCAGCGCCGGGCAGGTGACGCTGTGGCCGATCGCGCATCGCGTCAAGGCCGGCCACCGGCTGCGCGTCGTGGTGAGCGACTCCGACTTCCCGCGGCTGATGCCGTTGCCCGCGCCGGAAGTGCTGCGGGTGACGGGCATCGACGTCACCATCCCGACCGTTCCCGAGGACACCGGCGCGGTGGTGCGGATGCCGTACGTGCGGCGGCCCGAGAGCATGGCCGTGCACGAGTGGGCAGTGACGCGCGAGCTGGTCGACGACATCCTCGAAGTGCGGATCGGCGGCGCGAGCGGGCCTGTCCGGACGAGCCAGGGGCATCTGCTGGAGACCGACAGCGAGACCATCGCCAAGGTCCGCCGCGACGCTCCCGGCGCCGCAGTGGTCTCTCGCCGTGCCAGCGCGAACGTCCGGCTGAGGACCGGTGAGCACGTCGAGGTCTCGGCGCTGGTCCGGTGCACGCGGACCGATCTGTGGGCCCGCGGCACCGTCACCATCGATGGCGCCGAGCTGTTCTCGCGAACCTGGGAAGCGGTAAGAGCCGAGTAAATCTGCCCGATTTCGGGCAGGCGACTTGCCGTACCTGGTGCGGGGTGCGACCGTCGGGGTATGGATCAGCAGCTGGTGCGGCACATCGCGGGCTCGACGGGCCTGCCTGTGCAGGTCGCCGAGCGCGTGATCGCCGACGTCATCGCGTTCTACCGCGAGACGGCGGAGGAGTTCGTCCGCCGCCGGCATGCCGAGTTGCAGCGGCGCGGGCGCAAGAACGCCGAGATCTGGCAGGTCCTGACGACCGAGCTCGCCGAGCGCCCGGTCGGCGCGGGCGAGCTGACCGAGCGCCAGCTGCGGCGCATCGTCTACGGGTGAAAGAAGGCAACTGATGTGCGGAATCGTGGGGTACGTGGGGAGAAGACCGGCCACGCCGATCCTGCTGGAGGGGCTGCACCGCCTCGAGTATCGCGGCTACGACTCGGCGGGGCTCGCGGTCGCGCAGCGGAACCGGCTGAAGATCACGAAAGCCGCGGTGCGTGTCGACGAACTGCGTGACCTGACCGACGAAAGCCAACCGTCCACTGTGGGCATCGCACACACCCGCTGGGCGACGCACGGCGAGCCGACCGACGCCAACGCGCACCCGCACGTCGACGCCGCGAAGCGGGTTGCCGTGGTGCACAACGGAATCATCGAGAACGCGGGCCGCTTGCGGGCCCGGCTGGCCGAGGACGGCGTCAAGCTCGTGTCCGAAACGGACACTGAGGCGCTGGCGCATCTGATCGCCGCGGCACTGGCCGACGGTGCCGCGTCGCTGGAAGACGCGGTGCGCGCGACGTTGCGGGAAGTCAATGGCGCGTACGGGATCGTGGTGCTGGACGCGCAGAACCCGGGGCAACTCGTGGTGGCGCGCAACGGAAGTCCGATCGTGCTCGGGATCGGCGACGGCGAGATGTTCGTCGCTTCCGATGTGGCCGCGCTCGTGCGGTACACGCAGCGAGTCGTGTACCTCGACGACGGCGAGCTGGCGACGATCACGCCGGACGAGTTCGCGACCAGCACGTTGCAGGCCCACCGCACCGCGAAGACGCCGACCACGGTGGATCTCGACGATGCCGACTACGACCTCGGCAGCTATGTGAACTTCATGCACAAGGAAATCTGGGAGCAGCCGGAGTCGGTGCGGCGGACGTTGCTCGGCCGGCTCGACGAGCGGTTCGGCACGGCGCGGCTCGGCGGGATCAACCTGGACCCGCGCGCACTGCGGGCGATCCGGCGGGTGAAGTTCCTCGGCTGTGGCTCGGCCTACTACGCGGGACAGCTGGGCGCGAACCTCGTCGAGGAATGGGCGCGGCTGCCCGCGGATGCCGAACCGGCGTCGGAGTTGCGGTACCGGAACCCGGTCGTCGAAGAGGACACGCTGTATGTGGCGGTGAGTCAGTCGGGCGAAACCGCGGACACCCTGGCCGCCGTGCAGGAGTTGCGGCGCAAGGGCGGGCAGGTGATCGGCGCGGTGAACACCGTCGGCAGCGCGATCGCCCGTGAATGCGGCAGCGGTGTCTTTCTCCATGCGGGGCCTGAGGTTTCGGTCGCGTCGACCAAGGCGTACACGAACATGGGCGTGTGCTTCGCGATGCTCGCGCTGTCTCTCGGCCGGGTCCGCGATCTGTCCGTTTCGGACGGTGCCCGGATCGTCGCCGGGCTGGACGCGCTGCCCGCGCGAATCGCGGAAGTCCTCACGGCGGAGGACGAGATTTCGGCTGTGGCAAAGGAACACAGCGGTGCGGAGCGGATGTTCTTCATCGGCCGGGCGCGGGGTTGGCCAGTGGCGCGCGAGGGTGCGCAGAAGCTGAAGGAGATCTCGTACGTGCACGCGGAGGCATACCAGGCAGGCGAACTGAAGCACGGGCCGCTGGCGTTGATCGACCCCGCGATGCCGTCGGTGGTCGTCGTGCCCGATGACGAGCTGCTGGCGAAGAACATCGGAACGATCGAACAGATCAAGGCCCGCGGCGGCCCGGTGATCGCGGTGACGAACGCCGCCCTGCCCGAGGGCCTGGCGGATTCGGTGATCCACGTACCACACAGCGAGCCGGAACTGGACCCGATCCTGTTCACGATCCCGTTGCAGGTGTTCGCTTATCACCTCGCCCACCACCTGGGCCGGGACATCGACAAGCCGCGGAACCTCGCAAAAAGCGTGACGGTGGAGTAACGCGCGCCCGGCTCCGGGCGACTTTTTTCGAAGGAACCTGGAGCCGGTTATGCGGATGATGATTCTTGTGGCACTGGCGGTGTTGGCTGCCTCGCCGCCTGCGCACAGCCGTCGGTGCCCGGCGCGCCCGTGCCGGTGACCACCGTCGCGCCCGAGGTGGCACCACCGACCATCTCGACCACCACGCCGGCGCCTCCACCACCCGTGACCACGGAGGCCACCAAGCCGAAGCCCACCAGTACGCGGAAAACGTCGCCGCGTACAACGACGAAGCGGGCAGCGCCGCAATACGGCTACCAATGCCGGGACGGCGACGACAAAGTCTATTCGGTGTGCGCCGGTCACAAGGCGTGGGTGGACGGTCAACTGGATTACGCGAACTGCCTCGACAGCGGCGGCACGTGGAACATCGAGCGCCAGCGGTGCGACCACCAGACCCGGCCTACGGTGACCGGACGGTAGTCGGTGTCGGGGTCAGGGTGCCGAGTTGGATGGGTGGCGCGTTGAACGCCGAGTCGTACGCCTCCTTGATCCCGGGCGCGTACACGGGCTGCATCGGCGGCCGCGGGTGCGGGATCATCGCGTCGCGGCTGACGCGGGCTGCGCGTTCGTCCACGGTTTCGCGGTGCGGGCCGATCGACGTAGCCGCCTTGACGCGGCTCGTCGCCACCGGCTTCGCGGCGGGCACCGTGGCCGGTGGCGGCGGGGTGGCCGGCAGCGTGGCGAGCGACGGGGTCTCGATGCGATTCCCCATGGCGACAGCGTTTTCGACCGCAGCCGGGTCGTCCGTCAGCCCCGCGGGCACCACCGCGACGAGCGCGCCGACGAGCACCGCCAAGACCGCGAATCTACGCATCGAGCCTCTTTCACCGGAACGAGATCAACCGGACGGTACCAAACGCGAATTCCGTGCCCTGCTTACGAAAAAGGCGCTCCGCCGGTCATTTTCGGCCGTTCCTGTCGGTGGTCGACGGTACGTTCCCGGCATGACCGAACCCGCCTTCGTGCACACCGTCCGCACCGCCTACGACACCGTCGCCGCCGACTACGCCGCGCTCTTCCACGACGCGCTCTCGGCGAACCCGTTCGACCGGGCGATGCTCGGCGCCTTCGCCGACGTCGTGGACGGTCCCGTCGCCGACCTCGGATGCGGACCCGGACGGATCACCGGGCCCCTGGCCGCGCTGGGATTGAACGTCTTCGGTGTCGACTTGTCGCCAGAAATGATCGCGGTGGCGCGGCGAACACATCCCTCGCTGCGGTTCGAGACGGGTTCCTTGCTGGGGCTGGATCTGCCGGACGCCGGGCTGGCCGGCGTCGTCGCGTGGTACTCGATCATCCACACGCCACCCCAGCTGCTGCCGGCGGTGTTCGCGGAGTTCGCGCGCGTCCTCGCGCCGGCCGGTCACGCGCTCCTCGCGTTCCAAGTCGGCAACAACCAGCCGCACCACATCTCGCATGCCTACGGCCACGACCTGTCGCTGGACGTGTACCGCCTCTCGCCCGATCACATCGCCGAGCAACTCGCGGACGCCGGACTCGCCGTGCACGCCCGCCTAGTGCGCAAGCCCGAAGGGGAGGAGAAGACGTCGCAGGCGTATTTGCTGGCACGCAAGGATTTATGACACCCGGCGAACACTGACAGATGTCATGCCGCACTCCGGATGTTCGGCCCCCGTCCCGGTGGCCGGCGCGAGCGAAAGTGATCTCAGCCAAGAAATCCTGGAGGGATCATGACTGTCACCGACGCTCCGAAGACCACCGGGCGAAACCCGTTGCGCCAGGCCATGCTGCCGCTGCTGGTCGACGTGGCCCTGCCCGTCGGGTCGTACTACGTGCTCAGCAAGGGCCTCGGCCTGAGCGAGCTGATGTCGCTGGCGTTGAGCAGTGTCATTCCGGCCGTGCGCACCGTGTGGGGCATCGTGGCCCAGCGCCGGATCAACCCGCTGGCCCTGCTGATCCTGACGGCAAACGTGGCGGGGCTGTTGCTCAGCCTCGTGAGCGGGGATCCGCGGCTAATGCTGGCCAAGGAAAGCGGCGTGAGCAGCGTGATCGGCTTGGCGATCCTGGTTTCGGCGTTCGCGGGCCGCCCGATCATGAGCACGGTGCTGCGCCCGATCTTCGCCCGCGGCGACGCGGCGCGGTTCGCATTATGGGACCGGCTGTCCGCGACCTCGGTGGAGTTCCGCCATGCGGAGCGGAACTACTCGATCGTGTGGGGCTGCGTGCTGCTGCTGGAGTGCGCCGCGCGGCTCATCGGCGTCTACACCTTGTCGGTTGACACGATGGTCTGGCTCGGCCCGGTCATCCTCATCGCGGCGATCCTGCTCGCGTTCCGCATCGGTGCCGCCGCGGGAATCCGGTCGATGAGGAAGATCTTCCTCGCAGCGGCTGTCCGCTGACGTACCTCCGAACCGCCTGATGGCGCAAACGGTGAAGAGCGGATGACGGGAATCGAACCCGCATATTCAGCTTGGGAATCGCTTGGATCAAGCTCGACGGGGCACTATGCGTTAAATGCCCGCATGTAGTCCTGAAGCTGCCGGACCCGCTCGATGAAGTTCATAGGGACCGCTGCCTCGCATGGATCGCAGAGCGTCATGTCCCAGATGGGCTGTCTCGTCTCTCGGAGGATTCCGGGTCCTCCGCACCGCTCACAGATCGACTGACTTCGAACGGCAAACCGGTCCTCGATCCTGCACAGCTGCCGGTATTCGGCCTCGGTCCAGTTCGGTGCATCGCTACCCCAGGCTTCCCGCGGCCCCCTGGAACGGGGCCAGGCTTGAAACGCCAACTCGGCCACCTTTTGCTTAACCGCGCGCAGCTCGTACTGCGGGAACTCGGCGACAAGAGCGTCGTGGCAGTCACGGACCAGCCCTATCCATCCGGGTCCGATTTCGAAGCGGAACGGTTGCGCGCCTGGCCAGTGGGACGCGACGGCGTCGAGGAGCGGCCGAAAGATCACGCAGTGAGTCTTATCCATCACTTCGCCCTGTCACGGTTCGGGCTGGAGGTGCTCTCCCCTGATCTCCGAAGCGGTGCCGGCAGTCGTACCCCTCACAGGCGGTCGATCAGGCCGCTCCGGTTGGATCGAGTCATGGCTGACGGTTACCCGCAATTGCACGTCGATCGGGATGTGCTGGTCCTCAATGGCGACGAGCCTCATCAGGTGCGATTGCGCGGTTGGCTCGACGGCTACGATGGGCCGGAATCGGTCTACCGGCTTGAGCTCGAGACTCGGGCGGGGGAGTACAGGAACCCCTACACCGCAACTGGGCCGGACATGTTCGAGCGACATGGGCGGCGGACTACGGATCTATGTCTTGCGTCCGGGGCGGCGCGCAACCATCGATGACCTCGTGGACACGCTCGCGGACGCGCCTGTCGACCAGTTGGCGACGGTCGACGAGCAGCAGGCCTTCTGGGAAGCCTGGCTCAAGAAACCAGACAAGGTGTAGGCGAGGCTTGCGCCGCTCTTGGCAAGCTGTCCACCGCGGTCATTCGGCAATGGCGAGCAGAACCGGTGCCTCCAGAGCGCCGTCACGACGAAGGCCCAGGTCCGAAGTAGACGCCTTCTGACCTGGGCCTTCACCACAAGAGCGGATGACGGGAATCGAACCCGCGTATTCAGCTTGGGAAGCTGATGTTCTACCATTGAACTACATCCGCAGCACCGCAGAGCATACACGGTGCGCGACGCCCCTCTCCCGAAGGCATGCTTGACGCGCCCAGGGCAACTGACAACACTTGTTGTCATGGACGAGCGGCTCCCGGATCCTCAGCTCTTCCGGCAGGGCGGCATCCGGCTCGCGGCGAGGCTTTTCGGGCCGGGCGGCGACCTCCGCGGGACGGCGGAGCAGGTTCAGCGCTTCCGCGAGTACGCCCAGGCCGAGGACCCGCTCGCGGACGCGCTCGTCGCGAGTATGCCGGCCACCACACCGGTCTTCGAGGAAGCGCTCGCCAACGGCATCACCAGCGTCACCAACCCACCAGCACCCGTCCGCGAGTTCTTCGAGGCCGTCGAGGCCACGCCCTACTGGCTCGACCGCGACCGGCTCGAGCGCGGTGCCCGGGCGATCACGCGCACCGGGCTCCTGGGCCTCTTCCCGCTCGGCGACATGTCCCTGATGGGCGGCTACCTGGCCTCCCGCGCCACGAAATCCCTCGTCGCGACCGGCGAGATCGAGCTGATGGCCGGCCGCCGCCTGATCGAGACCGCCGCGTGGTGGATCGACGTCACCACGCCCGGCAACCTCCGCCGCGGGGCCACCGGGTACACGTCCGCCATTCGCGTCCGCCTGGTGCACGCGCATGTCCGCGCGGCCATGAACCGCCGCCGCGACTGGGACTACGAGGCCTGGGACCGCCCCGTCAACCAGGTCCAGACCACCGGCACCCTCCTGCTGTTCTCCCTCGTCTTCGTCCTCGGCACCCAGCTCCTCGGCATCCGCTACACCGACCGCGAGCGCGCCGACATCCTGCACCTCTGGCGCTACGTCGGCTGGCTCATGGGCATCGACGAGGGCCTCCTGCCCGCGAGCGAGGACGACGCCTGGCGCCAGCTCTGGCTGCTGGCCAGCACCGAGTTCATCCCCGACGACGACTCGAAACGCCTCGCCAAGGCATTCCGCGAGAGCCACCAAGCCAGCCCTGTCGGCAAGGCGCTGTCCCGCGTGCATTCGTCCATCAGCCGCCTGGTGCTCGGCAAGACCAACGCCGACTTCCTCGAACTCCCCAACGACCCGCTCACCCAGGGTGCGGTGCTCACCGCGGCCGCGGTCAACTTCGCCGCCGAGACCGCCCGCCGCCACATCCCCGGCGCCACCGCGCTCCAGGAACTCATCGGCGGCGTCGAGCGCCGCCACTATGTCGGGCGGCTCGCGAAAATTGTCCAGCTCGACCCGACGTATGCGCGGCACCTCCCGGCAGCCTAATCTTGGCCCGTGCTGCTGAGTGACCGCGACCTGCGCAAAGAAGTCGAAGCCGGCCGGCTGGGCATCGAGCCGTTCGACCCGGCGATGGTGCAACCGTCGAGCATCGACGTGCGGCTGGACCGCTTCTTCCGGGTCTTCAACAACAGCCAGTACACCCACATCGACCCGTCGAAGCAGCAGGACGAGCTGACCTCGCTGGTCGAGAAAAAGGGCGACGACCCGTTCGTCCTGCACCCCGGCGAGTTCGTGCTCGCCTCGACGTTCGAGCTGGTCACTGTGCCCGACGACCTCGCGGGCCGGCTCGAGGGCAAATCCTCGCTCGGCCGCCTCGGGCTGCTCACCCACTCCACCGCGGGGTTCATCGACCCCGGTTTCTCCGGGCACATCACGCTCGAGCTGTCCAACGTCGCGAACCTGCCGATCACGCTCTGGCCCGGCATGAAGATCGGCCAGCTGTGCCTGTTCCGGCTCACCAGCGCGGCCGAGTTCCCGTACGGCTCGGCCCAGGTCGGCTCGCGTTACCAGGGCCAGCGCGGCCCGACGCCGAGCCGGGCGCACCAGAACTTCCATCGCGTGGACACCTGGCGCTGACAAGGAAACTGCGACGAATGGCGCAACAAGGTTGCGCCATTCGTAGGGCTAATGCCGTTACCATCCGGTGATAATTTCTTGGCTCGTGTCCGTCCGAAGATCGCACCGCAAACCCGTGCTCATCGCACTCAGCACCCTGGCCGGCGGCGCTGTCGCCGCGAGCGTGCTGCTTGTCATGACGAACGGCCAAGACGACCGCCATCTGCGCGTGGCGGACACGAATTTCGTTCCCACCTACCAACCGGCGCCCAGCAGCAGCACGGTGCCGAGCACGACGACGCCTTCGGCTTCCCCCGGGCCGAGCAGCACCACCCCGAGCGCACCGCCCTCCCCGCCCTCCAGCAAGACCTCCACCCCGAAACCGCCGCCGTCGACGACCAGCAGCAGTAGCAAACCACCGCCGTCCACGATCGCCCAGCAGATCCTCGCCCTGGTCAACCAGCAGCGCGCGACCGCGGGCTGTGGCGCGCTCACCGAGGACAGCAGGCTCGGCACCGCGGCACAGAAGTTCAGCGAGGACATGGCCGACCGCGACTACTTCTCGCACACCACCCCCGACGGCGTGACCTTCGACCAGCGGATCAAGGCGGCCGGTTATCCCAGCCCGGCCGCCGAGAACATCGCGAAGGGTTCGACGACCGCCGCGCAGACGATGACCCTCTGGATGAACTCCGACGGCCACCGCCGCAACATCCTCAACTGCTCCTACAAGAAGCTCGGCGTCGGGCTCGACAAGTCCGGCTGGTACTGGGTTCAGGACTTCGGGTTCTGACGCGCCCGCTCGATGATCGCCTTGGTATCCACAGTGGACGGAAGGGTGCCGAACGCGATACCCCAGTCGCCGCCGAGCCGGGACGCACAGAAGGCGTCCGAAACCGCGGCGGGCGCGTACCGGACCAGTAGTGAACCCTGCAGCACCAGCGCCATCATCTCGACCAGCCGCCGGGCGCGGAACTGGATCTCGTCCACATCGGACAGTTCCTTGCGCAGCCGTGCCACCGCGTCGTCCAGCCGGGCGTTCGCCCCGGCCGCCAACTCGACCTCGCCGAGGAAGGCCTCGACGGTCTCCGGCTGCTTGCCCATCGCCCGCAACGCGTCCAGCGCGGCGACGTTGCCCGAACCCTCCCAAATGGACAGCAGCGGCGCCTCGCGGTAGAGCCGGGGCATCCCGGACTCCTCGACATAACCGTTGCCGCCCAGGCACTCCAGCGCCTCGGCCGTGTGCGCGGGGCCGCGCTTGCACACCCAGTACTTGGTGACGGCGAGCGCGAGGCGGCGGAACGTGGCCTGCGCCGGGTCACCGGTCGCGCCGGCCAGCCGAAGCGCGACCGTGGTCGCGGCCTCCGACTCGATGACCAGATCGGCCAGCACGTTCGCCATCGCCGGCTGGTCGATGAGGTTCGCGCCGAACGCCCGGCGGTGCGCGGCATGGTGGGTCGCCTGCACAATGCCCTGGCGCATCAGGGAAGTCGTGCCGAGCACGCAGTCGAGGCGGGTGTTGTTGACCATCTCGATGATGGTCGGCACGCCACGGCCCTCCTCGCCGATCAGCCAGCCGACGGCACCGTCGTACTCGATCTCGGACGACGCGTTGGACTTGTTGCCGAGCTTGTCCTTGAGGCGCTGCAAGAAGATCCGGTTACGAGAACCGTCGGGCAGCACGCGCGGCAGCAGGAAACAGGACAGCCCGCCCGGCGCCTGCGCGAGGGTGAGGAACACGTCCGACATCGGCGCCGAGGTGAACCACTTGTGCCCGGTCAGCACATAGCTGCCGTCACCGGCGGGCTGCGCGGTCGTGGTGTTCGCGCGAACGTCGGACCCGCCCTGCTTCTCGGTCATCGACATGCCCGCGATGAGCCCGCGCTTGGTACTCGGCACCCGCAGCCCGAAGTCGTACTCGGTCGACGCGAGCAGCGGCTCGTACTCGGCGGCGAGCGCGGGGTTGAAGCGCAGCGCGGGAATCGCGGCGTAGGTCATGGAGATCGGGCAGATGTGCCCGCCCTCGGTCTGGTTCCACACCACGACCTTTGCCGCGCGCGCGACGTGTGCGGCCGGACGCTCGTCCCGCCACGGCGCCGCGTGCAGCCCGTGCCCGACCGCGACCGTCATCAGCTCGTGCCAGGCCGGGTGGAACTCGACCTCGTCGATGCGGTGGCCGTAGCGGTCGTGTGTGTGCAGCTTCGGCGGGTTCTCGTGAGCCAGGCGGCCCCATTCCTGCCCCTGCTCGCTGCCCGCGAGCCGGCCGAGCTCGTGCAGTTCGTCTTCGGCCCAGCCAGCGCCTTCGCGGCGCAGCCCGTCGAGCAGCGCCGCGTCCTCGGCGACGTCGTAGACGAGCGGCGGAGCCTGGTTCAGGACCTCATGGGTGTCAGGCATTGGACCCTCCTAGGGCACGCAGGATGAAGGTGCGTAGTTCGCTGACCGCGCCGCTGTTACCAATCCGACCGAAAGTAGGCCGAGAGCGCTCAACCGCAAGCCGGCCTACGCCAGGCGGATAGGCCGTGACTGCCGTCGGATTGGTAGCGATCGGCGCAGTGTCCGTGGTGAGCGGGCCGACGAGTAGTTCGGTGGCCGCGCCGACGAGCCCGGCCGCGGTGAGCATCGCGTCCTGCGGCGGCAGCAGGCCCTGGCCGATGCCGTCCCGGATGTGCTTCGCGGCCACGTCGCGGAACTTGCGGCGGAACACGATGCGCTCCGCTTCGATCGGCGGGTCGACGGGTTCGGCCAGCAACGCGAACGCGCGGCGAGGTGCCTTCAGCGCGCGGACGGCGAAGGTCTCGAACACGGCGACCACGCGTTCCGCCGGATCGCCGGGCAACTCGCCCGCCGCGGTGACCGCCTCGACCTCGTGGCCGACCACGCCCCGGAACAGCTCGACCACCAGCTCGGCCTTGCCGGGGAAGTGCTTGTACACGGTGCCGGTGGCGATACCGGCCCGCTCGGCCACGGCCGCGACGGAGCAGCCCGCGTACCCGCGCTCGGCGAGTAACTCGGCGGCGGCGTCGAGGATCGCGGCGCGCTGGGCGTCCAGGCGCGCCTGGACCTGCGGGGTCCGGCGGTACGGCACACAAGAAGTGAACCATCGATTCACTTCTTCGTGCAACTGTCAGTCGGCGGTGCGGCCGTAGCGGGACGCGATGTCGCCGTAGCGAGCCAGCACGGCCGCGCGCAGTTCGGGATCCGTTCGCGGGACCGGCTCGATGAAGACCTCGGTCACGTCGGAGAAGGCCACCTGCAACTCCCCGGCCAGGCGCACGCAGGCGCGTTCGAGGTCCGCGGCGGTGAGCGAGTCGTCGAAGTCCACCCGGCTGCAGACCAGGATCTGGTCGGTGCCGAGCAACATGGTCTGCAGGTCGACCACGGCCTCGATCTCCGGCGCGCCGGCCAGCAACTCCCGGATTCCGCGCACCACAACGGGATCCGCCTGCCTGCCGATGATCAGCCGCAGGTTCGTCAGGCCGAGGCTCCACGCGACGACCGCGAGCAGCACGCCGATCAGGATCGACGCGAGGCCGTCGTAGAGCGACGACCCGGTGAGTTGGTGCAGCAGCAGACCGAGGAACGCGAGCACCAGACCGACGAGCGCGGCGGAGTCCTCGAAGAACACCGACTTCGGCGCCGGGTCGTCGACCAGCCGCAGGTACGCGGAGATCGAGCGCTTCTGCTCACGGGATTCGCGGCGCACCTGGCGCATCGACTGCGCCCACGACACGCCTTCCAACACGAACGAGAGGGCGAGCACGATGTAGCCGACGATCGGCCTCGACTGTTCCTCCGGCTCGCCGAAAACCGTCGAAAACCCTTCGTAGAACGAGAACACCGCGCCCGAGACGAAGATCGAGACCGCGGCCAGCAGCGACCAGAAGTACCGCTCCTTGCCGTAGCCGAAGGGATGCGCGAAGTCCGCGGGCTTGCCCGATCGGCGCAACGCGGTCAGCAGCAGGATCTCGGTGATCGTGTCGGCGACGGAATGCGCCGCTTCCGACAGCAGGGCGCCGGATCCGGTGAGGACACCCGCGACCGCTTTCATAATCGCGATGACCAGATTGACCGCACCCGCCAGTACGACGGTCAGGGTGCTTTCGCTCGCCGGCTCCTGCTCGCTCACCGGCCGATCTTAAAGGCGCTGCAGCCCTGCCAGCACCCGGCGCATCAGCGCCATCTGCGGGCGCCCTTCGGCGGTTCGCTCGGTGCCGTGAATGTGCAGCAACCCCAATTCCGCCATATCGGACAACAGAACCCGGGCCACGCCGAGCGGGATCGACAGGTTGGCCGCGACCTCCGCGACCGACAACGGCCGGGCGCACAACGCGCGCACCGGCTGGTACTCGCTGTTCAGCGCGCTGCCGGTCCAGCGCGCGTCGGCACGCACGTTGACCATCGTCTCCAGCGCGAGTTCGTGGGTGGCCTGGGTGCGTCCCTTGGTCAGTACATAGGGGCGGACCCGTGGGCCGACCGCGTCCTCGGTCGGGATGTCGTCACCGAACCGGGGCACCGGCGGCACCGGGGGCGCGGGCTCGCGCTCGGGCCAGCCCGGCTCCGGGTCGGGCTCCGGTTCGACGGTGCCGACCACCTCGGGTTCGTCGAACCGTTCGAGCTGCCGCTCCGTCGGAAACCGCGCACCCGACGGGCGCGACCGCCGCGATTCCGTGGACTCGACGGGGGCTTCGCCGGCGAACCGTTCCAGTTGTTTCGCCGACGGGAAGCGGGCACCAGCACGCGCGGCAGGCGGCTTGTCAGCCGGATCGCCGTCGGCGGTCGTGCCCATGTCAGCCCCGTTCGCGCAGGTCACATTGTCTCGCCGACAACGCTGGCTGCGAGGAAGTCAAGAATAACGTGGCTGTCGACCCCCGTTCGGGGGGTGCGCGCGATTAATCGATTTCCAGCGGATCCGCCTCGGCGGCCGGGAGCGGCTCCACAGCGGGCGCCGGCACCGGCTGCGGCTCCCGCTTGACCGCGTCGAGCAGCAGCTGCGAAACGTCCACGACCTCGACCTTCTCGTTCGCCAGGCCATCGTTCTGGCGCGCGGTGACGCCGTCGGTGAGCATCACGCGGCAGAACGGGCAGCCGGTCGCGATCTTCGACGGCGCTGTGCCGAGCGCCTCATCGACGCGCTCGAGGTTGATCCGCTTGCCGATCTTCTCTTCCATCCACATCCGCGCCCCACCGGCGCCACAGCACATCGACCGGTCGCCGTGCCGCGGCATCTCGCGGAACTGCGCGCCGGACGCGCCGACCAGCTCACGCGGCGCCTCGTAGATCTTGTTGTGGCGGCCCAGATAGCACGGGTCGTGGTAGGTCACGTCGTCCGCGATCGGCGCCACCGGCACCAGCCGCTTCTCCCGCACCAGCCGGTTCAGCAGCTGTGTGTGGTGCACGACCTCGTACTGGCCGCCCAGCTCCGGGTACTCGTTGGCGATCGTGTTGAAGCAGTGCGCACAGGTCACGACGATCTTGCGCGCGCCGGCCGGGCGGTCTTCGAACACCGAGTTGAGCACCTCGACGTTCTGCTGCGCGAGCATCTGGAACAGGAACTCGTTGCCGGCGCGCCGCGCCGGGTCACCGGTGCAGCTCTCCTCCGGGCCGAGCACGGTGTACTTGACGTCCGCGAGGTGCAGCAGCTCCGCGACCGCGCGGGTGGTCTTCTTCGCCCGGTCCTCGAACGCGCCGGCGCAGCCCACCCAGAACAGGTACTCAGTATCGGCAGGCAGCTCGGCAGAGTCTTCACCGAACACCGGCACCTCGAAGTCGAGGTCGTCGGCCCAGGCGAGCCGGTCCTTGGCGTTCTGCCCCCACGGGTTGCCCTTGTTCTCCAGGTTCTTGAACATCCCGTTCAGCTCGCTCGGGAAGTTCGACTCGATCATCACCTGGTAGCGGCGCATGTCGACGATGTGGTCGACGTGCTCGATGTCCACCGGGCACTGCTCGACGCAGGCGCCGCAGGTGGTGCACGACCACAGCACGTCCGGGTCGAGCACGCCGCCGTCGTCGCCGATCAGCGCGCGGTCGGCTTCGGCGATGGCGAGCACGTCGATGCCGGCGTACGGGTTGTCCCCGGTGAGGCCGACCTCCTCGCCCGCCATGTCCTTCTTGCCGCCCGCGAGCAGGTAGGGCGCCTTCGCGTAGGCGTGGTCGCGCAGCTGCGTGATGACCAGCTTGGGGGACAACGGTTTTCCGGTGTTCCAGGCCGGGCACTGCGACTGGCAGCGACCGCATTCGGTGCAGGTGGTGAAGTCCAGCCAGCCCTTCCAGCTGAAGTCCTCGATCTTGCCGGCGCCGAAGACGTCCTTCTCCGGGTCGGCCTCCTCGAAGTCGAGCGGCTTGCCCGCGCTCATCATCGGCTTGAGCGCGCCGAGCGCGACCCCGCCGTCGGCCTCGCGTTTGAAGTAGATGTTGAAGAACGCGCTGAACCGGTGCCAGGCCACGCCCATCGTCAGCGAGCGGCCGACGATGAGCAGCCAGATCATCCCCGACAGCAGCTTGACCAGCGCGGTGATGGTGACCGCGGCGGTGCTCGCGGGAAGGATCTCACCGAGCGGCTTGGTGACGAAGCTGCTCCACAGTGCCGGGTCCTCGACCCCGGAGGCGATCTTGAACGCCTTCACGCCGAGGATGCCCAGGCCCTCGACGATCACCACGGTCTCGACGAAGTACGCCTGCTTGAAGTTCGACCCCGCGAAGCGGGACTGCCGGTCGGCGCGGCGCGGGTGGTTGAGCTGGCGGATGATCACGAGCGCGATGCCGCCGACCACGGTGCCGAGGCCGAGCAGTTCGGTGAGCAGCAGCCATGGTTCCCACGCGCCGATGATCGGCCAGTGGAAGTGCGGGTCGAACGTCTCGCCGTAGGCCTCGAACCAGGCGAGCGAGCCGATCAGGAAGCCCCACATCACCATCCAGTGCCAGGGGCCGACGTGCCGGAACTTGTTCATCCGCGTGTGCGCGGCGAACTCCTTGATCAGCGTGCCGAGGCGCGACCGGAAAGGGCCGTTGCGGGTCGCGTCCGGCTGGCCGAGGCGAATGATCCGCACCATGCGCCACACGCCGGCGACGAACACGATCCAAGCGACGATGCTGATGGCGACGCCGACCACGCCGAGCGTGATCTGCAGAGCACCCATGATCGGGCCCTTTCGTCCGTATGTGGTGGTAGACGGGAGACTAACGGCTGGTACCAGTGAGTAACCAATTGATGTGGCGTACAACTCCCTAGAAAGCGGGACGATCGTTCAGGTAGTTTGGCCGTGTGATCGCCTATCTGCTGCTCGCCGTGGCCATCGCGGCCGAAGTGACCGGCACGGTCTCGTTGAAGCTCTCGGACGGCTTCTCGAAGCTGGTGCCGTCGCTACTCGTGGTCGCCGGCTACGGCGTGGCGTTCGCCCTGATGGCCCTGATCCTGAAGATGGGGCTGCCGGTCGGCGTCGTGTACGCCATCTGGGCGGCCGCGGGCGTTGCCCTGGTCGCGCTGATCGGGGTGGTGTTCCTCGGCGAGCACCTGAACCTCACCATGGTCGGCGGGCTCGTGCTGGTCATCGGCGGTGTGGTGCTGCTGGAACTGGGGGCGGCGAAATGAAGGCCCAGCGGGACGGCCGCAAGGCGCGCGGTGAGCGGCGGCGACAGGACCTCATCGAGGCGACCCTGCGAGTGATCGAGCGGGACGGGGTCGCCGGCGTGACGCACCGGACCGTCGCGGCGGAAGCCGGCGTGCCCACGACCTCGACGACGTACCACTTCGCGAACCTCGACGAACTGCTGATCGCGACGCTCATCTCGTGCGCGAAGGACATGGCGACCGAGGTGTACTGGACCATCGACAGCGCTCGCTCGCACGGCAGCCTCGGGGCGACGGAGGTGGCCGGTCTGCTCGCGGAAGCGCTCGGCCCGCGCCGTGGGCGCACGATGGCCGAGTACGAGCTGTACCTGCTCGCCGCCCGCCGCCCCGAGCTGCGGCCCGCCGCGCGACGATGGCTCGACGTGCTCACGTCGATGGTCCGGCCG
This sequence comes from Amycolatopsis sp. GM8, assembly GCF_021653975.1. Classification (GTDB taxonomy): domain Bacteria; phylum Actinomycetota; class Actinomycetes; order Mycobacteriales; family Pseudonocardiaceae; genus Amycolatopsis_E. Next base: position 975,143 of record NZ_JAJKFK010000002.1, on the reverse strand, counting down.
GACGATCTCGTTGCCCTGCGGGCGTTTCTGGCCGGTATCGACGGGCTGCTGATCCAGGGGCTCATCGACGACGAGCCGCCGACCGCGGAGGAACTCAAGCCGGTGGTGGAGTACCTGCTCCGGCCGCATTGAGGTGGCGGGCCAGGAACTCCTTGTCCAGCCCGGACCAGCGCACGCTGCGATGATCGCCCGGGTTGGCGTGCAACGTCTTCTCCGCCGAGGCGAACGCGTCGAACAGGGCGAGTGCGGATTGCCGCTCGACGTGCTCGTCGTCCCACGGGAGCAGGAACTGGACCGGGACGGTGATCCGTCGCGCCGCCTCGATCAGTCCGTCGTGGACGACGAACCCGCCGCCGAAGATGGCGGCGCTGATCCTGGGCTCGATCGCCGTCAGCGGTATCCCGATCGCGGTGCCCAGCGTGATGCCACCGCCGTAGCCGATCGGCGCTTCGGTGCCGATCTCGGGGAGTTCCCGCAGGGCGTCGAGGGTCGCCTGCCATTCGGGCACGGCGCGCTCGGCCAGTGCGATGCCGTAGGCGACGCTGATCGACTTGACTCGCCCGGCGTCGCCCGCCTCCATTGCCTGCCGGAGGCCGGCGCGGATCTGCTCGTCCTCCGCGGTGCGCGGGCGGTCGCCGTGTCCGGGTGCGTCGATGGCGACCACGGTGAAACCCCAGGTGGTCACCGCGTCACGGGCCCGGGCGGCCAGCGCCGGTGTCTTCTTGTGCTGGCCGCCGCCGTGCCCCATCAGCACCAGCGGCGCGCGCTCGGAACCGGACGCGGGTGACCAGAGCACGCCGGGGACCTCGCCCACGACGAAATCGCGTTCGACGACACCGTTCGACGAGGTCTCCGCGGTGAAATCCACAGGCAGCACGTGCCGAAAGCTACCGGCGGCACCTCGTGCCCGGCCAACCATTTTCGCTCTGGTGGCTTGGCCGGCGAACACGGCAAGATCAGAGGGCATGACGACGAAGAAGGACGCTGCCGACGCCGTGCTCGCCGCCAAGGTGCGACTGGGGCTGAGCTGGGCCGATCTCGCCGAAGCGCTCGGCGCCCCACTGGTCTGGACCACTGCGGCCCTGCTCGGCCAGCACCCGATGAGCAAGGCACAGGCCGAGAAGGCCGCGGAGATCCTCGAACTGCCCGCGGACGTGGAACTCGCGCTGCGCCTGCAGCCGACCCGCGGCGCACTGGAATCAGCGGTGCCGACCGATCCGACCATCTACCGGTTCTACGAGGTCCTGCAGGTCTACGGGCCGACCATCAAGGAACTCATCCACGAGCAGTTCGGCGACGGGATCATGAGCGCGATCAACTTCCGGATGGACGTCGAGCGCGTTCCCGATCCCGCCGGCGACCGCGTCGTGGTGACCCTGGACGGGAAGTTCCTGCCCTACCAGTGGTAGGGATGCTGGGAAGTGGCCTGCGTGGCGGTGCGGGTGGCGGAACCTGAGGCGGCCCCTGGCTCCGGGATCTCCTCCTCATGAATGCCAATTCACCACGTCGGAGCTGTCCTCGCCAGGAACCACCTCAGAACCCGCGGCGGTGCGAGCTGACGGCCCACAGCAAGCGGCTCCGCCGCTTATGAAACAGAACTTAGCTTTCGAAGACCGGCACGATGCTCGCGCGGCCGAGGGTGTGGCTGAACAGGTTGAAGCCGAGGAACGCCGGGCTCGCCTCGCCCGGGATGTCGAGCGTCTCCACGTCCAGCGCGTGCACCACGAAGTAGTACCGGTGCGGCCCGTGCCCGGCCGGCGGGGCCGCGCCCAGGTACTGCCGCACACCGCCGTCGTTCTTCAACGTCACCGCGCCCGCCGGCAGGCCTTCGCCGTCCGGGTTGCCCGCACCGGACGGCAGCTCCGTCACCGACACCGGGATGTTGAACACCGCCCAGTGCCAGAAACCGCTCACGGTGGGGGCGTCCGGGTCGTAGCAGGTCACGGCGAAGCTCTTCGTCTCCGCCGGGAAACCCGCCCAGGACAGCTGCGGCGAACGGTCCTCACCGCCGGGCACGCCGAACATCCCGCTGGTCTGCGGGGCGGCGAGCGTCGCGCCGTCGGTCACGTCGGAACTGGTGACGGTGAAACTGGAAACCTGGGGCAGAAAGTCGTAGGGGTTCGGTGCCTGAGCCATCGGTCCTCCTTGTCCGCGAACAAGATCAGGCCTGCAGCGTAAGTAGGGGACACCCCAGGGTCGAACCGGGGGCGTTCCCTGATGTCCCCGGGTCCTGCCCGGTCTTAGCGTCTGGTGCACAGAAAAGCTGACTGGGGAGGACGCAATGGGCAGACCGGCACTGGCGATCGGGGGAATCGTCCTCATCGGCGCTGGCGTCGCCGTCGCGGTCGGCTGGTGGTGGCCCCAGCACGCCGACGCGCAGACCCAGGTGGTGCAGCGCGTGCAGAGCGTCCGGCTGGACACCCAGTCCGGGGACGTCCGGATCAGCGCCCGCGATGTGACCTCGACCTCGGTGCACGAACGCTTCCGGTACTCCGGCTCCCGGCCCGGCCAGACCTACCGGATGGACGGCGGCCAGCTCGTGCTCACCGACTGCGGCGCGAACTGCTCCGTGGACTACGAGATCGTGGTCCCGCGCGGGACGACCGTCAGCGGCAACGCCACCTCCGGTGACATCGAACTTCAGGGCGTCAGCGCCGACGTGAGCAGCACGTCCGGCCAGATCGACGTGAACGACGCCACCGGTCCGGTGAAGGCCCACTCGACCTCCGGCGACATCTCCGTCCGCCTCGCCGGGCCGCAGGACGTGAGCGCGGAGGCGACCAGCGGGGACGTCGACCTGCGGGTACCGGACAACCACTACCGGGTCGACGCGCGGACCACCTCCGGCGACCGGAACATCGAGATCGCGACCGACCCGGCCGGGCCGTACGTGCTGGATCTCCAGGCCACCAGCGGCGACATCACCGTGCGGCGCAGTTAGCACGGCGAGCCGGGAACAACGTCGCGAAGCCAGTCGTTGCAGCGGGAGAAAGGTTGAGCGCCCCCGGCTCAAGTCTGGTTTGACGGGAGCGGTCCGGCGAGATAGAACTTGCGCGGGGCCCGCTCAAGGCGGGCGTGACACCGCAGCTCAGGCAGCATACAGCACAGGAGGAGAACCACCATGGCGCGAGCGGTCGGCATCGACCTCGGCACGACCAACTCGGTCGTAGCCGTCCTTGAGGGCGGCGAGCCGACGGTCATCGCCAACTCCGAAGGCTCCCGGACCACCCCGTCCATCGTCGCCTTCGCCAAGAACGGCGAAGTGCTGACCGGGCAGCCTGCCAAGAACCAGGCCGTGACCAACGTGGACCGGACGATCCGGTCGGTCAAGCGGCACATCGGCACGGACTGGAAGACCGAGGTCGACGGCAAGACCTACACGTCGCAGGAGATCAGCGCCCGCGTGCTGATGAAGCTCAAGCGCGACGCGGAGGCCTACCTCGGCGAGGAGATCACCGACGCGGTGATCACCGTCCCCGCGTACTTCGAGGACGCGCAGCGGCAGGCCACCAAGGAGGCCGGCCAGATCGCGGGCCTGAACGTGCTCCGCATCGTCAACGAGCCCACCGCGGCGGCCCTGGCCTACGGCCTGGACAAGGGCGAGAAGGAGCAGACCATCCTGGTCTTCGACCTCGGTGGTGGCACCTTCGACGTCTCGCTGCTGGAGATCGGCGAAGGCGTCGTCGAGGTGCGCGCCACCAGCGGTGACAACCACCTCGGTGGTGACGACTGGGACGAGCGCATCGTCACCTGGCTGGTCGACAAGTTCAAGGCCTCGCACGGCATCGACCTGACCAAGGACCGGATGGCGCTGCAGCGTATCCGCGAGGCGGCGGAGAAGGCGAAGATCGAGCTGTCCAGCTCGAACTCGGCCAGCATCAACCTGCCCTACATCACGGTCGACGGGGACAAGAACCCGCTGTTCCTGGACGAGACCCTGTCCCGCGCGGAGTTCCAGCGCATCACCTCGGACCTGCTCGACCGCACCCGGCAGCCGTTCAACAACGTCATCCGCGACGCGAGCATTTCGGTCGGCGACATCGACCACGTCGTGCTCGTCGGCGGTTCCACCCGGATGCCCGCGGTGTCCGACCTGGTCAAGGAGCTGACCGGCGGCAAGGAGCCGAACAAGGGCGTGAACCCGGACGAGGTCGTCGCGGTCGGCGCGGCGCTGCAGGCCGGCGTGCTCAAGGGCGAGGTCAAGGACGTCCTGCTGCTCGACGTGACCCCGCTGTCGCTGGGCATCGAGACCAAGGGCGGCGTGTTCACCAAGCTCATCGAGCGCAACACGACCATCCCCACCAAGCGGTCGGAGATCTTCTCCACGGCGGACGACAACCAGCCGTCGGTGCAGATCCAGGTGTTCCAGGGCGAGCGCGAGATCGCGGCGCACAACAAGAAGCTCGGCATGTTCGAACTGACCGGGCTGCCGCCGGCCCCGCGTGGCGTGCCGCAGATCGAGGTCACCTTCGACATCGACGCCAACGGCATCGTGCACGTGACCGCGAAGGACCTGGGCACCAACAAGGAACAGTCGATGACCATCACCGGTGGCTCCGCGCTGCCGAAGGACGACATCGAGCGGATGGTCAAGGACGCCGAGGCGCACGCCGAGGAGGACCGCAACCGCCGCGAGGAGGCGGAGACCCGCAACCAGGCGGAGACGCTGGTCTACCAGACCGAGAAGTTCGTCAAGGACAACGACGAGAAGCTGCCCGAGGACATCAAGGGCAAGGTCAAGACCGCGATCGACGAGGCCAACGAGGCGCTGAAGGGCACCGACACGGCCAAGATCAAGGAAACGATCGAGAAGCTGAACACGGCTTCGCAGGAGCTGGGCACGGCGCTGTACGCCAACGCGCAGCAGTCCAGCGCCGGTGACACCGGTGCCACGGGTGGCGACGGCGGTACCTCCTCCGCCAAGCCGCAGGATGACGTGGTCGACGCCGAGATCGTGGACGAGGACGAGAAGAAGTGACTGGGAAGCACTTCCGGGACACCGAAGAGCAGGAGCGGGAGGTGCCAGAACCGGTGGTGGTGCGGGATCGTCGCAAGATCGACCCCGAGACCGGTCAGGCACGCCAGCCGGAGCCGGAGCCGGCCCCTGAGGAGGCCGGCGGGCCTTCGCTCGGCGAGTCCATTGTGGACGATGCTGTCGGCGTCGAGTCGGACATCGAGAAGCAGCTCGCCGAGCGCACCGCGGACCTGCAGCGGCTCCAGGCGGAGTACGCCAACTACCGCAAGCGGGTCGACCGTGACCGCGAGGCCGTGGTCCTCGGGGCGAAGGCCACCGTGGTGAGCGACCTGTTGCCGCTGCTGGACGACCTCGAGCGGGCCGAACAGCACGGCGATCTCACCGGCGCGTTCAAGTCGGTGGCGGACAAGCTCGTCGCCGGCCTGCAGCGGGCGGGCCTCGAGCCGTTCGGCACGGAGGGCGAGCCCTTCGACCCGAGCGTGCACGAGGCGGTGCAGCACAGCACCTCGCCCGACGTCGCGGGCCCGACGGTGACCACGGTCCTGCGCCGCGGCTACCGGTTCGGCGACCGCGCCCTGCGGGCCGCGCTGGTCGGGGTCACCGATCACGAGCCGGCCGCGGCCGCGCTGGTCGACCAGCCGGTCGAAGGTGAGCTGCCGGTGGAGCAATTCCCAGATGAGAACGATCACTAATTCAACGCAGAGGGGAGGAGACGTCCGGTGAGTGCACGGGAGTGGATCGGCAAGGACTTCTACCGCGAACTGGGCGTCTCCTCCGAGGCGTCCCAGGACGAGATCAAGAAGTCCTACCGGAAGCTGGCCAGGGAGAACCACCCGGACGCGAACCCCGGCAACACCGAAGCCGAGACGAAGTTCAAGTCCGTCTCCGAGGCGTACGGCGTGTTGTCGGATCCGGCCAAGCGCAAGGAGTACGACGAGGCGCGGCAGCTGTTCGGCGCCGGTGCGGGGGCGGGCGGTTTCAACTTCCCCGGCGGTGGCGGCTCGGGCACGTTCGACGTGAACGACCTGTTCGGCCAGGGCGCCGCCGGTAACGCGGGCGGTTTCGGTGGGCTCGGTGACATCCTGGGCGGCCTGTTCGGCCGCCGCGGTGGTGCCGCCGGTGCGACGACGAGCACCCGCGCCCAGCGGGGCGCGGACGTCGAGACCGATGTCCGGATCGACTTCGCCGAGGCGGTCAAGGGCGCGACCCTGCCGCTGCGGCTGTCGAGCCCGGCGACCTGCAAGACGTGTGGTGGCAACGGCGCCAAGCCCGGCACGAGCCCGCGGACCTGCCCGGTCTGCCAGGGTTCGGGCCTGGTCAGCCGCAGCCAGGGGGCGTTCGCGTTCTCCGAGCCGTGCCGGGAGTGCCGGGGCCGCGGCAAGATCATCGACGACCCGTGCCCCGAATGCCACGGCGAGGGCATCAGCACCCAGACCAGGACGCTGACCGTGCGGGTGCCCGCCGGGGTCGACGACAACCAGCGGATCAGGCTGGCCGGACAGGGCGAGCCGGGCCGGGGCGGAGCCGCGGCCGGTGACCTCTATGTCCGGGTGCATGTCAACCCGCACAAGGTGTTCGGCCGGTCGGGTAACGATCTGACGATCACCGTGCCGGTGAGTTTCGCCGAGCTGACGCTGGGTGCCACGATCACGGTGCCCACGCTGGAGGGCAGGGTGTCGGTGAAGGTGCCGCCGGCCACGAACAACGGCCGGGTGCTGCGCGTGCGCGGCAAGGGCATCGCCAAGCGGGACGGGTCGACGGGTGACCTCCTGGTGACCCTGCAGGTCGCCGTTCCGTCCAAACTGGACGGTTCGGAGAAGGAGGCGCTCGAAGCGTTCGCGGAGGCGTCGGCCAAGCATGATCCCAGGCCGGAGATCACGGAGATGCTCAAGGAGCGGTGATGGCTTTCGGTGGCTTGCCCCATGGTGCGGACGAGGACACGCCGGTCTTCGTGATCTCGGTGGCCGCGCAGCTGTCCGGGCTGCACGCGCAGACGCTGCGCACGTACGACCGGCAGGGCCTGGTCTCGCCGGGCCGCACCGCGGGCGGCGGGCGGCGATACTCCATGCGGGACATCGCGCTGCTGCGCGAGGTGCAGCGGCTGTCCCAGGAGTCGGGCGTGAACCTGGCCGGGATCAAGCGGATCATCGACCTGGAGAACCAGGTCGATGCGCTGCGGGCGCGAATCACCGAACTCACCGAGGAACTGGCGGTCGCCTACGCCGCGGCCGAGCAAGCCGCGGCGGCGGTGCACGCCTCGTACCGGAAGGACCTCGTGCCCATCCGGCAGGAGACGTCGTTGGTGGTGTGGAAGCCCAGGCGGAAATAGCGACGCGCCGGAGTTTCCGGCGCCTCGGCGGTTAGCGCAAATGCTGCGCGAAGAAGGCGAGGACGCGGCGCCAGGCGTCCTCGCTGGACTCGCGGTGGTAGCCGAAGCCCGCGTAGCGGGCCAGGATGTTCAGCGGGCCGATCGGGAACTGGTTCGCGAAGCTGTGCCCGGCGTCCGGGTATTCCTTGACGTCGTGCGGAATCCCGCGATCGGTCAGCTCCTGCTCCAGTTTGGCCGCGGTGCCCTTCAGGCTCGGGTCCCGCTTGCCGAAGCTCGCCACGATCGGGCAGGCTTCGTCCAAAATGGACAGATCCGTCGGCAGTCCACCGTAGTACGGCGCCGAAGCGTCGAAGCCCTGCGTCGCGGCGACGATCGCGAAGCCGCCGCCCATGCAGAAGCCGACCACGCCGACCTTCCCGCTGCAATCCGGCCGTTCGGAGAGCAGTTGCCGCGCGGCGGAGATGTCTTCGAAGGCCTGGCCCTGCGCTGCCGTCAGCTCGCGGAACACCGTCTTCACACACCGCAGGAGACCGCCGCGTGAGTACAGATCCGGTGCCAGCGCGAGATATCCGGCCGTGGCGAACCGGTTGGTGATGTTGCGCGCGTCCTCGGTCAGCCCGACCGCGTCGTGGATCACCACGACGCCGGGCCATGGTGGCGCGCCGGAGACCTCCTGCTGAGGCTCGGCCAGGTAACCGCGAATGGTGCCGTCCGCCACGGGGATGTCCATGGCGCCCACCCTAAATCAATCAATGGTGAAGGGGTCGTACCTGATCTGATCGAGCGCGGTACCCGCGACGAGCATCCGGGACACCGTCGCCCGGATCATCCCGGGCGAGCCCGAAACCAGCACGTCCTGACCGGGCCAGGCGCCGTGGCGGGTGACCACGTCCGCGAGCGTGCCCTGCTCGCAACCGGACAGTCCGGACCCGCCCTCGATCACCGGCGTGACCGTCAGCCACGGGTTGCACGAGGCCATCATCCGCAGGCCTTCGAGCGCGTACAGATCGTCCCGCGTGCGGCCGCCGTAGAACAGCCGGACCTTCGGGTTTTCGCCCCACTGGCCCAGATCGTCGAGCATCGCCTGCAGCGGCGCGATCCCCGTGCCGCCGGCGACCATCAGCACGTCCCGCCCGCACTCGCGGTCGACGTACAGCCGTCCCAGCGGCGGGCCGAACCGCCACACGTCGCCCTTCTGGGTGTGGCTGACGATCGCGCGCGAGACCCAGCCGCCGTCGACGGCGCGGATGTGGAACTCCAGCGACCCGTCGTCGCGGGGCGCGTTGGCCGGCGACAGGTACCGCCACAGCCGGGGCCGCTGCGGCACCTCGACGCTCAGGTACTGCCCGGCGCGGTACGGGATCGCCTGCTCGGGTTCGACGCGCACCATCGCGAGGTCCCAGGACAGCCGCCGGTGCTCGGTGACGATCGCCGACCAGCTGGCCGGGTTGGTGTCGGCGGCCGCGGCCTCCTGCATCTGGCGGGCGATGATGGTGAACGCCTCCGCCCAGGCGCGCTCGACCTCCGGCGTCCAGTCCGGGCCGAGCTGCGTCCGCATCGCGGCGAGCAGCGCGGTGCCGATCGCCTCGTAGTGCTTGGGGACCACGCCGAACTTGCGGTGGTCGCGCCCGAGCTGACGCAGGAACGGCACCAGGTCGTCGGGCTGGTCCACCATCTGCACGACGTGCACCAGCGCCCGCACCATCCGGTTGCGCTGCACTTCCATGTTGATCGGGAAGAAATCGCGGGTCGCGGGGGCGAGCGTGAAGAGCATCCCGTAGAAGAACTGCGTCACTTCCGGTAAGTACGGCTCCGCCTTCACCCAGGAATCCTGGATGAGCCGCACCATCGCCGTGACGGCGGGCGGCGCCTCCCGGTGGACGGACCGGGGTAGCGGGCTGACGGGTTCGGCGGTCATCGGTCTCGGGGTGCTCCGGGGTGCGCGTTCATGCTCGCGCTCGATTATTCACGAACGCGCAATAGCAAGGCCCCGGAAGGCAGGACCAGGCCACAGCGGTCGTTACTGGGTGAAATGATCACGAATATTCCACCCCATTCGGTCAAGCGTAATCCCGTGAGTGGGACGAGATTCGATCGCAGAGTAACGGCTTCAGGGCGAGTTGCGCCTATAGTTGCTCCGTCCGGGTGGTAACTGCGGGCGACATCGAGTGGTCCGTTTCACGCGCCTGATCATTGTTCCAGGCAATTACCGTGCGTATAGTTGTTTGGAACAACCAATCAGGAGGCATCCCCATGACCCTGAGCGAAGACGCCGGGATCGAGCTCCTGCAGCAGCTACGCACCGCGGGTCAGCTGATGCAGGCATGGGTCACCGCCTCCGTGCAGCGCAGCGACCCGGGTCTGCATCCCGCTGCCGCCATGCTATTGGGTGATCTCGCGATGAACGGCGAGTCCCGCCCGTCGGAACTGGCCAAGCGCAAGATGGTCGACGTCTCGGTGATCAGCCGGCAGATCGCACAGCTGGCCGCCGCGGGGTTCGTCGAGCGCCGGCCCGCACCCGAGGACGGCCGCGCCGCGCTGGTCAGCGTGTCGGAGCGGGGCCTGGCCGAACTGAAGCGCTGGCGCGCGAAGCACCTCGAGTTCGTTCGCGCCGCGCTGAACGACTGGACCGAGGAAGAGGTCACCGCGCTGACCGATCGTCTGGAGTCGATGAACGACGCCATGCGCCGCACCTTCGGCTAACTCATACTTGAGCGGAACACACTCAACTTTTCTGACGTTGTGCTTGTCGATGGCCCATGCGGGAGGCTGTCTCCAGGACTGACGTTCGACATGGAGTGTGGGATGGACGCTTTCAACCCGACGACGAAGACCCAGCAGGCGATCTCGTCGGCGGCGCAGGCGGCGACCGTGGCGGGCAACCCGAGCATCGCACCGGCGCACCTGCTGGGCGCGCTGCTCGCGCAGAGCGACGGAATCGCCGGCCCGCTGCTGACCGCGGTCGGCGCCGATCCGGCGCAGGTGAGCACGGAACTCGGGCCGATCACCAACGGGCTGCCCTCGGCCACCGGCGCGACGGTGTCCACCCCGCAGTTCGACACCCCGGCGCTGAAGGCGCTGACGCACGCGCAGAAGCTCGCGACCGAGATGGGCGACGAGTTCGTCTCGACCGAGCACCTGCTGGTCGGCCTCGCCGCGGAGGGCGGCCTGGTCGCCGACCTGCTGAAGCGGCACGGCGCCACCCCGGACGCGCTGCGCGAGGCGTTCACCAAGGTGCGCGGTTCGGCGCGGATCACCAGCCCCGACCCGGAGGGCACCTTCAAGGCGCTGGAGAAGTACGGCGTCGACCTCACCGAGCGCGCGCGCAAGGGCGAGCTGGACCCGGTGATCGGGCGGGACAACGAGATCCGCCGCGTCGTGCAGGTGCTTTCCCGGCGTACCAAGAACAATCCGGTGCTGATCGGTGAGCCCGGTGTCGGCAAGACCGCCATCGTGGAGGGTCTCGCGCAGCGGGTCGTCGCCGGCGACGTGCCGGAATCCTTGCGGGGCAAGCGAGTTGTCGCGCTCGACCTCGGTTCGATGGTCGCCGGCGCGAAGTACCGCGGTGAGTTCGAGGAGCGGCTGAAGGCCGTCCTCAAGGAGATCACCGATTCGGCGGGCCAGGTCATCACGTTCATCGACGAGCTGCACACGATCGTCGGTGCGGGTGCGACCGGCGAGGGCGCGATGGACGCCGGCAACATGATCAAGCCGATGCTCGCCCGCGGTGAGCTGCGGATGGTCGGCGCGACCACGCTCGACGAGTACCGCCAGCACATCGAGAAGGACGCCGCGCTGGAGCGGCGTTTCCAGCAGGTGCTGGTCGGCGAGCCGTCGGTCGAGGACACGATCGGCATCCTGCGCGGGCTCAAGGAGCGCTACGAGGTGCACCACGGTGTCCGGATCACCGACGCCGCACTGGTTTCCGCCGCGACCCTGTCCGACCGGTACATCACCGCGCGCTTCCTGCCGGACAAGGCGATCGACCTGGTCGACGAGGCCGCGTCCCGGCTGCGCATGGAGATCGACTCGCGGCCCGTCGAGATCGACGAGGTCGAGCGGGCGGTGCGGCGCCTCGAGATCGAGGAGATGGCGCTCGAAAAGGAAGAGGACATCGCCTCGAAGGAGCGGCTGGCCGCGCTGCGGGCGGAGCTGGCGGAGAAGCGTGAGGCGCTGACCGCGCTGACCGCGCGCTGGCAGAACGAGAAGGGCTCGATCGAGAAGGTCCGCGACCTCAAGGAGCAGCTGGAACAGTTGCGCGGCGAGGCCGATCGCGCCGAGCGCGACGCCGATCTCGGCCGTGCCGCGGAGTTGCGCTATGGCCGGATTCCCGCGCTGGAAAAGGAACTCGAGGGCGCGCAGCAGAACACCGCGGCCAGTTCCTCCGGCGCGGACGTGATGCTCAAGGAAGAGGTCGGCGCGGATGACGTCGCCGACGTCGTGAGCGCGTGGACCGGGATCCCGGCCGGCCGGCTGCTGGAAGGCGAGACCGGCAAGCTGCTGCGGATGGAGGAGGAGCTCGGCAAGCGCGTCGTCGGCCAGCAGGAAGCCGTGACGGTCGTGTCCGACGCGGTTCGCCGCACGCGGGCCGGTGTCGCCGATCCCGACCGTCCGACGGGTTCGTTCCTGTTCCTCGGCCCGACCGGTGTCGGCAAGACGGAGCTGGCGAAGGCGCTGGCGGAGTTCCTGTTCGACGACGAGCGGGCGATGACCCGGATCGACATGAGCGAGTACTCCGAGAAGCACAGTGTCGCGCGGCTGGTCGGGGCGCCCCCGGGCTACGTGGGCTACGACCAGGGCGGCCAGCTGACCGAAGCCGTCCGGCGCCGGCCGTACTCGGTGGTGCTGCTGGACGAGGTCGAGAAGGCGCACGCGGACGTGTTCGACGTGTTGCTGCAGGTCCTCGACGACGGGCGGTTGACCGACGGCCAGGGCCGGACGGTCGACTTCCGCAACACCATCCTGGTGCTGACGTCGAACCTGGGCTCGCAGGCCCTCGCGGACGCTTCGCTCGACGAGCGGCAGCGGCGGGACGCGGTGCTTTCCACGGTGCAGCGGCACTTCAAGCCGGAGTTCCTGAACCGGCTGGACGACATCGTGGTGTTCCACCAGCTCGACACCGAGCAGCTGACCTCCATTGTGGACATCCAGGTCGACCGTCTCGCGGCCCGTCTCGGGCAGCGGCGACTCACCCTGGACGTCACGCCGGGTGCCCGGGAATGGTTGGCGCTCAACGGTTTCGACCCGATCTACGGCGCGCGGCCGCTGCGGCGGCTGGTGCAGTCGGCGATCGGTGACCAGCTGGCGAAGAAGCTGCTGGCCGGCGAGATCCGCGACGGCGACACGGTCCGGGTCGACATCCCGGAGCTCGAAGCCGGCAACGCGCTGACCGTGTCGAGGGCCTGAACCCGAACGAGTGGTATCGACACGGGCCGCTGATCTTGGTTCAGCGGCCCGTGACGATACCCTGTGCGGGTGGGTATTCCAGCGTGGGTCTGGTTCGTCATCGCCGCCGTCGCCTTGGTGGTGGGCCTAGTGCTGCTCGCCGCCGACCGGACCAGAGAAGGGTCCCGCAACCGGGAGCGCATGCGGTGGGCTGACCTGCGCGGATGGCAGTTCGTCGAGGAGGACGAGCGGCTCGCGAAACAGTGGTCCGGTGGCGCGATCGGCTACTTCGGCGCGGAGGCGGCGGTCAACGTCGTCGCCGGTTCGACGTTCACCTCGGACGGCCGGCGCCCGGTGTTCGTGTTCGACATCGAGGCGAACGGCCAGATCCCGGCCGTCGTGGTCGCGGTCCGCTGCAACCGCGTGCACCCGGCGCTGGTCGAGCTGTGGCTCGCGAGCGTGCCGTTCCAGCGTCCCGACATGCCCGAGCTGCTCGGCCCGGTCGGGCAGCGCTACGCGTTCGCCGACAACCCGGAGCCCGCACGCCGCTTGATCACTCAGGAGCTGGTGGACGCCGCCGACGGGCTCGGCGGGGACGTCGGCGTGGCGTGGCTGGAGGGCGAGTGGGTGCTCGGCAGCGCGGCGCCGCAGGCGGGCCCGTCCCGGCTCGAGCGGTTGCTGCGCGATCTCGGCGAGATCGCCGACATCGTCGACCCTTTTGACGAGGAAGCCGCGCCCGGCGGGCGGCACTGGCAGGCACCGGAGCAGCAGGAGAAGGCGTGAGCACAGCGCTCGTCACCGGTGCCTCGTCGGGCCTCGGTGCGGCGTTCGCCCGGCACCTCGCGCGTGAGCGCTACGACCTCGTGCTCGTCGCCCGCGACAAGTCGCGGCTGCAGGCCACCGCGGCGGAACTGGCGCGCGAACACGGGATCACCGCGACGGCGCTGCCCGCGGACCTGTCCACCGCCGAAGGCCGTGCCGTCGTCGAGGACAGGCTCGCGAAGGAGCCCGTCGATCTGCTGGTCAACAACGCCGGAATCGGGCTGGCGAAGGAGTTCTGGGAGGCGCCGGTCGACGACCTGCAGCGCCAGCTCGACATCAACGTGACCGCCGTGCTGCGGCTGACGCACGCGGCGCTGCCCGCCATGATCGAACGCGGCGCCGGCGAGATCCTCAACGTGTCGAGCGTCGCCGGGTTCTTCTCCGGCCGCGGCTCCACTTACACCGCAAGCAAAAGCTGGGTCACGGCGTTCACCGAAGGCATCGCGGCCGGGCTGCCGCGCGGCGTGCGGATGACCGCGCTGTGCCCCGGGTTCGTGCACACCGAGTTCCACGAGCGCGCCGGCATCGTGATCCCGTTCCCGGAACCGTTCTGGCTCGACGCCGAGCGCGTCGTCGCGGACGGGCTCGCGGATCTGCGCCGCGGCAAGGTCATCTCGGTTCCCGGCAGGCAGTACAAGGCGATCGTCTCGCTCGGGCAGTTCGTGCCGCGCGGGCTGGTCCGGCGGATCAGCGGGCTCATCGGCGGACGCGGCCGCACCTGACGAATCCTGTCGGGGGTCTGTGTAAGACTCTCTGGCGTGGTGAAACCGGCGATCGATCAAGACGCGAAACTCGAACTGGCACGACTCGTCACGGATCTCGCCGTGGTACAGGGCAAAGTCACGCTCTCCTCCGGCAAGGAAGCGGACTACTACATCGACCTGCGGCGGGCCACGCTGCACCACGCGGCGGCCCCGCTCATCGGCAGCCTGATGCGGCAGCTCACCACCGACTGGAGCTACGTCGCCGTCGGCGGGCTGACGCTCGGCGCCGACCCGGTCGCCACCGCGATGCTGCACTCCTCGGCGGCCGCGGGCATGGTGCTCGACGCGTTCGTCGTCCGCAAAGCCACCAAGCAGCACGGGATGCAGCGCCGGATCGAGGGCATCGAGGTGTCCGGGCAGCGCGTGCTGGCCGTCGACGACACGTCCACAACGGGCGCGAGCGTGCTCACCGCCGTCGAGGCGCTGCGCGAGGCCGGCGCGACGGTCGTCGGCGTCGCCACCGTCGTCGACCGTGACACCGGTGCGCGAGAAGCGATCGAGAAGGAAGGCCTGGCGTACCGGTACCTGCTGACGTCCGACGATCTCGGGCTCGGCTGAGCGCACCAACCGGTTCGGCCGTCCGGTTTCTTGATCATCAGTTGTTACCGCGGCCGGAAACAAACCGTGCGGGCTACCAACACGTTCGACATCCTCGCGTCATCCGGCCGAACCGCGGCGCGCCGGAAGCTGAAGCACATGATCACGCGCCGAAGCTTGCTGAAGTCGATCGGGATCGCCGGCGGCGCGGGGGTGATGTTCGAGTCGATGCAGGCGCTGGGACTCACCGCGCCCGCGATCGCCGCCGCGGACTACCAGCCACCGGCCCGGGGTGGCGGCCACACGAAGGTCGTCATCCTCGGCGCCGGCATCGCCGGCCTCGCCACCGCCTACGAACTCGGCAAGGCCGGCTACGACTGCACGATCCTCGAAGCGAAGAACCGGGTCGGCGGGCGGAACTGGACCGTCCGCGGCGGCACCACCGAGACCGATCTCGACGGCCACAAGCAGACCGCGCGGTTCAGCGACGGTCAGTACCTCAACGCCGGCCCGGCCCGGCTGCCGCAATCCCACGTCACGCTCGACTACTGCCGCGAGCTCGGCGTCGAGGTGCAGCCGTTCCTCAACCAGAACGCGAACGCCTTGCTGTACTTCGACGGCAAGCCGCCGGTCCGGTACCGGACCGCGAAGGCCGACGTCTACGGCTACGTGTCCGAGCTGTTGTCGAAGGCGATCGACCAGGGTGCCCTCAACGCCGAACTGACCGCGGACGACAAGGACCGTCTCATCACGTTCCTCGAGGATTTCGGTGACATCGGCGGCAAAGCCGACGGTTTCGGCTACACCGGCAGCAGCCGCCGCGGTTACTCGGTCGAACCGGGCGCCGGCGACACCCCGGGCGTGATCCTCGGGCCGCCGCCTTCGCTGTCCGATGTGCTCGCCGCGCGGCTGGGCCGGACCTTCACGTTCGAGTTCGAGTACGACCAGGCGATCACGATGATGCAGCCCGTCGGCGGGATGGACGCGATCCCGATGGCGCTCTACCACGCGATCGGCACGCGAAAGGTGCGCCTGGGTGCCGAGGTCACGCGGGTGACGAACCGCGCCAACGGCGTCGAGGTGGCCTACCGGGACGGCACCGGCGAGCGCACCATCACCGCGGACTACTGCGTGGCCGCGCTGCCACCGCACATCATGGCGCGCGTGCCCACCAACCTCGGCGACGCCGTGACCGCAGCGCTCCGGACACCGACCCTGACGCCCGTCGGCAAGATCGGGCTCGAGTACGGAAACCGCTGGTGGGAGGCCGAGGACCGGATCTACGGCGGGATCACCGAGACCGACCTAGACCTCACGCATGTCTGGTACCCGTCGTACGGATTCCACGGCAGGCGCGGCACGATCGTCGGCTACTACAACACCGGCACGAACGCGCGGACCTACGGCGCCCTGACCCCGGACCAGCGCCTCGAGCGCGCCGTCGCCCAGGGTGTGAAGATCCACGGCGAGAAGTACCGCGCCCAGCTGGCCAGCAGTTTCTCCGTCGCCTGGCACCGCACCCCGTACCTCGAGGCCGGCTGGGTCGGCTGGCCCTCGCGCACGACAGGTGAATACGCGCTGTTGAACCAGTCGCAGGGACGCGTCTATTTCGCGGGCGACTGGCTCAGCTATTGGATCGCATGGCAGAACGGTGCATTCGATTCGGCACGGAAAGTGGTCACCGCACTCCATTCGCGTGTCCAAGCGGGTGGTTGATCACGCGTCACACGCTTCGACCTGCCATTTCCCGCGAAACCGAGAGTATCTTCGGAGGTGAGGGGACCGTCAAAGGGGGAGGTCACAGGTGTCGGCGTGGAGAGTACTGGCAGACATCACGGTCGGTATCCATGTGCTCGCTTTGCTGTATATCGGCCTCGGCGGCTTTCTCGCGTGGCGGTGGCCCAAGAGCATTTTCGTGCACATCTTCTTCGCGTTCTGGGGCATTGCGGTGAATGTGTTCCCCATCCCCTGCCCGCTGACCGCGCTCGAAGACTTCTTCCGTAGCCAGCAGGGGCTCGGCCCGCTGCCCGGCGGGTTCAACGCGTACTACATCTACGGCACGGTGTTCCCGCGGTCGATGTTGCCGCTGGTCGGGGTGGTCGCGATCGCGATCGTGGTGTTCTCCTACGTCGGCGCGTGGATCCGCTACCGGCACCGCGACCACGCACCGACGCATCGCATGCGCCAGGCCTGAGCGAAAATCGCGGGGTGGAGCTGGACGAGACGGGGCCGACCGAGTGGACGGCGCGCGAAGAGGTCGGGGTGGGCCCGTGGCCGGGCAAGTGGCCGGCCGATCCCCGCTACGACCCGGAACTGCTGGCCGAGGGCGACCGCCGCAACGTCGTCGACGCCTACCGCTACTGGCGGCGTGAGGCGATCGTCGCGGACGTCGACCGCCGGCGGCATCCTTTCCATGTGGCCATCGAGAACTTCCAGCACGACCACAACATCGGCACGGTGGTCCGCACGGCGAACGCGTTCGCGGCGGCGGCGGTGCACATCGTCGGGCGGCGGCGCTGGAACCGGCGCGGCGCGATGGTGACCGACCGGTACCAGCATCTCGAACACCACGTGGATGTCGCCGCGCTGGCGGGGTTCGCGGGCGAGCGGGGGCTGGCGATCGTCGCGGTCGACAACACCCCCGGCGCCCGGCCCGTCGAAACGGCGCGGCTGCCCCGGGAATGCGTGCTCCTGTTCGGGCAGGAAGGGCCGGGTTTGTCCGCCGAGGCGCAGGAGTCGGCGGCGCTCGTCGTGTCGATCGCGCAGTTCGGCACCACCCGCTCGATCAACGCCGGGGTCGCGGCCGGGATCGTGATGCACGCGTGGATCCGGCAGCACGCGGACCTTGCCGAGGCGTGGTGATGTACGGCGAGTGGGCCGCGGCGGCGGAACGCGCGATCACGATCCGGCATCTGCGCCGGGTCTGGGGGCTGCCCGGCACGCTGCTGGGCCGCAGTGGCTGGCCGCCGAGCGTCAACAACCGGCTGTACCTGCGCTGGAACTACTGGTGGCAGGCGCATCTGCTGGACTGCCTGATCGACGCCCAGCTGCGCGATCCTTCCGCCGCGCGGGAAGCGAGGATCGACCGGTTCATCGCGACGGTCCGGTTGCGCAACTTCGGCTGGACCAACCGGTACTACGACGACATGGCCTGGCTCGGCCTCGCGATGCGGCGCGCGGGCCGTGATGTCGAGCCGATCCTCGCCGAGTTGCGCGGCGCGTGGACGCCCGAGGGCGGCGGGGGGATTTATTGGAGGAAAGCCGCCCGAAGGGTGTCCGTTGAGGGTGGTGGTGGGCTGGCGGGCGGGGGCAAGAACGACCGGTTCAAGAACGCGCCGTCCAACGGGCCGGCCGCGATCCTGCACGCCCGCGTCGGCGAGACCGAGCGCGCGCGGGAACTGTTCTCGTGGCTGGATTCGACGCTCATCGATCCGTCGACGGGCCTCGTGTGGGACGGGCTGCGCGTGGACAGCGGCGAGTTCGTGAAGCTGATTTACACCTACTGCCAAGGGGTTTTCCTCGGCGCCTGCCTCGAACTGTCCGAAATGGACGCTGCCGCGCGGACGGTGCGCGCGGTTGCCGCACACTGCGCCCCTGGTGGGGTGCTGGTCGGGCAAGGCGGCGGGGACGGTGGGTTGTTCGCGGGGATCCTGGCGCGCTATCTCGCGCTGGCGGCGAACCGGTTGCCCGCACCCGAGTCCGGCACGGCCCGCGATCTCGTGCTGACCTCGGCGCGCGCCGCGTGGGAGGGCGCGACCGACGCCCCCGGCGGCCCGCAGTTCAGCTCGGACTGGGCGAAACCCGCGCCGGACAAGGATTCCCGCGACCTGTCCGTCCAGCTCGGCGCCTGGATGCTCCTCGAAGCCGCCGCCACCCTCTGATCCCCGCGCGCCGCGAACGTCGAACTCGACGTCGCGAATGTCGAACTCGACATCCTGAGCGTCCGACTCGCCCGCGCAGCAAGCAAACTCACCCGCGCGAGCGGCCAACACGCGCGCACCACAGGCCAACACGCCGGGCGCCGCCCGCCCACCGGCGTGTTTGCCCGCTGCGTCGGTGAGTTTGCCGGCTGCGTTGGCGTGTTGGCCGGTGGCGTCGGCGTGTTGGCCGGTGGCGTCGGTGGGTTGGCCCGTGGGCGCGGTGGGTTGGCCCGTGGCGGCGGTGAGTGGGCGTGGCGAGGGGGAGGTGGGCGGTGGTGCGGGGGGGTCAGCAGCCGCAGGAGTGGCGGTGCATGAGGTGGGGCGGGAGGCGGACGGTTTCGGCCGGGCGGTCCGGGTTCGTGATCCGGGCCAGCAGCAGGCGCACGGCCTGGCGGCCGATCTCCTCGGTCGGCTGGGCCATCGTGGTCAGCGGCGGGTCCACGAGATCGGCCCATTCGGCGTCGTCGTAACCGGCGACCGCGAACTCCCGCCCGACGCGCAGGCCTCGCCGACGCGCCTCGTGCAGTACGCCGACCATCATCGCGTCGTTCGCGACCACGAGACCGGTCGGCGGTTCCGACAACTCCATCAACTCCCGCAACGCGGCCGCGCCGCCGTCCTTCGACGAATGCCCCGTCACCACGAGCTCCGGGCTCCACGACAACCCGCCGCGGCCGAGCCCGAGCCGGTAGCCGAGCGTGCGCTCCTCGCTCGTGCTCAACCCCGGCGCACCGCTGACCAGCCCGATCCGCCGGTGCCCCAGCGAGGCCAGGTGCTCGGTCAGCGCGGACGTCGACTGGATGTTCTCCGCGCCGACCTGGTCGACATCCGTGCGCGTGGTCAGCCGATCCACCAGCACCACCGGGACGCCCAGCGACACCAACTCGTTGATCACCGGGCCGTCGCCCGGCGCGGGCGTCAGCAACAGCCCTTCGACGCGACGCGAGCGAAGCGTGCGTACGGTGTCCTGCTCAGTGGCGACCGTGTCGTGGGTGTCAGCGAGCAACACCGTGTACCCCGCCGAAGCGGCCTCGCGCTCAACTGCCTGCATCAGCGCCGCGAAATACGGGTTGGCCAGCAGGGAGATCGCGACGCCGATCGAGCGGGTACCGCCGGTGACCAGCGAACGGGCGATCGCGTCGCCGGTGTAGCCGGTCTTCTCGACCGCCGCGAGCACCGCCGCTTTCGTCTCCGGCGCCACCGCGCGCGTCCCGTTCACCACGTGCGAGACGGTCGTGATCGACACCCCGGCCAGCTCCGCGATATCCCGCTGGGTAGGCCTGGCCGTTTTCTGCTGAGGCACCGTCACTCCCTTGACCCTGTGCGGCAAGCGTTTGCGCAAACGCTTGCGAGATCAGCATAGAGATCTCTACGGTCCGGGCAGCACAACGGGGTCCGAGCAGCGATGGGAGGCAGGCCAGTCATGACCGTCCTGCTCGCCGGGTTGTGCACGGTCGACGTGGTGCAGCGGGTGGCGGAACTACCCGCGCCCGGCGAGAAGGTGCAGTCGCTTTCGGTGGACGTGGCGGCGGGCGGTCCCGCCACCAATGCCGCGGCGACGGTCGCCGCGCTCGGGGGCCGGGCCCGGTTGCTGACGGTGCTGGGTTCACATCCGCTGGCTGACCTCGCCCGCGCGGACCTTTCGTCGTGCGGCGTGGACTTCATCGACATCGCACCGTCCTTTGTGGACTCACCGGCGTTGAGTGCCGTCGCGGTGCGGGATCGCGACGGCGAGCGCACGGTCGTGTCACGCAACGCGGCGGTCAGTCCCCCGGTCGTCGGCGCGCCCTGGGAAACGGATGACGTGAGCGCGGTCCTGGTGGACGGGCATCATCCGGACCTGGCGCTGGGCACCGCACGTTGGGCGCGCTCGCGGAAAATTCCGGTCGTGCTCGACGCGGGTAGCTGGAAGCCCGTACTCGACGAGCTGCTGCCGCTGGTCGACATCGCCGCCTGCTCCGCGCATTTCCGCGCGCCGGGGCCGGACCTGCTCGACCGCGGGGTGCCCGTGGTGATCACGACGGCGGGCCCGGCGCCGGTGCGCTGGCGGACGGCGTCGGCCGCGGGCGAGGTGCCGGTGCCGTCCGTCGAGGCGCGGGACACCCTGGGCGCGGGCGACGTCTGGCACGGCGCGCTCGCCTACGGCGTCGGGAAATTCGAGCTGCCGGACCTGATCCGGTATGCGAACGAAGTGGCCGCGGAGCGGGTGCGGTACGCCGGCCCGCGGACGTGGGTGCGGAAGATGGGAGTGCGATGACGTCGTTCGACGAACTGCTCGCGCGGGCGGAAACGCTGGTGGCGCGGGGCGGCCGGACCCTGCTCGGCATTGCCGGGGCGCCGGCGTCGGGCAAGACCACGCTCGCTTGGAACCTGGCGGACGCGCTCGGGAACCGGGCGACAGTGGTCGGGATGGACGGGTTCCACCTCGCGCAGGTGGAGCTGCGGCGGCTCGGCCGGGCCGAACGCAAGGGCGCGCCGGACACGTTCGACGCGCACGGGTACGTGCACCTGCTGAGCCGGATCAGCGCCGCGCGCGAAACCGTGTACGCGCCGGAATTCCGCCGTGAGATCGAGGAACCGATCGCGGGCGCCGTGCCGGTGCCGCCGGACGTGCCGCTCGTGATCACCGAGGGGAACTACCTGTTGCTGGACAGCGAACCGTGGGCCGCGGCGCGCGGCCTGCTCGATGAGGCCTGGTTCCTCGCGCCCGACGAGCGCGACCGCATCGAACGGCTGGTCACGCGGCACCGCCGGTACGGCCGGTCGCTCGTCGAGGCGCAGCAGCGGGCCCTGGGCAGCGACCAGCGGAACGCGGACCTGATCCTGCCGAGCGCGGTGCGCGCGGATCTCGTGGTGGAGAACCTGCCGCTGGCGAATTTCGCGATCTGACACACGACACCGCGAGTTGTCCACAGACTGTGGGCAATTCGCCGAGTTGTCCACAGATTCTGGAGAAAGCGTTTACCGCTCGCGCGCGTCGGTAGCCTGGCCGGTGGGGTACAGGAAAGGACGGCTGCCGTATGTCCACGCTGACCGGCGTGCATCACCTCGCGCTCACGGTGACGGACGTGGATCGCAGCGTCCCGTGGTACGAGCGCGTGCTGGACCTGAAGGAGGTCGCCCGGCGTGAGGACGCGGAGACCGGGATCCGGAAGGTGGTGCTGCGCGGGCGGACCGACACGTTCGCGGTCCTGCTGGTGCAGCATCCGGACACCGAGCTCGGTGACTTCGACGAGCGGCGCGCGGGCCTCGACCATGTCGCGTTCACGGTGGATTCGTACGTGGAGCTGAAGGAGTGGGAGAGCCGCCTGGCGGAGTACGGCGTGACGCACAGCCCCGCGAAGGCCTCCCGCACCCTGCCCGGCTCGGCGGTCGTGGTGTTCCGCGATCCGGACGGGATCCAGCTCGAAGTCTGGGCCGATCCGGAGTCCTGACCCGCGGACCCCGGATCGCGGCCCGCGGGTCAGTCCTGCATCAGGCCGACCGGGTTGCCGTCGGCGTCGGTCACCGTGGCGACCATCCGGCTGCCGCCGACGTTCCTGATGTCCTGCTGGATCTGGGCGCCCGCGTCGACGAGCGCCTGCATGGTGCTCTTGATGTCGTCCACCGGCCAGTAGAGGACCGGGCCGGTCATGCCCTGGTCGTGCCCGTTCGGCACGAGCCCGATGTGCCGCCCGCCAGCCTCGAAGCTGACGTAGTAGGGCTCGTCGGACGCCGGTTCGACCCCGAGCAGGGCCTTGAACAGGGCTTTCGTCTTGGCCAGGTCACGGACGGGGTACAGGACGGTGGTGGGCTGCTCGGCCATGGGGTGCTCCTCGATGTCACGTCGGCGCGGTTCGCCCGACTGCTGAAACCGAGGCTAGGTCGGCACCGATAGCGGCCGCTTCTCGATTCCTGACCGGTCAGGCGGCTTCGCGCAGTTCCGAGTCCGAGTTGCCTTCGCGGCCGTCGTCGTCGACGGGGCGGCGCATCTCCTGGCGGTAGCGCACGATGCCGTACCCGGTGCCGCCGACGAAGAACACGACCGAAAGCCACACCAGGACCGTCTTCACCCACGGGATGACGTCCAGCAGACCGGCGCCGTAGTAGCCGAGCAGCACCAGCGTCGGCACCCACAGCAGACCGCCGAGGCTGGTCGCGAACAGGAACCGCCGCGGGTCCATCCGCGCCGCGCCCGCGATGAGCGGGGCGAGCGTGCGCACCCACGGGATCCACCGCGCGGCGACGATCGCGAAGAAACCCTTGCGGTCCAGGAACTCCCGAGCCCGCTCGAGGTTGGCGCGGTTGAGCACGCGCCCACCCCGGCGGGCGATCAACCTGGTGCCGGTGTGTCTGCCGATGTAGTAGCCGACCTGGTTGCCCACCACGGCGACCACCAGCGCGGCGAGCGACAGCAACCACGCGTTGGCGTCCGCACCGTGCGAAGCGAGCACCACTCCGGCGGCGAACAACAGCGAGTCACCCGGCAGGAACAGGCCGATGATCAGTGCGCATTCCATGAACACGAAACTGAGCACGATAACCCAGACCAGCACCGGACCCGCGGTGTCCAGCCAGCTCACACCGAGGCCTGATGAGGCGGCGAAGTCGATACTCACCCGCCAAAGGGTACGTGGCCGACGCGAAGCGCGGTCAGCCGAAGGGTGTAATTGCTTCTTCCAGGAGTAATTCAGGGACCCTCGAACGGGTGTTCACATCTGTGGCAGCGACTCGCCCTGAATGGCCTCGATGTCGATTTCGATCTTCACCGTGGTACCGACCGCGGCGACCCCGGCCCGGACCATCGCGTTGTAGTTGATCGCGAAGTCGTTCCGGTGCAACTGGGTCTCGGCGTGGAACGCGGCGCGCACGCCGCCCCACGGGTCCGGGCCCCAGCCACCGTAGGTCAGGTCCAGCTCGACCTCGCGCCGCTCGCCGTGCAGGGTCAGGTGACCCGCCATGGCCCACTTGTCCGCGCCGCGCTGGCGCAGCCCGGTGCTCTCGAAACTGATCGTCGGGAACGCGTCGACGTCCAGGAAATCCGGCGAACGCAGGTGGTCGTCGCGCATCTTGATGCCACTGTCGAGGCCGGCCGCCTTGATCTCGGCCTGCACCAACGACCGCTCCACCGGCCTGCCGACCACGATCCGGCCGCTGACGTCGCTGAACCGGGCCCGGATGCTCGCGATGCCCAGATGCCGGGCCGTGGCGACGACCGTCGAGTGCATCGGGTCGATCGTCCACGGCCCCGCCGGCGGCAGCTCGACCGAGCCGGCCACCGGCTGCAGCGGGATCTCCCCGAGCGAGCCGGTGCCGTCCGAGCCGATCTGCGCCGTGCGGGCCACCGGGTTGTACCCGGCCGCGGTGAGCACTGCGGTGTAGATGCCCGGGGGCAGTGGGTTGGTCTCCACCGCCCCCTTCGCGTCCGACACCGCGCGGGCGACCTGCTGGCCGGTCAGGTCGGTCACGGTCAGCACCGTGCCCTCGACCGCCCAGCCCTCGGCCGTCTGGATCCGCGCGTGCAACCCCGTCGTCATGCCTGCTCGCCGCCGAACTCGTCGATCACCTGCTCGTAACCGAGGCGGACGTCGTGCAGAGCCTCCCCACCCGGCAGGTTGACCTGGCTCGTGACCGGCGGGTACCCGCTGGCGACGACGGTGTAGTCGCCCTCCGGCAGGTCGCTGACCACGTACTTGCCCTCGTTGTCGGTCCTGGCGACCGCCGCCACGTTGCCGTGCGCGTCGAGCACCGTGATACGCGCGTCCGGGACCACGCGGTCGCCGTCCGTGCGGGCCGTGCCGGCGAGCATGACCGCCGACGACAGCTCCAGATCGTGCCGCAGCACGCCGCTGTCGGGCACGGTCAGCATGTCCGCGACCGGGCGCATCCGCTCCGCGCTCGCGACCAGCGTGTACGTGCCGGCACCAACCCCGTGGAAGACGTACAGGCCGTCCGCCGTGGTGATCGACGCGCCGGTGACCTCACCGCGCGAGTCGGTCAGGGTGACCGTCGCGCCGGCGAACGGCGTGCCGTTGCCCGCGACCCGGACGGTGCCGCTCAGCTCACCCGAGCCGACCAGCGTCACGTCCAGCCGCGCCGGGCCCTGCCCGACGGCGACGCTGGAGGCCTGCGGCTGGTGGCCGCTCGCCGAGACGATCAGCACGTACGTGCCCGCGCCGGGCGCGGTGATGGTGTAGGCACCGTCGCCGCCCGCGGTGGCCCGCGCGACCTGGCGGCCGCGCTGGTCGATCAGGGTCAGCGCCGCACCGAGTACCGAAGAGCCGTCCTGCCGGCAGATCCGCCCGCTGATCGGCTGGCCGTCGGTGTCGACCGGGCTGCTCATCCCGGCGGTCGCCGTGGCGAACGGCGCGGTCTGCGCCGCCAGCTCGTACTTGCCGTGCCCGTTGGTCTCGCTCGGCACCGAATGCCGGCCTCCGACGAGCGCGGGTTCGCGGTCGTCGGCGTCGAACGCCGCGTCGGCGTCCGCCCAGGTCTCCTCGTCCACGGTCGCCGCGGTCGCGGCCTCCGGGGTGGGCTCGCCGCCGGCCGGCTTGGCCTGCGCACCGCCGAACCCGCCCAGCGGGATCTCCTTCATGAACATCAGCACGACGCAGGCGAGCAGGGC
The DNA here is from genome assembly GCF_021653975.1 of Amycolatopsis sp. GM8. Lineage (GTDB taxonomy): Bacteria > Actinomycetota > Actinomycetes > Mycobacteriales > Pseudonocardiaceae > Amycolatopsis_E. The sequence goes on along the minus strand of NZ_JAJKFK010000002.1, from coordinate 949,807 downwards.
GACAGCCGATGCCACGTAGAACACGCCGTGCATGGAGTTCGTGAACCCGGTCAGCACCGGCACCTTCACGGCCTCCGGCAGGCTCTGCAGACCGCTCGTGTTCGACTGCAGCTCGGTCAGCGCACCGGCGTTGAACGTGGGCGGCAGGTGACCGCCGAACGCGTCCGAGATCTTGGTCGGCAGCAGGTTGAACAGGATCGTCAGGAACACGGCGACACCCAGCGTGCCGCCCATCTGGCGGAAGAACGTCGCCGACGCGGTGGACACACCCATGTCACTGCGCGGGCCGGCGTTCTGCGCGGCGATGATCAGCGTCTGCATACAGCCACCGAGACCGGCACCGATGATCAGCGCGTAGACCAGCGGCTGCCAGAGCGGGCTGTCGTAGTGCACCTGCGCGTAGAGCAGCGCGCCCACCGCGATCACGAACGTGCCGACGACGGGCAGGATCTTGTAGCGCCCGGTCTTGGCGGTGATCCGGCCGGACAGCTGCGAACCGACCATGATGCCCAGCACCAGCGGCAGCAACAGCAGACCCGACTTGGTGGGCGAGTAACCGCGGACCACCTGGAAGTACTGCGGGACCATGGTGATGGCACCGAACATCGCGACACCGACGATCGTGCCGCCGACGATGACCACGCTGAACGTCGAGTTCTTGAACAGCCGCAACGGGATCAGCGCCGCGTCCTTCATGACGTACTCGATGAAGATGAACAGGATCACGCCGAACGCCGCGACCGCGTAGGAGATCACCGAGTTCGTGGAGCCCCAGCCCCAGCTTCGGCCCTGCTCGGCGACCAGCAACAACGGGATGACGGCCACCGCGAGCGCGAGCGCGCCGAACCAGTCGATGCGCTGTGGCTGCTTCGTGTGCGGCACGTTGAGCACCCTGGCCACGACGAACAGCGCGACGATGCCGATCGGCACGTTGATCAGGAAGACCCAGCGCCAGCCGTGCAGGCCACCGAGGGTCGACAGGCCGGAGAAGAAGCCACCGAGCACCGGGCCGAGGACGGTCGCCGAACCGAAGACCATCATGAAGTAGCCCTGGTACTTCACGCGCTGACGCGGCGGCACGATGTCACCGATGATCGTCATGGCCAGCGACATCAGGCCACCGGCGCCGAGACCCTGGAACGCGCGGAACGCGGCCAGCTCGTACATCGAGGTGGCGAACGTACAGGCGGCCGAGCCGATCACGAACAGCGCGATCGCCGTGAGGTAGAACGGCTTGCGGCCGTAGATGTCGGAAAGCTTGCCGTACAGCGGCGTCGCGATGGTCGCGGTGATCAGGTACGCGGTGGTCGCCCACGCCTGCTCGCTGAACCCGTTCAGGTCGTTCGCGATCTTGACGATCGCCACGCTGACGATGTTCTGGTCGAGCGCGGCGAGGAACATGCCCAGCAGGAGACCGGAGAGCACGGTCATGATCTGCCGGTGCGACAGCCGCGGGCCCTCGTCCACCGCCACGGCTCCCCCTGCCGGTGCCGCGGGTTGTCTGGTGGAACTCGTCATGCGTTCAGGCCCCCTTTGCCTGGGCCGACACCTGGTCGGCGATCTGCGGAATGCTTGTCTCGATGCCGGAGTTGAGCCGGGCCAGCAGGTTGTTCAGCGTCTGCCGGTCCTCCTCCGGCCAGTCGGCCAGTACCTCGGCCAGCCATTGGTTGCGTTGCCTGCGGTTCTCCTCGAAGACCCGAAGCCCCTCGGTGGTGGGTGCGAGCAGGCAGGCGCGGCCGTCCTCGGGGTCGGCCTGGCGCTCGATCAGGCCGTGCTGTACCAGCGAACTGCTCTGCCTGCTGATCGTGGAGATCTCGGCGTGCAGCGCTTCGGCGAGCTTGCTGGTGCGCTGCGGGCCGTCGTGGATCAGGTGGAACAGGATCGCGTACGCGGCGCGTTCGATCCCGTCCGGTCCCTGCTTCGCGACCTGGGCTTTGGCCTTGTGGATCGCGCGGACGAAACGGACCAGCTGTACACCGAGTTCGTCGGCGACGTCGAGCTCGGCAGCCGTGAAGACCGCCTCGCGCGTGGCCGTGTCCATGGTCATCAACTCTCTTCGCCCGCTTGAATCGACCGCATAATTGGCCGCTGCAACTAGTTGCCTTAAGCAAGGATGCACCCAGACTGGTTAGTTGCGCCAGTCAAATAGTTCCTCATGTGTCAGAGAACACTTTAGTTGCCGAAGGCAACTGAATTACTCTGAGGTACTCTGTCCGGTTCGTACCGTTTACTCCCCGTACATATGGCCGACCTTAGGCACGGGGTACGACAATCTCGGGCATGACCGACCACGCAGCCCTGACCAAGCTCCTCGCCGAGCGCCCGTTCGGCGTCCTGGCGACCATCAAGCGCGACGGGCGCCCGCAGCTGTCCAACGTGACCCACCTCTACGACGCCGGCACCAACAAGATCATCGTGTCGATCACCGACGGCCGCGCGAAGACGCGGAACCTGCGCCGGGACCCGCGCGCCACCTACCACGTGTCGAGCACCGACGGCTGGTCCTACGCCGTCGTCGAAGGCACCGCCGAACTCTCACCCGTCGCGCAGGACCCGCACGACGACACCGTCGAGGCGCTCGTCGACTACTACCGCAGGGCGTCGGGCGAGCACCCGGACTGGAACGAGTACCGGGCGGCGATGATCGCCGACAAGCGCCTCGTGCTGCGGATCCCGGTCGAGCGGATCATCGGCATGGCCCGCTGAAATTCCCGGAAGAATTCTTCCGCACTGCGGAGTAGACGGACCTACGATAGGCGGATGGGCACCGACGCACTGCTGACAAAGCTCCAGGAAGCGGCCGGTAAGGACGCCGTCCTCACCGATCCCGACGTCATCGACAGCTACTCGCGCGACATGATGCCGCTGGCTCCGTCCGGGCGGCCGCTGGCGGTGGTGAAGCCTGCCGATGTCGAAGCGGTGCAAGCGATCGTGCGGGCCTGCGCCGCGGCGAAGGTGCCGATCGTCCCGCGCGGCGCCGGCAGCGGCCTGTCCGGCGCCGCGAACGCCATCGACGGCTGCGTGATGCTCGTGATGACCAAGTTCGACCAGGTGCTCGAGATCGACCCGGGCAACCGGCTCGCCGTCGTCCAGCCGGGCGTCGTCAACCTCGATTTCCGCAACGCGGTGGAGAAGCACGGTCTGTTCTATCCGCCCGACCCGTCGAGCTACGACTGGTGCACCATCGGCGGCAACCTGTCCACGAACGCCGGTGGGCTGTGCTGCGTGAAGTACGGCGTCACCACGGATGCCGTGCTGGGACTGGAAATCGTGCTCGCGGACGGCTCGCTGCTCAAGACCGGCCGGCGCACCGTGAAGGGCGTGGCCGGGTACGACCTGACCAAGCTGTTCATCGGCAGCGAGGGCACGCTCGGCGTGATCACGCAGGCGACCGTCGCGCTGCGCCCGCTGCCGCAGGCGCCGGGAACGCTCGTCGCCGGGTTCGACCACACGGAAAAGGCCGGCGAGGCCGTGGCCCGCGTCGTGCGCGAGGGACTCGTGCCGTCGCTGATGGAGATCATGGACGCCAGCTCGATCAAGGCGGCCGAGCACTACCTCAAGACCGATCTCGGTGCCGGGTCGGACTGCCAGGCGCTGCTGCTGTGCCAGTCGGATTCCGGCGGCGAGGCGGCCCGGCGGGAACTGGCCGCACTGGAACAGATCTGCGTCGACTGCGGCGCCAGCATGGCGTACGCAACCGACGACCTGGCCGAGGGCCGGATGTTGCTGCAGGCCCGGCGGGTCGTGCTGACCGCGCTGGAGGAATACGGCGTCTGGCTGACCGACGACGTGTCCGTGCCGCGGACCCGGATCGCCGAACTGATCCAGGCGTGCGAGCGGATCAGCGAGGAGGTCGGCCTGCGGATCGCGGTCGTCGGGCATGCCGGTGACGGGAACATGCACCCGACGATCGTCTACGCGCCCGACTCCGAGGACGAGTTTTCCCGCGCCCGCAAGGCTTTCGACGACATCCTGGCCGTCGGACTGTCACTCGGCGGCACGGTGACCGGCGAGCACGGGGTCGGGAAGATCAAGAAGGAATGGCTCGAGCGCGAGATCGGTCCGGTGGGCATGCGGGTGCACCGGCAGATCAAGCAGGCCCTCGACCCGGAGAACCTGTTCAACCCGGGCTCGATGTTCTCGATGACCTAGTAGCACGGAGTTGGCCGGATGAAGAACGGCGAAGACGGTCAGCCGAGACCGGTATCCACACTGATCGGACGTGGCGCTGCGGTCCGCCACGCCGACCGGGCCGATGCGCAGGCGGATTGGCGATCGCTGGCTTGCGCCGCGTCGGTCGGACTGCCGATTCGGGCTCCTGGCAGGGAAGCCTGACCTAGTGCGGTCCGGTCATCAGCGCCTGCGCGGATTTGCGGAAGGCCGCGACGAGGCGGCTGCGGTCGTCGGCCCGGGTCGCGAGTACGACGTGACACGGGTCGATGCCCTCGATCGGGACCGTGGTGAGGTCCGGCCGCAGGGCGCCGACGCGGGCGCTGGCCGGGATGATCGCCACGGCCTCGCCGCTCGCGATGATCTCGAACTTGTCCTCGGTGACGCGCAGCGTCGGCCCGGCGGGGACCCGGCGCCCGTCGGGACGCGGGTCGATCCGCCAGAAGGCGTCCCATTCCTGGTCGAACGACTGCGGCATGGGCTCGTCGGCGATGTCGTCGAGGGTGATGGACTCCTTGCCGGCCAGGCGGTGCTCGACCGGTATCAGCAGGACCCGCGGCTCGTCGTAGAGGACCGTGACGTGCAGTCCTTCGATGCTGAACGGCAGCCGGGCGACGACCGCGTCCACGCGGCCGTCGATCAGGGCCTCGCGCCGTTCGTCCCAGAGCAGGTGCATGGTCCGCACGTCGGCGTCCGGGTGGTGGCGCCGCAGGTCGCGCACGGCCGGGGTGACGATGATGTTCACCAGGCAGCCGATGACGATCCGGCTGGGCTCGGCGGCTGCGCGGGTCTGTGCCACGGACTGGGCGGCTGACCGCAGCAAAGCCTTGGCGTGCGGGAGGAACACCTCGCCGGCCTCGGTGAGCCGGGTGCCCTGCGGGGTGCGATCGAGCAGTCTCGCCCCCAGCTGCTGTTCGAGGCGGCGGATCTGCCGACTCAGCGACGGCTGTCCGACGCGCAGAACCTCGGCCGCACGGCCGAAGTGCCGGTGCTCGGCGACGACCGTGAAGTACCGCACCAGGCGCAGATCCAGATCCGCGGGAGGTGCCGGTGCCTCAGGCGTCTCGGTCATGACGCAACCGCGTCAGTGGTCGATCCGCGGGATCTGCTGGGTGACCTCGGCGTCGGCCTCGGCCGGGACGTTCTTGCGCTCGCGGCGGTTGCGGGCCCATTCGACGATCAGCGGCACCACCGACACGAGCACGATCAGGATGAAGATCGCCTCGATGTTGTTCTTGATGAACGAGATGTTGCCGAGCAGGTGACCGAGCGCGGTGATCCCACCGGCCCACAGGATGCCGCCGATGATCGTGTAGGTGAAGTACCGCTTGGGGTCCATCCGGCCGACGCCCGCGATCCACGTGATGAACGTGCGCACGAACGGCACGAACCGGGCCAGCACAACGGCCTTCGGGCCGTGCTTCTCCAGGAACGCGTGCGTCTTGTCGACGTACTCCTGTTTGAAGAAGCGCGAATCCGGCCGTTTGAACAGCGCCGGGCCCGCCTTGTAGCCGATGAAGTACCCGACCGCGTTGCCGAGCAGCGCCGCGACGCTCACCGCGAGGCACACCAGCCAGAGCGGGGTGTGGATCGAGCCCTGCGCCACGAAAAGCCCGGCCGTGAACAGCAGCGAATCGCCCGGCAGCACCGGGAAAATGCTGCTCTCGATGAAGATGACCAGGCACAGCCCGAGGATCACGTACCCGCCGAACTGTGTCAGCAGGTACTCCGGGTTGAGCCAGTTCGGCATCAGGGCGAGTGTGGTCGTCGTCTCGGCGAGGTACACACCATGAAACGGTACAGGGTGACCCTGGGTTGTTTCTGCGGGCCAAGAACTGTTGGGAGCACTTTGCGTGGCGGCGCGGGTAGCGGTGCGAGCTGCTTGCCCACCGCAAGCGGCTCCGCCGCTTTCAAGAATCTCTCAGAGCAGCGTGATGAGACCGATCACGGCGCCGGTCGCGAGTCCGAGCAGCACCGCGAGCAGCAGGATCCAGTGCGTGGGCAGCGGTCCGGACGGCAGTTTCGCGGCGATCGCGGGACGGCGGATCGTGGGCGGTTCGAGCGCGGCGCTCTCCCGGGCGAGCGCGCCGTCACCGGTGCCCGACAGCAGGCCGTACTGGGGCGGCAGGCTGGTGGCGGGCGCGGGCTGCGACGCGGTGCCCGGTGGGGCACTCCGCGCCTGTGCGCGCAACGCCTCGGAAAGCAGGCGTTCCGGCTCCTGAAGCTCGCTCACCTCTCTGAGGTTAGCGAGCCGCGCGGAACATGTCCGTCGAGGGCGGCCGGCGCGGCCTCAGCTGACCCACTCACCGCCGCGCAGGACCTTCACCAGGCGAAGATCGTCGTCGAGCAGCACGAGGTCCGCCGCCAGGCCGGATTCCAGGGAGCCCGTGCGGTCGTCGATGCCGAGCAGCTCCGCGGGACGGCCGGAGGTCGCGCGCACCGCGTCGGGGATGGTCAGGCCGGCGCCGCGCACGAGGTTGCGGAACGCGACGTCCATGGTCAGCGTGCTGCCCGCGAGCGACCCGGTGTCGGCGAGCGTCGCGACCCCGTCGCGGACGTCCACCTCGAGCCGGCCCAGCTGGTACCGGCCGTCGGCGGCGTCGGTGGCCGACATCGCGTCGGTGATCAGCACCGTCCGCCCCCGGCCGGCGTACCGCGCGGCCACCCGCAGCACGGTCGGGTGGACGTGCACGAAGTCGGAGATCAGCTCGATGGTGATGCGTTCGTCGTCCAGCAGCGCGCCGATCGGGCCCGGCTCGCGGTGGTGCAGGGGGCGCATGCCGTTGAACAGGTGGGTGCCGACGGTCGCGCCCGCGTCGATCGCGGGGCGGATCTGCTCCTCGGTGCCGTCGGTGTGCCCGATGGCCGCGATCACGCCGGACTCGGTCAGCTGCCGGACCGCGCGGACGCCGCCGGTCAGCTCCGGCGCCAGCGTCACCATGCGCACCGTGCCGTGCCCGGCCCGCAACAGCGCGTCGACGGACGCGGTGTCGGGTTCGAGCAGCACCGCGGGATCGTGCGCGCCACAACGGGCTTCGGCGATGAACGGGCCCTCCAGATGCACGCCGGCGAGTTCGCCCTCGTCGACCAGTTCGCGGAGCGCGGCCAGCTGGTCCACCAGCGCCCGGATCGGCTCGGACACGAGGCTCGCCAGCATCGTGGTGGTGCCGTGGCGCCGGTGCGCGGCGATCGCGCGGAGCAGTTCCTTGGACTCGCCGCTGGAGAACGAGCCGCCACCACCACCGTGGCAGTGCGTGTCGATGAAGCCGGGCACGACCAGCTTCCCGCCGAGTTCTACCTGGTCACCGGGCGGTGGGGTGCCGGTGCCGATGCCCGAGATCCGCTCGCCGGACACGGCCAGCCAGCCGTCGTCGACGAGTCCTTCGGGTAGCGCAAGTCGGCCGCCGGTCAGCACGAAATCCGTCACGTACTCCAGCATATATTGGTCTAAACCATGCCTCGCAATTTCAGCCGCTCATCGCCTTCTGGAGGGACTCCAGGGCACGGCTGGCGGTGGACTTGACGGTACCCTTCGAGATGCCCGCCGCCTCGGAGATCTCGGCCTCCGAAAGTCCTCCGTAGTAGCGCAGCACGAGTACTTCCCGCTGCCGCGGCGGGAGCTTCGACAGGGCGCTGACCACGGCCTGGTGCTCGTTGGACAGCATCGCGAGACTCTCCGCCGAACGGGCGTTGACCGCGTGCGGCGGCACGTACTCGCGCGCGGTCTTGCGGCGGCGCAGCACGCTGCGTGAGCCGTTGACCACAGCGGTACGCAGGTAGCCGACGGCGGCCTGCGCGTCGCGCAGCCTGCTCCAGTTGCGGTACAGCCCGGTGAACGCTTCCTGCACGACGTCCTCCGCGGTGGCCGGCTCGTCGACCAGCAGGATCGCCAGCCGGACCAGGCGCATGCGGTGGGTGCGGTAGAGGTCCTCGAGGGTCAGTGGCGCGGCGGGCTGTGCCGGGGCCGGCTCGAGCCCGTCGATGGTGCGCAAATGCCCGAGCGTGCGTTCGACGCTACGCTCCGCGCTGCCTTCCGGCATGTAATCCTGCCCGTCCTCGGCCCTCGTCCGTGCGTTCCCCACAACTGCTTCCACGCGCACCCAGCGTATCGGGTTGCTGGGCGGCGCCATAGTCGCGAGCGGGTAGCGTGCGGGCAGAGGTTCGAGCGTGCGGAGGTGGCTGTGGCCTGGTTTCTGGTGGAAACCCGGTACGTGCCGGAAAAATATCAGGATGTCCGGCCGCGGCACCGGGATTGGCTGCAGCGGCTGGCCGCCGACGGCACCGTGGCCGTCGCGGGCCCGCTCGCCGACGACTCAGGTGCCGTGATCCTGATGCAGGCCGAGGACGCCGACGCGCTGGAGAAGATCCTCGACTCGGATCCCTACCACCTCGAAGGCGCGCTGGCCGAGCGCAACGCGCGGGAGTACCGGCCGCTACTCGGCGCCTGGGTGCGCTAGCGGGTCGCGGCTGGGTTGTTGGGTCCACGTCCGCGCGCAGCGAGGTGAGCGGCATGACCCCATCGGTGACGGCTGATGAGCGTGCTCGGGTCGCGGTGGGCAAGGCCGGGGCACACAAGGACGATCGCTATGCCGTGTCGGTGAATGCCGAGGGCGCGATCTTGCTTACCCCTCTGGCCAGCATCCCCAAGCGCGAACTGTTGGTCTGGGAGAACGCAGAATTGCGTGCTTCGCTGTTCCGTGGGCTCGCGGAAGCAGCCGAAGGCAAGGGGCGCCCGTTGCCGTGGGTGACCGCCGAAGACGACGAGGGTGTCGACGACGAGTGAGCGCGCCCCCCTTCACGCTCCTCTACCAGCCTGAAGCCGAGAAAATTCTCATCGACCTGCGGTCGAAGCAGCAGTTTGCGACGAAGTTCCGGAAGGTTCGTAAAGCACTTCGACTCCTCGAACAAGCGGGGCCGCGGCATCCCGGTCCGCATTCGCACGATTACAGGTCGATTCCAGGGCCAGGTGGGGTGACCCTGTGGGAGTCATATGTCGAGAACAAGACACCGTCGGCATGGCGCATCTGGTGGTTCTACGGACCGCAGGACGGTGAGATCACCATTGTGACCATAGGACCGCATCCCTAGCGGGTCGCGGCCTTCCCGCCGTGGCCGACGACAGCGGCTTCGCGGGAGCCGCGCGCTTCGATGTCCGCGAGCGCGTCCCGGTCCGCCGCCGGGACCTGGAAGCGGGCGCCGATCTCGATGATCGGCGGCAGGAACGAACGGACCAGCTTCAGCGCCCGTACCCAGCGCGGCACGTGGATCGTCCGCGCCCGCTTCAGCACGCCCACCTCGATGAGGTCGAGCGCGACGTCCAGCGGGTAGGTCTTGCCGAGCAGGCCGGGCATCCCGCCGCGCAGCTTGCCGAACACCGGGTGCGCGTCCGCGCTGTCCACCAGGTCGGTCTTGATCCACGTCGGATGCGCGACGCCGACCTTCACACCCAGGTGCGCGACCTCGCCCCGCAGGCTGTTGCAGAACGCCTCGACGCCCGCCTTCGCCGCGCAGTAGTTCGCCATGCCCGGCACGTGCGCGATCGCGGCGAGTGACGAGATCGCCAGCAGGTAGCCCTTGCGCTCGATCACGTGCGGCAGCGTCACCCGGAACGTGCGCCACACGCCGAGCAGGTCGACCTCCAGCACCTTCTCGAAGGCCGCGCGGTCGATGGACCGGACGAACCCCGTCGTGGCGATGCCGGCGTTGGCGATGACGATGTCGATCCCGCCGAAGTGCCCGACCACGCCCGCGGTCGCCTTCTCCAGCGCGTCCCAGTCGGTGACGTCGGCTTCCCAGGCGCGCGCCGACGGCCCGATCCGGTCCGCGACCCGCTGCTGCTCCTCGGCTTCCAGCCCGACGAGCGCCACTTTCGCACCGCGGGCGGCGAGCCTTTCCGCCAGCCCGGCCCCGATGCCGCGAGCAGCGCCGGTGATGAGCACGACCTTGCCGTTGACGTTGGCCATGGCCGAACGGTACCTCAACCTACCGCGAGTAAGCTACTCCCGAGTAGATGACTAGGACGACGCCTCGTCGAGGCTCGCGATCTCCGCGTCGGTGAGCGTCAGCTCGACCGACGCCAGCAGATCGGCCAACTGCTCGGCGTTCCGGGCACTCGCGATCGGCGCGGCGACGGTCGGCCGCGAAGCGAGCCAGGCGAGCGCGACGGACGCGAGCGAGGTCTTGTGCGCGGCCGAGATGTCGTCGAGCACCTCCAGCACCCGCTCGCCCCGGTGGTCCAGGTACGCGATCGCGCCCTCGTTGCGCGGGCTACCGGAATCCGTCTCGCGGGACCGGTACTTGCCGGTCAGAAAACCCTTGGCCAGCGCGAAATACGGCAGCGTCGACAGTCCTTCGCGCTGCACGAGCGGCAGCACGTCCGTCTCGTAGGCACGCTCGACCAGGTTGTAGTGCGGCTGCAGCGCGACGTACCGGGCGAGCCCCTCACGGTCCGAAATGGACAGTGCCTCGGCCAGTCGCTCCGCGGTGTAGTTGGACGCGCCGATGTACCGGACCTTGCCCGCGCGCACCAGTTCGTCGAAGGCGCCGAGGGTCTCTTCGAGCGGTACGTCCGCGACGTCCCGATGCGCGTAGTAGAGGTCGATGTGGTCGGTTTGCAGGCGCCGCAAGGAATCGTCGGCCGCCTCGCGGATGTTCTTCGCGCTCACGCCGGGTCGCGCCGGCCAGCTGCCGACCTTCGTCGCGATGACGACGTCGTCACGCCGGCCGCCGCGCTTGGCGAGCCAGTTCCCGATGATCGTTTCGGACTCGCCACCGGAATTGCCGGGGGCACGATGGAAGTAACTGTCCGCGGTGTCGATGAAATTGCCGCCCGCCGCGGCGTACGCGTCCAGTACGGCGAACGACTGCTGCTCGTCGGCCGTCCAGCCGAACACGTTGCCACCGAGGTTGAGGCCGTACACGTCCAACTCGCTGTCACCGATCTTCATGGCCTTAACGTATCCCGGAATGCCCGTACCACCACAAGGGTTGTGCGAGGCATGGTGAACGCACTCGGCAAACTCGGCATCTGGCGGCACCCCAGTCAAATCAGCGACGAGCTCGCGCGGGAGGTGGAAACCCTCGGCTACGGCACGATCTGGCTCGGCGGCTCACCCGACGCGGGCCTCCCCGACGTGGACCGGATCCTCGACGCGACCGACCACATCGTGGTCGCCACCGGCATCGTCAACATGTGGAAGGACGACGCGGCCCCGGTTGCCGAGTCCTACCACCGGATCGTCGGCAAGCACCCCGGCCGGTTCCTGCTCGGCGTCGGCATCGGCCACCCGGAAGCGGTCAAGGAGTACCAGAAGCCCTTCGACAAGATGGTCGAGTACCTCGGTGAACTGGACGCCGCCGGCGTGCCGGTGGACGAGCGGGTACTCGCCGCGCTGGGCCCCAAGGCGCTCAAGCTGTCCGCGGACCAGGCGGCGGGCACGCATCCGTACCTGACCACCCCCGAGCACACCAGGCAGGCACGCGAAATCCTCGGCGCGGGCAAGCTGCTCGTGCCCGAGCACAAGATCGTGCTGGAGACCGATCCCGAGAAGGCGCGTGCCGTCGGGCGGCCCAAGGTCCAGAAGCCGTACCTGAACCTGGTCAACTACGTCAGCAACTGGCGGCGCCTCGGCTTCACCGACGAGGACTTCGCGAACGGCGGCAGCGACCGGCTCATCGACGCCGTGGTCGCCTGGGGCACCGCGGACGCCATCGCCGCCCGGCTGGCCGAACATCTCGACGCCGGTGCCGACCAGGTCGCGGTCCAGGTACTCGCCGACGACCCGCTGCCCGGCTACCGGGCTGTGGCGCAGGCCCTGCTCTCATAGTGCCGTCACGGCGGACCTCGTACGATTCGGGCAACAAGGCGAACCACCGCTAGGAGGACCCGAAGATGCCTATCGCCACCCCCGAGGTCTATGCCGAGATGCTCGACCGGGCCAAGGGAGGCGAGTTCGCCTACCCGGCCATCAACGTCACCTCGTCGGAATCCCTCAACGCGGCACTGAAGGGGTTCGCCGACGCGGAGAGCGACGGCATCATCCAGGTGTCCACCGGCGGCGCGGAATTCGCGTCCGGCACGCATGTCAAGGACATGGTGACGGGCGCGACCGCGCTGGCCGAGTTCGCGCACGTGGTCGCGGCGAAGTACCCGGTCAACGTCGCGCTGCACACCGACCACTGCCCGAAGGACAAGCTGGACGGGTACGTCAACCCGCTGATCGCGATCTCGCAGGAGCGGGTGAACGCCGGCGGCAACCCGCTGTTCCAGTCGCACATGTGGGACGGCTCGGCGATCGACCTCGACGAGAACCTGAAGATCGCGGCGGACCTGCTGGAGCGGGCGGCCGCGGCGAAGATCATCCTCGAGGTCGAGATCGGTGTCGTGGGCGGCGAGGAGGACGGCGTCGCGAACGAGATCAACGAGAAGCTGTACACCGCCGAGGGCGACTTCCTGAAGACCCTGGACGCGCTGGGTTCCGGCGAGAAGGGCCGCTACCTGCTGGCCGCGACGTTCGGCAACGTGCACGGCGCGTACAAGCCGGGCGCGGTCAAGCTGCGCCCGGACGTGCTCAAGCGCGGCCAGGAGATCGCGTCGCAGAAGCTGGGCCTCGCCGCCGGTTCGAAGCCGTTCGAGCTGGTGTTCCACGGCGGTTCCGGCTCGCTGCCGGAGGAGATCGAGGAGGCGGTGTCGTACGGCGTGGTGAAGATGAACGTCGACACCGACACGCAGTACGCGTTCTCCCGCCCGATCGCGGACCACTTCTTCAAGAACTACGACGGGGTGCTGAAGATCGACGGCGAGGTCGGCAACAAGAAGACCTACGACCCGCGCAGCTACCTCAAGAAGGCCGAGACGTCGATGGCCGAGCGGGTCGTCCAGGCCGCGCAGGCGCTCAAGTCCGCGGGCACGAAGCTCGGCTGAGGTTCACCCGCGGGTGTACTTGCCATGGCATCACGGGCCGGGCATCGTGTCGGCCCGTGATGCCCAAACGTGTGGTCGCCGCCGTCCTGGTCGCTTGCCTTGTGCTGCTCGGCAGCGGGGTCGTCGCGAGCCTGGTCTTCTGACAGGGGCAGGATTGAGGCCATGACCAACCTGCTGGGCCCCGAGCCGACGAAGCTGCCCGACCGTCCCGACGCGCAGGCCGCGCTCGACGCGGGAACCGATCCCGCCGAGGTCGCCGCCGAGCATCCGGACTTCAGCGAGGCCTGGGCCGCGCTCGGGGAGCGCGCGCTGGAGTCGGGCGAGATCGTCGCCGCGTACGCCTACGCGCGCACCGGTTACCACCGTGGCCTCGACCAGCTGCGCCGGTCCGGCTGGAAGGGCTTCGGCCCGGTGCCGTGGAACCACCGGCCGAACCAGGGTTTCCTGCGCGCCCTCGCCGTCCTCGGCAAGGCGGCCGAGCGCATCGGCGAGACCGAGGAGTACGAGCGCTGCCGCACGTTCATCGCGGACTCCGACCCGGCCGCCGCCGAGGCGACCGGGCTGAAGTAAACCGGTCAGCCGCTAGAACTCTCCACAGTTGTCCGGCGCGGGCGCGCCGTGCAAACGCGCGTCCAGCCAGGCGAAGGCGTCCGGGTAGGCCGCGAGGGCGCCGCCCACGTGGGTCGGCGCGGCGAGCGTGTCGAACTGCACGGTCGCGCCCTCCGCACACCAGTCGCGGGCCATGGTGCGGCCCTGCGGGAACGGCACGATGTCGTCGAGCGCGCTGTGTGCGACCAGCACCGGCGCGGCCGGCGCCGTCCGCCCGATCTGCTGCTCCGCGACGACGGAGGCGAACGGCTCCTCGCCGAGGTACGCGGTGATCGGCCGGCCGTCGGTGGTCAGGTCGGCGGTGCGGGTGAAGGCGTGATCGAGGATCGCGTCGCCCGTGCACTCGTTTTCGACCTGCGCCTCCAGCGCCTTGCCCTTCGCGTTGAGCACGCTCGTGATGTTCAGCTCGGGGTAGGCGTAGTTCATGCTCGCGACGGCGAACAGCAGGAAGCCGACGGCGTAGTGCCCGTCGAGGTTCTGCGCGACGGCGGCGAGATCGGCCGGCGGCGCGCCCGCGTACGCACCCTTCAGCTTCAGTTCGGGCGCGTAAGCCGGCTGCAGTTCCGCGGCGGCCGCGGACGCGCCGCCGCCCTGCGAGTACCCGGCGATCGCGACCGGACCATCGGACGGTAGCCCCGCCTCGGGGAGTCGTTGCGCGGCGCGGATCGCGTCGAGCACCGCGTAGCCTTCGGCCTTGCGGTTGACGTAGGTGTGCACGCCCGGTGTGCCGAGGCCTTCGTAGTCGGTGATCACGACGCCGTACCCACGCGCGAGCAGGCCGGACAGGAACGGGCCTTCGTACTCCTGGCCGGCGGCGAGCGCCTTCGACGGCGCGCACTGGTCGCCGAGGCCCTGCGTGCCGGCAGCGTAGCTGATGAGCGGGCGCACCCCCGGCCCGGTCCACGGCGCCGTCGGGGTGAGCACGGTGCCGGTGACCGCGATCGCGTCACCGTGCGTGTCGGTACTGCGGTACATGATCCGCTGCACCTTCGCGGGCGCGGGCAGGAGCTTGACCGGGTCGAGGAAGAACGTGGACGCCTGGTGCCGGATGATGTCGCCGGCCGAACCCCCGGGCAGGGGCGATGGCGGAGTGTAGAAATCGGCGGCGCCGGCCGGTGTCGCCGCGGCGATCAGCGAGATCAGGCCGATGACCGACGTGACGATCGCGGTGATCCGCCGGCGGTGGGTCGGTCGCATGGTCGCTCCCCGCTGAGCTATTTTCCGACAACACTGTCGAAAAAAGGATCGAGGTCAAGTGGCTGACGGGTCAAGGCCCCGAAAGCGTGGTCCGGGCCGGCCGCGGAAAGTGCCGGTCGAGGAGCAGCGCGGCCTCGTGCTGGCCGCGGCGCGGCAGGTGTTCGCCACGCACGGCGTCCAGGGCGCGACGATCGAGCAGATCGCGCGGCAGGCCGGGCTGACCCGGCAGGCGGTCTACGAACTCTTCGGCGACAAGCACGAACTGTTCGCGCAGACCGTGTCGGACACCGAAGAACTCGCCTACGCCACGATCGCCGAACGCGGCGCCGCCGACGCCGGTGTCGACCTGAGGGCCTGGGCGCGCACGAACTACGCGAACATGTTCGGTTTCGTCACCGAGCATCCCCACGCGCTGCCGGTGCTGCACGAGGCCGAGCGCACCGGCGACCCCGCCGCGACCCGGCTGCGTTCGCGGCTCGCCGAGGTCTACACCGCCGCCAGCCGGGAACGCTGGGCGGCGTTCGGCATCGAGCCGGGACGGGCGGACACCGCGCTGGTCGCGATGTACTTCGCGATGACGGAAGTGCTGGTCACCCTCACCTGGCCCGGCGAGGCGCCGGATCAGGAGGCGCTGATCGACCTGCTCACCGAGTTCACCGTCGGCGGTGTGCTGCGGCTGTACAACCACACCCCGGATGTGCTCGAACGGTTGCGGTAGTCCACATCGCGGACGCCACGACGAGTCTCGCGCGATCGTCGTAGCTTCGAAAGGTATGGGGCGTTGTCAGCTCGTCATCGTCGGCGCGGGGCCGCGCGGTGTCGGCGTGCTGGAACGAATCGCCGCGAACGCACCGGAACTGCTCGGTGCGGCCGGTCTCGCGGTGCATCTGGTCGACCCGTTTCCGCCCGGTCCCGGCCGGATCTGGCGTTACGAGCAGTCGCCGTTGCTGCGGATGAACTCGATGTCCGAGGACGTCACGATGTTCACCGACGAGACCGTGCGGATCGACGGGCCGGTGCGGCCGGGGCCGTCGCTCGCCGAATGGGCCGAACAGGTGCGCCGTGGCGAGATCGAGCACGAACCGGCCGAAGATCTGCGCGGCGAGTTCGACGAACTGCTGCGCACGTCGTTCCCGACGAGGCGGTTGCAGAGCGAGTACCTGGCCTGGGTCTACCGCCGCGTACTGGACGAGCTGCCGGACGCGATCGAAGTCGTCGAGCACCGGACGCGGGCCGTGCGCATCGAGGAAAACCAGGTATGGCTGGAAAACGGTGCGTCGCTGCGGGCGGATCTGCTGGTGCTGACCGTCGGCCACCTCGACGCCGAACCGGACGCGTCGGCTGCCGGGCTGGCCGAGTTCGCGCAGCGGCACGGACTTTCCTACTACCCGGCCGGCTACACCGCGGACATCGACTACGGCGCGATCCCACCCGGCGAGCACGTGCTGGTGCGCGGGTTCGGGCTCGCGTTCGTCGACCTGATGCTGCTGCTGACCGAGGGTCGCGGCGGCCGGTTCGCCGAGCAGGACGGCGGTGGCCTGGTCTACGAGCCGAGCGGGCGGGAGCCGGTGCTGCACGTCGGTTCCCGTCGCGGCGTGCCGTACCACTCGAAGCCCGGCTACCGGTTGCAGGGAGAACCGTTGCGGCTGGCCAGATTCTTCAACCGCGAGTCGATCGAGGCGCTCGGTGAGGAGCTGAACTTCTTCACCGACGTCTGGCCACTGATCGCGAAGGAGATCGCCTGGGGCTACTACAGCGAGCTGTTCACCGGGCATCCCGAGCGGGTCCGGCTGAGCTTCGCCGAGTTCGAGGCGGAATTCGCCGAATTGTCTTGGGGCAGCCAGGAAATGCTCGGACTGATCGCGCGCGCCGTGCCGGGTGACGACGATCGGCTGGACCTCGACCGGTTCGACCGGCCGCTCGCCGGTGAGCGTTTCGACAACGCCGAGGAGTTCGGCAAGTACCTGCGCGAGTACGTCGAAGCGGATCTCGCCCGGCGCGCCGACGCCGAGTTCAGCGCGGACCTCGGCGGGTTCATGGCGCTGCTCGCCGTCATCGCCCAGCTGCCGCCGCTGCTCGGCGGCGGCAAGCTCGACCCGGCATCCCAAGTGTCTGATGTGGACGGATGGTTCCACGGGTTCTTCAGCTTCTACGCGAGCGGCCCGCCGCCGCGCCGCCTGGACGAGCTGCTCGCACTGGAGCAGGCCGGCGTGGTTTCCTTTGCCGGCGCGGAAATGCGGGTGACCGCGGAGCGCGAACAGTTCGTGGCGACCAGCTCGAGCTTCCCCGGCGAGATCGAGGCTCGCACGCTGATCGAGGCGCGGCTGCCGAACGCGAACGTCGCGCTCGCGTCCGACGAGCTGATCCGGTCGATGCTGGATTCCGGGGAACTGGCGGAGGAACTGGTGCGCGGCCTGCCCTCCGGGCGCATCCACACGAGAGCGTCCGACTCGCGCCTGCTCCGGCCGGACGGGACGCCGCACGAGCGGTGGTTCTCGGTGGGCCCGCACACCAGCGCGCGTTCGCCCGGGGCGTTCACGCGACCCCGGACGAACGCGCTGTCATTCCGTCAGAACGACGTGCTGGCAAGGGAACTGTTGCAGATCAGCAGTGGTCGAGCATGTCGGTGAGCGCCGAGGACTCCGCACTGTTGACGGTCAGGCTGAACTTGTGCTTGACCGCGATCCACATCTCCGCGTAGGTGCACCAGTAGCTGGTGAGCGGCGGCTTCCACTGGTCGGGCGAGGCGTCGCCCTTCGACTGGTTGACGTTGTCGGTCACCGCGATCAGCTGCGGGTCCGACAGGTCGTTGGCGTACGCCTGGCGCTGCGCGGTCGTCCACGACGAGGCGCCGGTGCGCCACGCGTCGGCGAGCGGGACGACGTGATCGATGTCGACGTCGGACGCGGCGGTCCAGGTCGCGCCGTCGTACGGGCTCTTCCAGGTCCCGGAAGTCGGGTGGCAGTCGGAGCCGGTGACGACGTTGGTGCCGTCGCGCTTGAGCACGACCTCGCGGGTGTCGCAGCTGTTGCCCTGGTTGATCCAGTGCGGGAACTTGTCGCGGGAGTAGCCGTCGAGGCTGCCGTCGGCCTTGACGGTCAGCGAGGACAGCTCGCTGCGGGCGGTCGTTTCGGACGGGATGCCGGGCGGCGTGGCGACCGCGACGCTGATGAAACCGGCGCTGATGACCACGGACGCGGTGAGAACGGTGAGCGTGCGGCGGAACGGACGGGAACCATTCATACAGGGAGCGTGACCCGGCAAAGTGACGACGGCAATACTAGTGGGTGATTTACCGACGTCCGTAGGTTTACGTTCAGTAGCCAGCCAGGCCGCGGACGAGCCGCAGGTCCTCGGTGTGCCGGTACCACGTCCAGCGCGTGATCGCGCGCGGGAACGGCACCCCGTCGCTCACCGGACGTGTTGGGATACATCCGAGTTGGAACGCTCGTCCGGCAAAGTTCACCGGCCGCTTGAACACCAGCCCGCGCACCACCCGGACCGTCAGACCCGGACCGCCGTCCGCGTCGGGCGATACCTCGACCGAGCGAGCAGTACCACGTAAGGCGACCTGATCGTCACAGTAAGCAACACCACGGATAGCGCCGAATGTGCCTCTTCCCACTAACACGCCGCCGTTGTCGTCGCGCAGCAGCGGCACGGGATCCACTTCGCCCTGGGTCGCGACCGCCAGCGCGCGGGCCGGATCGGTCGGCAGCCCCCACAGCGCCGCGACGTCCGACAGCGGGTCCGAAGGCACGAACCCGACCCGCGTGGTGCCGAGCTTTTCCTTACGCAGCAACCGAAGCACGACAGCGGCGAGATCCGCGTCGGTACCCGCGACGATGAGCAGGCCGTCGTCGAGGAGGGGGTCGACCTCGTCCTTCCCCGGCCGCTCGCCGACCCGGTGCAGGGCGAGCCCGTCCACCGCCGGCAACGCCGACGCCAGCGTGTCGGCGGCCCCACACACCAGTACCTGTCCCCGCACGTCGCGGCCCTCCGTTACGCTCATGTACCGGCAATTAGATCTTCGCCGAAAACCTGCCGAATACCTGGAGTGTCACATGCCGGCCATCGTGCTGATCGGTGCCCAATGGGGCGACGAAGGCAAGGGCAAGGCCACCGACCTGCTCGGCGACCGTGTCCAGTGGGTCGTCCGCTACCAGGGCGGGAACAACGCCGGGCACACGGTCGTGCTGCCGTCCGGCGAGAACTTCGCCCTGCACCTGATCCCTTCCGGCATCCTGACCCCCGGGGTCACCAACGTGATCGGCAACGGCGTCGTCGTCGACCCGGGGGTGCTCCTGGAGGAGCTCGACGGCCTGGAGAAGCGCGGCGTCGACACCGGCCGCCTGCTGATCTCCGCCGACGCGCATTTGATCATGCCGTACCACGTGGCGATCGATAAGGTCACCGAGCGGTACCTGGGCAGCCGCAAGATCGGCACCACCGGGCGCGGGATCGGGCCGTGCTACCAGGACAAGGTGGCGCGCGTCGGGGTGCGGGTGCAGGACCTGCTCGACGAGAAGATCTTCCGGCAGAAGGTCGAGGCGGCGCTCGAGTTCAAGAACCAGGTGCTGGTCAAGGTCTACAACCGCAAGGCGCTCGAAGCTGATCAGGTGGCCGACGAGGTGCTGGCCGCGGGTGAGAAGTTCGCGCACCGCATCGCGGACACCCGGCTGCAGCTGAACAAGGCGCTGGAGCGCGGCGAGACCGTGCTGCTGGAAGGCTCGCAGGGCACGCTGCTCGATGTCGATCACGGAACGTATCCGTTCGTGACGTCGTCCAACCCGACTTCCGGCGGGGCGAGTGCCGGTTCGGGCATCGGGCCGGGCCGGATCACGACGGTGCTGGGGATCCTGAAGGCGTACACCACGCGCGTCGGCTCGGGCCCGTTCCCGAGCGAGCTGCACGACGAGATGGGCGAGCACCTGCGCAAGGCGGGTGGCGAGTTCGGCGTGACCACCGGCCGATCGCGGCGCACCGGCTGGTTCGACGCGGTGATTGCCCGCTACGCCGCGCGCGTCAACGGGATCACGGACTTCTTCCTGACGAAGCTCGACGTGCTGTCCGGCCTGGAGCGGGTGCCGGTCTGCGTCGGGTACGAGGTCGACGGGTTCCGCACCGAGGACATGCCGATGACCCAGACCGACGTGCACCACGCCGTGCCCGTGTACGAGGAGTTGCCCGGCTGGTGGGAGAACCTGTCGGAATGCCGCACGTTCGACGAGCTCCCGGCGAACGCGCGCGCCTACGTCGAACGGCTGGAAGAGCTCTCCGGCGCGAGGATCTCGGCGATCGGCGTCGGCCCGGGCCGCGAGCAGACCATCGTCCGGCACGACTTCGTCTGAGCGGTTCCCGAAGTCTGGGAAGGGAAATCAGGCGAGCAGAGCGGCCGTTGGCATGGCCATGAGAATCGGGGTTTCGCTCAACATCGCCGGGGCCGAGAACTACGTCGACGAGATCGTGGGGCTTGCCCGCGACGCGGCGGCGAGCGGCGTCCGGTCCGCCTGGTTCGGGCAGCGGCTCGACTACGACGCCGCCGCACTCGCCGGGATCGTCGGGCGCGAGGTGCCCGGCCTGGAGGTCGGCACGTCGGCGATCCCCATCTTCGGCCGGCATCCGGTGCTCGTGTCCTCACAGGCCCAGACCAGCCAAGCCGCGACGCGCGGGCGTTTCCACCTCGGCCTGGCGCTCGGTGCGCGGTTCATCGTGGAGCCGGCGTTCGGCGTGGCGTTCGAGCGGCCGATCGCGCTGCTGCGTGAGTTCCTCACCGCGCTGCGCCCGCTGCTGGAGACCGGGAAGGCGGACTTCCACGGCGAACTGCTCACCGCCGCACCCACCATGCCCGCCGCGCTGGCAGGCGCGAAACCGCCGGTCCCGGTGCTGGTCGCGGCGATGGGGCCGCAGGCGCTCCGCGTCACCGGCGAGCTGGCCGACGGGACTTTGCCGTACCTCGTGACGCCGAAGACGCTCGGCGAGCACATCGTGCCGGCGATCACCGCGGCGGCCGAGCGCGCCGGGCGGCCCGCGCCGCGGATCGTCGCGTTCGTGGCCGGTGTGGTCACCGCCGACGTCGACGCCGCCCGCGAGAATGCGTTGCGGCAGATGGCTTTCTACGACCAGGTGCCGTCGTACCAGCGGGTCGTCGAGCTGGCCGGCGCCACCAACGCGGGTGAGCTGGCGGTGATCGGCGACGAGGGACACATCGCGGCCGAGGTGCAGCGCTACTTCGACGCCGGCGCCACCGAGGTGGTGTTCACCCAGACCGACCTCGGGAGCCCCGCGGACCAGCAGCGCACCTTCGAGGTCCTCGGCGGCCTCAGCCGACCCTCGACGTGAGGGTGTTCGACAGGGCCAGCTCTTCGAGGTCCAGTTCCCGCAGCACCTTGCGCAGGACCTCGTCGTCCAGCTCGCCCGCCTCGCGGCAGGCCAGGACCGCTTCCCGTTGTGCCAGCAGAAGTTCGCGGCGTGCCCGCACGAACGCGGCATGCGGGCTGGCTTCGCGTTCCTCGGCGGACAGGGAGATCGCGGCGATCGCGCCCTGGTAGCGGCTCTCGACGAGGCCTCGCAGCCGGACGAGCAACCGGTCGGCACGCTCCTCCGAGATGTCCACTTTGGACAGGATCTCCGGCATCAGCTCGTCGAGACGGCGCATGGCCGCGTGCATCGCCGCTTCGCGGGCATGTTTCTCCTCCTTCTCGTCCCGCGCGGCCTCGGCATCGTTGGTCACGCCGAGCCGGCGGATGAGCACCGGCAGCGTGGTGCCCTGCAGGAGCAGCGTGCCGACCGCCACGACGAACGCGAACAGCTGGATCTCGTCGCGGCCGGGCGTCCCGAGCGGCACACCGGTCGCCGCGGCGAGCGTCACCACGCCCCGCATCCCTGTCCACGACAGCACCGTCAGATACCGCCACGAAGGCGCCGCGCGCTCGCGCCCGAACAGCCGGACCGCCTGCGGCAGCGCGCTGGTGAGGAACACATACGGGATGCGCACCGCGATCGTCACCGCCAGCACCACCAGCGCTTCGACGAGCAGGGTGTTGTTGTCCGGCGCGGCGGCGTCCATGTTCTGCAGCACCAACGGCAACTGCAGGCCCATCAACGCGAACACGAGGGTCTCCAGCAGCACGTCCAGCGACGCCCAGATCGACGAGTCCTGCATCCGCGTCGCCGGGCCGGCGTGCAGCGACTGGTTACCCAGGTACAGCCCGGCCGCGACCACGGCGAGCACCCCGGAACCGCTGAAATCCGGGGAGAACGGGTGCAGATGCTCGGCGATCACGTACACCGCGAACGGCACGATGATGCCGAACACCGACTCCATCAGCGGATCGTCGAGCTTCCGGCGGATGTACCCGACCAGCACGCCCGCGAGCAGGCCGACGCCGATACCGAGCACCGCGGCCACCAGGAAGATCAGGAACCCGTGCCCGATCGAGCCCGCGGCACCGAGCACCGCGGCGAGCGCGATCTTGTACAGGGTCAGCGCGGCGGCGTCATTGACCAGGCTCTCGCCGGTGAGCACCGCCATCAGCCGACGCGGCAGCCCGAGCCGGCGGCCGATCGCCACCGCGGTCACCGCGTCCGGCGGCGCGACCACCGCGCCCAGCACGAGCGCCGAGGCCATCGGCAGCTCCGGCAGCAAGAGGTGTACGACGAGCCCGACGACCAGCGCGGTGACCACCACCAGCACCACACCGAGCGCCACGATCGCCCTGGACGCGGCCCGGAACTGCGCGAACGAGCTGTCCAGCGCGGTGGAGTACAGCAGGGGCGGCAGCACCAGGGTCAGGATCAACTCGGGGTCCAGCTCGACCGCGGGCACACCGGGAACGAACGACGCCGCCAGCGCCACCACGACGATCAGCAGCGGCGCCGGCAGCGCGTACCGCCGCGCCAGGGCGGTGAGCCCGAGCGCGACGGCCAGTACACCCATCAAGGTCAGCAGTTCCATGCCCCTGATCTTCGCCCACGGGCAGGCTGCTCACCCGGCTAAGCGGCGGTGGCGACGGCCTCCGGCTCCTCGGCCGGCACCACCGGCTTCTTCGGCAGGAACAGCGCCGGGACCAGGCAGATCGCGATGAGCACCAGCGCCCAGGTGAACGTGGTCGCGAACGCGCCCGCCGAGGAGCCGGCCGCGGCCTCGTGGGTCTGCGGGTTCGTCAGCAGTGCCGTCGCGGTGAGCTGGCCCTGGCTGGTCGGCACGCCGAACTTCGCGGCGAGCAGGCTGGCCAGGATGATCGACATCAGCGCCGAGCCGATCCCGCCCGCGGCCTGCTGCACGATGTTCATCGCGGTGGACGCGCGGGCGACCGACCGCTGGGTGAGCGTCTGCAGCGCCGCCGCGTTGATCGGCATCATGGTGGCGCCCATGCCGAGCCCCATCACGAACAGGCCGGCCAGCAGCACCGCATACGGCGTGTCGGCGCCGACCTGGGTGAACACAGCCAGGCCCGCGAGGATCACCACGATGCCGGGCAGCACGACCTTGCCCGGCCCGATCTTGTCGGCGAGCCGGCCGCCGATCGGCATCGTGATCATCGCGCCGATGCCCTGCGGCGCCAGCAGCAACCCGGCCTGCAGCGCGGATTCGCCGCGCACCAGCAGGAAGTACGTCGGCAGCACGAGCATCGCGCCGAGGAACGCCACCATGAAGAACGTCATGGTGATCATCGCGACCGCGAACGTCCTGTCCTTGAACAGTTTCAGGTCCACCAGCGGGTTCTCGATCCGCACCGACCGGAGCACGAACGCGACGATCAGCGCGATCCCGACCACCGCGGGCAGCCACACGCCGAGCGACGAGACCCCGCCCTCCGCCGGGATCTTGGACACGCCGAAGATCAGCAGCGCGAGGCCGGGGGACAGCATCAGCATGCCGAGGAAGTCGAACTTCTCGGCCGGGCGCGGGTCGTCCTTCGGCAGGATCCGCCAGGCCAGCAACAGGGCGATGATGCCGATCGGCACGTTGATGTAGAAGATCCAGCGCCAGCTCACCGCGTCGACGAGCCAGCCGCCGAGGATCGGGCCGCCGATCGGGCCGAGCAGCATCGGCACGCCGAGCACCGCCATCACCCGGCCGACCCGGTGCGGGCCCGCCGCCCTGGTCATGATCGTCATGCCGGCCGGCATCAGCATGCCGCCACCGAGGCCCTGCAGGATCCGGAACACGATGAGCGACTCGACGTTCCACGCCATGCCGGCGAGCATCGAGCCGAGCAGGAACAGCGCGATGGACAGCATGTACGGCCGCTTGGAGCCGAACCGGTCACAGGCCCAGCCGGTGACCGGGATGACGGTGGCCAGCGCCAGCATGTAGCCGGTGACGACCCACTGGATGGTGTCGAAGGAGGTCTTGAACTCCAGCGTCAGCGCCTGGAGCGCGACGTTCACGACCGTCGTGTCGAGGATGGCCATGACAGCGCCGAGGATGACCACCCCGGCGATCTTCAGCACCATCGGATCGAGCTTGTCGGAGTCGGCGGGTCTGGGCTCAGCTGTAGTCATGAGATCCGTTTCGGTGAGGAAAAAGGCATGGCGGCAGCCGAGAAAGCGCCGCCCCCTTGCGAAACCCCCTCAACCTGCCATGAAGACTATCGAAACGGAAAAACGAGACGCTACAACTTTTTCGCGGCCGGCTGATTCGCGCGACGAACCGATTACCAGGAGCGACGCAGCAAAAGCAGGGGACCTGCTCCGTGGCTTGAAAGCAGATCCCCCGCGCTGAACTCGGAACTACGAACCGTTCACCGCGATCAGGGCGGTGTCCGCCTGGTCGGCGAAGAAGCCGTCGATGCCGGTCGCCAGGAAAGCCGATTCCTCGGCGAAGATGTCGCCCCACGCCGTGGGATCCGCCGAGGAGCGCAGGTTCGCCGGCAGGAACGTGTTCTCGTTGCGGAACGTGTAAGGCGCCACCTTCAGGCCCGCCTTGTGTGCGTCGCGGACGAGGCTCGTCGGCGCCGCCAGGTTGCCCGCCGCGTCGCGCGGGATGATCTGGTTCTTGTCGGGGCCCAGGTACTCCGCGTACGTCGCGACCTCCTTGAGCCCGGCCGGGGTGACCAGATCGGCATACGTCCGCTTGTCGCCCTTCGCGACGAAGTCCGCGGGCGCACCGGTCGCCGAGGTCAGCTGCAGCAGCGGCACCCGCAGCTGCTTGTGCAGCGCCTTCAGGTTCGACACCTCGAACGACTGGATGATCACCGGCGCGTTCGGCCGGTTCAGCCCGTTCCGGTTGAGGATGTCGACCAGCTTCGGCTCGGTCGGGTTCCCGATGCTCGCGAAGTACGTCGAGTGCTTGACCTCGGGATACGTGCCCAGCGTGCGGTGCAGCTCACGACCGAGCCGCTTGGTCAGGTCCAGCACCTCCTGGAACGTGGCGATCTGCCACCGGCCGTTGTAGATCGTGTTGTGCGGGCGCACGTCCGGGATCCGCTCGGTCGCGCGCAGCGTCTTCAGCTCGGCCAGCGTGAAATCCTCGGTGAACCAGCCCGTCATCGACACCCCGTCGATGACCTTCGTCGCCTTGCGCGACGCGAACTCGGGGTGCTGCGCGACGTCGGTGGTACCGCCGATCTCGGGTTCGTGCCGGGCGACCAGCTGGCCGTCCTTGGTCGGCACGAGGTCCACGTCGACCCAGTTCACGCCCATCCGGTACGCCAGCTCGTACGACGCGAGCGTGTGCTCGGGCCGGTAGCCGGGGGCGCCGCGGTGCCCGACCACCACCGGGCCATGGTCGCCGCCGCGCGTCTCCTCGCCCGCGCTCGACGGACTGGCCAGGCCGAGCAGCGTGAGCCCGGACAACAACGCCACCACCATTCGTTTCCGCATGTTTACTCCCTCGGAACCGGAAAGTCGTCCGGGTCACTCTCATCCCGTACTGCGGCGAAAACGGCAAAACGGGTCGACGGGTCGCTGTCGGGCGGGTGAACTGCAGGTGCGATGGCACGCCGTTTAGGCTCGGGACCGTGCGCGTCCTAGTCATCGGGTCCGGTGCCCGCGAACATGCCCTTGCCCTCGCCGCCGCGCATGATCCGGCGGTGACCGCGCTCGCGTGTGCGCCCGGCAACGCGGGTATCGCGTCGCTGGCCGAACAGCTCGGGGTCGATGTGGCTTCCCCGCAGGCGATCGCCGAGCTGGCCACCGGCTGGCGTGCCGACCTCGTCGTGATCGGGCCCGAGGTGCCGCTGGTCGCCGGTGCCGCGGACGCCGTCCGCAAGACCGGGATCGCCTGCTTCGGCCCGTCCGCGGCGGCCGCCCGGATCGAGGGCTCGAAGTCGTTCGCCAAGGACGTGATGGCCGCGGCGAAGGTCGCCACCGCGCACAGCGAGACCGTCGACAACCCGGCGCATCTCGACGAGGCGCTGGCCCGGTTCGGCCCCACCTGGGTGGTCAAGGACGACGGCCTGGCCGCCGGCAAGGGTGTGGTCGTCACCGCCGACTACGACCAGGCCCGCGCGCATGCGATGACGCTGCTCGACGGCGGC
The DNA here is from genome assembly GCF_021653975.1 of Amycolatopsis sp. GM8. Classification (GTDB taxonomy): domain Bacteria; phylum Actinomycetota; class Actinomycetes; order Mycobacteriales; family Pseudonocardiaceae; genus Amycolatopsis_E. The sequence continues at coordinate 923,422 of NZ_JAJKFK010000002.1, read as the reverse complement.
CACCCGGTCCTCTTGGAGTCCTTTTTGGACGGACCTGAGGTGTCGCTGTTCTGCCTCGTCGACGGCCGCACCGTGGTGCCGCTGCTGCCGGCGCAGGACTTCAAGCGGGTCGGCGACGGCGACACCGGGCCCAACACCGGCGGCATGGGCGCCTACGCCCCGCTGCCCTGGGCCCCGGACGGCCTGGTCGAGCAGATCGTCGCCGACATCGTCCAGCCGGTGGTCGACGAGCTTGCGGCGCGCGACACCCCGTTCTCCGGGCTGCTCTACGCCGGGCTCGTGCTGACCGCCGACGGCCCGCAGGTCATCGAGTTCAACTGCCGCTTCGGCGATCCCGAGACCCAGGTCGTGCTCGCCCTGCTGGGCACCCCGATCGCCGGCCTGCTGTACGCGACCGCCACCGGCAAGCTCGCCGAGCACCCGCCGCTGGAATGGCACCCCGGTGCCGCGGTCACCGTGGTGATCGCCGCCGACGGGTACCCGGGGCTCCCGCGGGCGGGCGACGTGATCACCGGCGCCGAGAGCGAGGGTGTGCTGCACGCCGGGACCCGCCGCCGCGACGACGGCGCCATCGTCGCGCACGGCGGGCGCGTGCTGTCCGTCGTCGGCCTGGGCGCGGATCTCGCCGCTGCCCGGGAACAGGCGTATGAGCGAGTCGCGAAGGTGCATCTCGCCGGCTCCCACCACCGCACGGACATCGCTTCGCGGGCGGCTGGTGGGGAAGTGACGATCCCCGCCCGATAAAGGGAACTACAACCCGAGTTCACGCGTCCATTGGTAGCCTGCTGAGGAAACCGGCGGTCACCGTCCGTACCCGGGAGAGTGCGCACCATGGCAGAAACCACCGTGAGCACGTTGAGTACCGCCGTACCGTCCGTGCCCGCCGCGATGGACATCCACGTGCGCCCGGACCAGGTGCTGCAGGTCGCCAAGATCATCAACGACCAGGCGGACGCGCTCACCGACCGGGTCCGCAAGCTGCTGATCGAGCTGAACATCGACGCCCCGGCGCAGGACGTGGTCAGCGCCACCGCGGTCGAGGCGTGGAACAGGGTGGTGGCGCGCGGGGACGGCTCGTACGCCCATCGGGTGCAGAACTACATCGAGCAGCTGCGGCATCTGGCCACTCAGCTGCGCAACGCGGCGGGCAGCTACCAGGCGGGCGAGGACGAGAAGATCGCCGCGCTCGGGGATCGCCATGCCGCCGAAAAGTAGCGCGCTGGTCGTGCTCGCGGTCGTCACGCTCAGTGGCTGCACGGCGAGCGTGGGCGGGGTCAGCGCGCCGCCGTACTCCACGTCCACGGCGCCCGAACTGCTCTCGCGTACCAAGGACCTGTCCCTGGAGGGCGCGGATCCGTGCGCGTTGCTCAGCACGGCGCAGCTGGACCAGCTGAAGGAGAACGGCGCGCCGCGGCGGCTCGCGGTCATCGACGAACGGGACGGCCCCACCTGCGCCTTCGACGTCGACGCCGCGCCGCCGACGTACACCTACTACGTCGAGACGATCATCACGGCGGACGTCCAGGACTGGCTCACCGGCCGCCACCACAAGACGAGCATGACCCAGCAGCCCGTCGACGTGCCCGGGTTCCCCGCGCTCGTCAACTTCGCGCCGAGCGACGGCATCCAGGACTGCGAGACGCTGGTCGGCGTCGCGGACGGGCAGACCCTGCGGGCCGAGACGGCCGCGGACGACAAGTCGTTCACCCAGCAGCAACTGTGCGCTATGTCCACCACCGTGGCGAAGATGGCGGTCGAGACCTTGGAGACGGTGAAATGAGCACCTTCGACAGCACTCGCTACGACATCCCGACGCTCGTCGAGAAGCTGCGTGACCAGCGCTTCGACGGCTACGACCCGGAAAGCCTCGCGCTCGAGGTGGAGAAGTTCCGCGACGGCGGCGGAACCGCCAGCATGGGGGACGCGGTCGACGCGCTCAAGCAGGTCGCCGGCGCGCTCTCGAACACCGACACGACGCTGCGCGACCAGCTCGCCGCGCTCGGGGTGTCCTGGCAGAGCGAGGCCGGCGGGCAGGCGAGCGCCGTGATGTCCGAGCAGGCCGGGTTCTCCGCCGACGCCAACACGAAGGTCGCGCAGTCCGCGCAGCTGATCTTCGAACAGGGCGAGGCGTTCAACCGCACCAAGAACAAGCTGCCCGACCCGGAGGCGCTCCGCCAGGGCGGCGGTGGCTACACGATGTCCGACACGCTGTTCAGCCTGTTCGGTTTCGAGACCGACCACGCGGCGAGCGTCAAGGCGGGGGCCGAGGCGAAGGCGCAGGCGGTCGACGCGCTCAACGCGTACGCCCACGACAGCGGCAACTACCTCGCGTCCTCGCAGCCGGTGGACGGTCCGCCGCAGTCGATGAACCTGCTGGCCGCCCCCGGTGCCGCAGTCGAGTCGGTCGGCGGGCCCACGATCGAGCCGGTTCCGCCGGTGCCGGACGTGCCCGCCACCTCGCCGACCATCGCGGCGAGCGCGAAGGACGTCCTGGTCCACGCGACGCCGGTCGTCGCCGCGGCACCACCTCCGCCACCGATCGCGCACAACGCGCCGACGCCGCCGATCGGCATTCCGGCGGCCTCATACCAGACGGGTGGCGGCGGGGTCACGACGCCGTCGCAGGCGACCACCCCGAGCGCCGCCGCGCCGCCGGCTTCCGGCCCGGTGACCGAGCCGGTCGGCGGGCTCGTCGGCGGGTCCCAGCAGCGGCCCGGCCAGCAGGACAGCGTGCTGCGCCCTGGCTCCGGACCGGTCCAGTCCGGCCCCGGTGGCGTCCCGATCACGCCGGGACAGCAGCCCGGACAGTCGCTGGGGCAGCAGCCCGGGCAGCAGATGACCGGCGGCGTGAGTGGTGGGGTCGTCAGCGGCGGCCCCGGCGGTACACCCGGCGAAAGCGGCGCGAAGTCGTCCGGCGCGTGGGGAAAGCCCGCCGCAGGTGTACCGGGCGTCCCGCAGAGCGGCGGCGAAGCGTTGCTGGGCAAGGGAAAGACGTTCGGGTCGGTGCCCGGCGCGTCGAGCGGGGTCACGAATGTCGGGCCCGGGTTCTCGACCATTCGGGCCGCGGGTGGCATCGGTGCGCTCGCCGACAGCGCGCCCGCGATCGGCGCGGCGGGACTGGGTGGCGTGACCAGCGGCGAGAACGAACGCGAGCGATCTCCCCGTGGGGCGGTGCGAGGCGGGCAGCAGCTGCCCATCGGCGACCTGCCGGAGGAAGAGGAAGCGCTGCGGGCCCGCAAGGCCACGCCGGAGCCGCCGAGCGCCGAGCGCACCCGGTCGATCCTCGAACCGGCGGCGACGCAGGACGGCGAGGAGGACGGCCAGCACGTGCGGCGGTACGGCGTGGACGACCGGGACCTCTTCGCCGACCAGCGTGAGGTCTCCGTGGACGTCATCGACAGCAAACGGCTGCCGGAAGCGTGAACGCCCCGCGCGGCAGCCTCGTGCTGTCCACTTTGGAGTTCGACGTGCTGTGGGAGGCCGAGCGGCTGCCGCCACGGCATCCCGCCCTGCAGGTGCAGAGCCCCGGCCGCACGCACAGCGAGCGGCGCGCCCTGGTCGACGGAGCGTGGCAGGCGCTGGGTGAACGGCGGCTGGCGCGCGGCACCCGCGCGTCGGCGGATCTCGTCGACCAGCTGAACCTGCTCGCCCACCCGAAGGTCAGCATCGACGTATGGGTCTGGACCGGCCGGGAGATCAAGGGGCTCGCGGTCAGCATCGGCAGCCAGGCCCTGCTGGCGGTCGTCGACCGCGACGAGGTGTGGCTGATCCCGGCGCGGGACACCTCGCTGCCGGAGTCCGCGGTCTCGGTCGCCGGTGAGCTGCACGGCGGGATAGGGCACTCGGTGAGCGTGCCGCACCGGATCGTGCAGGCGGCTGACGCGGATGCCAAGGGCGACCCGAAAGCGCTGGTCACGGCGCTGGAGGACCGGGGCGTCGGGCTGGCGGAGGCACAGGAGCTGGCCGGCATGATGGTCGGTATGACCGCGCGCGGCCAGTTCGGCGTCGAGCGCCTGCGCCGCGACGGCACGATGCGGCGCGGTGAGCGGGTGGTGGCGTTCCACGACACCGACGCGGGCCGGTACCTCGTGCAGCTCGGCGCCGGGGTCGACGGCGACTGGGTGACCGTCGCGCCCGCCGACAACCAGCTGCTCGCGATCCGGATCTGGGAATTGCTGGAAGACGTGTGAGCCTCCGTTCCGGGTGCTAGAAAGATCTCGGAACCGCTACCGCGACGAAGCCGTCGAAACAGGTGAGGTTCGCGCGAAGGGGGATGACGAGGGTGCTGCAGAGCGATCCGGAATCGATGGAGCGGGTGGCCGGCAAGGTCGAGGTCCTGCACGACCATTTCAAGGATTCGAAGCAGAAAATGGTCGGCGTCGCGGGCCCGAACCCGTTCGGCGAGATCAAGCATCCCGATCACGTACCCGCGCCCGGTGAGCACCCGTCGGAGCACGCGGTCAACACCCTGCAGACCTACCGGGACCGTATGCACGGCGAGTTCGACGCGGCGGCCGACCTGATGAAGTCGACCGGCGGCGCCCTGCGGGAGGCCGCGCGCGCCATGCGCGGCACCGATGACGCGGCGGCGGACAGCCTGACCGTCAAGGACGGAAGTCTGGACCTATGAGCGCGAAAGCCGAGTTCCCGCCGAACTGGAACGACGTCGAGACGAAGGCGCAGCAGGTCGCGAACGTGCGCCCGGCGGCCATCCAGGGTGTCGCGGACCAGTTCAAGCAGGCGTCGAAGGACTCCGCGGACCACACCGTCGCGCTGCGCAACGCGACCGCGGGGCTCGGCGGCGGCACCTGGAGCGGCCCGCAGGCGGACGCGTTCTTCGACTACGTCAAGAAGATCGGGGACGCGGGGCAGCGGGTCAACGACCACCTCGACGAGGTCTCGGGCGAGCTGGGCAACCTGCAGGGCTTCCTGGACCGCACGCAGAAGGAAGTGCAGCAGCTGCGCGACGACGCGCACGGCCGGATCGACACCCTCAACCAGCAGGCGCAGGCGGCGGCCGACTCGGCACAGGCGCAGATCGACGCGGTGAACTCGCACAGGCAGGGCGCGACCATGCCGGCCCAGTCGCCGGACGCGATCATCGCGCAGAACACCCAGGCCACGACGGCCATCGCGACGGACGCGACGACCCAGATCGGCGGCAAGCTCGACGGCGCCAACCAGGAGATCCAGCGCGTGATGGGCCTGGTGCAGAAGGACGTCGAGGGCGGGTACTCGTCCGTGCCGCCGCTGGGCAAGCGCCCGACGTCGATGAAGAGCACCGGCGGCCTGCACGGCGGCGGTTCCGGCGGGGGCGGCGGCGGTGGGGGCGGCGGCATGGGCCCCAGCGGCGGCCCGCCGGTCGGTCAGCCGCCCGGCAACGTGCAGCAGTGGATCGAAGAGGCGATCAAGGAGCTGCAGGCGGCGGGCGTCAACGTCACGGACGCGGACATCAAGAACATCTGGGCGATCATCCAGCACGAGTCCGGCGGTAACCCTAACGCGATCAACCTGTGGGACTCGAACGCCACGGCCGGGCACCCGTCCAAGGGCCTGATGCAGTGCATCGACTCGACGTTCAACGGGAACAAGCTGCCCGGCCACGACAACATCTACAACCCGGTGGACAACATCATCGCGGGCGTGCGGTACACGATCGGCCGGTACGGCAGCATCGCGAACACGCCGGGTCTCGCGTCGATGGCCCACGGTGGTGGGTACGTCGGTTACTGAGGCACCCTAAATACATGGTCGATTTCCCCGGTCCCTCCCGGCGTTCGGATGTCGCGCCGTTCCATGTGATGGACGTGCTGTCCGCCGCGCAGGCGCGACAGCGCACGCACGGCGACGTGATCTCGCTGGCCGCGGGCCAGCCGACCGCGGGCGCGCCGCGGCCGGTGCTCGACGCGGCGGAACGCGCGCTGCGCGAACAAAATCTCGGTTACACCGTCCAGCTCGGCATTCCCGAGCTGCGCGAAGCGATCGCGGGCCACTACGACCACCGCTACGGGCTGGAGATCAGCCCGGAGGACGTCATCGTCACCACCGGTTCGTCCGGCGGCTTCATGCTGTCCTTCCTCTCCGCCTTCGACGCCGGTGACCGGGTCGCGATGGCCCGGCCCGGCTACCCGGCGTACCGGAACCTGTTGTCCGCCTTGGGTTGTGAGGTCGTCGAGTTCCAGACCGACGACGCGACGCGCTTCCAGCCGACCGTGGAAATCCTCGACGAGCTGGGCCCCATCTCCGGTCTCGTGGTCGCCAGCCCGACCAACCCGGCCGGAACCGTGCTGCCGCCCGGTGAACTGGCCGCGATCGCCGGCTGGTGCGCGGCACGCGGGGTGCAGCTGATCAGCGACGAGATCTACCACGGCATCTCCTACGACACCGAACTCGGCTGTGCCTGGCAGAGCTCGACCGAGGCGATCGTGCTCGGCTCGTTCTCCAAGTACTTCGCGATGACCGGCTGGCGGCTGGGCTGGATGCTGGTGCCGCGCCGGCTGCACCGCGCGGTCGACGTGCTCACCGGCAACCTCAACATCTGCGCGCCCGCGCTCGCCCAGCACGCCGCGGTCGCCGCGTTCGAGCCCGCGTCGTACGACGAGCTGGACGGGCATGTCGCGCACTACCGCGCGAACCGGGACCTGCTGCTCGACGGCCTGCGCGGGATCGGCCTGGACCGGGTCGCGCCGGTCGACGGGGCCTTCTACGCCTATGTCGACGTCTCCAAGCACACCACCGAAAGCCTCAGCTGGTGCCAGCGCCTGCTGGCCGACACCGGGGTCGCCATCACGCCGGGGATCGACTTCGACCCGGTGCACGGTGGCGAGTACGTCCGGTTCTCGTTCGCCGGCGCGACCGGGGAGGTCGCCGAGGGCGTGCGCCGCCTGGGCGAGTGGCTGCCGTCAGGGGGAACCCCGGCTTTCCCCTGAACGTTTCCCCAACAGCGAGCTTTGCCGCCGGAAACCTGGGAGCCTTGCTCGTAGTGGGCCGGACGGCCCGCGAGGTAACCGGAGGGATGCCATGTTCTGGAAGATAGTCGGGGCACTGATCCTCGCCTGGCTGGCGTTTCTGGTGATCGGATCGGTGGTCGGCTTCCTGCTCAAGGCCATAATCTGGATCGCCGTCATCGGTGGCGTCGCCTTCCTCGGCACCGCCGCCTATCGCGCCATCTCGAACCGCAAGGAACCGAAGCGCCTGCGCTAGACCTCGGCTTGCGCGGGGCCGGCACCGCGCCACCGGTGCGCACGCAGTCCCACTGCGCGCGCACCGTCTACATTGGACTGACGATCGTCGAAGAACAGGCACTCGCCCGGCTCCGCGCCGATGCGGTCGAGCAACAGCTCGAAGATCGCCCGGTCCGGCTTCGCGACTCCCACGTCGCCGGAGAACACCCGGACCTTGAAAAGCTTGGCCCAGTCCTGTTTCTCGGCGTGCCGGGCGAACGACGACGGCGCGTTCGACAGCAACGCCAGACCCGCGCCGGCCACGGCCAGCGCGGAAACCAGCTCCAGCGACGAGGGCTCGAGCGTGGACCAGCCCTCGACATCGATCCGGGTCAGAGTGTCCGAAGTGGACTCATCGACGGGCACGCCGAGCGCTTCACCGATCGCGCCCCAGTACTCGAGATCCGTGCCGCCACGGTCATACCGGTCGCGAAAACCCCAGTAATGCGGCTCGAAATCGGCCAGCCCGACGCCGAGCGTGGAAGCCAGCTTCGGCAGCGCTTCAGTTCTGCTGGAGATCACTTCGCCATAGTCGAAAATGATCCAGCTCACTGATGGCCCCCAGCTTTGATCCGGCGCAACGCCTCTTCGACATCCGCCATCGACAGGTCACGGTGCGTCACGAACCTTACCCTGCCGCCGAGGGCCGAGGCCCGGACGCCAAGTGCACCGAGCGATTCGAGCGTCACCGCCAGATCCGCGACCCTGGCGAGCACGATGTTGGTCTCGGGTGTGTTGACCTCCCAGCCGAGTTCGGCCAGCCCGGCGCTGAGCTTGCGGGCCTTTTCGTGGTCCTCGGCCAGGTCACCGATGCGGTCGAGGGCGACCAGCGCGGCCGCGGCGAGCACACCGCCCTGGCGCACCCCGCCACCGAGCATCTGCCGCATCCGGCGCGCGCGCTCGACGAAACTCGCGCTGCCCGCGACGACCGAACCGACCGGGGCGCCGAGGCCCTTGGAGAAGCAGGCCGAAACCGTGTCGACGCCGACGGTCAGCGCTGCGGGCGGCAGGCCGAGCGCGGTCGCGGCATGCCAGATCCGGGCGCCGTCGAGGTGCACGCGCAGTCCGGCCTGGCGTGCGGTGGACAGCAGCTGCGCGTGCTCGTGCGGCGGGATGACCGCGCCGCCCGACGCGTTGTGCGTGTTCTCCAGGCACAGCAACGTCGTGCGCAGCACGTAGTACGGCGCGCCGCGCGGGCCGATCGCGGCGGCGAGCGTCTCCGGGGTCGGCCGGCCCGGGCCGGCGTCGTGCTCCAGCGGGTCCGGCATGCCACCGGCGAGCCAGGCCGCGGAGCCCAGTTCGTTCTGCAGCACGTGCGCACCGCGCGGCGCGAGGAAGCGATCACCGCGCTGCAGGTGCACGCTGAGAGCGATGAGGTTGGCCATCGTCCCGCTCGGCGTGAAGAGCGCGGCCGGCATGCCGAGCACCGCCGCGGCCCGCACTTCGAGGGCTTCCACGGTCGGATCACGATCGAGTACGTTGTCCCCCACCTCAGCGGAAGCCATCGCTCTCCGCATCGCTTCGTCCGGCTGGGTGACAGTGTCCGAGCGGAAATCGAGCGATTTGGTCTCAGGTGAGGTCACGGTTAGATCACATCACACGCACTAGTTGATCTACAACCCGCTATGCAACCGTAACGGGCACTAAATCCGTCTAGCCCAGTGAGATTGCCGGGGAGGCCGGTGGACGAGCACGACGAGCAGGAGTTCGCGGAGTACTTCGCCGCCAAGCGGGACTCCGTGCGGCGAACCGCGTACCTGCTCTGCGGCGACTGGCATCGCGCGGACGATCTCGCGCAGACGGCGTTCGTCGCGGTGCACCGCAGGTGGAACCGCATCCGCGACCGCGGCGCGATCGACGCCTACCTGCGGACGACGCTGGTCCGGGCCTCGATCGACGAGTCCCGGCGGCCCTGGCGGCGCGAGCAGCAGGTCGAACGGCTGCCCGAGCCGGAGCCGACGGGCGTGCGGCTCGACGAGCAGGTCGCGTTGCGCGCGGACCTGCTGGCCGGCCTGAAGGAGGTGCCGCCGAAGCAGCGGGCAGTGCTCGTGCTGCGGTACTTCGAAGGGCTGGACGTGGCCGGTGTCGCGAAGGCGCTGGGCTGCAGCGAAGGAAACGTGAAGAGCCAGACGGCACGCGGGCTCGCGCACCTGCGGACCGCACTCGGAGAGGAGGTGGAGACGCGTGGATGAGAAGGACCTGGAGACCCTGTTCCGGGCCGCGCCCGGCGATCCGCCGCCGCCCGGGTTCGGCCTCGCGGACGTCACGGCGGCTTCGGCGCGGGCGAGCGCGCGCCGGCGGTCGGCGGTGCTGCTTTCCGCCGTTTGTGCGGTGCTCGTGCTCGGTGGTGCCGGAATCGCCGGGTTGTCCTACTTTCGATCTACGGAGATGTCGACGGCGCAACCGGTGAGTGCGCCCGAACGTCCTCCGAATGCCTTTCCCAATCCCACGCCCTTGCAGGGAAGCGGCGGGAACGGGAAGGACGGCCCGCGGGCCGAAGGCACCTCCGGGTGCGAAAAGGTCGACCGGGAGCTCGCCACTGCCCTCGCTGGCGAGCTCCCGGCGACCGGGGGGACCGAGCCGATACCCGGCCCCGTCTGTCCGACGGCCACCCGTTCGGCGGGGTTCCACGTCACGGACGGCGACCGGAACGGGGTCGTTTCGGTGACCGTGTTCCCGGCCGGCATGCCGGTGGGGGTGCCCGCGACGTCCGCGTCGGCCCAGCAGCTCACGGCGAGTGGCGGCACGATCCTGGTGCTGAGTACTCCGGACGCGGGTAGCGCACCGCCCCTTCAGACAGACCTGGCCCGCATTGCCGCGGCGTTGGGCGGCCATTTCTAAAATCAGGGAATGACCGCCGCCAGCACGCCGAAAGGCGAGCGCAGGCGCGCCGCCCTCATCGAGGCCGCCGCCGAACTGCTCGTCGAGGGCGGCTTCGACGCGATCCGGCACCGCGCGGTCGCCGAACGCGCCGGCCTGCCGCTGGCGTCGACCACCTATTACTTCGACTCGCTCGACGACCTGGTCACCGCCGCCGTCGAGTATCGCGGCCGGTTCGAGCTGGACCAGGGCCGCGAGCAGCTGGACAAGCTCAGCACCGAACCACGCGGCGTGGACACCCTCGTCGAAATGGTGCTCGACCAGCTGCTCGGCGAAGACACCGCGTACGAAGCTGTGCTGCTGCGCTACGAACGGCTTGTCACCACCGGCCGCCGGCCGTACCTGCGCCCGGTGATGCGGGCGATGCAGGTCGAGTTCCACGCGCTGCTCGCCGAGATCTTCGCCCGTTCCGGTAAACCGATCGACGGCAAGCGCCTCGCGCAGCTGATCGCGCTGGTGGACGGAGCCGTGGTCAACGCGTTCATCGAGGTCGATCCCGATCCGCGCGGCGTCGCCCGCGCCATGCTGCGCGAAGCTCTCGCCTAATCTGGGGAGGTGACGAAGCCCAGCATCCCGAACGTGCTCGCCGCCCGCTACGCCTCGCCCGAGCTGGTCGCTCTGTGGTCGCCCGAGCGGAAGGTGACGCTGGAGCGCGAGCTGTGGATCGCGGTGCTGCGTGCCCAGAAGGAGCTCGGCGTCGACGTGCCGGACGGGGTCGTCGAGGACTACGAGCGCGTGCTCGGCCAGGTCGACCTGGCGTCGATCGCCGACCGTGAGCGGGTCACGCGGCACGACGTGAAGGCGCGGATCGAGGAGTTCAACGCGCTCGCCGGGCACGAGCACGTGCACAAGGGCATGACTTCGCGTGACCTCACCGAGAACGTCGAGCAGCTGCAGATCCGCCGGTCGCTGGAGCTGCTGCGCGGTCGCGTGGCGGCGCTGCTGGCGAAGCTCGCCGGGCTCGCCGTCGAGCACGAGGACCTGGTGATGGCCGGCCGCTCGCACAACGTCGCGGCGCAGGCGACCACGCTGGGCAAGCGTTTCGCCACCGCGACCGACGAGCTGCTGGTCGCGTTCGAGCGCCTGGACGACCTGACCGCCCGGTACCCGCTGCGCGGTATCAAGGGCCCGGTCGGCACCGCGCAGGACATGCTGGACCTGCTCGGCAGCAAGTCCACTTTGGACCTTCTGGAGCGCCGGATCGCCGAGCACCTCGGGTTTTCCCGCACGTTCACCAGCGTCGGCCAGGTGTATCCGCGGTCGCTGGACTTCGACGTGCTCTCCGCGCTCGTGCAGCTGGCCGCCGCGCCGTCGAGCCTGGCCAAGACGATCCGGCTGATGGCGGGCCACGAGCTGGTGACCGAGGGCTTCAAACCCGGCCAGGTCGGCTCGTCGGCCATGCCGCACAAGATGAACACGCGGTCGTGCGAGCGGGTCAACGGGCTCGCGGTCGTGCTGCGCGGCTACCTGTCGATGATCGGCGAGCTGGCCGGCGACCAGTGGAACGAGGGCGACGTGTCGGACTCGGTGGTGCGCCGGGTCGCGCTGCCCGACGCGTTCTTCGCGCTCGACGGCCTGCTCGAGACGTTCCTGACGGTGCTGAACGAGTTCGGCGCCTTCCCCGCGGTGGTGGCCCGCGAGCTGGACCGCTACCTGCCGTTCCTGGCGACCACGAAGGTGCTGATGGCCGCGGTGCGCGGCGGGGTCGGCCGTGAGACGGCGCACGAGGCGATCAAGGAGAACGCGGTCGCCGTCGCGCTCGCGATGCGCGAGGAAGGCTTGACCCGCAACGATCTGCTGGACCGGCTCGCGGCGGACGAGCGGTTGCCGCTCACCCGCGAGGACCTGGACCGGCTGCTCGCGGACCGGCTGTCGTTCACCGGCGTGGCGACCGCGCAGGTCGCGACGATCGTGAAGCACGTCGAGAGCGTGCTCGCCCGGTTCCCGGAGGCGACGAACTACGTACCCGCGCCGATTCTGTAGGAATTCGGCACCCTGGTAGCGGGGTGTAATTCGCAGGTAAGCGCAAAGCCACTTTCGACTGGGCTAATAGTGGTATGGACGCCCGTCTGCTGGTCTCGCTGTCCGGCATCGGCCCCCGGACGCTGCATCGCTGCGCCGACCTCGCGGCCGAGCTGGACCAGCGGAAAGTCCCGTTGTCCCTGCTGTTCGCCCCGCACCTGGCCCGCACGGCCGCGGTGACCGAGTGGGTCCGCAACCGGACTCGCCTCGGCGACGGGCTGCTGCTCCACGGTTACGACCACCGGATCGCCCCGGCGCATCGCGCGCACTTCGGGCGCAAGGCCGAGTTCGCGGCGCTGCCCGCGCACGAGGCGCGGCTGCGGCTGATCGCCGCGCAGGCCGCGTTCGACCGGGCCGGGCTGGTCGCCGACGGGTTCGCGCCGCCGCGCTGGCTCGCCTCGCGCGGCACGCTGGAAGCCTTGCGTGGTCAGGGTTTCCGGCTCTGCGCGGACGTGAACGCGATCCACGACCTGCAGACCGGTGAGGTGCACCGGGCGCGGATCCAGGACTTCGCGAGTTCCTCGCAGCGCACCGAGACGCTGCGTGCCTTCGCGCTGGTGCTCTCCTCCGCGCGGGCGGCGCGGCGCGGCGGGCTGGTGCGGCTCGGCGTGGACGCGATCGACCTGGCGCGGCCCGGCCTCCGGCAGGCGCTGCTCGACGCCGTCGACGTCGCCTTGGAGAACCGGGCCTTCGGCACCACGTATCAGAGCTTGACGGCCTCGCCGCGGGGCGCGACCAGGACCTCGGTGCCCTCGGGCGCGAGGTTGGTGAACAACCCGTAGTGCATAGCCGGGTTCGCGAGCACCGCCTCGTGGATCGGCACGGCGACGCGCGGCCCGACCGCGCGCAGGAAGTCGACCGCCTCGCCGGCCTTGAGCCACGGCGCGCCGGTCGGCAGGCCGAGCACGTCGATCTTCTGCTCGGGCACGTGGAACGAGTCGCCGGGGTGGTAGAAGGCGCCGTGCTCGAAGATCAGCCCGACGTTCGGGATGACCGGGATGTCCTGGTGGATCACCGCGTGCTCGCCGCCGACCGCGTTGACCGCCGTGCCGCCGATGTCGAAGGCGTCGCCGGGGCGAACGATCTGGAACTCGACGCCGAGCTTCGCGACGGTCTCCTCGGTGCCCGGGTCGATGAACAGCTTCGCGGCCGGGTTCGCCTCGAGCAGCGCGGGCAGCTTCGCCGGGTCGATGTGGTCGAAGTGCTGGTGGGTGATGAAGACCGCGGACAGCTCGCGTTCGGCGTCGAATCCTTCGGAGAACGCGCCGGGGTCGACGAGGATCCGCGCGTTCCCGGTCTCCAGCAGGACACAGGCGTGTCCGAAGTGGACGATTCGCATGTATTCACTCCTTCGCATATTCGCAAAATCACCCTATTCCCGTGAGAAGACTGTCGCCAAGTTCGCTCCGCCGGTAGCGCACCTCGTGTCCGGTGCGGTTCGCGGTGAGGATGCCGACGTCGCGCAAGGCGGTCAGATGAGCCGAGACGGTGCCGGGTGCGAGGCCGAGCCGGGCGGCCAGCGCCGACGTGGACGCGGGCTCGTCGAGTGCGGTCAGCAGCGCGGCCTTCGTCCGGCCGAGGGCAGCGGCCAGCCGCTTGTCGGGGTCACGCGGGGTCGCCCACAGCCGTCCCACCCCGCGCGCCGGATAGAGCAGTGACGGCTGCCAGGGCGGCACGACCATCACACCGACGCCCGGCCAGGCGAACGTCGCCGGGATCAGCAGCAGGCCACGCCGGTCGAGCCTGATCCGCGACCGGCTGCGGACGTCGATCAGGACCTGGTCACCGGCGAGCCGGACCCGGGGATGCAGATCCGCCAGCACCAACCGGATCCCGCCCTCGGCAAGCAAGCGTGAGCGATAGCCGATGTCGTCGGAGAGCACAGCTCTCAACCGGGGCCAGTGCGTTTCGAGGAGATCACTCCACACGATCGCCATTTCGTCGGCCAGCCGGTCGCGTGCCCGCGCCGGATCGTCGGCGAGGTCGCCGAGGTCGGCGTCGACCATGGCCAACTCGGCGGCGACCTGCTCCGGCGGGGTGCGCCGGATCTCGGCGAGTTGCTCCGCCGCGGTGGTCTCGGGGCCTTCGGGCGGCGGGCTGAGGAAGTCGGTGATGTAGTGCCGCGCGGAAAACACCCGCCGCAGCCCGTCGATCGGCAGTTCTTCGGCGCGGTCCCGCGCGGTCCGCAGCCAGGGCAGGTAGGCCGGATGCCGGCGGCGGCCGAGGATCACCTGCATCGCGCCCATCGCCTCCTCCAGCGGCGAGATGCCGAAGCGGACGCGCTGGGCGCTGCGTGAGGTCAGTTCCAGCTCGATCATGGCGACCCAACTTTTGGCTATTTCCGAATCAGTATGCGCCTGACCCGGCCCGCGAAAGGCTGGTCGCATGGTTCTTCCCCGGACGTATTGGCGTTGGTCGGCCGGTACCCAGCTGGCCCGGCTGCCCGCGACGATGGCCCCGCTGGCGTTCACCTTGCTGGCGACCGCGATCACCGGCTCCTACCGGCTGGGCGGCGTGATGATGGCCGTGTTCGTGGCCGCCGAACTGGCGGGGGCGGTGCCCGCGGGGCGCCTGCTCGACCGGATCGGACCGGCCCGCGGGCTGATGGCGTTACTCGCGTGCGCCGGCCTGATGTTCGGCGGGCTGACGATCGCGGCCACCGCGCACCTCCCCGGCCCGGTGCTGCCGGCGTTGGTCGTGGTGCCTGGTGCGATCGCGGGCGGGCTGTCCGGCGGATTCCGCACCCTGCTCGCCGGCACGGTCTCGGACGCGCAGTTGCCCCGCGCGGTCGCGGTGGACGCGATGATCCTCGAAGGCGTGCTGATCGCCGGGCCGCTGGTGGTCTCGCTCGGCAGCCTCGCCGGTTCACTCGTGCCGCTGGCCATGATGGCGCTCGCCTACCTGCTCTCGGCAGCGCTCGTGCCACAGGCCCAGGCTGAGTTCCGCTTGCCGCACAAGGAAAAGCTGCCCATCGCCGCGGCCGCGCCCTGGCTCGCGTGCCAGTTCGCGATCGGGCATCTGCTCTCGACGATCGAGGTCGCGCCGCTGCCGCTGGTGCAACGGCTGGGTGCCGGGCCGGAGCTGGCGGGCTTCGTGATCGCCGTGCTCAGCGGGGCGAGCATCCTCGGCGGTGGTCTCTACGCCTGGCGAACCCCGTCGTTCGCGCCACGGCGGCAGGCGCGCGTGCTGCTCGCCGGGTTCATCACCGGCGGCTCGATCGTCGCGGCGAACCTCGACTGGGCTGGACTGTTCACCGGCGCCGCGCTGATCGGGGTGTGCACGGGGCCGCTGGTGACGATCGCGTCGGTCCGGTTGCAGCGGCTGCTGCCGGAAGGCCGCCGGGCCGAGGGGTTCTCGCTGTCGTTCGCCATCCAGGGGACCGGGTTCGCGATCGGCTCGCTCACCCTCGGGTTGCTGCCGCTCCAGCTCGTCCCGGCGCTCGGAGTAGTGAGCTCGGCCGCCGCTTGTGCCATGCTGGCCTTACCCATCAGTAGGGAGGGCCAGCATGACCGCCGTGGACGTGGCACAGGAGACGTTCGACTCGCTGAATCCGGCCACTGACGAGGTCGTCGGGACCTATCCGGTGCACGGCGCCGAGCGGGTCGCCGAAACCGTCGCGCGGGCGCGCGGCGCCGCGTCCTGGTGGGCGTCCCTCGGGTTCGACGGGCGGCGCGCCCGGCTGCTGCGCTGGGCCGCGCAGATGACCCGGCGCATGGACGAACTGTGCACGGTCGTCCAGCAGGAGACCGGAAAACCGCACGGCGACGCGCAGCTGGAGACCGTGCTCGCGATCGAGCACCTGACCTGGGCCGCCAAGCACGCGCCGAAGATCCTCGGCCGGCACCGCCGCTCGCCCGGCCTGCTCCTGAGCAATCACACGGCGTCGGTCGAGTACCAGCCGCTCGGCGTGATCGGCGTGATCGGGCCGTGGAACTACCCGGTCCACACGCCGCTGGGCTCGATCAGCTACGCGCTCGCGGCGGGCAATGCCGTGGTGTTCAAGCCCAGCGAGTACACGCCCGGCGTGGGCAAGTGGCTCGTCGACACTTTCGCCGAGGTCGTGCCGGAACAGCCGGTGTTCCAGCTGGTGACCGGGTTCGGCAAGACCGGGGCCGCGCTGGTCTCGGCCGGCGTGGACAAGATCGCGTTCACCGGTTCCACCGGCACCGGCAAGAAGATCATGGCCGCGGCCGCCGAAACCCTCACCCCGGTGGTGATCGAGGCCGGCGGCAAGGACGCGCTGCTGGTGGACAGCGACGCCGACATCGCCGCCGCCGCGGACGCCGCGGTGTGGGGCGCGTTCTCCAACGCCGGCCAGACCTGCATCGGCGTCGAGCGGGTCTACGTGCACCAGGACGTCTACGACACCTTCGTCGACAAGGTCGTGGAGCTGACCGGAAAGGTCCGGCCCGGCACCGAGTACGGCCCGATCACGATGCCGTCGCAGCTCGACGTGATCCGCCGGCACATCGCCGACGGCCCGGCCCGTGGCGGGCGCGCGCTGACCGGCGGCAAGGACGCGGTCGGCGAGCGGTTCGTGCAGCCGACGGTGCTGGTGGACGTGCCGGAGGACTCCGAGGCCGTCGAGGAGGAGACGTTCGGGCCGACGATGACCGTCGCGAAGGTGCGCGACATGGACGAAGCCGTGGAGAAGGCCAACGGCACGCGCTACGGCCTGGGCTCGACGGTGTTCTCCAAGCGCAACGGCCTGGCGCTCGCCGCACGGCTGAAGGCGGGCATGACCTCGGTCAACGCCCCGCTTTCGTTCGCCGGGATCGGCTCGCTGCCGTTCGGCGGCGTCGGGGACTCGGGCTTCGGGCGGATCCACGGTCCCGAAGGGCTCCGCGAGTTCTCCCGGCCGAAGGCCGTCGCCCGGCAGCGGTTCGCGGTGCCGATCAACCTGACGACCTTCAACCGGACCGAGAAGACCGACAAGCTCGTCGCGAAGCTGGTCACGCTGATGCATGGACGGCGCGCGAACGGGTAACCACCTGTATGGCTACCTTGCGAAGAATAACCGGAGTGGTGGTTGGAGCAGCGGCGATCGGCATGCTCGGGCTGGTCGCCCCGGCCGCGCAGGCCTCGTCGACACCTTGTGAACCGCGCGCGAAGGCATGCGTGCAGCTGAGCACGGGGAAGGCCTGGCTGCAGAACAACGGGTCGATCACCGTCGGTCCGGTACCGGCGACGCCGGGGCTGCCCCGGTACCCGACCCCGAAGGGGATCTTCCACGTCCAGTACAAGGACATCGACCACTACAGCAAGCAGTTCCACGGTCCGATGCCGTACTCGGTGTTCTTCACGACCACCGGCGTGGCGTTCCACGAGGGCAGCCTGGCGCGCAAGTCGCACGGCTGCGTGCACCTGTCGCACCGGGACGCGGTGACCTTCTTCAACCAGCTCCACCCGGGTGACGAGGTCCAGGTGGTCGCGTAGCGTCCGATATTTCGGACCGCGGGTATGTTTGGGCGCATGCCCCGCCTGGTGCCGGCCGTGCAGCGCGCGGCCGACGTGCTCGAACTCTTCCTCGGTCCGGACGCGACGTTGTCCGCCGCAGAGATCGTCGAGCGGCTGGGCCTGCCGCGGTCCACCACGCACGAACTGCTGACCACGCTCGTCGCCCGCCGGTACCTGGACCGGCAGGTGGGCGAGGAGACGACGTACGCGCTCGGCCCGGTGCTGCTGGAGCTGGGTTCCCGCTACCAGCAGCGGCTGGAGTTCGCGAAGGAGGCCGACGCCGCGGCCCGGTCGGTGGCCGCGCAGTGCGGCGAGACCGTGCACGTCGGGATCCTCGACGGGCTCGACGTGATCTATCTGTCCAAAATAGACTCGACACATTCGGTGCGGCTCATCTCCGAGGTCGGGCGCCGGTTGCCCGCGCACTGCACCGCGGTCGGCAAGGTGCTGCTCGCCGGTCTGCCCCCGGCGGAACTGAACGCACGCCTCAAGGGGCGAAGACTGGCCGCGCTGACCGAAAACAGCATCACCTCGCGCGCGATGTTGTTGGCACAGCTCGAAGAGGTGCGTCGAACGGGTGTCGCGCACGAGCGCAGCGAGTCCAATCCGGACGCCGGTTGCGTCGCCGCGCCGGTGGTCGACGCCCGGGGAGAGTGGGCGGCGGCGATGAGCATCTCGATTCCCACGTCCCGGCATTCCGAAGAATCCTGGCGGCAATGGGAAAAACTGGTACGCGAGGGCGCCGCGCGGCTAACCCTCCGCCTCGGTGGCGTACCGGTCCAGTAGCTCGAGCCCGATTTCCGCGCGCCGCACACGTTCGCGGCCGAGCGCGACCGCGGTCGGGGTGAGGTGCGAGCCGCTGGGGTAGATGTTGGGCGCGTTGCGCAGGCCGAATTTGAGGTAGACCGGCGCGGCGACCCGCACGATCTCGGCGATCTCGAAATGCCGGACGAACCCGCCCAGGTCGTCGGGCGACTCGACGTAGATGTCGAGCGGAATGTCGATGGCGGCCCGGATCGCGGCGAGCTGCGCGAGGCTCAGGTCGGTGGGCACGTTGTACGTCGTGGCACCGGCCTGCTCGGCGAGCCGGATCGACGCGGGGTTCGCGAGTCCCATTTGGACACTGACCTTGAACTTCAGGTCCGCCGGCAGTTCGCCCACGGCCCGCATCCGCGCCGCGACCGAGAGGACGCCGAGATCGGTGACCAGCACACTGCGGATCCCGGCCTCCGCGGTGCGGCGGATGTCCTCCAGCACGTGCACGAGCTGCTCGGTGCCGCGCGCCTGCGCCGCGACGGGCCCGGTGATCGACGCCGCGCCGGTGTCCCACCTCGCGAGCGGCCGCGCGAACAGGCACACCTCGATGCCGCGATCGCGCTCGATGGCGACGATGTCGGCCAGCTCACGCTGGGTCAGCAGCATCCCGCCGCTGCCCTGGGAGACCCGCTGGACGGTGACGCCGCGCGCGTCGGCCTCGTCGTAGACGGCGAGGAGCGCCTCGGGCCCTTCAACGCTGGGGATCTCGACGCGGTATCGCGCGCCGTCGGGGAACCGCTTCGTGCTGGTCGGCAGGTCGGTGAGGTCCCCGCCGGGGAGGCCGAGTGAACGCAGGAATTCACGGGTTCGCCGCACGTCGACCGCCGTTCGATATTTCGGACAGTATTCGTTATCACAGACGAGCCTAGGAACTGCGGCGAACGGGGTCAAGGCGGTGGGTTACTCTCTCCAAGTACCGCCCTACCTGCGAAGACATGGAGCACCCGCCGTGGCCCGAGTCGTGGTCGACGTCATGCCCAAACCCGAGATCCTGGACCCGCAAGGCCAGGCCGTGGCCGGCGCACTGCCGCGGCTGGGCTTCACCGGGGTCACCGAGGTGCGGCAGGGCAAGCATTTCGAGCTGGAGGTCGACGACTCGGTCGACGACGAGACGCTGGCGAAGATCGCCGAGGGGTTCCTGGCGAACCCGGTGATCGAGGAGTGGACCGTGCGGAGGCTGGCGTGAAGATCGGCGTGATCACGTTCCCGGGCACCCTCGACGACGTCGATGCGGCCCGGGCTGCCCGCTATGCCGACGCCGAGGCGGTTTCGCTGTGGCACGCCGACGAGGACCTGCACGGGGTCGACGCCGTGATCGTGCCGGGCGGGTTTTCCTACGGTGACTACCTGCGTTGTGGCGCCATCGCCCGGTTCGCGCCGGTGATGACTTCGGTCATCGAGGCGGCCGGCAAGGGCATGCCGGTTCTCGGAATCTGCAACGGTTTCCAGATCCTGTGCGAGGCCGGCTTGTTGCCGGGGGCGTTGGTGCGCAACAAGAACCTGCACTTCGTGTGCCGGGACCAGTGGCTGCGGGTGGAGAACACCACGACGGCGTGGACCAGCCGATACGACGCGGGCGCGGAGATCCTGATCCCGCTGAAGTCCGGCGAGGGCGGTTACGTCGCCGACCAGTCCACTTTGGACGAACTGGAAGGCGACGGCCGGGTGGTCTTCCGCTACGTGGGCGAAAACCCGAACGGCTCCCGCAACGACATCGCCGGGGTCACCAGCAAGAACGGCCGGGTCGTCGGACTGATGCCGCACCCGGAACACGCCATCGACGCCCTGACCGGCCCGAGCGACGACGGCCTCGGCATCTTCTACTCGGCGGTGGACGCCCTGACCGCCGCCTGAGCAGGCCGGGGCCTTCGACAGGAGGCACGCACGGCGATCGGCGCCGACCGCCACAGTCTTCCTGAACCGCCAGCACACACAGCGACCAGCACCGGCCGCCACAGCCCTCCCCGAACCGCCGGCACCGCACGGCGCCCAGGCCCGCCCGCCACCTGGCCACGCCGAGGCCGCCTCCCGCTACACGCACGGCGACCGGCACCCGCCGCCGCGGCCCTCCCTGAACCGCTAACACCGCACGGCGGCTGGCACCGCCCGCCACCGCCCTCCCTGAACCTCCGGCACGCACGGCGACCGGCACCGGCCGCCAACCCGTCACACCGAAACCGCCGCCGCCTCGACGAGTCGCGCGTAGGGGCCACCGGCGGCGAGCAGTTCCGCGTGCGCGCCCAGCTCCGTGATCCGCCCATCCTCGACCACCGCCACCCGGTCGGCGGCCGCCGCCGTGTGCAGGCGGTGCGCGATCGCGATCACGGTCCGCCCTTCGAGCACCCCGTTCAGCGATCGCTCCAGCTGCCGCGCCGACGACGTGTCCAGCAACGAAGTCGCCTCGTCGAGCACCACCGTGTGCGGGTCCGCCAGCACGACGCGCGCCAGCGCCAGCTGCTGCGCCACCGCCGCAGGCACCGCGAGGGCACCCGCGCCGAGCCGGGTGTCGAGGCCGTCGGCCAGCGTCGAGAACCAGCCGGTCAGGCCGATCGCCTCCAGCGCCCGCATCAGGTCAGCGTCACGCCACTCGCCCGCGGGCAGCGTCAGGTTCTCCCGCAGCGACCCGGCGAACACGTGATGCTCCTGCGTCAGCAGCAGCACCTCACCGCGCAGCACGTCCTCCGCCAGCGACGAAACCTCCGCGCCACCAACGGTCACCGACCCCGAGTTCGGCGCCGCGACCCCGGCCAGCAACCGGCCGAGCGTCGACTTCCCGGCACCCGACGGCCCGACGATCGCGAGCCGCTCGCCCGGCGGGATCCGCAGATCGATGCCGTGCAGCACCTCACGACCGGCCGAGTACCCGTACCGCACATCGCGGACCACGATCTCCCGGCCGCGCGGCTGCCCGTGCCCCGCCCGGTCCGTACCGCGAACACCCAGCACCCGGCGCAGCGCCGTGCCCGACACCAGTACGTCTTCGGTCCACCACAACACTTCCTCCAGCGGACCGGCCAGGATCTGCAGGTACACGGCCATCGTCGCGATGGTGCCCAGGCCGACCCGGCCCTGCGCATACCCCCACGCGCCGATCAGCAACAGCACCGCGATCGGCAGCACCTGCGACAGCTGCATCCACGGCACCCACCGGATCGTCAGCCGCCGCAGCCCGCGCTCGCCATCGACCGCGCGGCCGAGCGTGCGGCGCCCCAGCGCGATCCGGCGTTCGATCAGTCCCAGCGCCTCGGCCGTGCGCGCACCGTCCGCCGTCTCGTGCAGGCCGCTCTGCACGTCGGCCCACGCGTCGAGCATGACCTCGATCTGCGCCGGCACCCGTGACCAGTACCAGCGCGACGCGAAGTACAGCAGCGGCACGGTGACGAGCAGCGACAGCGACAGCAGCGGGGACGTCACGATCATCGCGACGACCGTCAGCAGCACGGTCATCCCGGCGATGGTGATCTCCGGGATCGCGTTGCGCACCGCGTGGTCGATCCGGTCGGCATCCGTCGTCGCGCGGCTGAGCAGGTCACCGGTGCCCGCCGCCTCGACCGTGCTCAACGGCAGCCGCAGCGCCTCGCCGACGAACGACTCCCGCGTCTCGGCCAGCACCTGCTCACCGAGGATCCCCGCGCGCACCCGCGCGATGCGCTTCAGCGTCGCCTGCACGATCAGCAGCACCACGAACAGCACCGCGGGTAGCTCGATGTCCGCGTGCCCGGACACCGCGGAATCCACCAGATAGCCCAGAATCTGCGGGCCGGCCAGCCCGGCCAGTGCGGCCAGGCCGAACAAGCCCACCACGATCGCGAAGGGTCCGCGGTGCGTGCGCAGCGTCGCGCGCAACCATCCCCTCGCCGCCCGCGCGGTCGCGAGCGGCAGCCTCACCGGCACGAGATCACCTCATCCGCTACGAGAGTCCACAATGGACTCTCGGTGAACACCACCGTCGTCTTACCCCGGCGCAGTTCCGCGATGCGCTCGGTGATCCGCGCCTCGGTATGCGTGTCGACCGCCGAGGTCGGCTCGTCGAGCAGCAGCGTGTCCGCGTCCAGCACCAGTGCGCGCGCCAGGCTCAGCCGCTGCCGTTGACCGCCGGACACCTCGCGGCCCCGCTCGCCGATCAGCTCGTCGAGCCCGTCCGGGAAGCCCGCCACGATGTCGTCGGCGTCGGCCGCCGACAGACCGGACTCCGCGCGCTGCTCGGGCACCAGCTGCGCCCGCAGCGCGCCCGAGAACCACAGGTCCTGGTTGTGTGCGTAGACCACCCGCGACCGCAGCTCGGCCAGCGACACGTGGTCCGCCGGCACCCCCGACACCAGCACGCGCTCGCCGGGCGCCGGGTCGGTGAACCGCGCCATCCGCTCGGCCAGCGACTCGGCGAGCGGGCCCGCGTCGATCACGGTCAGCTTGCCGGCCACCGCGGTGAACCCCGTCTCGCTGTCGTGCAGCTCCAGCGGCCCCGCCGGCAGTGCGACCGGCTCGGCCGGGTCGGCCAGGAACGGCCGCAGGCTCAGCACGCCGCAGATCTTCTTCGCCGACACCAGCGCCGAGGCCAGTGCCGCGGTGAACTCGGTCGCCGTGCTCACCGGCACCACCAGGAACGCCGAGGCGGCGTAGAAGGTGACCAGCTCGCCGATGCCGATCGTGCCCGCGACCGCGAGCCGCGCACCCAGGTACGTGATCACCACGGTGACCAGCCCGGGCAGCAGCACCTCGGCGGCGCCCAGCCACGACTCGCTGCGCGCCACGCCGATCCCCGCCCGCCGGACTCGCTGGCTCGCCGCGCGGAACCGGTCGAGGAACTGCCGTTCCCCGCCGACGCCACGCAGGATCCGCAGGCCCGACACGATGTCCGCGGCGATCGCGTTGACGTCGGACAGCTCCTCACGCTGCACGCCCTTGCGCTTCTGCAGCGGGGCGATCAGCCGCCCCATGCTCAGCACCGCGAGCGGCACGCCCACGATCGCGACGACACCGAGCAGCGGCGAGGACAGCAGCAGCACGACACCGACTACGAGAAACGCCACCAGGGCGCCGAACATCCGGCCCAGTACCTCGAGCACGTTGCCCATCCGGCCGATGTCGCTCGACGAGATCGCCATCACGTCGCCGGTCGCGGCCTGCGCGCGCAGCGAAGCGCCGAGCCGCGCGGTGTGCTCCGCGACCACCTGTTGCGTGGCCGACGCACCGTGCAGCCAGAAACCGTGCACCGAGAAGATCAACGCGGCACCGAACACGGCCTGCAGCACGGCGAGTCCGGCGACGAGCCCGACCTGCCCCCAGATCGGGCGGCCCTGGGCGATGGCCTCGACCGTGTTACCGATCACCAGCGGCAGCAGCGCGCCGGGCAGCAGCCAGATCGCGCCCAGCACGCAGGAGGCCACGGCCAGCGAGGGCCGGGCCCTGAGCAGGGCGCCGAGGAAGCGCAACGGGGTGAGCCGAGACGGCAAACGCACTCGGTCAACGTTATGGACGGGGCGGGTCGAAAGCGACCGATTTTCGCCCAGTTACCGCCAGCCCTTCACCCGACCCGCCAGCCCCTCGCCCGACCACCGCCCCCGATGGAGGCGCTCCGTGCCGCGGTGCCTCATCATCGAGACGCTTCGCGCCCAGTTACCCTTGCCAAGTGACGGAAACGCTGGTCATCGACACCACCGCACGCGCCGCGGACACTCCCGACACCCCGCAGCCCTACCGCGAACTCGGGCTCGCCGACGACGAATACGCCCGCGTCCGGGAGATCCTCGGCCGCCGCCCGACCGACGCCGAGCTCGCCATGTACTCGGTGATGTGGAGCGAGCACTGCTCGTACAAGTCCTCCAAGAAGCATCTGCGGTACTTCGGGGAGACGACCACGCCGGAGATGAAGGCCAAGATGCTCGCCGGGATCGGCGAGAACGCCGGTGTGGTCGACATCGGTGACGGCTGGGCCGTCACGTTCAAGGTCGAGAGCCACAACCATCCGTCCTATGTGGAGCCTTACCAGGGTGCCGCGACCGGGGTCGGCGGCATCGTCCGCGACATCCTCGCGATGGGCGCGCGGCCGCTCGCGGTCGCCGACGCGCTGCGCTTCGGCCCGGCCGACGCGCCCGACACGCGCCGTGTGCTGCCCGGCGTGGTCGCCGGGGTCGCGGGCTACGGCAACTGCCTCGGCCTGCCGAACATCGGCGGCGAGGTCGTGTTCGACGCGAGCTACGCGGGCAACCCGCTGGTGAACGCGATGTGCGTGGGCGCGATGCGCACCGAGGACCTGCACCTGGCCTTCGCTTCCGGCACCGGCAACAAGATCATCCTGTTCGGCGCCCGCACCGGGCTGGACGGTATCGGCGGCGTGTCCGTGCTGGCCAGCGACACGTTCTCCGGCGACGAGTCGGCGGGCGGCCGCAAGAAGCTACCGAGCGTCCAGGTCGGCGACCCGTTCACCGAGAAGGTGCTCATCGAGTGCTGCCTCGAGCTGTTCGCGAAGAAGCTCGTGGTCGGCATCCAGGACCTCGGCGGTGCCGGGCTGTCCTGCGCGACCTCGGAGCTGGCCGCGGCCGGCGACGGCGGAATGCACATCGAGCTGGACCGGGTGCCGCTGCGGGCGACCGGGATGACCCCGGCGGAGATCCTCTCCAGCGAGTCGCAGGAACGCATGTGCGCGGTCGTCGAACCGTCCAAAGTGGACGAGTTCATGGCGATCTGCCGCAAGTGGGACGTCATCGCGACGGAGATCGGCGAGGTCACCGACGGCGAGCACCTGGTGATCACCTGGCACGGCGAGACCGTGGTCGACGTGCCGCCGCGCACCGTGGCGCACCAGGGCCCGGTGTACGACCGGCCGGTCGTCCGCCCGTCCACTCAGGACACCCTGCAGGCTTCGGGCACCGCGGGCCTGGCCCGCCCGTCGAGCCCCGAAGAGATCCACGAGACCCTGCTGCGCGTGATCTCCTCGCCGAACCAGGCGGCGAAGGACTTCGTCACCGAGCAGTACGACCGCTACGTGCGCGGCAATACGGTGCTCGCGCAGCCGGCCGACTCGGGGCTGATCCGGATCGACGAGAACACGGGTCGCGGGGTGGCGGTGTCGACCGACTGCAACGCCCGCTTCGTGTACCTCGACCCGTATCTGGGCACGCAGCTCGCGCTCGCCGAGTCCTACCGCAACGTCGCCACGAGCGGCGCGACCCCGCTGGCCGTCACGAACTGCCTCAACTTCGGCGCGCCGACCGACCCGGGCGTGATGTGGCAGTTCGAGCAGGCCGTGCACGGGCTCGCCGACGGGTGCGCGCAGCTGGGCATCCCGGTGACGGGCGGCAACGTCAGCTTCTTCAACCAGACCGGCGAGACCGCGATCCTGCCGACCCCGGTGGTCGGCGTGCTCGGCGTGGTCGACGACGTCCGCCGCCGCATCCCGACCGGGATCGGCGCGGAAGCCGGGGAAACGTTGCTGCTGCTGGGCGAAACGCACGACGAGCTGGACGGCTCGGCGTGGGCGCAGGTCGTGCACGATCACCTCGGCGGCCGCCCGCCGAAGGTCGACCTCGAGCGCGAACGGCTGCTCGCCGAGATCCTCGTCGCCGGTTCACGGGACGGCATGATTTCCGCCGCGCACGACCTGTCCGACGGCGGGCTCGCGCAAACCCTGGTCGAGACGATGCTGGTCGGCCAGTGTGGCGCGCGGGTCGTGCTCGACGAGGACGCGGACCCGTTCGTGCAGCTGTTCTCGGAGTCCTCGGGCCGGGTGCTGGTCGCCGTGCCGCGCACTGAAGAGCTGCGGTTCACCGAGATGTGCACCGCGCGCGGGTTGCCGTGGCGCAAGTCCGGTGTGGTGGACCCGGAGTCGGACTCGCTGGAGATCCAGGGGCTGACGACGTTCCCGCTCGCCGAGCTGCGCGAGGCGTGGGAGGGCACGCTGCCGAAGCTGTTCGCCTAGCTCCGCCGGTCGATGATGCGCGTGTGCTCGTCGGCCAGCTCGGTCGTCCAGTGCTCGGGCAGCTCGATGCGGGTCGAGTACACCAGTGTGTTGTAGAGCGAAACCGTGTCCGACGGCCGGACCGAGCTGAGATCGACCCGGCCGTCGAACCGCGTTTCGTAGAGGTCCAGCGCGTTCACGAAGGTCGCACCCAAGAGCGCGTCGTCCGAGAAGACCGCGTTCTTGAAGTTGGCCTCGCCGGCGAACGTCGTACCGGTGAACTCGGCCGGCCCCGCGAACGTCGTGCCGCTGAACCACGCCCGCTTGCCGAACTTGGCGTTCTCGCAACGAAATCGGCCGTGCGCGGTGGCCCTGGTCAGCCACGCGGGTCCGGTGAACTCGCAGTCGCTGAAGTTGGTGCTCTCGTGCAGCTGCGCGTCACGCATCACCAGAGTGCCGATCCGGCGCCCCGACGGATCGAAATACCGCAGGTCGGCGCCGGTCAGGTCGAGGTCGTAGTCCGGCCCGTCGCCCGCGGGTGGCAGTAGCTCGGTGAGCAGCCGCTGCGCGGTGTTCCGGACCTGCCGCTCGCGATCGTCCATTGTGGACGGCATGCGCAGGTAGGCACAGAGGATGTCGAGCACGGTCTGCGTGTAGTCGGAGCGGCCGCGGGCCAGGCCGACGAGCGCGTGCAGCGCGCCCACCCGTACCTGGTCGGCCTCGTTTCCCAGCAGCTCAACGGATTTCGCGAACCGTTCGTCGGTCACGCGGTCCCGGTCGCGTTCGGCGCGCAGTTGCTCCAGCTCGTACCGGGCGCGCTCGACCTGCTGGCGGTTCTCCTCGACCTTGCGCCGCCGGTCGTTGAGCCACAACGCGTACAGCGCCACGACCGCGCCGCCCGCGAGACCGCCTGTGCGCAGCGCGTCGGCGCGGCTCGTCGCCGGATCGGTCAGCAGCCAGCCGCTGACGCCCGCGAGCAGGACCACGGCCAGCACGAACGTCGCCCCCAGCGGCGATCTCCATCGGCTCACGCGCGCACCTTACGGGGCCAAGGTCCGTTGCATGAGCAGGGTGTCGACCCAGCGCCCGCGCTTGAAGCCGACCCGGGTCAGCCGGCCGATGTCCGCGAAACCGCGGCGGCGATGCAGGACAGGGGAAGCGTTTTCCGGGCCCGGGTCCGCGATCACGGCGATCACCTCGCGGACGCCCGCGGCCTGGCACCGCATGAGCAGTTCGTCGAGCAGGCGGCCGCCGATACCCCGGCCGACCGCGGCGGGCGCGAGGTAGATCGAGTCCTCGACGGTGTGACGGTAGGCGGGACGGCTCTTCCACGGTGCGCAGTAGGCGTAACCAGCGACTTCGCCGTCCAGGCGCGCGACGAGGAACGGCAGCTCGGTGTCGAACCGCTGCTTCCATTCGGTCTCGTCCGGCGCGGTCAGGTCGAAGGTCGCGACGCTGTGCTCGACGTAGTGCGCGTAGATCTCCGCGATGGCCGGCAGATCCGGCGGCACCGCTTCCTCTATAGCGAAATCATCCATTACTATAGCGTACATGGACCTCACGGTGCTGGGAGAACGAATCCAGGCGGAACGGACCGAACGGGGGTTGACGCTGCAGGCGCTGGCCGACCGATCGGGGGTCAGCGTGAGCATGCTTTCGTCGGTCGAGCGGGGGGCGAAGGCGCCGACGGTGGTGGTGCTCGACCGGATCGCGGACGGGCTCGGGGTGGCGCTGGCGCACCTGCTCACGCAACCGGAGCGCAGGATCGTCCGGCGCGCCGCCGAGCAGGACACCGTGCACGAACCGGGCGGCTGGCAGCGGACGATCCTGACC
Organism: Amycolatopsis sp. GM8; assembly: GCF_021653975.1. Taxonomy (GTDB): domain Bacteria; phylum Actinomycetota; class Actinomycetes; order Mycobacteriales; family Pseudonocardiaceae; genus Amycolatopsis_E. Next base: position 895,294 of record NZ_JAJKFK010000002.1, on the reverse strand, counting down.
CCGGTCGTGCCGGGCGTGAACTTCGAATGGATCCGCTCGACGCTGCCGCCGGACTGCGAAGCCGGGACCTACGCGCCGTACGCGGCCGGCTCACACGAGTTCATCGTGGTGCAGAGCGGAACGCTGACACTGACCATCGACGGCGAAGTCCTGATCCTCGGCGAAGGCGATTCGCTGTACCTCGCCGCCGACTGCACGCTGTCCTACGCCAACCACTCCCACGCGCCGTGCACGTACTACGTGGCGGCGCTCGTCATGCGGCCGAGGACCCCTGGCCTCGGCCGCATGACCGCCGATCAGTAGAAGTCGAAGTTGTCGATGCAGGCGTCGCCGCCGTTGATCTCGTCGGTCGAGATGAAGCCGCCGTTGATGGGCCGGCCGCCGATGGTGCCCTTCAGGTCGCCGAGGCCGATGCCGTCGATGCCGGACATCTTCGCCGTCAGCTGCGCGCCCTGCGACGTCGCCTTGCTGACGTTCGGCTGGATGTCGGACACGTTCGACTGGCACACCAGCGCCATCGCGCCCGCGCTGTCACCGCCGTTGACCTTGCTGATGAAGTTCTGCGCGGTCACGTCGTAGGCATCGCCGCTGCCGCTGCCGCCCGAGCTGGAACTCGAGCTGGACGTCGGCGAGGTGGTGCGCGAACGCGACGTCGGCGTGGACGACCGGCTGGAACCACCCGAGCCGCCCGACTTCAGCGCGATGTCGTGCCAGCACCACTTGTCGTTCTGCTTCTCCAGGCCACCGGTCGCCGTGCCGCTCTCGCCGCCGGCGGTGACCGCGACGACCGCGGTCGCCTTGTCGCCGTTGGCCTGCACGCTGGTGAGCTTCGCGCTCGTCACGTCGTCGACCGCGTCGATCTTGTCGTTGACGTCCTTGTCGGCGTTCGCGCAGACCAGGGCCTTGAGCGCGGTCTTGTCGTGCTTGTTCAGCCCGTCCACGATCGACTGCGCCGTCGCGTCCGGCGCGGCGCTGGAACCACCACTGCCACCGACGAAGAAACCCGGCTGCCAGAAACCCGTGATGCCGAGCGCCGCAAGGATCACCACGATGACGACGGTCAGCCCGATCCACAGGCCCTTCTTGTTACCGCCACCGGGCGGCGGGGCGCCGTACATGCCCGGCGGGAACTGGCCGGTGGGCGGGTACTGCCCGCCACCGCCGGACGGGTCGTAGCCGGGGTAAGGCTGGCCGTAACCCGGCTGTTGCCCATAGCCGGGCTGCTGGCCGTAGCCCGGCTGCCCGTACTGCGGCTGGCCAGGCTGACCCGGCTGCTGACCGGGCTGCTGCGGGAAACCCCCCGACTGCGGATAGCCCCCCTGCTGCGGATACCCTCCTGGCTGCTGCTGCCCGTACCCACCGGGCTGCTGCCCATAGGGATCCGGCTGTTGCCCGTAATCCGGCTGGCCCGGCTGCGGTGGATACGTCATCGCTCTCGCCTTTCGCAAGTCCCCTACGCCCTGCTCGGACGTGCCGGCCCCCGGCCTGGTTCCAGCAAAAAGTACGCGAGAAGGGCTTCCGCCCGCTCGGACGGAAGCCCTTTCGTGACCGATGTGATCAATCGTGGTTCGTGGCGAACACCTGGAGCCGGTCGTAGGCCCCGTTGAAGCTGTCCTGGTCGATGGGGCTCGAGCTGTATTGCCAGAAGGTATAGACACCCCAGTTGAACGGCAGCGCGCCGACGGACGAGGCGTACCTCGCGACCCACAGCGGGTTGGTCGAGCTGAAGTCACCGCTCACGCATTGGCTCCACCAGCTGGTGCTCGTGTAGATCGCCGGCCATTTGCTGGTGCGCGCGTGGTAGGTGTCGCTGAAGTCCTTGATCCACGCGGTCATCGCGGCCGCGGACAGGCCGTAGCAGGTCGCGCCGTACGGGTTGTACTCCATGTCCAGCGCGCCGGGGAGGGTCTTGCCGTCGCCGGACCAGCCGCCGCCGTGGGCGAGGAAGTAGTTGGCCTGCGCCGCGCCGGAGGAGGTGTTCGGGGTCGCGAAGTGGTAGGCGCCGCGGATCATGCCGACGTTGTACGAACCGTTGTACTGCTGCGCGAAGTACGGGTTGACGTAGTTGACGTTCTCGGTCGCCTTGACGTAGGCGAACCGTTTGCCCTGTCCCCAGTAGCTGTTCCAGTCGACGTTGCCCTGGTAGCCGCTCACGTCGATACCCTCGACGGTGGCCGTGGCGGCGACGCCGTCGAGGTTGAGGCCCTGCGGCCGGCTCGCCGCCGCGCGACTGTCCTGAGTGGACTGATCGCCTTCGACCCGCCTGATCTGCGAGCCCATCGCGTGATCGTGCTCCGCGACATACGCGTCGACCGAGGCGGCGCTCTCGGCCGCGCCGGCCGGGGTGCACAGTCCGGACAGCAGTGCCGCCGCCGCGGCCACGCAGACGGCCGCCGTGAGCTGCCCGCGTCTTCTCGAAAATGTGGACATGGATGTATCCCTTTCGATTGCCCTCGCAGTCGGACGGCCGGTGCAGGGAGGCCGTCCGCGCGTGATTCTTTATGACGACATGGCGACTTGTCACCCACTTGCGCGAAGTTCTTGTGTCGTGTGAGGAAATTACGCATGACCTGGTGAAAAGAGCGACTTTCGTCGTGACTCCAACGGGCTAGCGATTGAGCGCGAAGCCGCTGAGCTGGTCAGGAGACCCGTCGAAGAGGTTCTGGTCGCCGGGCAGCGGGCCGGCGTCGGCGTACTGCCAGATCACCTGACGCTGCCAGCCGGCCGGCAGCGCGCCGATGAAGTCGTTGTACCGGGCCACCCAGAGCGGGTTCGCGCCGAATCCGGCATTGCCGCCGGTGCACCGGTTCCACCAGCTCGCCGAGGTGTAGATCGCGGGGAAACGACCGGTACGGGCCAGATAGGTGTTCGAAAAGTCGGCGAGCCAGACGCTCATCGCGACCGGGTCCATGCCGTAGCAGGCATCGCCGTACGGGTTGTACTCCGCGTCGAGCGCGCCGGGCAGGGTCCGGCCGTCGGGCGACCAGCCGCCGCCGTGATCGACGAAGTAGTTCGCCTGCGCCGCGCCGCTGGACACGTCCGGCCGCGCGAAGTGGTATGCACCGCGAATCATGCCGACGTCGTAGGAACCGTTGTACTGCTGGGCGAACTGCGGATTGGTGTAGCCGGTGCCCTCGGTCGCCTTGATGTAGACGAACCGGCCGCCCGCAGCCCAGGCCGCGCCCCAGTCGACCGGGCCCTGATGCCCGCTGACGTCGTGCCCGCGGATGCCGTCGAGGCTCTGGTATCGCATCGTCGGGTCGCCACCCTCGACCTTCGCGATCTGCGAACCGGCGAACGTGCTGCCCGCGAGACTGTAGTCAGCGGCGGCAGCCGCGGTGGGGGTGATCGTGACGGTCAGCGCACCGGACAGGGCAACGGCCGCGCCCCAGCGCAACCTCGAACTCGATGAACCCACAGCGACTCCCCTCTATCCCTCCGGGGAGCCACAATGCCTCTATGGAGCCTATACGGCGACTCGGTTGTCACTCCGTGGAGTGACAACACGGCGTGTCGTGTAAGCGACTATCACCGCTGGCCTTCGCGCGCGAGCGCGTACTCCAGGTGCTCGGCGGGTACGACCGCGGTGACCGCCTCGTGCGGGTTGATCGTCACCGGGTGCCCGGCCAGCAGCGGGACCATGTCCCGGCCGAGGACCGCGCGGGCGTGCGGCCACTCGCGCGGCACGAGCGACTTCGACGTGTACGCGGGCACCAGCACCCGGCCGTCGGTGTTGTGGAAGCCGATCACCGTGCGCTGCAGCGGCGACATCGCGTAGACGAACAGCGTCGCGTTGAGGATGACCGGCGGCAGGTCTTCGGCCGGCCGGTGATTGGTACGGACCAGTTGCAGCAGCCGCTCGAGCTCGTTGGCGGGCTCGGGGAACCCGAGCGCCTTCGGCGAGGGCCGGTACCGGTCGTTGGGGTGGAAGTCCTCGACGATCGCACCGCGCGCGTTGACCGGATAGGCGCCGACGACGGCCCACGAGGGCACCGGACCGTTGGGATCGAAGGCTTCGTCGATCACGTAGAGCCAGCTGTTGGGGTTCGCCCTCGCGTTGGCGCGCATCTCCTCGGTGATCTTCGGCTTGCCGAGCCGATTGACGGTCTGGGGATTCGGTACGAGCCGGTCTGCTTCGTCCCGCTGCGCCATGTTCTACCCCACGTGTCGCGTGCCTTCGTACTGACGTTCACTCTACTGTTCCGCCATGCCCCCTTCGCGTTCGGTCGATCCCGCAGAGTTACGTGCCGCGGTGACAGCGATCGCCGCCTGGTTGGACGGGGACGAGGAGAAACCGGAGCGCCCAGTACTGGCCGCCGCCGTACGCCTCAGCCTACGCGCTTTGGCGGCCGACGCGCCGGGGCGCACAGTGGAGGTACGGGTGCCGCCATTTGGTGCAGTGCAATGCATCGAGGGCCCGCGGCACACGCGCGGCACCCCGCCGAACGTGATCGAAACCGACCCGCGGACGTGGCTCGAACTCGCCACCGGCCGTCTGCAATGGACAGACGCGATGGAGGCCGGCCGGGTCACCGCTTCCGGGACCCGGGCCGACCTTTCCCACTGGCTGCCGGTGGTGCGGGACTAGACCTTGCGGCCGATGCCGCCCGCGATGCAGTGCTGAACCTGGTTGAGCGGCTTGATCTGCGGGCCGTCCGGCCACCAGTCGACACACTTCGAGACGCCGGGCGGGACCATCTCGAGATCGCCGAACAGGGCCTGGATCTCCGGCAGGGTACGGAAGGTGCCCGAGCCCATCATGCTGTGCCGGAACGCCTCTTCCATCTTCCGCGCGACCACGCTGTGCTCGTTCTCCGGGTCGAGGAAGTGGCTCACCACGACGTACGAACCGGGCGCGAGCGCCTCGATGTACTGCTCCATGATCTGCTTGGGCGCGTCGGGCTCGCCCTCGTAGTGGTGCAGCGTGCCGGCCTGCAGCAGCACGATCGGCTTCGAGAAGTCCAGGGTCTCCCGCACGAGCTGGTTCCCGAGCACCTCGTCCGGCTGGAAGATGTCCTCCGCGACGAAGTGCGTGTTCTCGTTCTCCTCCAGCAGCGCGCGCCCGTGCGCCAGCACCACCGGGTCGTTGTCGACGTAGACGACCTTGGCCTCGGGCTTGAGCCGCTGCACGACCTGGTGCGTGTTCTCCGCGGTGGGCAGGCCGGAGCCGAGGTCGAGGTACTGCGTGATGTCGGTCTGCAGGGAAAGGAACCGGCAGGCCCGGATCAGGAAGCCGCGGTTCTCGGTCGCGAGCTCTTGCGCCTCCGGCGCCGCCTTCTGCACCCCCCGCAGGACCTCACGGTCGATCTCGTAGTTGTCCTTGCCGTTGAGGAACGCGTCGTACACCCGCGCGATGCTCGCGCGGTTGGGATCGACGCCGACCGGGACCGCGGTGGGATAAGTGCGAGCGGTGTCCGTCATTGGGCGGCTCCCTGACTGGGAAGATCAGCTTAGTGTTGAAGGGCACACCTAGCGTAATGACTGTTTGCATCTTGGTAAATGCACGTGCAGGCTTGACCGCGGCCTGCCGCGGTGTACCTTCAATAGCTGGGCGATTTCCGTCTCTTTTGTACCCCGCACCAGGGAGGGTTCACCCCGATGGCCCAGTCCGATCCGCCGGAAGTGGAGCAGGGCACCGGTCCCACCGCACGCCGGATGATTCTGGGGACGCAACTGCGCAGGTTGCGCGAGTCCGCGGGCATCACGCGGGCGCAGGCGGCGTGGGAGATCCGGGCGTCGGAATCGAAGATCTCCCGGATGGAGCTGGGCCGCGTCGGCTGCAAGGAACGCGACGTGGTCGACCTGCTGACCATGTACGGGGTGCACGAGAAGGCCGAGCGCGACTGGGCCGTCGAGATGGTCAAGCAGGCCAACCGGCCGGGCTGGTGGCGCAGCTTCAACGAGACCCTGCCGAACTGGTTCGACAACTACATCGGCCTGGAAGAGGCCACCACCCGGATCCGTACCTACGAGCTGATGTTCGTCCCAGGCCTGCTGCAGACCGAGTCCTATGCCCGCGCGGTGATCTCGCGCGGCAGCTCGGACCAGGCCGACCAGAGCGTCGAGGACCGGGTCGCGATCCGGATGCGGCGGCAGAAGCTGCTCGCCGGCCAGAAGCCGCCCCGGCTGTGGGCCGTGCTCGACGAGGCGGTGCTGTACCGGCCGGTCGGCGGCATGGGCGTGCTCAAGGAGCAGCTGGAGTTCCTGCTCGAACTGATCAAGATGCCGACCATCTCGCTGCAGGTCGTGCCGTTCGCGGTCAGCGGTTTCGCGGTCGAGAGCGCGTTTTCGCTGCTGCAGTTCGCCGAGCCCGAGCTGCCCAACATCGCCTACCTCGAGCATCTCAACGGCGCCCTCTACCTGGAGAAGCCCGACGAGCTGGAGCTTTACGGCCGCGCCTTCGACCGGTTGACCGTCGACGCGGAAACACCCGATCGCAGCAGGCAGATGTTGCTCAAGCGCATCGCCGAGATCTAGCCAGCCGCTTTCGTCACGTTGAGTTAGCGCCGAGCGGGGAACTTCACCCGCTTGTGTGCAATGTGCACAAACCAGAAACCTGTAGTAGGTAACAATTTCTCCCAAGTGCACGTGCATCGACTCGTGCATTTACTCGTGCACCCAGGACTGGTAGCTTCTTGTCCACAAGTGCAGATGCACGTGCAGATGCACTACCGGACAGTCCGATCGGGAGGGTTCGAGAAAATGGCGAAACGATTTTCGAACGGCATGCCGGCCACCGAGCTGACCGGCGCCGACTGGCGCAAGAGCAAGTTCAGCGGCGCGATGGGCAACTGTGTCGAGGTCGCCACCCTGGCGTCCGGCGAGGTCGCCATGCGCAACTCACGTTTCCCGGAGGGCCCGGCGCTTGTCTACACGCGCGACGAGATGGCCGCGTTCCTCGCGGGTGCCAAGGACGGCGAATTCGACGATGTGCTCAGCTGAGCAAAACCCAGATCACTCCCTGGAGACGCGGCTGACCGAGCTGATCGGTCGCGGCTACCGGTTCATCCACCCCCGCGACGACGAGGGCAACGTCGCCGCCGTCGTGGGGATCCGGGTGCACGGCTCGGTCATCGACGTCGTCCGGCTCAACGCCGAGGACGACGTCGTGGCGAGCCGGGTGCCGGCGGATGAGACCGACATCCTCGCTCCGCGCACGATGCTGTGGCGCTGCCGCGGCACCGTCGACGTGGTGCTGAACGAGTTGCTCGCGCTGGACGACCAGTACGGCGCCGGCCGGGCGCGGCCGATGCGCGGCTGCTGGGTGTCCGACCAGGACGGGCGCTCGAAATGGCTCGCCGCGGCGAGCTGAGGAGCCGAAGGTCACTGTGGCGTCCTCCCGTGCAGGGGGCGGGGGCGACCTACACTTGAAGCGGCCCGCCCGCGTCTCCAGGGAGCACCTTCGTGGTTTCCGACCACAACGATCAGCCTGAGCACGAACCTCGGGAAGAATGCGGCGTGTTCGGTGCCTGGGCACCGGGCGAAGAAGTCGCGAAGATGGCCTACTACGGGTTGTACGCGTTGCAGCACCGAGGTCAGGAGGCCGCCGGCATCTCGGTGTCGGACGGCAAGCAGATCGTGGTCTTCAAGGATCTCGGTCTGGTCAGCCAGGTCTTCGACGAGCAGGTGCTGTCCTCCTTGCAGGGACACATCGCCGTCGGGCACTGCCGTTACTCCACCACCGGGTCCTCGACCTGGGAGAACGCCCAGCCGATGTTCCGCACGACCACCATCGGCAGCGGGCTTTCCCTGGCGCACAACGGAAATCTCGTCAACACAGCGGAACTGCGGGACCGTACCCGCGACGCCGGGATCAAACCGCTCGCGGGGCTGACCGGGTCGTCGAGCGACTCCGACCTGGTCTGTGGGCTGCTGGCGGCCTCGGCCGCCGACAAGGGCATCGAGGCCGCCGCGCTGGAGCTGTTGCCGACGCTGCGTGGCGCGTTCTGCCTGGTCTTCTCCGACGAGGAAACCCTTTACGCCGCACGGGATCCGCACGGCGTGCACCCGCTCGTGCTCGGCCGGCTCGAACGCGGCTGGGTCGTCGCGAGCGAGACCGCGGCGCTGGACATCATCGGCGCGTCGTTCGTACGGGAGGTCGAGCCGGGCGAGCTGATCGCCATCGACGCCGAGGGCCTGCGCTCCAGCCGGTTCGCCAGCCCCGAGCCGAAGGGCTGCATCTTCGAGTACGTGTACCTCGCCCGGCCGGACACCTCGATCGCCGGCCGCAGCGTGCACGCGACCCGGGTCGACATCGGCAAGCGGCTCGCGCAGGAGAACCCGGTCGAGGCCGACCTGGTCATCCCGGTGCCGGAGTCCGGTACCCCCGCGGCGATCGGGTACGCGCAGGCCTCGGGCATCCCGTACGGCCAGGGCCTGGTCAAGAACGGCTATGTCGGGCGCACGTTCATCCAGCCCTCGCAGACCATCCGGCAGCTGGGCATCCGGCTCAAGCTCAACCCGCTGCGAGACGTGATCCGCGGCAAGCGCCTGGTCGTGGTGGACGACTCGATCGTGCGTGGCAACACCCAGCGCGCGCTGGTCCGGATGCTGCGCGAGGCCGGCGCACTCGAGGTGCACGTGCGGATCGCGTCGCCGCCGGTGCGCTGGCCGTGCTTCTACGGCATCGACTTCGCCTCGCGGGCGGAACTGGTGGCCAACGGCGCCGACCTGGACGGTATCCGCCGGCTCATCGGCGCCGACTCGCTCGGTTACGTATCGCTGGACGGTCTGGTCGCCGCGTCCGAGCAGCCGAAGTCGCGGCTGTGCACGGCGTGCTTCAGCGGCGAGTACCCGATCCCGCTGCCCGATGACGCACTCATCGGCAAGCACCTGCTGGAGAGCATGGACGACACCACGGCGACCTCATTGAGCGTCACCCAGGCCGGGTACGGTGCTGGGGATGCCGTCCGGCGTCCCTGAGCCGAAACCAGTCTGGAGTCCGCTTGCCGTGAGCGAATCCACGAACGCCACCTACGCCGCGGCCGGGGTCGATATCGACGCCGGTGACGAAGCCGTCGAGCTGCTGAAACCGCATGCGCAGCGGACCAGCAGGCCCGAGGTCCTCGGCGGGGTGGGCGGGTTCGCCGGGCTGTTCGCGCTCAAGCTCGACCGGTGGAAGGAGCCCGTGCTGGCCTCCTCGACGGACGGGGTGGGCACGAAGATCGCGGTCGCGCAGGCGCTGGACAAGCACGACACGGTGGGCGTCGACCTGGTCGCCATGGTGGTCGACGATCTCGTGGTCACCGGGGCCGAGCCGCTGTTCCTGCAGGACTACATCGCGGTCGGCAAGGTCAAGCCGAAGCGGATCGAGGCGCTGGTCAGCGGCATCGCCGACGGCTGCGTCCAGGCCGGCTGCACGCTGCTGGGCGGCGAGACGGCCGAGCACCCGGGGATGATGGGCGAGCACGACTACGACCTGTCCGCGACCGGTATCGGCGTGGTCGAGGCGTCCGGCGTGCTGGGGCCCGACCGGGTTCGCCCCGGTGACGTGGTGGTCGCGATGGGGTCGTCCGGCCTGCATTCCAACGGTTACTCGCTGGCGCGGCACGTGCTGCTGGAGATCGCCCGGATGCCGCTGGAGGGTCACGTCGAGGAGTTCGGCCGCACGCTGGGTGAGGAACTGCTCGAACCGACCAAGATCTACGCCAAGGACTGCCTCGCGCTCGCGGCCGAGGCCGAGGTGCGCACGTTCGCGCACGTCACCGGCGGCGGGCTGGCGGCGAACCTGGCACGCGTCATGCCGCCGGGGCTGACCGCGAAGCTGGACCGGGGCACCTGGAGCCCGGCGCCGGTGTTCGCGCTGATCGCGCAGCGCGGCAAGGTCGAGCGGGCCGAGATGGAGAAGACGTTCAACATGGGCGTCGGCATGGTCGCGGTGGTCGACGCCGAAGACGTCGATCGGGCGATGGCGGTGCTGACCGCGCGGCACGTCCCGGCCTGGGTGCTGGGCGAGGTCCGTCCGTCGGAAGACGACGAGAGCCCGCGTGCGGTGCTGTCGGGCGACCACCCGCGATTCTGACTCGGTTTTGCCCAGACTTTTGGCTACACTGGTTGGTATGACGATCGCACCCGACGTTCCACTCGGCGAGGCCCGTGACCGGCTCTCCGAACTGGTCACGGAGGTTTCGCGCACGCATCACCGGATCACCATCACCCGGCACGGCCACCCCGACGCGGTGCTCATCTCGCCGGACGACCTGGCGGCGCTGGAAGAAACGGTCGACATCCTGTCGCACCCGGAGGTAGCGGACGGCCTGCGGGAAGGCATCGAGGACGCCGCTGCCGGACGTTTCGCCGATACCGAGTCGATCAGGGCCAAGTATCTGAAGTGACAGCCCACCACGTGCGGTTCACCGCACGCGCCGAAGGCGACCTCGACAAGATGCCCGAGAAGATCGCGGCCGCCTGCGTCGAGTTCATCTTCGGCCCGCTCGCCGAGAATCCCTACCGGCTGGGCAAACCGCTGGTCGGCGAGTTCGTCGGAACCTATTCGGCGCGGCGTGGATCGTATCGGGTGCTGTACGAGATCGATGACGACGACATCGTGATCGAGATCCTGCACATCGACCATCGAGCCCATGTCTATCGACGATGACCTCGCCGTCACCCGCCGGATCGTGATTCCGGCGGGTGAGCTGCGCGAACGGTTCTCCCGGTCCTCGGGCCCCGGTGGGCAGGGCGTGAACACGACGGACTCGCGGGTCGAGCTGTCCTTCGACGTCGCGCGGTCACCGTCCATTCCGGACGATCTGCGGCCGCGGCTGCTCGCCCGGCTGGCCTCGCGACTGACCGGCGGTGTGCTGACGATCGCCGCGCGCGAACAGCGTGCCCAGCTGGCCAACCGCGAGGCGGCGCGGGCGCGGCTCGTCTCGGTGCTGCGGGACGCGGCGGCGGCGCCACCGCCGAAACGCCGCCCCACCAAACCGAGCCGCGGCTCGAAGGAACGCAGGCTCGCCGAGAAGAAACGCCGCGGCGACGTCAAACGCGGCCGGGGCGGGCGCTACGACGACTGACCGGCCTCCACCAGTGCCTGCTCCCGCTGCGCGGGGATCATGACCGGCACCGGCCGGCGGGCCCAGCCGCAGGTCAGCGTGGCACTCGCCGCGACGCCGAGGGTGTTCAGCAGGACGTCGTCGGTCGAGGTGACCCGGCCGGCGTGCAACAGGTACTGGATCAACTCCAGCATGACCGACACCGCGAACGCGGCGAGCGTGATCCGCCGGATCGACCGCATCGCCGGCACCCTCAGCGGCACCAGCACCCCGAGCGGCGCCAGCAGCAGCAGATTCCCCGCGATCTGCCACAGCGACCCGTTGTCGGAGAACTCGGTGAGGATGTCCGAGCCCGGCATCAGATGCACGGAGCTGCCACCCGAGTCGCCGATCGGCATCATCGTCAGTGCCAGGATTTCCAGCGCCACAAGCACAATCCCGACATCGAGACCGGACGTGGTGGCCGCGCTCAGCGCGGATCTGGTGCGGCTGCGCCAGTTCGTCAGGAACCGCCACGCGAACAACGCGAATGGCAGCGCGATGATCGTCACCGGTGCCAGGATCCCGAAACTAGCCGAAAGTACAGCCACGCCCGCCCCTCCCCGACTCGCCTACGTAAATGATCTTTGCAGCGAGCCGCGAAATCGGCAGAGCCGATCGAGTGCACTTTTCGGTGAACCGCCGATCGCCCGGCGTGGCGTTACGGGCTGGTGAACGGGATTCTGCTACCGCGCTTCGCCTGCTCCAGGACACGTTGAATGTGCAGGCCACGGCGCACATCGCAGGGGTGCGTGGTGGTGCCCGTGGCGATCATCGCGGCGAAGTCGTCGAGGAGTGCGGTGAACCGCTCGACTCCGGCAACCGGGCGACGGTTGAGCACCCGGTAACCCTGCGCACCGTAGACCGCGAATTCCGCGACGGTGGGCCGGATCGGCAGCCGACTGGACATCGTCGCGGTGCTGGAAGCGCCGCCCTCATGGGTGAACACGAGATGGCACAGGTCCTCGTCCGAGCGGTAGGACGTGAGGACCTCGGTGATCGGCCCGAGCGCGGCGTCCAGCAGATCGACGACATGCGGCCCGATGTCCGCCAGCGCGCCGTCTTCGTGCCGCCACGTCGAACCGCTGTACGGCCCGCCGAGCAGCGCGCCCGACAGCCAGCGCGCGGAACCACCGGTCCAGCCGCCGACCGACGCGAGATCGTCCAGCCATTCCCGCGTCTCGATCGCGAACCGCAAGGTGAACATGACCAGGCTCGCGACCTCGGCCGCGAGCACGGCATCGGCGAGCCGTTCCGCCGAGTCCAGGTCGGTCGCCAGCGGCTTTTCGAGGATCACGTGCTTGCCCGCCCGTACGGCCCGCAGCGCCAGTTCGGTCTGCACGGCGGGCGGCACCGCGAACGCGACCGCGTCCACCTGCGCCAGCAACTCGTCGAGGCTCTGCGACACGGACGCGCAGTGCGTGTCCGCCAGTTCGCGCGCGGCCTCGGGCCGTCGGGCCCAGACCGTGGTGAGCGACGTGCCGGGATGGTCGGCCAGACCGGGCGCGTGCACGGACTTCGCCCACGGGCCCGCGCCGACGAGGCCGACCCGCAGCGGCTCGTCCATGGTCAGGAGTACGAGTAGAAGCCGCGCCCGCTCTTCTTGCCCAGCAGGCCCGCGTCCACCATGCGCAGCAGCAGCGGCGGCGCGGCGTACAGCGGCTCCTTGAACTCGTCGTACATCGAGTCCGCGATGGCCTTGATGGTGTCGAGTCCGATCAGGTCGGACAGCCGCAGCGGGCCCATCGGGTGCGCGGTGCCCAGCTCCATACCGTGGTCGACGTCCTCGGCGGTGGCGAACCCGGACTCGACCATCCGGATCGCGGACAGCAGGTACGGCACCAGCAGCGAGTTCACGATGAAGCCCGCGCGGTCCTTCGCGCGGATCACGGTCTTGCCGAGCATCCCGCTGGCATGCTCGTCGGCGCGCTTGACCGTCTCGTCGCTCGTCAGCAGCGACGGCACCAGCTCGACCAGCGGCAGCACCGGGACCGGGTTGAAGAAGTGGATGCCGATCACCTGTGCGGGACGGCCGGTGGCCATGCCGAGCTTCATGATCGGGATCGAGGACGTGTTCGAGGCGAAGATCGCGTCGGCCCGCTCGACGATCTTGTCCAGCGAGCGGAAGATCTCGACCTTCGCGGCTTCCTGCTCGATGACCGCTTCGATGACGAGATCGCGGTCGGCGAACGACTCCAGCTCAGTGGTGTACGTCAGCCGCCGCAGCGCCTCGTCCGCATCGGACTCGGCGAGCTTGCCGCGCGAGACGGCACGCTGGAGCGACTGCTCGATCCGCGCGCGCCCGGCGTCCAGCGCCGACTGGTTGACCTCGGTGATCGTCACGTCGGCGCCCGCCCGCGCGTGCACCTCGGCGATACCCGAGCCCATCAGACCAGCACCGATCACGCCGACGCGCTGGATGTCCGCCACAAAAGCCTCCTCGAACGGACCCGGCGCATGACGAGGAACGAGGGCGGCCCCCGGAACTCACCGGAAGTCACCCTCGTGCCTCGTCAGACATCAACGACGGTAGTCGTCGTACTCGTCCTCGTACGGGTCCTCGTACTTGTCGTCCTCGTCGTGGGAGTTCTGAGAGGATTTACCTGACAGCTCGCGCTGCAAAGCATCGAAGTCAGTGTCGTGAGTGCTGTATTTGAGCTCTCGCGCCACCTTCGTCTGCTTGGCCTTAGCCCGGCCGCGCCCCATGGCTCGACCCCCTCGCACAGGGACGGGGCGGCCGGGGGAAACGGCGGCCCCGCATGTCTCGACAACTATTTCCTGTCCACACCGTACCTTGTCGGAGGGGTTGAATGCGACGTGGCATGTGGTCTCGTGGCGAGTGTCTCGCCGCCTTCCCGTGGTCGGTGCACGGAGCGCCCTGCTGACGTGCCACGATGCAACGGTGCTCCGACCGTTCGTGGCCTACCTGAGGGTGTACGAACCCCTGTCCGCTTTCGGCGAGCCGCCGTCCGACCAGCTGAAGCGGGCGGTCGAGGCGGCGACGCTGACCAGGGCGACCGTGGGCGAGCGCGAGCAACAGATGTGGCTCAAGTCACAGGCCGCGGCGCCGGTTCGGCTGCTGCCCGCCGAGCTCGCCGACGGCCGCGCCGCGCCCAGCACGGGGACCGATGTGCTGGTGCTGGATCCGGCCGACGTCCCGGGCAAAGTGGGGCCGGGACCGCTCGTCTGTCCACTCGAACTCCGCGCGCGTTCCGCGGCCGCTCTGGTGAGCTTTCTGGGCGACGCGTCGCCCGCGCTGCAGGCGAGCGTCCTCGACGCCGGCGGAGTCACCGCCGAGGTCGTCCGGTCGCGCACGAACTCGGCGTTGAGCGATCTGCCGAAGGCCGCCGTGCACGTGTTGTCCACGACCTGGACCGTGCCGCTGCCGTGGTTCGCGCTCGTCGACCCGGCGCAGCGGCGGGTGAAGCTCGGCACCGGGCCGGAGGATCCCGAGCGGGAGCTGTCGTGGCGCGTCGCGATGCCGGACGCGCTGGCGCGGGCGGCCGAGGCGCGGGAGCTGGTGGAGAGCACGCTGGGGGACTCGGGCCCGGCGCGGATCCTGGAAGAGACCGAGCACTGGCTGACGAACTTCGACCCGGCCTCGGCGGTGGAGCTCGACTACGGCGGACTGGTCCAGCTGATCGCGGACCCGATCCTCGAATCGGACACCTCGGCCGAGGAGGTGCACCGGATTCTCGAAGCCCTGCGCTCGGGCGATGTCGAGCAGCTCGCGGAACTGTTCAACGACCTGCGTGAGTACTGGAGCGAACTCGCCGCCCGCGAGCACTTCAACTAATCGTCTTCGCGGGCGCGCTCGGCCGCCAGCAGGTCGTCCACCGACGCCGTGCGGTCGCGGTAGCGGGTGGCGATCTCGGAGTTGAACAGGTCGACCACTGCCTGGACCTCGCGGCGGCGCGTGGACACCGAAGCCTCTTCCTCGCCGTAGTCGCGCAGGGTCTCGGCGAGCTTGTCGTCCGAGAGCGTGCCGACGTCGGTCAGGTCCGAGTTGCCGACCAGCGCCTCCGCCTGCCGCCGGTGCTCGCCGGCCCGCGAGGGCTCCAGATCCTGGTGCCGGCCCGAACCGCGCGCCGGGCGCAGCGCGTTGTCGGCGAGGATCGTCGCGAGCTGGTCCACGATGCTGCTCTGCCCGCCGGTGCTGCGGCGCTGCTGCTCGGCCCGAACGATGTCGATCCGGGCGTGCAGGAGCCGGCGCAGGTAGGACAGGTCCGTCTCCTCCTGCGCGGCCTCGTCACGCCGCTCACGCAGCCCGTCGAGCGAAAGCTCGCCGAGGCCGCGCACATAGCCGGGATCCAGGACGCGGTCGATGCGGCGACGTCCACCCGGCCGGACTTCGATCACGCGCACATCCTGCTCCATCGCGACCCGCCGCGCCAGGGCGGGTTCGTTCCTTTTCAACCACGCAAGCGCGCGGCGGCCTCGCGGCCCGGTGCGGCATGCTCGGCGGGCACCGAATCGGGGTCCACGGCGGCCTGCACGGCACGATCTTCGTCCCCGGCAAGGAATTCCGCGTCCACCGGCGCCGAGCGTTTCAGCAGCGCCAGCGCGACGGGGCCCAGCTCGTGATGCTGCGCGACGCTGCCGACCCGGCCCACGACCCGGTCGCCGAGGCGCACCGGATCGCCGGTCTCGGGGTAGATCTCCGGCGAACCGTCGAGGTGCAGCAACACCATCCGGCGAGGCGGGCGCCCGACGTTGAACACCTTCGCGACGGTTTCCTGGCCGCGGTAACAGCCCTTCGCGACATGCGCCGCGCTGCCGATCCAGTTGACCTCGTGCGGGATCGTCCGGTCGTCGGTGTCCACGCCGAGGCGCGGGCGCAGCGACTCGACCCGCAGCGCGTCGAACGCCCAGCTGCCCGCCGGGCGCGCGCCCGCGTCGGTGATGCGCTGCCACCAGGCGGCGAGGGCCGGCCGCGGCACCACCAGGTCGACGCTCGACCGGCCGGGCCAAGGCATGCGGCGGGCGAAGCCGCCCTCGATCGGCGTGACCGCGTACGGCGTCGCGGCGAGTTCGATGTCCAAAGTGGACAGAATCTGATCGGCGTCCGGCCCCAGCAGCGTCAGCACCGCCAGCTCGCCGGTGACGTCGGAGATCTCGACCTGCGACCAGAACTTCATGGCTTCGAGGTACTCGCGCAGTGTCTGCGGCCCGCCCTTGGGCAGCGCGCTGGTCGCCCGCGCGCCGGGATCGGAATCCAGGTAGACCGCGCCGTCGACGTGCGCGACGACCATGTGGGTGTCGATGTGGCCCTGGCTGTCGAGCACGAGCGCTTCGGTGCCCATACCTTCGCGCAGTTCCGTTACGTGCTGGGAAATGACCAGGTGCAGCCAGGACAATCGCTCGGGGCCGGTCACCTTCAGCACTTCGCGGTGCGAGCGGTCGACGACGGCGGCGCTCCTGGTGGCGGTGCGCTGCTCGGCGAACGGATCGCCCCAATGCCAGGGGACGCCTTGTTCCGGGTGGCCGTCCGGCGGCGCCACGGCGCCCGGAGCCTCGAGAAGCGGCGACTGGTAGGTCATACCCTCGATGTTAGGTGAGTACGGTGATCCCATGCGCGTACTCGCTTTCCTGGACGGAACCCTCGCCGATCCCGACGTCCCGCACATCCGGGTCGAGGACCTCGGTCTCATGCGCGGCGACGGCATCTTCGAAACGGTGCTGGTGGCCGGTGGCACCCCGCGCGAGCTGCGGCCGCACCTGGACCGGCTGGCCCGCTCCGCGTCGATGCTGGACCTGCCCGAGCCCGACGACGACGCGTGGCAGCGAGCGACCCGACTGGTGATCGACAACTGGGCCGGCGACGACGAGTTCGCGCTGAAACTGGTCTACACCAGGGGTTTGGACGCCGGACCGACCGCGTTCGCGATGGGTATCCCGATCGAGGAGAAGGTGATCCGCGCCCGCGCCGAGGGTGTTGCCGCGGTGACGCTGGAGCGGGGGATCGACCCTGGCCTCGCCGAGCGGGCGCCGTGGCTGTTGCTGGGCGCGAAATCCTTGTCCTACGCGGTAAACATGGCCGCAGGCCGCGAAGCCGCTCGCCGCGGTGCCGGCGATGTGATCTTCATGGCGACCGACGATTCGGTGCTCGAAGGGCCGACCTCGAACGTGATCATCGCGCGGGGCCGCACGCTGTACACGCCCCCGGCGACGATCGGGATCCTGCCGGGCACCACGCAGGCCGCCGTGTTCCGCGGTGCCGAGCGCCTCGGCTGGACCACGAAGATCGAGCCGCTGGCGGCCGCCGACCTGCGCGACAACGACGGGTTGTTCCTGGCTTCGTCGGTGCGCAAGCTGACCCGCGTGCACACCCTCGACGGGGACCGGCTGCCCGACACGAGCGAGGTGCACGCCGAGCTGGCGAAGGCCTACGAGGACGTCTACGCCTGAGCGCCGAACCAAGGAGCCCACGGTGATCCGGGCGGACCATGTCCGCTGACCGGTGACATCGCGGCCGCGACCGAACTCCTCGACAGCCTGTCCGGGATCTGACCGCGGAAGCTCAGCCGACCACGCGCCGCAGATGTGCCGAGGCGTGCGGCTGCATGGGCTCGCCGACCATGGCGCGTTCCTCGACGTAGCCGAGGTCGCCGTTGTTGATCAACCCGTACAGCCGCTGGGCACCGGTCACCTCTTTCGCGGTGGCGGTGCGGACGACGGCATCCGTGGCCAGCTCCCAGGACGTCTGGTTGCGCGGCTTGCCGTAGAAGATCTCCATGATCCCGCTCGCATGAGCGAGCAGCAGCTCGATCGTGTCGTCGGGCTGCGGGCGCCACCAACCGACCTCACGGGCGGCGGGGCGGATCACGTTGCCTTCGTCGTCGAGCAGCCAGGCGCGCGCCTCGTGGAAGAGGAACGGCCTGCCGTCGTGCGCGATGGTCAGCTGCTGGGCGAACCGGACCGGCTTCTCCATGGTGGAGTAGTTGATCTCGCCCTCGCCGCGCCACACCCCGACCAACGGCAGCAGCGCGAGGCAGGCGTCGTTGAGATTCGCGCCCTCGCGCAGGTTCGCGGTGTCGACCGGAATCGGCAGATCGTCGAACTGGGGGAGGTTGCGGTCCCGGGTGCTCTCCGCCCGCTGCTCAGCGGCCTGGATGGCGTCATCGCCGCTACCCATGGATCAACGCTGGTCGGAGTAGAGCCGGTAGACGACGTACACGGCGAACCAGGCGATCGCGATACCGGCGATCACCAGCAGAGTCGTAAAGAGAGCTTCCACACCAGCAGCTTAACCGCCGGAACGCTCCGCGCTCGGGTGGCCCTCGACACGCGAAAAGGCCGCCTCCCGAACCCGGGAGGCGGCCTCGTCAGCGCAGGACTCAGGCGACCGAGATGGCCACCTGGTGCAGGCCCGGACCCTCCGCGGTGACCGACGCCTCGCCGTTGCCCGAGCGGTGCAGCGCCCGCACGATCCACGCGCCCGGCGCGGCGTAGAACCGGAAGTCGCCCTGCGGCGAGGCCTGGACCTCACCGGCGAAGTCGCCGTCGCCGTTGAGCAGGCGCACGTACGCGCCGCCGAGCGGCCCGGCGGTCCCGTTCACCGTGCCGGCCAGCACGACCTGGCCCTGGGTGTCGATGTCCGCGGCCGTGGCCGTCTGCACCGGCGCTCCGCAACCGTCCGCACTCATTTGGCAGCTCCCGTCTCGATCGGCACGCCCACCAGCGAGCCGTACTCGGTCCATGATCCGTCGTAGTTCTTCACGTCCGACAACCCGATCAGCTCGTGCAGCGCGAACCAGGTGTGGCTGGAGCGCTCGCCGATCCGGCAGTAGGCGATGGTCGACTTACCGGTGTCCAGGCCCGCCTCGTTGTACAGCTCGGTGAGCTCCTCGGCGGTCTTGAACGTGCCGTCCTCGTTGGCGGTCTTGGCCCACGGCACGTTCAGCGCGGTCGGGATGTGGCCGGCGCGCTGCGCCGACTCCTGCGGCAGGTGCGCCGGGGCGAGCAGCTTGCCGGAGAACTCGTCGGGCGAGCGGACGTCGACCAGGTTCTTGGTGCCGATCGCGTCGACGACCTCGTCGCGGAACGCGCGGATCGACGTGTCGGGCTCCTTGGCGGAGTACGTGGTGGCCTCGCGCTTCACCTCGTCACCGGACAGCTCGCGGCCGTCGAGTTCCCACTTCTTGCGGCCGCCGTCGAGCAGCTTGACCTTGTCGTGGCCGTAGAGCTTGAAGTACCAGTAGGCGTAGGCGGCGAACCAGTTGTTGTTGCCGCCGTAGAGGACCACCAGGTCGTCGTTGCCGATGCCCTTCTCGGACAGCAGGGCGTCGAAGCCCGCGCGGTCCACGAAGTCCCGGCGGACCGGGTCCTGCAGGTCGGTCTTCCAGTCGAGCTTCACGGCACCGCGGATGTGGCCGCCGTCGTATGCGGTGGTGTCCTCGTCCACCTCGGCGAAGACCACGCCAGGGGTGTCCAGGTTCTCCTCGGCCCACTGCGTCGTGACCAGGACGTCTTCACGGCTCATTTGAGCGGTACTCTCTTTCTTTCCTCGATGGGTGGACTACTAGGACGCTTGGCCCGTGGCCGGGACGAACCGCCGGATGAGCAGGTACATCTCGCAGCCGAGGCAGAAGTTGAACGCGGCGTTGAGGAACGCGGCGAACAGGGCGAACGCGGTGGCGACGATGCCGAGCGGGGTGACCCCGGCGGCGTAGCCGATGGTGCCGACGAGCGCGAACACGAACCCGACGGCCTGGGCGAAGCGCAGCGGCGCCGCGTCCTCACGTTCGGTCGTCTTGCCGAGCCGCGGCGCCACCAGGTAGCGGTAGAGCAGCGAGTACGGCGCGGGCTTCAGCCCGATGAACGCGCCGATCGCGAACACCACGGTCTGTGCGGCGAGCAGCGGCCACCAGCCGGTGACCAGCACCACCGCGAGCACGACCGTCGTGACGATGGCCGCGAACCGCGGGCCACGCGGGTCGACAGCGGGTCCTGCTGACATCAGACCTCCCGGAAGGGCGCGTGCGAACGCGCGGAATCGACTGAGGAAACCGGGGAAACGAGCTACCGATGGCTCGTCAGGACAGACACAGGCTGCTGCGCACACGGCACAGATCGACCGCGCGTCGTTGAGTCAGCAGTGTGGTGGTCACGCCGTTCAGAGTACCCAGCGCTCCCTCTTTGTGGGAACCTCGTTCAGCTGGTGGGACCAGTGGTGGCGCCGGAAAGGTGCTCTTGCAGGGCTTCCATTACCGCTGGGCCCTTCGGCACGCCACTGATGCGCAGCAATTCCGTCCCATCTGGTGAGAACGCGAGCGTGGTGGGGGTGCGCAGCACGCCGAGCGCCTGCGCGACCTCCGGCTGGTTCGTGACGTCGAGCTCGACGTGCTCCAGCCCGTCCGTGCGGGCGGCCAGCGGTTCGAGGATCGCCTTGGTGTGCCGGCACGGCGCGCAGAACGTGGTCGAGATCTGCACCAGGGTGACGGCGGCGTCCGGGTCGAGCGCCTCCGCGACGGGGGCAGGCAGCTGCCGCCCGGCCGGCTTCGCCGCGCGGATCCTGCCGTTGCGCGCGTTCAGCAGCCCACCGGCGATCCCACCGGCCACCAGCACCCCGAGCACGACCCAGACGCCGACCATCAGCTCACCTTCCCGTCGTGGCCCCGCTGAACGTCACGTCCTGCGCCTTGCCCTTGATCGTCACCGAGCCGCTGTTCACGCTGACCCCGGTCGGGGTCACCTCGAACGGCAGGTTGCCGGTGTCGATGGACGCCTTGAAGTTGGGCAGCAGAGCCTTCTGCACAGACTGGGGAACGACGGTGGTCTGCTTGTCATTCCCGTACTGCAGCCGCTGGGGCACGATGTCGATCGCGGTGCCGTGCAACTCGATCAGGGCGAAGCAGAAGATCTCTAGCTGCTGGCCGGCGATCTGGACGTCGCCGGAAATGCGGATGCCCGCCTTGGACTTGTCCGTGCTCTCCTCGGCCTGCTGCTGGTTGTCCTGCGAGCCGCTGGGCTCCTGCCCGGTCTGCACGTACTCGAGGCTCGACGGCTCGATCCGCAGGTCCTGGATGTTGGTCAGCGGCTCGATCTTGGCGATATCGCTGGCCTTGATGGTGACCTGCGCCTCCAGCTCGCCGATCTTGATCGCCTTGGTGTTGCCGTTGACCAGGTCCGACAGCGGCGCGGTCACGTTGTTCAGCTCGGCGTTGACCGCGACGTCCTTGAGGTTCTTGATCGCCACCCCGGACGCGGACAGCGAGATGTGGCGGTAGTCACCGCCGATCGCCTGCGTCGTGAACGGGAAGCCGTGGATCGTGACCGCCGGGTCGTCGGTGAGCAGCAGTTGCTCGCGCGCCTTCTGTGACACGGTGTGCTCGGCGAACGCGGCGAGCCCGAAGTCGGCTCCGACCAGCACGGCGACCAGGACGAGCAGGCTGATCACAACACGGCGGGTCCGGCGGCCACGACGGCCGGCACGGCCCGCGGGGGCGGGGCGGTCCTGGGTCACAGGTCTGCTCACTCTTCGTATCCGATCTGTCGGAGAGCCGCTCGGGCGGGGCTGAACGATATGCGTCCCCAGTGTGACGTCAGTGTGACGAGCGCAGCAGGGGGGAGGTGTTTCCCGTGTTCACCGGCTACTCTTTACGGATATCACCGACCCGGGGGTCGCTCGAAGCTACGATCAAGAAGGCGGTGTGGCGATGAGCTTGGACCTGCTCGTACTCACTCCGGAGGCGGAAGCCACCTCGGTTCTGCCCGCTCTGGACCTGTTGCCTCACACGGTACGCGTGCGCCCACCCGAGGTTACCGCGCTCCTCGACGCGGGTCATCGCGACGTCATCCTGCTCGACGCGCGCACGGACCTCGCTTCCGCGAAGAGCCTCTGCCGGCTGCTCAAGGGCGCCGGCGAGGAGGAGGGGAGCACCCCGATCATCGCCGTCGTCGGCGAGGGCGGGCTGGTCGCGGTCAGCGCGGAATGGCGCACCGACGACATCCTGCTGCCCACCGCCGGACCGGCCGAGGTGGACGCCCGGCTGCGGCTGGCCACCACACGGGACGGCGGCTCGACCCAGGTCGACGCCGAGCTGCGGGTCGGCGAGCTGGTCATCGACGAGGCCACGTACACCGCGCGGCTGCGCCGCCGCACCCTCGAACTCACGTACAAGGAGTTCGAGCTGCTCAAGTACCTCGCCCAGCACGCCGGCCGAGTGTTCACCCGCGCCCAGCTGCTGCAGGAGGTCTGGGGCTACGACTTCTTCGGTGGCACCCGCACCGTCGACGTGCACGTCCGGCGGCTGCGCGCCAAGCTCGGCCCCGAGCACGAGCAGATGATCGGCACCGTGCGCAACGTCGGCTACAAGTTCGAGCGGCCCGCCAAGGGTGCGCCGAAGCCCGGCGTCACGTCACTCTCGTTCGACACCGCCGAGCTGCCGAGCGAGCTGTCCACGCCGTAGTTTCGAACCCATGCTGGAGTCGGTATGGGTTGAGGAGCTGGACGAGGCCGCCACCCGCGAGGTGCGCGCGCTGTTGCTCGCCGTGCACGCGGCTGACGGGCGTCCCGAGGTGACCGAGGACGGGCCGCTGCCGTTCGGCGCCGGCCTTCATCTGCTGGGACGAATCGCCGGAGTGCTCGTCGGGTACGCGTACCTGGACACCGCGGGGGACTCGTTCGGCAGGCCGGTCGCCGAACTGTTCGTGCACCCGGCCCACCGGCGCCAGGGCTTCGGCACCGAACTCGCGCGCGCGTTGATCGCGCACGCGGACAGCAAGCTGCGTGTGTGGT
The DNA here is from genome assembly GCF_021653975.1 of Amycolatopsis sp. GM8. GTDB lineage: Bacteria > Actinomycetota > Actinomycetes > Mycobacteriales > Pseudonocardiaceae > Amycolatopsis_E. The sequence continues at coordinate 872,521 of NZ_JAJKFK010000002.1, read as the reverse complement.
CACACGGCGATCATCCGGGCGCGGCGCGCATCGCCGGGCACGAAGGCTTCGGCCGTGACCGCGAACTGCTCATCCTGCACGCTGCCGTCGAGGGCGCGGACTGGCCGGAACCCGTGCTGCCGCAAGGGGTTTCGCTGCGCACGTTCGTGCCGGGACAGGACGAGCAGGCGGTCATCGACGTCAATGCCCGGGCCTTCGACTGGCATCCCGAGCAGGGCGCGTTGACCGTCGGCGAATTGCGCGCCACCGAAGAAGAGGACTGGTTCGACGCCGACGGGTTCTTCCTCGCCAGCGCGCCCGCCGGCGCCGGAGGCACCGACACAGCCGATGGCCGCGTGCTCGGCTTCCACTGGACCAAAGTGCACCCGGCCGATCCGGAGGCATTCGGCGGTGAACCCGTCGGCGAGGTCTACGTCGTCGGGGTGGACCCCGCGGCGCAGGGCGGCGGACTCGGGAAAGCACTCACCCTGGCGGGTCTCCGCTACCTCCGCGAGCGGGGTCTGAAGCAGGTCATCCTCTACGTCGAAGGTGACAATGCGCCAGCACTCACCGTGTACTCACGTCTTGGATTCACTCGTTACGCCGTGGACGTCCAATACGGACGGTAATCGAGCTTTGCCCGCCTTAACGGGTAGCCAACACCCCATCACGGATCGCAAACCCGCAGGTCACAGCCAGGACACGGCGAGCTTTCGAGTGGTGACGCCCACCCCTGAATGGGACCCTTGTTCACCTTGCGTTCACTTGTTCACGGCCACCCGTCCACCCTGTCTGCCTAGTGTCCGGTTCCGACATGCTCAGACAGCTGGAGGACATGACAGTGAAGATCATGCGGCCGATCGGCGCCGTCGGCATCGTGGCGAGCGCCGCGCTCGTCCTTGCCGCCTGCGGCTCGCAGCCGGGCTCGACCAACAGCAGCACCCCGACCTCTGGTGCCGCCACCGCGGCCACCGGCACGGCCAACGTGGTGTGCGGGGGCAAGACCCCGCTTTCCGGTGAAGGCTCCACGGCGCAGAAGACGGCCATGGACGTTTTCGCCCAGCAGTACACCAAGGCCTGCCCCGGCCAGGTCGTGAACTACAACGCGACCGGCTCCGGCGCCGGTGTCAAGCAGTTCAACGCCAAGCAGGTCGACTTCGGCGGTTCGGACTCCGCGCTGAGCGGCGCGGACGTGGACGCCGCGAACGCCCGCTGCGGCGGCAACCCCGCGTGGAACCTGCCGCTGGTCGTCGGCCCGGTCGCGATCGCGTACAAGCTGGACGGTGTCAGCTCGCTGACCCTGAACGGCGAGGTCGCCGCGAAGATCTTCAACGGCCAGATCAAGACCTGGAACGACCCGGCGCTCACGGCGATCAACCCCGGCGTGAACCTGCCGAGCAAGCCGATCCAGGTGTTCTCGCGGTCGGACGACTCGGGCACGACCGACAACTTCCAGCACTACCTGGCCGCCTCGTCCAAGGGCGCGTGGACCCAGGGCACCGGCAAGGCCTTCAAGGGTGGCACCGGCAACGGTGCGCAGGGGTCGAACGGTGTGGCGACCGGTATCCGCGCGGCTGACGGCGCCATCGGCTACGTCGAGTCCTCGTACGTCACCAACGGCCTGACCGCCGCCAAGCTGGACAGCGGTTCGGGCGGCGTCGAGCTGAGCCCGGCCAACGTCGGCAAGGCGCTGGACGCCGCGGTGTTCGCCCACCCCGGCAGCAACGACCTGGCGATGGACCTGGACAAGATCTACGCCGCGAACACCCCGGGTGCGTACCCGCTGCTGCTCGCGACCTACGAGATCGTGTGCTCGAAGGGCTACGACGCGGACACCGCCAAGGCGGTCAAGGCGTTCCTGACCGTTTCGGCCACCACGGCCCAGCAGCCGATCGCGGACAAGGGCTTCGTGCCGCTGCCGCAGAGCCTGCAGGACAAGGTGCTGACCGCGATCAACGCGATTTCGTAGTACCAAAAATCTTGGAAACGGGTTGGACTAGATACACCTGATGAGCGAGCCAACCTCGACGCGGAAGCCCACCGGGAACCCCGGTGGGCTTCCGTCGTCGTCCCGAACCCCCCGGAGGCCACGATTTCGGCGCAACCAGTGACCCGGAACCGGATCAAGGTCCGGCCAGGCGATCGCATCTTCAAGAACCTGAGCGTCGGCGCCGGTGTCATCGTCGTCGCGCTGATCGGCCTGATCGGCCTGTTCCTCCTGGTACAGGCGATCCCCGCGCTCAGGGCCAACAATGTCAACTTCCTGACGTCGAGGATCTGGGAAACCAGTGATCCGACACACCTGCAGTTCGGCATCCTCGACCTGCTGCTGGTGACGATCTCCACGTCGCTGCTGGCGCTGATCATCGCGATGCCGATCTCGCTGGGCATCGCGCTGTTCCTCACCCAGTACGCGCCGCGTCAGCTGGCCCGGCCGTTCTCCTACGTCATCGACCTGCTGGCCGCCGTGCCGTCGATCATCTTCGGTCTGTGGGGCATCCTGGTGCTCGCCCCCCGGCTGTCGGGGGTCGCGGAATGGCTCAACCGCAATCTGGGTTTCATCCCGATCTTCGCCAACGGCAACGTGTACCCGAACTTCTCGGGCACGATCTTCACCGCAGGCGTGGTGCTCGCGGTGATGCTGTTCCCGATCATCACCTCGCTCTCCCGCGAGGTGTTCGAGCGGACCCCCACCCCGCAGGTCGAGGGGGCGCTCGCGCTGGGCGCCACCCGCTGGGAGGTCATCCGCACGACGGTGCTGCCCTTCGGCAAGGCGGGTTACATCGGTGCTTCCATGCTGGGCCTGGGGCGCGCGCTCGGCGAGACCATCGCGCTGGCGATCATCCTGTTCATCCCGCGTGGCAAGAACTTCGACTACAGCCTCTTCGACGGCGGCGCGACGTTCGCCTCGAAGATCGCCGCGAACTACAGCGAGTTCAACAACCCCACCTCGGCCGGTGCCTACATCGCGTCCGGCCTGGTGCTGTTCGTGCTGACCTTCGCGGTGAACTTCGCCGCGCGGTCCATCATCGGTGACAAGAAGGGCGCCTGAGATGACCAGTACGCTCTCAGACACCGAGCAGCCGGCCCTCTCGCCGGCGTTCCAGCAGGTCAGCGTCGGCCGGAAGGTCAAGAACGGCACCGCGACGGTGCTGGTGTGGCTGTCGTTCCTGCTCGCCGTGGTGCCGCTGGTATGGGTGCTCTACACGGTGATCGTCAACGGCATCAAGGTCATCCCGTACAGCAACTGGTGGACGCAGGACTTCGGCTCGGTGCTGTCCGACGAGGTCGGCGGCGGTGTGCTGCACGCGATCATCGGTACCCTCGAACAGGGTCTGGTGTGCGCGATCATCTCCGTCCCGCTGGGCCTGATGGTCGCGATCTACCTCGTCGAGTACGGCCGCGGCGGCGGGTTCTCGAAGGTCACCACGTTCATGGTCGACATCCTCTCCGGGGTGCCGTCCATCGTCGCCGCGCTGTTCATCTACGCGCTGTGGATCACCACGTTCGGCCTGCCCCGTAGCGGCTTCGCCGTGTCGCTGGCCCTGGTGCTGCTGATGATCCCGGTGGTCGTGCGGTCCGCGGAGGAGATGCTCCGGATCGTGCCGGACGACCTGCGCGAGGCTTCGTACGCGCTGGGCGTGCCGAAGTGGAAGACGATCACCAAGGTCGTGCTGCCGACAGCGCTGTCCGGCATCATCACCGGCATCATGATGGCGCTGGCACGGGTCATGGGCGAGACCGCACCGCTGCTGGTGCTCGTCGGCTACTCCGCCTACGTCAACTGGAACCTGTTCAACCACGAGCAGGCCGCGCTGCCGTTGCTGATGAACAACGAACGCGCGACCAACACGATGGACCCCGGTACGGTCGGGTTCGATCGCATCTGGGGTGCGGCGCTGACGCTGGTCATCATCATCGCCCTGATCAACCTCATCGCGACGGGGGTCTCCCGCATGGTCGCACCGAAGAAGAAGTGAGCTGATCCGCTATGGCTAAGCGAATCGACGTCAAGGATCTGGACATCTACTACGGCAAGTTCCACGCCGTGGACAGTGTGACGCTCGCGGTTCCGCCGCGGAACGTCACCGCGTTCATCGGTCCGTCGGGCTGCGGGAAATCGACCGTGCTGCGCACCCTCAACCGGATGCACGAGGTCATCCCCGGCGCCCGCGTGGACGGCGAGGTACTGCTCGACGGCGAGAACATCTATGCGTCCAATGTGGACCCGGTGCAGGTCCGCCGCACGATCGGCATGGTGTTCCAGCGGCCGAACCCGTTCCCGACGATGTCCATCCGGGACAACGTGGTCGCCGGGCTGAAGCTGGCCGGTGGGGGCGGCAAGCGGTCGCTCGACGAGATCGCCGAGCGGGCGCTGCGCGGTGCGAACCTGTGGAACGAGGTCAAGGACCGGCTGAACAAGCCGGGCGGTGGCCTCTCCGGTGGGCAGCAGCAGCGGTTGTGCATCGCGCGGGCGATCGCGGTGCGGCCGGACGTGCTGCTGATGGACGAGCCGTGCTCGGCCCTGGACCCGATCTCGACGCTCGCGATCGAGGACCTGATCGGTGAGCTGAAGAAGGACTACACGATCGTCATCGTCACCCACAACATGCAGCAGGCCGCGCGGGTGTCGGACCAGACGGCGTTCTTCAACCTGGCCGGGGTCGGCCAGCCGGGCCGGCTGGTCGAGCTCAACGACACGGAGAAGATCTTCTCCAACCCGAACGAGAAGGCGACCGAGGACTACATCTCGGGCCGCTTCGGCTGATCGTCCGAGACGTTCCGGCCCTGGTTCCCGTCGCGGGAGCCAGGGCCGTTTGTCTTTTCCGGGATCCCCGTCACACCGGCGAAATCCGGTCGAAAACTGTCGGACCCCCCAGCTACGGTCTAGACGTGGTTTCGGTTCACGTGGACGAGCTGGGGGGTCGCCTGCCGCGCTCGCGGCCACTCGCTCTGGCCGGGCGGGCGCTGGGCGCGGTCCCGCCGCCACTGCAGATCCTGTTCGGGATCCTCAGCGTGCAGGTGGGTGCTTCCCTGGCCAAGCAGCTGTTCGCGACGGCGGGCGCGGCGGGCACGGTCGCGCTGCGGTTGTTCTTCGCCGCGGTGGTGCTGCTGCTGGTCTGGCGCCCGGCGCTGCGCCTCGGGCGGCGGGCCTGGCCGGTCGTGCTCGCGTACGGCGTCGTACTGGCGTTGATGAACCTGGCCTTTTACCAGGCGCTGGCCCGGGTTCCGCAGGGCATCGTGGTGACCATCGAGTTCCTCGGCCCGCTGACCGTCGCGCTCGCCGGCTCTCGCAAGCTGGTGGACGCGGTGTGGGCGCTGCTCGCCGCCGGCGGCGTCGTGCTGCTGGCCGAGAACCGCGGTGATATTTCGACCGTGGGGCTGCTGTTCGCCCTCGGCGCCGCGGTCTGCTGGGGCGGGTACATCCTGCTGAGCGCGGCGCTGGGTAACCGCACCTCGGAGGGCAACGGGCTCGCGCTCGCGATGGGGGCCGCGGCCATCGCCGCGATGCCCGTCGGCATCGTCGAGACCGGGACGGCCCTGCTCTCGCCGTGGCTGCTGCTCGTCGGGCTCGCGGTGGCGCTGCTGTCGTCGGTGATCCCGTACTCGCTGGAACTCGAAGCGCTGCGCAAGATCCCGCCGCACGTGTTCGGCGTGCTGATGAGCCTCGAGCCGGCGGTGGCCGCGCTCGCCGGGCTGGTGCTGCTGCACGAGTCGTTGCATCCGCTGCAATGGGTCGCGTTGTGCTGCGTCGTGGCGGCATCGATCGGGGCGACGCGCACGGCCAAGTAGGCTGGCGGCGTGACCGTCCTCGACGATATCGGCCAGCCGTCGCCCGCTCTGCTGCGCGAACTACGCGGCGAGCTGATGGTCTACAAGTTCGGCGTCGACGAGCTCATGACGAAGCTGCGGATCCTGTCCGAGGAGTTCGACTTCGCGCACCAGCACGACCCGATCGAACACCTCACCAGCCGGCTCAAGCAGCCGCGGGCGATCCTGGACAAGCTGCGGCGCAAGGGGCTGGAGCCGAGCATCGACGCGATCCGCGAGCACATCGAGGACGTCGCCGGGATCCGTGTGGTGTGCCCGTTCGTGCCGGACGTGTACATGGTCGCGCGCATGCTCGGGCAGCAGGACGACGTGGAGATCGTCCGCACGAAGGACTACATCGCCACGCCGAAACCCAATGGCTACCGCAGCCTGCACCTGATCGCGCGGATCCCGGTGTTCCTGTCCGACCGGGTGGAGAAGGTCAAGGTCGAGATCCAGATGCGGACCATCGCGATGGACTTCTGGGCCGCCGTGGAGCACAAGCTGTTCTACAAGTACGCCGGCGAAGCCCCGGAGGACTTCGCCGCCGAACTACGCGCAGCCGCGGCCACCGCCGCGGATCTGGACGGCCGGATGACCGCGCTGCACCAGCGAATCCAGCCCTAGCGCCGGCTCAGACGGTCCGGCTCGGCGCAGCGCTGCTGGACGCGTGGTCACCGCTGGTCAGCGAAACCACCGTGACCACTCCGCCGACCACCGCCAGGGCCCCGACCACCACGGCCGCGATCAGGCCGAGCCTGGTCTTCGGCCGCTTTCCGTCGGCAGGCCACGGCGGCAGGTACGTCGTGTACGACTGCGGTTCCACGGCTCGGCCTCAGATGTCCTCGTCGGCGCCGTAACCGGGCATCTTGCCGGTCGTGACGAAGACCATCCGCTTGGCGACCGACACCGCGTGGTCGGCGTAGCGCTCGTAGAAGCGGCCGAGCAGGGTGACGTCGACCGCGGCGGTCACGCCGAACTCCCAGTCCTTCGCCATGATCACGCTGAACAGGTGGCGGTGGATCTCGTCGACCGCGTCGTCGTCGGCCTCGATCGCGCGAGCGGCGTCGACGTCCTTGGACTTGATGACCTCTTCGGCGCGCAGCGCCAGCTTCACGACCGCCTCGCCCATCTCGGCGAAGTACGGCCGGACCGGCTCGGGCAGGGCCGGCTCGGGGTGCCGGCGGCGGGCCGCCTTGGCCACGTGCAGGGCCAGGTCGCCCATCCGCTCCAGGCTCTCCGCCGCGTGGATGACCGCGAGCACCGTCCGGAGGTCGGTCGCGACCGGGGCCTGCAGAGCCAGCAGGGCGTAGGCCTGCTCCTCGCACTCGGCCCGCTTGTCGTCGATCTTGGCGTCGCCACTGATCACCTGCTCGGCAAGAGCCAGATCGGCGTCAAGCAGTGCCTTGGTCGCCCGCTCCATGGCGGTCGCGACCTGCACGGACATCTCTGCCAGGTTGTCGGCCAGCTGTTCGAGTTCGACGTGGTAAGCCTCGCGCATGGCCACACTTTACGGCCTGAGCAGGGCGAACGCCGCATCAGCCTCATGAACCGGCGGTGAACCCCGCCTAACGAATGCTACTGGTCCGGCTGCGGTTTCGCGGACGACGAAGTGCCGCTGGCCTGGGTGCCCGGAGCTGTCGGCGCAGGGGTAGTACCGGGTAACGCTGTGTTGTCGATCAGGGCCTGGAACAGCGCCTTGGCCTTGCTGTCCAGCAGGACCTCGTTGCCGCGCGAGTTGGCCTCACCGGTCGTGGGGATGGTCATGAAGTTGACCTTGGACGCGTCGAGGCCCTTCATCGACTGGGCGAGCGTGAGCATCTCGTCGACGCCGATGTTCTCGCCGAAGGTCGCCTTCGCGAACGCGGTCACGAAACCCGACAGCTGCCCGGGGTTGGTGAGCACGCCGTGCGACAGGACCTTCGTCATCAGCGCGCCGATGAACTCCTGCTGGCGCTTGATCCGGCCGTAGTCGGAGGTGGGGTCGCCGATCACGTGCCGGGCGCGGACGAAGCTGAGCGCCTGGTCGCCGGAGATCGTCACGTCGCCGGTCTGCGAGATGACCATGCCGAGCACGCTGTCCTTCATCGGCTTGTCGAGGTGCACCGTCACGCCCTGCACGGCGTCGACCATGTCCTTGAACCCGCTGAAGTCGATGCCGACGAAGTGGTTGATCCGCATCCCGGTCAGCTGCTGCACCCATTTGGTGAGGCAGCGCGGCCCGCCGATCGCGTAGGCGGTGTTGAGCTTGACCTTGGTCGCGGCGGCCACGACGTCGGTGGAGTAGTCGTTCTTGCCGGAGTCGAAGCGTTCGCAGGCCGGCCGGGAGATCTCCAGGTCACGCGGGAACGAGATGACCACGGCGCGTTTCCGGTCCGCCGGGATGTGCGCGAGCATCACGGTGTCCGAGCGCGCGCCCTCGATGTCGTCCGCGCTGCCCACGTTCTCCGCGGCGGTCGCACCGGCGCGGGTGTCCGAGCCGGCGATGAGGAAGTTCTCGTCGCCGGTCTGGCCGGGGACGATGTCGGCCGAACTCTCGTCGAGTGCGGAGATCTGGGTGAACTTGCTGTTGAACCAGGTCTTCATGCCCCACGCGGAACCGGTGCCGAGGAAGACGACCACCGCGAGCACCACCAGCGAGATCCGTCCTATTCGGACAGTCCGCTCGTTGTGCCGCTGTTTCTTCTCCTGCAGCCGGGTCTGCGGTGCCGGTTCCTCCTCCGGTGACGCGACGACCTTGGTCGGCTCGGCCTCGGTGCGCGCGGGCGCGACGACACGCTGAAGCCGGGTGCGGGTCTGCTCCAGCAACTGCGCCGGGCGGGCGGCCAGCTTTTCCAAGCGGTGCTTGCGTTTCGCCTCTTCGGCGGCGAGTTCGTCGTGCGCTGCCGAGAACCGCGCGAGGGTGTTGTCGATCTTGCGACGCACCTTGGTGCTGTCGTCGATCGGCTCCATCTCGTCGGTCATCGTCAGCCGGTCTTCCGGCGTCACGGCGCGGGACCGGGGCGCCCGCGGCGGACGCGACGGCCCCTTGGGTCTGGCGGCCTGCTCCTCGTCCGCCGCCTCCGGCCACTGGGCTTCGGGCTCGCGCGCTTCCGGGCGGCGGGGCTCCCCTTGGGGAGGGCGCCGGGCGACCGGTGGTTCGGCGGCGGGCGGCCGCAGGTCAGGCGCGGACTGGCGGCCGTCCGGTTCCCCGGCGAGGCGGCGGACCGCGGGCGGCTCCGGCGGGGCGGGGCGGGGCGGGGCGGGCGGCGGCTCCGGCGGCGCGGCGCGGCGCTGGCCGGGCGGCTCGGGCGGGGTGGGGCGGCGCGGCTCTGTCACCGCGCGACGGGCGGCCGGCGGCTGCGGCGGTGGCTGGCGCTCGGAATTCTCCGGCGCGGACCACCGCGGTTCGGGCGGCACGGGGGCCGCATGCCGTGACTCGGACGGTGTCGGTGGTGCCGGCGGTGCCGGTGCCGGACGGCGGGGCGGCGCGGGCGGCCGTCGTGACTCCGACGGCTCCGGTGCGGACCACCGCGACTCGGCTGGCGGCGCCGGGCGACGCGGCTCGGCAGGCGGCGCCGGACGGCGTGCCTCCGGCGTTGGCGTTGGGCGGCGCGATTGCGACGGCTCCGGTGTGGACCACTGCGAATCCTGCGGCGGGGCCGGGCGACGCGACTCCGACGGCTCTGGTGCGGACCGCCGCGACTCCGACGGCGGGGCCGCCGGGCGGCGCGATTCCGATGGCTCTGGTGCGGACCATCGCGAATCCTGCGGTGGCGCCGAGTGCCGTGATTCCGATGGCTCAGGTGTGGACCGCCGCGACTCCGACGGTGCCACTGGGCGACGCGACTCCGGCGGCGCCGCCGGGCGGCGCGATTCCGACGGCTCAGGTGCAGACCACCGCGAATCCTGCGGTGGCGAGGGACGGCGCGACTCCGCGGGTTTCGGCGCGGGCGGCCGGCGCGACTCCGACGGTTCGGGCGCCGCATGACGGGACACCGGCTGGTCGGGCACAGGCGCGGAATGCCGTGACTCGGGCGGGTCGGGAACCAGGCGCAGCGGCGGGCGGCGCGGCGGCGACGAGGGCGGGGGCGGGGGCGGGGGCGGGGTCTGCGGCCGGCGCTGGACCGGCGGCTCCGGCGCGGCCGGGCGGCCGGCGGGCGGCAGCGACGGATGCGGGTCGCTGCCGTGCGAGCTGGGCGCGTCGGTCGGCTCGAAGCTGGGCCGGATACCGGTGTGCTGCGCCAGCACGTCGGAAACGCTGATCCCGCCATGGGTGTCGATCGAGCGGCGCCTGCGGGCACGGGAGCGTGCGCCACTGTCACGAGAGCCGGGGCCATCGGCGTGTTCGTCCGGCACCCGGTCTCCTTTCAGTCTCTCCAGTAGGCGAAATACAGCTCGCAAGCATGATCGCCCCGACGGCGAGCATCGTTATCGTACGGATACTCGCCGTTCTTGACGACACCCTGCCGCGAGTTTTTTCACCGAGCGTGCGAGAACTTCCCGTCGCCTGCGGCAAACCGGGTGAACCGATCAACTCGGCACAGAGCTGAATACCTCGGAAAACTACGGACAGTACTCAATGACCCGAGTACCTGCCCGGTCCCGATAAGCGACCCGGTTCCGCCCGGCGTGCTTCGCCGCGTACAGCAGGTCGTCCGCTTCGAGGACCTGCCGCCGGTTCGCGGCGGCGTCCCCGTTCTCGTACGCCAGGCCCACGCTGATCGTCACCGCCAGCCCGTCGCGCATGGCCGACCAGGGATGTTCGGCGACCCTGGCTCTGGCCAGCTCCGCCACCCGGACCGCGGCGGACGGTTCGACAGCCGGCAGCACGAGCATGAACTCCTCGCCACCGTAGCGCGCGCAGAACGCGTGGGACGGCAGGCCTTCGCCCAGCAGCGTGGCGACCCGGCGCAGCACCTGATCGCCGACGATGTGACCGAACGTGTCGTTCACGTTCTTGAACAGGTCGATGTCGACCAGCGCGACGGCGAGCGGCTTGCGGGCGTCCGAGAGCAGATCGTCCAGCCGCCGGTCGAGATAACGGCGGTTGTACACAGCGGTGAGCGCGTCCCGCAGGCTCTCCTCGCGCGCCTCGGCCCGCTCGCGGCGCAGCCGGTCGACCTCGTGGCGCAACTGCGCGGGGATCGACGGCTGGGCGCGCTGGAGATCGAGCGCGACCCGCAAATGCTCGTACGCGCGACGCCAGTCACCTTGTGACGCGAGCGCACCGGCGATCGACTCGTGCAGGCTTGCCTCGTCGGGCGCGACCTGCTTCGGCGCCACCGAATCCACCTCCGTCACGCAGTTCTTTGTCGTCTATATAGAGGCGTGGCTTGAGTGGCGGGTACGAGCAAACATGAATATAGCTCAACCGGACGACGACAGGTGGCTCTGCGTGTTCGTCATTGCGACGGACGAGGGCGGGTCGCCACGGCTAGGCGAACGACGCGATCACCGCCCGCAGCAGGCAAAATCGTTGCCGCAAAAGGAAGATCACCAGAGGTGTTCATTCCGCGTGAAAAGCTGACGAGTACCCCGGGGAAGAATTAATGGGTTTCGGAATCGAATGCGGTGCGTAACTTCACCGGCGCCTTACGACGCCAGGATTCGGTAATCAGCTCGGTCAGCTGCGCCCGGTCCACCCGGTCGAGATGGATGAGGATCGACGGATAGCCGTCGTAATGCGGCGTGGTGAAGAAGGCCGGATCCCCTGACGCGAGCAAGGCTTCCTTCTCGGCGGGGTCGCAGAGCACCATCAGGCCGCCCTCGGCCTCGGTGCGCAGCCGGGCGAAACCCTTGCCCGCGACCTTGAGCGCCGGGGTGCGGTAGGAGGTCGACACCTCGACACCCGGCAGCTCGCTCGCGATCGCCACCACTTCTTCCCAGGTCGGCATGCGGCCCATTGTGCCGGGCCGCATGCCGATTCTCCTTGGAGAAATGGGAACTACGGCACCATCGTGATGCGGTCCGCCGGCGGCGGGGCGATGCCCGGGTGCGCGCCGAGGTACGCGACCAGCGCGTCGAGGTCGACCGGCCCGCCCGCGAGGTCGGTGCCCTTCGTGAACTCGGTGAACCCGTCCCCGCCCGCGGCGAGGAAGTTGTTCACCGACACGCGGTAGCTGCCGTTCGGATCGACGGGCGCGCCGCCGACGGTGATGTCCGAGACGCGCGAACCGATCGGCGCCGAGGCCGAGTACGTGTAGTGCAGCGTGGAAGAGATCTGCAGGATCTTCGTGGAGGTCGGGGTCCACTGCTGTTCCAGCACGTTCTTCAGGTTCGCGCCGGTCAGCGTGATGGTCTGCATGATGTTCGAGAACGGCTGCACGGTGAACGCCTCGCCGTAGGTCACCACGCCGTCGCCCTCACCGTTCGGCGAGGACGCGTAGTTCAGGTCGGCGCGGATGCCGCCCGGGTTGGTGATCGCGATCTGCGGGTTGTTCGCCGCCGTGCCTTCGAGCTGCGCGTCGGCGATCACGTCGCCCATCGTCGATTCGCCGGAGGGCGCGCCGGCCGCCCTGAGGTCCGCGGTGATGGTGCCGACCTGCTTGTTCGCGATCGGTGCCGACTTGGTCTTGGCCTCGTCGACCAGCTTCTGCACCGCCGGGTCGGGCGTGACGTCGCGGGTGACGATCTCGTTGTGCGCGACCGTCGCCGAGCGCACCACGTCGCGGGTCTTCTTGTCGATCTTCAGGTCGACCACGGAAAGCAGCCGTCCGAACGACGCCCCCTGGATGACGGTGCGCGGGTTGCCGGCCGGGTCGTTGATCACGCAGTTGTACTGCTGGTGGCTGTGCCCGGTGAAGATCGCGTCGACACTGGCCGAAACGCTCTTGGCGATCGCGGTCGCCGGGCCGGGGGCGACGTTGCAGTCGTCGGGGCCGCCCGCGCCGGTGTTGTCGCCCTGGTGCAGCAGCACGACCTGCGACTTGATGCCGAGCCGGTCGAGCCAGCCCGAGGTCCGGTTGATCGCCTCGACCTCGTCGCCGAACTTCAGGCCCTCGATCGCGGTCGGGGTGACGACGGTCGGCAGGTCCTTCAGCGTCGCGCCGATGACGCCGATCGGCACGCCACCCGAGTACTCGACGGTGAACGGGAGCAGCGCGGGCAGGCCGTTGTCGAAGGAGACGTTGCTGCCGAGGATCGGGAACTTGGCTCCCTTGAAGGGTTTCTCGAACTGGCAGCCGTCGGTCGGGTGGCAGCCGCCGAACTGCATCCGCTGCAGTTCCCGGTATCCCTCGTCGAGTTCGTGGTTGCCGACGACGGAGGCCCGCACGCCGATCTCGTTGAGGAAGTCGATCGTCGGCTCGTCGTGGAACAGCGCCGAAGTCAGCGGGGAGGCGCCGATGTTGTCGCCGGCCGAGAACACCAGCGAGTTGCGCACCTGCGATTCGAGCTGCTTGACGTGCGTCGCGAGGTACGCCGCTCCACCCGCGTCCACCGTCTTGCCGTCCGACAACGTGACGCGGCCGGACGAGCCAGCGGGCGGTTCGAGGTTGCCGTGGAAGTCGTTGAGGGTGATCAGCCGGACGTCCGTGGTCGGGGCGGGTCGCTGCGCGGATGCCGGCGTGGCACTGGCCACGACAGCGGCAAGCACGGCGGCGGTGATCGCTACCGTGCGTCGCAGCACACGAGGTGAAAACGACATATTTCCTCCAGAAGGCGCATAACGCCTCTGGATCCTGCCTGCGGCGCGTGCACGATGACCAGGGCCGATCGTGGGAAAATCTCGTGAACGCCGGGTTGATCGGCCATCCGGCCGATGCCGGGCGGCCGGGTCCGGCTGGTCGACCGATCTGCCGGCAGGGGTCCGGACCATACGGTCGAATCATGAAATCACCGCAGGTCACAGCCTTGGCGACGGGTCTCGCCGGGTTCCTCGCGATCTGGGCGACGGTGCTCGTCCCGCAGCTCATCGTGCAGCGGGCGCGGTTCGGCCGGATCGTCCCCTGGCGAGTGGCACGGACCGCCGCGATCCTGTGCTACGCGTGCCTCGCGCTGGCGGTGGTCTTCCTGCCGCTGCCCGGCCCGGGCACGCGGGCGGTGGCACAGGGCATCCAGCTGGTGCCGTTCCAGTGGATCCACGATGTGCGCACGCACGCGGCCGGGCCGGGCCTGCTCGACCTGGTGACGACGACGCCGTTCGAACAGATGGCCTTGAACGTGGTGCTGTTCGTCCCGTTCGGCATCATCGCGCGCGTCCTGTGGCGGCGCGGGCTCATCGGCACGATGCTCCTGGGTTTCGCCTGCTCGCTGGCGATCGAGGTGACCCAGCTGACCGCGAACTGGGGGACGGCGCCGTTCCAGTACCGCATCTTCGACGTGGACGACCTGATCACCAACACCAGCGGCGCCGTGCTCGGCTGGATCGCCGGGGCGCTGTACCTCGCGCTGCGTTCAGCGGTCCGTGCGGAGTCTGGCCGGAGCGAGCGGGTCCACCTCACCGAGGCGCGCTAGACGTGCGGCACGTTGCGCGGCCTTGCGGCGCGCGGCCCGGCGGTCTTCGACGGTCACTGTCACCACAGCGGCCGTGAAGAACAGCACCACCAGGCCGAGGACGATCGCGATTTCCACGCTCGCCTCCCTTGGCGTCGTCCTTGTGTGGCAGATCACACAGAGTACGCCTCTGGTGAGCGTTTTGCCACCTTCAGTCCGACCCGGCGGAGAACCAGGTGTGATCCGGTGACAGAAAGCGGCCGAAGACGAGTCCGGCCCCGGCGAGGAGAGCGTCGAGTCCTGGCTGGTCCAAGCGCCGCGCGGTGAAGTGCTGCTCCCAGGCGGCGCCCCGCGCGGCGTATCGGACGGTCGCGCTGAGCAGGTCGGCGTCGCGGGTGATCCCGGACAGGCTGATCTCGACCTCACCCAGCCGGCCGCCACCGTCCTCGACGGTGTCGAACCACTCGGGCGGATACCATTCGATGATCGCGCGGCCGCCCGGCGCCAGATGCCGCGCGACAGCGGCGAGAACGGGCGCGCTGTCGGGCGCGCTGACGAGGTGGCTCGCCAGGAGAACCGCCTCGAACCGGCGGTCGAGCCGCAGGTCCTCGATGCGCGAACACACCTTGTGCGCCCGCACGTGCGCGAGCATCTCGGGAGAGTCGTCGACGGCGGTGACCGGATGGCCGAGCGCCATCAGCTCGTGCGCGACCCGGCCGGTGCCGCAGCCGAGATCGAGCACTTCCGCGCCGGCGGGGATGGCGTCGTGCACGATTTGCGCCTCGCCGGCCGTCGGGAGCAGCGTGTAGACCTCGACCGAGCAACCGTCCGCGGTAGTCACGTCGCCAGAATGCCAGGATGACTTCCTTCCGCCCGACCAAGGCGCAGCTCGCGGCCGCGCACGGGACGACGATTCCCGATGTCATCGCGCCCGGGCTGCGGGTGTTGTTCTGCGGGATCAATCCCGGCCTCTATTCCGGCGCCACCGGACACCACTTCGCCCGGCCCGGCAACCGGTTCTGGCCCGCGCTCCACGCGTCCGGTTTCACTCCGCGCCGCCTCGATCCGGGCGAACAGGACCAGCTGCTGGAGTACGGCCTCGGCATCACGAACCTCGTCGCCCGGGCGACCGCCCGCGCCGACGAGCTGACCGGCACCGAACTGCGCGACGGTGCCGTGCGGCTCGCCGAAGAAATCGAGCGCTACCGCCCGCGCTGCCTCGCCGTCGTGGGGATCACCGCGTACCGGACCGCGTTCGGCCATCCGAAGGCCGCCATCGGCCCCCAACTCGATTCGATCAGTGAAACAGCCGTTTGGGTTCTGCCCAATCCGAGCGGTCTGAACGCCCACTGGACCCCCGTGACACTCGCACAGGAGTTCGCCTCAGTGCGACAAAAATTCTACTCAGAGTAGCGCCGAACCCGGGAGGGTGAACCCGCGTCACACCCCCCGGCCTACCGACTCCCACAATGGACGAAGTGTCAGGCCAGACCGGTCCCAGCAGGGGGGATCGGTTCGCGGCGACGGAGGCACCCGGAAGGACCGTCGGGGGGCGGCTCGGTCCGGGCCCGGCGTCCCGGTGCTGACTCGTGCGAGACGGAGTTGTTCTGATGACGCGCAGTAACGAGCCGGCCCGGGCGCCGCAAGGCTCTCCACCGGCACGCAGCCTTGGCATCGCGGCCGTCGACCCGGTCCCGTTCCTGCGCGAAGGACTTTCCGCGATCGTCCAGCACACGCCCGGCCTGCACTGGGCCGGGCACGCCGGAAATCCGCACGCCGCCCTGCAGCTGGCCGAACAGGTGCATCCCGACGTCATCCTGCTCGACTCCGGCCTCGACCCGAACGGGCATCTGACCAAACTGCTGACCGGCGGTGATCCCGCGCTGCTGGTCATCGTGCTCGTCCGGGAGAGCCACCGGACCGCGACCTACCTGCAGACCGCGACCGTCGCGGGCGCGCACGGCGCGCTGCCCCGCACCGCGGAAGCGCGCCGGCTCGTCGAGGCGATCCGCCGGGTGCACCTCGACCGGCGCTACATCGACCCGGCGCTGGCGCCGCTGACCACCCAGCAGCGTCAGGGCCTGCGCCCCGGCGATCCCGTCGTCACGTCCCGCCGGCCGCGGATGCCGTTGTCCCGCCGGGAGTTCCAGGTGCTGCAGCTCGTGGCCGAGGGCCTCGAGAACGCGGCCATCGCGAAGATCCTCTACCTGTCCGTCGAAACCGTGCGCACGCACGTGAAGAGCATCCTGCGCAAGCTCTCCGCCCGCGACCGCACGCATGCCGTCACGATCGCGTTCCGCGGCGGCATCCTGATCGCGCAGCCCGAGGACTCCCCGGAACGAGGTGCGGCCGGTCAGGCCCCGTTTCCACCGCCAGGTCTCGCCGAATACCGAGCACACTGAACAGTGATCGCCGGATCACAACAGGATGGATTCACTTGCTGCGGTTACCCACAGGTAATATCCTGATGTTACCGGCCAGTAAGGGGACCAGGATGCGCCCAGCCGGAAGACTCGATACCAACGGAGCGACGACATGGGCCACTACAAGAGCAACGTCCGGGACCTGGAGTTCAACCTCTTCGAGGTGCTCGGCGTCCAGAACCGCCTCGGCAAGGGCGTACTGGCGGACTCCGACGAGGAGACCGCGCGCGGCGCGCTGGCCGAGCTGAACAACCTCGCCACCGGCCCCCTGGCGGAGTCCTTCGCCGACGCCGACCGGAATCCGCCGGTCTACGACCCGAAGACGTTCTCCGCGACGCTGCCCGAGTCGTTCAAGAAGAGCTACCAGCAGCTCTGGGACGGCGAGTGGTGGCGGCTGGGCCTGCCCAACGACCTCGGCGGGCTCGGCCTGCCGCCGACCGTGCAGTGGGCCGCCTCCGAGCTGATCCTCGGTGCGAACCCGGCGCTGTTCATGTACCTGGCCGGGCCGAACTTCGCGATGATCGTGGACCGCAACGGCACCGAAGAGCAGAAGCGCTGGGCGCGGATCATGATCGACCACGCGTGGGGCGCCACCATGGTGCTGACCGAGCCGGACGCGGGTTCCGACGTCGGCGCCGGGCGCACCAAGGCGATCCTGCAGGAGGACGGCTCCTGGCATCTCGACGGCGTGAAGCGCTTCATCACCTCGGGCGACCAGGACATGACCGAGAACATCATGCATCTGGTGCTGGCCCGCCCGGAGGGTCCCGGCATCGAATCGCGGCCCGGCACGAAGGGGCTTTCGCTGTTCCTGGTGCCGAAGTTCCTGTTCGACACCAACACCGGTGAGCTCGGCGAGCGCAACGGCGCCTTCGTCACCAATGTCGAGCACAAGATGGGGCTGAAGGTCTCCACCACGACGGAGCTGACCTTCGGCCAGCACGGCACCCCGGCCAGGGGCTGGCTGCTCGGCGACGTGCACGACGGCATCGCGCAGATGTTCCAGGTCATCGAGTACGCCCGGATGATGGTCGGCACCAAGGCGATCGCGACGTTGTCCACCGGCTACCTCAACGCGCTCGACTACGCCAAGGAGCGGGTGCAGGGCGCGGACCTGACGCAGATGCTGGACAAGGCCGCGCCGCGGGTCACCATCACCCACCACCCCGACGTGCGCCGCTCGCTGATGCTGCAGAAGGCCTACGCCGAGGGACTGCGCGCGGTATACCTGTACACGGCGTCGTTCCAGGACCAGGTCTGGACCCAGGACGGGGACGAGGCTTCGCTGAAGCTGGCCGAGCGGATCAACGACCTGCTGCTGCCGATCGTCAAGGGGGTCGGCTCCGAGCGCGCCACCGAGCAGCTCGTGCAGTCGCTGCAGACCCTCGGCGGCTCCGGCTTCCTGCAGGACTACCCGATCGAGCAGTACATCCGCGACGCGAAGATCGACTCGCTGTACGAGGGCACCACGGCCATCCAGTCGCAGGACTTCTTCTTCCGGAAGATCGTCCGCGACAAGGGCCAGGCGCTCGGCTACCTGGCGAACGAGATCACGAAGTTCGCCGAGGACACCGAGTCCGACGCCCGGCTCAAGAACGAGCGGCGGCTGCTCAAGCAGGCGCTCGATGACGTGCAGGGCATGCTCGGCGCGCTGATCGGCTACCTGACCGCCTCGCAGGAGGACCCGAAGAACCTCTACAAGGTCGGCCAGCACACCGTGCGCCTGCTGCTCGCGGCCGGCGACCTGCTGATCGGCTGGCGGCTGCTGCAGCAGGCCGAGATCGCACTGTCCAAGGTGGACAGTGCTTCGGCCAAGGACGTGCCGTTCTACCAAGGAAAGATCGCCGTGGCGTCGTTCTTCGCCAAGCAGGTGCTGCCCGAGCTGACCGCGCGGCGCGCGATCGTCGAAGGCGCCGACAACGACCTCTTGGTGGTCCCCGAACCCGCGTTCTGACGCCAAGCCCGCGGGGCCCCGTCGCGCGCGACGGGGCCCCTCGTGGTTTCAGGACCAGGACGGGTAGGCGGGAGCCAGTTCGGCGTACCGGTCCGACCACACCGGCAACGGCCGCGCGCCGAGATGCGCGGCGAGCCGGTCGAAGAAGGCGTGCGTGCCGGGCATGAAGCCCTTGGCGTTGCGCTCCGACAGGCCACGATGGGTGAAGGTGAGCAGGGTGCCGTCACCGTCTTCGGCCAGCTCGTAGCGGACCACGCTGTCCTCGACGATCCGCTGCTTCCACTCGTGCTCGAACACGTGCGGCGGTTGCCAGACCAGGATCTTGCCGGTCAACCGCTTCGCGTCCGGCGGCGCGGGCGGTTCGTCGGGGAGCATCTCGATCGTCCCGCCGTCGATCGTGGTCTCGCCGAACCACGCCTTGCGCTCGGCCGGATCCGTGATCGCCGCCCAGACCTGTTCGATCGGGTGCGGCAGGCGCCGGTGGAACGTCATGACGGCGTACTCGCCGTCGAAGCTCAGCGTGCCGAGGTCATCGCTCATCGGGAAAGTCCTTCCGGGACAAGTGTTTTTCGAGTGCGTTCAGATGCCGCGGCCAGTAGCGGCGATAGCGGCCGATCCACGCGTCGATCTCCAGCAGGCCGTCGGCCCGCAGCGCGTAGATGCGTCGCTGCCCTTCCGGCTTCACCTCGACCAGGCCGACCTCCCGCAGGATGCGCAGGTGCCGGGAGACGGCGGGCTGGGTGAGCGCGGGCAGGCTCGCCACCAGTTCGCCGGCCGAGCGCTCACCCTCGGCGAGCAGGTCCAGCAGCTCCCGGCGGTGTGGTTCCGCCACGGCTTCGAACACATCCACGTCTCGAAGTATCACAGACAGCGTATATAAGCGTCAACGGATATTTCGTCGAATGGTTTGCGCGGCGGGCGAAGACGGTAATCCGAAGACGCCGACGAGATATAAGGAGTTTCGATGACCATCAGCGGAATCATCTCGGCGATCATCGTTGGTCTCATCATCGGCGCGCTCGGGCGCCTGGTCGTGCCTGGTAAGCAGGGCATCCCGATCTGGCTGACGATGCTGATCGGCATCGTGGCCGCGTTCATCGGGACGGCGATCGCCCGGGGGCTCGGCTACGCGGACACCCGCGGGTTCGACTGGCTCGAACTCATCACCCAGGTGGGCCTGGCCGCGATCGGCGTCGGGCTGGCCAGCGGCGCGTTCGGCCGGCGAGGCATCAAGAGGTAGGTACCGGGGGAAGGCCGCGTGGCCTTCCCCCGCCCCTCCTCACGGCCGGAAGGCCGCGCAGCCGACCGCCACGTACGACTTCTGCGGGGTGCGCCAGGCCACCTCGGCCCACCGGGTGTCGGTGATCTGCTTGCCGTCCGCGCCGACGCAGCTGTAGATCCCACCCGTCACGTACGGCCCGCACGGCGTTTCCGACGCCGACGCGCAGGTCGTGTAGTTCACGCAGGTCAGGGTCGCCAGCAGGGCGGTACCGGCGTCGGTGCCGGCGCGCACGTTGAGCCTGCAGTCGTTGCCCGGCAAGGCATGCACCAGCGCCGGTTCCGGATCCGCCGCACTCGCCGCCGGCGCCCACGTCAGCATCGCGCCCGCGACCCCCGCACACACCACGAGCACCTTGGCGGACGACCATTTCCTCACGACAACTACCTCCACAGCACAGAGTGACAACTGGCAACGGAGAGTATCGGGGTTAGCAGAACACGATCGGTCGCGGGGCGTAGGTGACGGCGCGGGTGGTGCGGCGGACTTCGGCGCCGGAGATCTGGTCGTAGAGCACCCGGGTGTCGCTGGTGCTGAACCCCGCCGAACCGGGCGAGAACTGGCATCCCGGCGGGCTCAGTTGCAGTGGCGGCGCGACCAGGTCCGTGCGCGGGCCGGTGCCGCTCTCTACGCGGTACTGCTTGGTGCCCCAGATGCGAACCGTCACCGACGAGCCGGAGGTGTAGGCCTCGATGGCGATCCCGCTCGTGAGGTCGTCGGTGAACCGCAGGTCGACCGGTGAGCCGTCGTCCCGGATCGCGATCGCGTCGCGGGCCAACGGGTAGCGGTCGAGGTAGTAGGAGTGCTCGGTGTGCCCGCCGTCGGACAGGCCCGCGAAGTACTCGGCGTTGTACAGCGTCGTCGCGAACTGCGAGACCCCGCCGCCGGTCACGACCGGGCCGGTGCCGTCCTCGTTCGCCGGCGCGGGCACGAAACCGGAGCTGTACGGGCCGGTCCGCCCCTGGAGGCTGAACATCTCGCCCGGTTTGAGCACGGTCCCGGTCACCTTGGCCGCCATCGCCTGGACGTTCGCGGCCGCGGCGCCGGACAGGCCGTTCGTGCTGAACTCACCGACGACTTCCTTGATTCCCAAGGCATTCAGGTCGTCGGTGGTCAGCTGCGGCGGCTGGTCGTGGTACTGCACCGGCAAAACGCGGTTGTCCGGCTTGACGATCACGCTCATCAGCGGCCGCAGGGTGTTCGCCCAGTCGACCTGCCGCGCGTCCTGCGAGGGCTGCACCGTCGGCGCGCCACCGGCGAACACGAGCTGCGCGTCCTTGCCGGGTTTCTCCGTGCCCGCCAGTTGCGGTCGCAGGTTGTCCTGCAGCTTCGCCGCATCGACGCCGACCTCGAGCGTCCCGTCGTCGCGCGGGTTGAACTTCATCGCGCCGGAAATGGTGACCGGCGTGAGGACCCCGTCCGCACCGTCGCCGTGCACGACCACCGGTCCGGACACCGCGGGCTGCACGACGTTGTCGAGCGCCGCGTGCACGCCGGCGGACGTGGCCTTCACCGGGGTCACGTCGACCGGCAGCTCCACCTCGCTCTTGCCGAGCCAGAGTGCGCGGACCAGGCCCGCGGCCTTCGGCACGTCGTGCATCGTCTGGCCGTTCCGGGGTTCGATCGCGTACGCGGTCACCCCGCCGTTCCCGGTGCCCGGCCGGAAACCGATACCGCCTTCGGTCGGCGGATGGTCGAGCTGATCGGTCGCGAGCCTGCCGACCGCCTGGCTCAGCACGTCCGGGTCCACTTTGGTCACCACATCGACCTGGTGCTTGGTGAAGAACGAGCGGACCCGGGCGATCGGGTCGAGGGACTGGTGCCCGGCCTGCGCGAGCGTCGACGGCCAGTCCAGACCCAGCCCCGAACGCACCGGGTCGAGGCTCGCGTGGACATCGCCGGCGGTGATCGGGACCGGTTCGGTCAGCCGCGGTTCGAGCTGGCGCCGGAGCTTCGACTCGGCGTCGGCGCGTTTCAGCCCGCCGACGTCGACCCCGGCGACGACGGTGCCGCGCGGCACCTCACCGGCGCTGAGGATGAGGTCCACCGTGTAGAGCACCACGCCGAGGGCGAGCACGCCGCCGGTGACCATGAGTACCTTGCCGAGAAAGCGCTTTCCGGCGTTCGGCCGGCCCCGGGCGATCCGGTCGCCGTCGAGCAGTTCCTCGACCAGCGCGTCCTCGTGCGCGTCGAGCGGTTCCTCGGTCAGGAACTCGGGTGCGGCCCGCGGACCGATGACCTGCTCGGTCCGCTGGTCATTCCGGTTGTCAGAGTCCCAGTCCGGCCAGTAGTGGTCCTCGCGCACCTCACCCCTCCCCGGCGAGCTACAAGTACAACCCCGTGCCGTGCTCCGTGCGTTCCGTCGCGACGGCGTGGATGTCACGCTCGCGCATGACCAGGAGCGCCTCGCCCTGGACCTCGACCTCCAGCTGGTCGTCCGGGTTGAACAGAACGCGGTCGGCGATCTTCACGTTGCGCACATTACTGCCTACGCCGAGTACATCGCCCCAAGCGAGACGGCGCGCCACCTGCGCCGTCGCGGGAATCACGATCCCGCCGCTGCTGCGGCGTTCCCCCTCCTCGGCGGACAACCGGACCAGCACCCGGTCGTGCAACATCTGAATTTCCAGCTTCAGGCCCGGGCCCGGCAGCGTCTTGCCATCCGACACGTGGCCAATGCTACGCACTCAGGCCGGCCGTCAGGGCCTCCCGCCGATCGCTCAGCTCGAAGTTCTCGCGCCGGGTGCTTCCCTCGCGCAGCAGGATCCGGCGCACCGCGGACTGCCGTCCGGGCGCGGAGACCACGAGGTCCACGAACTGCTCGGGCAGACCGGCCACCGCGTAGCAACCGTCGTCGTCCGCGATAGTGCGCACCAGTTGCCCACCGCGCCCGTCGGTGACGGTGACGACCGCGCCGCGCACCGGTTGGCCGTCGCCGGTCCGGACCTCGCCGGAGACCATCGGCACGAGCGTGCCGAAGTGGTGCGCGTGGGCGGGCAGCGCGGTCGGCCGGGGCATCTCGATCGCGGGATCCTCCACCGGCGGCTCGGCGACGACCTCGTCCTCGGTGGCGGGGTGGCGTTTCTGCCACAGGGCGTGGCCGGCGATCAGCGCGGTGCCGAGCAGCACCCAGGCGCACAGCACGAGGATCGGCCGGAGGATGCCGACGCCGTGGAAGTAGAAGACGCCGCGGGCGGCCTCCAGCAGATTGCCCATCGGCAGGAACGGGTGCAGCGCGCGGAAGAAACCGGGCACCAGCTGCACCGGGATCGCGCCACCGCTCGACGGCACGGACAGCAGTACGAACAGGCCCATCGCGACCCCGGGGAAGAACTGCTTCGCGAACGGCACCAGCCCGAACGACGTCAGCGAGACGCCGAGGCTGAGCAGGAAGGCCAGCGGGATGACGCGGGGATCGGCCGGGATGACGTGCAGCGCGAGCCCGCCGAGAAAGCCGCCCACGCTCAGGAACGCGGCCCAGCCGACGAGGGTGCACACCTTGGCGCGGCGGCTCATAGTCACCGCGCGCAGCAGCATCATGACCACGATGTAGCTCGGGACGTTCCACACCAGCACCAGGTAGAACAGCCCGGTGCCCAGCGCGTCGCCGCTCGCGGTCGGCGCGAGGTCGACCGTCGCGAGCGTGCCGCCGGTCTGCGCGACGATCGGCGTGAACGTCTGGTTCAGGATCGACTCGAGCATGTAGCCGTCGGCCTTCGCGACGAACAGCGTCGGATGCGCCGGGTCCGCGGAAAAGGCCGCGGTGGCGTCGCGGTCGAGCACCGCCTGCCGGGCGGCGTCGGCGTCCGCCGCGGGCACGATGTCGAACGCGCCGGGGCTGGCCTTGCCGAGTGCGGCGTCGATCCGCGCGGCGGCCACCGGATCGGCGACAGCGACCCTGACGTGATGCGGGGTCGGCTGGTGGAAGGCGAGCAGATAGCAGAGCAGGAACCCGACGAAGAAGAAGACGGGGAACCAGAGGTGTTCGGCGAGGGTGCGGATGAGGGACTGCTTCGGTTCGGGATCCACCTGTTCCGCCATGAGTACTAAGGTATCACTTTTTGCAGCCCCTGCAAAAATGCAGTACTGTAATTTATGTGACGGAACCGGGGCTCCGTGAGCGGAAGAAGGAAGCGACGCGCGAAGCGCTGCGCCACGCGGCGATCACGCTGGCTCGGGAGAAGGGGCCGAACGCGGTCACCGTCGAGGACATCTGCGCGAAAGCCGGTGTCTCGCCGCGGACGTTCTTCAACTACTTCGAGACCAAGGACGAGGCGATGCTCGCGATCGAGATCGTCGGTCCGGCCGTGCGGCAGCGGATCATCGACCGGCCCGCCGACGAAATGCCGCTCACCGCGCTGCGGGCCGTGCTCGCCGAGCGGTTCGCCGAGGTCTCCGGGAGCGAGTTGTTCCGCGCGCGCATGCTGCTCCTGCGCGAACATCCCGAGCTGACGGTCAAGATGGCGCACACCAACAAGGCCTTCGAGGAAGCCCTGCTGCACGGCATCGCGGAGCGCACCGGGCTGCCGCCGGACGACATCTACGTGCGCACCACGGCGGCGGCCGGGTTCGCCGCCAACCGGGCCGCGATCACGTCCTGGCAGCCCGGCCGGAATCCGAGCCTGGTGACGTTGCTGCACCAGGCGATGGATGTGCTGGAGCGGGGATTCACCCCGCCAGAATGAGCTGGAGCCAGGCCGGGCCGTCTTCGGCGAACCGGATCGGCACGCCCCAGTCCTGGCGGGTAACCCGGCAGACCGGATGCTCGGCACCGGAATCGCAGCTGGCCGCCTGCGCGATGACCTGCAGCACACCCTCGGCGTGCCCGCCGGCCAGCGTGATCCGGCGGGTCAGGTCGGTGCCGATGCCGCCGCCGTTGACCAGCAGTTCCGGTGGTGCGGCGGTGATCTCCAGTCGCGTCGACGGGCCGAACCGGTCGTCGAGCTTTTCGCCCGGCGGCGGCGTGAACACCACGGACAGCTCCACCTCGCCCGGCGCGAGCACGCTCGGCGGGCGGCGAACGGCCTGTGCGGCACCGGTCTGCCGGGCGGTCTCGCCGGTCAGCGGCAGCGTGCGCAACCGGTGCGCGGCCGACTCGACCACGAGCAGCGTGTCATCGGCGACGAGCAGCCCGGACGGCTCGGCCAGCCCGTCGGCGATGGTCGCGACCTCGCGAGTTCGCGGGTCGTAGCGGCGGATCGCACCGTTGTAGGTGTCGGCGACGGCGATCGTGCCGTCGGGCAACGCCGCGACCCCGAGCGGATGCTGCAGCAACGCGTCGTCGGCGTCGCCGTCGCGGTGGCCGAAGGAGAACAGGCCGGTGCCGACGGCGGTATGCACCTCGCCGTCCTCGATCCAGCGGAGCGCCGAAGACTCGGCGTCGGCCAGCCAGAGCCGGTTTTCTTGCACCGCAAGGCCGGAGGTCTGCGCGAAGAACGCCTCGGCGAGCGGGCCGTCGCGAAGACCTTCGACGGTCGTGCCCGCGTAGCGCGAGATCGTGCCCTTGACCGGGTCGAACAGGTCCAGCGTGTGGTTGCCGGCCATCGCGACCACGACCCCGCCGGCGGACTCCCACCACGCCACGTCCCACGGGCTGGTGAGGTCGATTTCCCTTGCGGGGCCGTCGGTTTCGCCGTTGCGCCATTGGTCGCCGGTACCGGCCACAGTGGACACTTCGCCGGTGGTGAGGTTGATGCCGCGCAACAGGTGTCCAGCGGTATCGGCGACGACCAGGTGGTAGCCGACCTGGTCGGCCACCGCGTCGGGCAGCAGGGTCAGACCGGAGGGCTGCTCGCCGCCGCCGAGCCGGCGGAGGACGGTCTCCCCATCGGCGGCAAACTCGACGATGGAGTGATGCGCGGTGTCGGCGACCAGGATGCGGCCCTCGGCCGTGGTGACCGCCTTGCTCGGGAACGCGAGCTCGTGCGGATCGTCCTCGATCGGCACGTACAGGCTGCCGCCGCGGCGGAGCGTGCCGGCGGCTTCGTGCTTGGCGACCAGCGCGGCGATCACCCGGCGCAACGCCTCGGCATGCCCCTCACCGGCGGCGGTGTGCACGACGTAGCCCGCCGGGTCGACGATCACCAGCGTCGGCCAGGCCTTCACCGCGTACTGGGACCAGGTGCGCATCTCCGGGTCGTTGAGGACGGGATGGTGCACCGCGTACCGGCGCACGGCGGCTTCGATCGCCGCGGCCTCACCCTCGTGCAGGAACTTCGGCGAGTGCACCCCGATCGTCACGAGGACGTCGGCGAACTCCTCCTCCAGCGGCCGCAGTTCGTCGAGTACGTGCAGGCAGTTGATGCAACCCGAGGTCCAGAAGTCCAGCAGCACGATCTTGCCGCGCAGCTCGGCGAGCCGCAGCTGTCTGCCACCGGTGTTGAGCCACACGTCGCCGGACAGCTCGGGCGCGCGGACGCGGGATTGCACGGAGGTCACGTGAGGAGTCAACCAGCGCTTCTCGTCGTCTTGTTCCCCGCGCCCGCCAGATGGAACTCCACGGGGAGCAAACCGCGCGGCTCGCGCGTTGAGTGAGTATGGCTGCTTTGTTCCTGCTCTATGTGGTTGCCGAGGTGGCCGCCGTCTGGGCGGTGAGCTCGGTTGTCGGAGTCCTCCCCACTTTGGGATTGCTGCTGGCCGGGGCGATGCTCGGGTCGTGGCTCGCGCGGCGCGAAGGCGCCCGTGCCGCCCGCGCGTTCATGACCGCCGCCCGCGCGGGGCGTTCGCCGGAGGCCGAGGTCACCGACGGGATGCTCGTCGGGTTCGGCGGGCTGCTGATCCTGGTGCCCGGTTTCCTCAGTGACATCGCCGGTCTGCTGCTGCTCCTGCCGCCGTCACGCGGTGTGCTCCGCCGAGCCTGGCTGCGTCGCGCCGAGAAGCGGATGCCGTCGGCCGGACGCGTCATCGTGGTCGACAGCGAGGTCGTGCCGGACGACCGGGCGCATCCGGTCATCGAGGGCCGCTAGTCAACGCCAGCCCCTCGCCCGACCACCACCCCTCATCGAGGCGCTTCGCGCCGCGGTAAATCAAAATATCCCTGGAACCGCACGGCGGGCGCGTACTCGCCCTTCACCCGGATCCGGCCGGTCACCAGCATCGTCGCCGCGGCGGCGTTCCCGGTCGCGACGCGGAAGAAGTCGTCGGCCGCCACCGTGATGGTGGTGACCGGCTCGCGGCCCAGGTCGGTGCCGGACCGGCAGGTGCCGTCCTCGATCACCGTCTGGAACCGGTCGAAACCGTCGCCTTCACCGCCGGAGAATCGCCAGTTGACAACTATGGACGAATACTTGGCCTTTTCCGGCAGGAAATGATCCGACATCCGCCGGAATATTTCCTCGAGGAACAAACGGCGTAGTTCCGGATGGTGCGCGACGGCCCGCAACTGCTCCTTCGACGCCCGCCGCACCACGTCGACCAGTGTTTCGGTGGACATTCCGCGCATCTCCACACCGGCCCCGGCGATGCCGAGCATATGCAGCGTTTCCAGCAGCCGGATGAACTGCGCGGCACTCAGCTTCGCCAGGTCGACCCGGCGGGCGAATGCGTCAATGACATCCGAACACATCAATTGATCATACCGGCGCGAACCGGAGCATGTAGCGTCTCAGTGTGACCGACGAAGTCAAGTCCCCACCCCGGTCGCGGCGCCTGCCGAGAGCCGTCCGCGAACGGCAGATCCTCGACGCCGCCGTCGAAGTGTTCTCCCAGCACGGCTACCACTCGGCGTCGATGGACGAAATCTCCGACGTCGCGGGCGTCTCCAAGCCGATGATCTACTCCTACCTGGGCGCCAAGGAGGACCTGTTCGCCAAGTGCATCCGGCGGGAGGCGGCACGCCTGCTCGAAGCCGTGCGGGTGGGGGTGCGCTCGGAACTGCCGCCGGACATGCAGCTGTGGCACGGGCTGCGCGCGTTCTACCGCTTCGTCGCCGAGTACCGTGACTCGTGGACGGTGCTGCACCGTCAGGCGCTCACCGTCGGTGGCCAGTTCGCGGGTGAGATCAACCTGCTGCGCACCAAGGCGATCGACATGGTCTCGGCGCTCGTGGTCACCGCCGGCACCAAGAAGGGGCTCGGTCCGGTCGCGGAGTTCTCCGGGCCGGCGCTGGCCGTTTCGCTCGTCGGCGCCGCGGAGTCACTGGCCGACTGGTGGCTCGATCATTCCGACGTGTCCGACGGGGTACTCGCGTCGTGGCTGATGAACCTGGTGTGGCTGGGGTTCAACGACCTGCTCGAGGGTCAGGTGTGGCAGCCGAGCTGATCGTGCCTTCCAAGTGCGGCCTGGGTTTCTTCGCGTTCCACAGCTCGAAAGCCCAGCCGTCGCTCGTTTCCCATGACGTGAAGGCCACTTTCGCCGGTAGCAGCACGGGAAGCTTGAAGCGCACGTCGACGGTGTAGGCGCCGGGCAACCGGCCCTCGAACGCCGCGAGGGTGCGCGCCTTGGTCCACATGCCGTGCGCGATCGCCGTGGGGAAGCCGAACAGCTTCGCGGTCACCGGGTGCAGGTGAATCGGGTTGCGGTCGCCGGAGACCTCCGCGTACCGCCGGCCGATGTCGCCGGGCACGCGCCAGATCGCGTTCGGCGACGGCGCGGCGAGCTGCTTGGTCTGCGAAGATCCTTCGCCGCCACCGCGCCGAAGGTAGGTGCTGACCTCACTCCAGACCACACCGTCCTCAGTGGACAGTTCGCTGAGCACGTCGAACTGGCGGCCCTTCTCGTGCGGGCGCAGGTTCTCCGCGCGCACGCGCATCGACACGGTCTCGCCGAGCCGGACAGGCCGGTGCTGCGTGATCCGGTTCGCGATGTGCACCATGCCCAGCAACGGGAACGGGAACTCCGGCTGGGTCATCAGCGCCATCTGCAGCGGAAACGCCAGCATGTGGGGATACGTCGCGGGCAGCTCGTCGTGCAACCGGAACCCGCAGACCTGGTTGTACGCGGCCAGGTGCGCCGGCTCGATCTCGATGCCCTGACGGAAGTATTCGGTGTCCGGCAAGGTTTCGCCGCCACGCGAGGGCAGGATCGCCTTGGCGTACAAGGGCGCGAGCCGGGGCGCGGAACGTAGCTCCTTCGTCGTCATCACGCCCCCAGCAGCGCTTGGCCGCACACCCGGACGACATTGCCGTTGACCGCGGCCGACGCCGGATTCGCATACCAGGCAATGGTTTCCGCGACATCGACCGGCAGCCCGCCCTGGCCGAGGCTGGACAACCGCCGCCCGGCCTCGCGGATCAACAGCGGCACCGCCGCGGTCATCTTGGTCTCGATGAAACCGGGCGCCACGGCGTTGATCGTGCCGCCGTACTCGGCCAGCCGCGGCGCGCCCTCGTCGACCATCCCGATCACGCCCGCCTTGCTGGTGCCGTAGTTGGTCTGGCCGACGTTGCCCGCGATCCCGGCGATCGACGACACCCCGATGATGCGGCCGTTGCGGCGCAACACCTCGTCCGCGAGGAGCTGGTCGTTGATCGCGAGCTGCGCGGCCAGGTTCACGGTCAGCACGGCGTCCCAACCGCTTTCGGTGAGGTTGCCCAGCGTCTTGTCGCGGGTGATACCGGCGTTGTGCACGACGATGTCGACGCCGTCGTGCCGCTCCTTGAGGTACGCGGCGAGTTTCCGTGGCGCGTCGGCGGCGGTGATGTCGAGTTGCAGTGCCGTACCGCCAATATCGTTCGCCACCCGCGACAGATCCGCGCCCTGCGCGGGAATGTCCAGGGCGACCACGTGCGCGCCGTCGCGCGCGAACACCTCGGCGATCGCCGCGCCGATCCCGCGTGAGGCGCCGGTGACCAGCGCGACCTTGCCCGCCAACGGCTTTTCCCAGCTGTCCGGCGCTGGCGCGGCCGGAATGCCCTGGGTACCAACGCGAATGACCTGCGCGTCGACGAACGCGGACTTGGCCGACAACACGAATCGCAGTGTCGACTCCGCCGCGTCCTCGGCGCCGTTCGCGACGTAGACGAGGTGCGCCGTCGCGCCGCGCTTCAGCTCCTTGCCGACCGAGCGCACGAACCCTTCGAGCGCTCGCTGCGCGATCCGCTCACGGCCCTCGGCCAGCTCCGGCGGGGTGCCGAGCACGACGACGCGGCCGCACGTGCCGACCTTGCGGATCACCGGGTGGAAGAACTGGTGCAGCTCGCGCAGTTGTTTCGGGTCGGTGATGCCCGTGGCGTCGAACACGAGCGCGCCGTAGCGCTGGTCTGCGGCGGGTTCGGTCAGCACGGCGATACCGGCGTCGGCCAGCTGCGCCTGCACTGTCTTCGCGAGCCGTCCGCCGTGCGCCGCGCCGAGGAGCGCGGGACCCTCGAGCGGTGGCTGGCCGGGCCGGTGGCGGCGCAACGTGACCGGGTTGGGCAGGCCCAGCTTGGGCACCAGGAACTTCCCGACCGGGGTCTTGGTGAACTGCTGATAGCGGTCAGCCATCAGGCCCTCCTTGCTCGCGCGCAACCTACTCGTCAGTAGGTTACACTGGCGACCATGGAAGCCCGCAAGGTCGCGATTCTCGGTGGCAACCGGATCCCGTTCGCGCGCTCGAACGGCCCGTACGCCCAGGCCTCGAACCAGGACATGCTCACCGCCGCGGTGGACGGGCTGGTCAGCCGGTTCTCCCTGCAGGGGGAGCGGATCGGCGAGGTCGCCGCCGGTGCCGTGCTCAAGCATGCCCGCGACTTCAACCTCGCGCGCGAGGTCGTGCTCGGCAGCAGGCTCGCGCCGGAAACTCCGGCTTCGGACGTGCAGATGGCCTGCGGCACCGGGCTGCAGGCGATCATCAACGTGGGCAACAAGATCGCGCTCGGCCAGCTCGACTCGGCCATCGCGGGCGGCGTCGACACGACGTCCGACGCGCCGCTCGCGGTGAACGACGACCTGCGGCGGATCCTGGTGCGGCTCAACTCGGCCAAGTCGGTCGGCGAGCGGTTGCGGCTGCTCACGAAGCTCCGCCCCGGCCAGATCGTGCCGGAGATCCCGCGCAACGCCGAGCCGCGCACCGGCCTTTCGATGGGCGAGCACGCCGCGCTGACCGCGAAGGAATGGGACATCTCGCGCGAGGCACAGGACGAACTGGCCGCGACGAGTCACCAGCGGCTCGCCGCCGCGTACGACCATGGTTTCTTCGACGACCTGATCACGCCGTTCCTCAAGCTGGCCCGCGACCAGAACCTGCGCCCGGACTCGACGGCCGAGAAGCTCGGCCGGCTCCAGCCCGTGTTCGGCGGCAAGGACGGCACGATGACGGCGGGCAACTCGACCCCGCTGACCGACGGCGCGTCCACCGTGCTGCTGGCGAGCGAGGAGTGGGCGAAGGCGCACAGGCTGCCGGTTCAGGCGTATCTGACGTTCTCGCAGACCGGCGCCGTCGACTACGTGCACGGCGGCGAGGGCCTGCTGATGGCACCCGCGTACGCGGTGCCGCGGATGCTCGCGCAGGCCGGACTTTCGTTGCAGGACTTCGACTTCTACGAGATCCACGAGGCTTTCGCCTCGCAGGTGCTGGCCACCCTGAAGGCCTGGGAGGACCCGGGTTTCGCGAAGGAGAAGCTGGGGCTGGACGAACCGCTGGGGTCGATCGACCGGTCGAAGCTCAACGTCAACGGCTCGTCGCTCGCCGCGGGGCACCCGTTCGCCGCCACCGGCGGCCGGATCGTGGCCACGCTCGCGAAACTCCTGCACGAGAAGGGTTCCGGGCGTGGCCTGATCTCGATCTGTGCCGCCGGTGGCCAGGGCGTCACCGCGATCCTGGAGAAGTAGCGCCTTCTACATCTTTATTGGGCGAGACCTAGACATGACTAGAAAGCGGTAGCGACACGCCGATAGCGCTATCTCGGCAAATATCCGGTCAGCCCTAGAAAGCTCGATACCGTCCTACGAATGGATCCCGTCCGCAACCCGTTCGCACCCGGTGCCGGGCAGCGGCCGCCCGAGCTGGCCGGCCGGGAACGCGAGCTGCACGCGTTCGAGGTGGTGCTGCAACGGGTCGCGAAGGGGAGGCCGGAGCGGAGCCTGATCCTGACCGGGCTGCGCGGGGTCGGCAAGACGGTGCTGCTCGGCGAGCTGCGGTCGATGGCCGTCAAACACGGCTGGGGCGCCGGCAAGATCGAGGCGCGCCCGGACGCCGAGCTCCGGCGCCCGCTGTCGGCGGCGCTGCACCGCGCGATCCGCGACCTGGCGGTCCGGCATCGCGCCCCGGACCGCGTCGAAGAGGTCCTCGGTGTGCTGAAAGCGTTCGCACTCAAGGCGAACAAGCCCGACGCGAAGCTGCGCGACCGATGGCAGCCGGGCATCGACGTGCCCGCCGCACAGGGCCGCGCCGACTCGGGCGACATCGAGATCGATCTCGTCGAGCTGTTCACCGACGTCGCCGAGCTGGCCGCGGACGTCGGCACCGGCGCCGTGATCCTCATCGACGAGATGCAGGACCTGAAAGCGCCGGACGTCTCCGCGCTGTGCGCCGCGTGCCACGAGCTTTCGCAGTCCGGCGCGCCACTGGTCGTCGTCGGCGCGGGGTTGCCCCATGTGCCGGCCGTGCTGTCCGCCTCGAAGTCCTACTCCGAGCGGCTGTTCCGGTACGCGCGGATCGACCGGCTGGATCGCACCGACGCCGACCGCGCGGTGCTCGCGCCCATCGCGCGCGAGGAAGCGGACATCGAACCGGAGGCACTCGACGCGTTGTTCGACGCGTCCGGCGGCTACCCGTACTTCATCCAGGCCTACGCGAAGGCCGCCTGGGACGCCGCGCCGGCCGACCCGATCACCATGCAGGATGTGCAGGTCGCGGCGCCGGAGGCCGAGCAGGAGCTGGCCGTCGGCTTCTTCGGCTCGCGGTACGAGCGGGCGACCCCGGCCGAGCGGGAGTACCTGCGCGCGATGGCGGAGCTGACCCAGGGCCGCGACGAAGGCGCCGGCACCTCGGACATCGCGGTCTACCTGGGCCGGAAGCCCTCGTCGCTGTCGCCGGCACGCGACAGCCTGATGAAGAAGGGCTTGGTGTACTCGGCCGAGCGCGGGCTCATCACGTTCACCGTGCCGCATTTCGGGCACTACCTGCTCGGCCGCGCCGACGATTGATCGGGCTTTCTACAACATTCTAGCTTCTTGGCTAGATATCAAGATCGTCTGCAATATGGCTTCGATTCCGATGATTCATCGGCGGGTGCGCCATATCACCGGACGATCGTTGGCATTCTTGTGAAAAAAGGTGCATACTGGTGGTACAGCCACCAAGACATCCGAGGAGATGCGAAACCGATGAACAACATCGCCGCGAAGCTTCGGGCCCGCCGCGCGGAGTCTCGTACCCGTCGCGCGGTGAACCGGGCCATCGACACCGCCGCCAGCCACACCGTGCGGCAGGAACTGATCGCGATCGCGCAGGCTCACAAGGTCCACATGCGCTGAGTGATCCGAACCACATAAGATCCAGGGTGTAACGCTACCTCCAGAGGCGGCGATACCCCATATGACCCCGTGATGCTGGCGGACCCCCGACCTGGCAGCATCGCGGGGTTTTCCATTGCCCGGGGCTTGCCCGGCCCGCTACTCTTTTGACTAAGTCAACGAAGTAGTTGAGGTGGGCAATGAACGACCTTCTGGACCGCGTCGCCCGCGTCCGCGCATTCAACCGGCTCTACACCGGGGTGATCGGTGTCCTCGACGAAGGACTCGTCGGCACCGACTACTCCCTCAGCGAGGCCCGGGTCCTCTACGAGCTCGAACAACAGGACGTCACCGAGGTGACCGACCTGCGGCGCCGGCTCGGAATGGACGCCGGCTACGCGAGCCGCCTGCTCAGCAAGCTCGAAGCCCGCGGTCTGCTCACGCGCGAACGGTCCGGCACCGACGCGCGGCGCCAGATCATCCGCCTCACCGACGCCGGCCGCACCGCGCAGCATTCGCTCGAACAGCGCACGATCGACCAGATCGGACAGCTGCTCGGCCGGTTCACCGACGAGGATCAGCATCGCCTGCTCAGCTCGATGCAGGCGATCACGACGCTCGTCGGTGACCGGCCCGGCGACCGCACGATCGTGCTGCGCCCGCCGCGGCCCGGCGATTTCGGCTGGGTCGTGCAGCGCAACGGCGCGATCTACGCGCAGGAGTACGGCTGGGACGCGACCTACGAAGCGCTCGTCGCACGCATCGTCGCCGGCTACGTCGAAAACCAGGACTCCGCGCGCGAAGCGGTGTGGATCGCCGAACTCGACGGTGAGCGCGCGGGCTGCGTGTTCTGCGTCCGTGGCTCCGACGAGCAGACGGCGAAACTGCGGTTGCTGCTCGTCGAACCGAGCGCCCGCGGGCACGGCCTCGGCCACCGGCTCGTCGCCGAATGCGTCGCGTTCGCCAAGGCCCACGGCTACCGGGCGATGGAACTGTGGACGAACAGCGTGCTGGTCGCCGCGCGGTCGATCTACGCGAAGACCGGCTTCGAACTCGTCGAAAGCGAACCGCACCACAGCTTCGGCGCGGACCTGGTCGGCGAGACGTGGCGGCTGGAGTGGTGACCGATGTTCGTGGTGCACTGCCCGACCTGTGACAGCCGGTCCCTGCTGGGCGTCGACGAAGTCGAGTACGTCTACAACCTCGCGCCGGGCATCATCTCCGTGTCCGGGACCTGCCCGCGCGGGCACCCGGCCGTGCTGCTGACGGGAGAGGCGTTCACGCCGCGGGAGGACCCGCGGGTCTGGCAACCCTCGCGCTGGACCCGGCTGGTCCGGCACCAGCGGCACTGGTGGTCACGGCTGTTCGACCACAACCTGCCGACCCATTTCTACCGCTTCTGACGGCCCATCGCGAAGAACTCCGGATTCGGCTACAGCGCGGTGAAATGCGCGAGCCGGTTCGACATCGCGAACAACGCGGTGATCGCGCCGAGCTGCGCCTCCCCGAACAGACGCGAATTCTGGGCCAGCGCAAGGGAAAGCTCGACCATGGCCCGCGCGCGCTCGTCCGGCTCGGCCTGCCACGGGTTGCTCTACACCCGGTCGACCAGCTCCCGCTCCGCTTTGCTCAGGCCGTTTTCCCGTTCCATCAACGCATCGTGGTAGTCGAGGAACGCGCGCAGCTCCGCCGGGCGGTGGCCGAGCGCCCGGAAGATGTTCGGCACGAACCCGGACTTCTCCGCGATCGCGCCGACCCGGTCGCGGAGATCATCGGGCAGCTCGTCGAGCTCCACCACCGGGAAACGGCTTACCTCAACCACGTCAGTGCACTCCGATCGGGCGGAGATCCTTGTCGTGCTCGTCGGCGTGGTAGTCGGTGCCGTCGGTTTCATCCACACCGTTGAACACCTTCATCGACCGCGCGATGACCGTGACGATCACGGCGATCACGAGGTTCGCCACCAGCGCGACGAAACCAGGGTAGATCTGGGTCGCCACCCCGGGGAACGGGTGCCAGCCGAAAATCGACAGCGTGGACAGCGGCATCGAGGACGTCCCGAAGTGCGCGCGGCCGGTGCTCGGGTTGGGAATGTTGTACAACATGATCAGGCCCCAGCCCATGCCGACGATCCAGCCCGCGATCAGGCCCCAGCGGTGCAGCCACCGGGTGTACAACGAGATCGCCACCGCCGGCAGCGTCTGCAGGATCAGCACGCCGCCGATCAGCTGCAGGTCGATGGAGAACTGCGGGTCGATGAACAGGATGAACGCCACCGCCCCGAACTTCACCACCAGCGAAGCGATCTTCGCCTGCGTGGCCTCCTGTTTCGGGGTCGCGCCCCGCCTCAGATACTCCTTGTAGATGTTGCGGGTCCACAGGTTCGCGGCCGCGATCGACATGATCGCCGCCGGCACGAGCGCGCCGATCCCGATCGCCGCGAACGCGATGCCCGCGAACCACGACGGGAACTGGATGTCGAACAGCACCGGCACCACGGTGTTGGAGTCGGGGTTGCCGGTGGCCGCGTTGGTGATCGGCTTGACACCGGCCGCGATCGCGACATAACCCAGCAGCGCCAGCAATCCCAGCAGGAACGAGTACGCCGGCAACGCCATCATGTTCCGCTTGATCACCGACCGCCCCCGCGAGGCCAGCACGCCGGTCAGCGAGTGCGGGTACAGGAACAACGCGAGCGCCGAGCCGAGCGCCAGCGTGACGTACTGCAGCTGGTTCGTCCCGGTCAGCAGCGTCGACCCGGCGGGCTTGCCGGTCTTCGGGTTGGGCTGGGCCAGTTTCGCGGCGGACATGTCGAAGATGTGCGACCAGCCGCCGAGCTTCGCGGGCAGGTAGAACACGGCGACCAGGATGACCAGGTAGATCAGCCCGTCCTTGACGAACGCGATCAGCGCCGGCGCGCGCAGCCCCGACTGGTAGGTGTAGAGCGCCAGGATGATGAACGCGATCAGCAGCGGCAGGTGCCCGACGATGCCGGAACCGTTGAGCCCCATCGTGCGCAGCACCGCTTCGAGCCCGGCCAGCTGCAGCGCGATGTACGGCATGGTCGCGACGATGCCGGTGATCGCGATCAGCAGCGCGAGCGTCGGCGAACCGAACCGGCCGCGCACGAAGTCCGCCGGGGTCACGTAGCCGTGCGAGCGCGAAACCGACCACATCCGCAGCGCCGGCAGGAACACGATGGGATAGAGGATCACCGTGTACGGCAGCGCGTAGAAGCCGAGTGCCCCCGCACCGAAGACCAGCGCGGGCACGGCGA
The DNA here is from genome assembly GCF_021653975.1 of Amycolatopsis sp. GM8. Taxonomy (GTDB): domain Bacteria; phylum Actinomycetota; class Actinomycetes; order Mycobacteriales; family Pseudonocardiaceae; genus Amycolatopsis_E. Next base: position 836,009 of record NZ_JAJKFK010000002.1, on the reverse strand, counting down.
CGAACGTGTACGCGGTGTAGAGGTCACCGCCGACGAGGAACCAGGTGACCCACGCCCCGAACCTGCGGCCGCCCAGCCCCCACTCGTCCAGGTGGTCCAGCGACGCGGCCGCCTTCCAGCGTGCCGCGAGGAAACCGAGCACCGTCACCAGCAGGAACAGCACCACGAAGATCGACAGCTCGGTCCACTGCAGACCGCCACCCGGCGTCATCGCTGATTCTCCTTGTCCGACTTGCCTTTCGTCATCACGTAGACCACCGCGACCGACGCCACCCCGATGAACACGAAGGCGAACTGGAACCAGTAGAAGAACGGCAGTCCGAGAAACCTCGGCTTGTCGAAGTTGAACCACGGCGTGACCAACATCAACAAGGGGATCAGCAGGAACAGGTTCCAGGGGCTGAACCTCAACCCAGCGGCTTTGCCAGACATGGTCTGCACCTTAAGTCCTGCGGGGTGCGCCGTCACCCATGTCCCAGGTATCGATTCGGACAGTGAAGGACCGACGAAGGCGGGTTGCCGCGAGCACGCCCGCCAGATATCAATGTGCGACCGATCGGCGTTCGTCGAGGGACGAGAGGGAGAGTATGAGGTCGATACGCGCTGCAGTGGTGATCCCGGTACTGGCCGGCACGCTGCTGGCGGGCGTCACCGTGGCCGGCGCGGCCCCGGCCGGGCCGCTGAACAGCACCGCCATTCCGGGCAAGTACACGAGCCAGGTGCTGAACTGGCACACCTGCAGCACGGACGAGCTGTCGGGGCAGACCCCGCCGGCCGGCGCGGAGGGCATCGAGTGCGCCACCTACCAGACCCCGCGCGACTGGTACCGCACCGGCGACAACATCGACCTGACCATCGCGGTCAGCCGGCTGAAGGCGACCAGTGACGCGACCGCGAGCGTGCTCGTCAACCCCGGCGGTCCCGGCGCGCCCGGCCGGATCTTCCCGGCCCGCCTGCGTAACCAGGCGAAGCTGCGCGAGCACCAGGAGATCGTCGGGTTCGACGTGCGCGGCACCGGCAAGAGCACGAACATCACGTGCGGTGGCGCGATCGGCACCGGCAACACGCTCGACCCGCGCGACCGCAGCCGCGGCAACCTCAACCTGATCCTGGACGCGACGAAGTACGCGGCCAACTCGTGCCAGGTGAAGTCGGGCGAGCTCGGGCCGCTGATCAACACCGACCAGACGGTGCACGACCTCGACCTGCTGCGGGTGCTGCTGGGGCGGGACAAGGTGAACTGGGTCGGCTACTCGGCGGGCACCTGGCTGGGCGCGCACTACGCGCAGGCCTTCCCGAACCGCACCGGGCGCTTCGTGCTCGACTCGAACACGGAGTTCACCACCACCTGGCAGAAGTCGTTCGACTGGCAGCCGCTGGGCTTCGAGCGCCGCTGGCGCGAGGACTTCCTGCCGTGGCTGGCGCAGTACGACAAGCTGTACCACTTCGGCACCACCGGTGACGCCGCCCGGCAGACGTACGAAGCGGTCCGTGCCGCGCTGGCGAAGCAGCCGGTCGACGTGGACGGTGCCCCGCTGTCGGCGAACGAGCTCGACTCGTTCATCGCGTCGGAGCTCTACAGCAAGCGTTCCTTCCCGGCGCTCGCCGACTATCTGGTCAACGTGCGGACGCTGACCCAGAACACCGCGCCCGCCGACCAGGAGGTCGCGGCGAAGCAGAAGGTCAAGGCCTCCAACGCCGACGAGAAGGCGCTCGGCCCGCAGCCGCTGGTCGTGCCGACCGACTACGACGACGCGTACGACGCGAGCTTCTGGACGATCCCGTGCAACGAGGGCCCGTGGACCGGTAACCGGTCGACCGCCATCCGGCAGTCGGCCCAGCTCGGCCCGCAGTACCCGCTGCTGGGCTGGGGCTGGCTGGTGCAGCCGTGCATCTTCTGGAAGAACCAGCCGGAACCGCTGCCGGTGCTCGACGGCCGTGGCGTGCCGCCGGTGCTGATGGTCCAGGCCACGCACGACCCGGCGACGCCGATCGAAGGCGCACAGCGCGCGCACCAGGCGTTCAAGGGTTCGCGGATGATCACCGTGACCGGCGAGGGCGATCACGGGATCTACGCCGGCGGGAACGCGGCGGTGGACAAGGTTGTGGAGAGCTACCTCGTCGACGGCGTCGTGCCGGACGACGAAAGCATCCCCGGCATGCCGCTCCCGGTGCCGCCAGGCGCCTGATCATCGGTTTCGGATGTTGCCCACAACCTGTGCACAGAGTTGTCCACAGGTTGTGGGCAACTACTGCGGATAGACTGACCTCATGGTGCGAGTACCGCTGACCGAAGCCGAACGCGAACGCGGCGAGCGGCTGGGTGCCGTCCTCCGGGAAGCTCGCGGTACGCGCAGCATGGTCGAGGTGGCCGCCGAGGCCGGAATCTCGGTGGAAACCCTGCGCAAGATCGAGACCGGCCGCATCCCGACGCCGGCCTTCTTCACGGTCGTCGCCCTTGCCGACGCGGTCGGGCTGCCACTGGAAGCCTTACGCGGCGCGGTACCCACAGGCTGAACGAAAAACAGCCGGCCTTCCCGAGAGAAGGCCGGCTGTTTTCGTTTTCCGGGGTCAGCCGAGGCGGTCGCGCAGCTGCGCCAGCTCGTCCCGCAGGTTCGACGGGACCCGGTCGCCGATCTTGTCGAACCACTCCTCGATGAGCGGGAGCTCCTCGCGCCACTCGTCCGCCTTCACGTCGAGCGCCGCCTGGATGTCGGCCAGCGGCTCCTTCAGCCCCTCGGTGTCGAGGTCCTCGGCGCGCGGCACGTAACCGATCGGGGTCTCGACCGCATTGGCCTTGCCCTCGATGCGCTCGACGACCCACTTGAGCACGCGCGAGTTCTCGCCGAACCCGGGCCACAGGAAGCGCTTGTCCTCGCCGCGGCGGAACCAGTTGACGTAGAAGATCTTCGGCAGCTTGGTGCCGTCCGCCGACTTGCCCAGCTCGATCCAGTGCTTGAAGTAGTCACCGGCGTGGTAGCCGAGGAACGGCAGCATCGCCATCGGGTCGCGGCGCACCTCGCCGACCTTGCCGGCCGCGGCCGCGGTCTTCTCCGACGACATCGTGGCGCCCATGAACACGCCGTGCTGCCAGTCGCGGGCCTCGGTGACCAGCGGGATCGTGGTCTTGCGGCGGCCACCGAACAGGATCGCCGAGATCGGCACGCCCTGCGGGTCGTCCCACTCCGGCGCCAGCGTCGGCACCTGCGAGATCGGCGTGCAGAACCGCGAGTTCGGGTGCGCGGCGGGCACGTCGGACGCCGGCGTCCAGTCGGCGCCCTTCCAGTCGGTCAGGTGCGCGGGCGGCTCCTCGGTCATGCCCTCCCACCAGATGTCGCCGTCGTCGGTCAGCGCGACGTTGGTGAAAACCGTGTTGCCCTTTTCGATGGTCTTCATTGCGACCGGGTTGGTCTTCACGCCGGTGCCGGGCGCGACGCCGAAGAGGCCGAACTCGGGGTTGACGGCGTACAGCCGGCCGTCCGGGCCGAAGCGCATCCACGCGATGTCGTCACCGATGGTCTCGGCGCGCCAGCCGGGAACGGTCGGCTGCAGCATCGCGAGGTTCGTCTTGCCGCACGCGCTCGGGAACGCGGCGGCGATGTAGTACGCCTTGTCCTCGGGCGAGATCAGCTTCAGGATCAGCATGTGCTCGGCGAGCCAGCCCTCGTCGCGGGCGAGCACCGACCCGATCCGCAGCGAGTAGCACTTCTTGCCCAGCAAGGAGTTCCCGCCGTAGCCCGAGCCGTAGCTCCAGATCGTCCGGGTCTCCGGGAAGTGCGTGATGTACTTCGTTTCGTTGCACGGCCACGCCACGTCCTGCTCGCCCGGCGCCAGCGGCAGGCCGACCGAGTGCAGCGCCGGCACGAACTCGCGCTCGGTGCCGTCCGCGTTGACGAACTTCTCCAGCGCCGCCGTGCCCATCCGGGTCATCACGCGCATCGACGCGACGACGTAGGCGAAGTCGGTGATCTCGATGCCGAGCTTCGGGTCGTCCGCACCGAGCGGGCCCATGCAGAACGGGATCACGTACATCGTGCGACCCCGCATGCTGCCCCGGTACAGCTCGGTCATGGTCGCTTTCATCTCGTCCGGGTGGACCCAGTTGTTGGTCGGCCCGGCGTCTTCCTCGCGCTCGGAGCAGATGAAGGTGCGCTCCTCGACACGTGCCACGTCGCCGGGGTCCGAAGCGGCCCAGAACGAATTCGGTTTCCCTTGCAGCGGGCGGAAAGTGCCCGCTTCGACGAGTTCGGAATTGATCCGCGCGGCCTCGTCCTCGGAGCCGTCACACCACACCACTCGATCGGGCGTGGTCAGTTCGGCAACCTCTCGCACCCATGCGAGAACCCCGCTGTGCGAGGTCGGCGCCTTGTCCAGTCCCGGGATGGCTACTGCAGTCATTCCTTCTCCTGACTTCGACGGGAGGAGCCCGCGACCGGACGTGCTGTCCGGAAGCGGGCTCCATCGCCGGCGACCGAATGGCTTCGCACACCGGCTGGCGACCGGTGTGCTGGAAATTGGGATTCCTTGAGATTAGCGGTAGGACCGGCGGGTAACCGAGCCCTGAGCTGTCAGTTCTCTCACAAGAACGATCAGGGAATCGATTCAGATATCGCTGAACCGGCCTAGCGCAAAAGGATTTCCGAGTACCGCGTGATCTCCCCGATACCCGCACAACGACAAACCGGCTCCCCGGTACGGGAAGCCGGCCTCGTTGTGCGCTGGTTCAGTTCTGCGAGATCCACTGCCCGGTGCCGGAGTCGATCTTGGCCACGCCCTCGACGACCGTGTCGTGCCCGCCGCCCCAGAGCTGGTCGCTGTCGCCGCTCACGCCGCCGGCCGCGGGCGCCTCGGTCCACTCGCCGGGACCGGTGTGCTCGTAGGTGTGCGACTCGCCGTCGGGCGTGATGATCGTCTGCACGTCGGCCTTGCCGTCGCCGTCGAGATCGGTGAACAGCCGGGTGTTGCCGTCCTGGTCGGTCAGCACGGCGGTGTCGGCGGTGCCGTCGTTGTCACTGTCGACCGTCGCGTGCCCGAGATCGACCGTGCCGTCGGCGAGATCCGCGGTGATGTCGCCCTGGTGCCCGGCCTGGCTGTCGGTGCCGCCGGACGGGCCGGTGCCGTCGGCGATCCAGTCGCCGGTGTTCGCGTCGAACCGCGCCATGTCGACGACGTTGCCCTGAGTGTCGGTGTGCAGGTACTGGTCCGCGTGGCCGTCGCCATCGGTGTCGACATACGCGGTGATGGTGCCGTCGGAGTTGTCGAGGCGGACCGCGTCGTCATGACCGTCGTGGTCAATGTCGAAGTTCTCCTCGGCGGTGTACGTCTGGCCTTCGACCGAGATTTCCAGCTCGCCCTCGTGCCCGGTGCCCGTCGTGTCCGCGCCACCAGTCTCGTCGATCCACACGGCCCGCTTCTCCCCACTTCCGAGGTATGTGATCGGGAACTTGGACTTACCGTATGCCGGTTCGGTTCCCTGGCACAACCAGCCGGACTCCACCGTGATCAGTGCTGGTCGCGGACGGTCCGGAGGCGGGACAACAGGTTCTCCGCGCGGTCCCGCCCGTCGCCGACCTCGCGGATCGACCGGTTCAGCTCGGCGAGCTGGCGCGTTCGCTCCTGCGCGTCCATCTTTATCGCTTTGTCCACTTCCTTCAGCTCCGCCTCGATGGCCTCGATACGCCGGCCCAGCGCGTCGTCGAGGGCGAGTGAAAGCTGCTGCTCGGCCTCGATGAGCTGCTCGGCGACCAGCTGGTCGAGCGTCGAGCGGGCGTCGGCGATGGACTCGACGAGCCACTGCCGCATGTGCTGCTTGTCGGCCGCGTGCTTGCGGGTCCGCGCCATCCACCAGCCCGCGCCGAGCCCGATCACGATCGTCGCGGGCAGCACGATGGGGTTGAGCAGCGCGAACCCGGCCAGCGGCAGCGCGGCGATCTTGCCCGCACCCACCCCGCCCGAGACGCCCATGAACACCAGCAGCTTGTCCTCGGGCGTCGGCGGCCGCTTGTCCGGCGCCCGCAGCACCACCTGCGGACCGCCGGCACGCAGGAACTGGGCTCGGATGAGGTCCAGCTCCTCGGCGGAGAACAGGTCGGCCAGCGCGATGTCGGTGACCCGGTTGAGCCGGTGCGCCATGGCCGCCGACACCCGCTGCGAAATCATCTGCAGCGCCGCGTCCACCTGCTGCGGCAGCCCTTGCAGCTGCTCACGCTTCGCACTGTCGATCTGAGCGCGGAACCACGACTGCGCGTCCCGCATCTGGCGGCTCGACTCGTGCCCGAGCTCGACCCGCGCGCGCTGGATCTCGCCACGCAACCGCAGCTGCCAGCCGCGGGTCGACGAGCGACGCTGAACCCCCAGGTCGTCCCGGCGGGCGCGCAGCGCTTCGGCTTCGGCCTCGCCGGAGGACAGCGCGCGCTGCTCCGCCTTGAGGATCGCCTGCCGCTCGCCGAACGCGGTGGCGAGCGCGCGCAACGTGTTGGCCTCGCCGAGCATCGCCGACCGGCCGACGAGCTGCTCCTGCATCGCCGCCTGCAGCCCGATCACGCCGGACTGCTCGCGCAACATCGTCGCGGCCTGCTCGTTCGGCGCCCGGCCCGCCATCTCGAACATCCTGGCCGAGACCGGATGGAACAGGCTGTCGGCGAACCGCGGCGCGTGCTCGTCCAGCAGCTGCCGGTCGGCTTCGAGCACCTCGCGCCAGCCACGGAACTGGTCCGTTTTGGACAGCGTGAAGAACACGGTCTCCACGCGGTCGCCCATCCGGCGCAGGAAGTCCAGCTCGCCGGCCGTGAACGGGGCCGACGCGTCGACCACGAACAGCAGCGCGGTCGCGTTGGCCGCGGCCTCCATCGCCAGCTCACCGTGCATCGAGTTCAGCCCGCCGACCCCCGGAGTGTCCACTATGGACACCCGCTCCAGGATCGGCACCGGGCCGGTCACCTCGACGTAGCGCGGCGGGAGCTGACCTTCGGGCAGCTCGTGCGCTGCCGAGACCCAGCGGGCGAGCTCGTCCAGCGGGATGCCGACCGGGGCGAGCTGGCCCGGATAGCAGGCCTGCGCTGCCCACGCCGGCGCGTGGTCGAACACGAGGTAGGTCGCGGTGGCCACGTCGGCATCGACGGGGGACAGCCCCGGCGTCGCCAGCAGGGCGTTGACCAGCGAACTCTTGCCGCGGTTGGTCTCGCCGACCACCACGACGGACGGCTTGCGCGGACGGGCCCGGCGGATGTCCTCGACCCACTTGGCCGCCTGCGCGTCGTTCTCGCGCAGCACCGTCAGCAGCGCGTCGCGGGCCTGCTTGACCTGGTTGGGCAGCGCGGTGACAGTCATCGCCTCGTGTATACCGTGACGATCGGCGCGCGCAGCAGGTGGTCGTGATCGGCGAAGCCGACGACCTCGGTCTCCGCGACCACGCCGTCCAGCGCCGGGTCGTCGGTCGCGACCGCACCGCCGGCTTCGTGTCTCGACGGGTCGAACCGCTGCCCGTCCGGGCGGACCGCGGTCACCCCGATCCCCGCCAGGCCCTGTTCGATGCGCTCGACCACACCGCCGCTCCGAGCCCGGTCGAGCGCGTAGAGGCACAGCTGAATGAGCGCCTGACGATCGGCCAGCGCCCGGTCCAACACGGACTTCACGTCGGGTTCCGACGCATCGTCCGCCGTCCCGGTTCCGTCCGCCTCCTCGATGATCTTCGCCATGCTCAGGGCAGGGATCTGCCCGGTCGGATCGTCCGCTTCGGGAGCCGGCTCCCGGCGAAACCACGCAGGCATCCCGCTCACCCCCGGTTCTCGCGGAGTTGTTGCCAAATAAGGAAATACGCGCGGTGCACGACGTGCGCCACCCGGCTCTGCGCGGGCGTGGCGCCGAACGACGCGAACGAGCGCCACCAGCCGGCCCGCTCCAGCGCGTGTGCCGCGAGCTCGGCCCGCGCCCCGCCGGCCATCCCGAGCTGGGCGTCGATCTCGGCGTTGCTGCCGACCCGCAGCACCTCCTCGGCGAGGTCCTCGGGCATGTCGACCGCGCCGGCGACCACCAGCGTCAGCGCTTCCAGCAGGCGCAACTGGTGCGCCTCGGGCCTCGCGAGCAGCACCTCGATCGCGTCGTGCACCCGCTGGCGCTCGGCGGGATCGCCGGAGGCATGGGCGAGTGCGGTGACCGAGGCGAGCGCGGCGGCGGCCTTGATCCCGTCGGCGCGGGCGGCGAACACGACGGTGAGCCGGGACCGGACCCCGGCCAGCCCGGACGCGTCCAGCAGGACCCGGCGCAGTGCGCCAGCGGTGATCCGCGGGTCGGCGCGGATCGCTTCGATCGCCCGGCGGACGCCGTACAGGTCGAGCTTTTCCAGCAGCCGCAAGCGGGTTCCGGTCGGGACATCGCATTCCCAGCTGGTGAAGATGTCCGTCGCGATCAGCATCGTGTCGAGCGTCGCTTCGTCCAAAGTGGACAGCTGGCGCAGTGTCTCGGCGTCGGCCGAGGTGAACTGGCCGGACTCGGCCGACTCGGCGATCAGCCCGATCACCGGCAGCACGTCGGCGACCCGCGGTTTGAGCAGCGCGGCCTGCTTCTCGGCGAGGATGGTGGCGGCCTTCCAGATGTCGTTGCCCGCGCCCTGCACGGACTCGGGGGCGATGGTGTCCGCCTTGTTGAGCACCGCGATCGCGTTGACCGGCCCGGCCTCGCGGCTCGCGGTGGCGGCGGTGAACGCGGCGAGCGCCTGCTGGTCGTCGGCGCGCACGCCCTGCGTCACTACATAAAGGACGGCCTCCGCGCCGGCGACCGCGTTGCGCGAGGTGTCGTCGAGGTCGCCTGGGTCTTCCGTGCCCTCGACCTGCTTCGCGGCGCCGAGCAGCTCTTCGGTGCGCGACACCGACGCGGCGTCGAGCGAGCCGAGGCCCGGGGTGTCGATGACGGTCATGCCCTGCAGGGCCGCGTTCGTCAGGTACGCCTCGATATGCGACACCTCGGCGATGTCCACACCCAGCTCGGCGGGGATGCCCCCGTCCGGGCCGAACGGCAGCACCTGCTTGCGGCCGGTCTTGAACACGACCTCGATGCGGTCCACCGTGCCGTACTGGAACCGGGTGACCAGCCGCGTGCACTCACCGACGTCGGTCGGCGCGACGCGGCGGCCGATCAGGGCGTTGACGAGGGTGGACTTGCCGGACTTGATCCGCCCGGCGACCGCGACCTGCAACGGCGCGCCGAGCCGGCGGACGACCTCGGCGAACCCGGCCGCCGTGCGCGCGGACACCTGCGGCTGCAGCCGCTGGCACAGGTTGGCCACCGACCTCGACAAAGGGCCGGCCAACCGGCCCTGGTCCGTCACTCCTCGCCCCTCCCCGCAGTTCGCACGGCGTCCGAATCCTGCCACGAATCGTTCCCTGGACCTACGAAAGGTGCTACCGCTGGATGACGCGGAGTCGATGGCCGGGGACCTAGGGTGTACAGGTGCGGCGACTGAGTCTGTGGATGCGAGCGCACCCCATGGTCGGGGACAGCCTGCTCGCGGCGCTGCTGCTGTTGATCGACCTCTTGCTGTTGGTGGCGGATTCGGCGCAGCAGCAGAGCAATATGAAGCCGTGGTACATCGCGGTGCCGGTCGATCTGCTGATGACCGCGCCGATCACGTTCCGGCGGCGGGCGCCGCTCCCGGTGGCCTACGTGGTCCTGGCCGTCAGCGTGCTGCACAGCACGCTGCAACTGGGTTTCTCGAGCCTCATCGCCAGCGCGATCGCGCTGTACACGCTGGTCATCTACGTGAACCGGAAGCAGGCGGGCTGGTACCTCGCGGCGCAGGCGGGCGTCGGTGCCGTCCAGCTCGCGGTCAGCTGGGAGCCCACGAACTGGATCGTCATCGTCGTCGTCGCGCTGACGTTCGCGTTCTCGTGGGTGCTGGGTGAGTTCGTCGGGGCGCGGCGGGCCTACCACACGGAAGTCGAAGCGCGGTTGCATCTGCTGGAGACCGAACGTGACCAGGCCAGCCGGATCGCCGTCGCGCAGGAACGCGGCCGGATCGCGCGCGAGCTGCACGACGTCGTGGCGCACGCGGTGAGCGTGATCGTGGTGCAGGCCGATGGCGCGTCCTATGCGCTGCGCACGAATCCCGACCTGGCCGAGCGCGCGGTGCAGACGATCTCCAACACCGGCCGGGAGGCGCTCACCGAGCTGCGGCGGCTGCTGGAGGTGTTGCGCAACGAGGAAAGCGACGGCGTGCCAAGGATTCCGCAGCCGGACGCCGAGTCGCTCGCGGAGCTGGTCGAGCGGGTGCGGCAGGCCGGGGTGCCAGTGGGGTTGGGGATCGAGGGCACGCTCGCCGGGCTGCCCGCCGGGGTGTCGCTCGGCGTGTACCGGATCGTGCAGGAGTCACTGACGAACACGTTGAAGCATGCGGGACAGGGCGCGCGGGCGGATGTCCGGATCGTGCGCGGGGAGGAACTGGTGGACGTCGTCGTGACCGATGACGGGGCGGGCAAGGCGCGAGCGCTGGTGCCGGCGGACGGGCCGGTGCAGATCGAACGCCCGCTGCCGGGCGGCAACGGCGTGATCGGGATGCGGGAGCGCACCAATGTGTACGGCGGTTCGCTCGAAGTCGGCCCCGCGCCCGGCGGTGGGTGGCGGGTGCACGCGACGCTGCCGGTGAGGGCGCTGTGATCCGGGTGGTCGTCGTCGACGATCAGGAGCTGATGCGCGCCGGGTTCCGAATGGTGTTCGGCGCGCAGGAGGGCATCGACTTGATCGGCGAGGCCGGTGACGGCGCCGAGGCGGTGCGGCTGGCCGAACAGCTGCGGCCGGATGTGGTGCTGATGGACGTGCGGATGCCGGTGCTCGACGGGGTGGAGGCGACGAAACAGATCGTCGAGGCGGCGACGTCGCGGGTGCTGGTGATGACGACCTTCGACCTGGACGAGTACGTGTACGCGGCGCTGCAGGGTGGGGCCAGCGGCTTCCTGCTGAAGGACACGCCGCCGGCGGACCTGGTGTCCGCGCTGTACGCGGTGGCCAGCGGGGATGCGGTGGTTTCGCCCTCCGTGACGCGGCGGCTGCTGGACCGTTTCATCGCCGGCGGCGGGGCGCTGCGGGACGAATCGGAGCTGGAGTCACTGACCGAGCGGGAGCGGGAGGTGCTCGTGCTGATCGCGAAGGGCCTGTCGAACGTCGAGATCGCGGCGGCCCTGTTCCTCTCCGAGGCGACCGTGAAAACCCACGTCGGCCGGATCCTGGCGAAGCTCGGCCTGCGGGACCGCGTGCAGGCGGTGGTGCTGGCCTACGAGACGGGGCTGATCAGACCGGGCCAGAAGTAGGTTGCCGGCGACGCGGCGAAAATGTACATTTTGTACGTGGACATCAACCGGCGGACGGACCCCGAGGTACAGGTCGAGATCAGCGTGACCGAGGCACGTGAGGCGCTCGGCCCGGTCACGAACCACGTCGAGTACGGCGGCCAGACGGTGTACCTGACCAAGCACGGAAGGCGGGCCGCGGCGCTGGTTCCGGCACCGGCCGCCGAGCTCCTGGAAGAGCTCGAGGACGCTTTCGATCTCACAGCCGTTCGTGCCGCGCTGGCCGCCGTGGCCGCAGGTGAAAACGTGCCGCAGCCATTCGTCCGGCGGACCGCCTCCCGCGACCGCCGAGGCGAGTGAGTGCCCTACTCGATCCGCATCCTTCGCCCAGCGCAGAAGATGCTCGACAGGCTCGCGCGCTCGCAACCGAAGCACGCGGAGGCGATCGAAGATGCGATCGAGGACCTCGCCGGCGATCCGCGGCCGCCGGGCGTCAAGCTTCTCAAAGGTGCGGCGGGAGTTTGGCGGATCCGCGTGGGCGGCTATCGCATCTGCTACACGATCGACGACGGCGAGCTGCTGATCCTCGTGGTCACGATCTCGACCAGGGATGACGTGTACCAGCTGGTCCAGCGCTATCTCGGACAGTGATCACCGGAACCGTGCGGCGTTGGCTGTCGCTGGGTCGAGGCCGGCCTCGCGGACTTCGGTGAGCCAGCGGCCGAAGTCCGGTTGGGTGCCGTCGGCGTCGGTGAAACCGTAGGTGTGCATCAAGGTCCACGACGCTAGCGTGCGGCCCGCGAAACGGGAGACCTCCGGATCGGTCGCCAATGCGGCGACGGCACGCGCAACATAAGTAGGCGTTTCCGACACCGCGAAATCGACCGGTGCGATTTTACCCACCGCATCGCGCCAATTTCCCTCCGTTACTCCGAACACCTCGAGCATCGCTTCCGAACGCAGGAATCCCGGCGTGACCGCCATTCCCGTGCACCCGAATTTCGCGAGCTCCACCCCGAGCGCCCGGCCGATCGCCCGAATGCTGCTTTTCGACACGTGATAACCGATGGTCGGACCGACGTAGTCGTCGTTGTCCCCGTCGGTAACCTCGATCACCAGACCACCGGGCTCCCGCACCACGAGTGGCAACAGCCGGTGCAGAGCGATCAGGTGAGTATCGACAGCGTTGTGCACCATCGACAGCGTCTTGTCGAGATCCGCCTCCCAGTACGGCAGGTCCCACTCGATGAACCTGTCCCCACCCCAGACGTCGTCGACGAGCACGTGCACCGGGCCGTCGATCCGCGCCCGCAGAGCGTCCACATCGGACACCGACGAGAAGTCGCAACGCACGGCGATCCCCCGGCCACCTGCGGCTTCCACCAGTTCGGCCGTCTCCTCGATGGTCTCGGCACGCCCCATCGGCGACGCCGACTCCCGGGTCGTCCGCCCCGCGACGTACACCGTCGCGCCGAGCCTGCCCAGCTCGACCGCGATCGCCCTGCCACATCCCCTGGTCGCGCCCGTGACGACGGCGACCTTGCCTGCCAGCGTTTCCGTCATGCCGGGCAAGGTACCGGGCACCCCCGACAAAACCGGCGGGCAAGCTCAGGGGCGGGTCAGGGTCATTCCCGATCGCGCCCGCCGGGAGAACAAGGGAAGCTAGTCCCGCAGTCGGGGGGAAGTTAGACCTCCAGGATGACGCGAACGGACCGCCCGATCGGAAATGATGTGCAACCGAGGGGCAATCCACAGGCCTGATACAGGGGAGCAGTCATGATCGAGGCACAGGGCCTCACCAAGCGATATGGCAAGACGCTGGCGGTGAACAACCTTTCGTTCAGCGTCGAGCCAGGCCAGGTTACCGGTTTTCTCGGCCCGAACGGCGCCGGAAAATCGACGACAATGCGAATGATTCTCGGACTCGACAATCCGACGGCCGGTCAGGTGCGCATCGGGGGCAAGCGCTACCACGACCTGAAGCAGCCGCTGCGCACCGTCGGCGCGCTCCTCGACGCGAAGTGGGTGCACCCCAACCGCTCGGCGCGCGCCCACCTGGCCTGGATGGCGAAGTCGAACAAGATCCCGGCCCGCCGCGTCAACGAGGTGCTCGACATCGTCGGCCTGGCCAACGTGGCCGGCAAGCGCGCCGGTGGCTTCTCGCTCGGTATGTCGCAGCGGCTGGGGATCGCCGCGGCACTGCTCGGTGACCCCGAGGTGCTGCTGTTCGACGAGCCGGTGAACGGTCTGGACCCCGAAGGCATCCTCTGGATCCGCAAGTTCATGCACCGGCTGGCCGACGAGGGCCGCACCGTGTTCGTGTCCAGCCACCTGCTCTCGGAGATGGCGCTGACCGCCTCCAACCTCGTGGTGATCGGCAAGGGGCAGCTGATCTCGCAGAGCACGACGAAGGAGTTCGTGGCCAAGGCCGCGGAGAACACGGTCAAGGTGCGCAGCCCGCATCTGGACAAGCTGCTGCCGCTGGTCGAGCGCGCCGGCGGCACGTTCACCGAGTCCGACGGCGGCGTGCTCGTCTCGGACATGGACAGCGACAAGATCGGCGAACTGGCCGCACAGAACGGCGTGGTGCTGCACGAGCTGAGCCCGCAGACGGGCTCGCTGGAGCAGGCGTTCATGCAGATCACCGGCGATTCCGTCGAATACCACACCGGCCTGGAGGCCGAAGCACAGCAGGTGCTCGAGGCGAGCGCCAACTAGGGGAGACGAACAACAATGACTCTGCTCGCAGTAGAACGCATCAAGCTGTTCACCACGCGCTCGCCGTGGTGGTGCGCGCTCGTCGCACTGGTCCTGACCATCGGTTTCTCGGCGCTGATCGTCGGCAACACCTCGGGCGACGAGGTCGCCACCGTCTCGTCGACCCAGTTCGGTTACACCTTCGGGATGGCCGTGGTCATGGTGCTGGCGGCGCTCGCGGTCACCACCGAGTACCGCTTCGGCACGATCCGCACGACCTTCCAGGCGGTCCCGCACCGCACGTCGGCGCTGCTGGCGAAGACCACCGTGGTGGCGCTGATGGCGCTGGTCATCGGTGAGATCGGCGCCTTCGGCTCGCTGGCCATCGGCATGCTGCTGAAGCCCAACGCGGACCTCGCGCTCAACAGCGGCGCGGACTGGATCAACGTCGCCGGGGTCGGCCTGGTCTACGCGCTGGCCGCCGTCATCGCCGTCGCGATCGGCATCCTGCTCCGGCACAGCGCCGGCGCCATCGCGCTGCTGCTGATCTACATGCTGGCCGTGGAGAACCTCATCCAGCTCATCCCGAAGATCGGTGACGACATCTACAAGTGGATGCCGTTCAACGTCGCACAGAAGTTCTTGACCGGCGACGGCGCGTCGAACCTCGGCCGCAATGGCCAGGCGGGACCGCCGCTGTCGACGGCGACGCTGGACCAGGGCTGGTCGCTGGCGTACTTCGCCGGCATCGCCGCGGTCCTGCTGATCGTGGCCCTCTGGTCCGCCAACAGGCGGGACGCGTAGGACCCACCGCAGGGGAACTCCGGTACAGGCGCGAATTCGGGGCGCGCCGGCCGGACAGGGGAAAGAAAGGCCCGGGCCACCAATTCGGGGGGTGGCCCGGGCCTTCACATGTTCGGTGCGCGAACGAATGGGCGGCATGCATTCGATTAATCGCTGATGGCCGCTAGTCGATCCAGGTTAAGTCATCGTTAATGCTTTGTGTTGGCCCTCACAGGGAGCAGATATCCCGCCGCTGACCAGGAAGAATGAAGTCACCACGTCAGGACCCCCGATGGAGGTGACCCTTGACGGTGGACATCGGAGGAGAAATCGGTATCCCCGTTCCCGCTCCGCGCAGTGTGGCGCATCAGCCCTTGCTAGAACCCCTGGACGGCCTTCAGTGGTCGCAGGCGATCGAGCTGCCCCGGGACGCCGCGATGGCGACCAGACCGGCGGAGATCCGCCGCGCGTGGATCCATCGTGCCCCGGAGAGTGAAGTTCTGGCCCTCTACCGCGCGGTGACCGCGAGCGGTGAGCCGGTCCCGTCGCCGTGGTGGCTGCGGGCGCTCGCCGACGGCCGGCTCGACTCCCGCGCCGACGGGTTCCGCGTCGAGGACCGGATGGTGCAGCTGCTGTCGCGGCGCCCGGGCTGGGAGTACGTGCCCTGGGCCGCCGACGGCGAGTCCGGGTACTGGGAGTTCATGCCGTCCGAACGCGGCCGGTCGGGGCATCGCATCCCGACCACGCTGCTGAACACGAGCAGGCACGACGGCTGGATCGACGTGCTGCCCGCACACAGCGGAACCACCCCGGCCCCGATCGCGGTCACCGGCCTGGCCGGCCTGCGTTCCCGGTTGGGGGAGTTCGAGGCGGTGCGCTGACATCCGGCTAGTTTGACTGTGTGGAGAGTGAGCACCAGCCGCGGCTGCGCAGTGTTGTGAGCTATGTGCAGCGCGGTGGCCGGATGACCGTCGGGCAGCAGCGGGCGTGGGAGCACAGTTGGCCGCGCCTCGGCCGGAAGGTGGCGGAGCTGCCGTCGGGGCCGCTCGATATCGCCGGGTGGTTCGGCCGGTCCGCGCCCGTGCTGCTGGAGATAGGTTCCGGGATGGGTGAGACGACGGCGCAGCTCGCGGCCGCCGAGCCGGAGGTCAACTATCTCGCCGTCGAGGTGTACGAGGCGGGGCTGGGTCAGCTGATGCTGCGTGCCGAGAAGCTGGCGCTGGACAACCTGCGGCTCCTGCACGGCGACGCGGTGCTGCTGCTGTCGCACCACATCGAGCGCGACACGCTGTCGGGCGTGCGGATCTTCTTCCCCGACCCGTGGCCGAAGAAGCGCCACCACAAGCGGCGGCTCGTGCAGCCCGAGTTCATCGCGCTCGTCGCGTCGCGGCTGGCGCCCGGCGGGATGCTGCACCTGGCCACCGACTGGGCCGACTACGCCGAGCAGATGCTCACGGTGTGCAGCGCGGAACCGTTGCTGCGCAACAGGTTTCCGGACTGGGCGCCGCGACCCGGCTGGCGCCCGGTGACCAAGTTCGAGCAACGCGCGAACGAAGAAGGCCGGGTCAGCCGCGATCTCATCTTCGAACGCCTCTCCTCCAGGTGAAGCCGGGGTGCCGCCCTTCCCCCGACGAAAGGCGGCACCCCGGATCTCCCCCTTACTCGTCGGCCAGTGGCTCGGCCCGGACCCGGTTGAGTGCGGGCGTGCACACCGACGCGGCCAGTACCGCGACCCCCAGGCCCAGTACGACGGGCGCCAGTAACCACGGCGTGAGCACCGCCGACGCCGCCTCTCCGCTGGTCTTGACCATGCTGAACAGCCCGAGTCCGACGAGCATTCCCGCGACACCCGCGCCGATCGTCGCGGCGAGTGCGGGTAGCGCCGCCTCCGCGCGCAACGCGCGGGACAGCACCCGCACCGGGGTGCCGGCCGCCATCAGGGCGCCGAACGTGCGGCGCCGGTCCAGCACCGAACCCGCGGTCGCGATCGCGGCGCTGCACCCGGCGAGCACCGCCGCCGCGACCAGGCCGATCACGGTGACCCGGCGCAGGTCGGCCAGCTGGGTCAGCTGGCGGGTCAGGTAGACATCGCGGCTGTACACGCCTTCCCCACTCGCGGCCAGCGCGGTGCGTACCACCTCGGGATCGCTGCCGGCGGTGGACACCGCGACGTTCACATACTTCGGCTCGATCCCCGGCGGCACCGCGGCCAGGTCGACGACCGCCTGCACGCTGACATCCGAGTCGAGCGGCCGGAACGGCCGCGTCGGGATACCCGGCGCCAGGGGCACGGCCGCCTTTTCGAAGCCACTGCTCACCCGGTAGCCCGAGAGGTCACCCGGGCCGTACACCGCGGGTCCGGCAGCACACGCGAGGTCGACGCGGAACAACTCGACGGCCCGCTCGCACGGCACGACGTACGCGTTCACTTGCGAGCCGTTGACCGAAGACAGCATCACCGAGTACAGCTCGGTGGCACGTGCCTGCTGGCCATAGCGCGCGAGCCGTTCGTTCGTCTGCGCCGCGATCTCGTGGGCCCGCTCCGTCGATGTGTTCACCGTCAGGACCGAATCGCGGTAGGTGCCACCGCCCCCGGCGAGGCCTTCGAAACTGGGCATCAGGGTCAGCGCCATCGAACCGATGAACACCGCGAGCACCACCCCGGCCGACGCCCGGTACGCGCCGCGCGGATCGTCCAGCAGCCGCCGCCCGGCGAGCAGCCCCGCCGGTTTCCGCCAGCGCTCCACGAAGATCCGGCCGACCGCGAAGGTGATCCACGGCCCGACCACCACGGCGGCGCCGATCACCATGAGCAGTCCGAGCAGCACCGTCCCGACGTTGCTGCCCGACTTGTCCGACACGACATAGAAGAAAAACCCGCCGGCGACCGGCAACGCGAGCAATCGCCACGCGTGCAACGGTTTCGGCGTGTGCGCGGAAGCCGCGCCGATCGGGTCGCGCACCACCCGCCGCAGCCCGAGCACCGCCGCCAGCAGCACGAGTACCGGCATCGCGACGACCAGCAGCGCGGTCAGCCAGACCGGCAACCGGAAGTCGGTCGGCAGCCAGGTCCCGCCACCCCAGGACACGAACGTGGCGAGCCAGTGCAGCAGCGGGCTCACCGCGAGCCCGAGCACGGCCCCGGCCACCGCGGCGACCCCCGTCTCCGCCGCGACGATGCCGGTGACCTGACCAGGTGTGGCGCCCGCGAGCCGCAGTGCCGCCAACCGTCGCTCCCGGCGGGCAGCGGTCAGCCGCGACGACGACGCGACCAGCACCAGGCTCGGCACGACCAGGACCACGACGCCGACTCCGGCGAGTAGCGCCAGCAACGGGTCCACCTCGGCGCGGTCCGCGGTCCCGAAACCCGACACCGGCGTGGCATTGTCGGGCATCGTCTCGGGCGTGTGGCCGACGAGCGCGACGAGCTGGTCGGGATACTTCAGCGCGCGGTCGTCGAGGGTGCCGACGACCTTGCCCGGGAACCGGTCGGCGAGCTGCGATGCCGGCAGCGCGTGCATGCGCTCGAACAGCGCCGGCGACACGAGAACCTCGCCGGGCTTCGGAAAGCTCGGTACGCCGGGCGGCAGCGCGACAGTGTCCACTGTGGACGAAACGTCGAGCCGGGTGATCTCCTTGCCACCGGTGTAGTCGGTGCCCATCCGGACGAGCATGGTGGACGCGCCGTGCGAGCTGGGCTCGAGCTGCTGCCAGTTGGACCGTTCGGCCCTGGCTTTCGTCGCGAACGGGAGGCTCACCAGCAACAGCACCAGCCCGGTCGCGATCGCCACGCCGACGGCGGTGAGGATCGTCGAGGTCCGGGTGCGCCGGTCGACGCGCAGCACCCGGAACGCGAGCCGCACCGGATTCACGCGATCGCCCCCACGCCGGTCGCGGAAATCCGGCCGTCCCGGATGATGACGGTCCTGGGCAGCGAGTCGGCCAGCTCCCGGTCGTGCGTCACGATCAGCACCGACGCCCCCGCGTCGGCGGCCGCGACCAGCAGCGCGTCCATCGTTTCCTTGCCGGTGCGGGTGTCCAGCGCACCCGTCGGCTCGTCCGCGAAGATCACCTTCGGCCGGTGGGTGAGCGCCCGCGCGATCGCGACGCGCTGCGCCTGCCCGCCGGACAGCTCGCCCGGCCTGCTGCCCCCGCGGCCGCCGAGGCCTAGCCTGGTCAACCACTCGCGCGCGGCACCCAGCGCGTCCTTGCGGTTCGTGCCGCCGAGCAGCATCGGCAGCGCGACGTTCTCCTCCGCGGTCAGCTCGGCGACGAGCATTCCCTGCTGGAAGACGAACCCGAACTCGGTCCGCCGCAGCTCGCTGCGTTTCTTCTCGGAAAACTGGTCGATGCGTTGTCCGGCAAGGAAGATCTCGCCTTCTTCGGCGCGGATGATGCCGCCGAGCACGTGCAGCAGCGAGGTCTTGCCCGATCCCGAGGGCCCGACGATCGCCACCGCTTCGCCCGGCTGGATGTCGATGTCCACCCCAGCCAGCGCGTACTGCGTGCCGTACCGCTTCACGAGCCCCCGTCCGGACAGCACCGCAGGAGCGTTCCACTGTGGATTCATGCCCAGCAGGTTGCCAACCGGCGCGGGATGCCCGGATCGGCCGATCGGCCGATGTGGGGTGGCCGCCCGGTCAAGGTGCGGGGGTGCCCGAATCCTCTACGGTTTCGTTGTGCCGTTCTCCGACCGTGTCCGCGTGGCCTGGCAGAAGCTGGGTCTCGAAGGCGTCGTGCTGCTCGCGGCACTGTTGTGCGATCTGCTGATCGTGTTGCCCGCCGCCTTCGACGATCTCGGCCCGCGCGGGCGGGACTTACTGTTGCTGCCGGGGATCTTCGCCGTCTCGGCATGCGCGCTGTGGGCGCGCACGCATCCGGCGCGCGGCGCGTTCGCCGGGGCCGCCGTGCTGGTCGCGTCCACCGTGCTGATCCGGATCACCGACGCCGCCGCGTACTCGACCGTGCTGACCGACCTGTCGCTGACCGAGACGGTCGCCGGCGTGGAACTGGTGTACTTCGCGGTCCGCCGGCTGCGCCCTGGGGTGGCGCTGGCCGCGACGGCGACGCTGGTGGTCGCGGGACTGTTCGCGGCGACCGCCCGGTCGGACACCTCCCTCTACTCCTCCCGGTTCGAGCGCAGCCTGCTGATGGGCGCGGTGCTGCTCATCGCGGGGGTGGCGGTCGGGCTGCGGTTCCGGCTGACCGGGACGCCACAACGGGCGAGTGCGGCGAGCGAACTGCTGCGCGGTCAGTGGCCGCTGATCGGGGTGCTGTGCCTGCCGCTGTTCCTCGAGCTGTACCAGCTGTTGAACGACGGTGTGCGGCTGTTTCCGCTGTGGCTGTGCTCCGCGGCGACAGCGGCGCTGGCCGTGTACGCGGCACGCCGGCCGGTACTTTCCGGCGTCCTGGTCTCCGGGGTGATCCTGCTGTCGGTGCCCGCCGCCTCGGTCGCGCCGCGGTACTACATCGGGGCGACCACCGCGCTGCCGCTCACCGTGATCCTGGCCGGCGCCATGCTCGTCGTGCTCCTGGTTCGCTCGGCCGCGCCGAGGCAGGCCTGGCCGGTCATCGCGCTGATGTCGGCCGCGGTCGCCATCGCCACCGCGGCCAACACGGCGGCCCACCCCAGCGTCAGCTACAACCTCCAGTCGCTCGCCATCGCGGCGGTGCTGGTGCTCGGCAGCGCCGTCGCGGTGGGCCTGTACTTCCGGGCGCGCGACTCGGAGCGCAAGCAGGTCGTCGAAGCAGCCGTCACCGAGGCGCAGACGTCGGAGCGGATGGCACTGGCGCGGGAGCTGCACGACGTCGTCGCGCATCACGTGACCGGGATCGTGGTGCAGGCACAGGCCGCGAAAATGCTGGGCGACAAGGACTCCACGCTGTCGATGGACGCTTTCGACCGGATCGAGGAAGCCGGCACCGAAGCGCTCGCCGCGATGCGGCGGCTGGTCCGGAGCATGCGCAGCACCACGGATCCGACCGAGCAGGCGACCACCGATCTGGACGCGGACCTGCGGCGGCTGACCGAAAGCGGGCACCACGGCGTGCCGACCGAGCTGGAGCTGCGCCTGAACGGCGCGATCCCGCAGGAGGTCGCGCGGTCGGCGCTGCGGCTGGCGCAGGAATCGCTGACCAACGTCGGCAAGCACGCCGCGGGGGCGACCCGGGTCGCGGTGCTGGCCGAGGTGCTGGGCGGGGAACTGCACATCCGGGTGAGCGACGACGGTTTCGCGCAGGACCCGCGTCCCGCCGGGGGGTCGGGCGGATACGGTCTCGTCGGAATGCGCGAGCGGGTCGAGCTGCTGCACGGGCGGCTCACCGCCGGTCCGGCCGCGGGCGGCTGGGTCGTGGAGGCGTGGCTGCCGCTGGAAGGGGAGACCGAATGATCCGGGTGCTCATCGCGGACGACCAGAGCATGGTGCGCACCGGGTTCCGGATGATCCTCGAAAGCCAGGACGACATCGAGGTCGTCGCGGACGTCGCGGACGGCATCGCCGCGGTGACGAAGGCCCGCGAGCTGCGGCCCGATGTCTGCCTGCTCGACATCCGGATGCCGGGGCTCGACGGGCTGGAGGTCACCCGGCAGCTGGCCGGGCCCGAGGTCGCGGACCCGTTCAAGGTGGTCGTGGTGACGACGTTCGACCTGGACGAGTACGTGTACACGGCGCTGCGCAACGGGGCGAGCGGGTTCCTGCTCAAGGACGCCGGGCCCGCGCTGCTGATCGAGGCCGTGCGTGCGGCCGATCGCGGTGACGCGCTGGTGTCGCCGCAGGTCACCGTCCGGCTGCTGAAGCATTTCGACAGCGGCGTCACGAAGCGCGAAGTGGACCCGCCGAAGGAACCGCTGACCGCACGCGAACTCGACGTGGTCCGGGCGACCGCGCGCGGGCTCACCAATACCGAGATCGGCGGCGAGCTGTTCCTCTCGCTCTCGACCGTCAAGACACACCTGGCTGCCGTGCAGGGCAAGATCGGTGCCCGCAACCGCGTCGAGATCGCGGCGTGGGCGTGGCGGTCCGGTTTAATGGACTGATGTCACAGCGGTTCCACGCCCCGGTCGTCCTGCCCTGTGATCCCGCCTGTTCGGTCATCCGCGACGGGGTCGTGGACGTCGACGACGGCCGGATCACCTACTGCGGGCCCGCCGCGGACGCGCCCCCGCCAGCCGCACCGGTCACCGCGTTGTCCGGAATCCTGTTGCCCGGCTTGGTGAACACGCACGCGCACAGCCCGATGACGTTGCTGCGCGGGATGGGCGGCGACCTGCCGCTGCTGCGCTGGCTGAACGAGATCATCTGGCCGGCCGAGGCGAAACTGCGGGCCGAGGACGTGCGGGCCGGGATGGTGCTGGGTTCGCTGGAGATGCTCTCGCACGGCGTGACCACGAGCGCGGAGATGTACTTCCATCCCGAGGAGATGGCCGACGCCGTGCTGTCGACCGGCGCGCGGGTGGTGCTCGGCGGGCCGATCCTGGACCTGCCCGGGCTCGACTGGCACGCGATGATCACCGCGACCGAGCGCTGGGTCGACGCGGACGGGTTGCGTTTCGGGCCTGGTGAACGGATCGAGCTGTCCTTCGCCGCGCACTCGGCGTACATGTTGCCGCCGGAAGCCTTGCGGTTGACCGGAGAAGCGGCCGCGGCGCGGGGTGCGCTGGTGCAGATCCACGTGGCCGAAGCGGCGAACGAGGACGAGCGCCAGCGCGCGGAGTTCGGGTCGGTGCCGAAGCTGCTCGACCAGGTCGGCCTGCTCGACGGCCGGGTGCTGGCCGCGCACGCGATCCATCTGTCCGATGAGGACATTGCCTTGTTCGCGGCGCGCGGGGTGGGTGTCGCGCACTGCCCGGGCTCCAACGGGAAGCTGGCGTCCGGTATCGCGCGGCTGACGGACCTGCGCGCGGCGGCGGTCCCGGTCGGTCTCGGCACGGACGGTCCGGCCAGCAACGACGATCTCGACCTGTGGGAGGAGATCCAGCTCGCCGCGGTGCTCGCCCGGTTGTCCACTAAGGACTCGACAGCGCTGGGCGCGGCGGACGCCCTGCTGCTGGCGACGCGTGGTGGTGCGGATGCGTTGGGCCGCAACGATATCGGCGCGCTGGAGGCGGGCCGGTGGGCGGACCTGGTGCATCTCGAGACGGACGGTTTCGCCTTCGCGGCCGGGTTGGACGTGCCGGACGAGCAGCTGCTGGCGAACGTCGTGTGGGCGGCGGGCTCCCGCCGGCTGCGCGATGTCTGGGTCGCGGGGGAGCAGGTCGTCGCGGACGGCGAGTCGACCCGCGTCGACCGCGAAAAGGCTTACGCCACGGCGCGCGAATCCGCGGCCCGGGTGCGTTCGTAACTCAGCGGCGGCGGGGGCGGACCATCACGTCCGTCGGATGGGCGTCCGGCGTCGCGGTCACCGCCGCGAGCACAGCCGACGCGACCGACTCCGGCTGGAGATACCGCTCTGGGGCGTATTCGAAACCTTCGGCGGCGGCGACAGCCTGCTGCATCTCCGTCGCGGTGCGGCCGGGGAAGACCGAGGTGACCCGAAGGCCGTTCGGCTCCTCCTCAAGGCGCAGGACGTCGGCGAAGGCGCGGACCGCGAACTTGCTCGCCGCGTAGCCACCCCAGCCGGCCGTGGCGTTCCGGCCCGAGCCGGAGTTGATCACCACGACGTGCCCGCCCGCGGCACGCAGCGCGGGCAGCAGCAGCCGCGTCAGCTCGACCACCGCGAGCAGGTTGACCTCGTAGTTCCGCCGCCAGGACGCGGCGTCGGACTCCTCGACCGTGCCCAGCTCGACCGTTCCGGCCGAGTGCACGAGCACGTCCAGCCGGTCGATCTCCGCGACCCCCTCGGCCAGTGCCGCGAAATCCGTCAGGTCGACCGGCCACGGCCGCGCGCCCGGCAGCTCCGCCGCCGACTTCGCGAGCGCCTCGGCGTCCCGTCCGCCGAGCAGGACTCGATGGCTCGGCGCAAGCGCTTGCGCGACGGCGGCGCCGATCCCGCGGGAGGCACCGGTGACCAGGGCGAGGGGAGTTTCCGACATGCCTTCACGGTAATTCCCGCTCGCCCTGGTCCAAACCGGTACCCAGCCGGTTAATCCCGCCAGACCGAAGCGATCGCGGGCCGGGCGAGCGAGTTCCCGCCGTCGGGCCAGTGCGACGTCGGCGCGGCCGGCGTGCCGTTCTCACCCGGGTGCTGGAC
This sequence comes from Amycolatopsis sp. GM8, assembly GCF_021653975.1. Classification (GTDB taxonomy): domain Bacteria; phylum Actinomycetota; class Actinomycetes; order Mycobacteriales; family Pseudonocardiaceae; genus Amycolatopsis_E. Next base: position 812,061 of record NZ_JAJKFK010000002.1, on the reverse strand, counting down.
CGCCACGATCACGAAATCGCGCGTGACGACCGGCCCGCAGGTCTCCGCGCCGAACGGCACGGTGAGGAACTGCTTGACGTGCCCGCGTTCCGGGCCCGCGACCGGCACCGAGAACAGCCCGTCGTTCGAGCCGAGCGCGTTGCCGTCGGTGGAGATCCACAGGTTGCCGTACGGGTCGAACGCCACGTTGTCCGGGCAGGAGATCGGGCTGACCTGGTCCTTCGGGAAGCCGCCGAAGTAGGTGTCGGCCGTCTTCGGGTCGCCGCAGACCAGCAGCAGCCGCCAGGAGAACCGGGTCGACGCGGCGTCGCCCCAGGCCTCCTCCCATTCCAGGATGTGCCCGTTCTTGTTGCCGTTGCGCGGGTTCACCTCGTCCGCCCCGGCCTTGCCCGCCGCACCGCGGTCGGTGTTGTTGGTCAGCGCGGCGTAGATGCGGCCGTTGACCGGGTTCGGCTCGATGTCCTCGGGACGGTCCATCTTGGTGGCGCCCGCCTTGTCCGCGGCCAGCCGCGTGAAGACGTAGACCTCCTCGGCACTGAATCCGTCCACAAAGGACTTGTTGCCGCTGGCCAGCGGGATCCACTCGCCGGTGCCGTCGAACTCGCCGTCGGCCGGGAGCTTGCCGCTGCCGTCGATCTGGTTCGCCGGGCTGTCACCGCTGAACTTCGCGACGTACAGCGTGCCCTCGTCGAGCAGCGCCATGTTGTGCCGGCGGGCGTGCGAGCTGTTGCCCGGCTTGTACTTGCCCTTGGACACGAACTTGTAGATGTAGTCGAAGCGCTCGTCGTCACCGGAGTACACCGCGACGCGGCCGTCCCGGGCGATCTTGATGTTCGCGGCCTCGTGCTTGAACCGGCCGAGCGCGGTGTGCTTGACCGGCGTCGAGTGCGGGTCGTTCGGGTCGATCTCGACGACCCAGCCGAACCGGTTGGGCTCGTTGGGCTCCTGCTCGACGTCCCAGCGCTTGTCGAACCGCTCCCACTTGCGCGTGCTGGTGCCGGTGCCGACCGCGTAGCGCTTGAGCCGCGCCTGCGCGACGGGCTCGGTCACCTTGTCGGCGTTGGCGAAGTACTGGTGGAAGTTCTCCTCACCGGAAAGCACCGTGCCCCACGGGGTCACGCCGCCGGAGCAGTTGTTCTGCGTGCCCCGCACGCGACGGCCGCTCGGGTCGGCGGAGGTCTTGAGGTACTTCGAGCCCGCGGCCGGGCCACGCACCTCGAACTCCGTGTTCAGCGTGATGCGGCGGCCGTAGCGGCTCGGCACGACCTTCAGCCCGCCCCGGCGCTCTTTCTCGACCCGGACGACCGAGAGCCCGTGCGCCGCCCACGCGATCTCGACGTGCTCGCGCGACGGGTTGTCCACGTCGTAGCCCGGGAACATCTGGACCTCGGTCGTGTATTCGTGATTGACGACCATGAGGTAGCTGTCGTGGCCGTCCGGGATGAGCCCGACGAAGTCGTTGTTGTAGCCGAACTGCTTGGCCTGCGCGGCGGCGGTCTGCCTGGCCGGGTCGAACCTCGGCGCACCGGGCACGACCGCGTCGCCCCAGCGGATCACGACGTTCTGCTTGAACCCGGGCGGCACGACGAGCGCGTCGGCGGTGTTCGGCGCGACCGGCTCGAAGTCCGTGCCCGGCACCGGACGGCCGGGCCTGGTGAGCGCGACCGGGCTGGCCGCCGCAGTGGCGGGCGCGGTGGCGGACAGCGCGGCGAACCCGCCTGCGGCCGCGGCCATCACGGCACCGGCTTTGAACGCGCCGCGCCGCGAGAGCACGCCCTTCGCGACGTCGCCGAAGTATTCGTTGTCCGACGTGTTCGGCGCCTCATGGGCGCAGGCGTTTCCGCAGCGGTATTCGCACGTGACCGCGGCTCTGCCGCCGGGATGCGAGATAAGGGGGAGAGACAGCACAGGGCCTCCATCGCTCAGTCAGGGGAACGTCCGTGACGTTAAGCGAGAAAGACCAGGTGATTCCAAATAGTAAGTAAACAGAAGTTAAAGCAGCCTCGCCTCAATGATCATCCAGTAACTCTTCGTTCTTCACCGCGTCTATGAGCTTGCGCAGCGCGGGCAGCGCGGCCTCGATCGCCGCATGCTCGTCCGGGTCGAGCGCCGCCAGCCGCTCGCGCAAGAACTCCTCGCGCGCCACAACGACCTCCTCCAGATAGCGCACGCCAGCGTCGGTCGCCGCGATCAGCACCGCGCGGCGATCCACGGGATCGGGCGTGCGGCTGACCAGGCCGAGCTTTTCCAGCCGGCGCACCAGGTCGGTCATCGACGGCTGGCGGATGGCCTCGAGGTCGGCGAGCACGCTCATCCGGCGCGGGCCGCCGCCGACCAGCTCACTCAGCACGGACCCCTGCGTGAGGGTCAGCTGGTGTTGCGGCGTGAGACGACGCACCATGTAGTAGAGACGAAATACGAGCGGGCGCAGTTGATGGGCGAGCTCGTGCACTCCGGACATCACTTAGACAGTCTAAGCAATTTTACTTAGCGTGTCGAAATAATCTGCCGGGCAGTACGGTGCACCGCATGGACGCGGTGGTTTTCGATCTCGACGGCGTGCTCGTCGACTCCGAGCGAACCTGGGACGAGGTGCGGCGCGCGGTCGTCGCGGAGCACGGCGGAGGCTGGACCGACCCGGCCACCCGCGCGATGCAGGGGATGAGCACCCCCGAGTGGGCGCGGTACCTGGTCGGCGAACTCGGTGTCAGGCTCACGCCCGAGCACGTCGCGGAAGTCGTGATCGACGAGATGGCGAAGCGCTACGCCGAAGGGCCGCCAGTGCTGCCGGGCGCCCCCGAAACCGTGCGGGCCGTCGCCGGGCGCTACCCGGTGGCGATCGCCAGTTCCTCGCCGCCGGTACTGATCAACGCGTTCCTCGAGGCTACGGACCTGACCGGACTGGTGCGGGTCGCCGTGTCCAGCGAGCAGGTCGCCGCTGGGAAGCCGGCGCCGGACGTCTATCTCCGGGCGGCCGAACTCCTTGCCGTGCGGCCGGAATCCTGCGCCGCCATCGAGGACACGACGAACGGGATGCGCTCGGCGCTCGCGGCCGGGATGACGGTCTACGCGGTGCCCAACCCGCATTTCCCACCGGACCCGGCGGTACTCGAACAGGTCGCCTTGGTGCTGAGCGACATCCGGGACCTGCCGGCGAAGGTTCAATAACCGCGGTCCGTCGCGCGCAGCCGTCCGATCGGCCGGACTTCCTTGCCTGACAACGTTGTCGTCGGCGCCGAAAGACCGTACATGCCGTACAGGCGACGGCGGATCTGCTCGACCGGGTACTGCGGGCCGTACACGGCGGCCTTGAAGATGACCCCTTCGAGCACACTTCGCAGCATGATCTCCTCGACCGCCGGATCTTCCGCGCCACGCTGCTCGAACAGCTCGCGCAGGCTGTCCTCGAGCAGGCTCAGCCGTTCGTCCTTGCGGGCCTCGACCTCGGCGAAGATCGGGTGCGTCGACGGCTGCACCACGAGGCTGAGGATCACGCCCTGCACCGGCAGGTCCGACATCATCGCGGTGAGCACGCCGTCGATGATCCCGGCGAGCCGCTCGTCCGGGCCGCCCGGCACGTCGATGATCGCCGCGACCCCGTCCAGATAGGTGTCCAGCAGTTCCTCGACGAGCAGGTGCTTGTTCGGGAAGTAATAGGAGGCGAGCCCGCGCGACACCCCGGCCCGCTTGGTGATCTCGGTGATCGTCGCGCCGTGGTACCCCTTCTCGGCGAACACCTGCAGGGCCGCGCCCAGGATCTTCTGCCGCGCCAGAGCACGCATCTCCTCGTTGGCGCTGGGCGATCGGGGCACCTGACTCCTTAACTCACAAAAAACCGGCGCTCGCCGGCAGACCCCCTCTGGTTGTGCCTGCCGGTGAGCGCCGGAAACTCCGTACGGATATTGACTGTACGTACATCCAGTCAAAAGAGAGACGACCCTCCCCCGGCCGAGGGAGGCCGGAGAAGGGGTTCGCAGGTCAGCGGTCGACGTCGCCCTTGATGAACGCTTCGACGGAATCGTGCGCCTGGGAGTCGTTGTACTGCACCGGCGGCGACTTCATGAAGTAGGACGACGCGGAGAGCAGCGGGCCGCCGATCCCGCGGTCGAGCGCGATTTGCGCGGCGCGGACGGCGTCGATGATGATGCCGGCGGAGTTGGGCGAGTCCCACACTTCGAGCTTGTATTCGAGGTTGAGCGGAACGTCGCCGAACGCGCGGCCTTCGAGCCGGACGTAGGCCCATTTGCGGTCGTCGAGCCACTGCACGTAGTCCGACGGGCCGACGTGCACGTTGGCCTTGCCCATGTCCCGGTCCACCTGGGAGGTCACGGCCTGCGTCTTGGAGACCTTCTTGGACTCCAGGCGGTCGAGCTCCTTCATGTTCTTGAAGTCCATGTTGCCGCCGACGTTGAGCTGCATCGTGCGGTCGAGCTGGACCCCGCGGTCCTCGAACAGCTTCGCCAGCACCCGGTGCGTGATCGTGGCACCGACCTGGGACTTGATATCGTCCCCGACGATCGGCAGGCCGGCATCGGTGAACTTCTGCGCCCACTCCGGGTTCGACGCGATGAACACCGGGATCGCGTTGACGAAGGCCAGGCCCGCGTCGATCGCGCACTGCGCGTAGAACTTCTGCGCCTTGTCCGAACCCACCGGCAGGTACGACACCAGCACCCGCGCGCCCGACTCCTTCAGCGCGGCGACCACGTCCACCGGCGGCTCGTCGGACTCCTGGATGGTCTCCTGGTAGAACCGGCCGAGCCCGTCCATGGTGTGACCACGCTGCACCGGAACACCCAGCGGCGGCACATCCGCGATCTTGATCGTGTTGTTCTCGCTGGCCAGGATCGCCTCGGACAGGTCGTGCCCGACCTTCTTCGCGTCCACGTCGAACGCCGCGACGAACTCCACGTCCCGCACGTGATAGGGCCCGAAACGCACGTGCATCAGCCCGGGTACCCGCGACACGTCATCCGCGTCCGCGTAGTACTGCACCCCCTGCACCAGCGATGCCGCGCAGTTGCCGACGCCAACGATGGCCACCTTCACGCGGCCGTTGTTGTCGCCCATGCCGGATTCTCCTTAGGTCGTTTCCTTGTTCGGGTCAATCTCTCGGCTGCCAGTGCTGCCCACCACGCTGTTCCGCCTGCTCGTGCGCGATCAGCTCGTTGAGCCAGCGGACTTCGCGTTCACTGCTCTCCAGTCCCAGCCGGTGCAGCTCGCGCGTGTAGCGGTCGATCTTTTCCTCGGCGCGGGACAGCGCGGCCCGCAGGCCTTCCCGGCGCTCTTCCACGCGCCGGCGGCGGCCTTCCAGGATGCGCATCCGGACATCGGCCGGGGTGCGCGAGAAGAACGCCAGGTGCACGCCGAAACCCTCGTCGTCCCAGGTCTGCGGACCGGCGTCGCCGAGTAGCTGGGCGAAGTGCTCCTTGCCTTCGGCAGTGAGCTTGTACACCCTGCGGGCACGCCGGACCCTGGCCCTGGGCTGGGCTTTCGCGTGCTCACCGACCTCATCGGCCTCCTCGACGATGAAGCCCGCCCGCTGCAGCCTCCGTAGAGTGGGATACAGCGAACCGTAAGAGAACGCGCGGAACGTGCCGAGCGTCTCGTGCAATCGCTTGCGCAGCACGTAACCGTGCATGGGTGCCTCGTGCAGCAGCCCCAGGATGGCGAACTCCAGCACGGTGCACCTCCTCTCGGGCAACCGACCTCACGTCACCAACCTAACGCCCGATTATATCGAGCCGATACATCGAAGTGGCGAAGCTAACGACGTGGGTCACCTGAAGTTTCCCTGAGAACACTGGTGGAGTTCACCGGACAGTTATCGAACCGTCGGCGTGTTCCTCCGGTCCGCCGAGATCTTTAGGCCCAACAGCTCATGGCGCTCCGACACCGGCCACGTACTCTGTCACCGTGCAGATGCAGCGACACGTCGTGGACTACGGGCTGCAGCGCCGTGCGCTGCTGTCCGACTTCCGCGCGGGTCGCCTCGGTAGGAAGGACGTCTGCGACGCAGACCCGTACCTGCTCAGGGCGGCGAAGTTCCACGGCGAGCCGACCGACACCCAGTGTCCGGTCTGCCTCTCGCCGGCGATGACGCTCGTCTCCTGGGTCTTCGGGGACGAGCTCAAACACGTGGCGGGGTCGGCGAAGACGCCGGCCGAGCTCGCCCGGATGGCCGGGCTGTTCGGCGAGTTCACCGTGCATCAGGTCGAGGTCTGCGCCGAGTGCCGATGGAACCACCTGGTGCTGTCATACGTCCTGGGCACGGGAACATCGCGGCGGTCCTCGCAGAGGACAGCCGGGCAGTGACCGTACGACAACCGTGACCGCAGAACGGCGTACCCCGAAACGCCGGTCTGGGAGGCTCCTTCGTGAACGACGACTACAACCGCTCCTGGCCAGGTCAGGAGCCAGATGAGCCCCGCCCTGCCCCGCGCCAGGGCGGTGGCCCGCCCCGGCGCCCCGGCGGCGAACCCCCGCGCCGTCCGCAGTGGCCCGGTGAGTCGCCGCAGCAACCGGGCTGGCCCGCCGGCGGTGACCCGGACGGCGGCCCCACGCGGCGCCGCGTCCCGCCCGCCGGTCAACAGCCGACGCCGCCTCGCCGGCCCGGACCGCCCCCCGGCCCGAACCGTGGCGCCGGCTACACCCCGCCGCCGCCCGGCTCGCCGCCCGGGCACGATCCCGGGCTGCTGACCCACAGCCCGCTGGGCGCCGGCAGCTTTCCCGAGGACGACTACGACGACGAACAGGACAAGTTCGACGAGTTCGGCCGCGACGAGTCGCCGGAAGAAGCGGCCACCGGCAAGAAGGACAAAGCCGTGCTGACCCCGCTGCAGCGGCGGAAGCGTCGCTGGAAGATCGTCCGCCGAGTGCTGTACGCGATGTTCGGGCTCGGCGTGATCGTGCCCGCGGTCGGGTTCACGATCTCCTACTTCCTGGTCGACGTGCCCACCCCGGAAGAGGTGCTGACGCAGCAGAACCAGGTCGTCACGTACTACTACGGCGACAACTCGGTGATGGGCAAGGAAGTCCCGGACACCGGCAACCGCGAAATCCTCAAGCCGGGGCAGATCCCGGACACGGTGAAGCACGCGGTGTACGCGGCCGAGGACGCCACCTTCGAGACCAACAACGGTTTCGACGTGGTCGGTATCGCCCGCGCCGTCTACAACAACCTGACCGGCGGTCAGGGCGGTGGTTCGACCATTTCGCAGCAGTACATCAAGAAGGCCACCGAGAACGAGGCGCCGACGCTGTCCCGTAAGGCCACCGAGCTGGTCAAGTCGTTCAAGATGAACCAGACCCAGCCCAAGGAAGACATCATCACGGCGTACCTGAACATCGTCTACTTCGGACGGAACGCCTACGGTGTGCAGGCCGCCGCGCACGCGTACTTCAACAAGGACGCCGCGCAGCTGAGCCCCGCGGAAGCGGCGCTGCTGGCCGGGCTGATCCAGGGCCCGAGCAAGTCGGAGAACACCGAGTACGTCCAGTGGCGCTGGAACTACGTGATGGACAACATGGTCAAGTACGGCTGGCTGCCGTCCGCCGAGCGCCAGGCAGCCCAGTTCCCGACCCCGCTGCCGAAGGACCTGACCAAGCCGCAGGCGATCAAGGGCCCCGAGGCGTTCATCCAGGGCCAGGTCGAGGACGAGCTGGACGCGGCAGGCTTCTCGAAGGAGAAGCTGCAGGCCGGCGGCTACAACATCTACACGACGATCGACCCGTCGGCGCAGAAGCTGATGGAGGACACCGCACACAAGTACATGGACGACCAGCCGGACACGTTGCGAAACGCGATGGTGGCGATCGATCCGAAGACGCGCGCGGTGATCGCCTACTACGGCGGGCCGAACGACAAGTCGAACGCGGTGGACTGGGCCAATACCAAACGCAACCCGGGTTCGTCGTTCAAGGCGTTCGACATCACCGCGTTCCTCAAGATGGGCAAGGGGATCGGCGAGACGTTCGACGGCACCACGCACCGGCAGTTCGGCACGGTCAACGGGAAACCGCGCTACATCAACAACGCCGGCGCGTCCAACAGTTGTTCACAGCAGTGCACGGTCGCCGAGGCGACGATGCGCTCCACCAACACCGTGTTCTTCGACATGGTGGCGAACGTGACCGGGCCGCAGGCGGTCAAGGACGCGGCGAAACAGGCCGGGGTCACCAGCCTGGACAAGACCGCGGTGGACAACAACATCTCGCTCGGTGGTGGTACGACCGAGGTCACGCCGCTCGACATGGCTTCCGGGTACTCGACGTTCGCCGACGACGGTATCGCGCTGCAGCGGCACTTCGTGACGAAGATAACCGACCCCGGCGGCAACGTCGTCTACCAGACGCCGAGCAACCCGACGCCGGCGTTCGCCGCGAACAACGCGGACAAGAGCAAGCAGATCGCGGGCAACGTCACGATGGCACTCAAGCCCGTGATCGACTTCTCGCACCTGAAGTGCCCGCCGAACCACGAGTGCGCGGGCAAGACCGGTACCCAGCAGTACGACGCGAGCGGGCCGAACGCGAGCGGTAGCTCGAACGACAACTCGCAGGTGTGGATGGTCGGTTACACGCCGTCCATCGCGGTGTCCTCCTGGGTCGGCACCGGCGGCAACTCGCCGATCAAGGACAAGAACGGCAAAGCTGTCGGCAGTGGTGGTCTCCCCGCCCAGATGTGGCAGGAGTTCATCACCACCTACCTGAAGAACAAGCCGGCGGAGAAGTTCTCGACGGTGGACCCGATCGGCAAGACCGCGACCGCGACCACCGATACGCCGGCACCCCCGCCGCCCTCGTCGACGGTCCCGCCGGCCACGACTCCGTCGACGTCCTCGGCTCCGCCGACCTCGTCGTCCGCACCGACGACGTCGTCCTCGCAGTCGAAGCCGACGAAGCCGACGTTCCCGACCGGGATCTTCCCGACCGGCACCAACCAGGGCTTCGGCGGGACGACGAGTCCGGGCGGCTGAGGCCCGCCTTCAGCCGGAACCAACCCGGCTGCCCGTAACATCGCGCGCGTGTCCAGCCCGACCGATCAAGCCGCCGAACCCGCGCCGTCGTCGCTGAGCCCAGCCCAGCGGGTCGCGCCGAGTCTGACCGAGCCGCTCGTGGCGGCGGCGAGCAGACCGGTCGGCGGGCCGCTGGGTGAGCACGCCGCGGTGGGCAGGCACTGGTTCTGGAGCCCACAGCGGGTCGGGCTGGCGATGGCCACGCTCGCGCTGGTGCTGTGCTGGTTCGGCAAGGCGAGCTGCATCCAGCAGTACACCGACGAAACCGGGCAGAACCAGCTCGACTGGCGGGCGGGCCGGCCGTACGTGGCGATGTGCTACTCGGACATCGTGCCGCTCTACTCCGCCGAGCGCCTCGACCAGGCGGGCACCTTCCCGTACCGGACGAGCTGGGTGGACAACGCGGGCACCCCGAACGCGCACGCCCGGTACATGGAGTACCCGGTGCTCACCGGGCTGTTCCAGTGGGTCAACGCGAAGATCACATCGGCCTGGGTCAAGGTCTCGAACGCCGGCTGGCTACCCGGCGCGCTGCCGGTGGCCATCTATTTCAACATCACCGCGTTCCTGCTCGCGGCGGCCTGGCTGGTGACAGTGTGGGCAACCGGCAGAACCGCGAAACGCCGGCCATGGGACATGGCGCTCGCCGCACTCTCGCCATTGGTGCTGGTGCACGCTTTCACCAACTTCGACACGCTGGCGACCGCGTTCGCCGCGACCGGCCTGCTCGCCTGGGCGCGCCGAAAACCCGTGCTCGCCGGTGTGCTGCTCGGACTCGGCGCCGCGGCGAAGCTGTACCCGCTGCTGTTACTCGGGCCGCTGCTCGTGTTGTGCCTGCGGGCGGGCAAGTTCCGGTACTGGGCCAGAACGGCGGGCGCGACGGTGGTCGTCTGGCTCGCGGTGAACCTGCCGATCGCGTTCACGTTGAACGCGGGCTGGCGCGAGTTCTTCCGGCTCAACGCTTCGCGCGGGATGGATCCCGACTCGCTCTACAACGTCGTCTCGTACTTCACCGGCTGGGCCGGGTTCGACGGGCCACTGCAACCGGGACAGACACCGACCTGGCTCAACGTCGTCAGCGGTGGGCTGTTCCTGGTGTGCTGCGCCGGAATCGTGTACATCGGCCTCTCCGCACCGGTCCGGCCACGGGTCGCCCAGCTGTGTTTCCTTGTGCTCGCGGCATTCCTGGTCACGAACAAGGTGTGGAGCCCGCAGTACTCGCTGTGGCTGGTGCCGTTCGCGGCGCTCGCGATCCCACGCTGGCGGCTGCTGTTCGGCTGGATGCTGCTGGACGCGCTGGTCTGGCCGCCGCGGATGTTCTACTACCTCGGGGTCGACCACAAGGGACTGCCCGAGGACTGGTTCCTCGGCGTCGTCGTGCTGCGGGACCTGGCCGTCGTCGGACTGTGCGTGCTGGTGATCCGCGAGATCTACCGCCCGGCGACCGACAAGGTCCGCCTCTCCGGCGACGACGATCCGGCGGGCGGGGTGCTCGACCGCGCCCGCGACGTGTTCACCATCAAGCCGCGGCCGCTCAGCCCAGCGCTTCCCGCAGATAGCTGATGTCTTCGGCCTGACCGTCGGCCGGGGTCTCGACGATCACCGGCGCCTGCGCTTCCTTCGCGACGGCGACCAGTTGCTCCGGGTCGATCGTGCCGCCGCCGTGCACGACGTTGGCGTGCCGGTCGCGGGTCGAACCGAACTCGTCGCGGGAGTTGTTCAGGTGCACCAGGTCGATCCGGCCGGTGATGGCCTTGACCTTCGCGACGACGGTGTCGAGTTCCCAGCCCGCCGCGAACGCGTGGCAGGTGTCGAGGCAGAACCCGGCACCGAGGTCGCCGACGACATCCCACAGCCGCGCGAGCATGTCGAGGTGCCGCGCCATCGCGCCGTCGCCGCCCGCGGTGTTCTCGATCAGGATCGGCACCCCGAACCCGCCCTCTTCGGCCTGGCGCTCGAACAACTTGCCCCAGTTCTGCAGGCCCTGCTCCGGGTCTTCCTCCTTGCGCACATGCCCGCCGTGCACGATCAGGCCGCGCGCGCCGATTTCCGCGGCCGCCGCCGCGTGCTGGGCCACCGCTTTGCGCGAGGGGATGCGGATCCGGTTGTTCATCGACGCCACGTTCACGACATAAGGCGAGTGGATGAAGATCTCGACCCCGGCCGCTTCGATTTCCGCGCGGCTCGGCGCGGGCACGGGTTTCTTCCACCCCTGCGGATCCGCCAGAAAGAACTGCAATAGCTCGGCACCGCGTTCCGGTGCGGCGGACAGCGGGTCGTCATCCTTTACGTGGGCACCGATTTGCATCTGTCGAGGGTACTGCTTCGCGCCGCGCGTCTCCTGCGCGGAGCAAGCCGACATGCAGTAGCGTCAGCGGCGGTCCGGAGGGGGGACAATGCGGAAAATCGCCAATAGGGCTTTCGTGCTCGGGGTTCTCGCTGCTATCTCGACGAGCCTGGCGCTGCCAGGCTACGCGGCCGCGGACACCGATCCGGCGCTTGCCGGTGACTGCGCGAAAACCCTCGGCGCCGACAGCGGTGAAGCGCTGACGCTCGACGCGGGCGCTCCGCTGAACCAGCCCGGCCTGCTGACCCTCGGCACCGGATCGCGTTCCGCGAACACCCCCGCGCTGCATGTCGACCTGGCCAACGTGACGAGCGCGCTGAACGTCAAGGCGCTGCCGGGCACGGCGACCGTCGCGAATGTCTGCACCGGCGCGCAGGGTGTGGTGAACGCGTTGTCGGCCACCACGCAGTCCCTCCTCGGCGGCGGCCCGATCACGCCGGCTCCGCCGGGCAGCGGTTCCCCGAAACCGCCGAAGCCACCCAAGCCGCCGTCGAAGCCCGCGCCCACGCCGCCGCCCGCCGGCGAGGGTGCCGGTTCCTCAGCCGATTCGACCGATCTCGGCACCGTGCAGGTCGTGTCGTTCCCGCTGAACGCCACCTCGCCGTCTTCGCCGTCGGACCTGGGCTCACTGATTTCGCCAGTCGCGATCGCGCCGCTCGCGCAGGGGGTCATCCCGCCGACCGGCACCAGTCCCGGCGAGGTCCCGTCCGATTCGGGCAGCGCGCAGGCCCTGCCCGCGGTCTCGGCGGGTCCGGCGAAACTGCCGCTGCTGCTCGCCGCCATCGCGGTGGCCCTCGCCGCGGCCGCGCTCGCGCACGTCTGGCTGCGTCGCCGCCCGAGCTGAAATTCACCCGCTCGGCCCCCGTCACTCCGCTCGGTCACGATCGTTGTATCAGTGAGTGATGCCGCTACTGGAGGGCGCGGGATGCAGGGTCGAACACGCCGGGTCGCCGCGGTCGGTGCGACCGCTTTCGTACTGGCCGGATCGGCCGTGCTGGCCACGCCTGGCACGGCGAGCGCGGCGAGCACCATCACCGCGAAATGCGGCGACACGGTCACCGCGCACCCCGGCGACCAGATCAACAGCCCACTGGGCCTGCAGACCGTGACCGACGGCCTCACCTCGCTGGTCGGCGGGCTGCTGACCGGGCTGTGCAAGATCACCGTCAACGTCGTGGACACCGTGGTCGCGCCGGTTCCCGCGGTCGGCCCGCCGCTCGCCGGCGCGGTCGACGGCACCGTGGCCGGCACGACGAACGCCCTCACCGGCGCGGTCGAGGGCACCGGGAAGGCACTGACCGGCGGCAGCAGGCAGGACCAGCCCGCGCCGCAGAAACCACCGAGCGGCGGCCCGGCCCAGTCCGGTCCCAGCGGCGGCACTGGCAACCAGAGCACCGGTTTGGCGAGCCTCATCCCCGCCGCCGGCAGCCCGGTCCTGGGCGGCGGCGACCCGGCGATGTTCGACCTGCTGCCGTTCGGGTCCTCCGGCGGATACGCGCCGATGCGCGACTACAGCGACATCCCGTACGCGCTCGCCGGCCTTTTCGCGCCGTCGCCCGGCATCCGCTACGGCGGGCAGATTCCCGGTTACTCACCGGAACTCGGGACGCTCGGCAACAATTCGCCGGGGCAGCAGAACAAGTCGACGCAGAACGCGGGGCAGGCGGAGGCACTGCCGGCTCAGGGCAACAGCGGCATTCCCGGCAACGCCGGACTGCCGATGCTGATCGCGGTACTCGCACTTTCCGGCGTCAGTGCGGCATTGGTGCGGACCTGGGTTCTGCGCGCTGCTACTCCCTAGTATCTTCAGGCGCGGCTTTTCGTTGTCCCCTTTCGGATGACGTGGCGACCACTGGAGGAGAAGCACCCGTGCGCATGCCAACGCGGATCGACCGGCTCAGATCGACGCGACGGCTGCTGACCGCTGGTGCGCTCGCGGCTCTCTTCAGTGGCGCGGTGTTCGCCGGTAGCGCGTCGGCCAGCACGGTGCTCGCCCAGGGCTGCACCGGCAGCGTCGTGGGCAACATCGGTGACCAGATCGCCGTGCAGGGCAAGGATCTCGCGGGCCTGGTCCGCACTGGCGCCAAGGAGCAGGAGATCTTCCTGCACTTCAACGGGGTCAACCCGGACGGGCTCGCCGACGCGATCACCCAGCAGGGCGCGGTCACCGTGGGCTCGGTGCCCAACGCGTCCAACGGCAGCATCACGGGGGACAACGTCGCCGCCGCCGTGACCGACGCGCTGCAGAACGCCGACGGGCTCGGCACCTCCGCCGACCAGAAACAGAAGACGCTGACCGCGATCAGCAACAAGGTCGCCGGCAACTGCGGCATGACCGCCTACGCCGGCAACTACTCCGCGCCCACGAGCCTGCCCTCGACCGGCATGACTCCGCCGCCCACGACCGTGCCCGGCACGACGCTGCCGAACACCGGCGGGGCGACCGCACCACCGCGCGACTACGGCAACATCCCCGCGGCCGTGCCCGGGATCGCCGTCTCGCCCGGTGCGCGCTACCCGACCAGCGCCCCGATCGCCGGGCTGCCCACGCCGGAGGTGCTCGGCGGCAACCCGGCGGGTCAAACCGACGTGCGCAACGCCGGCGACGCCGACGCGATCGCGGCCGCCCCGTCCAGCACCACCGTGCAGTTGCCGATGCTGCTCGCCGTCGTCGCGCTCGCCGCGGTGAGCGCCGCGCTGGTGCGAATCTGGGTGCTGCGAAAACTGTCGTAGCCCGCCAGCCCCTCGCCCACCGCCACCCTCAACGGAGGCCCTGCGGGCCGCTGTCCTTCACCAAGTATCCTGTAGGGCGACAAACCCTCCTGCCACGGACAGTCCGTGGCCGCGAGCCCACAGGAGGTGAGTGGTTGTGTCACGCCATTACGAGGTAATGGTCATCCTCGATCCGACGCTCGACGAGCGCACCGTCGCCCCGACGCTGGACACGTTCCTCAACGTGATCCGCACGTCCGGTGGCAGCGTGGAGAAGGTCGACGTCTGGGGCCGCCGCCGGCTGGCCTACGAGATCAAGAAGCACGCCGAGGGCATCTACGCCCTGCTCGACCTGAACTCCGAGCCCGACGCGGTCAAGGAACTCGACCGGCAGCTGTCGCTGCAGGAGAACATCCTGCGCACCAAGGTCGTGCGCAAGGTCGCCGCGCGCAAGGCCGCCAAGGTCGCGGCCGCGGCGAAGGCCTGAGGCGGCGACCATGGCCGGAGACACCGTCATCACCGTGGTCGGCAACCTGACCGCCGACCCTGAGCTGCGCTTCACCCCGTCCGGAGCAGCGGTCGCGAACTTCACCGTGGCCTCGACCCCGCGCACCTTCGACCGCCAGAGCGGTGAGTGGAAGGACGGCGAGGCGCTGTTCATGCGCTGCAACATCTGGCGCCAGGCCGCGGAGAACGTGGCCGAGAGCCTGACCCGCGGCGCGCGCGTCGTGGTGCAGGGCCGGCTCAAGCAGCGTTCGTTCGAGACCAAGGAAGGCGAGAAGCGGACCGTCGTCGAGCTCGAGGTCGAGGAGATCGGCCCGTCGCTGCGCTACGCCACCGCCAAGGTCAACAAGGTCAGCCGCGGCACCGGTGGGGGCGGCGGCGGATACGGCAGCGGCGGCAGTGGCGGCGGCGCGCCCGCCGACGACCCGTGGGGTTCCGCCCCGCCAGCCGGGGGCGGCGGCGGTTTCGCGGACGAGCCCCCCTTCTAACCAACCACTCTCTTTTCATTCACCAGGAGCATTACCGTGGCCAAGCCACCCATTCGCAAGCCCAAGAAGAAGGTCTGTGTGTTCTGCAAGGCAGAGCAGAAGGGCCGTCCGGAATTCATCGACTACAAGGACACGAACCTGCTGCGGAAGTACATTTCCGACCGCAACAAGATCCGTGCCCGCCGGGTGACCGGCAACTGCAGCCAGCACCAGCGTGACATCGCCATCGCGGTCAAGAACGCCCGCGAGATGGCGCTGCTGCCCTACACCTCGACCGCACGCTAAGGAGGCACGTCAATGGCGAAGATCATTCTGACCACCGACGTGGCCAACCTCGGCGGCCCCGGCGACATCGTCGAGGTCAAGGACGGGTACGCGCGCAACTACCTGCTCCCGCGGGGCTACGCCATCCTGGCCACCAAGGGTGCGGAGAAGAACGTCCAGACCATCCGCCGCACCCAGGAGTCGCGCCGGATCCGGGACCTGGACCACGCCAAGGAGATCAAGACGGCGCTGGAGCAGCTGGGCACCGTCCAGCTCACCGCCAAGGCGGCCGAGGGCTCCAAGAAGCTGTTCGGTTCGGTGACCACCGCCGACATCGCCGCGGCGATCAAGGCGGCCGGTGGCCCGCTGCTGGACAAGCGGATCCTGGAGACCGACGGGCACATCAAGACCGTCGGGAAGTACCAGGTCAACGCGCGCCTGCACGCGGGCGTCCAGGCCTCCGTGCGGCTCGAGATCAAGGCCGGTCAGTAGCCCGGTCGACGTAAGAGAGAAGCCCCCTTTCACTCCGGAAGGGGGCTTTTCCCTTTCGGGCTCGGGAACCACTGGGCCTGCGCTAGCATCCAAGATGCTGATCTCGCGGGCACTGGGGACGTTAGTGAAGGGGAATCACCGCCATGACGCAGCCACCGTCGGCCGACGCTCCCGTGGACACGCTGACCTCGGTACCACCACCGGCCCCCATCCAGGTCGGCAACAACGGCAGCGCGGGCGGGTACAAGTTCGACCCCGACCAGGTCCAGGGCGTCATCAACAAGTGGAAGACGCTGCTGGATGACATCGAGACGGACATCAAGCAGGCCACCACGATTTCTCAAGTCCGAGCGCCCGGCGCCGAGTTCGCGAGCGGCGATTTCATCAAGCAGGGCGCAGGGCCTTCGGGTGACACGCTGCTCCAACAGCACCAGCGCATGCGCGAGTACGTCAAGAACTACATCTCCGCGCTCGAGCAGGCCAGCGGAAAGATCGCCCAGACCGACGACGAGGCACGGCAGGTCGCCGCGCAGCAGGGACAGGGAATCGTATGAGCAAGACCCGAGCCTTCCAGCTCGGCGCGGCCGCCCTCGCGGCCGCCGGGGTGTTGTCCGCCTGCTCCGGCGGGACCGACGCGGGGAGCATCCCCCCAGCCACCCCCAACTCGGGCGCCGCCACGTCGGACAGCTCCGGCGGCGACCTTGCGCCTCGTGTGCCCAGTTCGCTGCCGACCAACACGCTGTTGTCCGATCCGTGCAACGCGCTCTCCGCTGACCAGGTACGGACCATCGGCCTCACGGGCCCCGGCGCACGCGCCGATGATCAGACCGGTCCGAGCTGTAAGTGGCGCTCGACGAGCTATGACTCGAACGTCGTCTTCGTCGGTGCCCTGACCGCGAACAAGAACGGGCTCAACGATATCTACGCGAACCAGCCGAAGGACAAGTACTTCGAGCCGACGACGATCAACGGGTATCCGGCCGTCTACGCCGACGTCACCGATAATCGTTCGGGCGGAGATTGCACTCTGTGGGTTGGCGTCACTGATCAGTTGTCGGCGTACGTTTCCGGCCAGATCATCGATGGGCCGAACAAGTCCAACCCATGCCCGGTGGTCGAGCGTGTGGCCACGGCGATGGTGCAGCACCTGCAGGGCTCATAGGAGGGGATGGGCGAGATGGGTAAATACGCAAGCACGGGCTATGTCGTCGGCAACACGATCATGCCTGGTGCTGGGGGTCTGGTCGGCACCATGGCTGGGGGGCTCGTCGACCTGTTCTCCGGGCCCGAGGCGCAGCAGCAGCAGGCGAACATCGGCGGCCGCTCGATCGATGCGCGGGCGATCTGGGAGCAGATCCACCCCGGCAGCGCGGACTCCCTCCACGAAGGGGCCAAGGCGGCCGGCACGCTGCAAGGGGTGCACGACAATCGCGCGGGTCTGATCGACGAGATCAACAAGTCGATGGACGCCGCCTGGCAGGGGAACGCGTCGCAGCAGGTGCAGGCCGGGGCGCATCCACTCGGTATCTGGCTCCGTGACTCCGCGAGCAACCTCCAGAAGAGCGGCACCTACCTGACCAACCAGGGTGAGGCCTTCGACTCCGCCCACTCGAAGGTGCAGGAGATCGCCGCGACGCCGCCGCACGCCAGCATGCTCGACCACATGAACCCGTTCAGCGACAAAGACGACGAGATCAACAAGTACAACCAGCAGGGCCAGACGAACGTCCAGGCCTTCAACGACTACTACAACGCCAGCGGGCAGAACGCGTCCGGCATGCCGCAGTACAGCGCCTGGCAGGGCAACAACTTCTCCGAGAGCAACGGCCCCGACAAGCACGACCCCGGCGGCGGCGGCAAGAACGTCGGCATCGTGCCGCCCACCGGTGGGGGTGGCGGCGGCAACTTCAAACCGGGCAGTGTCGGGAACATTCCCGGCACCGGGAACCTGCCCCGCTACGACACGAAACTGCCGAACACCGACGGCACCGGCGGCATCGGCCAGGACGGGGGGAACGGCCGCGACACCTACCAGCCCAACCCGCCCAACGTCGGTTACAGGCCGCCGACCTGGAACGACGGCACCACGGCGGCCGGCTACACGCCCAGCACATCCGAGACCGACTTCGGCGGCGGCGGGTTCGGGCCCAGCGGGTCCGGCTACGGCGGTGGTCTCGGCAGTGGCTCCGGATCCGGTTCGGGCTCAGGCTCGGGCGGCGGCTACGGCGCCGGTTCGTTCGGCGCAGGCGGCTTCGGCCCCGGCGGGGCGGGCGCGCTGGGCGGAGGCGCGAGCACCGGTTCGGGTGCCAGCAGTGGTGCCGGTGGCGCCACGGGCGCGGGTCGTGGTGGCGTCGGCGCTGGTGGGGCCGGTGCCGCCGGTCGTGCCGGGTCGTCCGGCATGGCCGGAATGGGTGGCGCCGGTGGTCGCGGCAAGGGCAGCGACGACGAGGAGCACCAGACCAAGTACCTGGTCAGCGAGGACCCCAACGACCTGTTCGGCACCGACGAGCTGACCGCGCCACCGGTGATCGGCGAGTGAAGTGCTGAACGCTCCGATCAAGATCGCCACCCCGATCCTGCTCAACCTGATCAGACGCCGCGGTGGCGAGCCGCACCCGACCCTGACCAGCGTGCCCACCTGGTACGACGAGAGCGCGCAGCGCACCATCGACCAGGAGATCAACTCGCTGCTCACGCAGCACGGGCTGATGGGGCCACGCGGGATGGACCGCGGGCTGCTCGACGCCGTCGAGTCGATCTCGCGCCCGCAGGTCGAGTACTACGGCTGGTTCGACGGTGACTTTCCCGGCACGCCGAGCAATTTCGCGCTGCTCGCGGGCAGCGGCGCCGGGGGCGCGTTCGTGCTCGTCCGCCTCATCGACGAGGACGCGGTCATCCTCGCGCCGGAACGTCCCGAGACGGTGCTCGCCGGGTTCGTCGAAGAGATCCCGCCCGGCCGTCCGGCGACGGGTCAGCCGTTGATCACCACCAAGGCCGAATTCCTGGCCGGCCGCGACGCGCGCCCCGAGGGCGAATACACGGTGATGCACACCGGACGGGAGAACACGCCCGCGCCCGCCAAGGAAATGAAGCGGATCATGGACGGGCCTCGCACCGGCGCCGGCACGTTGTACGTCGCCGCGCGTACGCGCAGTGGCAGCAGGCGCCGATGTGAACGGCCGCTGAACTTCCTGGATACGCCGGAAGGCCGCTGGTTGATCGAGGAAAGGCCAGGACGTGACGGCGCGCTGGTGGTCTTCACGCCCGCATCGCCGCAGGTCCTGGGCGAGCGACTACGGAACGCACACGGCGCACTCGGCTGAACACGCGCTCTGCCACCCGTACAGCCCACCGGACCGCCTGCCTACCGTCCGTAGCATTCATCCACAGGCATGTGTCCACCGAATCATGCGCGCGGCGCCACGACACGCCGAGCGCACGTCCTTCCGCGACACGCCGACGAGTTTTCAGCAATGTTTTCCACAGCTTGCCCACAGGGTCTGACCTGCACATCTACTGCGTGAACGTGTTTCTGTCCCCAGGTTGTACACAGCCTCGCGCACGCTTGTGATTCGTTGGGCCCACCCTTCCACAAGTTGTCCACAAGGTGTCCCCACACGATCAACAGGCGGGTTTGCGTTGCTCCTTCCGAGCGATCTAGCGTGCCGCGAACTGGTTGCGCGCAGTGCGCGACATGCCTGCCGAAAGGGTGGGCACCGGACCGGAAGATCCGGCATAATCGAACTGGTGTTCGTTTACGAGGAGGTGTCCGCGCGGTGGCGCTGACGGACGACCGCGGTCCCGCCTACGCGTCCGATCCCGGACCGGAGGACCCCGGTCCGCGGCCCGGCGACTTCGACCGGCAACCGCCCCAGGACGTGGCGGCCGAGCAGTCGGTGCTCGGCGGCATGCTGCTGTCCAAGGACGCGATCGCCGACGTCGTCGAAGCGCTGCGGCCCGGCGACTTCTACCTGCCGAAGCACCAGGCGGTCTACGACTGCGTTCTCGACCTGTACAGCCGCGGCGAGCCGGCGGACCCGATCACCGTGTCGGCCGAGCTGGAGCGGCGCGGTGAACTGGCCCGCGTCGGCGGCGCGCCGTACCTGCACACGCTGATCGCGACGGTGCCCACGGCGGCCAACGCCGGGTATTACGCGGAGATCGTCGCCGAGAAGGCGATCCTGCGGCGGCTGGTCGAGGCCGGCACCCGGATCGTGCAGTACGGGTACGGCGCGGCGAACGAGGGTGGCGAGATCAACGAGGTCGTCGACCGCGCGCAGGCCGCCATCTACGAGGTCACCGAGCGGCGGACCAGCGAGGACTACGTCGCGCTGGAGGAGCTGCTCCAGCCGACCATGGACGAGATCGACGCGATCGCGTCCCGCGGCGGGACGGCACAGGGCGTGCCCACCGGGTTCATGGACCTCGACGAGGTGACCAACGGGCTGCACCCCGGTCAGATGATCATCGTCGCGGCTCGACCCGGTGTCGGCAAGTCGACATTGGGACTGGACTTCGCGCGCTCGTGCTCGATCAAACACGGCCTGTCCAGCGTCATCTTCTCGCTGGAAATGAGCCGGATCGAGATCGTGATGCGCATGCTCTCCGCCGAGGCCCGGATCCGGCTCGCCGACATGCGCGGTGGCCGCATGTCCGACGACGACTGGACGCGGCTGGCGCGCCGGATGAGTGAGATCAGCGAGGCGCCGCTGTTCATCGACGACTCGCCGAACATGACCATGATGGAGATCCGCGCGAAGGCCCGGCGGCTCAAGCAGCGCAACGATCTCAAGCTCGTGGTCGTCGACTACATGCAGCTGATGACATCGGGCAAGCGCGTCGAATCGCGGCAGCAGGAGGTCTCGGAGTTCTCGCGGCAGTTGAAGCTCCTCGCGAAGGAGCTCGAGGTGCCGGTGGTCGCGATCAGCCAGCTGAACCGTGGTCCCGAGCAGCGCACCGACAAGCGGCCGATGCTGTCGGACCTGCGTGAATCCGGTTCGCTGGAACAAGACGCCGACATGGTGCTGCTGATCAACCGGCCGGACGCCTGGGAGCGGGACGACCCGCGCGCCGGGGAGGCGGACCTGATCCTGGCGAAGCACCGTGCCGGCCCGACGAGCACGATCGTCGTCGCGCACCAGCTGCACTACAGCCGGTTCACCGACCTCGCGCAGTCATGAGCTGAGGCGGCTTCGTTTCTCACCAGCCACTGGGCATGATGATGAGCCATTGGTGTGTGTCGCCGATGCGGCGACCAAGTTCGTGCGGACGGGTGTGGTTGCCGGTGGTGCCTTCAGCACCCGCCAGCGCCGCGGCCTACGGTATCCACGCCGCGCCAATTGCTTCTAGTGACCGGCGTGCCTCCCCAGCTGGCCAGGATCGGCAACATCCTGGCTATCACGGAAAAGTTAGTCCATCAACGACGACCCGATCGGCAGTGAGCGGCCAAGCACGGTCTGGAGAAGGGCGTTTCGGGCCAGTACCTTGGAGCGCTGGCCGAGCAGCAGTACCGGGACATGGTCGAGGGTGGCGGCCAGGCGCAGCAGTCCGGGGTCGGGGTGCTGTGCCGTGGGGCTCCACGGGCGGGGCCTGGACGTGGGTGCGGCCAGGTCGCGCAGGTGCGTGGCCTCGATCTCGTTCGGCCGCAGTGCCCGGGTCAGCGCGGTGAGCACGGACTCGGACACCGTCGACTGCCCGGCCCTGCTCCAGCCGGTTGTAGTGGTCGGTGCTCAGACCGGCGAGCATCGCCACCTCACTCCTTACGCAGGCCGGGCACGCGCGGTAGACCGGGCAGCGGTTCGATTCCGACCTGCGCGGGAGCGAGCCGGTCCCGGCGTGCCCGCAGGAAGGCCCCGAAGGCTGAACGATCCGCGCCCATGTCCCCACCGTAGGACCACCGGCCCCGGGACTGCCTGGTCATGCCGTGACTAGGGAAGACATGAGCTTGTAGCGGTGCCGGCGGCGACCCTGTAATCGAGGTATGACCAACGTACTTCCCTTCGATGGCCGTAGTGCCCTGGTGACCGGTTCGACCAGCGGCATCGGTGCCGCCATCGCCCGCCTGCTCGGCGCTCGCGGTGCCCACGTGATCGTCAGCGGACGCGACCAGGAGCGCGGCGCGCAGGTGGTCGCCGACATCCGCGCTGACGGTGGCAAGGCCGAGTTCCTGCCCGCCGACTTGTCCGCCGACGCCGAAACGGTGCGCGAGTTCGCCGCGCAGGCGACGGCGGCCGCGGGCGGGCAGATCGACATCCTGGTGAACAACGCGGGCATCTACCCGGCCACCGCAACACCGGACTTGCCGGACGATCAACTCGACGCGATGCTCGCGGTCAACATCCGGGCCCCACACGTCCTGGTCGCCGAGGTGGCTCCCGCCATGGCGTCGCGGGGCGCCGGGGTGATCGTGAACATCGGGTCGTGGATGGCGGTGGTGGGCTCCCCCTTCGCCGCGCTCTATACCGCGACGAAGGCGGCCGAGGAACAGATGACCCGGACCTGGGCGGCCGAGTTCGGACCGCGCGGTGTCCGGGTCAACGCGGTCGCCCCAGGCGTCACCCTGACCTCAGGCAATGAGCAGGCCCGGGAGGTCATCGACATGATGGCGGCCAAGACCCCCGTCGGGGTGCCGGTCGCTCCGGAGGACATCGCGTCGGCCGTGGCCTTCCTCGCGTCCGAGGAGGCCCGCATGATCCACGGGATCACGCTGTACGTGGACGGCGGCATCACCTCGACCCGGTTGCTGTGATGACCACCGCACTCGTGCTCGGCGGAGGTGGCCCGCTGGGCATCGCCTGGCAATCCGGTCTGCTCACCGCGCTCGCCCGTCGCGGCATCGACCTGTCCCGGAGCGACCTGATCCTGGGCACGTCGGCGGGTTCCGTCGTCGGCGCAACGCTGGCCGCCGGTCTCGACCTGGCCTCGCTGCTACCGCGAGTCAGCGGTGGTCTGCCGCTCGGACCTGGCGCCAGCGGCGACATCAGCGGCTTACCGGAGCTGGCGATCAAGGACATGATCGACTACGCGCTGAGCGCCGACACCATTGCGGAGGAGCACTATCTGGGTCGCCCACTGTTCGCCGAGTTCGCCGGTATCCCATGGCCATCGGCGCTGCGCTGTACGGGCGTCGACACCCGTACCGGACGGCTGACCGTGTGGGACGCCGACTCCGGAGTCGATCTGCCCACAGCGCTCGCCGCCAGCTGCGCGGTGCCGGGCCTGTTCCCGCCCGTGACCATCCATGGCACCAGGTATGTGGACGGCGGAGTGATCAATCCGCTCAACGTCGACCTCGCCGGCGGACACCACCGTGTCGTGGCCATCTCCTGTTTCCCGGCCACTGAAGAAAGCGGGGTGACCCTGGTCCAGCCCGGCCCGGAGTTCCTCGCCATCAGCGAGTGGGGCGCGGCGGTGATGGACACCGCAAGGTCCGCCGACGCCTACGAAGCCGGTCTCCGGCAGGCCGATCGGACGTCACTGTGACAGGGGGCCGACCAGACGGTCTCATCCAGCTGAGGAAATGACACCACAAGGCGGCTTCGTTTCTCGCCAGGCCCTTCATCCCTGCCTCAGATCTGCGCCTGGCCGCCGTCGACGAAGAACTCGATGCCGTTGACGAAACTCGACTGGTCGGAGGCCAGGAAGACGGCGGCATTGGCGATCTCGGCCGGATCCGCGACCCGGCCGAGTGGCACTCCCGCGACCAGCCCGTCGAGCAGGGTTTGCTCCTGCCCGGCGGGGGCCAGGCCGAGCAGGCCGGGCGTCTTCGTCGGGCCGGGGCTCAGCACGTTGACCCGGACCCCGCTCGCGCCGAGTTCGATGATCCAGGACCGGGCCAGGTTGCGGACTGCTGCCTTGGTCGCCGCGTAGACGCCGAGATCCGGTCCTGGCCGCAGCGAGTTGGTCGAGCCGGTCAGGATCACCGAGGCATCTTCGGCCAGCAGCGGCAATGCCTTCTGCACGGTGAACAGCACGCCCTTCACGTTGGTGCCGAAGGTCTTGTCGAACACCTCCTCGGTCACCTCGGCCAGTGGACCGGCCACTCCGCCGCCGGCGTTGGCGACCAGCACGTCGATCCGGCCCTTGCGCTGCCGAATCGTCCGGTAGAGCGCATCCAGGTCGCCGAGGTCGGCCGAATCGGTCCGGATGCCCTCGACGTTCGAGCCGATCTCGTCGACCGCCGCATCCAGTTCGGGCTGCCGCCGTCCGGTGATGAACACGTAGGCGCCCTCGGCGACGAACCGTTGGGCGATGGCGCGACCGATGCCGGTGCTGCCCCCGGTCACCACGGTGATCTTGCCGGCCAGGATCGTCCCGCCCGGTAGCACGGTGGTCATCTGCTGTCCTCGCTGTGTCCGGACAGCCATTGTTGACTGTCACGTCCAGAACTTACGGATTCTGGAATGGTTAGTCAAGAACGGCTAGGCTAGGTTTTCCTCCATGGCGCCTTCGGCGACAAACACCAGCTGTTCCTGCGGGCGTTCGACCGGCTGCGCGCACACGTGCACGCCGTGGCTGCCAGCGCGCTGGCCGGATTACTGCTGGCGGTCATGAGTGGGATCGAGGCGCTGGGCAAGGCCGGGAAGAGCGGGGCCTCGTTGCGCAGCACCGCCGAGACCGCGTTGGCCGTTCTCCCGCGCCGCCGGTGAAGTCGCGCGATACCGGGCGGATTCTGTCCACTATTGCTTCTAGCGTGTGCGGTGTCCCCGGAGGAGCGGTCCGAACCGCCTCCAGCTCAGAGAGGATCCACCGTGCAGCTTGTCTCTGTCCGCATCATCACCAACGACGTCAACCGCCTCGTCGAGTTCTACGAGCAGGTGACCGGTCTCGACGCTCGGCGGCCCGCGGAGCAGTTCGCCGAGTTCGTGGGCGCGTCGTGCACCTTGGCCATCGGCAGCGCCGAAACGATGACGCTCTTCAGCGCGGGCGCCGCCGTACCGGAGTCGAACCGGACCGCGATCCTCGAGTTCCTTGTCGAGGACGTCGACCGGGACTACGAACGGCTGACGGGCCTGGCCGTCGCCCCCGAGATCGTGCAGAAGCCGACCACGATGCCGTGGGGAAACCGCTCCCTGCTCTTCCGCGACCCCGACGGCAACCTGGTCAACTTCTTCACCCCGCTCACCGACGACGCCCGCGCACGGCTCGCCCGCTAGTCACCTCACAAGCCCGGCACCGCGAACCCGCAGCGACGCAGCCTGTCCTCGACGCGGAGGCGTTCGAACTCGCGTTCCATGCCGTCGGGCACGGTGTCGAGCCAGTGCCGCTCGCCGACCGCGTGGCAGGCCTGCGCGAGCAGCGCGTCGTAAGCCTGATACGTCGCGAGGCGGCGCGCTGCCGGCGCCTTGTCCGGCAGTTGTTCGAGCGCGCGGTGCACCCGGCGCAGGTCCGCGGCGAGCTGTTCGATGGGCGGCCCGTCGGGCGTAGGCCGGCGACGGCGGTGCCACTCGCTGACCGCGTCGACGAGCTGGGGAAGCTTGGACACCAGCCAGAACACCACGAGCGGCAACACACATACCGCCAGGTAGATGAGCACGTTCCCGATCGGGACGGTCATGGTTCAGGATAGGCGCCGTCACCCCGGCAACCGCCACACTTGACCGGTTCATCCGCTCCAGCGGACAAGAACGGGCCCGGGAGCGCCATTGCTCCCGGGCCCGGTTCTCATTTCAGCCAGGCGAAATCACGCCTGGATGTGCATCCCCTTGCCACCGACCGCGCCGGTGACCTGAGACAGCACCGCCGTGGGGTTCGCGGCGTCCAGGCTCGGCAGTGCCGGCAGGTCGCCCTGCGGCAGCTGGGTCTGGGGCAGCAGGTCACCCACCATCGGCGACGGCAGGTTCGCGCCGGGCAGCGTGCCCGGCAGCAACGGCAGCTGCGGCAGCGAACCGCTCAGGCCACCCACCGCCGGAAGCGCCGGCAGCGAGGGCAGGCCGCCGGCCGCGGGCAGGCTGGGCAGCGCGGGCAGGTCCTGACGAGCCGACTTCGGCAGCGGCAGGGCCGGCAGCTTCGGCAGGCTCGTCGCCGACATCTCCGAGGGGCTGATCGGGAGGTTGATCCCCGGCTCGTGGCCCGCGACCGAGATGTCCGTGTCGTTGCTGGTCTGCGAGGTCGCGGTCGCCAGCACCGGCAGCGCCACCTGGTAGACCTGCGCGACCGCACCGACCGGGATCTGCTTGTTGATCCCGGACAGCGCGTTGCCCGAACCCGACGTGGTGTCGGTGCCACCCACGGTGCCGGTGGTCGTGCTGTCGTCCACCGCGTGCGCCACGCCCGCCGCCGAAGCGGCGTCGCCGAACGCCTGCGGCACCGCGGCCGCCGGCACGTCGAAGATGTTGCCGGACACCGAACCGCTGGTGCCGGACGACGTGATGTCGCCGCCCGAGCTGGTGTCGGTGCTGGTGAGCGCGCTGCCGTGGGAGATCCCGGCCCCGTTGGCCGCGGTGCCCGTGGCCTGCCCGGACGGCATCAGCTGGCCGCTGATGACGTTGCCGGCGCCCGCGCCGCCCTCGCCGTTGGTCGCCGAGCTGCCGCCGGCCGACGACACGATGTCGCTGGTGGCCTCGCCGCTGTTCAGCCCGGCCGCGCCGCCGCCGACACCGACCACACCGGCGGCCGCACCCGCGGGCACCTGGACGATGTTGCCGGTCAGCGAACCGCCCTGACCCGTCGCGGTGGCGTCGCCACCGGCGTACGAGTCGGTCATGTTGTCGCCCTCGCCGAAGGCGTTACCGGCGCCCGCGACGCCGTGCCCCTGCACCGGAGCCGGCAGCGAAACCGGGGCCTGCCCGATGTTGCCGGACAGGAAGCCCTTCTTGCCGTTGGCGTTGAGGTGGCCACCGGCCTGCGAAGTCGTGTCGGAGGTGAGCTTGCCGTGGGCCTGGCCCGCCGCCGCGCCACCGATGCCGCCTGCGGGCACCGGGGTCGAGACCGGGACCGCGACCAGGTTCGCGCTGCCCGTGCCGTGGTCGTCCTGGGTGTTGCCGCCGCCGCCCGCGCTCACGTTGGTGTCCGTGGTGGCGGTGCCGCTGCCCTGGCCGATCGCCGAGGCGCCGGTGCCGGAAGCGTCGCCGGGCAAGGCGACCGGGAGCTGCGCGACGTTGCCGGACACGGTCGAGTCGTTGCCCTGGCTGCCGTTGTACCCACCGGCGTTGGCCGTCGTGGTCGAGTCCGACGAACCGCTGGCGTTGCCGATCCCGGCCGCGCCGACACCGGAAGCACCAGCCGCGCCGGCCGGCTGCGCGCTTGCGCTGTTACCGGACACGACGCTGTTGTTGCCGTTGGTGTAGG
This sequence comes from Amycolatopsis sp. GM8, assembly GCF_021653975.1. Lineage (GTDB taxonomy): Bacteria > Actinomycetota > Actinomycetes > Mycobacteriales > Pseudonocardiaceae > Amycolatopsis_E. Next base: position 784,948 of record NZ_JAJKFK010000002.1, on the reverse strand, counting down.
TGCCGCCACCGGCGCCCGCGGCGTTGTTGGTGTCGCAGCCGCCGGCACCCGAGGTGCCGATCGCGGCGCCCGCGGCGCAGCTCACGCTGACCGGAGCGGCCGCCGGGGCGTCGGCGATGTTGCCCGACCCGGTCGCGTTCTGGCCCGTGGTCGAGGAGAAGCCACCGGCCTGCGCGGTGCTGCCGGAGGTGGCGGCCTGGCGCCGGAAGCCGCTGCCGGCCGCCGAGTTGCCGACGAAGGAAGCGGCGTTGCTGATGGCCGAGGCGGGCACCGCACCCTGCGGCTGCACGATGTTGCCGGCGAGGAACGAGTCGTCACCGTCGGTCTGGATGTAGCTCGGGATGTCGTTCATCCCGGGCGTGACGCCACCCGCGGCCGCGTCGGCGGTGGAGTTGCCCGCCGCGTCGGCGTCGCCGCCCCAAGAGGCCGCGTTGTTCGAGACCTTGACCGGCAGGGCGATCGGCGCGCCGGCGACGTTCCCGGTGCCCGCGCCTTCCGACCCGTGGGTCTCGACGTAACCGCCGGAGCAGGCCGAGCTGCTGCCGTCGAAGTCCGTCTCGGCGTGGCCGAGGAACCAGCCGATCGCGTTGCCGGACACCTGCACCGGGGTCGCACCCTGCGGCGCGATCACGTTGCCGGCCACCCCGCCGTTGGTGCCGTCGGTGGTGGTGTTGCCGCTGGTGGTCGCGGACTGCGTCGCGCTGCCCGAGGTCTTGCCGCTGCCGCCGAGGCCGCCGGCGTTGCCCGAGATCTGGATCGGCAGCGCCCAGTCGAGGTTGACCGCGTTGCCGGCCAGGCCGCCGCCCGCACCGCTGGTGTTGACGTCCGAGTAGTTCTCGTAGGTCTGCGTCTCGTCGGAGTCGACGGAGGCGTTGCCCAGCACACCGACCGCGTTGCCGCTGATCAGGATCGGCACCGCGACGTTGCCGGCAACCTTGTTGCCCATCAACGGGTCGCCGTTCGACTCGACGCTCGGCGGGGTGACCGCGGAGCGCTTGACGCCGCCCTTGCCCAGCGACTGGCCGACCTGGCTGGCGGCCGCGGTGGCCTTGCTGGTGACCTGGTTCGCCGCGCTCATCGCGGGGGCTGCCGACTTGTACGCCTCGGTCTTGGTGACCGGGGCGAGCGCGCTGTTGAGCTTGTCGGTGATCGGCTTGGTGCTGATCTCCTTGTGCACTTCAGGCAGGTTGACCTGCTTGCCGAGCGTCCCGACGGCGTTCTTCGAGATGTCGACCGGAATGCTCGCGGTGACGTCCAACGGCCCGGCCGGAGTGTCCGGGTTGACGTTCTCGTCGGCAGACGCGATGCCGGTACCCAGCATCAGCAGGCCACCCGTGACCAGCGCGGTCTGGATACCGCGCTTTGCCCAGGTCTGCATTGAGAATTTCTCCTTTTCCTTGGGGTCCCTTGCGGGGCTTGTGGGGTGGGTGTGGCGACACCCGGAATCGCGAACACACGGGTTCGCGAGAGAACAAGCGGGATGCAGGGAACGCGCGGCCGGGCAAAGGAAAGGCACGGCGACAGGGCGCGTTCAGCTACCCCGCGCGTGAATCAGTCAGGCGTGACGCCGGGCTGCGAGCCCGGCTGAACCGGCGTGTGCCGGATGCCGAAGCGCACGGCACGCAGGCCGTGGGCATCGGCGACGGTGAGCGCGTTGGCGGGAACGCCGAGCAGCGGACCGTCGATGTGACCACCGGTGGCGGAGCCGCCGGGGGTGAACGGAACCCCGGACGGAGCCAGCGGGCTACGTACGGGTGCGAACGGGAAACGGTCGGGCTGGTCGCCGTGCTGGCGCTGGCCGGCCTCGTCCCGGACGTCGAAATGGGCGGCGGGATGCCCTTGGGGCATCGCGACCGTGGCCGGGCCGACCGGACCGGCCGGCAGCGGATCCGCCTGCGGGGTCACGACCGGCGGCGCGACCGAGGTGTGCTGCCCGCCGGCGTGGGTGCTGGACAGGCCCGACAGCGTGGGCAGCTGGATCAGCGTCTGGCCCGACGGGCGCAGGAAGTTCCAGAAGTCCGCCGGCGGGGTCAGCGCCTGGCCGATAACCCGTGGCGCGTCCTGCGGCTTGCGGGTGATCTGCTCCGCGGAGCCGAGGATGCGGTGCGCCGGCTGGAGCACCGCGTTGCCGGTGAACTCGCGGACGGCGCCCGTGACGTCGTTCGCGGCCTGCTGGCTACGGGCGACGCTGTCGGCGGAGGGCGCATCGCCGCCGAGCCGGACGGCGGCTCCCGCCGTGTCGCCGGCGAGCTGCGCGGTGCCGAGCAGGACGTCGTCACTGGCGCCGAGCACGGCATCGGTGGCCGGGGTGGCCTGGTCGTCCTGCTGGACGATCGCGTCCTGACCGGTGGCGGGCACGGTGTCGGCGGAGGCGCTGGCGGTGCTGATCGCCCACGCCGCGGCGGTGCCGGCGACGGCGCCGCCGACCACGAGCAGAACACGCGCGAGCCAGCGGCCGGCATGTGCCGGTCCCCGCTGCGCGGACGTGTTCTGCTGCTTCACCGTTCTCCTGAATTGTTTTCGGCTTATTCGAAAAACGTTCGCGTCGATAGGACGCGCGCTTGCCTTGACGAGGTAACCAAAACCCACGACCCGCGCGCACGTTCGACACGACTTGATCGCACGATCGTGTGAAGAATTTCCGGGCTGAAAACCTAAAACGGCCCGCCCAGGGGATCCTGCCCGGGCGGGCCGTTGTCAGTTGGAGAGGATTCAGCCGAGCGAGCCGGCCGCACCCTGGATGATCGACGGGATCGCGCCCGCCCAGGCGGAGCTCAGCAGGCCCGCGGCACCGGCGCCCAGCAGCGCACCGGACTGGTTCCAGGCGTTCACGTAGTCCGCACCGGTCGGGTGCGACGGCACGACCACCGGGGCGGTCAGCTCGTCGGCCGAGGCAACACCGCCGGCGAGGCCCAGGGCACCCGCGGAGAGGGCGAGGACGGCGACGGTGCGGGTGAGGGTCTTGCGCATGGAACTGTTCCCTTCTGTTGGTGTTACTTGGTGGTGGATGGAGAGCACTCAGCCGAGGGCGCCGGTCGCGCCCTGCAGGATGGACGGGATCGCGCCCGCCCAGGCGGAGCTGAGCAGACCCGCGGCACCGGCACCGAGGCAGGTACCGGAGACGTTCCAGGCGTTGACGTAGTCGGCGCCTGTCGGGTGGGAGGGCACGACCGCCGGGCAGGCGACGCCACCCGTGCTCGGATTCGACGGCGTCGACGGCGTCGAAGGAGCGGGACTGGTAGGCGCGGGATTCGCCGGTGCGGGCTTCTCGGGGGCGGGCTTCGGCGCCGGTGCCGGCTGGCACCCGCACCGCGGGTCGAGCCGAACGGTGCTCGCCGCCGCGTGGTGGGTGGGGCTCGTCGCTGCCAGCGCCGGAGAGCCGACGGCTCCCATTGCCAGCAGCCCGGCCGCGGCCGCCACCGTGGTGACGACCACCTTGCGGGCCTTGCTGAACTTCACGAGTTCTCCTCGAAATTGCTACACCGGCGTTGGATTCGCTCGTGTTCTCGAATTCGCTTCCGGCTAGTTCCGTGTGGGAATCGGTGCTCCCTCGCCGAGAACGTTAAACATCCTCGCAATCCCTTTTCCACTCGTCTTACCTGATCGTGTACTACCTGATCGGAGGAATGATCCGGACCGGAAAACGGCAGCAGAAAACGCATGCCCGACTGTTTCGCGAGCATGCTGGGAATGCTTCCGGGATGAAAGAGAACGAATCGGCGGGTGACGTGTGGATCTTGCGGTCTGTGGAAGATTCGCAGACAACCCGGTGAGTCCGCACATCGTGCACGCGGAGTGCGCCTGATCGTGTGACGCCGACATGCCCCACTGCCCTGGTCACGCTTTCGGGCGCGTCCGAAACGCCCCACTCGCTAGGGTGGGCGGGTGACCGACCAGCAGACCCGGCTCCCCGGCGAGGACGCCCGCACCACGAACGCCGTACCCGTGGGGCTGCGGGTGGCCGCCGGGTTCGCCTGGCGCTTCCTGCTGGTGATCGCCGCGCTCTACGTCATCATCTGGCTCATCGGCTACCTCGCGGCCGTGGTCATCCCGGTCTCGATCGCCCTGCTGCTGTCCGCGTTGATGGCGCCGCTCGTTTCACATCTGGTCGACATCCGGGTGCCACGGGGGCTGGCCACCGCGATCGTGCTGGTCGGCGGGCTCGCCGTGCTGGGTGGGTTGCTGACGTTCGTCATCATCCAGTTCAGCGACGGCGTGCCGCAGTTGCAGCAACAGCTCAACTCGAGCCTCGACCAGGTCCGGGACTGGCTGATCAACGATCTGCACCTGCGCCAGGAACAGATCCAGCAGTTCATCGACAACGCGATCCACTACCTGCAGAACAACCAGGCCACGATCACGACCAGCGCGCTGACCACGGCCGGCGCGGTGGGCGAGATCCTCACCGGGTTCCTGCTCACGCTGTTCGTGACGATCTTCTTCCTCGTCGGCGGCGAGCAGATCTGGACCTTCCTGATGAAGGGCGTGCCGCGGGACGTGCGCGACCGGGTCGACGTGGCGGGCCGCCGCGGGTTCGGGTCGCTGGTCGCCTACGTGCGGGCGACGGCCGCGGTCGCCGTCGTGGACGCGGTCGGCATCGGCATCGGGCTGTGGATCGTGCGGGTCCCGCTCGTCGTCCCGCTGGCGACGCTGGTCTTCCTAGCCGCGTTCGTGCCGATCATCGGGTCGGTCGTCGCCGGCACGGTCGCGGTGCTGGTCGCGCTGGTGACCAACGGTTTCGTCACCGCGCTGATCGTGCTCGGCATCGTGATCCTGGTGATGCAGCTGGAAAGCCACATCCTGCAGCCGCTGCTGCTCGGCCGCGCGGTCAAACTGCACCCGCTGGCCGTGGTGCTGGCGATCTCCATCGGGCTCGTCGTCTCCGGGATCCCGGGCGCGCTGCTCGCCGTGCCGCTGCTGGCGGTGCTCAACTCAGGCATCCGGTCGCTGCTGCACGAGACGGATCCGGTGCGGGAGCCGGCCGAGGTCGAGCCCGAGACGTCATGAGCAAGCGGTTCGGGCCGACCGCGGTCGAGCCGGCCACCCCGCTGTGGTGGGGCGGGATCGCGCTGCGGGCGCTGACCTGGCTGTTCGCCCTCGGCGCGGTGATCGTGCACGAGGACGACTACCAGCGCCCGGCGCTCGCCTGGATCGTGCTCGGCGCGATGGCCGTCTGGACGGTGCTGACCACCGTCGTCTACTCGCGTGAGGCGCTGCGCTGGCGGTGGCGCTGGTTCGTGATCGCCGACATCGTGGTCGTGTGCGGGCTGATGCTGACCTCGCCGCTGATCCTGAGCCCGGCCCAGCTCGCCGGGGTGGACCCGCTGATCACGACGGTGTGGGTCGCGGGCGTGCCGGTCGCCGCGGGCACCCGCTTCGGCGGCTACGGCGGGGCGGCCGCCGGACTGGTGGTCGGCGCCGCGACTGCGGTGGCGCGGCAGGCATTCACCCTGGACGTCGCGCGGGACGCGCTGCTGCTGGTGGCGACGGGGCTGCTGATCGGGATGAGCGCGACGACCGCGCGCAAGTCCGCCGCGGCGCTGGCGGAGGCGTGGCGCAAGGAGGTCGCGACCGCCGAGCGGGAGCGGCTCGCCCGGTCGATCCACGACAGCGTGCTGCAGGTGCTCGCGCGGGTCCGCCGTCGCGGCGCGGAGGTCGGCGGTGAGGCGGCCGAGCTCGCGGAACTGGCCGGTGAGCAGGAGATCGCGCTGCGGGCGCTGGTGACCACCGAACCGACCGCCACCGGTACGGGGGAGACGGATCTGCGGGCCGCGTTGCAGCTGCTCGGATCGTCGAAGGTGCAGATCGCGACCCCGGCGGGCGACGTGCTGCTGCCCGCGGCCACGACCGCCGAGCTGGTCGCCGTCGTCCGCGAAGCATTGTCCAATGTGGACAAACACGCGCCGGGGGCGAAGGCCTGGGTGCTGCTGGAGAATCTGGCGACGGAGGTCGTGATCACGGTCCGGGACGACGGGCCCGGCATCCCCGAGGGCAGGCTCGCCGCGGCGGAGACCGACGGGCATCTCGGCGTCGCCCGGTCGATGCGCGGGCGCGTCCTCGAGCTGGGTGGCACCATCTCCCTGGAGACCGCTCCGGATCGCGGGACCGAATGGGAGGTTCGGGTGCCGAAGGCGGGAACGAAGCGATGATCTCGGTGATGGTCGTCGACGACCACCCCATCTGGCGCGACGGCGTGGCCCGGGACCTGACCGAGAACGGGTTCGAGGTGCGCGCGACGGCGCCCGATGGCGAGGCGGCGGTGCGCATCGCGACCGCCGTGCGGCCCGACGTGGTGCTGATGGACATCAACATGGGCGAGACCTCGGGCGTGGACGCGACCCGCGAGATCACCATGGCGCTGCCGGACACCCGGGTGCTCGTGCTGTCCGCGAGCGGTGAACACAGCGACGTCCTCGAAGCGGTGAAGGCGGGGGCGTCGGGCTATCTGGTGAAGTCCGCGTCCGCACAGGAACTGGTCGACGCGGTAGAGCGGACCGCGCAGGGCGATCCCGTGTTCACCCCGGGCCTGGCCGGTCTGGTGCTCGGCGAATACCGGCGGATGGCCGACGCGCCGGACGGTGGTGCGCCGCCGCCGAGGTTGACCGAGCGCGAGACCGACGTGCTGCGTTTCGTCGCGAAGGGGCACACGTCGCGGCAGATCGCCGAGCGGCTCGTGCTGTCACACCGGACCGTGGAGAACCACGTGCAGTCGACGCTGCGGAAACTCCAGCTGCACAACCGGGTCGAGCTCGCGCGGTACGCCATCGAGCACGGACTGGACAAGGAATGAGCCGGGCGTAAGTCGGGGTTTTTCCCCGATCCGCGCCGGGCCGCGCGCTTTTACGCTGGTGCGCATGGGCGAAGACACCGAGACGACGACCGACCCGCGGAACCTGCGCGTCTCCGACGAGGAGCGCGAGCACGTCGTCGCGGTCCTGCAGAAGGCCATCGGCCGCGGCATGATCGATCTCGACGAGTTCACCGAGCGCACCGACATCGCGCTCGCGGCCCGCACCCGCGGCGAGCTGAACGCGGTGCTCGTCGACATCCCCGGCCTGATGAACCGCGAGCTGGGCGCGCCGCCGCCGACGGTGAGTTCCGACCGGCGCCTCGTGCTGTCCGCGAAATACTCGTCGCTGGTGCGCAACGGGCGCTGGCTCGTGCCGCCGGAAATCGTGGTGCAGAACAAGTACGGCTCCACGAAGCTCGACTTCAGCGACGCCCAGGTGCCGAGCCCGACGGTGCACATCGACCTCGACTGCAAGTGGGGCTCGATCGAGGTGGTCATCCCCGAGCAGGCGTCGGTGGACCTCAACGCGATCACCGAGATCAAGTACGGCTCGCTGGAGGACAAGACCGGCTCCGACGGCCGCCCCGGCACGCCCCGGCTGGTGTTCTCCGGGCGCGTGCACGGCGGTTCGCTGACTATCCGGCATCCGCGGCGCGGGCTGTTTTCCTAGCCTCGGCCGGGTCCGGGGTGTCCAGTACTCGCGCGGCGATCGCCTCGCACTGAGCCAATGTCACGCCCGCGAGGCTCGCGCCGACGGCTCGGACCGAGGGCGCGTTCATCGACAGGCTCGTCACGCCAAGGCCGGTGAGCACCCGGGCGAGGAGCGGGTCCGCGGCCGCTTCACCGCACACGCCCGCGGGTTTGCCGGCCGCCTTCGCGGCGTCGCCGATCAGTTTCAGCAGCCGCAGCAGTCCCGGCTGCCACGGGTCGTTGAGCGCCGCGACCGCGCCGAGCTGCCGGTCGGCGGCGAACGTGTACTGCGCGAGATCGTTGGTACCGACCGAAACGAAGTCGACCACGGCCAGGATCTCCTTGGCGGACAAGGCCGCGGCCGGGATCTCGATCATCACGCCCGCCCGCACGATTCCCGCGGCGCGCACACGTTCGGCGAACCAGGCGGCCTCCGCCGCGGTCGCCACCATCGGCGCCATCACTGACACGTCGGCGCCGGAATCCTGTGCGGCGCCGGCGATCGCCTCGAGCTGACGGTCCAGCACCTCCGGCCGGTCGAACGCGACGCGCAGGCCCCGCACGCCGAGCGCCGGGTTGGGTTCGGCCTCGGGGGAGAGGAACGCGAGCGGCTTGTCGGCACCGGCGTCGAGGGTGCGCACGATGACGGGCTTTCCGGCGAACGGCGTGAGCACCGCGGTGTACGCGGACTGCTGCTCGGCGACGGTCGGTTCGGCTTCCGCGTCCAGGTAAGAGAATTCGGTGCGGAACAGGCCGACACCTTCCGCCCCGGCGTCGGCCGCAGCCCGCGCGTCGGCGGGCGATCCGACGTTGCCGAGCACCTTGACCAGGTGACCGTCCGAAGTGGACCCGACGCCGTTCCATTCGACCGGACCGCTCGCGACCGCCGTAAGCACGGGTGCGTCCCGTTCGGCGACCTCGACCACGCCCGTGTCGCCGTCGACGAGCAGCGCCTCCGCGTCGAGTGACAGCAGGCCGCGCACCGCGACGACGGCCGGAATTCCCAGTGCCCGCGCCAAGATCGCGGTGTGACTCGTCGGGCCGCCCTCCTCGGTCGCCAGCGCGAGCACCTTCGCCGGATCGAGTCCGGCGGTGTCGGCCGGGGCCAGGTCGCGGGCGACGAGCACACTGGGCGTCGGCAGTTCCGGCACGCCGGGCGGCTCCACGCCGAGCAGTTCGGCGACCACGCGGTCCCGCACGTCCTCAATGTCTCGCACCCGCTCCGCCATGTACCCACCGGCCGCGGCGAGCGTCGTGGCGAAACCGTTGGCAGACTCGTAAATCGCGCGCGGGGCAGGCAATCCTTCGGCGGTCACGAGCCGTTCGGCCTCGCTGATCAGCGCGGGATCAGCGGCCATCGCGGCGGTGGTGATCAGGATCGTCGCGGCGTCACCGGACGCGCTCGCGGAAAGCGCTTCCAGCCGGGCGGCCACGGCCTTTGTCGCCGGTGCGATCCGGGCGGCCTCCGCCTGCGGGTCCTCGGGCGCGGGCTTGTTCGCGGGCTCGCCGAGCGGCTCGGCGACGCGCACGACGGGGCCGCGCGCGCGACCCGGGCTCACAGCAACGCCAGACAGTTGAGACTGCGACATGGTCTAGACCATACTCCCTTCAGCGACCGGTCAGCTCCGCTTCGGACGGATACGACGGCTGCGCGCCCCGGCGGGTCACCGAGATCGCCGCGACCCGGACCGCCTTGCGGGCCGCGGTCTCCAGCGTGACACCGGTCGCCAGCGACGCGGCGAGCGCACCCGCGAAGGCGTCGCCCGCGCCCGTCGTGTCGACGGCCTCGACCCGGGGCGAAGCGATCTCGGTCGTGCCGTCCTCGGTGATTACGAGCGCGCCGCGGGCGCCGAGCGTCACCACCGCGGACCGCGGACCGAGGCCGAGCAGCTTCGCCGGCGCGGCGTCGGAACCCAGTAGCCACGCGGCTTCGTGCTCGTTGACCAGCAACACATCGAGGGCGGCGAGCGTCTGTGCGGACACCTTCGCGGCAGGGGACAGGTTGAGCAGCGTGCGCACCCCGGCCTCCACGGCGGCCGCGACGGCTCGTTCCACTGTCGGCAGCGGGATTTCCATCGACGCCACCATGACCTTCACGCCGGCCAGCGCACCGTCGACCACGGACGGCACGAGCGCGCTGTTCGCGCCGGGGGAGACGAGGATCGAGTTCTCGCCGTCGGGCGTCACGGTGATGTAGGCGATCCCGGTCGGTCGCTCCACGACGAGCAGCAAGTCGGTGCGCACGCCCGCGGCGCGCAGGGATTCGGTGAGCATCCGGCCGTGCGCGTCATCGCCGATCGCGCCGAGCAGGGCGACGTCCGCGCCGAGCTTCGCGGCGGCGACCGCCGTGTTCGCCCCCTTGCCGCCAGGCAGCACGGCCGTGTCGCCGCCCAGTACCGTCTCGCCACCGGCCGGGCGCCGGTCGGCGGGCACGACCAGGTCGGCGTTCGCGGAGCCGATCACCAGGACTTCGGTCATGCCCCGATGATCCCGCATTGGCGAATGTGAAGAACTTTGTAACTTCTGACCCGAAGAATGCGACACTAGGGTGAGCGTGCAGCATCGATCACCTGAATGGGGGAACCTGACCCTCGGGCCGTCCCATTCGACGCTGCACCGGACTCTCCTGATCTGTCCGCCCCCGGCCCCGCCGGAGGACGGGCATCGGGTCGTCGGTGCCGATCGCGTAGCCCCCCGAGCGATCGGCACCGGCGGCGCCCAATCCTGGCGATCTGCCTGCTCCTAGAATGCACAAATGGACAAGCCAACGCGCCGAGGCCGGATGCGCGTGGCGACCGACCAGGACATCCGCCGGACAGCTCGCACCTTGCTCATCGAGCGCGGGCCGGAAGCGGTGACGCTACGGGCGATCGCGCGTGAGCTCGGCATCACGGCACCCGCCCTCTACCGGTACTACGGGTCCCGCGACGACCTGGTCCAGCACCTGCGGCTCGACGTGATCGCCGACCTCGCCGCCGAGCTGAGCGAAGAGGTTGCCGGGCTCACCGACGACGGGGCGGTGCAACTGTTCGCGATCTGCCGCGGTTTCCGCCGCTGGGCGCTGACCCACACCAAGGAGTTCACCCTGGTGTTCGCCTCGCCCACCGGTGACGTCGGATCCGCGGCCGGCAGCGTGGCGACCCTGCAGCGGGCGAGCGAGCCGTTCGGGCGGATCTTCCTGGTCGCCGCCGGCCATATCCTCGCGACGCACCAGCTCACCATCCCGTCGGCGGAAGCGGTGCCGCTCGAACTGCGCGACGACCTGACCGCGTTCCAGTCCGACCTGCTGACCGTCCTGCACGAGTCCGGCGCCGAATTCCCGCCGGACAAGCTGAACCTCGGCACGACCTACGTGATGATCCAGTTCTGGGCGCGGCTCTACGGCCACATCACGCTCGAGGTGTTCGGGAACTACCCGATCCCGCTGTCCAAACCCGACGCCGTGTTCGACGCGCTGCTGGCCGACCTCGCGAGAGAAATCGGCCTCACCTAGAGCGCCAGCCCCTCGCCCGACCACCGCCCCTCAAGGACACGCTTCGCGTGGCTAGATCACCAGGTTCACCAGCCGGCCCGGGACGACGATCACCTTGCGGGGCTCACCGCCGTTCAGCAGCGCCGCGATCTTCTCCTCCGCCAGCGCGGCCGACTGCACCGCGTCCTTGCCGGCGTCGGCCGCCACCGTGATGCGCGCGCGCACCTTGCCGTTGACCTGGATCGGGTACTCGACGGTGTCGTCCACCAAGTACTGCTCGTCGGCCACCGGGAACGGCCCGTGCACCAGCGAGTCCGCGTGGCCCAGCCGGTGCCACAACTCCTCGGCGACATGCGGGCACAGCGGCGCCAGCATCAGCACCAGTGGTTCGACCAGTTCGCGCGGCGTGCCGTCCGCCGAGCCGTACACCTTCGTCAGGTGGTTGTTCAGCTCGATCAGCTTCGCGCCCGCGGTGTTGAACCGCATCTCCGCGTAGTCCTCGCGGACCCCGGCGATCGTCTTGTGCAACTGCTTGCGGTCTTCGGCTGACGCCTCGGCCTGCGACACCCGCGGCTCGCCGGTCTGCTCGTCGACCACCAGACGCCACGTCCGCTGCAGGAACCTGTGCGAGCCGACGACGTCCTTGGTGGCCCACGGGCGGGAGTCGGCCAGCGGGCCCATCGACATCTCGTAGAACCGGAAGGTGTCGGCCCCGTAGTCCACCGCCATCTGGTCGGGCGTGACCACGTTCTTCAGGCTCTTGCCCATCTTCCCGTATTCCTGCTTGACCTCTTCGCCGTGGAAGAAGAACTTTCCGTCCTTCTCCTCGACTTCCTCGGCGGACACGTAGAAGCCGCGCGCGTCGGTGTATGCGAACGCCTGGATATAGCCCTGGTTGAACAGCCGGCGGTACGGCTCCTCGGACGAGACGTGCCCCAGGTCGAACAGAACCTTCTGCCAGAACCGCGAATACAGCAGGTGCAGCACCGCGTGCTCGACGCCGCCGACGTACAGGTCGACCCCACCCGGGTCGCCGACGCCGTGCTCCGCCGGGCGCGGGCCCAGCCAGTACTTCTCGTTCTCCGGGTCGACGAACCGCTCGGAGTTCGACGGGTCCACGTAGCGCAGCTGGTACCAGCACGAGCCGGCCCAGTTGGGCATCGTGTTGGTGTCGCGGCGGTACTTCTTCGGCCCGTCACCCAGATCCAGCGTGGTCTCGACCCACTCGGCCGCACGCGACAGCGGCGGCGACGGCTCGGCGTTCGCGTCGTCCGGGTCGAACGTCCTGGGCGAGTAGTCGTCCACCTCAGGCAGCTCGACCGGCAGCATGCGCTCGGGAATCGCGTGCGCGACACCGTCCTCGTCGTAGACGATGGGGAACGGCTCGCCCCAGTACCGCTGCCGTGAGAACAGCCAGTCGCGCAGCTTGTACTGCACTGTGCCTTCGCCGTGGCCGTGCTCCGCCAGCCACTCGATGATCGTCTTCTTCGCCTCGACGACGTCCAGACCATCCAGGCTGAGTCCATTTTCTTGGCCAGAGTTCACCACCGGGCCCTCACCGGTGAACGCCTCGCCGTCGAAACCCTCGCTGGGCTGGACCGTGCGGACGACCTCCAGGTGGAACTTCGCCGCGAAGTCCCAGTCGCGCTGGTCCTGCCCGGGCACCGCCATGATCGCGCCGGTGCCGTAGCCCATCAGCACGTAGTCGGCGATGAAGACCGGGATCTCCTTGCCGTTGACCGGGTTCACCGCGTACGAGCCGGTGAACACGCCGGTCTTGTCCTTGCTCTCCTGCCGGTCCAGTTCGGACTTGCGGGACGCCGCCACGCGGTAGGCCTCGACCGCCTCGGCCGGGGTCGCCGCGCCACCGGTCCACGTCTCGTCCACAGTGGACGGCCATGCGGCGGTGGTCAGCTTGTCCACCAGCGGGTGTTCCGGTGCCAGCACCATGTACGTCGCGCCGAACAGGGTGTCCGGGCGGGTGGTGAAGACCTCGATCTTCTCGGTGCCGGCGGCGAACCGGACGCGGGCGCCGTGCGACCGGCCGATCCAGTTGCGCTGCATCGCCTTGACCTTGTCCGGCCACTCCAGCCGGTCCAGGTCGTCGACCAGCCGGTCGGCGTAGGCGGTGATCCGCATCATCCACTGGCGCAGATTCCGGCGGAACACCGGGAAGTTCCCGCGCTCACTGCGCCCGTCGGCGGTGACCTCTTCGTTGGACAGCACCGTGCCCAGCCCGGGACACCAGTTGACCGGCGCCTCGGAGATGTAGGCCAGCCGGTAGGTGTCCAGGATCTCGACCTGCTCCTTGCGCGTCAGCTCGCACCAGCCGCGCCCGTCCGGCGTGCGGCGCTTGTCCTGCGCGAACTCCGTCTCCAGATCGGCGATCGGACGGGCCTTGCCCAGCTTCTCGTCGTAGTAGGAGTTGTAGATCTGCACGAAGATCCACTGGGTCCACTTGTAGTACCCCGGGTCGATCGTCGAGATCCGGCGCCGCTCGTCGTGGCCCAGCCCCAGCCTGCGGATCTGGCGCAGGTAGGTCTCGATGTTCTCCTCGGTCGTCTTGCGCGGGTGCTGCCCCGTCTGCACGGCGTACTGCTCGGCGGGCAGGCCGAACGCGTCGAAGCCCATGGTGTGCAGCACGTTCCGCCCGATCATCCGGTGATAGCGGGCGAACACGTCGGTGGCGATGAAGCCCAGCGGGTGGCCGACGTGCAGGCCGGCGCCCGAGGGGTACGGGAACATGTCCTGGACGAAGAGCTTGTCCGAGGGGATGTCGTCCGCGGCGAGCGGGCCGACCGGGTTCGGCGCGTCGTACGTGCCGTGGTCGGCCCAGTAGTTCTGCCAGCGCAGCTCGACCCGCCCGGCCAGGGCCGCGTTGTAGCGGTGGCCAGGGGTCTCCTCGGTTGCCTCACTCACACACCAATGGTAGGCCGACGGTCCAACCGGTTAGCCGCCCGTATCCTTGCCGGGTGTTCGCCATCGCGCTGATTCCCATCGTGCTCGGTCTCGTGGTCGCCTGGGGCGGTCTGCTCGGCTGGCGCGAGAAGCTTTCCGACCGTGGCGCGGGGGTGCGCACGGACGCGACCCTGCGGTCGGCCGACGCCTTCCGGCTCGGCAACAAGGTCGCCGGGCTGCCGACGATCGTGGCCGGGTTCATCGGGGTCTTCGCGGGCGTCGCCGGACTGGTCCTGCCCACGACGGCGGGCATCATCACCGTGACCGTCATCGGCCTGGCCGGCATGTTCGCGCTCGTCGTCGCCGGCGGGGTGCTCGGGCACCGGGCCGCGCTCGCCGTTCCCGAGCCCGCGCCGTCCGGATGCGACGGATGCGCCTGTGGGACCTGTGTGCTGCAGAAAGCTTAGTTTCGCTGTAGGTCGCCGGGGTGGGTGGCCAGCAGGGCGGTCGGTACCCCTTGCCGGCGCAGCACCTGGCCCCACAGATCCCGGTCGGGCGTCGCGAGGACATCGCTGGGCAGTGCCGGCACGATGATCCAGTCGTTGCGCTCGATCTCACCGGCGAGCTGCCCGGCGTCCCAGCCCGCGTAGCCGGCGAACACCCGCAGCCCGCGCACCTTCGGCACCAGCAGATCCGGGTCCGCGTCGAGGTCGACCAGCGCGACCGTGCCGCGTACGCCGATCAGCCCGGGCACGGCCGACGCCGTCTCCCCGGCCCGGAGCGCCGCGAGGCACAGGGCTGTCTTCTTCTCCACCGGACCGCCGACGAACACCGACTGCGGCTCGACCACATGCCGGCCCCAGCTGGGCAGCACGTCGTCCACCGGCACCTCGCTCGGCCGGTTGAGCACGACACCGAGCGTGCCCTCGTCCCGGTGGTCGATGATGAAGACGACCGTCCGGCGGAAGTTGGGATCGAACATCGTTGGGGCAGCAACCAGGAGTGAGCCCGGTTCAACCTCGGCGTCCGCTGGCACGCCAGCCATGATCTCACCCCCCGCGCGGAGGATTCGCGCGGAGCGGGAACAACACGCCGCGCGAGCCCGTTGGAGTGGGTGGCCGACGCACTCCGTGTCCCCCGGGCTCACTTGAGAACAGCCTTTGTGGAATACCGTCCGGCAGGAGCCACACTGCGCAACGCCGCCGAGAGGCGACCAAGTGCGTCGGCTCTTTTTCTTTCTCGCTGGGATCTTTGCCCAGCGACGTATGCTGTCGTGTTGTGACAGCGGTGCCGGGTCTGAAGCAGCAGGTCGGGGCTCGCGCGTTTCTGGCGATACCGAACTTCCGGCGGCTGCTGTTCACGCGGTTCGCGGCGCAGTGGTCCGACGGCATGTTCCGGGCCGGGCTCGCCGGTGCCGTGCTGTTCAACCCCGAGCGCGGCGCCAACCCGTTGACCATCGCCGGTGGTTTCGCCGTCCTCCTCCTGCCGTACTCGCTGATCGGCCCGTTCGCGGGCGCGCTGCTCGACCGATGGGACCGGCGCCGCGTACTCGTGTGGGCGAGCCTGTTGCGCGGGCTGGCGGTGCTGATCGCGTCCGCCGCCGTCGGGCTGGGCGTGGCCGGCACCGGGCTGTTCGTGATCGCGCTGCTCGTCGAAGGCATCTCGCGGTTCGTCGGCTCGGGCATGTCCGCGGCGCTGCCGCACGTCGTACCCCGGCCGGCACTGGTGACCGCGAACGCGCTGTCCGCGACGCTCGGCGCGATGATCGCCGTCGTCGGTGGCGCCTGCGCGATCGGGCTGCGCTCGGCGTTCGGCGCGGACAACGTGGGCTCGGCGTGGACGACCTCGTTCGCGGTGCTCGGCGCGATCCTCGCGGCGATCATCGCCGCCCGGTTCACCCGCGGCAGCCTGGGCCCCGACTCGGTCGACGAACCCGACGACGCGGTCGTCGCCGTCGCGCGTGGTCTCGCCGACGGCGGCCGGGCCGCGCTCGCCGCGCCGACCGTCACCGCCGGTTTCATCGCACTGTTCGCGCATCGCGCGTCGTACGGGATCTCGCTGCTGCTGACCGTGCTGCTGCTGCGGTTCTCCTTCCACGACATCGGGTTGCTGAAGGCGGGCCTGCCGGGGCTCGGCCAGCTGGCGGTGATGGCGGCCGCGGGCATCCTGCTCGCCGGGTTCAGCACGCCACGGCTGGTCGACCGGTTCGGGCGGCACCGGGTCGTGCTCAGCTCCCTGCTGCTGGCGGCCGTGAGCCAGCTCGCGCTCGGGCTGCCGATGATGCTGCCGACCGTGCTGGCCGCGGCGTTCCTGATCACCGCTGCGGGTCAGGTGCTCAAGCTGTGCGTCGACTCCGCCGTCCAGCGCGACGTCGGCGACGAGGCGCGCGGACGGGTGTTCGCCCTCTACGACACCTTGTTCAACATCACCCAGGTGCTCGCCGTGGCCGCCGCGGCGACGCTCGTGCCGCTGGACGGCCGCTCGCCCGCGCTGCTGATCGTCGCAACCGCCGTGTACCTGCTCGGCGGGGCCGGCTATCTCCTTGCCATTAGGCGCAATCCGCAAGTCCGAAGAGCGCCTCTCGCTTAAAGTGATCGTGATGGACGTGACGGTCGGACACCCGCTCGCCGTGACCTTCCGGCATGCGCGGGTCGTGGATGCCCAGCGCGCCGGCACAGTCCCGGTCGTGGACCGGCCGCCGGTGCCCGAGGACGAGATCCCGCGGGTGCTGCACTATCTGGAACGCCTGCCCGCGGTGCTCGTCGGCAGCGGGCTGGGCCCGGACATCTTCAGTGGCGGCACGGAAGCCGACGTGCCGGAGAGCTATCACACCGATGGCCTGTGGGTCTGGCACGCGTCCGTGCCGCACTACCTGCGCAAGTACGGCACCCCGCCGGAGCCCGAGCTCGTCGAGCACATCCGTGACCACGAGTTCCAGCCGCCGTATGTCGACAAGTTGCTGAGACGCACGGCGGCCGCCGATCTGCTGGGCCGGCCGCGGCCCCGTGCCGACCCACGTGACCTGGGGCCGACGAGCGGGGACGTCGCCGCCGCGCTGGAAACCCAGGTCGCGCCAGAGCTCGAAGACCCGGCGCTGCTCGTCGTGCTGGCGCAGCGGCTCGGGGAGCAGGGCGTGTGGCCGGAGGCGTACCGGATCGCCGCGCGGGCGGACCACGCGTGGTGCCTGAACACGACCGAGCACGGGTGGGAAGTCGCGTGGCACGAGAACGGCGCGCCGGTCGAGCCGCGGTACTTCGACCAGGTCCAGGACGCGGTGCAGTTCCTGCTCGGTGCGCTGCTGCTGCATCCGGCGCGGATGACCGCGGGGCAGGAGACGCCGCTGGAGACCGCGGCCGAGCTCGCCGACTGGCCGATCCAGCCGACCGAGGGCGAGCCGCCGCTGACGTTGCTGCGCAACAAGCGCCTCGTCCGGCTCGGGGCCGGCACGGTGGTGCTGCGGTTCGGCGGCGAGAGTGGGAACCTCGTGCACCATGACGAGGCCCGTTTTCCGACGACGTCACTGCCGATCGAGCGGGAACGGCAGGAACGCAAGTACCGGCTGTGCCGCCCCCTGTCGGTGGTTCTCGGGATCGCGGTGCCGTGGGCGAAACTGCCTGGCGGCGCGGTGAGTTACGTGCTGCCGAAGGCGATCGGTGAGCACGTCGCGGACGGCAGTCTGGAGCGTTTTGTCGGCTAAGTTTGACTGGGTCTTCGGGTCGGGGGGAGCAGAAGTGCGATATCGAGTCGAGCTGACGGCACAGCCGGACGGGCTTTACGGGGTGTGGCGGGGCCAGGCTTACCGAGCGGAACGGTCGACAGCCGACGGCACACTGCTGCTGTCCGCCGCGCCGGACGAGGAAGCACCCGGGGACTTCGACGACGAATGGAACTCGCGCCCGGCGAAGGTGATCGCCGCGGACCAGGTCGAAGGCACCTTCACCCTCGAAACGCACTGCCTGTTCGACGACGAGATCTTCCAGATCGCGCCCGGCCCCGACCCACGATCGCTCACCCTGCGCTGGCAGAACCAGGACGAGGCCCGGGCACGGCAGCTGGGGCTAGAGGACCTGACCGCGACGGCGACCCTCGACGAGATCTCCGCGCTGTGGCAGGAACGGCACGATTTCCCCACCGCGAGCCCGCCCGAGGCCGGTTTGGGCGAGCCGGAGGCGCTGGTCCGGTCGATCGCGCGGGCGGTGCGGGCGATCCTGCCCGACGGCTGGGAGCGCGTCGCGGCGCAGTTCCGGCAGGTCGGGGAGTACTCGGAGATGGAGATCCGGGCGGTCGGGGACGGCGCGTCGGTCTCGCTGGCCGCGCCACCGCAGCTCGGCGAGTTGTTCGCGCAGCTGCGGTCGGCGATGTACGAGCCGCAGGCCGGGACGTGGTTCAAGGGCACGCTCACGCTGGAGGCGCCATCCTCGTTCCAGTTCGACTACGACGCGACGAACGAGCCCAACTGGCGCCAGTCGCCGGCCGGCCGGCTCACCGCCCGGGTGTACGACGCGGAGCTCGCACGTTTCCCGCGTGAACGCAAGCAGGTGCCGGAGTGGCTGGCAGCGAAGGCCGGGCTGCCGCTGGACGTGACGTTCCGGCACGCGCGGCTCCCCGAGCAGCCGCAACCGTTGCCGCAGGAGGAAATCCGGCCGATCCTCGACTATCTGTACCGCGCGCCGGTGGTCGTGAGCAGGCCCGGGCGGTTGCCGGACACGGTGAAACCCGGCGGACCGCCGGACGTGCCCGACGCCTCCCACACCGATGGACTCTGGATCTGGCCCGCGGCGGTGCCGCACTACCTGCGCAAGTACGGGCTCCCACCGGAGCCGGAGCTGGTGGAGCGGATCCGCGCGAACTCCTACCGGGTGCCGTACCTGTCGTCCGAGCTGCGGGCGACGGTGGAAGCGGAGGTGCTGGGCCAGCCGCACCCGCCGGCCCCGGGCGCGCCGGAACTCGACGCGGTGACGCTGATCGACCGTGGTGGCGAACCGCCGCTGGGGCTGCGGGCTTCGGAAGTGCTGGCCGTGCTGGAGCGGCGGCTCGCCGAGTACGGGGTTCCCGCGGCGGCGTACCGGATCGGCGAGTACGCCGAGGGCGTGTGGAGCCTGCACCGGACGAAGGACAGCTGGGAGGTCAGCGGCCCGGGCGGCGGTGAGCCGGCGGCGTTCGCCCATGTCGAGGAGGCGTCGCGGTTCCTGCTGGGGTCGCTGCTGCTGTACCCGGCGCGGACACCGGAGGAGCAGTCGGTGGAGTGGCCCATCGTGCCGCTGCGCGGGGAACCGCCGCTGAACTTCTTCCGCGCCAAGCGATTGATCACGCTGTCCGCCGGGACGACGGTGGTGCGCTTCGGCAACGAGGCGGGCAACCTGGTGCACGACCCGGCGACGCGGTTCCCGGAGGCTTCGCTGGCTCCGGAACGCGAACAGCTGCGGCAGACGTACCGGCTGGTCCGGGGCCTACCGGCGTTGACCGGCGTGACCTTGCCGTGGGGTCCGATGCCGGGTGGCGCGGTGGGGTATCTGCTGCCGCACGCCATCGGACAGCACCTGGAGACGGGCGCGCTGGAGCGAGTTTAGCTTTCGCGCTCCGCCTTCGTGAGCAGGTCAATGATCTCGTCCATGCCGAGCGACATCTTGCTGAGACCGGCTTTCATCTCACCCTCAAGCCGGTCGAGGCGCTGCCCCTGCTCCACCTGCGTCTCGCGAAGTTTGTTCAGCGACGTGGTGTGTGCTCGAAACATCGCTCGGACGTCTTCAGCGAGCTGAAGAGCGCCTTGCCCCATGGTCTTGGCCATCCACGCATCGTTGCGTGCCTCCCGGGCGATCGCAATCGCCTCCGACGCGTCGGCTTCGATTTTGGTCATGCGGTGTTCCAGTTGCTCGGTCATGCGAGCACGGTAACCACCCCGAAAACGCCTCCTGACCTGCGGACGCGTCATATCGCGGCGACTCGGTACCGCCCGTTTTACCGCGGCATCCAGAGGGTCACGCGGGTCCCGCTCCCGGGGCTCGACTCGACGAGCGCCCGGCCACCGGCCTCGGCCAGCCGGGCCGTGATGGACTCGCTGATCCCGAAGCCCGCGGGCCGGTGTGCCTCGTCGAAACCCGTGCCGTGGTCCCGGATCACCACCGAGATCCCGCCGTCCTGTTCGTCGACGCGCATCACGACCTGGTCGGTGCCCGCGTGCTTCAACGTGTTGCGCATGGCCTCGCGGGCGGCGTCGCGGATGGCCAGCTGGCGTACTTCCGACAGCGTCTCCTCGTCGAGTTCCGCCATCACCAGCTGCGCCCGCAACCCTTCGCGGGCCATCTCCGCCGCCAGCGCGCTGAGCTTCTCGCCCAGCGGCCGCGACTCCTCCTCAGCCGATTCGCGTTGCGCCTTCTCGATCATCTGCCGGACTTCCATCGCCTGCGCGCGAGCGATCCCGCGCAACTCGCCCAGCTGTCGCGCCGGATCGCCCGGCCGGGGCAGCGCCATCAGCTCCAGCGTCTGCAACACGGAATCGTGCAGCGCGCGATGTTGCCACGCC
This sequence comes from Amycolatopsis sp. GM8, assembly GCF_021653975.1. Lineage (GTDB taxonomy): Bacteria > Actinomycetota > Actinomycetes > Mycobacteriales > Pseudonocardiaceae > Amycolatopsis_E. The sequence goes on along the minus strand of NZ_JAJKFK010000002.1, from coordinate 764,575 downwards.
CGCTCGGCCAGCCGGCCGTTCCTGATCCCGTACGCCAGCGCGAGCCGGGTGCCGAGGCCGAGGAGGACCAGCGCGCCGGTCGCGGTCAGCACCACGCCGAGCATCGTGCCGAGGTCGGTGAAGCCTTGTTTCACGTTGAACACGCCCGTGTTGAGCCACCACGCGACCATCCGTAACGGGATGCTCAGCACCAGCAGCCCCGCGCCGTACTGGATCCCGAGCGCGAGGGTCAGCAACGCGATCGCGCCGAGCAGTTCCTTGCCGGGCACCTGCATAGCCGTGTCGAACGACGAAGCCGGCACCGCCGCGGCGACGACCAGATACACGACCAGTGTGAACACCACATCCAGCGCCAGCAGCCGGGCCGCGTTGCCGTTGTGGAACGGCGCCGTCCGGAACAGCCAGCGCAGGCCGGCCACATTGAGCGCGACGCACAGCACCGCCACCACGATCACCACTGGCGCGCCGCCGCCACCCTCAGCGGCGAACGCGGCCAGCGCGCCGATCACCGCGACGATCCGGTAGACCAGCGGCACCATCGCGACGTATCTCGTCGCGCGCAGCAACAGGTTGTCCTGCACGGTGGTGTCGACCGGACCCGCCATCCGGCGCATTCGCCCGAGCGCGCTGGCGGGCGCCGGGTCGGCGATCCGGTCGTCGAGATCGCTGGTCGCGGTCGCCATCGCGGGCGCGCCCCGGCGCAGCAGTGTCAGCAGGAACCCGGCACGACGTTGGAAGGTCACGCCCCTGAAGTCCCCGGAACCCGCGCAGAAGTTACGGAATCCCGTTCTCCCGGGCCCACCGCTGGAGTTCGGCCACCGCCTCGTCGTGGGAAAGGGGACCGCGGTCGAGCCGGAGTTCCTTGAGAAAACGCCACGCCTGCCCGACGAGCGGGCCCGGCGGCAGGCCGAGCAGCTTCATGATCTCGTTGCCGTCGAGGTCCGGCCGGACCCGCGCGAGATCCTCTTCTTCCGCGAGCCGGGCGATGCGCTCCTCCAGCTCGTCGTACGTGCGCTGCAGCGCGGCGACCTTGCGCTTGTTGCGGGTCGTCGAGTCCGCCCGGACCAGCTTGTGCAACTGCAGCAGCAGGGGGCCCGCGTCCGTGACGTAACGGCGCACGGCCGAGTCGGTCCACTCGCCCCGGCCGTAGCCGTGGAAGCGCAGGTGCAGGAACACCAGCTGACAGACGTCGTCCATGATCTGCTTCGAATACTTCAAGGCGCGCAACCGTTTGCGCACCATCTTCGCGCCGACCACCTCGTGGTGGTGGAAGCTGACGCCGCCGCCCTCCTCGAACCGGCGGGTCGCCGGCTTGCCGATGTCGTGCAGCAGCGCCGCCAGGCGCAGCACCAGATCCGGGCCGTCCTGCTCGAGCGCGATCGCCTGCTCCAGCACGGTGAGGGAGTGCTCGTAGACGTCCTTGTGCTGGTGGTGCTCGTCGATCGCCAGCCGCATCCCGGGCAGTTCGGGCAGCACGTGCTCGGCGAGACCGGTGTCCACCATCAGTTCGAGCCCGCGGCGCGGATACTCGCCCAGCAGCAACTTCGACAGCTCAGCCTGCACCCGCTCGGCGGTGATGCGCTCGATCTCGCCCGACATCGCGGTCATCGCCTCGACCACGCGCGGCGCGGGCTCGAAACCCAGCTGCGACACGAACCGGGTGGCCCGCAGCATGCGCAACGGGTCGTCGCCGAAGGACTCCTGCGGCGTGGCCGGCGTGTCCAGCACCCGCCGCGCCAGCGCGTCCATCCCGTTGTGCGGGTCGACGAATTCCTTCGTCGACAACTCGATCGCCATCGCGTTGACCGTGAAGTCGCGTCGCAGCAGGTCGCCCTCGATGGTGTCGCCGAAGGTCACCTCAGGGTTGCGGCTCACGCCGTCGTAGGAGTCCGCGCGGAAAGTCGTGATCTCCAGGGTCGACCCGCGCTTGGTCACACCGACCGTGCCGAAGTCGATGCCGGTGTCCCACACCCCGTCCGCCCAGCCGCGCACGATCTCGAGGATCCGCGCCGGCCGCGCGTCGGTGGTGAAGTCGAGGTCGGCCGACAGCCGGCCGAGCAAGGCGTCACGGACGCTGCCGCCGACGAGGTACAACCGATGGCCGGCCGCGGCGAACAGCCCGGCCAGCTCATCGGCCAGTGGCGAGAGCCGCATCAGCTCGATCACCGCATTCCGCTTGGCAGCGAGTTCGTTCACTGGGACACAACCACCTGCAAGGTCCACTGTTGCCGGACGAGACACGAGAAGCCAGCCTACCCATCGACCGAAAGTGAGGGCGCAACTACGCGTTCGCGACCGGTGAGCACCCGTTACGACTAGCATCGCAGCATGTCTGGATCGGCCGGTCGCTCCGGTGGCGGCAAGTCACGGCGCAGGTCGCGACGCCGCCGCGGAAGGAAGATGACCACGGTCGACGAGACGTCCGCCGGCGGGTTGGTGGTCGACGCGGACCGGCTGCGGGCAGTGCTCATCGGCCGCCTCGACCGACACGGGAAGCTCCTGTGGTCACTGCCCAAAGGCCATATCGAAGACGGTGAGACCCTGCCGGAGACAGCGCTGCGCGAAGTCAAGGAGGAGACCGGGATTTCGGCGCGAGTGCTGTCACCGCTCGGCACGATCGACTACTGGTTCGTGGCCGAGCGACGGCGGGTGCACAAGACGGTGCATCATTTCCTGCTGGAAGCCGTCGGTGGCGAGCTTTCCGACGAAGACGTCGAAGTCACCGAGGTGGCCTGGGTGCCCATCGTGGACCTGGAAACCAGGCTCGCCTACACCGACGAGCGCGCCCTGGTGCGGAAGGCCCTCGAACTGTTCGCGGGTGAAGAGCCGGCGACCGAAGGAGTCGGAGAGTGAAGCGGTTCGCCGCCAGCCTGTTGGTGGCAGCGTCGGTCGCCATCTTGACCATGCTGGCGCCGCTCGGCGCGGCCGCGCAGCCGATCACGGACACGCCGAGGCTGCGGCTGGACGTCACCCAGCTGAACCCGCGGACCGTGACGTCCACCTCGACCACGCTCAACATCAGCGGCACCGTGACGAACATCGGCGACCGCCGGATCAGCGAGCTGCAGGCACGCCTGGAGCTCGGCGAGAAGCTCGGCCCCGAGCGTCAGGTGCGCTCGATGATGTCGGGCGCCGCGGTGACGGCCGTGTCGAGTACGAAGTTCCTCGATCTCGACCCGGGCACGCTCGAGCCGGGGCAGAGCGCTCAGCTCACCATCACCGTGCGTCTCGACGGGACCGCGGGCGGCCTCCGGCTGCCCAGCGCGGGTGTGTATCCGTTGCTGGTCAACGTGAACGGCACCCCGGCCTACGGCGGTCAGGCCCGGCTCGCGTCGATGAGCCTGCTGCTGCCCGTCCTCGGCGCGCCCGGCAAGCCCGCTGCGCAGGCGCCGGGCCAGCCCGCGAAGGTCACCATGCTGTGGCCCATCGCGGACACCCGGCCGCGGATCGTCGCCGCCCCGTTCAACGGCAAGGTCGTGCTCGGTGACGACGCGCTGGCCGCTGAGCTGCGGCCCGGCGGGCGCCTCGACGCGCTCGTGTCGTCCGCGCTGGCGGTGCGCGACGATGCCCAGCTCAGCAGGTCGATCTGCTACGCCATCGACCCCGACCTGCTCGACACCGTGGACGCGATGAGCCGCGGCTACGACATCCGGACCGATACGGGCAACGTCCCCGGCGGCGGTGCCGACGCCGCGAAGGCGTGGCTCGCGTCGCTGCGGCAGCTCGTCGCGAACCAGTGCGTGATCCAGCTGCCGTACGCCGACGCCGACCTGTCCGCGCTCGCCGGCGTCCGCGGCGGGGACCTGATGACCTACGCGCTCAACACGGCGCAGCGCGTTCAGCAGCTCAGCGGCGCCCAGCCGCTGCCCGGCGTGCTCTGGGCGGCGGGCCCGCTCGACTCGGCCGCGTTGAACTCCTTGCAGGCCAACGGAATCAAGACGCTCATCGCGAATCCCTCGGACCTGTCCGGCGGCGGTGCGGGCGACGTGACCGTCAACGGCACAGCCCTGCGCGCGCAGCCGGTCGACTCGCTGGTGTCGACCGGTCTCACCGGTGCGTCCGGCCGGTCCGAGTCGGGCGCCTCGACGCCGCCGGACGATCCGGCCGTGGGCACCCAGAACGGGCTGGCCGCGCTCACCTACCGCGGATTGACCGGCGGTGGCGACTCGGTGCTCGTCGCGCCGCCGCGCCGGTGGTCGGTCCCCGAGACCGAACTGAACCAGTTGCTGCAGGCAGTCGGTGACCTGATCGACCGCAAGTTCCTGACCGCGGCCCCGCTGTCGCAAGTGTTGAACACGACCGGGTCCGGCCACGCGTCGATGAACTACACCGCCGAGGACGTCGCCTCGGCCACCCCCGCGTCCGTCACCGATTCGATGGACTCGGTCGAGTCGACGATGGCGGACCTGCGCGGTGCGATGGCCGTCGACCCGGCCGCCCAGGTGGACCCCGACCAGCTGCTCATCCCGCTGCGCTACGGGCTCGTCCGCAACTGCTCGACCGCCTGGCAGGGCAGCTCCGACGCGGCCGAGGTCTCCGCGAACGACGCCCGCACCCAGCTGCACGCCCTGCTCGGCCAGGTCACGGTGGACACCCCGGCCGTGCCGATCTCGCTGGCCTCGGGCTCGGCGCCGCTGCCGGTGTTCCTCAACAACATGCTGCCGGTGCAGGTCGCGGTGCGGATCACCCTCAACAACAGCAACGGCCTGCGCACGGGCGACATCGGAGACCAGTGGCTGCCCGCCGGGCTCGGCGCGAACCGCAAGATCACCATTCCGGCGGAGGCGCTGCGCGCCGGCCGGTTCAGCATCACCGTCGCGCTGAGCACCCCCGGCGGCACCCAGCTCGGCAACCCGGCCCGGTTCGAGCTGCGGTCCAACCAGTACGGCGTGGTGACCCTGGTGCTGACGATCGCCGGCGGGGTCGCGCTGGTCCTGCTCTCCGGCCGGCAGATCTATCGCCGGATCAGGGCCCGCCAGCCAAGGTGATTACCCTGGAGTGACCGAGACGACCGCCGAAGATGGGGCACGCGTTGGACAGAGAGCCGGGGTGGCCACCCGAGCGTCCCGCCGATCGCGTCACTCGGCGACCGCCACCTGAGCGCACGCCGCCGCCGGAACAGCCCACGCGGCGGGTACCGCCACCGAACGGGCGCCGTCGCCAGGTGCCGCCGCGCGGGCAGCAGGGCCAGCCCCCACCCGTCCGGCAGCAGCCACCACCACAGCCGCCGCCCCATCGCCAGCCACCGCCGCCGCGCCGCCCGCCGGTCCGGCCGTGGCGCCAGGAGCGGGAGCAGCAGGACAGCATGCCGTTCGGCGCGCCACCGCTGCAGCCGAACGACCCCGACGCGACGATGCTCATCCCGCGCGTCGGCGGGGTGCCGACCAGCTCCAAGTGGCCGGTCGCGGACCCGGACTCGATGCGTCCGTACGACACGCTGGCCACCCGGATGCTGCCGCGGCTGCCGAGCCCGTCCTCGAGTTCCTCGTTCGGCGAGGGCCCCGGTCTCGACGCGACCGGCTACCTGCCGAAGGTCGAGGCACCGGCTCCCGCGCCGTCGCTGGTCAAGTCCAGCAGCCGGATCGCGGTCGCGTCGCTGATCAGCCGCATCACCGGCTTCTTCTGGAAGATCATGCTGGTGTGGGCGGTCGGCACCGGCATCGTCAACGACTCGTTCAACATCGCGAACACGCTGCCCAACATCGTGTTCGAGCTGCTGCTCGGCGGCGTGCTGAGCAGTGTCGTGGTACCGCTGCTGGTGCGCTCGCAGGACGATCCCGACGGCGGTGAGGCGTACACGCAGCGGATGCTGACCGTCGCATGCGTGCTGTTGCTGTTCGGCACGATCATCGCGGTCTTCGCCGCGCCCGCGTTCACGTCGCTGTACCTCGACGGCGGCTCCGGCCAGGCGAGTCCCGAGCTCACCACGGCGTTCGCGCGGCTGCTGCTGCCGGAGATCTTCTTCTACGGCATATTCGCGCTGCTCTCAGCGGTGCTCAACGCGAAACAGATCTTCGCGCCCGCCGCCTGGGCGCCGGTGGTCAACAACCTCGTGGTGATCGTGACGCTGGCGCTGTTCATGGTGCTGCCGGGGGAGATCAGCACGAACCCCGTGCGCCTGGGCGACACGAAACTGCTCGTGCTCGGCATCGGCGTGACGCTGGGCATCGTGGTGCAGGCCGTGATGCTGGTGCCGCCGCTGCTGCGCACCGGGTTCCGGTTCAAGTGGCGCTGGGGCATCGACCGCCGGATGAAGGAGTTCGGCGGGCTGGCGCTCTGGATCCTCGGCTACGTCGGGGTCAGCCAGATCGGCTTCACCATCAACACCCGAGTGCTGACCAGCGGTGACGCGGGTGGTGTGACCATTTACTCCAACGCCTGGCTGCTGTTCCAGCTGCCCTACGGCGTCATCGGGGTGTCGCTGCTGACCGCGATCATGCCGCGGCTGAGCCGGAACGCCGCCGACGGCGACACCCGCAAGGTCGTCGCCGACCTGTCGTACGCCTCGCGGATCTCGACGGTGATGCTCGTGCCGATCGCCGCGGTGATGAGCGTGATCGGCTCCTCGATCGGTATCGCGCTGTTCAGCGGCGGCCAGAACTCGGCCGAGAACGCGGCCCGGCTCGGCGAGGCGCTCGCCATCTCGGCGTTCGGCCTGCTGCCGTACGCGTTGGTCATGTTGCAGCTGCGGGTGTTCTACGCGATGAAGGACGCGCGCACGCCGACGCTGATCATGATCGTGATGACGGTCGTCAAGATCCCGCTGCTGTATCTGTGCCAGGCGACGTTGTCGGATCAGAACATCGTGCTGGGCGCGATGATGGTCAACTCGCTGACGTTCGTGGTGGGCGCGATCATGGGCCAGGTGTGGCTGTGGGTGAGCCTCGGCAACCTGCGCAGCAAGCGGGTGCTCGGCGTCATCCTGTTCACCCTCGTGGCGAGTGCCCTCGGGGTACTCGCGGCCGTGCTCGTCGGGGCGATCGTGCCGGACTTCGGGCCGCGGATCACCGCCTGGATCAAGGTGATCCTGCAGGGGCTCGTCGGGCTCGGTGTGTCGTTCGGGGTACTCGCGGCGCTGAAGGTCGAAGAGCTGGCGCCGGCGACGAAACGGTTCACCCGGTTGATCAAGCGCCGGTAACGATCGACACACGGATAAGACTGAATCACCCGTCGTACTCGCGTACGCTCGGTTGTTAGGTGCGCGAAAGAGAGAGCGTGGGGTGAACGAGAAGCGGAGCGAGCAGGTCGGGGTCCGGTCGCGGGGAGGATCTCTCGCGCCCGGAAGTGTCGTCGGCGATGGCAGGTACCGGCTCCTTGCCCAGTTCGGCATCGACGAACGCGCGGGCGCCCATCTCTGGCGTGCGCGCGACGGTCAGCTGCGCCGTGATGTCGCGCTGACCATGCTGGTCGGTGACCCGGCGGATGCCGAGTCCGCCCGTGCGGCGCGGCGCACCCTCGAACGCGCGGCCCACGCCGCGAAGTTCAGCCACGACGGCGTCGCCCGCGTGCTGGACGTGCTCAGCCTCGGCAGCGGCATCACCTCCGGCGAAGGTTTGCTGGGTGTCGTGGTCACGGAGTGGACCAAGGGCACCGACCTCATCGACCTGGTGGCCGAGCATCCCGTCGCCCCGCTCACCGCGGCGCGGATGGTGCAGCGGCTGGCCGAAGCGGTCGAGCGCGCGCACCACTCGGGTCTCGTGCTCGGTCTGGACCACCCGCAGCGCCTGCGCCTCACCGCGGACGGCACGCTGCGGCTGGCCTTCCCGGGCCCGCTGCCCGACGCGACGCTGCGCGACGACGTCAAGGCGATCGGCGCGGTGCTGTACCTGCTGCTGACCGGCCGATGGGCGCTGCCCGGCGGTCCGGCGGCGATCCCGGCCGCGCCACACGCCCCGAACGGGCGGCTGGTCCCGCCCCGCTCGCTGGTGCCTTCGGTGCCGGCCGAGCTGTCCTCGCTCGCCGTCCGCACGATCGAAGACGGCGGCCACGGCGGAATCCGCACCAGCGCGGCGATCCTGCAGGCGCTCGGGCTCGCGGCCGAGGCCGAGGAACGGACCCAGCTGATCAACGCCGCCGGCGTGAAGCCCGATGACGACGGCACGGTCTGGACCACGAAGAAACCGATCAAGGACAGGGCCCGCCGGCGCAAGCTGGCACTCGGCGTGACCGTGCTGGTCGTCGCCGCGGTCGGCATCCTGGCCTGGCTCGGCATGATGGCGATCAGCTTCTTCCAGGACAACCCGAACAGCAGCGGTCCGGCGATCAACGTCGCGCAGCCGACCGCCACCGCGGCGCCGCCGAACACGCAGGCAGCCCCGCCGCCCGTCAACAACAACCCGCCGCCGCCCGGTCCGGCGCAGCCCGGCGCGCCCGTCAAGCCGAGCAGCGCCGCCGTGTACAACCCCGACGGGGACGGGGACAACACGAGCCGGGCGAAGAACCTGATCGACGGTGACCCGGGCACGACCTGGCGCACGGACCAGTACAACCAGCAGTTCCCGACGATCAAGCAGGGCGTCGGCATCGTCGCGAGCTTCGACGACCCGGTCAACCTGAGCAAGGTGACGATCGCGGGCGGCAGCCCGGGCACGGTGGTCGAGCTGCGGTCGGCCGACTCCAAGAACCCGGACCTGAACTCGACCCACGTGCTGGGTTCGGCCACGCTGAACGGCCCGTCGACCGACATCACCCTGCCGCAACCCCAGCAGGGTCAGTACTTCATCATCTGGATCACCCAGCTGACGAGCACCGGCGGCAAGTACCAGTCCCAGATCGGCGAATTGACGTTCCTGCCCGCCCAGTAGTGTGTCGCGGGTGACCGCAGCCGTACCGACGGACGCCCAGCTCATCGCGGCCCATGCCGCTGGGGATGGTTCCGCGTTCAGTGAGCTGGTGCGGCGGCATCGGGATCGGATGTGGGCCGTCGCGCTGCGCACACTGCGTGACCCCGAAGAGGCGGCCGACGCATTGCAGGACGCCTTCATCTCCGCGTTCCGGGCCGCCGGCAACTTCCGTGCCGAATCGCAGGTGACCACGTGGCTGCACCGGATCGTGGTGAACGCCTGCCTCGACCGGGTGCGCCGCAGACAGGCCCGCCCGACCGTGCCGCTGCCGGAGACCGGGTTCAACGAGCCGGCCACCCCGCGCGACTCGATGGCCGACCGGGAGACGCGGCTGGTCATCCAGTCCGCGCTCGACCAGTTGCCGGAGGACCAGCGGGCGCCGATCGTGCTGGTCGACGTCGAGGGATACTCGGTCAGCGAGACCGCGAAGCTGCTCGGAATCGCCGAAGGAACAGTGAAGAGCCGGTGTGCCCGAGGTCGCGCGAAGCTCGCGAAGGTTCTTGGTCATCTGCGGAACCCGGATGCGATTGCGAACGTCCAAACTTCCGAAAGCAAACGCCGAGGGGAGGCCCGATGAACGGCGTGGCCGGGAAATCCCGGGCCGATCGGGTGCAGGCACGGGAGGGACGATGACGGACGAACGCAGGGGAATCGAGGCCGCCGGCCCGCCCTGGTCTGTCGACCTGCTCGCTGATCTGCACGCGGGTGTGCTGGACGAACGCGAAGCGGCGCAGCTGTGGCCGCGGGTCCAGTCCGACCCCGAGGCGCGCGCGATCATCGAAGCACTCGAGGCGACCACCGCCGACCTGGCGAGCCTGGCCACAGCGCCGGCCCCGCCGATGCCCGCCGAGGTCGCCGCCCGGATCGACGCTGCCCTCGCGGCCGAGGCCCAGGGCGTCGCGCCGGTCGTGGATCTGGCCGCGGCCCGCCGCAGGCGGAACCAGCGGATCGGTTGGATCAGCGGGGTGGTGGCCGTCGCCGCGGCCGCGGTGGCGGCGATCGCCATCGTCGTGCCCGGTTCATCGGACCAGACCGGTACGCCGGTCGCCGAACCGCCGGCGAGCAGCCAGTCCGGTGGTTCCGAGCTGGCGCTGCGCAGCGACCAGCCGCAGGCCGCGGTCGGCCAGCTGTCCACCGGGGTCAAGGACTACGGCCCGTTCGGCGACGCGCAGCGGCTGAGCACGTGCCTGCAGCAGGTCGGCTTCGCGCCGGCGGTGTCACCGATCGGGGTGCGCCCGGGCACGCTGGACGGGCAGCCGGCCGTGTTCGTGCTGCTCACGACGGGCAAGCTGGCGGAGTTCCGGTTGGTCGCGCTGGCCCCGGACTGCGGTCCGAAACCCCTGCTCGACCGCGTTGTCGGCAAATAGTCTTTCCTGACGGGACGCACGTCACAGCACCGGGAACACTGGACCTTACGATCGTGTTGAGCCTGTACGCAGGTCACGACGAGCGGAGGTCACGGGTGACAGCGGAAAACGTTCGGAACCTCATCATCGTGGGATCCGGACCGGCCGGGTACACGGCGGCGGTCTACGCGGCGCGCGCCCAGCTCGAGCCTCTGGTGTTCGAGGGTTCGCAGTTCGGTGGCGCGCTGATGACGACCACCGAGGTGGAGAACTACCCCGGGTTCCGGGACGGCATTCAGGGTCCCGAGCTGATGGACGAGATGCGCAAGCAGGCCGAGCGCTTCGGTGCCGAGCTGCGCTCGGAAGACGTCGAAGAGGTCGAGCTGACCGGTGAGACCAAGTACGTGACGGCGAACGGCGTCCGGTACGCGGCGAAGGCCGTGGTGCTGGCGATGGGTGCTGCCGCGCGGTATCTCCACGTGCCGGGTGAGCAGGAGCTCCTCGGCCGCGGGGTGTCGGCCTGTGCCACCTGTGACGGATTCTTCTTCCGCGAGCAGGACATCGCCGTCATCGGCGGTGGCGACTCGGCCATGGAGGAGGCGACGTTCCTCACCAAGTTCGCGAAGTCGGTGACGATCATCCACCGGCGCGAGGAGTTCCGCGCCTCGAAGATCATGCTGGAACGTGCCCGCGCGAACGACAAGATCCGCTGGGCGCTGAACAAGCAGGTCGTCGAGGTGCAGGGTGACGGCAAGGTGTCCGGCGTCAAGCTGCGTGACACCGTCACCGGCGAGGAGTCGATCCTGGATGTGACCGGTTTCTTCGTCGCCATCGGCCACGACCCGCGCAGCTCGCTGGTGAAGGGCCAGGTCGACCTGGACGAAGACGGCTACGTGCAGACCAAGGGCCGGTCGTCGTACACGAACCTCGACGGGGTGTTCGCGGCCGGTGACCTCGTCGACCGCACCTACCGCCAGGCGATCACCGCCGCCGGCTCGGGCTGCAGTGCGGCCATCGACGCCGAGCGCTGGCTCGCCGAACACGCCGAAGTCGAAGCCGCCGAAATCGCGCCGGAACTGGTCGGCGGCGGCTACGCCCCGGCCAACTGACCACCCGATCTCGCATCCCACAGTTGAAGGAGAAACCATGTCCGACACCGTGAAGGTGACCGACAAGTCGTTCGTAGACGACGTGCTGACCAGCGAGACCCCGGTCCTGGTCGACTTCTGGGCGACCTGGTGCGGCCCTTGTAAGATGGTCGCCCCGGTGCTGGAGGAGATCGCCACCCAGCACAAGGACAAGATCAAGATCGCCAAGCTCGACGTCGACGAGAACCCGGGCACGGCGCGTGACTACCAGGTCATGTCGATCCCGACGCTGATCCTGTTCCAGGGCGGCAAGCCGGTGAAGCAGATTGTCGGCGCCAAGCCCAAGGCCGCGCTGCTCTCGGACCTGTCCGACGTTCTGGCCTGATCGCAAGGCAACCTGAACCCGGGGGTTTGCGTCTTTCAAAGACGCCCCCCGGGTTTTTTGCTGCCCTCGACAGGGGCGAGTGACGCACCCCCCGGCCCTGCGAGATCACGGAGAGTCCACAGGGCAGAATAAGAGACCGGGCCAGCTGCCCGAAACTGTTTGCGCCGCACCGGATTCCTTTCGCCGGTGCCCAACGAAAAAGAGGAGTGCATGCGGGTACTCCGCCGCGGTGACGCCGGTGAAGACGTCGCTGAGATCCGGTCGATGCTGCTGTCGTTAGGCCTGCTCAAGACGCCCGGCGAAGCGAATGGTCACACGTCGTTCGACCAGGAGGTCGAGCGTGCCGTGCGTGGCTTCCAGCAGCGCCGGGGCCTGATGACCGATGGCGTGGTCGGGCCCGCCACGTACCAGGTGCTCCGAGGTGCGACGTATCACCTGGGCAGCCGCCCGCTCGCGTATCTGATTTCCGCACCGGTGCACGGTGACGATGTGTTCGCACTGCAGGACCGGCTCACCGAACTGGGGTACGACGCCGGTCGCCCGGACGGGTTGTTCGGCGGCCGCACCGAGAAGGCGCTGCGGAACTTCCAGCGTGACTACGGGCTGACCGTGGATGGCATCTGCGGCCCGGCGACCGTGCGCGCGCTGCGCCAGCTGTCTCCGCGTGCCCGCGGCGGGCGGCCTGTTTTCCTGCGGGAGCAGGAGCAGGTGCGGCAGGCCGGACCGCGGCTGCGGGGCAAGCGCATCGTGATCGACCCGGGGCACGGCGATGCCGACACCGGGGTCGACGTGGAGGGCGTCCGCGAGGCCGAGGTGGCCTGGGACCTGGCGCGCCGGCTCGAAGGCCGGATGAAGGCGACCGGGATGGAGGCGCTGATTTCGCGCGGCCCGGACAACGGCCCGACCGAGGCCCAGCGGGCGGCGTTCGCCAACGAGGCGGGCGCGGACCTGTTCCTGTCGCTGCACTGCGACGTTAACCAGTCGCCGCACGCGCAGGGTGTCGCGACGTTCCATTTCGGCAACGGGTACGGCACGACGTCGACCGTCGGCGAGCTGCTGGCGGGCTTCATCCAGCGCGAGCTCGCGGCGCGGACGGGCCTGCTGGACTGCCGGACGCATGCCAAGACGTGGGAGATCCTGCGGCTGACCAGGTGCCCGGCGGTCCGGATCGAGATCGGCTACCTGAGCAACCCGAACGACCGGGCGCGGATGTCGGACCCGGCGTTCCGTGACGTGGTGGCCGAAGGCATCCTCGTCGCCGTCAAGCGCCTGTACCTGCTGGGCGAGGGCGACCAGCCGACCGGCACCTTCACGTTCGCCGACGTCCTGGCCCACGAACTGGCGAAAGCGGAGTAACTCACGGCGGCGGCACCAGCACGGCGATCACCACCGCTATAAGCGTTGATCGTTGTTCAACAGTGGTCGGCGCCATGAAGGAACGGGCGGGAAACGCTCAAATAGCCCAACCCACACCCACAGCTGTGGATAAGTCGACACATCTGTCCACAGAGCTGTGGACAGCTAGGCGCGCAGCGTGCTCGGTTCCGCCGTTTGGATGGTCACCTGACCGAGGAGGCGCTCCAGCGCGGCTTCGACGTCTTCCTTCCAGGAGATCGCCGAGCGGAGTTCCAGCCGCAGGCGCGGCCACTTGGGATGCGGGCGGACCGTCTTGAACCCGACCGCACTCAGGAAGTCCGCCGGGACGACGCAGGTATGACCCATCGCCTCGCTCACCGCATCGTCCGGCTCCGCGTCGCCGAACGCTTCGATCGCGCGCACGCCGCGACGCGTCAGGTCCTTCGCCACCGCCTGGACCAGCGTCCGGCCCAACCCGCCGCCGCGGAACTCCGGCAGCACATGGAAACCGGTCAGCAACACGGCATCGGCACTGGGCGGCGACGTCGGGAACGCGTTCGCTCGCGGCACCGCGTTCGGCGGGGCGTACAGCACGAAGCCGACCGGCAGGTCGTCGCTGAAGATCAACCGCCCGCACGAGCCCCACTCCAGCAGCACGTTGGAGACCCAGGCTTCCTTCTCCACCTCGGTCGAGCCGTACTCCTCGGCCTGCGTCCGCAGGTGCGGCGCCAGCTCCCAGTACACGCACCGGCGGCAGTGCTTGGGTAGCTGCTCCAGGTTGTCCAGCGTGACGCCCACGACGCGACGCGACACCCGACCTCCCAGCATGCTTCGTGACCGGCCGGCGGGCGCAGCGGACCGCTGCAGCGTGCTCGGCCGCCTCTGAGGATAGGCGTATGTGACACAGGTCGAAAGGCAGCGAAGGTCACAAGGACGGGTGGTTACACTCGACGAACTGCCCCCCGACACGCTTGCGAAGTGCTATGACTGCCTCCACACCCGACAGATCCGGCCGCCACAACCTCGATCCGCACCTCGACCGGTACGCCGCGCGCACCAGCGGGATGACGGCATCGGAGATCCGGGCGCTGTTCGCGGTGGCGAGCAGGCCAGAGGTCGTTTCACTGGCGGGCGGCATGCCGAACCTCGCCGCGCTGCCGCTGGACAGCCTGTCCGCCCAGATCGGCGAGCTGATCGCCGAGGACGGACTCGTAGCACTCCAGTACGGCTCCGCGCACGGCATCCCGGTACTCCGGGAGCAGATCTGCGAGATCATGGCCCTGGAAGGCATCTCAGCCCACCCTGACGACGTCGTCGTGACGGTCGGCTCCCAGATGGGCCTCGACATGGTCACCCGCCTGTTCTGCGACCCGGGCGACATCGTGCTCGCCGAGGGACCGTCGTACGTCGGCGCGCTCGGGTCGTTCGCCGCCTATCAGGCACAGGTCGTGCACGTCGCGATGGACGACGACGGGCTCATGCCGGAGGCGCTGCGCGAGGCGCTCGCCCAGGCCGAGAAGGCCGGCAAACGGGTCAAGTTCCTGTACACGATCCCGAACTTCCACAACCCCGCCGGCGTCACGCTGGCGGTCGAGCGCCGCGCCGAGATCCTGGCGATCTGCCGGACGCACGGGGTGCTCGTGGTCGAGGACAACCCGTACGGCCTGCTGGGCTTCGACGGGCAGATCTACCCGGCGCTGCGCTCGCTCGACCCGGACAACGTCGTGTACCTCGGCTCGTTCTCGAAGACGTTCGCCTCCGGCCTGCGGGTCGGCTGGGTGCTGGCGCCGCACGCGGTGCGCGAGAAGCTGGTGCTGGCGGCCGAGTCCGCGACGCTGTGCCCGCCCTCGCTCAACCAGATGATCGTGTCGCGGTACCTCGCCACGCACGACTGGATGGGCCAGATCAAGACCTTCCGCGAGAACTACCGGACGCGCCGCGACGCGATCCTCGGCGCGCTCGAGCAGCACATGCCGGCCGGCTGCAGCTGGACCACGCCCGACGGCGGGTTCTACGTCTGGGTCACCGTGCCCGAAGGCGTGGACACCAAGGCGATGCTGCCCCGCGCGGTCACCGCCCGCGTCGCGTACGCCTCGGGCACCGGCTTCTACGCCGACGGTTTCGGCAGCAGGCAGATGCGGTTGTCCTACTGTTATCCGACGCCCGAGCGGATCCGCGAGGGGGTGCGCCGGCTCGCCGGGGTGCTCGAATCGGAAATGGATCTGGTCCGCACCTTCGGAAACGTCAGCATGAAGCCGATCGCCGGGCCGGAGAATCCGTCCCCGGACACGGCCTAAGTCCACTTTAGACAGTCAAAGGGGTACCGCGTGGCTCTGCCCACCGTCGCAGTTCTCGCTGGCGGGCTTTCGCACGAACGAGACGTCTCCCTGCGTTCCGGCCGGCGGTTGTCCGCCGCGTTGCGCGGCCAGGGGCTGACCGTCGAGGAGTGGGACACGGACGCGGGGCTGCTGAGCCGGCTCCGCACCGACCGTCCCGACGCGGCGGTGATCGCGTTGCACGGCGGCGAGGGGGAGAACGGCTCGGTCCAGACCATCCTCGAGATGCTGAAGGTGCCGTATGTCGGCACGAGCGCGCAGGGTTGCCGGCGTGCGTGGGACAAGCCGACCGCCAAGGCGCTGATCGCGGACGCCGGCATCTCGACGCCCGACTGGGTCGTACTGCCCAACAGCACCTTCCGCGAGCTCGGCGCGCAGGAGGTGCTGGACGCGATCGTCGAGGACCTGGGACTGCCGCTGATCCTGAAGCCGGACCAGGGCGGCTCGGCGCTCGGCACCCAGGTGGTCCGGGACGCCGCCGAACTGCCCGCCGCGATGGTCGGCTGCTTCGCCTACGGCGACACCGTGCTCGCCGAGCAACTCATCGACGGCACCGAGATCGCGATCGGGGTCGTCGAGCGCGAGGGCGGTCCGCAGGCACTGCCGGCCGTCGAGATCGTGCCGGAGAGCGGGGTCTACAACTACACCGCTCGCTACACCGCCGGGCTGACCGACTTCTTCTCGCCGGCGCGGCTGTCCGAAGACATGGCCAAGTCGGTGGGCGAGCTCGCCGTCTCCGCGCACCGGTTGCTCGGCATGCGTGACATCTCGCGGACCGACGCGATCATCGCGCCGGACGGGACGGTCCAGTTCCTCGAAGTGAACTCCTCGCCGGGACTCACCGAGACCTCGACCGTGCCGATGGCGATGGAGGCCGCCGGCACGAACCTCGGTGAGGTCTTCGCCGAACTCGTCACCCGCGCCATCGCGCGGGGCTGACCCCCGGGAAACTCCACGGCCCCCTTCACCGCGCGCGAAGGGGGCCGTCAGCTATTCATCACCGTGACGAAACGACCCGGTGTCATTCCTCATCGGAATCGAGTGTCCGTTTTGTCGCATCCGACGTCATCAGGGCTACGATCCGCTCCAGGTCGTCGACCGAGCCGAACTCGACGACGATCCGTCCCTTCCGGCGGCCGAGGTCGACCTTCACGCGGGTGTCGAACGTGTCGGAGAGACGGGTCGCCACCTCCTGCAGACCGGGGGCCTGCATCGCCTTGCGCGGTTGCGCCTTCGGCTTCGGCGGCGCCTCGGTCTTCTTGAGGGTCACCGCCTCCTCGGTCGCGCGCACGGAAAGCCCCTCGGCGACGATGCGCGTCGCCAGCTCCTCCTGCGCCTCGGCCTCTTCAAGCGAGAGCAGCGCACGCGCGTGCCCGGCGGAGAGCACGCCGGCGGCGACCCGGCGCTGCACGGGAAGGGGCAGCTTCAACAGCCGGATGGTGTTGGTGATGACCGGGCGGCTGCGGCCGATCCGACCGGCAAGCTCCTCGTGCGTCACCTCGAACTCGTCGAGCAGCTGCTGATATGCGGCGGCCTCTTCGAGCGGGTTCAGCTGGACGCGGTGGATGTTCTCCAGCAGCGCGTCACGCAGCATCGCCTCGTCGGCGGTCTGCCGCACGATGGCCGGGATCTTCTCCAGCTCCGCCTGCTGCGAAGCGCGGAGGCGGCGCTCGCCCATGACGAGCTCGTACTCGCCGTCCGCCAGCTCCCGGACCACGATGGGCTGCATGAGCCCGAACTCGCGGATCGAGTGCTCCAGCTCGGCGAGCGCTTCCTCGTCGAAGACCTGCCGCGGCTGCTTCGGGTTCGGCTTGACCGCACCGACCGGCACCTCGCGATAGACGGCGCCGGCCACCTCGCCACCGGCCGCCTGCCTCGCGTTGGCGGCGAACCAGTCCTTGTCACCGTTGCGCGAGGACGCCTCGAGCCGCACGTCCGGCTGCTCGCCGTTCGCCGGTCCGGTAGGGATCAGCGCGGCAAGGCCGCGGCCTAGTCCTCCTCTGCGCTCAGTCATAGTGTTCCGCTCCTCGATCCGTTGGTGCTGCCGCGTTCGGCGATCTCCTTCGCGGCGTCGACGTAGCTCATCGCGCCGCGCGAACCCGGGTCGTACGCCAGCACGGTCTGGCCGTAGCTCGGCGCCTCGGAGACCTTGACGTTGCGGGGGATGACCGTCTTGAGCACGACGTCGCCGAAATGGCCGCGAACCTCCGCCGTCACCTGGTCGGCGAGCTTGGTCCGGCCGTCGTACATCGTGAGCAGGATCGTCGACACCGCCAGCGTGGGGTTGAGGTGCTTCTGTACGAGGTCGATGTTGCTCAGCAGCTGCCCCAGACCTTCGAGCGCGTAGTACTCGCACTGGATCGGGATGAGGACTTCGCGCGCCGCGACCATCGCGTTCACCGTGAGCAGGCCGAGCGATGGCGGGCAGTCGATGAAGACGTAGTCGACGCCGACCTCGTCGATCGCCTCGGAAGACAGCGCTTCCTTGAGGCGCGACTCACGGTTCGTCATCTCGACGAGCTCGATCTCGGCGCCGGCGAGGTCGATCGTCGCGGGCACACACAGGAGGTTCGGCGACTGCTCGCTGACGGCGGTCGCGTCGGCGAGGGACACCTCACCGAGGAGCACCTCGTACACGGAAGGCGTGCCCGAGCGGTGGTCCACGTTGAGTGCGGTACTCGCGTTCCCCTGCGGGTCGAGGTCGATCACCAGCGTCTTGAGCCCGTGCACCGCGAGCGCGGCAGCGAGGTTGACGGCGCTGGTGGTCTTGCCGACGCCGCCCTTCTGGTTGGCCACCGTCATCACGCGACGGTGGTCGGGGCGGGGGAGCTTGTTGGATTCGGGATGCAGAACGCGCGCCGCGCGCTCGGCCTCTTCGGCGATCGGGGTCCAGTCTGTTGAAGGCGGGGTCACCGGCCGAGCCACCTCTCTGCTATCGATATTCCACCGCGCACGACGCACGGTTTCACGTGGAACATGGCCATCTTTTCATCCCGCCCGCTTCGACCGGCCATCGACAGCGTTTCGCCGCCGTTTCCCTCGCACCGGCGCCTGCGGGCGGATTCGTTCGACAATCACAACCGTGGTGGGGACCTCCACCAGACCGACCCCGCACTCGGCGACCGTGGGCGTCCCGCCTCCGGCTCGAGTCACGGCGGCCGCGTCGCGAGCGACTTCTTCCCGCGCACTGGCCCCCTTCACCGCAAGCATCATGCCACTCTCCCGCAGAAGCGGCAGGCACCAACCCGCCAATCGGGCGAGGGGAGCGACCGCACGAGCGGTGACTACGTCCGCCATGCCGACTTCCGCGCGCACGGTCTTCTCCTCGGCGCGTCCACGGATCACTCGGACATCGAGATCCAGCTCGTCGATCGCCTCGGTCAGCCACTCGACGCGACGCGCCATCGGCTCGACGAGAGTGATCTCGAGGTCCGGGCGCGCGATCGCCAGTGGGATCCCGGGAAGGCCGGCGCCGGAGCCCACGTCTACGACGCGCACTCCCTTGGGGATCCGCTCACCGATCACGGCCGAGTTGAGGAGGTGGCGTTCCCAGAGCCGCTCGACTTCGCGAGGACCGATCAGGCCTCGCTCTACACCGTGGCGCTCCAGGAGCTCTGCGAACTGTTCGGCTCGCGCCAGGTCCGTTCCGAACACCTCGGCCGCCGAGCCTTCAACGTCCGCCACCCGTCACCTCGTTTCACGTGAAACCTGCGTCGCGATCGATTGTCCCTGACCCGAACATCAAGAGTGGGAGGCGGATCCGTTTCACGTGAAACACGACATAAAAAAGCGGCCCACCGGAAACCGGTGGGCCGCTGTCAGTTCTGCGTCGTTAGTCCTCGTCGTCGAGCAGGACCACCA
The DNA here is from genome assembly GCF_021653975.1 of Amycolatopsis sp. GM8. Taxonomy (GTDB): domain Bacteria; phylum Actinomycetota; class Actinomycetes; order Mycobacteriales; family Pseudonocardiaceae; genus Amycolatopsis_E. The sequence goes on along the minus strand of NZ_JAJKFK010000002.1, from coordinate 745,360 downwards.
CTCGGCGCTTCGGCTCCTCGCCTTCACTTTCGCTACGCGCACCCTTCACGGCGGCGACCGCGTCGTGCACGACCTTCCGCTCGAACGGGCTCATCGGCTGCAGTCGCACCTTCTCGCCCGACGACACGACCGACTCCGCGGTCGACCGGCCGAGCTCCCGCAGCTCCTCCCGGCGTGCCGCACGCCAGCCCGCAATGTCCAGCATCAGCCGGCTGCGGGTACCGGTCTCCTGCTGTACCGCGAGCCGGGTCAGCTCCTGCAGCGCCTCCAGCACCTGCCCACGTCCGCCGACCAGCTTCTCCAGATCGTCCCCACCGTCGATGCTGATCACCGCACGGCCGGCCTCGACGTCCAGGTCGATGTCGCCGTCATAGTCCAGTAGATCCAGCAAGCGTTCGAGGTAGTCCCCAGCGATGTCGCCTTCCTTCACCAGCAACTCGGCGCCGGTAGGACCGCTCTCCTCAACGTCGACCGTTTCCTCGGTCTCGATCGCCTCGACCGTCTCAGACATCATTCGTCTCCTCTCCCGGGGAAGCCGTCAGCGACGCTTCTGCCCCGAGCCTTTCTGTCCAGGGTTCTTGCCGCCGGCCGGTTTCTTGCGCTGCTGCGCCGACCCGCTCCTCGGGCGCTGCGGCTGCTGGGCGAACCGGTGTGGCGATCCGGCCTTCGAGTTGGGCTTGCCGCCGTTCGACGCGGCGCCGCTGTTTCCGTTGGCGGATTCGTTCGTCGTCGACTCAATCTCCGCGGCGGCCGGCTTGCTCTGCTGCACGGGCTTCTGGCCGGGCTTCGGCTTCTGACCGGCGACCGGCTTCGCACCGGGCTTCGGGGCGAGCGCGTCGCGCTTCTCCTTCGCCTCGGCCTTCTTCGCCGCCTCTTCCTTGTCGATCTTCGTGTAGACGAGCCGCTGCTGCATCAGCGTCCAGCCGTTGTTGGACAACCAATAGATCAGCAGGCCGATCGGGAAGAACGCACCGAACACCAGCACACCCAGCGGGAAGATCCACATCGTGAGCTTCTGCATGATCGCGGTCTGCGGGTTCGCCTCCGCGGCCGCCGCGCTCTGCCGTGCCGCCGAGTGGCGCGCGGTCAGGTGGGTCAGGATGCTCGCCAGGATCATCAGCGGGACGGCGACCGGAGCAACGTTCCAGTTCCAGCCCCCATCCGCGAGGCCACCGAGGGTCGCGGTGTGGTGGATGGCGTCACCGATCTTGACGCCGAACAGGTGGGCGTTGTTGTAGGAGTCGACGCCCGCCTTGTCGAAGAAGTAGTTGTTGACCTTCGGGCTGCCGTCCTTCGGCTGGATCGAGAACGCGCGCAGGACCCAGTTCAGACCGATGAACACCGGGATCTGCAGGACCATCGGCAAGCAGCTGCCGAGCGGGTTGACGCCATGCTCCCGCTGGAGCTTCTGCATCTCCTGCGCCTGGCGCTGCTTGTCGTTCGCGTACTTCTTCTGAACCTTCTTCAGTTCCGGCGCGAAGTCCTGCATCTTCTTCATCGACCGGACCTGGTTCACGAACGGCTTGAACATGATGCCGCGGACCGTGAACGTCAGGAACATGATCGCGAGGATCCAGGCGAACGCGTTGTTGTCCCCGAGTACGAAGCCGAAGACCTTGTGCCAACACCAGAGGATGAAGGACACGGGGTAGTAGATGAAGTTGAGCACTGAGCTACTCCTCGGTTGACAAATCAGGTCTGGTGTGACGCCAGGAGAACGTCTCGGGCACCGGGTCGCGACCGGGCATCGTCCATGGGCCGCACCGCAGCAGCCTGCGCACCGCGAGATACGACCCGCGGGCGGCGCCGAAGCGGGTCAGGGCCTCGACCGCGTACGTGCTGCAGCTCGGGTAGAAGCGGCAGCTCGGCGGGAGGAAGGGGGAGATGAATTTGCGATAGAAGCGAATCGGGAGCAGCAGGACCCGGGCGACCGGGCCCGGGTGTGTGGCTTCCTGGGTTCCGTCGCCGATCGCGGTCGTGTGCTCGTTCACACCGCAGGCCCATCGTTGTGTTGGTCCGGAAGGAGGCTCAGCCGCGCAAGTGCCGCGTCGAGGTCCGCGCCGAGTTGGGCGCTGGACGCGGTCGCAGCCGGCGGCAGTGCCCTAACCACCAACGTGGTGGCGGGCGGGACAGTTCCGAGCCGGGCGGCGACCAGATGTCGCAACCGCCTGCTCACCCGGTGCCGGATCACCGAGTTACCGACCGCCTTGCTTACCACAAAACCCGCCCGCGACGGTGCCGCGGACGGGTCTGGGGCCTGCAACACATGAACGACCAGGCGCCGCCGCCCCGCGCGGGCCCCGCGGCGCATCACTTCGCGGAAGTCCTCACTTCGCCGCAGGCGCGCGGCAGCGGGCAGCATGGGGTGCGCCTGGAAGTGGCGCGATCAGGCCGACAGCTTCTCGCGGCCCTTGCGACGACGGGCCGAAAGGATCGACCGGCCGGCACGAGTGCGCATGCGCAGCCGGAATCCGTGCGTCCGGGCGCGTCGGCGGTTGTTCGGCTGGAAAGTGCGCTTACCCTTGCTCACGACTCTGCTTCTCCTGGTCTCGACATACCGGCGGCGCGAGAGCCACCGTCAGGTCTGGTGTGTCCGCCCCCGGACTCGCGAACGTGGACACACAAAGGCGCCCGCGACAAGCGGGGTGACTTTACGAGGGTACGCACCGCCTGAGGTGAGCAGACAACCGGGCCCCCGTCAGCACGCATAAGAATCGATTGGCGACGCCGTGTAGAGCATGGAACCCTTCTGCGGCAGGCGTCTTGTCTGACAGCGCGAGGCTTGTTAGCGTGTCTCCTCTTGAGTCACCCGTTCGTGGGGCTCGGCGCCGCCGTCAAAAGGTGGAGAGGCTCAGGCAGGCGTAGGTTCGACCCGCAGGTGGAGTCGCTGTGGGTCGCCGTACATTAGTGCACAGTTGTGGACAACTCTGTGGATGGTCGCTGCGCGCGGCCACCTTCGTGGCCATGAACGCCGTTCGATGGGGTGGGCGGGCCACCGCACAGAGTGATTTCGTCTTGGGGTGGACGAGGGGAGGGGAGCGAAGTCGGTGTCCGAGCACCAGATGAACCTGGGCGTTGTCTGGGAGCAGGTCGTCCGCGAACTGTCGGACGGCACCCTCTCCCCGCAGCAGCGAGCGTGGATGCGCGTCACGCGCCCGATCGGTTTGCTCGACGGTACGGCGCTGCTCGCCGCGCCGAGTGACTTCGCGAAGGAAGCGATCGAGCGCGCGCTGCGCGAACCGATCACCCACGCGCTGTCCCGGCGGCTCGGCCGGCCGGTGTCGCTCGCGGTCAAGGTCGACAGCACCGAGGTCGCCCCGCCACAGCCGCACTACGCTCCGTCACCCGCGCGAGTGGAAAACGGAACCACGGAGGCTCCGCCGCGTCCGGCCGTGATGCCGCCGCTGGACGAAGGCATGCTCCCGCCGATCCGGCGCGGCCGGGTCGGGGCGAGCGTCGCCGAGCCGGCCAAGCCGATGCTCCCCGAAGACGACGGCGAAGAAGAAGTCGACGAGGAAGGCGAGGCGCTGGCCGCGGCGCACGAGATCTGGCCGATGTTCTCCGGACAACCGATCGCCGGGCAGCCCTACACCGCGCCCGCGCAACCACAGACTTCCAAGACGCGCCTGAACGAGAAGTACACCTTCGACACGTTCGTCATCGGCGCCTCCAACCGGTTCGCGCACGCGGCAGCCTTCGCCGTCGCGGAAGCGCCGTCCCGCGCGTACAACCCGTTGTTCATCTGGGGCGAGTCCGGGCTCGGCAAGACACATCTACTGCACGCGGTCGGGCACTACGCCCAGCGGCTGTTCCCCGGCATGCGCGTGCGCTACGTGTCGACCGAGGAATTCACCAACGACTTCATCAACTCGCTGCGCGACGACCGGAAGGTGGCGTTCCAGCGCCGCTACCGCGACATCGACATCCTGCTCGTCGACGACATCCAGTTCCTGGAAGGCAAGGAAGGAACCCAGGAGGAGTTCTTCCATACCTTCAACACGCTGCACAACGCGAACAAGCAGATCGTGGTCTCCTCCGACCGGCCGCCGAAGCGACTGGAAACACTGGAAGACCGGTTGCGCACGCGGTTCGAGTGGGGACTGATCACCGACATCCAGCCGCCGGAGCTCGAGACGCGAATCGCGATCCTGCGCAAGAAGGCCGCGCAGGACCGGCTCGCGGTGCCGGGTGAGGTACTGGAGTTCATCGCTTCCCGAGTGGAGGCGAACATCCGCGAACTGGAGGGCGCGCTCATCCGCGTCACCGCGTTCGCCTCCCTGAACCAGCAACCGGTCGACGTCGGTCTGGCGGAGATCGTGTTGCGCGATCTCATCCCGGATTCGCAGGCGCCGGAAATCAGCGCGCCGACGATCATGGCCACCACGGCCGAGTTCTTCGACGTGACGATCGACGACCTGTGCGGGCCCGGGAAGACCAAGGCGCTCGCCACCGCCCGGCAGATCGCCATGTATCTGTGCCGCGAGCTGACCGACATGTCGCTGCCGAAGATCGGGCAGACGTTCGGCGGCCGCGACCACACGACGGTCATGCACGCGGACAAGAAGATCCGCAAGGAAATGGCCGAGCGCCGGCGGATCTACGACCAGGTGCAGGAACTGACCTTCCGCATCAAGCAGCGCGCCCGCCAGTAGCGCTACTCCTCATTCCACTTCGGACAGTCGCGGCACATCGCGGCTGTCCTTATTTCTTTTCCGGGGACTCCCTGCCGCACCGGGAAACACCGGGTCAGTCCAACTAGGACAGTGCGCCGCGTCATGCCGCGCTTCTGCCTGCGTCCCAACGGTATCCGGGCGGGCACCGGTTGTGATCCCAATAACGACAAGGCATCGAAAGACGAAGGTGGTCGCTCACTGGGGTGAAGTCGCGGCCGCCGCGACCGGCCGCGGTGGATGGGTACAACTCGGCCCACAGCTGGGGAAGATCATGTGGACAACTGTGGATGGCTGTGGACGGATTGTGAGGCGCGCGAACTTGTCCACGGATCGCCGAAACCGTCCACAGCCGCCCACCCCCAGATGTCCACACCCCGCCACGCCGCCGGACCTGCGACGACACGAGCTGTCCACACAACCCACAGCCCCTATTACTGTTACTGCCCTTGTTCTTCTCAAGAAGATCTTCTAAAGCAAAAACAGGCGGCTGTGGAGTTGGGGACAAGCGGCGAGATCCGGACGACTCGTCGACATGTCGATGGCCTGCCCCGAATGACGGCGGGCCGGGTCACGTTCTAACGTGGGTATCCACACCGGAGCCCGCAGGTCGTTGGTGACATCGGCGCCGGGCTTCACCACACAGCGAGATCCCTGGTCAACGCGCTGCGCACCGCGCGTCCGGGGCTGCTTGACGACCTTCTCGAGCCCAAGGGGTGGCTCGGCTGTCGAAAGGATGGGCGCATGAAGATCCGCGTCGAGCGAGATGGGCTGGCTGACGCCGTCGCTTGGGTGGCCCGCAGCCTGCCGTCGAGGCCGCCCGTTCCGGTGCTGGGTGGTGTCCTGCTCGACGCCGGCTCCGACGGCACGACCGACGCCCTCACCGTGTCCGGCTTCGACTACGAGGTCTCGGCCACGGTCGGCGTCCCGGCCACGATCGCCGACGGCGGACGGCTGCTGGTGTCCGGGCGGCTACTCGCCGACATCACCAAGGCGCTGCCCGCCCAGCCGGTCGAGATCTTCGTCGACGGCGCCCGCGCGTCGATCACTTGTGGCAACGCCCGGTTCTCGCTGCCGACCATGCCGGTCGAGGACTACCCGGCGCTGCCGGCCCAGCCCGCGCTCGCCGGTGAGGTCGCGGGCGAGGCGTTCGGCCAGGCGGTGACCCAGGTCGCCGTCGCCGCCGGCAAGGACGACACGCTCCCGATGCTGACCGGCATGCGGCTGGAGATCTCGGGCAGCTCGCTCACCCTCGTCGCCACCGACCGGTTCCGGCTCGCGATGCGCGAGTTCACCTGGGAGCCGGCCGACGGGCTCGACGACGCGGCCGTCCTCGTGCCGGCGCGCACGCTCGCCGAAGCGGCCAAGTCGCTCGGCACGAGCGGCGCGAAGGTCTCGATCAGTCTCGCCAGCGGCGAGGGCCTGCTCGGCCTCGCCGGTTCCGGCCGCTACACCACCACCCGGCTGCTCGACGCGGAGTTCCCGCCGTACCGCCAGTTGCTGCCCGCGCAGCACACGTCCCGCGCGGTGATCGACGTCGCGCCGCTGTCCGAGGCGATCAAGCGCGTGTCGCTCGTCGCCGAGCGCGGCACCCAGGTCCGGTTGGAGTTCGCGGACGGGACGCTCCGGCTGTCCGCGGGCGGCGACGACGAAGGCAGCGCCGAGGAAGAGCTGCCGGTGGACTACGAAGGCGATCCCGTGACGATCGCGTTCAACCCGGGCTACCTCGTCGACGGTCTCGGCGCCCTGCACGCCGACCGCGCGGAACTCACGTTCACCACCCCGAACCGGCCGGCGTTGATCAAGCCGGCGGACGAGCAGGGCCAGGTCGTTCCTGGTTACCTCTACTTGTTGATGCCGGTCCGCCTGCCGGGCTGACCGGAAACACGCGACACAAGGGGATTTTCGATGGTGCAGCTGGGTCTCGTCGGCCTCGGCAAGATGGGCTTCAACATGCGCGAGCGGTTGCGGACCGCCGGGCACGAGGTGGTCGGCTACGACCGCAACGAAGCCGTGAGCGATTCCTCTTCACTGGCGGACATGGTCTCGAAGCTCGAGGCGCCGCGGATCGTGTGGATCATGGTGCCGGCCGGCGGCCCGACCCGGGACACCGTGGCGGAGCTCGGCGAGCTGCTGTCCGAGGGCGATCTCGTGATCGACGGCGGCAACTCGAAGTTCACCGACGACAAGCGCAACGCCGAAACGCTCGCCGCGAAGAAGATCGGTTACCTCGACTGCGGGGTGTCCGGTGGCGTGTGGGGCAAGGACAACGGCTACGGCCTGATGGTCGGTGGCGCGGAAGAAGATGTCGCACGCGCGATGCCGATCTTCGACACGCTCCGTCCGGAAGGTCCGCGCGAGGACGGTTTTTCGCACGCGGGCCTGGTCGGCGCCGGCCACTACGCGAAGATGATCCACAACGGCATCGAGTACGGGATCATGCAGGCTTACGCCGAAGGCTTCGAGCTGATGGAAGCCGCGCATGTGATCAAGGACGTGCCCGCCGTGATCAAGGGCTGGCAGCGCGGCACCGTCGTCCGGTCCTGGTTGCTCGAGCTGCTGGTCCGCGCACTGGACGAGGACCCGGAGTTGGACGATCTCGAGGGCTACGTCGAGGATTCGGGCGAGGGCCGGTGGACGCTGGAAGAGGCGATCAACAACGCCGTGCCCGCGCCGGTGATCTCGGCCGCGCTGTTCGCCCGGTTCTCCTCACGGCAGAAGGATTCCGCGGCGATGCGCGCGGTTGCCGCGCTGCGCAACCAGTTCGGCGGGCACGCCGTCAAGAAGGTCGGTCAGTAGGCGAATCTTGTACCTCCGTCATCTTCAGGTCACCGACTTCCGTTCATGGGAGCACGCGGACCTGCCGTTGATGCCGGGGCCGACCGTGCTGGTCGGCCCGAACGGCCGGGGCAAGACCAACCTGCTGGAGGCGATCGGCTATCTGGCGACGCTCGGTTCGCACCGGGTCGCCACCGACGCGCCGCTCGTCCGGCACGGGTGCGAGCGTGCGCTGGTCCGGGCGGCCGTGGTCAACGACGATCGCGAGCTGACCATCGAACTCGAAATCACGCCGGGCAAGGCGAACCGCGCACGGGTCAACCGCGGCGCGGTCGGCAAGCCGCGGGACATCCTCGGGATTCTGCGCACAGTGTTGTTCGCGCCCGAGGATCTGGCGTTGGTGCGCGGAGATCCGGGTGAGCGCAGGCGATTCCTCGACGAGTTGCTGGTGTTGCGCGCGCCGCGGTGGGCGGGTGTGCGCTCGGACTACGAACGTGTGCTGCGCCAACGGAACGCGTTGCTGAAGACGGCCGGCAAGAGAAAGGGCGCGCGCGAAGATCCTTACGCGCTCTCGACTCTCGAAGTGTGGGACAACCATCTCGCGACGGTCGGCGCGCAACTGCTCGCGGGACGGCTCGATCTCGTCGCGGATCTCGCGCCGCATACTTCGGCCGCCTACATGGGAGTCGCGCCGGACTCGCAGCCGGCGACCATCTCGTACCGGTCGAGCCTCGGCGACGAACTTCCCGACGGATACGGAAAATCCGATGGGGAACGCGCCGATCCCGACAAGCTGGCGGATATCCTCGTGCGAGCACTGGGCGAAACGCGGCAGGCCGAGCTCGAACGGGGAGTGAGCCTGGTCGGCCCGCATCGCGACGAGCTGGAGTTGGTGCTCGGCGATGCGCCCGCGAAGGGGTATGCGAGTCATGGCGAGTCGTGGTCGTTCGCGCTCTCGTTGCGGCTCGGCTCCTACGAGCTGTTGCGCAGTGAGAACGGGGAACCGGTGCTGCTGCTGGACGACGTGTTCGCCGAGCTGGACCGGCGTCGCCGGGCGCGGCTCGCGGAGGTGGCGGCCGCAGCCGAACAGGTGTTGATCACCGCCGCGGTGGATGAGGACGTGCCCGAAGAGCTATCGGGCACCCGTTTCGCGGTCTCGAATGGGGAGGTCAGGAGTGCCTGAGGACGGCTCTGCACGCTCGGCCCGAGCACCACGAGTGACCGGGGCCACACAATTTACCCACCGATCTGGGGACAACTCTGTGGATAGTGTGGATAACACGGTGAACGCGTCATCGCCGCGGGTGATCAAGCGGCCAAATGAGTCAGATGCCGGGACACGAGCAGGGGGTCCCTCGGCCGGCCAGACTCCATCCAGCACACAGAGTGACACGACAACTGGGCCAAACGGGTCGGGCCGCGATCTGGCGCGGCAAGCTCTGGCCGCCGCCCGCGCGAAGGCCGAGGCGCGGGGTGTGGAGCCCGGCGTCCGAAAGCGTACGGCAGGGCAGTTCGGCCAGAACCCCCGGCGCCGGCGCTGGTCCGGCGCGGGAGCCGACGCGCGTGATCCGCAACCGCTAGGCCGCCTGATGTCGCGGCTCGCCACGGATCGCGGCTGGTCACAGCGTCTTGCCGATGGCCAGGTCTTCGGCCAGTGGGCCCGGCTGGTCGGGGAAGAGGTCGCGGAACACGCCCAGCCGGTCGCGCTGAAGGACGGCGAGCTCACCGTCCGTGCCAGCTCGACGGCTTGGGCCACCCAGCTGCGCCTGCTGCAGGGCCAGCTGCTCACCAAGATCGCCGCCGCCGTCGGGCACGGCGTGGTCAAGCGCATGCGCATCCACGGACCCACCGCGCCGAGCTGGCGCAAGGGCGCGCGGCATGTTCCCGGCCGAGGGCCCCGCGACACTTACGGCTGAGATCTGAACGCGCCGAGATGCACCGGCATGACGCAGAGCCACCCCGGCACTCATCCGGGTTCGAGTTCGTCGCTCTGTGAGGAAATCAGGGGTGTCCTTGCCGCACCTGAGCGCACGTGGCCAAGTAGAATGTACAAGGGAGCGGGGTCCCCTAGGTGAGACTGAGGAGAAAGCAGGCCTGTGGCAGCCAAGCAGAATGACTACAACGCGTCCTCCATCACCGTGCTCGAGGGACTCGAAGCCGTCCGGAAACGTCCCGGTATGTACATCGGCTCGACCGGTGAGCGCGGTCTCCACCATCTTATCCAAGAAGTCGTGGACAACTCCGTCGACGAGGCGATGGCCGGATTCGCGGACCGGGTCGACGTGACCCTGCTGGCCGACGGCGGTGTGCGCGTCGCGGACAACGGCCGTGGCATCCCCGTCGAGGAACACCCCGTACACAAGAAGTCCACCCTGGAGATCGTGCACACCGTGCTGCACGCCGGTGGCAAGTTCGACAGTGAGAGCTACGCCGTGTCGGGCGGTCTGCACGGCGTCGGCGTCTCGGTGGTGAACGCGCTGTCCACCGCACTCGACGTGGAGGTCCGCCGGGACGGCACGACCTGGCGGCAGCACTACGACCACTCCGAGCCGGGCGAGCTGATCGAGGTCGGTCCCGCCGACGGCACCGGCACGACGACCACGTTCTGGGCCGACCCGGACATCTTCGAGACCACGACGTACAACGCCGAGACGGTCGCGCGCCGCCTGCAGGAGATGGCCTTCCTGAACAAGGGCCTCTACATCAGCCTGCGCGACGAGCGCGTCTCCGAGGCGGACGCCGAAACCGACGTCGACGGCCAGCAGGCCCGCGTCAAGGAACGGGTCTTCCACTACCCGGGCGGGCTCGTCGATTTCGTCAAGCACATCAACGGCAGCAAGGATCCGATCCACCCGAGCGTCATCTCGTTCGACGCCAAAGGCGACGGCCTCGAGGTCGAGGTCGCGATGCAGTGGAACAACTCCTACACGCCGTCGGTGCACACGTTCGCGAACACGATCAACACGCACGAGGGCGGTACGCACGAAGAAGGCTTCCGCGCCGCGGTGACCCGCGTAGTCAACGCGTACGCGCGCGACAAGAAGCTGTTGAAGGAGAAGGACGAGAACCTCTCCGGTGAGGACGTGCGCGAGGGTCTCGCCGCGATCGTGTCGATCAAGCTGGCCGAGCCGCAGTTCGAGGGCCAGACCAAGACCAAGCTGGGCAACAGCGAGGCGAAGTCGTTCGTACAGACCAAAACGAACGAATGGCTGGCCGACTGGTTCGAGCGCAACCCCACCGAGGCCAAGACGATCATCAACAAGTCGGTCGCCAGCGCGCAGGCGCGGATGGCCGCGCGGCGCGCGCGGGATCTGGTGCGCCGCAAGGGTGCGCTGGAGATCGGCGGCCTGCCGGGCAAGCTGAAGGACTGCCAGTCCACGGACCCGGAAGAGTGCGAGCTCTACATCGTCGAGGGTGACTCCGCCGGCGGTTCCGCCAAGGAAGGCCGCGAGTCGCGGTTCCAGGCGATCCTGCCGATCCGCGGCAAGATCATCAACGTGGAGAAGGCCCGGATCGACCGGGTGCTCAAGAACACCGAGGTGCAGTCGCTCATCACCGCGCTGGGCACCGGCATCCACGACGAGTTCGACCTGTCGAAGCTGCGCTACCACAAGATCGTGCTGATGGCCGACGCCGATGTGGACGGTCAGCACATCCGCACCTTGTTGCTGACGCTGCTGTTCCGGTTCATGCCGCAGCTCATCGAGCACGGTCACGTGTACCTCGCGCAGCCACCGCTGTACAAGATCAAGTGGCCGCGGGCGGAACCGGAGTACGCCTACTCCGACAAGGAACGCGACGGTCTGATCGCCGCCGGTGCCGAGGCGGGTCGCCGCCTGCCGAAGGACGACGCGATCCAGCGCTACAAGGGTCTCGGTGAGATGAACGCCGAAGAGCTGTGGGAAACGACGATGGACCCGGCGCACCGGCTGCTGTTGCAGGTGACGCTGGACGACGCCGCCGCGGCCGACGAGCTGTTCACCGTGCTGATGGGTGAGGACGTGGAGGCGCGCCGCTCGTTCATCACCCGCAATGCCAAGGACGTTCGTTTCCTCGACGTCTGACCCGCAGCCTCCACTTAGGACTGTCCAGTTGAGAAGGACCTCATGACGGAAACCTTGCCGCCGGATCACGACCGCACCGAGCCGGTCGACATCCAGCAGGAGATGCAGCGCTCGTACATCGACTACGCGATGAGCGTGATCGTGTCGCGGGCGCTGCCGGACGTGCGCGATGGCCTCAAGCCCGTGCACCGCCGCGTGTTGTACTCCATGTACGACTCGGGTTTCCGGCCGGAGCGCGGATACAACAAGTGCTCGCGTGTCGTCGGCGACGTCATGGGCAACTACCACCCGCACGGTGACTCGGCGATCTACGACGCGCTGGTCCGGCTCGCGCAGCCGTGGTCGTTGCGCTACCCGCTCATCGACGGCCAGGGCAACTTCGGTTCGCCGGGTAACGACCCCGCGGCGGCCATGCGGTACACCGAGTGCCGGCTCGGCCCGCTCGCGATGGAGATGCTCCGCGAGATCGAAGAAGACACCGTCGACTTCTCCGACAACTACGACGGCCGTACCCAGGAACCGGACGTCCTGCCGGCCCGGATCCCGAACCTGCTGGTCAACGGCACGTCGGGGATCGCGGTCGGGATGGCGACCAACATCCCGCCGCACAACCTGCGGGAGGTCGCCGAGGGTGTCATCTGGGCGCTGGACAATCCGGAGGCGAGCGACGAGGAGCTGCTCGCCGCGCTGCTCATGCGCATCAAGGGCCCGGACTTCCCGACGAAGGGCCTGATCCTGGGCACGTCCGGGATCGAGGAGGCCTACCGCACCGGCCGCGGTTCGGTGCGGATGCGCGCGGTCGTCGAGGTCGACGAGGACGTCAAGGGCCGCACGGTCCTGATCGCCACCGAGCTGCCGTACCAGGTCAACCCGGACAACCTGGTGGAGAACATCGCCGCGCTCGTGCGCGACGGCAAGCTCACCGGGATCGCCGACATCGCCGATGAGTCCAACAGCCGCCGCGGGATGCGGATCGTGATCACGCTCAAGCGGGACGCGGTCGCGAAGGTCGTGCTGAACAACCTCTACAAGCACACCCAGCTGCAGTACAACTTCGGCGTCAACATGCTGGCACTGGTCGACCAGGTGCCGCGGACGCTGCGGCTCGACCAGGTGGTCAGCCATTACGTCAACCACCAGATCGAAGTGATCATCCGGCGCACCCGGTTCCGGTTGCGCAAGAAGGAAGAACGCGCCCACATCCTGCGTGGTCTGGTCAAGGCACTGGACATGCTGGACGAGGTGATCGCGCTGATCCGCCGGTCGCCGACCGTCGACGTGGCGCGCACCGGCCTGATCGAGCTGCTGGAGATCGACGAGATCCAGGCGACCGCGATCCTGGACATGCAGCTGCGCCGGCTCGCCGCACTGGAACGCCAGAAGATCATCGACGAGCTCGCCGAGATCGAGATCGAGATCGCCGATCTGAAGGACATCCTGGAGAAGCCCGAGCGGCAGCGGCTGATCATCAAGGAAGAGCTGACCGAGATCGTCGACAAGTACGGCGACGAGCGGCGCACCCAGATCATCCCGTTCGACGGCGACGTGTCGGTCGAGGACCTGATCGCAGTCGAGGACGTGGTGGTCACCATCACGCGCACCGGTTACGCGAAGCGCACGAAGACCGACCTGTACCGCTCGCAGAAACGCGGCGGCAAGGGTGTGCAGGGCGCACAGCTCAAGCAGGACGACATCGTGCAGCACTTCTTCGTGTGCTCCACGCACGACTGGATCCTGTTCTTCACCAACAAAGGCCGGGTGTACCGGGCAAAGGCGTACGAACTGCCCGAGGCGAACCGCGCGGCGCGCGGCCAGCACGTCGCGAACCTGCTGGCGTTCCAGCCGGACGAGGAGATCGCCCAGGTCATCGAGATCCCGAACTACGAGGTGGCGCCGTACCTGGTGCTCGCCACCCGCAAGGGTTTGGTCAAGAAGACCAAACTGAGCGACTTCGACTCGAACCGCTCGGGCGGTCTCATCGCGGTCAACCTGCGCGAAGGTGACGAACTGGTCGGTGCCGTGCTCGCCGGCCCCGACGACGACCTGCTGCTGGTCTCCGCGGAAGGGCAGTCGATCCGGTTCCACGACACCGACGAGGCGCTGCGGCCCATGGGCCGCGCCACCTCCGGCGTGCTCGGCATGCGCTTCAACGACGGCGACGAACTGCTCGCGCTGAACGTCGTCAAGCCGGACAAGTTCCTGCTGGTCGCGACCGACGGCGGGTACGCGAAGCGGACGCCGATCGAGGACTACCCGGTGCAGGGCCGCGGCGGCAAGGGTGTGCTGACCATCCAGCATGACCGCAAACGTGGCAGGCTGGTGGGCGCGCTCATCGTCGACGAAGACGACGAGCTGTACGCCATCACCTCCAACGGCGGCGTCATCCGCACTGCGGCCGAGCAGGTCCGCAAGACCGGTCGGCAGACGAAGGGTGTGCGGCTGATCAACCTCGGGGAGGGCACTACTCTCCTCGCGGTGGCACGCAACGCCGACGAGCCCTCAGACGTCGGTAATGGTGAAGGCAACGGAGACGAGACCGGAGCACAGGCCGACCAGCCTGAAGCGTAAGGATTTATTGAGTGACTTCGCCCGAAAACTCGGAATCACCCACGGCCGCTGGTGACAAGGCGACGCCGCCCTGGCAGCGGCTGAGCAAGGACCACGGCAACGGTACGGCCGAAGGCCCGACACAGTGGCTTCCGAGCAGCCAGTCCGGGGAAAGTGTGCTTCACTCGGAAAAAGCCGGGACCGATCAGACGACGATCGTCACCGGCAGCGCGGCGGCCGGGCTGTTCGGCGGCTCGGCCGAGACGCGTGAAGACGCACTAGCTGGGCTGAGGGGGCAGGAGAACGTGAGCGTGCCGGGCGCCGCGACCAAGGGCCGCGGAACGCCGAGCGCGCTCCGCCGCCCCGGCCGCGGCCCCCGGCGGGCGAGCCTGCAGGTCAAACGGTTCGACCCGTGGTCGGTGCTGAAGCTGTCCCTGGTGCTCGGCGTCGCACTGTTCTTCGTGTGGCTGGTCGCCGTCGGCGTGCTGTACACCGTGCTCGACGGCATGGGCGTGTGGGACAAGCTGAACGGCACCTACTCGTCCCTGGTCTCCGGCGACGGCGGCAACTCCCCGGCCGCACCACTCATCAGCGCCGGTCGCGTGTTCGGCATCGCCGCCATCCTCGGCGCGATCAACATCGTGCTGCTGTCGGCACTCGCCACCGTGAGCGCGTTCATCTACAACGTGTCCGCCGACCTCGCCGGCGGCCTCGAAGTCACCCTGTCTGAACGGGAGTAGAAGGCATCCTGTAGTCTTTTCCTCGTTCCGGGGCCCATAGCTCAGGCGGTTAGAGCGCTTCGCTGATAACGAAGAGGTCGGAGGTTCAAGTCCTCCTGGGCCCACCTGTTCGGTGTTTTTGACACCTTCCCCGTGTCCTTATCTCTCCCGGGGGGCGACCCCCCGGACCCCCGCGGTGCTTGCTCCTCACCCTTGGCGAGCGCTGGGCGCGTGTGTGGGGACCAGCATTTGTGTGGTTGTTTGGGTGCGGGGGGTCATGATCGGGTGATTTCACTTACTTGAATGGGCGTTGTTTTTTCGGTGTTGGTTAGTGTCGTTTTGGCATTGGCTAACGATGGGAGAGCGACGGGATGTTCGGCCGGCTTCGTCGGGATGGGCGGCAGGGGGAGCCGGTAAGTTTTGATGCCGGTGCCGGGTTGGTGAGTGCGCGAGTACGCGACGAGAACGGCCGGCCGTTGGCCGGCGCCGAGATGGCGTTGCGGCACAGGCGGACACAGCGGGTGACGCACGCGACCGCGGATGACTTCGGTCTGGTGGTGAGTACCGCCGCATCAGGTATGTATGCCGTGTCGATCAGTGCGGGCGGGTACCGCGAGTCCGAGCACAACGTCGAAGTCGTGAGCGGTGACCACACCGCACTGGGCGAGTTGATGCTGCAGCCCGACACCGGTTTGCGGTTGCCCGCGCCTGGCGAATGGGTGCTCGACCAGGACCACACGTCGATCCGGTTCGTGGCGCGGCACATCGGGTTGTCGCGCGTGCACGGCCGGTTCACGAGTTTCCGCGGCACCATCAACGTCGGTCACCGGATCGAGGACTCATCCGTCGAGGTGGTCATCGACGCCGCCAGCATCGAGACGGCGGCACCGCAGCGTGACGAGCACCTGCGCTCCGCGGATTTCCTCGACGTCGAGCATTACCCGCGGCTGCATTTCTTCAGCAACCGCATCCAGCACGCCGCCGGCGACCGCTGGTTCCTCGACGGCACCCTGAACCTGCGCGGCGCAAGCCGCGGCGTCCGCCTCGATGCCGGTTACCTCGGCCTGCGCACCTGGAACGGCGACCGCCTCGGCGCCCGCGCCACCACCGAACTGCACCGCGAGGACTTCACCATCAACTGGCAGCAAACCCTCGCCAAGGGACTCGTCGTGGTCGGCTCGACGGTCGAAATCCAACTGGACATCCAGGCGATCCGCGCCTGACCTCACTCAACGAGGGCGACGACACACGCGACGTTGTCCGCGCCACCGCTGCGGTTCGCGCGGTCGACGAGTTCGCGTACCGCGTCCGCGGGATCGGCGATTGTGGTCATAACGTCGCGCAGAACGTCGAAAGTGATGGCGGTGTAAAGGCCGTCGGAACAGAGCAGATACCGGTCGCCTGGCCCGGCGTCACGCAACTCGTGCACACCGGTGATACTCGGATTTACCTGTTGCGCGACGGAAAGCAGAACCAGATCACCCAGGACCACACGCTGGGCAGTCGATGATCGACGACGGCCGGCTCACTCCGGTGGAAGCCGTGTCGCATCCGCAGCGCGCTTTGTTGGTCAAAGCCCCACGCGGCGACAAAACCGCACGGCCGTGCCGGCGTTGTCGACGGCGTCGGACAGCGCATTGAGCAGTTCGCCCGCCGGGATGGTCGTGTCCAGCGGTGTGAGTGCGTCGATCGCGACCGAGCTGGCCGATCGCGCTTCGGACGTGGCGCCGAACCCGTCGGCGACGGCGAGCAAATGCGGACCCGCGTACGCGACGTCCTGGTTCGACTCGCGGACGAGACCGCGGTCGGCGCGAACGGCGTAGCGGATGGTCAGTGACGACATGGGTTCTTCCTTTCTCGACAATTGTTCGATGAGGAAGGAAGCCAGCTTCGCCCGGGACCGGACGTCCGCCTCGACTTCGCGCCAGTACGCGGCGATTTCCGTTGCGGCGCCGGCATTTTCGAGGCCGCATACGACCTTGATCCGCGCGAGTGGCATGCCGATCCGCCGGAGCCAGGCAACCAGCCGGGCCCGTTCGAGCTGTGCCGGCGAATAGAAGCGATAGCCGGAAACGGGATCGACGGACACCGGTCGCAGCAACCCGAGTTCGTCGTAAAGCCGCAACGCCTTCGGTGACAGCCGCGCGGCCCGCGCGAAGGCGCCGATGGTCAGCAATCCCATATCCACCCTCCTCATACCGACACCGTGCGGCTTGCCCCGCGGTCAAGGTCAAGCTTGGTTCCACGTGGAACGGGGTGTCAGCCTGGCCGGTGGCGTCCGGTAGCATTTTGAAGTCAGCCGAAACGTGGAAAAGGGGCCTCAGGTGAAGAAGCTGTTGGCGCTCGCGGTCGTCGCGGGTGGTGTGCTGTTCGTCATCAAGCGCAGCAAGAACGCCAAGGCCGGAGGCGATGTGTGGCGCGATGTCACCGTCCCCACCGATCGGCCGTTCGGCGCCGTTTCCACGAACGGCACCAGCCCGGCGCACGCCGCCGGCGCGGGCCAGAACAACTGAACTCACGCGGGTCCGCCCGCGTCCCGGGGCTGTAGCTCAATTGGTAGAGCACCGCCTTTGCAAGGCGGGGGTCAGGGGTTCGATTCCCCTCAGCTCCACACCTAAAGGGACATGACAAAGGCCAGGTCAGAGGGGTTTCCTCCAGACCTGGCCTTTGTTGTGTCAGGCCGCCGTGTTGCCAGCCGTGCCCCCTGCGTGCCCCTCGCCCGTCGCTGGGCACGTTTCCGGGCTTTGCCCTGCGGCCGTCGTCGTCGAGCGTGGTGTTTCACTCATCGCATCAGCGATCATGCGCGCTGGTACCTCAGCGCAGCCCGGGCGGTCGAGTGGCCATATGCGCCATCAGCTCCCGCGTCGCCGCCCCACCCTCTGCGGCCAGTTACCCTGGTGTGACACCAAATCCCCACACTAGTTTCCTGTCACAGAGTCACCAGGCTGGAACAGGCCGGGGATTGGCAGCCCGGCAGGAGAACTGCCCCTCCTGCTCCAGCCTGCTTGTGCCCGTCGCCGGGGGAGTAAACGGGAAACCACGGGGAATTGCGGGCGACACAACCCGCTGACCGGGCGCGCGGCGTGCGCTGGTCAGCGTCAGCGCAGGATCGCGTTCGCACCTTTACAAGGCGGAGGTCAGGGGTTCGATTCCGCATACGGCAGCCTTTTGCGTTGCCGGGCGGCCGTTAGCTGAACTGTTGAAGGCCGATTGTCGCGAGCAGGTCGAGTTGCCCAGCGGCTTCGCTACCGGGTGCGGCGGTGTAGACGATCAGGCGCAGATCGCTGTCGCGGACCGTCAGGAAATCGCAGTCGAGGGTGATGGGCCCGATTTCCGGGTGCAGGAACGTCCTGTTGCTCGGCGCGGGCTGAGGAGGCACGCGTTGCTCCCACAGTTTCGCGAATTCGGGACTGACCGTCTGCAGTTCCGCGATGAGTTCGCGGAGCAGGGTGTCCTTCGGGTAACGCACCCACGCTTCCCGCAGGTCGGCGACCACTTCCAAGTGCAGGAGACGCTCCTCCTCGTCGGTGCGCAGGTACCGGGTGGGCGCGTGGGTGAACGTCGTCCACGCCAGGTTCTGTTCCCGCGGCGGCAGGGCTGAGGTGTCCCCGGTCAAGGCGTAGGCGAGCGCGTTGGAGGTGACGCACTGCCAGGACGCGTCGACGACCGTGACAGGGGTGTCGGTGAGGCGGTCCAGGATGCGCTGCACGCTGGGTGTGATGTGGCGCTTGATCTGCCCGGACAGCGGCTCGGCCTGATCCGCGAGCCGGAAAAGATGTGCGCGCTCCTGGTCGGACAGTCGCAGGACGCGGGCCAGTGACATCAGCACGGACGCCGAGGGATGTCCGGCGCGCCCCTGTTCCAGCCGGGCGAGGTACTCGACCGACAGTCCCGCGAGCTGCGCAACCTCCTGCCGGCGCAGGCCGAGCACCCGCCGCCGGCCGCCCTCGGGCAGGCCCGCTTCACCAGGTGAGACTCGGTCGCGCCAGGTGCGCAGACTGCAGGCGAGTTCCCGGGAGTTCAAGGCCACGTTTCCAGTGGTACCACGAGGTCAGGGCCAGAGGGTCGCCCTGCCAGTACGAGGCTGGACAGGTCCATTTTGCTTCGGCCGGCGCGGGGTGAGACTCGAGGCATGGAGAAATCGACAGAAAAGACCATGACTGCCGACGAGCTGCGCGACTTCTACCTGCGGTACGTGGAGCTGGCGAACAAGCGTGACTTCGACCGGATGCACGAGTTCGCGCACGACGAGGTCATCATGAACGGCACCCCGGTCGCCCGGGACGACATGGTGGCCGAGTTCCGCCGGCACACCGACGCCGTCCCGGACCTGTCGTGGGAAATCCAGGAGCTCCTCGTCGACGGTGGTCATGTCGCGGCCCGCCTCGTGGACACCGGAACACCGGTGCGGGAGTGGAACGGCCTGGCCCCCACCGGAGCCACCGTCTCCTTCGCCGAGACCGCGTTCTACGAAATCCAGGACGGCCGATTCAAGCACATGTGGTACATGATGGACGTCGACTCGCTGCGCGCGCAGCTCACCGAGTAGCTGTCGAGTTACGGTCTTCCTGTTCGTCATTCTCTCCGACCGACATGTTGCGGATGAGTGGAGGACCCGTGCAGTACATGCTGCTGATCTACAACTGCGTCCGGCCCGAACCGGGTGATCCCGGTTTCGCCGAGGCGCTGACCAGGGTGAACGCGTTCGCCGACGAGTGCCGGCGGCGCGGGGCGTTCGTGTCGGGGCATCCGCTGCAGGCCGAGCACACCGCCACGACCGTCAGCGTCCGGGACGGCCGGACGCTGGTCACCGACGGCCCGTTCGCCGAAACCCACGAGCACCTCGGTGGCGCCTACGTCCTCGACTGCCGCAACCTGGACGAGGCCCTCGAGCTCGCCGCGCTGTGTCCGATGGCCGAGGTGGGCTCGATCGAGGTGCGGCCGATCGCCGGGGTGCCGGGCTTGGACCACCGTCCGGCCGACCTGGCGGCCACTGGCGAATGAGCCCGGCGCCCGTCCTGCAGCAGGTCTACCGCGAGCACCGGGCCCGGATGCTCGCGGCCCTGATCCGCGTCCTCGGCGATTTCGAGCTCGCCGAGGACGCGCTGCAGGACGCGTGCGCGCTCGCACTGCGCAATTGGACCGGCCGGGTGCCGGACGATCCGGTCGCCTGGCTGCTGACCGCGGCCCGCAACAGCGCGATCGACCGGCTGCGGCGGAACCGGCTCGGTCAGGAGAAGCTCGCCCAGCTCGGCGGGCAGCCCGAGGCGGTGACGACGATGACGGACATCGGCGAGGACAGCCTGCTCGGCATGGGTGACGAGCGGCTGAGCCTGATCTTCACCTGCTGCCATCCCGCCCTGGCCGAGGACGCGCGGGTCGCGCTGACCCTGCAGGCGGTGGCCGGCCTGACCGCGGGCCAGATCGCCCGGATGTTCCTGGTCAGCGAGCCGACGCTGGCACAGCGCCTGGTGCGCGCGAAACGGAAGATCCGCGACGCCGGCATCACGTTGGAGGTGCCCGCCGACCGCCTGCTGCCGGAGCGGCTTTCCGGCGTGCTCGCAGTGCTGTACCTGATCTTCACCCAGGGCTACACCGCCGCCCATGACCAGCCCGAACACCGCACGTTGCGCCGGGAAGCGATCAGGCTCGCCAAGCTGGTCGCCACCCTCATGCCCGACGAGCCGGAGGCGTTCGGCCTGGTCGCGTTGTTGCTGCTGCACGATTCGCGCAGCGCCGCCCGCTACGACGCTTCCGGCGACGTGGTGTTGCTGGACCATCAGGACCGTTCCCGCTGGGATCACGCCGAGATCGCCGAAGCCGTCGGATTGCTCGACCGGGCGTTGCGCCTCGGCCGGCCAGGCCCGTACCAGCTGCAGGCCGGGATCGCCGCGCTGCACGCCCAAGCCGCGTCGGTCCACGACACCGACTGGCCGAGCATCGCCGCCCTTTATGCCCAACTGCTGGAGGTGGCGCCGTCACCGGTGGTCGCGTTGAACCACGCTGTCGCCGTGGCGGAGGCCACCACCCCGGACGACGGTCTCGCGCTGATCGACCGGATCACCGGGCTCGACCGCTACCACCTGTTGCACGCGGCTCGCGCGGATCTGCTGCGCCGGCTCGGCCGCGTCGGGGAGGCAGCAACGGCGTACCGGCGCGCACACGAGCTCGCCACCAACCCGGCCGACCGGCGTTTCCTCGCCGGCCGGCTGCATGACCTCGACGTACAGGAGTCCCGATGAGACTGTCCATTCTCGAGCACGGACATCGCCGCCGCGCCAAGATGTTCCTCGCCCTCACATCGGGTATGTCGCGTGTGGACAGTCCCGACATCGTGAAGATGCTGCTCTACCGGCCGGGTTTCCTAACTCGCCCCCTCCTGGAACTCACCGCCGCGGCGATGCGCGGGCCGTCGTACTGGACCGCCGGGGAACGCGAGTACCTCGCGATGTCCACCGCGCGGCTGCACCAGTGCCCGTTCTGCATCGACTCGCACAGGGAGCTGACCCGGATCGCCGGCCATGGTGAAGTCGACCCGGAGAATCCCGCCTCGGCACGGCCGGAATTGCGCGCCGTCAGCGGGTTTCTCGAGACGGTCACGTTGACGCCGGATCACGTCGACACGAGCGGCGTCGCCGACCTGCCCGAGCATGCGCTGGTCGAAGCGTTGCAGGTCAACCTGGTGTGGAACATCGTGAACCGGCTGGCCAACGCGTTCGGTTTCGTTCTGCGCGAAGGACAGTTGGAGAGCGGCACCCGCGCACTGCACCGCTTCGGCTACCGGTTCCCCGGATTCCTGCTCGCCGAAGGCAAGACCACCGACCACGGCGATGTCGTGGCGAACATTCGCCACGCCGTGGTGGACGACTCGCCCCTGCGCGCCGCGATTGTCGACGGCAGTCCGGTTTCCGAGCCGTGGCAGTCCTATGTCACGAGTGTCCGCGACACCTCGTACAAGATCACCGACGCCGACATCGCGCGGCTCACCGCTGCCGGGCATACCGAGGACGAGATCTACGAAGTCACCGTCGCGGCGGCGGTCGGCGCGGCGCTGGACAGCTTCGACGCCGGCCGTTCCGCGCTGGCGCGAAAAACCGCCGGCTGAACGTGTCGAGAACGGTGGTGGCTGTTCGTCCTCTGGTGCGTCAACCGACGAATCACCGAAGGGACCGAACATGCCTGGAGACATCAGCTGGGTCGAGCTGCCCGCCGCCGACACCACCAAAGCCCGCACCTTCTACGGCGGCTTGTTCGGCTGGAGCACCAGCGAGTTCGGCGGCGACTACCACGTGATCGACAACGGTCCCACCGGCGCGATCGCGCCCCGCGAGGAGGACTTCACCCACCCTCGCGTCTATTTCGCCACCGAGGACGTCGACGCGTCGGTCAAACGCGTCCACGAACTCGGCGGCCGCAGCGAGGACGTGCAAACCGTCCCCGGCGTCGGCCGGATCGCGCACTGCCACGACGACCAGGGGACTCCGTTCAGCCTTTTCGAACCGGCCCAGGAGACCTGACGAAATCCGTGTGGGAGGACCTGACCACGGCCCTCCCACACGAGGGCGTCATTCACGCCCGAAGGACGCTACTTGGTGTTCGTACGACCTCCGGCGAAATCAGCGCCGTTGTTGACGTCCTCTAGGTGGATTGGTATTTCGTCGATGTGCAAGGCGATCAGTAGCGCCCTCGTCGCCACTCGGTAACGTCCCCCGACGCGCATGACCGGGCACGGAAACGTGCCCTCGCGAATGAGTTTGTACGCGGTGTTGACGTGGACTCCCAAAGCCTTGGCCGCCAGGCTCAGCGGGACTGACGTTGGCAGTTTGAACAGTTCGGGAAAGGTCATTGTGCCCGGCACACGATGCTGAGGCCGAGTTGGTGCCGCCGGCAATCGGCGTATCGGGATCAGCTCGGTCATGAGTCCTCACTTTCGCCGGCCAGTATCGACCAGATGTCTGCGCGGTCCTGCGAGTTTTCAATCATCCCGGCGAGCCCGAGTCTGTCGGCGAGCGCGCCGAGTCGTTCGCCCTCGATAGTGCTGTAGTCGCGCGCCGACGCCTCGGGGCGACCCAGTTCAGCGGGAGACAACGGGTCGGGGTGCGCTTCGGCCTGTCGCTGCAGAGCAGATTCGATATCGTCGACAGGCTGTTCACGAACGGCTCGCTGGCATCCGTTGCGTGCAGAACTGAACGTTTGCCACCACAGCCGCTTTCCAGGTTCCTGCTCGGGGTCTAGTCGCCCCAGAGCTTCGATGAAACCGCAGAGAGCATCGGACTGGATGTCCCGGATGTCGGTGGCCCACGCGCGGTGCAACCGTCGTACGATCGCGCGCAAGCTCGGTAACATCATCCAGATCGCCATTGGTGTCCACTGCTCCGGATCCGCCCGTGTGTGCTGAACCAAGCTGTGCCAGATCGCATTCTTCGTCGAGTTGTTTTCCGTTTTGTCGTGCAATATCGCGCGAGCGTCCACGAGTGTTATTTCTGGATCCGGCAAGGAAGCAGCCCTGGGAAAGAAGGCTCTGTCCAGATCGTCGAAAATATTGGCGAACTGAAGAGTTTTTGACGATCTTGTCATGGTATGCATGCTCACCTTTGCAAGATTCACTTGCGAAATAATGATCTTGTTTCTGGTTGAGTCCGCTGGACACATGCATAAAAGAAGATGGCGCGAAGAGTACGCGCTCAGCGGTTCGCCGCTGCGCAGGACACGCCGGCGCGTCCCGACGCGGCGCGGATCGCTCCGGTGACCGATGAGTTCTCGGCGGCGGAGGAGTCTGCAGTGACATGACGACACACATCCTGGAGACCGCCGACGTCGATATCGCGTACGACGTGCATGGCCCACTGCCCACCGCCGATGGCCGGCCGCCGCTGTTCATGATCGGGCAGCCCATGGCCGCCGAGGGGTTCGGCACGCTGGCCTCTTACCTTCCCGACCGCACGGTGATCACCTACGACCCGCGCGGGATCGGCCGCAGCATCCGCAAGGACGGCCGGGTCGACGCTGTTCCGACGGTCCAGGCGGGCGACGTGCACGCGGTGATCGAGGCGCTCGGCGCCGGGCCGGTCGAGATGTTCGCCAGCAGCGGCGGGGCGGTGACCGCGCTCGCGCTGGTGGCGGCCTACCCGCACGACGTGGCCACCCTCGTCGCCCATGAGCCGCCGATCATTCCGGTGCTGCCCGACGCCGCGGCCGCCGAGCGCGCCCAGGCCGGGTTCCGCGAGGCGTACCAGGCGAAAGGGCAGGGCGCCGGGATGGCGGCGTTCATCGCGATGACGTCCTGGCAAGGCGAGTTCACCGACGACTACTTCGCCCAGCCGTCGCCCGATCCCGCCCAGTTCGGGCTGCCGGCCGACGACGACGGCAGCCGCGACGACCCGCTGCTGTCCGACCGGTCCCTGGCCGTCACCGCCTACCGCCCCGATGTCGACGCGTTGACCGCGGCGCCGACCCGCGTCGTGATCGGAGTCGGCGAGGAGTCCGCGAACACCTTCACTGGGCGCACATCCGTCGCCACGGCCGCACAACTCGGTCAGCAGGTGACCGTCTTTCCCAGTCACCACGGCGGTTTCCTCGGTGGCGAGCACGGTTACGCCGGCCAGCCCGAGGCGTTCGCCCGCAAGCTGCGCGAGGTGCTCAGCTGAGCTCGTGCAGGATCGCCGCCAGCTCGCCCGGCCGGTCGAACATCGGCCAGTGCGAGCCGCCGAGTAGCTCGCGATAGTCCCAGTCGTCGTTCGCCATGTGCTGGAAGGCGGGGACGGTCGCGGCCATCGCCCGGGCCTGCGCCGCAGGGAAGCTGCACAGCACGTGCAACCGCGGCAGCTTCTCCCATGCACCCGTCAGCCGGACCGGCGTGGTGGCGGTCGCCCACGGCTGCGGCACCGACAACCGCTCCAGGCGTTCCGCGCCGGGCAGCTCGGACCAGGACGGCGGTGGCAGCTGCCAACCGTTCCCCACCAGTTCGGCGTTGCGGGCCTGCTGCTCGGGCGGGAGGAACTCCAGCTGCGACATACCGTCCGGCAGCGGGCCGCTGTCAACGAACACCAGCCGGGAGATCCGGTCCGGCAGCCGGTCCGCGACGCTCGGGATCACCACCGAACCGGCGTAGCTGTGCCCGACCAGCACCACATCGTGCAGCTCCTCGTAGCGAATCAACTCCTGCACGTCCGTGACATGCGTTTCCACGTCGGTGTCGGGACGAGCCAGGTGCGCCCGCTCGCCCATTCCGGTCAGGCTGAGCGGGTGCACGTCGTGACCGAGGGAGCGCAACTCGGCTGTCACCGGGCGCCAGGCCCACGCGCCGAGCCAGAATCCGGGAATCAGTACATAAGTAGCCATGCCCGGCACGCTAGAAGGGTTACCAGACAGAACCTGCCCGGTATTCGCGCGACAATTTCCGCATGACCCGCCCGACCGCTCGCGTGCTCGCCCTGCTGGAGATCCTGCAAGCCGGCGGGACCCGGACCGTCGCCGAACTGGCCGACCGGCTCGGCGTGGACGAACGCACCGTCCGGCGTTACGCCGGCCACCTGATCGACCTGGACATCCCGGTCCGCTCGATCCGCGGCCGCTACGGCGGCTACCGGCTCGCCCCCGGCTACCGGATGCCGCCGCTGATGCTCACCGACGACGAGGCGCTCGCCGTCCTGCTCGGCCTGGTCGCCGGCCGGCGGGCCGGGTTGGTGACGACCTCCGTCGCCGCGATGGAGAGTGCGACCGCGAAGGTGCGCCGGGTGCTGCCCGAGGCGCTCGGCCGCCGGCTCGACGCGCTGCTGGCCACGACCGATTTCACCGCACCGGCCCGGTCCGTGATCAGCGCGGAGACGGGTGTGCTGCTGACCCTCGCCGAGGCCGCCCGCGAGCGCCGGCCGGTCGCGATCGCTTATACCGCCTGGCGCGGGCGGCGCAGCGAGCGAACGGTGCACCCATACGGAATCGTCGCGCACTCCGGGCGCTGGTACGTGACCGGCGCCGACTCGGACAGCGGCGAGGTGCGCACGTTCCGGCTGGACCGGATCGAAAACGCGACGATGGTGCCAGGCTCGTTCGACGTGCCCGAGGGTTTCGACCCGGGAGCGCGGGTGCTGGCAGGCTTGGCCGACGTGCCCTACCAGCACGAAGTGTCCGTACGGGTCCAGGGCACGGTGGAGCAGGTTCGGTCCCGTCTCCCGGCGGGCGTCGCGGTCGTCGAGGAACAGGACGACGAGTGGGTGCGGGTCCGGCTGCGGGCCGAGCGCCTGGACTGGGTCCCGTCCGCGCTCGCCTGGCTGAACCTGCCGTTCGTGATCGAATATCCGGACGCCCTGCGCGAGCACGTGCGCGCGCTGGCGCACCGGATGATGACGAGCGCCGGTTAGGATTCGACGGTGACCTGGACCGCGCCCGAGATCCAGTTCGCCGGGGGATCGACCGCGGCGGACGAACGCACGATGCTCGCCGGCTATCTCGAGTGGCATCGCGCCGTTCTGCTCACCAACTGCGCGGGACTGACCGGCGAGGAGCTGGCCCGGCGGACCGTGCCGCCGTCGACGCTTTCCTTGCTGGGCTTGATCCGGCACATGGCCAAGGTCGAGCGCATCTGGCTCCGCGAGCGCTTCGCGGGTGAGCCGGTGGACCGGTTGCATCCGGGCACGGACACCGATTTCGACGAGCTGGATCCGTCGAGAGCACAGGAAGACTACGAGCGGCTGATCGAGGAATCCCGGATCGCCGACACGATTTTCGCCGGTGCCACACTCGACGACACGTTCACCCACAACGGTGGGACCTGTTCGGTGCGTTTCCTTTACCTGCACCTGATCCAGGAGTACGCGCGGCACAACGGGCATGCCGATCTGTTGCGCGAGCTGACCGATGGGACCACCGGAGCTTGAACAAGCGGCGCAGGCAGACCAACCCGATGCCCGGCGAGTATCGCGTGCGGTTCGGCACCGCGGAACTGCTCGCCGACGCCGACCATCCCGGTGGCTGGCTGCTCAGCGTCGACGGGATCGCGCAGTCCTATGTGGACATCGACGATCCGACGCATCTCGAGTTCGAGTACGTGCGGCGGATGGGCGACGTCATCGACTGTCTCGACGACGGCACGGAACCGTTGGAGGCACTGCACATCGGTGGCGCAGGCTGCACACTGCCGCGCTATATCGCGGCGAAGCGGCCGGGCTCGCGGCAGCTGGTGTTCGACGCGGACGGACCGCTCATCGAACTGGTCCGCGAACAACTCGATCTCCGCAGCGTGCCGCAACTGCGCGTGCGGATCACCGACGGCCGTGCCGGTGTCGCCACTCGCCACGACGACAGCGCCGACCTCGTGATCGCGGACGTCTTCAAGCAGGCCCGCATGCCGAGCGAAATCGCGACACTCGAATTCACCCGCGACATCGCGCGGATTCTCCGGCCTTCGGGCACCTATCTCATCAACGTCGCCGACGGCCCCGGCCTCATGTTCACGCGCCGGGTCGCGGCCACGGTTTCGACGGTGTTCCCGGACGCTCTGCTGCTCGCCGAACCAGGTGTGTTGCGCGGGCGGCGGTTCGGGAATGTCGTCCTCGCGGCGTCGGCCGCCGAGCTTCCGGTGCAGGCCATCACGGGCCGGGCCGCGTCCGCCGCGTTCCCGGCCCGGTGCCTGGCCGGTGCTGAACTGAAATCCTTCTACGGCAAGGCGAAGCCGCTCACTGATACCGATGGCATGCGCGCACCCGTGCCGCCGCCCGACTCCTTCTAAGCGAGTAGTTCCCGGAACCGGTCCGCGGACACGTTGCCGCCGGAGATGATCGCGCCGATCCGCTTGCCGGTCACGGCGATCTTTCCGGTCAACAGCGCGGCGACGACCGTGGCCCCGCTCGGCTCGACGACGAGTTTCATCCGGTCGAACAGAAACCGCATCGCGTCCCGGATTTCGTCGTCGGTCACCGTCACGACGTCCGACACGAGCTTGCTGTTGATCGCGAAGGTCAGCTCGCCCGGCTCGTTCACCGCGAGGCCATCCGCGATCGTGCGCGGCACCTCGATCCGTACCCGCTTGCCTTCCGCGAACGAACGCTGGTGGTCATTTCCCGCCGCCGGTTCCACCCCGACCAGTTGGATACCGGGGTGCAACGACGTCGCCGCGACGGCCGTGCCCGCCATCAAACCGCCGCCGCCCAACGGCGCGAGCAGCACGTCCACCGCGCCCGCGTCCTCCAGCAGTTCGAGTGCGGCCGTGCCCTGACCGGCCATGATGTCCGGGTGCTCGAACGGGGGGATCACCACAAACCCTTGCCGTGCCGCGAGTTCTTCGGTCAGCACGGTGCGGTCCGCGTGGTAGCGGTCGAACCGGTGGACCTCGGCGTCGTACCCGATCACCGCGTCCACTTTGGACTGTGGTGCGTCCTCGGGCATCAGGATCGCCGCTTTCGTGCCCAGCAGCGACGCGGACAACGCGACCGCTTGTGCGTGATTTCCCGACGAATAGGCGCACACGCCGCGGGCCAGCACATCCGCGGGCAGCCGGGAGAGCGCGTTGTACGCACCGCGGAACTTGAAGGCGCCCATGCGCTGGAAGTTCTCGCATTTGAGCAGAACTTTGGCGCCGGTGCGGGCATCGAGGGTGCGGGAGGTGTGGATCGGCGTGCGGTGTGCGTGTCCGGCGAGCCGGGCGGCCGCCGCGCGGATGTCGTCGAGGTTCACTCAGACATTATGTAAAACTATCAGACTGTTTGTCCATGCGAATTGCTGTGCTTCACTATCGGCACTATGCGCCGAATCGTGCTCCTGCTCGCGACCTTCGCCGTGCTGGCCGGCTGTTCGCCGCAGCCCGCCGCGCAGGCACCGTCGCCGCCACCGAGCCCCAGCGCGCCGCCGCCCGCTTCCGCACAGCCGCCGCCCGACCCGCAGCCGGCGGGCGCCGGGCCGTGCCCGTATCTCGACACGTCCTTCGTCGCGGACGCCAACGGTCAGCATGTTTCGAAGGTCCAGACTTCTTCCGACAAACCACATCCCGCGTGCTTCTTCTATGCACTCAACGGCAAACTCCAGTTGACCGTCCAGGTTTACGTGGGCGATCCGGCCGTCGCGAAAGCCCTGGTGGACAAGGCGGCTCCGCTGACCACCAGCAACCCGGCGACCGATCCCGCCGGCTGGCAGGGCGGCTACGAGCCGACCGACGCGGGCGCGGTGTACGCGGTCGCCAAGGCCGGCACGGCCATCGTCGTCACCACGAACCAGAAGCAAACGGTCAAGGCCAGAACCGTTGCCAAGCAAACAATTTCCGGCCTCGGCCTTTAACGCCTAGCGGCTGAAGGCGCAACTCGAACCTGTACTACGCTGACCCCCACCTGTGGCCGGGGAGGACCAGCCGCCATCGGCGCGCAAAGGGCCGCAGCGTAATTCCGTGTACCTCGAAGTGAAGAAGGACAGACACCCGTGGCTGACACCCTCAAGGCAATCCTGCTCGACTCCAGCAGGCGTCCCTCCGTCGTGACCGACCTGGAAACCCTGGTCGACGCAGAGGTCTCGGACAAGGGCGGCGTTTCCGGTGCCGTGATCAAGACTGGTTTCGCGGCGGTCAAGAAGATCAAGCCGGGCATCATCGGCTCCGCTTGCGACAGTCTGCTGGACGACTTCGCCGCGACCCTCGAGCCGTTCTACGCGGACTTCAAGGGCAAGGGCGGCGGCGACTTCGGCGCGTACCTGTCGGGCCGGGGCGACGAGGCGTCCGACGCGCTGCTCGGCGTCACCGACGCTCGTGCCGACCGGAGCAGCCGGGACAGCATCAAGAAGATCTACTCGAAGCTGCGCCCGAATGGCAAGAAGAACGTCGAGGAAGCCCTTCCCCGGCTGGGCCAGCTGATCGACAAGCACACCGCCTGAGTGGCGGACAACCCGTGAGGCCGCCTTCGGGAACTCCCGGAGGCGGCCTCGACGGCGTTGTTCAGTTCTGCTTCTGTGCGGTGGAAGGCGTCGCGGTCTGACCGTTCGCGGCGTGCTTCGGATCCGCGGGCGCCGGTGTGGCGTGCGGCGGTTCCGTCGCGACCGGCGGCTGCTGCTTGGGGCGCAGCGCGTACGCCGCACCGGCGGCGACCAGTCCGATCCCGAGCAGCCACGGCCAGCGGCGGCGCTTGCGCTCACCCTTCGCGGCGACCTTGGCCTCGGCGAGTGCCGCCCGGAACTCCTTCTTCGCCGCCTTGAAGTCGCGCTTGGCCTTGCGCTTGGACTCGCCTGCCGACTTCGCGGCCTTCACGGCGGCCTTGCGCGCCTTGCGGCCGGGCTTGCGCATCTCGGCGAGCCGGGCGGCCGCTTCCTTGCGTGCCTCCGCGCGCGCCTTCGCCAGCTCCTTGCGAGTCTTGCCGGACTTCTTGGCGAGATCGTTGCGTGCCTTGCGGCCTCGCTTGACCGCCTCCTTGCGCACTTCTTCGGTGTTCTCGGCAAGCAGTTGCTCGGCCGCCTTGCCCGCCTCCACGGCGCGGCTACGCAGGCCCCGTAAGCCGGACTTGACCGGCTCACCGACCGAGTCTTGGGCTCGGGTCATGGCCTTCACCTCGTCAATCGTTGGTCTTTTCGTTGTTTCCCCGTCACTATCCTGCCCGTTTCCGGCGGATCCCGCTGCGGATGGCACGATGAAGAGCGTGACTGACAGCAATCAATCCCTCGTTGGTGCGAAGGCCAAGGCCGTGCTGCACACCAACCATGGCGACATCAGCGTCAACCTCTTCCCTGATCACGCGCCGAAAACCGTGGCGAACTTCGTGGGCCTCGCCGAAGGCACGAAAGAGTACACGCAGGCGAACGCGAAGGGCGACAAGTCGGGACCGTTCTACGATGGGTCGGTTTTCCACCGGGTCATCTCCGGCTTCATGATCCAGGGCGGGGACCCGACCGGCACCGGGCGCGGCGGCCCTGGCTACCGCTTCGACGACGAGTTCCACCCGGAGCTGCAGTTCAACCGTCCGTACCTGCTCGCGATGGCCAACGCGGGGCCGGGCACCAACGGTTCGCAGTTCTTCATCACCGTCTCGCCGACGACCCACCTGAACTTCAAGCACACGATCTTCGGTGAGGTCGCCGACCAGGAGTCGCGCAACGTCGTCGACCAGATCGCGAACACCGCGACGGGCGTGGCCGACCGGCCGCTCGACGACGTGGTCATCGAGAAGATCGACATCGAGCGTTAGCAGACGGCTCCCGGGTACCTTGGAGGCATCGTGAGCCAGCCTCCACCGTCCCAGACACCATCGACGGCCATGCCCGGCTGCTGGTGGCATCCGAACCGTCAGACCGGGCTCAGCTGTACCCGCTGCGGCCGGCCTGCCTGCCCCGACTGCCTGCGTGAGGCAGCCGTGGGCGCACAGTGCATCGACTGTGTGCAGGCCGGTCGCCGGCAGGACACGGTGCGGCGCCGGCAGCCCCAGCCCGCTGGATACGGCTCGCGCACCATCGCGGGCGCGCGGGTGTCCGACCGCCTGGTGGTGACGCCGGTCCTGATCGCGCTCAACGTGCTGATCTACGCGATCACCGCGATCGAGGCTCAGAGCCCGTGGAACAACCAGGTTTCGGACCTGTTCGGTGCCTGGGTGCTGTGGCCGCGGGCCGTCGCGGGTGGGGAGTGGTGGCGCCTGGTCACGTCCGGCTTCCTGCACTACGGGCCGGTCCACCTCGCGATCAACATGTTCTCGCTGTGGATCATCGGCCGCGAGATGGAAGTGCTGCTCGGCAAAGGCCGGTTCGTCGCGCTCTACGCGGTCTCGCTGCTGGGCGGCGGCACCATGGTCTTCCTGTTCAGTGCCGAGAACGGGACGACTGCCGGTGCCTCCGGGGCGATCTACGGCCTGCTCGGTGGCGTCCTGGTCGCCGTGCTGCGGCTGAAGCTCAACCCGGTGCCCGCGATCGGCACCATCGTGCTCAACCTGATCATCACCGTGACACTGCCGAACATCTCGCTGTTCGGGCACCTCGGCGGGCTGGTCGTCGGCGCGCTCGGGACGGCGGCGCTGGTGTACGCCCCGGCAAAGAACCGCGTCACCTGGCAGGTCAGCGCGCTGGCCTTGCTGACGGTCGCGCTGGTCGCGCTGTACTTCTACCGCGACGCGCAGCTGGCGAGCGTGGCCTGCAGCGGCTCCGGCGCGCAGATGTGCTCACCGTCGTAGCGCGCTGAGCACGTCGAGCACATCGACCGGATCGGCGCCCAGTTCCAGCCAGCCGAAGACGAACAGCTGGTCACCGGCGGAGATCTCCAGCGTCCGGCTCTCCCGGCCGAGCCGCTTGTTGCTGCGCACCGAGAGGGCCGCCTCCGGCCAGCTGAATCGCTGCTCACCGTGCATCGTGCGGACCCGCACGCCGTCGGCGTCGGCGGCCAGCCGCGGCCGGACGAGGAGCCCGTGCGCGGACAGCGCGGCGAGCACGACGGCCGCGACGGCGAACAGCACCTCGCCCGTCCGGTCGTCGTAGAGGAAGGCGCCGGCGAGCGCCACGAGCGCGCCTATCAGACCGACGGCGACGAGCGCCGGTCGGGGAGCCCAGCTCGCCGAGTTATCCACAGGAGTTATCCACAATGGGGATGAGTCACACCGGTGTAATTCGCTGTCAATCGGCTGTTCAGGGTAATCCGGTGAACTTTCGTCGAACTACCGCCAGCGCATCGTCATCAGCAGGCCGGAGATCATGAGCGCGAAACCGATCGCGAAGTTCCAGTTCCCCAGATCCGCCATGAACGGGATCTTGTCGCCCGCGATGTAGTTGACCACCAACCAGGCGAGCCCGACCAGCATCAAGCCGAACATGACGACTTTGTAGATCGGGTGCGACGGCCCGGCGGCGCGCACCTTGACCGGTGTACGCCGATCGGCGGGCGGGGTGTACGCCGTCTTCTTGCGGACCTTGGACTTCGGCATCGGAACCTCGCGTGATCGGTGACTCGCCGGCGATGCGCGGCTCCCTGCGCGCACCCACCTCTGGCATCACACGTTAACGTAAGCGGGCACTCGAGAGGAGCGCGCGTGGCGATCCTGGACGCACCACCACGAAAGTCATCGCCCGGGCCCGGCGCGAAGGCGGTCCGGACGGTCGGGGAACTACTGATCACCGCTGGTCTCGTCGTGTTGCTGTTCGTCGTCTACGAGCTGTACGTGACGGACATCTTCTCCGCGCAGAAGCAAGCCACCGCATCCGCCGACCTGGACCACGACTGGTCCCAGGATCCCGGCCGCGAGCTGCATCCCGAGCTGATCGACGGCAAGGCGTTCGCCAAGCTGTACATCCCCAGCTTCGGCGCGGACTACCACTTCACGATCCAGGAGGGCACCGACGCGGCCGCGCTCGAAGTCGGTCCCGGGCACTACAAGGGCACCGCGCTGCCGGGTGAGCCCGGCAACTTCTCGATCGCCGGGCACCGGGTCGGCAAGGGCGCCCCGTTCAACGACCTCGACCTGCTGAACTCGTGCGACGCGATCGTCGTCGAGACCCAGACCGACTTCTTCGTGTACCGCGTGCTGCCACATGCCGACGAGACCGCGAACTGGGCTTCCGGCAAGGGAAAGCAGCCGCAGTGCGCGAAGGTCGGAACGCTGCGAACGAACGCGCCGGACGGCGGACCGTACGGCCAGACCACCGGTCGCGAGATCGTCTATCCCACGCAAGGCGACGTGGTCGCTCCGGTGCCGCACCACACCACAGATGTGCTCGCCCCGGCCCAACAGGTCGCGCTGCTCACGCTGACGACCTGCCACCCGCAGTTCTCCGACCGGCAGCGGCTGATCGTGCACGCGGTGCTGACCAACCAGTTCCCGAAGACGCCGGGCGCCACCTACGCCCAGCTGCTGCAGGCCATCGGGGAGGCGTAGATGTACGGCTGGATCTGGCGCCACCTGCCGGGACCACTGGCCGCGAAGCTGGTGCTCGCGGCAGTGCTGATCGCGGCGGTGGTCGCGTTGCTGCTGTTCGTGGTCTTCCCCTGGGCGGACCCGTTGCTGCCGTTCAACCACGTGTCGGTCAACGGCGGCTGACGCGCACCATCTCGTCGCGCTCGACGACCTTGACCCGCTCGCGGCCCTGCGGCTCGCCGAGTGCGCGTTCGTGCGCGTCGAGCCGGCCCCAGCCGTCCCAAGTCGTGAACGGGATGTCGCGCTCGGCAAGGAAAGCGAGGATCGCGTCCGGGTCCTCGTGCTTCGGCCGCGCGAGCGAGTCCGCGTCGGCGAGCAGGTTCGCGATCGTCTCGGCCGCGTCACCCTTGGTGTGCCCGATCAGGCCGATCGGGCCGCGCTTGATCCAGCCCGTCACGTACACGCCGGGCAGCTGGTTCTCGTCGATGTCCAGCACCCGGCCGCCCGCGTTGGGCACGGTGCCGGTCGCGTGCTCGAACGGGATTTCGGCCAGCGGCGAGGACAGGTAACCGACCGCGCGGTAGACGGCCTGGACGTTCCAGTCGTGGAATTCGCCGGTGCCGCGGACGTTGCCGTCACCGGTCAGCACGGTACGTTCCGTGCGCAGCCCGCTGACCCGGGCGTCGCCGAGGATCTCGGCCGGTGCGTGGAAGAAGTGCAGGTGCAGCCGCTTCGGCCGGTCGCCCTGGTCGCGAATTGCCCACTCCTGCAAGGTTTTCACGATCATGTCGACCTGCTTCGACTCGCGGATGGCCGCCATCGAACCGTCGTCGAACTCGATGTCCTCGGGGTGGACGATGACCTCGACGTTCGGCGAGTGGTCCAGCTCCCGCAGCTCGAGCGGGGTGAACTTGGCCTGCGCCGGACCGCGACGGCCGAACACGTGCACATCGGTGACCGGGCTGGCCTTCAGACCTTCGTAGACGTTCGGCGGGATGTCCGTGGTCAGCAGCTCATCGGCGGTCTTGGCCAGGATGCGGGCCACGTCGAGGGCGACGTTTCCGACGCCGAGCACGGCGACACTGGTCGCCTCCAGCGGCCAGGTGCGCGGCACGTCGGGATGCCCGTCGTACCAGGACACGAAGTCCGCGGCGCCGAAGTTGCCCGGCAGGTCGATCCCGGGCAGGTCGAGCGCGCGGTCGCTCATCGCGCCGGTCGCGAAGACGACCGCGTCGTAGAACTCGCGCAGGTCGTCGAGCTTGACGTCGGTGCCGTAGTCGATGTTGCCGAGGAGCCGGATGCCGGGCCGGTCGAGCACCTTGTGCAGCGCGGTCACGATGCCCTTGATGCGCGGGTGGTCGGGTGCCACGCCGTAGCGGATCAGGCCGAACGGAGCCGGCATGCGTTCGAAGAGATCGACGCTGACCTCGGCTTCGGACTTGTCGAGGAGGTCGGCGGCGTAGATGCCGGCAGGACCGGCGCCCACGATCGCGACACGGAGGGATCGGCTCACTCTTCGACGGTAAAGTAAGGTGACCCTAACCGGCACTGTGATCTGCCGTACGGTCCATGCCCTGGGATAGGTAGTCTTGGCGCCATGCGCGTGCTGGTGGTCGACAATTACGACAGCTTCGTCTACAACCTCGTGCAGTACCTGGCGCAGCTCGGCGCCGACTGCACGGTGTGGCGCAACGACGTCGTCGATCTCGATCGCGTCGCGGAGTTCGACGGGGTGCTGGTCTCGCCGGGGCCGGGCACGCCGGAGCGTGCGGGGCAGAGCATCGACGTCGTCCGCCGCTGTGCCGACACGGAAACGCCGCTGCTCGGGGTGTGCCTCGGGCACCAGGCGATCGGCGTGGCCTGGGGGGCGACGGTCGACCGGGCGCCGGAGTTGTTGCACGGCAAGACTTCTCAGGTGCGCCACGAGGGTCACGGCGTGCTGGCCGGGCTGCCCGACCCGTTCACCGCGACCCGCTACCACTCGCTGACGGTGCTGCCCGAGACGATCCCGGCCGAGTTCGAGGTCACCGCGCGCACCGAATCCGGCGTCGTGATGGGGATGCGGCACCGGGAGCTGCCGGTCGAAGGCGTGCAGTTCCACCCGGAGTCGGTGCTGACCGAGCGCGGGCACCGGATGCTGGCGAACTGGCTGGCCGCGGCCGGGCACCCGGTCGAAGAGTCCATTGTGGATGATCTGGTACGCCAGGTCGAGGCGTTGCAGAAGGCCGCGGTTGCGTGACCGCGCTGATCCGGCTCGGCGGAGTCGGTAAGCGCTACGGCCGGGACAGCCTCGTGCTGACCGGGATCGATCTGGAAGTCCCGCGCGGTGCGGTGATCGGCATCGTGGGCACGAACGGGTCCGGGAAGTCGACGCTGCTGCGGATCCTCGCGCGGGTGTCACGGCCATCGTTCGGCACGATCGCGGGCACGCCGTCGATCGGGTACATGCCGGACCGTTTCCCCGCGTCGACCCGGATGAGCGCGCTCGCGTACCTGCGCAACCTGGGCCGGATCAGCCGGGTGTCCGATGTGGACACCCGCGCGGCGGCGCTGCTGGAGCGGCTGGCCCTGGCCGGCGGTCCGCGCGCACCCATCAAGCAGCTGTCGAAGGGCAATGCGCAGAAGGTCGGTCTCGCGCAGGCGCTGCTGACGGACCCGGAACTGCTGGTGCTCGACGAACCGTGGTCCGGCCTGGACCCGGCCGCGCACGGCGTGCTCGGCGAGCTGATCGCGGAAACCCGGGAGCGCGGCGCGAGCGTGGTCTTCACCGCGCACGATGAGGGACTCGCCCAGCGGCATGCTTCGCGGGTCCTGCGGATCGGTGGCGGGGTCCTGCGGGAGTCGACGCCGACCGTGCGAATCCTGTTGCGTGGCAACGGAGACGTGCCGTGGCCGGAAGCGGTGGCACGGGACGGTGACCAGGTCGAGCTGGCGGTCCCGACCGAGCGGGCCGACAAGGTGCTGCTCGACGCGTTGCAGCGCGGCTGGTCTGTGCTGGCGGTGGCGCGATGATCCGGTACCAGCTGGCGCTGCTCGCGCATTCGCAGCGATGGCTGCCGCCGTCGTTCGCTTTCGCCGTGCTGCTCGCGATCCTGTACACCGACCCGGACGCGCCGGTTGTGCCCGAACTCGCGGTGAGCGCCGGCGCGCTGACCGTGGTGTCGTGCTGGCTGACGATCGCGCTGGTCGACGCCGAGGACCCGGTCCAGCGGCTGATCACCCGCGTGCACGCGCGGCGATTGTGGAAACTGGTCGGCGGCGTGGTGTCTTCGGTGTTGTCGTGCTGCGCGGTGCTGACGGTGATTTCGCTGGGATGGTCCCTGGCCCGGCACGGCGGATACGCGGCGGGCACCCTGGGTCTCGGCGTGCTCGCCCACCTGGCGACGGTGTGCGTGGGTATCGCCATCGGCCTGCCCTGCTCGCGGCTGCTGGTCCCGCGGATCGGCTACACGGTGCTGACCGCGCTGGCGGCCCTCGTCGTGGTGCTGCTGGTGCGGTGGATCCCGCTCCTGAACCCCATGCTGCGTGCAATGTCCTCCGGCCACCCGGCGACCGTCCCGGTCCTCGTCGGCGCCGTGGTGTCAGCCGTGCTCCTGACCCTCAGCGCGGTGGCCGTCGCTGTCGTCTTCGACCGCCGCACCTGACTCAGTCGCGGATTCCGGACAGCAGTGAGGCCAGGTCCCCGAAGGGAACCTGGCCTCACCAAGAACACAAACCGATCAGCCGCCGTTACCCGGCTGGCCGCCGGGTGGGAAGATGCCGCCGCCGCGGCTGGTGGACGTCGGGGTCGACGTGGTGCTGGTGCTGGTACCGCCACCACCGGGGCCGCTTGTCTCGCCGATGAACACCGTGATCTGCTGGTTCTTCGCGATCTGCGTGCCCGCGGTCGGCGCGGTGCGCGTCACCAGGCCTTCCTTGTCCCGATCGTTGATCCGGTCCGCCTGGTAGTTCACCTGACCGTCCCAGCCCGCCTGCTGGAGCTTCGCCATCGCCTCGTTCTGGTTCAGCCCGGTCAGATCCGGCATCGCGATCTGCTGCTGCGAACCGTCCGACACGAACAGCACCACCGTGCTGCCTTCGGGCGCCTGGCCGGCGTTCGGCTTCTGGTTGACGACCGTGCCCTGCGGCTTGTCCGACGCCTGGGACTGCTTCGACACGTTGAACCCGACCGACCTCAGCTGGGACTCCGCGACACTGGCCTGCTGACCGGTGTAGTCGGTGATGTCGACCATGTTCTTCGTCTTGCCGACGGTGATCGTCACCGTGGTGCCCTCGTCGGCCGTGGTGTTCGCCCCGACGCTCTGCTTGATCACCTTGCCGTACTGGTTCGAGTCGGTCACATCGACCTGCAGCACGTTCGGGTCGAGATACAGCCCGACGCCCTGCAGCGCCGCCTTCGCCTCGTCCTGGCTCTTGCCGCTCAGATCCGGCACAGTCACCTTTGCCGGCGCGGCCCCGACGCTCAGCTTGATCTCGGTCGACGTGACCACCGTGGCGCCGGCGGCCGGGTCCGTTTTCAGGGCCTGGCCGATCTGGTCAGGGGTGCACGCCGACGTTCCGTTCTCCTGCAGCTTGCACGACACGGATACGGGCGTGACCTTCGTAAATCCCTTGTTCCGCAAGGTATCCATCGCGACGTTCTGCGATTGCCCCTTCACGTCGGGCACCGCCGCCGTCGCGGGCTTGCTGTCGAACGCGCCGGCCAGCCACGCGATGAACGCGATCAGCGCCAGCCCGATCACCGTGAAGATCACGGCCGTCCACGCGCGCCGTCGCCGGCGGCCGGCCGGGTTCTCGTCGCCGTAGCCGTCGCTGTACTCCTCGTAGTCCGCCGCGTGCCCGGGCGGGCCACCACCGTTCATCACCTGGGTGCGCTCGTCGGCGGTCATCACCATCGGCGCGGACGGGCGCTGCCCGGACAGCACGCGCACCATGTCCGAGCGCATCTCGGCCGCCGACTGGTACCGGTTCGCCGGACCCTTCGCCAGCGCCTTCAACACGATCGCGTCCAGTTCCGGGGACACCGCGGGGTTCACCGACGACGGTGCCTTCGGGTCCTCCCGGACATGCTGGTACGCCACCGCGACCGGCGAATCACCGGTGAACGGCGGCTCGCCGGTGATCAGCTCGTACACCACGCACCCGGCGGCGTACACGTCCGACCGGGCGTCCACACCCTCGCCGCGGGCCTGTTCCGGCGAAAGGTACTGCGCGGTACCGATCACCGCGGCTGTCTGCGTCATCGCGGCCTGGCCGTCGTGCATCGCGCGGGCGATACCGAAGTCCATCACCTTGACCGCGCCGTGGTTGGTGATCATTATGTTGGCCGGCTTGACATCCCGGTGCACGATGCCGTGCCGGTGCGAGAAGTCGAGCGCCGCGCAGACGTCGGCCATGACCTCCATGGCCCGCTTCTGAGACATCGGGCCTTCGGTCTTGACGATGTCCCGCAACGTCCGGCCGTTGACGTACTCCATCACGATGTAGGGCAGCGGGCCGTACTCGGTCTGGGTCTCGCCCGTGTCGTAGACGGCGACGATCGCCGGGTGGTTGAGTGCCGCGGCGTTCTGCGCCTCGCGGCGGAAGCGCTCCTGGAACTGCGGGTCCCTGGCCAGGTCGGCACGAAGGATCTTGACCGCGACCTCACGCCCGAGGCGGACGTCGGTGCCGTGGTGGACCTCGGACATGCCGCCGTAGCCAAGCGTGTCGCCCAGTTCATAGCGGTTGGAGAGCAGTCGGGGTGCGCTCATCGGAGAAAGCCTGTCCATTCCGTCCAAGGTGTACTCATCATGCCCCGTAGGTCTTCTGTTCGGTGGGAGGCGTCTGGTCCCGGCCCGGGACCAGATCGCTGGTGCCGACGTGGCCCGGCTGCGCCGGGGCGTTCGGCTTGTCGAGCAGCCGCGGCAGCAGCAGCGCCGCCGCGATGACGAGCCCCACGACGAGGATGGCCAGAACCACCCACAGCGCCGTCAGGTTCCGCCGCCGCGGCATCGGGGGCGAAACCGGCACCACCCCACTGGGATGACCCATCGGGGGCGCCACAGGTTGCATCACCGGATGTGAAATCGGCCCGACCGGCCGGTTCGATACATAGGACTGCACGAGACCGGAGGGCGCCGGCAGCGGATGACCCGCGCGGACCGCGGCGACGGCGGCCGCGAACTCACCGCCGGTGCGGTAGCGCTGCCTTGGATCCTTGACCAGTGTCGCCTCGACCAGCGCCCGCGCACCCGGCGGCACGTCCGGCGGCAGCGGTGGCGGCAGATCGCGGATGTGCATCATGGCGACCGTGACCGAATGCTCCGACAGGAACGGCCGGTGCCCGGTCAGGCACTCGTAACCGCAGACGGCGAGCGAGTACACGTCGCTGGCCGGCTCGGCGTCGTGACCGAGCGCCTGTTCCGGCGCGATGTAGTGGGCCGTGCCCATGACCATGCCCGACCTGGTCACCGGGGCGGCGTGCGCCGCCTTCGCGATGCCGAAGTCGGTGATCTTGACCGTGTTGGTGGGCGTGACGAGGATGTTGCCGGGCTTGATGTCGCGGTGCACCAGACCACGTTCGTGCGCGGCCTGCAGCGCCCGGCCCGCCTGCTCGAGAATGTCGAGCACCCGGTCCGCGGCCAGCCGTCCTTCGCGCGCGAGGATGCCGGCCAGTGGCTCGCCCTCGACGAGCTCCATGACCAGATACGCGATCGAATCGTCCCCAGTGGCGCTTTCACCGTAATCGTGCACGGCGGCGATCCCGGGATGGTTCAGCGAAGCCGTCGTCCGCGCCTCGGTCCGGAAACGGTGCAGGAACTCGGCGTCACCCGACAGCTCCGCCTTGAGCACCTTCACCGCGACGATGCGGTCCAACCGGGTGTCACTGGCCTGCCAGACCTCGCCCATCCCGCCGACGGCGATCCGGCTGACCAGACGGTAGCGCTCCGCCACCAGCTGACCCGTGGACAGCATTCGCTACCCACCCCCGAGCTGCGCGTTGATCGCGGCCCGGCCGATCTCGGCGGCGACGGTGCCACCGGTGGCCTCCAGACCACGGTTACCACCGGACTCGACGATCACCGCGACCGCGATCTGCGGGTCGTCGGCCGGCGCGAACCCGGTGTACCACGCGTGCGGCGGCGTGTTCTTCGGGTCGCTGCCGTGCTCGGCGGTCCCCGTCTTGGAGGCGATCTTGATGTTCGCCTTCTTGCCGCCGCCCTTGGTGTTGTCCTCCGACGCTTCCATCATCTGCTTGAGGATCTGGGCGTTCGACGACGACAGTGCCGGCGTGCCCGTGAGCTTCTCCGGCGTGAAGCCCTCCAGGTCGGACAGGTCCGGCGCGAGCAGCTTCTTCACCAGTTGCGGCCGCATCGCCATGCCGCCGTTGGCGACGGTCGCGGACAGCAGGCAGTCCTGCAGCGGGGTGAGCCGGACGTCGCGCTGCCCGATGCCGCTCTGGTACAGCGCGGCGGTCGAGTCCAGCGCGCCGAGGCTCGACGGCACGACCTTCGTCGGGATCACCAGATCGGTCTGGCCGATGCCGAAGTTCGCCGCGGTCTCGCGCAGTTTGTCCGCGCCCAGCTGGCCGGCGAACGTCGCGAACGGGACGTTGCACGAGTGCGCGAGCGCGTCGGCGAACGTGTTGCCGGGGCAGACCTCGCCGCCGTAGTTCTCCAGCGTCGTGTTCGTGCCGGGCAGCAGCACGTTCGGCGCGTTGCTCACCGGGGTGGACGGGGCTGCGCCGCTCTCCAGCTCCGCCGCCGCGACCACCAGCTTGAACGTCGAGCCCGGCGGGTAGGTCTCCGAGATCGCCCGGTTCAGCATCGGGTTCTTCGGGTCGTTCGTGAACGTCTTCCAGGCGTCGCCCTGCGCGGTGCCGTCGTGCGAGGCCAGCGCGTTCGGGTCGTACGACGGGGTCGAGACCATCGCGAGGATCTCGCCGGTCTTCGGGTTCATCGCGACGACCGCGCCGGTGTAACCCTTGGCCATCATCGCGTTGTACGCGGCCTGCTGGACCGCCGGGTTGATGGTCAGCTGCACGTTGCCACCGCGCGGATCCCGGCCGGTGACCATGTCCGACAGCCGCCGCACGAACAGCCGCGGGTCGGAGCCGGTGAGGATGTCGTCCTCGGACCGTTCGAGCCCGGCCGAGCCGTAGCGCGACGAGTAGTAGCCGGTGACCGGCGCGTACATCGGGCCGTTGAGGTACCGGCGCTGGAACTTCAGCTTGTCGTCCGTCGGCACCACGTCGGCCAGCACCTGGCCGTTGAACTGCGAGACCAGGCTGCCGCGCTGGCGGGCGTACTCGTCGAGCAGCACTCGCTGGTTGCGTGAGTCGGTGCGGTAGCTGTCGGCCTTGACCACCTGGATGTAGGTGACGTTGGCCAGCAACAGCACCACCATGACCAGCATGGCGATGCCGACGCGCCGCATGGGCTTGTTCATTCGGCACCCCCCTGTTCGGCACTCGGCGGCCGCACCAGCACGGTGTGCGCTTCGGCCAGCGGAGCCTGCTGCTGCGGCGCCTTCGGGCGCGGTTTGGCGGTGGGCCGGCGGGCCGCGTCGGAGATCCTCAGCAGCAGCGCCACCAGGATGTAGTTGGCCAGCAACGACGAACCACCGTAGGACAGGAACGGGGTCGTGATACCCGTCATCGGGATCAGCTTCGTCACCCCGCCGACGATCACGAACACCTGCATCACGATCGAGAAGGACAGGCCGCAGCCGAGCAGCTTGCCGAACGTGTCGCGGACGGCGAGCGCGCTGCGCATGCCGCGGGTCGCCAGGATCAGGTACACCATCAGGATCGCGGCCAGCCCGACGAAGCCGAGCTCCTCGCCGAGCCCGGCGGTGATGAAGTCGGTGTTGGCCTCCGGCACGATGTCGGGCCGGCCAGCGCCGAGCCCGGTGCCGCCGACCCCGCCGGTGCCCAGCCCGAACAGGCCCTGCGCGATCTGGTAGCCGCCGCCCGCGTCGTAGTAGGTGGCCAGCGGGTCGATCCAGTTCGCCACCCGCTGCTGCACGTGCGTGAACAGCTTGTACGCGATGACACTGCCGACGACGAAGAACGCGAGCCCGGTGACCACCCAGATCGCGCGCTCGGTGGCGATGTAGATCAGCACCAGCACGATCGCGAAGAACAGCAGCGAGGTGCCCAGATCCTTCTCGAACACCAGGACCAGCAGGCAGACCGCGGCGGCGATGAGCAGCGGGCCGAGGTCGCGTGCGCGCGGCAGCTCGACCCCGAAGACCTTCTTGCCCGCGATCATGAACAGGTCGCGCTTGGCCACCAGGAAGGTGGCGAAGAAGATCGTCAGCAGGATCTTCGCGAACTCGCCGGGCTGGATCGAGAAGAACGGCAGCTTGATCCACACCTTGGCGCCGTTCACCTCGGACAGCGAACCGGGCAGGATCGCCGGCAGCGCCAGCGCCACCAGCCCGATCAGGCCGCAGGTGTAGCCGTACCGGGTCAGCGTGCGGTGGTCCTTGACCAGGATCAGCACCGCGAGGAACAACGCGAGCGCGAGTGCGGTGAACAGGACCTGCTTGGGCGCGGCCGAGGTGTAGTCGTTGCCGCTCTGGGTCGCCCGTTCCGTCATCGCCAGGTCGATCCGGTAGATCATCACCAGGCCGATGCCGTTGAGCAGGGCGACGCTGGGCAGGATCAGCGGATCCGCGTACGGCGCCCAGCGGCGGACCGCCAGGTGTGCGACCCCGAACAGCGCGAGATAGGCCAAGCCGTACCAGATGATCGAGAAGGAGAGCTCCTGCTCCTGGTTGGCCTGGACCAGAACGAACGCGCAGGTGACGATCAACGCTGCGAACCCGAGCATGGCTAGCTCGGTCCCTCGCCGCGTCGGCAGCTCCCGCTGCGGGTTGGTCTGATAGATCGCGGCTGCGGAGTCGGGTGACGCGGGCTGGCTCATCAACCACCGCCGCCCGGCGGGGTCGTCGTCTGGCAGTCGGTGCCCGGGAGCCCGGTGCCCGGCGCCGCCGGGGCGGTGCTCTGCTGCGGTTCGCCGGGCGGTGTGGTCGTCGGGGTCGTCGTCGTGGTCTGCGTCGAGCAGTC
Organism: Amycolatopsis sp. GM8; assembly: GCF_021653975.1. Classification (GTDB taxonomy): domain Bacteria; phylum Actinomycetota; class Actinomycetes; order Mycobacteriales; family Pseudonocardiaceae; genus Amycolatopsis_E. Next base: position 701,734 of record NZ_JAJKFK010000002.1, on the reverse strand, counting down.
CTTGAGCGTCTTGTACCGCAGGAAGTTGTTGATGTAGTCGCGCGCGGCCTGCAGGGAGTCCTTCTTGACCCCGTTGCGGACGGCGTTCTGCGCGTCCTGCTGCAGCTGCGGCACGGTCAGCACGTCACACAGCGAACTGCCCGGCGGGCACGAGCCTTCGGCCTGCTGGTGCAGCTGGATACCGAGGATGCTGCCCGGCACGCCGCGGAAGACCGCGACCTCGTTGCCGGCGCCCTCGCCGACGTAGTACTGGCTGAGCACGAAGTAGCGCGTCGCGATGCCGCCCGCGGCCAGCAGCACGAGCACCAGCAGGATGCCGACGAACCAGCGCCAGCGCTTGCGGCGCTTGAGCTTCGGGTCCACCGGCGGCTCGGTCATCGGCGGTGGCGGCGGGGGCGCGGTGAGCGCGCGGGCGCGGGCCGCGGGGGAGTCGCCCTGGTGGTTGTAGTCGTCGCTGCCGTCGCCGGCGGCGCCGCCGACGATCGGGGCGTCCTCGCCGAAGTCGACGTCCACCACGTCGGCCACGATCACCGTGACGTTGTCGGTGCCGCCGCCCTTGAGCGCCAGCTCGATCATCCGGTCCGCGCAGGCCTGCGGGTCCGGGATCTGGATCGCCTCCGCGAGGGTCTCGTCGCTCACCATGCCGGACAGCCCGTCCGAGCAGAGCAGGTAGCGATCACCGGCGCGCGCCTCGCGCACGGTCAGGCTCGGTTCCACCTCGTGCCCGGTAAGCGCTTTCAGCAGCAGTGAGCGCTGCGGGTGGGTCGCGGCCTGGTCGGCGGTGATCCGGCCCTGTTCGAGCAGTTCGTTGACGAAGCTGTCGTCACGGGTGATCTGCGCGAACTGACCGTTGCGGTTCAGGTAGGCGCGCGAATCGCCGACGTGCACCATGCCCAGCCGCGAGCCGGAGAACAGCATGGCGGTCAGGGTGGTGCCCATCCCGTCGAGATCGGGATCGTTGGCCACCAACTCGGAGATCGCCGCGTTGCCGCCCGACACCGCCTCTCTCAGCTGGGACAGCAGATCGTCGCCCGGCTCGTCGTCGTCGAGCGAGGCAAGGGACGCGATGACGACTTTGCTGGCGACCTCACCCGCGGCATGGCCGCCCATGCCGTCGGCGAGTGCGAGTAGACGCGGTCCCGCGTACACGGAGTCCTGGTTGCTCGAACGCACCAGGCCACGGTCGCTGCGGGCTGCGTAGCGAAGAACGAGTGTCATGGGCGAAGCTCGATCACCGTCTTGCCGATCCGGATGGGGACACCGAGTGGAACTCGGAGGGGTGCAGTGACCTTAGCCCGGTCGAGGTAAGTCCCGTTTGTGGATCCCAGATCTTCCACGTACCAGTCCGCGCCGCGCAGCGAAATGCGTGCGTGCCGGGTCGAGGCGTAGTCATCGTCCAGCACGAGCGTCGAGTCGTCGGCCCGCCCGATCGTGATCGGGCGGCCGTCCAGCGCGATCCGGGTCCCGGCCAGCACACCGTGCGTCACGATGAGCTGACGGGGTGTTTTACCCGACCCCCTCGGGCGCTGCTTGTCCTTGCCCCGGCGCAGGCCGGGGATGGCCACCTTCAGCCCGGAGGCCGCGTACAGGTCAGACCGCACCACGCGGAGTGCGGCCAGCACGAACAACCAGAGCAGGATCAGAAAGCCCACCCTGGTGAGTTGAACGACCAGCTCTGGCACCTGTTGTGTCAGCTCCCGCCTTCTGTACTCCCACCCGTGACGCCGGTGCGCCACGGTGCCCCGCCGACGTCATTCTGCGGGACACGGGATACCAGCTTCTCAGCGGCTCGGCGAACGGAAACAGGCAGGTGCCTTGTTGCCCGTTCAGCCCTGGGTGCGGAAAACCAGTGACGAGTGGCCGACCCTGATCACGTCGCCGTCGGCCAGCTGCCAGGTCTGCACCGGCGTGCCGTTGACCGTGGTGCCGTTGGTGGATCCGATGTCGGCGAGCGTCGCGCTCTGGCCGTCCCAGGTGATCTCCAGGTGCCGGCGGGAGACGCCGGTGTCCGGGAGGCGGAAGTCCGCGTCCTGGCCGCGACCGACGACGTTGCCGCCCTGCTTCAGCGAGTAGGTGCGGTTCGAGCCGTCGTCGAGCTGCAGCGTCGCCGCCAGCTGGCGGTTGCCACCCTGCACCGCCGGCGGGGCGTAGCCCTGCTGGGCGTACGGGTCCGGCGCGCCCTGCTGTGGCGGGGCGTAGCCGCCCTGGGGCTGCCCGCCGGCGTAACCGCCCTGGTCGTAGCCGCCGCCCTGCTGCGGCTGGCCGTAGCCCTGCTCGTAGCCCGGCTGGCCGCCGCCGTAGCCACCTTGGTCGTAGCCGCCGCCCTGCTGGGGCTGGCCGCCGTAGCCGCCCTGGCCGTAACCACCCTGGTCATAGCCGCCCTGAGGCTGGCCGTAACCGCCCTGGTCGTAGCCGCCGCCCTGGGGCTGCTGGCCGTAACCCTGGTCGTAACCACCCTGCTGGCCGCCGTAACCACCCTGGTCGTAACCGCCCTGGGGCTGCTGGCCGTAACCACCCTGGTCGTACCCCTGCTGGCCGCCGTAGCCGCCCTGGTCGTACCCGGGTTGTCCCTGCTGTCCATAGCCGTACTGGCCGCCTTGTTGTTGCTGGCCGTACGGGTCGCCCTGGTCGTATTGGCCGTAGCCGGGGGGCTGGCTCATTGCTGGGTCTCCTGCGTTGCTGGGTCGAGCTGGCCGTCCTGGACCCGGGCCGCCACGCGCGCTGACGTCCGGATCGACGGATGAACGGATCTTGAATTGTCCGGTGTGCAGCGCCTCGTTGCGCTCGAGCGAGACTACGACGTCACCATAGGTGTCCCAGCCGTGCTCGGCGAGATGCTGTCCCACCGCTTCCGTGAGCACCCTGATGACGCGCTGCTCGTCGCCCGCCATGCGGTCATGGTCCGCCTGGCCCAACGACACCACATAGTGGTTCGGAGCCAGCAGCCTACCGCCGGCCAGCTCACGAACGTTATCCTCGCTCTCACGCTCCAGGGCCTGCGCCACCTCCTGGGTGACGACATTGCCGCCGAACATACGCGCGAAGGTGTTCCCCACCAGGCTTTCCAGGCGTCGATCAAACCGTTCAACGCGGCCCACCGGGTCTCGTAGCCTCCTTCGTACATGTGCTTTCGCACCTGATCCTATCGGCTCTCGGGGCCCGCGACACGGACCCCGAGAAAACCCCTGCGCACACCCTGATACAGTTTCCTGGCTGTCGCACTCGGGCGAGTGGCGGAATGGCAGACGCGCACGGTTCAGGTCCGTGTGTCCGAAAGGACGTGAGGGTTCAACTCCCTCCTCGCCCACCCTGTTCAAGGCCCTCCGCTTCGCGGAGGGCCTTTTCCCGTGGTCCTCATCACACCCGGGGGCCGAGCCCCCGGACCCCCGCGGTGCGAGCTCCTTGCGCTGGCAGCGTGGTTTGGTTTGTTCGGACCAGCACGGGGTGCGGTGGGGCGCGGTACTGTCCGGGGTTGACGTGTTCTCGGTTACGGGGGAGCGACGGGGTGCGGAACCAGGTCAACGGCCGCTGCGAGGTCCCCGCGGAGCCCCGGCACTACACGAACAACGAAGCTCCGCTGGGCCAGCTCGACAGCTGGTTCTCGGGCTCGACGGGACCCCGCGTCGCGATCGTGCGCGGGGCACCCGGGTCCGGGCGCACGACGCTCGCGAACGTCTGGATGCAGCGGCGCCGGCAGAACTACCCCGACGGCCAGTTCTTCGTCCGGCTCGCGAGCGGTCCGGACGGGCCCGAGCGCGAACGTGCCGCGCTGCGTGAGCTGCTGCTGGCGGTCGGCCACGGGCCCGGCGAAATCCCGGACAGCCTCGACGGACGGGCGAGCTGGTGGCGGTCCTGGACCGACGGTAAACGGGTCGGCCTGGTCATCGACGACGCGCTGACCGCGTCGCAGGTGCGTAGCCTGCTGCCCGGATCGGGCGATTCGGCCGTACTGGTCACCGAAGCCGGCCGGTTGAGCGGCCTGCTCGCCTCCGCCACGGCGACGATGGTCGACCTCGACCCGATGGCCGAACCGGCGGCCCGCCAGTTGCTCGGCCGCCTGGCCGGCGCCGAGCGTGCCGACGCGGACCCCGTTGCCATCGACCAATTGATCGCGGTGTGCGAAGGCTCCACGATCGCGCTCTGCGTGGTGGGCACGATGCTCGCCGAGTCGGATCGCCCGATCGCGCGCCTCGCCGACAAGCTGCGCAAGGACGAGCGGGTCCTGCGCGAACTGTCCAAGGACAGCAGCCTCTCCGTGACCGTGGTGTTCGACGCCGCCTACGAACGCCTGAGCGAGCCGGCCCGCGCCGGCTATCAAGCGCTCGGCGTGCATCCCGGACCGGCCGATGTCGGGGTGGACGCCGTCGCCGCGGCGATCCGGCAACCGGGCGACGACGTGGCCGACGCGCTGGAGGAGCTGGCCCGAGCCAGGCTGGTGACGGAGACAGGCGACGGCCGGTTCCTGATGTCCGGTCTGGTCCGGCGGCACGCGCGGACGAAGGCGATCGAACCGGAGCAGGTGGTCAGCCGGTTCCTCGGGCACTACCTCGGCAAAACCGTCGCGACCGCGATGATGCTGAACCCGAACCGGATCTGGCACGAGAAGTTGCTGCCCGCACTGCGGGTCTCGGGCCAGGACTTCGCCGCCGAACAATGGCTGGACGCCGAGTCCGCGAACCTGAGCGCCGCCGTCGAGGAAGCGTATCGGCAGGGCCAGTTCGAACAGGTCTGCCAGTTCGCGATCGCGTTGTGGCCGTACTACGAGCACGGCGGGCACACCGGGGACATGGTGACGGTCGGCGAGCGCGGTATCGCGGCCGCGAAGGAGCGGGGCGACGACCTCGCCGAGGCGGTGCTCGGCTGCCAGCTGGGGTTCGCGCACCTGCAGCGCGGCGCGGCTGATCGGGCGATCGAGGTGCTGACCAGGGCGCAGCAGGCCGCGATCCGGTCCGGCAGCAAGGAAGCCATGGCGACGGCGGTCGAATCCCTCGGGCTGGCATATCTCGCGAACGGCGATGCCAGGGCCGAAGCCCAACTCCGCCGCAATCGTCTGCTCGCGCGCGAGCTCACCAGACGCCAGAGTGCCCTGGCCTGCCTGCACCTCGCCAAGGCTGTCACCCCCGACGAAGCACGGTCCTTGCTGGACGTGGCGGCGGCCGGGCTGGCGGGCGAGCCCTACAACCTCACGAAGGTCGACCTGTGGCGCGGCCGCAAGCTGGGTGACGAGGCAGCGCTGCGCCGGGTCCTCGAACAGGGCAAGCCGAGGGAACGCGGCGAAGCACTCGTCGAGTTGTCCGAAGTGGACAGTGAGCACGCTCGCACGTATCTCACCGAAGCGCTCGGGATCTTCCGCGACCGCGGGCTCACCGAGCTGAGCGTCGAGGCCGAAGCCCGGCTGGCCCGGCTGGACTGAGCACCGTCACCGTGGCGGTGTGCCGCTCCTCGCCGGTCACGACCGTCAGCCGGCGCGGGAAATGGTTGTGCAGCAAGACGGCCGCGAACGCGGCGGCCGGTCCCGTGACCTCGTCGAGCCGGACGAGCAGCTGCCCGGCCGTGCCCATCAGCCAGGTCCGGTCGTCGACCCTGGCCGCGGCGACCTGGCAACCGGGCAGCGCGCGCAAAGTGCTTTCGATCCAGCGTTCGGGGTCGGCGGGGCGGTCGTGCACGAGGACGTCGGCCAGATCCAGCAGCCGCGTGCTCGGCTCCCTGGTGTCGACAACGAGGTGACTTCCGGCGGGAACCAGGGCGGGCTCGCGCAAGCCCTCCGCGGCGAACCGGGTCACTTTCGCTTCTCCCGCACCGATTTCCACCTGGACGAGCTGGGCGTGTGCGGGCGGCAGCGTGACATCCGGCACCGGCAGGGCACGCGTTTCGGCCTGCGTGCGGGGCGCGGGGATGTCCAGCCAGCGGTAGATCGTTTCCCGCAGCACCGAAGCCGATCTGCCCGGCAGCGAGGTCGTCAGATCGGTGATCGACCGGAACGGCACGTGCCGCGCGAGCGCGCGTTCCAGTTGTGGTGCCAGGGCGCGGTGGTGATCGAGTTCCGGCGTGACCTCCAGCAGCCGGCCGACCGGGGACTTCGGGTCCACCGCGTCCACCGGCGCGGCGGCGAGCAGCAGCGGGGTGCCCAGCGCGGCCGAGTAGAAACTGACCGAGCCGTGGTCGCCGATGGTCAGATCCGCGGCGACCAGCGTCGGGCCCCACAGCAGTTCGTCCGGCAGCACCAGCACCCCGGCCCGTTCGCAGTCCGCGAGCCACATCCTTACCTGCCAAGGCGAATGGTGCCCGGCGATGTTCGGGTGCAGCGCGACGACGAGCCGGTACTCGTCGAGATCAAGCTGTGCGGCGAGCCGGCGGATCAGGTCGGGATCGGTGCCGTACAACGAAGACGCGCCCCAGGTGGACGAGATCACCACGAGCCGCTGGTGCGGCCGGACGCCGAGCGCCTGCCGGTAGGTTTCGCGCAGCGGCCGGCTCGCCAGCATCCGGTCGAAACACGGATCGCCGGCGACCACCGCCGCGCCGACCGCCTGCGGGCACGACTCACCGAGCCGGGCCAGCTGTTCGGCATGCGACAGCACGATGACCGACGGCACGGGCTCGTTCTGGTGCAGCAGCCACGGGCTCGACAGCCCGAAGACGCCCGACACGCCGTTCGATTCGAGGAACTTGTTGTAGCCCATGCCATGCGGCACGACCATGAGCGGCGCGCTGATCTCGTGCAGGTCGCCGCCGTAGCTCGCGGCGATCGCGAAATCCGACCGGCGGCGCAGCGCCTGCGCCCATGGCAGCACCTCGGTCACGCCGGCGCGGGCGAGGAACTCGTCGGTGCCGCGGGTGAACGCGCTGGAGCCAGGGCAGGTGAACACGGTCTCGACCCGCGGGTCCTCCGCGAACAGCGGGAGGATGTCGAGCAGCCGGGTGGCCGCGGTGGTGTTGTGCACCACGGCCAGCACGGTGCGTTCGGCCTGCACCGTGCTCCAGCGATCAACGGACACGGCGGTTGAGTTTAGAGAATGGTTACGGCGTCCAGTCGGCGTTGGCGCCGCAGATGACGAGGCAGGGCAGTTCGCCGGGCACCCGGCCGGCGAGCCAGGCCGCGAACGGGACGGCCGCCGCCGGTTCGACGGCGAGCCGGAATTCCTGCCACAGCAGGTCGCGGGCGGCGAGGATCTCGTCGTCGGTCACGAGGACCGGCCGGACGTCGTGGCCGGTCAGGATCTCGAACGGCACCTGCCCGACCCGGGTCGCGCCGAGTGCCGACGACGCGATCGAGTTCACCTCGGCGTCGACGGGATGCCCGGCCGCCAGCGCGTGGTTCAGACAACTGCAGTGCTCCGGCTCGACCGCGACCGTGGTCCGGCCGCCCGAGCCGAGGGTGATGCCCGCAGCGAGCCCGCCACCGCCGACAGCGACGGCGATCGCGTCGACCCCGGGCGCGTCCTCGACGATCTCCGCGGCGACCGTGCCCTGGCCGGCGATCACGGTGGGGTCGTTGTAGGCCTCGACATAGCGCGCGTTCGTCACCTCGTGCGCGGCCGTGGCGGCTTCGGCGTAGGTCGTGCCGACGCGCACGAGACGGGCACCCGCTTCCTCGATCCGCCGCGCCTTGCTCTCCGGGATCGAGACCGGCGCGTACACGGTCGCGGGCAGGCCCAGGATCGCGGCCGCCGTCGCGACGCCGATGCCGTGGTTGCCGCCGGAAGCGGTCACGACCTGGTCCGGCCGCGGGCCGCTGAGCAGCACGTTGAGCGCGCCGCGCAGCTTGAACGAGCCGGTCCGCTGCAGCTGCTCCAGCTTGAGCACGAGCGGGCGTCCGTCGAGTTCGGCGCGCAGGACCGGGGTCCGGCGGACGTACGGCCTGATCCGGTCGGCGGCGGCGGCGACCTCGGACGAGAGGGTGGCTGTCATACCCCCACTGTGCAGGCCCGCGGCCATTAGTTGTTAACGCGTTTCGCTAAGCCAAGTTCAGCAATACTTACGACATGTTCTCCGCCGAACGGCTCCGCGTGCTGGTCGAAGTGGCCCATGCCGGGTCGATCGCGACCGCCGCGCGGCGCATGGGGTTCACCCCGTCCGCGCTGTCACAGCAGCTGTCCCGCCTCGAACGCGAGGTCGGCTGTGCGCTGCTGGAGCGGCGGCCGACCGGTTCTTCGCTGACCGATGCGGGACGACTGCTGGTCGGCCACGGTGAGATCGTCGCGGGCGAGCTGCGCGCGGCCGAGCGCGGCCTGGCGGAGCTGCGGGAGCAACCGGTGGCGCGGCTGAGCATCGGCACCTTCGCCACCGCGGGCCAGGTCCTGCTGCCGCCCGCACTCCGGACATTCCGGGCGGCCCATCCGCGAACCCGGCTGAGCCTGCTCGACCTCGAACCGCCCGCGGGCTATGGGCTCGTCGTCTCGGGCGAGCTCGACCTGCTGATCACCCATCGCTATCCGGGCGTGCGGCTGCCTCCGGTGAGGGGTCTCGCGCGCCGGTCGCTGTTTTCCGACCGGCTCCGGCTCGTCCTGCCGGCGGATCACCGGCTCGCGGACGCGCGGCGGATCCAGTTCGCCGATCTCGCCGGGGACGACTGGATTTCCGGGGATCCCGAGGCGCCGAGCCGGATCTGCCTGGACAGCCTGATCGAGGAGTCCGGTGTCGAACCCCGGGTCGCCTACGAGACGCGGGACTACGCAGCGATCCTCGCGCTGGTCGGCGCTGGGGTGGGGGTGTCGTTCGTCCCGGACAGCCTGCTGGGCAGTGCCGCCCGCGACGGGATCGTGGTGCGGGACCTGGCCGGCCGGCGGCCGGTCCGGGAAGTGCTGACCGTGCACCGGGAACGACCTCCCGCACCGGTCACGACGATGGTGACGCTGCTGCGGGAGGCCGCGACCCGGATCAGCCGACCTCGACCAGGTCCACCACGAAGATGAGTGTCTCGTTGGGCTTGATCACGCCGCCCGCGCCGCGCTCGCCGTACGCCAGGTCCGGCGGGATGACGAGCTTGCGCCGGCCGCCGACCTTCATCCCCTGCACGCCCTGGTCCCAGCCAGGGATGACATGCCCCTGGCCGAGCGGGAAACGCAGCGGCTGCCCGCGGTTCCAAGACGCGTCGAACTCCTCGCCGGTCGAGTGCGAGACCCCGACGTAGTGCACCGACACGACCTGCCCCGCGGTCGCCACATCGCCGTCGCCGACAGTCACGTCGGTCACCTCGAGCTCCTGCGGCGGCGGGCCGTCCGGGCGATCGACCTCGGGCTTCTGCAATGCCATGGTTACTCCTCGTTCTCGGGTCGCTGCACCGTATCGGCCTGATGCCCAGGTCGCACGCCGTAGGGTGACGGCCATGCAGTGGTCACCCCGAACCCGTGCGATCGTTGCGGGCCGTCCGGCCGAGCCGGGCGAGCCGCTGAACACGCCGATCGTCCCGACGAGCACCTATGTCGCCGGTGGCGATTTCACGTACGCGCGCGAGAGCGGCACGCCGACCTGGGTCGCACTGGAGGACGCCGTCGGGGCGCTCGAAGGTGGTCGTGCGACGGCGTTCGCTTCAGGGATCGCGGCGATCGCGGCGGTGTTCGAGCTGTTCCCGATCGGCGCCGAGGTCGCGGTGCCCACCTTCAGCTACTCCGGCACCCGTGCGCTGCTGGAGCACGCCGGCAAGCAGGGTCGGTTCACGGTCCGCCAGCTCGATCCCGCGGACACCGATGCCTGGCGTGCCGCCGCCGACGAGGTGGACGTGGTGTGGATCGAGTCGCCGACGAACCCGACGCTGGATTTGATCGACATCGCACCGCTCACCGGACACCGCGCGAAGGTCGTCGTCGACAACACGTTCGCGACCCCGCTCGTCCAGCAGCCGCTGGCGCACGGCGCCGACATCGTCGTGCACAGCGCGACCAAGCTCATCGGCGGGCACAGTGATCTCCTGCTCGGCATGACGATCGCCGCGGACGAGACGCTGGCGCAGGAGTTGCGGGACGCGCGCACCCGCACCGGCGCGACGCCCGGCGCGCTGGAGGCCTGGCTCGCGTTGCGCGGTTTGCGTACTTTGCCGGTGCGGCTCGCGGAGCAGTCGAAAACGGCGGCACTGCTGGCAGAACGGCTCACCGCGCACGAAGCCGTGACGAAGGTCCGCTATCCCGGACAGGGCATGATGATCGCCTTCGAGCTGGCCGACGCCTCCGCCGCCGAGCGGTTTATCGCGCGGTTGCGGCTGATCGTGCACGCGACCAGCCTCGGCGGCGTGGAAAGTCTGATCGAGCGACGCGCGATGTACGCGGGCGAAGCGCATGTGCCGCCGGGCCTGATCAGGTTCAGCGTCGGACTCGAAGATCCCGAAGACCTTTGGCAGGATCTGGCCGGCGCGCTCGAGCGTGACTGAAACTGTTCCACGGGAAACAATGACGCGGCTCCGAGCTGTAATCGGCCGCCGAATTTTGAGACCATCGTCCCATGCGCATGGTCTACACCGGAGCGGACGAAGAGGACTTCATCGACGCCCGTCAGCGCCTGCTCGTGGAACTCGACGCGTGGTCGCAGATGCGGCAGCGGACGATCGACCCCGTCGTCGCCGGTGCCATGCTCGACTACCGGTTCGAGCGCGACGGGCTGCTCGGCCGGTGGACCCGCCAGATCCTGCGCGGCGCGCTGCTGACCTGGTTCCCGCGCAAGGTGGTGCTGCTCGACCCGCACTCGTCCGCCGTGCTGACGACGGTCGAAGCGCTGCTGGACTTTTTCGAGGATGCGGACCTGTTCGACGACCGCAGCGAGCCGCCCACGGTGCTGCGGTCGTTCCTGCGCGGCATCACCGACGAGTTCGACGAGGCGATGCGGGAACCCGCGAACTTCGGGCTCGCCAAGTTCTGGGCCGTCGCGATGGCCGAACACGGCATCGACCCGCTCGACGAGCTGGAGGCGCAGCATTTCATCGACCGCGTGCAGCACGGCGAGGTCGAGGTCGACCAGGAGTTGCTGCACGAGATCGCCTACCGGCACTACGAGGGCGACCCCGAGGTCGAGCCGCTCGAACCGACACCGGTGTTCGCGCTGGTCGGGGACGAGGAGCTGATCGCGGAGGCGGGTGGCCTGCCGGTGCTCGGCAGGCTGCGCCGGTTCAGCAGCTGGGTCGGCGACGGCCGTGAGCTGGCGGCGAAGGGGCGGCTCGCGGAGAGCGACGCGCGGGATCTCGCGGACCGGCTGGCCGAGCCCGACCCGGCCGGCCTGGTCTCGCTCGCCAAGACGGCCGGGCTGGTGCGGGTGCTCAAGGGCAAGCTGGTGCGGGTCAAGCGCGCAGAACCGCTGCTCGACGATCCGCTGAAGCTGTGGCGGGCGGCGGTGCCGCATGTGCTCGACACCGGCGACGGGCGGGTGCGCTACCGGCTGCCGGAGCGGCATCTGGCCTATGAGCTGCTGGAATCCATCCAGGCTGACAACGACTGCGCGACGATCCCGATGCTCGTCGAGATCCTCGACGACGTCGGTGATCTCGCCTGGCGGTGCGCCGACGCCGCGCCGGTGCTGCGCGTGCTGGACCAGCTCGCCGAGTACGGGCTGGTGGAGGTTTCCCCGGCGACCGAGGAGAACTACGAGGACCTGATCGACTTCGCCGGCGTCGCGTCGGTCGAGGAGATCCCGGAGGAGGAACGGCAGGTCGTCCGGCTTTTGCCGTTGGGCTCGCAGGCGATCTACGAGGCGCGGGTCGGAGCCGGAGTCCCAACGCTGACGCTCGAAGACCTGGCGAGCGAGACCGCCGAGGTGCTGTTCGCGCGCGTCGCGCCGATGGCGCAGGACGTGTTCGACGAAGGCTCGCAACTGTGGCTGGCGGCGCGCCGACCGGAGCAGGCGATCGCCGAACTGTGCGAACTCGCCCGCCGCACGGACGATTTCGAGCACCGGATGCTGGCGTTCCAGGTGCTCTCGGAGTACGGCGAACCGGGCGTGGAGACGATCGCGGACCTGCGCGAGCACTCCGCCGCCGGCCCGGCCGCACTGAGCTGGCTGCTCGACGCGGGTTTCATCGACGAGAGTGAGGTCAGCGGCCGCGAGCGGACGTACAGCATGGTCGACGTCCTCGCCGCCGGAATCCGTTCCGCGGGCCGGAAAAAGGCGATGGAGGAGTTCGCCGCGCAACCCCGGCCGGCGCAGCTGCTGTTCCTCGCGGACGCGACGATCTGCGGACACCCACGCACCCGCGAGGTCCTCGAGTCGATGGTCGTCGCCCACCCGGACCGCATGGTCTCCAACGCGGCCCGCAAAGCCCTCGACTGGCTCCACGAACCGGACGACTGACGCCTCAGGCTGCTCCTTGTGTGCCACTGCGGGCCATCGACAAGCTGGAGGTGGAGAAGTGAACGTCGACCACTACACGTACCGAGTGACATGGTCGGAGACGGACGAGGAGCTCGTCGCGGGGATCGTCGCGGACATGCAGGCGACTGGGGAACCGGTGCCCGAGCCGATCGCCGAGAAGCAGTATTCAGGCAAGTTCAATGTGCGCGTGCCCGCGGCGCTGCATCGTGAACTCGCGCTCGCCGCGGCCGAACAGGGCGTGAGCCTGAACCGGTTGGTGAGCGACAAGCTGGCGCGAGCATGAGTGCTGGCGCCTCATAGCTCTCAGCCCTCGAGTGCCTCCGCCAGCGCGAGCATGCGGCGGGCGTTGTCGACATGCAGGTTTTCGATCATCCGGCCGTCCACGGTCGCCACGCCGCGGCCCGCCGCGGTCGCTTCTTCGAAGGCGGCGATCACGCGGCGCGCCTGCTCGATCTCCTCGGCCGAAGGTGCGAACACCCGGTTGCACGGCTCGATCTGCCCCGGGTGGATGAGCGTCTTGCCGTCGAAGCCGAACTGCTTGCCCTGTAAGCATTCGGCCTCGAAACCCGCAACGTCCTTCACGTCGTTGTAGACCCCGTCGAGGATGACCTTGCCGGTCGCGCGCGCGGCCAGCAGGCACAGCGAGAGCCCGCCGAGCAACGGCGCGCGGCCCGGGACGAAATCCGCGTGCAGCTCCTTCGCCAGGTCGTTCGTGCCCATCACGAGCACCGTCAGCCGTTCGCTCGCCGCGGCGATCTCCTCGGCGTGCAGCATCGCGACCGGGGTCTCGACCATCGCCCAGATCTTGGTCTCGTCAGGGGCGCCGCCGAGTTCCAGTGCGCGCTCGATGTTGTGCACATCGTGAGCCGAGTTCACCTTCGGCACCACGACCGCGGCCGGTCCGGCTTGCGCGGCGGCACGCAGATCGTCGTCGTGCCAGGCGGTTTCCAGGCCGTTGACCCGGATCGTCACCTCACGCGAACCGTAGGCACCGACCATCCCACACACCCGCTCGCGGGCGGCCTCCTTGGCATCCGGCGCGACGGCGTCCTCCAGGTCGAGGATCAACGCGTCGGCCGGCAACGTCTTCGCCTTCTCCAGCGCCCGCTCGTTGGCACCGGGCATGTACAGCACGGACCGCCGCGCCTTCATTCCACCGTCTCCTTGTCATAAGCCGCTTTCAGCTCCGGATCGCGGGCCGCCAGCGCGTCGGCCAGCTCCGCCACCACCCGGCACTGCTTGACCGACGCGTCGTCCTGCATCTTCCCGTCGATCATCACCGCGCCCGTGCCGTCGCCCATCGCGGCGATCACCCGGCGCGCCCAGGCGACGTCCTTCGGGTCCGGCGAAAACACCCGCCGCGCGATGTCGATCTGCACCGGATGCAGCGTCCAGGTGCCGACGCAGCCGAGCAGGAAGGCGTTGCGGAACTGGTCTTCGCACGCCACCACGTCACGAATGTCCCCGAACGGCCCGTAATACGGCAGGATCCCGTGCAGCACGCAGGCATCGACCATCCGCGCGACCGTGTAGTGCCACAGGTCCTGCTGATACGTCGTGCGCCCTTCGTGCAGATCGTCGCCGACCGGGTCCGTGCGCACGAGATAACCGGGATGACCGCCGCCGACGCGAGTGGTCTTCATCCGGCGGCTCGCGGCGAGATCGGCCGGGCCCAGCGAGATGCCCTGCATCCGCGGGCTCGCCCCGGCGATCTCCTCGACGTTGGCGACCCCGCTCGCCGTCTCCAGGATCGCGTGCACCAGCAGCGGCCGGCGCAACCCGGCGCGCGCCTCCAGCTGGGCGAGCAGCCGGTCCACGTAGTGAATGTCTTGTGCGCCTTCGACCTTCGGCACCATGATCACGTCGAGCTTGTCGCCGATCTCGGTGACCAGCGTCGTCAGATCATCGAGCACCCACGGCGAGTCGAGGCTGTTGATCCGGGTCCACAACTGGGCCGGGCCGAAGTCGGTGGCCTTCGCGATCGAGACCAGTCCGGCGCGCGCCGCCTCCTTGCGATCGGCGCGGACGGCGTCCTCCAGGTTGCCCAGCAGGACGTCCACCTTCGTCGCCAGCTCCGGCACCTTGGCGGCCATCTTCTCGTTGCCAGGATCGAAAAAGTGAATCATTCTCGACGGCAGGGCCGGAATTTCCCGAACCGGCTCCGGGGCCCCGACCGCGAGCGGCGCGAAGAAATCCTTCGGCGAGCGCATCGATCCTCCATCACTGTTGTCCCGACGGGCGACTCTAACCCGCCCCGTAGGCCGTCCACAGTGGAGATGAACACACAGGTTGCTCCGTTCGGCGGTACGGAAATCCGCTAGGTAGCGCCGTTCGGCTCCTCGTCACCCGTTCGGTCGCAGAGTCGGGCTGAAGTCCGTTTACCGCTTATCGACCGGTCACCGACCGCCGACAGCCGCCGATCGCAGCTGGTCCGTCAACCCGAAGACCCGGCGCCGCCGCACTGGTACTCAAGTCATGTGCCTCTTTTCACGAGGGGGAAGCGGCACGCATGACGCAGGCGCAGGGACAAGAGGAGGCGGACTCGTGGCGGTTACACCAGGGCACACCGGCGACGCGGTGGTGGCCGGCAAGACCCGGTCATTTCCCACCCGGGTGGTCCCGCCCGTAGAGCTTCCGGCGAGCGCGTCGTACCTGGCCGAGGCCGCGGCCATGCAGCTGGGATGGCGGGGCGTCGTGCTGCCGGAGGTGACGATGCTCGGCCGCCGTGTCTGCGTGGTCGCGCGGCTGCGCACCGACGTGCACGCCGAGCGGATCGCCTGTGGCATCGGGCCCGTCGCCGACCGCACGACGGTCGCGACCTGGACCTGGCCGGAGTTCGCGGCGACCGCCCCGGCCCCGGCCGCGGACATCGTCGGCGTGCTGTCGGTCGCGCGGCACTGGCGCACCGGGATGGCCGCGACCGTGCCGTTCGCCCGCTACGGCGAGGCCGCCATGGTGCTGCCGGCGTCGGCGGTGCTCACCAAGGACTACGTCGACGGCTGCCTGCCGCGGGCCCGCTCGTACGGCCTGGCCATCGTCTCCGCCGACACCGACGCGAGCGTCTCGCTCGACCTGGCCGGGCAGCGCGGCGAGCGCGCCCTGCTCCCGCAGGACCCGGTGTCCCGCTGGATCAACGAGATGGTGTACGAGCAGCTGCTCGCGTCCTACGACCTCCCGGTCGGCTGACTACCCTGGTCTCCATGCGAGTAGTCATCGCCGGCGGGCACGGGAACATCGCACTGCGCCTGGCGCGGCAGTTGGCCGCGAAAGGCGACCAGGCGGTTGGGATCATCCGCAACGCCGCACACGCGGCGGACCTGCGCGATTCGAGCGCTGAGCCGGTGGTGCTGGACCTGGAGAGCGCCTCCGTCGACGAGGTCGCCGACGCGCTCAAGGGCGCGGACGCCGCGGTGTTCGCGGCGGGCGCGGGCCCGGGCAGCGGCATCGCTCGCAAGGACACAGTGGACCGTGGCGCCGCCGCTCTTTTCGGTGCGGCGTGCGAACTGGCCGGTGTCCGCCGCCACGTGCAGATCGGCTCGATGGGGGTCGGCCGCCCGCCGAGCCCGGGCACGGACGAGGTGTTCGCCGCGTACCTGCGGGCGAAGGAAGCGGCCGAGGAGGACCTGCGGAAGCGGGACCTGGACTGGACCATCCTGCGCCCCGGCCGCCTCACCGACGACCCGCCGACGGGCCAGGTGCACCTGGCCGATGCGGTCGACTACGGCGAGATCTCCCGCGAGGACGTCGCGGCGGTGATCGTCGCGAGCCTCGGAGAGGGCCGGACTTTCGGCCGCACCCTTGAGCTCATCGGAGGCGAAATGCCCATCGCCGAGGCGATCGCGCGCATCTAGCGGCCGAGAACCCTTTCCAAGTAAGGGTTACTGAACACACCCGTCGGGTCGACGTCGTCGCGGACGCGGACGAAATCGTCGAAACGCGGGTACAGCTTCCGCAGTGCCGGCGCGTCCAGGTTGTGCATCTTCCCCCAGTGCGGCCGCCCGCCGACCTCCGCGGCGATCGCCGCGAACTCCCGGAAGTATTCGAGGTACGGCATTCCGACGAACTGGTGGATTGCGATGTACGCCGAATCGCGGCCGTGCGCGGTGGAAAGCCAGATGTCGTCCGACGCGGCGACGCGGACTTCGACCGGGAAGGCGACCGGGTTCTCCAGTCGCGGCACGAGCGCCCGCAGTTCCGTCAGCACGTGGTGCACGGACTCCCGCGGCACGGCGAACTCCGACTCGACGAACCGCACCGCGCGATGTGTCACGAAAACCCGGTGCGAGTGGTCGCGGTACTCGCGCGCGGAAAGCGCGGCCGACGCGAACCTGCCCAGGGTCGGCACGAGCCGCGGCACGGTGCGGCCGATCCGGCACAGCGTGCCGAACGCGACGTTCTCCATGATCTCGTAGTCGACGAACTGCTTGGCCCGGCTGAGCGGCGCGCGTTCGGCGTCCGTCCGGTTGTTCCGCTTGACCAGGGCATTGCTGCCGTAGGGGAACCAGTAGAACTCGAAGTGGTCGTTCTCCTGCGCGAACTCGTGGAACCCGTCGAACACCTGCTCCAGTGGTTCCGGCCGCTCCTGCGCGGACAGCACGAACGAAGGCTCGCACTGCAGCGTCACCTGCGTGATCACGCCGAGCGCACCGAGCCCGACGCGCGCCGCGCTGAACAGTTCCGGCCGCTGGTCGGCAGAACACGTCACCACCGAACCGTCGGCCAGCACCAGTTCCAGCTGCACGATCTGTGTCGCCAGCCCGCCGAGGCGCGCGCCGGTGCCATGCGTGCCGGTCGACACCGCGCCCGCGATCGTCTGCGCGTCGATGTCGCCGAGGTTGCTCATCCCGAGGCCGAGGGCGTGCAGCTCCGCATTCAGCCGCCGCAATGTCGTGCCCGATCGCACGGTCACCTGGTATTTCCCGGCGTCGACGGCGGCGATCCCGGCCCACCCGTCGAGATCGATCGCGTCGGTTTCGGCGAGGGCGATCGGGGTGAACGAGTGCCCGGACCCGCGTGGGCGCACGCGGCGGCCGCCGGTCGCGACGGTCGTCACGACATCGGCGATCTCGTCCACGCCGCGCGGCGTGTGCACGCGTTGTGGATCGGCGGTCGCGGTGCCCGCCCAGTTGGTCCACCGGCTCATTGCTTACCCGTTCGTGTCTCAGCAGGGGACGATAGCGGAAACGTAAGTGAAAGATATTCGCTTTTCAAGCCCTGTTGTCGTACCGTACTTTTCATGACCACGCCGAGCGCGGCCGGCTACGACCTGGCCACGAAGGATCTCGATCCGCCGCTGGTCGTGGTCGACCTCGCCGCGTTCGACGCCAACGCCGACGACCTCGTCCGCCGTGCGAACGGCACGCCGATCCGGCTGGTCAGCAAGTCCATTCGCTGCCGCTACCTGATCGAACGCGCGCTCGCGAAACCCGGCTTCGCCGGCCTGATGTGCTACTCGCTCGCCGAGGCCTTGTGGCATGCCGAGCTGGGCACGAGCGACGACATCCTGGTCGCGTACCCGACCGTCGACCACGGCGCGCTGCGCAGGCTCGCCGCCGACGAGCGTGCCCGCGCCGCGATCACGATCATGGTCGACTCGGTCGAGCATCTCGACATCGTGGACGCCGCGGCCGGGCACGAGCACGCCGACATCCGGGTCTGCATCGAGCTGGACGCGTCGTGGCGACCGTTCGGCCTGGTGCACGTCGGCACCCGCCGCTCGCCCGTGTTCGCCGCCCGCCAAGCTGCCCAGCTCGCCCGGAAAGTGGTGGCGCGCAACGGTTTCCAGCTCGCCGGGCTGATGGCGTACGAAGGCCAGATCGCCGGCTTCCCGGATTCGACCGGGTCCCGCACCGACCGGCTGGTCCGCTGGATGCAGCGCCGTTCGGCCGGGGAGCTGGCGCGGCGCCGAGCCGAAGCCGTCAAGGCCGTCCGGGAGATCGCCGAACTCGAGTTCGTCAACGGCGGCGGTTCGGGCAGCATCGAGACGACGACCGCGGAGCAGGCGGTCACCGAAGTCGCGGCCGGCTCGGGACTGATCGGCTCGACCCTGTTCGACGGGTACACGCGCTTCCATCCGCGGCCCGCCGCGCTGTTCGCGCTCCCAGTTGTCCACAAGCCCACCCGTGGTATCGCGACCCTCTTCTCGGGCGGATATATAGCGTCCGGACCCGCCTCGGCGTCCCGGTTGCCGTCGCCGTACCTGCCCGCCGGACTCAAGCTGCTGCCTATCGAGGGAGCCGGCGAGGTACAGACCCCGGTGCGTGGGAAAGCGGCCCGTGACCTGCGGTTGGGTGATCGAGTGTGGCTTCGTCACGCGAAGGCCGGCGAGCTTGCCGAGCGGTTCACGCAATACCACATCGTGGTCGATGGGCGAGTCGAACGGACCGTCCCGACCTACCGCGGCGAGCAGCAGAGCTTCGGCTAGCGAGCAGTCCACATATCCACAGGTTTTCGGCCGCCTGTGGACTACTCGCCGAGCCGGCTGGCGAGGTAGAGCTTGATCACGTGCTTGGTCTCGTCGACGATTTCCTGGTCGCCGCGCGGATCCCGGTGGAAGGCGAACTTCAGCAGCGCGTCCGCCATTTCGATCGCCACCGAGATCGCGAGTGGCAGGTTTTCTCCCGGTGTGTCGATGTACTTGCGCACCAGTTCGGTCAGCGAGTCGGCGATGACCTTGTTGTTGTCGCGGCTCTCGTCCAGCAGCTGACGATCCACGACGTCACCGAAGTGCACCTTCGAAAAGCCCGGCACGGTGCGGTGCATGGTCAGGTAGATGTCGAGGATCGAGTCGACGACGTCCCACCAGTGCGACGGGTCCTCGCGGGCGAGGCGTTCGTTGGTCGCGGCGACGAACCGGTCGAGGTTGCGCTGGGTCAGCGCCTGCACGACGGCCCGCTTGTCGGGGAAGAACTGGTACAGCGAACCGACGGCGACCCCGGCCCGCTTGGCGATCAACGTGGTGGTCAACGCGTCGTACCCGATCTCGTCGATCAGCCGTGCACTCGCGTCCAGCATCTGCTCGACCCGTTTCGCACTGCGCTGCTGCACGGGCTGCCGGCGCAAGGGAGTCGCCTGGGTGTCCGACACGTTGTGCTCCTTCTAGGGCTGCTGAACTGCGACTTTAGCGTGCCGGAACCTTCCCCCCGGTCGAGGGAACGGCTATTGTTTGAGAACTTTTCATGTTTCCTGGGCGAAAGGCCTCCAGCGCCATGGAAAACTTGATCTTCCCGCCGGAGTTCCTGTGGGGCGTGTCCACGTCAGCCTTCCAGATCGAGGGTGCCCCGCGCGAGGGCGGTCGTGGACCGTCCATTTGGGACGAGTTCGGCACCGTGCGGGCGGGCGACGCCACCGATCACTACCACCGCTATCGCGAGGATGTCGCGCTGATGGCCGAACTCGGCATCGGCGCGTACCGGATGTCCTTCGGGTGGCCGAGAATCCAGCCCGACGGCACCGGCGAACCGAACCAGGCCGGGCTCGACTTCTACGACCGCCTGCTCGACGAGGTCTGCGCCGCCGGAATCGCGCCGGTCGGCACCGTCTACCACTGGGACACCCCGGTGGCGCTGGAGGAAGCGGGCGGCTGGCTGGCGCGGGACACCGCGTCGCGGTTCGCCGAGTACGCGGCGATCCTCGGCGCCCGGTTCGCCGATCGGGTGAAGATGTGGATTCCGCTCAACGAACCGATGGTCACGACCGTCTTCGGTTACGCGATCGGGGAGTACGCCCCGGGCAAGAGCCTGTTGCTGGACGCGCTGCCCACCGCGCACTATCAGCATCTCGCACACGGCCTGGCCACACAGGCCTTGCGCGCCGCGGGTGCCCGGAGCGTCGGCACCGCGAACCACCATTCCCCGATCTGGTCCGCGAGTGACGACGAGGCCGACCGGGTCGCGGCGGGCCGGCTGGACGCGCTGCTCAACGGGCTGTTCGCGGATCCCGTGCTGGCCGGGCGATATCCGGAGGAGCTGGTGGCGTACCTGCCCGCGAACTGCGCCGACGATCTGCCGACCATCGCGCAGCCGCTCGATTTCTACGGCGTCAACTACTACGAACCGCAGTGTGCCGCGGCGCCCGGCGAGGGCAACCCGTTGCCGTTCGAGCTGCGCGCGGTCGAGGGATTTCCGCGCACCACCAACGATTCGCCCATCGTGCCCGACGGGTTGCGCGAACTTCTCGTGGATTTCCAGGCACGCTACGACCTGCCGCCGGTGTACATCACCGAAAACGGCTGCAGCTTCGACGGCGTGCACGACCCCGAACGGATCGATTACCTGGAGCGGCATTTGCTGGCGCTGCGGGCGGCGATGGATTCGGGCGTGGATGTCCGGGGGTACTTCGTCTGGTCGTTGCTGGACAATTTCGAGTGGTCCAGGGGTTACGCTCCCCGCTTCGGGCTCGTGCACGTCGATTATGCGACGCAGCGCCGCACACCGAAGGATTCCTTTGCCTGGTACCGGAAGTTGGTGAGCCATGACTGAGACCGAACTGCCCGCGGCACTGGCCGAACCGGTCACCCGGGTCCGCGGCGGCTGGACGAGCCTGCTGTTCCTCGCGAACATCGGGCTGTGGCTGGGCATCTACGCGCCGATCCAGGTGCTGCTGCCGGAACAGGCGGAGCTCCTCGACTCGGCGAACAAGGAACTGGTGTTCGGCATCGTCACCGGCGTCGGCGCGGTGGTCTCGCTGTTCGCGAACCCGCTGGTCGGCCTCGCGTCGGACCGCACCCGTTCCCGCTTCGGCAGGCGGCATCCATGGACGCTGCTGGGCGCGGTGGTCGGCGCGATCGGCCTGGTCATCCTGGCGCTGGCGGGAAATGTGGTCGTGATGACCATCGGCTGGTGTGTCGTGCAGGCAGGCCTCAACGGCATGCTCGCGACCCTGACCTCGGCCGTCCCGGACCGGGTGCCGGTGGCGCAGCGAGCCCAGATCGGCGGCCTGGTCGGCATCAGCCAGATGCTGGGCACGGTGCTCGGCGCGGTGCTGGTGACGGTGGTGGTCACCAGTGTGCGCGGCGGCTACCTGGCCTGCGCGCTCGTCGTCGTTGCCGGGGCGCTGGGATTTGTCTTGCGCACCAAGGATTTACCGCTGCCGCGCACGTGGCGGCCGTCGAACCGCTGGCGCGATGTGCTGGCCGAGCTGTGGGTCTCGCCCTGTGAACATCCGGACTTCGCGTGGGCCTGGGGCTGTCACTTCATGATCAACCTGGGTAACGCGCTGGGGACCTTCTACCTGCTGTTCTTCCTGAAGGACGCCGTGCACTACCCGGATCCGGACACGGGTCTGCTGATCATGATGGGCTTGTACGGCGCGGCACTGGTGATCGGTGGCCTGACCGTCGGCTGGCTCTCCGACCGCTCCGGCAAGCGAAAGCCCTACGTCTGGCTGGCGGTCGTCGTCATGGCCGCCGCGGCTTTCACGCTGACCATGTGGCAGACCTGGCCCGCGGCGCTGGCGGCCTCACCACTGCTCGGCGTGGGCTTCGGCGCCTACTGGGCGGTGGCACTGGCGATCCTGACCCAGGTGCTGCCGGCCGCCCAGGACCGGGCGAAGGATTTGGGCGTGGTGAACATCGCCAACCTGCTGCCCCAGGTCATCGCGCCGCTTGTCGCCACCGTCATCCTGGCAGACCTGGGCGGTTACCCCAGCCTCTTCGCTGGAGCAGGTATCGCGACTCTCGCCGCGGGAGCGCTGATCGCCGGCGTCAAAACCGTGCGCTGAGGGCGAGAGATTGGGCCCGCGGGCCGGTACCGGTCGGGGGAGGGGAGTGCAACGGCACCGGCCCGCGGAACTCGTGGGGCCGCAACATGCGATCTGCAACATCACATCTAGCGACCATGTTGATCAACCTAATAGGCGGGGCTGTTCACCCGCTAGGGGGTAGCGCTAAGTTTTTTCGATTAATCGACGAGCGGTCAGTGCGTCGCGACCTGCGGGATAAGCGCGTGACGCCCCGTGGTCTCGGACTGGGCCGGCTTGGTGCCACGGGCGCTCGGCACGGTCGACCGGGTCCGCCGCCACGGGTGACGCAGGTCCTGCTGCGGTGCGAGGCCACCGGCCACCAGGTGCTCGTGCGCGACCTGCCAGACGGAACACGGGGCCTTGCATCTGTGCCAGCGGGTGGAGCAGGTGGGACAGTCACCCCGCTCGTCGGGTTCGTGCGCCGACAACATCGCGCGCCAGCCTTCGGTCAGGCGGGGCAGCTCGGAGCGGGCGACGGAAACCAGGGAGTCGGTGTCGGCGCGGCTGGCGAGGTCGGCGAGCATGTCGAGGCGCTCCCACACCGCGTCGCGAAGCACCTGTCCAAGGATCTGATCCACGAAAAACTCACTTACCTTTCCGTCAGCTTCGCAGCTTCGTTGAGCGCCGCCCGCAGCTGGCCGAGCTGGCCCGCGGTCAGTCGCGCCGTCTCTCCGGGCGGTCCCACCAGCACCACCTGGTCGTCCTGGACGAGCACCGTCACACAACGTTCCCGATTGATCATGTCGCCACACTGCACGCGCCATACCAGCTGGCCGCTCTCGTACCGGCGCACCTGCGCCGCACGCGGGTCGGTGACGGCCGGCACCGCCGAGCGGGCCACCGTCCTGATCGGCCCGATGTGGTGGCGGGCCTGGGCGGTCGTCCGTGCTGCGGGGATCGAGTCCATGAACTCCACCGCGTCAACTCCGCTCTGTCCGGGCTTGGTCTGTTGTGTTCCTCGTTGCTCTGTGTGATCGCGGGGCGTGCCCGGTCGCTCACGGAGAACTGAGATCTAGATTGCGGTGAAGCAGAGCGGAAGAGAAGCCGAACCGCCGTCATAGCGGCGACCGGCGCGGGTTCCACGGTAAGCGGTCGGGATACTTCGCCCGGGCTGATCAGGCTCGGCAAATGGCGTTTCGCGCGGTTGAATATGAGTGCCTACGCTGCGAATCGACGCCCGAGTGAACGGTGAGGGGGCGCAATGGACGCCAGTAGCGCTGCGGATGCCCGGCAGGGTCACCCGATCAGCCCTGATGTCTGGGACAAGCGCGAGATGCGGGAAGCGCTGGCCGCACGCGAGATCAGTGCGGTCTACCGCAACCTCCGCAAGGAGGGCATCTCACAGCGCCAGATCGCCGCGCTCACCGGCCAGTCACAGTCCGAGGTCTCGGAGATCCTCAAGGGGCGGCAGGTCATGGCCTATGACGTGCTCGCCAGGATCGCCGACGGGCTGGGCGTCCCCCGTGGATACATGGGCCTCGCCTACGACGAGGCCACCGAGATTCAGGTCGTCGGCGCAGCCGACGAGCAGCAGGCTGAGGAGGACGAGTCCGTGAAACGGCGGAACTTCCTCGCGCATGCCGCCCAGGTCACGATGGGTGCGGCGGTCTTCGGATCGTCGCCGCAGGCCTGGGGGGCGAGCCCCGCGAGGACGCCGGCACCGGGGCACATCGGGATGACCGACGTGCGCCAGGTGGAAGCAGCGACAAGGGCGCTGCGGGCACTCGATTACCAGTACGGCGGCGGTTTCTGCCGCGACGCCGTGGTCGCGCAGCTGTCCTGGGGACAGCAGATGCTGGATTCCTCGGCGACCAGCCCGGTCAAGTCCAGATTGTTCGTGGCGCTCGCCGACCTGCACAGCCTGGCCGGCTGGACGTCGTTCGACACCGGGCTGATGGACTCCGCGCGCGGGCATTTCGCCAACGCGCTGGAGCTGGCCAAGCAGGGTGACAACAACCCGCTGGTCGCCAACATCCTGTACCGGATGGGCCGCGTCTACCTGCACCAGGAGGCGCCGAACGACGCGCTGAAGTTGTTCCAGCTCGGCCAGATCGCCGCGCAGGAATCCGGTTCGGAGCTGGCCATCGCCGTGCTCGCGGCGAACCAGGCCTGGGCCTACGCGATGATGGAGAACGAGGACCAGGCGCTGAAGCTGCTGGGGCTGGCCAAGGACGAGTTCGCCCGGGCCAACCTCGCGGAGGCCGAGGACTGGGTCAAGTTCTTCAACGAGACCGACGTGTACGCGATGATCGGCACCGTGCACACGGTGCTGGCGCGCAATGTGGACCTCAAGCACACGAGATACGCCATACCGGCGCTGTCCAGGGCGATCGACGCCTATGGCGAGGACATGCAGCGCAGCAAGACGTTCAACCTGAGCGCGCTGGCCACCAACCACCTGCTCGAAGGCGATATCGACCACGGCGCCCGGGTCGGGCGCGCAGCGCTCGACGCCGCCGAAGGCCTCAAGTCGGCGCGCGTCAGGGACCGGATGGCGCCGCTGCGGGAGGAAGCAGAGAAGCGGAAGAACAACCCGGACGCGCGTGATCTCGCGGAGCGGCTGGGCAGTTTCTTCGCTGCCTGACCCGGCGTATGCGGCGGAAGAGAGTGGGTACGAGATCATGCCTGCCGCGACTCTCGACGGCCGTTTCACCAGGGAAAAGCTGGACGAAGCACTGATCGGTGCCGCCGCGCTGCTCGGGCTCGACCCGGGCGGCGCGCGGTTGCTGCGATTCACCAACAACGCCGTTTACCGGCTCGCGAGCGCGCCCGTCGTGCTGCGCATCGTCGGGTCCCGCGCGCTGCGCCACCGGGCGGACCGCGTGGTCGCCGTCGCCCGGCACTTCGAGCGGCACGACGTGCCCGCGATCCGCCTGCTACCGGGCGTCGACCAGCCGATCGCGGTCGGCGAGCACGTCGTGACGGCATGGGTCCACGTCCCGCCGGTGCGTCGCCGGGCCACCGCGAAGGATCTCGGCGGGCTGCTCCGGCAGGTGCACGAACTGCCGGTGCCGGACGGGGTCGGCGACTGGGATCCGCTGGCGGACGTGCGGGCGCGGATCGCCGACGCGGAGGAACTCGACACCGGTGACGGACGGTTCCTGCTGCAGCGGTGCCTTGACGTGGAGGCCGCGCTCGGCGAGGTCGAGTTCCCGCTGCGCCGTGGCCTGATCCACGGCGACGCCCATCCGGGCAACATCATCGTCGGCCCGGAAGGGCCGGTGTTGTGCGATTTCGACTCCTCGTGCGTCGGCCCGCCGGAATGGGATCTGACCCCGCTGGCGGTGGGCCGCGAGCGGTTCGCCGACCCGGCGGGCCGGTACCGCATGCTGGCCGACGTCTACGGCTTCGATGTCACCGCGTGGGACGGGTTTCCGGTGCTCAGGGCGTTGCGGGAGCTCAAGCTGACCACCAGCGTGCTGCCCATCCTGCGCAGCAACCCGCAGGTGCGGACCGAGTTCCGGCGCCGGCTGGCCGATCTGCGGACCGGTCGTACCGGCGACCCATGGGCGCGCTACCGCTGACCACAGGTTGAGATCATCCGGCGACATTCGCCGAAGCCAGGTGACCGCTTGCCGTTTATGCACCTGCACGTGCACCGAGTAATAAATTCGGCTCGACTAGTCACCCTGAATGGTCTAACTGCCACTCGCGAGCTGCAAGTTGCGCTACTTCACGTGACTGGTGCCCGAGTGAGCACGACGGCGAAGCCGAAGGCCAGTCCCATCACCGTCAGCTCCAGGGTCGCCCACGTGGCGAGCGCCGTCCGCTCGTGCCGCACGATCCGCGGCATCAGCCGCCACCGCAGGTTCGCCGCGAGACCGCCGATCACGATCGCACACAACAGTTTCAGCAGCACGAGTTGCCCGTAGGCGGTGGTGAACAGCGCGGACCAGAAGCCGATGGTCGGGTTGATCAGGATCTCGACGCCGGCGTTGAACAGGCCCGTCACCACGGAAAGGGCCAGGCAGAGCGTGGCGAGCTTCGAAAACCGGGGCAGCGCATGGGCGAGCAGCGTCCGGTTGCCGACGAGCAGCACGATCATCGCGCCGAGCCCGCCGGTCCACGCGATGGCGCTCATCACGTGCAGCTCGATCGAGATCGTCGTGTAGTCGTGGTAGCTCCAGTTGGACGCGTGCCCGGTGACCGGCAGCGGCAGCAGCGCGAACAGGCCGAACCCGACCCGCACCTCGGCGGGCACCTTCTCGCCGTGACGGAACGCGAGCACGCCGAGCCCGACCTGCACCAGCGCGAGCACCGCGACGACGAGCAGTGCCTTGCCCGCACCGATGTGCACGACGTAGTCCCAGATGTCGCGCGGACTGATGGTCGACTGCTGGGGCCGGTACTCCGCGGTCTGCAGCACCAGGGTGACCAGTGCCGTGACCGCCCAGATCAGCGCGGCCGCGATGGCGGCGGGCCGCGCCCGGGCGAGCACCGGTTCGCTCAGCTTCGGCCGGTCGTACCCGACGAGCACCGAGAGCAGGCCGAGCCCGATGGTGGCCACGGCCGACAGATCGAGCAGCACCCGCACGATCGGGATGGCGACCGAGACCACCTCGCTCACGTCGGCCACACCAGGCACGGGGGCCGTCGTGGTCAGCGCGACCCCGATCAGCACTCCGGCCAGCGCCGCCGTGACCGCGGCGACCATCGTCGAGTACCGCGGGGGCGAGGTGGTCCCGGTCTGTTTCACTGCTTCTCCCGGCCCATCCGGAGCGCGAGCGTCAGCCCGATCGCCAGCAGCACGACCGCGCCGACGATCCACACCCACACCGGCACGCCACCGCCGGCACCGCCGCCGCTCGAAGTGGCGGCGCCGACCGCGGCTCCGGCCGTGGCCGGGGTGCCGGTGCCGGCCTTGGTGAGGGTGAACGTGTACTCACCTTCGACCGGATGCCCGTCCGCGGACAGGATCCGGTAGCCGACCGTGTAGGTCCCGGCGGGCCCGAGCGGCCGCACCGCGGCGGTGATCACATTGCTGTTGATCTCCACGGTGCCCTCGGCCCACTGCGACCTGTCCGGTCCGAGGACGGAGATCTGGTTGATGTCACCGCCCTGGACCGGCGCGTCGAAGGTCAGCGTGATCTTGGCCGGCCCGGTGTCGAGCGAGGCGCCCTTGCCCGGGTCGGTCGAGATCAGCACGTTGTGCGCGAGCGCCGGGGTGGCGGTGCCGATGAGAGCCGCCACCGTCAGCGCCAGCACCGCGAGTGCCTTGCGCATCTACTTCGCCGCCCTGCGGCCGCGCAGTACCGCGCCCCCGCCGACGCCAAGCCCGAGCGCACCGACGACCAGCCCGGCACCGCCGAGCCAGCGGGCGGTGTTGTCGGTCGACGTGCTCGCCGAGTCGCTCGCCGGTGACACGCTCATGTCGTGGTCACTTCCGGTCGAGGCCGCCAGGTGCACGGTCGGTGCCGGGTGCTCCGGCTCCTCCGCGCCGGTCTGCGCCTGGTCCCAGCGCACGACCTGGCCGTTGTCGTAGGTCTGGACCGCGGGCAGCGCGATTTCGTCCACATTGGACGGAAGGTTCGAGGCGGTGACCTCGAACTCCTGGAACTGGTCGGTGCCCTTGGCCAGCCCGGAGCCCGGCTGTGCGGTGAAGACGATCGACGTGACCGGGTTCGTCACGTCGAGGTTCTTGCCATCCTTGACCGGCGAGGGCAGCTGGGTCTTCACGACCTGGGCCGTCCAGCCCGGCACCGGCTTGTAGCGCACCGAGCTGATCGCGTACTCCTGCTTGAAATCGATCTCGACCTTGATGGTGCCGGCGTCCTCCTCTTCGTTGGGCACGCGGAGCACGATGGCGCCGCTGCCGCCTTTCTGCGGTTCGCTGCCGTAGATGTTCGCGGTCACGTGAGCGGACGCGATGCCCGCTCCCAGCAGTCCGGCGGCGCCGAAAGTGGCCGCCAGGACGGTCGCGCGCAGGGCGCGGTTGTTCGACATGGAGAGTCTGCTCCTGAACAGAATGGAGGGACCAGCGCCGGACCGGCGCTGGCTGGGGTACGGGGATTTCAGGAGCGGACGGGTGGGCCACGCCGCCCGTGCACCCGGCGCAAGAGCACCGAAAGCACGGGAGCGGCGACCGGGTCGGCGGGCAACCGTACCGGCGCGACGGGTACCGGGGCCGGGCGCCACACGACGGGCAGCAGCAGCCACAGGCTCGCGACCGCGATCCGCGCCATCGACTCGGCATGCGTGATCAGTCCGGCGGTGAGCACCGTGGCGACCGCGTGCGCGAGGTACATGTCCAGGTGCGCCGGGGCCATGTGCCCCATCAGTTCGGTCAGCACCAGGTGCATCGCCACCTGCGCGCTGCCGAGCACGGCCAGCACCCCGAGCGGGCCCTTCGTCTTCTCGGCGAGTGCCGCGCCGATCCAGCCGATGAGCACGGTGAGCACGAGGGTCAGCGACGTGTCGGGCAGGCCGCCGTCCGCGAGGGCGTGCGCGGTGATGGCGAGCCCGGCCGAGCACAGCGCGAGCAGTCCGCCACGCAGCAGGCGTGACACGCCGTGCTGTCGCGCTGGCCCGTTCACTCGCCCAGCGTAAGAGACCGCCGTGCGCGGGCGTGCGCAACGGTCGCCACGGGGACCGGGAAATGTATGGACAACGGTTATCTTCCCAGGTCGGCCGCGTGTCGACATGGCTACCGAGGCCCTTCACCGAGTGTCAATGGTTGCTCATTAACAAATAATGAGGAACGGTGAGCGGGTCATTGACCGGGAAGGAGGCTGCCACGCGTGAACCTTTTCGCCTATGTCGCCGACAGATGGAGCAGGCTCTCGCTCCAGGCTTGGCTGCACGTCAGTGAGGTGGTGCAGGCAACCATTCTCGCCGCGGTGATCGGTGTGCTGATCGGCGTCGCGGTGTACCGCAGCCCCATCGGCTCGGCGCTGGCGACCGCGCTGGCGAGCACGATCCTGACCATCCCCTCGTTCGCGCTGATCGGGTTGCTGATCCCGATCGTCGGGCTCGGCGTCGCGCCCAGCGTCATCCCGCTCGTCGTGTACGCGCTGCTGCCGATCGTGCGGAACACCATCGTCGGCCTGTCCGGGGTCGATCCGGCGGTGACCGACGCGGCCAAGGGCATCGGCATGAACCGGTTCGGGGTGCTGACCCGCGTCGAGCTGCGGCTGGCCTGGCCGGCCGTCCTCGCCGGAATGCGTGTGGCCACACAGATGCTGATGGGCATCGCGGTGATCGCGGCCTACGCGAAGGGGCCCGGCCTCGGTTCCGAGGTGTTCTCCGGGCTGACCCGCGCGGGGAGCGCGAACGCCACGAACCAGGCGCTCACCGGCACGATCGGTGTGGTCATCCTCGCGCTGATCCTCGACGGCATCTATGTCCTGATCGCCCGCTTCACCATTCCGAGGGGTGTCCGTGTCTGAAACGATCGAATCCACAGCAAGCGTCGGCGGCACCGACAGTTCCGTTTCCGGCGTGGAGATCCAGCTCGAGCAGGTCACGAAGCGCTACGCGGGCACCCGTCAGCCGGCCGTCGAGGACGTCACGATGACCATCCCCGCCGGCAAGATCGTCATCCTGGTGGGCCCGTCGGGCTGCGGCAAGACGACCACGATGCGGATGATCAACCGGCTCATCGAGCCGACCTCGGGCAAGATCACCATTGGCGGCGAGGACGCGCTGCGGCTCAACCCGGACCGGTTGCGCCGCACCGTCGGCTACGCGATCCAGCAGGCCGGCCTGTTCCCGCATTTCACCGTGCGGCAGAACATCGCCGTCGTACCGGGCCTGCTCGGCTGGGACAAGAAGCGGATCGGCGACCGGGTCGAGGAGATGATGGACCTGGTCGGGCTCGACCCGAGCCAGTTCCGCGACCGCTACCCGCGCCAGCTTTCCGGTGGCCAGCAGCAGCGCGTGGGGGTCGCGCGGGCGCTCGCCGCGGACCCGCCGGTGCTGCTGATGGACGAGCCGTTCGGCGCGGTCGACCCGATCACCCGCGGCAACCTGCAGGACGAGCTGCTGCGGCTGCAGTCCGAGCTGCGCAAGACGATCGTGTTCGTCACGCACGACTTCGACGAGGCCGTGAAGCTCGGCGACAAGATCGCGGTGCTCGGCAACCAGTCGCGGATCCTGCAGTACGACACCCCGGAGTCGATCCTGGCGAACCCGGCCGACGACACCGTCGCCGGTTTCGTCGGCGCGGGCGCGTCGCTGAAGCAGCTGACCCTGCTGCGGGTGCGGGACGTCGAACTCGACCACACGCCGGTGGCCGCGTCGATCGGCGAATCACCGGCCTCGGTGCGGCAGCAGCTGACCGAAAAGCGTGCCCGCTACGCGCTGGTGCTCGACGAGCGGCGCCGCCCGGTGCGGTGGGTGCACGTGCGCGACCTGGTGGCCGCGACATCGCTGGCCACGGCGGGTAAACCGCTCACCGACCACGTGAGTCTCCAGTCGACGTTGCAGGACGCGCTCGAGGCGATGCTCGTCGAGGGCGGCGGGGTGCCGGTGACCGGCTCGCGCGGCGAGTACGTCGGCACGATCCATCTGGACACGGTGATCGGCACGATCCAGCGGCTCCGCGAGGAGCACGCCGAGTCATGACCACCACCACCGTTGAAAGCGGTTTCTCGACCGGATCCGGTTCGCGCCGCGCGGAACGCGGCCGGTTCATCGCCCAGCCCCTCGCCGTGGTCGTCATCGTCGGCGCGGTGCTCGCGTGGGCGCTGACCCGGGACAACGACGCGATCGAAGCGGAAAGCCTGAACGTCTCGACGCTGCTGTCGGGCACCTGGCAGCATCTGCTGATCACCCTTGCGGTGGCGGCGATCGTCGTGGTCGTCGCGGTGCCACTGGGCATGATGCTGACCCGCACCTGGGCCCGGCGCGCCGCACCGGTGTTCCTGACCATCGCGAACATCGGCCAGGCCGCGCCCGCGCTCGGCATGATCGTGCTGTTCTTCCTGTGGACCAACTGGGAAGGCTTCTGGTGCGCGGTGCTGCCGATCGCCTTCTACTCGCTGCTTCCCGTGCTGCGCAACACGATCGTCGGCATCAACGGCGTCGACCCGGCGCTCACCGACGCGGGCCGCGGGATCGGGATGTCGGGGCCGGGTGTGTTGTGGCGTATCGAAATGCCGCTCGCCGTGCCGCTGATCCTGGCCGGCCTGCGGACTTCGCTCGTGCTCGCGGTCGGCACCGCGACGCTCGCGTTCTTCGTCAACGGCGGCGGGCTCGGTGAGCTGATCGACACGGGGTACAAGCTCAACCGCGTTCCCGTGCTCATCACCGGCGCGGTGCTCGCGGTCGGTCTCGCGCTGCTGATCGACTGGGTCGGCGCGGTGCTCGAGGAGGTTTTCGGACCGAGGGGGCTCAAGTGAAGCATCGGCTGAAGGCGCTGTTCGGCGTCGTACTGCTGGCTTCGTCGCTGACGGCGTGTGGTCTGAACGTCAATGCCTCGCTGCCGTACAAAGTGGAGCCCGGCTCGATCCGCCCGGTGCCGAGCCTGCAAGGGCTGAACGTGACGGTGGGGTCGAAGGACTTCACCGAGAACATCATCCTGGCCTACCTCGCGGAGCTGGCGCTTTCCGCGG
Source organism: Amycolatopsis sp. GM8 (assembly GCF_021653975.1). Taxonomy (GTDB): domain Bacteria; phylum Actinomycetota; class Actinomycetes; order Mycobacteriales; family Pseudonocardiaceae; genus Amycolatopsis_E. The sequence continues at coordinate 670,148 of NZ_JAJKFK010000002.1, read as the reverse complement.
CGGGCGCGGACGTCACGGACCTGTCGAACATCTCGGGTTCCAACAGTGCCCGGCAGGCCTTGCTCAACGGGCAGGTCGATCTGTCGTGGGAGTACACCGGCACCGCGTGGATCTCGTACCAGGGCAATACCGAGCCGATCCCCGACGAGCAGCGCCAGTTCGACGCGACGAAGGCGGCCGACGAGAAGAAGTTCGGCATCACCTGGCTCGACTACTCGCCGCTGAACGACACGTATGCCTTCGGTACCAAGGAGTCCTACGCCGCCGAGCACAACCTCAAGTCCAATTCGGACATGACGGCGTTCCTCAAGGAACATCCCGACCAGGCGGTGTTCTGTGTGGAGACCGAGTTCGCGAGCCGGCAGGACGGGATGCCCGGGGTGCAGAAGACCTACGGGTTCCCGACGACGGACGTGAAGACGTTCGGCACCGGCGCGATCTACTCCGCGGTGGCGAACGGCACCTGCAACTTCGGCGAGATCTTCACGACCGACGGCCGGATCGCCGGGCTGAACCTGCGCGTGCTGGACGACGACAAGAAGTTCTTCCCGCAGTACAACGCTTCGGTGACGATGAAGACGTCGTACCTGAAGGCGCATCCCGCGCTCGCCGACGTGCTCGTGCCCGTGGGCAAGGCGATGGACAACAAGCAGATGATCGAGCTCTGCAAGGAGGTCGACGTCGACGGCAAGGACGCCGGTGAGGTCGCGCGCGACTGGATGATCTCGAAGGGCTTCATCAAATAACCCGCGTGTTGGCCCGCTGCGGCGCCGTGTTGGCCCGCCGCGGCGAGCCGCTAGACGCCGAGGTGGTTGAGCACCTGCGTTTCCAGCCGTTCGAGTTCGGCGGTGACCGCCTGGTGCGCGGCCCGGCGGCGGGCGGCGGGCATCCGTTCCGCCGCCCGGACCGCCGCCGTGAGCTGCTCCAGGGTGGCCTGCGCGTCAGCGGCGAACTTCCGGTCGTCCTCGGTCGAGCGCTCGGCTTTGCGCAGGTCGGCGAGCGCGTCGGAGACCCCGGCGATGCGCGCCAGCAGCCCGGCGCCGCGGCCGGTGAACTCCGGCAGCCGCTCGACCGGCACCCCGAGCCTGCGCGCCTGGTACCGGTCGTACGCCTCGCGGGCGGCGCCGGCCGCGCGCACCGCGAAGGGCGCGAGCACCGGCACCACCGCCGGCACGATGATCTTGGCCACGGAGACGGCGTTGCGCGCCTTCTTCGGCGTCAGACCCGTACTCGTGGACTCGCCGGACTTCTTACGTGCCATGGCGTGAAATCTACTGGTCGCGCCGACCGCGGGCACGCCGGACGCGCGTCATTTTCTGTCGGAGGGTGCTTCTAAAGTGGTTCACATGGAAACCGAGGTGCTACTCGATGCCGGGGCGGTGAGCCGCTGCCGGCGCCGGGTGCATCTCGAAGCAGACCCGTCGATGCGGGAAACCACGCTGGCGCCGCCGGATCCGGCGGCGGAGCAACGCATGGCCGACGCGGCGGCGCACCGGCTGGAGATCCGGCGCCGGCTGGTCGAGGCCATTCGCCGGGAGCAGGCAGCGGCGCGAGGCGTCTCCGCTGAGGGTGGTGGTGGGGAAGAGGCCGGCTGGGTCACGGTGCCGCGCGAGCTGCCGGCCGGGGAACGTGTCCGCATCACCGAGCAGGCGCTGGCCGACGGCGCGTCCTACATCTGGGGGGCGCTGCTGCCCGCCGATCGCCGCGGGCACCGGCGCGGGGGTGCCGAGCTGCTGGTCCGCTCCGGTGCCGGGTACCTGCCCGTACTGGTGGTCCGGCACCGGATCACCGATCCCGGCGCGGGCGCGGTCACCACGGCCCCGAACCAGCTCGACCCGGCGCGCGCGGTGGTCGACGAGCACCGCAAGGTCCGTTCGCAGCCGCGGGACCAGCTGCGGCTCGCGCATCTGCGCCGCATGCTCGAAGCGCTCGGGCTCGCCGCGCACCAGCCGCTCGGCGGGGTCATCGGGCTGGACGCCGATTGCGTGCTGTGGCACGACCTGGCCGCGCCCACCTGGCCCGGCGGCCGCAGTGCGCTGGCGGAGTACGACATCCGCTTCGCCGACCGGGTCGCGGTCGCGCAGGCGGCGGCCACCGGTGGTCCCGCGCTCGCCGAGCCGTCGCGCATCCTCGACTGCCGCGCCTGCCCGTGGTGGCCGACGTGTGAATCCGCGTTGCTCGCCGTGCGGGACGTGAGCCTCGTCGTGCGCGGTGAGGACGCGATGGAGCTGCGCCGCGCCGGAGTGTCCACTGTGGACAAGCTGGCCGCGTTGAACCTGGACGACGAGCCGCCGATCGTGTGGACCTCCGGTTCCTTCCCGGACGCGGTCGCGCTCGCCCGGGCGTGGCTCGCGGATCTCACCGTGGTGCGCCGGGTCCCCGAGGTCACCGTCTCGCGGGGCGACGTCGAGGTCGACGTCGACATGGAAAGCTTCGGCGAGTCGGGCGCGTACCTGTGGGGCTGCCTGCTGTCCGGCGCGGATATCGGGCTGCCACAGGGATATCGCTCGTTCGTCACCTGGGAGCCGGTGCCCACAGTGGACGAGGCCAGGTCGTTCGCGGAGTTCTGGGCCTGGCTGCGCGACGTGCGCGAGCGGACGGCCGCGGCGGGCCTGACTTTCCGCGCGTACTGCTACAACGCGATGGCCGAGAACCGCTGGTTGTTCGGCTCGGTGGAGCGGTTCGCCGGACTCGATGGCATTCCCGCCAAGAACGAGGTCCAGTCCTTTGTGGACTCCGAGGAGTGGGTGGATCTCTTCCGCGGGGTCACGGAGCAGTTCCTGTGCTCACGCGGCAAGGGACTCAAGGTGATCGCGCCGGTGGCCGGGTTCAGCTGGCGGGATCCGGAGGCGGGCGGAGAGGCCTCCATGCGCTGGTACCGCGACGCGGTCGGCATGGATGGCGCCGTCCCGGCGCCGGACCAGCGCGAACGCCTCCTCCGCTACAACGAAGACGACGTCCGCGCCACCCAGGTGCTCCGCGGGTGGATGTCCGGGCCCGCCAACGAAATCCCGTACATGGGCGATCTCTAGCGCGGCGCCATCCGGATCGAACCGTCCAGGCGGATGACCTCGCCGTTGAGGTAGTCGTGCTCGATGATGTCGACGGCCAGTTGCGCGTACTCGTCGGGGCGGCCCAGTCGCTTCGGGAACGGCACGCTGGCGGCCAGCCCGGCGCGGAACTCGTCGCTGACCGTGGCCAGCATCGGGGTATCGATGATGCCCGGCGCGATGGTCACCACGCGGATGCCTTGCGACGCAAGGTCGCGCGCGGCGGGCAGGGTCAGCCCGGCGACGCCGCCCTTCGACGCGGAGTACGCGACTTGCCCGATCTGCCCGTCGAAGGCGGCGACCGACGCGGTGTTGATGACGACTCCCCGCGCGTCGTCCTCGAGTGTTTCGGTCTTGGCCATCGCCTCGGCCGCGAGCGTCATGACGTTGAACGTGCCGATCAGGTTGACCTCGATGACCTTCCGGAACAGGCCGAGGTCGTGCGTGCCCTTACGCGACAGGATGCGGCCCGATGGTCCGATGCCCGCGCAGTTGACGACGGTGCGCAACGGCACCCCGGCCGCGGTGGCCTGCTCGACCGCCGCGCCGACCTGCTCCGGGTCGGTCACATCGGCCTCGACATAGGTCACACCGGCTACCTCGGGCGCCTTTTCGATGCCGCCGGCGAGGTCGAGCGCGAAGACCCGCGCGCCCTTCGCCGCCAGTGCCGCCGCGGTCGCACCGCCGAGGCCCGAAGCGCCACCCGTGACGATCGCCGCCGTGTCCGTGATCCGCATGCCATTCCTCTCTCACCAGGGCTGGAAGCCTCAGGTTAATGTTCGTTCGCAGCGGTCTCGGGTGGCCCTCCTCACCCGTCGCGCCAAGTATTCACGGCCGACCCCTACAGTTAGCACGATCGTCAACTCCGAATGTCAGGTTGGCTCTATGGGCTCAGCGCGGATTGCCGTGATCGGCACCGGATATGTAGGCCTGACCACTGGCGCATGCCTTGCCAGCCTTGGTCATCAGGTCATTTGCGTGGACGTTGACGAGACCAAGGTGGCCAGACTCGCCGCCGGACAGGTCGACATCCTCGAACCGGGGCTGGAAGAGCTGGTCTCGCGTGGTCTTGCCGCCGGCCGGCTCAGCTTCGTCGTCGGCTCGCGCGCCGCGGTCGCCGACGCGGAGGCCGTGTTCCTCTGCGTGCCGACCCCGATGGGCGCGGGCGGCGCCGCCGACCTCCGCGCGGTCGAAGCCGTGATCGACGAGATCGCCGGCTGCCTGCCCGCCGGTTGCGCCGTGATCACGAAATCGACCGTCCCGGTCGGCACCGCGCAGCGCATCCGCGCCATGCTCGGCCGGACGGACGTGCCGGTCGTCGCGAACCCCGAGTTCCTGCGTGAGGGCACCGCGGTCTCGGACTTCCTGCACCCGGACCGGATCGTGGTCGGGGCGGACGAGGAGCCCGCGGCCCGCTGGGTCGCCGACCTCTACGCGGACCTCGACGCGCCGAACGTCGTCACCGACGCGGCGAGCGCCGAACTCGTGAAGTACGCCGCCAACTGCTTCCTCGCGATGAAGCTGTCCTATGTGAACGCCGTCGCCGAGCTGTGCGAGCGGCTGGGGGCGGACATCGAGTCGGTCACCGAGGGCATGGGCTACGACCGGCGGATCGGCCGCTCGTTCCTCAAGCCCGGCCCGGGCTGGGGCGGCTCGTGCCTGCCCAAGGACACGCACGCGCTCGTGCAGGTCGCGGAGTCGGTCGGGTTCGACTTCTCGCTGCTCTCGTCGGCGATCCAGGAGAACATCGCCCAGCGGGACCGGATCGTCGCGAAGATCGCCGGTGCCGTCGGCGGCAGCCTGGCCGGCGCCCGCGTCGGCGTGCTCGGGCTGGCCTTCAAGGCGGGCACCAACGACCTGCGCGATTCGCCGGCCCTGTCGGTGACGGCGATGCTGTCCGCGCACGGGGCCGAGGTCACCGCCTACGACCCCGCGATCGGCGGCGAGCTGCCGGGCATGCGCATCGTGGACGACCCGTACCAGGTGGCCAAGGGCGCGGACGCGATCGTCGTGCTGACCGAGTGGGACGAGTTCCGCAGGCTCGACTGGTCCTACATCGCGGACCTCATGCAGGGCGATTCCGTTGTGGACACCCGCAACCTGCTTGACCCGCAGGTCGTCCTCTCGGCCGGCCTCACCTGGCTCGGCCTCGGCCGTCCCCGCGCCCGCGTCCTCGCCCAGTAGCGCTCAGGTCGCGGGCAACTCGTAGCGAGTGCCCTTCCGCTCGCCTCGTTGCCGGAGTTTTCCCTCCTGAGTGAGCCGGCGAAGAACCCGGCTTGCTTGCTCGGGTGCGATGGCACACAGGTCGGCGGCCTGCGCACGAGTGATGCGGCCGTGCGCGGATACGAATGCGAGGATCATCTGCTCCTGCTGGAGTGGTTCGAAGCCGCGCACTCGGACATATCCCGCCGACGAGTCCAGGATCCGATAGACCGACGCTGACAAGTGCCACATTCGCCCTTTGCCTTCTCCACGAGCTTCGACCCACCCTCGCTCAACCATCCGGGTCAGCAGAGTGCGAGTTTCGCCTTCCGTACGTTGTGTCAGAGTGGCGAGTTCTGCCGTTGCTGCGCGCCGTTCGCGCAGCAACTCGGAGAGGATTTGCAACTCGGGCAGCATCAGGGGGCGGTCATGATGTTCCTGCTCCAATACCCATTTGGTTATCGCGAGATTCGCTGGTCCACCGGGGAGAATCGCAACCACGGTCTGGTCTGTGGTGCGGCCATAGTCCGGTGCTGGCCGTCCGACACGCAACTGCTCGGCGAACATCCGATTGATACCCCGACCGGTTCGCTCCACGAGGCCGATCCGCTTGAAGGCGTCGGCCAGCACAGCACTCCGTGGGTGCGGTGGGGCAACGAGCAGGTTGTCGATGCGGATCCCCTCGGGAAAGCCCCCTGGACTCGAGATTTCCAGCTGCTCCTCGGACCATTGCACGTGGATGGCACCACGCTTGGTGTAGTCGCGGTGAGTCAGCGCGTTCGCAAGTGCCTCTCGAAAGGCGATCTCCGAGTACGTGGGAATGGCGATCCGAAAGAGACCGAACTGAACCTCCTCCTCGGAATTGCGCGCCTTGAACCGTTGGTACATCTCGTCGGCGAGCCGAAGCAGCGGGTGCCGCATGAACTCGTTGACCTCGACTTCCAGACCACGCAAGACCTGAAAGGCCGCCTCGTGGGTCGGGACGTGCCGGCGAAGCGCGGCTTCACGTCCGAACAACAGAAGCCCGCCGGTACTCACCTCGCTGCTGGGTATTTCCAAGCCCAGTGCACGTGTCAATTCCCGATCGGCGAGAGTGGCCAAGACCTTGTCGGCCCGGTCTCCCGCGTCGGCGACGAGGCGTCGTACTCGTTCGAATTCGAATGGATCAAGGTCATTCCAGGTAGCGCCATGCGCTGGTAGCCGGGCGAAGTCGGCTGCTCCACGATCGATCTCGTGAGCCAGCATCTCGTGCGCGCGGAGCGGCAGACACGTGGGACGGCCGTCGCCACCGATCGCCCGGCGAACATACTTGCCTGCCGCCGTTCCGATGATGCGCGGACTGTCCGGCACCTCGACCGCGATGATCTCGGCGTCGGCGATTGCAATCACGGATGCTTCGCAGGCGATCGGCGGTTCGGTCCGGCTTGCGATGAGCGCCTGCAACCGAATCGGGTCTGTACGTCCACTCTCGTGGCGGGGGCGCGCACCGGTTACACGGCCGTCGTCCTCGACGCCGATGAGGAGGACACCACCGGCGCCGTTCGCAAGACAGACAACCGCTTCTACAAGGTCGTTGTCGGATAGCTGCTTGCGGTCGGTCTTGAACTCGGTGTGGTAGGGCTCTCCGGCGGCGAACGCCTCCGACCTCGACTCTGGGTTTGGATATTTATCGCAACCCTATCTCAGATAGAAGATCGGTCCGATATATATCGATAAACGCCCAAAGTTGCCGACGGGGCACGCTCGGCTAAGGCTGCTGTAGCAACCAGAACTGGATGCCCTGGTTGTCCACGCAGTCCGCGGACAGGCCGTACGGCTGGTGCTCGACTTCGCCGGTCTGGCCGCCGAGTTCCCGGACTCGGGCGAGTGCGGCCTCGAGGTCGTCAACGGCGTACATCAGCTTCCAGCCGACCTGTCGTCCCGGCCCGCCCCACAGGCCGCCGAACAGGCCGTTGCCCTCGACGCCCCACGCGGTTTCGGTGCTGCCCGGCGAGAACCGCCAGCCGAGCACGCCTCCGTAGAACACTTTGGCCGCTTCGTCGTCGGGCACCTGGAACGTGAAGTACGCGGCCTCGCCGTGTCGCGGACCGGTGCCCGTCGCCGTGCGCGGCGGCGCCTGCGACACCAGCCACCGCTGGCCGAACGGGTCGCGGATCGCGCCGCCGCGGCCGTAACCGCTGTCGCCCACCGGGCGCAGCAATTCCGCGCCACGAGCCACCGCGCGCTCGACCGCACCGTCCACATCGGACACTTCGATGCGGACGGACGCGCCGCCGGGCGAAGCGACATGGCCGATCTCTTCGAACTCCTCGGCGAGCATCAGCACGGCGTCGCCGATCGCGAGCTCCGCATGGCCGATCCGGCCGTCGGGCATCACGATCGGGTCGCCGCGCCGGGTCGCGCCGAACACCTCGACGTAGAACTCGATCGCCCGCCGTGCATCGGACACGGCGAGATACGGGGTCAGTGAACGCAGCTTCACGGACGCTTCGGTGCTGGTCATCTCTCCTCCATTCAGGACGGCACGTTGCAACCTCTCGCGTAGTTCCGCGGCGAATCGCGGATCCGGGTCGACCGGCTCCACCGGCGCGCGGAGGGCGTCGAACGGGTCAGTCATCACGGCCCTCCTTCCGGCGGTAGGCGGTGCGGAACGCGGCACGGGCCCGCACGAGCAGGGCTTCGGTCGCATGCACGGTCCGGCCCAGCAGCTTCGCGACCTCCGGCACGGCGAGCCCGTCGAGATACCGCAACGTCAACGCGGCCCGGTGGTGCGCGCCGAGTTCGGCGAGCACCTCCCGGGCCAGCAAGGCGTCGAGCTCCTCGTCCCACGGATCCACGGTTCCGGTCTCGTGCACCAGCCGCAGCCCGCGCTCCTCCCGTTCCCGCCGGCGCCAGTGGTCGACCAGCTTGTGCCGGGCGACCCCGATGAGCCATCGCGTGCTCACCGGCGGCGCGCCCGTGCCCCGGCATGCTGTCACGGCACCGAGGAACGTTTCGGAAGTCAGTTCCTCGGCCACCGCGACGCTGCCGCACCGGGACAGCAGGTACCCGTAGACCTCCGGCAGCGCCGCCTCGTACAGCTCCAGCAGCGCGAACGCCGGGTCCGGACGCACCCGCGGTTCGCTCACATCCCTATCGTCGTCCGGGGAGGCACTTCTCCGACGGGTCGAACCGAAAGTTTTCAGCCACGTGGGTCAGGCAGCCTGAGCGCGGCGATCGCGATGCACGCCGTGATCGCGGCGTGGATGAGCATGACCGTGACGAGTGCGCTCACTCCACCGGTCGTGCTGAGCGTGGCGAACAACGTGCCGAGCGTCGCGACGCCCAGCGCCAGGCAGGTCTGCTGGGTCGTCGTCAGCATCCCGCTGCCGACGCCGGCGCTCCCAGCGGGCACCCGCGAAAGGATCACCCGGAACAGCGTCGGCGCGGCCAGTCCCTGCCCGGCGCCGGTGATGAACGTGCCGAGCGCCAGATCGCCGACGTCCAGGTGCGGCCACGCCAGTAGCGCCGTCGCGACCAGCGTCAGCAGGCCGAACAGTTGCACGGCGAGGCCGGCGACCACGACCCGGTGCCCGAACCGGGCGACCAGCCTGCTGCTGACCAGTGACGCCAGCAGGAACGCGACGGCCAGCGGGGTCAGCGCGAGCCCCGAGCCGAGCGGGCCGAGGTGCAGCTCGTCCTGCAACATCAGGGCGTAGACGAACAGGAACCCGCCGAACCCGACGAAGAACGGACCGGCGATCCCTAGCCCGCGCCGCATCGTCGGCGTGCGCAGGAGCGACATCGGCAGCAGCGGCACCCCGCCGGCCGCTTCGAGTCGCCGCTCGACGGCGACGAACGCGGCCGCGGCGAACGGGAACACGCCCAGCAGCACCCAGCACCACACGGGCCAGCCGAGCGCGCGGCCTTCGGTCAGCGGGATCAGCAGCGCGAGCAGGGTGAGGCCGAGCAGCGGGGTGCCGGCCTTGTCGACGCGGACCGGGTCGCTCGCCTTGGTCTCGGGCAGCGCGCGCAGTGCCAGGATCACGCCGAGCACCCCGATCGGCACGTTGACCAGGAAGATCGGCCGCCAGCCGGTGCCCGCGATGTTCGCGGAGACGAGCACCCCGCCGAGCAGCTGGCCGATGACCATGGAGATACCGCCGACCGCGCCGTAGTAGCCGAGCGTTCGCGCGCGGTGCTCGCCGGTCGTGGTGGCCTGGATGATCGACAGCACTTGCGGCACCATCATCGCCGCGGCGGCCCCCTGCGCCACGCGGGCGATGACCAGCGTGGTCGCGCCCGGCGCGAGCCCGCAGGCCAGTGAGGTCAGGGTGAACGCGGACAGGCCGGCGATGAACAGCCGCCGCCGGCCGAACGCGTCGCCGAGGCGGCCGCCGACGACGAGCAGCAGTGCGAACGCGATGCCGTAGCCGGCGACGATCCACTCGAGGGTGGCGGTGGAGGCGTGCAGGTCGGTATCGATGGTGGGGAGCGCGACGTTGACGATGAACAGGTCGATGGGGGCCAGTGCCGCACCCAGCAGCACCGTGCCCAGACCGGCTCTGCTCAGCGACCGGGTTCCGGCCGTGAGCGTGGCGTTGGTGGTCGTCATGAATACCACGATCCGGCGCCCTGGACCCTGGTACCAGGAGCCCTTGTATCCGGGTACTGGAACTACCTGGTACCAGGCTGACGCTTGTGTGACAGTGGCATCATGACCACTGCCGTACCTGTCTCCGCGGACGTCATCCGCCGCCGTGAGCTGGCCGGGTTCCTGCGCAGCCGCCGCGAGCGGATCACGCCGGAGCAGGTCGGCCTGCCGGTCTTCGGCCGCCGCCGCACGCCGGGCCTGCGCCGCGAAGAGGTCGCGCAGCTCGCGGGCGTCGGAGTCACCTGGTACACGTGGCTCGAACAGGGCCGGGACATCAATGCCTCCGAGCAGGTCCTGCAGGCGGTCGCGGACACGCTACGGCTGGACCCGTACGAGCGCGCGCACCTGTTCACCCTGGCCGGCGCGCCCGAGCCGCCCATGGACCGGGAATGCAAAGCAGTCACCCCGGCCATCCACGCGATGCTGGCGAAACTCGAGCCGTACCCGGCGGCGGTGTACAACGCGCGCACCGACATCCTCGCCTACAACCGGGTCTTCAACTGGCTGCTCGACGTCGACGACCTGCCGTTCGAGGAGCGCAACTCGCTGCTGCAGTGCTTCACCAACCCGGGCTGGCGGGCGAGAATGCAGGACTGGGACACCGCCGTGCCCCGCTCGGTCGCGCAGCTGCGCGCGATGATGGCCGAGCATGTCGGCGAACCGGCGTGGAAACAGCTGGTCAAGCGGTTACGGCGGGAGTCGGCGGAGTTCGCGACACTGTGGAACCGGCATGACGTGGAGCCCATGGTCAACCACGCGAAGCGGATTCTGCATCCCGAGGCCGGGCTGTTGTCGTTCGAAAACACGCACATGTGGTTCGGCCGCCGGTCCGAGACGCGGCTGACCACCTGGGTGCCCACCGACGAGGCGACCGAGCAGAAGCTCTGCCGGTACTGGTCGTAGGCGCGAAAGCCGCTTTTCGACCGACGCGCGGCGCTGGTGAGTGCCGTAGCTTCTGGAAGCGTGTGGCGAGGGAACCGGTTCGCGGGCGACGTGGTGCTGACGGTCGTGCCCATGGCTTTCGTGCTCGGCGTGACCACGGCCGCCGGTCACTTCCAGGGCAGCGCCCACCCACTCGACGCCCTCGGCTACGGCTGGCTCGCCGCGGCCGCCCTCCCGCTGCTGCTCGTCCGCCGGTTCCCGCTGCCCGTGTTCGTCGTCGTGTACTGCGCGGTCCTGGCGTACTACTGGTCGGACTATCCGAACGGGCCGGCGCTCGTGTTGCCGACGATCGCGCTGTTCGTGCTGACCCGCCGTCGTGGCCCGCTGGTCGCCACGATCGCCGCGGTCGGTGCGCTGCTCGTCGCGGTCGGCGTGCATTTCGCGACCGGTGGCGCGTTCTTGTTCAACGCCAGCGCGGCGCTGATCGTGGTGTGGCTGACGGCGGTCATCGGCATCGGGACCGCGGCGCGGAACCGGGGTGCGGCGATCCGCGCCGCGCGCGAGCGGGCGGCCGAGCACCAGTACCGGATGGCCGAGCAGGAGCGGTTGCGGATCGCGCGCGAGGTGCACGACGTGGTCGCGCACAGCCTCGCGATGATCAACGTGCAGGCCGGGGTCGCCGCGCATGTCGCGGACCGGCGGCCGGAACAGGCGGTCGAGGCGCTGCGGGCGATCAAGGAGGCGAGCGCGTCGGCGCTGGCCGACCTGCGGGCGACGGTCGCCGTGCTGAGGTCGGGCCAAGGACTCGGCCCGGCGCCGAGCCTGCGCCAGCTCGACGAGCTGCTCGACCACGCGCGGGCGACCGGGCTGACCGTCCGGTTGCACGGCGCGCCGGGGGAGCTGCCCGCCCCGGTCGACGGCGCCGCGTACCGCATCCTGCAGGAGTCGCTGACCAACGTCGTCCGGCACGCCCACGAACCGTCCGAAGTGGACGTATCGTTCGGGCGGTCGAACGGGATGCTGTCGGTGCGGATCCGCGACAACGGCCGCGACGCCGGGGCGCCGGCGCCGGGCAACGGCCTGCGCGGGATGTCCGAGCGCGCGGCGGCGCTCGGCGGCACCGTACGGGCGGCGCCGGTCGACGGTGGTTTCGAGGTCCGGGCGGAACTGCCCGTCCATGAGGAGGGGCGATGACGATTCGCGTGGTGCTCGCCGACGACCAGGCGCTGGTGCGCGCGGGATTCCGGGTGCTGCTGGAGACCGAGGACGGGTTCGAGGTCTGCGGCGAGGCGAACGATGGCGGCGAAGCGGTCGAACTGGCCACGCGGCACCGGCCGGACGTCGTCGTGATGGACATCCGCATGCCCGGTATGGACGGCCTCGAAGCGACCCGCCGGATCACCGCCGATCCGGCGCTGGCGGCGGTGAAGGTGCTGGTCCTGACCACGTTCGACATCGACGAGTACGTCTACGACGCGCTGCGCGCGGGGGCGAGCGGGTTCCTGTTGAAGGACACCGAGCCGGTCGAGCTGCTGCGGGCGCTGCGTGTCGTCGCCGACGGCGAGTCCCTGCTCGCCCCGACGGTCACCCGGCGGCTCATTGCCGAGTTCGTCGGCCGCCCGGAGAACCGGCGCGTCGACACCCGCGCGGTCGAGCAGATCACCGGCCGCGAGCGCGAGGTACTGGCACTCGTCGCGGGCGGGCTGTCCAACGACGAGATCGCCGCCCAGCTGGTCATCTCCACGGCCACCGCGCGCACCCACGTCAGCCGGATCATGACGAAGGTCGGCGCGCGCGACCGCGCCCAGCTCGTGGTGCTGGCCTACGAATCGGGCCTGGTCAAACCCGGCAAGTAGCTACTTGCCCGGTGAGCGCAGCCGGGCCACCAGCCGTACCAGGAACACCACGGCCACTACGACGAGAATCGCGATCTGAACCCACATCTCTGGGCCCCCTTCCGCCCCCGATGCTCACTCAGAAGGCGCAGCGGGCGGGGATGAGGTTGCGCGACACGGCCAATCTCACCTGTTGGGCGTAACCCTGCGCTGCGGCTGCGCCGCATGGCGACCGGGCGCTGCCCGGCGGACCGGCCGCATGACCGTCGTCTCCTCGTTCGCGTTCGGCCGCGGCACCTGGGCCTGGTGTTTCGGCGGCGGATCGGCCCGAGGTGGCTTGCGCGGGGCGGGCCGCGGCGCGGGCCGAGGCCGCGGCGGGACGGGCGGCAGTTCGATGGTGATTTCCGCACTGACCGGGATCGGCGCCGGCTTGGGTTCCTTGCCGTGCGACAGCCGACGCGCCCAGGTGTGGCTCGGCCGCTCGACGTACCGGTAACTCAGCTCGACCACGCCGAACACGGCCGCGATCGCGAGCACCAGCGCGATCGGGAACGGGATCAGCGGGCGCATCAGGTCCAGCAGCACGAACGCGACCAGCGAATGCAGCAGGTAGATCGAGTAACTGCGCTCCGACAACGCCGTCCATGCCTTGCGCTGCCGCAGCTTCGGCTCGGCGAACATGCCCAGCAGGAAGCAGAGCACCGCGAAGGCCAGCGACAGGTTGTACGAAGTGTCGACCCGGCCGACGTTGATGATGTCGCCCAGCACGTACAGCGCCCAGGCGGCACCGCCGAACACCCCGCCGGCCCACAGCGGGATCTGCTTCGACGTGGTCGCCCAGATGATCTGCCCGATGACCGGGATCGCCAGGTACGACACGTTCACCGCGAACAGGAAGTACGAGGCGCCGAACTGCCGGGCCGTCAGCATCACGACGAGGATGAACGTCAGCTCGATCGCGATCGTCAGCCACACCGAGCGGCGCAGCAACGGCAGCATGGCGAGCAGCACCACGTAGAACAGGACCTCGACGATCATCGACCAGGCGACCGGGATCAGCACCACCTGCGGCACGACCAGGTAGTTCACCAGCAGGCTGTTGGTCAGCACGGTGAGCGGGGTCAGCGTCTGCGGCTGCCCGGTCGACGGCGGATGCAGGTGCACCAGCAGCACGAACGTGGTCAGCAGCACCACGAAGATGATCGGCACATACACCCGGATCAGCCGGTTCACCGAGAACCGCTGGATGCCCTGCCGCAACGCGATCGGGGTCACCACGAACCCGCTGACCAGGAAGAAGAACGGGACCGCGACCTCGCCGATGCCCTGTTTCGCCATGTGCATCGGATCGCTGGTCAGCGCCTCGAGGAAGTCGACGTACGGCGCCTTCTCGCCGTTGGTCTCGATCCACTCGTGCGCGATGTGGCTGTAGAAGACGAGCAGTGCGCCCAGCGCGCGGCCGACGTCGATGAAGACGATGCGCGTCTTCTTCGGGCGCTCCGGTGGGGTGGGTTTCGAGGGCTGCGAGAGTGCGGACTCGGCCAGTGCCCTCACCCCCCGGTTGTCCAGATTTCCACTCGTTCGGAGTGTAACCAACAACCGGTGGGTGTTTTTCGTGCTTGCCAAATCAGGGGTGGGCGGGCACCCCGGGGTCGAGCCAGAGCGTGACGAACTCCTTGTCGCTGGCCCTGGCCGTCTTGATCAGGTCCGCGTCGCCGCGCTCCCGCTCGACCGGCCCCTGCTCACCGACCTCGACCAGGCGATAGCCCAGCTCGCGGTACCCGGCGAGGACCGCCGCGGGATCGTCGCCCAGCTCTTCGATCGCGCTCGGGCAGAACTCGCACACGACGTGCGGCCGGTCCCGGCGCAGCGTGCCGGCGAGCCCGGCCAGCGCCCGGTGGTCGCGGCCCTGCAGGTCCACCTTGATCAGGGCGACCGGCTGCGCACCGATCTCCGGCACGTCGTCGAGCCGCAGCGCGCGGACCTCGGTGCCCGGCCCGTCGGCGCTGACCCGGTTGTCCCCGCTGTTGCCGGGGGAGGCCTGCGCGAGCCGGACCGTGGTCTCGTGGTCCCAGGCCGCGGCTTCGACGACGGTCGTCAGCCCGGCCGTCGAAGCCGGCAGGTTGACCCTCAGATTCCGGCGCAGGTATTCGGCGTTCACCGGATGCGCCTCGACCGCGATCGCGTGGGTCACGTCCGGGCAGGCCCGCAGCAGCCGCAGCGTGTGGTAGCCGACGTGCGCGCCGATGTCGACGATCGCGCCGGGGCGCCCGGTGGCGAGCCGGGTCATCAGCTCGGCCTCGCTGTCCTCCCAGGACCGGTGGAACTCGATCCACGGGAGCATGACCTCGTCGACCGGCATCAGCAGCGCGCCCACGTCACACGGCACCACGTCGGCGTCGCCCGGCACCGGGGCGTGCGCCATCCGGGCCGCTTCGCGCATTGCCGACATGTCGACGGAAATCCGCCGCAGTGCGGCTTCGTCCTGGTCGAGCCGCTTGTCCCGCGCCTCGAACATGTGGTGCGTCGAGGCGGTGACCGCCTGCAGCTCCGCGGTGAAACCGTCCGCCAGCTTCGTCAGGTCGGCTTCGAGGTTGCGCACCGCCAGCTCGTTCTCCGGCACCTCGGCCCGGAGCGCGGCGAGCGCGGACTCGACCGCGTTCAGCCGCCGGTCGACGATGCCCTTCACGGACTCGATCCGCTCGCTGACCCGGCGGCCGGTCTCGGCCGCGCGGCTCGCGTCGTCGAGCCGGGCCTCGATGGACTCCAGCCGCGCGAGCAGCCGCCCGGCGGTGTCCTCGGTGCCGTTGAGCAGGGCGCCCATCACCCGCCGCTGGTGCACGTCGTAGTGGTCGATCGCGCGCAGCACGGCCTTGCGCATGGCCGGCGCCAGCGGAGTGCGGGACGCCGCTTCGGATTCCGGCCGCCAGCGCAGGGCTTCCGCCGCCTGCCGGACCGGGGTCAGCGGATGTTCCGGTGCGAGCGCGACATGCCGGCTCTGCCAGATGCCGTACGCCGTTTCCAGCTCGGCGCGGATCCACTCGGCGGCGGCCGCCATCGACCGGGTCCGCAGGATGTGCCGGCGCGCCTGCCTGCCTCGCCGCGCGGCCTCCGCCGGATCGTCGGCGACCTGCCGCATCGCGGCCGCGGCGGCGCCGAGATCCGGATCCGCCCACATCGAGTTCGCGTCGTACGGCTCGCTGCCCTTGCCGACCGGCACCATCCGGTACGGGACCGGCCAGCCCGTGTGCTCGTCGAGGAACTCCGTCGTGCTGGAGTAGTCGGTGGAGATGACCGGCATCGCGCGGGCCATGGCCTCGGCGACGGTGAGGCCGAAGCCCTCACTGCGGTGCAAGGACACGTAGCAGCTGCTGCGCTCGTACAGCTTGTGCAGCTCGTCGAGGCTGAGGTACCGCTCGATCAGCTCGATCCGCTCGTCACCCGCGACCGCCGCGCGCAGGCGTTCGGCTTCGAGCGGGTGCCGCTCGCTGTTGATCGTCTTGATCGTCAGGTGCACGTCGTCGCGGCTGAGGAACGCCTTCTTGAACGCGGCGACCGTGCCCCACGGGTTCTTGCGCTGGGCGACGCTGTTGAAGTCGAACGCGAACAGGAACCGGACCGGGTCACCGGGCTTGCGCTCCGGGCGGACCGGCTCGCCGGGATCGCGGACCGGCACCGGGATCGTCTTGACGGGGATCGGCGAATGTTTCGCGAACGCCGTCCGGCAGAAGTCGCTGATCGTCCAGACCTCGTCGAGCAGCCCGAACGCGTGGTGCATCGAGCCGGGGAAGTCCTCCAGCTCCCAGGCCCACAGCCCGATCCGGTACCGGTCGTGCCCGACTTCGCGATGGCTGCCCAGCAGCGCGCGGGTCATGTCGGCGTTGACGACGAGCACGCTGAGCGGGAACCGCGGGTCGCCGATCGTGGTGGGCCGTTCGATGCCGGTGCGGTTGACCACCGAGCGTTCTTCGAGCACCGAGACCATCGGGATGCCGGCCGCCTCGATCGCGTCGTGCACGATCCGGCCCATCTCGCCGACGCCGAGTTCGGCGGTCAGGTAGCCGAGCAGGTTCACGCCGAATTCGTCGTCCGGCGGACGTGGCGTGGGCGGTCGTCCCGGCGCGCCCCAGCCCGCCAGCTCACCCTCGTTGAGCCCGGAGGTCCCGCACCACGCGCGGAACGCCTCGGCGTCCCCGCCGGTCGGATCCGGGAATGCCGTCTGCAGGTCGGTGCGTGCCGACCAGACCGCGAGCGTCATCCGGTTCAGCCCCGCGGCGGCCTGCGCCTCGTCGCTGGGCGTCGCCAGCCATTCCCGCAGGGCTTCGCCGCCGTCTTCGCCGTAGGCGTGCGGCGGCAGGGGCTTCTTCTTGCGCTCGGCCTTGATCCACGCCTCGCGGAACGCGCGGCGCGCGAGCCGCGGCAGCGGGGTGCCGTCGCCGAACGTCTTGAACCCGTACGGCACGGCTTCGAGCGTCTCGGCATACCCGGCTTCGCGCATCGCCTCGCCGTAGCTGTCGCACAGCGCGCGCAGATCCGGGTTGGCGGACAACAGGACCCGCGGTTTGCGCTGGCAGTACAGGGTGAGCAGCCACGGCTGTTCCGGCCGGTACCCACTGAAGTGGAAGAACCTCAGCTCGGCGCCGCCCGCGGTCAGCCGGCCGTCGGCCTCCCGCCGCAGTTGCCGCTCGTGCAGGTTCCAGTAGGCGACATTGAAACCCGGGTCGCGCAGCACGTGGTGACCGAACAGCGCGGGCACGTTGTCCACCCAGCGCTGGTCGGTGAACAGCTGCCGCTCGGGGGCGACGATCGCGTCGTGCTTGAGCCGCTCGGCCCAGAAGTCGAGGAAGCCGCCGGAGCCGGGGCCCACGCCGATGAAGCCCAGGTTGAAGATGCCCGAGCCCATGATGCCGGCCTCGTCGGGCTCGCAGCCGTCGCGCGGCAGCGGCTCGAGTACGTGCGGGGTGAGCACGATGCCGTGCGCCATCGCGAGTTCCGCGATCTCCGGCATCGGCGCGAACACCTTGATGTCCGGGTCGAGGTAGATCGCGACGTCGCTCTCGCGGCGCAGTTCCCGCAGCAGGTACGGCTTGACCGAGGTGGCCAGCTCGGTGACCGAGTAGGCCGTCGCCATCCGGAGGTAGTCGTCCTCCGCGATCCCGAAGGCCTCCCAGCCGACGATCCGGTACCCGTCCTGCTCCGGCTCGTCGTGCGCGTCGATGACCGCGATCACGAACTCGTTGGCGGGATGCTGCGCCAGGTAGGACCGGGCCAGTACCTTCGCCGCCGGCAGGTAGTTGCGCGCGACGATCGTGCACGCCGTGACCCGAGCGTCAGCCATTGGCGGGCAGTACCTTCAGCTGGGCGTTGAGGACCTGGGTGAAGTCGGCCTGCGCGGCCTGCGCGTCGGCGTTGTTCACCTCGATGCGGATCACCACGTCGTCGTGCGCGTAGTGCGCGCGGATCTGGGCCGGGTTCCCGTTCTTGGCGCTGACGGACGACGCGAGCACGTTGTCCGGCACGTCCGTGAGCCGGGCCATGCCGTTGCGGATCTGGATCCCGAGCAGGTCGCTCGCGGCGCTGGTGGCCGTCTGCGGGTCGCTCACCTTGGTCAGCAGTATCAGCACGCGGCTGCCGTCGGCGAGCCGACGGCCGACGAACTTGGTGTCCCCGGCGGACGCCGACTGGTAGGTCGAGATCTCGGCCGACGTCAGGTACTGCAGACCGGGGATCTGCGAGAAGTTCTTGATCTGGTCGAACTTCTCGGGCGTGCCCGGCAGCGTGGCCACCGCCAGCGGATCGGGTGGGGGCGGCGGTGGTGCGGCCTGCGACGTGGTCGCGGCCTGGCTACCCCCGTCGCCGCCGGATCCCTGGCCCCACAACAGGTACGCGCCGACCGCGAGCCCGGCTACCACCACGACCGCCGCGACGATCGCGCCGATCTTGACGCCGTTGCCCTTTTTCGGCTTGCTGTCAAAGGATTCCGGGCCCTGCTGGGCCCAGCCGGGCTCACCGCCGGGCGCGATCGGGGGCAGGTCGCCGCCACCCCACGGCGGGCTCTGGTCGGATTCCGCGGCGTGCCACGGGGTCTGCGGGAAGCCACCGGCCGGTGAGGCGGGGCCGGCCTGCGGGAAACCACCGGGCGGGGAGTAGGGCACCTGCTGTTGCTGGGGCGGCGCCACGTACTCGGTACGGCCGGATTCGCCCGCCTGCTGTGCGGGCTGCTGTTGCTGCCACTGCTGCGGCACCGCCTGGGTGCGCTCCGCGCTGCTGTCCTGCTGCGGAGCCGCCGGCGGGGCCTGCGCCGGAGTGCCCTGCGGGGGGCTGATCGGCGCGATGATCTGCGTCGAGTCCGCGTTGCCCTCGCTCGGCTGGCCCTGCGGGTCGGCTTGGCCGACCGCCGACGACAGCACCTGGTCACGTCGTATCCGGTAGTCGTCCGCGGAGAGTCGGCCCGACGCAAGCTCCTCGTCCAGCTTGCGCAGCTCCTCCTGCCAAGACACCAGGGGCCCCCTATCTGTTGGCTTGGCGGCATCGGGTCGGCCGCCGCGACCCGAGTGGATAGCGACCTGCACATTGTGCACGGCAGCGGCCTTGTCCGGCCTCGCGGGTCGTATTGTTATCTACCCTGCGGTACCAGGTGTTTCACCCTGCGGGAAACGCGCCCGTGACCTGCGTGCGGATCTGTTCGAGCCGGCTGCGGAGCTGGTTCGGATCACCGGTCAGCGGCTGTGAGACGCCGATGCCGACGGCGAGCGGGCCGGAGGAGTACCAGAGCGCGGTGACCCGGCCCGCGGAGCTGCTGCCGGTGAAAATGAGGTCCGCGTTCGCCGGGCCGAGCGCGGCCATCGTGAACCCGGTGTCGGTGAGGTGCTTGCGCTGCGCGGCCGCGAGTTTCGTGGCTTCGGCGGGCGAGGGCACCGGGACCACCAGCAGTGCCGTCCCGTTCGGGCTGTTCGCGGGATTGGACGCGGCGCGGTAGATGATCTCCTGCGCGCCGGCCGCTTTCATGACGTCCGCGTCGGCCTGGGTGATCAGCTTCAGTTGGAGCGCTTTGTCGATGGACAGCGTCGAGTTGGCGGGGTTCGCGGCGCCGGGCAGGGTCGGCAGCCTGGCCTCGGCACGCTCGGCGGCGCCGGCCGGGTCCACGGGCGGCGCGCTGCTCGTCGGCGCACTGCTGGCCGGGCTGGGGTCGTTGCGGGTGCCGAGCAGCCAGGTGGCGCCGATGATCATGGCGAGCACGATGAAGATGCCGAGCGCGAGGAACAACCAGGTCGGCTTGCCGCGTCCGGTGCGCACGGGGCGGGTCGGCAGCGGGGGCACCTCGGGCTTGGCCGGCGTCAGGCCGGGCAGCGGGCCGATCGCGCGGGTGACGATCGTCGGCGCCTCGTGGATCGTCGTCGGGTAGCGCATCGAGTCGGTCGGGTTCTCGTCGGCCGGGCTGGGCGCGCTCGTCGGCCGGTCGGTCGAAAGCAGAGAGGCGGACCAGCTCGGCGCCGCGGGCTGCTCGGCCGGCCACGCCGGGGATTCGGGCCACGCGTGTGCCTGGCCGCCCTCGACGGGCGCCTTGACCGGCGACGGCGAAAACCCGCCGGACGCGGCGGCGAGCAGCTCTTCCCGCTGCCTGCGGTGCTCGCGCAGGCTGATCTCACCGCTGGCCAGCTGCACATCCAGGCGGCGGAGGTCTTCCTGCCAGGTCATCGGGGGCTCCTCGGGTCTCAAGTCCGGCCCGGCCCTTAACTTAGCGCGATCGAGTGAAGTTGGTCTTCTGGCGTCAGAACAACGTCAGCGGACCGCTGGCGAGCGGCGCCGGCAGTGGTTCGACCTCGGGCAACCGGGCGCGGACCTCGTCGTGGAAGCGGCGGGCGAGGACGAGCGCCTGCGCGTTGTCCGGTGTGTGCACGAAAACCGTCGGGGAGCGGCCCTCGCGCAACCAGCCGACGACGGCGTCGAGCCAGTGCTGCCAGCCGCTGACCGTGTGCGCGTCGTCGTCGCGCCCGATGTAGCGGACGACGGGGTGCGCGGTGAGCGCGTGCGAGCGGCGAGGCAGGCGCGGCTTCTTCTGCCACGCCTCCTCTTCCGCGGGACCGATCGGCGGCGCGCCGAACAGGACCGTCGTGTCGAACACGACCCATTCGGCGCCGACGTCGCCGAGCACCTGCTCCAACCGCTGCGGGTGCTCGAAGAACGCGGGATGCCGCACCTCGACCGCCAGCCGGCGATCCCGTGGCATGCGGCGCAGGAACGCGGCGAGCGCGCCGAGATCCGGCGGGCCGAACGACGCCGGCAGCTGGACCCACAGCGCGTGCACCCGCTCGCCCAGGGGCTCGATCGTGTCGAGGAAGCTCCGGACGAGCCCGGCGACGTCACCCAGCCGGCGTTCGTGGGTGATCGCCTTCGGCATCTTGAGCAGGAACCGGAAGTCCGGCGCCGTCTGCTCCACCCACGACGCGATCGTGCTCGCGGCCGGCGTCGCGTAGAAGGTCGTGTTGCCCTCCACCGCGTTGCACCAGCTCGCGTAGGAGCGCAACCCTTTCCGCACCGGCCACGCCGGGTGGGTCCACATCGCGCAGCCGACGTGCAGTTTCATGGCTGGAGGCTACTCACCCGACTCGTCCAGATAGGCCGCCGCTTGCAGGGTGAACAGGTCGGCGTAGTTGCCGCCCAGCCGCATCAGCTCGTCGTGTGTGCCGTGTTCGGCGAGCTTTCCGTTGTCCAGCAAGAGGATCTTCTCGGCCTGACGCACCGTCGAGAACCGGTGCGAGATGTACAGCGTGGTCCGGCCCGCCGCGAGCGCCCGCAGGCGCGCGAACAGGTCGTGCTCGGCCTGCGCGTCGAGCGCCGAGGTGGGCTCGTCGAGGATCAACAGCGGCGCGTCCCGCATGAAAGCCCGTGCCAGCGCGACTTTCTGCCATTCCCCGCCGGAAAGGCTCACCCCCTGGTCGAACCACCGGCCGAGCGGGCTGTCGTAGCCCTTCGGCAGTCGCTCCAGCCGCTCCGCCGCGCCCGCCCGCCGCGCCGAGTCGACGATCCGGTCTCGATCGTCCAAACCGGACAGTTGGCCGAGCCCGATGTTCTCCGCCGCGGTCCCTTGGTACGTCACGTAATCCTGGAACATCGCGCTGATCTGGGTGCGCAGCTCGTCCGGGTCGAACTCGCGGATGTCCACGCCGTCGAGCAGGATCCGCCCGCCCGTCGGGTCGTACAACCGGCACAACAGCTTGATCAGCGTCGACTTGCCGGCACCGTTGCGGCCGACGACGGCGACCGTCTCGCCCGGCCGGATCTCGAAGCTCACGCTGTCCAGCGCCGGCTCGTCCGCACCGGGATAGCTGAACGACACCTCCAGGAACTCGACGTGCCCGCGCACCTTCGCCGGCAGCGGCCGGGGCTGCGCGGGCGCGGTGATCCGTGGCCGGGTAGCGAGGAACTGGTACAGCGTGTCGAGATACAGATTGTTCTCGTACATCCCCGAAAACCCGGTGAACAGGCCCTGCACCGACGTCTGCACCGCGGTCGCCGCGCTCGTGTACAGCGCGAGGTCGCCGATCGTCAGCCTGCCGTGCACCGCCTCCAGCGCGATGTACAGCGCGATCCCCGAACCCGCCGCCGTCGACAGGAAACTCCACGCCGTGCCGACGAGATTCCGCTTGGTGGTGAGCTTGCGCTCCCGGGCGTAGAAGGTCTGCCCGAGCCGCAGGAACCGGTCGGTCAGGTACTGCCCGAGCCCGAAAAGCTTGGTCTCCTTGGCGTATGTGTCCGTCGTGACCAGCGAGGACAGGTAGTCCATCCGCCGCCGGATCGGCGAGATGTACAGCGCCAGGATGAAGGCCCGCGCGCCGTACTTGGACTGCGAGATGAAGGCCGGGATCGGCGCCAGCAGCGCGATCACCGCCAGCAGCGGGCTCACCGAGACCAGCAGCGCGACCATGCTCGCGAACGTGATGCCCGTGCGGATCAGGCCCAGCGCGGAGTTCATCATCGACACCGGGCGTTGTGGCGCCTCCTGCGAAGCCTGGCGCAGCAGGTCGTAGGACTCCGACCCTTCGAAGAACGCGAGGTCCAGCTTCGCCGCGTGTGCCATCACCTGGTGCCGGATGGTCAGCGTCATCCGTTCCTGCAACAGCTGCTGTGCCATGTTCGTCACCGCGGTGGTGACCGCGGTCGCCGTGAAGATACCCAGCTGGAAGGCCGCGATCTCGATGATCCGCCCGGTCGTGCCGTGCCCCTGCACCGCCGCGACAACGGCGTCCAGCAACAGCTTCGCGACGTACGCGGTGAGCGTCGGGGTCAGCCCACCGATCACTGTGGACAGTCCGATGAGGATGGTCATCACCGGGCTGGCCTGCCAGGTCAGCTTGAGCACCTTGGGCAGGCCGCGCACGGTCCCGCCGGCCGACGTGCGCAGCCGGTGCAGCCGCGCCCGCAGGTCCTTCGGCCCGCCGTCCGGTTCCGGATCGGGGATCTCGATCGGGCCGGTCAGCCCGCTGTCGGGCACGGTGCTGCTCGCCTGCCGCAGCTTCCGGCGGAGCCCGACCGGCGCCCCACCGCTGTGCGTCACTGGGCTTTCACCGCCCCGTGCAGGAAAACATCGATCAGCGCGCTCGCGTCGGCGGCCTTCTCGTCGCTGCGGGCGCGGCTGAACAGCAGCGACAGGAAGATCCCGCCGAGCTGGTCGGGCGGCAGGCGCAGCTCGTCGCGTTCGGGCTCGAACAGTTCCGCCACCGCCGCCCGCATCGCCGCGAACGACGCCTGCCGGTCGCCGTGCATGCCCCGTTTCCGCGCGCCCGACCGGTGCATTGCGCCCGCGACCGCGCCCAGCCGCTCGAGATACGCCGACAGCACGTCGATGGCCTCCGCCAGCCGCTGCTCCAGTGGCTGGTCGAGCGGGATCTCCGCGAGCAGTTCGAGCATCCCGTCCGGGCGCAACGCCTCGTACACGCACGCCTCCACGAGTTCGTCCTTGTCCTTGAACGCGCGGAAGATCGTGCCCTCGCCGATGCCCGCCGTGCGCGCGATCTGCGCCGTCGTGACCGCGGCGCCGTGCTCGACGATCAGCGGCAGCACGGCCCGCACGATCATCTTCCGGCGTTCCTCGGGGCTCATGCCCGGGGCGCGCCGCTTGGTCTCCGTCATGCCGCCAGTCTGCGGAGTGAGTGCTCACTCCGTCAACTGGATATCAGAAAACCGGCCCTCGGCGAGAGCCGGTTTTCCGGTCAGTACGTGATCGCGAATGCCGGGTCGGCCAGCAGCGCGCCGACGTCGGCGAGGAACTGCGAGCCCTGCTGCCCGTCGACCAGCCGGTGGTCGAAGCTCAGCGCGAGCTGCAGCACCTTCCGCACGGCGAGCGCACCGTCGACGACCCACGGCATGTCCTTGATCGCGCCGAAGGCCAGGATGGCCGCCTCGCCGGGGTTGATGATCGGTGTCCCGGTGTCGACGCCGAACACGCCGACGTTGGTGATCGTGATCGTGCCGTGCAGCATGGCCTCGGGTGGCGTCTTGCCGTCGCGCGCGGTCGCGGTCAGCTGTTCGAGCGCGACCGCGAGCTCCGGCAGGGACATTGCGTCCGCGTCCCGGATCTTCGGCACCACGAGCCCGCGCGGGGTCGCGGCGGCGATCCCGAGGTGCACGTAGTCCTTGTAGACGATCTCGCCCGTGGCCTCGTCCCACGTCGCGTTGACGTCCGGAGTCCGTTTGGCGGCAAGGCAAACCGCCTTCGCGGCGAACGCCAGCGGGGTGAGCTTCACGCCCTGGAAGGACGGGTGCTTCTTGAGCCGCTCCCGCAGTTCCATCATCGGCGTGACGTCGACGGTCAGGAACTCCGTGACGTGCGGGGCAGTGAACGCGCTGGTCACCATCGCCTGCGCGGTCGCCTTGCGGACGCCCTTGATCGGCACCCGGCGTTCGCGCGCACCAGTCTGCATGGGAGCCGCCGGGGTCGCGGGCGCTGCCGCACGTTGGACGTCCTCGCGCGTGATCACACCCTCGGCCGATCCGGTCAGCGTGGTCAGGTCCACGCCGAGATCCTTGGCGAGCTTGCGCACCGGCGGTTTCGCCAGTGGCACATAGCCCCCCTTGACCGCGACCGGTGCCTCCGGAGCGACCTCGCGGCGAGCACGCCGCTTCGCGGTGACCGTCTTGGAGCCGTAGCCGACGAGCGGCTTCATCTCCTCCTCGGGCGCGGAGCCGTTCGCCGACGCACCGCCGGGATCGACGTCGATCGTCAGGATCGGCGCGCCGACCTCGACCGTCTGTCCTTCCGTCACCAGGATCTCGGTGATCCTGCCGGCCCACGGGATGGGCAACTCGACCGCGGCTTTGGCGGTCTCGACCTCGACCACGATCTGGTTGACCGCTACCTCGTCGCCCGGTTTCACCCGCACCCCGAGGATTTCGGCCTCGGTGAGGCCTTCGGCGGTGTCGGCGAGCAGGAACTGTTTGAAGTCAGGCACCGGTCACCAACCCAGCGAGCGGTCGACGGCGTGCAGCACCCGGTCCAGGTCCGGCAGGTAGTGATCCTCCAGTTTGGACGGTGGGTATGGCGTGTCGAAACCCGTCACCCGCAGTACCGGTGCCTCCAGCGAGTAGAAGCACTCCTGCTGCACGCGCGCGGCGATCTCGGAGCTGATCGAGGATTCCGAGGGCGCCTCGGTCACCGCGATCAGCCGGCCGGTGCGGCGCACCGACTCGATCACCGGACCGAGGTCCAGCGGCGAGATCGTGCGGAGGTCGATGACCTCCAGCGACCGGCCTTCTTCCTGCGCGGCCGTCGCCGCGTCCAGACACACCTTCACCGACGGCCCGTACGCGACCAGCGTCGCGTCGGTGCCCTGGCGCACGACCCGGGACGCGAACAGCGGCCCCGCCGGGTTGGCAGTGTCCACTTCGGACTTGAGCTGTCCGTTGTGGTACAAGCGTTTCGGCTCGAAGAACAGCACCGGGTCGTCCGAGGCGATGGCCTGCTGGATCATCCAGTACGCGTCGGCCGGGTTGGAGCACGACACGACCTTCAGCCCGGCGATATGGGCGAACAGCGACTCGGGCGACTCCGAGTGATGCTCGACGGCACCGATCCCGCCGCCGAACGGCACCCGCACCACGACCGGCACCTTGATCTTGCCCTGGCTGCGGTAGTGCAGTTTCGCGAGCTGGCTGGAGATCTGGTCGAACCCGGGGAAGATGAACCCCTCGAACTGGATCTCGCACACCGGCCGGAACCCGCGCACGGCGAGGCCGACCGCGGTGCCGATGATGCCGGACTCGGCGAGCGGCGTGTCGAGCACGCGCTGCTCACCGAAATCCTTCTGCAGCCCGTCGGTGATCCGGAAGACGCCGCCGAGCTTGCCGACGTCCTCGCCGAGAATGATGACCTTGTCGTCGGCCTCCATCGCGGCACGCAGGCCCAGATTGATGGCCTTGCCGATGGTGAGCGTCTGCACCGTCGATGCGGATTCGTCCACAGCGTCTTTCGGGCTGGACTTCACGGGGGCGGCCATCAGCGCTCACCCGCCGTCGCGAAGCCGTCCAGGTAGGCCAAATATTCTTCGCGCTGCGCGTCCAGCACCGGCGAGGGCTCGGCGTAGACGTTCGCGAACACCCGTTCCGGCGGTGGTTCCGGCATGTTGAAGGTGAACTCGCGCAGGTCGGCGGCGAACGCGTCGGCCTCGGCCTGGATCTGGTCGAAGTACGACTGGTCGGCATACCCGCCGCGGGCGAGGAACGCACGCACGCGCTCGATCGGGTCCTTCAGCTTCCACGCCTCCAGCTCGTCCGACAGCCGGTAGCGCGTCGGGTCGTCGGTCGTGGTGTGCGCGTCCATCCGGTACGTGAAGGCCTCGATCAGGACGGGACCGTTGCCGTGGCGGCATTCGTCGAGCGCCCAGCGGGTGACCGCGAGGCAGGCGAGCACGTCGTTGCCGTCGACGCGGATGCCGGGGAAGCCGTAGCCGCGGGCGCGCTGGTACAGCGGCAGGCGGGACTGGCGCTCGGTCGGTTCCGAGATGGCCCACTGGTTGTTCTGGCAGAAGAAGACGAGCGGCGCGTCGTACACGGCGGACCAGACGAAACCCTCGTGCACGTCGCCCTGGCTGGTGGCACCGTCACCGAAGTAGACGATGGTGGCCTCGTCAGTGTCTGATGGCCTGCCGTCACCGTCTGTGTTTCCCACTCTGCCCTCGAACTTCTGCCCCATGGCGTAGCCGGTGGCGTTGAGGACCTGGTTGCCGATGACGATCGTGTACGGGTGGAAGCGGTGCTTCCGGAAGTCCCAGCCGCTGTGGTCGGCGCAGCGGAACAGGCCCATCACGTCGCGGAGGTCGACGCCGCGCGTGTACGCGACGCCGTGCTCGCGGTAGCTGGGGAAGGCCATGTCCTGCTGGCGAAGGGCTCTGCCGGAGCCGACCTGCGCGGCCTCCTGGCCGAGCAGCGGAACCCAGATGCCGAGCTGGCCCTGGCGCTGCATGGCGTTGGCCTCGCGGTCGGCGCGGCGGACCAGCACCATGTCGCGGTAGAGCCCGCGCAGTGCCTCGCCGTCGATATCGGCCACATACCGGTCGAACTGGGCTGAGGCGACTCGTTCGCCCTCTGGCGTGAGCAGCTGGGTCAGCTCAGCGCCACCTTCTGTCGTTGCTCGCAAACCCGCGATCACCTGCTCCGGGGACGGTTGTGCCGCCTGGGCGGCCGGTCCTTCACCGGGCTCCGGGTGCGTCCACTGTTCGGGGGACGACATACGCGTGCTCTCCTCGGTGTCGTGCCGCGAAGCCACTTGTGGCGGCAACAGCGGCGGCGCCGGCAGCCGCCCGCGCATCGGGTCCGAAGCGCTCGGGCAGCCGTCGGCCATGACGGCTTACGCCGTCATCCTGGCACGAACCGGTCCCCGGCAGGCAGTGCCGACGCCTGATTTGTTGCTGAGAAAGGCATCCTGAGCTGCGAAAACCCTAGGACTACCGATGATCAGGGCGCCGAAAGTCGGGCTCGCGAGCAGGGGGTGAGCAGCCGGTTGTCCTCGGTGGTGATGCGGCGCCGCGGTCCGGTGTCACACTCGGGGTGGCCGTCGTGACCTGCGCCACAGGGGTGTCCGGCTGGCACAATGACGCGCGTGGAGCAGACCAGTGTGCGTGAAACCGTGTCCAGGCTGTGGGAGACCGAGGTCGTGCCGAGCCTGTCGGAGCTCATCAGGATTCCCGCGCTGTCGCAGGCCTTCGACCCGGACTGGGCCGCGAACGGACATCTCGCCGCCGCCGTCGCGCATGTGCGCGGGTGGATCGCCGGGCGCGCGCTACCCGGCGCGACGATCGACGTGGTGCGCATCGAGGACCGGAGCCCGGTGCTGCTGATCGACGTGCCCGCGACGCCCGGCGCGGAAGACCGCGGCACGGTGCTGCTCTACGGGCATCTGGACAAGCAGCCGCCGGTCGGTGGCTGGTCCGAAGGGCTCGGCCCGTGGCAGCCGGTCGTACGCGGGGAGAAGCTGTACGGCCGCGGCGCGGCGGACGACGGGTACGCGGGCTACGCGGCGACGACGGCGCTGGAGGCGGTGCACGCGGCGGGCGGTTCGCACGCGCGGTCGGTGGTGCTGCTGGAGACCGGTGAGGAGTCGGGCAGCCCGGACCTGCCGCTGTACCTGGAGCACCTGTCGCCGCGGCTCGGCGAGGTGTCGCTGGTGATCTGCCTCGACTCCGGCGGCAACGACTACCAGCGTCTGTGGTTGACCTCGAGCCTGCGCGGAATGGTGCAGGTGCACGTGAAGGTGCGGGTGCTCGAGTCGGCGCAGCACTCGGGCCTGGCGAGCGGCGTCGTGCCGAGTTCGTTCCGCGTGCTGCGGCAGCTGCTGGACCGCGTCGAGGACGTGGCGACCGGCGCGATCAAGCTGCCCGAGTTCAACGTCGAGATCCCGGCGAACCGGCAGGAGGAGACCCGCGCGACGGCCGCCGTGGCGCCCGGCGCGATGCGGTCGACGTTCCCGCTGGTCGACGGCATGCGCCCGGTGGCGGACGACGAGTACGAGCTGCTGCTGAACAGCGGCTGGCGGCCGACGCTCTCGGTGATCGGCGCGTCGGGTTTTCCGGAACCCGCGAACGCCGGGAACGTCCTGCGGGACTCGACGACGCTGGCGTTGAGCTTCCGTCTCCCGCCGACGGCGGACTCGGCCGCGGCGCTGAACGCGGTGGAGAAGGCGCTGACGACGGATGTTCCGTACGGCGCGCAGGTCGAGTTGGCGGGTCTGGAGCACGCGAGCGGCTGGAACGCCCCGGACGCGGCGCCGTGGCTGGCGGCTGTGCTGGAAAAGGTGAGCACGGAGGTCTTCGGCGAGCCGTGGCGCAGCGTCGGCCTCGGCGGGTCGATCCCGTTCATGGGCCTGCTGGCGGAGAAGTACCCGCGGGCGCAGTTCCTGGTGACCGGCGCCCTCGGCTCGGACTCGAACGCCCACGTCCCGGACGAATGGCTGCACCTGGGCCAGGCGCGTCGCGTCACGGAGACGGTTGCGCACACCCTGGACGCCCACGCCCGCGGCTGAGCTCGAAGGCTCGGCCACCTGCCCGATCGGCCACGCACAGTGGTCCCTCCGGCGTTAATCCTTTGTTTCCACCCCGTTGCTCCGCCGGATGACATCACGCCGTGACCTCCCTGATGCTGCGAATGGGTGCAGACGGATGGCAGGATGCGTGCACTCGCACGGTATGACCTACTAGGAGTGACGAACGTGGCGCGTGCAACACACATCAAGGCACTTGCCCTGCTGCCGGCCTTCGCGTTGGCGGGGCTGACCATCGGCTGCGGATCGGGCGGCAACGATGGCACGCAGCCCAGCGGCGGCGCCCCCGCGGCGCAGGAGATCCCCGCCGCGACCAAGGACGCCGCACTGGCGGCGATGGTTCCTGCCGACATCGCCGCCGACGGCAAGATAGTTGTCGGACAGGACCAGACCTATCCGCCCAACGAGTTCCTCGACGAGAGCGGCAAGGTGGTCGGCTTCGACGTCGACCTCGGCAACGCCATCGGGCAGAAGCTCGGCCTGACCATGGAGTACCAGAACGCCGACTTCAGCGGCATCCTCGCCGGCCTCGCCGCGAGCAAGTACGAGCTGGCGATGTCGTCGTTCACCGTCAACTCGGAGCGCGAGCAGACCGTCGACATGGTCACCTACTACTCCGCCGGCACCTCGCTGGGCGTGCTCAAGGGCAACCCCGGCAACCTGACCCCGGACACCCTGTGCGGCAAGAACCTCGCCGTGCAGAAGGGCACCGTGCAGGTGGACGACGCGACCAAGCGCTCCGACGACTGCACCAAGGCGGGCAAGCCCGCGATCAACATCCAGCAGTTCCAGGCGCAGACCGACGTCAACCTGCAGCTGACCACCAAGCGCAGCGACGCGATGCTGGCCGACTCGCCGGTCGTCGACTACGCGGTGAAGCAGACCGACGGCGCGGTCGAGGTCGTCGGCCAGCCGTATGACACAGCCCCGTACGGCATCGCGCTCAAGAAGGGCTCCGGCCAGTTCCCGCAGGCGATCCAGGGCGCCGTGCAGGCGCTGATCACCGACGGCACCTACGCCAAGATCATGGCGAAGTGGAACCTGTCCACCGCGGGCGCCATCCAGAAGTCGGAACTGAACCCGGCCGTCAGCTGATGACCGACCAGAACGAACGCACCGGCACCAATCCGGAGGACATCCGGGCGGTGCCGGTGCGGCACTACGGCCGGTGGGTCGCCGGCGTGATCATCCTGTTCGTGGCGTTCATCGCGATCCGCAGCATCGCCACGAACCCCAACATGCAGTGGGACGTGGTCGGGAACTACCTGTTCAACGACCGCATCCTGAACGGGCTGGTGAGCACCCTCAAGCTCACCGCGATCTCGATGGTGATCGGGGTGGTCGGCGGCATCCTGCTCGCGGTGATGCGGATGTCGCCCAACCCGCTCACCTCGGGCGCCGCCGGGATCTACATCTGGCTGTTCCGCGGCACCCCGCTGATCACGCAGCTGGTGTTCTGGAACTACCTCGCGCTGTTCTACCCGCGGGTGGGTCTCGGCATCCCGTTCGGGCCCGAGTTCATCGGGGCCAACACGAACTCGCTGATCACCCCGTTCGCGGCGGCGCTGCTGGGGCTCGGCCTGAACGAAGCGGCCTACATGGCCGAGATCGTCCGCGGTGGCCTGCTGTCCGTCGACGCCGGTCAACTGGAGGCCGCGAGCGCGCTCGGCATGTCGCGTGGCCGGACGCTGTGGCGGATCATCCTGCCGCAGGCCATGCGCGTGATCATCCCGCCGACCGGCAACGAGACCATCGCGATGCTCAAGACCACGTCGCTGGTGGTCGTCATCGGGTACTCCGAACTGATGCTCTCGGCGCAGCAGATCTACGCGCAGAACTACAAGATCGCGCCACTGCTGATCGTCGCGGCACTGTGGTACCTGCTGATGACGTCGGTGCTGACGCTGATCCAGATGCAGATCGAGAAGTACTTCGCCCGCGGCACGTCCCGGGCCACACCGGAGAAGGGCTGGGCTTCGCGGATGTTCGGCTTCGGCGGAGGGGTCGCGCGATGAGCCTGATCGTGCAGGCCCAGGGCATCCACAAGCGGTTCGGCCGGCTGGAAGTGCTCAAGGGCATCGACTTCGAGGTCGCCGAGCGCGAGGTCGCCTGCCTGATCGGACCGTCCGGTTCGGGCAAGTCGACCCTGCTGCGGTGTATCAACCACCTCGAGAAGATCAACGCCGGGCGGCTCTACGTCAACGGCCATCTCGTCGGCTACCGCCAGCGCGGGGACCGGTTGTACGAGCTGCGGGAGAAGGAGATCGCCGCGCAGCGCAAGGACATCGGCATGGTGTTCCAGCGGTTCAACCTGTTCCCGCACAAGACCGCGCTGGAGAACGTCATCGAGGCGCCGGTGCAGGTCCGCGGCGAGAACAAGACGCAGGCGCGCGAACGCGGCCGGGAGCTGCTCGACCGGGTCGGCTTGGCGGACAAGGAAAATTCCTATCCGGCCCAGCTGTCCGGCGGGCAGCAACAGCGGGTCGCGATCGCGCGGGCGCTCGCGATGCAACCGAAGCTGATGCTGTTCGACGAGCCGACATCGGCGCTGGACCCGGAACTCGTCGGCGACGTGCTCGGCGTGATGCGGCAGCTCGCGGCGGACGGCATGACCATGATCGTCGTGACGCACGAGATGCAGTTCGCGCGCGAGGTGGCGGACAAGGTGATGTTCATGGACGGCGGCGTCGTGGTCGAGGAAGGCCCGCCGGATCAGGTCATCGTCGAGCCGCGGCACGAGCGGACGCGCAGCTTCCTGGCGCGCGTGCTCAATCCGAACGCCTGACGTCGTACGTCGACGGCGCGACGCGCACCAGCCGGTGCGTGGCGTTGAGGGCGTTGCGCAGCCCTTCGCGCGTGATGGGCCTGCTCAGCTCAGCCCGGATCTCGTCCAGATGCAGGGGCCGGCCCGCGCGTTCGATGAGCTGGACAGCGTTGTCCGTGCTCGACCCGCTGGGCCCGGCGTACGGCTTGAGATGCCAGGACTCCAGCGCGAACGTGCTCGGCGCGACCCGGGCGAAGCGGCTGTCGGCGTTGAGGCGGTTGTACAGCGGGCCGCGGCTGTAGCGACGGCCCATCCGTTGCAGCAGGTCGTCGAGGTGCAGCGGCACCCCGGCCTGGGTCAGCAGTTCGGCCGCGGTGTCCGTCGCGGTCGGACCGCGGGCGGTGCGCGTGCCCGGCGAGATGCGCTCGACGATCCGGTGCAGGGCGCGCCGCGGCTGGCGCAGCTCGGACGGCGACACGCGGTAGCCGCACTGCGCGAGCCACGCCACCAGCTCGTCGTCGGTGAGCGCGAAACCGCGGGCCGCGAATGCTTCCGCCGGGCTTTCCGCGCGCAGCGCGTCGCCGAGCTCGGCCACGATCTCCTTCGTCCTGGCGACCGCGGTGGCCAGGTCCGGCACCGCCGCCCAGCCGTGATTGACCTCGAACACCCCGCCGAACCGGGCGAGCACCCGCCAGGCGGCGACATTCGGGGCTATCACCGGAAAATCGAGCGACGGATGGCGGTTGAGCAGTCGCGCCAACGGAAGCACCGGCGTGATTTCCGCCCGCAGCCGTTCGGCCCATTCGCCGAGCGCACCACCTCGGGCGAGCGCGGCGTGGACCCGGTCGGCGAAGTCGGTTTCGATCACCCCGCGCTGTTCGGGCGCGGGCAGGTATTGGCCGAACCAGCGGTACGCGCCCGCTTCGTCGGCCCACAACCGGCGCCGCAGGGCAGCCAGCTCGCCATAGGTCACCGTGTCGGTGACCTCCCTCAACTCCGCGAGGGCCTCCATTTCTTCGACGATAGCCGCGAATAGCAGTGGTCTCAGCGAAACTGCCCTACCGGAGTAACGCGGGCGACTAAGGTTTGATCGAAGTATTTCCGGAAAGGGGAGCACACGAATGGCGAGCGGCCAGGCCGGACCGGTGGAACGTGAGCTGCCGCCGCTCAACCCGTTCGACGGAGTGCCGGACGCGCGGTACCACGTTTCGGCCGCTGAGCTGCTGCGGCCGCTGCTGGAACCAGGCAGCGGCGGGCTTCTGCGGTGGCGCAAGCAAAGCAGCAACGCACCGATCGTGCCGGTGGAAAATGTCTATGTGACGGGCCGGCTGGACCTGCGCGGCGCGGATCTGGACTGCCTTTTCCGATTCGAGAACTGCCGGTTCGAGCATGCGCCGGACGTGCGCGAGGCGAAGCTGCTCGGCCTGGTGTTCCGGCGCTGCTGGCTGCCCGGGCTCAAGGCGCGGAACCTGCGCAGCCGCAACGATGTCCGGCTGATCCGCAGCGTCGTGCAGCCGTTCCCGGGTGGCGCGGACGACGGGGAAACCGCCGTGCAGCGCGGAGACACGCACGAGCGCGGCGTGCCGGACGCCGCGATCAACATGACCGACGCGGTGATCGAGGGCTCGCTCGTGCTGACCCGCACCCGCATCGCGACGTCGTTCGGCCGCGCGCTGCAGGCCGACCGGCTCCAGATCAGCGGCGCGCTGCTGGCCTACCGGCTCAAGGCCGATGGTCAGGTACGCGTACCCGGCATGCGGACCGGCGGTAACGTCAACTTCTCGGGCGCCACCCTGCACCATCCGAACGGGTTCGCGCTCGACGCGAACGGCGTGCACATCGGCGGCAGCCTGCTGTGCGAGGTGGACAACTACGGCGGGTCCGAAAAACGACAGCCGTTCACGGCGCGCGGCGTGCTGCATCTGCCGAGCGCCCGCGTCGATGGCGACATCGTCTTCCGCGGCGCCGATCTGGCGAGCCCGCAGCGCGGCGCGATCGCCGTGGAGGCCTGGGATTCCAGCGATCCCTACGTCGACCCGTGGCCGTCGCTGGTCGCCGACCGGATGCGGGTCGAGGGCAATGTCGAGCTGTCCGACGGGCTGTCGGCGCTGGGCACGCTGCGCATGATCAACGCGCGGATCGGTGGCACCCTGCGGCTCGCGCGGGCCCGGATCAAGGTCACCCGGGGCAAGATCGAGCCGTACTACGACCGCGCGCTGCACCTGGACGGCAGTGAGATCGACGGCGATTTCGAGCTGACCGGCCTGCAGGTGCCGACCGGCCAGCTGCGGCTGGCGGACGTGCGGGTCGGCGGGAACGTGCTGGCCGCACGGATGCAACTGCACCACGGCGGCCGCGACGTGTTCGCGGCCCGCCGGATGAAGGTCGGCGGCAACCTGCTGCTGAACGACTCGACGCTGGAAGGCACCGTGCGGCTGCAGGGCACCGAGGTCGGCGGCAGCTTCGAGCTGTACGGCATGGACGCGACGGCGCCGACCGTGCGCGAGCAGACGAGCTTCTCGGTGGACCTGCGCACGGTCCGGGCCGGCCGCAACATCAGTCTCACCAGGTCACGGGACCGGGACTTCCGCGCCGCCGGCGGGGTCAACATGGACGGTGCGAGCGCCGCCCGCCGGATCGACCTCACCGGCGCGCACCTGACTTCCGTCGCGGGACACGACATCGCGCTCGACGCCAGCGACCTGGAGGCCGACGAGCTGCTGCTCAATCCCGGGGTGCCGCCACAGGGGCGGATCCTGCTGCGGCACGCGCACTGCCGCACGCTCGACGACAACGACGAGTTCTGGGCGACCGAGGGCGGGATCGAGCTCGAGGACTTCCGGTACGACGTGCTGCGCCGGCCCATCGAGATGAAGAACGACCGGGCCGTCGACATCCGGATCCAGCAACTGCGGTCCGCGATGGCCGGCTACCGGCCCGGGCCGTACGACCAGCTCGCCGCGATGCTGCGCGCGAGCGGCAACGAGGAGCACGCGGACACGGTGCTGTTCCGCAAGCAGCAGTATCGGTACGACGCGCTCGCCCAGGGCTACAACCTGTTCGGGCCGGGCGTGCGACTGTGGAGCTGGCTGCAACGCTCGATGGTCGGCTACGGCTACCGGCCGGTGCGGGCGCTGGGCTGGCTGATCGGGCTCCTGTTCGCCGGCAGCCTGTACTTCTGGCTGGGCAGCGATTCGTGCGTGCACGACATCCGGTCCGGCGCGAACGCGTTGCTGGCGCTCGGCCCGCGGTGCGCGGTCAACTCGCAGGACAGCGGTCTGGAATGGAATCCGGTGCTGTACACGGCGGATCTGCTGGTGCCGATCGTCGACTTCGGCAACAAGGGCCGCTGGTACATGCATGGTCTGGACAAATGGGTGAGCGACGGGTTCATCGCGATGGGCTGGGTGCTCGCGACCACCGTCGCCGCGGGTGCCGGCCGGATGATCCGGCGCGACACCCCTGGCGGCAACGGCAGATAGCGCTTTCTCGCTACTTTCTGAAAGCGCTTTCTCAGCGGGGCAGGTGCGGGCGGTGACCCGGCTCCTGCGTCGGCGGCTTCGGGTTGGCCGGCGGCACGACCGGCGCCGGCAGCTGCGACGCTTCGTAGCGCGAAAGCGTGAGCGGGCCGGCGGTGTCCGGCAGCACCGGCGGCTTGGCCTTGCCCTCGTCGAACCGGAACGCCGAGGTCAGGTCGCCGAAGGTGGTGCGGCGCCAATCGGAGATGTTGGTCTCCTTGACCCCGGTGACCTTCTCCAGGAACCGCAGCTGCGAGGTGTGGTCGAAGTTCTGGGTGGCCACCCAGCCGCCGGCGGTCCACGGCGAGACGATCACGCACGGCACGCGGAAGCCGCCGCCGACCCACAGGCCGTTGCCCTTGGTGCCGCCGGGGGAGGTGCCGTTGACGAACTCGCCGGGCGTGCCCGCGGGCGGGATCGGCGGGACGACGTGGTCGAACAGGCCGTCGTTCTCGTCGTAGCTGAGGATGAACACCGTCTTGGCCCACACCTCGGGGTTCGAGGCGATGGCGTCGATCTTGCTGGCGACGTACGCGGCGCCGTCGGAGGGCGTGTAGTTCGGGTGCTCCGACTGGGTGCTGGTGGTGATGATCCAGGACACGGCCGGCAGCTTGTCGTTGCGGGCGTCGTACTCGAACTGGCCCTCGGGGCGGTGGGTGAGCCCGTTGACGTACAGCTCCGAGCTGGGGTCCGCGTTCTTGAAGGCCGCGAAGTTCTCGAGCATGTTGCAGCCGTAGGTGTCGTCCTGCTCGTAGACCTTCCAGCTCACCCCGGCCTCGGTGAGGCGCTCGGCGTAGGTCTTCCAGGTGTAGCCGCCGGCGGGCGCGGTGTTCTGCAGGATGGGGCCGCCGTTCTCGCCGTTCGGGTCGAGGGTGCCCGTCATCCACATCATGCGGTTGGGCCAGGTGGGGCCGAGCACCGAGCAGAAGTAGGCGTCGCAGACGGTGAACGACTCGGCGAGCGCGAACTGGAACGGCAGGTCGGCGCGGGTGTGGTAGCCCATCACGTACGGGCCGTTCTTGCCGTCGGCGGCCCGGTGCGCCGGCAGCCAGTTGTCCATCTTCCCGTAGTTGAGGGAGTCGTGCTGGACCTGCCACGCGTGCGAGGTGGACGGGATCTTCTGCGCGTTGGTGGCGTGCGTGTCGAGGTGGAACGGCAGCGCGTAGCCCGCGGGGTTCTGGGGGTCGGGCTGGTAGAAGACGGACTTACCGCCCGGCAGCCGCACCGCGTTGGGGTCGTTGAAGCCACGAACCCCGGACATCGTCCCGTAGTAGTGGTCGAACGACCGGTTTTCCTGCATCAGCAGCACCACGTGTTCGATATCGCGCAGCGACCCGTGGCGGGGTGCTTCCTGCGCGAGGGCCTTCTGCACGTTGGGCGGCAACAACGTCGCCGCCGCAGCCGTCGCGGCACCGGCCGCTGCTGACCCGAGCAGCCGCCGACGAGTGACCTCAGCCATTTCCAGCCTCCGTGGTGGTGGGGTGGTGTGAGCGTGAGTCACTTTCGCGTTCGCCGCCGAACGTAAGAGAAACACGAAATGACAACGGAATCGGAAAGGTGCAAACAGGAGGGGAGTTCCGCCAAAGGGAGGAGTGATGTTTTGCGGGTTTTGTTCGGGGTGATGATGTTTTACGGGTTTCGTGCGGTGCCGGTCGCCGTGCGTGCTGCGCGGTTAGGGCGCTGGTGGTTGCGTTTCGCCACCATCCCGATCGCGCGAGGGTCTAACGGTCGCCACACCGCGTCAAGGCGGGAAAGATGCCTTGACCCGGCGCGGCGACCGCTAGGGGCGCTGAGGATCGGGATGCAGGCTCCGGAGTGGATACCGTCGGACAAACATGCCAACCCGGCCACCGGACCGCAGCCAAAAAACCCAACGCAACCACGGGCTTTTGGGGGGTCCAGGGGGGCGAAGCCCTCCCTGGCGGGGGTTTGGGGGTTCGACCCCCAAGGGCGATGGCGAGAAACATCCGGCTCGTGCTTTCCACGAGCACACTCCACCCCGTTACGAGCGGACGACGGGATTCGAACCCGCGACCCTCACCTTGGCAAGGTGATGCGCTACCAGCTGCGCTACGTCCGCATACCCCGTTCACCGGGGCGTTGCTTACTTTATACCGTGCGGGCTGGGGGTGTTGCAGGCACCCGGTTGGAGGTAACTCTGTCACTCCGGGAGTACAAGGGGTGACGGCAAGCGTTTCGCTCCGTATGGTGTCCCCATTCAACCGAACGGGGGTCAGCCCTGCCCGGGGAGGAGGTGCCTGGCCGGATGACGGAAGAAGCGACGGTACCGGAGCAACGCACGGTATCGGCCGATGAGCAGGCACTTCTGCGTCGTCTCCGGACCGGGGAGGACCAGGCGTTCAGTGAGCTTTTCGAGCTGCACTCGGGTGCTGTGCGGCGGCTCGCCCGCGGGATCGCGAGTGACGCCTCGGAGGCGGAGGACATCACCGCCGAAACGTTCTTCCGGGTGCTGCAGGCCCTGCGCCGCGGCTCGGGTCCTCGCGACCATATCCGCGCGTATCTGCTCACCGTCGCCCGCCGGGTTTCGTGGGAGTGGCATGGGGCGCGCCGCGACGTGCCGGTCACCGATGACGAGTTGACGCATCGTGCGGGTGCCGGGGCGGATGCGCATGCCCGCACGGCCGAGCACACGTTGATCGCGACGGCCTTCACGAGTTTGCCCGAGCGCTGGCGCACCGTCCTGTGGCAGACCGAGGTCGAGGGCGAGCAACCGGCCGTCGTGGCGCCGCATTTCGGGCTGAGTGCGAACGCGACGGCCGCCTTGGCCCGCCGTGCCCGGCAAGGGTTGCGCGCGGCCTACCTGCAGGCGCACCTTGCCATGAACCGCACCTCCGACGTGAGTTGCCGGGGGGTGATCGAGAAGCTGGGCGGGTACACCGCGGGCAGTGTGACCGGGTCCGAGGCGACCCGGATCCGCACCCATCTGCTCGGCTGCGCCTCCTGCCGCTCGATGCACGCCGAGCTTCGGGACGTCTGCTCGTCGCTGCGCGCGCACGCCGGGGTGCTGGCGATGCTGGTGCCCTCGACCGCTGCCGTCGCGGCGTCGGGCAGCGGGGCGGTGGCCACGATCAAGGGCCTGGTGCTCACGAAACTCAAGATCGGCATCGCGCTGGTGTCCACCGCCGCGGCCGGGGTCGTTGGGGTGACCGTCGGCCCGGCGCTGATCGACGCCGACCACACGCAGGTCGTCGGCCTGCCGCAGAGCGGGATCGAGCTGCGGATCGCGCCGACGCAACCCAAACTGCTGAGCCCGCCGCCGCCCGAACCGGGGCCGCCGGGTGAGGCGACCGTCCAGCTGCCCGGCCAGCCGCCGGTGAAGGTGCAGCACGACCCGTCGCCGTCCACGGGCGCCTCTGTGGCGACCCAGCCTGTCGCGCAGGCGCCGGTCGCGCAGCCGCGGCAGGATCAGCCCGCGCCGCAGGGCAGCTCGTCGTCCTCCTCGTCGTCGAACGGCAGCCCGCGTGACGACCTCTCCGGCGTCGACTCGACGACCGGCGGCCCGACCAGTACCGGCGCGAAGCCGGGCAAGGGCAAGCCGGCGACGAAGAACAGCACGTACGACCGGTCGGACGAAATCACGTCCGACGGCGACTCGTCATCGGACACGCCGCGGGACGACCTGCACACGACCGGGACGAGCTCCACGACCTCGGCCACGTCGGGCAAAACCCATCACAACTTCCTGTGGTGGCTCTTCGGCCCCGGCGAGGGTGACGCCACCGGTTGATCTTGGTCCGCATCTCGCGTCCCGATGTCCAGGCACGCTAACGTTGACCGAGCTCGGGAACGACGGAGCGTGTCCAGGAGGCCACGAAGTATGAACCGGCGGGTGCAGGGGCTGGACGGCCGGGACTGGACGGTCCGGGCGCAGATGGAGTGGCGCCGCCCCGCCACCGTGGAGAACTTCGAACACGACGTGGCCGGCAGCCCGGCCCCGGGCATCGCGATGCTGTCGGTAACCCTGGTGCTCGCGGTTATCCTGGTGGCGTGGCTACCCGATGGGGTCGTCGTACCGCCCTGGGTTGTCTGGGGCCTGCTGCTGATCGGCCTGTTCTTCCCGCTGCGGTGGGTGCTGAACCGGCCGTGGAGCATGGTCGCGGAAACCGAAGGCGATCCGCTGGGTGAACACCCGCCGGAGCGCTGGTCCGGCCTCGTGTCCGGGATGTTCCGGGTGCGCAGCGAGGTCGCGAGGGTCGCCAGGACGATCCAGCACGACGGCCTGCCGGACTTCGACGGGCCCCTGCATCCGATGGAGTGACCGATGCCCGAGTTACCAGAGGTCGAGGCGCTCGCACACCACCTGCGTGAGCATGCGGTCGGCCGGACGGTGACGCGGGTCGACGTGGCGTCGTTCGGCGTGCTCAAGACCGTAACCCCGCAGTGGACCGAGCTGCACGGCCGCACGGTGACCGGCGCCGGCCGCTACGGCAAGCACCTCGACCTGGACTGTGATGGTCTCCACGTCGTGATCCACCTGGCGCGCGCGGGCTGGCTGCGCTGGTCCGACCAGCTTTCGCCGACCCCGCCGAAACCCGGCCGCGGGCCCTTGGCGTTCCGGGTTCACCTCGACGGGCCCGGGTTCGACCTCACCGAGGCGGGCACGAAGAAGGGTCTCGCGGTGTGGATCGTGCACGACCCGAAGGACGTGCCGAGCGTCGCGCGGCTCGGGCCGGACGCGCTGGGGCTGACCCGCGAGCAGCTCGGTGAGCTGTTCGGCGGCCGCACCGAGCGGCTCAAGACCGCGCTGACAGACCAGTCGCTGATCGCCGGGATCGGGAACGCCTACTCCGACGAGATCATGCACACCGCCAAACTTTCGCCGTACGCGACACCGGGCAAGCTGCCCGAAGAGGCACTGGACAGGTTGTCCGACGCGATGCACGAGGTACTCACGAGCGCGGTCGAGCGTTCGGTCGGGCAGGCCGCCGCGCGGCTCAAGGGGGAGAAGCGATCCGGGCTACGGGTGCATGCGCGCGCGGGCCTGCCGTGCCCGGTGTGCGGTGACACCGTTCGCGAGATCTCCTTCGCGGACAAGGCCTTCCAGTACTGCCCGACCTGTCAGACGGGCGGCAAACCGCTCGCGGACCGCCGACTGTCCCGCTTGCTCAAGTAGCGCAGCGTAGGTAGGCATTTCACCCGTTCACCGTCTCATTGCGACACTCGGTTGGCTGATACGGCACAGTTCTCGCGTTGGGTAAGGTGCGGCTTACCCCAGGGTGTCGGTATCTACACAGAAAGTGGGCCCGAAGCCTTGCACCCGGCTGACCGAGCGCAGAGCATTGACGCCGTGTCCGACTTGCCGATCGCGCAGATCATTCCGTGGACCGTCGCGGGCCTGCTGCTGATCGCCCTGATCGTGCTCGTCGTCAGGTCCAGGAAGCCGAGCAGCTTCGTGGACGACGCGGTGCTCGAGGCCGTTTATCACATGTCGAAGGCCGCCCCGGACCTGCGCGAGGGCTTCGACCAGGTCGCCGCCGACCGGATCACCTCGCAGCTGCTGGAACTGCTCAAGTGCGTCGCGGTCGGCATCACGGACCCGGAGGGCACCCTCGTGTCCTGGGACGGTGAGGCCAACGACCACTACGTCGACCTCACGTCGTCCGTCGGGATGACGATCCGCAAGCACCGCCGCGAGGTCGTCAACCACGATGACGTGCCGTGCGACCACCGCGGCACCTGCAAGATGAAGACCGCCGTGATCGTCCCGCTGATCGTCGAAGGCGACGTCGAGGCCGCGCTGATCGTGGTCGGCCGGTCCAAGGGCAAGCGGCTCGTGCAGATGGCCGACGCGGTCGCCCAGTTCGTCTGCACCCAGTTCGAGCTGGCCCGGCTCGACGAGTCGAAGCTGCAGCTGCAGCAGGCCGAGATCAAGGCACTGCGCGCGCAGATCTCGCCGCACTTCATCTACAACGCGCTCAACACGATCTCCTCGCTCATCCGCACCGACCCCGAAGAGGCACGCGAGCTGCTGCAGGAGTTCGCCGACTTCACCCGGTACTCGTTCCGCACCTCCGGCATGTTCACCTCGCTCGCCGACGAGCTGCGCAACATCGACCGCTACCTGACCATTGAGCGCGCCCGCTTCGGCGGCCGGCTCGAGGTGCGGCTGAAGATCGCGCCCGAGGTGCTGTCGGTGGTGGTGCCGTTCCTGATCATCCAGCCGCTCGTGGAGAACGCCGTCCAGCACGGGCTCGCGAACAAGCCGACCGGTGGCATGGTCACCGTGACCGCGCAGGACTACGGCACCGAGGCGCTGATCAGCGTCGAGGACGACGGAATCGGCATGGACCCGGCGCGGCTGGCGGACCTGCGCAACTCGCACCGCACGGGTGCGCACGTCGGGCTGGGCAACATCAACGCCCGGATGCGGCAGCTGTTCGGCGACGAGTACGCGCTGATGGTCGAGACCGCGCCCGGTGCCGGGATGAAGGTGACGCTGCGGGTGCCGAAGTTCGCCCCCGGTGTGCGCACCGAGCTGCCGGACTACTCGGCCGCGGTGCCGGCGCAGGAGTCGCGCAACGGGTCGCCTGCACATGCGCGAAAAGGTCCGTAACCTGCGCCGGCCCCTCGCCCACCACCACCCTCAACGGAGACGCTTCGCGCCGCTACATTGGACCTATGGCCACCGTCACGGAGCTAGCGAGCAGGATCCCGAAGCTCGGCGACCGGGTCGACCGCACCGACGTGGTCGCCGTCGTCAAGCTGCACGGCGTCATCACGCCGACCCCATCGCCGCTCGCGCGCGGCACGATCAACCTCGCAGCCGTCGAATCGGCGCTGACCAGGGCGTTCGGCCACGACCGGCTGAAGGCCGTCGCGTTGCTGATCAACTCACCGGGCGGCGCGCCGACGCAGTCGGGGCTGGTCGCGGAGCGGATCCGGCAGCTGGCCGCGAAGAAGAAGGACGTGCCGGTGCTCGCGTTCTGCGAGGACGTCGCGGCGTCGGGCGGGTACTGGCTCGCGTGCGCGGCGGACGAGATCTACGCGCATCGCACCTCGCTGGTCGGATCGATCGGCGTGATCAGTGGCGGGTTCGGGTTCACCGGGCTGCTGGAGCGGTTCGGCATCGAACGGCGGCTGCACACCGCGGGCGCGAACAAGTCGAGGCTCGACCCGTTCAGCCCGGAGAAGCCCGAGGACGTCGAGTGGCTGAAGAAGATGCACGCCCAGCTGCACGAGTTGTTCGTGAGCTGGGTCAAGGAACGCCGCGGTGACCGGCTGGCCGAGACCGAGGACCTGTTCACCGGGGACGTCTGGCTCGGCGCCAAGGCGAAGGAACTGGGCCTGATCGACGGCCTCGCCACCCTCCGTGAGCTGGTCGCGGAGCGGTTCCCCGACGCGGAGATCAAGATGGCGGAACCGAAGAAGCCGTTGCTCGCGCGGCTCGGCATCGGCGCCCCCGCCGCGTCGATCTTGGAAGCCGTTTCGCACAAGGCAATCTGGAGCCGCTACGGGTTGTAATGCGTTCGCCCAAGCGCGGTATGGACAGCAACCCGTGTACTGGGCAGGATGCGAACCACTGTGAGTGCGCAAACTGACACACGGCGACTGGTGGTCCTCGCCGTGGACGACGAACCCCACGGGCTGAGCCTGCTCGTCGAGGGCCTGCAGGCGAACCCGCACATCCGCCGGGTCTTCGCCGCGGTCGACGCCGCCGAGGCGCTGCGCCTGCTGGCCTCCAACGACGACGAGCTGTTGCAGCGCAAGGAACTCGGCCTCCCGACGATCGACGCGGTGTTCGCGGACCTGCAGATGCCGGGGCTGTCGGGGATGGAGATGGCGCGCGTGTTCTCCGCGCTCAACCCGTCGCCGGTGCTGGTGTTCGTCACCGGGCACGCCTCCGAGGCAGTGAACGCGTTCGATCTCGGGGCCGTGGACTACCTGCTGAAACCGTGCAACCAGAGCCGGCTGGACCGGGCCGTGGACCGCGTGCTGGACAAGCTGCGC
The DNA here is from genome assembly GCF_021653975.1 of Amycolatopsis sp. GM8. Taxonomy (GTDB): domain Bacteria; phylum Actinomycetota; class Actinomycetes; order Mycobacteriales; family Pseudonocardiaceae; genus Amycolatopsis_E. The sequence goes on along the minus strand of NZ_JAJKFK010000002.1, from coordinate 626,762 downwards.
AGCACGCCGGCGGTGGCGGGTCCGGCGGGCGCGGTCGCCCCGGCGAAACCGGACGACGACGAGGTGATCCCGGTCGAACTGGCCGGCACCACGAAACTGGTGCCGCGCTCGACGGTCCGCTGGGTCGAGGCGCAGGGCGACTACGCGCGGCTGTTCACCACCGACGGCAACAGCCACCTGGTCCGGATTCCCTTGACACAGCTGGAAGAACGGTGGGAGAAGGCCGGGTTCGTGCGCATCCACCGGTCGTTCCTGGTGGCGCTGAACCTGATCACCGAGCTGCGCATGGGCCAGGGCGGCTACCAGGTCGTGATCGGCAACGACGAGAAGCTCCTGCCGGTGTCGCGGCGGCACACGCGTGAGCTGAAAGACCGCCTGACCGGCCGATGAACGACGACGTCTACCGCCATGTGGGTGGGGTCCGGGAACCGGACCCCACCCTCGGCAAGAGCTACGGCGAGCACGAACCCGCGACGGTCGAGCGGGTGCCGCCGGTGCCGGTCGAACCGCCGCAGCCCGACACGCCGGCGAAACCGCCCAAGCGGCAACGAGTCGTGCTGGCCGACCCCCGGTCGCGGTCGACCACCCTGCGCGCCCGGGTCGAGCTCGAAGAACAGACCAGCTGGGGCACGCTGCTGATCGACGACCTGGTCAAACACCAGCTGCGGGCCGGGCTCCTGCTCGCCGCGCTGGTGCTGGTCGTGCTCGGTGGCCTGCCGCTGGCGTTCTACTTCTCGCCGGACTTCGCCGGACTGCGGGTGGTCGGCCTGCCGCTGGCCTGGCTGCTGCTGGCGGTACTCCCGTTTCCGCTGCTCCTGCTCGCGGGTCTGGTCTACAACCGCCTCGCCGAACGCCACGAACGCGACTTCGTTGACATGATCGAAAACTGACAGTGCCACACTACTTGCCGTGCAGCTGAACGCGTGGGCGCTGACCGGCACGGTGCTGGTCGCCGTGATGACCTTCTACCTCGGTCATCGCTCGTCCCGGTTTGCCAGCACCACGCACGACTTCCTGGTCGCCCGCCGCACGGTGCGCTCGCGCCGCAACGCGGCCGCCATCTCCGGCGAGTACCTCTCCGCCGCGTCGTTCCTCGGCGTCGCCGGGATCGTGCTCAAGGAGGGGGCCGACGGCCTCTGGTACCCGATCGGGTTCACCGCGGGCTATCTCGCGCTGATGCTGTTCGTCGCGGCACCGTTGCGGCGTTCGGGCGCGTACACGCTGCCGGACTTCATCGAGGCGCGGCTCGGTTCCGTCGCGCTTCGCCGCTGCGCCACGGGTTTCGTGGTCGTGATCGGCATCCTGTACCTGGTACCGCAGCTACAGGGCGCCGGGCTCGCGCTGAATACCGTGCTGCCGTCGGTGCCGCTGTGGATCGGCTCGGTGGCGGTGACCGTGATCGTCGCCGTCAACGTGCTCGCCGGCGGCATGCGCGCGATCACGGTGGTCCAGGCCTTTCAGTACTGGCTCAAGCTGTTCGCGCTCGCCGTGCCCGCTTTCGTGCTGTGCGCGGTGTTCGTCAGCGGCGGGCATGCCGGCCCGGCGGGCGCCCTCGGCGCACCCGCGCCGCCCCAGTTCGCCGCGGACACCACGGTCCGGATCGACACCGACGTGAACCTGCGGGTCAACACGCTGACCCCGCTGCACGTGCGGGGGCCGGGCGACGCCCAAGAGCGGACCGTGGTCTGGGCCAAGAGCGCGACCGAGTACGTGCCGAAGGGCACCGTGCTGCGGTTCGAGGCCGGGACGCCGGTGCCGGTGGTGACCCAGGCCGTCGCGAACAACGACGACTGGCTGCGGCCGGGCAGCAACGGGTTGTCCGACCTGCTGCAGACCTACTCGCTGCTCATCGCGACCTTCCTCGGCACGATGGGCCTGCCGCACGTGCTGGTCCGCTTCTACACCAACCCCGACGGCAAGGCCGCCCGCCGCACCGCGGTGCACGTGCTGTTGCTGCTCGGCCTGTTCTACCTGTTCCCGACGCTGCTCGGCGCGATGTCGCGGATGTACGTGCCGCAGCTGCTGGTCACCGGGCAGACCGACGCCGCGGTGCTGCTGTTGCCGCAGTCGGTGCTGCCCGGGGTGGGCGGCGAGATCCTGACCGCGGTGATCATGGCGGGCGCGTTCGCCGCGTTCCTGTCCACCTCGTCGGGGCTCATGGTGAGCGTCACGGGCGTCATCTCGACCGACCTGTTCAAGGGCCGGGTGCCGGACTTCCGCTGGGCGACGGTGATCGTCGGCGCCATCCCGCTGGTGCTCGCGCTGACGATGCGCTCGACCGACCTGTCGCTGAGCGTCGGGATGTCCTTCGCGCTGGCGGCGTCGACGTTCGCCCCGGTACTCGTGCTCGGCATCTGGTGGCGCGGCCTGACCTGGCCGGGCGCGATGGCCGGCATGGTCGTCGGCGGCGGCCTCGTGCTGACCGCGCTCGTGCTCAACACGGTCAGCGGCTACACCGGCAACTGGGCGCCCTGGCTGGCCGACCAGCCCGCGCTGCTCACGGTGCCGATCGCGTTCGCGGTGACCATCGTGGTCAGCCTCGGCACCCGCGGCGGCCGCCCGGCCGACGTCAACGCCGTGATGCTGCGGCTGCACGCGCCGGACCCGCTGGGCTTCATGCGGGACCGCGCCGTCGCCCGGTTCGGGCAGGTCGAAAGCCGGCATCGCGCGGGCCGCGGCAAGCACCGCAGGTAGCGGTCCGGAGCCTGTTCGTTATTTTCACCCGTCTGGCGGTTACTTTGCTCTGCGTTAGGGGGACCTTTGAATTTGTGGTCGCGGCAAGGTTCGCGAAGCGGCCATGAATTCTGAAACAGGACGGAACGGGACGCTACTTTCTGTAATGTCATTCACCCGAAAGGATTAACAACATATCTCGCCTTTAAGGGCAAGATCTACCGCAGCCACCGACCGGAAGAGGTAGAGACCATGGAAAGCGAGGTCGTCCCGTGAGCACCACCGACCAGGGCCTGGAAGGGTCAGGCCCGGGCAGCGACTGGAAAGAGGTGCAGGAGAGTCCGGATTTCACGCAGCTGCGTCACCGGCTCCGCACCTTCGTCTTCCCCATGACGGTCCTCTTCCTGGCTTGGTATCTGGTCTACGTCCTGCTCGCCGACTACGCGCCCAAGTTCATGGCGACGAAGATCGCCGGCAACTTCAACGTCGGCCTGCTCATCGGCCTGCTGCAGTTCGTGACCACGTTCCTGATCACCTGGCTGTACGTCCGGTACGCCAACCGGCGGCTCGACCCGCTCTCGGAGAAGATCCGCACCGAGCTCGAAGGTGAGAAGGTCCAGACCACGGCGACCGCCGAAGGAGACGCCGAGTGAAGACACTGGCGGCGGGCGTCGAGGGCAGCAACCCGACGCTCAACATCATCATTTTCGCGATTTTCGTCGCGATCACCCTCGTCATCGTGTTCTGGGCGAGCCGGAACACCAAGACGGCATCGGACTACTACGCCGCGGGCCGCGCGTTCACCGGTCCCCAGAACGGCATCGCGATCTCCGGTGACTACCTGTCCGCGGCCTCGTTCCTCGGTATCGCCGGGGCGATCGCGGTCAACGGCTACGACGGTTTCCTTTACTCGATCGGGTTCCTGGTCGCGTGGCTGGTCGCCCTGCTGCTGGTCGCGGAACTCCTGCGCAACACCGGCAAGTTCACCATGGGCGACGTGCTCGCGTTCCGGATGAAGCAGCGTCCGGTGCGCGCGGCGGCCGCGGTGTCCACGCTGATCGTGTCGTTCTTCTACCTGCTGGCGCAGATGACCGGCGCCGGTGGTCTGGTCAACCTGCTGCTCGGTGTGCAGGGCAACGTCGGCCAGGACATCGTGATCGCCGTCGTCGGCGTGATCATGGTGCTGTACGTGCTGATCGGCGGGATGAAGGGCACCACCTGGGTGCAGATCATCAAGGCCGCGCTGCTGATCGTCGGCGCGCTCGCGATGACGCTGTGGGTGCTATCCAAGTACGGGTTCAACTTCTCCAGCCTGCTGCAGCACGCCGTCGACAAGGCCGGCGGCGGTGCGAAGGGCGAGGCGCTGCTCGGGCCGGGCAAGCAGTACGGCAAGACCGGCACCAGCAAGCTCGACTTCCTCTCCCTGGGCATCGCGCTGGTGCTCGGCACGGCAGGCCTGCCGCACGTGCTGATGCGCTTCTACACCGTGCCGAACGCCAAGGAAGCCCGGAAGTCCGTGGTGTGGGCGATCGTGCTGATCGGCATCTTCTACCTGTTCACCCTGGTGCTCGGCTACGGTGCCGGCGCGCTGGTGGGCGCGGACAAGATCAGCAAGGCGCCGGGCACCACGAACTCGGCCGCGCCGCTGCTCGCGCTCGAACTGGGCGGCCCGGTGCTGCTCGGGTTCATCGCCGCGGTCGCGTTCGCGACCATCCTGGCGGTGGTCGCGGGGCTCACGATCACGGCGTCGGCGTCGTTCGCGCACGACGTCTACGCCAACGTGATCAAGAAGGGCAAGGTGGACAGCGCCGCTTCGGAGGTGCGGGTCGCCCGGATCACCGCGCTGGTGATCGGCGCGATCGCGATCGCCGGTGGCATCCTCGCCAAGAGCCAGAACGTCGCGTTCCTGGTGGCGCTGGCCTTCGCGGTGGCGGCCTCGGCGAACCTGCCGACGCTGCTGTACTCGCTGTTCTGGAAGCGGTTCAACACCCGGGGTGCGCTGTTCAGCATCTACGGTGGCCTGGTCATCACCATCGTGCTGATCGTCTTCTCGCCCGCGGTGTCCGGTGAGTCCACCTCGATGATCAAGGGCGCGAACTTCGACTGGTTCCCGCTGTCCAACCCGGGCCTGGTGTCCATCCCGCTCTCGTTCTTCCTCGGCTGGCTGGGCACGGTCCTGTCGAAGGAACGGAACGAGGAGAAGTACGCGGAGATGGAAGTCCGGGCGCTGACCGGTGCACACGCCGAGAAGGCCGTCGTTCACTAAGCTCACGTGCACTCGACGGAGGCGCGTGGGAAACTGACCGGGTGAATCCGGCTCAGCTTCCCACCGCCTCCGTCTCCGAACTCCCCGCCAGCGACATCACCCTGGTCGACGTGCGGGAGGACGACGAGTGGGCCGCCGGGCACGCCCCCGGTGCGGTCCACATCCCACTGGGCGAGCTGCCCTCCCGCGTCGACGACCTTCCCGAGGGCCAGCCGCTGTACATCGTGTGCCGGTCCGGTGGCCGGTCCGCCCGGGCGACGGCCTGGCTGAACGCCAGCGGCTGGGAAGCGGTGAACGTCGGCGGCGGCATGAAGTCCTGGCACGCCGAGGGCCGTCCCGTCGTGAGCGAGCAGCCGGACGCCGCGCCGGAGATCCTCTAGGTCCCCCATGCAGCCCGGCCGATACCACTACCGCCCGCGCGTCCGCTGGGTGGCGACACCGCCGCCCGGCGCGATGCCGCCGCGCCGGTCCAGGCCGCCCGCGCGCTACACCGGCCCGCCCGCCTATCCCGTCCCGCCGCGCTGGGGGTTCCCGAACCTGACGTGGCGCGCGCCGACGCTGGTGCCGGGCATGCCGTCGAGCTACCCGCGTCCGGTGGAGCGCGTGCGGTTGTTGTCGCGCAACGCGGTCATGATCCTGTGGTTCCTGGCCGGGCTCGCGCTCACCGGCGCGGTCGCCGAGTTCTGGCGGTACGCGCTGTTGGTGATCAGCCGGAACGCGGCTTTGCACACGGGTGTCGTCGCGATGTCGGACACACTGGAGATCATCGCCTCGCTGCTGACGGTCGTGTTCGGGGTGCTGGGCGTCGCGTCGGCGCTGTGGTGGCTGGTGATCGCACGCCAGGCCGCGGCCGACGTGAGCGGGCACGAGCCGCCGCGCTCGACCCGGCAGGTGCTGGTCGGCGTGCTGGTGCCGGGGTTCAACCTGGTGATGGCCGGTTCGATCCTGGCCGAGCTGGAGCACGCCGTCCTGCGGCGCTCGCCGTCGCGGCGACCACGTCCCTCGCGGTTCGTGCTCGCGTGGTGGGCCGCCTGGGTGCTCAACGCCGTGCTGATGATCCTGGTGATCGTCTGGCGGTTCCGGGACGGTGTCCAGGCGCAGGCCGACGGGGTGTTCCTCAGTGGGCTGCTCGACGCCTCGGCCGCGCTGCTGGCGGTGCTGACGGCGCTGCTGATCCAGCGGTTGACGAGCCTGCTCGCGCCGATCTCGCTGGACCGGCTGCGGGTGCGGCGGGTGATCGCGGTCAAGAACGCTCCGGCGCCGGCGCTGCGCCCGGTCCGGCCGACCACCTCACGCTGACACGGGCAGCGTCCGCAGACCGCGGATCACGAACTCCGGTCGCCGTCGCGGTTCGCCGGTGAGGTGGAGTCCGGGCAGCCGGGTGGTGAGCGCGCGGAGGGCGGCGGCGATCTCGATCCGGGCCAGCGGGGCGCCGACGCAGTAGTGGATCCCGGCACCGAAACCCAAGTGCGCGTTGGGTTTCCGGCCGATGTCCAGCTTGCCGGGCTCGTCGAACACCTTCGGATCGCGGCCGGCCGCGCCCAGTAGCGCGGCGATCTTTTCGCCCTTCCCCACGCGGAAACCGGCGATCTCGACGTCCTCGGTCGCGGTGCGCTCGAACAACTGCAGCGGCGAGTCGTAGCGGATGAGCTCCTCGACGCAGGTGTCCAGCAGTGCCGGGTCTTCGCACAGCCGCCGCCATTGATCGGGGTGCCGCAGCAGGGCCCAGACGCCGTTGCCGATGACGTTCACCGTCGCCTCGTGCCCGGCCATCAGCAGCAGTACCGCGGTGGCCACGACCTCGTCGCCGGTGAGGTCGCTCCGCGCCAGGTCGCTCACCAGATCCTCGCCGGGCTCGCGGCGGCGCTCCTCGGTGATCGCGCGCAGGTAGTCGGTGAACTCCTTCGCGGCCCGCTCGGCGGCCTGCTGTCCTTCGGGCGGCAGGCCGTACTCGTACATCTTCACGATCGCGTTCGACCACGGGACGAGCCGCGGCCGGTCGGCCTCGGGAATGTCCAGCAGCTCGGCGATCACCGCGACCGGCAACGGCTGCGCGAGCTGGTCGAGCAGATCCCCTTCGCCGCGCTCGGCCAGCTCGGCGACCATGCGGTCGGCGAGCCTGGCCACGGTCGGCCGCAGGCGCTCGACATGCCCGCGCCCGAACGCGCCCGCGATCGACCGCCGGAGCCGGGTGTGCGCCGGAGGTTCGTTCTCCAGCAAGGAATTCCGGTGCAGGAGGTTGAACGAGACGAACTGCTCCGCCGGCTGCGCGTCGGACCAGATCCGGCCGAGCGCGCGATCCCGCAACACCGCCGACGCGGCCGCGTGCGACACCGCGATCGCCAGCCCGAGCCCCTCGTGCGCGTGCACCTCGCCGTCCGCCCGCAACCGGGCGAACTCCGGATAGGGATCGGCGAGGAACACGGGGTCGCGGGGATCGAACACCCACCGACCCTAGCTCGGTCGTGTGTTCGGTAGCGTCTGCGGCCGAGCCGTTCGAGGAGGCACAAAATGGGCAAGGCCGCGCGAAAGAAGAACAAGGCACCGAAGGTGCGCGAGGTGTTCGTGGCGCAGCCCTTCGAAGGCCTGGCCGCCGAACCCGAGCTGATCGCGCTGCGCGAGTTCGTGCCGTCCGCCACCGCGCCGTTGCCGCTCAAGGACTCCGGCCGCGAGGTCACCGTGGCCACCGTGCTGCCGGGCGCCGCGGCCGCGTTCGTGCGGACCGACGAGCGGGTGTTCGTCGGCCTGCAGGTCCAGACCCGCTCCTCCGACATCAGCCGCGACCTGGGCCGTTCGCTGGCGTGGGCGCTCGAAGCGAAGCCCGGCGACGTGCTGTCCGTGCCCGACACCACGACTCCCGGCAGCGAGGGCGAGCGGCTGCAGGACTTCCTGGTCGCCGACGCGGAGCTGGACGTCACGCTGTACGAGAACTTCGACTGGTGGCTGCCCGAGGACACCGACCCCGAAGGCGAAGTGAAGCTCTCGCTGGACCGCGCGAACGAGGCGATCATGCCGACCGAGCGGCTCGGCGCCGGGTCGTACTGGGTGCTCGCGGGCGAGAAGGCGCACCTTCGCTGGGTCCGCCCGGAGCCGGAGAACGCCCTGCTGCAAGCGCTTGCGCGGCTGTCGGCCGCCGGGGAGCTGGGGCTGGGCGAGGGCTCGCGCTACGCCGGTTCCTTCCGTGCCCACGGGCTCCTCGTGCCGGTGTGGGACCTCGACCCGGAGGCGCACGCCCGTGAGTGGGCCGAGCCCGCCGAGCAGCTCGGCAGCCGCCTCGACGAGGCCCTGGCCTCGCTCGACAAGGAGCCGCTCAACGCTGTCGAGCGCCGCGCCCGCGACGGCCTGATCGGCCGCCAGCTGACCCTGCGGTGATCCTGCACCTCTGCCCCCGCGCGGACTGGACCGGCGAGAACTACCGGGCCGCGTCGCTGGACGTCGTCGGCTTCATTCACTGCTCCGACCCCGGCACCACCCACTTGCCGGCCAACGCGCTCTACGCCGGGCGCACCGACCTGCTGCTGCTGGAGATCGACCCGGCGAGGCTCGACGTGCCGGTGCGCTGGGAAGAGGGCGACCCTCCGCATCCTGCGGGTATCTGGTTTCCCCACGTCTACGGCGCGATCCGGGCACAGGCGGTAGTCGCCGTACACCCGTTTCCCCCGGAATCCGACGGCACTTTCCGGCTTCCCGAGGTGCTCGCCAACCGGGAACCCCTGCCGCGCGTCCCCTGAATGAGGCACAAAACGCGAGGGGACTGTCATGCGAGGAGCTACCGTTGCCACGACCGTCCCGGCCGTGGGGAGAGAATCGGTGATGGCAGGTGAGTTCACGGACTTCGAAGAGTTCGTGCACGCGAGCCTGCCCGGGCTGCTCCGATACGGGCACGCGCTGACCGGTAATCCGCACGACGCGGCCGATCTGGTGCAGACGGTGCTGGAGAAGATCGGCTCCCGGTGGACGCATGTGCAGCACAAGACGGGTGACCCGCTCGCCTACATCCGCCGGTCCATGGCGAACGCGCACGTCAGCCGCTGGCGCCGGACCCGCCGCGAGAACCTGGTCGCCGATGTCCCCGACGGCCAGGCGACGTCCGCGCCCGACCCCTTCGAGCACGAACCCCTGTGGCAGGCGCTACGGGAATTGCCACCGAGGCAACGTGCTGTCATCGTGCTGCGTTACTACGAAGAACTGACCGAGATCGAGATCGCCCAAACGCTCGGCATCAGTCAGGGCACGGTGAAAAGTCAGGCCAGCAAGGCCATCGCGAACCTGCGGACCAAGATTACCGGAGGGAGGGAAGTGGGTTGACCGACCAGGACGAGTTCGACGACGAGCTACGCCGGCTGTTCGCGGACGAGCGGCTGGACGTACACGCCGGCGAGGACGCCCCCGCGCGGATCGTGGCCGGTGCGCGCCGGATCCGGCGCCGCCGCGCCGCGGTGACCGCGGCGAGTGGCGCGGTCACCGTCGTCGCACTGGTCACCGCCGGCCTGCTCCTGGGCCCGCTGCGGTTGTCGGGGCACACCACCAACGAGGCCTCGCCGCTGGAGCGGTCCGCGGCGGGCACCGTCGAGTCCTCGGCATCGGTCAGCCAGATCCCGATCAACCCGCCGGCGCCCGGTGTCCCGTCGTCGAGCGAACCCAGCAGCAGCACGGAAACGCCGCCGTCGAGCTCGCAGACCGCCACGCGAACCCCCTCGTCGAGCAAGCCGCCGACCAGCACGGCCGCGCGCAGCCAGACGCTCCCCATCGTGCCCGGACCGGTCCTCGGGCCCAGCGGCTACAGCAAGCTCACGCTGGGGATGTCGTTCGCCGACGCCAAGGACAGCGGACTGCTCGCGAACGCCGACACCGCGCCTTCCGGTTGCGCGACCTACAAGCTCACCGAGGGTTCGTCCGGGGTCAGCACCGTGACGATCTCGGACACCAATGGCATCGTCGGCTTCGACGCGACCGGCGCGCACACGCCCGAACGGATCCGGGTCGGCTCCACGAAGGACGAGCTGGAGACCGCGTACCCGAACCTGAACAAGAGCGGTAGCGGGTACGCGGCCGACGCCGGTTCCGGCGGCAGCTACCTGTTCGCGATCGACGGCAACCGCGTCAGCGGTCTCTCGCTCGTCGCTTCGGCGAGCTGCTGAACTACAGCGCGCCGCCGGCCACGGACGGCAGGCCCGAGTCGCCCTTGCCGCCGGCGGACTCGCGGGCCAGCCACGTCTCCACCTCGAACAGGTTGCCGTTCGCGCGCTTGACGATGTTGAGCAGCGTGGTCATCGTCGCGACCTCTTCGACCTGCTCCTTGAGGAACCACTGCAGGAACTGCTCGCCCTGGTAGTCGTCCTCTTCGCGGGCGGTCTTCACGAGCGTGCGGAAGTCCGCGGTGATGCCCTTTTCCTGCTCGAGCGCGAGCTCGATCAGCTCGACGGCTTCGGCGAAATCGTTGCGGACCTCACCGGTGCCCGGGATTTCCACGTGGTGATCGGTGTCCATCAGGTACTTGGTGATGGCGAGCGCGTGATTACGCTCCTCGACCGCCTGGCGGTAGAACAACTTCGCCAACCGGGGCAGGTCGGAGTTGTCGAACCAGACCGCGGTCGCGAGGTATTGCTGGGAGGCGTTGAACTCGTTCTGGATCTGCTGTTGCAGCAGCTCATAGAACTTGGACCGAGGTTCTTTCCGCTTGGTGGGCATGTGTCGAGAATAGGGGATCGGAATTGCTTTTGCCCAGTTGGGCCTGGTGATTGCCACCCTATTCGGTTAGGCTTACCCAATAATAGGTCCGCCTCATTCGGTAAGGCTTTCCTTATTCTTATTCGGTAAGGCTCGCCTAAGAACCGTGCCGAATCTCGTTCGCGATTTACGCGCGTTCGATGCTGCGCAGGCCGTGCTCGGGGGTCCACCATTCGACGACGAGCACCGTGGCCTTTTCGTCGAGGTGGGTGTGCACGACCTCGGCGATGTCGACCACGAAACGGTCGCCCTCCGGTCCCCCGGTGGGCGGTCCGGTGAGCGCGCGGCCGGCGATCTTCGCCTCGCCCGGCCACTGGGCCTCGGCGCCCTCGACCGGGTCGACCGTCCCGCTGTGCAGCGCGAACCGCGGATTCCGGCGCAGGTCCGCGCCCTTGCGCGCGTCCGGCATCGAGCCGAACACCAGATCGCCGTCCTCGAATTCCGTCTCGATCCCGGAAATCCGCGGCGAGCCGTCGGCGCGCAGGGTGGCGATGGTCTTGTGCTTGTGCGCGTCGAACAGCGTCTTTACGCGCTGCGCGAACTCCGGGGACGCCTCTTCGAACTCCCGCCACGTCGTCATGCGATCGGCTCCCGCACGATCGGGCACGACATGCAGCGCGGGCCGCCGCGGCCGGACCCCAGTTCCGAGCCCGCGATCGGCAGCACCTCGATCCCGGCCTCTTCCAGCCGCGCGTTGGTTTCCATGTTGCGTTCATAGCCGACGACCACGCCCGGCGCCAGGGCCAGCGTGTTGTTGCCGTCATCCCACTGCTCGCGTTCGGCGGTGACCGGGTCGAGCCCGGTGTCGATCACCCGCAGCTTCTCGATGCCCATCGCCTCGGCGGCCGCGTGCAGGAACGGCTCGGGGCCGCTGACGTCGAGCGAACCGTCTCTGCCGGGGCGCATCGTGAACGCGACGAGGGAGTCGCGCGCCAGCGGGTACATCACCACGGCGTCGCGGTCGACCATCGTGCACACCGTGTCCAGGTGCATCGTGGCGCGGTCCTGCTCGATCGGCACCGCGAGCACGGTGTGCACCAGGTCGTCGGCGAACACCGACCGCGCGAGCGACTCCGCGCCCGCCGCGGTCGTCCGCTCACCGACGCCGACCGCCAGCACACCGGGCGCCAGCAGCATGACGTCACCGCCCTCGACCGGCGCCGAATGCGCGCCATAGGCACGGGCCGCGCGCCGGAACCGCGGGTGATAGGCGTAGATCAGGTCGAGCAGGGCGGTCTCGCGCCGGCGGGCCGGCATCGCGAGCGACGAGATCGCCACCCGGTCCGCGATCCACACCGAGGAATCGCGCGTGAACAGCAGGTTCGGCAGCGGGTCCACCGCGAAGTCGGACGGGTGGTGCATCTTCCGCACGAGCGACGCGCCTTCCGCGGCGGGCAGCTCTTCGTAGGTGACGCCGCAGGTCAGCACCTCGGCGAGGGTGGCGGCGCGGACCCCGGACAGGTACGAGCGCAGCGAGTCGGCCAGCGTCTGGCCGAGCCGCCGCTCGTCGACCGCGGCGTGCACCCCCGCGGCGTGCGCCCGATCGTCCTCCAGCGCGACGCGCAGCAGGTCGGCCAGCAGCAGCACCTCGACGCCGCGGCCGCGCAGCACCTCGGCGAACGCGTCGTGCTCCTGCTGGGCCCGGTCCACCCACGGGATCGAGTCGAACAGCAGCTGGTCGTTGTTGCGCGGGGTGAGCCTTTTGAGCTCGTCGCCCGGCCGGTGCAGCAGCACCGAGCGCAGGGGCCCGACTTCGCTGTCCACCCTCGGTTCGGTCGTCATGCCCCGCAGATTACGGCAGGAACGACACCTTTCCCTTCAGCAGCGAATACCCCACGAAGGACACCACGTCGAGGATCGTGTGCGCCACGATGAGCGGCCACAGCCGGTTCGTCCGCTGCCACACCCGGCCGAACACCAGGCCCAGGATCACGTTCCCGACGAACCCGCCGAAGCCCTGGTAGAGGTGGTACGACCCGCGAAGCACCGCCGCCGCGAGCACGGCGGTGTTCTCCCGGAACGCCAGCTGCCGCAGCCGGGTCAGCAGGTACCCGATGACGAGCATCTCCTCGGCGAACGCGTTGCCGAACGCGGACAGCACGAGCACGATCGGCCGCCACCAGGTGTCGCCCAGCGTGGAGGGGGAGACGGCCAGGTTGAAGCCGAGCTTCCAGCCGACGAAGTACAGCGCGAGGCCCGGGATCCCGATCAGCGCGGCGAGCCCGGCACCCCACAACAGGTCCCGGCGGCGCCAGCCCAGCCCGACCGACCTCAGCCGGATCCCGGCGCGCACCAGCAGGTACGCGCCGAGCGCGCCCCAGCCGACGAGCTGGACGACGCTGAGCAGTTGCGCGAGCAGGTCGATCAGGCTCAGCGCGGCCTGCGGCGCGTTGAGCGCCACGTGCTGCTGGCTCAGCGGCGTCGGCTGGAGCAGCGAGTCGATCAGCGACAGCAGGCTGCGCGCGCCGGACAGCCCGAGCGTGATGCCGAAGACGATCAGGATCTCGAGCTTGATGCGGCGGCGCTCGGCCTCGTCTTCGACGAGTTCGGGCAGGTCCGGGCGTTCCGGACGGAACCAGTCGCGGGCGAGGGACGTCACGCCGGCACGCTACCTTCTGTGCTCATGGCACCGAAAATAGCGACGGCGGACCGCGTTGGACGTGAAGAGCTGCTGGAGTTCCTCCGGCCCCGGCACCGCGCGATCCTGATGACCACCCGTGCCGACGGCACCCCGCAGCTCTCGCCGGTCACCGCCGGCATCGACACCGACGGCCGGTTCGTCGTCTCGACTTATCCGAAGCGTGCCAAAGCCACCAACGCGCGCCGGAATCCGGCGGTGTCCGCGTGCGTGGTCTCCGACGAGTGGAACGGCGCGTACGTGCAGATCGACGGGCAGGCCGAGGTGCTCGACATGCCGGACGCGCTGGAGCCGCTCGTCGAGTACTTCCGCTGCATCTCCGGCGAGCACCCGGACTGGGACGAGTACCGCGACGCGATGCGCAAGCAGAACAAGAGCCTGATCCGGGTCACGATCGAGCGCTGGGGCCCGATCGCGACCGGTGGTTTCCCGCCCGAGCTCGGCTAGCCTTTCCGTTGCCTGGCAAGGAAAGGACAGCCGACGAGGCGGCGCATCTCGCTGCCGAGTTCCGTCGGGTTCGACACCGGCCGCGAGAACGCCAGCCGAACGTCGTGGTCGTCGGCGTCGGTCTCGACCCGTAGCCGCAGCCCGAACCGGTCGAGCCCGAGCGGGCGGATCCGGCCGCCGCGCAGCTCCTCCGGCACGTGCCGGGCCAGATCCGCGAACACGTCGGCGTGCTCCTGTTCGAGATGCCGGAGCCAGCCGGTCTCGTAGCCGGCGAACGGGTCCGCGGTGGCCGCGCTGAACATGTGCGGCCGCAGGGAGTGCGTGCCCTCGGCGTCGGCGAGCACGAGCGATGCCGGGGTCAGCCGCAGCAGGCTCACCCCGTGCCCGAGGTCGAGCAGCCGCGGGTCGGGCCGGTGCTCGGCGATCGCGACCGCGCGGGCCCGCGCGGCAGCCGCGCCGAGCGGCCGGAGCCAGCCGGTGATCCACAGCAGCCCGCGCACGGGTTCGCGCAGGTCGACCGGTGCGTGGTCGGCCAGCTCGAACATGACCGCGACCTCGGCATCGGCGGAGCGGGTGAGCAGCGGGTGCCCGTCGCGGAGCAGGATGCTCACGCTGCCGCTCGGGTGCACGTGGTGCAGGTCGGGCACGACGCGCTCGCCGCTGCCCGGGCCGGTCGGCACGAGCGAACCGGGACACTCGCGGGTCGCGATGGTCTTGGCCCGTTCGGCCGGCGCCGGTGCGGGCGGGCGACGGGTAGAAGTCTGAGTCACGGGCACCTCCAGGAGACTGTTTCAACGCGGTTTGATATGCGGTGCGGGTGGCGGAACCTGACGTGGCCCCTGACTCCGGGATCTCCTCCTCATGACTGCCAAGTCACCACGTCGGAGCTGTCCTCGCCAGGAACCACCTCAGAACCCGCGGCGGTGCAAGCTGAGTCCCACACAGCAATCGGCTCCGCCGCTTTGAAACCTGCTTGGTTAGGTGAGCCTAACCTGTGTTTCGGAAAAGGGGAAGTGATCGCCCTGGTGTCCGGCCTGCGCACCCGTTTGTCCGGCTGCCGTACGCTACTAGCGTGTCCCTTGTGTCAAGCGCTGTGGAACTCACGCCCCCCGGCCCCCGTGGAATTCCTCCCCTCTTCGCGCGGCTCGTCGACGACTCGGCGCTGTTCCCGCCGGGGACCGCGACCATGCCCGAAGCGCTGAGGGCACATTTCGAAGCGCGGGCCGGTGATCGCGCCGGGTTGCTCGGCGTCTTCCTCTGCCAGGCCTCGCGGCTGCCGGAGCTGATCACCGAACTGATCAAGGTGAAGCCGAAGCAGCCGCTGCCGTTGTCGCTGATCATCGACACCGGGCTTGGCGGGGTGCCGAAGGCGATCTCGATCGTCGAGTCCCGCAGCGAGCTGCTCTCCCTGCGCATGGTGGAGATGCCCGCACCGTCCGATGTGGACGAAGTGTGGCTGGAGCGGGTGTCGGAGTTCGTGCCGGAGGACGTGATCCGGGTCGTCGAGCCGCGCCGGGGCGTGGGCTGGCTCGACGGGGTGCGCAAGGTGATCGAGCACGGCAGCTGGCCGAAGATCCGCTGCGGTGGCGTGTCCAGCGAGAACTTCCCGAGCATCGACGAGGTCGCCGACTTCCTGGCCGTGCTGAGCGGCGCGGACGCCGCCTCGTTCAAGGCGACCAACAGCCTGCACCGCGCGGTCCGGCACGACGACCCGGAGACGGGCATCGAGCACCACGGCTTCCTGAACCTGCTGGTCGCGGTCGCGCGGAGCCTGTCCGGCGGCGACGTGCGGGACGCGCTGTCCTCGACCGACGGGCAGCAGCTCGCCGACGAGGCGCGCGGGTTGTCCGAGCAGGCCGCCAAGGCGGTGCGCGCGTCGTTCGCCTCCTACGCGTCCGCGAGCTTCGCCGAGCCGCTCGCCGATCTCGAGGC
Organism: Amycolatopsis sp. GM8; assembly: GCF_021653975.1. GTDB lineage: Bacteria > Actinomycetota > Actinomycetes > Mycobacteriales > Pseudonocardiaceae > Amycolatopsis_E. The sequence continues at coordinate 611,076 of NZ_JAJKFK010000002.1, read as the reverse complement.
GCTCGGGCTGCTGTGACCGCCGAGGGGTCGCTGACCCTGGACCGCGGGCTGGCGCTGCTGCAGGCGGTCGCCGACGCGGGCGCCGAGGCGGCCACCATCTCCGAGCTGGCGACGAGTATCGGGGCCAGCCGCGCGGCGGTCTACCGGCTACTCGTGCCGCTGTCCGCGCGTGGTCTGGTCCGGCGGGACGGCAACAAGGTCCGGCTGGGGGTGGGTGTGCTCCGGCTGGCCGGCCAGGTCGTGCCGCAGCTGCGTGAGGTGGCGCGGCCGGTCCTGCGGGCGCTCGCGGAGAGTTCCGGCGCGACAGCGCATCTGTCGATCGCGGAGGGCGACGAGGTCGAGTCCGTGGTGGTGGTCGAGCCGTCGTGGACGAACCTGCACGTGGCCTACCGGGTCGGCGCCCGGCAGCCGATCGGGGTCGGCGCGGCGGGCAAGGCGATGCTGCTGCGGCAAGGCGGCCGGGCATGGGTGGTTTCGGCGGGAGACGTCCAGCGCGGAGTCGCCGGGCTGGCCGCGCCGGTGCGGGGTGTGCCGGGGCTGCGGGCGAGCGTCGGCGTGCTGACGCTGGGCGCGATCAAGGCGGAGACCGTGGGGCCACAGGTGGTCGAGGCCGCCGCCGAGCTCGCGACCGCGCTCAGATAGCGCTGACCGCCTCCCAGAGCGCGAAAAGCGCGAGCCCGGCGAAGACGAACCCCGCGATGCGCTGGATCAGCTTCGGGCGGATCCGGCCGCGGATCTTGTGCCCCACGAACACCGCGATCCCCGCGACGACGACCAGCGCGGTGAACGCGCCGACGGCCACGGCGACCGGCGCACCGTAGCGAGCGGCGAGCCCGGCCGTCGCGAGCTGCGACGCGTCACCCCACTCGGCGGCGAACAGCACGCCGAACGAGGTGAGCGCCGACCGGAAGAACGTCACCGGGCCCGGGCCCGAGCGGGCCGCGTCCTCATCGCCGTCGCGGCCCTTCGCGAAACCCTCGCGAAGCAACATGAAAGCGCCGAGCCCGAACATGGCGGCCACCACCGCGGCCACCACGTTGTCCGGTAACAAGGTGAGCGCGCGACCGAACAGAACCGCGACCGCACATTGTGCCGCGAATGCGACGGCGACCCCCGTGAAGACGGGCCACGGCCGGAATCGCGTCGTCAGCACGAGCGTCGCGACCAGGGTCTTGTCCGGCAGTTCCACGGCCAGGACCAGCGCGAACGTACTGACGAGCGCGAGCAGTGCGGCATCCATCCGGGTTCTTCCCCCTTTCGCTTCCACGATAAAGGGGATCGGTCAAGAAAGCCATCAGATGGGAATTGCGAATTGGTGGTTGTGGTGCTGCTGGAATTGTCTTTTCGGCATGCCGAAACAATTTATCCGGCGAGCAGTTCCCGCAGTTTTGTGGCGCCGGTCCGGCGCAGCCAGGCCTCGAACGTGAGTAGCCCCGGGTGCAGGGCGCACAGCGCCGGGACGTCCGCGATCGGCTCCTTGATGGAGTTGAGCGCCTCGTACCCGGCCGCGAACCGCGGGTTGATCTTCCGCAGCTCTTCGATGTCCAGGTGCACATACGGCACGGTGATCCCGGTCGCCTCGCTGACCGCGGCCGCGACCTCCGGCGGGGTCAGCGCGTCCCCGGCCAGCTCGAACGTCCTGCCGCGGTAGGCCGCCGGATCGTCGAACGCCAGCGCGGTGAACGCGGCGATGTCCTCCAGCGCGATGTACTGCTGCCTGGTTCCCGGGTTCGCCGCGGTGCGCAGGGCGCCGTCGGTCAGGCCGAACAGCGGGTTGAAGTAGTTCTCCATGAACGAGCCGGGGCGCAGCACGGTCGCGGAGATGCCGAGCGTGGCCAGGTACTGCTCGACCCGCCATTTGTCCTGCTGCAGATTCACCGCGGCGAGCATGTCCGCGCCCAGCCCGGAGCTGTAGACGAGATGTCCGACGCCGTGCTCGTGGGCCGCGTCGGCGATCGCCTTGCCGGCGGCGAACTCGTCCTCGCCGGGCGCGAGCGGGCCCGGGTGCACGCTGAACACCGCGTTGACGCCCTCGAACGACGGCTCCACCACCATTTCCGCGCCGGCCAGGGCGCGGGCCTTCGCGCTCGACGGATCCCGGGTGACCCCGCGGACCCGCCAGCCGCCGGCCAGCAACCGTCTGGCGACGGCGCCGCCTTGCTGTCCGGTGGCGCCGTAGACGACGGCGAGCTTGGTCATGACATCCTCCCAGAAACGGGGCGCTGATTCCGGTTAGCACCATACGGAACGCACGCCCCGGTTGTCCAGGACCTAGGTCCTGCCGAGATCAGGACCCCAGGACCTGATGCCCGCCCGCGCGCGCGAGCAGGCTGGATGGCGTGGACGTACTCCAGCTCGCGAGATGGCAGTTCGGGATCACGACCGTCTACCACTTCCTCATGGTGCCGTTGACGATCGGGCTGTCCGTGCTGGTCGCGGGCATGCAGACGGCGTGGGTGCGAACCGGGAACCGCCGCTACTACGAGATGACCAAGTTCTGGGGCAAGCTCCTGCTGGTCAACTTCGCGATGGGCGTGGTGACCGGCATCGTGCAGGAATTCCAGTTCGGGATGAACTGGAACGCCTACTCGCGGTTCGTCGGCGACGTGTTCGGCGCGCCGCTCGCGATGGAGGGGCTGCTCGCGTTCTTCATCGAGTCGACCTTCCTCGGGTTGTGGATCTTCGGCTGGGACCGCTTGCCGAAGAAGGTGCACCTGGCGTGCGCGTGGGCGTTCTCGCTCGCGAGCATCGCGTCGGCGTACTTCATCCTGGCCGCGAACTCCTGGATGCAGCACCCGGTCGGCGTGGACTTCGTCAACGGGAAGCCGACGCTGCGGTCGATCGGGGCGGTGCTGACGAACAACACCGCGCTCGCCGCGATCCCGCACACGATCGCCGGCGCGTTCTCCGTCTCGGCCGCGTTCATCGTCGGCGTCGCCGCCTGGCACCTGTGGCGCAAGCGCAAGACCGACGACGAGCACCGCGCGACCTGGCGGACCTCGTTGCGGCTCGGCGCCTGGGTCGGCGTGGTCGCGTTCGCGGTCCTCGCGATCACCGGTGACCAGCAGGGCAAGCTGATGTTCCAGCAGCAGCCGATGAAGATGGCGTCGGCGGAGGCGCTGTGCCACACCGAGCAGCCGGCGAGCTTCTCGATCATCGCGATCGGCGACGTGGGCAAGCAGGACTGCGAAGACGTCAAGACGTTCAACGTGCCGGCGCTGCTGTCCTTCTTGGCGCACAACGACTTCCACACGCAGGTGAGCGGTGTCGAGGACCTGGTCGGGCAGTACCAGGCGAAGTACGGCACGAACTACCCGGACGACCCGGCGCTGGGCGAACTGGCCGGCAAGCCGATCGACTACACGCCCAACCTGCCGGTGACCTACTGGGGTTTCCGCGCCATGATCGGGTTCGGTGCGGCCGGCGCCGGGATCGGCGTCCTGGCGCTGTGGTTGACGCGGCGCGGCCGGATCCCGGACTCGAAGTGGTTCCCGCGGCTCGCCCTGCTGGGCATCGCGACCCCGTACATCGGCAACAGCGCCGGCTGGATCTTCACCGAGATGGGCCGCCAGCCGTTCGTCGTGGCGCCGAACCCGTCGGGGGTGGACGGGGTGTGGATGTTCACCGCGCAGGCCGTTTCGAACCTGGCCACGGGTGAGGTGTGGACGTCGCTGGTGACGCTGACGTTGCTGTACCTGGCGCTCGGGGTGGTCGAGGTGTTCCTGATGCGCAAGTACGTCCTGGGTGGCGTCGAGGGTGTGCTGCCGCCCGACAAACCTGGGCAGGACAAGGGCTCCGGCGATGCGCTCGCCTTCGCCTACTGAGGAGTGTGTACAGCATGTGGATAACTACGCGATTTGTGCACAACCTTGTGGATAACCCTGGGGAGGGACGATGACCCTCGAAACCGTGTGGTTCTGCATCATCGTGTTCTTCTGGCTCGGCTACCTGTTCCTCGAAGGGTTCGACTTCGGCGTCGGCATGCTGCTGCCCGTGCTCGGCCGCGACGACACCGAGCGCCGCGTCATGATCAACACGATCGGCCCGGTATGGGACGGCAACGAGGTGTGGATCATCGTCGCGGCCGGCGCGATGTTCGCGGCCTTCCCCGGCTGGTACGCCTCGCTCTTCTCCGGCGCGTACCTGCCGCTCCTCCTCGTGCTGCTCGCGCTGATCGGGCGCGGGGTGGCGTTCGAGTATCGCGGCAAGGTCGACTCGCTGCGCTGGCGCCGCAACTGGGATCGCGTGATCATGATCGGCTCGTGGATCCCGCCGCTGGGCGTCGGACTACTGCTCACGACCAGCGTGCTCGGCCTGCCGCTGGACGCGCACGGCAACCGGATCGGGTCCGCGTTCGCGGCGGTCCGCTGGGACACGCTGCTCGGCGCGCTCGCGATCGTCGGGTTCTCGTTCGTGCACGGCGCGGTGTTCCTCACCCTCAAGACCCGCAGTGAACTGCGGGAACGCGCGCGGCGGCTGGCCATCCGCGCGCTCCCGATCGCAGTGCTCCCGCTCGTCGCGCTGCTCGTGGTCGTGCAGCTGCGTGGGGGTTCACTGTGGACACTCGTCACGCTCGCGATCTCCGTCGCCGCAGCGGTTTTCGCGTGGCTCAGGCTGGTCACCGACCGCGACGGGCAGGCGTTCGCGGCGTTCGGCGTCACCATCGCGGCCGCGGTCGTGACGTTGTTCGGCGTGCTCTACCCGGATGTCCTTCCGTCCACTGTGGACCCGGCGAACTCGCTGACCATCGCCAACGCGGCGTCGAGCCACTACACGCTGGAAGTCATGTCCTGGGTCGGCGCGTTCGGCGCGCCCGCCGTGCTCATCTACCAGGGCTGGACCTACTGGGTGTTCCGCAAGCGGATCAGCACCGCCCAGATCCCGCCGGTGCACACCCCATGATCTTTCCCGGACGCACCACCCTTCCCGCCAACGTGTCCACAACGGACACAGGGCGCCCGGGAAAGGGACCGCTCGGCGCGTTGCCGGCCCTCTCCGCGGCCGCGCGCCGGGCGCTTGCCCTTGCCGCTCTCCTGGCCCTGGCTGGCGCCGCCGCGCTGGTGGCGCAGGCGTTCCTGCTCGCCTCCGCCGCGACGGCGGTCGTCGAGGGTCATGCCTTCCCGGCGACCGAGCTGGCCGTGCTGGCGGCCGTCGTGCTCGCTCGCGCGCTGATCACCTGGGCGATGCGCGTCGTCGCCGCCCGCGCCGCCGCCGGTGCCAAGGAGGAGTTGCGCGCGAAGACCGTCGACCACACGCTGCGGCTCGGCCCGGAATGGATCGCCGGACGTGGCCCCGCCGAGCTGACTTCCCTGGCCACCAAGGGACTCGACGCGCTCGACGCCTACTTCACCGACTACCTGCCCGCGCTCGTCACGGCTGCCGTCGTGCCGCTCGGCGCGGGCGCCGCGATCCTGTTCGCCGACTGGCCGTCCGCGGTGATCATCGCGCTGACCGTGCCCCTGCTGCCACTGTTCGCGATCCTCGTCGGCAAGTACACCGCCGCCCGCTCGGCCGCCGCGACCGACGCGCTGCACCGGCTTTCCGGACAGCTGCTGGAACTCGTCCGCGCACTGCCGGTGCTCGCGGCATTCCGGCGCGCGGAGGCACAGGCCGAGACGGTCCGTCTGGTGTCCGAGCGGCACCGCCGCGCCACGCTGAAAACGCTGAAAGTCGCGTTCTCCTCGGCCTTTGTGCTGGAGCTGGCCGCGACCCTGTCGGTCGCGCTGGTCGCCGTGCTCATCGGCGTCCGGCTCGTCGCGGGCGATCTGCCGCTCGTGATCGGCCTCGGCGTGCTGATCCTCGCGCCCGAGTGTTACCAGCCGCTGCGGTCGGTCGGCGCCGCGTTCCACGCCAGTGAGGATGGGGTCGAGGCGGTCCGCCGGGTCGCCGACGTCCTCGCGCTACCCGTCGCGCCCGACGGCACGCGGGTTCCCGAACCGGGGGAGATCCGCGTCGAGGGCCTGCAGGTGTTGCGCCGCAACGGGTTCGCGCCGGACGGGGAGTCGTTCGTCGCGCGGCCCGGTGAGATCACCTGGCTGCGGTCGCCCAGCGGCGCCGGGAAATCGACGACGCTCGCCGTGCTGCTGGGCTTCGTCCGGCCCGACGGCGGTCATGTCACCATTTCGGATGTCGATCTTCCGGAGATCCGGATGTCGGCGTTCCGGCGTGGGGTCGCGTGGGTGCCGCAGTCGCCGGTGTTCACGAGCGAGACGGTGGCCGAGGAGCTGCGAGGTGCCTCCACCGAGCTGCTCGACCAGCTGAACCTCGCGGGGTTCGAGTCCGCGCGGCTCGATCAGTTGTCGCTCGGCCAACGGCAACGGGTGGCCGTCGCGCGGGCGTTGGCGCGTGACGCGTGGCTGCTGCTGTTCGACGAACCGACCGCGCATCTCGACGCCGGCAACGCCGCCCGGGTCATGACCGCGATCGACGACGCGCGCCGCCGGGGTGCGGCGGTGATCATCGCCGCACACGAGCGGCCGGAGGCGACGACGGCTCGGCCCGGGAAGTCCGTCCTCCCGATCGCACAATCAGCAGCACGTGCCGCGACGCGGATGCGCCGCCTGCCCAGTAAGCGCTTTCTCGGCGGCGCCGTCCTCGGCGCGCTCGCACTCGTCGCGGGGCTCGCGCTCACCGCGACCTCCGGCTGGCTGATCGCGAAAGCCGCGCAACAGCCGCCGATCCTGACACTGACGGTCGCCGTCGTGGGCGTGCGCGCGTTCGGGCTCGGCCGCGCCGGACTGCGCTACGCCGAGCGCCTCACCACCCACGACGCGGCCTTCCGGATCGCCGGACGGCTTCGCGTCGATCTGTGGAAAACGTTGGTACGACTGGGCCCCGCGCACAGCCTGCGGCACGGCGAGAGCCAGCGCCGGCTGGTCGCCGACGTCGACACCGTGCGCGATCTGCTGCCCCGCGTGCTCACCCCGCCGCTCGTCGCGGGAATCGTGCTCGCCTGCGCGATCGTCGTACAGACCGTGCTGCTGCCGCCCGCCGGACTCGCGCTCGCGGTCGCCGTCCTGCTCGGCGCGGTCGCCGCACCGCTGCTCGCCCTCAGGCTGGAGCGCCGCGCCACCGCCGCGCTCGCGCGAGGACGCCGCGCCGTGAACGCGAAAGTATTCGACCTGTTCGAGAGGGCCGCCGAGTTGCTGGCCTTCGACCGGTACCGCGGCAGGCGCGAAGACCTCGCCGCCACCGACGCGGAACTCGTCGCCCAGGCACGGCGGCAGGCGTTCGGCGCCGGCGCGGCCGACGGGCTGATCGTGCTGGTCACCGGGCTCGCCGCAGTGGTGAGTACCTGGCTCGCGGCCGGGCGCCTCGACGCGGCGCTGGTGCCGGTGGTCGCCCTCATCCCACTCGCGCTGGCCGAGGTCATCACCATGGTGCCGCCCGTCGCGCAGCACTGGGACGCGCTGCGCGACGCCCGCGCGCGGCTCGACATCGAGACGCCGTCGGCCCAACAGCCCGAGCACGGCGATCACGTCCTGCTGCGCGGCGATATCGCGTGGCCGCAAGGAGAACCGGTGCTGCGCGAGGTCGATCTGGAGATCCCGCCGGGCACCCACGTCGCGGTGGTCGGTGAATCGGGAGCCGGGAAGTCGACCCTGCTCGCCGCGCTGCTCGGGTTCCTGACGCCCGCCACAGCGCGCGTCCCGGCCGAGATCGCCTGGGCACCGCAGGATCCGCAACTCGTGTCGACGACCGTCGCGGAGAACCTCCGGCTCGCCGACCCGCACGCGACCGACGCGCAGCTCACCGAAGCCCTCCGCCTGGCGTGCCTCGACCTGCCGCTCGACACCCTGCTCGGCAGCGCGGGCAGCGGCCTGTCCGGCGGCCAGGCCCAGCGGCTCGCGCTCGCCCGCGCCCTCGTCGCGGTGCCGAAGTCGAAGCTGGTGCTGCTCGACGAGCCGACCGCGCACCTCGACGAACCGACCGCGCGGGAGCTGCGCGCGAACCTGCGCACCGCACTCGCCGGGCACACCGTGGTACAGGTGACGCACCATCCGGACGAAGCGGCCGGGGCCGATGTCGTCTGGGAAGTCCGCGACGGTCACGTGCACACCCGGGTTCCGGAAGGCGTCTACTCTTGATGTCGCTGATGGAACCCATGTTTGCCGCCCAGGCGCTGTCCGCGGCCACCGACATCACCACGGCCGCGCTCTCCGGCGACGAGCCCGACGCCGTGCTGGCCTCGGTCGTGCACAAGGCGGTCGAGTTCGCGCATGCCGACCTCGGCCTGATCATGGTGCGCACCGACGACGGCAGCGTGTCCATCGAAGCCGGAGCCGGACCGCAGACCACGGACGTGCACGGCCTGCTGCTGCCCCCCGACTCCGCCGCGGGCCAGGTCGCGCACGGCGGCGAGACCGTGGTGACCGACGACTTCACGATCGACCCGCGGACAGCGCCGCACGTGCCCGACGAGCTGCGCGGTTACGGCCCCTTCGCGGCCGTCCCGTTCGGCACCGGCGGCCGGGTGCTGGGGGCGCTGGCCGTGTATCGCAAGCACGGCGCCGAGGGTTTCTCCGCGGGCACGGTCGAGGTACTGAGCGCGTTCGCCGCGCAGGTCGGCGTGGTGCTGGCACTGGCCGAAGGCGCCAACGCGCGGCACCGCGTGACGCTGTACGAGGAGCGCGAGCGCATCGCGCGCGAGTTGCACGACGTGATCGTGCAGCGGTTGTACGCGGCCGGCATGCAGCTCGACCGCGTCCGGCGGCGGATGCGCAAGCGGTTCGCCGGCACCGACGCGACCCGGCTCGGTGAGGCGATCGACCAACTGGACCAGACCATTGCGGAGATTCGCGGGACGGTGCACAGCCTGCGTTCGCCCGCGCCGGAGCTGGAGGCTGCGTCGAACGCGCTACCGAAGACGGATCTCGCCGAGTCCGCTCGCGGCGAGGTGCGCATCGCCGAGGAACTGCTGGGCTTTCCGCCGACGCTGGAGCTGTCCGGCGAGTTCGCCGACATCCCGGCCGAGCGTGCCGACCACATCCGGGCCGCGCTGCGCGAAGCACTGTCCAATGTGGTCCGTCACTCGGGTGCCAGCGAAACCAGGGTGACCCTGCACCGGGACGCCCGCGAGGTACGGCTTCGCGTGCGGGACAACGGTTCCGGCGTGCCGCAGGGGGTCGAGACCCGCGGGCTGCGGCATCTCGCCGAGCGGGCGAAGGCCGCCGGCGGGAGGTTCTACCTCAACTCTTCGCCGAGTCTGGGCACGCTCGTCGCGTTCGACCTGCCGTTGGATCCGGACAAGCTCGCCAGCTGATCCCGGGCGGCCGCGGCGACGTTCGCGGGCACGCCGAGTTCGCCGAGCATGTCCGCAGCCGCGGCCATTTCCGTGGTGCGGCGCTTGGCATGCTTGTACGAACCGGTCACCAGCCTGTCCACTGTGGACTTGTCGGCGGTGGTCAGCTCGTGCACGATGATCTCCCGCAACCAGTCCTCGCAGCCCGCCGCGCGCGCCGCCGCCAAAGCCTCGACGACCGCGGCCGACATGCCCTTGAAGAACACGCTGCGCAACAACTTCCGTTCCGCGGCCAGCCCCGCTTCGCCCGCCATCACCTCGACCGACGCCCCGAGCGAGCGCAGCAACGCGGCGGTGGGCTCGGCCGCCGGACCGCTGGCCAGCATCGGCACGCGCAGGCCCTTGCCCGGCACCGGCGCCATGATCGCGATATCGGTGAACGGCACCCCGGCCGCGATCGAGGCCAGTTCCCGCTTGAGGCCGGGCGATGCGGTGTTGAGGTCCGCCCAGATCCCGGTGGTCTTCGGCAGCCCGGCGCGCAGCGCGCCGACCGCGGCGGTCGCGCTGTTCACGCTCAGCACCAGGTCCGCGCCCTCAGCGGCCTCGGCTTCGGACGACGTGTCGACGATCCCGTCGGTAGCCCGCACGGCCGGGTCGTAGCCACGGACGACGGCCCCCGCGGCGACGAGATCGCGGGCGATCGCGCCGCCCGCCTCCCCGAGACCGAGGACCGCGATCGTGACTGTCGTTCCGGACATAGCAGACTCCTTCTGGTACGCGGGTTAGCATCGAGTAGACGATGTCCAAGACAAAATTGTCAACAATCTGAGGCTGAGGAGTGGCAGCGGTGACGGAGGCGCAGGTCGAGCAGCCGGTGGTGATCGCGATCCGCGAGGCGATCGTCCGCGGCGAGTTCGTGCCCAACCAGCGGCTGGTCGAGGCCGACCTGTCCGCGCAGTTCTCGGCGAGCCGGGCGAACGTGCGCGCCGCGCTGATCGAGCTCGCCAACGAGGGGCTCGTCGAACGCGTGCAGAACCGCGGCGCCCGGGTGCGCGCGGTCTCGGTCGAAGAGGCCGTCGAGATCTCCGAGGTGCGGATGATGCTCGAAGCGCTGTGCGCGGCCAAGGCGGCCGAGCGGATCACCGACGAGGAGATCGCGGAGCTGGCGAAGCTGGGCGAGGACATGCGCGCGGCCGTCGCCGCCGGTGACGTGGTCGGCTATTCCGGCCTCAACCAGCGGCTGCACCTGCGCGTGCGCGAGATCAGCGCGCAGCACACCGCCTCGCAGGTGCTGGAACGGCTGCGCGGGCAGAGTGTGCGGCACCAGTTCCGGCTCGCGATGCGGCCGGGCCGGCCGTCGGTCTCGCTGCCCGAGCACCTGGAGATCATCGAGAGCATTTGCGCGCACGATTCTGAGCGAGCCCAGCGGGCGGCGCGAGCCCACCTGGAGAGCGTGATCAAGGCCTTGCGTGAGACAGATGGCCTAGCTACCCCTTGACGGCTGTCGCCAAGATTGTTAACAATTTGGTCGGAAATGCTGTCAAGGGAGTCAGATGACCGACCATCCTCAGCCCTCCGAGCATGCGCGAGAGCTCGTCCGAGGTGCTTATGACGTGCACATTCACGTCGCGCCGGATGTGATGAAACGGCGGATCGACGACGTCACGCTCGCCGAGCGGTTCGAAGCCGCCGGCATGGCGGGGTTCGTGCTCAAGTCGCATTACGTGCCGACCGCCGAGCGGGCGGAGGTGGTCCGGCGGGCGCGTCCCGGGATCGATGCCCTCGGCGCGATCACGCTCAACGCGTCCGTCGGCGGGCTCAACCCGATCGCCGTCGAGATCGCCGGCCGCGGCGGTGCCCGGTTCGTCTGGCTGCCCACAGTGGACAGTGCGAACCAGCGGCAGTGCCAGGCCGAGGAACCCGAAGGCGCCAAACCGCCGATGTGGGCGCGACTCCAAGCCGACCTCGCCGAGGCAGGCATGGCGGCCGACCCGGTCGACGTCCTCGACGCCGACGGCAAGGTGCTCGAACGGACCCGCCAGGTGCTGCGGCTGATCGCGAAGCACGACATGACGCTCGCGACCGGCCATCTGCACCAGGACGAGTCGTTCGCGGTGATCGACGCCGCGCTCGACGAGGGCGTGCGGCGGATCGTCGTCACCCACCCGGAATTCACGTCGCAGCGGATCGGCATCGAACGGCAGAAAGCGCTTGCCGAGAAGGGCGCGTTGCTGGAGCGGTGCTTCACGACGCCGTACACCGGCAAGGTCGACTGGGAGGTCTGGCTCGGCAACATCCGCGCCGCCGGGCCGGAACATTCGGTGATTTCCAGCGATCTCGGCCAGCCGTTCAACCCGCCGGTCGAGGACGGCCTCCCGCTCTGCGCGGATCGCTTGCTGGACAACGGTTTCACGGACGAGGAGGTCCGGTTGATGATCGTGCACAACAGCCGCCGGCTGGTGGGTGCGGAACCGCTCGCGGACGCGCCGGACCGGCTCCGGTGACCGCCGTGCTGGCCGCGGACGCGGTCACCAAACAGTTCGCCAAGGGGGACACCGCGACCGTCGCGTTGCGCGAGTTCTCCGTGACGATCGAGGAAGGCAGCTTCGTCACCCTGCTCGGCCGCAGTGGTTGCGGCAAATCGACCCTGCTCAACATGCTCGCCGGGCTGACCGTGCCGACCACCGGCGAGATCCGCTACCGCGACCGGCGGCTCGGCGGGCCGGACACGAACATCGGCTACCTGACCCAGCACGACACCCTGATGCCGTGGCGCGACGTGCGGCGCAATGTCGAGATGCCGCTGGAAATCCGTGGTGTGCCGGCGAAACAGCGCAAACCGGTCGCCGAGGACCTGATCCGGCGGGTCGGCCTCGACGGGTTCGAAAAGCATTACCCGCGCGAGCTTTCCGGTGGCATGCGCCGGCGTGCGAGTCTCGCCCGGATGCTCGCGGGTGCCCCGGAAACGCTGCTGATGGACGAGCCGTTCGGTGCCCTCGACGCCCAGCTGCGGATGGAACTGCAGGAAGAGTTGTTGCGGCTGTGGCAGGGCAGCGGGCAGACGGTGGTGTTCGTGACGCACGACATCGAAGAGGCGCTGCTGCTGGGCGACCGGGTCGTGGTGCTCGGCCGGCTGGGCCGCGTCCTGCTCGACCGCGAGATCGGCCTCGCCCGGCCGCGCTCGGCCGACGACCTGCGCGTGGACTCGGAGTTCGTCGCGCTGCACAAGGAACTTTCGGCGGCACTCAAGGAGGGGCGATGACGCTCACCGCGACCGAGGCCGGGCCCGTCCGGGTCGGCCTCGACCGGACCTGGTGGCAGCGGCACGGCAGCGCGACCATCGTGTGGTCGCTGCGGATCGGCCTGCTGGCGGTGCTCATCGTGCTGTGGCAGCTCGCCGCGGACCGCTGGATCGACAGCACGTTCACCAGCAAGCCGACGGATATCGTGCAACGCCTTGGCGAATGGGGCGCCGACGGTACATTGTGGACGAACACCTGGATCACCGTGCAGGAGATCGTCTACGGCTTCCTGCTCGGCGCCGCGGCGGGCGCGATCGCCGGGTTCGTGCTGGCGTCGCTGAACCTGATCTACCGCGTGCTCGACCCGTTCGTGATGGCGCTGTACGCGATCCCGAAGGTCGCGCTGGCACCGCTGTTCATCGTGTGGTTCGGCATCGGCATGCACATGAAGGTGCTGCTCGCGGCCGCGACGGTGTTCTTCCTGGTGTTCCTGAATACGGCCGCCGGGGTGCGCGAGGTGGACCGCGGGCTGATCGACGCGGTCCGGCTGATGGGCGGCAACCGCCGCGACATCGCCGTCCGGGTGGTGCTGCCCGCGTCGATGACCGGCCTGCTGACCGGGCTCAAGGTCTCCATCCCGTACGCGCTGATCGGCGCGGTGATCGGGGAACTGGTCGCGTCGAACCGCGGGCTCGGCTACCTGATCAACGACTCCGCCTCGCAGTTCGACACCGCGGGCGTGTTCGCGACGCTGGTCGTGCTGAGCGTCGTCGCGGGCGTGCTGAACGTGTTCGTCAGCCTGATCGGGCGGCGGGTCAACCGGTGGAAGCCGATCGATGACTGACCGCCGGACGTTTCTGAAAGCGCTTTCCGCCGCGCCGCTGCTGGTCGCCGCGGGCTGTGCGACCCGCGAGTCGACCACCCCGCCCGGCGTGCTCAACATCGGCCAGATCAGCGACTCGGTCGCGTTCCTGCCGCTGTTCATCGCCGAGAAACAGGGCTATTTCACAGCGGAAGGCCTGACCCTCGGTGACCGGCCACGGCTGGGCACCGGCGCGAAGGTCGCCGCCGCGCTCAAATCGGGCAGCGTCGACCTGGGCGCCGGCGTGATCACCGACGCGTTCAACCTCGCCAAGATCGATGACGGCACGCGGATCGTGACGAGCCTGGTCACCGAGTACTACGTGGACATCGTCGTGCCGGCCTCGTTCCCGGAACCACCGACGTTGAACGAAAAGGTCCAGGCGCTGGTGGGCAAGAAGATCGGCATCACCGGTCCGGGCAGCGGCACCGAGGCGCTGGTGGACTACCTGTTCAGCAGCATCGGCCGCAACGCCGCGGTCGACTCGACGCTGGTGAACCTCGGCAGCGCCACGACCTCCGCGATCGGTGCGCTCAAAGCGAATCGGGTGGACGCCCTCGCGTTCTTCCAGCCGATCGCCCAGCAGGCCGCCGCCGCGAAGGTCGGCCGGACCTACATCTCCCCGGCGCGAGGCGACGTGCCGAGCCTGCGCGGGGCGCTGCACGGTGTCGTGTTCAGCACCGAGAAACTCCTCGACCGCAAGCAGCACGAACTCGCCGCGTTCCAGCGTGCGATGACCAGGGCGCTCGCGGACATCCACGGGAATCCGGCGCAGGTCCGGTCGCTGCTGGGCCAGTACCTCAAGGGCACCGACGCGAAGGCACTCGACGCGCTGGTGCCGATCCTGCCGCCCGAGGTGCCGCCGACCCCGGAGGTGCGGCGGGCTTCGTACGAAACGGCGCGGAAGTTCCATTTGGACAGTGGGCTGGTCCGCAAGGCACCGAGCTACGAAAACTTTCTGTACGGCCAAAATGTGAGCTAAGCGCTGACGCCCTCGATGGTCTGGAGGACCGTCCCGAGTAGACCCGCGAGCTCGGACCGTTCGGGGTCCGACAGGTTGTCCAGCGCGGCGCGCTCCGATTCGAACTGGCGCGGCAGCAGCTCGTCGATCAGCACGGTGCCCTTGTCGGTGAGCCGGACGTGCACCACGCGGCGGTCGCGCTCGCTCGCCGTGCGCGACACCAGGTCCATCCGCGCGAGCCGGTCGAGCCGCTTGGTGATGGCCGCCCCGGAGGACAGCATCTCGCGGCTGAGCTGACCCGGATTGAGCACCGCGTTGCGGCGCAACGCACACAGCACGTCGAACTCGGCCTTCGTCAGTTCGTGCCCGGCCAGCAGATCGTCGGTTTCGCGGCGGATCAGGGAGGCGAGCCGCAGCACGCGCCCGATCACCACCATTCCGGAAGTGTCCAGCTCGGGGCGCACCTCCCCCCACTGCCGCTGCGCTCTGTCGATGAGATCACTCACCGCAATGCTCCTTCGCCCCAAAGAATTTTTTATTGATGCGGAATCGATGGCGGCGAACATAGTCCGGTTCGTTTTCGTGACCGCAGGGCGTGCCCTTTTGTCACGGAGAGTAAGGAGATTCAGTTATTTCGCTCGCCGCGCGACCCACGCGGCGGCCTGCGTACGGCGCTGCATGCCGAGCTTGGCGAGCACCGAGGTCACGTAGTTCTTGACCGTTTTCTCCGCCAGGAACAGGCGTTCCGCGATCTCGCGGTTGGACAGTCCGTCGCCGATCAGGTGCAGCACACTGCGTTCCCGGTCGGTCAGCTGCTCGTACTCGTCCGCCTGCGGATGGCGTAGTTTTTCGAGCACCCGCGCGGTGGTCACCGGGTCGAGCAGCGAGCGCCCGGCCGCGATCTCGCGGACCGCGTTCACCACGTCCTGCCCGCGGACCTGCTTCAGCAGATAGCCCGCGGCACCGGCCATGATCGCGCCGACCATCGCGTCGTCGTCATCGAACGCGGTCAGCACGAGGCAGTGCGGCGGGTTCGGCTTCGAACGCAGCTCGCGGCAGAGCGCCACCCCGTCGCCGTCGCCGAGCCGGACGTCGACGACCGCGACATCGGGTTCGACGTGCATCGCCACGGCCAGTGCCTCGTCGGCGCTGCCGGCCTCCGCGACGACCTCGATATCCGGCTCGTCACTCAGCAGTTCGCGCAGCCCGCGCCGGACCACCTCGTGATCATCGACGAGCAGCACCTCGATGGCCATACGCCCAGGCTAGTCGGCCCAGATCCGCCGTGACGTTCCCGCGGGATCGGCTTCCAGCGAGACCGGCGCGTCCCATCGCCGCGCCAGCCGCTCGCCCGGCTCGTACTCGGCCCAGCCCGGGTCGCCGGTCGTGGCGAACGCCGTCCACGATTCACGCATCTGCTCGGCGAGCGTCAGCGCCTCCGGCGGTACCGGTGTGCCGAGCACGTTCGAGCCGAGCGGGCCGTCGAAGTTGCCGAACACCAGCGGCACGTCGAGCCCGTGGCAGGCGCGCAGGATCCCGCCGAACGCGGGGCTCGGCCAGGTCAGCTCGTAGAGCCAGCTGCGGCCCGGATGTTCCTGCGCGCACCACGTCCCGGGCATCCGGAAGGCGGTGTCGGACATGATCAGCACGTACAGGTCGGCGTCGGACAGGTCCGGATACGCGGCCCGGTAACCGCCGATCCTGGGACCGGCCACGGTGGCGGGATCGATCGCGCCGAGGTCCTCGCCGGCGGTGAACAGCCGGAACTCGTCATGGTTGAACCCGGTGATCAGGTCCACTTCTTTGCGCAGGCGGCGCCACGGCAGGTCGGGCACCAGGTCGCCGTCGAGGATCGGGCCGAACGGCGTGAACGACTCCGGCGAGGACTGGACGGCGTGGATCGCCTCGGAGCCCACCTCGCCGAACGCCTCGGCGGTCAGCGGGACGCCGAGCGCGCCGGCGATGCGCTCGGCCGTGCCGCGCGCCGTCTCCTCCGACTGGAACCCGTCGGCCACGCTCTGCCCGATGCCACGGCGGAACAGGTCACGCGCGGCGTCGGCGGCGGTCAGCGCGACGACCGCGGTGGCGCCGGCGGACTCGCCGAACAGCGTCACGTTCGCGGGGTCGCCGCCGAAGTTCGCGATGTTGTCCCGCACCCACCGCAGCGCCGCGAGCTGGTCGAGGAACGCGCGGTTGTGCGGCTGGTCCGGCAGCCAGCCGAAACCCTCGTAGCCCACGCGGTAGTTCAGCGTCACGATCACGAGCCCGCCGCCGGCCAGCGTCGCGCCGTCGTAGTCGGCCTGGCTCGCCGTGCCGGCGAGGAACGCGCCGCCGTAGATCCACACCATCACCGGCAGCCCGCGCGCGCCGGGATCCGGCGTCCAGACGTTGACGGTCAGCGATTCCGTGTCGTCGCCGGGACTCCATGGCGACGGGCGATTCGCCTGGCGCGTGCCCTGCGGCGGGTCGGCGCTGTAGCGGGCCGCGTCGCGCTCACCGTCCCACGGCTTGGGCGGCTGCGGCGGCTGGAACCGGCGGATGCCGTCGAGCGGCGCCGCGTACGGGATGCCCTTGAAGGAGCTGACGCCGCCGGCCGTCCTGCCGCGCACCGCGCCGGACGTGGTCTTGACGAGTGGATCCACGAGTCATGGAATACCAGAACGCGGCTGGTCCGGACAAGATCACTGGTTTTCGCAGGGCTTGCCCCGGTGGTGGTCCTGCGGTGGCCGGCAGGTCGTCCTGGTGGTAGGGGGTGCGGCCGGCGGGGCGGGCGGCGGCGCGACGGTGGTGTTCGGCGGAGCGACGCCGGTCGGCGGGGCGCCGCTGGCGGGCGGCAGTGTGGAAGACGCCTGTGCGGGCGCGTCGATCTGCCCGTCGCACGGCGGACCCCAGAGCCCCGCCTTTTCCGTCTTGGCCGATGATTCGGCCGCCTGCAGGGCCGGGCCGTAGGTGGCGGCGAACGCGTCGGCGACGTATTTCGCGTTCCCGTACCGCAATGCGGCCATCGAGAAGTTCGTCCCATCGGGAAACGCGATCACCGCGAGCGTGCCATCGGGAGTGTCGAGCATTTTCGCGGTGACTTCTTTTCCGGTCAGGAAGTTACTCGCCCACTGTGCCGATTCGGTGCCGTAGCAGTTGTCTTCGAGGGGCAGTTCGATGCCCGCTGCCCGAACGGTCAGTTGTTTTCCACCCGTATCGGTGAGTTTCACGGTGGTGCCCGCGATACCGGTCGCGGTGTAGCGCACCGGTGGTGCCGAAGTGGCGGTCGGCGACATGGTCGTGTCGTGTGCGACATTGGCCGGTGCCGGCGACCCGCCGAGCAGCGCGGACAGCACGAACAGCACGGCGAAGCCGCCCACGGTGATCTTGAGCCAAATGGGCACGTGTCTTTTCGGCACGTGAGTTTCTCGTTTCTCAGGCGGAATCCGTTACGTTTCCGTGCCCTCCGGCGATTAGCGGGCGATGGCACCTTTGGACACGCTGCGGTTGGCCCGGGATGGGCGGTTTCCGGCGACAGAGACGGAATTCACGGCAATCGATTTCCGGACCACCGGGCTGAGACCCGGGCATGTCGTCGAGGCAGCCGCCGTGCGCGTCCGTGCGGACGGCACCGTGCTGACGGAGTACACGACGATGGTCAACCCCGGCTGGCATGTCGAGACGGGGCCCGAGACGTTGCACCACATCAGCCGCCGCGAGCTGGACAGCGCGCCCACGTTCGCCGAGGTGCTGGGGGATCTGCTCGAGCTGTGCCAGAACGCCGTGCTCGTCGCCCACAACCTGCCGGTCACGCTCGAGTTCCTGGCCGCGGAGCTGGCGCCGATCGACGTGCGCCTGCCGCCGCTGCCGGCGATCGGCACGCTGGAGACCGCGCGCGAGGCGCTGCGCCTGCCGAACTCGCGGCTCGCCACCGTCGCGGCCGCGCTCGGCATCCCGGACTTTCCGGGACACCTGGCGCTGGCGAACGCGAGGACCGTGGCGGCGGTGGTGTCCGGGTTGATCAGCCGGCACGGCCTCGCGCTCACCGACGCGCCGCGGTTCCCGGAGCTGCCCCCGTTCGCCGGCGGCGAGCACGGGCTGTCCCGGCAGTTCGAAGAAGTGCTCGGGCGGACCTGGCTCGCGGATCTGGCCGGACGGGCCCGGAGCGCTGCTGAGGACCCGGTGCGCGAGGCGTACGGCGAGCTGCTTGCGGCGGCGGTCACTGATCACTACGTGTCCCCGGACGAGTCGCGTGACCTGGCGAAACTGGCCGCGGGTGCGGGCATCGCGGTGCGCGAGGAGAACTTCGGGTTCGTGGCGGCGATGCGTGATGCCGCCGAGGAGCGGGGTGCCCTCACCGAGGCCGAGGCCCGCGACCTCACCGGCCTCGCGACCGCGCTCGGCGTGCCCGAAGCCGCCCCCGCGCTGCGGCCACGTGCCGACCTGCGGGACACGGACGTCCTGTTCGCACGAGTACCGGTCGTCGCCACGGGACGGCATGTCTGGGCGGCGCGGGCGCTCATGGCGGCGGGCCTGCTGGTGATGGTGCTGTCGCTGGTGATCCTGCTGGCGGGTGGTTCGTTCGTGGGCGCGCTGTTGCTGGCGATATCGGGGGTGGCCGCCCTCTGTGGCGGCTGGTACCTCAGCGAGCCTCCCGTGAGCTAGGGATTGTATGACCCGTGTGAGGTGCGCATCCTCCGATCGAGCGCGGGGCACGCATGCGGTATCACTGTGTGTATGTCGGCGATCCCCGAGCTCCAGCAGCGGCAGATCGATCGTTGGTGTGAACGGCGCGTTCCGGCGGACAAGCGGATCAGGTCCCGCTGGCGCGGAAGCACGGTGACGCTCGTCGAGCGGCGCCCGGACTGGTCCGGCGACGCACTGGGCGAGCGGGCGTTCGCTCAGCTCCGCTACGGCGTCGACAGCATGTGGACCCTCTACTACTGGTCCGAGGAGCAGGGCCGGTGGCGTAAGTATCCGCAGAGTGTCCGGGAGAACTCGCCGGTCCCGCTGCTCGCCGATATCGACCGCAGCGCGTCCGACGGGTACTTCTTCACCCTGCAAACTTGACGGAGCGTGTCGATTACCAGCTGAAATAGACGCTGGTGGGTGACGGTGTCACGCCTTTGGGTCCGGCAGGATGGTCGCGTGAACTCGGTCCCCGATCTGCGCGGCTACCTGCGCTCGCTGGACGCCGAGACGCTGGCCGAACTCCTCTACGCCGAGGCCGAACGTGACTCCCGGTTACGCGAGGAGCTGGAGCAGCGCGCCGGTGCCGCGAGCAAGGCCGGTCCCGCGCTCGACATGCTGCAGCGCCTGCTCGCCGGCGGCACCCGGGCCGACCTGACCCCGCTCGCCCGCCGCATGCTGGCGGGCCTCGACGGCGCGACCACGGCCGAGCGCCGCCGCGCCGTCGCCCTGTACGCGCAGGCCTGCGCGGCGCACCCGCCCGAGCCCGAGCCGCTCGCGGACTGGATCCTCGGCACCGCCTTCCACCGGCCGGACTGGCCGCGCATCGAGCTCGCCGACTTCGCCGGGGCGCTCGGCGACGGGGGCCTCGCCCGGATGAAGTCCATTGTGGACGGTGTGCTGGCCGGGCGGCCAGGGCCGCGCCGGGACATCGCGCGCCGGCTTGCCGAACAGCTCGCCGAGGTGACCGGCGACGTCGACACCCTGCTCACGATCCTCGCCGCGAAACCGCCGACCCGCGAGGTCGACCTCCGGATCATCCGGGTGCTGCGCTCGGCCGGCCGCCACGGCGAAGCGATCGCGTACGCGGCCAGGACGATGGTGCACCGCCAGCCCCGGCGCGGCGGGGCGCTCGCCCTGCGGCGCGCTGAGTTCCGGCGCAATCCCTGTGCCATCAGCTATTCCGCGTTCCGCGAGGCCGCGGGCGAGTGCTGGCCCGAGGAGCGCGCGGCGGCACTGGACGCGATCGCCGAGGGCGAGCCCGCCGGCGCCATCGCGGCGTATCGCCTGTGCGTGGACGAACTGATCGAACAGAAAGATCCGCTGGGTTACCGGGACGCCGCCCGCGTGCTGAAGGATCTTCGCGGCCTGCACCGGCGTGCCGAAACGGCGGACGAGTTCACGCGGTACCTCGCGGACCTGCTGGAAACGCACAAACGCAAGACCCGGCTGCTGATCGAGGTCCGCAACGCCCGGATCGCGATCCCGAAGACGAAGGCCGCCAGTCTGAGCGCATAGGCCAAGATGTGCGCGTGACCGATCTCCGGGACTACCTCCGTTCGCTGGATGCCGAGACGCTCGCCGAGTTGCTGCACGAACAGGCCCAGCGTGATCCCGATCTGCACACCCGGTTGCGGCTGCACGCGGACGGGGGAGAACCGGCGGACCTGCTGGAACGGCAGGCCGGTTCGGGCGAGACCACGAAGATCGCCGCCGTGCTGGACACGCTGCAGCGCCTGCTCGACGGCGGCACGCAGGCCGACCTGGCCCCGCTCGCGCGCCGCACCGTGGACCGGATCGTCCCGGCACAGCAGGACGATCCCGCCGTGCTGCGCCGCGCGGTCGCGCTCTACGCCCGGGCCTGCGCCGCGCGGCCGCCGGCGGATCTCGCCGAGTGGATCGCCGGCACCGCGCTCGACCACGAGGTGGAGGTCGACCTCGAGCTGTTCGTGAAATCCTTGGGAGACAAGGGACTTGGGAAGCTCCAGTCCCTTGTGGACGAGCACTCCGGGCGGGCGGCGGAAAAGCTCGCCGAGCAACTCGCAGAGCTCACCGGCGACGTCGACGCGTTGCTCGGAATCCTTTCCCGTCAACCAGAACGACTCGATGTTCGGTTGAAGGTCGTGCGGGTGCTGCGGGAAGCGGGCCGCACCGCGGAAGCGGTCGCGTATGCCGCCCGCGCCCGCAACGGGAACGACAAACCGCCGGAAAGCGAGCCGGACGAGCCGGACCTGGACGAGCTGGTGCGCACCCTGGTCGCCGAGGAGCGTTTCGACGAGGCGCTGGATGTCTACAAGCGACACGTCGAGTACCTGATCGGGCAGAAGGACGCGGCACATTACGAACTCGCGGCGAAAGGGTTGCGCAAGATCCGGCAGCTCTACCGCCGGGCGGGCATTCCCGCGGAGTTCGCCCCCTATCTCGCGGAGCTGGTCGCCGTGCACAAGCGGAAGGCCCGGCTCATCACGGAAATCCGGGCCGCGCGGATCGCGTTGCCCAAGGACTGAAGGCGGGGTCAGGGCGCAGCCGGTTCGACTCGGTGCGAATATGTGAAGCATGACCGAGCTGCCCCAGCGGGTATCCAGCGATGACACCGAGAGCGCCAGCGAGCTGCTCGAGGAGGTCCTGCGTGAGTTCGCCGAACTGGATTCGGATGCCGAGCCGCTGCGCGTCGAGCTCGTCACGTCCGAAATTCTCGGCGAATGGTGGGAAGCCGGCGACGACCTGGCCGCCGAGCTGATCGAGTTCGCCGCCGCCGCGCCCGCACCGGAACGGCTCGTGGCACCGCTGGCGGCCCTGCGCTCCCTGGCCACCAGCGAGGAGCAGCGGGAGGCCGCCGGGCTCGCGCTGGAGAAGCTGGGCCTGGGCGAGCCCGCCTGGGCCGGTTCACTCAACCGGGTGGCCGTCGGCGAGTGCTGGCGGACCGCCGACGTCTACGGCGACGAAAGCTCCGTGCTGTGCGTGTTCGGCGAGGGCGAGTCCGCGCACGGGCTGCTCGTGTCCATCGGCTACGCGGTGTTGGGCGGCTGGGCCGACGAGGCCGTCATCGTCGAGTCGCCCGCCGAGGTCATCGCCGAGATGCAGACCCAGGCCGCCGAGAGTGGCGACCTCGTCACCTGCGAGCAGATCACCCCCGCCCGGGCGCACCAGCTGCTCACCGACGCGTTCGTCGGCACGGAGCTGCAGGCCGAGCCCGAGGTCACCGACGACTACGTACGATTTCGGGCGCTCGCGATGGCGCGCACCCGCGCCCTGCCCGAGCCCGAGCCGGTCGGCCCGCCGAAGCTGCTGTCGGCCGAGGACGAGGCCGAGGCGATCGACACGTTCTTCAGCGCGTCCCCTGCCCTGGAAGACACCGAGGCCGCCCGCGTCTGCGCGCTGCGGCTCATCGAGTTCGGCGTCGAGCACGACCCGCGGAACCCGCTGCGCGTCGGCCCCGACAAGCTGGCGTCCTTCGTCGACCTCGTCGACGACGGTGCGATCGAGCTGACCGACGAACAGGACGAGGCGCTGGAAAAGGTGCTGCCCGCGTGGGCCCGCTGGGGCGCCTTCCGCGACGGCCTGCCCGAGGCGGCGGTCGAGCCGCTGCTGGAGGCGGTCGAGGACCGGCTGTACGAGCGGGCGCTGGAGGGCGACGACGAGTCGGCGATGGACTCCTACCTCGACGGGTTCGAGGACCTCGACGAGTCCGAAGTGGCGGCGCTGCTGGAACGCCGCCAGTTCGCGATCCCCTCGGTCTACACGGAGATCGCGGACGAAGAGGTCGAACTCGACCCGGCGGACCCCGAGCAGCGCCGCCTGCTCGTCATCGGCGAGCACCCGGAGTTCCAGGCGTCGCTCGCCGAGGACGATCTGGACGAGGAGTCGTTCCTGCGGGTCGCGGCCCACACGACGGTCGTGGACCAGTTGTGGGACGACGAACCGGCCGAGGTGTGGCAGGCCGCCCAGCGGCTGCTCGGGCGGGGCGTGGAACGCACCCAGGTGCTCGAAGAGCTGGCCGGGGTGCTCGAAGCGCGGCTGGAAACCGGTGAGAGCGACGGGCTCGAGTTCGACCTCGACGACTATGTCCACGCTCTCGACGAGCTGAGCTGACGGCTCAGGACCCGACCACGGTGCCTTCCGGTGCCGGTGCCTTCTCGCGACGTTCGGCGAGCGCGTCGTCGACATCGACGACGAACGCCCCCGCGGCCATCGCGAGCAGCACCACGATGCCCACCATCGCCCCGATCCAGGTGAAGACGGTCGCGACCATCGCCTGCCCTCCCTCCTGCTCAGCGTGCGTTTCTTGCTGACTCCAGAGTGAGGTTTGCCCGATGGGGGCGGTATCGGCCAACCGGTTACTGACCAGGTGACAACATCAGCCGTTCGGCCGAGCCCGGTGCCTACAGCTTGCGCAGGCGCACGCGGTTGATGGAATGGTCTGCGTCCTTACGGAGCACAAGCGTGGCACGCGGCCGGGTCGGCCGGATGTTCTCGATCAGGTTCGGCTCGTTGATGCTGTGCCACAGATGCCGGGCTTCCGTGCGGGCCTCGTCGTCGGGCAAGCCCGCGTAGTGGTGGAAGTGCGAGGCGGGGTCCGCGAACGCCGTCTGGCGCAGTTTGAGGAACCGTTCGACGTACCAGTGCTCGATGTCCCCGGTGTGCGCGTCGACGTAGATGGAGAAGTCGAACAGGTCCGAGACCATCAGGCGGGGGCCGGGCTGCAGCACGTTCAGCCCCTCGATGATCAGGATGTCCGGCTGCTTCACGATCTGCTCCACGCCCGGCACGATGTCGTAGGCCAGGTGCGAGTAGACGGGGGCGCTGATCTCCTCGGCGCCGGACTTCACCTCCGCGACGAAGCGCAGCAGCGCGCGCCGGTCGTAGCTCTCCGGGAAACCCTTGCGGTGCATGATGCCGCGCCGGGTCAGCTCCGCCGCCGGGTAGAGGAAGCCATCGGTGGTGACGAGGTCGACGCTCGGGTGATCGGGCCAGCGGGCGAGCAGCGTGCGCAGCAGCCGCGCGGTGGTCGACTTGCCGACCGCGACACTGCCGGCGATGCCGATCACGAACGGGACCTTGGTGCCCCGGCTGTCCTCGCCGAGGAAGGTGGTCGTCGCCTCGTACAGCCGCTGCCGGGCCGCGACCTGGAGGTTGATCAGGCGCGACAGGGGGAGGTAGACCTCGGCGACCTCGTTCAGGTCCACTTGTTCGCCGAGCCCGCGCAGCTCCAGCAGTTCGTCGGCGGTCAGTGGCAGGGGGGTGTTTCTCCGCAGCTCGCGCCACTGGTCCCGGTGTAGTTCGACGTAGGGGCTGAGCTCACGAACCCGTGACATTCCCTCACTCCTTGCCCGCCGTGGGCTGGCGCCGTTGCCCGCGTAACGCTCCTCTTACGGTAGGTCGTCCAGCGTGCGAACGGGCTGTGAGTTAGTGCACGGTCAACGCCCGAAGACCTCGGTCCAGGCGGCCGCGACCTGGCGGGCGCAGGTCTCCGGGCTGACGCCGCCGACGCCGGTGCCGAGGCCGGGCATCGCGATGGTGTCGACCACCGTGCGCACGTCGGCGCCGTGTTCGAGCCGGCCGTCGCGCCATCGCAGGAACACGCCGCGCGCCGCGAGATACGGGTGCACGGTGTCTTCGGGCAACCGCTCGCCCGGCTCGCGCATCGTGGGGGAGCTGATCAGCCACGCCGGCGACGGCTCCCCGGTGGGCACGATCACCGACTCGCCGATCGGCAGCTCACCACCGTGGTAGGCGAGGATCGCGCTGCGCACGTTCTGCTCGACCTCGGGGAACGCCCGCGCGTAGATCGCGTCGATGCCGCCGCGCATCCAGCCGTAGGAGTTGGCGGGGCTCACCACGGCCTGCGCCGCGATGTCCAGCACCGAGCCGTGATGCACGCGCACGGCACCTCTGATCCGGTCCACGACGGACTGCCACGCGCGGACCAAGGGCTCGTCGAGGGCGCACAACACCAGAGAAGGGGTAGAAGGTGAGATCTGATCCTCGGTGCCCTTATGGGTGGTGTGCGTGCCCGAATCGGCGGTCACGGGTACACCATGCCAAAAAAAGCCACCCGGCGTAACCATCCGATCTTGCCAACGCCTGAACAGACCAGTGTTCTGCCAGCTGCGTAACCTGGGCGGGTGGCAAGGATCGCATATTTTGGACCAGTCGGGACCTTCACCGAACAAGCCGCCCGGTCGCTCGCCACCGGCGACGACGAGCTCATTCCCTTCGAGACGATCCACTTGGCGCTCGCCGCGGTGCGCAAGGGAGAAACCGACGGCGCGTGCGTGCCGGTGGAGAACTCGGTCGAAGGGGTCGTACCGGCCACCCTCGACGGGCTCGCCGACGCCGAACCGCTGATCGCGTGCGCGGAAGCGTTGCTACCAGTGCATTTCAGCGTGCTGACCCGGCCCGGCACCGAGGAGATCCGCACGGTCGCCAGCCACCCGCACGCGCTCGCGCAGGTGCGGCTGTGGGTCGAGACCAACCTGCCCGGCGCGCGGCCCATCGCGACGTCTTCGACGGCCGCCGCCGCGGTCGCGGTGCAGGCCGGCGAGTTCGACGCGGCGGTGACCGCGCCGGTCGCGGTCCAGCACTACCCGCTGGAGGTCCGTGCCACCGAGGTCGCCGACGTGCGGGACGCGCGCACCCGATTCCTCCTCGTCCGGAAGCCACAGCACCCGTTGCCCGAACCGACCGGCGCCGACCGCACCTCCGTCGTCGCGGCCGCGGCCAACCGGACGGGCGCGCTCGCCGAGTTGCTCACCGAACTGGCCGATCGCGGTATCAACCTGACCCGGCTCGACGCCCGCCCCGCCCGGAACTATGGCGAATACCGGTTCTTCATTGACTTCGAGGGGCACGTCGCGGAGCCTCGGATCGGCGACGCGCTCGCCGGGTTGCGCCGCCGCTGCCGCAACGTCCGGTTCCTCGGCTCGCACCCGCGGGCGGACGGGGTACGCGCGACGATCCAGCCGGCCGCGGGCAACGAAGATTTCGTCGACGCCGCGGACTGGGTCGCGGCGGTGCGCAGAGGAGAACAGGCGTGAAGCTGTACCTGATCCGGCACGCGGAGAGCACCGCGAACGTGCGCAAGATCCTGGACACCGCGCTCCCGGGGCCGGCGCTCACCGAGCTGGGGCGGCAGCAGGCGCAAGCGCTTGCGGACAAGCTGTCGGGCGAGCCGATCGCGGCCGTCTACGCCTCCCGCGCGACCCGTGCCCAGCAGACCGCCGGACCGCTCGCGGCCGCGCTGACCCACGAGGTCCAGGTGATCGACGGCGTGCACGAGGTCAGCGTCGGTGATCTCGAAGGCCGCGGCGACATGGCGGCGCTGCGGGCCTACGCCGGGACGGTGCGCCCGTGGACCCGGGGCGACCTCAGCGTCGCGATGCCCGGCGGCGAAAGCGGTGAGCAGGTGCGCGAGCGGTACCTGGCCGCGATCGGCGAGTTGCGCGCCAAGCACCTGGACGACCCGGCGATCGCGCTGATCAGCCACGGCGGCGTGATCCGGCTGGCGGCCGAATGGCTTTCCGACAACGTCCGGCCCGAACTGGCCGACCAGGGGCTCATCCCGAACACCGGCATCGTCGAGCTGGAATCGTCGCCCGAGGGCTGGCACTGCCTCACTTGGGCGGGCGCCGAGATGTGAGTTGTGGCAGGTTCACCATGTCCGGAGTCTCTTGGTAACGGATTGGCATGGACCACACAACCGAGTGCGTGCATACGCGTCCTCCGGGTAGTGCTCACAACGGCATAGGGAGGGAAGAACATCATGGCGCGAGCGAGGATTTCACAGGTGGGGCTGGCCGCGAGTGCGGTCGCGGTGGCGTTCGCCGTCGCCGGGTGCGGCGGCTCGAACGGTGCCCAGCCCGAGCCCAGTACCTCGGCCCCGGCGCCGTCGTCCAGCGCGTCGACGGACACCCCGGCGCCCAGCAGCCCCGGCTCGGTCACCCCCGGCTCGCAGACGGCCCCGCCGCCCGCGTCGTCCGGTGACAACGGGCTGTGCAAGGCCGCTGATCTCAAGCTTTCGTTCGGTCAGAGCGATGCCGGCGCCGGGACGGTCCACCGGTCGCTGATCTTCACCAACACCAGTGACCACCCGTGCACCATCCAGGGGTTCCCCGGCGTTTCGTACGTCGCGGGCGCGGACGGCCATCAGGTCGGGCAGCCCGCCGTGCGGGTCGGGGACAAGGGCGCGGTGATCAGCCTGAACAAGGGCGACACGGCGTCGGCCGCGCTCGGCTTCGTCAACGTGCAGAACTTCGACACGGTGACCTGCCAGCCGCAGGCGGTGCGTGGCCTGCGGATCTACCCGCCGCAGGAAACGGCGTCGATGTTCATCGACCTGGCCGGCACGGGCTGCGCGAACCCGAACATCCCGGGTGACCAGCTGACCGTGAAGACGATCGTCAAGGGCAGCAACGCGCAATAGTCACAACCGGCCGCACAGCTGGTGGGCCAGGGTCAGGTGCCTGCGCCCGGACGGGTCGGCGAAGTTGAGGCTGATCACCATGCGGCTGACGCCGTCGAGGTGGTCGGCGAGGTCCTCGTAGGCGGAGTTCTGCGCGGCCGCCGCGGCGGACAGATCCCGGGCGGCGGTGATGTGCTGGATCACCCCGGGCGCGAGCGCCGCCTGGCTGACGAACCCGGCGGGCAGCGCACCCGCGCGATCGAGGGCGCCACAGGCGGCTCTGGCGTCCTCGGTCGCGCCGCTGCCGCTGCTGGCGCCCGCCCAGAGCAGGCCCATCACGAGTAGCCCGAGCAGGAAACCGACGGCCCCGGCGAACACCAGCGGACGCCGGGACGCGACCGGCTCGTCCGGTGCGACGTTGCCCTCGTCGGTCCGCATGCGATATTCCAGCATCCGGACCGGCACGGAGCCAGCTTCGCGGCCGGTCCGTTATCCACCGCGGGTGTCGCTAGCCCCAGCCGAGTTCGTGCAGGCGGGCGTCGTCGATGCCGAAATGGTGGGCGATCTCGTGCACCACCGTGATCAGCACCTCGGTGACCACCTGGTCCTCGGTCTGGCACATGGCCAGGATCGGCCTGCGGTAGATCGAGATCCGGTCCGGGAGCACGCCACCGTAGCTCGACGTCCGCTCGGTCAGCGCGATCCCGTGGTACAGCCCGAGAATCCCGGGCGCTTCGGAGTTGTGCTCCTCGACCAGCACGACGACGTTGTCCATCGCCTCGGCGAACTGGGCGGGCACCGCGTCAAGAGCGTCGGCGACGAGCTCTTCGAACCGGGCGGCGGACATCTCCACCGGCATCGGCTCACCCGCCGCCCGGGGGAGGCGGCGCACCGGGCGAGCCCGGCGGCTGCGCGGGCGGCGCGTCCTGTGCCTGCTGCTTGACGCTGCCCGTCACCGGCGCCAGCCCGGAGTTGTCCGGCAGCTTCGCCGCGACCTTGCAGTTGACCAGCGACGACCCGGCGTCCCAGCTTTCCTGCTCACGCAGGTCCCAGGTCAGGATCAGGTGCTCCGCGTCGAGATCGACCCCGCCCGCGTACGACTGGACATCGTTGTTGCATTCGGTGTCCAGCCATGCCGCCTGGTCCTTCTGCGACGGGTAGGCGTCCTTGAACTGCTTCTTCAGATCGACGGTCGCGACGATCTCGTACGCGTGCGGCTGGGCGCAGTCGATCGGGTTGCCGACCGTCTTGCCCGCGAGCGCCAGGCAGGTTCCCGGCTCCCACACCGGTGCCTGCGACTGGTTGGCCGCGTTGCCGGTCACCGGCTGCAGCGCCCCGCCGGGCGCGGCCCATTGCAGGACGCACCTCATGTCCCGGTCGCCACCGGTCCACTCGTCGGCCCCGGGCCGGAGCGCGCTCACCGCGAACTTGCCGTACGGGTCCAGCTGCTTGCCCAGGTACTGCTGCGCGCCGTCGGCACAGCGAGCCATCGCGAGATCGCGCCATTCGTCGATCCCGGGTTCCGGTACCCCTGCCGGGTACTTGTCGGCGATGTTCACCACACCGGTCACCTCGTACAGGTGCGGCTGCGCGCACGGCACGACGTGGATGTCGGAGACGTCGGGCTTCACCCAGTTCACGCAGCTTCCGGCATTCGCGTGGAACGCGGCTTTCGCCTCGGGCGACTCTTCGACCTTCCCGCCCCCGGTGACCGTGTCTCCCCAGGAGAAAGCCACGCTCAGAGACAGGGCTGCGATAGCGCCGATGAACACACCCACCATGACGAGCCGGGTGCGCACCGTGTTCGTTGCCAAGCCGTGTCCGAGCATCGGGTCAATAATGCCCGCGTCTCGCCCACACGACGACCCTCGGGTGGCTAGTGTGTGCCTCGATGACCGAAGAAATTCCGCCGGAAGATCACCAGCCTTCCGAGCAGCCCCCCGCGCACGGCTCGATGCGGTACCAGGACGCCGAGTCGACGACGCCGCGTGAGCCGACCCTGGCTGAGCAGCGCGCGCGGAGAAAGGCGCTGGCCGAGGAAGAGGAACGCGAGGCGACGGAAGCGCAGGCGCGCGAGGTCGCCGAGCGCAAGGCCGCCACCCGGCGCAAGGTCATGATCGGCAGCGGCGTCACGGTCGGGCTCGTCGGCGTGGTCGCCGCGTGGTACATCGTCGGCACCCCGAACCAGGTCAGCGCGGTTTGCACCGACGCGAACGGCACCGTCCAGCCGGACCAGTACTGTGACGACTCCTACATCACCAGCCAGGGCGGGCACTACGACTCGGGTAGCGGCCTGTGGATCCTCCCGCTGGCCCTCGGCGGCGGTCAGTATCGCTACAACTACGGCGGCACCGGCGCGGTCGGCACGCACGTCGCGGGTGGCACGTACACCGCTCCGTCCGGCAACACCACGGTCAAGACGAACGCGGGCAAGACCGTGCAGCGCGGCGGCTTCGGCATCAGCGGCAAGAGCAGCACGGGCGGTACCGGTGGTACTGGCGGCACCGGAAAGTCCGGGGGGTCGTAGGTGCGGAGGGCAACCAGCGCCCCGCGGCGGGACTGGCAGCGCATCGTCGAAGAACAGGGCCTGGTGTTCGGTACCCCCGCGCGCTACGGCAGCGGCCAGGACAGGCCGTACTGGGACGAGTCGGTGCACTACGTGTTCGAGATGGACGAGGTGCTCTCCCTCGAAGCCGACGTCGAGCTGCTGCATTCGATGTGCCTGGAGGCCGTCGAGAACGTCGTGCTGACCGAGCGGTACGCGCAGTTCGGCATCCCGGAGTGGGTCTGGCCGCATATCGCCGAGTCGTGGAAGCGCCGCGATCCGCATGTCTACGGCCGCTTCGACCTGCGCTACGACGGCAGCGGCCCGGCGAAGCTGCTGGAGTACAACGCGGACACGCCCACGTCGCTGCTGGAGGCGTCGGTCCTGCAGTGGCATTGGAAGACCGAGGTCTTTCCCGACGACGACCAGTGGAACTCGGTGCACGAGAAGCTCGTCGAGCGGTGGCAGGAGATCCGCGGCCAGCTGCCGGACAACGAGCTGTACTTCACCTGGTCCAGTGCCGACCCGACGGGCGAGGACCACATCACGACCAGCTACCTCCAGGAGACCGCCGCCGAGGGTGGCCTGGACACCGTCGGTCTCGCGATCGAGGAGATCGGCTGGGACCCGGTGCTCAAGCGGTTCGTCGACCTCGAAGAGGCCCCGATGAACACCGTGGTCAAGCTGTACCCGTGGGAATGGGTGGTGGACGAGGAGTTCGGCCGCCACGCCGTCGAGTCGCTGCCGCGCACCCTGTGGGTCGAGCCGCTGTGGAAGATGTTGCTGTCCAACAAGACGCTGCTCGCGGTGCTGTGGGAGAACTACCCGGGGCACCCCAACCTGCTGCCCGCGTTCGCCGACGACCCCGGCCTGCTGACCGAGTACGTGCGCAAGCCGAAGCTGGGCCGTGAGGGCGCGAACGTGTCGATCGTGGCGCCCGGGTACGAGACCGAGACGCCCGGCGTCTACGGCCACGAAGGCTATGTGTACCAGGCGTTCGACCCGCTGCCGGAGTTCGACGGGTTCCGCCCGGCGCTGGGCGCGTGGATCGTCGGCGACAGCGCGGCCGGCCTGGGCATTCGCGAGACGGCGGGGCTGGTCACCGACGACGGTGCCGCTTTTGTCCCCCATCGCATCCCGGAATCGTGATAAACACCCCGCGACACCCGAACCGGAACCTGGAGACTCAGTGACCACCATCCGCGCGCTGCCCGCGACGTTCGGCTCCGACCTCGTGCACGGGGTCGGAGCGATCCTGCTCTACGGGATCGTCGGCCTGCTGCTGATGTTCGCCGGTTTCTACGCGATCGACTGGACCACGCCGGGCAAGCTGTCCGCGCTCGTGCACCGCGGCCTGCCCAACGCCGTGATCGTCACCGCGTCGGGGCTGCTGTCGATGGCGTTCATCATCGTCGTCGCGATCTTCAACTCGGCCAGTGATCTCACCGCCGGGCTGATCACCGCGCTGATCTACGGCCTGCTCGGAATCATCGTGCAGGTCATCGCGGTGCGGCTGCTCGAATGGGCCACCCGGATCGACGTCGGCAAGACGATCGAGCAGGAGAAGTTCCAGCCGGTCAGCGTCGTCGTCGCGGCCGCGCACGTCGCACTGGGCCTCGTGGTGGCGGTCGCCATCTCCTAGAGTTGGTGTGTGCGCCTACTGAGGACACCAGACGACCGGTTCAGCGATCTGCCCGACTTCGACTACCCAGCCCTGTACGCGGACATCGACAACCCGACGGACGGCATCGTCAGAGTCGCCTATACCGAAGCGGGTCCACCGGACGGGCCGGTGGTGCTCCTGCTGCACGGTGAGCCCAGCTGGTCGTTCCTCTACCGCAAGATGCTGCCCGTGCTCGCCGGCGCCGGGTTGCGCGCGATCGCCCCGGATCTCGTCGGCTTCGGCCGGTCGGACAAGCCCGCCGAGATCGTCGACCACACGTACGCCCGGCATGTCGAGTGGATGCGCGCGTTCGCGTTCGACGCGCTGGATCTGCGCGGGGTCACGCTCGTCGGCCAGGACTGGGGCGGGCTGATCGGCCTGCGCTTGGTCGCCGAGCATCCGGACCGGTTCGACCGCGTCGTGGCGGCGAACACCGGGCTGCCCACGGGTGATCTGGACATGCCGGCGGTGTGGCACGAGTTCCGCGAGGTGGTGCAGAACGCGTCGGTGCTCGACATCGGCCGGCTCGTCGGATCCGGCTGCCGGACCGGCCTGTCCGAAGAGGTCCGTGCCGCTTACGACGCGCCGTTCCCGAACGAGATGTACAAGGCGGGCCCGCGCGCGATGCCGGGCCTGGTGCCGACCCGGCCGGACGATCCGGCGAGCGACGCCAACCGGGCGGCCTGGGGCGCACTGTCCACTATGGACATACCGTTCCTGTGCGCCTTCTCCGACGGTGACCCGATCACCGGTGGGATGGCCCCGATCCTGCGGCGCGCCATCAAGGGCGCCGCAGGTCTGGACCATCCCACCGTGGCCGGCGCCGGGCACTTCCTGCAGGAGGACGCGGGCGAGGAGCTCGGCCGGATCGTGGCGGACTTCGTCCGCGGCTAGACGGTGGTGCTGCTGAGCACGCCGTCGATCTGGCCCATGGCGAGCCGCATGCCTTCCTGCATGCCCATGCCGACCAGTTTCTCGAGGTCGTCGGCAGTGGCGAAGTTGGCGACGGTCGTCATCCGGGTGCCGGACCCGGCCGCTTCGAGGGTGACCACGAAGTGCGAGTTCGGCATGCTGGTCGACGGTTCGCCGTGTTCGTCGGCGAAGCCCTCGTCGAACTCCAGACGGTGCGGCGGTTCGACGGCGGTGATCTGCCACCAGCCGTGCGACTTCCCGCCGTCCGGGCCCGTCATGTAGTACCGCGACCGGGCGCTGACGGTGAGATCGTGCTCGTCGAAGG
The DNA here is from genome assembly GCF_021653975.1 of Amycolatopsis sp. GM8. GTDB lineage: Bacteria > Actinomycetota > Actinomycetes > Mycobacteriales > Pseudonocardiaceae > Amycolatopsis_E. Next base: position 578,256 of record NZ_JAJKFK010000002.1, on the reverse strand, counting down.
TCGCGGGGTAGGTGGGCGGGCCCCACCAGCGCTCGAGCTTGCGCGGATTCGCCCAGACCTGCCACACGCTCTCGACCGGCGAGTCGAACTCCGCGACGAATGTCAGGGTCAGTGCTTCGGTGTTCTTCTGGCTGCTGATCACGGTCATTTCTTTTTCCCCTTCTCGCGATCCTCGGACAGGATGTCCTCGATGGCGCGGACACGGTGGCGCCAGATCTGCTCGTAGGCCTCCAGCAGGCGGCCGGCCTCGTGCAGCACGTCAGGGTTGCCGTGCACGAGCTGCTCCCTTCCGCGCCGTTCCTTGACGACGAGCGAGGCCCGTTCGAGTACCGCGACATGCTTCTGCACCGCCGCGAAACTCATGTCGTACCGGCGGGCGAGCGCGGAGATCGACTGCTCCTGCCGCAACACCTGCACGACGATGTCCCGGCGGGTCGCGTCCGCGAGACCGTGGAAGACCCGGTCCACCTCGTCGTCACTGAGCTGACTTACAACCACATGGTTGTACGTTAGTGGCGAGCAGGTCAGCGCGCAAGTACGGCTTCGTAGGCGAGCAGGGTGTCGACGAACATCCGCCGTTGCGCGGCCGTCAATGGCCTGAGGACTTGCTGCCACGCTTGCGCGCCGGGTGATAGCCACTGGGAGATGGCCGGCCGGCTTTCGGTGCTGATGTCGATGATCCGGCGCCGCCGATCCGCCTCGTCCTCGCGCCGGACCAGCACGCCTTTCCGGCTCAGGTCGCTGACGATCAGGCTGACCGTGGTCGGAGCGACGCCGAGTTTTCCGGCCAGCTCCGACACGGTCTGCGGGCCGTCGAGGAGCAGCAGGGAAAACAGGGACAGGTGCCTCGGGGCGAGGTCGAACGACTGGAGCTGCTCGGGCAGTGGCAGGCGTTTGCCCCGGCCCACCAGTCGCGGCATCAGTAGCAGCAGTTCGCGGACGGCGTCGTCCGTGGGATCAGGCGTTGACACTCGCCGGCCTCCTCAATTAGCTTTGTAAGCAAAGATGATTTGCGATCAAACTCATCATAAAGGAGTCGGCATGCCCCACCTGACCGTGCACGCGCTCGAAGACGACCTCGCGGGCCGCGAGACCGAGCTGATCGCGGCACTGACCGACGCGGTCGTTGCTGTGTATGGGGATTGGGCGCGAGAGATCGCGGTGGTGCACCTGATCGGCCTGCCCGCGAACCGGTGGGGCATCGGCGGCAAGCCCGCCGGGAAACCGTCGCCGAGTGTCACGTTCGGGATCAACGAGGCGGCCTTCAGCCTGCCGAACGCGCAGGAGATGGTGGCCCGGCTGATCTCCGGGGTCACCGACGCGGTGGTCGCGGTGTTCGGCGAACGCGTCCGCGCCGGTGTGGCCGTCGAGCTGGTCGGCACACCGATGGAGCACACCGGCGTCGGCGGCGTAGTGGCCAGCTAGCTGGTGCTGCCGTCCGCGTTGATCATGGCGAAACCGGTGTACGGCACCAAGGCTTCGGGAATCCGGATCGAGCCGTCGGGCTGCTGGCACTGTTCGACGAGCGCGACGAGCGTCCGCCCGATCGGCAGACCCGAGGCGTTCAGCGCCGCGACCGCACCGCGCTTGCCGTCCTTGGCCTTCCCGCGAATGCCCGCGCGACGGGTCTGGAACTGGCCCGTGTCCGACGCGCTGGAGATCTCGCGGTAGGTCTGCTGGCTGGGCAGCCACACCTCGATGTCGAACGTGATCTGCGCCGAGAACCCGATGTCCCCGGCCGGCAGCTTGATCACGCGGTACGCGAGGCCGAGCTTCTGCAGGGTTTCCTCGGCGTGCGTGAGGATTTCCTCCAGCGCCTCCCGCGACTTCTCCGCGTCGACGAGCTGCACCAGTTCCACCTTCGAGAACTGGTGCTGCCGGATCAGCCCGCGCGTGTCGCGGCCGTACGACCCGGCCTCCGAGCGGAAGCACTGGGTGTGCGCGGTGTAGCGCAGCGGCAGGTCCTCGAGGCTCAGGATCTCGCCCGCGTGCAGGTTGACCAGCGGCACCTCGGCGGTCGGGATCAGGAACAGCTCCCGGTCGGCGACTGCGGTGCGGAACAGGTCCTCCTCGAACTTCGGCAGCTGGCCGGTGCCGGTCATCGCCTGCCGGGTCACCAGCGCCGGCAGCGAGAACTCGGTGTAGCCCTGCTCCTGGGTGTGCACGTCGAGGAAGAACGTGGCCAGCGCCCGCTCCAGCCGCGCGCCCGCGCCCTTGAACACCGCGAACCGCGGGCCGGACAGCTTCGTCGCGCGCTGCAGGTCCAGGAAACCCGCCCGCTCGCCCAGATCGACGTGGTCGAGCGGTTCGAAGTCGAACTCCGGGACCGTGCCCCAGCGGCGGACCTCTTCGGCGAACTCCTCGGTGGCGCCGTCGGGCAGCTCGTCGAGCGGGAGGTTCGGGATCGCCAGCAGGAACTCGTTCAGCTCCGCCTCGACCGAACGCTGCTCCTCCTCCAGCTCACCGATGCGGACCTTCAGCAGGCGCGCCTGCTCCCGCAGCTCGGTGATGTCCTCGCCCCGGCGCGCGGCGGCTTGCACCTCCGCCGCCGACTTCTTCGACTGCGCCCGCGCCTGGTCGCCCTGGCTGATGACCTCGGAGCGCCGGCTGACCAGCTTGGCCAGTCGGTCGGTGTCGAGCACGTACCCGCGGCGGCGCAGCTTGGCGGCCGCGTCCGTCCCGGGATCGAGCAGCAGGCGAGGGTCGTGCATCAGTACTCCAGGTACGAGCCGGGTTTGATGCACCCAGGGTAGTCGCGGCGACCAGCGAGTTTCAGGCGACCTCGGACACCGCGAGCGGTGCCGTCAGGGCACTGGAATGCGACAGGGCCGCGCCGGCATCCTCCAGCGCGGCCCACAGAGTGACCTGATTGGCGGTCAGCACGGGAATGCCGAGCCGTCTTTCCAGCGGGGCGACCAGATCGTAGGTGGGCACGTTGGTGCAGCTGACGAACAGCGCGTCGGCGCCCGTCACGTCCAGGCCCGCGACCGCGCCGAGGACCGCCGAGTACGGCATTTTCCAGATGTCGCCGAGCATGCCGAGACCGACGCTCGCGGTGGTGCCGATGCCGTACTCCGCCAGGAAAGCCAGCAGCCGGTCGGTCACGTCGTCCACATACGGCGTGATCACCGCGAGCCGCCGGACGCCGAGGCGGGTGCACGCGCGGATCAGCGCTCCGGACGTGGTGACCGCGGCGGGCGCGCCCGCGTCGAGCATGCCCGCGACCAGCGCCGCCTCACCGGCCGCGCCACCGACGAAGCTGCCGGAGGTGCAGGCGTAGGCGACGACAAGCGGTTCGGGTACGAGCACGTCGCGGGTCGCGCGGCGGACACCGTGCGGGTCGCTCAGCGCTTCGGCCAGCTGCACCGTGACCGGCTCGGGCAGGTATGGCAACCGGGTCGTGTGCAGGCACACCTGGTCCGGCACCCAGCGCCACAGCTCGCGGTCGAGGGCGAAGTCGAACGGCGCGACCACGCCGACGCCGGTCTGCGCGGGCAGGGTGATCTCGAAGGGACTGATGGTCATCGGAATTTTCCCTTCTCACCCATGCGACTCCACTCGGGACGGTAGGTTCTACGTGCGAAAACAGAAGGCGGCGTGTGTAACCAGGCCGTTAAAGGTTTCGAGGGGGAAGCGTGCGCAGACTGCTGGTGGTCGCGGCCGCCTTGCTGGTCGCGGGCTGTACCAGCGCGGTGACCGGGATGCCGCAGCCCGACCCGCGCCGGGTGACCGTGGCGCCCACGGCGTCCACCGATCCCTGCTCGCTGCTGACCAGCGACGAGGCCGTGCAGCTGGGGTTGCAGGCGCCCGGCACGCCGCGGCCCGAGGACAAGAGCGCGCGGGTGCCGCCGAGCTGCGAGTGGCGGTCGACGAACCCCATCTCCGAGTTCGACGACGAGCTGCAGATCAGCTACGCGACCGACCTGAACGTGCGGGAGTACTTCTCCGACGCGCCGACCGCGCAGGAGCAGCTCGGCGGGCTCACCTGGGACAACTACCCGGGTGTCTTCGGCGACTCGATGTGCAACCTCGCCGTCACCCTGTCCGACCGCTCGTTCATCGCGCTGGCCAGCCAGAACATGACCGACGAGGCCAAGGCGTGCGACACCGCGCGCAAGGCCGCGCCGATCGTCGCTAAGCGGATACCGAGTTAGCCACGTGCTTCGCGATCTCCAGCGCGCTCGTCGCCGCCGGGGAAGGCGCGTTGAGCACGTGCACCTGGTTGGGGGCGGTCTCGATCAGGAAGTCGTCGACGAGCGAGCCGTCAGGCAGCAGCGCCTGCGCGCGCACGCCTGAACCCGCGCGCACGAGGTCGTCCGGCCCGACGGCCGGGACGAGCCGGGCGAGACTCTCGGCGAACCGGCGTTTGGACAGGGAGCGCAGCACCTCGTCGAGCCCGGTCGGGAAGGCGTACTTCCGGGCGAGCCGCCAGGTGCCGGCGAAGCGGGCGACGTCGGCGATGTCGGCCGGGGAGATGTCGCGCCAGCGGTAGCCCTCGCGATGCAGGGCGAGCACGGCGTTCGGGCCCGCGTGCACACTGCCGTCGAGCATCCGGGTCAGGTGCACGCCGAGGAAGGGCAGCGTCGGGTCCGGCACGGGGTAGATGAGCCCGCGCACGAGATGCCGCCGGTCCGGGCGCAGCTCGTAGTACTCACCGCGGAACGGGACGATCCGGGCGCTCGGGGTGACCCCGGCCAGTTCCGCGACCCGGTCGGACTGCAGGCCCGCGCAGTTCACCAGCGCGTCGGCCCGCAGCACCTCGCGACCGGTGGCGACCTCGACGCCGCCCGTGCGGCCGGGCCGGATGCCGAGCGCGGGCGTGCCGAGCCGCAGCTCGGCGCCCTTGTCTTCGAGCAGCCGGACGAGAGCCGCGCACACGCCGGGGAAGTCGATGATGCCGGTGGACTCGACCCGTAGCGCCTTGACGCACGAGACCTCCGGCTCGTACTCGCGCGCCTCCTCGCCGGAGATCAGCTTCGCCGGGACGCCGTTCGCCTCGGCCCGCTGGGCGAGCACGCCGAGCGCCGGCAGTTCGGCCTCGGTGGTGGCGACGACCAGCTTGCCGCACACCTCGACGCCGACCCCGTTCACCCGCGCGAAGTCCACAATGGACTTGTTGCCCGCGACGGACATCCGCGCCTTGGCCGAACCCGGCTTGTAGTAGAGACCGGCGTGCACGACATTGGAATTGTGTCCGGTCTGGTGTGCCGCCCAGGTATTTTCCTTCTCCAGCACGGTCACGTTGCCACCCCGCTGGGTCAGTTCCCAGGCCACCGCCAGACCCAGGATCCCGCCGCCGATCACGATCACTCGCTGTGCCACGAGGCCCAGAGTACGGGTTCGCCTGATCGAGTGAGGGGGTTTGCTGCTTAGACTCCGCGCGAGGTGAAGGAGTCCCCCTTGACAATTCCGCCGACGATTCCGCTGGGCCGGCCGACGGTCGGCGAACCCGAACTCGCCGCCGTCGCCGCGGTGTTCGCCTCGGGCTGGCTGGCCGGCGCCGGTCCCACCTGCCGGCGGTTCGAGGCGCGGTTCGCGAACCTCACCGGCACCGCGCACGCACTCGCGACGAGCAACTGCGGTTCCGCGCTCTTCCTGGGGCTGCGGGCACTCGGCGTGGGCCCCGGCGACGAGGTCGTCGTCGCGGACTACACCTTTCCGGCCACCGGGCACGCCGTGCTGCAGTCCGGTGCCACGCCGGTGTTCGCCGACGTGCGGCCCGACTCGTTCTGCGCGGACCCGGCGGCGATCGAGGCCGCGATCGGCCCCCGCACGGTCGGCATCCTCGTCGTGGACCTCGCCGGGCAGCCGGGCGATTTCGACGCGTACCGCGCGATCGCCGACCGGCACGGGCTCTGGCTGTTCGAGGACGCGGCGTGCGCGGCCGGCGCGACCTACCGCACCCGGCCCGCCGGCAGCCTCGCCGACCTGGCGGCCTTTTCCTTCCACGGCCGCAAAGGCATCACCGCCGGCGAGGGTGGCGCGCTCGTCTCGGACAACGCGGTGCTGATCGAGCGCGCCCGCAAGACGCATTCGTACGGCGTCGCGCCGGCGTTCGGGCGCGGCGAGGACGTGCCGGTGTTCGACGAGCTGGGCTACAACTTCCGGCTCTCCGACGTGCAGGCCGCGATCCTGGGCGCCCAGCTCGACCGGTTGCCGAGCCTGCTCGCCGCCCGGCGGTCGGTCGCCAAGCGGTACACCGAGGCGTTCCGGGAGCTCGACGCGGTCGAGGTGCCGGCCGAGCTGCCGGATCGCGAACATCCCTGGCAGAGCTACCTTCTGCTGCTCGCGCCCGAACTGGACCGCGGCCGCGTGCTGGCGGGGCTGCGTGCGCGGGGGATCGGCTGCACGTTCGGCACCTACGCCTCGCACCTGCAGCCCGTCTACGGCCGGCAGCGCCCGCTGCCCGTGTCCGCGGACGCGTTCCGCCGGCACCTTGCCATCCCCATGCACGCCGAGCTCACCGAGGAGCAGGCAGACCGAGTGATCGACGCCGTTCGAGGAGCTGTTGATGCCTGACCGCAAGGTTTTCTTCACCGGGGGCGCGGGGTTCATCGCCGCGCACACGATTCCGCTGCTGCTCGAGAGCGGCTACTCGGTGCGGATCTTCGACAACATGACCCGCGGGGACCGGGCCCGCGTCGACGAGTTCGTCGCGACCGGCCGGGTCGAGCTGATCGAGGCCGATGTGCGCTACGGCGGCGCGGTGCGCGAGGCGATCCGCGGTTGCACGCATGTGATCCACTTCGCCACGGTGTCGATCAACAAGTCCGTCGCGGACCCGCACGAGTCGATCGACATCAACATGACCGGCAACCACAACGTGTTCGCCGCCGCGGCCGCGGAAGGCGTGCAGCGGCTGGTGTTCGCGTCCTCGGCGTCGGTGTACGGCGAGCCGGACCGGTTGCCGATGCACGAGGACGACCCGTTGCGCCCGCTGACCCCGTACTGCATCAGCAAGCGCGCGGGCGAGGATCTGCTCGGCTTCTACGAACGCCGGCACGGGCTGTCCTGGCTGGCGCTGCGGTTCTTCAACGTGTACGGGCCGGGGCAGAAGATCGAGGCCTACTACACGTCGGTGATCAACCACTTCATCCAGCGGCTGCGCGCGGGCAAACCGCCGGTGATCGACGGCCGCGGCGAGCAGTCGATGGACTTCGTGCACGTCACGGATCTCGCGAAAGCCGTTGTGCGGGCACTGGAATCGCCGCGGGCGAACCTGCCGGTCAACATCGGCACCGGCATCGACACGTCGATCGCCACCCTGGCGAAGATCCTCACCGACGCGGTCGGCGCCGACGTCGAGCCCGAGTTCAACCCGCGCGAGGTGCTGGTCTCGCGGCGAGCCGCCAACATCGACCGGGCCCGGGAAATCCTCGGCTGGGCGCCGACCATCCCGGTCGAACAAGGCATGCGCGAACTAGTCGAGTCCTACGGCTGAGCGGCATGCGCATCGCCGTCGTCAACAACTTCTTTCCGCCGCGCGTGGGCGGGAGCGCGCACATGGCCGCGGCGCTCGCGGCGAAGTACGCCCAGGCCGGGCACGACGTGCTGGTGCTGACCGCGGAATACGGGCAGGCGCCGGCGGAGGAGGAGCGCGACGGGTACCGGATCATCCGGCTGCCCGCGGCGAAGATGCCGAAGCTGGGCCTGTCGATCGACTTCGATCTCAGCTTCACGGCGCTCGTGCCGGGAAACCGGCGGCGGATCTGCCGGCTGCTGCACGAGTTCCAGCCTGACGCGCTGCACCTGCACGGCCAGTTCTTCGACCTGTCGTGGCTCGCGGGCCGGTACGCGCGGCGGCTCGGGGTGCCGTGCCTGCTGACCGTCCACACCCTGCTCATCAGCGAAAACCCTTGGTACCGCTCGGTTTTCCGGCTGCTCGACGCCGCGCTGGTGAAGCCGATGCTGCGCCGTATCGACCCGCACTACATCCTGCTGGACAAGCTCGGCGCCGACTACTGCGCCCGCCGCTACGGCACGACCGCGGCGAACTCGACGCATCTGCCGATCCCGATCGACACGGAGTTCTTCGACCGCGCGGAAATCCATGCCGGGGCAAGGGAAAACCCGTCGATCGTGTCGCTCGGGCATGTGATCCCGCTGCGGAACCGGTTGCCGCTCGTCGAGGCGTTGCCGTCGATCCTCGCGAAGCATCCCGAGACGAAGGTGACCGTCGTCGGGCGCGTGTACCACGACGAATTCCTGCACCGGGCCGAGGAACTCGGCGTTCGGGACGCGATCGTCGTCCGGGGCGCGGTGCCCCGCGCCGAAGTCCCGTCGTACTTCGCCGCGGCCGACATCGTCACGCACGACCTCAACGGCGGCTGCGGAACGGCGTCGCTGGAGGCGATGCTGTCCGGCACGGCGACCATCGCGTCGGCCGCCGCCGACAACTACCCGGGTGTGGACCTGCGCAACGGCGACAACATTCTCCTTGTCCCGCCGGATGATCCGGCCGCCGTCGCGGAGGCCGTCATCGGGCTGCTGGACGATCCGGCGTGGCGGGCGGACCTCGCCCGGCGGCAGAGTGCGCTGGTGCGCGAGCACTTCGCACTCGACGTCGTGGCCAAGCATCATCTGCGATTACTGGAGGCAGCGTGTTCTTCGACGACGAGCGCAGCAACCGGCTACGGCCGCAGATCCTGACCGATCTGGTCGGCCAGTACCTCAACGACGCCGAACGCGCCCGCTTCCTCGGTTTGCCCGCCAGCACCAGGATCCGCGACCGGGCGAAGATCATCAGCCCGGAGCATCTGCGGCTCGGCGAGCACTGCTGGATCGGCGAGGACGCCGTGCTCGACGCGAGCGGCGGGCTGATGATCGGCGAGCACACCAGCATCGGCGTCGGCGCGCTCGTGTTCACCCATTCCAGCTGGCTGGCGAACATGATGCTGGAGAACCATTCCGGCAGCGATCTCATCGAGCGCACGCCGGTCTCGATCGGCAAGGGCTGTTTCATCGGCGGGCACGTGGTGGTCATGCCGGGGGTCACGATCGGCGATTTCGTGACCGTGCAGCCGAATTCCGTGGTGGCCAAGGATGTTCCCGAGCGCTGTCTCGTCGCGGGCAACCCGGCGCGGGTGTTCCAGCGCTACGACGAGGAGTACATCAAGACCGAGGCCGAGCGGGTGCGCGCGGAGAACAAGCGCCGCCGGGAGGCCACGATCACCCCGTGGGGCTCCCCGGCGGGCGACTTCAGCTGAGCACCCGCGCGATGACGCGGTGCGCGGGCAGGATCGACGCGCGCTCGGCGGCCGCGTCGATCCTGCCCGCGGCCAGGTCGAGGAAATGGTCGAGCTGAGCCGCGAGCGGTTCCCTGTCCACGACCGGATACGCCTCCGGCCCTGACTCCCGGACCACCACGACCTCGCGGCGCAGCAGGTCCAGCTCGATCACCCGGTCCAGCTCGGTGATCGTCACCGTGCGCACTTTCCGTTGCGCCAGACGGGAAGCCGAGACCATGGCCATCCCGGTGCGGCACGACAGGGTCGCGTCCACGGCGTCTTCCGCGCCCGCGGCCGAGCGCGGATGGAAGTACCCGGCCGTCGACGCGACCCGCGCCGGCTCACCGAGGAACCGGATGGCGAGATCGACGTCGTGCACCAGCAGATCCCATGCGACGCCCGTCCGGATCCGCGGCGCGTACGGCCCGTGCCGTTGCGCGATCAGGTGCACGGGCTCGTCGACGAGGCGCGCCGCGGCCAGCACCGCCGGGTTGAACCGCTCGATGAACCCGCACATCACCGGAACGTCCAGATTTTCCGCCAGCTGGACGATCTCCTCGGCCGCGCCGAGTTCGTCCGCGACCGGCTTCTCGACGAGCAAAGGCTTGCCCTGCTTGAGAACTTCGAGTGCCAGCTCGTGATGCGACTCGGTCGCCGACGCGAGCACCACGGCGTCCACATCGGACAGTGAATCGAGCGAAGGTGCCCAGTCCGCGCCGAATTCGGCCGCGCACGCGAGCCCGGCCGTGGCCCGCGGCTCGATCACCCGCGCCAGCGAAGCCCACTCGTTCCCGGCGATCGTCCGCGCGTGCAACCGGCCCATCACGCCGGTGCCCACCAAAGCCAGTCTCATGCGCCGAGCGCCTCTCGGACCTCGCGGACGATGGTGTCCACATCGGACTCGGTCAGCGCCGGGTGCACGGGCAGGGAAAGCGCTTGCCGGCACAGGGTGTGCGCCACCGGGAAGTCCTCCGGGCGCACCGCCGGGATCTGTGGATGGCCGCGGAAACAGTCGTGGTCGAACACGAGCTTCGGGTAGTACACGCCGGTGCCGATCCCGCGTTCCGTCAGCTCCGCGGCCAGCTCCTCGCGCGAGAGCATCGCGTGCGGCCCGATCAGCACGGTGTACTGGTGCCAGACATGCGAACGCCCCGGCAGCACGACCGGCACCGCGAGCCCGGGCGTGCCGGCGAGCCCGGTGGACAGCTGCCGCGCGTTGCGCTGCCGGGCGGCGACCAGCTCGTCGAGCTTCGTCAGCTGCGGGATGCCGACCGCCGCGTGCAGCTCCGACATCCGGTAGTTGTAGCCGGCCGCCTCGTACGCGTACCGCGCGCGCATGCCCTGGTTGCGCAACAAGCGCAGCCGGTCCGCCAGCTCGTCGTCGTCGGTGGTGATCACCCCGCCTTCGGCGGTGGTGACGTTCTTGGTGGCGTACAAGGAAAAACAGCCCAAACCGTACGATCCGGCCGATTGTCCCTGGAAAGTCGCGCCGACCGACTGGGCGGCGTCCTCGACCACGTGCAGCCCGTGCTCGGCCGCCAGCGGCGCGAGCTTGCCCATGTCCGCCATCTGCCCGTACAGGTGCACCGGCAGCAGCACCTTGGTCCGCGGGCCGAGCAGCTCCGCCACCGAGTCGGGGTCGAGCGCGAAGTCCGCCCGCGCCACATCGGCGAACCGGACCGTCGCGCCCGACTGGAGGATCGCGTTCAGCGTGGCCACGAACGTGAACGGCGACGTGATCACCTCGTCCCCCGGCCGCAGACCCAGCGCCTGCAGCGACGCCACCAGCGCGGTCGTCCCGCTGTTCACCGCGATCGCGTGCGCGGTGCCGGCGACGCGGGCGAACGCGTCCTCGAACCGCTTGACCATCGGCCCCTGGGCGAGACCACCCGAGCGCAGCACGTCGATCACGAGCGACTCGGCGTCGCGGACGTCGACCACGGTGAGGGGAATCATGCGGGTCATCCTCTTTCGGCCTGTGGGTAGGGTGGCTGCCCATGAATCGCATCCACCCGACCGCGGTGCTGGGGCCGGGTGTCGAGCTCGGGACCGGCAACGTGATCGGGCCGTACACGGTCATCACCGGGCCGGCGGCCATCGGCGACGGCAACTGGATCGGCCCGCACGTGACCATCGGCACCCCGGCGGAGGACCGCGACGGCCCGCATCCGGCGTGGGACGACGAGCCCGCGGGCGCGGGGGTGCGCATCGGGAACCGGAACCGGATCCGGGAGTACGCGAGCGTGCACCAGGGCACGCGGCGGCCGACGGTACTCGGCGATGACGGCTACTACCTGCGAGGAAGTCATGTCGCGCACGACTGCCTCATCGGGGACGCGGTGACCTTGGCCTCCAATGTCGTGCTGGGCGGGCATGTCCGGATCTGGTCGCGAGCCAACCTCGGGATGGGCGTAACCGTCCATCAACATGTGCGGGTCGGACCGGGCGCCATGGTGGGCATGGGCGCGGCCGTCCGCCGTGAGGTCGGCGCGTTCACGATCGCGGTCGGCAACCCCGCCCGGGTCGCCGGCCTGAACGTGGTCGGGCTGACCCGGCTGGGCCTCGACCAGGACACGATTGATCAGCTGGAACCGTGGCTCAAGGGCAAAACGCGACTTCCACCCGATGGGCTGATGTGCACGCTGCCTGCCGGGCTCTCTACTTTGGTGCGAGCCTGGGAAGACCGGAAGGACTGAAACGTGGAGATCGAACAGCGCCTGCGGGCCGTGTTCGTGGCGGCGCTGGACCTCGGCGAGGACGCGGACGTCGAGACGCTCGAGTACCGCGGCATCGAGGAGTGGGACTCGGTCGGGCACATGACGCTCGTCGCCGCCATCGAGGACGAGTTCGACGTCCAGCTGGACACCGACCAGGTGCTCGATCTCTCGAGCTTCAAGGTGGCGCTGGACCTGGTGCGGCAGCTGCGCGGTTGAGGAGGCGATCGGAGTGACGCTCATCGGTGACGGCGCCCGGCTCGTCGACGTGGCCTCCGGCCGCACGCTCGGGCACGACGAGCTGGTGGGCGAGGTGGCCCGGGCCGCCGAGGCGTTTTCCGCGTTGCCGGAAGGCGTGCTGTTCGCGCGCGTGCCGATCGATCTGCCCGGCGTGCTGCGGTATCTCGGCGCGTTCGAAGCGGCCCGCGCGGTCGCGCTCATCGACCCCGCGCTGAGCGCCGAGTCGCTGGGCAAGCTGATCGCCCGGTTCCGGCCCGGCGCGGTGCTCGCCGCGCCGGACGCCTTGCCGCCGCCCGGCTACCGCGCCGACGACGACGGGAACTGGGTGCGTACGTCGCCGGACGGGGTGGCGCCGCATCCCGACCTCGCGGTCCTGCTGGCCACGAGTGGTTCGACCGGCGCCCCGCACTTCGCCCGGCTGTCCCGGCACGCGATCCTGGCCAACGCGCACGCGATCGCGGAGGTCCTCGGCCTCGGACCGGACGACGTGGCGCCGACGAGCCTGCCGCCGCACTACAGCTACGGGATGTCGGTGCTGAACTCGCATCTCGCGCGCGGCGCGGCGATCGCGATCGAACCGTCCGGCATCCTCGGCCGCCCGTTCTGGGACGCGGTGTCCGACACGGGCTGCACGTCCATCGCCGCGGTGCCGTACCACTACGAGATGTTGCGGCGCCTGGATTTCGACCCGTCGCGCTACCCGCGGCTGCGCACGCTCACGCAGGCGGGCGGGCGGCTGCGGCCCGAGCTGGTCACGGAGTTCGACGCGCGGATGCGGGCCGCGGGCGGCGGGTTGTACGTGATGTACGGGCAGACCGAGGCGTCGCCGCGGATGGCGACGATGCCGGCGGAAATGCTGGCGCACAAACCGGATTCCGTCGGACCCGCGATCCCCGGCGGGCAGTTCGGCATCCAGCTGGGCGACGGCACCGAGACCACGCATCCGAAGATCACCGGCGAGGTCGTCTACCGCGGCCCCAACGTGATGATGGGCTACGCCGAGGACGCGGCCGGGCTCGCGCTCGACGACGAACTCGGCGGGGTGCTGCCGACCGGGGACCTCGGCTATCTCGACGAGGACGGGTTCCTGTTCGTCACCGGCCGGCTCAAGCGCATCGGCAAGGTGTTCGGCAACCGGCTCAACCTCGACGACCTGGAGCAGGCGGCCCGCACGACCGAACTGGGCATCGAGATCGTCGCCGCGGTCCCTGCCGACGACAAGGTCGTGCTGTTCGCCGAGGGCGTCGCCGCGGACGTCTGCAAGCAGGCCTCGCGAGCGCTCGGTGAACGGCTGCACCTGCACGCCTCGGGTTTCGACGTCCGGTCGATCGACGTGGTGCCGCTGCTGGCCAGCGGGAAGATCGACTATCAGGCGCTGACGGAGCTGATATGAGCCTGGTGCCGGAACTCGCCGAGCTGACCGCGTATCACCGCGAGCGGTGCGCCGAGTACGACCGGATCCTGGCCGCGCTCGGCGCGGGCGACACGTTCGCCGAGGTGGCGGACCTGCCCTGGCTGCCTGTGCGGCTGTTCAAGACGCACGAGTTGAAGAGTATCCCGGACAGCGAGGTGTTCCGGGTGCTGACGTCTTCGGGCACCACCGGCGCGCCGTCGAGGATCTTTCTCGACAAGGCGGCCGCGGCGGCGCAGACGAGGCAGCTCTCGGCGACGTTGCAGCGGGTGCTCGGGCCGTCGCGGCTGCCGATGCTCGTGGTGGACCGGAAGAGCATCGTGCGCTCGTCGTCCGCGCGCGGTGCCGGCGTGCTGGGGATGGCGAACTTCGGACGCAAGCACGTGTATCTGCTCGACGAGTCCGAGCAGCCCGATCTTGCCGCGCTGCAACGGTTTCTGGACACGCACGGTGGCGAACCGTTCCTGGTCTTCGGGTTCACCTTCCTGGTCTGGCAGTACCTGTACGTGCTCGCGCGCGAGCACGGGCTGGACCTGTCGAACGGTATCCTGATCCACTCCGGCGGCTGGAAGAAGCTCGCCGACCGGGCCGTCGACAACGCGGAGTTCCGGCGGCGCTTCGCCGAGGACACCGGGCTGCGGCGGATCCACAACTACTACGGGATGGTCGAGCAGATCGGCACCGTGTTCGTCGAAGGTCCGTCCGGCGACGGCCTGTACTGCCCGGACTTCGCGGACGTGGTGATCCGGGATCCGCGCACCTGGGCCGAACAGCCCGTCGGCGTCCCGGGGGTGATCGAGGTGGTCAGCACGCTGCCGCGGTCGTATCCCGGGCATGTCCTGCTGACCGAGGATCTCGGTGTGTGCCACGGCATCGACGACGGCGACTGGCCCGGGAAGCGGTTCACCGTATTGGGCCGGCTGCCGAAAGCCGAGGTCCGCGGCTGTTCGGATACCGTCGCGGCATGAACCTCGACCTCGGCGCCCCGCGGCTGGACGTGGGTGACGAGCGGGTCGTGGCGTTCCTGGACCGTTTCGGGCGGCGGCTGCTCACACTCGGGCGCCGATTTCCGGAGCTGGCGTCGCTGGGATTCTTCTTGCGACGCGCGGAAATCGAGCGGGAACTGTCGCGTTTGGACGGCCTGCGGCAGCCGCGCGGCGTGGTGTTCCATGTGCCGCCGGCCAATGTGGACACCGTGTTCGTGTATTCGTGGGCGCTGTCCGCGCTGGCCGGGAACATCAATGTCGTGCGCATTTCCCCGCGCGCGGGCGCGGCCGCGCGGGCGATCCTGGACGTCTGGCAAGAGCTGGACGAACCCGTGATCACGCGGACGCAGCGAATGATCACCTACGACCGCGACGACGAGTTGACCGCCGAGCTTTCGGCCGCCGCCGATCTGCGCGTGCTGTGGGGTGGCGATGATTCCGTGCGAGCACTACGAAAATTCCCTCTCCAGCCACATGCTCGTGACCTGACGTTTCCCGACCGTTCTTCGTTCGCGATCATTTCCGTTACCGCTTGGCAGCGCGCTTCCGCGCGGGAACGGCGGTCGGCGGTCGAAGCGTTCTTCACTGACGCGTACTGGTTCGACCAGGCCGCGTGTTCCTCGCCGCGAGGCGTGTTCTGGGTCGGTGACCAGGATGTTTCCGCGGAGTTCCGGGCATTGCTGGTCGCCGTCACGCAAGAGAAAGGGCATGTCACCGAACCCGCGATGGCCGTGCAGAACCGCGTCTCGACCTACGGCGCCGCGGCGGACGGCCGGGTCGCCCGGATCTCGTTCGACAGCGACGCGGTGACCAGTCTCGAATCGACGGATGTGCTGCGGGAATGGCTTGGTGTGGGGGTTTTCACACATTCCCGGGTCTCGTCGCTCGCCGAACTCGTGCCGAAGGTGCGGCGAAAGGACCAGACAGTCACACATTTCGGCTTCGAGCAGGCGGAACTGATCGATTTCGCGAAGCGGTCCGGGGTGGACCGGGTCGTCCCGTTTGGATCGGCGCTCAGGTTCTTCCCAGTTTGGGACGGCTACCATCTGCTTACCGAGTTCACGAAACTGATCACCGTCACAGTCTGAGGCCCATGAAAGCCAGGATTCTCGACATCGCGCGCTGGGTCGCAGTCGTACTGGTCGTCGGCTTCGCGGTGCGCGCGCTCACGGCCAACTGGTCGGAGTTCTGGCGCACCCTCGCCGGCATCCCGTGGGAGTCCTCCGGGCTGAGCCTGGTCGCGCTGATCGCGAGCATCGCGATGTCCACCTACGGCTGGCACGCCCTGGTCGACGGCCTCGGCCCGCCGGTCAGTTTCCGGCACAGCGCGCGGATCAACCTCGTCGGCGCGCTCGGCAAGTACGTGCCCGGCTCGGTGTGGGCCTACCTGCTGCAGGCGGAGCTGGGCCGCAAGGCCGGGCTGTCCCGGGCGCGGGTGTTCACCGGATCCTTCGTGCAGTTCGGCATCGGGCTCATCGCGGCACTGCAGCTGGCGGTGCTCGCCGGGCCGCGCTGGTGGCTGCTGGCCACGGTGCCGGTCATCGCGGTGCTGCATCCGAGGGTGCTGACCTGGATCACGTCGCGCGCGCTGAAACTGTCGCGGCGCCCGCCCCTGGAACGGAACTTCACCGCTTTCCGCGTCGGGGCGGCGTTCGGGGCCTCGCTGCTGGCGTGGTCCCTGCAGGGCGTGCACCTGTGGCTGCTCACCGGCGGCCGGGCGGACCTGCTGACCTGCATCGGCGCGATGGCGCTCGCGATGACAGCGGGATCGGTTGCGTTCCTGCTGCCCAGCGGCGCCGGCGTACGCGAGGCCGTGCTGGTCGCCGTGCTCACCACAAGCGGGATCTCGGCCGGTAAGGCGCTGGCGTTCGCGCTGGCGTCCCGGGTGATGTTCACCGTCGCCGATCTGCTCACCGCGCTGGCAGCAGCTGGTACACGGTGGCGTTGGCGTTCTGATAAGCCACTCGCAGAAACGGCAGCCCGCCCAGGTTGAGCAGGCCCGGCGGATGCGGCCCGGTCGGGAAGCCGCCGTGGCCGAGTACGACCCAGCGGATGTTCAGCCGTGCCACCGTTTCGCGGACCAGCGGGTTCGTGTCGTACTCGCGGAAATGCGCGGCCAGCAGCGTGTACTCCGGCGTCGGCAGCGCGCGGTCGAAATGCGCGGCCACCGTGCGGACACCGGTGAGGGCGTAGGTCCAGACCGACCCGTCGGCGCGGTCGTTCATCGCCCAGTCACCGGGTTTCGCGAGCCGGCCGAGAGCCAGCATCGCCTGCTCCTCGTCGTGGCTCACCGGCAGGTCGTCCTCCGCGATGCCGCCGTGCGGACCGTATCCGGGCTGGACCACGGCGGCGTTCGCCGACGTGTAGAGCTGGTTGCTGACCACGAAGAACCCGGCCAGCACGAGCACCGCCGTCGCGAGCGCGAACCAGCGCGTTTCGAACCGGTCCCGGATGACGCGCTGCACCTCGGCGAGCCCGTGCCCGGCGAGCACGCACAGGGGGATCGTGGCCATCGCGACCAGCCGGGTCGGGTCATCCCACCACGGCCGCGAAAGCGCTTTCACCAGCGGGTTTCCGGACGACAGCACGGCGACCGCGAACAAGCCGAGCAGCAGGGCCGACTCGGCGACCCAGCGCAGCTCGCCGAGCCTGCGCCAGGTGATCAGCCCGATCAGGAGCGCGGCCGAAAGCCACAGTTGCGCATGTGGTTCGTCGCGCTGGAACGTGAGCAGGATGCCGACGGCCTTGTTCGTCGTCGCCTCGGTCGGCCAGCCGTTGTAGGGCAGGCTGCCCGAGGCGAGGCCGAGCGCGCCGGACAGCTGCAGCCAGGCCGCGACGAGGCTCACCGCCGCGATCGGCAGCAGGCGCAGCAGGTTCCGGCCGAGTTGCCGGTTCAGCAGCAGCGGCAAGGAGAACAGCAGCCCGCCGAACAGCGTCGACGAGTGGATCGTCAGCAGGCCGACCGCGGCCGCGGCCAGCAGGAAACCGGTGTCACGCGCGGGCCGCCGCAGGTATTCGCGCAACGCGACGGTGCCCAGCGGGGTGAGCGCGAGGCCGAGCAGGAACGGCAACAGCGGCCCGCCGAGCGAGTCGTACAGCAGGGTGGCGGCCGCGACGCACACCAGCGCGACCGCGCCCGCGAGCACCGCGCGCCCGTGGCACCGGCGCACCAGCACGACCAGCGACAACGCCAGCAAACCCGGCAGCAGCAAGGTGTTCGCGTTGAGCACGACCGGAATCGGCGCGCCCGTCAGCCGTTCGGCAAGCGAGCCGACGAGGTGATAGCTGTTCGGGTAGAAAAGGCCTTCCGGATACCAATTCAGCTTGCCCATTCCGGTGAGGCTGCCGTCACCCGTTTCGGCGATGTACCGAATTCCGTTGGCGTGGTAAACGGCATCGAATCCCTGGGGAATAGCGGTGATCCCGCCCATTCCGCGCAGAACCGTGCGCGCGCCCACGGCGGCCGCGAACACCACGCACGCGCCGACCGCGACCTGCCCGCGCCAGTCCCAGTGGTGCTCGCGCTCGGCCGGGCGCCGCACGACGAACGCGATACCGGCGAAGACGACCACCGCGACCAGGAAACTCGGCCAGTTGAACGGCACCCCGATCGTCGCGTACCAGGGCCCGGCGAGGCCCGCGACGCAATAGGTGAGCAACGGCGCGAGCCCGGGCAGCAGCCAGCCACGGGCACCGGCGAGCGCGCCGATCACGGCGCCCGGCCCGAAGATCACCAGCAGGTACCCCGCGATGGTCAGCAAAATCCCGCCCCGAATTCCAGAAACGATTTCCGCGCACGCACGATACTTTCTGCAAGGGAGGCGGCGGAGGGGGCCCGGGAAAAGAATGGTGATCGTCGCGGTCGCCGTCTGGTTCGCGCTGGCGGCGGTCGTTCTCTGTGCGTGGCCACGGTTCGGGCGGACCGGGGTGCCCCTGCTGGCGCTCGCGTTCGCCCTGCTGCAGCAGCTCATCTTCAGCACCGTCCCGGACAGCGCGTTCCTGACCTTCCGCTACGCGGCGAACATCGCGGCCGGGCACGGCGCGGTGTTCAACATCGGCGAGTACGTCGAGGGCTACACCAACTTCGCCTGGCTGGTCCTGGTCACGCTGCCGAAGGCGCTGTTCGGGGCCGACATCGTCACCGGTGCCGTCGTACTCAGCTCCGCGTGCGCGCTGGGCTGCGTGCTGCTGGCCGGCCGGTTCAGCAGGCTCGCGGCGGTGCTCACCGCGGCGGTCAGCGGTCTGGCGGCGTACGAATGCGCGGGCACCGAGACGCCGCTGTTCGTGCTGCTGGTGCTCGCGGTCGGGTACGCGCTGACGACGCGGCATCCGCTCGCGGCCGGGGTGCTCACCGCGCTGGCCGTGATGACCCGGCCCGATGGTCTGATCCTCGCGGGTGCGGCCGTGCTGTGGCTGGTGCTCGGCGCCGCGCGGCGGCGGTCGACCTGGTGGGCGCCGGTCGGGTACCTGCTCGGCGCGTTGGTGCTCGTGGTGCCCTGGCTGGTCTGGCGCACCACCTACTACGAGAAGCTGTCGGGCTGGCCCGCCCTGCACGCGTCGTTCCCGGCGTACGCGTTCCTCGGGGCGACGCTCGCCGCGGTCGTCGTAGGGCGCCTGCTCGAACAGCACCGCAAGCCGTCGCCGACCCCGCGGGCGACTCGCCGCTGGGCGCCGGTCGTGGCGTTGCTGCTGTGCGCGGTGAGCTTTCCGTTCGCCGCCTACCAGCGGCCGGGCGTGCTCGACTGGCGGTCGCGGCTGGCCGAGACGGCGGAGATCAGCGACTGGCTCGCCACCCGCCTGCCGCCCGGCTCGATCATCAGCACCGGCGGCGGCGGCGCGCTCGCGTACGGCGTGGGGACGCGGCTGACCGTCGTCACCCCGCACCGCGACGACGAGGACTACGAGTTCGTCGTGAGCCTGCAGGAACCCGCGCTCACGATCACCGGCCTCGGCTATTCGGCCCGGCAGCAGTGCGACCTCGATCCCGCCTACGCCGGCCTCTACGCCGTCGCGACGTTCCTGCGCCAGGGCGCGCACGAGTGGGTCACCGTGTACCCGCGAGAGGACCAGGCGACGGCTCTGATCAAGCGCCTCGACCAGGACCCGCGGCTGTCCTACGTCCCCTGCCCCTGACCCCGGGTCAGAACCAGCGTTCGAGCACCTGGGCCACGCCGTCTTCGGTGTTCGGCCCGGTGATCTCGTCGGCCGCCGCGCGGACGGCCGGGTGCGCGTTGGCCATCGCCACCCCGTGCCCGGCCCACCGCAGCATCGCCACGTCGTTGGGCATGTCCCCGAACGCGATGACCCGCTCGGCCGGCACGTCGAGCCGCTCGGCGACCTCCGCCAGCCCGGACGCCTTGGTGATCCCGTGCGCGGAGATCTCGATCAGCCCCGAGCCCGCCGAGAACGTGATGTCCACCGCCGAGTCCAGCACCGCGCCGGCCGCCTCCGCCATCTCGTCCGACGTCATCCCCGGCCTGCTGACCAGCAGTTTCATCGCCGGACGGCCGATGATCTCGCCCCGCGCCACCCGCACGCCTTCGCCGTCGCCCCACGGGTTCTGGTAGCCGTCCTCGATCACCAGGTTGTGGAGCTCCGGGTCGAGCGCCCGCTTGCCGATCCGCTCGGCGGCGAACCCGCAGCCCGGCAGCGCCTTTTCGACCTCGGCCACCACGGTGCGCAGCACCATCGGCTCGAGCAGCCCGTTCACCGCGACGACCCGGTCCGCGCCGATGTCGTACAGCACGGCACCGTTGGCGCACACGGCGTAACCGGTCAGGCCGGCGGCGTTCGCGACGGACGGGATCCAGCGCGGCGGCCGCCCGCTGGCCAGCACGATCGGCACCCCCGCCGCGGTCACCCGGCGGACAACGGCCAGCGTGCGCGGGGACAGCCGTTCGTAGGTGTCCAGCAGGGTGCCGTCCACGTCGGAGGCGATCAGCAGGGGTTGCTCCACACCCGCCATTGTCCCTTTGCCGCCGATGCCCGATAGCGTTGCCCAGTGCGCGTAGGCATTGTGATTCTCCCCGAGGACCGGTGGTGGGCCGCCGAGCCCAAGTGGCGGGCGGCCGAGGAGTACGGCTTCGACCACGCCTGGACCTATGACCACCTGGGCTGGAGATCACTCGTGGACGGCCCGTGGTTCAGCGCCGTGCCGACCCTCACCGCCGCCGCGACCGTCACCTCCACCATCCGCCTCGGCACCTTCGTCGCCTCGCCCGTCTTCCGGCACCCGGTGCCGTTCATGCGCGAGCTGACAACCCTGGACGACATCGCCGACGGCCGCCTGCTGCTGGGCATCGGCGCGGGCAGCCTCGGCTACGACAACCTCGTCATGGGCGGCGGCGAGCCGACCGCGAAGGAGCGCTCCGACCGGCTCGCGGAGTTCGTCGAGGCGCTCGACGGCCTGCTCAGGACGGACAAGTTCGACTACTCCGGCGAGTACTACCGGGCGGTCGGCGCCCGCAACCTGCCCGGACCGGTGCAACGCCCGCGGATTCCTTTCCTGATCGCGGCGAACGGGCCCCGGAACATGAAGCTAGCGGCACGATTCGGCGGCGGCTGGGTCACCAGCGGGCAGCCCGCCGAGACGCTGGACGAGTGGTGGCAGGGCGTCGGTGCCCTGGCGAAGCGATTCGAGCAGATCCTCGACGAGACCGGGCGCGGCGGCGTGCACCGCTATCTCAGCCTCGACGCCGCCCCGGTGTTCTCCCTGACCAGCGCAGACGCGTTCACCGACGCCGCGGGCCGGGCCGCCGAGCTGGGTTTCACCGATATCGTCACGCACTGGCCCCGCTCCAGCGGCCCGTATGCGGGCCGGGAAACGGTGCTTGAACAAGTAGTGTCGGACGTATTGCCGAACCTGCGCGACACGGCTTAACCAGCGGCCGGTTCGATAGCACTGCGTAGCGTGGGTACCCTCGACGCCCGTGAGCGAGCACACGAACCGCACTGACTTTTCCGAGGCCGATTTCACCGGGTATGACCTGATCGTGGTCGGCTCCGGCTTCTTCGGGCTGACCGTGGCCGAGCGCGCCGCCACGCAGCTCGGCAAGAAGGTGCTCGTCCTGGAACGGCGCGCGCATATCGGCGGCAACGCGTACTCCGAGGCCGAGCCCGAGACCGGGATCGAGGTGCACCGCTACGGCGCGCACCTGTTCCACACCTCGAACAAGCGGGTGTGGGACTACGTGAACCAGTTCACCGAGTTCACGAACTACCAGCACCGGGTCTTCGCGAAGTATTCCGGCCAGGTGTACTCGTTCCCGCTGAACCTGGGCCTGATCAACCAGTTCTTCGGCAAGTCCTACACGCCGGACGAGGCGAAGGCGCTGATCGCCGAGCAGTCGAGCGAAATCGACACCAAGGACGCGCAGAACCTCGAAGAGAAGGCGATCTCGCTGATCGGGCGCCCGCTCTACGAGGCGTTCGTCCGCGGGTACAACGCCAAGCAGTGGCAGACCGACCCGAAGGAGCTGGCCGCCTCGATCATCACCCGGCTGCCGGTGCGCTACACCTTCAACAACCGGTACTTCAACGACACCTACGAGGGCCTGCCGGTCGACGGCTACACCGCGTGGCTGGAGAAGATGGCCGAGCACGAGAACATCGAGGTGCGGGTGAACGTCGACTACTTCGACGTCCGCGCGCTGATCCCGGCCGGCACCCCGACCGTCTACACCGGGCCGCTGGACCGCTACTTCGACTACTCCGCGGGCCGGCTCGGCTGGCGCACCCTGGACTTCGAGCAGGAGGTCCTGCCGGTCGGGGACTTCCAGGGCACCTCCGTCATGAACTACAACGACGAAGAGGTCCCGTACACCCGGATCCACGAGTTCCGCCACTTCCACCCGGAACGCGAATACCCGACGGACAAGACGGTCATCGTCCGCGAGTACTCCCGGTTCGCCAAAGAAGACGACGAGCCTTACTACCCGATCAGCACGCCGGAGAACCGGGAGAAGCTCGAGCAGTATCGCGAGCTGGCCAAGCAGGAAGCGGCCGAGCGCAACGTCGTCTTCGGTGGCCGCCTCGGTACCTACAAGTACCTGGACATGCACATGGCCATCGGGTCGGCGCTGTCGGTGTTCGACAACAAGATCGCCCCGCACCTGACCGACGGGGCACCGCTCGACGGGAGCATCGATGCTTGAGAAGGGCAAGGCGCGGATCACCGAGGGCGACATCCTCGCCAGGGTGCAGCGCACGCTGAAGCGGCCGGAGACGGTCAAGGCCGCGCGCGGCATGTCGCACTTCGGTGAGCACGCCATCGGCTGGCTCGCCGCCGGGCTGGTGGGCGCCGCGGTGGACCGCAAGCGCCGTAAGGACTGGCTGGTCGCGGCGGGCGGGGTCGCGGCGGCACACGGCGCGTCGATCGCGGTCAAGCGGGTGGTTCGCCGCCCGCGGCCGGAGCATCCGGACGTCGAGGTTCTGGTCGGCACCCCGAGCAGGCTGAGCTTCCCATCGTCCCATGCCACCTCCACTACGGCGGCGGCGGTGCTCTACTCCGGACTGACCGGGCGTAACCTGGTTCCCGCCCTGGTGCCGCCGATGCTGGCCTCCAGGCTCGTGCTCGGGGTGCACTACCCGACCGACGTGCTCGCCGGAGCCGCCCTCGGTGGCGTGTTCGGCGGTCTGCTGCGCAGGATCATCCGCAAACAGGGTTAGGGAAAGCGTTCGTGACCAAATCAGTGAACGAGGCCGGCGTGGACGTCACGCCGGCAGCCGAACCGGACACCGACACCAAACCGGAGACCAAGCCGGAGACCACCGCCACGCGGGGCCCGGTCCGGATGGCGCTGGGCGTGCTGAAGACCGCACGGCCGCGTCAGTGGGCGAAGAACGTGCTCGTCTTCGTCGCGCCGTTCACCGCGGCGCAGATCACCAACGGCGGGGTGCTGCTCGACGCACTGATCGCGTTCGTCGCCTTCTCACTCGTCGCGTCCTCGGTCTACCTGATCAACGACGCGATCGACGTCGAGGCGGACAAGGCGCATCCGACGAAGCGCAACCGGCCGATCGCCGCCGGGATCGTCCCGGTCCCGCTGGCCTACGTCAGCGCGGTGATCTTCTTCGCGGCCGGCCTGGGGCTGTCCTTCCTGGCCAGCCCGCAGCTGGCGATCGTGCTGGGCGTCTACGAGGCGGTGCAGCTGGGCTACTGCTTCGGGCTCAAGCACCAGCCGGTGGTCGACCTCGCGATCGTGGGCTCCGGCTTCCTGATGCGCGCGATGGCCGGTGGTGTCGCCGCCGGGATCGCGCTGTCGCAGTGGTTCCTGCTGGTGACCGCGTTCGGCTCGCTGTTCATGGTGGCCGGCAAGCGTTACGCCGAGATCATGCTGTTCGAGCGGACCGGCGCCAAGATCCGGTCCTCGCTGAAGAAGTACTCGGCCAGCTACCTGCGCTTCGTGTGGGCGACCGCGGCGGCGATCCTGATCATGTCGTACTCGCTGTGGGCGTTCACCCTCCGCGAGGGCGCGCACGGCTCGATCTGGCCGCTGATCTCGATGGTGCCGTTCGTCATCGCGGTGCTGCGGTACGCGGTGGACGTGGACGGCGGCACGGCCGGTGAGCCCGAGGAGATCGTGCTCAAGGACCGCGTGCTGCAGATCCTGGGTGTGTTGTGGGTCGCCACGCTCGCGGTGACGTTCTACCTGTGACGACGACGCTGGCGCGGCGCGCCGAGACGGATACGGCGCCCGCGCCGGAGGAACCGCCGCTCACCCGGCTCTCCCTCGGCCGTACGGTCGTCGAACTGGTGCTCGGCAGTGTGCTCGCCGTGCTGGTCAGCCTGGTGCTGCAGTTCGCGGCGAGCCGGATCGGCACCGACCCGGGCACGTACGTGCCGAACGCGCTGGTCAACCTGGCCTGCGCGGTGATCCTGCTGGTGCTGTTCGTGCTGCTGGCCTCGGGCTGGGCGGCACGCTGGCCGTCCTGGCTGAAGCTCGCGGGCGCGGGGACGGCACTGTCCGCGTTCGCGACGCTGCTGCTGGCCATCCCGCTGCAGGCCACCCGGTTCTTCCTCGGCGGCTCGTCCGTCGACAACACCTTCCGCCTCCAGTACATAGAGCGGATGACCGCGGGCAGTTCGCTCGCGGACATGAACTACCACGGCATCGCGCCGTATTACCCGGGCGGCTGGTTCTGGCTCGGCGGCCGGTTCGCGAACCTGCTCGGCTGGGACGGCTGGGCCGCCTACAAGCCGTACTCGATCCTGTGGATCGCGCTCGCCTCCGTGGTCGCCTTCGTGCTGTGGAGCCTGGTCGTGAGCCGCCGGCTCGCGCTGCTCGCCTCCATCGCGACCGTGCTCGCCGGCCTGCTCTCGGCCGCGATCGACGAGCCGTACGCGTGGCCGACGTCGGCCTGGCTGGCGCCGATCGCCGTGCTCGCCTGGCTGGTGTTCCGCCGCCGCGGCCGCGTCCCGGCGTGGACGCTCGTGCTGATCGGCCTGTTCCTGGGCTTCTCCGGAATCACCTACACCCTGCACCTGGCGCTCGGCGTCGTGGTCGTGGTGGTGCTCGCGATCGTTGCCGGGGTTCTGGACATCCGCCGCGGCGAACCCGCCGGCGCGACGGTCCGGCGGCTCTTCCTGCGGCTGGTCGTCATCGGCCTGGTGACGCTGGTGTTGTCGCTGGTCACCTGGGGTCCGTTCATCCTGGGCGGCGGCCTGGGCGAGCCGAACGTCGCCGCGCATTTCCTGCCCGAGTCGAGCGCCAACTTCCCGACCCCGTTCGAGCCGACGAGCCTGTTCGGCGTGCTGTGCCTGGCCGGGCTGATCTGGCTGCTGCTGCGGGCGCGCCGGAGCCCGATCGCGTTCTCGCTGCTGACCGTCGCCGCGGTGATCTACCTCTGGTTCGGGGTTTCCACGCTCGCGCTGCTGGCGCACACGACGCTGCTGCCGTTCCGTTTCATCGTCACGGTCGACACGATCTTCGCCGTCGCGGGCGTTTTCGCGGCGGTCGACCTGCTGCGGCTCGTGCCGCGGATGTTCCGCGACGGGCGGGCGGTGCTGGTCACCGGGTTCGTGCTCGCGTTCGTCGCGGCGGTGTCGCTCGCCCAGTCCAGCGTCAAGACGACGAGCGGATTGGTCCAGACCGCCGAGTCGGACTACTACGCCGACGGGTACAACGCCAAGGGCCAGCACGACCTGAGCCAGGACGGCGCGTGGACCGGCGCGCTGATCAGCACGATCGACCAGCTGTCCGGCCGCCCGCAAACGCAGAACATCGTGCTCTCGGCGTACGACCGGCTGCTGTCCTTCGCGCCGTACTGGGGTTTCCAGCAGACCACCCCGCAGTACGCGAACCCGCTGGCCGAGTACACCAAGCGCAACGGCGAGATCAAGTACTGGTCTACGTCGGCGAACTCCGCCGAGCTGGTCGAGCGGCTCGCGGCGAGCCCGTACTCCGCGCCGAACGTCTTCGTGTTCCGCAACGACGAGGGCAAGTTCGCGGCGTACCTCGCGTCGGACTCGTTCCCGCAGGCCTCACCGGTGGCGGTGGAGAAGGTGGACTTCGATCCGGCGCTGTTCGACTCGCCGCGATTCGTGCACCGGAATGTCGGTCCGTTTACTGTGGTCGCTCAGCGGTGACAATGTCCTGGTGAGAACAACCCGGTGGCTACCGGCCGCTGCCGCACTGGTGTCCGCGCTGACCTTCCTGGTCGTCAAGGACAGTCTCACCGACGACGCCTTCATCACCCTCGACTACGCCCGGAATCTCGCCGTCCGCGGCGAATGGGCGCTGGTCCCCGGGATGACGTCGAACACCGCGACCTCGCCGCTGAACGTCGCGCTGCTCGGGTTCGTCACGTTCCTGACCCGGATCTCCGGTTCGGCGCACCCGATCGTCGCGCTGGGCATCGTCCATGTCGGGGTGAGTGCGGTACTCGGCTGGGCCTTTGCCCGAATGCGGATACATCCGGCCGCCGCTGCCATCGGGACCGCGTTGATCCTGCTCAACCCGCTGCTGCTTTCCGCGCTGGGTATGGAAGTCCTGCTGATCGGCACGGTGCTGGTGCTGCTGGTGTCGTTCGCCGACCGGCCGGTCGTGTTCGGCGTCATCGCGGGTCTCGCGCTGCTGGTCCGGCTCGATCTGATCGTGTTCGTGCTGCTGATCGGGCTCTGTTCGGCCGAAATCCGGCGGCACGCCCTGCGCGCGCTGGGCTGCTGCGTGCTCGTCGCGTTGCCGTGGTTCGTGTTCAGCTGGTTCTACTTCGGCTCCGCCCTGCCGGACACGCTGGTCATCAAGCAGCTGCAGAAATCTTTTGACGGCAGCACGTATCTCGAGGTCGGGTTCCAGCAGATGTGGGGCGGGGACCCGATGGCGATGCTCACCTTCGCGCCCGCGGAACTCGGTGTGCTGGCGGTGGTCGTGAGCCTGGTGGTCAAACGGCGGCTCGACCCGTTCATCGGGCTCGGGCTCGGCGGGATCGCCTACTTCGCGGTGTATTCGCTGCTGGACGTCCCGGCATATCACTGGTACTACGTGCCGCCGGTGGTCTCGCTCGGGGTGGCGGCCGTGGGCGTCGGCCTGCCCCGGATCCCGCACGCCGTCGCCGTGGTGCTCGCCGGGCTGCTCGTCTTCGGTTACGCACCGGCGTTCGCCGGGCGCGGGCTGCCGTGGGACGCGCCGCCGTTTTTCGGAAACTGGGCGAGCGCAACGGACTACGCCCGCGTCGGCCAGGAGCTCGCCACCCGGATCCCGCCCGGCGCGGCGGTGGGTTCACCCGGCGAGATCGGCACGATCGCCTACTTCTGCGACTGCCGGCTGATCGACGGGTTTTCCGACCAGGGCCTACTCGGGCCCCAGATCTTGCAGCGAATCGACCAGGCGGACCCGGTCACGGCCTGGCTCTTCCGGCTCAACTACCGGTATTTCGATTGGTCGAAGCACCCCGTGCGGCTCGACTACCAGCTGCGTTACGAGCCAGGACCCGGTCCGTGGCAGGTTTTCTCGGTGGCAAAAGGTGTCGGTCACTTCATACTGGACCCAATTCGCTGATTCTGGTCGGATTGGTAAAATCCCAGAAATGAGTTACCCGAGTTACCGGCACGGTGTATTCGCCGTCTTCGACGGGAAGGCGCGGCCGGTTTCGTACGCGGTCGGCGAAAAATTCGCCCACCTGCGGTCGGGCGAGCCGGTCCCGGTCGAAAAGTGTGACCGGATCGTCTCGATACAGGTCTACGCCACCTACCGTGGTCACGTCGTGCTGGTCGACGACATGGACGAGACCGGCAACGCGCGGCTGATGGAAGCCGAGTGGGACGGGGAATGGGCCACCGCCAACGGTTTCGTGCACGAGAACAAGTACGAGTACTTCAAGACCGTCGACCTGCGTGACCTGCGCGACTACTACGAGAAACAGGTCGATCTGCTGTTCCTGCGCTGGCGGGCGGCGCATTTCGCGCGGCCCGTGGACGGGATGCCGCTCGCCGGCGGCTGGGCCAACGGCGTGCCCGCGATCGTCGACGGCCGGCCCCGTTCGGGTGTGCTGCAGACCGAAGACGGCCGGACCGTCGAGGTCACCACCCGCGCCGAGTACTTCGGGCACCCGTGCGAGATCGCGGGCATCTCGGCGAACGGTTCCGTTGGCCTGTACTACCTCGGCACGGACCATGGGCGCGCCGAGGCCGACGGCTTCACACCGGACGAGACCGGGCGGTGGGCCAAGACCGTGCACATCTACGACCTGGCGAGATACCAGGAACACCAGGCGGATCTGGACTTCGAGAAGTGGCGTCTGTCCCGTGAACCGGCGAACGGTACGTAGTTCGCTTTTCACCAGGTAATCTCTGGCGCATGTCGCCGGAAGAGTGGCTCGCGAACTTCGAGTCCAGGGTCGCCGATGTGCGGGCGAAGGCCGCGGAGTTCCAGGAGAACCTGCAGGCCGCCGGGGCCACCGAATCTTCGAAAGACGGTTCGATCGCGGTCACCGTCGCGCCCAACGGCGCGCTAACGGACCTGCGGCTGCCCGACACCAAGCTGGCGCAGGAGATCCTCCGGCTCGCCCGCAAGGCGCAGCGGGCCGCCGCGGTGCACGTGGCGGAGGCGTTCGCGCCGCTGGGCGCCGATTCCGAGGCGATGGAGATGGTCACCGGCTACATCCCGCCGGAAGAGCCCGAGCCGCCGGAGGAGCCGTCGGCTCCGACCTACCGGTTCACCGACACCGTGGAACCGCAGGCCCCGCCGCCGCGTCCGATCCAGCAGCCAGCCCAGCAACCGCAGTCCCGTCCCCGCCGCACCCGGCCGTCACGCGACGAGGACGAGGACTTCGGTGACAACTCGTACCTGCGCCGAGACTGACCGGGAGCCGCGATGACTTCAGCCACCGCCGGTACGGGAATCGTCGACTCCTACGCCGGCCTGGTCGACTCGATCACCAGCGATTCCGAGTCCGAAGGCATGAAGGCGCTCGACGTGTCGATCAACGCGGCGGGCGCGGTCGTCGACACCGTCGCGGCGCTGGCCGATCCGCTCGGCACGGTGCTCAACGCGGGGGTCGGCTGGTTGTTGCAGCACATCAGCTTCCTGCGCGAACCGCTCGACGCGCTGCTCGGCAACCCGGACGAGATCAACGCGAACGTCGACCAGCTCAAGTCCGCCGCGGCGGAGATGCACCAGCTCGCCGGCGAGCACCGCCAGGACGTCGGCACGGTCGGGGACTGGTCGGGCGACACCGCTGAGGCGTACCGGGGATCGATGCACCAGCTCGGCGACGAGCTGGAGTCGCTCGGCAAGACGCTCGACGGCACGGCCACCGTCGCCGCGGTGTCCGGGATGCTGGTCTGCACGCTGCGCGAGATCGTGTATGGGCTGATCGCCTCGGTGATCTCCGAGCTGATCCGGGACGCGCTCATCGCGGCGGCCTCGGCGGTGGTGACGTTCGGCAGTTCGATCGCCGCGTTCTGCGGGGTCGCGGGCGCGCGGGCGGCGGCAACGGCGTCGAAGATCGCGGGCAAGATCAGCAAGCTGCTGCAGGCGTTCGCGCGGCAGGGCAGCAGGCTCGCGAAGCTCGCCGAGGCGATGGAGAAGATCACCAAGGGTCTGGACCGGTTCTCCACCGCCGGCGGGCTCGCGCTCGGCGCCTACCAGACCGTGCAGCCGTATCCGGCGGGGGCGTGATGGCGCGCCACCCGCACCCGTCCACCCCGCACCACACAAGCACGTCATCGCCGGAAACTCCGCACCACACAAAGGAAAGCGGCTCGCCGCCGCCGAGTGGCGGTGGAGGCAAAGGGTTCCGATTCGACCCGGAGCAGCTCGGCACCATGGAGGGCCGGATCGACGCGACCCGCGCCAGGGTCGACTCGGCGGGGCAGCGGGTGGCCGGCACGAACTTCGGTGCGCAGTCGATGGGTATCGTCGGCAGCACGATGACCGGCACCCTCAACACCGCACTGGACAAGGCGAAGCAGCAGGTCGCGAAGGCGAGCGAGGCCGTCGACGGTGCGCGGACGCAGACGAAGACGGCCCGGGAAGCCATCCAGGGCAGGGAACGCGCCAGCGCGGACAAGCTCGCCAAACTCAAGTCCGATGTGGACGGTAAGCCGGCCGCCGGTGGTGGCACTCCGCCGTCGACCACGCCATCCGGTGCCGCCGCGCCACGCTCGTGGCGCGACGAGATCAAGAGCCAGTTCAGCCCGAGTGAGCAGCGCGAACTCGACACCGCGTTCAAGAAGATGTCCGACGATCCGCGTCCCGGCGAGGTTGCCGGATCGGGACAGCTGACCCAGCGCGAGCGCGAACTCGTTGCCCAGGCGCAGAAACTGGTCACGATCTCGCCTGGCACCCGGATGCAGAAGGTGATCCCGCCGGGCGATGTCCCCAAGTACCTCGACGGCAGCTACGGCCAGGTCGGCGGGTTCGTCGCCCGTCAGCAGGACGCGACCCATATGTCCACTCCGGACGATCTGATCCGGGGAAACCGGCTGGACTACGGGGGAACTCCGTACACGAGCGGGATGCCCGAGGTACACGTGATCGAGTTCCGCGCCGGTTCGCCGGACAACTACCAGATCCCGTTCGGCGCGCCGCACGGCGGTGCGAGCGGGCTCGACGCCAGCGATCCCGCCGTGACCAGGGCGAGCGACGACATGATCACCGGCGCGCGCACCGCGGGCGTTGACCCGAACGGTTACTACCGGAACAACTCCGAGTGGCCCTACAGCGGCATCGGCGTCACCGCGGACAAGGACATGGGCGTGCCCGAGCGCACCATGACCGACCGGAAGGACTTCGAAGACGGTGACATGATGTACAAGTACACGGCCGCCGGGGACAAGCTCCCGGTGGCACGGTTCGACGAGACGATCGGCAAGTGGGTGAGGCTGTGATGGCGTACCAGCCGCATCGCCATGGCGTGCACGCCACGATCAATGGTCGTACCTATCCCGCGCGGTACAACTCGGGCAAGCGCGTCGCGTTCATTTCCCTTGCCGCGCCCGAGAATCCGGATCCCGGCCTGTTCACGTGGCAGGAGACGCACGAGCTGTGGGTCGCCCAGGTGCCCGCCGGCGAGTGCGACCGGGTGTTCCGGATTTCGCCGTACGCGAGGTTCTTCGGTCATCGGTGCTATGTGGACGGTCTGACCGGCGAGTCCGCCGAGCTGATCTACGCGGGTACCGATCAGGACTGGGCCCAGCGCAACGGTTTCGAGCAGCACGACCGCGGCACGTTCCGGCGGACCGTGCCGAGCACCGAGTTGTACGACTACCACGAGGAACAGTGGGACCTGCTGTTCGACGACTGGCGGGTCCAGACCTTCGGGGAGGCGCCGTGATCCCCGGGTCGGGTCGCCTGAGCGACCAGGAACGTGAGCTGGTGGCGCGCGTGCAGCGGGTCGTGGTGATCGAGCCCGGCACGATCATGCTCAAGGTCCTGCGCCCCGGCAGCGGTGCGCGATACCTGCGGCACGAGGTTTCGCCCGGTGTGTGGGGCCAGGCGCCGCCGTTCGACTACCGGCTCGTCGGCGGCACCGTCGTCCGCAAGCAGGACTGCGCGGAACTGCGCGCGCCGGCGGACTTCGTGCGGGCGCTGCGACTGGACTATCCGCACAGCCCGTTTCATTCCGACCAGCCGGCACTGCACACGCTGGAGTTCCCGGCGGTCGACCCGGCGCAGTACGTGACCCCGCTCGGCGCGCCGTCTCAGCCCTATCCCGAGCAGGGTTTCCCGCCGGATCACGCCGAAGTGGAACTCGTCGCCGCGGCCATGGCACAGGCCGCGGAACGCGCCGGGGTGGATCCGAACACGTTCCGCCGCGAGGTCCGGCCGTGGCCGTACACCGGCACCGGCCTGACCGCCGACCCGGACACCGGGGTGCCCGAACGCTGGCGGCGGTTCGGCCCGATTCCGGCGGGAGCCCAGATCGTCCAGTACCCGGTGCGGAAGACGATCGCCGTCTACCGCGGTGAGGCGTTCGGCTGGGGGCACGTGCGATGACCTACCAGCGTCCACGCTCGGGCATCCTCGCGACCGTCGACGGCCGCGAGTACCAGGCGAGCTCGTACCCGCGCGAAGACGCCGTCACGCTTTTCTCGCGCCAAACGGAAAATCCGGACCCGGAACTGTTCGCCGAGCAGGACGGCCAATGGCTGGCGACGGTTCCGCTGGCGCGCTGCGACCGGCTCGCCGAGGTGACCACCGTCGCCGACTACCGCGGGCACCAGTGCCAGGTGATCAGCATCGGCGAGGACGGCGCGACCGGCCTGTACTACCTCGGCGACGACATGGCCGCGATGCCGCGCGACGGGTTCGTGCAGACCGACGCCGGCACGTGGGCGAAAACGGTGCATATCGGAGAACTCGCCCGATACCGCGAGCTGCACCGTGACCTGCTGTTCAACGCCTGGGTACGGGGTGCGGGCAACCCGGGCTGAGCCGGGAACGTACAGTTCCGTGTGATCGAAGTGCTGAACGCAACCCGCGAGACCAGCGAAATCCGCCGAGCCGCGAGCGCCAGGAAGCGCGATCCGTACCCGTGGCTGATCGGCGGTCTCGCGCTGCTCCTCGGCGCGCTGTTCATCATCTCCGATCTCGCCGCGAACCAGGGCAAGCTCATCGGGCCGCTCGACGACGTGTACATCCATCTGCAGTACGGGCGGCAGATCGGGCTGGGGCACTTCTTCCAGTACAACACCGGCGACCCGATCAGCACCGGCGCCAGCAGCTTCCTGTACGCGCTGGTCCTCGGGGCGGCGTATGCGATCGGGTTCCATGGCCCGTGGTTCCTCGCCTTCGCGATGGGTTTCAACCTGCTGTGCTTCGCGATCAGCGCCGCGCTGGTGTATCGGCTCGGCTCGCGGCTCGTGGCGCGCTCGGTCGGCGCGTGGACCGGGGTGCTGCTCGCGGTCAGCGGGCCGGTGCTGTGGGGCAGCAGCAGCGGGATGGAAGTCGGCCTGACGATGCTGCTCGTCGTCTCGACGGTGCTGGTGTTCGTGCACGAGGTGCCCAGCGGGCTGTTCCTGTTCACCCCGCTCGTCGGCGTGCTGCTCGCGATCGTCCGGCCGGAAGGGCTGATCTTCGCGGCCGTCCTGACGCTCGCGTCCTGGTGGATCCTGTGGACGCAGCGCCGCACGACCGGTCTCGTGCGGACTCTCGCGCGCTGGCCGTGGACGTTGCTCCCGCTGCTCGCCGGGGTGGCGCAGCTGGTGTTCTACACGATCGCCACCGGCACCACGTCGGCCAACGGCATCCAGGCCAAGTCGCTGCTGCACGACCGGCCGATGTTCTACTTCGGCGAGTTCGTCGACCGCACCACGGACAACCTGCGCAAGGTCGCCGGCATCTTCCTCGGTTTCACCAACGGAGACTTCGCTTTCCCGGGTGCGCTGCTGCTGTTCTTCGCCGGCGCGGTCTACCTGATCATGGTGCGGCGGGCGTGGCAGCCGGTGTTCGTGGCGCTCGTCGCCGGGCTGCTCGCGGTGCTGGTGTCAGTGTCCACTTTGAACACCGTGCTGGTGCACAACCTGCGCTACGAACAGCCTTTCCTGCCGCTGATCCTGCTGTTCGCGGTGGCCGGCGCCTACGGCATCACGCGGGCGGTGCCGCATCCGGCGCGCCGGGCCACGCTGCACGGCGGGCTCGCGATCGTGCTCGTGTTCTCGCTGGTCGCCCTGCCGACCTGGATCGTCCGGTTCGGCCGCGACGCCGAGACGATCCGCGACACCGACGTTTCGGTCGGTGCCTGGGTCAGCGGCAACCTGCCGCCGGGGGTGAGCGTCGCGGTGAAGGACGTCGGCGCGGTCGCGTACTTCGGCAAGCACCACGTCATCGACCTGATCGGCCTCGGCACCAACGGGCTGGCCGAGCCGTCGAACAACGGCATCGGCTCGCTGTACGAGGCGCTGCGGCAGCTGCCACCGAGTCAGCGACCGGCCTACTTCGCGACGTACGACACCGGCCCCGGCGTGTCGATGGACATGCTGCGGCAGGTCGGCATCCTGGACCCGGAACCGGTGCAGGAGTTCAAGGTGCAGACGCCGCGGGACATCGGCGGCAACCTCATCGTGCCGTTCGACGAGCTCGACGTGTGGCGCGCGGACTGGACACTCGCCGGCAGCGGTGACCTCCAGCGTGTTCCGGGTGAACTGCGCGATTACGTCAACGTCGGCGATATGCGCAACGAGGCGGCGCACGGGTACGAACCGCTGATGGCGGAGGTCGGCATGCAGCCGCTGAGCATCGTCGCGCGGGTCGGCGACGTCGTCGACAGCGGCCGCACCATCGCCGGCGGCGAGGCGTTCACCGCGCACAACCTGGAACCGGGCCGGCCGCTGACGATCACCGCACGCACCGCGATGAACAAGATCGTGCCGGACATGTCGGTGCTGGTCGACGGCAAACCGGCGGGCACCTGGACACGCGAACCCGATCGCGGCGGCTGGGCGACCTACACCTACACGATCCCGGGCTCGCTGATCACCGGGCCGACCGCACGCATCGAGATCACCCAGCCGAGGCCGCTGCTGAACCCATACCCGATCTACAACTCGTTCGGCTACTGGCTGAGCCAGTAACCGGTCAGTGACGCGCGACGCGGGCCGCCGCCATCGGATCACGCAGCAGCAGCGTTGACCCGTCGGCGAAATCTAGCTGGATCGCCTGCGGCGGCGGCACGCTGCGGCCCGTGTAGGCGCCCCGGGTTCCACCTGGAATGCCTGCGATGCGGCCGTCATCATTCACGCCTCGGGATCGGTCCGCCGAATTCCTCCGGTTCGACCTCCGGCGTCGCCGCCACGGCCCTTCCCGAACCGCCGGCACGCACGGCGACCGGCACCGGCCGCCAACCCGTCACACCGAAACCGCCGTCGCCTGCCGGATCGCGCCGAGAACCTCTCCCGGAGCCACGAACTCCCCAAGGGAAAGTGAATCAGATCGGCAGCTTCCGGAAGATCGGTCGCGGAATGTGCCGCAGCACGGCCATCACCAGCCGGAACTGGGCGGGCGCCCACACCAGGTCCTTGCCCTTGCGCGCCGCGTCCACCGCGATCTCGGCGACCTGGTCCGCGGTCTGCTCCAGCGGCGCCTTGCCGATGCCCTCGGTCATCTTCGTCCTGACCTGGCCGGGGCGGACGACGGTGACACTCGCGCCGTGCGGGGCGAGCGCTTCGCCGAGGCAGAGGAAGAACCCGTCGAACCCGGCCTTCGTCGAGCCGTACATGAAGTTCGAGCGGCGCACCCGCTCACCGGCCACCGAGGACAGCGCGATGATCTGGCCGTGACCCTGCTTCTTCAGCTTGTCCGCCAGCGCCACCCCGACCGACACCGCGGCCGTGTAGTTCACCGTGGCCAGTTCGACGGCCTTCGCGTGGTCCTGCCACATTTCCTCGGCGTCGCCGAGCAAACCGAACGCGACGACCGTGACGTCGATGTCGCCGTCGGCGAAAGCCCGGTCCAGCATGCCGGGGTGCGAAGCCATGTCCTTCGCGTCGAAGTCCACTTCGGACACTTCGGCGCCGGCCGCGCGCAGCTGCTCCGCGGCGAGCTTGCGGCGCTCGGTCGCGCGGGCCGCGAGCACGACCCTGGCCGGGCGCTCGGCGAGGTACTTGCCGGCGATCGCGAGCGCGATGTCCGAAGTGCCGCCGAGCAGCAAAAGCGACTGGGGGTTGCCTACCGCGTCGATCACAGTTCGAGCCTCCGGCTCATGTCTGAGGCGAAAACGCCTTCGGGGTCAACGGAATGCCGGACCTTGCGCCACTCTTCGAGTCGCGGGTACATCTTCGCGAACATCTCCGGCGTGGTGCGCGAGTCCTTCGCCGTGTACAGCCGGCCACCGGCGGCCAGCACCTCGTCGTCCAGTTCGATGCAGAACCGGCTCAGGCCGGCCTTGATCGGGAAGTCCACGCTGAGCATCCAGCCCGGCGACGGCCAGGACAGCGGCGCGGCGTTGCCCTCGCCCATCCGCTTGAACACGTTGAGGAACGAGTAGTGACCCGAGGTCGCGATCCGGCGGCACAGGTGCTTCAGCTCGTCCTCGCGGCCGAACGGCATCGAGAACTGGTACTGCAGGAAACCCTTGGAGCCGTAGGCGCGGTTCCACTCGCTGAGCATGTCCAGCGGGTGGTAGAACTGCGTCAGGTTCTGGATCTTCCCGCGCACGCCCTTCTGCGGCACGGTGCGCTGCCAGACGTTGTTGAGCAGCCCGAAAGTCAGCTTGTTGCCCAGCCCGTTCGGGAACACGTCGGGCAGCGTCATCAGCTGCGGCGCGTCGAACTTCAACGGGTCCGCGCGCAGTTTCGGCGGCAGCTGGTCGAGTTTCGCCAGCGAGCCGCGGGAAAACGTGGCGCGGCCCAGCCGCGAGTCGGAGTTGATGAGGTCCGGCACCGACATCGAGTAGTCGTAGTTGAGGTCCGAACCATCGGTGAACAGGGCCAGCGTCTCGTCCAGGTTCGACGTGCGGTCCGCGTCCACGATGAAGTACGCGCTCTCGGTCTTCTTCATCTTGACCTTGGCGCGCACGATGATCCCGGTCAGCCCGACACCCGCGACGGTCGCCCAGAACAGCTCGGCCTCGGGGCCTTCCGGCGTCAGCGTGTGCACCTGGCCGTCCGCGGTGATCAGATCCATCGACACCACGTGGTTGCCGAAACTGCCCGCGCTGTGGTGGTTCTTGCCGTGGATGTCGTTGGCGATCGCGCCGCCGATGGTCACCTGGCGGGTCCCCGGCAGCACCGGCACCCACAGCCCGTGCGGCAGCGCCGCCTTCATCAGCTGGTCCAGGCTCACGCCCGCGTCGAGATCGACCACCCCGCTGTCGGGGTCGATCGAATGGATGCGGTCCAGCGGGGTCATGTCGACGACCAGGCCGCCCGCGTTCTGCGCGGGGTCGCCGTAGGAACGGCCCAGCCCGCGCGCGATCACGCCCCGCTCGCCGGCCTGGGTCACCGCGCGGGCGATGACCTCCACATCCGGCGTGCTGAGCACGTCCGCCGTGGTCGGAGCCGTGCGGCCCCAACCGGTCAGTGTCCGCCGCTCGGTCGGGAAATCGGGAGTCGTCGCGTTCACCCGAACCAGGGTAACGATCCCCGATCGGCGGCTTGCGGCGCATCGCTTCTACACTTTCCGCGTCCTGGAAATCCCATGCCGGTGAGGTGCGCAGTGGTGTCCACGGAACCGCAGGAGTCGACGGAAACGCCGAAAGCCGCGCCCGGCCTGCTCGGCCAGCTGGTGCGCTTCGCTCTCATCGGCGGCTTGTGTGCTTGTCTCGATCTCGGGGTGTACACCGGCGAACGCGCGCTGGGCCTGGACCACGCGCCGTGGGACACGGTGGCGCGGGCGATCAGTTTCATCATCGGCACCACCACCGCGTATTTCCTTAACCGGAAATTCACGTTTTCCGCGGGCCGCAAACAAGGCGCCGGTCAGGTCGGCAGTTTCGTGCTGCTCTATACCGTGACGTTCTTCGTCGCGGTCGGCATGAACGCGCTGATGCTGGTGGTGCTGCCGGACAGCCTCGCCTGGAAGGCCACGCTGGCGTGGGTGATCTCCCAGGGCACGGCGACCGCGATCAACTTCGTGATGCTCAAGTGGGTCGTGTTCCGTGAACAACCCACCACCTAGCGTGTGAAAAACTCACGTGTAGTTTGCCCGGCGTGACCGAATCCCTGGAGGACAGCGAACTCATGGCTGGTAAGACCGCGACGGCCACGACGCGGGGCAACGGCTCCTCCGCGGCCGCGGACAAGGAGCAGACCACGTTCTCCGAACACACCCCCCAGGGGCGGCTGACCACCCAGCGCGGGCTCTATGCCGGCCCGGCGCCGGTCGTGTCGAAGGACCTGTACGGCGAGGTGCAGGCGGGGGTCGTCACCCGCAAGCGCGACAGCGTCAGTCTCGAAGAGTCCGCACGGGTCTCCGGCAACACCTATTTCGGTCGCTTCCCCGCCAGCTACTGGCAGCGGTGGACCACGGTGCGTGAGGTCCGCGCCGAGCTGGTCGTCACCGGCTCCGGTCTGGTGGCCGTGCGCGCGTCGGACTTCGAAGGCGAACCGCGCACGGTCGCCGCGCAGGAGATCGACGGCGCCAAGAAGCTCGCGGTCTCGTTCGACCTGAAGCTCGACAAGTTCCTCGACGGCGGCGCGCTGTGGCTGGACCTGGAGACCGAGGCGGGTCAGCAGCTGACCGCCGAGCGGGTGCGCTGGACCGTCGAGCCGCCGGAGAAGATCCGGCCGACCGCGGTCACCATCTGCACGATGAACCGCGCGGACGACTGCCTGAAGAACCTGCAGGCGCTCGCCGGGGACATCTCGTCGCTGGACACGCTCGACGCCATCTACGTCGCCGACCAGGGCACCGACCGGGTCGAGTCGCGGGACGGGTTCGCCGAGGTGTCCGCCGCGCTGGGCGAGAAGCTGCACTACATCACCCAGCCGAACCTCGGTGGCGCCGGCGGGTTCACGCGCGGGCTGTACGAGGTGGCCGGGCACACCGACACCGAGCACGCGAACGTGCTGTTCATGGACGACGACGTGCTGCTGGAGCCGGACCTGGTGATCCGGATGACGGCGTTCTCCAACCGCGCCGCGAACCCGGTCATCGTCGGCGGTCAGATGCTGAACCTGCTGCACCCGCACCAGTTGCACGTCGGGGCGGAGTATGCGCGGCTGAACACGCTCGAACCGGGGATGCCGGTCGAGCACAGCCTGTCCACGGCGAACCTGCTCGGGGTCGACGAGGAGACGGGTAAGCCGAACAAGCAGGAGCGGCGGCTCGACGCCGGGTACAACGGCTGGTGGTCGTGCCTGATCCCGTACGAGGTCGTGCGTGAGGTCGGCTACCCGATGCCGTTCTTCTTCCAGTGGGACGACGCCGAGTACAGCTACCGGGCGCGG
This sequence comes from Amycolatopsis sp. GM8, assembly GCF_021653975.1. GTDB lineage: Bacteria > Actinomycetota > Actinomycetes > Mycobacteriales > Pseudonocardiaceae > Amycolatopsis_E. Next base: position 539,350 of record NZ_JAJKFK010000002.1, on the reverse strand, counting down.
GAGCACGGCTTCCCGACGGTGACCCTGCCCGGTGCGGGCGTGTGGCACGCCGACTTCCACTGGAAGGACTGGGACGAGTGGCACCGCTACTTCAATCTGCGTAACTCGATCATCACCGCGGCGCTGCACAGCGAGTTCAACGTGAACGTGCTGGCGCGGGTGCTGACGGCGCAGCTGGTCCGGTACCTGCTGGGGATGCAGTACGGCCTGACGCACACCCTGATCAAGGCGGTCGAGGACTTCCTCGAGGGCCCGGACATCCTGCGGGACGGCGGGGTCGCCGCGATGCAGGAGATCCGGGAGATCCGGGCCAGGTACCCGGAGACGAAGCGGTACGACCCGACCGAGGTCCCGGGTATCGCGTCGAACGACATCGGCATCATCAACGGCGGCGGCCGGCCCGCGTTGCAGCGACTGGTGCTGGTGAAGCGCATCGTCGACCGGCTGCGCGGCCGTTCGCGGTTCGGCCTGGGCGCGATCCCGATGGACGAGGCCAGCTGGTGGCACGTGGCGCTGTTCGACACCGCCGTGGTGACCGATGCCAACCAGGAGGGTGTGCGGGTCCGCAAGTACGATCGCGACCGCATGTTCGAGCTGGGCAAGCACGGACTGCGGACGATCAACCGGCTGCGCAAGGAAGGCCGGGCGGTGCAGGCCCAGTACAAGCGGGCGATGCCGCAGCTGACCAGCCGGGAGAACTGGCAGCGCCTGTACGAGCTGTGATCGTCCGCGCGCCGGGAACCCTGCTCGTTCCGGTTGCGTCGAAGTGTTGTTTTCTGTGTGAAAGCGCGGTTGCGACCGGGCGGCCGCCAGTAAACTCCGCGACGTAACCGGACGAGACGGGGGACAGCGATGACAGGCTTCGTGCCGAACGCGGGCCAGCCGCAGACGGCCGCAGGTATCGGGGGAGCGATAGGCGCCGCGGTCGGCGGCGCGCTCAGCGCTACCGCGGTGGCGTCGGCCTCGGCCGAGGTCCAGAAGCTGGTCGACTCAGCCAACTCCGGCGGCTTCGCGATCAGCGAAGAAGGCGCGAACGAGTACATCCGCGTGTTTCGCGAGTTCGAGGACATCGGTCAGGATGTTCTTCGCGCGGCTGACGGGGCAGGGCAAGCGCCGCAGCTCGGAGACAGTGACTACGCGAATGCCGTGGCGCAGCACACCCAGCTTGTCGCAACTGGTGACGCACAGTCCTACAGTACGGCGCTCAGGTCGCTTATCGAGGTCGTTCGGCAGGCCCGCGCGGCATTTGAACAGGCCAAGAAGAACTATTCACAAATGGACGATCAAGTAGCGCAGAAGTTCCGCGGGATCCAGGTCTGAGGTATGCCGACTCTGAAGAACACGTCCCTGTTCGCTACTGCCGCATTGGGACTGGCCCTCATGAGCGGTTGCTCGAGCGAGCAGCCTGGCCAACCAGTGCCGAGCACGGGCGGTACCTCGATCTCGCAGACCTCTTCCGCCAACGCGTCCACCGGTCAGGACGAGACCTTGGCCGCGATAAAGCCATGTGACCTGCTCACGGCTCAGGAGGCTGCTCAGTTCAAGGCGCAGGGACCCGGTCAGGTTGGCGACACCCAGGCGTCCGGATCGACGAGTGCATGTGGCTGGCATGGCCGAACGGCCGACGACAACTCGGTTAGCTTCGGTGTCGACATACGGGCGACGCAGGGGATTGATGAACTCCGTGCCAACGGGGGCACCGTCACCGACGGCAAGGTCAATTCCCACGCAGCCCGGCAGCTCCAGACGGTGAATGGCGGTTGCATCCTGTCACTCAGGGTCGGGCCGAAGTCGCGGGTGGACATTTCCGTGGTTGCCGACAATGCCGCTCAGTCCTGCCAGATCGCGTCCGACATCGCCAACATCATCGAGCCGAAGTTGCCTCCGGAGGCGAACTAGCCATGACCAATCCGCAGCAGCAGCCGGGGAATCAGGGGCTGGACCAGTACAACCAGAGCGGCCAGTACGTCTCCCCCGAGGAGGCGGCTCGCCAGCAGCTCATCGCCCAGGGGTATGACCCCAACAGCAAGGGCTTCTTCGACGCGATCACCAACATGGTGGCCCAGGCGCGCGCCGAGCAGGCGTCCAGCCAGCAGCGCAGCCAGCAGACCCAGCAGCTGAGCCAGGGCGTCGAGTACCGCAGCGGGCTGCAGCCGCCCGGCACGGTGTACCAGGGCATCGACCACCAGCAGCTCTACAACATGGTGCAGACCGTCAACCCCGGCCAGGTCACCGGCGTCTCGACCTCCTGGACCCAGCTCGCCAACGCGATGGCCACCTTCGGCCAGCAGCTGGGGCAGGCGGCGAACAAGTCCGGCGCCACCTGGAAGGGTGACGCGGCCGAGTCGGCGTTCAGCTTCGTCTCCGGGCTGGGCACGTGGAGCGACCAGAGCGGCCAGGCGGCGCAGCTCGCGGCGGACCAGGTGTACAACCAGTCCTCGGCCGCCGAGACGGCCAAGAACAACATGCCCGAGCCCATCCCGTTCAGCTGGTCCGACGAGATGAAGAGCTGGGCGACCTCGAACCCGTTCGACATCGTCGACAACATCGACAAGTCCATCCAGAAGCAGAAGGACAGCCAGGACGCCCACGACCAGGCGGTCCAGGTCATGTCGGCCTACGACAACAACCTGTACAGCGCCGCGTCCAAGGCGCCCGCCTTCAACCCGCCGCCCACGTTCGACGGGCCCGGCACGGGGTCGGTCGGCCACATCAGCGGCGGCCTGATGGGCACCACGTCCTCGTCGTTCACCGGCCCGGCCGGCGGCAGCCTCGGCGTCGGCGGCACCGGAGCGAGCTCCGCGCCGGTGGGGGCGCCCGGCGGCGGTGGCAGCGGCTCGCTCACCGGCAACCTGGCCGGCTTCACACCGCCGGCCCCGCTCGCCGGCGGCACCAAGACCGGCGGCAGCTCCACCACGCCCGGCCGGACCACCGCGCAGGGCTTCCGGCCACCGACCAGCAACGTCGGCTCCAGCAGCGGCTCAGACCTCGGCAACACCGGGCTCGGCGCCATGGGCGGCCTGCCGATGGGTGGTATGGGCGGCGGCTTCGGCGGTATGGACGGCGACGAGTACTCCAGCAAGCTGGGCCGTGGTGGCGCCGGCGGTGGCAGCGGGTTCGGGCCCGGCGGCTCCGGCGGTTCGGCCGCGAGCAGTGGCAGCGGCGGTGCCGGCGGGCAGAGCGGCGCTCGTGCCGGTGGCGCGGGCGCGGCCGAGACCGCCGCGGGTGCCGGCCGCGGCGGGGCGTCCGGACGTCCCGGCATGGCCGGCGGCGGGATGGGCCACGGCGGCAAGGGGCAGGGCAGCGAGGACGAGGAGCACCAGCGTCCGACCTGGCTCGTCGAGCCCGACCCGGACGAGGTCTTCGGCACCAGCGAGCGCACCGCCCCGCCGGTCATCGGCGAGTAACGGGCTCAGCGCAGCCCGAACACCTTTCCTTTTCGCTGCAGGTCGTCGATATAGGCGACGGCGACCTGCGCGAAATTGACGGAAATCCGGAATTCCTCTTTGGTCTGCACGGATTCCGTGGAACCGTGTTCGAGCCACAGCGGCAGTCTTGACGCCAGTTCTGCCAGGCCTTCTTCCGGCAGCGCGAACAGCAAAGGTTCGCCGCCGGACGCGAGGTGCAGGACGAGCGCGGGTTTCGTATCGGCCATGGGTCCACCACAGCAGTTCCCGATCTTGCGCGGCAAGCTGGTTCGCCAAGGGCGCAACGAGTGTCCCCGTTATCGGCTAACGTGCTCGATGGACGATTTCCGAGGGGGAAGTGTCATGCCACACCAGTTCTCGCTGTCGCTGACGGCGCTGGACGTCCTGCTGGAGCACATGCGGCTCGGCCGGGCACCGGCGCCGTTCGAGGTGCCCTACATCGGCACCACCGTCGAGCAGCGGGGCCAGGTTCGCGGCGCGGTGTTCCGCGAGCTGGAGAACCAGGGCCTCGCCGGCCGCGGCCGGTTCGACCCGGACCTGGAGCTGGCCCTGCACACCTTCACCGGCGCCCCCATCGCGATCACCGCCGTCGCCCAGCTCGAGGACGGCAAGCAGCTGTTCGCCCGCGCCGCGTCCAACGGGCAGTACGCCCTGGTCGCCAAGCAGGACGAGAATTCGATGATCTTCACCGACGTCCGGCCGGCCGCGATCGTGCCCGGGGTCGTCGACCTGCTCCCGCTCACGGCGGCGGCTGCCGGCCAGTCGGTCACCGTCGTGAAACCGGTGAAGCGCGCGAAGCATCGTCTCGACGACAACAGCTACGACCCGTTCGCCAACGTGGCCAAACCTCGCTCGACCGCCCCAGCGCAGTTGCGCGTGGTCGAACGCATCTTCCAGAAGCCGAAACTCCGCATCGGCCAGTTCAGCGCGGTGGTCCAGGGTCAGCGGCTGACCCCGACGGCCTGGTTCGACACCGAAGAGGGCCGGTACTTCGTGACTTCACGCCAGGCCGAGGACGGCCAGAACTGGCTCACCTACGCGCCCGCCGACAATGCCCGCATAGCGCACCACATTTTCGAGCAGCTGCAGCCGTATCAGTAGCGGAAGAAGCGTTCCCGCTGGCCCTGCCGGACCAGCTTCAGCCACTGCAGGAAAGCCTTCGGGTCCCGCTTCACGCCCATGAAGTACAGCCCGAACCGGATCACCTCGAGTGCGCCGATCTTGCGCATTCCCGGCTGGGACAACAGGAACCCGCGGTTGCGATACGTGTAGTACCGCTTGACCTCGTTCTCCGGGTCCTGCGCGTGGAACCGCCCGCCGAGCATCGGCTTGAACTCGTCCGAACCGTCCGGGTGCAGATACGCCGCCTTCAGCGAGGTGCCGAACGGCAGGCCCGAGCGCACCAGCCTGCGATGCACCTCGACCTCGTCGCCGCGGAAGAACAGCCGCAGGTCCGGCACCCCGACGACGTCGAGGGTGGACGCGCGGAACAGCGCGCCGTTGAACAGCGAGGCGATCCCGGGCAGGAAATCCGTGCCCAACTCGGCCGACGAACGCTTCCAGGTCAGCCCGCGCCGCAACGGGAAGGCCAGCTTCGCGGGCGCGTCGATGTTCGTCACCACCGGTGAAACCTCGGCCAGGCCGCGTTTCTCCGCCTCGCTCAGCAGCACCGCGAGGACCGTCTCGTCCGCGGGCCTGCCGTCGTCGTCCGCGAGCCACACCCAGTCCGCGCCGAGCGCCAGCGCGTGCAGCATGCCGAGCGCGAAACCGCCGGCGCCGCCGAGGTTCCGGTGCGAGGGCAGGTAGGTGCAGGGCAGTGGATACGACTCGACGACCGAGCGCGCGGGCTGGTCCGGCCCGTTGTCCACCACCACGAGATGGTCGACCGCCCTGGTCTGCGCGGCGAGCACTTTCAGCGAGTCCGCGAGCAGCTCACGCCGGTGCCTGGTGACCACGACGGCCACCACGGCGCCCTTGTCGAGCGGCGCCTGCTCGGGACTGCTCATACTTACTCTCCGCCTTTGACTGTCACCACGCGCTCGGCACCGATCCGTTCGGCCGTCTCCGCGCTGATGCTCTCGTACGGATCACGGCCCTTGTACGCGGTGAGGACGTCCCGCAGGGAGCCCTCCATCCGCATCCGGCCCTCGTCCATCCAGATGGCCGTCGTGCAGAGCTCCAACAGTAGGTCGTCCGCGTGCGAAGCGAAGACCAACAGGCCGGAGCGCCTGACCAGATCCACGAGCCGATCACGTGCCTTGTTCAAAAAGGCCGCGTCGACCGCGCCGATCCCCTCGTCGAGGATCAGGATCTCCGGGTCGATCGTGGTGACCACGCCGAGTGCGAGCCGCACCCGCATACCGGTCGAGTACGTCCGCAGCGGCATCGCCAGGTAGTCACCCAGCTCGGTGAATTCGGCGATGTCGTCGACCCGCTTCTCCATCTGCTTGCGGGTCATGCCGAGGAACAGGCCGCGGATCATGATGTTCTCGTAGCCGGAGATCTCCGGGTCCATCCCGATGCCGAGGTCGAACACCGGCGCGACCTTGCCCTCGACCCGGGCGGTGCCGCGGGTGGGCTCGTAGATCCCCGACAGCAGCCGCAGCAGCGTGGACTTGCCGGCGCCGTTGTGCCCGACCAGGCCGACCCGGTCACCGTCGCCCAGCGACAGCGACACGTCCTGCAGCGCCTCGATCACCGGAACCCGGCTCTCGGTGCCGATCTTGCCGCCGACCTTGCCGAGCACCCGCTTTTTCAGTGAACGGGTCTTCGCGTCGAAGATCGGGAAATCGACGTACGCGTTCTGAACATCAATGCTGACCATGTCTAGTTCTCACACCCAGTAGGAGACGCGGGCACGGTAGTTGCGCAGCGCGACGAGCGCGAGCGCCCAGCCGACGATCGTGATGCCGATGACGACCAGCCAGCTGCCGAAGCTCACGGCCTGCCCGATCAACGGGGCGCGCAGGATCTGGACGAAATGGTAGAAGGGGTTGAGGTGCACGATCGGCACCACCCAGCGGGCCAGTTCCGCGCGGGCGCCGGTGCCGTAGAGCTGGTCGATCGGCCACACGATCGGGGTCATGTAGAACAGCAGCTGGATGATCGAGTTGATCAGCTGCGGGATGTCGCGGAAACGCGTCGAGATGATGCCCAGCAGCAGGGTGAGCCAGCCCGCGTTGATCGCCAGCAGCGCGAACGCGGGGATCGCGCTCAGCGAGTACCAGCCGAGGCCGGGGTGGCAGATGATCGTTTCCGGCCCGCAGACCCCGTGGTTGAGGTCGTAGTGGTTGTTCAGGCTGCCGAAGAAGATCGCCACGATGATGACCACGACGATGATGTTGTGCGCGAACATCAACGTCTGCCGCCACACCGTGCGCAGCATGTACACCGTCAACGGCGCCCGGATCTGCTTGATCAGGCCCTCGTTGGAGATGAAGGTTTCCATGCCTTCGGCGAGGCAGCCGCTGACAAAGGTCCAGACGATGAACCCGGTCGCGATGTAGGGCAGGAACGTCGAGACGTGCAGGCCCCACAGCGTCGAGTACAGGATGCCGAGACCGAGCGAGATGACACCCTGGCTGATCGTGATCCAGAACGGGCCGATCACCGAGCGGCGATAGCGCTGCTTGATGTCCTGCCATCCGAGGTGCGACCACAGCTCACGCTGCGAAAACCCCTCACGGATGTCCTCGAACGCGCGTGCGAAGGAACGGCTGTTCGCTGAGGGCGGGACGCGCCGCGGGCTGTCCGTCGCGTGATCACTGGCCTTGTCGACCGTGCTGGTGGCATGCACCTGTTCAGGGTAGCGACCGGAGGTGTGGGCTCCCGCCCTGGGCGGGAAAGCCGTGTCACCAGCGCATCCATGTTCGGGCCGGGTAATTTCGCGCCCTCGTTGTTGGGTAACGTGTGGCTCTAATTCCGCAAGGGCGCTGGGGCCTCCGGTGTTTCTCAAAAAACCAAATCCTTGAAGTGGGGTGTCGATCGGCATGACCCAGAACGTGGTTGCCGAGCCGGAGAACCGGCCGGAAAGACGCGATGGTGAGCCAGGACGTCTGCTCGCGCAGCGGACATTCTTCGCCGCACGGTCATTTCCGGCGCCGGACGCGATGTATGCAGCCACGAAGCTGGGCGCGGCGGTCGCAGAACGCGAACGGGTGACGGTCGAACCGCACGCACAGGTCACGACGAACACCTATTTCGGTCGTTTCCCCGCGAGCTACTGGCAGCGCTATACCGAGGTCACCAGCTGTGACGTCGAGGCCGTGGTCACCGGATCCGGCAAGCTGGTGATCACCGCGTCGGACAGCCACGGCGAGCCCAGGACGGTGGCGACCAAGGTCGTCGCGGGCGCCGACGGGGAGACCGTCCGGCTGACCGCGCCGATCGACCGGTTCGTCGACGGCGGCGCGCTGTGGCTGGACATCGAGACCGGCGCCGAACAGCTGGTCGTGGAGAACGTGCGCTGGACGGTGGCGAGCGCGAAGGCGCCGCGCCCCATCTCGATCGTCATCTGCACGTTCAACCGCGCCGACTACTGCATCGAGACGCTGATCGAGCTCGCCGAGGACCCGATCGTCCGCGAGTACGTCACCACCGTGCACGTCACCGACCAGGGCACCGACACCGTCGACTCGCGGGACCGCTTCGCGCACGTCAAGGAGCTGCTCGGGGACAAGCTCCGCTACGTCCGCCAGGCCAACCTCGGCGGCGCCGGCGGCTTCACCCGCGGCATGCACGATACGCTCGAAGGCCCGGGCGGCGAGGACGCGCACGTCCTGCTGATGGACGACGACATCAAGCTCGAGTCCGACACCATCATGCGGATCAGCGCGCTCGCCAACAGCGCCTGCGAACCGGCCGTGATCGGCGGGCAGAACCTCTGCGAGCTGCACCCCGACCGGCTGTTCGTCGACGCGGACATCGCGGACCTGCCGAAGCTGCGCGCCGGGATCGACCGCAACGAGTCGCTGTCGCAGCGCAGCATGCTGGACCACAACCAGGAACGCCGCGTCGAGGCGACGCACAACGCGTGGTGGTGCTGCCTGATCCCGGCCGAGGTCGTGCGGTCCGTCGGCTACCCGCTGCCGATCTTCTTCCAGTGGGACGACGTCGAGTACGGGCTGCGGGCGCGTGCCGCCGGGTTCTTCACGGTGACCCTGCCGGGCGCCGGCGTGTGGCACCAGGACCTGTACTGGAAGGGCTGGGACGACTGGGCCCGCTACTTCCACTACCGCAACGGCCTGATCACCGCGTCGCTGCACAACCAGCTGCGGTCCAAGGACATGTTCCAGTTCCTGCTCACCGAGTTCATGGAGACGCTGGCGTCGATGCAGTACGGCCTCGCGGCGACCATGATCAAGGCGATCGAGGACTTCCTGGCGGGCCCGGAGTCGCTGTCCGACGGTGGCGCGAACGTGGTGCCCTCGATCCGCATGCTGCGCGCCGAGTTCCCGGAGACCCACATCGTGCCGGCGGCGCGCACCGGGGTGCGGGCCGAGCACGCGCCGATGGTGCGGCCGAGCTGGGAGCCGTCGAAGCCGACGCTCGTGCTGCTCAAGCGCCTGCTCACGCAGTACCTGGACAAGCCGGGCGGTGGCGCGGCCATCCGCGCGGGTGACGAGCACTGGTGGCACGTCTCGCTGTTCCGTACCGCGGTCGTCACCGACGCGTCGCAGACCGGGGTCCGGGTGCGCCGGCTGGACAAGCGGCTGATGACGAAGCTCGGTAAGCAGGGCCTGGCGGTGCTGTGGCGGTTGCGCCAGGAGGGCGATCAGACGGTCCGCCGTTACCAGCAGGCGAAGCCACAGCTGACCAGCAAGGAGAACTGGGAGCGCCTGTTCGGGGCGAAGTGAGCGCGTTCCGTACCCTCACCCGTGTGGTTGAACGTGAGGGGACCCGGGTCCTGGCGGTTGTGCCCGCCAGGGGCGGCTCGAAGGGCGTACCCGGCAAGAACCTCGCGAAGGTCGGCGAGGACCCGCTGATCGCGCGGGCGGTGCGCGCGCTGCGCTCGTCCACCCGGGTCGACGAGGTCGTGGTCAGCACCGACAGCGCCGAGATCGGCGCCGTCGCGGAGGCCGCGGGCGCTGTGGTGTCGCCGCGTCCGGACGAGCTGTCCGGGGATTCGGTGTCCTCGGAAGCGGTCCTGCTGCATTCGCTCGACGTGTTCGAGCAGGAGCACGGGTATTCGCCCGAAGTGGTGCTACTGGTCCAGTGCACGTCGCCGTTCATCGCGACCGAGACGATCGACAACGTCGTGTCGCAGATCCTCGACGACGGCTGGGACTGTGCTTTCACGGCCGTGCGGGTGCACGAGTTCCTGTGGCAGCGAGACCCGGACGGCGCGGCGGTCGCGGTCAACCACGACGCCGCGGTGCGGCCGCGGCGCCAGGAGCGCACGCCGGAGTTCCGCGAAACCGGTGCGGTGTATGGCATGCGCGTGCCCGGGTTCCGCTCGGCGCGGCACCGGTTCTTCGGCCGGATCGGGCTCGTCGAGACACCCGCGAAGCACGCGATCGAGATCGACACCGCGGAGGACCTCGCGATCGCCCGCGCGCTCGCGGCCACCATCGAACCGCTGTCGGTGGATCTGGACGTGGACGCGGTGGTCACCGACTTCGACGGCGTGCACACCGACGACCGCGCGCTGGTCCTGCAGGACGGTACCGAGGGCGTGCTGGTCAGCCGGTCGGACGGGGCGGGTGTCGCGCGGCTGCTGGCCGCCGGGATCCCGCTGATGATCCTGTCCGTCGAGAAGAACCCGGTGGTCGCCGCGCGGGCCGCGAAGCTCGGCGTGGAAGTGCTGCACGGGGTCGGGGACAAGGCTGCCGTGCTCAAGACCTGGCTCACCGAGCAGCGGCTGGACCCGGCCAGGGTCGCGTTCGTCGGCAACGACCTGCGCGACCTGGACGCGATGGCGCTGGTCGGCTGGCCGATCGCGGTGCACGACGCGCGGCCGGAGGTGCTGCGGGCGGCGCGGCTGGTGCTGACCCGGCCCGGTGGCGCCGGCGCTGTCCGCGAGGTGGCCGACCTCGTCTTGCACGCAGTTGAACGGAGGACGGAACAGTGACTTCTGCCGTGCGAATCGGCGACCGCGAGGTGGGTCCCGGGCATCCGGTGTTCACGGTCGCGGAGATCGGCATCAACCACAACGGCGACGTCGAGATCGCCAAGCAGTTGATCGACGTCGCGGTGAGCGTGGGCGCGGACGCGGTCAAGTTCCAGAAGCGCACGCCGGACATCGCGACCCCGCCGGACATGCGGGACACCCTGCGCGACACGCCGTGGGGCGAGATGACCTACCTCGACTACCGGTACCGCGTCGAGTTCGGCGTGCCCGAGTACGAGGAGATCGACCGGCACTGCAAGGACCAGGGCATCGCCTGGTTCGCTTCGCCGTGGGACGTGCCGAGTGTGGACTTCCTGGAGAAGTTCGACGTGGTCACGCACAAGGTCGCGTCGGCGTCACTGACCGATGTGGACTTGCTGAAAGCCTTGCGGGACACCGGGAAGCCGATCATCGCCTCGACCGGTATGTCCACAATGGAGGAAATCGAGAAGGCCGTCGAGGTACTCGGCACCGAGCGCTTGGTGCTGCTGCACGCCACGTCGACCTATCCGTGCCCGCCGGAGGAGGCGAACCTCCGCATGATCGAGACGCTGTCGCGGCGGTTCGGCGTGCCGATCGGCTATTCCGGGCACGAGCGCGGGCTGCAGGTGTCGATCGCCGCGGTGGCGCTGGGCGCGTGTGTCGTCGAGCGGCATGTCACGCTGGACCGCACGATGTGGGGTTCGGATCAGGCCGCTTCGCTCGAGCCGGAAGGTTTGCGGCGCTTGATCCGCGATATCCGTAATGTCGAACTGGCGCTCGGTGACGGCGTGAAGCGCGTGTTTCCCGGCGAAGAGGCCCCGCGCCGCCGTCTGCGGAGGGTCTGAACCAACTTCGCTACAGTCGGTCCTCCGATCGGTGAAGGGGTGGAAGCCGTGTACCTGGCTGAGGCCGCGCCCGAAGAGGTGGCCGCGGCACGACAGCTCGACGCTCTCCGCGAGCTGGTGGCTTCGTATGGACGAGGCCAGCGGGTCGAATCGCTCACCGTGGTTGGCAACGCACCACTCGCGCCGAGCGCCGAACGGGCCGCGCTGATCGACGACAGCGATCTCGTCGTGCGGATGACGACGTTCGCGCTCGACGAGCCGGGCGCGGAGCCGGCGTACGGACGCAAGACCGACGTCGTGGTCATGCACCGCGGAGTGCTGGCCAGCCCGCACACCTTCGCCGACTACACGTCCCGCCTGTACCTGCTCGCCGAGCCGGGCCGGCTGCACTGGGAACCGGAGATCATCCCCGACTGGTGGCCCGCGGACCTCGGCTTCGTGCCGATCCCGAACCGGCCGTTCGTGCGGCCGCTGGGCCGGCTGCTCGGGCTCGATCCCGATCAGCCGACCTGGGCGACCACCGGCACACTCGTCGTGTATCTGGCGGTCCGGCTGTTCCCCGGGGCCAAGATCGGCGTCACCGGGTTCTCGATCGTCGACCGGCCCGAGCAGACGACGTTCGCGCACGCCTGGGGTGAGGACGTGCACGTCACCGGAGACCACCGGCTGCACGCCGAGTCCGCGTTGCTGCGGTCCTGGCGTGACAACGGAGAAATCGAGTTGATCCCGTGAGCACTGTGAAGAATCTGGGGAAGCGGGCCGTTTTCCCGCTGTGGAAGCGGCTGCGCTGGCGTATCGAGAACGTGAGTGATCAGCGTTTCGTCCCGCAGCTCGACGATCTGCGCCGGCAGCTGGCGGAGGTGCGCGGTCAGCTGGACGCGCTGCGCGGGGAGTTCCGCACGGAGCTGCAGGCGACGCGCGACGAGCTGCGCGGGCATGCCGATCATCGGGTCGACGAAGTCGACGGCCGGTTCCGCTGGCATGACGACGAGCTGCGCCGGATCGCCGCGCACGTGGCCGCGATGGGCAGCCAGGTCGCGGCGCTCGAACGGCCGGGCGCGGCGTCGGCTGAGGTCGACGACACCCGCGCGGAACACGCCCGCATCCGGGCCCGCGAGTCCGTTGTGGCGCAATACGAAGAGCGGCTCGCGCGCGTCGAAGAGGTGTTGGCGCACAGGGCTTCCGGGGACTGAATGAAAGCGCTTTCCGAGCGGCTCGGCTGGGCCGCCGGGGGCGTCGCCGCCCTGGTCGCCGTCGCGACGACGGTGCTGTGGACCGGCCTCAACCACGACGTTCACTACGTGCTCGGCGTGCTGCGGGTGGCCGAACTGCCGCCTTCGGCGGTGTTCGTGCATCGGCCGCTCGCCGCCCGGCTGTTCATGGCGGCGCTGTCCCCGCTCGGCTCGGACGCGCTGATCCGGCTGGCCGCGCTGGTGCTCGTCGCGCTGGTCGCGTGGTGGCTGCGCACCGCGCTCCGCCGCCCGGAAGCGACGATGATCGCGGCGGCCGTCGGCCTGGCACTGGCGCTCGCGCCGAACTGGGACTTCCTGCAGCCGGAATGGATCGGCTCACTGCTTGCGACCGCCGCCGTCGCGGGCGCGCTGTGGCCGCGGAAACTGTGGTTTTCGGCCCTGCTGGGCGGTTTCCTGCTCGCGCTGACCGTGCTCGTCAAGTACACGACGCTGCCGGCGGCGCTGCTCGCGATCGGCGTGGTGCTCGTCGCCGACCGGCGGCGTGCGCTCGCGATGACCGTCGCCGCCATCCCGCTGGGTGGCGCGCTGTTCGGGCTCGCCGTGCTGGTCGAACCGCGGGAATGGCGGTGGCTGGGGGAGTTCTCGACACTCAACGGCGCCTCACCGCTCGGCGGCGCCCCGCTCGATTTCACCGACCTGTGGCGGACGGTCGGCAACGAGGCCCTGCTGGCGCCGCTGTTCGCCCTGCTGCCGGTCAGCGCGCTCGTGCTGTTCCGCGTGGTCCGCGGCTGGTGGCCGGTGTTGCTGGCGCTGGGAATCGCGGGCGTGTTCGGCGCGACCATGTTGCAGGCGCAGTGGTTCCAGTACCACCTCGACGCGCTTTTGCCGCTGGCGGCCGGATTGTGGGCGCTCGCGATCGCCCGCTGGTACACCGAGTACGGGCGGCCGCCGTGGACGCTCGTACTCGTCACCGCCGTGCTCGCCGTCGGGTTGCCGGTGGTGGACGCGAAATCGCAGGCCTTTCGCATCGCGTACGCGACGCAGGTCTACTGGGTGCTGGCGGTCGCGCTCGTGCTCGCGCTGGTGGTCGCCGCGATCGAACCGGCCCGCGGTGGGCGCCCGCTGTTCTTCGTGCCCGCGCTGGCGGCCGTGGCCGCGCTCGCGGTCCCGATCTGGCCCAGCAGCCCGTATTCCTTCGACTTCGGCTGGTCCGAGTCCACGAACGCCGACCGCGTCCGGTTCGCCGATCAGATGACCGCGCAGGCCGCGGAGGTGCACGCCGTGATCGGCGCGGACACACCGGTGCTGTACCTGACCTTCGGCGACGTGAACTACTTCCTCGGCAACCCCACGCCGTGCCGCTACCCGTCGCCGACGTTCCTGCAACGCGGGATGCGGATCCCTGACGTGCGCACGGTCGTCAGCTACGGCGAGAACGCCGAGTGCCTGGCGGATCCCGCGCCGCGGTACCTCGTCGTGGACCCGTCGTGGTTCGACCTGGGCATGCTCGAACCAGACCTGGCCACGCGGATCCGCCAGACCTACGACTGCGACAACGCCATCAGGGCCGACCCGCTCGTGATCTGCCCGCGGCGCTAGAGGTACTGGCCGGTGCCGGTGATCCCCGGGGTGACGCCGTCGGCGCCGCGCCCGGCCGAGGCACCCGGCGGCAGGCCGCGGCGCATCTGCTCCAGCTGCACGCGCGCCGCCATCTGCTGGGCGAACAGCGCCGTCTGGATGCCGTGGAACAGCCCCTCGAGCCAGCCGACCAGCTGGGCCTGCGCGATGCGCAGCTCGGCGTCGGACGGCGTCGAGTCGTCGGTGAACGGCTGCACCAGGCGTTCCATCTCGCTCTGCAGCTCCGGCGCGAGCGCCTGTTCGAGCTCCTTGACCGAGGTCTGGTGGATCTCGCGCAGCCGGTTGCGGCTCGCGTCGTCCAGCGGAGCGGCGCGGACCTCCTCCAGCAGCTGCTTGATCATGGTGCCGATGCGCATCACCTTGGCCGGCTCTTCGACCAGGTCACCGACGGTTTCCTGGGACTCCTCCTCGCCGGCCGGCACCCTCGCCGTGCCCACCGGGGCACCATCGGGTCCGACGACGAGCACGTGCTGCGCCTGCTCGTCCGGCTGGTTGGTGAAGTGGTTGGGATCCGTCATGTCTCCGTCCATGGGCTCCTGCTGCGCTGATGCGACGTCCCCGAGCGTAGTCCTCCCGCCGCGGCGGGGCGGCCCATATCTCAACCCCGGACGCGCAGCGAAATTACTTCTCCGTACCGTGTGCCCATGGCGTTCGACGTCGCTCGAATACGTGGGTTGTTCCCCGCGCTGGGTGACGGCTGGATCCACTTCGACGGCCCTGCCGGAATGCTGGTACCCGAACAGGTGGCCTCGGCCGTGTCGACGGCGATGCGTGCCCCGGTTTCCGGACCCGGTGGCGCGTTCCCGGCATCCCAGCGTGCGGAGAGCATCGTGACCGCGGCCCGCCGCGCGGTGGCCGATCTCGTCGGCACCGACCCGGCCGGTGTCGTGCTCGGTCCGAGCGCCGCCGTGCTGTTGCGCCGGCTGGCCGACGCGATGAGCGAGGACTGGCAGCTGGGCGACGAAGTCGTCGTGTCGCGGCTGGACGAGCACGCGAACCTGGTGCCCTGGCAGCGCACCGCGAAGCGGGTCGGCGCGATCGTGCGCTGGGGCGAGATCGACATCGAGAACTGTGAACTGCCGGCGTGGCAGTACGAGAACCTCATTTCCGCGCACACCAAGGCGGTCACCATCACGGCCGCGTCCGGCGCGGTCGGCACCCGGCCCGATGTGCCGACGGTGGTGGAGTTCGCGAAACGGGTGGGCGCGACCGTCGTGGTGGACGCGACCTACGCCGCCCCGTTCGTGCCGCTCGACCTGGCGGAGCTGGGCGCCGACGTGATCGTGGTGTCCGCGCAGGCGTGGGGCGGGCCCCCGGTGGGCGCGCTCGCCTTCCGGGATCCGGAGCTGATCGAGCGGCTGCCGTCGGCGTCGCTGGACCCGGAGGTGCGCGGCCCGGCGCGGCTCGAACTGGGACCGCACGCGTATCCGCTGCTGGCCGGCCTGATCGCGTCGATCGACTACCTCGCCGGACTCGACGACGCGGCCACCGGCTCCCGGCGGGAGAAGCTGGTGACCTCGCTCGGCTCGGCGAAGTCGTACCACGCCGGGCTGCTCGCGCAGCTGAACACGGAGCTGCGTGCGCTGCCGCACGTGATGGTCATCGGCGACGCCATGCGGCGCATCCCCGCCCTGGCGTTCGCGGTCGCGGGCAAGAAAGCGCCCGAGGTCGCGGACTACCTTGCCTCGCAAGGACTTTGCGCGTTCGCCGACGACGGCACCAGCGGCGTGTTCTCGGCGCTCGGCGTGGGCGAGGTCGGCGGTGCGGTCCGCATCGGCCTCGCCCACTACTCCAACGTCTTCGAGATCAACCAGCTGGTCCGGGCGCTGGAAGAGCTCCGCTAGCCCTTGGCGGTGAGCAGCACCTTCCCGAACACGTCGCCTTCGTCGAGCGCGCGATGGGCGTCCGCGGCTTCCGCCATCGGGATGGCCTGGCCGACGATCGGCCGCACCGAGCCCTGTGCCACCAGCGGCCACAGGAACTCGCGGACCGCGGCGACGACCGTGCCCTTCTCCGCCACCGGCCGCGCCCGCAACGTGGTGCCGGAGATGCTGGCGCGCTTGGCCATCACCTTGCCGAGGTTGATCTCGGTCTTGGTGCCGCCCTGCATGCCGATGATCGCGAGCCGCCCGCCCGGGGCCAGCGCGTCGATGTTCCGGTCCAGATAGGACGCGCCCATGTTGTCGAGGATGACGTCGGCGCCGCCGGTCTCCTTCTTGAGCACCTCGACGAAATCCTGGTCGCGGTAGTTGATCGTGATGTCCGCGCCGAGCTGCCCGCAGCGTTCCAGCCGCTCGGCCGAGCCCGCGGTCACCGCGACCGTCGCGCCCAGGGCCTTGCCGACCTGGATCGCGTGCGTGCCGATGCCGCCCGCGCCACCGTGGATCAGCAGCAGTTCGCCCTCGCGGAGGCTGGCGATCATGACGACGTTGGACCACACGGTGCACGCGACCTCGGGCAGCGCCGCGGCGGTGACGAGGCCGACCTCGGCGGGGATCGGCAGGAGCTGCACGGCCGGGACGACGACCTTCTCGGCGTACCCGCCGCCGGCGAGCAGCGCGCACACCTCGTCGCCGAGCTGCCAGCCCTCGACGCCGTCGCCGAGCGCTGTGATGGTGCCGGAGCATTCGAGGCCGAGGATGTCGCTCGCCCCGGGCGGCGGTGGGTACAAACCCTTCCGCTGCATCAGATCCGCGCGGTTGACGGCGCTGGCCGCGACCTCGACGAGCACCTCACCGGGGCCCGGTTCGGGATCGGGGACTTCGGTCCAGGTCAGGACTTCGGGACCGCCGGGTTCGCGGATGGTGATCGCATGCATGATCCCGACCCTAGACGTCAACCAAGGTCCCGAGCGCCAAAGGTGTCGCAGCGCGCCGGATCGCCGGTGGAAAAGCCTGTGTTGAACCACTTTTCGCGTTGCGCCGAGGTGCCGTGGGTGAACTGCGAGCTGTTGACGCGCCCGTTGCCGAGGTTCTTCTGGATGTAGTCGTCGCCGATCCGGGAGGCGGTGTCGAGCGCGCGCCGCACGTCGTCCTGCGTCACGTTCTGCACCAGCGGTTTGCCGCTGGAGGACGGCGTGGTGGTGGCGTGGTTGCCCCATACTCCCGCGTAGCAGTCGGCCTGCAGTTCGAGGCGCACGGAGCCGGAGGTGGGGCCGGTGTCGTTGCCGACCCTTTTGGACGTGCCGAGCTGGTTCTGGACGTGGTGGCCGTACTCGTGGGCGAGCACGTACGCCTCGGCGAACGGCCCGCCCTGGGCGCCGAAGCGGGTTTGGAGTTCGTTGAAGAACGACAGGTCGATGTAGACCTCGGAGTCGGCGGGGCAGTAGAAGGGGCCGGTGTCGGAGGTGGCGCCGCCGCAGCCGGTGCGGACGCTGCCGTTGAAGAAGTTCGTGGTGGCCTTGCGGTAGGTGCGGCCGGAGCGCGCGAACTGGTCGGTCCAGTAGTCCTGGACGGAGTTGATGATCGCCACGGTGGCGCAGTCGTGGTTGCGGTTGGCGTCGGCGCCGGTGCGGCATTCCTGGGCGAGGGTGCTGTTGCTGACCTGCTGGCCGGACTGCAGGCGGCCCAGGCTCACGTCGCTGCTGGGGGCGCTGGTGCCGCCGAGCTGGCTGAGCACGAAGTAGATGAGCACGCCCACGACGCCGAGCCCGCCGCCGCCGAGTGCGACCCGGGAGCCGATACCTCCTCCGCCGCTGTCGCCGCCGCCGCGGAGGTCGGAAACCTCGGATGTGTCGAGCCCTGCGTTGTCGTCGAACCTCACGGAGCGGAAGAGTACCGACAAAAGCCCGGGTGCGGCCTTGTCCGGCCGCACCCGGGGTTATACCGAGGTTGTCACTGTTGGCGGTTGGCTGCCTCTCGGGCCGGCGAGTTTCGCGCTGCCGATGCACGCGGAGGCGGCATCGAGGCAGGCCAGAGCCTCACCGTGATGCGCGAGAGGTAGATCGAGCGCATGGCGTTGACACCCGTGCTGCTCACTTCGCGACTGGGCTGGGATTCACCGCATCCCGGTCGTGGGTCCACAGCCGGCAGTCAACCGCGGTAGAAGCATTCGCCATTGAACCACCTGACCATTCCCCGGCGGTGTGCTCCGCGAGGTGCACCCGGGTAGTGCGCCGGTTGCCGCGGAGCTCGTCCTCCGATACATCCCAGCATGCGCCTTTCCGGCGGCGGTCTCAACCGTTCCGTTATCCCACTTTCCGGTCAAGGCCGGGCACCGCCACCGCCCCTCGTTGCGGTGCTTGGCGCCGCAGTAGCCTCCCGGCATGACAGAAGTTCGCTGGCTGACTGCTCCCGAGCAGGACGCGTGGCGGTCGTACGTGGTGGCGGGATTGCGCCTGCGGCAGCGCCTGCACCGCGAACTGACCGAAGCGCATCAGGTGTCACTGGCGGACTACGAGGTCCTCGTGGTGCTGCAGGTCCAGGAAGACGGCCGGCGGCGGATGTCGGATCTGGCGTCCGACCTGGGCTCGACGAAGAGCCGGTTGTCACACCAGGTCGCCCGCATGGAGGCGAACGGGTACGTGCGGCGCGTCCCGGACCCGGAGGACAAGCGAGGCGTCATCGCAGAACTAACCCCAGCCGGCGACGCCCTGCTGGAGCGGGCAGCGCCGACGCACGTCGCGGGCGTCCGGCAACATCTGATCGACCTGCTGGACCCCGCGGAGCAGCAGGTCGTCGGCACGGTGTTCTCGCGGGTCCTCGAACACCTGACGGACCTGCCGGAGTGACGGGCTACCCTGCACCTACGGGAAGCGTGGCAGAGCGGCCGAATGCACTCGCCTTGAAAGCGAGCGTTGGGAAACCAACCGGGGGTTCAAATCCCTCCGCTTCCGCTCTTTTGATCAGAGCGTATGCCGGGCGAAGCATCTTCGGGTGAGCCTGCGGGCGTGCCCTGGTCTCATTTGCCGCTCCCGCCCACCTGGTCTGCGATTGAGCGCCGCGGTGCGTCGTGACGTGCTGGTATCGCTTGGGGAGCTGTACGCCGACCTGCGAGCATGGGTCGCCGAGCGGCGCGTCGGCATCCACGAACGAAGAGCCGGCCATTTCCTCGCCTCCCTCACCCTTGCCGCCACGATCACCACGTCGGACCCAGTCGTATTTTTTGAAATACCGAAGAGAGAGGAATCTATTGACAGGGGTGGAATAAATCCGTATCTTTATAACTTCGATGGACAATTCGAGGCCGTCATTGGCAATGAGACCGCGAATTCGACTCCGGTTCATGCTCCATTCGAAGCTGAGAGGAAGTGCGCAGAAAGTGAGCACGACCCGACTTCTCAAGGCTGACATCGACGACATCGATTTTTCGGTCGACGACATGACCGATCTGCCGGCCCGGGTGGCCCGTATGCGGGCAGTGGAGCCGGCCACCTGGGTCCGTTTCGCCGGCGAGCCCGCGCTGCACCTCAATACTTACGATCTCGTCAAGGCCGGCTTCCGCGACGAGGTGAACATTCCTGGTCACGGCTTCTACGAAGAGACGCAGCAACCGGCGATGGGATGGACGGTGCAAAGCTTGTCGGGCAAGGCGCACCATACGGCCCGAGGATTGCAGTCGCCATTCTTTCGGCGGAGCCTTCTACCATCGTATATTGCGTCGTTGTTCGAACCGGTGGCTCACGAGTTGATCGACAAGTTCATCGACGACGGTGAAGCAGATTTGGTTGCCGAGTTCACCAAGCAGTACCCGCCGCGCGTCATTATGCGGTTGCTCGATCTTGAGGTGTCGGCGGACGTCAACTGGTCACAGCTGGCATGGGAGATGATCCAGTACGGCCACAACCCGGACGTGGCGGAGGCCGCGATCGCGGAGTTCGACCGGCGCATCGGCCCCATTCTCGAAGAGCGGCGCCGACATCCCGGCAATGACCTCATTTCCGCCTTGCTCGCGGCGGAGGTCGACGGGGAACGCATGAGCGACGACGAAGTGTTCTCGTTCGTCCGGCTCATGTTCCCGGCAGGATCCGACACCACCCTGCTCGGTCTGGGTAACACCTTGCTCGCCTTGCTGACCCATCCCGAAGCGATGGACCGGACCGTGGCGGACCCTGAGCACGAGATCCCGTGGGCAGTCGAGGAAGGACTGCGCTGGCAACCGTCGGTGGCCCATCTACCACGCCGAAGCGTGTCTGACGACATCGAGTGGAACGGCATCCCGATCCCAGGGGGAACGATGGTGCTGTTGAGCGTTCTCAGCGCCAACCGGGATCCAGCCCAGTTCTCAGACCCCGATCGCTTTGATCTGGAACGGCATTCGCAACGGACCCTCACCTTCGGACTCGCGACCCATCACTGCCTCGGGGAGCATTTTGCTCGCGCCGAGATGAGTATCGCCTTGCGAACACTCCTCGACCGCCTCCCGAATCTGCGCCTCTCCGCCCCGGAGCAGGCACCTCTGGTCCACGGCTCGGTCCTGCGCGGCCCGGACCGCCTGCCTGTCACGTTTGGCTAGGGCTAGTTCGGATTCTCAAACCTCCGATAGTGATGTGTGATTACTGCACGTCAATTCGAATGAAAAGGTCGCGTTCATCACCGGTGTCGCGCTCGTCCGCGCCGGCGCCCGCTTCGCTCAAGGATCCTGATCCACGGATATGGCCCACGTTGAAGCGACCGTCGGGCAGCCGACCGGGGGGCAAATCCTCCGCTTCCGCTGAGCCGAGACCTTCGTGGCCTTGTTCGAACCCTGCTGTCGTAGAGCGCTCCTCGGCGTTGAGTGAGCGCCGTCCACCGCCCGGGCACATCCATCCGGGTGGCGGACGGCTGGCACCTCCGCTGCGGGCAGGCAAGGCCCGCGAACCCAGTCAGCGCAGTTCGTTCAGCAGCACGTCATCGGACGCTCGACGCCATTCCTCCCAGCCGTTGTAGCTCTTACCTTCGCTGAGCAGGGCGCACGCCTTCGATAGCGATTCCGCCACTCGTCCATCGGGCAATCGAACGCATCCGTCGGCGAGCACGGTCGCTTGGTGCGTTTGACCAGCCCTCTTGCGGTGCCATACAAGCTTGTCGCCAGCTGACAGGGCGCCGGACCGGAGCTGCGGCAGGAGTCCTCCCGTCCTGCTGGTCTTCGCCGCGTCGGTCAGGCCCAAGATCTTGCGCAGCACTGAGTCCGGCGTGTCCACGAAAGCTTCTGCCCGGCGCTTGAGTTCGCTGAAGACCTCGTCCGAGATGCGGATAGTCGGCATCATCCTTGACTCCTGGTTTCCTGTGGCAGTGTTACAGGATAGAGGATACATGTGGTGGTCCATTCCGCAAGCCCCTCCGGGGCAGGGCGTGCAGGCCTCCGACCGCCGGGCGGGGCCTCGAAAGACCTCCCGCAGGTCAGCTTGAGGCAATCGAGGCCATCAACGTCGACTGCGTTGCGGGGCTGAGCGCTTGACTTCGAGCGCGCTGGAGGTCAAGCGTCTCGGCATGAGTGATGGGGTGATTCAGCGGCCGCAAGCGTTACTGGACAACAGTGCGAAGCATGCGGGGGCACATCTGCGCTCGACATTCCAGATGCCGGATCACACTCTTACCGCAGGGCGGCTCATTCGCTATCTGGACAAGCCGGGTCGGTTGCGCTGGCGACGGTCTCGGCGCGGAGCGAACGGCTAGAGACACCTGTGGACGCGGTATTCTTTGACGCTGCGCTCCACATTCCTACGGTTTCCACCGCGGCCCGGACCAATCATCTCGCGCACCAACCCGCAGTGAGCCTCACGCGTTGGATCGGTGCTCAGCTGTAGGCCGCCTGAGTGCTGCCGTTGGCGCTGAGCCACGTGATGTTGCCGCCCTGGAAGTTGTTGCGGCGGCCGCCGGGGACGCCGAATTCGTCGCTCGTCGGGTAGCGGAGGCGGCTGGTTTCCCAGCCCAGCGAAGCCCACGTGTCGCGGATCGCGCCGTAGATCGACCACGCGCCCGTGCCAGGGGTCCAGTAGATCGACGCCGAGCCGGTGAAGTGGTTGTACCGGCCGACGCCGTCCGGCGTCACCGACTCGTCCGTGGTGGGGTAGCCGAGGCCGGTTTCCCAGCCGAGCGCCGACCACTTCGACCGGATCGCGCCCTGGATCGAGTGGGCACCGGTGCCGGGGGTCCAGTAGATGGATGCCCCGGCGGCCAAGCTGAAGTGGTTGTACCGCCCTACGCCGTCCGGGGTGCCGTTCTCGTCGGTGGTCGGGTATCCGATGCTCCGTTCCCAGCCCATCGACGCCCACTTCGACCGGATCGCGCCCTGGATCGAGTGCGCGCCGGTGCCGGGCGTCCAATAAATCGACGCCCCGGCGGCAAGGCTGAAGTGGTTGTACCGGCCCGTGCCGTCCGGCGTCACCGACTCATCGGTGATGGGGTAGCCCAGCCCGGTTTCCCAGCCGAGTGACGCCCACTTCGACCGGATCGCGCCTTGGATCGAATGGGCGCCGGTGTTGGGCGTCCAATAGATCGACGCCGAGCCGGACGACGACGAGAAGTGGTTGTACCGCCCGACCCCGTCCGGCGTCCCCGACTCGTCGGTGGTGGGGTAGCCGAGGGCCTGGGCGCCGCCGAGGGCGAGCCACTTGGTGCGGATCTGGCCCTGGACGCTGTGCGTTCCGGTGGCGGGCGAGTAGTAGAGCGACGTGCCGCCGAAATCGGCGTGCTGGCCGCCGTCGGAGGTGGTCGTGGTGTCGCTGGTCGGGAAGCCGAGGCTGCCGCCGGGCCCACCCAGTTGCTGGTACCGGGTGAGGACGGCGCCGGTGACGGCGTACGCGCCGGTGTCGGGGCTGTAGTAGATGATGCCGTTCTGGTAGTTCTGCGCCCAGCCCGAGGCGATCGGGTATTCGCCGCCGGTGGCGTTGCCCAGACTCGACGCGCTGCCGCCAAACGCGGTGTAGTGCGCCTGGATCTGGTCAGCCGTGCCGGCGATCGTGAAGGCGGCGACGTCGGCCGCGGTGCCGTTGAAGACATCCTGGTCGCCGGGGAAGGTGCCGGACGTGGCCCACTGGAAGAACGTGTACGCGCTCCACGAGGCCGGTATGCCCGGCGGGCCGCCGGCGTCGGAGCTGCTCGGCGCAATCCACAGTGGATCGTTGCCGAAGCCGGCGTCGTTGCCGGTGCAGTTGGACCACCAGCCGTTGGTGGTGTAGATCGCCGGCCAGCGGTTGGTGCGGGCGTGGATCGTGTTCGCGAAATCGCTGATCCAGGCGGTCATCTGAGCGGCGTTCAGGTTGTAGCACCAGCCGGCCCAGTCCGCGGTGCCGTACGGGTTGTACTCGATGTCCAGCACCGGCGGGAGGGTGTGTCCGTCGGCGACCCAGCCGCCGCCGTGCGCGAGGAAGAACGTGGCCTGCGCGGCGCCGCTGGAGTCGCTGGGTAGCGCGAAGTGGTAGGCGCCGCGCGCCAGGCCCGCGTTGGCCGAGTTCGCGTAGTTCGCGGTGAACTGCGGGTCGGTGTAGTCGGTGCCCTCGGTGGCCTTCATGTAGACGAACTTGGCGCCGCTCGCGACGGCCCCGGTCCAGTCCACGTTGCCCTGGTAGTGCGAGACGTCGAAGCCCGGCGTGCCGGCCGGCGCCGCCGCGACGGCCAGTGACCGGGCGGTGGTCTCGTGCGCGTGCACCGTCGAGCCCATGTAGTCGGTGTCCGGATGCCTCGGACCTTGTGCCGCCAAGGCGTTTCCGCCCGAGCCGACCGCCAGGCCCGCCACCACCACCGACACCGCCGCGAGCGCTCGCAACCGCACGACAAACCTCCCCAAAACCCCCAGCAAACCCGAGCACCGACCGTCTCGGCGAACGCACGATAAACCGCCGATCGCCGGTTGCGAAAGGAGATCGGCGCAATACTACAAATGTTTCCCGGCGCTGAATGGTCGGAAATTCCCGAACAAGTCACGGGTCCGAGTCGACCGCTGAATGAGACTTCGCGGCACGCCAGAGCAATGCGACGCCGTGCCCCGGAAGCAGCCACGAACGCAACTCCACGGACGTCAGTTCTTCCGCGGGGAGCCACGAGTTCGCGACGCTGCTGGCTCGGAAGCAGAACGGCATCGCGATGAACTCCCAGGCGCCAGAACCGTCGAAGTCCAGCTCACGGGCGTCGATGCCGATGTGATCGACATAGCAGGGATAGGGAGCCAGCCAATAGCAAGCTCCCTCGTCGATCCTTTCCAGCGTTGCCTGGCGAACACTCAGACGCTCGACAGACGCGATCGGTGGGCCGTCATCGTGGCAGATAACGAGACCATTCCTGGAACTTGACCTCCTCCAGGGAAAGCTCGCGGAACCCGACGGAGTGAAAAGGGACGGGTTGCGAACACGATGAAATGGCTGGCTTCGACGTTCCTGCGAAAGCGATAGGTGATGGTGTTGCGCAGGCGGTACACCTCCTGGCTCACGGCGCTCAGCCGCAGCTCCACCTCTGTTCGCGTGCTGATCGTCGAGAGATCGCCGCCGAGGATTCCGGCCACGACATCCCGATTGGCTTCGTTCGTGCCGTAGACCGAGCTCAAGAAGGATTCGATCACCTGGTGCGGGGGCATCGAACCGACGATGGCGGGGCCGTGAGTTTGGCGAGTTCCGTTGCCAGCCGCCGATGGATGAAGTGCTTGTAGGTGAACATCGCGACCGCGATCAGGCCGAGTGGGAGCCAGAGTTGGGTGAGGGCCTGATATCCGATTCGCTGCCAATCCGAGGCCGGCTGCCAGACCAGGACTCCGGCGAACGCGGCGATCGACAGGGCGCCCAGCACGATGGCGCCCCGGCTGGTCATGGCCCGCCGCCTCGGCGCCAGAACAGGACGACGCCGTGGCCCGGCAACAACCAGGAGCGTACTTCCAGGTCCGGCAGGTCCTCGGCCTTCAACCACCGGGTCGGGGCGGTGTTCGACCTGAATGTGAACGGCGCGATGTTGAACTGGAAGTCACCGGCGCCGTCGATGTCCAGTTCTTTCACCGAGAACGTGACGCGGTCGACGTAACACGGATACGGCGCCTGCCAGTAACAGAATCCTTCGTCGATGCGTTGCAGCGAAGTCGCGCGCACGGAAAGGCGTTCGATGGCACCGACATTCTGGTGATCGCCGGCGATATCGCTCAGGTCGCATTCGAAGATCCGCAGATCACCGAGATGTTCCCGCGGGCTCTGCCGGGCCAGCGCCCCCATGTCCTCGCGGAAGAACGACAGATAGTCCGGCCAGTTCTGGAACTTCACCTCGCGCAGCCGCATCTTGCTCGACTCCGCGACGTGGTGCTGGCGGTCGTGGTCCAGGTACTCGATGCCCAGCCGCACCGACGGCAGCATGTCGTCCACCGAGCTCTGGAACAGCTCACTGTCCGGCACGAACCACAGCTCGAACAGCGGCAGCTGGCAACCCGAACTGATGGAGTCGCGCAGCAGGGCGTTACAGGTGGCGAAGATGATGAACCGGTCGACCTGGACGTTCTTCTTGAAGCTGTACGTCACGGCGAGCGTGAAGTGGTACAGCTCGTGATCGACCGCCCGCAGCTCGACGTTCACGCCGGTGTGCGTGCTGATCGTCAGATCCCCGCCGAGCGGCCGCCGGCCCTCACCGCCCAGCACGCCGGTCATCACATCCCGGTTCGCGTCGTTCTTTCCGTAGATCGACTCCAGGAACACTTCCATGACCTGCTGGGGGAGCAGCGACTCGACGATCCGCGGGCCGGCGATCCGCGCCAGCTCACCGGAGATCCACCGCCGCAGGAACAGTTCGTACGCGCCGAGCGCGCCGCCCGCGAGCAGCAGCACCGGGAAAGTCAGCTCCAGCAACCGCTGGACGGCCGTGGGCCAGCCGGGACGAGGCGTCCACACCACCACCACGGACAACGAGGCCGCGCCCAGGAACACGAGCAACAGCGCGGCCGCCCGCGCACGCCGCCGGTGCTCGGGCAGTCGCGCGTCATCGGCGGACCACTCGCGTTCCCCAGCCTTCACTGCCTCTCCGCCCCGTCTACGACAATCGTCTGCGGAAAGGGGAGGAACGCGATAGACCCGATCGGCTTACTGTGTCGTTCGTTACACTCCGGCGGGTCAGTGGGTCAGCGCTTGTGCCAGCGCGGCTCGTCCTCCTCGGAGTCGTACACGTACGTGCTGAGCGTGGCCCGCTCGTCGACGGGCTCCCCGGTCTGGTTGGCGACGTCGTTGTACAGCCCCAGCAGGTGCGTCGTCATCGAGACCCGCGCGCCACCCTCGTCGCGCCGCTTGAGGAACCACGCCACCTGGTTGTGCTCCGATGCCGACCGGTTCTGCAGCTCGACCGTGCCGTAGCTGTTCCGGCGGAACCCGCGCAGCTTCGGCACCAGCGTCCGGTACAGCTGCTCCAGCAACTCGTTGTGGCTCGCCCGGATGACCGCCGCGTGGAACTCCTCGTCGGTCCGCAGCAACTCTTCCTTGTCATCGTGCGGCGCCGTCTGGTGGTCCTTCGCGCGCTTGGTGATCTCGTCGATCTCGCCGTCGTCGGCGCGCAGCGCGGCCAGGCTCGCGGCGGTCGCCTCGAGCGCGATGCGCACCTCGATCAGATCCGCCTCGCTGGCCCGGTTGTCCAGCACCAGCACATCGTCCTGGCCGGTGACCTCCGTGGACCGGACGTACCAGCCACGGCCGCGCATGACCTCGACGATTCCCTGCAGCTGCAACCGTTGCAGCGCGGTCCGCAGCGAGCTTCTCGCGACCGCCATCCGCTGGGCGAGCTCGGGTTCGGTGGGCAGCCGGTCGCCGGCTTTGAACCGGCCACTCTCGATCAACTGGCGGAGCTTGTCCTCGATGAGCTCAGGCAGTGGTTTGCGAGTGTCCGGGGAGAGCGACCAGCTCTCGTCATCCATGATCGGCCTTCTCCACCTCTGACGGGCCCCGAGCAACTCGTCCGAGCCTAGCAAGGACAGACAGCAGACGCAAGTTGTCTGTCGACAAGTTGTTACTTGACAGACAACCGACATCTTGTGGATGCTAATTCCACCGAGGTGAGTCGGACAAGACCCGGTGCTCGGCTCGTCGCCTCGGTTCTCATCGAAGGAGGTGTCATGGTGAGCTCGCAAAACCTGCTGATTGTCATCTTCCTGGTAGCAATGGGCGTGACTCTGATCGGGTGGCGCACAGTACTGGTGATGACCCTGACGGCCGGCGTGACCCTGGCCGTGCTCGGTCTGGTCGAGATCGTCTCCTTGTTCGGAGCGGTGACCTGACGGTGCGATGAGTATGCGCCGAAGGCTCGTGGTCTGATCTGTTGTCAGACAGCGATGCCTTCGGCGGAGGCGGATGGGCGGCCAGTTGGCCCGGCGAGTAGCTTGACGCCGTTCCTTGAGGTCGTTCCTCCTGACCGGGAAGCCGCGCGGATGAATCTCAGATCTGACTGGCCGGACGCCACCGCGGTGCACGCGGCGCTCGCCCCTGCGGACGAGCTGCTGTCCGAGCGCCGTGCGCTGTATCAACTGGCGGCCGAGTTGTTCTGGCGCGGTGCACCGAAACTGCCGGAAAGCCGGCTCGACAACCCCCTGTTCCGCTTCCGCGTCGGCGAAGCACTGGCCGATCGCATCCCGTTCGACTCCACCGCGGACGACGATCTGGACGACGTCGTCACCGAAGTCGGCGGGCAGCTGAAGATCGCTTCCGGCGCCGGCGCCAACGACCGGCTCGCCGACACGCTTCGCGTGGTCCACAGTCAAAGCGGGGCCCCCGGCACGCCGCCCCGGCTGCTTACGCAGGTCGACGGCGAGTCCTTCCGCGAAGCCATCGACATCGTCGAAGCGGGGTTGGCCCGCTTCCGCGAAGTCAGTCCCGCGCTCGCTCGCGACCTGCTGCCGCATACCGCGCTGCTCGTCATCCTGGACCCGGCGACGTCCAACGGCTTGGTCTCCGCGTCGTCACGGCTCTTCCCCGGGTTGATCCTGATCGACAAGCCGACCTGTCCGTACGACGTCGCGGAAGCACTGGTGCACGAGGGGGCACACCAGAAGTTCTTCGACCTTGCGATCACCCGGGACTTCCTGGGCTCCGAGGTTGACGACCGGGTGTTCAGCCCTTCCTGGTCGACGGCGCGCTGGCCACTCGAACAGGTTGTCGCGGCCTTCCATGCCTACGCGTTGCTGGCCCAGTTCGCCGAGAGTGTCACCGCTTCCGGTGAAATCGGGCAGGTCGGGCCGAGCTCGCTCCTGCCGTTCGCGCGCGAGCGCGAGACCGAGATCGGCCGGTGGCTGCTCGGCGCCGAAGAGTCGCTGGAAAGCGACGCACGGTGGTTGCTCCGGACACTTCTGCGTGCAGACAATGCCGCCATCCGAACAGAGGAATCAAAAAATTCTGTTCTCGATGGACGATATGCATTGAAACCTTTCGTCAGGATGGCCCGAATGGCCACCGGCCGGATGCTGCTTGCCAGTCCTGGACATCCGCCCCAGCTGGTTTGGCTCAACCGCAACGCCGCCGAGGTCGTGGAGCAGTTCGGCGAGGAGCCGTTGTCGATGAGCGCGCTGGGTCCGGAAAAGGTGAAAATTCTCAACGGTCTCGTCGCGTCGGAACTCGCTTATCGGGTGGGTGAGCCGCGTTGAGGTACGGTTGACGAGAGGACTAAGATTCGCTCGACATCGACGACGGCACCGTCCAAACAAGACGGTGCCGTAAGCCATTTTGAAAGGACACTGATGGCAGCGCAGTGGGACCCCCGGCGGAGATCCAGCACCTCCACGGGCGAGCCGGTGGTGGCGGTACCCCACGGCGGCAGCGTTTCGGAGCAGGTCGCTCTCGGTGGCCGGCCCTACGGCCAGCCCCTCACCCGCGTTGACTTCTTCCGGCGGATGCCCGCAGGCGGCACCGCCTACCTCAAGCCGACCGACTCCGAAGACTGATTCGCCGGCGCGGCAGCACACGTTGCCGCGCCTCCGGGGTAGCTCAGGCTGCTCGGCGCTGACACGCCTTCGCCGCTGCCCGCAGTGTCTACCCGGGGGACAACCCCCGGACCCCCGGCACCTTCAAAGTGCCCCTGCCGCCATCGCCTCACAGCTGCGCAGGACGACCGCCGCGGCCCGCCGTTCGCCGGTGCTGAAGCCCGCGGTCTCCGCCAGGGAACGCCACCGCTGCATCGCGTCGAAGATCGTGCGTTCGATGTCCGCACCGTCCGAGCCCAGCCGCTCCGCGATCCCCGCGCCGTTGCCGCCCACCAGCCGCACCGCCTCGGCGTTCAGCTCCGGTGAAAGCGCCACCCGGCCCGTGCGCAGGTCCGCCAGCAGCCGCAGCTCACGAAACTCGTGCGCGCTGGCCAGGGTCCGCTCCAGCTCACCGGCGAGCGCCGCCGCGGCCGGGTGCGGTTCCATCCGCAGCACCACCTCCAGGCCCAGCAACGCCGACCGCGCCTTCAGCACCGCCTGCCGTTCGGTGAAGTACTGGTCGATGGTGTCCCGCAGCTCCGCCAGCCCGCTGCGCGGAATGAGCTGCGCCGCGAGCGCCGGCTGGGTCTGCGCGCCACGCCGGATCAGGGTCACCGCGAGCCGCACGCCGAACATCCCGAACCGCTCCAGCAACAGGGCCCGTTTCCCGGCGTCCTGGGACAGGAACCGGTCGGTGGACATCAGATACGGCTCCAGCTCCGCGCGCGGCACCCGCGCCAGGTCGACCAAGGCCTCGAACTCGTCCGGGCGCAGGGTCCGGCCCGCTGACGCGAGCAGCCCCGCCACCGGCACCACGTCCTGGCACAACCCCTGCAACTCGGGCTCGCGGCGGTAGCGCCGGGCGATCTGCCGCGCCGAGATCAGCGCGTCCACCCGGCCGGCGCCGAGCTCGTCCGCGCGGGAGAGCACCACCACCGAGTTCACCGCGGACGCCCGCGCGATCGGATGGTCCTGCAGGGTGTGCAGGAACCCGAGGTCCGCGTTCTCCGGATGCCGCACCAGGAACAGCACGGCATCCGCCTCCATGCAGATGCCCTCGACCGTGCCGGGCGCGGCATCGGCGTCGATCGCGGGTGTGTCGATCAGCGTCAGCTCACCCTGCGACCGGCTCGGCGCGACCCGGAACCAGCGCATCCCGTCGCCGTCCCCGGCCAGCTCCTGCCCGGCGATCGCGCTCACCATCGTCGACTTGCCGGTCTGCTTCGCGCCGACGACGGCGAGCCGCAGCGGATCGGAGAACCGGTCCAGATGCCGTCGCAGCCAGCCGATCGCGCGCGGGCTGTCCTGATACGCGTCGAGGGCCTGTTCGAGCATCCTCCGCGTGCGCAGCGCCAGGTTCACGCCGTGAGCCCCCGCAGCGCCGGCCGCGCCCGCACCCCGCCGACCGACTGCGCGCGTTGCTGCAGCAAGGCCAGTTCTTCGATCGCGCGGCGGATCTCGTGTGCGCGCGCGTTGCGTTGCGCGGCATCGGTGTCGATGATGCGCTTCAGCGTCTTCGCGGACTCGGTGATCTCGCCCCGCAGCTCGTCCGCGACCCCGGTCAGCCGGTCCCGCAGCGCGCGGTGGATCTGCCGGGCGGTGTCCTTGCTGTGCTTGCCGTACGTGAGAAAGAAGTCGTCGACGTACCGGTGCGCCGCGTTCTTCGCCGTGGCCTGCCGCCGTTTCAGCCGGTTCCCGCGCTCCTCGAACACGCTCTTCGCGCCGAACGCGGCACCCGCGCCCAGCGAGATCGGGTTGATCAGGGGCAGGCCGGCGATCGTCGTCGCCAGACCGAACATCAGCAAACCGCTGTAGGACCCGCGCATGCCCACGAACAACTTCTGTCCCACACCGAACTTCTCGACACGCGGCATCTTCAGCTCGCCGACCGCATCGGTGGGGACCTCGCGCGGCAGCGTCTCCGGCACCGCGTCCGGCCGGTGCGGCGACACCTGCCGGCCCATCTTGCGGGCGACCCACTCGAAGCGGTCCAGCAGCCACTCGGAGTTCGTCTCCGCGACCACCGTCAGGTTCTCGCGCAGCCAGTCCTCGAACTCCGGCCAGGCGCGGGCCGGGTCGGCGGCGTCGAAGTAGTCGTCGACCTCGACCAGGATCCGGCGCGTCCGGTCACGCAGGTCGAACTCGACGTCCGACAGCAGGTCCGCGACCTCGTCGGAGAGCAGGGTCTGCCAGCGCGCGGCGTCGCGTTGCAGCCGTTCCAGCCGCCGGCCCTCGTTGTGCCAGCGCGCGACCGTCTCATCGTTTTCGGACTGCTGCGTCTCGGCGAACTCCTCCTGTAGCGGACCCACCAGCGACTCGACGGTCAGCCCGGTCAGCACCGCGACCGAGCGCCGCGCCAGCAGATCCGCCTGACCCAGCAAATCCTTGTGCAGGAAGCGAATCAGCTCACCGAACCCGGACTCCTCGTTGAGCGACTTGTCACCGGTGCGGGCCGCGGCGAGCCGCAGCGTCGCCGATACGGGGAGCACGGTGGCCAGCAACCCGTCCTCCGCCAGCCGCGCCCGCAGCCGCTCGGCCACGCCGCGCCAGCCCGGCACGAGGTCGATCTTGGTCAGCGCCACGATGATCGTCGGGCACAGCCGGGCGACTTGTTCGAGGAGACGGAGCTCGCTCGCGGACAGGTCCGTGGTCGCGTCGGTGGCCATCAGTACGGCGTCGGCCGACATCTCCTCCACGGTCTCCAGCGCGGCGACCGCCGGGGTGTCGACGATCGCGAGACCGCCGGCGAGCAGCGCGCGAGGCAGGCCGATTTCGGTGCGCACCACGGGCACGCCGGTGACCGACCGGGCCTCGCGGTTGGCCTCGGTGGTCACGGCCTCGACGGCGATGGGGGTGCGCGCGGCCCCCTCGATCGCGAGCCGGCCACCGGTCACCACGGTCGCGGTCGGCGTTTCGGCATGCTCGATGACGGCGGGCACGACCGTGGTCCGGTCATCCCCGACCGCGCACACCGGGGCGTTCAGCAACGCGTTGATCAGCTGACTCTTGCCCTGCCCCGACTCGCCGATGACCACCATGCGCAGCTTCGGGTCCAGCAGTCTGGATCTGCGCGCGCTCAACCGTTCCACCAGGTCGGGACGCCGGTGCGCGGCGCAGGCGCGGACGGTGTCGTCCAGCACTTCGAGCCAGGGTGGTGCCATCACGGGCAGCAGTGTGCCCTGTGCGGTCACGAAAAGGAAACGGCGGGGGTCCATCCGAAGATGAACCCCCGCCGTTCACGACCGGCGAGCGGTGTTCTCACCCCAGAGGGAGGGCACTGGCGAGAACACCACTCGCCTCACTGGGCGCGGTCAGTGGCCGAAAGGCAGGTCGTTGTGGAGGCTGTCGAGACTGGGGGCCTCGGGCAGCTGAGCGTGGTCGAGCGTGTCGCCGAGCGGGCTGTGCGTCACGATGTCGGTGACCGGGTTGTCGGTGATGACGTGCGTCAGGCCGTCGGTGACCTGGGGCAGCGGGTTCGCGACCGGCAGGTGCGGCAGCGCCTGCGGCAGGTCGGCACCGGCGTGCGCCGGGAGATCGGCGGGCAGGTGCGCCGGCAGTTCGGCCGGGACCGGCAGCGCCGGGACGGCCGGCAGGTGCGCGGCCTGGTCCGAAATCGCGGTGGTCGCCTGGTCGAGGCCGTTGCCGGCCTGGGCACCGGCCGCGGTCACGGCTTCGGCCGGCACGGCCACCGGGGCGGCGGCGGGCAGCCCGCTGGTCAGGTAGCCGCCGATGGTCGCGGTGCTCGCCTCGACCGGCTGGCCGAGCAGCTCGCCACCGGAGGAGACGAAGTCGGCGAGGGGGCCCGCGGCGGTGTCGCTCTTGGCGAGCGCGTCCGAGTCGAGGGAGCTGCCGAGGTCGCCGACCGAGTCGAAGCCGGCCGGGGTGCCCGCGATGCCCACCGAGTAGGAGCCGACGCCGGACTCGGTCTGCACGCCACCCGCGACGCTGTCGAGGCCCGTGACGGCGCTGCCGGTCAGGGTGCCCAGCTGCGAATCCGACGCACCGGCGAGGGCCACGTTCTCGGTCGAAGCCGCGGCACCGGCCGCGCCCGACGCCGTGTCACCGTCGAGGGTCACGCTGCCGGCGAGGCTGTGCGCGGTTTCGCTGGTCGCGGTCTTGACGTCGCCGAGGACCGGCACGTTCAGGTCCGGGACCCCGGGGAGCGCCGAGGAGTCCAGCGGGAGCGTGTCCGCCTTGGGCAGGTCGAACGGCAGGTCGCCGAGGGGCAGGTTGGGCAGCGCCGGCGCGGCGATCGGCAGGCCGCCCAGCGGGAGGGCGTCGAGCGACGGGACCGAGACGGGCAGGTCACCGACGGGCAGCTGGCCCACGGCCGGGAGCTCGCCGACCGCGGGGAGCGAGACGGGGAGGCCACCGGTGGGCAGGGCGTCGAGCGAGGGGACCGACGCGGGCAGGTTGCCCAGGTCCGGGGCCTGGACCGGCAGCTCGCCGAGGGGCAGGTTGCCGACGGCGGGGAGCTCGCCGAGGGGCAGTGCGCCGGCGTCGGGGAGCGACACCGGGAGGCTGCCCAGGTCGGGGGTGGCGATGGGCAGTGCCCCGGTGGGCAGTGCGCCGGTCGCGGGGAGCGACACCGGGAGGTCGCCGACGGGCAGGTCGCCCAGCGACGGGACCGACACCGGCAGGTCGCCCAGGTTCGGGGCGTCGATCGGCAGCTCGCCGAGGGGGAGGGCGCCCACGGCCGGCAGCTCGCCGACCGCGGGGAGCGAGACGGGCAGGCCCTCCGACGTCGGCAGCGCGCGCTCCGGGGTGCTCACCTCCGGCAGCGACACCGGCAGCGAGTGCGCGGCGTCGGCGACGGCCGTCAGCTGCGCGATCGCGTCCTGCAGGCCGCCTTCACCGGCACCGGCGGGCAGCGAGGAAAGGACGGACTCGAGCGCGTCCGCGGCGGGCGCCGGCGCGTAGTCGGCCACCAGCGGGGCGACTTCCTGGATGTCCTGAGGGGTCACGTCGCTCAACCCGGCGTGCGCCAGCGCGGCGGTCGGGTCGGCGGCGAAGGCCGACCGGGCGGCGTCGTCGGTCAGCAGGTTCAGCACGAAGTCGTGCAGCGTCTGGACGGGGAGGGACAACGAAAGCTCCGGAATCTAGGAGTTGGTCATGAGGTGATCGCGCGGCACGGCCGGGCAACTGCCACCAACCTAGGCATTCCCGCTGGTCCTGCCATCGGGGATCCGACCCGGTCCCGTTCCCCGAATGGGGGTGTGCGGGCATTAGGGGGTTAGGGGATGTGACCCCAACGGAAGCCTTTGGTACGAAAGGACGACTCCTAGGAGGAAGCACTCGGATGCGTTACGTCCTCGGTATCGACATTGGTGGCAGCCGGATCAAGGCCGCCGTGTGCCGTCGTGCGGGGGAGCGATGGGGCGAGCCGGAGGTGGTGTACTCGCTCGAGTCGGTGCTGCACGTCGACGCGGACGCGACGGTCGTCGCCGGTCCGGAGGCCCGGCGGCGCGCGCAGGTGGCGCCGGACCGGGTCGCCCGCGGTTTCGCCCGGCGGGTCGGCGACGACGTGCCGATGCTGCTGGGCGACGAGCTGTACCGGCCCGAGTCGCTGGCGGCGGTTGTCGCCGGCTGGGTGGCCGACCAGGTCGCCGAGAACGAGGGCGGCGACGCGGCGCGGATCGCGCTGACCCACCCGCCGAGCTGGACCGGCTACCGGCGCTCCCTGCTGCATGACGCGCTGCACGACGCGGGCATCCCCGGCGCACTGCTGCTGCCGAACGCCATCGCGGCGGCCGAAAGCCTGCTGGTCCGCGAACGCGTCGAAACCGGCGACCGGCTCGCGGTCTGCCGTCTCGGCGGTGAGCACGTCGACACCGCGCTCCTGCGCCGCGCCGCGGCCACCTTCGAGCTGCTCGGGCACGACGAACAGCTCGCGCCCGCGCTGGACGACGTGCTCGCCGAGCATCTCGTCGCGCGGTTCGGCGGAGATCCGGCCCAGCTGCGCGATCTGTCCACCGAGACCAAGGAACTGCTGTCCACGTCGCGGGATGTGGACGTGCCGGGCCGCGTCACCCGCACCGAGTTCGAGCGGCTGGTCGAGCCGATGCTGGCCATGGCGCTGGCCCCGCTGCGCCGGTTCGAAGACCTGTCCGCGGCGCTGCTGGTCGGCGGTGTGGCCCGGATTCCGCTGGTCAGCCGGCTCGCCGAGGACGCATTGGACTGCCGGGTCCTGCTCGACCCCGATCCGGCCACCGCCGCCTGCCGGGGTGCGGCACTGGCCGCCCGGCCGCCCGCCGAGGCGCCCCCGTCGTCGACGGCGCTCGTGCCCAGAGTGACGGGCTATCCGGAGCTCGACCCGGACGAGGTTTACGATGCCGAGCCCACCCCGCCACGACCGCCGGTCGTGCTCACCCCGCTCGAACCGCCCCGCCGGCGGTTCGAGCTGACCCGGCGGCCCCGAAACGAGGATGACGACGAGTGATCCTGCTGGATGAGCCCACCGAACGGGTCTGCGCCGCCATCGTGTCCGGCGAGCTCGCGCCGGTCCGGCTCGCGGTCGTGGCGCCCGGTGGCTACGGCAAGACGACCGTGCTCGAACGGCTGTCCGGCGCCGACGTCCGCCTGGTCGACGACGCGCATCTGCTGGGCGACGCGGAACTGGCCGAGCTGTCGCGCCACCTGGAGGACGAGCAGGCCGGGATCGTGATCGCGACTCGTCCGCACGCGCGCCGGGCCGAGCTGAACCGGGTACTCGCGCGGCTGAAGGGGCAGATCGTGCTGCGCCCGTTCGACGTCGCGCGGACGGCGAAGTTCCTCGAAGCGACCGGTTCCCGCGAGCTGGCCGAGTTCGTGCACGCGCAGACCGGCGGTGTGCCCGGGCTGGTGCGGGCGGCGTCGGAGCTGAGCCTGTTGCGGCACGAGCTCGACCACGCCGGTGAGGACGTGCTGCGGTTCCTGGTCGCCGCGGACGCCGGGGCGGGCGCCGATCTCGCGGGCGGGTCGGCCGAGGCGGCGTACGCGACCGGCCTGCTCGCGCCGGACGGCAAGCTGCTGCCGATCGCGGCGCGGGCGGTGCGTGAGCTGATGCCCCGCGACCGGCAGGTCTCCTTGCGCCGGGAGCTGGTCGAACGGCAGCTGGAGCGCGGCGGTCCCCTGCTGCGGCTGGTCACCCCGTTGCTCGGCGCCGGGTTGACGGGCGACGGGATCGGCGCGGCTTTCGAAGCGGCCGCGGACGAAGCCGAGCCCGCGGCGGCCGCCCGGCTGTACGAAGCAGCGGCCAAGGCGGGCCGGCAGGTGGGTGCGCGCTGGGCGGATGCCGCCTGCCGGGCCGGAGATTTCGACGGTGCGCTGCGGCTCGCGGACGCGGTGATCGGGGCCGAGAACGCACCGGACCGGTCCGAGGGCGCGCGCGTGGCCGGTACGGCGCTCGCACACCGGGGACAGCTCGCCCGCAGCGCGGAACTGTTCCAGTGGGCCGGGACCAGCGAGGCCCAGTGCTTCGCGGCGATCGCCCTCGTCGGCACCGGCCGGGCCGCGGAAGCCAAGCAGGCGCTGGAAAAAGCCGGCGGCGGCCCGCCGACGTTGCTGTCCGGCGCGGTGTCCAGTGCGGCGCGGGGCGTCGTCGAATCGGTGACCGAGCAGCCGGCGGTCGCACTGTCCACTTTGGTCCGTTCCGCGGAGATGCTCGAACCCGTGTCGGCGCGGCTGCTGCTGCCGGACAGCCCGGCCGCGCTCGGCGCGCTCGTCGCCGTGCACAGCGGGGAGGCGGAGATCGCGGCGCCGTTGCTGACACGCGCGATCGAGGCCGGTTCGCTGGTGGCGCGGCACCGATTGCTGCTGGCGTGGATCGCCATGGTGCGCGGCGACGAAGAGGTGGCGGTGTCGCGGCTGCGCCAGGCCGGGGACAACCTGTCCCCGCGCGACTGGCTGTTCGCCGTCGGCCTGCGGGTGGGCCTGGCCCGCCGGGCCAGCGACCTCGCCGCGTTGCGCCGGATCTGGGGCCAGGCAAGGGAAGCGGTGATCCGGCACCCGGTGGACCTGTTCACCTTCCTGCCGTTCGGCGAGTTCGAGGTCGCGGCCGCCCGGCTCGGCGAGCGCGACCGGCTCGCGCCGCACCTGCGGCAGGCCCGGCAGCTGCTCGCCGCGCTCGGTGATCCGCCGTTGTGGGCGACGGCGCTGCACTGGAGCGGGCTGCACGCGGCGATCCTCGACGAGCAGCCCGGCGAGGCGGCCGAGCACGCCCGTGCGCTCGCGACCGGTGCCGGGGCGGGCGCGTACTTCGCGGCGATGTCGCAGGCGGCCGAATGCTGGTTGAAGGTGCTGGGCGGCGAGGTCGACCAGGTCGCGGTCGAAACGGCCGCGCGCGGCCTGCACGACGTCGGCCTGTGCTGGGACGGCGCCCGGCTGGCCGGCCAGGCGGCCATCCGGACGTCCGACCGCAAGGTGATGGTGACCCTGCTGGACTGCGCCCGGGTGCTGCAGGGCCGCGAGCCGTCGGCCACCCCGGGACCGGCGCGGCTGAGCGGCCGTGAACGGCAGGTCGCCGAGCTCGTGCTG
Source organism: Amycolatopsis sp. GM8 (assembly GCF_021653975.1). Lineage (GTDB taxonomy): Bacteria > Actinomycetota > Actinomycetes > Mycobacteriales > Pseudonocardiaceae > Amycolatopsis_E. Next base: position 501,819 of record NZ_JAJKFK010000002.1, on the reverse strand, counting down.
GCCGGGTTGACCTACAAGCAGATCGGCGACCGGCTGTTCATCTCGGCGAAGACGGTCGAGCACCACATGGCCCGGATGCGCCAGCGGCTGGGCGCCGGCAGCCGCGGCGAGCTACTGGCCGAACTGCGCGCGGAGCTGGAGCCCAGTGTGGCTCAGGGCACGACCTGAACCGCGTCCCCGACGCTGAGCGTGCTGAAGAACTTCAGCGACGCGGCGCTCGACAGGTGCACGCAGCCGTGTGACGGGGCCGAGAGGCTGCCGGTGTGGAAGGCGTCGCCCGGGTAGAAGAAGACCGAGTTCGGCATCGGCGCGTTGTCGAACTCCTTGCTGAGGTGCATCTTCTCCTTGTAGAGCACGTGGAACGTGCCGGTCGGGGTCGGGTAGCCCTTGCGGCCGGTGGTGATCGGGACCGGGCCGTAGACCACCTTGCCGCCGCTGAGCAGCCAGGCCTTCTTCGCGGAGATGTCGACGCAGGCGCCGTCGGTGATCGCGCAGGGCACCGGGGGCTGCGCCGCGGGCGGTGGAGTCGTCGTCTTCTTCGGCGTCGTGGTGGTCTTCTTGGTGGTCGTCGTCGACGAGCTCGGCGGCGCGGGCGTGGTGCTGCTCGTGCTCGGCGGCGGTGTGGTCGTGGTGGTGGTGACGACCGGCGGTGCGCTGGAGATGGAGGACGTCGGCGTGCTCGCGGCCGCGGCCGGCTGCACGTTCGCGCTGGTCCCGCCGGAGCAACCGGCGACGGTGGCGGCCGCGGCGACGCTCGCGAACACCAGCCAGATCTTCTTCGTGCGCACTTGGCCCCCCGGGGTCCGGTTTCGGTCGGTTGTTACATCGCTTCAGACGTCAGTTCGCTACCTCAGGTTGATAGCCGCTGGTCACGATCTTGTTTCGGTGCGCTGTGGTGGGATGGGGGCATGCGATACATCATCATCGGCGCCGGCGCGATCGGCTCGACCGTCGCGGCGCAGCTCGAACTGGCCGGGATCCCGGTCGTGCTGATCGCCCGCGGCGAGCACGGCGCGACGATCCGCGAGCGCGGGCTGCGGTATCACCGGCCCAGCGGTGAGCGGCAGGTGCGCCTCACCGTCGCGGCCGGTGCGCACGAGGTGGAGCTGACCGCCGATGACGTGCTGGTGCTCGCGACCAAGACCCAGGACACCGAAGCCGTCCTGCGGGAATGGTCGTGGCGGCCCGCCGGCGATGGTGCCGCGGCGGACCTGCCCATCGTGAGCCTGCAGAACGGGCTCGAGAACGAGCGCGCGGCACTGCGCCGGTTCCGCACGGTGTTCGGCGCGGCGATCTGGCAGCCATCGAGCTACCTGCGGCCCGGTGAGGTGAGCGCCGAGGGCGCGCGGCAGCCGGGCATCTTCTGGCTCGGCCAGTTCCCCCACGGCGACGATCCCCGCCTGTCCCGGATCGCCGACGACTTCCGGGCAGCCGACTTCGCCGTGCAGGTCGTACCGAACCTGTCGCACTGGAAGGCGGGCAAGCTGCTGGGCAACCTCCGAAACGCGGTCGACGCGCTGTACGGCCCGAACCCGAAGATCGCCGCCGAGTTGCGGGCCGAGGCACTGCGGGTGTTCAAGGCCGCCGGGATGACGGCGGCCGATCTCCGTGCGGAGTCCGAAGTGGACGTGTCCGTCGCGGACGTCGCGGAAGTGCCGAGCCATGCGCGCGGCGGCAGTTCGACGTGGCAGAGCCTGGCGCGCGGCACGGGTTCGGTCGAGGCCGACTTCCTCAACGGCGAGATCGTGCTGCTCGGGCGCCTGCACGGCGTGCCGGCTCCGCTCAACGAGGCGCTGCAGCACCGGATCGGCCTGGCCGCGGAGCGACGCGAGGAACCGGGCAGCGCGAACATCGGCGAGCTGCCGCGGGTGGTGCCGCCGGTGCTGGTCACGGCGGAGGAACTGGCGCGGCAGCTGGAGTCCGCGGATCCGCCCGTGCTGCTCGACGTCCGGTGGGCGCTCGGCGACCCGAACGGGCACCGGCACTATCTGGACGGCCACATTCCCGGCGCGGTGTACGTCGACCTCGACACGGAACTCGCCGCCCCGCCAGTCCCGGCCGAAGGCCGCCATCCGCTGCCCGATCCCCAGGCCCTGCAAGCGGCGGCCCGGCGGTGGGGGATCCGGGAAGGCTCTCGCGTCGTGGCGTACGACAACAACGGAAACCTTGCCGCGGCAAGGGCTTGGTGGCTGCTGCGCTGGGCGGGCGTCGAAGACGTGCGGCTGCTCGACGGCGGGCTGGCTGCCTGGGACGAGCTGGAGACCGGCTTCGGACCGGCCCCGAAGGCCGGTGACTTCGTCGTCAAATCGGGCAATATGCCGGTCCTGACCATGGACGAGGCCGGCGCGTTCCAGGGCGTCCTGCTCGACGCGCGGGCGGGCGAGCGGTATCGCGGCGAGCAGGAGCCGGTCGACCCCCGTGCGGGGCACATTCCCGGCGCGGTCAGTGCCCCCACGGCGGAGAATCTCGCGCCGGACGGCCGTTTCCGCGCGGCGGAAGAACTTGCCGCGCGTTTCCGCGAACTCGGTGCCGGCACGCAGGTCGGTGTCTACTGTGGATCCGGCGTGACCGCGGCACACGAGATCGCCGCGCTCGCGGTGGCCGGGATCGAAGCCGCGCTGTACCCCGGCTCGTGGTCGCAGTGGTCCAACCACCCGGACCGTCCGGTCGCTACCGGCGAGTGACTGCCCGCAGCACGGAATACACGGCCGCCGACGCGACCAGTCCGACGTAGTACGCGAGGTCGGCGCCGTGTGCCGCGGCGGCGACGGGACCCGTGTAGATGCTGGTGTTCATGAACGGCACGGCCGCGCCGCACCCGGCCACGAACGCCACCAGCGCGGGCCAGCCCGGCTGCGGTTCGGCGATGTCGGCCAGCACGTCGAAGCGGCGCCCGCGCCGGGTGCGCAGCCACCAGTCGATCACCACGACCCCGACGAACGGCGGGATCCAGTAGCCGATGACCAGCAGCACGTCCTCGAACTTCGAAGACAGGTCGCCGCTGTGCATCCACAGGATCAGCGCGAACGCGATCACCGTCACCACCACCGCCGACACCGGCCGCCTCAGCCGGACGCCGACGGTCTGCAGGGCCAGCGAGCCGCTGTAGTCGTTCATCGCGTTGGAGGAGACCGCGGTCAGCGCGATCACCAGCAGTGCGACGGCACCGAGCACGCCGCCGCCGAGCAGGGCGCTGATCCCGGCCGTGGTCTGGTCGGTCAGCGTCTGGCCGGCCGCGAGCCCGAGCGCCTCACCCCACGCGAACGACAGCGTGACGCCCAGCAGCGTGTAGACGAACGCTCGCGGCCGCGACGTCGTCGAGGGCAGGTACCGGCTGAAGTCCGAGGCGTAGCTCGCCCACGAGATGGCCAGGCTCAACGCGATGGTGCTGAACAGGATGAACGCGCCCGCGAGATCCCCGCCGGTGACCGAGTTGGCGGTCACCACGGTGTGCCCGCCGACCAGCTTGACGGTCAGCACCACGAAGAACACCCCGATGACGGCCGTCATCACGGCCTGCACCCGGTGGATCACCTCGTAGCCGAGCACCCCGACCGCGCACTGCAGCAGCAACACGATCGCGACCGCCAGCCAGAACGGGATCCCGAGCAGCTGGGCCAGCGCGTCCCCGCCGAACAGGCCGACGAGCGCGTCCCACGCGATCGAGCTGACCCACTGCACCAGGCCCGGCAGGACGACCGTGCCGCGGAACGGCAGGCGCGCCAAGGGAAGTTGCGCGGTGCCGGTGCGCGGACCCCACGTCGCCAGGTACGCGACGGGGAGCGAGCCGAGCACCGTGCCGACCAGGAGCGCGATCAGGCCGGTGCCGAAGCCGAGGCCCAGCCCGGCGCCGAGGGTGCCCGAGAACACCGCGGTCATGGTCAGGTTGGGCGCGAAGAACACCGTGAGCAGCCGGATCGGCCTGCCGAACCGGTTGCTGTCGGGAACCGGGGTGATCCCGTGCGACTCGAGCCCGAGATCGCCCGCCCGCGCGGGCATCCGGCCGCCGAAGACACCGGCGGTCAATGCGTTCCTGTCCATGACATCACCGTCTCACGCAGGTCTTATGGTAGGTGTGGACGGGTGAGTCTGCGGCCGAGCACATCACATTGGGGCGCGTTTTCCGCGGGGCTGGACGCCGATGGCCGGCTGGAGGTCGTCGCGCACCCGGAGGACCCGGCGCCGTCACCCCTGCTTGCCAACCTGACCGACACGCTGCGCCATCCGACCCGGATCGCGGCGCCGGCGATCCGCCGCGGCTGGCTCGAACGCGGACCGGGACCCGACCCGGCGCGCGGTCGCGAGGAGTTCGTCCAGGTCGGCTGGGACGAGGCGCTGGACCTGCTCGCCGCCGAGTTCCGCCGGGTCCGCGACGAGCACGGCAACCAGGCGATCTTCGGCGGCTCGTACGGCTGGGCCAGCGCGGGCCGGTTCCACCACGCGCAGAGCCAGCTGCACCGGTTCCTCAACGCGTTCGGCGGCTTCGTCTCCGCGCGCAACAGCTACAGCAACGGCACGAGCACCGTGGTGCTCCCGCACATCGTCGGCGGTGCCGGCGAAGTCATGCGCAACGGGTCGAGTTGGCCGACGATCGTCGAGAACACCGACCTGCTCGTCGCGTTCGGCGGGGTGCCGGAGAAGAACGTGTTCGTCACCCCGGGCGGCGTCACCCGCCACCACACCCCGGGATTCCTGGCGCAGCTGGGCGAACGCGGCGTCGAGGTCGCCCTGATCAGCCCGCTGCGGGGTGACCTTCCCACGTCCCTGGACGCTCGCTGGTACCCGATCCGCCCGGCGACCGACACCGCACTGATGCTCGCCCTCGCGCACACCCTCGTCACGGAAGGCTTGCACGACAAGGCTTTCCTCGACCGGTACTGCGCCGGCTACGACGAGTTCGAGCGCTACCTCCTCGGCTTGGACGACGGCGTGCCCAAGGACGCGGACTGGGCGAGCCCGATCACCGAACTGCCCGCGGCCGACATCGTCGCGCTGGCCCGCCGGATGGCCTCGGCGCGGACGTTCATCACGGTCACCTGGTCGTTGCAGCGCATCGAACACGGCGAGCAGCCGGTGTGGGCCGGGATCGCGCTGGCCGCGATGCTCGGCCAGATCGGCCTGCCCGGCGGTGGGTTCGGTCACGGCTACGGGTCCATGGCGGAGATCGGCGACATCGGTCCCGACTTCCGGACGCCGCACCTGGCGCAGGGCGTGAATCCCGTGCGGGAGTTCATCCCCGTCGCCCGGATCGCCGACTTGCTGCTGAATCCCGGCGCTTCGTACGACTACGACGGCACCGTGCGCACGTACCCGGACATCCGGCTCGTGCACTGGGCGGGCGGGAACCCGTTCCACCACCATCAGGACCTCAACCGGCTGCGCACCGCGTTCTCCCGGCCGGACACGGCGGTCGTGCACGATCCGTTCTGGACCGCGACCGCGCGCCACGCGGACTTCGTCCTGCCGTCGACGGTGTCGCTGGAGCGGGAGGACTTCGGGTCCGGGCGCCGGGACACCCACTTCGTCGCGATGCACCAGGTGGCCGAGCCGTTCGCCGAAGCCCGCGACGACTACGCGATCCTGGCCGGGCTCGCGGCCCGGCTGGGCATCGAGGAGCGGTTCACCGAAGGCCGGTCACCGCGCGCCTGGCTGGACCACCTGTACGAGTCGTGGCGAAAGCAGTTGCTGGAAAAGGGTTTCGATATTCCGTCCTTTGTGGACTTCTGGGCGGCGGGCGAGTATCGGCTACCGGTGGAGAACCAGGACCGGACCCTGTTCGCGGACTTCCGCCGCGACCCGGTCGCCCACCGGCTGCCCACGCCGAGCGGCAAGATCGAGATCACCTCCCGGCGCGTGCGCGGGTTCGGGTATGACGACTGCCCTGGCCACCCGGTGTGGCTCGAACCGGCGGAGTGGCTCGGCGGCCCGCGCGCGGCGCGGTTTCCCTTGCAGCTCATCGCGAACCAGCCGCAGACCCGGTTGCACAGCCAGCTCGACGGGGGCACGGTCAGCCAGGCCGGCAAGGTGGCGGGGCGCGAAGCGATCCGGATCCATCCCGACGACGCGCGCTCGCGAGGCATCGCCGACGGGGATGTCGTGCGGGTGTTCAACGATCGCGGCAGCTGCCTCGCGGGGGCCGTGCTGAGCACCGAACTGCGCCCCGGTGTCGTCCGGCTGCCCACGGGCGCCTGGTTCGATCCGCTGGATTTCCTTTGTGTACATGGGAATCCGAACGTGCTGACCGCGGACCGGCCGTCCTCGCGGCTGTCCCAAGGCTGCACGGGGCAGCACGTTCTGGTGGAGCTCGAACGGTACGATGGCACGCCGCCGTCGGTCACGATCGACCGGCCGCCGCGCATCGTTACCCGGCCTTGACGGAACCGGCGTCGACGGCCCAGTTCTCCCCGATCGCGCTCGGGATGGTCGGCGAGGCGAGCAGAAGCACCGCCCGGGCGACCTCGTCCGGCTCGGCCAGCTTCCCGGTCAGCATTCCGCTCTGGCCTGGCAGGGCCTCGAGCAGGGCGGCATGGTCGACGCCCATATGTTTTGCGACCTTTGCGATGTAGCCGTCCTCGCCTTCCAGGAGATACGTACGCATTCCGGAGGGTGACACGGTGTTGAGCCGCACGCCGGAGGCCACCAGCTTTTCCGCCAGCGCCCGCGACACCATGTTGAGGGCGGCCTTGGCAGCGGCGTACGGCAGCGGTCCCGCCCCGGGCCGGCGCGCGGCGTCCGAACTGATGTTGACGATGGCCCCGCGTGCCTCGGTCAACGCCGGCAGCGCGGCCCGGGTCACGCGCACGACCGACAACAGGTTGAACGCGAGCAGGTCGCTCCAGACGTCGTCATCTCCCTCGAAGATGTCGTTGAAGGCCTCGTAGGGCAGCTCGCCGCCGCCGGCATTGTTGACGAGCACGTCGAGCCGGGGGTCGGCCGCGAGCACGGTGTCGACCATGCGCCGCGGCCCGTCCGGCTGGGCCAGGTCGGCGGCCACGAAGGTGGCCCCGGTGGCGTCGAATTCGGCCGTGCTGCGCCGGGCGACACCGACGACCTCGGCGCCCTCGCCGAGAAAGGCCTTCACGGTCGCCAGACCGAGGCCTCTGCTGGCACCGGTGACGAGGACGCGCTTGCCCTTCAGCTCCAGATCCATGTTTCGTTCTCCTGTCGAGTGAAGGTGACGGTTCGATCCTGCGTTCCCGGCGGCGGTGATCTCCAATGCCGAACCGATGCCGACTGATGCCGCTGGGTTATCGATCGCGGGTAGCGTGGCCGGCGTGGAGACACGTGAACTGCGGTATTTCGTTGCCGTCGCCGAGGAGTCGCACTACGGGCGGGCGGCTGAGCGGCTCGGCATCGCGCAGCCGGCGTTGTCGCGTGCTGTGCAGAAGATGGAACGCAGCCTGGGCACGCCGCTGTTCGTCCGGTCCGGCCGCTCCATCAGCCTCACCAAGGCGGGAACCGTGCTCCTGCATGAGGGTCGGAACGCCCTTGACGCGGTGGACGCCGCCGATCGCCGCGCCCGCCGCGCCGGGCAAGCGGAGGCCGGGCGCCCCGGCATCGTGCTGGTGACCAAGGCCGGAGTGTCCGTCGAGTTACTGGCGAAGCTGCTCGACGCGTATGCCGCCGAACCGGACGCGGTCACCGTCGAGGTGGTCCCCACGAGCCTCGGAGTCGGCGCGCCGGAGCAGATGTTGCGGGACGGCCGTGCTGACGTCGCGGTCCTGCAATCGCCCTATCACTCGACCGTCGGCTTCGACCACGAGGACATCGCCACCGAGGGCCAGATCGCGGTGCTGCCCGCCGGGCACCCGCTCGGCACCCGGACCGCGCTGACCACCGCCGAGCTGCCCGATCTCCCGCAGCCACGCTGGCCGCGTTCGAACGGCACCTACCCGGACGGGCCCGGCCCCATCATCCGGGACGGCGCGCAACTGTTCCAGTTGATCGCGCTCGGCCGGACCTGCGCCGTCCTGCCCGAGTCGACCCGGCCGTCCCTGCCCAGCGGTGTCGTGGCCGTGCCAGTCCTCGACGCGCCGCCGATCGCGACCCACATCGCGTGGCCCTCGCACAGCCGGTCACTGGACGTCGCCGCGCTCGTGCGGGCAGCCACCCGCATCTGAAGCAATTCGAACACTTTTACGTCGGATGGCAACAAGAAAGACGGTCGATCCGGTGAGATAGTGACGATCTGGCCATGATCGAATTCGCGACTACTCTTAGCAGGGGCGGCAATGCGAACTTCACCCAATAGAGTCATCTTGTCGCTAGATCGGGGAAAGTGAGAGTCTTTCGCCATCTCGAAAGGCATGGTCCTGGTAGCTTCGGCGAGGCCTCGGGTTGAGCGGAGCGCCGTCGGGTGACGGAAAGCCGCAGAGGCGCCCCGCAAACCAGCCAGATGGTTGTATGGAGGATTTGATGGCGCGCACGATCCTGCGCCGCAGGTCGGGCGACTTGGGTGACATCGTGACGGCGATTCAGGTGATCGACCGCACGGGCATCGTCGCGGCGAGCGCGCCACCGCCCGCGGAGGAACCCGCGGCCGAACCGCAGCCGGTGGACCGGGTGTCCATGCTGGTCTCGGCCACCGAGGCGCAGCGGCCGGTGACCCGGCGGGTGCGCCGCAACCTCGTCCTCACCTGTGCCGCCGCCCTGTTCTTGATCGTCGGCTGGATCGGCGGCGGGATGTGGGGCGGCCCGGGAGGCCAGGACCAGGACACCACTCCCGTGGTCGCAGTGGGCGCGGTCCCCAACCAGGAACAGGGCGCTGTCACCCCGAACCCGCCCGCGCCGGTCGTCGAACCGGCGCCGGTTCCGCCGGCGCCGCCGGTCGCGCCGCCCGTGACCAGTACGAAGCAGGCTGCCGCGAGCACGAAGAAGGTGGCTCCCAAGGCCACCACCAAGAAGACGACCGTGGCCGACCGCGCCGACACTCCGGCCAGCACGCCCTCGTCGACGGCCCAGAATCCGATCGACGAGGTGAGCCAGGAGTTCGCGCAGCTGGTCGGTCCGTGGTCATGGAGCTACCTGACGGTCCGCGGCGGCGGGCACCAGGGCTGGGACAGCAACGGCCGCTGATCGGCGGCGGATTCCCCCAGCAGGATCACAAGCTTCGGGGCGACTCGTCGTCCGGGGCGACCGGACGACGGTAACGACCATCCCCGTTGGCACACGTGGCTGTCAGACGTTGGTGATCTCGTCGATGAAGCCGTCGATGTCGAAGTGCTCGCTCTCCGAACCGAGGGGGATCACTTCGGCGGCCGCGTCGAGGAAGCGCTCGACGTCCTCGCGCTCGATCTCGACCAGCGCGTAACCGTCCGGTGACTCGATCTCCAGGATCAGCAGGTCCTCGTCGTTCGCCAGATCCGGGCGCACCCGCACATCGCCGAGACCGGCCGGCTCCGACAGGCCCTGCGCGAGCAGCTCGCGGGCGAACGTCCACTCGACCCACCGGCCGCGCTCGGTGCGGAACGCGATGTTCACGGCGAACGGTTCGGCGGCCACATAGGACAGTCGAGACAGGACTGGGGCGCTCGAGCCGTTCAGTGTGACGAACTGACTCTGGTTGACAGCTTCGGTATTCATGTCCACTCCTCGCGGTCAAGTGGCTTCTCGTGTCGTGGCACGAACTGTTCGGACAGCGAGGAGATGGGATTGGGCGCCGATGATGATGCGTGGTGAAAGACTTTCACGCGATCCGGTGCAATCGTCTGGAACATGTAACACGGGACCCTGCAAGAAATCAGCCGCCGTTCAGGGGAACGGTCAGCCCGACCTTGACCCGGTCCATCACGACGCTTGTTGTGAAATGGCGCACTTCGCCGTTGTCGAAGAAGGTTCGCCGGGTGAACGCCTCGAACTCGGTCATGTTCCGGCAGACCACCACCAGTACGAAGTCGGCCGACCCCGTTACGTAATAACACTGCTGCACCGCGGGATCGGTGCGCACCTGCTTGCGGAACGCTTCGAGCACCTCGATCCGCTCGCGCTCCATCTCCACCGAGACGACGAACGTCATATCCGCGCCCACGGCCTTCGGGTCGACGACCGCGACCTCTTTCACGATCACTCCCGTTTCCCGCAACCGTTTGATCCGCCGCTGCACGGCCGCGGCGGAAAGACCCACCTGGGCGCCGATGGATTCCGCGATCGTGCGGGAATCCACTTGCAGTCTGCTGAGAATGGCTTGGTCCAGGGGGTCCAGGTCGGCGTCGGGCACCCCCGCATCGTAGCCAATAACCGCTGCTCAGGAATGCGGTTTTAGCAGGTCGTGGACCCGGATCCCGGGTGTGCGGCCCGGCGCGGCGAAGCGCAGCAACCGGGCGCCGGCGCTCGTCAGCGCGTCGATGTCCTTTGTGGAGATACGTTGGTACGGCTCGATATCCAGCGTCACCTCACCGGCGGTCTTCGTGATTTTCCAGGTGCCACGGACGAAACCGCCGACGAGTACGGTCCCCGGGAACACCCCGTTGGGCACGCCGAACACCCGTTTCCGTGCGTCGGCGCTCAGCACGCGCGTGCGATCGGCATGGGACAACAGCAAGTTGTCGAACTCGGCGATGAACCGCGGCGGCGCGGGCGTGTCCGGATCCGGCCGTGGCGCGTCCGGCAGATCGAAGAGTTCGCGGCCGTCCTTGTCGGCGAAGGTCGTCAGCTCAGGGCGTAACCGGTCGACCACTTCACTCAGCCGGGTCAAGCCGCTCCAGGCCTGGACGTCGTTGACGGTCGCGGGCCCGAACGCGGCGAGATACCGGCGCACCAACTCGTCGAGCCGGGCGCGGGTGTCGAGCGGCCGGCCGAGCCAGTCCTCCGCGGTGGCAAACGTCGGCTGCCCGCTGCGGCCCCACACCGCTCGTGGCGGAATCTGCACCAGCGGTAGCAAGCCGCGCGCGGCATGGGCGAGCGCGGCCGGCGGGCAGTCCGGATGAAGTTCGGCGAGAAGCTTGCCGAGTTCGGCCCCAGTACAAGGTTTTTCGGCGAGCACGGCCCGTGCGTCCTTCGCCAGTGTCGCCAGATCGACATCCGCCAGCGCGCGGGCGTACGACTGGTTGGTCTTCAGATCGCGGTCGAGAATCGGCTGTACGAGCGGGCGCAGGAACGAGCAGTCGCCGGCCGTCACGAGATGCACGGTGCCGCGCATCAGTGCGATCCGGACCACTGATCGATCGATAAGCAGTTGTGAAAGATTCTCGGGAGCGAAACCGTGCAGCCGGGACCACAGCCCGAAATACGGCGGGAATGGCGCCTGCGCCTGCATTCCGCACAGGTGCGAGACGACGTCGAGTGGTGAACTTTTCACTCGGCGCAGCAGGAACTGCCGTGCGAGGAGCGCGCGGTTGAGTGCCCGGGTACCGAGAACCTTCATGCCGGCACGCTACGACCACCCACCGACAATTTCCGTCGTCGAAACATCTCGTTAGCACCGGTAGCCCTTTCGGGCGGCGTGAATGTGACCTGGAACACAACTGACGGGTCTACCCAGTGGTAAGCCCTAGAAGTGATGGCATGCAAAAGGGGCACTCCGCGGTTCTGACCGGGCTCGGCGCCTGGCTGCCGCCGCGAGTGGTGGACAACGACGCACTCTCGCAACGGCTGGACACTTCCGACGAATGGATTCGCACCCGCACGGGCATTCGGGAGCGGCGCATAGCCGACCCGGATACGTCCACAGTGGACATGGCTGTGCAGGCGGGTGCCAACGCGCTGCGCAGCGCTGGTTCCGACTTGGTGGACGCCGTCGTCCTCGCCACCTCCACGCCCGACTACGTGTGCCCGGCCAGCGCCCCGCAGGTCGCGTCCGCGCTGGGGCTGAGCGGGATCGCCGCCTTCGACGTGAACGCCGTGTGCACCGGCTTCGTGTACGCGCTGGCGACGGGCGGCGGGCTCATCGCGGGCGGGATGGCGGACCGGGTGCTCGTCATCGGCGCCGACGTGTTCAGCCGGCTGTGCGATCCGGCCGACCGCGGCACGGTGCCGATCTTCGGTGACGGCGCGGGCGCGGTCGTGTTGCGCCGCGGGCTCGCCGACGAGCCGGGTGCGCTCGGCCCGTTCGACCTGCACAGCGAAGGGGACAACGCCGATCTGCTGATCGTGCCCGCCGGCGGTGCGAAGCAGCGCGAGTCGGACGACCCGCGCGACCATTACGTGACGATGCACGGCCAGGCGATCTTCCGGCACGCGTGCGCCCGGATGGCCGAGTCGGCGCGCGCGGTGCTGGAGCGCGCGGGCCTGGAAATCGACGACGTGGACCGGTTCGTGGCGCACCAGGCGAACATCCGCATCCTGCTGGCCACCGCGAAGCAGCTCAAGCTGCCCGAGGACCGGGTGGTCGCGAACATCGGCCACGCCGGCAACACCAGCGCCGCCTCGATCCCGCTCGCCCTCGCCGACGCGTGCGAGGACGGCAGCCTGCAGCCGGGCCACCGGGTCCTGCTGACCGCCTTCGGCGCCGGCCTCACCTGGGGTTCCACCCTCCTGACCTGGCCCGACGTCAAGCCCGGCTGAGGTCGCCCGGTTCCGCGGTCGTCCAGGTCACGGTCGGCTCGTCGCGGCCGCGTAGCCGGAGTTTCCGGTACGGCGACCACTGCTCGCGCTCGCCCGTGGTGCTCGCCACGACGACGGCGTCGCTGGCGAGGATGCGGCCCGGCACCTTCTTCGCGTGCTCCGTCAGCCGGGCCGCCTCGTTCACCGCGTCGCCGATGACCGTGTACTCCAGGCGGCTCCGGGTGCCCAGCTGACCGGCGAACACCATCCCGCTCGCGACGCCGATCCCCAGGTCCAGCTCACCGGCCGCGCGCACGGCGTCGCGGATCGTGCGGGCCGCGGACAGCGCCGCCGTCTGCGCGTCGGCCAGCACCGTGGGTGCGCCGAAAACGCACAAGGCCGCGTCACCCTGGAACTTGTTGAGCAGGCCGCCTCGCGCGTCGACGGCCGTGACGACGCTCGCGAACAGCCGGTTCAGCTTGCGCACGATCTCTTCCGGCGGGGTCCGGTTCGCCAGCGCCGTCGAGTCCACCACGTCGACGAACAGCGCCGTCACCGCACGGACATCGCCGGACAGCGAGATGCCGTGCTCGATCGCGTGCCGGGCGACGTCGTCGCCGACGTGCCGGCCGAACAGGTCGCGCATCCGGTCCCGTTCCCGCAACCCGGCGACCATGGTGTTCACCGACACCTGCAGCTGACCGATCTCGCTGGCGTCGTCGACCTGCACCGCGACATCCGTCCGCCCGCGCGCGACCTGGTCGAGCGCGCCGCGCATCCGGTTCAGCGGCGAGGCGACCGCCCGCGCCAGCAACCCGGTGCCCACCGCGCCGCACAGCAGCCCGACGATCGCCAGCATGATCAGGCTCGCCTGGTCGTCGGCGTGCCGGAGATCCGGCGGCGCGGCGACGATGAACACGCCCAGCAGCGGGACGCCGCTGCCCACCGCCCAGGTCAGCGCCAGCCGGGTCCGCACGGTGACCGACGCGGCGTGCTCGGGCGGGGTGACCTCGAGCGCGGCGGTCAGGATCGGGCGGCCGACCCACTCCGCGGCCAGGTACGTCAGCCCGACCGTGAGCAGCCCGCCGGCGCCGATTGTGAGCGTCACCGCGAGCGCGTCCAGCCAGGACGCGAGGATCGGCGTGATTCCGCCCAGCAGCACCGTTCCGCCGAGCCACAGGCTGCCGCTGACCAACGCCAGATGCGCGGGCAGCCGCAGCGCCCGCCGCGCCTCGGCGGCGGTCGGGCGCCGGGCCGCGGCGAACCAGATCGCGGTGCGCCGGTGCAGGAACGCCGTCCACAGTGAACCGACGATCACCGACACGGCGACATAACCGGCCGCGACGAGCACGAAAGCCAGGTTGTGCCGGCCCATGTCGGCGGGAAGTCCTTGCAGCACCAGCAACAGCGCGACGGCCGCGGCGCCGCACACACTCGAACCGACGCCGAGCACCACGAACCCGAGCGCGGTGCGCAGCGCGACGCGCAATCTCGTGAACCGCGTGGGCCTGCGCACCCCGTGATCGTATTTCAGCGTTGTTCCCGGACCACCTCGTCCGCCGGCTTGTCGTCGCGCACACCGGTGAACCGCGGGTGCCGCAGCCTGCCGTCGGCCGTCCACTCGGAGAACCGGACCTGCACGACCAGTTCCGGTCGTACCCAGCGCGGCCCCCGTTCCGGCACGTCATCGTCGAACGGCGAGCGATCGCGCCGCAGTTCGCCGAGTGTGCCGGACAGCTCGCGCAGGGTCGCCTCGGTGTAGCCGGTGCCGACCTTGCCGGCGTACCGCAGCCTGCCCTGGTCGTAGTAGCCCACGAGGAGCGCGCCGAAACCACTGCGCGAACCACCGGGCGCCGTATAGCCGCCGACCACGAACTCCTGGTCCTTCACGCATTTGAACTTCAGCCAGTCGGCGCTGCGGCCCGCCCGGTACGGCGCGTCGGCGCGTTTCGCGATCAGGCCCTCCCAGCCGTGCGCGCACGCGTAGGCGAAGTACCGTTCGCCGTCGGTGTTGCGGTGGTTCGAGTAGCGCAGCGGGTCGGTCCAGTCGAAAGCGTTGCGCAGCAACTGTTTCCGCTGCCGCAGCGGCAGCGGGGTGGCGTCGGCGTGGCCGAACACGAGAAGGTCGAACAGGTAGTAGTACACGTGCACGCCGGTCGCTTCGATCCGGATCGGATCGGTGAGGTGCAGGCGGTGCTGGAGCTTGGCGAAGCTGGTCCGGGTGCCGTCGAACGCGACGATCTCGCCGTCGGCCACGAAATGCGAGCCGCCGTGCGCGGCCAGCGCTTCGACGATTTCCGGGTATGAGTCGTTGATGACGTGGTGGTTGCGCGACCACAGCGTCGGGGTGCCGCCGGCCCGGGAGCAGATCGCGCGGATTCCGTCGAGCTTGCGTTCGAACACCCAGTTCTCGCTCGAAAACCGGCGTTGCGTCAGCGTCGCGAGCTCGGGCTCACGCCAGCCGGGCTCGACCTCCATGATCATCGGAACCCCCCGCTGGTCAGGGTGACAGTACATCCTCGTCCTGCTCGGTGAGCCCCTCGCGAAGCCGCTCCAGGGTCCGCGCGAGCAGCCGCGACACGTGCATCTGGGAGACGCCGATGCGCTCCGCGATCTGGGTCTGGGTCATGTTGTGCACGAACCGCAGCCCGAGGATTTTGCGTTCACGCTCGGGTAACTCCTGGATCAGGGGCTGCAGTGCCTCGTGGTTCTCGACCCCTTCCAGTGCCGCGTCTTCCTCGCCGAGCGTGTCGCCCAGCGCCAGGTTTTCGGTGTCGCCGGAAAGCACCTCATCGAGTGACATCGAGTGGTAGGCGTTGCCGGCTTCCAGCCCCGCGAACACCTCGTCCTGGCTGATGTCCAGATGCGCGGCGATCTCGCTCGGGGTCGGCGCCCGGCCCAGCCGCTGCGCGAGCTCCGTGTTCGCGGTCGAGATCGACAGGTGCAGCTCCTTGAGCCGCCGCGGCACCCGGACCAGCCAGCCGGTGTCCCGGAAATGCCGCCTGACCTCGCCCATCACGGTCGGCACCGCGAACGACAGGAAATCCGAGCCCCGGCTCGCGTCGAACCGGTCGACGGCGTTGATCAACCCGACCGTGGCCACCTGGACCAGGTCCTCCTTCGCGACGCCCCGGCCGGAGAAGCGCTGCGCGATGTGTTCGGCCAAGGGCAAATGCCCAGTCACCAGTTCGTCCCGGAGTGCGGCCCGGCGCCCGTCCTTCTGGTCGAGGGCCGCCAGCTCCTCGAAGAGCGGAGCGAGATGCTGGTATTCGTGGGACGAAGTGGGCTCGGCTGGAGCGCCGGTCACGCGTCCACCACGACCCGCCGTTTGGTCAGCTCGATGTCGATCTGGTGGCCGGCCTGCCCGTTGGAGGTGACCCGGCTGTCCACCGAGTCGGTCAATGTGGTCAGTACCCGCCAGCCGAAGGACTTCGTGCTGGGCGAGCTGTCGCTGTCCGAGTGCACCGTGCCGGTGAACGTGAGCTCGTCGTCGGACACGGTGAACAGGCAGCGCATGGTGCTGCCCGGGATCGCCCTGGTGATCAGCGTCGAGCAGGCCTCGTCGACCGCCAGCCGCAGGTCGGCGATGGCGTCGAGGTCGAAGTCGGCGCGGGTGGCGATCGTCGCCACCACCGAACGCACGATCGGCAGGTGAACCAGGTCGGCACCGAGCCGCAGCTCGATGTCGTCGTGTGCGTCGAGAGGCGGGGATTGCCTGTCTGCCACTTTCACCTCGCCGTAGTTCCGTGGATACCGCTGCGCACCCATGATGCCTCGATCGTCGGCCGCATGGCGGCGTGGTACCCGTTGCCAGCCTGTGCGAAACGTGTTGTTCGATGGGGGACATGAGCTGGTGGCACGCGCTGATCATCGCGCTGGCCGGCGTGTGGGCGGGCACCATCAACGCGGTCGTCGGGTCCGGCACGCTCGTCACGTTCCCGGTCCTGGTCGCGCTCGGCTATCCGCCACTGGTCGCGACCACCTCGAACGCGCTCGGGCTGGCGCCGGGCACCATCAGCGGCGCCATCGGGTACCGGCACGAACTGGCGGGGCAGGGCCGCCGGCTCGCGCGCTACGCGATCCCGTCGTTCCTCGGCGCGGTCGGCGGCACGGTGCTGCTGTTGTCCTTGCCGCCCAACGCTTTCGAGACGATCGTGCCGGTGCTCGTCGGGCTCGCGGTGGTGCTGGTGATCATCCAGCCGTGGGTGTCGACGTGGATCGCGAAACGCCGTGAACGCTCCGATACGACGACGGACCACGGCGGTCCACTGCTGCTGTTCCTGATCTTTCTCGTCGGTATCTACGGCGGCTACTTCACGGCCGCGCAGGGCGTCATGCTGATGGCGTTCATGGGCATGCTGCTGACCGATTCCCTGCAACGGCTCAACGGCATCAAGAACGTCCTGGCGGCGGTGGTCAACATCGTCGCCGGCGGGATCTACGCGTTCATCGCGCCGATCAACTGGCCGGTCGCCGTGCTGCTCGCGGTCGGCTCCACCGTCGGCGGGCAGCTGGGCGCCAAGATCGGCCGGCGCCTGCCGCCCACCGTGCTGCGCGGCGTGATCGTCGTGGTCGGGATCGCGGCGATTGTTCAGCTGCTCCTGCGGTAGCTGCGGGCAGCGTGCAGGAACAGGTCGTTCTCCTCGGGGTGGCTGATCGTGACGCGCACCCCGTCCGGCTGGAAGGCCCGCACCACGACCTTGTTGGCCAGTGTGTGCTCGGAGAACTCGAAAGCCTTGTCGCCCAACGGCAACCAGACGAAGTTCGCCTGCGAGTCGGGCACCTCGTAGCCGGCCGCGATCAGCTCGCCGCGCACCCGATCCCGTTCCGCCGCAATGGTTTCGCAGCGGGCGAGCAGCTCGTCCTCCGCGTCGAGCGAGGCCATCGCGGCGGTCTGCGCGAGCGCGTTGACGCTGAAGGGTACGTACACCTTCCGCAGCGCGTCGGCGATCTGCTTCGGGCCGGCGAAGTAGCCGACGCGCAGCCCGGCCAGCCCGTAGGCCTTCGAGAAGGTACGCAGGACCGCGACGTTGTCCCGGGTGCGCACGTAGTCGAGCCCGTCGGGCACCTCGGGATCGCTGACGAACTCCCGGTACGCCTCGTCCAGCACCACGAGCACGTCCGACGGCACCTTGTCCAGGAACGCGTCCAGCTCCGCGCGCCGGTTCGCCGTGGCGGTCGGGTTGTTCGGGTTGCACACGATGATCACGCGGGTGCGCGGGGTGATCGCGGCGGCCATCGCGTCGAGATCGTGCGTGTGCGTCTCGTCCAGCGGCACCTTGATCGGGTTCGCGCACGCGATCCCCGTCGCGATCGGGTACGTCTCGAACGACCGCCACGCGAACACCACGTCATCGCCCGGGGCGCACATCGCGTGCATCAGCTGATGGCACAAGGAGACCGAACCGCAGCCGACCGCCACCTGCCCGGGCGGCAGGCCCATCTTGTCCGCGAGCCGCGCGGCGAGCTTGCCGACGGTCGGGTCCGGGTAGCGGTTGAGGTTCGTGACGGCGTCGACGATCGCCCGCGCGACGCTGGGCAGCGGGCCGTCCGGGGTCTCGTTGCTGGACAGCTTGATCGCGCCGGGCACCGTCCTCCCCGCGACGTAGTCGGGCAGTGTTTCCAGGTCGACGCGCGGCCGCACGGGCATTACTGTGCTCCTTCTGGGCGAAACTTCTGGTGTCACCGTAACCCGTGGCCTCGGCTGGAGTTCATGTTGACTTCTGTTCACTCCGAGGTGGTTGAGTAGGGAGATGATGCAGACGCACACCGAAGACTATGAGCGCGAGGATGGCCGCGCGATCGAGTTGACCTACGCCGAACCCGAGAACGTCGTGCGCGGCGGGCTCGTCGTACTCCATGAGGCCGAAGGGGTCACGGACGGTGTGCGCCTGCTGATCGCGAGTCTCGCGAGCGAAGGCTGGCTCGCCGTCGCACCGCATCTGGACGGGATTCCGTCGCGTGAGGACATTCTCGCCGCGACGGACATCACGCTGGCCTGGCTGGTGGACCACGGGGTGCAGGCGGATCTGCTGGGCGTCGTCGGGTTCGATCTCGGTGGTACGGCGGCGCTCGTCGTCGCCTCGAACCGCAAGCTCGGTGCGGCGGTCAGTGTCGGCGGGCAGGGCGGCAAGGAGCTGCCCGCGCTGGTCGAGATCGCGGGCAAGCTGACCAGCCCGTGGCTGGGGATCTACGGCGACGCCGGGGACGAGCTGGGCGCGGCCGAGGTCGAGCAGTTGCGCGAAGCGGCGGCGACGGCCGGCGTGGTCAGCAACGTGGTCCGTTATCCCGGTGCCAACCACCGGTTCGACGCCGATCCGAAGGCTGCCGTGGAGGCCTGGCAGCGCACGCTGAGCTGGTTCGACGCACACCTGCGCTGAACGTAAAGTCGGCGTGTGAGCGAACCAGGCGTCCCCGAAGTGCTGTGGCGGCCCTCCCCGGAACAGGTCGCTTCGAGCAGGGTCCAGGCGTTCCGGGAATGGTTGCGCGAGCGGCACGACGTGCCGCTCGGGAGCTACGACGACCTGTGGCGGTTCTCGGTCGGCGATCCGGCCGGGTTCTGGGGCGGGGTCACGGAGTTCCTCGGCGTGCGCTGGCACGAGCGGCCGGAGACGGTGCTCGCGGACGCGCGCATGCCGGGCGCGAAGTGGTTTCCCGGCGGCACGCTGAACTACGCCGAGCACGCCTTGTCGTCCGGTGTCGCGGGAGCGGCGAAGGGTGACGGCGAGCTTGCCGTGATCTTCCGGCGTGAGGACGGCATCGAGGCCACGCTCACGTACGGCGAGCTGCGGAGCCAGGTCGGCGCGGCGCGGGCCGCGCTGGCCGAACTCGGTGTGGGCAAAGGGGATCGGGTCGTCGCGCTGGCGCCGAACTGCCCGCAGACGCTGGTCGCCTTCCTCGCCACGGCGAGCCTCGGCGCGATCTGGTCGTCGTGCTCGCCGGACTTCGGCGTGCGTGCGGTGGCCGACCGGTTCACCCAGATCGAGCCGAAGGTGTTCATCGCCGTCAACGGCTATGTCTACAACGGACGGTCGTTCGACATCCGGTCCACAGTGGACAGGCTGCGGGCGGACATCCCGTCCGTGGCGGCGACGGTGCTCATCGACTACGTCGGTGGCGCGCTCGACGGTGCGCTCGACTGGGACGCGTTGCTGGCCGGGCACGCGGGCGCGGACCTGGCGTTCGAGCCGGTGCCGTTCGACCATCCACTGTGGGTGCTGTACTCCTCGGGCACGACGGGCCTGCCGAAGGGCATCGTGCACGGGCACGGCGGCATCGTCGTCGAACATCTGAAAGCGCTTTCACTCCAGTCGGACCTCGGCCCCGGTGACCGGTTCTTCTGGTTCACCACCACCGGCTGGATGATGTGGAACTTCCTCGTCGGCGGGCTGCTGATGGGCACCACGATCGTGCTGTTCGACGGCAGCCCGGGACAGCCGGACCTCGGCGCGCTGTGGCGGCTCGCCGACGAGAGGAAGATCACCTACTTCGGCACGTCCGCGCCGTTCATCCAGAGCTGCCTCAAGGCACACCTCGAACCCGGCACCGAGTACGATCTTTCGTCGTTGCGCGCGATCGGGTCGACCGGATCGCCGTTGAGTGTCGAAGGCTTCCGCTGGATCGCCGAGAAGATCGGCAAGGACGTGCAGATCTGTTCCGTGTCGGGCGGTACCGACCTGTGTGCGGCGTTCGTCGGCGCCGCACCGGATGTGCCGATCTGGCTCGGTGAGCTGTCGTGCCGGGCGCTCGGCGCGCCGGTGGCGTCGTTCGACGACGCCGGGCACGAGATCGTCGAGGAGGTCGGCGAGCTCGTCGTCACCGGGCCGATGCCGTCAATGCCGGTGTACTTCTGGAACGACCCCGACGGCACGCGGCTGCGCGAGGCCTACTTCGACTACTACCCGGGCGTGTGGCGGCACGGCGACTGGATCCGGATCACCGAGCGTGGCTCCGCGGTGATCTACGGGCGCAGCGACTCGACGCTCAACCGTGGCGGTGTCCGGATGGGCACCGCCGAGTTCTACCGTGTGGTGGAGGGTTTCGACGAGATCGCCGACTCACTCGTCATCGACACGACGAGTGCCGGGAATACCCAGGGCGAGCTGCTGTGTTTCGTGGTGATGGCGCCGGGCGCGAGCCTCGCCGGCGTCGAACCGGAACTGCGCAAGGCGCTGCGGGCCGAGCTGTCGCCGCGGCATGTGCCGGACCGGTTCGTCGAGGTGGCTGCGGTGCCGCGGACGCTCAACGGTAAGAAGTGTGAAGTCCCGGTCAAGAGGATCCTGGCCGGGATGGCGCTGGACCGGGCGGTGAGCCGGGACGCGCTGGCCAACCCGGAGGCGTTGCAGCCCTTCGTCGAGTGGGCCGGGGGGCGCTAGACCGAAGAGGAGCGGGGTTGGTGGGGAGGCCGTTGACGGGGTATGCGCGCCCCGCGCTGTGGCGCCTGACGGGGGCGGCGTCGGTGGCGGCGATCACCTGGACCACGAGGCTGGTCGGGCTGGTCGCGGTGCTGTCGGTCGTGCTGCCCGCGGGGCGGCGCGGGATACGCGGGCAGGTCGCGGAGTGGCTGGAGCTGCCGCAGGACGCGACCACGGCCGCCGCGGCCGTGGTGCTGGTGACCGGGGTGCTGCTGATCCTGCTCGCGTCGGGGTTGCGGCGGCGCAAGCGCCGGGCGTGGCAGCTGGCGCTCGCGGCGAGCCTGCTGCTGGCGCTGTCGCATCTGGGGCTGCGGCACGTTTTCGGCGCCGGAATGGTGTCGGTCGCGCTGGCGGCGGCGCTGCTGCTGAACCGCCGGTACTTCATCGCGCTGCCGGACCCGGTGACCGGGAAATGGCGCGCCGCGCGGGTGTTCCTGCAGCTGGTGCTGGCCGGACTGGTGATCAACTTCGGGCTGCTGTCGTTCGCGCCGCGCAGCTTCCTCGAACCGCTGGACTGGCGGGGCCGGCTCGCGGACGCGGCGCTGTCGCTGTTCGGGGTCAGCGGGCCCGCGGTGTTCCATGTGATGTGGCTCGATGACCTGACGACCTCGGTCGGCGTCGTGTTCGGGCTCGGCGCGGTGCTGATCGCGGCGTATTTCCTGCTGCGCTCGGCCGAGCCGGCGCCGCACCCGACGGAAGCGGAGAAGGCGCGGCTGCGCGAGTTGCTGGAGCAGCACGGCGGGCGGGACTCCCTGGGTTACTTCGCTTTGCGGGACGACAAGTTCGCGGTGTTCTCGAAGACCGGCAAGGCGGCCGTGACGTATCGGGTGATCGCCGGCGCGGCGGTCGCGTCGGCCGATCCGCTGGGGGACAGCGAAGCCTGGCCGGGCGCGATCGAAGAGTTCCTCGAGGTGTGCCGGCGGCACGGCTGGGTGCCGGCGGCGATGGGCTGTTCGGAACTGGGCGCGACCGTGTGGGCGCGGTACCACCTGGATGTGTTGGAGATCGGCGACGAGGCCATCGTCGACGCGTCGGCGTTCACCCTCGACGGCCGGGCCATGCGCGGCGTGCGGCAAGCCGTGTCGCGGACGAAGCGGGCCGGGTACGAGGTGCGCGTGCGGCGGACGGAGGACCTGTCGCCCGGTGAGCTGGCGGAGTTGGAGGCGCTGGCCGCGAACTGGCGGGGCAGCGCGACGGAGCGGGGTTTCTCGATGGCGCTGGGGCGGATGGGGGATCCGGGCTCGGTGCTGGTGACGGCGGAGCAGGCGGGGCGGACGCGGGGCGTGCTGCAGTTCGTGCCGTGGGGGCCGGACGGGTTGTCGCTGGACGTGATGCGGCGGGACCGGGCCGCGGACAACGGCGTCAACGAGCTGATGATCTCGGAGCTGTTACTGGGGGCGCGGGACCACGGCGTCAGGTACGTCTCGCTGAACTTCGCGGCGTTCCGGAAGCTGCTGGAGGAGGGCCGGCGCATCGGGGCGGGCCCGGTCGCCCGGATCTCGGCGAAGGTGCTGGGCCTGGTGTCACACTGGATCCAGATCGAGTCGCTGTATCGGTTCAACGCGAAGTTCCAGCCGAACTGGGTGCCGAGGTTCCTGGTGTTCCCAGGCGTGCGTGAACTGCCGCGGGTCGGGGTGGCGGTCTTCGAAGCGGAGGGCCTCGGCGGGCGTTCACGCTGGCTGATGCGGATGCTGCAACGGTGAGGGGGTCCTTTGCCGTGGGGTTTCGGGGTTGTGTACGCTTTCTCAGCAGTGGTCATTGATCCCGGGAGGCTTCGCCTAGTCTGGTCTATGGCGCCGCACTGCTAATGCGGTTGGGGGTAACCCCCCCTCCCGGGTTCAAATCCCGGAGCCTCCGCTCAGCGCCGGCACGCCGGATGCTAAGTTGATAACTGAACACGCGCCCGTAGCTCAGCTGGATAGAGCATCTGACTACGGATCAGAAGGTCAGGGGTTCGAATCCCTTCGGGCGCACGTCTGGTTGAGACAGCAAGAAGCCCCCAGTCACCTGGGGGCTTCTTCATTTCCACAGTCTCATCCACAGCTGTTGCCAATGTGCTGCTCACGGGGATCCGAACGAGCGGCGAAGACGGAAGCCGAAGAAGAGCCTCACCCGACTGCAGTCCGAGGCTGACTCGTTGAAAGTCGCCCGGACCAAGTCGACCCGCCTGGTCGGCCGCCGGCCATGTCGACCGCAACTGCAAGGCCGCTGGCTGCACGGTGATCGAGTGTGGTCCGCAACAAGTGCGAGGGTACCCGGCCTCTACGGTCCGCCACGTGCGCGCGATCATCAGCGGCGCACTGAGCGCAGCGGTTCGCTGGAGCTGGATTCCCTACAACCCGGCGTCATCTGCTGACCGGTGACCACCGTCAGCTGGCGGTGGCCGGTGCGGGCGGCGTGGACATGATGGCCGACGCTGGGAACACACGGCCTCCCTGCGGCTACGCGACGACGACGAATCGGTGTTGGCCGACTACTACAAGCACGGCCGGCTCGTGGACGCCGGAACCCGCGAGCAGGCCGCGCACCTGTGCGCCGAGCTGCGCAACGAACTCGTCCGGCTCGGCAAGGTCGCCGAGACCGGGGTGCCGCTCGGGTTACAGGCCACCTACGCCGGGGTCGGCGACCTGGTCCAAGCCCGCAAAAACGGCTGGGAACTCGCGGGTTCGAGGGCAACGGCGAAGCACCGATCAACCGCAAGCAGTACCGCGTCCTCAATACCCGCGAGGACGGCGTGGGTGAGGTGATAGCCGAGCCGATCACCCTGCCCGGCTCATACGTCGGCGAGCACGTCACCCTCGGCTACGCCTCCACCATCCACAGTGGACAGGGCTTGACAGTGGACACCAGCCATGCCGTGGTGAGCGAGTCCACCGGGCAGGAAGCCCGGTACGTCGGGCTCACGCGCGGCCGGCACGGCAACACCGCGCACGTGGCCACGTTCGGGGTGCCGAAGGACGCGAACGGTATCCCGGAGCGGCAGGCTGAGCGGCCAGCAGCACCTGCTACTTCTCTCACGGTTTATTCGAACGCATGTTCTACTGATTGGGTCGGGCGGAGGGGGAAGCTCCGTCCGTTTGATTCGTCGGAGGACCACTGATCATGACTACCGCAGCAAGGGGCTCACGGAAGGCCGAGACGTACTGGAGCAGCTGCGGGTCGAAGTCGAGTTGGACGAGGCGCGTCGATAGCGCGTTGGGCCGGCTCGTGATGGAAGCGACGGATTGTTCGACCCCGGCCCTGGCCATTTCCGGTAGCTGTACAAAGTCGACGGCGCCGTACGATCGCTGAGCCTCGGGATCGTACGGCGGCTCTAGATCCACGGGAAACGGCAGCATCTTGCGCTTCAGCCATGCCTGGCCACCCCCGCCCCCGCCCGTTCGAGACACTCCAGTGCCGTCCGCAGGAAGCCTGCGAAGTCGACCGTCGGTTCCCAGTGCGCGTACGCCGTTTCGGCGGCGGCGAGGGCGACATTCAGCACCAGCGCTGATTCGAGCTCGTCGCCCGGTTTGGTGCGGGTGTCGACCCAGTCGCGGAGGTCACGGTAGAAGGGGTGGGTGCGGTCCAGGGTCCTCTCGGTCAGTGCGGGTGACTGAAGTTCGAGGCGCTTCATCGTCGTCAGGAACTCCGAGATCTGCTTCGCGAATTCCAGCAGCAGCACCACGAGCGAGTCCCACAGTGGCTCGTCGGCCGGGCGGTCGAACAGGGCCAGCCAGCGCTCGCGGTCACCTGGTTCGGGGTCGCGGAGTACGGCATCCTTGCTGGTGAAGTAGTTGAAGAACGTCGAACGGGACATGTTCGCCGCCGCCGCGATGTCTTCGACGCTGACCGCCTCGTAGCCGTGCCGGGCGAACAGGCGGTATGCCTCGGTGCGGAGTGTGCGCCACGCTTCCAGCTTCTTGCGCTCGCGCAGACCGAGCCGTTCCTCGTTCATGCGCATAACGGTACCGTCACCCAAAGATGGACGCAGTGCAAGTATTGACAGCGTCTAAGAATGATGGCTTCATGCCTAGGTGGCAACGGTGCCCGGCAGGAGCAAATGGAGGACGCGATGCGCGCTGTGGACCTGAAGATCGACGTGACCGAGGCGGCGGGCCTCGGGGAGCCGGCCGCTGTGGCGGTGACTGTGACCCTTCCCGATCCCGCGGACCTGCGCGAGCGACCGGTCGTCTGCTTCGGCAAGCCCGGTGGTGGTTACTCGAAGGGCTACTACACGGTGGACCTTCCGGGGCCGGGCAGCGGGGCGCAGGCCGACTGGCACGCCGAGCGGGGCTGGGTCTTCGTCTCGGTCGATCACCTTGGTGTCGGCGACAGCACGATTCACGCCGAGCGCACCCTCGAACTCGGCTACACGGTGGTCGCGGCGGGCAACCAGGCCGCCGAGCAGGAAGTCCTCGCCCGGCTCGCGAAGGGCACGCTCGCGGCGGGCTTCCCGGCGATCAGCGATCCGCTGCTGCTCGGTATCGGGCAGTCGATGGGCGGCTGCATGACCGTCATCCAGCAAGGCCGCTACCACTGCTACGACGGCATCGGCGTGCTCGGCTACAGCGCCGTCCACACCCATCCGCCGGTCCGGCCGGGCGAGGTTGCGATCACCGCGCCGTGGATCCCGCGGGACGTCAGCCCCGCCGATCAGGTGTTCACCAACGCGCCCGCGCTCGCCGCGGCCGCCCTGGTCGCCGGCGAACGTGGCACGGCCATGGGCTGGGGCTTCCATTATTCCGATGTGGACGAAGAGATCATCGCGGCCGACCTGACGGATTTCCCCACCCGCAGGGGAAATGTGCCGCCGTGGGCGTCGGCGACCCTGCCCGGGACCGTCGCGGCCAGCTGCCTCACGCCGGGCGCGGTGGCGCCCGAGGCGGCGGCTGTCACCGCCCCGGTGCTGGTCGGCATGGGCGAGCGGGACGTGATCGCCGACCCGAAGGGTGAGCCGCGGGCCTACTTGCTGGCGACGTCGGTCGACCTGTTCATTTGCCCGAAAATGGGGCACATGCACAACTTCGCCGGCACCCGCGAGCAGTTCTGGCGCCGCATCGAGACCTGGGCCGACTGGGTGCGCGCGGTGAAAGCGGCTTGAACTTCATCCACACGCTCATCCACGAACTTGTGCCCACCAGTGCCGAAAGTGCCCATCTTGACGCCACTGGAACCGGTCATCCCGCAGATCACGAACGATGACCAGGCCAGCGCGGAAACTACGGACCGCTGCGGGTGTTCTCGGCATCGCCGGACATGGGTGGCCCGCGCGAGTCGGCCTCCCTCACCCGTCGCTGGCGGTGGGCGCCCACCACTCCAGGCCGACAGGCTGCGACATGTGTCGAAGATCGCCCATCGAAGTCGCAACACGCGACCACTACCCGTCGCGATCGGGAGGCAGCATGCTGCCTAAATCGCCTCACCAGCCCACGGGAGAAACAATGCTCCGCAGAATCGTTTCGGCTACCGATGCTCACGGCAACGCCTTTTTCGCCGAGGATTCGACCATCACCGCTCGAACAGCCGAAGCGTTGCCCGGTTTTGCGATGCACTACATCTGGGGCGCCGACGAGCGACTTCTGCCACGCGACGGCTCGCAACCTTCATGGACCAGTCACTTTCCGCCGGAAAATGGATGGCGGTTCGTGCTCCTCACCCTGCAGCCCGGACAGGCCGCGGCCCCTATCGACAATCCGACCGACAGTCAGCTGAAGGAGTTGGAGGAGACTTTTCCGGGCCTCCTTGGCACTGTCGAGCCCGGCACCACCGGAATGCACACTTCCGAGACGATCGATCTGTGCGTTGTCCTGACCGGTCCGGTCACTCTGGAGCTGAGTGACTCGCTGGCGAAAGAGTTGCACACCGGCGATGTCGTTGTTCAGGTGGGCAACGTCCACCGGTGGGTCAACCGGAGCACCGAACCCGTTGTTGTCGCGGGTGTGGTGGTGGGCACGTCGTACGCCGGTGACATTTAGTTCTGCGCTTGACCCGCAAACGTAATGTGCTACGGGAAGGGGATCATCATGAGTGTCTCGAAGGTGGGTTCCGCCGAGGATGCCAACACCCCGATCAGCCTCACTCGCACGATTGTCGGAGCGTCGATCGGCAACTTCGTGGAATGGTATGAGTTTGCCGTCTACGGCGTGGTGGCGGCTTATCTATCGAAGGCGATGTTCCCCACGGATGACCCCTCGGCCGCCGTATTGAACACGTGGGCAGCATTCGGGATCTCCTTTCTCGCACGGCCGATCGGCGGAGTCCTTCTTGCCCGCCTGGGCGACCGTCACGGTCGGCGCCACATTCTGTTCGTCACCATCGCAGTGATGTCGCTCGCGACGTTCGCGATCGCGCTGATCCCGTCGTATTCGGTGATCGGTATCGCCGCGCCGATTCTCCTCGTTTGTGTGCGCATCGCTCAGGGCGTCGCGGCCGGCGGTGAGTTCGCCGGCGCGACCGCTTTCCTGTATGAGCATGCGCCCATCGGTCGCCGGGCCAGAACGGTCAGCTTCCTGGGTGTCAGCACCTTCGTTGCGACCGTGTTGGGGTCGGCGTTGGCGACCCTCCTGACCGTCACCCTGCCTGCCGACTTGATGCAATCCTGGGGTTGGCGAATAGTCTTCGCCACGGCTCTTCCTCTCGGTTTCGTCGGCATCTACATTCGGCGCCGCCTCAGCGAGACGCCCGACTTCGCGGCGTTGCGGGATCAGAAGGCATCGGGGACGCCGAAATCAGGTGCGGAGAGCCTCTGGTCCGTGATTCGGCAGAATCGCCGATCCATCCTGCTGTATCTGGGATTTGGCGGGTTCTACTCCATTGCCGTGTACGTCAGTTTTACCGCCTATCTCGCATACATGCTCGCCAACGGAATGTCATCGGCGAAAGCGTTGATGATCAATACCGTCGCTGGCCTCGTCCTCATCGTCGGGCTCCTGCTCTCGGGAGGTTTGGCCGACCGGGTCGGTCGAAAACCGATCCTGCTCGCGTGCTCCATTGCCCTTGCGGTGGCCGTCGTGCCCACGTTTTTGTTGGGAGCTACCGGTTCCTTGGGTCTGGGGCTGCTGGGAGCGTTGATCTTTGTGGTTCCGCTCTCGGTTTTCATTACTCCGGCCATCATTAATGTGAGCGAGCTATTCCCGGCTCAAGTCCGTGTCACCGCCGGCGCTCTGGCGTACAACCTGACCGTGATCCTGGGCGGTTTCACGCCATTTATAGCCGTGTGGCTCACTCAAGCCACGGGTTCCCATCTTGCTTTCCCGGTATTCGTCGCGGTTATGGCCATAGTCGCGCTCATTGTGGTACTCGCTTGGTACCGCGATCCGAAGGCCGGCCGCGCATCGACAGGCGTTCACGACTCGAAGAAGTCCTCAGCCCTCGAGGGATAGGCCAAACCGCGCCGGCCCAGCTCACCGCTCCGCCCCTGTTGACATCGGCACCTTCATGGTTTTCCATTGGATAAGTCGTGAGGTGGACGTGGTGCTGCGGTGAAGCGACCGGGAGGTTACGTGACGGACACGGGGTACGCGGATGGTTCCGGCATGGGGCCATCCGCCGTGGACCTGGGCGGCAGGTTTCTTGAGGAGAGCGCACATGCCCGCCGACGACCTGCAGCCGCTCGTTGACGACCTGGCCGGGCGGCTGCAGCGTTCGGTGGCCATCGATGATCCCTCGATCCGGCTCCTCGCCGCCAGCCGGCACTTCGGCGACGAAGACTCACTGCGGGTCACCTCCATCCTGAACCGAGCGGTACCCGACGAAGTGACTCGCCCCCTCCTGGCTCTGGGCATCGCGAAGTGGATCAAGCCGCGCCGGGTCGATATTGATGTGCCGGGGTTCGAGCCGCGGCTCTGTGTACCCGTGCGGTGTAACAGCCTGCTGCTCGGTTTCCTCTGGCTTATTGACCACGACGAGAATCCCCTTACCAGTTCCGAGATCGAAATGGCGGAGGAGACTGCCTCATATGCGGGCGTAATCCTCTACAAACGCCTGTTACTTCGCGAACGTGCGAACGTCCGTCGCGAAACAATTCTCCGCGACCTCATCGCCTCAGATGAAGAAGTGAGGAGGCAGGCGGTCGAGGATCTACGCGCTGAGCAGCTGTTGGTCGAAGAGGCGACACGGTATCGGGTCATCGCGGCACAGCGAGGGGCCGCGCGCTCGATCGCGGCATCGGACGACGTAGCGGTCGAAGTGGCGGTCCAGGAAGGGCTACACGCTTTTCCGGACGGTGCCGGACTGATGGTTGCGAATAGATCCCGAGCCTGGCTGTTGCTTGCCCTGACAGAAGCGTCGACCCAGCAACAACTGGATTCCGTTACTCAGCGTATGACTTGCCGCTTCCAGCAATTAAGCGGACATGACAGTCGATTCGTTCTTGGTGTCAGCGATACTGTCAACGAACTCGGTCAGGTCTTCCGCGCCTATCGACAGGCATTCGTCGCGGTGCGCGCCGCGCTTCTGGTCCCCTCGCTGGGAGATGTGGCGAGATGGGGATGCCTGGGCCCTTACGACATTCTTCTGCGCCTACCGAGCGACGAAATAATGCGCGCTGCCAAAGTCTCGCCCCTGGAGACGCTCGAAGCGGCGGACAAACAGCAGGTCCTCGTCGCGACTCTCGACGCATTCTTCGAAAGCGCCTGCGATATTCGCCGTACTGCGGATCTGCTCTGCATCCATCGGGCGACGCTTTACCACCGACTCAAACGCATTGAGAAAATCACGGACTGCCATCTAGACAACGGCGACGACCGCCTGACCCTGCATCTGGGCCTGAAGCTACGAGCACTGGCGGCCGCCAATGAGTGAACCCAAGCCGCGAGAAATGATCTCAGCCTATCGTCGCAGTGTGACCCGCAGGTCGTCGATGAGTTCGATGCCGTCCCCATCCGACAAGAACTTCGGCGCGTACGGCGACTCGAATCCCCGGCCGCCCGAGCGCACATGCGCGACCACCGCTACACCGACAGATCTCCTCGAACAAGGCATCACGCAGAGCAGGACCATCCGACCCCTCATGCTGTGTCGAAAACTCCCTATTTCCGATCAGAAGGTCAGGGGTTCGCCGGTCTCTGGGGCCACTGCCCGGGCGACGGATTCGCGCAGCAGCGTACGGCGGCGCTCGTGGTCTGCGGCGGGTTCGTCGAGTGTGGCGGTGTAAACGCTGCTGGCCGGGGACCAGGCCGAAGCCATGCTGATGAGCAGAACCAGCAGGTCAGTGGGGTCCCCTGCGCGCAGTCGGCCGGCCGCCTGCGCTTGCGTGATTGCCGTGAGCTTGTGCTCGTGCCGGGTGCTGTCGAACCACCGGCCGGTCGGGGACCGCTCGAGCCTGGTCCAGGCGATGAGGCGGGCCAGCTCCGGGTGGCGGAGGTTCTGGTCGTACAGGCCCACGGCCCAGCCGGGCAGGTCATCGACATCGAACGGGACAGTGTCGGTACTCGTGTCGACGCGGTCGGAGATGACCGCGTCGAACAGGCCCTCCTTGCTGCCGAAGTACGCGTAGAGCCGGGCCTTGTTTCCCTCGGCGGCGTCGAGGATCCGGTCCATCCGCGCACCGGCCAGACCGACCTGCGCGAATTCGACGGCGGCGGCGTCGAGGATCCGGCGGCGCGTCGCGATCCCACGGGCCGTGGTGGGCAGTTCGGGCATACTACGCAGCTTAGCAGAAAGACTAGTTCGTTTGCTTGCTCACGAACGTACTGCTACCGTTCGCAGAAGAAAGACTAGTCATTCTTCTGGAGGCTTCATGAGCACGACTCTCGCCTGGCGGAGCACGGACAATTCCGTCGATCTGCAGCGGGTTCTGATCGAGCGCAGGGACCTGCGCGCCGATGACATCGCGGTTCGGATCGACTACTGCGGCGTCTGCCACAGCGATCTCCATGCGATCCACGGCGTGACGCCGCACATGTCCGACCCGAGCGGACTGGTCCCAGGGCACGAGTTCACCGGAACGGTCACCGCCGTCGGGTCCGCGGTCACCGGGTTCGCGGTGGGCGACTCGGTCGCGGTCGGCACCCTCGTCGATTCCTGCGGCGAGTGCGACATGTGTCAGGCCGGCCAGGAGAACTTCTGTTACCGGGGCCCGCTCAGCACCTACGGCAGCAAGGACGGTGTCGACGGCACGGTGACGAAGGGTGGTTACAGCCGGGAGTACGTGCTGCGCGAGAAGTTCGCCTATCACCTGCCCGCCGGGCTCAGCCCGGCCGCCGCCGCTCCGCTGATGTGCGCCGGGATCACGATGTGGGAACCCCTGCGGGCCGCCGGTGTCGGGCCGGGCAGCCGTGTCGCCGTGGCCGGGATGGGCGGACTGGGGCATCTGGGAGTGAAGCTGGCAGCAGCCCTCGGCGCTGAGGTCACCGTCCTCAGTCGCACGCCGGACAAAGCGGCCGACGCTCGCGCGCTGGGAGCTGACGAGCTGCTCCTGACCACGGACGAAACCCAGGTACAGCAGGCACGCTGCCGCTTCGACGTTGTCCTCGACACCATCTCCGCCGACCACGACTTCTTGCCGCTGCTGAACATGCTCACGTTGGACGGCACGCTCTGGGTCCTCGGCAATCCGCTCCTGAGCGCGCCGCCGATCCTGGCGCTCACCCTCGGCCGGAAGAAACTCACGTCGTCGGGTACCGGAGGCACGAAGGGAACCGCCGAGATGCTGACCTTCTGCGCCGAGCACGGCCTCACCGCCGACGTCGAAGTATTGGCTTCCGCCCGGGTCGGCGAAGCCCTGACCCGCCTCGAAGACGGCGACGTCCGCTACCGCTTCGTGCTCGACATGTCGGACCTCGACCAACCGGAGGCCTGAGCCTGTCACAAGCGGCTGGGCTGTCGTGTCATACCGGTGAAGGTCGACAGCCAAAGCGGAAGGACATTCTGATGGAAGCGCGGTTCGCCCTGCTGGAGAACCAGGTCAGCTCGAAGTACTTCAAGCGCCTCATCAACGCCGGGAACGTGGTCGCCGATTCGGCGCTGCCGAAGGCGACGCAGGAGCTGGTGAAGATCCGGGCCAGCCAGATCAACGGCTGCGGGTACTGCACCGACATGCACACCAAGGACGCCGCCCACGCCGGGGAGACCCAGCAGCGGCTCAACCTCGTCGCCGCGTGGCGCGAGGCCACCGTGTTCACCGAGCCCGAGCGGGCCGCGCTCGCCTTCGCCGAGGAGGGCACCCGCCTCGCGGACGAACACGAGGGCGTCAGCGACGAGACCTGGGCTCAGGCGCGCAAGCACTACGACGACGACCAGCTCGCCGCGCTGATCGTGCTCGTGGCCGAGATCAACACCTGGAACCGGCTCAACATCATCGTTCGCCAGCCGGCCGGGGACTACCAGCCCGGCCAGTGGGGCTGACCTGACGCCCGTGCGTGTTCAGCAGGCCCGAAACCCTGCCGGACACGCACGATCGCCGGTCACGACGGGATGCACCAGTTGCCGCCGGACTTGGTGATCGGCATGTCGAACGTCTTGGTCTGCGCGCCGGGTGCGGTGACCGCATAGGTCAAGGTGCCCGTCGAGCCGTTCACCTGCGGCGGGCCACTGGGCGCGTAGCGGACCGCGGCCGGGACGCGGGACATCGTGTCCCGCAGGTCCTTCAGGTCCGCGTCACTGGTCGGGTCACACGAGAGCGCCGGGAACGCGTCGGCGTCGCGGTTGTTGTAGGCGTCCGCGATGGCGGCCTGCAGCGCCTCCGGGGTCGCCTTGCCCGCGCCGCCACCGCCCGCGCTGCTCGGCCGGCCGCTGGCGACCGGACCGGTGCTGAGCCCGGCCGGCGACGGGTAGCTCGTCCGCGGGATCGAACCGGCATCGACGTGACTGCGGCCGGTGGTCAGCACGATCGCGGTGACGCCGCCGCCGATGACGACCACTGCGCCCACGATCACACCGACGATCAGGCCCGTCTTCCGCCGTGGTGGCCGCCCGCCCGGACCGCCCGGGTAACCGGGGTATCCGGGCGGCGGACCCCAGCCGCCCGGTGGGCCGGGATACGACTGTTGTGGACCGTAAAACGGCTGGCCAGGTTGCGGTGGATACGACATACAGGTTCCCCCTCCGAGATGCCGCGGACCTCGGCGATCATGATATGGCCGGCGAAGCCCCGGAGCGGTCCGTACCACCGGAAATGATGTCCACTATGGACAAAAACGCCTTGCCTGCCGCGGAAAGGCCTGGCCAGGGTTGTGGTCGATGACTAGGGTGTGGGCGGCTCAGCAGGTTCAGGCGATTGGTGGTCCTCCGGATGGGTACTCAATGGGGCATGAGCCGCACGCTGCTGGGGATGTACCTCAACGAGCACCTCGCCGGCGCCACGACCTGCGTCGATCTCGCCCAGCGGCTCGCACTGACCGAGGGCGAATGGGCCGGCAACGGCAAGCTCGAGCGGATCGCCGAAGAGGTCCGGCACGACCGTGCCGCGCTGGTGGAGACCATGGCGGCGCTCGGCGAGCCGGTCCGGCGCCTCGAGCAGTGGGCCGGGATGGCCGGGGCGAGGATCGGCCGGCTCAGGCCCAACGGCCGCGTGGTGGCGCAGTCCCCGTTGAGCCGGGTGATGGACCTCGAGCAGTTGCGCCTCGGCATCGAAGCCAAGGTGGCGGCCTGGCGCGCACTCCGCGCCCGCGTGACCGTCGACTCCCGGCTCGACAAGGGCAGGCTCGACGAGCTGATCGCCGGCGGTCGCAGCCAGATCACCCGGCTCGAGCGGCTGCGTTCGCGGGCGGCGGACGAGCTGCTCGGCGGTGCGCTCGGCTAGCGAATCCGAAGCGGGGCAAGGGATCGCACGACTGTCGCATGTGGACGGCCCGGGTCAGTGGGCGACGGCGTACCGGGTGCGCATCGACCTTTCCCGCCAGCGACAGGCGATCCGCCGGGCACCGGTCACGTTCATCCGCCACTGTGCCATCGGCACGCTGACCCGGAAGTAGTTCGCGACCGACTGATCCGACCAGCTCTTGAACGCCGCCATCCGCGCCGCGTCGCTCGGGATCAGCAGCTCGCCGGACAGTTCGTCGGCCTCCTCCTCGATCACGCTGACCGCCGAACGACAGCCGTTCTCGCCGGTGAGCATGGGACCGAACGGGTGCTCCAGCAGGACGTGCGCCATCTCGTGCGCGATCGTGGCCCGGCGGCGTTTCGGGTGGTGCACGTGGTTCTCGACGATGATCACGCCGCTCGGGTTCAGTGGTACCAGCGCCGCGGAGAACACGTGCGGCCGCAGTTCGGTCAGGTGGCGTACCGATTCCGCGGGCAGTTCGGGCTGGGTGAGATCGAAGATCTCGACGCCGTAGAGCTCGGCGAGTGCGTACGGGTCCATCGGCGCGAACACCTTGGTGTCCAGCTCTTCCCGTACTTCCAGGGCCAGTTCCCTGGCCTCCTTCTTGAAGCCGCGCCGCAGCGCCATTTCAGTCCCCCTTGTTCCTGGCTCTCATGTGTCGAAGCGTCATGCCGACCACGTCCAGCACGTGCTGCTGGTCGGACTCGCTGAGTTCCTCTTCCGCGCGCAGCAAGGGCGCGAGCTGCGCCTCCAACGAAGGCCGGGAATGCTTGTCGCGCAAGCCTTCCGGCCACACCATGAACGTCTCCGCGGGCAGGCCCAGCCACTGCACGAGTGCGATGAACCCGTCGAGGTCGGGGCGGTGCCCGTTGCCCATGCGGCTGACCAGGGACGCGCTCACACCGGCCTCGGCCGCGAGCTGCCGCCAGGACAACTCGCGCGCCGCGCGCTCGGCGTCCAGCGCCGTGTACAACCTGGCCGCGTCCAGCCGCCCTGTCATCTGATCGCTCATCCTCCGTCTCCTCTGGCGTGTTTCAGTATTGCAATGCTCTTGCGGTTTTGCAACACTGGTGGCAGGCTTCTGTGGCAGTGGAACACCACTGGGGAAGGGGATTTATCGTGTCGTGCACCGTTTATTGGGTATCGCCGCTGTTCGGCAGCTGGGACGTGCGGCGGGTGAACCGGGTGCTGTCGCATCACGGGCGCAAGCGCGAGGCGGTGACCATCGCCGCGCGGCTGGCGCGCTGCGATCGGCCCAGCGTGCTGAAGGTCCTGCGGCGGGACGGGTCGGTGGAGAGCAGGCGGGTCTACGGGCAGGATGCCCGCGTGCCGGACGGTTGAGGTCGCTCTGGTCCTGGTGGGGTCGAACATGGGTTCGACACTAGGGGTGGGGTCTGACAGTTTGGGCCGGGCGTGGCCTTGGTGTCCTTTGTGGACGGCCGGTTTGTGTTGCCGTGCCCGGGAAAAGAGGTGTCAGGATTTCACGAGGCGGGCGATGGCGTCCGATGCCTCGCGCACCTTCACCTCGGCCTCGCGGCCGCCGGCCTTCGCCGCGTCGACGACGCAGCTGGACAGGTGCTCGTCGAGCAGTTCGAGGGAGAACGACTGCAGGGCCTTCGTCGCGGCGGACACCTGGGTCAGGATGTCGATGCAGTACTTGTCCTCTTCGACCATCCGCTGCAAGCCCCGGATCTGGCCCTCGATCCGGCGGAGACGCTTGAGGTAGGCGTCCCTGTCGCCGCTGTAGCTTGCCATTGTCCTGCCCACCTTCGTTCTCGACTTCAGGCCATCATACCCGCTCCCCGTATTTCCGAGACCCAACCGAAACCCTATAAGCCTGCTCATCTGATTACTCTCTCAGATATGAGTAGGCGTGACTGGGGTCCGGTGGCCGCCATGGCCGCGTTCGTGCTGGTTCTCAACGTCCTGGGCTGGGGCGTGCTGACCCTGTTCGTCGTTCCCGCGCACTACTCACTCGGGAACGCCCAGGTGTTCGGCATCGGGCTCGGCGTCACCGCCTTCACGCTCGGTATGCGGCACGCCTTCGACGCGGACCACATCGCGGCGATCGACAACACCACCCGCAAGCTCATCAACGACGGACAACGACCGCTGACCGTGGGTTTCTGGTTCTCTCTCGGGCATTCGACGATCGTCTTCGCGCTCTGCCTGCTGCTGTCCCTCGGCGTGCGGGCGCTGACCGGGGAGCTCGAAGACGACTCGTCGCAGTTGCACCAGGTCACCGGAGTCATCGGCGCTTCGGTGTCCGGGGTGTTCCTGTGCCTGATCGGTATCGTCAACCTGGTCGTGCTGTTCGGGATCCTCCGGGTGTTCCGCGGGATGCGGGCGGGGGAATACACCGAAACCCAACTGGAGGAGCAACTCAACAAACGCGGCTTCATGAACCGGATCCTGGGCCGGGCGACGGCCGCGGTGCGCAAGCCGTGGCACATCTACCCGATCGGCGTGCTGTTCGGGCTCGGCTTCGACACCGCGACCGAGGTCGGGCTGCTCGTGCTCGCCGGCGGCGCGGCCGCGTTTTCCCTGCCCTGGTACGCGATCCTGGTGCTGCCGGTGCTGTTCGCGGCCGGGATGTCGCTGCTCGACGCCGCCGACGGGGTGTTCATGTACCGCGCCTACGACTGGGCGTTCGCCCGGCCGGTTCGCAAGATCTTCTACAACATCACGGTGACCGCGTTGTCCGTGGCGGTCGCGTTGCTGATCGGGGTGATCGAGCTGATCGGCGTGCTCGCCGACCGCCTGGACATCACCACCGGCCCACTCGCGGCCATCGCGAAGGTGAACCTGGACTACGTGGGGTTCGCGATAGTCGGACTGTTCGTGGTCGCCTGGGCGGTGGCCGTGCTGGTGTGGCGCTTCGGCCGGATCGAGGAGCGCTGGGCGATGTCCGCCGATTGAGACGCCCCTTACGGGTAGGGGGTACAGTCAAGGTCATGACTGAGACGAGCTACACCGTCACCGGGATGACCTGTGAGCACTGTGTCAAGGCGGTGACCGAGGAGGTCAGCGCGATCGACGGCGTCGAGTCCGTCGCGGTCGACCTGCCCACCGGGGCGGTCACGGTCGTCAGCTCGGGCCAGTTGAGCGACGAGGCCGTGCGTGCGGCGGTCGACGAGGCCGGCTACCAGGTCGCCTGATGACCGCTACGGCGGACCACGACCGGCTCGAGCTCGCGATCGGCGGGATGACCTGCGCGTCCTGCGCGACGCGGGTCGAGAAGAAGCTGAACAAGCTCGACGGGGTCACCGCGACGGTCAACTACGCCACGGAGAAGGCCAGCGTGACCTTCCCCGTTGGCGTCGACCCGCGAAAGCTGGTCGAAACGGTCGAGGCGGCGGGCTACACCGCCGCGCTGCCGCGGCCGGAGGCGGACGACGATCCGTCGCGTCCGTTGCGGGATCGGCTGATCGCGTCCGCTGTGCTCGCCGTGCCGGTGATCGTGCTCGCGATGGTTCCGGCGTGGCAGTTCGACTACTGGCAATGGGTTTCGCTCGTACTCGCGACCCCCGTCATCGGCTGGGCGGCGTGGCCGTTCCACCAGGCGACCTGGACGAACCTGCGGTACGGCGCCGCGACCATGGACACGCTGATCTCGGTCGGCACGCTGGCCGCGTTCGTCTGGTCGCTGTACGCGCTTGTCTTCGGGGACGCCGGGATCATCGGCATGCGGCATCCGTTCGAGCTGACCATCGCGCGCTCCACCGGTGAAACCGTCTACTTCGAGGTCGCGGTCGGGGTCATCACTTTTCTGTTGGCAGGGCGGTATTTCGAGGCACGGTCGAAGCGGCGGGCCGGGGCGGCGCTGCGCGCGTTGCTCGAACTGGGCGCGAAGGATGTCGCCGTGCTGCGTGCCGGCGCCGAGGTCCGGATTCCGGCCGGGCAGCTCGTCGCCGGCGATCGGTTCGTCGTGCGGCCGGGCGAGAAGATCGCGACCGACGGGGTGATCGAGGAAGGCGCCTCGGCCGTCGACGCGAGCATGCTCACCGGCGAGTCCGTGCCGGTCGAGGTCGCGCCGGGGGACGCCGTCGTGGGGGCGACGGTCAACGCGCACGGCCGGCTCGTCGTCCGCGCGACACGGGTCGGCGGGGACACGCAACTGGCGCGGATGGCCGGCCTCGTCGAGGCAGCCCAGACCGGGAAGGCGCAGGTCCAGCGGCTGGCCGACCGGGTCGCCGGGGTGTTCGTGCCGATCGTGCTGATGCTGTCGCTGATCACGTTCGTCGGCTGGCTGGTCGCGGGCGGCACACCGACGGCCGCGGTGACCGCCGCCGTCGCCGTGCTGATCATCGCCTGCCCGTGCGCACTGGGCCTCGCCACACCGACCGCGCTGCTGGTCGGGACCGGCCGCGGCGCGCAGCTCGGCATTCTCATCAAGGGCCCGGAAATCCTGGAGAGCACTCGCCGGATCGACACGATCGTGCTGGACAAGACCGGAACCGTGACCACGGGCCGGATGTCGCTCGTCGCCGTCCGGCTCGCGCCCGGTGAGGACCGCGCCGAGGTGCTGCGGCTCGCGGGCACCCTGGAGAGCGCCTCGGAACATCCGGTCGCGAAGGCCATCGCGGTGCCGGGCCGGATCACCGAGTTCACCAACCTCGAAGGCTTCGGCGTGCGCGGTGTTGTCGACGGACATGCCGTGACGGCCGGACGGGCGGCGCTGTTCGACGCGATCCCATCCGAACTCACGGAAGCCTTGGCAGCAGCGGAAAAGCTCGGCCGAACGGCGATCGTGGCGGGCTGGGACGGCAAAGCGCGCGCGGTGCTCGAAGTCGCTGACACGGTCAAGCCGACGTCGGCCGAGGCGATCCGCCGGTTCGTCGCGCTGGGCCTCGAACCGGTGCTGCTGACCGGCGACAACGAGGTTGTGGCGCGGGAAGTGGCGCGGTCGGTCGGTATCGGCGAGGTCGTGGCCGGGGTGCTGCCCGCGGGCAAGGTCGACGTGGTCAAGCGGCTGCAGGACGAAGGACGGCGCGTCGCGATGGTCGGCGACGGCGTCAACGACGCGGCCGCGCTCGCGCAGGCGGACCTCGGCCTCGCGATGGGCACCGGCACGGACGTCGCGATCGAGGCGAGCGACCTGACCCTGGTGCGCGGCGACCTGCGCGCGGCGGCGGACGCGATCCGGCTGTCCCGCCGGACCTTGGCCACCATCAAGGGAAACCTGTTCTGGGCGTTCGCCTACAACGTGGCCGCGCTCCCACTCGCGGCGGCCGGCCTGCTCAACCCGATGATCGCCGGCGCCGCGATGGCCTTCAGCTCGGTCTTCGTGGTCACCAACTCCTTGCGGTTGCGGCGTTTCCGCTAAGGACGCGGGCGTGGTACGTCGATCGCGAGCATCACCAAGGGATGTTCGTCGATTCGCGGAAATCCGTGCACCTTCTTCTTTTCGAAGCACAGGAACATCCCCGGCCGCGCCTCGAACTCCTTGCCGTCCAAATGAAACGTCCCGCGGCCGCTGACACTCATTGGGGTAGTGCAGCGGCACTTCCGATAGATACGGAAGATCCGGGCGCTCTGGCAGTCTTGTCGATGAAGTACTTGTCCACCAGCATGGTGTTGCGCGTCAATGATGGTGCTGTGTTTCCCCACTCGGTGGCGCACCGCCCATCATGCGGAGCATCGATGCGCCGCCGGTGCGGAAGAATCGGGCCAGCAGCACCGCGGCGAGTAGCAGGAACACGATGTTCAGCCACGTCGTGTAGTTCCACGAGATCCCGGCTTCCACGACGCGCGCGTTGCGCTCCGTCGGGGTCAGGCCGGTGACGCCGAACAGCAGCTCGACGACATAGCCCGCCGCGACCATCGCCAGGTAGAACACGCCCAGCACGGCCAGCGCCATCTTCACGCCGTAGTACTTCCGATAAATGTTGAGGATCGGCAGGATCAGCAGGTCCGCGAAGATGAACGCGACCACCCCGCCGAAGCTGATGCCGCCGTTCCACAGCACCGCCGCGAGTGGCACGTTGCCGATCGAGCAGACGAAACTCAGGATCGCGACCACCGGCCCGATCACCGGCCCCCACAACGCCGAGCCCAGCGGATGGTCGGTGAGGAAGAACCCGCGCCAGAACGAGTCCGGCACCCACGCCCCGATCGCGCCCGCGATGAGCAGGCCGATCACGAGGTCACGCAGGATCGCCGCCCATTCCATGACGAACACGTGCGAGACCGACGTGAACCCCTCGCGGGAGCCGAGCCGCTGCCAGAACGTGCCTTCGCGGGCGACCGACATGTCCATCGCCGCATGGCCTTCCATCGACCCGGCGATGCCCTTCTCCGCCTGCTCGCGAGCCGCGCGCAGCAGCCGTTCGCGGACGAAGAAACGGAACATCAACGCGACGAACACGATCATCAGCGGCCCGCCGATGAACTCCGCGACCGTGAACTGCCAGCCCAGCAGCAATGCGAGCAGGATGCCGAGCTCGACGACCAGGTTCGTGGACGCGATCTCGAAGGTCATCGCCGCCGTGAAGTTCGCGCCCTTGCGGAACAGCGACCGTGCGAGTGCGACCGCGGCGTAGGAGCACGACGAGGACGCGGCGCCGAGGCCGGCCGAGATCACGAGCGTGCGCGGGCGCGCGTCACCCAGCAGGCGGACCACCGTCGACTTGCGCACCACCGCCTGGACCACCGCGGACAGCGCGAACCCGAGGATCAGCGCCCACAGGACTTCCCAGGTCATCGACCCGGCGAGGGCCAGTGCTTCCCCGATCGCGGTCATCGTCATACCTCCACCGGGTATGACTATAGGGCCTCGGCTGCCGCGGCAGCAGGAATGGCGTGGCGAGGAGCAGCACCCCGGCCAGCGCGATCGCCGCCCGCGGGCCGGTGAGTTCCGCCACGAGACCCCACAGCATGGTGACCACGGCGATGCTGGTGCTGGTGGTGATCGACCACGCGGCGAGCACCCGCGCCTGGCGGTCGGCGTCGGTGTTGTTCATCCGGTAGGCGGCGAAGACGGGGCTGAAGATGCTCATGCAGATGATGAGCCCGAGCTCGGTGGCCATCACGATCACCAGCCCGGCCAGGCCCGGCCGGATGAACGCGAGCCCCAACGGCCAGCAGGCACGGACCGCGCCGAAGACCCGCAGCACCGTCCGTTCGCCGTAGCGAGCGGCGACCCGGCGGGCGAGTCGTGAGCCGATCAGGCCACCGATGCACGGCACGGCGAACGCCAGCCCGTACTCCCAGACCGGAAACCCCAGCGGGCCGAGCATCAGCACCGATAGCAGCGGCTCCGTGGCCATGATCAGCGCGTTGACCAGCACGATGTTGAAGAAGAACCGGCGAAGTGTGCGGTGGGCGAGGATGTAGCGCCACCCCTCGACGAGGTCGCTCCACCGGCGGGCCCGCTTCGCGCTCGGCTTCGGGGGCTCCTCGGGTTCCCTGATCGCGGTGACGCCGAGCGCCGAAAGGAGGTAGCTGATCGCGTCGAACACGACCGTGGTCACCGGCCCCAGCAGCCCGACCGCGGCGCCGCCCAGGGGCGGTCCGATGATCGTGGCCGACCAGGTGGTCGATTCGAACCGGCTGGTGGCGATCAGCAGCCGGTCGGCCGGGACGATGGTCTTGAGGTAGGCACCACTGGCGGCGGTGAACGCGATCTTCGCCGCCGCCGCGACGACGGAGACCACCAACAGCTGTGCGAACGACAGCGCACCCAGCCAGTAGGCGCACGGAATCGACACCAACGCCGCGAAGCGGACCACGTCCATGGCGATCATGACCGGCCGCTTGGCGCGGAACTCCATCCACGGCCCGAGCGGGACCGCCAGCAGCGCTCCGATCGCGAGCCCGGCTGACGACAACGCCGCCACCTCGGCCGAGCCGGCGTGCAGGACCTCGATGGCGACCACCGAGAACGCGCCGAACCCGAGCCCCGTCCCGTAAGCGCTCACCGCGTACGCGGCCCACAACCACCCGAACGTCCGCCCCAGATTTCGCACGGGGAAAGGAAAGCCGGTCTGCCGGTGCGGGCGCCAACAACGGATCGGCCGGCGCGTCACAACCCGGCGTTGTGCGGGTAGGTTCTGCCTGATGGATCTCGATGCGGTGCGCACCTTCATCGCCGTCGCCGAGACCGGCCAGTTCCAGTCCGCCGCCGACGACCTGGAAATCACCCAGCAGGCGGCCTCGAAACGGGTGGCCGGCCTGGAGCGGGAACTCGGCGTGCGGCTGTTCGCGCGGACCGCCAAGGGCGCCCGGCTCACCGTGGACGGGCAGGCGCTGCTGCCTCATGCGCGCGAACTGCTCCGCGCCGCCGAACGCGCCGCCGCGGCCGTGACGCCAGGCCGCCGGGCCCTGCGCATCGACGTCGTCAACCGCCGGATCGCGCCCTCCAACGTCCTTCGCGCCTTCTACCAGCAACATCCGGCGATCGAGCTCGATGTCGTCACGCTCGCCCACGCGGACGCCGCGTCGGCGCTGGCCGAGGTCAGCGCCGGGACCCTGGACGCCACCTTCCGATCCTTGCGGGCCCTCGAACTCCCGGACGAGCTCCGGTCCGCGCGCGTCATCGACGACCGGCACGAACTGCTGGTCGGCCCGAAGCACCCGTTGGCGAACGCCAAAAGTGTGACACCGGCCGAACTCGCCGAACACCCCGTCTGGATGCCCGGTATGACCGACGCCGAGCCCATCGGCTACTACGAAGATCTGGCCGGGGCGTTCGGGCTCACCATCGACACGATCGGCCCGATGTTCGGCATCGAGGCGCTCCTCGCCGAGATCGCGGACTCGGCCCGGCTCGCCAATCTGGTCGGCGAAGGCTCGCGATACCTCTGGCCGGAAAGCTATGACCTGCGCCGGATCCCGGTCGTCGACCCGATCCCCGTGTACCCGCTCTCGGTGGTCTGGCGGGCGGACAACGCGCATCCCGTCCTGGCGGATTTCCTCGAGTACCTGCGGGCGAGATACCGGGCGACAGCCGGCGAAGACGTGTGGGTCCCGGACTGGGCCCGTTAGGTCAGCGCCAGGTCGCCGAGCGGATCGCGCGCTCGATCGCGGTTCGCGCCGTCGACAGTGCTTCGAGGATCGTGGCCTCGGTGTCCGTGTCCAGCCGCGCGATCGGCACCGAGCAGCTGATCGCGTCGATGACCGGGGTTTCGTACCGCAACGCCATCCCGAAGCATCGCAGGCCGATCGTCCCTTCCTCGTTGTCGATCGCGTACCCACGTTCGCGCACGCCGGCCAGATCCGCCAGCAGCCCGGGGCGGTCGAGCGTGTGCTCGGTCAGCGCGGGCATCTCAGGCGGTAGCAGTTTTTCGACGTCGGAGTCGGTGCGCTCCGCCAGGATCGCCTTGCCCAGCGACGTCGCGTACGCCGGGAGCCGCCGGCCGACCCGGCTGAACGGGCGGAGGTAGTGCCGCGACTCCCGGGTCGCGAGGTACACGATGTCCGCGCCGTCGAGCCGCGCGAAGTGGACCGTCTCGCCGACCTGTTCGCCCAGCGCGTCCAGGTGCGGCTTGGCGGCGGCCAGGCGCGGATCGCCGTCGATGTAGGAGGTTCCGACGAGCAACGCCCGGACACCGATGGCGTACAACGAATTCGTCGGATCGGTGCGCACCCAGCCGCGGTTCACCAGCGTCTGCAACAGCGCGTACAGGCTGCTGCGCGGCACATCCATCCGTTCGGCGAGCTGGCGCAGGCCGATCGGCTGCCCATCGAGGCTCCCGAGTACCTCGAGAACCTCGACGGTGCGCGCGGCCGACTTCACATCGCGCACGCCCTTCTGCTGTTCAGGCATGGCCGTTACCAGCGGGGGAATTTCGGGGCGGTGAAGTCCGGGTGCACGCGGCGCATGGCGGCCGCGTCGTCGCGGCGGCGCGCATCGCTTGTCTCCCAACGGTTGTGGAGCTTCGCGAGTGCGTCGCGGTCGAGTTCGACACCGAGGCCGGGGGTGTCGGACACGGCGATCTTCCCGCCGGAGAACGTGTGCGGCTGCGTGATCACGTCCTCTGTCTGCCATGGACGGTGCGTGTCACAGGCGTGGCGCAGACCCGGGATGGTGGCCGCGACCTGGGTCATCGCCGCGAGGCTGATGCCGAGATGGGTGTTGGAGTGCATGGAAATCCCGACGCCGAACGTCCGGCACACGGCGGCCAGGTCCTGCGTCGCGCGCAACCCACCCCAGTAGTGGTGATCCGACAGCACGACCTGCACCGCGTCGGCCGTGAACGCTTCGGGGATCTCGTCGAACGCGGTCACA
This sequence comes from Amycolatopsis sp. GM8, assembly GCF_021653975.1. Taxonomy (GTDB): domain Bacteria; phylum Actinomycetota; class Actinomycetes; order Mycobacteriales; family Pseudonocardiaceae; genus Amycolatopsis_E. Next base: position 457,955 of record NZ_JAJKFK010000002.1, on the reverse strand, counting down.
CACATGTTGGTGGCCAAGGGAAGTGACGTCTTCTTCGCGACCTCGGCCATGTTCGCGGTGCCGGTGGTCGGGTCCTCCAGGTATTCGAGGACGCCCTCCAGCGCGCCGGCTACTTCGAGGCTCGTCGCGACCGACCAGGCGCCGTTCGGGTCGAGCCGCACCGGCTGACCGGGAAATGCCTCGGCGAGCGCGCGTGACGCGGCGATCTCGTGCGCCGGTTCGAACACCCCGCCCTTGAGCTTGAACGAGCTGAACCCGTAGTCCTCGGCCATGCGTTTCGCTTGCGCCACAACACCTTCTGGGTCGAGCGCAGCACCCCAGTCGTCCTTGGGTTCGTCCGGCTCGGGGTGCTCGGCCCAGCGGTAGAACAGGTACGCGCTGTACTCGATGGCGTCCCGCACCTTGCCGCCGAGCAAGGCGTGCACCGGCAGGCGCAGCTCGTGGCCCAGCGCGTCGTAGATCGCGACCTCGAACGCCGACGCGACGCTCGACGCGATCTTCCCTAGCGTGCGGCTGCCGCGAAGACCCTCGGCCTGCACGGTGTTGTCGACCCGTTCCGCGCCGACTTCGGACAGGCATCGCGTCACGGCCGCGAGCAGGTCGTTCACGACCAGGCCGGCGCCCACGAGCCGGGGGCCGAACGCCTCGGCGAGCTTGAGGTAGTCGGTGTCGCCGTAGGTCTCGCCGAGGCCGACGGCGCCGCTTTCGGTGATGACCTCCACGATCGTGCGCGGCGTGTACGGCTGGTGCACGCCCTGCAGGTTCAGCAGCGGGGGATCGGAGATCAGGATCGGCGTGACGCGAACTTCCGCGATCCGGGACATCGGTGTCCTCCTCAGACGAGGTCGAGGCCGGTGGCCAGCAGGGCTTTGAGGGTGGTGAGCTCTTCGGGCGCCGGGTCGCACAGCGGCGCGCGCACCGGGCCGACAGGCAGGTCGCGCAACCGGGCGGCGGCCTTGACGAGCGCGACGGCGTAGCCCGCGCGGCGGTCGCGAAGTTCCACGAACGGCTGGTAGAAACCACGCAGCAGTTCGTCCACACGCGACTGATCGTCGGCGTGCAGCGCGGTGAAGAACGCCTTGGAGATCTCGGGTGCGAACGCGTGCACGGCCGAGGAATACGCCGGGATGCCGATCGCGGAGTACGCGCGGGCCTGCATCTCCGCGGTCGCGACGCCGTTGAAGAACAAGAAGTCCTCGGGCGCGGCCAGGCGCAGGCGTTGCAACTGGTCGAGGTCGCCGTGGCCGTCCTTGAGTCCGATCACGTTCGGGATCTTCGCGAGCAGGCCGACCGACGCGGCGTCGAACGTGACGTAGTCCCGCTGGTAGGCGATCAGCGGGAGCGGACTCGACTCGGCGACTTTGCGCACCTGCTCGACGAGCCCGTCCACCGGCGCTTTGACCAGGTAGTGCGGCATGAGCAGCGCACCGTCCGCGCCGGCTTCGGCCGCGCGGGCCGCGTACTGGGCGGCGATCGCCCAGCCGTAGCCGACGCCGGCGATCACCGGGATGCGGTCCGCGGTCTCCTCGACGGCGATGCGCACGACCTCGGTGTACTCGTCGAGCGTCAGCGAGAAGAACTCACCGGTGCCGCACGCGACGAACACCGCCGCCGGGTCGGCCGCCAGCTGCGTGCGGAAGTAGGCGCGGAAGGCGGCGGGGTCGAGTTCGCCGCTTCCGGTGAACGAGGTCAGCGGGAACGAAAGGACCCCGGCGGCCATGCGCTGCCGGAGTAGAGCTGCGGTCTCCTGCGGTGTTTTCATCTTGTCCGTCTTCATATGTGGACAGTGGCTCTATATGAAGACAGCTTAAGGAGAGATCGCGACCGCGGTCAACAGCGCTCTACGCTGGGCGCGTGTCCGACCACATCATCGTCACGACCACGACCGACAGCGAGGATGCCGCGCGCAACCTGGCCGCGCAGGCGGTCGCGGACAAGCTGGGCGCGTGCGCGCAGATCGTCGGCCCGATCACCAGCGTCTACAGCTGGGAGGGCAGGGTGCGCATCGATTCCGAGTGGCGGGTGGAGGTCAAGACCGCCGCGGACCGGGTGCCGGATCTGGTGGCACTGCTGAAATCGGTGCACAGCTACGACGTCCCGGAGATCATCGCCGTCCCGATCGAGGGCGGCAGCGCGGAATACCTGGACTGGCTCGTCGCCGAGACACGGTAGCTCGCCCTATCGGGTCGATCTCGCGGAACTTCTCGGCAAACTCGGTAGTTTTTCGAGCATGGCGAAACTCCGGTGGACAGTCCCTGCCCTGGTCGGTGCGCTGGCGTGGGCGGTGTGGGAGATCCCGCTCGCCTTCGGTGGCCGGCCCGATCTGGAGGTGATGCGCCGCTCACCCCAGTTTCGGGACGGGAAGTTCCGCAATCTCGCGCCACCCATCACGCAGGACGGCGCCGCCGGCCGTGAGCTGCTGCGGGAGATGCTGTTCGGCGGCCAGCAGCGCAAGCCGGCGGGGCAGGTCCCGCTCGTGCCGCAGCGCCTCGACCATCCGGCCGACGGGCTGTACATCACCTGGTACGGCCACGCGTCGTCGCTCGTCGAGATCGAGGGCATCCGGATCCTGGTCGACCCGGTATGGGCGGAGCGGGTCTCACCGTCGCGGCTGATCGGCCCGCGCCGGATGCACGAGCCGCCGCACCGGCTGGAGGAACTACCGCGGCTCGATGCGATCATCGTTTCGCACGACCACTACGACCACCTGGACGCGGCCGCCGTCCGGACGCTGACAAAGACCCAGCACGCGCCGTTCGTGGTACCCCTCGGGGTCGGCGCGCACCTGCGGCGGTGGCGTGTGCCGCGGGAGCGGATCATCGAGCTGGACTGGCACGAGAGCACGGAAATCGCGGGCGTCCGGATCACCGCGGCGGAAGCACAGCATTTTTCGGGCCGGGCGTTCACCCGCAACAACACGCTGTGGGCGTCGTGGATCATCGCGAGCGCGAACCGCCGCGTGTTCTACACGGCCGACTCCGGCTACTTCGACGGCTACCAGCGGATCGGCGAGCGGTACGGCCCGTTCGACGCATCCCTCGTGCAGGTCGGCGCGTATCACCCGGCGTGGCCGGACATCCACATGACGCCGGAGGAGGGCGTGGCCACGCATCTCGATGTGCGCGGCGGGGTGCTGATTCCGGTGCACTGGGGGACTTTCCGCCTCGCCCTGCACGGCTGGAGCGACCCGGCGGACCGCACCTGGCGCGAGGCGAAGGCGCACGACATCACCCTCGCCGTGCCACGCCCGGGCGAGCGCGTCGACATCGACAACGTCGGACCCGTGGATCCGTGGTGGCAGGCGCTTTAGGGCGTGTTTCAGTGCGGCGGGACCGCGAGGCTGCCGCCGTGGCGCGCTTGTATCGCAGTGTTCTACAATGTGCTACATGGTTGGTGAGTTGTGGTGGGACGACGAAGACGCCCGTCACATCCGCTACCGCTCCACCCGCTATCCCGGAGCCGCAGATCTCGAACCTGCTTGGACGCTGGAAGCCGCGGAGGACCCACAGTGCGTCGTCCGTGATCCCGACCCGAAAAGTCGTGTCGGCTATACCCGGATCATCGGCTACTCGGCGAGTGCTGGGTTCGTGCTGACAGTGATCGTCGATCCCGAGGACAACTCCGGGGTTACTGCGTGGAAGACGCGTGGGGCTGACCTGCGCGACTATCTCGAAGGCAAGGAGGTGCAACCATGACCGATCCCGCGAAGGGCGCCCGTCGGGCTCGCCACGAAGCGATCCGCGCTCAGGTTGCGGACGAGGAAACCGAAGCAGCGGAAGCCGAAGCAGCGGAAAACGCCGCCATTCTCGACGTCTCACTGCATTTGCGCATCAGCCATACCCTTGACGCGGAGCTTCGCCGACGCGCTGCCGCTGAGCACATCCCGACTTCCGCGTTCGTTCGACGGCTCCTCACGCAGGCGGTGCACACGCACGAGAGCGGAGGCCTGAGCGCCGCCGACGTCGAAGAGATCGCTCGCCGTGTCACACGTGAAGAACTCCAGCGCAGCTAGTCTCCTTATGACAGTCCCAGAGTCCGTGTGATCGTGATCTCCAGCACGACACGCTCGGGGTTCGGGCGGGGCTGGCGGCCGTAGCGCTCGGCGTACCGGTTTTCCGCGTCCCGCACGGATTCCGGGTCTTCGCGGATGACGGCGAGCCCTTCCAGCGTCGACCACCGGCGGCCGTCGACCTGGCTGACCGCGACCCGCCCGTCCCCGCGGACGTTGCGGGCCTTGACGCTGCCGCGCCCGCAGGTCACCCGTGCCACCTGGAACTTCTCGTCCACGGTCACCCCGACCGGCACCACATGCGGCGACCCGTCGGCCCGCAGCGTGGTCAGTGTGCACAGGTGCCGTTCGGACCAGAAACCCTGTAGTTCCGGGCTCATCGGGTGCGCCTCCCAGACTTTGTCGTGCCCTGTTGCCAAGATCTTCCTTCATGATGGGCCGCACGCACGCACTCCTACGGTCGCCACGCTTCGCGATAGTCCGGGTGCCCGGCGAACGGCAGTGCGAGCCATCCTTCGAAGTAGTCGCCGATCGCGAGTTCGATCTCGCGGAGCCGGCCGCGCAGAAACGTGATCAGGTCCTCCACGGGCGCCATCCTCGCACCCGTGCGTTCATAGATAGCCTCCGCTCCGTGGATCCGGCGGAAGGTGCCCGCTCATGATGGGCCGCACCCACGCACTGACCGGCTGGTGTGCCGGGCTCGCCGTCGCTCCGCTGGTGGGCGCGAGTTCGATCCACCAGGCCATCGCTTTCGCCGCCGCCACAGCGGGTTTCGCGTTGCTGCCCGACCTCGATCATCCCGGCGCGGGCGCCTCGCGGTTGCTCGGGCCCTTCACCGGCGCCCTGTCGTGGCTGCTCCGCCGGCTGTCGGCGGCGCTGTACGCGCTGACGAAAGGCCCGCGCGACGAGCGGAGCAAGGGCACGCACCGGCACATGTCGCACACCATCCTGTTCGCCGGTGGGCTCGGCGCGCTGACGATGTGGGGCACCCGGGCCGGCGGCTGGTACGCCGTCGCCGGGGTCGTGCTGTTCGGCGTGCTGCTGGCCGCCGATGCGTTGGGGGACTGGCTGTTGCTCCTCGCGGGCGCGGCGACCGCGTGGTGGGCGCTGACCGCGAGCGCCGCCGGTGAACTGCAGCAGCTCACCGGCTGGCTCGGGGTCGCCGTCGCGGTCGGCTGTGTCACGCACTGCCTCGGCGACGCGCTCACCGAGTCCGGCTGCCCGTTCCTGTTCCCGGTGCCCATCGCCGGCGAGACCTGGTACGAGCTGCGGCCGCCGGCGTTCCTCCGGTTCCGCACCGGCGGCCGCTTCGAACGGCTGGTCATCGCGCCGCTGTGCCTGGTCGGGGCGCTGGTCCTGGTGCCGGGTGTGATCGCCGGGCTGATCGCGTTCTACGACCAGTTGTTCGCGCCCGCGGCCGCCTAGAATCGACAGCGATGACCAGCGCGAAACCGACCTTGCGGGCCGACGCCCGGCGCAACCGCGCCCGGGTGCTCGCGGCCGCGCACGAGGCGTTCGCCGACCAGGGGCCCGGTGTCCCGCTGGACGAGATCGCCCGGCGGGCCGGGGTCGGCGCGGGCACGGTGTACCGGCATTTCCCGTCGAAGGAGTCGCTGTTCGAGGCGGTGGTGCTGGACGGGATCGAGCGCCTCGCCGAGCGCGCCGAGTCGCTGCTGGACGCGGCCGACCCGGGTGCGGCGTTCTTCGACTACTTCGACGCGGTCGCCGAGCAGGCGTTGCTGAACAAGGCTTTGTGCGACGCGCTGCAGGAGAGCACGGGTGCGGCGATGACGGATCCGTCGGAGCGGAAGGACAGGTTCCGCGCCGGTTTCGGGGAGTTGTTGCGGCGCGCGCAAGCGACCGGCGCGGTCCGCGACGATCTCGAACCCGGTGACCTGACGGCGCTCCTCTCGGGCCATGTCGCGATCCTGCGCCTGTCCCCGCCCGGACGTTCGCTGGGACGTGTGCTGATCGACGGACTCTTGCCCACCTAAACTCCCGGCATGACCCGAATTCGGCTCGGCTGGGAAGCGCGAATCGACCAGATTGCCGTCGCGATCGATTTCCTGGTCGTTGGTGCCGGTTTGGTGCTTTTGGGTGCCTTGACGGACTGGAGCGGTTGGCTGACCGTGCCGATGATCGTCATCGGCGTCCTGATCCTGCTGATTGTCGCGCTGCGGATGCAGGGCTGGCGGTCGTTGTGGTGGCGCCGGGAGCTGGTAATCGGCCCGGAGGTCATCGCGCACGAGACCAAGCACGACGGTGCGTTCCGGATTCAGTGGTCACATCTCGCCGCGGTGGGCGTGCACGCCGATCCCGGCGCGGACAAGCGATTCGGTGTGACTCTGACATTCTTCCCGAAAACCGCGGATTTCGGGAAGAATCTGCGCGGCCCGCTTCTCGTGCGGCTGCCGAGAAATCATGCCGTGAAGGTCCGGATTCCGTACCGCGCCGAAATCGCCGATGCGTTTCGTAGCTCCGCCCCGAGCGACTGGCAACGTCTGGCTGCCGCCCCGTGGGACGTGCTGGTGGCCGCGCCGGGCGTCGCGCCGGACGTGATTCCGGCACCGGACGTCCGTCCGCCGGTCGTCGTCGACGTGGGACGGCGGGCCCGCTGGCAAATCCTGGTCGGCGGGGTAGTGTCGATCGCCCTGACAACCGGCGCGCTTTCCATCACGTTCGGCTCGAGCCCCGAGATCCTCCTGCATGTCATCGGCGCGTTCGTCAGTGTGCTGTTCCTGGTGCCGGCGGTATTCGCCGTGGCGTTCGGCCTGGTGAGCATCCGCACGCGGAGCTTCGTGCTCGATGCCGACAGCTTCGCCTTGGCAGATTCGGTCGAAGGCGCGTTCACCCTCGGCTGGCCGGAGATCACTGGAGTCGGCGCCGAGATCAGCGTCACGGCGCGAGGTCCAGGCACGTGGGCCGCCCAACGGAGTCTCGACCAGATCCTCGTCTTCACCCAGGAGGGGGCCATCGGCCTTCGGATCGGTAGCCAGCAACGCAGCGTCGACGAAATCGCCCGCGGTGTCCAGCAGTTCGCACCCGAATTGTGGGCAGGGCAGAAGACCGTGAAGGCTGGCCGGTTCCAGATCAGGTAGCCGTCCGGGCGATGTTCACGACTCGCTTCGTGCGCGGGGTCAGGAAAGCCGCGTTCGTGCTGTTGGGTGGCGTTCGCTGGTAGATGTCCTTGTCGATCTGGAAGCGGCGGTCGCCGATGCGGACCTGGTAGTTGTTGGCCTGGCCGTTGACGATCATGATCCGCTTGCCGTAGTCGGCCGGGCTGTGGATCTGCTCACCGACGTCCGGCCCGGTCCAGCCGGTGATCGCGACCACCCGGCCGTCGGTGACGTCGAGTACGCGCCGAAGCGTCAGCCAGAGACCCCACACGAGGAGCGCGACCTCCGGGAGCAGATAGGGCAGGCCCGACACGTCCACCGGCAGCGTCGTGAGGGCGAGCACCAACACCACGATCGCCGCAGCTGCGAGGAACACGCCGATCGAAATCCCTCGCAGTGCCAGATGACGCTGCGAGGGATGCAAGCGCCCGGCCAAGTTCTGCTGATCAACCTCGTACTGGTTGACCTTCACTCCGCGCCGCCCTCACCGTGTTCCTTTTCGTAGGCCTCAGTGGTTTCCTTCGAGCGAGCCCCTTGCTCGTTCCACTGGCGACGCCCTTCCTCGACGACGCCCGCGGTGTCGGCGGGGCTCCACTTCGGAGGCTTCGCGCCCTCTTCTCCGAAGAGGCGCTTTTCCCATTGCTCGCCGCTGAGGATGTTCCGGTTCGGTTCTGCGATCTGCCCACCCGGGATGTTCTCATCCAGATGCGGTATGGAATTCTTCAACTTCTCGACCTGCTCCCCTACGGAGATCTTCGGCGCTGCCTTGAGATCCTTGGCCTTCGAGTCGAGCTTCACGGCCGCGTCCAGGCCCTTGTCCGCGATCTTGTCCGCCGCCTTGCCGACCTTCTTGAGGCCGTTGGCCGCCGCTTCGATGATGCCCTTCGACTTGCCCGCGGCCTGCGCCAGCGTCTCCAGCTTCTCCACGATCTTGGTGATCCGGGAGCTGATCTTTTCGGCGAGTGAGGCGCCTTCGAGGACGGTGTCGGCGATCAACGCCGCCACCGTGCCGCCGAAGGAGCACCACGCGGTCGCGACTGCGGCGATCGCCTTGATGATCAGCGCGCTCACGAACGACGAGATCAGGTCCCGGATCAGGCCGCGTTCGGTGCCCACCAGCGCGGCCGCGACCTGCATCGCGGTGGAAGCGCTTTCCGCGTGGCCCGCGGCGCCCCTGATCGACTCGGCATAACCCTTGGCCGTCTTCTGATAGGCGGCCGGGCCGCCCTCGCCCTGGTAGCTCTGCGCGAGAGTGCCCGCCGACTGCTCGTACCCGTCGGCCGTCTCGTTGAGCTGCTTCGCGATGTTCTGCCAGGTCACCGCCTTCGCGGTGACGGCCTGCGGGTTACCGGCGAGCTTGTCCAGGCCTTCGCGCAGGAAGCTGATGTGCTCGATGAGCCAGCCGACACCGGCGCTGGCCAGCGTGCCCAGCGGGTCCATCGCCGCGCCGAGCAGATCCAGCCCGTCCGTCGCGGCGTCGAGGCCGCCCTGCATCCAGTTGCCACCGGAGAAGTCCTTCACCGTGGTGGCGACGTCGTCGAAAATGCCGGTGCCTGCCGTGGCCGTGGTCCCGGTTTCCGGCTGTGCGACCAGCGGGTTCTCGGTGGTGGTCACTTCCCGATCTCCTTGCCGAGCGCGGTGAGCTTCTGCTTCGAGGCGTCCTCGTGGTTCGACATCGCGTCGTGCGCGGACTGCACCTTGTCGGCCAGGTCGTGCCCGGCGTCGCCGAGTCCTTTGACGAGGTTGGTCGCCGAGCTGACCCAGTACTGGATGCCGCCCGCGAAGATCTGCCCGATCAGGCCGAAGGCGTTGATATCGAACAACGCCCCTGCCTCGCCGGTCGCGTCGATCGCCTCGTGGATCTTGTCCGCGGCACTCCGGACCTCGGGCTCGTGCCCGGCCAGTGCCTGCAGGTCCACCTGGTATCCGCGTGCCATCACCATCCCCTTTGCATGATCGAGCCGGAGCCGTCGTCACCGTCGTCGTCCAGGGCCGGCGGGCGCGCGCGTTGCGGCCTCGGCGGCGCCGGAGGCGCGGGCGGCCTCGGCGGTGCCGGCGGTTGGACCGGCGGCGCGGCGCGTTCCTCGTTGAGGACGAGCCGGCGATCCTGCGCCGCGGGCGGCGGCTGTTCGTCCGGCACATCGGGCGCGGGCAGCTGCTCTTCCAGGAAATGCATCGCGTCGCTGTCGTTGCCGACCACCGGCGCCATGATCGCGGTGATCTGGCGCGCGGCCTGCGCCTGCGCACGCTGCGCGGTGGTGACGACCGTCGCCGCCAGCTGTTCGAGCGGAAGTTCGCGCGCTTTCGCGCCGAAGGTGACCTTCTGCAGCGCCCCACTGGCGTTGACGGTCACGGTCGCGGCGCCGTCGTGGCTGGAGAGGGTGGCCGACAACTGCTGAAGCTGCGCTTTGGCCACTTCCGCTTTGTGCTTGATGTCTGCTATTCCCGCGTCTCCGGGCGAATTCATGCTCACTCTGATGGAGCTAAGTCCATTGTGGTTCCACGGACAAGCGAAAACGTGAATTGTCCGAAATGGTCATTCCTTCAGGTCGGATATTCCGTAATGCCCTGATTTCCGCCTTCTCATCCGAAACGGTTTTCCGCCTGTGGTGGCGCGCCGCGTTCAAGCGCGTCGGCGGTCCGGCACCGTCCTCAATGGAGTGGCAGCGCCCGCATCCGCCGCAACGGCGACGAGCCCAGCCGCTCCGGGGTCACGGCCTGCTGGAAGCTGATCTGCAAGATGTTGGCGACGACGACACCGAATGTGGTCACGAAGTTGCCGACCGGATAGCACGCGATCGCCCAGCCCGATCTGGTGAGCGCCATCAGCACATAGCCGCCGGCGATCAGCACGCCGGTCAGCCACAGCATCCGCGCCTCACCCCGCCGCTGTCCCGCGCGACGGCCGTACAACGCGCCGACCAGTGTGCCTCGGCCGGACCTGTGGTGTTGACCAAGCCGATTTCGCCGGGGGACAGGTGGATCTCGCGGAGCAGGAACAGCACGCCGAGCGCGATCTGCACCGACTGGAACAGGGAGGTCAACGTCGTCGCCTCGGCGAGCGGGCGCAGGATCGGGTGCCGGCAGACGAACCGCAGCCCCTCCCGGATCTCACGCCGCAGCGGTTCCCGCGCCGGGTGTGGCGACGGCCGCCATCGAGATGTTCGTCTGCAGCTTCGCGTTTCCCTCGAGCAACTCGTCCCGCGAGATCAAGTCGGCAGGAACGTCTGGTGGCCGACCTCGAAGAACACCGCCAGCACCCCGGCCAACGCCACCACCGCGAACAGGTGCCACAGCGAGAGCACCCCGAACGTGGCCGCCAGTGGCAGCGACGCGTACGGCGCGAAGCGACCAAGGTCCGTGCCTATCAGCAGCAGGACCGCCAGCACGCTGATCCGGTCCCCGACCTGGCTCAGCAGGTCGGCTGTCCACAGCCGGCGGAAATCCCGCTGCCGCAGCAGTCCCCCGGTCACCACTACAGCTGTACCGGAAAGAAGCCCGGGCCCCCCGACGTAGCCCGGGCTTCTCCTTGCCCCCGGTGGCGGTTACCCGATATCCCGCCGCCGGAAACCTGCCAATCCGGCGACCAGGGTGACCAGTGCGATTCCGGTCAGCCAGAGTATGGGCGTCGCGGTGAGCGGCGCGCTCGGCAGCTTCGGCACGTGCGTGAATGGCGAGATGTCCAGCACCGGCTGCGGCAGCCGCAGCACCGGGCCGTACAGCGCGATCGCCAGCGAAAGCGACGCCACCGACCAGCTCACACTCATGTATTTCGGCAGGAAACCGAACAGCAGCATGGAAAGTCCCGCGACCACCCAGACCGCGGGCAGTTGCGCCATCGTCGCGCCCAGCACCGGCGGTACCTCGCCGCTCACGTTGCTGATGCGCAACCCGTGCAGCAGCCCGGCGAACGTGCCGAAGACGGCGAGTAGCAGCGCGCTGCCGAGCAGTGAGAACACCAGGTGGCTCCCGGCCCACTGAAGGCGCCGCACCCGGGTGGCCAGCAGCGGTTCGAGCCTGACCGCCGTCTCCTCGCCGCGCATCCGCAGGTTCGCCTGCACCGCGAACACGGCGGCGATCATGCCGGCGATGCCCGCGATCGCGGCGACGTAGGCGTCGACCAGCCCGGCCGAGCCACCCAGCCGCTCGAACGACTCCCGCACCTGCTCGCTGTTACCGACCAGCCCGCCGATCCCGCTGGCCAGCGCGCCGAACAGCGCACCGGAGACGGCGAACCCGGCGATCCAGCCGATCAGCAGGCCGCGGTGCAACCGCCAGGCCAACCCGAGCGGTGACCGCAGCCGCGGCGACGCGGTCGCGGGACCGGGACGCGCCGGGAAGACGCTCAGCCCGACGTCACGCCGCGGCAGCAGCCAGTAGGCGACACCGCACAGCACCACCGTCGTCGCGAGCGGCATGGCCAGCACCCACCAGCGTTCACCCGCGTACGGGCGCATCTGCGCGGACCAGCCGAGCGGCGAAATCCACGACAGCCAGCTGACGTCTTTCGCCGAGTCGCCGACCCCGCGCAGCAGGAACGCCACGCCGAGCACCGCGCACGCCAGCCCGTTGGCCGTGCGCGAGTACTCGACGAGCTGCACGGTGACGGCCGAAACCCCGGTGAACACCCACCCGGTCAGCACGATGCCGAGCCCGAAAGCGATGGAACCGGCCGTGGGCAGGCCCGAGGCGACCAGCGACGCGATCGCGATCAACCCCGTCACGAGGGAGGCCAAACCGGACACGAGCAGCGCGGCCGTGAGCGCGGTGTACCGGCCGATGACCCCCGAGGACAGCAGTTCCTGGCGGCCGGTCTCCTCCTCCTGGCGAGTGTGCCGGGTGACGGTGAAGATGCAGGCCAGCGCGATGAACAGGGCGAGGAACGTGCAGAAACGCCACGCCGTGAACCCGCCCGCGGTGGACAGGTCGAACGCCGGGCCGTACAACAGCGCGACCGACGGGTTGCTGCTCGCGCCGGCGGTGAGCGAGGCGCGGCTGGCGGCGTCGGGATAGAAGGTGTCGTAGCTCCCGGCGGACGCGGCCGGGATGACACCGATGAGCACCGCCCAGATCGGCACCACGACCCGGTCGCGCCGCAGCGCGAGCCGCATCAGGTGCCCGGTGCCCACGAACGGGTTCATCGCACACCCGCTTCGGTCTGGTAGTGCCGGAGGAACAGCTCCTCGAGCGTCGGCGGCTGGCTGGTGAGGCTGCGCACGCCGACCTCGGTCAGCTGCCGCAGCACCTTGTCGAGCGAGTGCGTCTCGACGTCGAACCGCACCCGGTTGCCTTCGACCTTCAGGTCGTGCACGTCGGGCAGGCTCGACAGCCCGTTCGGATGCCCGGCGAGCTCGGCGGTGATCGACGTGCGGGTGAGATGCCGCAGGTCGCCCAGGGTGCCGGTCTCGACGGTGCGCCCGTTGCGGATGATGCTCACCCGGTCGCACAGCGCCTCGACCTCGGCCAGGATGTGGCTCGACAGCAACACCGTGCGGCCCTGCTCGCGTTCCTCCTGGATGGCATCCTGGAAGGTGGCTTCCATCAGCGGGTCGAGCCCCGAGGTCGGCTCGTCGAGCAGCAGCAGGTCCACCTGCGACGACAGCGCCGCCACGATGGCGACCTTCTGCCGGTTGCCCTTGGAGTAGGTGCGGCCCTTCTTCTTCGGGTCGAGGTCGAAGCGCTCGATGAGGTCCTTGCGCCGGCGCGGGTCGAGCCCGCCGCGCAGCCGCCCGAGCAGATCGATGACCTCGCCGCCGGAGAGGTTGGGCCAGAGGTTGACGTCCCCGGGGACGTAGGCGAGGCGGCGATGCAGGGCCGCGGCGTCGCGCCACGGGTCGCCGCCGAGCAGCCGGACCTGGCCGGCGTCGCCGCGCAGCAGGCCCAGCAGGACCCGCACCGTGGTCGACTTGCCGGCGCCGTTGGGGCCGAGGAAGCCGTGCACCTCGCCCGTGGCGACCTCCAGATCGAGGCCGTCGAGAGCCTTCGTCGCTCCGAACGACTTGTGCAGGCCGGAGATGGAGATGGCGTTGTCCATGGCTCGGAAGCTACACTTGTTTCACAAACTTGTGAAGTTAGGAAAATATCAATAAAGAGTGAAGGCTGTAGGTGGATGCGAGAGGATGATCAGATGTCGACCGACCCCGCCGCACCCCTCGACGAGGCCACCCTGCGCTTCGTGGAGGAGTTCGCGCAATGGCTCACCGAGGCCGGGATGCCGCGCATGCCGTCCCGCGTCCTGGCCGCCGGACTCGCGAGTCCCGAAGGGCACCTCACCGCGCGGGAGCTGACCGAGATCCTGAAGATCAGCCCCGCCGCGGTGTCGGGCGCGGTGCGGTATCTGGACCAGATCGGGCTCGTGCGGCGCGCCCGGAAACCAGGGGGGCGGCGGGACATCTTCATCGTCCGCACCGACTACTGGTACGAAATGGTGAGCAGCCAGGACAAGCGCTACCAGCACCTGCTGAGCTCGCTGGCGGACGGGATCCAGGCCGTCGGCGCGGAGAGCCCGGCGGGCGAGCGACTGAAGGAGACGTACGACTTCTTCGCGTACTTGGCCGAGGAGATGCCGAAGATGGTCGAACGCTGGCGGACCCGGCGGTTGACTAAAGAAGGGTCTTGACGAGTCTTCTCGCCAGCGCGTTGAGGTCGGCCACCGGCTCGCCGTCGAAGGAGAGCAGGAACGCCTGCTGGAAGCAGGCCCCGAGTAACAGTGCGGCGATCGTCTCGGCGTCACTCGCCCGCGGCAGCCGGCCGAGCCGCTGTTCCGCGCGTAGGTACTGACTCAGCGCTCGCTGTGGATAACGTGGCCCGGTACCGAGTTCGCGCATAGCGTCTCGATGCGCGCTCAGCAATTCTCGCGACGAGAAGAGCGACGCGGAGATCGGGAAGCCTTCGAGATAGAAGTCCAGCGCCGTGCGGGCGACCTTGGTCAGGTTTCCCCGCACCGTGCCCGTGCCGGCTTCGAGCGCGGTGAGCAGAGTGCCGAACGCAGGCAGTTGTTCCGACAGGACGCCGAGGAAGATCTCGGTCTTGTCCGTGAAGTGCTTGTACAGCGCGGCTTCCGAATAGCCCGCCGCACGCGCGATCTCCTTGGTCGTGGCGCGTGCGTAGCCACGCTCGCGCATGATCCGCCGCGCCGCCGCGAGGATTTCGTCCCGGGTGCCCAATCCTGAGTCCCTTCTCAGCTGTCGGTTGACGAGTGGGTGAATGCTCACTAACTATAACTGGTGAGTGAACACTAACCGGGAGGGAATCATGAAGCTCACCGTTTTCGGCGCGACCGGTGGTACGGGTGTCGAAGTGGTGCGCCAGGCGCTGGCGCTGGGGCATCAGGTGACCGCCGTCGTCCGTGACCCGGCGCGGCTCGAGGTGCCCGATCACGAACAGCTGGAAGTCTTCCGCGCCAACGTTTTCGAGCCTGCGGAGCTGATCGCGGCGGTCAGCGGTCGCGAGGTGGTGGTGTCCGCGCTCGGGCCGCGCGGTCGCGGTCCCACCACGGTCTGCCGCGATGGCGCCGCGAGCGTCATGTCCGCCATGGACACCGCAGGCGTGCGGCGGTTGCTGGTGGTCAGCAACAGCGGGATGCACACCGAAGGCGACGGCGTGTTCACCCGCCGGATCGTCAAGCCGATCCTGATCCGGGTGCTGCGCGAGGGTTACCTGGACATGCAGGCCATGGAGGACGGGGTGGTCGCGAGCCGTCTGCAATGGACGATCGTCCGCCCGCCGCGGCTGACCGGAGGCCCGCACACCGGCCGGATCGCGAGCAGCATCGGGCGAAACGTACGCGGCAGCTTCTCCATCTCACGGGCCAACCTCGCCGACTACCTCTTGCGCGCGGCCGCCGACGATGCGTTGATCGGCAAGGCCGTCTCCGTGGCCAACGGCTAGGACTCGAGAAGTCCTTTCAGGGCGCGGAGATCCTTCAGCACCGTCTCGGCGTCCATGCGCGGCAGGCGGAACCGGGCGAACAGCACCTCGGCGCCGGATCCGTTGCCCACGACGCCCATCAGTACCTACACGTCCTGTCAATCGGGTAGGTGGGCGGCGTGGTGGTCATCTTCGCGGTGGTGTCCACACCGGACGCCCACTGCGCGAAATTATCCGGCTGTGCAAGGAAGTGGTAAACCTCGGCGCAGGGCCGGTCGATGCTGATGCCGACGGTTCGGCACGTCATGATCATCATGTGGCGAAGTGTGCCCGAAGGGTGACGGCAGGCGCTTGAACAAACCGGACGCCGGACCACCCCGGGTAGGCGGATGCTGGGCCGAACGGGTGAAAGTACCGGCGCCCGAGCAGGGGGTTCCAAAAAAACTCTGCCGGTGTGTATCTGGAACGCCGCCTCATGCGTCATAGGGAGCGTTGGTTGAACACACCCCCCGATGGAGGAACTCAGGTGAGCTCCGAAAGCTCATGCGAAGAGGAGATCGCGGCGATCCGCGATTCCCTTGCCACGCTTGGGGATCCGTGGCAAGTAGGGGAGACCTTGCTGAGCAGGTTGGGGGGCCGGTCGCGTGCGGTGCGGCTGGGGGTGCCGGCCCCGAGCGCGGCCGCGGTCGAGGCCCGGGTGGAGTTGCCCGGGCAGATGGCCGAGGCCGCGCTCGGGACCGCCGGGCAGAAGTGCACCGGCAGGCACGCGCCGACCGAGAGGCTGCCGCGGTCGTTCGACCTGCGGCGCACCCGCGACGGCGACTACACCACGCCCGTCAAGGACCAGGGGGAGCGCGGTTCGTGCACCGCGTTCGGGGTCATCGCCGTGCTGGAGGGGACCGCTGCCTACGCGCGGCGGGCGGCGCGGCTGGACCTGGACCTGTCCGAAGCGCACCTCTATTTCGGGCAGGCCACGCAGAAACAGCTGAGCGGGGAGGACGGCACCTGGCCGGACGATCTGCTGGGCGACTGCGTGGCGAACGGTGTCACGTTCGAGGATTACTGGCCCTACACCGACACCGGTGCCGGGCACTTGAACCCGAACTGGCGCAACCGCGTCGTCCATGCGGAACAGATGGTCGACCTGACCCGGGATCCGTCGGGGATCAAGCACCACATCTACGGGCACGGACCGGTCACCACCTGCATGGTGGTCTACGAAGACTTCTTTCACTACACCAGCGGCGTCTACCGGCACACCACCGACGAGACCAAGGGCGGGCACTGCGTCGCGCTCGTCGGCTGGGACGACGATCAGGGCTGCTGGATCGGGAAGAACTCGTGGGGCACGGGCTGGGGCGAGGAAGGCTACTTCCGGATCGCGTACGGCGAGTCGTACATCGAGGACTATCCGGAGGAACGGCCGACCACCATCGGTTGCATTGGCACGACCTTGCGCGCATGGCTACCGCCGCAACGCGCGCTCGGCCTGTTCGCGTCGGCGCGGGACGCGGGCGGATGGGCGTTCCTGGAGGACCTGGGGTGGACCCGGCTCTCCGCGGGGGCGAGCGGGACGAACCAGTTCGCGCTGCTCGCCGACGCCCGGGCAGGTGGCTACCCCGTCCTGCCGTATGTCGTGAACGACGAGTTACTAATGGTCCAGACCATCTACTGATCGTGTGAGCAAGGGGAGCTGCAGCGATGACCGCGAGCGAGACCCAGAACCCGGACACCGGCCCGGAAGAAGAGCCCGAAACCGTCCATGCCGGTGCGCCCACCGGCGCGTGGGACCCGAACACCCCGCCGCCGGCGCCGACCGGTGCCTGGGATCCGAACAAGCCGCCACCTGCGGCGCCCACTGGTGCGTGGGATCCGAATACTCCGCCGCCTGTCGCGCCGACGGGTGCGTGGGACCCGAACACTCCGCCGCCTGTGGCGCCGACGGGTGCTTGGGATCCGAATACCCCGCCGCCTGTCGCACCGACCGGTGCGTGGGACCCGAACACTCCGCCGCCTGTGGCGCCGACGGGTGCGTGGGACCCGAATACCCCGCCGCCTGTGGCGCCGACTGGCGCGTGGGACCCCAACACGCCTCCGCCGACTGGCGCGTGGGACCCCAACACGCCTCCGCCCACGGGCGCTTGGGACCCCAACACGCCTCCGCCCACCGGTGCGTGGGACCCGAACACGCCACCGGTCCCGGCCGGTGCCTGGGATCCCAACACCCCGCCGCGGCCCGGGCCGCAGCCGCACACCGGCAACGGCGCCATGCCGGTGGCCACCGGCCTGTGGATCCGCAACCGCGTGATCACGCAGCTGTGGTCCTCCAGCGGCCGTCCCGGCGTGTGGGTCTTCGTCGCGGGGCTGGGCTGGAAGCAGCTCGCGGCGGTCGAGACCGGCCGCAGCCCGCTGACCGGGCTCGCGGTGCTGGCGAAGGCGAACGGGCTCACCGTCTCCTTCCACGAGAACGCGTTCGGCCAGATCGACCAGTTGCTGGTCTGACTGAGCTGGTGACGGCCGGCAGCCGAGGGGGCCGCCGGCCGTCACCTTCCGGTGGTCGTCGAGGGGGACGACCACGGGGTGTGGTGGCCACGGGGAGGGCCACCGGCAGTAAGGGGGAGCCCGGCCGGTGTCGACAGTCGTCGGCACCGGCCGGTGCTGTATGTGACGGACGACACTACGCCAAATGGGTGGTGTTTGTATCTGACGGCGGCGAGGCTTCTCTCATACGACGTAGGCGGGATACTGCGGGCGTCATGGCGAGGAGAGCCACGGAGAGCGGGGGCGAATGGTGTGACGGACGTCGACACCGCCGAAGCGGGTCCTCCCTGGGAGGGTCTGCGCGGCCCGGAGCTGTTCGAAGCATGCCTGCACGCCGCCCGTGAAGGTGACAAACGGGGCCTCGACCGGCTGGTCGCGGAGCTGACACCACTGGTGTGGAACGTCGCGCGCGGCCACGGCCTGGACAGGCACACCGCCGAGGACGTCGTGCAGACGGTGTGGCTCGCCTTGCTGAGCCACCTCCAAAAACTGCGCGAGCCCAAGGCGCTCGCGGGCTGGCTGGTCACCACCGCCCGGCACGAGGCGCAACGCGCCAACGGCCGCAAGCAACCCCCCGTCCCACTGACCGACGAAATGGCCGAAACCGTGCCCAGTACGTTGCCCGCGCCCGAAGCCGAGGCGCTGCGCACCGAGCGGGATCGCGATATCTGGGCGGCGTTCGGCAAGCTTCCGCAGCGGTGTCAGGAACTGCTGCGGCTCACGGTGCTCGCCGGACGCGCGGAGTACCGGGTTGTCGCCGAGGCATTACAGATGCCGCGCGGCAGTATCGGGCCCAACCGAGGCCGCTGTCTGAAGACGATGCGCGAACTGCTGGACATCGAAGGGGGCAGCGCATGAACGAGATACAGGTGCCGGAGGAGGCGCATCCCAGCGACGAAGCCTTGCTGGCGGACCTTGGCCGCGTGCTCGCGGCCTGTGATTCACCTCCGGACGGGCTCGTCGAACGGGTCCAGTTCGCATTGGAGCTGGAGAACATCGACGTCGAGGTGGCCCGGTGGGAGCGGGCCGGCCAGCTCGCCGGTGTCCGCAGCAGCGTGGATCAGGGCACGATCACCTTCACCGTGAGCGATCTGACCGTGATGATCAACCTGACCAAGGTGGGCCAGGTGCACCGGATCGACGGCTGGCTGGTGCCGGCCGGTGAGCACGGGGTCGAGGTGCGCGTCGCCGGGCACGGTTCGTCGTCCACAGTGTCCGACGAAGGCGGCCGGTTCGTACTCGACAGTGTGCCCCGGGGGACCACGCAGATCGTCATTTCGGTCGGCGGCGCGGCCAGTCGACGCACCGTAGTCACGCCGGCCGTCGTGCTCTGACCTCACCGGCTGTATACCCCTGCGGCGCGGTGTGCTCAGATAGTTACCGTGGCAGGCCCCCGCGAACTGGAACGCGTTCTCGCACGCGTGGCGCGGCTGCATGTCAAGGCGGCTGACGCGTCCGGGAATCTGCTGAACGTGGAGGCCGTCCGCCTGCTGGGCCGGGCGCTGAAACTGCTGGATTCCGCCGGCCCCCGCGCCGAACCGGACTGGGTGCGGCTGCGGGCCCGGATCCTCATCAGCATGGCGATGGCCGAAGCCGAGGTCGGTTCGGCGACAACTGGTCTAGGCCACCTCGACGACGCCGCCGCATTGCCGGGACTGCTGCCCGAAAACGCCGAGTCGCGAATGCTCAGCGCGGTCATCGGCGCGCAGCGGGCCCTGGTGTTCAGCCGGATCGGCCGGTTCACCGAAGCGCTCCAGCTGTTCGACGAAATCATCCCGGTGCTCGAGAGCGACGCCGAGGAGAACGCGCTTCCCTTGTCGCGCAACCTGATGAACCGCGCGCTTGTCCACATGAACCTCAACACGCCGGATGCCGCACTTTCCGATCTGCGCCGCTGCATAGATCTTGCCGAGCGGCACGGGCTGACCCGGATCGAAGGCAAGGCGCGGCATAATTTCGGTGACCAGTCGCAACTGGTCGGTGATATCCCGGCGGCCCTGCACTACTACGAGCAGGCCGCGCGCAGCTACGAGGCGGAGAGCCCGGGCTGGCTGCCGCGGCTGCGGCTGGACCAAGGGCGCGCGCTGCTGACCGCGGGGCTCGCCGAGGAAGCGGCGCGGCAGCTGGACGAGGCACTGCCGGAACTCCGCCGCAACCGCGCGATCCAGGACGTGGCCGAAGCCGAGGTGGCGCGCGCCGCCGCCGCGATCCTCGAACGGGATTTCCCGCTCGCGCGGCGCCTGGCCACCGGCGCACACCGCAGATTCCTCCGTCGTGGCAACGAAAGATGGGCCGAGGTCGCCGCGCTCGCCAAGCTGCGCGCGACCGCGACCGAGGCGCTGGACTCCGAACGGCGCCCACCCGCCCGGTTGCCGGTGCAGCTCGCCGAGCAGGCCGCCCGCCTGGCGGAACTGGGCCTGCGCGACGAGGCGTCCGTGGCCCGGCTGCTCGCGGTGCGGCTGAACCTGCGCCGTGGCGCGGTCGAAGCCGCCGGGGAAATGCTCGCGCGGATCCCGAACCCGCGGCAGACCACCCCGATCGACCACGTGATGCTGCTGCGCCTGTGCCGCGCGGAACTCGCGGTGGCACAAGGGAATTCACGCGCGGCGCTCGCGCAGGCGCGCGCCGGTTTCGTCGAGCTGAGCCGGGTCCGCGACCGGATGGGTGGTCTGGACCTGGTGTGCGGTACGGCCGTGCACGGGCAGGAGCTGGGTAGCCTCGCGACCGGGCTGGTACTCGGCCGGGCGCGCGGAAACGCCGGCGCCAGAAGGGTTTTCGCCTGGCAGGAGCGCACTCGGGCGCAGGTCTACCGGTACGAGCCGCTGCCCGAGATCGCCGATCCCGTGCTGGCCCGGCTGATCACGGAAATGCGGCACGTGCAGCGCATCGCCCAGCAGAACCGGCTCGAGGGCAAGAGCGTGTCCACATTGGAGCAACGCTACCGCCGGCTGCAGCGGGAAGCGGGCAGGCTCGGCTGGTACACCAGCCCCTGGGGCCGGCCGCGCCCGGTCGCGACTCCGGACGAGGTGGCGGCCGCGCTCGGCGATCGCGTGCTGGTGAGCCTGACCGGGTACGGCGACAGGCTCTCCGCGCTCGTCGTGCGGGACGGCCGGTTCCGGCTCGTTCCCCTCGGCCCGCTCGAGGAAACGGTCGAGATCACCAGGCAGCTGCACGCGGACCTGAACGTGCTCGCGCCCGACCAGTTGCCGGCGCCGCTGGTCGCCGCGGTGACGCAGTCGGCGGAGAAACGCGCGCGGCTGCTCGACCGGCTGCTGGTGGAGCCGCTCGCGGACGCGATCGGGGACCGGGAGCTCGTGGTCGTGCCGTTCGGGCCGCTGTACGCGTTGCCGTGGGCGGCTTTGCCGTCGCTGCGCGGGCGCCCGCTGTCGGTCGCTCCGTCGGCGACCGCGTGGCGCAGCGCGGCGACCCAGGTCGAGACGGAGCCGGTGGTGCTCGTCGGTGGGCCGGGTGTGCCGGGCGCGATCGGTGAAGTGCGGGAACTGCGTTCGGTGTACCCGCAGGCGCGGCTGGTCGACGGCGAGGGCGCGACGAGTGCGACGGTGCTGGCGGCGCTGGACGGTTCAGCCCTGGCGCACTTGGTCGCGCATGGCGCGCACGAGCCGGCCAACGCGTTGTTCTCCCGGCTGGATCTGGTCGACGGGCCACTTTTCGCGCACGAAACCACCCGCTTGCGGCGGCCGCCGGAACGGGTCGTGCTCGCGGCGTGTGAGCTGGCGATGAGCCACATCCGGCCGGGCGAGGAGGCCCTGGGCTTCGCGGGCGCCCTCCTCGCGGGCGGCTCGCGCACGATCGTCGGTGCGATCGCGCGGGTTGGTGACCAAGCCGCCGCGCAGGCGATGACCGACCTGCATCGCTTGCTGGCGAAGGGTATTTCCCCGGCGCTGGCCCTGGCGGAGGCGATCGCGGCCGACCCCCTGCGCCGGCCGTTCCTGTGCCTCGGCGCGGGTTAGCCGAGGAAATCGGTCAGCGACACCGGAGTCAGACCATCCTTTTTGGACTGATTCACGAACGCCGCGAAATCCTCCGCGAACGTCTTGCGGAAGTGCATGAGCACGATGTCCCCGGCCTGTAAGCGCTTTCCGTCCTGGAAGTCGACCCGGCCGTCGTTCACCGACGCCGTCCACAGGACGCTCACGCGCATCCCGCAGTTCGCCGCTGCCTTCAACGTGTTCTCGTCCCACGAGCCGAACGGCGGCCGGAAGAGCACCGGCCGGACGCCGAGCCCGCGGGCCAGCTCATCGGCGTCGTCGCAGATCTCCTTTTGCTGGAACGCCAGCGGTTTCCCGCGCAGATCGGGATGGTTCACGGTGTGGTCGCCGAGTGTCGCGCCCGCCGCGAGCACCTGCCGGAAGTAGTCCTCGTGCCCCCGCACGTACATCTCGTTGAGGAACAACACGGGGCGCACGCCCGATTCGCGGATCAGCCGCGGCGCGTCCGGGTCCGGCACCGCGCCGTCGTCGATCGTGAGGAACACGAACGGCTCGGTCACCGCGATCCGCCGCACCTGCGGCACCTTCCCGTCGACGACCGGCCCGGCCGTCTGCCGGACCTGCTCGAACGGCTGAGTCGTCGGCGGTACGACCACGGGCGCTTCAGTGGGCACGACCGCCGCGTCGACTCGGGGCGTGCAGGCACTCGTCAAGACCACCAGCGCGAGCGTGGCGGCGATGGCGCCTCGGGTCATCCCGCGTTCCCCTTTCTCGAACCACAATCAAGTCGTGGCGGGGAACGTTCGTGTTGCACCTACCCGGGCGTGATCTCAGTCGCGTTCGGCGGCCCGCACCAGCTGCCGCGAGATGATCGTGATCACCGTCAGCAGGAACCGCCGCATGACCGGACCGGTGCCCGGGAACCGCTCCCCGAACGAACCCCGCCAGCGCAGGTCGGTGCCACCCGCCGCGTTCGGGGTGAAGGTCACCTCACCGCGGTAGTCGTGCACCGGAGTCCGGCGGACGAGCGTGTAGACGTGGCGCCGGTCCTGTTCGTACTCGATGGTCTCCTCGTACATGATCACCGGGAACAGCCCGACGCGGCGGATCGCGCCGACGCCGCCCACCGGATCGGCCCACCGCGCCCAGCTCGACCGGAGCGGTTTCGCCCAGTCCGACCAGCGCGCGCCATCGGTTTCGAGCCGGAACAGGATGCCCGGCGGTGCGGTGCTGGTGCGGTTGACCTCGAACGAAAACGTCTTCGGTGACATCTGTGCCCTTCTCGCGGTGCGCTGGTGTCCGATTCGGTGTTCGATGGTGCCATGGGCATCAACTTCGATGAGATCAAGAAAAAGGCTCAGGACGCGCTGGGCCAGAACGCGGAGAAGATCGAGCACGGGATCGACAAGGCGAGCGGGTTCGCCAAGTCCAAGCTCGGCCAGCATTCCGACAAGATCGACAACGTGAGCAACAAGGCGAAGGACCTGCTGCACAAGAGCCAGGGCGGGACCGATCCGCACCGGGACGGCCCGGGTCCGGCGCAGCCGTAGCTCAGGCGACCTCGCCGATCGCCGTGTCGTCGGTGATCGAGGTGATCCGGCCGCCGCGTTCGCCGAGCGCACGCAGCCCGTCGCGCGCGTCGGGGGCGCTCAGGTTCACTCGCACCCCGGTCGGCGTCGTGCCACGAGCCTGAGCAAGCGCTTGCGCGCCGTCATGACCCGCGTTGATCGTGGCCGCCAGGCCGCCGGTCGAGGCGAGCGAGCCGCGCATCGCGCCGAGCCGGCCGAGCGCGTCGTCGAGCACGGGCAACAGCGCGTCACGGTTGCCCTCGGTCATCGCACGCACCAGTTCCGGCCGCGTGTTCGCGACCCGCGTCGCGTCGGTGTAGGACCCGGCGGCCAGCGCCAGCGGCACCGGCCCGCCCTGCGCGCCGATGGTCGCGAGCACCGCCGCCAGCAGGTGCGGCAGGTGTGAGATCCGCGCGACGGCTTCGTCGTGCGCGTCCGCGGTGAGCGGCACGACATGCGCGCCGACGTCCAGGGCCAGCCGCGACACCTCGGCCCAGGCCGCGAGATCCGTGTCCGCCTCGACGCACGTGACCCACGCCGCGCCGCCGAACAGGGCCGCGTTGCCCGCCCGCCAGCCCGACTCGGCCGTGCCGGCCATCGGATGCCCACCGACGAACCGGGTCTCGGGTGCGAACGAGCGCGCCGCCCTCAGCACGGACGACTTGACGCTCGCGACGTCGGTCAGCAGGCACCGCGGCGCACAGCGACCGACCTGGCGGAGCACCTCGTCGATCACCGTGAGCGGCACCGCGAGCACGACGAGAGCGTCCTGCGCGGCGGCTCGTTCGAGGGCCGCTTCGACGTCGGTGGAGACGTCGAAACCCTCGGCCGCGGCCGAGGTGGCGTCGGCTTCCGAGGCGGTCGCGCCCCAGACCTCGCGCCCTGCCGCGGAGGCCGCGCGCAGCAGCGAGCCGCCGATCAACCCCAGTCCGATCACGCATACGTCACGCACGGGGCGTCATCCTGCCAGTGGTCGCACCGGCGCGCGCAACGCGTCCATCGCGTACGCGGCGTACATCGCGACACCCGCGGGGAAAGCGCTTTCGTCGTGCAGCACCCGGTTGGAGTGGTTCGACGCGGCGTCTTCCGGCGCGGTGTCGGGTGGACAGACGCCGAGGAACGCGAAGGCGCCGGAAACCCGTTGCAGCACATAGGAAAAGTCCTCGCCGCCCATCTGCGGCGCGGGCATCGGGACGGACTGGTCGGCGCCCAGCACCTCGCGGCCTAGGTCGAGCACCCGCCGCGCCTCCACCGCGTCGTTCACGGTCACCGGGTAGCCGGGTTCGATGTCGACCTGGACGCGGCAGCCGTGCGCCGTGCCGATCGCCTCGCACACCTTCGGCAGCTCGTCGCGGAGCAGCGCCCGGCTGGCCTCCGACTGGGTCCGGAAAGTGCCTTCGAGGTTGGCCTCCTCGGGAATGATGTTGGTCGTGGTGCCGCTGACGATGCGGGTCACCGACAGCACCGCCGGATCGAACACGTCGACCCGCCGGGTGATCATCGTCTGCAGTGCGCCGACCATCGCCGCCGCGGCCGGTATCGGGTCGATCGCCTGGTACGGCGCGGAACCGTGGCCGCCCTTGCCGATCACGCGCACGAAGAAGTTGTCCACCGAGGCCATGATCGAACCGGGCCGGGTCCGCAGCTGGCCGGAGGCGATGTTGGTCGACACATGCAGCCCGAACGCCCGCTCGACACGGTCGCCCGCCGCGTCCAGCACACCCTCGTGGATCATGTGCCGCGCGCCGTGGAAGCCCTCCTCGCCGGGCTGGAACATGAACACGACCGATCCGGCGAGCTCGCTCACGTGCGCCGTGAGCAGCCGTGCCGCCGACGCGAGCATCGCGACGTGCGTGTCGTGACCGCAGGCGTGCATCGCGCCCGGTTCGAGTGAAGCGAACTCCAGCCCGGTGTCCTCGTGCAGGGGGAGCGCGTCCATGTCCCCGCGCAACAGCACCGACGGCCCGGGCCGGGCGCCGCGCAGGATGGCGGTGACCGAAGTGGTCGACTTGCCGAGCTGGATCTCCAGCGGCAGATCGGCCAGTGCGCGCCGGATCGCCGCCTGGGTGCGCGGCAGGTGGAGACCGCGTTCCGGGTGGCGGTGGATTTCGCGCCGCAGTTCGACTGTGGTCGCCTGCAGTGCGCGTGCCTCGGCGAGCAAGCCGGCGAAGCGGGCGTCGGGCAGCGAGGGCAACTCGGTGGGTCCCGTCATAGGTCGATACTGACCCATGTTCCGTCGGGGCAGGTATACGGTGTGCGCATGTCGGTGAAGGAGCCGGTCGCGGGGCTGGCCGTGGCTGTTGTCCGGGAGGACGGCAGATGGCGGTGCGGCGCGTTGGACACCGACGCGCTGACGAATCTGGACGCGGCGATCACGGCACTGGGGAAGCTGCGTTCGACCGGGGCGGTGTTCGCACTGCTGGCGGTGGACGACGAGTTCTTCGTGATCGTCCGGCCGAGCCCGCGGGGCCCGTCGTTGCTGCTCTCGGACGCGTCGGCGGCGCTGGACTACGACATCGCCGCGGACGTGCTCGATGTGCTCCGGGTCGACTTCCCGGAGGACGCCGACGACGCGATCTGGCCGGAGGGCGATCTGGAGATCCTGGCGGACGTGGGCCTGCCCGCGCCCGAGCTCGAGGTGATCGCCGGTGAAGAGGATCTCTATCCGGACGAGCAGTTGCAGATGATCGCGCAGCGCTGCGGGTTCGCCGACGAGTTCGGGGCGTTGCTCGACGAGGCTGATGGATGACGATCTGGTCCGCGTCGCTCTAGCCGCGGCCCGTGAAGCCGGTCCGGACGTGCCGATCGGTGCCGCCGTCTTCGGGCCTGGCGGGGATTTGCTCGCGTCCGCGCACAACGCGCGTGAGGAGCTCGGCGATCCGACGGCGCACGCCGAGGTGCTGGCCCTCCGCGAAGCGGCGCGGGTGCACGGTGACGGCTGGCGGCTCGAAGGCTGCACGCTCGCGGTGACGGTCGAGCCGTGCACGATGTGCGCCGGCGCCCTGGTGCTCGCCCGCGTGTCGCGGCTGGTGTTCGGCGCCTGGGAGCCGCGGACGGGTGCGGTCGGTTCACTGTGGGATGTGGTGCGGGACCGGCGGCTCAACCACCGGCCCGAGGTCGTGGGTGGCGTGCTCGAAACGGAATGCGCCACACTGCTCGACGCGTTCTTCACCCGGCACCGGGGCGATGGCTCTCCGTGAAAGTCCGTGCAGTACGCTGGCCCACGGTAGCGTGTCCGAGCGGCCGAAGGAGCACGACTCGAAATCGTGTGACGGTTGATCCCGTCCGTGGGTTCAAATCCCACCGCTACCGCCATTGAGCAGGCAGAACGTCCGCCCCTGGGTTGAGCAGGGACGGGCGTTCTGTCGTTTTGTTTCAGACGACGCCGCGCCACCCTCTGACGTGGGCCCCGGCCGCATGTCGTGACGACCGTCGTCAAGTACGTCGATCAGGTCCAGGCCGCCAGCTCCTTCCCCGCTCGCACCAGCGGCTAAGACCGCACGTCAGCGTAGGTCTGACGAGGTTCGAACGGCTTGGATCGGGACTCGAAATCATGTGACGGTTGAACGCGTCCGTGGGTTCAAATCCCACCGTTGCCGGGGCTCCCGGCGAAAGGCCTTTTAACCCGCGACAACCCAACCGTTACCAGTTGTTACGGTTTGGTCTGCCCCTGTCTCACCAGTCCGAGGGAGGATGCCTCGACTGATCGAGACTGAGGGGAACTGAGCGTGATCTCTCGAAGAGTAGGTGTGCTCGCCTTCGTGGCCGCCGCCGGACTGGTCGCTTCCACTTCCACCGCGCTGGCCGCGCCGAGCACCGACGTGCTCATCGGCGAGGTCTACGGCGGTGGCGGCAACTCCGGAGCCACGCTGACCAGCGACTTCATCGAGTTGAACAACGCCGGCGCCGCCGCGGTGAGCCTCGACGGCTGGAGCGTGCAGTACCTGCCCGCCTCGCCGAGCGCCTCCAGCAAGTGGCAGGTCACGCCGCTGGCCGGCAGCGTCGCGCCGGGCACGCGCTACCTCGTCGCCGAGTCCACCGGATCGGGTGGCACCGTCTCGTTGCCGACCCCCGACGCGACCGGCGCCATCGCGATGGCCGCGGGCGCCGGAACGGTCGCACTCGTGCACGCCACCACCGCGCTGACCTGCCTCACCGCCGCCGACTGCACCGCCGACGCGTCGATCCACGATCTCGTCGGGTACGGCGCCGCGACCGTCCGCGAAGCCAACCCGGCCCCGGCCGCGAGCAACACCACCTCGGTCTCCCGCACCGGCGCCGACACCGACGACAACGCGGCCGACTTCACCGCCGGCGAGCCCTCACCCACCAACAGCAAGGGCGAGACTCCCGGCGGCGGCACCCCGCCGGTCGCCGCGAAGGTCCACGACATCCAGGGCACGACCCGGATCTCGCCGTTGAAGGGCCAGAAGGTCACCGGTGTCACGGGCATCGTCACCGCGATCCGCGCGTTCGGCTCGGCCCGTGGCTTCTGGATCACCGACCCCCAGCCCGACAACGACCCGCGCACCAGCGAGGGCCTGCAGGTCTTCACCGGGTCCACCACCCCGGCGGTCGCCGTGGGCGATGCGGTCACCGTGACCGGCACCGTCTCCGAGTTCTACCCGGACAGCCCGACCAACTCGATCTACCAGTCGACCACGGAGCTGACCGGTCCACAGTGGACGATCCAGTCGAGCGGGAACCCCGTCCCCGCGCCGACCGTGATCACCCCGAACACCGTGCCGGACAGCCTCGCCCCCCAGGTGGGCGGCAACACCGAGAGCCTCCCGCTGGAGCCGGCCAAGTACTCCCTCGACTTCTGGGAAGCGCACGAGGGCGAAACGGTCAGCATCAGCAACGCGCGCGTCGTCGGCCCGAGCAACTCCTTCAACGAGCTGTACGTGACGACGAAGCCCGACGAGAACCCGACCAAGCGCGGCGGCACGCTCTACACGGCCTACAACGACCCCAACACGGGCGTGCTGAAGGTCGAGTCGCTGATCCCCTTCGCGCAGCGTCCTTTCCCGACGGTCAACACCGGCGACGAGCTGACCGGCGTCACCTCCGGCCCCATCGAGTACGACTCGTTCGGCGGCTACACGCTGCAGGCCAACGTCCTCGGTGATGTCCACAGTGGAGGAATCACCAAGGAGGTCACCCGCAAGCAGCGTCCGGACGAGCTGGCGGTGGCGACCTACAACGTCGAGAACCTGTCCGCTGTGGACACTCAGGACAAGTTCGACCAGCTGGCGCACGGCATCGTCGACAACCTCGCCTCGCCGGACGTCGTGACCCTGGAGGAGATCCAGGACAACAACGGCGCGGACGGCAACGGCGACGGGCTGGTCGCCGCCGACCAGACGCTGAAGCGGTTCACCGACGCGATCGTCGCGGCCGGCGGCCCGAGCTACCAGTGGCGCGAGATCGACCCGCAGGAAGGCAAGGACGGCGGTGAGCCGGGCGGGAACATCCGCGTCGGCTTCCTGTTCAACCCGAAGCGCGTGTCCTTTGTAGACCGTCCGGGCGGTGACGCGACCACCGCGGTGTCCGTCGTCAAGGACCACAACAAGGCGCACCTGTCCATCTCGCCCGGCCGGGTCGACCCGGCCAACGACGCGTGGCAGGACAGCCGCAAACCGCTGGCCGGTGAGTTCGTCTTCCGCGGCCGCACCGTGTTCGTGATCGCCAACCACTTCAACTCCAAGGGCGGCGACCAGCCGACGCACGGCCGCTTCCAGCCGCCGACGCGCAGTTCCGAGGTGCAGCGCGGAAAGCAGGCGCAGGTGCTGCGCGGCTTCGTCGACCAGCTGCTGGCCGCCGACCACAACGCCAACGTGATCGTGGCCGGGGACCTGAACGACTACCAGTTCTCACCGGCGCTGCAAACGCTCACCCAGGGCGGCAAGCTGACGGACCTGATCAACACGCTGCCCGCCCGCGAGCGCTACAGCTACGTCTTCGAGGGCAACTCGCAGGTGCTCGACCACATCCTGACCGCGGACCCGCGCGGCGTGGACTACGACGTCGTGCACATCAACGCCGAGTTCGCCACGCAGGCGTCCGATCACGATCCGCAGATCATCCGGTTCCGCCCCTGTCACTGAACGGAGCGCAAGGAGGTGGCCCGGTGCTGAGCGGCCCGGGCCGCCTGCAGCATCGCCTCGGCGAGGTCGGTGAGTTCGACCTCGGTGGCGAGCGCCGTGTTGATCGCGACCTCGACGATCTCACCGGTTCTGGTCACCCCGACCTCGACCAGACCCCAGTCGTCCTCCGCGACGGTGATGCGCGGCTCGCGTTGCCGGCGCCGGGGCAGCGGTTTTCGCTCGCGCTCCATCGACGTCCCCCTTCCACTTCAGCGGCTACGACGGACGGAGCACCGCCGTGGTTCCGCGGAACCGTCCGGTAGGTGGGAGGTGTAACAACTGCGCGCCACGGCCGACCTTCGAGCAACAGCACCCACGACCGAGGAGACGGCACCGTGCACGCAGACCGGCGATTGTTCACCAGTGAGTCGGTGACCGAGGGACATCCCGACAAGATGTGCGACGCGATCAGCGACACGATCCTGGACGCGTTGCTGGCCGCCGATCCCCGGAGCCGGGTGGCGGTCGAGTCGCTGATCACGACGGGACAGGTGCACGTCGCCGGTGAGGTGACGACCGAGGCCTATGTGGACGTTCCGACGCTGGTCCGGGAGAAGATCCTGGACATCGGCTACGACCAGTCGGCGAAGGGCTTCGACGGTCACTCGTGCGGGGTGAACGTCGCGATTGGTGCGCAATCGCCCGATATCGCCCAGGGCGTGTCCCGCGTGGACGACACGCTGGACGAGCTCGACCGGCAGGGCGCGGGCGACCAGGGCCTGATGTTCGGCTACGCGTGCTCGGACACGCCGGAGCTGATGCCGTTGCCGATTGCGCTGGCGCACCGGTTGTCGCGCCGGTTGACGGCCGTGCGCAAGAACGGCACCGTGCCATACCTGCGCCCCGACGGCAAGACGCAGGTGACCATCGAATACGCCGGGGACCGGCCGGTGCGGCTGGACACGGTGGTGATCTCCAGCCAGCACGCGGAGGGCATCGACCTGGACACGATGCTGGCGCACGACCTGCGCGAGCACGTGATCGCGCCCGAGATCGCCTCGCTCGGACTGGCCGCCGAGGACCCGAAGATCCTGATCAACCCGACCGGCCGGTTCGTCGTTGGTGGCCCGATGGGCGACGCGGGCCTGACCGGCCGGAAGATCATCGTCGACACCTACGGCGGGATGGCCCGGCACGGCGGCGGCGCGTTCTCCGGCAAGGATCCGTCCAAAGTGGATCGTTCGGCGGCGTACGCGATGCGGTGGGTCGCGAAGAACGTGGTCGCCGCGGGTCTCGCGGAGCGGGTCGAGATCCAGGTGGCGTATGCGATCGGGCAAGCAGCCCCGGTCGGGCTGTTCGTGGAAACCTTTGGTACCGAACAGGTTTCCCCGGCGAAGATCCAGACCGTGATCGGCGAGGTGTTCGACCTGCGCCCGGCGGCGATCATCCGGGACCTGGACCTGCTGCGCCCGATCTACGCGCAAACCGCTTCGTACGGCCATTTCGGTCGCGACGATCTGGATCTGCCGTGGGAACGCACCGATCGGGCGGCGGCGCTGAAGGACCTGGCGTAGCTCACTTCGGGTTCGTGGCCGCCCGGTCAGCGCCGGGCGCGCCAGCCCAGTGACAGCACCGAATCCACGAGCTCCTGGTACATCGGCTTGAGTTCGTTGAGGTAGCGGTCCAGCCACGAGGCGTGCGCGTGAGCGGCAGGGGTGGGGCCGTCGGCGACCTCGAGCCACGGCAGCCGCGAGACGTTGTCCTCCGCCATGCGCCACCAGTTGTGCGCGGTCTGTGCGGTCCGCTGCTCGCGTTGTGCCGCCTCCGCGACGGCCTGCTCGGCGGCCAGGATCTCGGCATCGAGTTCCTGGCCGCGCCGCAGCTCCCACGCGCGCAATTCCTCGGCCGCTTTCCCGGCGAGCCCGACGATTTCCTTGTAGCGCATGGCCGGCGATTCCATCAGTACTCCGGGCGGTCGAACGGGATCATGACTTCCGGCGAGACGTGCGTGCTGCGGTCGAAGAACAGTGCGCGTCCCGGCCGCGGCGACCACTGCACGACCTGTCCGGCCGCGAACTGGCTCAGCTCGGCGCCCTGCACGTCGAGCGCGGCCCAGGCGCCGATGTCGTCGGTGCCGCCGAAGCCCAGCGTGTCCTTGAGCCGCGCCGTGCTGCGCCACCAGCCGAGCGTGTGCACGTTCTTCGTCGGGCCCTGCTTGAGCACGGTGCGGAAGTGGTCCAGCCCGCTCTTGAGTTCGCCCGGTTTCTTGGCTTCCAGCAACGGCAACGCCGCGTCGACGCCGTAGAGCAACAACATCCGCGTGTGCGCGGACGGCTCTTCGGTGAGCCTGAGCATGCGGGCGCCGAGCTCGTCCTCGTGCAGCATCTCGACCAGGTGCCCCTCGGCCTTCAGCGTCTGCACCAGGTGGTCCACCGGCGGTGCGCAGCGATCGACCAAACAGGACACCAGAAACTCGACCTCGTGCGGTTGGTACTGCCGCGCCAGGGATTTCGCGGCGGCGTCCAGAATGGACAGTGCTTCGGCGGCGGCCGTGCCGAGCACGGCGAGATTCCGGCCCGGTGCGCTGAACAGGTCCACCGCGCACGCCGCGTCCTCGACGTCGATCGACTGGCCGAGCAGCGCCCGCGGCCGGCCACCGGGAGTGAGCGCGGCGAACGCCGGGATGTGCTCCAGCGTCGGCGAATGCGCGCCGTCGAACAGACGTGGGCGCTGATGCTCGTCGGCGTACTGCTCCCACAGTTTTCGTTGCAGGGACGAGAAGATGTCACGGCTGCTGGCGTCGGGCACGTGCGCGAGCTGGTTGCCGTGCGCGACACCCGAGTCGTGGTTCACCACGGCGTGCCACTTCGGCGCGGCGACCGCGGCGTTGTTCGTCTCGGCCAGCACGCGCCGCGCCTTCGGCATCGCGATCCGCAGCGTGCACTGCTCGAACACCGCGGGCTTGCCCCAGAACGCGTCGATCCCGGCGATGTCCTGGCTCGCGAGGATCAGGTGGATGCCCTGTGCGCGGCCGCGGCGGGCGATGTCTTCGAGCAGCGCGGTCGCCTGGTTCGTCACCGCGTCACGGCCCGCGAACAGGTACTGGAACTCGTCGATCACGGCGACGATCCGCGGCCAGTGGCCATCCGGGTCCTGCTTGCGCAGCTCGGCCAGGTCCGTGACCTCGTGCTCCTTCGCCGCGGCCGAGCGGCGCCGCAGCTCGTCCGCGAGGAACCGCAGCAGCGCCAGCCCGAACTCGCGGTCGGTGTTGACGTTGACCCCGATGAGCCGGGCATGCGGCAGCCAGCTCGCGTCGCGGCGGCCGGGCGCGAGGCCCGCGAAGGACACGCCTTCCTTGAAGTCCAGCAGGTAGAGCGCCAGTTCACCGGGTGGGTAGCGGGCGGCGAGGCTGCCGATGAGGGAGTACAGGAAGTTCGTCTTGCCGGAGCCGCTCGGGCCGCCGATCAGCGCGTGCGGGGTGCCGTCGCCGATGACCACCTCGACCGGGTCACCCTCGAAAAACCCGACGGGCGCACGAAGTTCGCGGGCGGAGCTTTCCTGCCCGAACTCGGTGGGGAGCAGATCGGCGAAGGATCGCGGCCCGCCCTGCTTGGCGATGAGCGCGTCCGCGAGCCGGTGGGCCGCGCCGCTGACCTCCACGGCCGGGATCGGCGGATCGAGGTCGACGACGATGTCCGCCCCGGTCATGCTGGTCACGGCGTGCTGCTCGTCGACGAGCCGGATGTTCTCGACGCCGCCGCCGAACATCGTCGGCAGGTCCACGCCGATGAGCGAGATCCCGGCGGCGAGCGCGCCCCCGGCGATGCGTTTGAGCTCGCGGAGTTGCTCGCGCGTCCACTCCTCGCCGTTGCCGAAGAACACCACGATGCGCCACGGATCGGTGCGCTGGCCGAGGGCTTCGCGCATGCTGCGCAGCGAATGGTGCCCGGCCTGCATGCTCTGGGCGTGCGTGCGGCGGATGTACCCGGCGAGCTCGTCGAGGAGGTCGTCGAGCCGGGCGGGGTCGTAGGTGGTGACCGCGCTGGTGCGGCTCAGCGGGTACAGGTTGGGCAGGACGGCGGTGAGCTGGCCGACGTCCCACAGGTGCACGCGGACCGCGCCGGGCTCCATGCTGGTCAGGACTCGCAGCAGGAGCCCCTCGATCAGCGACTCGGCCGCGTCGCGGGTCTTCGGCGCGGTGGTGATCGCGAGGTGCGACTCGTCCAGCAGTGGAACGGCGACCGGGAACGGCCCCGTCGAGTCCACAGTGGACGAACCGATGCGCCACAATGGCGGTACGGTGAGCTTTGCGTTGCCGATGCGGCCGAGCCAGTCACCCGGCGGGCGGCTCGGCGGCCCGGGTGCCGTCTCGGCGACCAGCTCGCGGAGACGGCCGGGGACGGTGGCGGCGTCCTGGTAGAACGCGGCTCGCACGGTGTCCAGCTGCTCGCGGACGCCGGCCAGCGCGGGGTGCCGCAGGTCCTCGTCGTTGCCGCCGCCCCGGACGATGCGTTGTTCCAGCTGGAGCCGGTCCAGCTCGGCCTCGGCGGATTGGCGCGCGGCGTCCGCCGCACCGAGGACGAGGCCGAGCTGCTGGCGTATCGCGTTCAGCGCGGTCAGGACCCGGCCGCGCTGCGTGCTGGACTTCGCGAGCTTCATCAGAGGCTGGCCTGGTAGCCGCTCACCAGCTGGTCGGCGGCAGCGAGCCGGTCGGCGTCCTGGCGCAGCCGGTCCGCGGCGAGTGCGAGCTCGGGCGGTAGCCAGGGCTCCGCCTGCTCGAAGGCCGTGACGATCGTTTCGCGTGCCTCATCCAGCAGCTCCACCGCACGATTGGTGTGTCCGGTTGCCTCAGCCAGTTTCGCACGGAATGCGGCCAGTTGCGCATGGAGCTCGCCCAGCGAGTACATCTACAGCCGAGCGGAGTAGGACTCGGCCGACGACACTGCGGCCTGAATCGTGCTCTGCTGACCGTTGATCCCCTGAACGGCTTCCGCGAGTAACCCGTGTGCCTGAGTCACCTCGGGCTGGGTGCTACCGGATGTGACCTGTCCCAGGATCTGCTGAGCCTCCTCGAGTGCCTGGGCGGCCTGTTGCAGGGCGGCGACGCTGGCGTTGCACTTCTCGTTCGCCATCGCGATCCCTGCACGGATCTCTTCCACTCCGGCCATCGGCGCGGGTTCTCCTCGGTCTGTCGAGCTTTGCGTTGGTCGTCGTTGGTGACGACCCACGTAAAACTATCGGTAGCTCCGAGCGATGATCGCACTAGGCCGTTCAGGTGACTCTTGTGCTGGTGGTGGCACTGTTAGGGTGATTTTGACGTGCCGCTCCGCTGGTTCGGCAGTCGCCACCGCGGTCCGCTACAACAGAACGCCGGGCACGCGAGGTGCCCGGCGTTCTGCCCGGTAGCTGGCGGAGGATACGGGATTCGAACCCGTGAGGGCTGTAACACCCAACACGATTTCCAATCGTGCGCCTTAGGCCGCTCGGCCAATCCTCCGCCGAAGAGCTTACACGGGCGATGTACAGCGCCGAGACGGGGGAAGGCTGGCTTGCCTACCCCGGTGCCTCGAGGCAGCTTGACTGCGATGATGGTCGGGAACGGGTGAACTCAGCCCCCTGGCTGGACTGCGGCAGCTCAGGAAACGTAGTCGGGGTGACCAGAGCTCGGCCCGCGTGCGGAACAGGACGACATGCCGACCGACGCCTGCTTTTTCGGACAGGATCCGGCGAGGATAGGCCGGTTGTCATCGTTCCGATGATCTCTCGTCGGTGGACGGTCTGAGTCCTCGTGCAGATCACGACACAGAGAACAGGTCAACGCCGAATCCTTGCCGCGGTTGCGGCGTCCGCCGGAATCGTGCAACTCGACGTGATAGGCGCTCAACTCGCGGTACCGGCGCTCGGTGTCTCGCTCCACGCCGACTTCGACGATCTACAGTGGGTGATCAACTCCTACTCGACTGGTCTTGCCACATTTCTCTTGTTGGTCGGGTCGATATCAGACCGTTGGGGCAGGAAGAGGACGTACACCGCAGGACTTGCGGTCTTCTGTGTCATGTCCCTGCTCTGTGGAATCTCGGCTAATGCCACGTTGCTGATCGCGGCGCGCTCGGTGCAGGGCATTGGCGGAGCCGCGCTGCTCGCGGTGGGCCCGGCCCTGCTGAGTGAAGTCTTCGAGGGCAGGCAACGGAGTTTCGCGCTAGGGATCTACGGCTCGGTGGCGGGTTTCGCCATGGCTTTCGGGCCGATGTTTGGCGGCGCCTTGATCAGTTCCTTCGGATGGCGCTCGATATTTCTGGTCAACGTGCCGGCCTGCGTTGCCATAGCCTGGCTGCTCAGGAGGTTTGCCGGTTCACCGGCCACCCGGCCGTCAGCGCCCATCGACTGGGGCGGTGGGGCGCTCATAATCGTGGGAATGAGTTCGTTCGTCGGCTTGGCGATGCAGGTCGGGAACCCGGCCGGCGCCGGTGGGACGACGTGGCTCCTGGTCGGGACCACTGCCACGGCAGCGGTTGCCTTCGTGTTCATAGAGCGGAGACGTGGCCGACACGCCCTTTTCGACGTAGCTGAATTTCGCGATCTCACGACCAACGGCATGCTGATCCTTGCGCTCGTGACGGGCACCACCTCTATCTCGATAATATTCTTCTCGACTGTCTACCTGCAGAACAAGATCGGCCTTTCACCGGGATTGACCGGGGTGGCGATGCTGCCGTTGACCCTCCTGGTGTGGGTGGGCAACATCTCGTCGGCGAGCCTGGCGAAGCGAGTTTCCATTCGTGCATTACTCGTGCTGTCCACTTCGCTCGTCGCTGTGGGTGCCGCGCTGGGCGCGACGAGCGGACCTTTCGAGCTCTGGACAACACTCGTGCTCATGATGGTCATCTCCGGTTTTGGTTTGGGGCTGTGGAATCCGATCAGGCTCATGGTCGTCATCGACAGGGCTCAGCCCGGTCGTGCCGGTATGTCGTCGGGCTACAATCAATCAATCGAATACCTTGGTGTCGTGCTAGGGATCAGTCTGACAGGCATGTTCTTTCAAGCACGGGTATCGAGCGTGTTATTCGATATGCGAGAACGACTTCCGCCGGGGACTGCCCTGCATGAGCTCGCCGCGCAGGTTGTCATCGGTCGTATTGTTCGGCCAGCGGATTCGATGGCGTCCTCGAATCGAGGTATTGCTGAGGTGGCGGCAGCAGCGTATCAATCAGCTTTTCAGCATACGATGCTGCTCATCGCGGCCATTGCCTGTGCTGCTGCTGTGGTTGCCGCCGTGACGATACGAACCCGGCGACTGTCCGATGAGCACAAAGCGGTTCAGGACTGAACGGGACAGTTGACGACCCGACCTGGGAGCACGTCGCAGTCCGTCGGCAGGCCACCTGTGATGCGTTCGACAGCCGGCCACGAGGACCGTCGCGCCGTCGTGGCCACCCCCGTCACCGCCTCCTGCTCGGTAGATCAAACTGTCATTTGCCTTCTGCCGTATATCTGGGCAAGGATAGTTGCCGTGTCGCCAAGCGCTCGCGGTCTCGAAAAGGCGGATGCCAACCCGGCACCACGGGTAGGTCACGACGTGCTCGGTCGAGTCCGTGCTCTGATGCCTTCCCTCCGCCCGGCGGATCGCCGAGTCGCACAGGTGTTGCTGGATCGTGCTCAGGGCCTGGGGTACTTGTCGATTACCGAGGTGGCGGCCGCGGCGGGTGTTGCGGAATCGACGGTGGTGCGCGCATGTCAGCGGATGGGGTTCGGCGGGTTCCAGGACGTCAAGCGCCTCGTGGTGCGCAGCGCGAGTCCGGGGGGCAAGCTGGTGTACGAGGAAATCTCCGCTGCTGACGACAGCTCGGCAGTCCTGGAGAAGGTCGTCTCGTCGAGCGCGGCTGTGCTGTCCGATTGCCTGGCGACTGTCGACCACGCCGCGTTCGCGGCAGCGGCGCGCGCTATCGCCGGAGCGGGGCGGTTGGTGCTGGTCGGGCTAGGGCCGAGCAGCCCGATCGCGCAGGATGCGGCGTACCGTTTCCGGATGCTCGGCCTGCCGGTCGATGCGCCGGTCGACGCACTCACCCAGCACCTTGCCGCACGTACCCTCGGCGCTCGTGGCGTGTGCGTGACCGTCAGCCACACGGGCGCGACGAAGGAAACGTTGGCGGCCACCACGGCAGCCCGCGACGGCGGCGCGACCACCATCGCGATCACCAGTTTCAGCAAGAGCCCGCTGACCCGCGTGGTCGACCACCCGATCATTGCCGGAGGCCGGGGGATCAGCTATCGCGTCGAGGCCATGGCCAGCCGGATGGCGCATCTGGCAGTGATCGACGCGCTCTACGTCGACGTCGCCTTCCGAAGTGAGCAACGCGGATTGCTCGCTCTCGAGCAACACCACCAAGTGGCCGCTCAACACCAACTCTGACCTGACTGTACGCCACGACGTAGCTGCCGACGACCAGTCCAAGTTTTACCGCGAGTTCACTCCGGCCCGCTTGCCATGTATG
Organism: Amycolatopsis sp. GM8; assembly: GCF_021653975.1. Lineage (GTDB taxonomy): Bacteria > Actinomycetota > Actinomycetes > Mycobacteriales > Pseudonocardiaceae > Amycolatopsis_E. The sequence continues at coordinate 420,324 of NZ_JAJKFK010000002.1, read as the reverse complement.
GCTCCATGAGGCAAAAATCCTTGCCAGTGAGACGCATGTTTTGAAACCGGTCTTTCATCAGATGAACCAGGAGCTAAAGATGGCGCCCAGAGGTACGCGATGCCGCTCGCGTCTCGCGATCGGCGTGCTCGGCGTAGTCGCCTTCATGCTCGCCGCGTGTAGCACACCCAGCAATCTTGCCAAGACCGAACAATCCTCGGCAACGCCCGCGACCGTCACGATCGCACTCGGTGCCGCTCCATCCGGCTACGACCCGGACGCGACCGGGGCAACCGAAGATGCGTTCATCATCTCGCTGTTCGGAGCGCGCCTGACCAGCTACAGCGATGGTCCTGACGTCGGAGGTCCGGCACTTGCCGCCTCGATCACCCCGGCAGCCGACCAGTTGAGTTGGACCTTCACGCTGCGACCCGATCTCAAGTTCTCCGATGGCACTCCACTGACCTCGGCTGACGTCGTCGCAACGCTCGACCGGGTCCGCCACGATGTCGCCGGTCAGAGTTTTTCTCTCCTCAAACCCGTCACCGAAGTCACTGCGCCATCGGCGAGCACTGTCGTCGTCAAGCTCAGCGCTCCCTATGCCGCGCTGCCGACGGTCTTGTCCGGCTACGCGTTCACGATCTTTCCGAAGGACAAGATCGGCCAGGCCGACTTCTTCAAGAAGCCCGTTTCCGCGGGGCCCTATGTGCTCAGTGAGATCAGCGCCGGCGCCGGCGTGACGATGACGCGTAACCCCAACTATTGGGGCGCTCAACCCAAGGTGGACACCGTCAAGTTCACCGTCGTCGCCGACGCGGGCACTCGACTTGCTCAGGTCCGCACCGGACAGGCCAACTGGGCGCTCGATCTTCCGCCGTCACTCATCCCGCAGATGACGGGTGACGTCAAGAGTGTCGTCGTAAAGCAGTTCGGGACGATCGAGCTGATCCCCAACAACAAAGATCCGTTGCTCAGCGACGTGAAGATACGACAGGCGATCAACCTGGCCATCGACCGGCAGCAAATCGACCAGGTCGTGTGGCAGGGCCAGACGACGCCCCGCGCCGGCTACTGGCCTTCGACCATGCCTCAGTACGAGCCGAAGACCAATGGCGCACGCGACATCGCCAAGGCCAAAGATCTCCTTGCCGGAACCCAATGCGCCACTGGTTGTTCGGTCGATCTCTTGTACTACACGAGCATCCCGTGGGCGCAGCCGACGGCGACGATCATCCAACAGAACCTGAAAGACATCGGTGTCAACATAAATCTTGATGCTCAGCAGCAATCCGTCGGCATCGACCGCGCCTTGAAGGGACAGTTCCAAACTCTGCTCGGGCCGCTGACGTCGGACGTGCCTGACCCTGGCCACCTGGTGGCGTCAACGTTGGACCCCAAGGGTGGGCTGCATGCCGGTCTGACGAACTACGAGTCGGCGGCCATGGATTCGCTCGTCGGGCAGTTGAATACGACGAAGGCGGATCAGCTACCACAGATCACTCAAGCGATCAGTGATCAGTTCGAAGCCGACCGGCCGTTCGTCGCACTGTCGGACTTCGCAATGGTGAGCGCGACGAATGTATCGCCGGACGCCGTAAAGCAGGTCGCGTTCAGGCTGCTCGTGGGTGGCGCCGGACAGTGATGCCAGGACGCAACTCCGAGCTCAAGCAGAGCGGGCAGCCCCTGTGGGTACTGGTCGTCCAGGCGGTCGCGGTCGCGTTCGGTGTTCTCCTCATCACCTTCCTCCTGATCCATCTGGTACCTGGTGACCCGGCCCGTCAGCTGTTGGGGCCGCAGGCAACGGAAAGTCAGGTGGCCGAGCTCCACCAGCGGATGCACCTGGATGATCCTCTCGTTTCTCAGCTGGGCAAGTATCTGTCCGGGGTCGCCCACGGCGACCTCGGACAGTCCCTGGCCTATCCCGGTGTTTCGGTAGTGTCGCTGGTGGGCAGCAGCCTTCTGGTGACGCTCACGCTGGTCGCGGCGACGATCGTCTTCTCGTTGATCTCGGGAGCGGCCATCGGGCTGCTCGCGGCCATGTCGCGCGGACGCTGGCTCGACTATGGCATCCGTGTCTCGGCCGTAGTGCTATTGGCGACACCGGCATTTTTTGTGGGGCTGGTCGGCATCCTGGTCCTGGCAGTACAGGCACAGATCGCTCCGGCCGGCGGGTGGGCGGGACACTATCCGGAAAACTTCAGCTACTTGTGGTTACCTGTCCTGGTCCTCAGCGCGTATCTGGCGCCACTCATTGCACGTGCTGTGCGGCAAAAAGCGCGCGACACCCTCCGCGAGCAGTTCATCGAAGCAGCCATGACCCGCGGTCTTTCCCGGTCCCGACTTGTCCTGCGCCATGTCCTGCCGAACAGTGCATTGCCGACTATCACGCTGGTCGGCCTGAACATCGGCGGTCTGATCGGTGGAGCCGTCGTGGTCGAAGCCGTGTTCGGCCTGCCCGGGGTGGGTACCACCCTGGTGAACGCGACCAATTCCCGCGACTACCCGGTGGTCCAGGCCGTCGCGATCATCACCGGCATGTTCGTGGTCTTCGGGAACCTGCTGGCGGACATCGCATATCGTCTGATCGACCCGAGGTTGCGATGACGAGCGTCGAGATCACATCGCTCAGGACGCGGCGGCGCACGGCCCGTCGCCGCGTCCTGACGGCACTCTCCTCGCGGGGTGAGGCCATCGTAGGCTTGGGCATACTGCTCGTATTCGTCGTGGCGTCGGTCATTGTGCCGATCCTGAGTCCGTATTCGCAGGATGCGCTTGTAGCCGCCCCCAACTTGGCCCCTTCGGCCGCGCACCCGTTCGGCACGGATGCCCTTGGCCGCGACCTTTTGGTCAGATGCGCCGGCGCGTTACACACAGATCTCACGATCATCGTCCTTGCCGTCGGCATCAGCCTGGTAGTCGGCCAGGGTATCGGCATGCTGATCGGGCTCGCTCGGAATCGAGTCGTCGACCTTGTCGCGACGAGGTTGATCGATGCGGTACTGGCGATCCCTTTCGTAATTCTGGTCCTGACGCTGACAGTCGTCATCGGCAATGGGCCGGACATACCGGGTCTGCCGCGAGGCGTGCCGACCATCCTGCTATCGATCTGGACGGTGGGCTGGGCGGTTTACGCGCGGCTCGGACGCGCGGAAACCCTGAGCGTGCGGAACCGGGAGTACATCGTCGCGGCGTCGCTACTCGGTTATTCACGCCGGAGAGTCTTCTTTCGACACATGCTCCCGAACGTGACCGGTGCTTCCCTGACTTATGTGGCAGCGGATGCCGTCTTCGTCATGGTCACCACAGCGAGCCTGGCCTTCCTGGGCACCGGCGTGCAGGAGCCCACACCCGAGCTGGGAAGCTTGATGTACCAAGCCCGCGACACACTACAAACTGCTTGGTGGGCAGCACTTCTTCCCGGCGCGATCATCGTCCTGGTAGGACTGGGTTTCTCGTTGGTCGCTGATTCGTTCGCCACAGAGAGTGATGTGCGCAGATGACCGATGCTCTCTTGGCCCTCGACAATGTTGCCGTCCGGATCCGGTCCGCCGAGATCCTCCGGGACGTCAGCCTCACGGTCCGACGAGGCGCGGCCGTTGGTCTGGTGGGCGAGACCGGATCGGGTAAGAGCATGACATGCCGTCTGCTCACCGGAACTCTTGCGGTCGTCGGCGGGCAACTGTCCCGTGGCACGTTCCAGTACCGAGGCGAGGACGCCGGCCGGTGGAGCGAACGTCAGTGGCGGCGCTATCGCGGTCGACGCATCGCATTGGTGCCACAGAGCTCCCAGTCGGCCCTTGACCCGCTGATGCCGGTCGGCGCCCAGGTCGAAGAAACGCTACGAGAATATCGCGCACCGAACATCGCGAGGCGAACGCGGGAACTGCTCCATGCGGTACAGCTCGACGCCACTGCGGCCCTTCTGGATCTGTATCCTCACCAATTGAGCGGTGGAATGCGTCAACGTGTCATGATAGCGTTGGCACTAGCTGGCGACCCTGAACTCATCATTGCTGACGAGGCCACTACGGCCCTCGACGTCACAGTACAGAAATCCATCCTCGAACTATTGGAACAACTACGGCAGCAACGAGGTATGGCCTTGCTGGCTGTCTCGCACGACCTGTCCGTCATCGAGCAACTCACCACCGACGTCGCGATCATGTATTCGGGCAGCATCGTCGAAAGTGGGCCCACCGGTCTCATACTCGCCGATCCCGGTCATCCGTACACCAGAGCCTTGATCCGCTCTCGACCACACATGGCAGAACACCGAGCACGGCTCGAGTCAATACCTGGCTCTCCGCCATCGCCCGAAGATCGGCCGAGCGGCTGCGCCTTCCGGACACGATGCCCGTCCGTATTCGACAAGTGTTCCTCCGCTGTCCCTGCGTTGACGGGAATCGACACGCACGCACACTTCGCTTCATGTTTCCTGCACGACGTCGTCGATGCGTCGCTTGATGAGGTGAACAGAATATGAGCAAGCTGTTCGACGCCAGACATATGGCATTCGCGTACCCCGGTGGTAAGTCGGTCCTTCGCGACATCGAGCTCTCGTTGAGTTACGGCGAGACGTTGGGGATCGTTGGTGAGAGTGGATGCGGTAAGACCACGCTCGGGCGGCTACTTGCCGGCCTTATGAAACCGACATCCGGCGAACTGCTGGCTTTCGACGAGCCGTGGGGAAAGCTCACGAGCAAGGACGAACGTCGGCGACGTGTCCAGATGTTGTTCCAGGATCCTTATAGCTCCCTGAATCCGCGGCAGACGATCATGTCGGCAGTGGCAGAAGCGGTCGCCGCGCATGACAAAACGACAAGGTCCGGGAGTAGACGACTCGCTGCCGATCTCCTTGCCAGGGTCGGAATTGATCGAAGTCAACGGGGCCGCAAGCCGCGACAACTCAGTGGGGGCCAGTGTCAGCGAGCCTCGATCGCGCGCGCGCTCGCCTGCCGTCCCGATGTGCTGATCGCCGATGAGCCCACCTCCTCCCTCGACGTGTCGGTCCAGGCCCAGATCCTGAACCTGCTCGTGGATATCCAAAGCACAACAGGGATGGCGATCGTCCTCATCTCTCACGACCTCAGTGTCGTGCAGCACCTCACCGACCGTGTGCTCGTCATGTACCGAGGGCAGATCGTCGAAACCGGATCAACTCGCGAGGTCTGGAGTGCTCCCCAGCACCCGTATACGCGACTCCTTCTGGACTCGATTCCAGGCGCGCATACCGCTACGCAAAGTGGTGCACCCCAGGAGAGGGTTGAAACGACGAACGGGTGCGCCTTCTCATCTCGGTGCGCGTACGCCGTTGACCGTTGCCGGCGTGACGAGCCTGGTATCAGCGAGCAGGACGACCGTTCGTGGCGCTGTCACTACCCGCTGGTGTCGGAAGTGCGTTCCGCGGCAGCCGGTGACCTGTCGATCGTCGGTTCGGGCACGCAATCCGTCAATGAATAACGGCATTCAGCTGTGGCTCAGGTCGGACGTGAACGTGAGGTCGTAGCCCAACTTACCCGCAAGCTCCCTGAGGTCGTCTCCCGAAAAAGCGCGCCATTTCTCGTCATCCATCCACTCACGCCATTCGTTGATCATGCCACGGCGTATGACCTGCGCCCCAGTACTCACAGCACTCTCGTGTGTCTGCATGGCGGCGAAAGAACTGGCTGAAGCGGCCGCGTCGAGCTGTTGTCTTGTTACTTTGACACCGAAACGTTCGAGGGCAGCGCCGATTGTCTGCGCTGGATTCCGTTTGAAGTCCTCGAATCTGGTGATCGTCAGCTCGTCTTGGTAGCCGGCGCGCTCGAGCCAGCTCGAGTAGAATTCGACCCACATATCGACCGGTCGGCGATTGAGTACGCTGTTGTCGTTGATCCAGTCGTCGAATGAATGATTCCACGTCTCGTACGGGTCGGTTGCGGGATCATCTTGTTGATGAAGTATGCGGTACAGCGAGTAAAGGGCGTCCCGCGGGTCCCGTACCACGATCCAGACACCGCCCAGTCTCTTTGACGAGAAATATTCGTGGGGGAGGTGCGTTTTCGTGAAGCGCGGCCACAGGGTGGTGGCGGCTTGCCTGGTCGTGATGAGCTGCTGCCATCGTTCCGTATAGGATTCCGTCGCGCTGCTGGTTCCGTCGGCATGGAGCGTCGCGATATTGCTCGCTACGTAGTTGAGACCGAGCTCGGCCAGAATATTGTTGATGGCCACCGTTCCAGCGCTACCATAGTTGGCGACGATGACATCCTTGTCGCCGATCGCGCGCAGATTGTCCGGCGGCAACCCGTAGCCATCTTCGCGGAATCGACGGAACTCGTCGTTGAGTCGTCGGTGCCCCTCTTGATCCTCGACAAAGAATCCTGTGATCATTCTGTCGAGCATAGGGGCGGGTAAGGTACGCGTTCGCGGAGTTTAATTCAACTCAGCGCGCCTCGATTTCGATGTCGGCGAGGACCCCGTAGTGGTCGCTTGCGGGCGGATCCGTCATGACGACTCGGCTGTCCAGCACTCGTGCTGCGGCGAGCGGATGGTTGTGGAAGGAGCCGACCAAGATGTAGTCGATTCTGCGCGCGTGTCGCAGTTGTCCGAGGGTATTCCGGATCAATGGTTCGGCCAGCGTGTTGTCACTCGTCCACGTATAGCCGGGGCCGCCATCTCCGCCAATTGTCCAAGCATCGTGATAATGTACACTCGTGTTTTCGACCACTGTTTTCCCGGTCAAGTAACGCATGCAATCGGCGTCCGGTGTCGCGTCGAAATCGCCTGCGATGATGGTCGGCACGGTCTGGCGTAGCTTCGCGTCGAACTGGGCTATGGCTTGAGCCTGCGTGGTACGAACAACCTCGGAGTCGAGCCGCCAGGTCGGTTTAACGGCCATGAACAGCAGGTCGAGGCCGTTGGGTAATGGCACAGTCGCGGCGAGCGCGCACTCCGCGCCGATACCTTGCGGTAGCTCTATCCCGGTTACCGACGTCGGTTCCCAGCGCGACGCGAGTGCGGTTCCCGCCAGGGAAGCAGCCGCAGTCGGGCGCAACACGTCCACCTGATGTACAGCGTGGAGTTCTGTGTCGGCGAGAACGGCGGCAAGCTGGTCATAATCAGCGTTGCGAGTAACCTCCTGCAATGCGACGAGGTCCGGCCGAAGATCCGTGATAGCGTCGCGCAGGAGTTGTTGACGTTTGTCGTCGCCTTCGACGTTCCAAATGTTAACCGTAAGCACACGCAAGAGCAGTGGATCGTTCATGTCGATGGTACGCCTTCGCGGGTCGACTACGATACCCGCAAAGTCTACCATGGGGAAAACTGACGTTTCATTGAACGAAACCAGATGGCGCTCCGGTGGGCTACGACTTGCCCAGGATCCGGTCCAGGTGGTTGATCGCCGTCCGTCCTGTTGCAAGATCCGAGCTGTGGTCGAATTCGTGCCATGGTCCGGTGTTCTTGATCGTCGCGATCGCAGGCCGCTGAGTCTGGACCAGACGCCGGAGCAGTCCGGTCATGTCCTGGCGATCCGTCTCGGTGACATGCAGTCGTTTCAACGCTGCCCAGCCGCTGGGCGTGAACTTCAACAGTCCCATGTATTGGCCTTCGACCTCGTCGAATGTTCTCGGCCTGCCGCCGATTTCCAGCAGATGTCCGTTCGCCTCCACCCGAAACGTCTCGGCGTCTGAAAGCGGGTCCTCGAAGCGGGACGACCACTGCGCGCGCCAATCCGGGTCATAGGCGATCGTGATCGGTGCAGCCGAGGCCAGCAGCCCGGTGATGGTCGAGGAGGCGTAGACGATATCCCCGTAAGAAACCACAAGCGGCTCCGTCAACAGCCATTCTTCCGCACAAGCCAACGAACCCACCATGGAAGTGGTCGCCCAGTCGGCATTGTGGAAAAGCCGGAAAGGCATTCCCGCGAACTGCTGCGCCTGCCAGCCGGTCACGATTCCGATCTCATCGACGCCGGCCATCCGCAGGGCCGCCGCCTGGCGTTCCAGTAGCGTGTGCCCGCCGATCTTGAGCAGGCACTTCGGACGATCGGCGGTGAGCGGACCCATGCGGGATCCGCGTCCTGCCGCGAGAATGACGGCCCTCATGGCTGCTCCCGAATGTCTCCATGAAAAAAGCGAGATCCTGCTCGTCGAAGGGCGACATCCGTTCCGGATGCCACATGATCCCGGTGAGTGGCGCCGTCCGGTGCCGAATGGCTTCTACGACCGCGCCACAGCGTTCCGTGACGAGGAATTCCTCGGGGGCCTCGAATGCCGCCCACTCGTGGTAGCTGTTGACCATCCGGCCGGTACTCACCGGATGCGTCTGTGCCACGTGCCCCTCGACCCGGTGCAGCTCCCCACCGAACGCGGACAGCAGCACCTGCATCCCCCGGCACACCCCGATCACCGGCAATTCGGCCGCCATCGCGTTGGACACGAGCCCGTATTCGAGGGTATCGCGTTCGGGCACCGAGCCGAGATCGTTCCCGCCCGACAGCAGCAACCCCACGCAACGGGTCCGCCGCACGACCGACCAGGCGATATCGGGTTCGATCGGCAGCGGCACCGCGAACAATCCGCACGCGGCCAGAAACCCGGACCACCGCACGTCGAGCGCGAGCCGCACCTCCCGCGGCTCGCACACGACGCGCTGTGTGACCCCGATCGGTTTCAATGCCGGTCCTTCAGCCGCGCGGTCCACCCGACCGTCACATACGGGACCTCGAGTTCGCCGCTGCCGGCGATCTTCGCGATCTCATTTACGAGATCGTCGAACTGGTCGCCCGCCTGCCGCTGGAGTGTCGCATGCGAACGCCAAGCGGCGATCCAGTCGTCGGCCGGAACGCGGTGCACGATCGGCTCCTCCACCACTGACGTCTCGCCGAAGAGCCCGCTTTCGTCGATCACGGGCGCCTGGTCCTGCCGGCGCAGCCCATACGAATATTCGGGGACCCGGGAGCGGATCAGCGACTCGATCTCGAACTGCAGCGGGTCGTCGAGCTGCCGGTGATTCCACAGGCACGCGATGTGGCCACTGTTCACCAACAGACGTGCCGACTCCTGCAGTGCCGCTTGCCGATCCGTGGTGTTGAACGACGATCCGAACGTGACGAGGTCGTACGACGTCGAGCGGAGTCCCGACGCCTCGCCGGTTCCGGTCGACCACGACGCCCGGCCCTCGGTCCGGGCCCGTCCGATCTCGGCCATCGCGGCGTTCGGTTCCACCGCGTCCACCTCGCAGCGGCGCGCCAGCAGGTCGAGCGTGAGATGACCGGTGCCTGCGCCGATGTCCGCGACCCGCGGGTTCGGCGTCAGGCTGAGCCCTACGATCTGGTCGATGGCCCGCGGCGCGTATGGCGGCCGCAGCGAGTAGGTGGCGGCGAGCGTGGTGTAGTCCCAGGTTGTCATAACACTCCTTGTGTTCTGCAGTAGTTCCGGATCTGATCGGCCGCCACCATGGGCGAGGTGGGTCCGTGATTGGGGATTCGGAGATGGGGAGTCACCGGGAACTCGGCGGCGAGGTCGATGCCGACGATGTGTCCGTCGGCCTGCCGGTAGATGCGTTTGGGGTCGCGCCGGTGCAGTTCCCCCAGCGGCACATCGAGTAGAACCTCCACATAGGACGGAATGTTCTCCCGATTCCAGGCGTGAACCCGATGCTGCAAGGAGATCGTCGCGCACACGACAACATGCCCTTGGTCGGACAACAGCCGACACAGCCGCGCGTAGGTCCCGGCGAGCCGCCGCCGGTTTTCCATCGCGAAATCGTGTTCCGCCCCCAGCGCCGCCCGGATTTCGTCGCCATCGAGGAAGACCGGCGCCCTGCCTTCCTCCCGCAACTGTGCGACCAGAGCGCTCGCGACCGCCGACTTTCCGGCGCCGGACAGGCCGGTTATCCAGATCACCGCACCCTTCGTCACGATCTGCCCGCCCCGACCGCCCGCACCATCCGGTTGCCCGCATCGATCTCGAGCACGCCGGCCCGCTGCCACTGCTCGAACTGTTCCTTCCCGACGCCGATCGCTGCCGGGATGCCCAGTTCGAGAGCCCGGATCGCCATATGCGAGTTCGCGCCGCCGAACGCCGTCAGCAGACCCTTGACGCGCTTGGTGAAGATCCAGTCATATCCCGGATCCGCCGCCGAGATCGCGGCGATCGCGTCGGTCGGATCGTCGCCGGCGGCCACATCAGCGACCCTGGCGATGACTCGCGACTGGGTGACGAAGTTGGCCGCGCCGTTGCCGGCCACGAACGTCGTGAGTTCTGCCGGATCGGTCAGAACCGCTGGCGCACACAGGATTTCGGTCATCTCGTGCCGCTCTTTGCCTGCTCGGACGAGCTCGGAGATATACCGGCGGTCTGCCGATCTCGAATCGCAAAGCGCTGAAATCGTCAGATACGACATGTCATCGGGAGTGAATCCGAGCCGCGCACCGGCGCGGGCGACCTCGACCAGGATCTCGCTCAGGAAACGGGTGAAGTGCAGCTTGCTGTATTCGCGTGCGGCGACGGCCTGGGCGACGAACTCGAGCAGGCGTTCCGGACTGCCCGGAAGTGAATGGGAAACAAGCAGCTCACGGATCGCTCGCAGTTGTTCCGCACTCGGCTCGAATTGCGTGCTCGCCGACGCCGGCGGAGCTTCCCGCGACCAGTCGAAATAAAGATCGGGTGCTTCGTCGTAGCGTGGTGACAGGATGTCGTAGCTGCCCGGTCGCAGATGCCCATATCGTGCCAGGAACTCGTCTCTGGTCAGCGTCGCGAAGTCGTGCAACAAGACGGTGCTGACCGTGTTCGCGCTGCCGAGGAGGGCGTCTGCCTCGGTGGCCGTGAGAACGCCCAGTTCGACAAGGCTGCGCACCATGCTGGTGGCGACGAATGCCGCGCGGGCCAAGCCGGAAAATGGGAGAGTCCCTCGGCGGCGACAGGTGGTCAGAAGGTATTCCAGATGCGAAAGCGAGAATTCGGCCGGCCTCGTGACGGGGGTTCTGGCGAGGTGTTCCGAGGCACGAAGATCGGCGGCGAACGGCCCGTGGTCTGCCATGATCGCGATGGTCAGTTCGCGCAGGCCTTTCGTCAGCAGCGCTGAGTCGGTCGCCGGAAGAATCCCGGACTCGATCAGTTCTCGCACGTGATCGGGGGTGTTGAAGTGATAGCACGTGAGCGCGATCGTGAACTCGATTTTGTCGTGCAGCTGGGGGTTGCCGCGCAGCGTTTCGATGTAGTGCTCCACCAGTCGGCGTGCGAGAACATCGTCGAGCGACGCCGGGACCATCGACGTGAAGCTGGCGCGCGCGTCGATGTACGGCAGCCCACCGAGATCGACGAGTAACGGCACACCGCGCAGATCGCGGTAGCCGTAGCGGGCCCGCGACTCCGCCCACACGCTGTCGGTGATGAGAGTCCGGTAAAGCGAGGTCGCGAGCGGCCTCGGCCGCACGCCGATCATCTCGGCCGGGTTCCAGTCCGGCATGATCCCCAGTACGGTCCGTTTGCCGAGCGCGACGGACTGTTCGCGGTTGAGTGCCCGAACCTGTCCCTGGCACTCGGCGACGATCTCGGCGTGCCGCTGCCCACGCGGGATCGGTCGTACCCCGGCCAGCGGCCGTACCTGGAACAGGATCAGGGCGCCGGATTCGGTGGCCGCGAATTCGAACTCGAACGGTTCGTCGCCGATCAGTTCTTCCAGTTCCAGTACGAGCTCCGGTATTCCTTCGAGTTCGGCGGCGGGAGGAACTGCCGCGTTTCCGTCGAGGAAATACCACGTCTTCACCACCGAGCCGCCGGAAGTCACCTCTGTTGTATCGGATCCACTGGTCCAGTTGACCACTCGATAAGGCGCGCCACAGCTGGGTTCGTACGACGAGACGACACCGCTCGCCGTCGCCACTTCGAATTGTGGCTGGACCAGGACCTGGTTTTCCGGATGGTCGCTGTCGAACGAATCGACGACTTTCTCGATGGCGAGGCGGAGTTCGCGCCTGCCGCTGACGTGCGCCTGGGACAGGTAGCGGCCGGCCAGTGAAGAACCCGTCCTGTCCTCGTCGTATCCGCTGCTACGAACGATCAGCGGCGCCGCGGACCACTGCTGGGAGCACAGTCGCGTCAGCACCTGTTCCGGTTCGCCGCGCCATTCCGCGACAGTGAAATATTCGAGCGGAAGCACCACGGCCGTCCGGACGAGTTCGGCTAACCTGGTGAGGGTTTCGGCTTTCGTGCCGAACTCGAACCGGGTAGCGGTATCGAGATAACCACGCATGTGCGGCCCACTTCCGGATTGCTGGCGTCAGAACAGACGATGACGGGACAATGCCCGCCTACCAAACATATGCGGAAATGTGCCGGAACAACTGGGGCCGAATTCTGCTGTGGCGATCTTTAGGTAACGGCTGCCGGGGGCTGTGCACGGCAATTCGGCGTAACGCCGTAGTGGTTTCGCCTGGACGCCGGCGATCGCTTCGAACTGGGGGGCCACACAAGTCGGCGACGGGCTCTAAGCGGCTTCGAGTGGTTCCGTAGCCAGGGCGTCGCGGCCGGCCGAGGTGAGTCGCACGGGGACGCGCTGGCCGACCTCGCCCGGACGAGCCGGGCGGATCAGGTTCGAATGCGCGAGAAACCGGGCTGTCGCCTGGTCGCAACAGGCGAGACCATCGATGAACAGGTCCGGCTCGCAGCTGCAGGTCATCTCGGCGCGGCCATGCGCGACCGCGCGCAGGATCGCGAGGGCTCTATCCGAAGGAACCGCGCTCATGCGGCCTCCACCTCAGGGCGTTTCAGGCTGATCGCTGAACTGGTACGTCTTCGACGGTATCCGGCCGGCCGAACAACGCACAGATCTCGGTGATGACCTGGTGGTGCACTGCGAGCGACAGATGCCCGGCGCCAGGGATGACGACGTTGCGCACGTCGAGGTCCGGATGGTCGATCAGCCCGTTGCGGCTCGGCAGGACCAGTTGGTCGCTGTCACCCGCATAGGCGATGAACCGAGTCGAGCAGCCTGGCGCCGGTCCGGCCAGTTCGGCGAGCAGGTCACTGCCCGGGCGAAGCTGCCGGACCAGCGGTAATGGTGACGGCAGCCGTGCGGCGAGCGTTCCGCAGTGCGGCGTCCCGATCGTCACCGCGGTGCCGACGCGAGCAGAGCCACCCAAGCGCTGTATGTAGTAGCGAGCGATCAGGCCGCCGAGGCTGTGCCCCACCAGGTCGACCTGACCCCCGCCGCTGATCACGCACAGTTGCTCGATCTGGTTCGCGAGCCGGGCCGCCGCCGTCTGGACCTTGCCCACGAGTGGGCTGTAGCTGAACGACACGACAGGCCCGGCATCCCTGGCGTCCAGGGCGGCCTTGAGCTGCGTGAAGATCGAGGTGTTGTCCGCCAGGCCAGGGAGCATGACGAGCGGGCGCCGGGCCTGATGCGTCATCACCCAGCGGGCGCCGATGCCTGCGGGGTAACGCACCAGGCGGTCGACCACGCTCGCGAGCTCCACGGCCATGTTGCGCAGCATTGCTCCACCTCAGCTGAAGAGTCCCAGTTTGGGCATGACCTCCGTCGCGGTGGCCAGCAGCGACCGCACTGTGCCGAGGTAGGTCTTGGCCTCGGCGGGGATGACATGACTGTCCCGGCTCGTCGGCAGCTGGAGTTCCTTGGCCCGCTGGCGGAGTGCTTCGATCTGCGAGAACTGGTGCCCGAACTGTGCCGTGACGGCCGTGCCGAGAACATGATCCGGCGCTGCCGCCGACGTCCGCAGCCCTTGCTGCGCCAGCATCGCCGAACCGATGAGGTGCGCGGCCTGGGACAGCAGGACGAAGGACGAGTCGGGTGAGTCCTCGGTGAGGCACTCGGCAGACGCGATGTGCCGGGCCGCGAGCTCCAAGAATGGCTGGCTGTTGGCCGCCGGCCCCATTGCCATCTCGAGCTGTCCGATGCGCAGCAGCTGCGCGATGACCTCTTTGCCGTCGAGTTCGACGCCCGCGATCTGCGGCACGACACGTGGTCGGATCGGCGCGACCTCGACGACCGGGTGGCCGGGGCGCTGCCGCGGAATCTGCAGTGTGTCGGGGTCCGGCTCGATCGCGGCGACGGCGAAGTGCACGGGTCGCTTGAGCCGTTCCTCGGTGCGCTTCGCCGCGGTGGCGAGCGCGCGTGCGTCCAGCGTGCGTCCGTTTGGCTTCGCGACCAGCAGCTCGATGCTTTCCGGAGCCGAGCCGGCGATGCCCGCGAACCGGTCTGCCCACACACCGCCGAGCACGATCCGCACCACACCCGGCACGCACCCGAACTCCTCGCCGACGACCTGGGGTACGCCGTAGGTCATACGCATCAACTCGGTCAGCGGGCCTGCCAGCGGGCCGCCGTCACAGTTGGCGCGCATCAGGCGGATCGTGCCCTCGCGACGGCTGGTCAGAATCCCGGCCTTCTCGAGGAGCTTGTTCTCCTTGTCGACGCTGGCAAGTGAGCTGCCCGCATGCTCGGCGAGCTCTGTGAGACTGAAGGAGCGGTCGGGGTTCATCAGGGTCGCGGCGAGGATGCCGGCCTGAACGCGCGACCGGAAGACGGGGAGCAGCGCGGGAGTGCCCTGAGCCCTTCTGGCCGGTCCGGGTCCGGCGGGTGCGTTCTCGGTTACGACCGCGTGCCCGAGCCGGCTACGCCTGCGCGCCGCGGCCGCCGCGATATCGAGTCTTTCCTGCGGGACCTGGAGAACGACCGCCAGCCACTGGCGCGTGCCGAGCCGGGGGATCTGGTGGCCGCGCTCCCACCGCGCGACCAGATCCCGCGTGATGGTCGGCCGTCCGGAGATGGTCGCGAGCTCGCGGGCCAGCGAGTACTGGCTGAGCTGACGATTGCGCCGAGCGGCACGGATGACCTGTGAGATCGGCTGGTTGAAGTCAACTTCCATGATCGCTCTTCGCTCCTCGGGTCGGGGTCTGTGCATCGCCTGATCTGTCTGCGAGCCATCGACGCTAACCCGGGGACAGGCCCTCCGGCTGTCCGCTTTGCGCACAGTATTGGCGATTTCGCGCACGGCGGCCCCGCTGGGCGTGGCTGGCGGCCGTGGGGCAGACGGAACTCGTCCCCTGGTTGCGACCAAGCCTTGAAGACAAACCTGAAGTGTAGGTGCAGAGGTACCACTGGGAGCGGCTGTGACTCACCATAATGCGAACCTTTCGGATTTCATCATCGGAAGCTCTGCTTCAATACGCGACGCACTTTCACTGATCGACCATCAACGTATTTCTGCGGCCTTTGTCGTCGGCAATGACGGCATCTTTCAAGGGGTGGTTCGTGAAGGTGCGATCCGGCGGTCCTTGCTCACCGGGCAGTCACTCGACGAGCCGGTGACGCCTCTGGTTTCGAAACCGCCCATGCTGACTGGGCCCGAGGACGGAAGGGCTGAAGTCCTGGACCTGATGCAGGCATTAAAGGTGCGCGAAGTCCCCGTTGTTGACGAGACAGGGCGATTGTCCAGTATCCATGTCGAGAATCAGATCGTCGGCATGCGGAAATTACCAAATTGGGCCGTGATCATGGCCGGCGGTCGCGGCACCAGGCTGGGCCGGCTGACCAAGGACGTCCCGAAACCGATGCTACCTGTTGCTGGGCGGCCGATACTTGAACGGTTGGTGCTGCACCTGGTCGGCGCCGGGGTGTCTACGATCTTCCTGTCCGTAAATTATCTTGCTGATATTATTGAAAAGCATTTCGGGGACGGGGCGAAATTCGGCTGCACGATCGAATATCTGCGGGAAGACCTGGAGCATCCCCTGGGGACAGGAGGATCGCTGCGACTGCTCGGAGACCTGGGCTACCAGCCGTCCGCGCCGATTTTGGCGATGAACGGCGATCTGATCACGAACTTTCAGGTTGACGACCTGCTCAAGGCGCATGCGCGCGAGCTCGCGGCGGCGACGATTGCCGTGAGTGAATATAGGCATGAAGTGCCGTTCGGTGTTCTGGAATCGACTGATGGTAGCCTCGACAGAATAGTCGAAAAACCGACTATTTCGTGGTGGGTGAACGCCGGAATTTATGTGCTTGAGCCTACCCTGCTGGCGCGTATTCCCCGTAGCGACCTCTTTCCTATTACCAGCTTGTTCGCCGACTGTCTGTCGCGTCAGGAACGTGTCAACCTGTGGGCGCTGGGAGATGACTGGCAGGACATAGGGCGACCCGCGGAACTTGCGCAAGCGAGAGGGCAAGTCTGATCGACGGGCCACGCCTGCGACAACCACGCCTGCTATATCGCAGGTGCGCCGCCTCCAATGATGTCGTATACTACGTGGTAGTATACGAATATTGTCATCGCAGGCGATCATAGATTCCTGTCCGGCCTCCGTCTTCCCATATATTTTGGGTCGCAGTCGGCAGGAGCATACCGCGCGGAGGCCGGCATTGGGATTCATTGCCTTGACGAACGTGAATATTTTTCTCCCCTACGGTTACTTAGAACGTCCCGGGCAAACTCTGCTGATCAAAGATGAAAATATTTACGGCGTCTACGATTCACTGCAAGACGCTCGATTGGTGGCGGCGGGCGAGGTTGCGGTTCTCGACGCAGCCCAGGCAACGATACTGCCCGGATTCATCGACGCCCACGTCCACCTCTTTTTTAATGGTGGCCGTGACATGATCAGCGGGATCGACCGTGACGTTGCGGGCGCTGCGAGACGAGCCGTCGCTCATCTTCAGGCAGGGGTGACTACGGTGCGCGACCTAGGCGCACCGTCGCCTGAAATCTACTTTCTGAAGGAAAGGGCGAGCAATTCTGGTAGCACTCTGCCACGATTGCTTGCCGCAGGACCTCTGCTTACGATCCCCAATGGGCACGGTCACTTTGTTGGAAGAGTGGTCAAGGATGAAGCCGACATCGTTGATGCAATTTCGGAACTGTCCGCGTCCGGTGTTGATTGCATCAAATTCGCGGTAAGCGGTGGCGTAAGCACTCCCGGATCGGATCTGACCGCCGTGCAGTTCAACGAGCCCGAGCTGCGCCGTGGGGTCCATGTCGCGCATGATCTGGGGCTTCGGGTTGCGGCCCACGCGAGTAACGCCAACGCTGTACGTATATCGGCCGCGGCAGGCGTCGACACCGTAGAGCACGCGGTGATGATCGACGAACCTGCGCTGGACGAGCTCGTAGCCAATAACACAATTCTGGTTCCCACCCTGACCGCAACAGATCTTCCGTCCGGCTTTCTCGAGGACGAGAACATTCCCCGGTACATTCGGGACAAGGTGAAGATCGTACTGCCCGCACATCGTGAAAGTATCGCTAGAGCTGTTTCTGCGGGTGTGGTCATGGCCGCTGGAACAGATGCGGGAAGCACGGCCACGCCGCACGGGCGGGTGGCAAATGAAGCACGCCAACTGGTGGGCTGTGGGTTGACCAACCGCGAGGCAATCGAAGCATTGACATCGAATGCGGCACAGGCACTGGGAGTCGCTGACCGGGTTGGCACCATAGAAGCTGGTAGAGTAGCTGACCTCGTCGGTGTCAAAGGCAACCCGCTCGTTGACATCGGATCTTTACAAAATGTCGTCCTGGTAATTAAGAACGGATCGATCGCGCGGTCTCCATAGCAATTTTATCCGGATTTTGCAGGATCATGGACAGCGCGTGTGCGACGTGTCTCTGTTCACTAGTCGCACGGCCGACTGAACTGGGCAGGGATAGACCCAGTCCATAGAGCCTATCAGCGACGTCGGCACCGACCCGTTCGGTGGATGCGTACGGTCGCTGTTGATGCAGTGGTGGCCAGACTCGTCGGGCCTCGATGCCAGCTGCTGCTAAGTCTGCGACAACCGACGCCGGCGAGGCTGCGCCAGCGGACAACAAGACCGAGTAAAGCCAGTATGATGATTGAGCCCATGCGACGTCGGGGGCGAGACTGATGTCGAGTCCCCGCAGAAGCTCGGAGTAGGACGCCGCGATGCGACGTTTCTCCTCCAACATTACGGGAAGCCGCTCCAGTTGCGCCAATCCCAGTGCGGCGGCCAGGTTCGTCAGTCGATAATTATAGCCAATCTCATCGTGCAAGTACTCTCGTTGATCAATTTTCGCCTGTGTTGTGAGGTGTCTTGCGTGATCGGCGAGGCCTTCATCGCCAGTGACGATCATGCCACCGCCCCCCGAGGTGATGACCTTGTTACCGTTGAAGGAGTAGCAACCGAAATCACCGACTGTGCCTACTTGTCGGCCGGCCAGCGGTCCAGATATCCACCGGGAACCCAGCGCCTCGGCAGCATCTTCGACTATCCGTACGCCGTACTTCTCGCGGAGTTCGAGGAGGGGAGCCATGTCCGCTGGATGGCCAAGAACATGAACGATCTCGACGATCTGCGGAATTTTCTTACCGAGTCGGGCACGCCGGTGCACTTCTTCCAGGAGCAGTTGGGTGTTCATATTCCAAGTTTGGGGCTCGCTGTCGACAAGCAGTAGATCAGCGCCGGTGTAGGCGGCCGCGTTGGCCGACGCGATAAACGTGAAATCGGACACGGCAATCGTCGCCCCTGGCTGTGCCCCAGCAAGTCTGAGCGCTACGTGGAGGGCTGCTGTCCCACTGCTGCAGGCCACCGCAAAGGAGCTGCCGACGGACTTGGCAAAAGCTGATTCAAACCGTCCTACAAAGGGACCCGCGGACGAGACGTATGTGCTGGAAAGGCATTCTTCAACATACTTGAACTCCGTGCGGCCGATATATGGTGCGTTGAGCGGTATGTTCATACCGGGCTCACCGATGAAACCGTACGGCTTGCTCGCCGCCGACCCGAAGGCGTAACCATTCCGTAGTACTAACCAATCCATCGCTAAAGGCTGTCTCGGCTTTCCATCCCAGTTTCTCGGCCGCGCTACTCGGATCGGAGAGGAGGATCTCGACCTCGCTCGATTCCGGCCGGAATCGAATATCATCTGGGACCGCACTTGCCTCCACGCCGGTTACCTCGCAGCACAAGCCGAACAGCTCTGCTATCGAGACAGCCGTCCCGGTCCCGAGGTGCACCGTGGTACCGGGAGCAAGTTTCGCTGTTCCCATCTTGACGAAACCGTCGACCGTGTCTGACACATACGTAAAGTCCCGTTTCGGGGTAAGGCTACCCAAATTGATACTGCGCCGACCGGCCAGAAGTTGTGTCAAGATCGTCGGGATTATCGCACGCGTCGACTGCCGTGGGCCGAAGGTATTGAATGGCCGCAAGGTCAGGACATCGACACCGAAGGAGCATGCATACGACCCGCACAACTGATCTGCGGCCACTTTACTGGCAGCATAAGGGGACTGTGCATGGAGTTCGTGGCTTTCGCGAATCGGCACTGTCTTCGGTGTACCGTAAACCTCGCTCGTCGACGTATGGATGACTCGCACGCCGTCGAGGACCCGCGCGGCTTCCAGAATGTTCAAGGTGCCGATGATGTTCGTCTCGACAAAGGAGTGCGGCGCCAGGTAGCTGTAGGGTATTGAGATCAAGGCGGCGAGATGAAAAACTATCTGCACGTCTTCAATGCATTCGCGCACGAACCTGGCGTCACGAATGTCGCCGAGCCTGAAGTCGATGTCGGCGCGAAGTTGTGGATCCAGGTCGTCGAGCCAACCGTACGAACCGTTCGAGTTGTACATGCAGAGGCATCTCACATCCGCACCCTCAAGCAACAAGCGCTCAACCAAGTGGCTCCCGATAAATCCGTCAGCGCCAGTAACCAGCACCTTTTTTCCTTTGAGTTGATAAGGTCCGGAGCTCATTTCGAAAGAACCTCCGCCAAGGTGGGGATCGTTGGAATGATTTCCGCGCGGGAAACTGCATTAATCGCGCGAAGTAACGGACTCGATGATCTTTACCGCTGTACGGACACCGTCTTCCAAGCGGATTTGAGCTGCCAGCTCATCGGCATTTTCCGCGAAGTGAGACTCGCCGAGTGCGGACTGGATCGACATCGACAAGCGCGAAGCATCAAGAGCCCGTTGGGGTATGGGTTCCGGACCTACCCCGCGTGCGTGTATACGGTTGCCGAAGTACCGTTGATCAGGAAGAAACGGGCAGACAACTTGTGGTCGGCCTGCTACGAGCGCAATTCCGGTGGTGCCGCTACCGCCATGATGTATAATGGCTGCAACCTTCGGAAACAGCCAGTCGAACGGCGCCTGTTTCAGGTAGAATATATTGTCGTTCTTGGTCTCTTTTATCCCTCCCCAGCCTGTCACCACAACAGCGCGTATCCCTGTCCGCTCGACTGCGTCTACTATCAAATTGGATGTTCGCTCCGGGCTGGTGCCGACCATACTGCCGAAACCAATATAGACGGGTGTTGGGCCCGTCTGAAGAAAGCTACGAAGGCCGTTGCTTGGCACCTGCGTCTCAACCCGAGGCGTGAACCAAAAACCAGATGTATGCACCTGGGCCGGGTAGTTTAACTGGCTTGGTAGCAGATGCCGGCTGAACGCTTGGATAATAGTGGATTGTTTTCCGCCAGGCGTACGGAGGAAGTTCTGATGACCACGTCTGCGTGGAAGTTTCAGCGAGTTGGAGCGCCACGACGAGGTGTTTCCGGTGAAGGTGCGCAATCTCAATCTGGTAGTAGTGTACGAGAGTCGGTTAAGCACTTTCGGAATAGTGAAGGGAACTTCAGGATTTGGGAAGCTTGAGGTGGGCACCCAGGACGGCTGCAGGCAGACCGGTATCGCTGGCACCCTGAGCATTTCGGCGATCTCATGGGCTGGTAGGTCAACATGGTGCACGACGGCATCGATTCGTGTCCCAGTATCGTGCAATTCGATTGCGATGTACGCCATTTCATCGAGTACGGTTGCCATCATGCCGCGAACCTTGCGAACAACCTGGAGGAGGATTCTTTTCCCGCTCAGTCCGCGATAGTTGCTCTCTGCGGCCTCGAGGACTTCGGGCTCGGTCATCCACTTGCCCAGATCTTCCGTCAAAGGGATTAATTCGACGCCGCTGTGGGTGGGCAGCAGAACAGAAGATTTTGGAGCGCACAGTATGGCGTGATGGCCTGCGTCGTCGAGGGCCGCGGCCAACGCGGCAAAAGGTTGGACGTCCCCACGGCTTCCGTGAGTGAAAATCAGTACGTTCAAGGGGATGGACCTCGCAGCAATGAAAGTTGTGTTTTACTTTTTACGACGCTGTACATGCCGGAATGTGGTGGTGATAGTGTTTTATGACGCGTCTGCGGATGCTAGGAGCCTAATTTCGCGTACTCGATGCGGTCATTTGGCAGATCGGAGGGCGCTGTGCCCGAGCTCTATCGCGGTTTGACTCGGTTCGCGGCGGACCTTCCGCGCGTCGATCGATTCGTCAGCCTTGGCGAAGGCGGAACTCCGCTGCTTCCTCTCGAACGAATTGCCGGCAGAATCGGGGTGGCGGAACTTCATGCCAAAATGGAATCCTACAACCCGACCGGTTCGTACAAGGATCGCGTCGCTGCTATGTCGATTTCGCTTGCCGTCAGCCGAGATCATGCAGGCTGGATAGCCACGAGTTCAGGTAACGCCGGTAATTCATTCGCAGCTTTTGGCGCAAAAGCCGGCATGCCCGGGTTCCTCTGCATTGTTTCGACTGCGCCCGCCGAAAAGATAGCGGCGGTTAACCCGTACAATGTATTTGTCTTACCCGTCGAGGGTATCGGGAGTGGTGGGACTCCGGGCGCACTGCAGGAGTTATTTGGACGCGTCGAGGAAGCTTCATGTCGACATAATCTGTTTCTCGGTGTGACTGCCAACTCGTTGAATCCTGACGGTATGCGGGGCGTCGATACGATCGGTTACGAGATCGTGGAACAGCTTCGAGAAGCGACGCATGTGTATGTACCCGCAGGTGGTGGCGGGCTCGCGGCGTCGGTGGCGCGAGGGCTGGCGCATCGCGGGTCTGCTGCGAGCGTGATCGTGTGTCAACCTCAAGGGTGCGCCCCTATCGTCCGCACGCTGGACGGCGAACTTCCCCATCCGGTCGTCGATTTGTGCGAGACTGAGATTTCCGGTTTGCAGATTCCAATGCCACCGGATGGTGGTCTCGCTGTCGACTTGGTTGCCGCCAGTGGTGGTTGGGGGCGCTCGATCAGTGATCGTGAGATCTTCGACGCGCAGCGGGAACTGTCCGAGACGGAGGGTGTATTCGTGGAGCCGGCCTCCGCGACGTGCCTCGCCGCGGTCCGTCGTGATGCCGAAGATGGCAAGCTCACACCTTCTGATTATCCGGTAATTGTACTCACGGGTGCCGGCTGGAAGGACTTGAGTCGGTTTCGGTCGTCGGCTGGGTTGGCTCCTGTGACGGTGGACGAGGTGACCGACCAGGTGGCCCGGTGGGTCGCGGCCTGAGGAGTCCTGTAAAATTGCTCCAGCGGCTTAATTCGCCTCCTTCGTATGAAGAAGCGTATTGACTACTAGTCGATACATGCGAACAATATGTGGGTTCACTGGTTCGCGGGCCGACTACGGTCCGTTGCTCAGCGTTTTCCAGGCTATTGATCGCGACCCGGACGTCGACTTGAAGCTCCTGGTCAGTGGAGGTCATCTCGTTCCAGAGCAGGGGCGTACGATTGAGCAGGTTCAATCCGACGGGTTTTCCGTATCCGAACAGGTTGAGGTGGTTGTCGCCGGCGACACCTCAAGTAGTGCCGCGAAATCGTTTGGGCTGGGGGCAATCAGCTATGCCGACAGCTTGTCCCGCCTCCGTCCGGATATTCTGCTTCTCCTTGGTGACCGGTATGAGGCTCTTGCCGTCGCCGTGGTGGCCGCTCTTCAATTGATACCGATCGCGCATATCGGCGGTGGCGAGATCACGACCGGATCGACCGATGATTGGTGTCGACATGCGATCACGAAACTGGCTCACATCCATTTCACATCGACGGAGGAGTTCAGGCAAAGGGTAATTCAGATGGGCGAGAATCCGATCATGGTGCACAACACGGGCGCGCCCGCTTTGGATCTGCTTCGACAGATGCGTCTGCTGGATCGTTCCCAGGTCGGAGATATGCTGCAGGTTGACCTCGAGAAGCCGGTAATTGTTGTGACGTACCACCCGGCGACTGCCGATCCGGAGGGAAGCCGGAAGGGTCTACTCGGCCTTCTTGATGCCTTGGACAGGCTCCCCGGGGCGACTATCGTTTTTACCCGAACAAATGTTGATCAAGGCGGCGCGGAAATAGCTGCGTTGATCGATTCATACGTGCGTGATAAACCTGCCAAGCTTCTTGGTTCCCTTGGGCAGGAGTTTTATCTCAGTCTCGTACAGTGCGCAGCCATGGTGGTAGGCAACTCGTCCAGTGGGATATACGAAGCTCCAGCTCTGGGAACCCCCACGGTGAACATCGGTAGTCGTCAAGAGGGTCGACCCCGGGTGAGGTCAATTTTCGATTGTAGTGAGGATGTCGACGAGATCGAACGTGCGATCAGAGGCGCCCTTGAGTACTCTCGGAGTTCGCTGGCCGGTCCGGCTGTGTCGCCTTACGGTGACGGGCACGCAGCCGAGCGTATCGTTCGCGTTCTCAAAGAAGTGGACCTCCGACGCACGTTGCCGAAGCGGTTTCACACGCTGAATCGTTCGAATGGCTACCAACTCGGCCGGGCGGCGATTCCTACGGATTCGCCCGGTGGCCAATGATGACTGGATTGGTGGCGATTCCCGAGGCGACGTCGATCAGTGTCTTCGCTGCCTTCTTGGCGTCCGCCAGGGAGAAGCGCGAGGACGGGCCGCTGATGCTGATCGCCACGGGGAGGTGGGTGCCTAGCAATGGTGCGGCGACGCAACGGCCGTCGTCTTCGTTTTCGCGGTCGTCGAGGGCGTAGCCCTGCTTGCGGACCTTCGCCAGCTCGTCGGCATATGACTCGACATCCGTGATCGTGTTGCCCGTGCGCTTCGACAGACCGGTGTGCGTCAACAGGTCCCGCACGCGGTCTTCCGGCAGTTGCGCCGCGATCGCCTTCCCCAGGGCCGTGCAGTGGATCGGATCACGGTCACCGCGGCTGGCGGCCAGGCGGACGCCCCGGCGACTTTCCACGATGTCGATGTAGATTACGTGATCACCATCCAGCAATCCCAGATTCGCCGTTTCGCCGAACTCGTCGCGCAGGTGTTCCAGCGACGGACGCGCGCGCTCGCGCAGGATTTCCAGATGGCGTGACTGCATCCCGACGAAACCGAGACCCAGCCGGAACAAGCCACCCTCTTCGTCGCGCTCTACATAGCGGTGATTTTCGAGCGTCCACAGGTAACGGAATGCCGAGGACTTCGGCAGGCCGGTGGTCTGGGCCACCTCGTTCAGCGTGATCCCGTCCACGGACTCCTGCAACAGGTTCAAGATCAGGCAAACCCGCTCGACCGCGCGAACCGAATAGTCGCGCTCCTCGTCGGAGTCTTCCTGCGGACTGAGGTCTTCGGGATCTTGCTTCCGGCGGCGGCCCACGATCTACCCCATTTCGAGAGTTAACCTTTGCGTTTCAGATGTTACCGCTCTGGCAACCTGCGTGTCAGGGGGCCAGAACACTCAGGGTGACAGCTAGGGGTCCAGTGTCAACCATTAGTGCAATATTGCGCCGAGTAACGGCCCCCTTGACGATCCACTCCCCGCAGTCGTAGTTTGAACCTATCTGGCAGATCTGCCGTTTCACTAGCTGAAACTCGCTCGAAGGGACCTTCGATGGACGACGCAGGGTCGCGGCTTCTCACCCAGTCCGACGAGCTCAGGAAACGAGCGCTCAAGCGGACGCCGGGTGGGGTGCATTCCAACGTGAGGCTCAGCGGCTCGCAGGACTTCATCAAACGTGCCCGCGGCGCATGGCTCTACAGCGTCGACGGCCAGGACTACGTCGACTACCTCCTCGGCCAGGGGCCCAACTTCCTCGGCCACGCCCCGAAACACATCATCGACGCCGTATTCAGCGCCTGCCGGGAAGGCGTGATCTTCGGCGGCCAGCACGAACTCGAGGTCCGCGCCGCCGAGCTCGTGTGCGACGCGACAGGCTGGGCGGACATGATCCGGTTCAGCGTGACCGGCACCGAAGCGGTCCAGGCGGCGCTGCGGCTCGCCCGCGCCGCCACCGGCCGCACCAAGATCATCCGGTTCGAGGGGCACTACCACGGCTGGCTCGACAATGTCCTGATCGGCCAGCGCGACGGCAACTGGGGTCCGGCCAGCACCGGACAGCTCGCCCGTCATCTCGAGGACTCCGTCATCCTGCCCTGGAACGACGCCGATCAGCTCGCGGACGCCCTTGACCAGCACGAAGTCGCCGCGGTCATCATGGAACCGATCATGATCAACGCCGGTGTGATCGAGCCGCTGCCGGGATATCTCGAAGCGGTGCGGGAACTCACCACGCGGCACGGGTGCGTCCTGATCTTCGACGAGGTGATTTCGGGCTTTCGACTCGGGCTCGGAGGTGGCGCCGGCCGCTACGGCGTCACGCCGGATCTCGCCACGTACGGCAAGGCCATCGCCGGCGGATTCCCCGTCGCCGCGCTGGTCGGCCGCGCTGACCTGATGAACCGGTTCGGCACCGGCGAGGTCAACCACGCGGGCACTTTCAACGGTTCCGTGATGGCGACGGCCGCCGTGACCGCGACGCTGACCAGCCTCGTCGACGATCCGCCGTACGACCGGATTGTTACGCACGGTAACGCGCTGATGACCGGGCTGCGTGAAATCAGTGCGGACCACGACGTGCCATTGCGGGTATCCGGGCTGCCGCAAGCGTTCCACGTGTCGTTCGGGGACGCCGACGTCATCGATTACCGCTCGCTGCAACAACTCGACCTCGCGTTGTACGAAAAGCTCGCGGCCGTGCTCGTCGAGCACGGAATCTGGGTGGCGGGCCGCGGTGTCTGGTACGTGTCGGCCAGCCACGGGCCGCGCGAACTCGAGACCGCGTTGACCCGCTTCGACAAGGCGCTGACCGCGTGGGTGGCGCGATGACCAGCGATATCAAGCTGAACGGCAACACCGCCAACTTCTCACCGTACGTCTGCGCTGGTGACTTCGTGTTCGTCTCAGGGCAGGCATCCGTCGAGAACGGGGTGATCGTGCCTGGCACCTTCGAGGAGGAGATGCGGCGTTCGATCGAGAACGTCCGCAAGGTGCTGGGCGAGACCGGATTGCGACTGTCCGATGTGGTCAAAGTGGGTGCCTATGTGGACGATCCCGCCGATGTGCCCGAGTTCAACCGGATCTATCGGGAGTATTTCGGCCAACCGCTGCCGGCGCGTACGACGTTGACGGGCTGCCTCGGCGGTCACATCAAGTTCGAGATCGACGTCGTGGGTTACGCGGGGGAGTGACGGGGTGCGGTTCGCGACGCTCGGATTGTTCCACGAGGCCAACACGTTTTCGCCGTTCAAGGCCGACAAACGGCTCTTCGAGGACGGGGGTGTGTTCCGCGGCGACGAGATCATCGCGGAGTACGACGGATCCGCGACGCCCATCGGTGGTTACCTGGAGGAGTGCCGCCGGCGTGGCGCGGAACTCGTGCCACTCCTGCAGGCGAACGTGACGCCCGTCGGGGCGATCACGGAGGACGCGTTCGAGTCGCTGGTCGGTGAAATGCTCGAACAGTTGCGGGACCGTGGGCCGTGGGACGGCGTGTTGCTCAACATCCATGGCGCCGCCGTGGCCGAGCACATTCCGGACGCGGACGGGGAAATCGCGGCACGGGTACGCCAGATCGTCGGGCCGGATGTACCCGTCGGCGCTGTGCTCGACATGCACGCGAACGTCTCCGAGAAGCTCGTTGAAGCGTTGACCATCACGCTCGTCTACCAAACGAACCCGCACGTCGACGCCCGGGAGAAGGCGGTGGCGTGTACCAAGTTGGTGCTCGCCACCGCCGAGGGGACCATCAAGCCGGAGCAAGCGCTCGTCCAACTGCCCCTCGTCGTCAACATTGCCCGGCAGGACACGAGTGAGCCGCCGATGTCCGAGCTCGTCGAGAAGGCACAGCAGCTCGAGAACGGGCTGCTGTCGGTGAGCGTCGTGGAGGGCTTCCCGTACGCGGATGTGCCGCAGATGGGCATGTCCTGTATCGCGATTTCCGACGGCGACGCCCAGCAGGCAGAGGCCGCCGCACAGGAACTCGCGGACGAGGTGTGGCGGCGCCGAGGCGAACTGCAGGCCAGGGGCACGACCGTTGACGAGGCGCTCGACATCGCCGAGCGGGAGCAGGGGCCCGTGGTGCTGCTCGACGTCGGTGACAACATCGGCGGCGGCGCACCCGGCGATTCGACGGTGATTCTGGAAGCGGCGATCGCGCGTGGGGGGCGATCGCTGGTGCAGACGCTGTGGGATGCGGAATCGGTCCGCCAGTGCGGCGAAGCCGGGGTCGGTGCGACCGTCACACTCGAAGTCGGTACCAGGAACGTGCCGGTGACCGGCGTTGTGAAAGCGCTTTCCGACGGACGGTTCGAGGAGCCCAAGCCCACGCACGGCGGCTACCGGTTCTTCGACATGGGTCCGGCAGCGGTCATCGAGACCGACGCCGGGCACACGCTTGTCCTGAGCACCAAAGCGATCCTGAACTCCAGCCTGCAGCAGTTGCTCAGCGTCGGCGTCGATCCGAGCAGCTTCCAGATCGTGGTCGCGAAAGGCGTCAACTCACCGCGCGCCGCGTACGGGCCGATCGCGAAGCGGATGATCGTCGTCGACACCGACGGGGTCACCGCGATGGGGCTGGAGCGATTCACCTATCAGCACCGCCGCAAACCGATGTTCCCTTTCGAGACAGGACAATGACGATGAAGTTCTTGAGGGTCGGGCCGCCGGGGGAGGAACGGCCGGTGCTGCTGGAGGACGGCCGATACCACGACCTGAAACCCCTGACGGCCGACATCGACGGGCGTTTCCTCGAACAGGACGGGCCGCGCCAGGCGCGGATCGCGCTCGACTCGGGCGAACTGCCGGAGATCGACATCGCCGGCAACCGCATCGGGGCGCCGATCGCGCGGCCGGGAGCGGTTTTGTGCATCGGCCAGAACTACGCGGCGCACGCGGCCGAGTCGGGCGACGAACCGCCATCGGAGCCGATCCTGTTCCACAAGTCGCCGAACACCGTCGTCGGGCCGTACGACGACATCCTCATCCCGCGCAGCTCGACGAAGACCGACTGGGAGGTCGAGCTCGGTGTGGTGATCGGAAAACGCGCGCGGTACCTGGAAAGCCTGCGTGACGCGCGTGCGTGTGTCGCGGGATATGTGACGTCGAACGATGTTTCCGAGCGTGCGTTCCAAATTGGACGGCCGGGCGGCCAGTGGGACAAGGGAAAATCCTGCGAAACGTTCAACCCGGTCGGGCCGTGGTTCGTACCTGTGCAGGAGTTGCCCGACCCGCAGGTGCTCGAACTGCGGTCCTGGGTGAACGACGGGCTGCGGCAGGATTCGAAGACCGCTGACATGATCCTCACCGTCGACGAGATCATCTGGCACCTGTCCCAGTTCCTCGTGCTCGAACCCGGTGACCTGGTCAATACCGGTACGCCACAAGGTGTCGCACTGTCCGGACGGTTCCCGTACCTGCGCGAAGGTGACGTGGTCGAGGTCGAGGTCGTCGGCCTGGGCCGCCAGCGGAACGTGTGCGGGCAGGCCTGATGATTTAGGCGGCATCGCAGGTTTGGTCAAGACCTTCGAACTCCCGATTCGGCCGGCGCCAGGAGGTGCAGGGAAACATGGTTCTACCGCTGCATGGACACGAACTGTTCCGGTCGACGGATCTCGATGACGTTCGCACCCAGGTGGGGCAGGTCTTGTGCCCGCACGAGTTCGGGATCCGTGGCCGTGACGGCGTGCTCGACGCGCGAATGAACTCGCTGGGGCTGGGCGAGGTCGGGCTCAACTACGTCCACTATGGCGCGTCGGTGTGGGTGGACCCGGGGTGTACCAAGGATTTCATCGCGCTGCAGGTCCCGATTCGCGGGATCACGCACGTCCGCTGCGGGAATGACGAAATCGAGTCGACCCCGGACGTCATGCTGGTCAGCAGGCAGGACGAGCCGCTACGAATGGAGTTGCCGGAGGACGCCGAGGTGCTCGTCACCCGGTTGTCGTGGCCGTTCCTGGTCAGCACGCTCAACGCGATGCTGGGCATCGACACGCCGTGGCCGCTGCGGTTCGACCTCGGGATGAACATCCGCACGGGCCGGGCCCAGGACTGGTTCAGCCTGCTCCTGCTGTGCTACCGGCGCGCGAGCCGCCCGGACTGGATCCCGCGGCGGCGGTTGTGGGGGCCGCATTTCAAGGAGAAACTCGCTGTCGGCCTGCTGCGCGCCCAGCCGAACACCTACAGCGAGATCCTCGACGCGCCAGCGTTACCGGCGCCGCGGCGGGTGTTCCGGCAGGCGATGGCGCTGCTGGACGGCTCGCCCGAGCGATGGCACACCGAGTGCTCCCTGGCCTGCGATCTCGGCGTCAGCGCCCGGTCGCTCGACGCGGCGTTCCGGATCTACGAACAGACCACGGTGCCCGGACACCTGTTCCACGTCCGGCTCCGCCGCGCGTACATCGACCTGCATGACGCCGATCCCGGCGCGGTCACGATCGAGCAGGTGGCGCAGCGATGGGGCTTCACCGTCGAGGGCTTCGCCCCCTGCTACCGGCGTGAGTTCGGCGAGACGCCGCACCAGACCCTGCACAGGGACCGGTGAGGCGATGGCCGACGACACCGACGCCCTGCTGGGGCCCCACGTCCTGCGCATCACGCCCGGACACGAACTCGCCAGGTACCTGAGCCCCGGCGCGAGCACCCGGCTGCGCGCCGGGAAACTCGCCACCCGCAGTCAGGCATCGCTCGAACTCCTGCAACCACAACATGACTACGTCGTACTCATCGTCCTCAATGGACGCGTGGCGTGCCGCCATGGCGACCGGTACCTCGAAGCCGGCCCCGCTTCACTGCTCGCCGCCGGCCCGCACCAGCGGTTCGAGATCGAGTGGGTGTCCGGCGGCATGGTGCGGGTCGTGCGCATCGCGTCCGATTTCGTGCACGCGCGCAGGTCCGGATTCCCACCCGAGGGGCTGGTCTCGTTCGCGCCGGTCGTGACCTCGTTGCGCAGCATCAACGACACCGTCACCAAGAGCCTGATGCGGTTCCTGACCGGCGCGCCCGAGTCCCGGCTGGCCAGGCCGTCCGAGGTGGTCTTCGTCGACTGGCTACTCGAACACCAGCCGTACGCGTACTCCGGCCGGGAAGCGGCGAGGAACCCCGACGACCTCGCGGCGTTCGGCAAAGTGCTGATGCACGCCGAACCCTTCGCCGGAACCGAAATGGGCTACTACGCGCGGCAGGCCGGGGTATCACTGGCGGCGCTCGTCGCGGCTTTCGAGGAGTCCGGTCAGCTGCCCCACCTCTACCTGCGTGGCGTGCGGCTGGACTGCCTCGCGCGGATCCTGTCGGACGGCCGGTGTTCCTCCGTGGGCGAAGCAGCCGAGCAGTGCGGATTCCGCGACAGAGCGACGTTGTATCGCTGGTACCACGCGCGATTCGGCGAATGGCCGTGGGACACCTGGCATCGCGGCGCCTTGGGGGACGAGTGCTGAGGATTCCCGAGGTGGTGGTCGACGTCCGGCACAAGGGCTTTCCCGTCGCCGTGGCCGGTCGGCCGGTGAAAGCGCTTTCCGCCGAACTCGACGATTTCCTCACGCCGATATTGGTACTCAAACGCACCGAATTCGACTACAACCTGGCGACTATGGCCCGGTTCTGCGCCGAACACGGCCTTTCCCTTTCGCCGCACGTGAAAACCACGATGTCGCCGGAGATCGCCGATGCGCAGCTGGCACACGGCGCGTGGGCCCTCACACTTGCGACGCCCAGCCAGATCAGGGTGTTCCGTGATCTCGGCGCGCAGCGCATCGTCCTCGCCAACGAGCTGGTCGACCCGCAGGCGATTGCCTGGCTCAGCGCCGAAATGGACGCCGACCCGGAGTTCACCTGCTATTGCTATGTCGACTCGCTGGACGGTATCGACATCCTCGAAAAGGAACTGGCGCAGCGGGAAAGCCGCCGCGCGCTGCCGGTGATCCTGGAACTGGGCTTCACGGGAGGCCGAGCAGGCGTCCGTGGTTCCGTGAGCCGGATCGCCGCCCGGGTCGCGGCGTCGGATCGGCTGCGGCTGGCCGGGGTGGGCGGCTTCGAAGGAGTCGTCGGCGGCGACCTCGATGCCCGCATGCTCGCCGAGGTCCGCGCTTATCTGCGTCGATTACGTGACACGGCCGACGAGTTGCTCGAGACACACAACGGTGAGTTCCTCGTGTCCATCGGTGGCAGCGCGTTTCCCGAACTCGTCGCCGACGAGCTGGGACCGTCCTGGCAACAAGGAAGGCCGATCCGCGTCGTGCTCCGCAGCGGCTGTTACGCAACCCACGATTCGGGCGCCTATCAGCGATTCCGCGACCTGGTCGCGACCGAGTACGAGCCGATCCCGTTGCGGCCCAGCCTTGAGCTGTGGGGCCGCGTGCTGTCCGCGCCGGAACCCGGACTGTCCATTCTCGACTTCGGCAAGCGCGACACCGGTGCCGACTCGGGGTTTCCCGTGCCACTGCACCGGATCCGGCGTGATTCGCAGCTGGTCGAACCGGCGCCACCCGGCGAGCTAACCGCTCTCAACGACCAGCACGCGTACTTCCGCGGCGAACTCGACGTGGGCGACCGGGTCGGGTTCGGCATCTCCCACCCGTGCACGACATTCGACAAGTGGCGGCTGTTCCCGGTGGTGGACGACGAGTATGTCCTTTGTGGAACGGTGCAGACGCTCTTCTAACGGTCGCTGCTGTCGGACTCCGGCCACCACTGGTCGAGGATCTCCATGCGGGCGTCGAGCAGCGCCGGGTCACGCAGGTCGACCACGTGCACCCCGTTCCACCGGCGGAAACCGATGCGCTCCAGCATCGCGCCGGCGCGGACGCTCGCCAGTTCCGCGGCCACCCGGTCGCCGGGGCACGGGAAGTCCAATGGGGACACCCGGCTGGCGCCGATCCGGGCGTCCGGCGCGAGAATCCGCAGGGCACTCGCGATGAGTGCCGCGCCGAGGCCGTGCCCGCGCCAGCCTTCGACGAGTTCGACCCGCCGCAGGATGACCATGCGCGGCGGACCGGGCGAGATCTCCTTGTCCAGCTCGGGATGCAGCCTGCCCTGGTCGGGGTCGATCACGGTCTCGGCGATGAACTCCAGCGCCCATTCGCCGAGCACGACCGAGTCGAGCAGGTTACGTTCCTTCGTCAGATCGGCGATGACGAGCGAGATGTCGCCGACATGCCGCAGCCCTTCCGGGCACACGTCCAGCGCGGAGATGTCAGCCGACGCGTGCCACTGCTCCGGCTGCTCGTCCTCGTCGTCGATCTGCCACCAGAACCGCCGATGCGACAGGTTCACTTCGATCGAGAGCGGGTTGGCGGGAAGATCGGGGACCATGACTCGTCACCGGACCCGGGCACGACTTGCACGTGCATGTGCATGCTCACGGATGCCGGTCACCCGCACCGTCTTAATCATGTGCGGGCCGGCAGTCAACGGGTGGGCTGCGGAACGCATCGTCGTCACGATATCCGCCAAACATGAAACATTGGTACCGCCAAAGGTTTGACGAGGGCCGGGAGCTGGGATTTTGAAATGGGTGCCGGGGCCGGCCGGGTGTCCAGGGGTTGGTCGCGCTGAGTGAGATGACAATGTAGAAATACCCGTACGGGTGAGTGCGTGTGCTTTTACTGCGGACGTCCGTGCCGGTTCGCTATGTAAGTTCCTTTCGACCTGATCGTGACCACCAGTCCCCGATAACGGAGAAGACGGGTCGCGTGCCGGGCCGTTCCCAGTGACACCCCATATTCCTGGGCGAGCCTTCGTTCCGAGGGCAGGGGTGTATTCGGGGGCAATTCGCCGGCCTCGATCCGGGCGGCGAGATGCTCGGCCATCATTTCGTAGACGTAGCCCGGAGTGTCGCCGGGTTCGAACTTCGGAATGACCACGTGGCAAAGCTACGACCTGCTTGAACGTCGATATTCGCGCGGGTGCGACATTCTGCGGCAGGGCGCGACAATGCGCTTCCCATGAAGGCTGTGGATATCCTCGGCGAATCGCCGGCGGCGCGGCCCTGCCGAGGGGCGGGCGGCGCATCCGGAGCTCGCGATCAGGAATTTGCTCACGCCCCCGGAACAGGCCGGCCACGAAGAATCTCGACCCGTTCGGAACCGGGCCAGCCGTTCACCCAGCTCGACCCGCGAACGTCCTTGGCGGCCTTTTTGAGCGGCGCCAGCAGCCGGGAAACGTCCCGATAGGACTTCGCCATCGCGCCGGTACAGACCACCGTCGCCAGCGAGACCGTGACCGGCATGCCGTCGGCGGCCCACGGGGTGTCCAGCAGACTGTCGGCCACCGTGGTGATTTCGTCGATATCGCAGGCGATCAGGAAGTCGTCCCCGCCGACGTGGCTGATCGTGACGCTGCGCAGCTTCGTGCTCAGATCGGACAGTGCGCGCCCGAGCGCCCGGATCAGGTCGTCGCCGGCGGCGAACCCCGCGGTGTCGTTGACCCGCTTGAACGAGTCGACGTCGAGCCAGGCCACGACGAGGGGATGCCCGGACTCGAGCCGCTGGTCGACGGTGCGGGCGACCGCGTCACTGCCCGGCAGCCTGGTGAGCGGGTTGAGCGCCGCGGCTTCCTCGATCTTCATCTCCGCGACCGCGCGGATCAGCTCGTGCACCAGCACGACGCCGAGACACCGCCCCTGCGCGTCGACCACGATCACGTCGTCGCCGGTGCGATCCAGTGCGGCATCGGTGACCAGGTCGAGCAGTTCGAGCGCGCCCGCGCCGGAACGGATCGTGCGCGGCGGGTCGGCGAGCCGGGCCGCGGGACGGTTCGCGTGCAGCGCGTGGCCGAACGGCCCGGTCAGGTCGAGCAGGAAGCGAGCCCGGTCGATCGACCAGACGGGCCGGTTGTCCGGGTCCACCCCGACAATCCCGGTCGGCGCGTCCTGATCGAGCAGCACCTTGCGGACGTCGTCGCAGTTCGCGTCGGCGGGCAGGGTCGCGGGGGAGTGCAGGAAATCGTCGACGCGCGGGCTGGCTGTCGACACCCGCGCCGGCCCGGGCTCGACGACGTCGGCGAGCCCCTTGGCCGGCACCGCGCCTTCGCGCGCCGGGGCGAACAGGTTGCCCTGCACGATCCGGATGCCCAGCTGCCGCACGGTCGCCAGCTGCGCTTCGGTCTCGATCCCGGTCGCGACGATCCGGATGCCGGTGCGCGCCGCGAAGTGACAGAGCGCCTCGATGAGCGCGACGGTCGTCCGGTCGCCGGGCAGCCGGTGCAGGGTGCTGCGGTCCAGTTTGATCAGGTCGGGCCGGGCGTCGGCGAGCAGGTTGAGCGGGATGTCGCCGTGGCCGAGGTTGTCGAACGCGATGCGGAAGCCGAGTTCGGCGAGCCGGGCGGTGCCGTCGACCAGCGCCTTCGCGGGCACGCCGTGGAAGGGCGAACCGATTTCGAGGACGACCTCACGTGGGCGGCGGCCGGTCGTGGCGAGGGTCTCCAGCAGGGAATCGAGCACCAGCTGCGGGTCGGCGGCCGACTCTGCGGTCACGTTGAGATGGAGCGGGAGCAGGGTCTCGTAAGACGACTCTTCGACGACGGCGCGGGCGGCGAGCGCGGCGTCCACCTTGACCAGGCGGCCCTTCCGCATCGCGTACCGGAGCAGCTCCTGCACCTTGCCCGAGGTCGGCCGGGCGAGCGCTTCGACTCCGACGATGCCGCCCGTGTGCAGGCTGTAGAGCGGCTGGAACGCGAAGCTGACTTGCTCGACCGCGACTTCCACGACTCAGATCTTCACCCTTCGCGAGGCCCTTTCGTACATCCGTGGCTCGATAGTTACATGTGGGTAACGCTCAATCGAGCGCTGTGGTCCAGCTCACTCATCAGGGTGTAATGGCGCAATTTCGCTGCGCTGATTGGCCTCTGGCGCTGCTGCGATCGGGCGGTCACGCTGGAGGGGTTGGGCTTCCCTCGGGGCGAGGAGATTCAGCATGCCGTCTTTCATGGAGCCGTTCCGTATCAAGGCCATCGAGTCGATCCCTTTTCCATCACCCGATGAGCGGCGCGAAGCTCTGACCACCGCGGGGTACAACCTCTTCCGGGTGCCTGCCCGGAAGATCACGATCGACCTGCTGACCGACTCCGGGACCGCGGCCATGTCGGCCGACCAGTGGGCGGCTCTGATGACCGGCGACGAGTCCTACGCCGGCGCGCGCTCGTTCGACCGGTTCCAGTCCGTGGTCCAGGACCTCACCGGCTTCCCGGAGGTATTGCCGACGCACCAGGGGCGGGCGGCCGAACGGATCCTGCTCGGCAACCTGCTGGGACTCGGCGACATCTCGGTGAGCAACACGCATTTCGACAGCACGCGGGCGAGTGTCGAGGCCGCCGGAGCAGAAGCCGTCGACCTGCCGGTGCCGTCGTATGAAGGAGTGCAGAACCCTTTTGGCGGCGACATCGACCTGGACGCGCTCGCCGAGCTGCTCGACGGCCAATCCGGGCCACGGATCCGGTGCGTCGTGCTGACCGTGACCAACAACGCCAACGGCGGCCAGCCGGTCTCGCTGCTCAACATCGCCGGTGCCCGCAAACTCTGTGACACGCACGGCATCCCGCTGTTCCTCGACGCGTCGCGGTTCGCGGAGAACGCCTATCTCATCACCGAACGTGAAGTGGGCTACGCCGACTCCACGCCACGCGCGGTCGCGCGCACCATGTTCGATCTCGCCGACGGCTGCTGGGCCAGCCTCAAGAAGGACGGTCTGGCCAATATCGGTGGCCTCATCGCGCTTCGCGACGCCGAGCTCGCCGGCCGGTGCGCGGACCAGGTCATCGCGTTCGAAGGGTTCCCCACCTACGGCGGGCTCGCCGGGCGTGACCTGGAGGTGCTCGCGCAGGGCCTGATCGAGGTCACGGATCCGGACTACCTGCGCTACCGCGCGGAGTCCGCGCGGTGGTTCGGCGAGCAGCTCGGACTCGCGGGACTGCCGGTGCTGCAGCCGACCGGCTGCCACGCGGTCTACGTCGACGCGGGCGTGCTGCTCGAGCACATCCCGCCGCAACAGTTCCCGGCCACCGCGTTCGCCAACGAGCTGTACCTGGCGGGCGGGGTGCGGGTGTGCGAGCTGGGCACGCTGGTGTTCGGCAGGCCGGGGCAGGACGGCGCGCCGGACACCCCGGCGCCGCGGGAGCTGGTCCGCTTCGCGCTGCCTCGCCGCGTGTACACCGCCAGCCATCTCGAATACGTCGTCGACGTCGCGGAGCTGGTCCGGTCGAAGGCCGAGCAACTGCGGGGCTACCGGCTGGTCCGCCAGGGTGGCGCGATGCGGCAGTTCACCGCTGTTCTAGAACAAGCGTAAAAACGCACCGGCAATCATCCCGGGTGTTCTCTGCAAGTTGCAGTCAGCAAACTCCACCCGTTTGTCGGTACAGTTCTTCTGCGAAAAGTTCGAGGCTGGTGAGTCTGGAGGTGTGGGAGTCGGCATCGCCTAGACCTTGATCGAAAACGACGCCCGGGACAATGACATCGTTACCCCTCGAGAAATACAAACTCTTCGAGTCCAGAGACCTCGATGAGACGCGTGACCTGGTAGGGAAGATCTTCTGCCCGCACAAGATGGATGTGGTGGGACGGCAGGCCGAACTGGACGCGCGGATGCACTGTCATCGTATGCACAATATGGCGATTACGTATGTCTCCTACGGCTGGGATGCCCGGGTCAATCCCGGGGAACTCGGCTCGTTTTTCGCCATTCTGATACCGGATGCAGGAAGGGGGCAGTATCTGAGCGGTTTCGAACATGTACAAGCAGACGCACACCGGATCGCAATCGCCTCGCCCACCTCGTCGCTGCAGATGCGGTTGTCGAAGGACTGCGGCAACCTCGTCATCCGGATCGAGCGCGCCGCGGTGGAGGCGCGGCTGTCCGAGATGATCGACGGGGCGCTGCGCGAGCCGATCAGGTTCCAGCTCGGCATGGACGTCACGAAGGGGCTCGCGCGCAGCTGGTTCGCCGGGCTGCGGCAGGGCATCGCCGAGATGGACTTCGACGAGACGCTCCTGACGCATCCGCTGACCATGGAGCAGTTCGAGCAGAGCACCATCACCGGGCTCCTGCTGGCCCAGCCGCACAACTATTCCGCGATGCTCGAAGGGGACGACCGCCCGGTGCCGTCGCGGCTGCTCGGGATCGCGGTCGACCTGCTGGAGGGCCACCCCGAGTGGTCGCACACGCCGGCGACCCTGGCCCGCGAGGCCGGCGTCAGCGTGCGCGCACTTCAGAAGGCCTTCCGTGAACAGCTCGACAGCTCGCCCAGCGAGTACCTGCGGGGGGTCCGGCTGCAGCGGGTGCACGACGAGCTCAGCACGGCGCAGTACGACACCACCACCGTCGGCGAGATCGCGAGCAAGTGGGGGATGGCTCATCACGGGCGATTCGCCGCGGTCTACCGGGACCGGTTCGGTGAGTCGCCCAGGCAGACCCTCAGCCGGCAGCATGCACGAAAAGGACAATAGTGTTCGCGAAACGGATCGTGGGCCGTGTGGCCGGTCTCTAACGTCGAGTCCATGCTGACTCGCGAGACCCGGGCGGGGTCTCCCCTCAGATCCAGCGACAGCGAACCGATCGGACGACTGATCCGATCGGTTCGCCGCGAGCGCGGGCTCACCCAGTACGAGCTGGCGGACGCGCTGGTCTCGGTGTCCGGGAACGACAGTCTCGGCCGTGACGAGGTCTCCCGCTGGGAGCGGGGCAAGCGGGTGCCCGGTCCGTACTGGCAGCAATGGCTCGGCAACGTGCTGGGGATCGCGCCGGACCGGTTGCGTTCGTCCGCCAGGGTGGCCAGAGAGCTCAGATGGCAACAAATCGGGCTCGTCCCCTGATTTTCCTTTCTCGCCCAGGCACACTTTCTTCTGTGGGGAGGGCGAACTTGTTCGCCCTGGGAGTAGAACTAAATGGGTAAAGCGCTGGTGACCCTGGTCAACCCGAACCTTGTCCATCCGCCGATCACACCGTATGCACTGGATATTCTGACCACCTCATTGGAATCCGACGGCTTCGACGTGGACGTCGTCGACCTGACCTTTCGCCGCGACGACTGGCAGACCGTGCTGCGCGAGTACTTCGCCGGCCGCGATCCGCTGCTGGTCGGGGTGACCGTGCGGAACACGGACACCATCTACGCGCAGCAGCAACGCGTGTTCCTCGGCGACCATCGTGCGATCATCGCCGAGATCAAGAGCTTGACCGGCGCACCGCTGGTGGCCGGTGGCGTCGGCTTCTCGTCGATGCCGTTCGCCCTGATGGACTATTTCGACATCCCGTTCGGCGTGAAGGGGCCGGGCGAGAACATCATCACGCAACTCGCGAACGTGTTGCTGTCCGGCGAATCCCCGGAAACCGTGCCCGGGCTGCTGCTGAACCATGGCGGGCGGCACGTGGAAAAGATCGTTTTCTCCGCCACTCGCGGAAAAACATTGTTCAAGCCGTTGAACGCTGTTAGTAAATACACCCGCCGGTCCGGTATCCCATTGAAGGTGGACAACCTGCGTTATTACCGGGGCGGCGGTCTCGGCAATATTCTGACCAAGAATGGCTGCACGTACGCCTGTGCCCATTGCGTCGAGCCGGACGCCAAGGGCGCGCATTTCACCCGCCGCGCGGTCGATGCCGTGGTCGACGAGATGGAAATGCTGTGCGCGCAAGGTGTCTATGACCTGCACACCACGGACAGCGAGTTCAACCTGGCGATCGCGCACAGCAAGAACGTGCTGCGGGAGGTGGTCCGGCGGCGGGAGGACCAGGCGTCGCCGTTGCGGCGGCTGCGACTGTGGATCTACGCGCAGCCAACGCCTTTCGACGAGGAACTGATGGAGTTGCTCATCCAAGCCGGCTGTGCCGGGGTCAACCTCGCGCCCGACCATGTCAACGACACCATGCTCGACGATTGGAAGGTGACCGGCGGCGGCCGCCGTTACTACGACTTCAGCGACACGCGCCGGATCGTGGCCATGACCGAGCAGTACAACCTGCCGGTGATGGTCGAGGTGCTGCTCGGCATGCCGGGTGAGACACGGGAAACGATTACCGAGGCGGTGCGCGAGACGCTCGCGCTGAACGTGACCGTCGCCGGGTACAGCCTCGGCATCCGGGCGTTTCCCTATTCACCGCTGGGTATCCAGCTCGCGCGGGACTGCGACGGCCGGCAGACGGTGCCCGGGCTGCAGTCCGACACCGCGACCGAACCGATCATCCTCAAACCGCGGGCACAGTGCTCCGGCGTGGTCGAGTACGAGCGGCAGTTCGTGTTCGACCGCGAAGGCAACTTCCGGCCGGTCTACTACCTTTCGCCGCTGCTGCCCGAGGATCCCGCGACGCTCGCGGCACCGAACGGTCGCTGGGCGAACACCGTGCAACTGCTGTGGGACCTGGTCCCGGAGTCGGAGCGGCATCGCGTGATGCTCCCGACGCTGCCCGGGCTGACCGAGGACGACAACAACTACGCCGACAACCCGTTCCTGCTCAGGCTCATCCAGCTCGGCTACACGGGCGCGTTCTGGTCGCACTGGCCGCGGCGGTACGAGATCATGGCCAGCGCCGGGTAAATCACCTGCCCAGCGGTGTGAGATTTCGATTTCAATACAAGTATTCGCCTCGGCGGGACCCGTTGGGTAGCGTCAGGCGAAGTTGCCCACGGCAGCGTAGCCGCCTCCGAGTGGCTCCGGCCCGCGCGATCAGCCGCTTCAGCGTCGAAGTGGCCGGCCGCGCGGGCCGGCCCTTTGCATGCAGTGTCCATTATGGACAGGTGTGCCATCGCTCAACCTGGGGTATCCAGGAAACATGAGGCGTAGACGGGTGTTTCCCGACCGGCGGACGGCCGGTCTGCACCTGGGCGAGCAACTCCGGCGCCGCTGGCACGATCCGCTGGTGCTCGGGCTCGCCCGTGGCGGGGTCGTCGTCGCGCACGCCGTCGCGCAGACCCTCGGCGCGCCGCTGGACGTGGTCGTCGCGCGCAAGATCGGTGCGCCGGGGCAACCCGAGTTCGGCGTCGGTGCGCTCACCGCGAGCGGCGAGACCATCTACGACCGGCGCGCCCTGCGCATACTCGGGCTCCGCCCCGAGGATTTGGCGGAGACCCGCGCCGCGGAGCAGGCGGAGGCCCGCCGTCGGGAGCAGGCCTACCTGCGGGGACGCGCTCCCGAGCCGCGAACCGGACGGGACGTCATCCTCGTCGACGACGGGCTCGCGACCGGCGTCACCGCGCGGGCCGCCGCGCGCGCGATCCAGATGGACCAGCCGCGCACCCTCGTCTTCGCGACGCCGGTCGGTGCGGCGGAGGCGGTGGTCGGGCTCAAGGGAGACGTCGACGAGGTGGTGTGCCTCCTGATGCCTTACGAGCTGCGCGCGATCGGCGAGTGGTACGGCGATTTCGCGCAGACCACCGACGACGAGGTGATCGAACTGCTGGGGGAGCCGTGACCGTGCCCGTCGTGTTCGACGTCGGCGCCGAGCCCCTGCACGGCGATCTCACCATGCCGGCCGGCGCGATCGGCGTCGTGATCTTCGTGCACGGCTCGGGCAGTTCCCGGCACAGCCCGCGCAATATCGCGGTCGCCCGCACGCTGCAGGACTACCGCCTCGGCACGCTGCTGTTCGACCTGCTCGGCGAGCACGAGGACGACCGCCGGTTCGACGTCGATCTGCTCGTCTGCCGGCTGCTGCGGGTGCTGGGCGGCCGCGACTGGGGCCTGCCCGTCGGGCTGTTCGGCGCGAGCACCGGGGCGGCCGCGGCGCTCGGCGTCGCGGCGACCTGGCCGGAGAACGTGCGGGCGGTCGTCTCCCGCGGCGGGCGGCCCGACCTGGCCGGCGACTACCTGCCCCAGGTGACCACGCCGACGTTGCTGATCGTCGGCGGCGAGGACCGGCAAGTGTTGCGGCTCAACGAGGACGCGGCGAAACAGCTCGGCGGGCACGCGGAGGTGCGCGTCGTGCCGGGTGCGACACATCTGTTCGAGGAGCCGGGCGCGCTGCAGGCGGTCGCCGAGCTGGCCGCGACCTGGTTCACCACGCACCTCAGCTGAGACCGACGAGGTCCGCCATCTGGTCGCAGGTGTAGGTGAAGAAGGCGTCCGCGGGATCGGCGCTGCCCACGTACTGGCCGAACAGCTCGAAGTTGATCGTGCCGAACAGCTGGGTCCAGGCGATCAGCAGGCGGCTGAGGTCAGCCGGTGCCAGCTCCGATTCGAGCAGCTCACCCACTGTTTTCGCCTGCTCCTCGAGCAGCTGCGGCAGGGGCGGGCCCGGGTGGATCGGCTGCAGTGGTGCCTGCGAGGCCACCTCGATGAGCCTCAGCGCGACGCGCGCGGCGGGACCGACGGTGTCCTGCGGGGCCTGGTAGCCGGGGATCGGCGAACCGTAGATCAGCGCGTACTCGTGTGGATGGGCCCGTGCCCACTCGCGGACCGCGCGCCAGGCCCGGGTCCACTGCACTCGAGGGTTTCCCTCGCCGCCGGCGGTTTGCTCTGCGGCCTCGCCGACGGCGTTGTACGCGTCCACGATCAGCGCCGTGAGCAGGTGGTCCCGGCTGGGGAAGTAGCGGTACAGCGCGGACGACACCATGCCGAGCTCCCGCGCGACGGCGCGCAGCGACAGCCCGTTCGCGCCGACCTCGCCGAGCTGGCGCCGGGCCTCGTTCTTGATCTCCTGGGTCAGCTCGGCGCGGGCGCGGTCCCGCGCGGTCTTGATGGCCGTCATGCGAGACAGTGTGCCACCGTCGAGAGCGTCAGACAAATTCGAGAGCACTGCTCTTGACACGGCGCACCGGTCGGTGTTCACTGATCTCAAGCGAGAGCACTGCTCTCCAAACTTGAGGAGATCCGATGAACGAGACCCGCTACATCAAGCCCCGCCCAGGCGAATTCCTGATGCACAACAGCGTCGCGTGGCTGACGAAGCACGGGATGAGCCTGCTGGGCAGCCGGGTGCTCTACGTCCGCGGCCGCAAGAGCGGTGAGCTGCGGTCGAACCCCGTCAACCTGCTGACCTACCAAGGGGAGCAGTACCTCGTCGCGCCCCGCGGGGTCACGCAGTGGGTGCGCAACCTGCGCGCCGCCGGGGAGGGCGAGCTGCGGGTCGGCCGCCGCGTCCAGCGCTTCGAACCGGCCGAGCTCGCCGACGACGACAAGCCCGCCGTGCTGCGCGAGTACCTCAAGCGCTGGAAGTGGGAGGTCGGCATGTTCTTCGACGGCGTGGACGCCAGTGCCACGGACGAGAAGCTGCGCGAGATCGCGCCGGGCTACCCGATCTTCCGCATCACGACCGTGAAGTGAGTACCGGCGGGCCTCGGGGAAGGCCCGCCGGTGCCCAGGGCGGTCAGTGCCCGCCGTGACCCGCGCCGCCGGGGTGGAGGTGGAACTTCGCCACCTCGGGCGGGTGCACCACGAACGGCCGCATCATGCCTTCGTCCTCGTGGTCGAGGATGTGGCAGTGGTACATGAACTCGCCGGTCGCGCCCTCGAAGAGCCCGGCGACGGTCACCCATTCCCCCGCCCGAACCTGGAACGTGTCCTTCCAGCCCTCCTCGTACTTCTCGATCGGCCGCCCGTCCGGCGGCACCTCGAGCGGCGCCGTCGTGCCGCCGACCGTCACGTCGAAACCCGCCACATTCCCTTGTGTCAGCGGAAACTGCTTGCGCGTCAGCAGCTGGAGCTGGGTCATGTGGATGTGCACGGGATGGGTGGGACCGCCGAAGTGGATCAGGTTCCACACCGCCCACCGGCCGTGGTCGATGAAGAAGGTCGTCGTGTCGTCGAACAGGCTCGCGACCTTCTCGAACGTCCGCACCACGCCGGTCGACGGGTCCTTCACCTGCAGGATCCCTTGCGCGGGAACGGAAGGCGCCGCGGTGAGCTCGCGCAGTTCCCACATCTGCGGGTGCGCCTCACCGGCCGTGCCCGGCGGCACCAGCGCCACGAACACGTGGTCGTGGTCGTCGGGCACCGTCGTGCCGTGCTGCAGCCGGAAATACGAGACCGAGAGCTTCGCCGGCGGATAGAACAGGTTGTGCCGCGGCGAGTTCTCGACCCGGAACTCCATCAGGTCCGGCTCGGTCGGGCCGGTCACGCCGGTGTCGGTCAGCCGCAGCCGCTCGCCGGCGAACCGGCTGAAGTCGATCAGCACATCGGCCCGCTCGGCCGGCGCGAGCGTCAGCCCCGCGGCGGGCAGCTCGGCCGGCGCCGGCAGCAGACCGCCGTCGGTGCCGATGATCCGCACCGCGTCGTTGTGCTTCGCGCCCGCCTCGTCGATCAGGTTGAGCTGGTAGAACCGCGAGTTGGCGGCGTTGAGCACGCGGAACCGGTACCACCGGCGTTCGACGTCCAGGTGCGGCCAGATGGTCCCGTTGACCAGGTTGAACGGGCCGGTGAACGGGATCGCCGCCCCGCCCGGCGCGACGGCGATCTTGAACAGCAGCCGGCCGC
Source organism: Amycolatopsis sp. GM8 (assembly GCF_021653975.1). GTDB lineage: Bacteria > Actinomycetota > Actinomycetes > Mycobacteriales > Pseudonocardiaceae > Amycolatopsis_E. Next base: position 376,885 of record NZ_JAJKFK010000002.1, on the reverse strand, counting down.
TGAGCCGGCCGGTGGTCGCGTCGGTGTCGAGGTTGCGGTCGCACAGGATCAGCGGGATCTCGTGCTTGCCGTGTGGCAGGTCGAGCGCGTCCTCTTCGGCATCGCGGATCAGGTACATCCCGGCGAGGCCGGCGTGCACGTTGAAGCGGGTCACCGCCATCGCGTGGTCGTGGTACCACATCGTGGTCGACTGCTGGCCGTTCGGATATTCGGCCAGCTGCGCGAAACCGGGCAAGACGGCGTTGTGCGCCCAGCCGTCGTTGCCGCCGCCGGTCATCGCGCCGTGCAGGTGCACCACGTGCCACGGCGGCAGGTCGGCGACGCCGTCGATGAGCGAGAACCCGGGCAGCAGATTTCCTTGTGCGTCACGGTATCCGCCGGGCACGTCGCCCGGCGCCTGTGCGATCGGGCCCTGTACGGCGACGAGCGGCATCGTGCCCTGGACCTCGTTGGTCCACGCGACCCGCAGCTGCTTGCCGCTGCGCACCTCGATCGTCGGCCCGGGAAACTCCCCTTCGTACGCCCAGACCTCGGTTTCGGGCAGCTGTGAGTGCAGCCGCACCCGGGTGCGCAGCGCCCGGACGGTGATCTCTTCCTGACGCCACCACAGATGCGGTCCGATGACCGGCGGGATGTGAAGCGGGTCAAGGAACTTGGTGAGTCCGAAGTCAGGCGCGCTGAGCTGCTCCGGTTGGATGATGACTTCCGTCATCGATGGCCTCCCTCGTTTTTCGCGCAGGAGAGAACCCGTCTGCCATCCCACGGATTCGCGTCCCCCCGCGCCCCCAGTGCGGCCGCCGTTCACGCGGCCGTCGTGGAGGAGAGGCCGGGCGCGGGCGCGCAGATACGCCCGTTGGTCCGATCGGTCTAATCGGGCGGCGCGGCGAAGTCGACCAGCACGAGCGCTTGATCGTCATGCCGCTTCGCGCGCGGCCATCGCTCCCCGTCCGGATCAGCGCTCTCGGCCGTGCGCACCGCTTCGAGAACGGACAGCAGCCCATGATCGCGAGCGGTGGTCAGGACGTGCGGCCAGTCGAAGATCCCGTAGTCGTCGACCGCGACGGACACACCGTCCGAAGCGAGCAGCACGGCGTCGACCCCATCACGCGGCCAACTGCGACACAACGCGTGTGCCGCCGCGTCCGGATCCGCCTCGGCCACCCAGAACCCGTCTGGCTTGTTGCGCAGCGCCTGGACGTCGGCCGTGGTGTTGAGGTACCCCGCGAGCCGCAGCCGGGCCAGCCGGTCGTCGGTCAGCGGATCCGCACCGCCCGGACCGAACGCGACGATCGGGCTGTCCGCGAGCACGAGCCCGTCGACGAAATCGTTGCCCCACCGGAGGATCGCCACCGTGCTGGACGGCGAGGCACCCGCGCGCAGCCCGTGGGCCTGTGCCACCTCGGCGATGGCGACGGACAGCAGCGCGCGCAGTTCCTCGTCCGGTTTCGCCCGCAGCACGTCGGCCAGCGCTGCCGCGAGCAGGCCGGCGTACCAGCCACCCGCCGGCAGGTCGGGCCTCGGCGCGGTCGCGCCGTCGAGCAGCACCACCGCGTTGTCCAGCACGATCACGTGATCCTCGGTCGGCCTGGGTAGTCCGTCGATACCGACACCCGCCTGCTCGGCGACCTTGATCGTGGGCACGGTCTCCGAGGGTACGTGCACGGTCTCCGCTTCGCGGGATTCCGCAAGGTGACGCTCGCTCAGGCGACGTCCAGCACCGCTTTGCCGTGCAGGCGGCGGTCGAGCAGGGCTTGGGCCGCCTCGTCGTAGCGGGTCCACGGGCCGCGCCAGCTGATTCCGGGATCGAGGCGGCCGGCGGCCACCTCGGCGGCCAGCCAGGTCAGGTCGGCGGAGAAGTCGGTGGTGGGGTCGGCGAAAAGGAAGAAAGTGCGGATCGACCGGTCGTGTCGTCCGTCGGTGCCCTGCAAGGCCTTGGGCGGGAGGACGGCGTCCGCCTCGGACGACCGGCCGACGCTCACCAGCACACCGCCGGCCTGCAGCGCGGCGAAGGCGTCCACGAGTTGCCGGCCGCCGACGTTGTCCAGCACCGCGAACACCGGCCGGCCGACCTCGGCCGGATCGGTGTACACCTCGTGCGCTCCCAGCGATTTCAGCCCGCGTTCCCGGGCGGGGTTCCCGCTGATCGCCACGACCTCCGCGCCCGCACGAGCGGCGAGCTGCACCGCGTAGCGGCCGACACCACCGGAAGCGCCGGTGATCATCACCCGTCGCCCGAGGAGTTGCCCCATGCGGCGCAGCACCTGCAGGGCGCTCAGACCGGCAACGGGAATCGTGCTGATGGCACCGAAATCGGCGCCGTCCGGTACGATACCGAGCCGGGTGGCCGGGACCGCCCGCAGCTCGGCCCAACCGGCCTCGCCCAGCGTGACCACCGGGGTCCCCGCGGCAGGGCCTGATCCGTCGGCCGCCGCCTGCGCCACTACGCCCGCCGCGTCCCAGCCGATCACGGCGCCGTCCGGAGTGTCCGGGTTGGTGGCGCCGACGACCTCGCCGTAGTTGAGCGAAAACGCTTCGACCTGCACCAGCGCCTCGCCGGGCGCGAGTACCGGGTCTGCGACCTGGGCCGGCGAGAGGTGCGCTTTCGCGGTGTGGTCGACAACGAGGGCACGCACAGTCGGATCTCCTTCGCCTTAATGTGCCACTGTGTAGCGTTTGCTTCACTGAAGCATATGCTTCGTGGGAGCCCGTTCGATAGACTGACCATGATGACGACCTCTGGGCAGCCCGCCACCCTGCGCGAACGGAAGAAGATGCGCACCCACCAGGCCCTGGTGGAAACATCGCTCTCGATGTTCAGCGAGCGCGGGTTCGACACCACGCCTCTCGACGCGCTGCTCGATGCGGTCGAGGTGTCGAAGCGGACCTTCTTCCGCAACTTCCGCTCGAAGGAAGACGTGGCGTTCACCGCCGTCAAAGAACTCTGGAGCGCCTATCTCGACGTGCTGGATGCGACGGAAAAATCCGGGTCGCTCGCGGATGTCTTCCGCGACGCGATGTTGGCCACCCTCGACCGCATGGACGAGAACTGGTACCGGCGCTTCCCGGTCACGCTCAGGCTGATCGAGCAGTCGCCGTCGCTGAACGGATATTCCTTGCGGCACTGTGCGGAGATCCAGTCGGAGATCGCACACCGGCTCGGCGACCAGCGCAGTCTCGAACTGCGACTGCTCATCGAGTTCTGCGTGGCTACCTGGCGCTGTGCGTTGGACGAGTGGCTGCCCTCCTGCACTGCGGGCGAACTGCCCGATTGTGTGCGACGCGCCTTCGCGGCCATGGAAAACAGCCTGCACCTCCAGGCCTAGCAGTCTGTCAACCAAAGTTGACACCGCCGCGGTGTCAACCTATGTTGACATCATGACTGAGGCAACCGACCTGGCCGCCCGCGCGGGCGACCGCGATCCCCGGGTGGGGTTGCGGGCCGTCGCCGCCCTGCGGCGGCTGCTGGAGCAACTCGAAGTCGTGCAGGTGCGCAGTGCGCGCAGGCACGGCTGGTCCTGGCAGGAGATCGCGGCCGAGCTCGGGGTGAGCCGGCAGGCCGTGCACAAGAAGCATGGAGGCAACTGATGTTCGAGAGGTTCACGAAGGACGCCCGCGAGGTCGTCGTCGAAGCGCACCGAGACGCGACCGAGGTCGGTGCCCCGGAGGTCACGCCACTTCACCTGCTGGTCGCGCTGCTTCGCGGGCGGGAGAGTGCTGCCGCGCGACTGCTGATCAGACTCGGCGTCCCGATCGACGAAGTCGTCGCGGAGGCCGCCCGGGTCCGCCGCCGCGCCGGGATCAGCGAGGCCGACGCCGAGGCGCTGGGCGAGTTCGGCATCGACGTCGACAAGATCATCGACCGGATCGAGGAGCTCCACGGCCCGGGCGCACTCGCCGGAACCAGCCGCGACAAGAAGGCCGGGCACCTCCCCTTCGCCGACGACATGAAGCGGACGTTGGAGCTGACCCTGCGCGAGGTGGTCGAGCGGGGCGAGAAGAACCTCGGCTCCGAGCACATCCTCGTCGCGCTCACCGTGCTGCGCGGACCCGCCGCCGACGTGCTGGCCCGCTTCGACGTGGACGCACCCAAGTTGCGGGCCGCCCTTTCCTGAACGTTCCGCCTCGCTTCACCGCCGGGCCAGCCATGATCACGACACTGGGGCCGATTCCAGACATAGGAGGAAAAAGGTCATGGATCAGCCCCCCAGATCCCGCGGTCTCGGTCGCCGCGCACTGCTGCAGGCCGCGGTCGGCACCCCCGCCGCGGTGGCGGCGTCCTCGCTGCTCCTCGGTGGCACCACCGCCGAGGCCACCGAGGCGACATCCGGTCCCGCCGACCCGGCCGCGGCGCGGTTCACGCTCGCGGTCATGCCGGACACCCAGTACCTCTTCGACGAGGGCGGCACCGATCCCGAGCCGGTGCGTGAGTCGCTGCGATACCTGCTGCGGCAGCGGCAGGAGGACAACATCGTGTTCCTGGCGCACCTCGGCGACGTCACCGAGCACGGCACCGAAGCCGAGATGGCCTCGGCCGACCCGGTGTTCCGCGCCATCGACGGCAAGCTGCCGTGGAGCGTGCTCGGCGGCAACCACGACGTGTCCGGTGACGACCAGCGCGGCGACACGCCCTTCCTGCGCACGTTCGGCCCGCGCCGGTTCGCCCGGTCCGACACGTTCCGCGGCGCCTCCCCGGACGGCTACAACACGTACCACTCCTTCCGCGCGGGCGGGCGCACGTGGCTCGTGCTCGCGCTGGACTGGCGTACCTCCGACAAGGGGCTGGCCTGGGCGCGGCAGGTGCTCGACCAGAACCCCGGCGTACCGACGATTCTCACCACGCACGACATCGTCTGGCCGAACGACGACGGCAGCGCGACGATCTCGGACAACGGCCGGCACATGTGGGACGGCCTGATCCGCCGCTACGACCAGATCTTCCTCGCGATGGGCGGCCACTACTGGCCGGCCGCGCGCACGGTGCAGACCAACGACCACGGCAACCCCGTGCACCTGCACATCACCAACTACCAGGACCGCTACTACGGCGGCGCCGGCATGATCCGGTACTACACGTTCGACCTGGCCCGCAACGCCATCGAGGTCGAGACGTTCTCGCCGTGGCTGCTGTCGAAGCGGAACCCGTCCACGCTCGAAGCCGAGACCCGCGAGCTGAGCGGCGACGTCGACCGCTTCACCATCGAGATCGACTTCCACCAGCGGTTCCCCGGCAAGCCGATCCCCGCACTGCCGCCGCGCGCGGTGCTGGTTCCCGGCACCGTCGCGTACTGGCGCTTCGAGGGCAAGGACGGCGACGCCGCCACCGCCGCGCCTGACCTGTCCGGCAGGGGCAACGACCTGGCGGTGCAGCGGATCGGCGCCAGCGGTCCGGAGGTGCTGAAGTACTCCGCCGAGTACCACGAGGCGCAGCCCGCGCACGGCAGCCTCCGCTTCGACGGCGCCCACGACCGCGGCGCCGTGCTGCACACGAGCGCGAGCGCGCCGCTGGCGACGATGAAGTTCCAGGGCGGGTACACCCTCGAAACGTTCATCAAGCTGCCGGAGCCGTTCGTGGGCGACCACGCGTGGATGGGCATCTTCAGCTGGGAAGGCCGTGCCGGTGACGCGGGCAAGGACGGCGGCTGGTCCCAGGACGACGCGCCGTGCAGCCTCAACGTGACGTCCGAGCGCTTCCTGCAGTTCGTCGTCTACCCGGTGAACCAGAACGACGACCCGACCTGCTGGAGCCACGCCCTGCCGCCCGGCCGCTGGACGCACATCGCGGTCGTCAACGACGGGCACCACACGTCGGTCTACGTCGACGGCTCGAAGATCGCGCGCAACGCGGGCCTCGACTCGAACGGCATCAGCACGGTCGGCAAGCCGTTCGCGATCGGTGGCACCCAGGGTGGCGGCAAGTACGGGCAGGGCTTCTACGGCTGGCTCGGCGACACCCGGATCGTGTCGCGGGCGCTGCGGCCCGATCAGTTCCTGACCGCGCGGTGACGCCACACCACCAGCGGTAGGAAGGCCTGCGTCAGCGGGCCGATCGTGACGGCGTAGAGCACGGTCCCCAGTCCGACGCTCCCGCCGAGTAGCCAGCCCGCCGCCAGCACGGCGACCTCGATCGCCGTGCGCGCCACCCGGACCGAAAACCCGGTCCGCGCGGTCAGTCCTGTCATCAGGCCGTCCCGCGGACCGGGCCCGAGCCGCGTGCCGACGTACGCGGCGGTGGCCAGTCCGTTCAGCACGACACCGCCGACGAGCAGCGGGATCTGCGCCCAGAGGCTGTGCTGTGGCGGCAGTACCGCGCGCACGAGGTCCACGGTGATCGAGATGACGACGACGTTGAGTACGGTGCCGACGCCCGGCCGCTGCCGCAACGGGATCCACAGCAGCAGCACGGCGACCGACGTGATCGCGACGATGGTGCCGAACGTGAGGCCGGTGCGTTTCGTGAGCCCGTCGTGCAGCACGTCCCACGGGTCGAGGCCGAGGCCGGCCCTGGTCATCATCGCCATGCTCGCGCCGTAGAGCGCGAGGCCGAGCAGTAGTTGCGGGAAGCGGCGCCAGGGGCTGACGGTCACGCGCACCGGGTCGAGTTCGAGCGAAGCCACTCCTTGATCCTCCGTGGCATTGGACTGTCAATCCAGAGCCAATATGCAAGTATTGGTCTTATGAACATCGGCGGTCGGATCTCGGGCCAGCGGTTGGCCGTCCTGCTGGGGTCGTGGCGCCGCGGCTCGCGCCAAGGCGCGGTCGCGCTGGCGTCCGCGATCGAACTGCAGGTGCTCGACGGTCACCTGCCGATCGGCACCCAGCTGCCCGCCGAGCGCGAGCTCGCCGACGCGCTCGGCGCGAGCCGCACGTTGATCGGTGCCGCATTGGACCGGTTGCGTGAGGCCGGCCTGGTCGCGAGCCGCCGCGGCGCCGGTTCGTGGATCACGTCGCCGAGCAGTGGGGGCAGCGCGCCGATCCGGTCCACACCGGACACCGACGACATCGACTTCGTGTGCGCGTCCGCGCCCGCCGCTCCCGGCATGACAGCCGCGGTCGACGCCGCGCGGCGCAAGCTGGTCGACGAGTTCGCCGGAACCGGTTACGGCGAGCGCGGCCTGGTCACGCTGCGGGAGCGGATCGCCCAGCGCTACACCGATCGCGGGCTGCCGACCTCACCCACGCAGATCATGATCACCAACGGCGCGCACCACGCGTTCGTGCTGGCCCTGCGCATGATCGCCGGCCCCGGCGACCGTGTGCTGGTCGAGCAGCCGACGTATCCCAACGCGCTGGAGGCGATCCGTGCCGCGCACGCGCTGCCGGTGCCGGTCGCGCTGGACCGGGACGGCTGGGACTTCGAGGGCATCGAGGCCGCGCTGCGCCAGGCGGCCCCGCGGCTGGCGTACCTGATCCTGGACTTCCACAACCCGACCGGCCTGCGGATGGACGACGAGGGCAGGCAACGGCTCGCGGCGCTGCTGACGAAGGCGCGCACACCCGTCGTCGTCGACGAGACGCTCGTCGAGTTGGACTTCGGAAATGCCGTCGCACCAAGGCCGTTCGCCGCCGGTGACTGGTCGATCCTCGTCGGCAGCTCGTCGAAGTCGTACTGGGGCGGGCTGCGGATCGGCTGGATGCGGGCGTCGGAGGATTTGCTGTCCCGGCTGTCCTCGGCGAGGTATGGCAGCGATCTCGGTTCGCCGGTGTTCGAGCAGCTCGTGTTGTCGGAGCTGCTCATCGACCCCGAGCCGCTGCGCCGGCGACGCGAAACCGTTCGCACGCAACGGGACGCGCTGGCGGCCGCGGTGCGCGAGCACTGTCCAGAGTGGACGTTCCGGTTTCCGGACGGCGGATTCTGGTTGTGGTGCAAGCTTCCCGAGCCGATGAGCACCCGGCTCGCGGTCGCCGCGGCGAGCCGGGGTGTGCTGCTGGCGCCAGGTTCCCGGTTCGCCGCGAACGGCGGCCTCGAACGCTGGATCCGGCTGCCGTTCTCGCAGCCACCCGACCGTCTCGACGAAGCCATGCGGCGGATCAGCCTCGCCGCCGCATCCGTCCGCGGCGAGGCGAATGTCGTTCCGGTGACATGAGAACAGCCGGTGCAAGTCGGCTCTGTTCAGGATGGCGGCGAAACCAGGCAACACTGGTGATGTCGCCGACCAGGACGCACGCTGGGTGGTACCCGATCCATGTTCAGAACCAAGCGACGTCGTGCACTTGTCGTGTTCGGTGCCGGTGGCCTTGCTCGTCAACTTCCGGCCCTCGTCGACGACATCAACGGCCGTCGCCGCATCCATGAGATCGTCGGTTTTCTCGATCGGGAGCCGAGCTCGAGGATTCCCGTGATCGGCGACGACGACTGTCTGGCCGAGCTTGATGCGAACTACACGATCGGCATTGCGAAACCGTCGGTGCGCCAGCGACTCGACCAATTCGCTTCGGGCCACGGTGCTGAACCGGCGTTGCTGCGGCATCCGAATTCCTCGCTCGAATCCCGAGTTTCGCTGGGGCCGGGATGTCTCATCATGGCCGGGGTCCGGATTCAAGCGGATTCCGTGCTCGGACGGCATGTCTTCGTCAATGCGAATGCGGTGATCGGCCACGACGCGGTCATCGGGGACTACGCGTCGCTGAGTCCGTTGACGACGGTTTGCGGTGGGGTGGTGTTGGAGCCCCGGACGTTCCTCGGTGCGGGCGCGGTCATTTTGCCGGGGGTGGTGGTCGGCGCGGACGCCGTGGTCGGCGCAGGCGCCGTGGTCACCCAGGACGTGGCCCCCGGCGCCGTGGTCGTGGGAGTACCTGCTCGCCCGGTGACATGAGAACAGCCGGTGCGCCAGGTGGGTTCACCCGGCGCACCGGCTGTCGTTTCGCCGCGGTCGGTCCGCCGGCACCGCCCCTCGACGTGCCGGCGGACGCCGCGGCTAGGCGCGCATCGGTGCCGTGCTCGGCGCGGTGAGCACGGTCCGACGCGTGCCTGCGGGTCCCGGCGCCACGGGGGCAGCGCGTCGCCGGGACCGGAGCCCGAACCGGCCTGACGTGGTCGGCCGGTCGGGAAGCTTGGTGGTGTGCATGAGAAAGCCCTCGGAACCCAGTGAAGTTGATCTTGTTTTGGGTGTGGGTCACCCGCGGAACCGAGGTGGGGTCAGTCGGGAGAGGTGGTCGGCAGCGCCGCTTCGCGGCTGTTGTCGACCTGCGCGTGCCCGCGGGGAACACCGATCGGCGCCAGGTGCGCGGCGTCGGTGCGGGCGTCGAGAATCGCCAGGTGGTGCTTGGAGTTGCCGCCGGCGTCATGCGCCGCGACGGTGCTGCAGGACTGCCCGCCCGGCGCGCTCGGCACCGGCGCGGGTGGGGTGCGTTTCGCCTGCACCGTGTGCTCGGGCACGGGTGCCTGCGGCTTCGGCGCCACGGCGGCAGGCCGTGCCGGCTGCTGCTTGTGCTTGATGGCCGGCTGGGCTGCGGCGGTCACCGCGGCGGGCTCGGGTTTGGGAGCCGGCCGGACGGCGGCCGCCACGGGCTGCTGCGGCGCGACGGTGTCGACGCGGGTCCGTGTCGTGGTTTCGGGCTGCTTCGAGGCCGGCGTCGTCGTGGGTGCGATGAGCGTCGACGTGACCGGCGCGACGATGGAGTTGGTCGTGCCGGTCACCGTGCTGGTGAGGGTGTCGACGGTGCCGGTGACCGTGCCGACGGTCGCCTGCACCGTGGTGGCGACTGTGCTGGTCACCTGGTTGATGGTGCCGGTCAGGGTCGTCAGCGTGGTGTTCAGCAACCCGCCGAGGAGCCCGGTCGGCTGTGTCGTGCTGGGCGGATTGCCCTGGGGTGCCTCATCGGCCGAGGCGGTGGCGCCGCCGAGCAATCCGGCGAGGAGCCAGCCGGCGAGCGCGAAGCCCGCGGCCAGCAGCACCTTGCCCCATGGCGGGACGGCGCGGTGCGTGACCTCCACATCCCTCACCGCCATCACCACCATCCGGGCCTCGGTCCAGTCCGGGCGAATCCTGAGTTGATCTTGTCGACGCAGTGTTCGACCTGGTCATCCGCCGTGCGGAACCCGGCCATTTCTAGCATCGCTGGCGAGTGTTTCATCTCGAAAGCGTTCGATCCACCCCAGACGGCCGAACAGAGCCACCGGCTTGCGTGCATCTAACCAGACAACGATCACTCTGGGTATCGCCTTCCGCCGGCCGGATCCGGTGCTGTCGCTGAGTACGACTACTCAACTTGCCGCTGACCAGTGTTTTCCCGGAGCCGTGTCGCGATGCGTCGCGTCCGAAATACGTGGAGTGGCCGATCGGCAGGACGGAGACGAGAACCATGGCCCAGCTCGATTTCGGCGACCTGCTCGACCGCGCGTCCAGCGGGGACGAAGGGGCGTGGCGCGTTCTGGTACGCGCGCTTTCCGCGCTGGTACTGGGAATTGCCCGGTCCTACCGGCTCGCCGACGCCGACGCGTTCGACGTCTGCCAGAGCACCTGGCTCAAACTCGCGCAGCTGCCGGCGGGACTGCGCGACCCGGCGCGCCTGCCGGCCTGGCTCGCGACGACGGCCCGCCGCCAGGCCCTGCACACGCTGACCGCCCGCCGGCGGGAAATCCCTTGTGCGGACCAGGATCCGGCCGGGCCGGCGCGCTCACCCGAGCACGCGCTGCTGGCGGCCGAACGGGATCGCGTGCTGTGGCAGACAATCGAGCGGCTGCCGGGGCGGCATCGCGAGCTGATCCACCTGCTCGCCGGTGACGCCCGGCTCACCCACGCGGAAATCGCCGTCAAGCTGGGCATTCCGCCAGGCTCGGTCGGCCCGCTACGCCGCCGCGCGCTCGATCGCCTCCGCCGGGCGCTCGAGAAACAGGGGTACGACCACGCTTAGCGCAGCTTGTGCAGGCGTTTGATGCCCTCGTCGAGGACCTCGTCACGCTTACAGAAAGCAAACCGCAGCAAGTGCTTCCACTCGTCCGGGTGGTCGGTGAACACGCTGACCGGTACCGCGACCACCCCGACCCGTTCCGGCAGCTGCCAGGCGAGCTCCGTCGCGTCCGAATAGCCCAACGGCCGTACGTCCGCACAGACGAAATACGTGCCGAGACTCGGGTGCACCGCGAATCCGGCTTCCGCCAATCCCGCCGAGAGCCGGTCACGCTTGCCCGCCAACGATTCCCGCAGTCCGTCGACCCAGGGCAGCTCGTGGTCGAGCGCGTAAGCGACCGCCGGCTGCAGCGGGCCGCCGGAGACGAACGTGATGAACTGCTTCGCCGCCTTCACCGCGTTGACCAGCTCGGGGGTCGAGCAGACCCAGCCGATCTTCCAGCCCGTGCAGTTGAACGTCTTGCCCGCGCTGGAGACCGACACCGTCCGCTCGCGCATCCCGGGGAAGGTCGCCAGCGGGCGATGCTCGGCGCCGTCGTAGGTCAGGTGCTCGTACACCTCGTCGGTGATCGCGATGAGGTCGTTCTTCACGCAGAGTTCCGCGATCGCCGACAGCTCGGGCGCGGTGAACACGGTGCCGGTCGGGTTGTGCGGGGAGTTGACCAGGATCGCCCTGGTCGCGGGGGTGACCGCGGCCCGCAGTGCGTGCACGTCGAGGACGAATCGCCCGTCCTGACCCGCCGCCAGCGGCACGGTCCGTCGGGTCGCGCCGGCCATCGCGACCGCCGCGGGATAGGAGTCGTAGTACGGCTCGATCACGAGCACCTCGTCGCCGGGCTCGGTGAGCGCGAGTACCGCGGCGGTGATGCCCTCCGTCGCACCGGCCGTGACCAGGACCTCGGTGTCCGGGTCGTACTCGAGCCCGTAGCGCGTCCGGTGCCGGGCGATCGCGGCGCGCAGCTCGGCGCGGCCGGGGCCCGGCGGGTACTGGTTCGCCCCGCCGTACAGGGCGTTCTTCGCGGCGTCGAGCATTCCCGTGGGGCCGTCGGTGTCCGGGAAACCCTGACCGAGGTTGATCGCTTCGGTCCGCACCGCGAGCGCTGTCATCTCGGCGAAGATGGTCGAGCTGAAGGGTCGCAACCGGGGGATGAGGGCAGGTACACGCATAATTGACGATCCTCACGGACAATGGGGGTGTGGAGCAAACAACCCTCGCCGACCCGCCCGGTGGCCTGGCCGCTGAGCAGGCCAAACGGCGCGGATTGCGGAAGATGAAGCTCGTCGCCCTGTCCTTCCTGCTCGGGGCGACGGTCGTGTTCGCCCTGACGAGCTGGGCCGAGGCCGCCGGCTGGACCGGCTGGGTCGGGTATGTGCGGGCGGCCGCGGAGGCCGGCATGGTCGGCGCGTTGGCCGACTGGTTCGCCGTGACAGCGCTGTTCCGCCATCCGCTGCGGATCCCGATTCCGCACACCGCGATCATCCCGAACAAGAAGGACGCACTGGGCGACAGCCTCGGCGACTTCGTGGGCACCAACTTCCTGTCGGAACAGGTGATCCGGGACAAGCTCCGCCGGGCCGGTGTCACGCGGCGGCTCGGCGAGTGGGTCGCGCAGCGCGACAACGCCGAGCGCGTGACCTCCGAGCTGGCGACGCTCGTGCGCGGCCTGGTCACGGTGTTGCGGGACGAAGACGTGCAGGCCGTGCTCGAGAGTGCCGTGGTCAAGCGGCTGCTCGACCAGCCATGGGGGCCGCCGCTGGGCAAGCTGCTGGAGCAGGTGTTCGCCGACGGGGCGCACTACAAGCTGGTGGACCTGATCTGCGACCGCGCGTACGAGTGGGTGCGCGACAACCACTCCACCGTGCTGCGCGTGGTGTCGGACCGGGCACCGAGCTGGTCGCCGAAGTTCGTCGACGCGATGCTCGCGGACAAGGTGTACGGCGAGGTGCTGTCGTTCGCGTGGGCGGTGAAGACCGACGTGAACCACCCGATGCGGCTTGCGGTGGACAAGTTCCTCGGCGAGTTCGCGCAGGACCTGCAGAAGGACCCGGACACGATGGCGCGGGCCGAGCAGGTCAAGCAGCAGGTCGTGAACCATCCCGACGTGCAGCGGCTGATCGGCTCGGCGTGGACCACCGCGAAGGGCATGCTGCTGGCCGCGGCCGAGGACCCGTCGAGCGAACTGCGGCTGCGCGTGCGCGACGGCCTGATCTCCCTGGGCGAACGCCTCGTCGCCGACGACGAGCTACGGTCCAAAGTGGACGGTTGGCTGGAGGGTGCGGCCGCTTATGTGGTCACTCACTACTCGCGTGAGATCACCACGATCATCACCGACACCGTGGAGCGCTGGGACGCCGAGGAGACCTCGCGCAAGATCGAACTCCAGGTCGGCCGCGATCTGCAGTTCATCCGCATCAACGGCACGGTCGTCGGTGCGCTCGCGGGCCTGGTGATTTATTCGGTGGCGCAAGCGATCTTCTAAAGGAGCACCCAGCCGCCGTCGACGCAGAGGGTCTGCCCGGTCATGAAGCCGCTGTCCGGGCTGAGCAGGAAGCTGACCGTGGCGGCGATGTCGTCGGCGAGGCCGCGGCGCTGCAGCATCTGGTTGTCCAGCACACGCCGGCGGACTTCTTCCTGGTCGGGGAAGGATTCCAGCTCTTCCTCGGTTTGGATCGCGCCCGGCATCACGGCGTTGACGCGGATACCGCGCGGGCCGAGTTCGCGGGCGAGCCCGCGGGTGAAGCCGAGGATCCCGGCCTTCGTCGTCGAGTAGTGCAGGGACTGTGGTGCGCCGATTTTCGCGTGCACGCTGCTGAGAGTGACGATCGCGCCGCCGTCCTGCCCGCGCGAACCACCGAACGCGCGGCGGGAGCACAGGAACGCGCCCTTGAGGTTGACCGCGGACACCTTGTCCCAGGCGTCTTCGGCGATCTCGTCCCACGGCAGCCGTCCGGTCGCGGCGGCGTTCAGCACGAGCGCGCCGACCGGCCCGAGTTGCTGCTCGCAGTCGGTGAACATCTCGTCGACCGCTTCGGCGTCCGCGATGTCGGCGGCGAACACGACGGCCTCGCCGCCCGCCGACCGGATGTCCTCCGCGACTTCCTTGGCCTGCGCGAGCATCTCCCCGTCGGGATAGCTGTTGATCGCCACGGCCATGCCGTCCCGGGCCAGCCGGCGCGCCGAGGCTGCACCGATCCCGCGGGACGCGCCGGTCACGAGTGCTACGCGCATCGGGTACCTCCGGAGAAGCGATGGGGATGAAGACCCCGGGCCGGCACTTCGGCGGTGTACAGCAGGCCGCCGGTGCCATCGGTGTCCGCCGTCGTAATGTACAAAGTGGACAGATCGGCGCCGCCGAACGCGCAGCTCGTCGGACATTTCGTTGGTACGTCGACGATCGCGGTCCGGTCGCCGGTCGCCGGGTCGAGTCGCCACACCTGTCCCGATCCCCAGACTGCCAGCCAGACGCCGCCGTCCTCGTCGACGGTCAGCCCGTCCGGCAGGCCGGTCTCCGCGGGCACCTGGCGCAGCAGGCGCGGGCGCCCCAGCTCGCCGGACTCCAGGTCGAACTCCCAGGCCGTGACCGTCCCGGCGGTGCTGTCGACGTGGTACAGCTCGTCGCCCTCGGGTGACCAGTCGATCCCGTTGGACATCGCGAGCCGCTCCACGTGCGTGGTGAGTTCGCGACCGTCGAGGCGGTAGAGCGCGCCGCGCCGGCTTCCGTCGCGGACGGCGGATCCGGCCCAGCATCGGCCTTTCGGATCGATACCGCCGTCGTTCATCGACACCGGTTCCACGACGACTGAGGCGAACTGCTCGGCGTGGCCGGTCGCGGGATCCAGCCAAGCGAACCCGTGCGTTGTCACCGCGAGCAATTCCGCGCCCGGCCCCAGTTCCACTGCGGTCACCCGAGTCGACAAGGCGACACAACTGTGCCGGCCGTCGAGATCGAGCGTGTGCAGCCGTTGGCCGGGGACGTCGAGCCATCGCAGTCCGATGCCGTCGGTCCACAGCGGCGACTCACCCAGCTCGGCCGCCGGCGCGGACACGGCCACGGCTTCGCAGGCAGACTTTCCGGCCACTGTCACCGCCCTGGTCGGTTTTCTCAGTGAAATACGAGTTTCACGCTAGCAGACCGTGTGCCCTATCCACAGGGGTAAGTCACTCGGCCGCTCGGGTGATTCTTTCCACCGACTCTGACCTGCGACTTCGGCAGGTTGTCCACAGATCGGGTAGTTATCCACAGGGTCTTCTGTGGGTAACTCGTTCGGGGGTTACCGGCGTTCCCGCCAGGCCCGTGCCTTTTCGCGATTCCCGCAGACGCGCATCGAGCACCACGTCCGCGAACGGTTGCGCGACTCGTCGAAGAAGGCCCACCGGCAGTCGTCCGCCGGGCAGATCTTGACGCGATCCCACTCGCCGAGTACCGCCAAGCGGGTCGCGGCCGCCAGCACCGCGCCGAGCGCACCCGGCGCGGACAGCGTCGGCGCGCCGGCGGTGAGTTCGATGTGCACGGGCACCACGAGCGGCGCGGCCTTCGCGTCCGGATCGCCGACCGCCGCGCGCAACGCGTCGCGCGCGGTGCGCACCGTCCGCAGTGCGTCCGGGGACAGCCCGCGCTCCTTCGCCCACTCGTGCCAGTTCGCGGCCTGGTTCAGCAGGTCGGTGCCCTCTTCGACGTCGACGGTGTTGAGGAAGTCCACGACGAGCGAGGCATCCGCGGATGAACCGGCCACCTAACCAGTGTAAGCCGGATGCCGGTTGTGCCCGTACGACATAACCCGCATACTCGCTTCGCTGGTTATCGAAAGGAGCGGAGTATGAGTGCGGTACCGACCTTCGGCACTGTCGTCCTGGACTGTCCCGACCCCAAGCTGCTCGGCGAGTTCTACGGCGCGCTGCTCGACTGGGGGCAGCCCGAGCTGAACCAGGACGGCGACGCGTACTGGGCCGACCTGTCCGGCCCCGGCGGCGTGATGATCTCGTTCCAGCGCGTCGACGATTACCGGGCGCCGCAATGGCCTGGTCAGGATGTGCCGCAACAGCTGCACCTCGACCTGCGGGTCGACGATCTGGCGGCCGGTCGCGAGCGCGCGCTGGCGCTGGGCGCGAAGCTGCTCGACGACTCGCACGAGACCTTTCACGTGTATGCGGACCCGGACGGACATCCGTTCTGCCTCTGTGCTTGCTGACGTGCGTACCCTGGCGGGGTGATTTGTCCGAAATGTCAGAACGTCATGCGTACCGTCGACAAGAACGGCGTGCACATCGAACAGTGCCAGGGATGCCGGGGGATCTTCCTCGACCGCGGTGAGCTGGAGCAGATCGCGGGCGCGGAAAGTGCTTACTACGGCTCGCCGCCGCCGTACCGGGGTGACCACGGTGATTCGCCGAGGCCGTATCGCGGTGGCGGTTACCGCGACTCACCCCGGCCCTACGGCGGCGGGTACGACGACTCGCCCCGGCCGTATCACGGCGGGCATCGCCGGCGCGGTTTTCTCGAGAACCTGTTCGACTAAATGCTCGACCCGCGGATCTGCCCGGCCTGCGGTGACCGTGCGGAAGCGCCGATCGTCGACGGACCGACGAGGGTGTGCGCCCGCTGCGGTCACCGCTGGCCGTTCCGGCGGCTGCCGCTGTTCGCGCTGACCGGGCCCAGCGGCGGCGGGAAGTCGACGGTCGGCCCGGCGCTCGCCGAGCGACTCGGTGGTCGCGCGGTGGTGCTCGAACAGGACGTGCTGTGGACCGGCGGGCTGCGCGACGACGTCAACGGCCACCCCGAGTTCCGCGCCACCTGGCTGCGGATGGCCGCCATGATCGGGCAGAACGGCCGGCCGGTCGTGCTGTGCGGCACCGTCGTGCCGCCCGAATTCGAGAACCTGCCGGAACGTGCGCTGTTCTCGGAGATCCACTACCTCGCCCTCGTCGCCGAGCCCGAGGTGCTCGCGCGGCGTCTGCGCGCACGGCCCGCGTGGCGGCAATGGGACGAGCCGCGCATCGCGGAGACCCTCGAATTCACCGACTGGCTCCGCAAGCACGCGGGTACCTTCCACCCGTCCGTCCAGCTCTTCGACACCACCTCCGTGACCGTGGAAATGGCGGTGGACCAGGCGATCTCCTGGTTCGAGGCAAGGTCACCCGATGGTTGCATGCAGGGCGCTTGCAATAGCTAGCACTCGCGGGTACCGTAAGAGATGTCGCGAGGAGATGAGCCGGATGGCAGACGAGGGAGACAACCTCACCAGCTCGCAGGCTGGGCCGATCGAGAAAGTCGGCAGCATCGCTTCGGACATCGGTGAGTACATCCGCCAGCAACGCAACAACGCGAAGATCTCGTTGCGGCAGCTGTCGAAGCTCGCCGGGGTGTCGAACCCGTACCTGAGCCAGATCGAACGCGGGGTCCGCAGGCCCAGCGCCGAGATCCTGCAGCAGATCGCCAAGGGGCTGCGGATCTCCGCGGAGGCGCTGTACGTGCAGGCCGGCATTCTCGACCAACCCGCCGGCGGGCCCGTGCCGGACGCGATCCGCGCGGACACCGCGCTCACCGAGCGGCAGAAGCAGGTGCTGCTCGACGTGTACGGGTCCTTCCGTCGAGAGAACAACCACCCGACAGAACTTCCTCCTGAGGAGAGTGAGCACCATGACGAGCACCGATGACGTGCGCAAGGCCGTGAACACCGCTGTGGAGCAGCTCCGCACCCCGCTGCTCGCCGCGCTGGGCGCGGGCAACCTGGCCGGCCAGGCCGTCGCCGACGTGGTCGGCAAGGCCCGTGAGCGGGTCACCGAAGGCAGCGAGGCGGCGCGCAAGAACTTCGAGGAGCTGCCCACCGACGTGACCTCGCTGCGCGAGAAGCTGGACCCGGCGGAGCTGCGGAAGCTGATCGACGAGTACACCGAGGCCGCGCTCAAGCTGTACAACAGGCTCGCCGAGAACGGTGAGCAGGCGTGGGACAAGTTCGTCGCCGAGCCGCGCGTGAAGGCCGTCATCGACCAGCTGGAAGGTGTCGGCACCGACGCCCGCGAGCGGGTCGAGGAGGTCCTGGGCCTGGCCGCGAAGAAGACCCGCACCGAGGGCGACAAGGCGGCCGTGGACGCCGAAGTGGTCGCCGAGAAGATCGAGGACGTCGAGGAGGCCGTGGCCCCCAAGCCGAAGACGACCCCGGCGAAGGCGCCGAAGAAGCCCGCCGCCGCGCCCAAAACTGAGGACTGAGCACCGATTCCGGACGGCCCGGCCGCGCACCCCGTGTGCGGGCCGGGCTCTTCGTGGCATTCTGGTCACAGGGGACAGGTCAGGCGGGGGTGAAGGGACGTAGGCTGGACAAGTGCCGCTCATCGCGCAATGGATCATGACGGTCATCGGTTACGCCGGGACCCTCACAGGGCTTGTCGCGTTCTTCCACGCGCTCATCCAGCGGGCCGACGCGTTCACCGCCGCGGACCGCAAGACCAAGCCGATCTGGCTGGCCATCACCGGCGCCGGCACCGTGGCGATGGGCCTGTTCGGCTACGGCGGCGCGGGCAGCCTGTTCTGGCTCGCCGGGATCGTCGCCGTGCTGGTCTACCTCGTCGACGTCCGGCCGAAACTGATCGAGGTCCAGCGCGGCGGCAAGAACTGGTAGCCGCCCGCTAGCCTCAGCGTCATGAGGAACTGGACCATCGCCGGGACCCTGACCGTTGTACCGGCCGAGCAGCGCACGGACCTTCTCGCGGAGCCGGTCGCCAAGGCGCTGGCCGCGCTCGCGAACCCCGACGCCGGTGCCGTCGAGATCGATCCGGAACTGGCGGACACCGCCGCGTTCTGTGAGGCCTACGGCTCGCCCATGTCCGCCTCGGCGAACTGCGTGGTCGTCGCCGGCAAGCGGGCGGGCGAGATCCGCTACGCCGCCGCGCTGGTTCTCGCCACCACCCGCGCCGACGTCAACGGCGTCATCAAGCGGCGCCTCGACGTGCGCAAGGCGTCGTTCGCGCCGATGGACGAAGCCGTCCAGCTCACCGGCATGGCGTACGGCGGCATCACCCCGGTCGGCCTGCCCGCGGACTGGCCCATCCTGATCGACCAGGCAGTCGCCGAGTCGCCCGAGCTCGTGATCGGCAGTGGCGTCCGCGGCAGCAAGCTGCTGGTGACCGGTGAACTGCTGGCCGCGCTGCCCGGCGCCGAAGTCATCGAGGGCCTCGCCAAGCCGGTCGCGTGATCGTCCGCGTTCCCGGGGATCTCGACGTCGCCGCGATCCGGCGGATCGCCGCGGGTGAGCGGGTCCAGCTCGACGACCAGCTGCTGAAGACCGTCGCCGCGCAGCGTGAGATCGTTCTCGCCGCGCTCACCGATGCGCCGGTGTACGGCGTCAACACCGGCATGGGCCGGCTGGCGGACACCCCGCTCACCCCCGAACAGCAGGCCGACCACCAGTCGCGCCTGCTCGTCGGGCGGGCGGTCGGCGGGCCGCCGTGGTTGCCGGAAGCCGACGTGCGGGCGCTGTTCGCGGTGCGGTTACGTGGTTTGCTCACCCCGGAGAGTGGGGCGAGCGCGGACGCCGTGCGCTTTCTCGCCGACCGCCTCAACGACGATTTCATCCCGGCCGTGCCCGCGACCGGAAGTGGTTCGGCGGGCGAGATCCTCCCGCTTTCCCATGCGTTCCAGACGTTTCTCGGCCTGGGCACGATGCGCGACGGGCTCGCTGCGGCGGAAGCGTTGGCGCGCCGTGGCGTCCCGCCGTACCGGCCCGGCCCGAAGGAGGGTATGACTCTCATCCAGGGCGCGCCGATCGCGACCGCGCACGCGATCCACCGTGCGGCTACGGCTGCGGAGCTGGTCGAATTCCAGATCCTTGCGACCGCGCTGACCATTGACGCACTCGGCGCCCCACGTGGGATTTACCGCCCCGAACTCGCCGGACCCGATCCGGTGCTCGGCGAGGTACTCGACCGGATCCGGGTGCTGACCGAGGGCGCCACAGCGCGGCAGGTCGTGCAGGCTCCGGTGTCCGTTCGTGTTGGGCCGCAAGCGATTGCGCACGCGCGCCGCGTCGTCGCAGACCTAACCGACGCCGTTGAGCGCACGCTCGCGGCCCCGACCGACTCGCCATCGTTCCTCGACGGCGAATTCGTTTCCACAGCCGGATTCCACCCCGCCGAACTCGGGCTGCGGATGGACGCCGTGGCCGCGGCGCTCGTGCACCTCGGCGAGATCAGCGTGCAACGGACGCACCGCCTGCTCGACGAACGCTTCAGCGGCCTGCCCGCACAGCTCACGCCCGATCCGGGCCCGCAGGCGGGCCTTTCGCCCCTGCACAAGCGCGCCGTCGGCGAACTCCACGCCCTCCGCCGGTCGGCGACCGCGGCGTCGCTCGGCTCGCTCGACACTTCGTCCGGACAGGAGGACGTCCAGATCTTCGGCCTCCAGGCCGGCGAGCAACTGCGCGAAGCCTGCGACCACCTGTTCGTCATCACCGCGTGCGAGCTGATCACCGCGCACCAGGCGCACGCCCTGCGGAGCGAACCGGGCGCACCCGCACTGCGGGAAACCTACCGCTGGATCGGCGCGCTCGTGCCGCCCGTCAACGAGGACCGCTCGCTGGGCCCCGAGCTCACAGCGTTTGCGGCTGCTTTGCGTTCTCCAGGTTCAATCCCTTCGGCACCGCGAACCGGGTGATCAGGGAGAACGCCCCCTCGCACAGCAGCGCCAGCACGATCACCGCGAGGCCGCCGGCCAGGATCTCGCCGTAGCCGGCGCGGCCCTGTGCGAAACCGTCCACAATGTACCGTCCGAGGCCGCCGCCGTCGTTCACGATCGCGCCGATCGCGACCGTCGCGACCAGTTGCAGGAACGCGACCCGCGCGCCGGCGAGGATCACCGGCAGTGCCAGCGGAAGCTCCATCCGGAACATGATCTGCGCCTCCGTGTACCCGGTGCCGCGCGCGGCGTCCACGGCATCGGCGTCCACCGAGATCACGCCCGCATAGGTGTTCGTGAACAGCGGCGGCAAGGCGAGCGCGACGAGCGCGATCAGCAGCGGCCAGAAATCCGTGTTCAGCTCCCACCGGCTCGCGAGGAACCAGAACAGGATGATCAACCCGAAGCTCGGGATCGCGCGGCCGATGTTGACCAGACTGCTGGCGAGGAACGCGCCGCGCCGGTAATGCGCGAGCCAGAGCGCGGTCGGCACCGTCAGCGCCGCCGCGATGACCAGTGACAGCGCGGAAAAGCTCAGGTGCTCGACAGTCCGATAGGGAATGCCCGCCGGGTCGCTCCAGCTCCAGCGATTTGGTTCGCCGAGCCAGTCCCACGCCTCGGAAAAGATGTTGCTCATGCGCGCACCTTCTTCCGCGCCCACGGGGCGAGCAGCCGTTCCGACAGCCAGAGCAGGAAGTCCACCACCACGGCGAGCGCGATCGACAGCACGATGCCGACGATGATCGCGGTCGGGTTCGGCGTGGTGGTCTGGATGCCCTGCCGGATGAAGAACCCGAGCCCGCCCATGCCGAGCATCGACGTGACGGTGACCAGGCCGATCGTCGTCACCGCGGCCACCCGCAGGCCGGCGATCACGACCGGCAGCGCCAGCGGCAACTCGACGCTGACCAGCAACCGTGCCCTCGTGAAGCCCATCCCGACCGCCGCCTCACGGACGTCCGCCGGCACCTGCTGGATCCCGGTGACGATGTTGCGCAGGAGGATCAGCAGCGTGTATGTCGCGAGCGGGATGACCGCCGTGGTGAACGACAGCCCGAAAAACGGGACCAGCAGGGCGAACGCGCCGAGGCTCGGGATCACGTACAGGGCGCCGGCGCCGGCCAGCGCGACCGGGTAGAACCAGCGCCACCGCAGCGAGAGCACCGCGAGCGCGATCGACACGACGAGCCCGGCCGCCAGCGCCGTCGCGGTCAGCGCGAGATGCTCGCCGAGCCGCTGCAGGATGTTGTCGGCGTTGCGCTCGACCCACCGCCACTCGAACAGGGGCCGGTCGGAGTCGGCCAGCACGATCGCACGCACCGAGCGAGCATAGATCGTCGAGCAGTCGATTTCTCATCATGTGGTTTCTGTCGGTGGGCCCGGCTAGGGTCGGCTGCGATCACACGAACTGGGAGGACAGGATGCGCTGGACTAGGGGCTTCAAGGCGGGAGTGGTGCTCGCCGCCGCGGTGCTCGGGCTGGCCGCGTGCGGTGGCGGAAGCGACCAGTCGGCCGCGGCGGGCAAGGGCGGGAACCCGATCGTCGTGGCGTCGTTCAACTTCACCGACAGCCAGATCCTCGCCGAGCTGTACTCGCAGGCGCTCGAGGCCAAGGGCTACCCCGTGACGCGCAAGTTCAACATCGGCTCCCGCGAGTTGGTGTACCCGTCGCTGAAGTCCGGTGAGCTGCAGTTCATCCCGGAGTACCAGGGCGCCGCGATCAGCACCGGCTTCAACCAGGACGCCCCGAAGGACGCGGACTCCGAGCACGCCAAGCTCGCCGAGCTGCTCAAGCCGTCGGGCGTGGGCCTGCTCAACTACGCGCCGGCGGAGAACAAGAACACCTACATCGTCAAGTCCGACCTTGCCAAGCAGCAGGGGCTGACCAAGATCAGCGACCTGAAGAAGCTCGACAAGGTCGTGCTCGGCGGGCCGCCGGAGTGCGGCACGCGCGCCAACTGTTTCGTCGGCTTCCGGGACACCTACAAGCTGAACGTCACGTTCCAGAGCGTGCAGGAGGCCGGGCCGCGGCTGGAGCAGCTCAAGTCCGGTGCGGTGACGGTGATCCCGGTCGACTCGGTCAGCCCGCCCACCGCGGACTCGGACTACACCGTGCTGCAGGACGACCTGAACATCGTCGCGACGGAGAACATCGTGCCGGCCGTGAACCAGAAGGTGCTTGACGAGCGCGGCCCGGACTTCGCGGCCGCGGTGAACGCGGTGAGTGCCAAACTGACCACGCCGGAGCTGCGTGATCTGAACAAACAGGTCGATTCCGATGGTGACACCGTGACGGATGTGGCGAAGGGCTGGCTGTCGAAACAGGGGCTCGCCTGATCGTTAGAGTCGCCCTCGACGACTGACCGACAACGGAATCGGGGAGTGCAATGGCTCAGGTCACGGCCACCGCGGAACGGACGATCGACGCGCCGGCGGACAAGGTGCGCGAACTCGTCGCCGACTATGCCGACACCCGCCCCAAGATCCTCACCGAGCAGTACCTCGACTACGCGGTCACCGAGGGCGGCAAGGGTGCGGGCACGAAGGCGACGTGGAAGCTGCAGGCCACGTCGAAGCGGGTGCGCGACGTCGCGGCGACCGTGACCGAGCCGGAGCCCGGCACGCTCGTCGAGACAGATGCGAACTCCAGCATGGTGACCACGTGGACCGTGCGGGAGGCGGACGGCAAGAGCATCGTGCGGATCGAGACGACGTGGCAGGGCGCGGGCGGGATCGGCGGGTTCTTCGAGAAGACCTTCGCTCCCGGCGGGCTGAAGCGTATCTACGACGGCGTGCTCGGCAAGCTCGCCGGACTGGCCTGAACTGAAACCGGCCTCCTCCCCGGGCGGGAAGGAGGCCGGTCGGGGAGTCCGCTCAGCCTCGGGGGAGGACGAGCGGCAGGACGGTCGTCAGCGTCCGCCAGTCGGCGCTGGCGATGCTGGCGTGGTGGCCGGCGAGCAGGTGCACGCGGTCGGTGGCCTGGTCGACGGTCGGGTTGACGCCGTCGATCGCGGGTGCCACGTTCTGCGCGTCGGTCATGATCAGGAAATAGTGGTTGGTGTCGTACCAGGACGTGTCGATGCCGCCGTCGATGTAGGCGCTGGCGTCACCGTCGAAGAACACGAACCACGGCCGGATCGAGGCGTCGGCGTACTGGGTGCGCGGGTCGCCGGACTTCGCGCCGAGCACGCTGGCGAACGCGCTCGCGTTGGACAGGGTGCCCGCGGCCTTGAGGTTCTTGAGGTAGGTCCCGTACTCGACGTCGGTGTGCAGGGTGTCGGTCGGGTTGGCCAGCTCGACGGTGCCGGGGATGACCTCGAGAATCATCTTGCCTGCCATCCCGTCGCGGGCCGGCCAGGCGTTGGCCTTCGCCGCATCGTCCAAAGTGGAGTACGAACCGATGAGGTCGGCCGGGGTGAACAGCGCGCTGCCCGCGTTGGCCTTGACGTAGGAGTCGAACTCGTCGGGCCCCATCCCGTCGCGGTCGTCGAAGCCGAGCTTCAGCTCGACCTTGACCACGACCGGTCCCGCGCCCGGATGCGCGCCCAACCAGGTGCGGATGTCGGCGAGGCAGGTCCCGAAGTTCTGGTCGCGGTTGCCCCCGTACAGGTTCGACGGCGCGACGCAGTTGTTGTCGTTGCCGAGCGGGTTTTGGTGGCTGACCTGCCAGGTCTTGGTGAAGATGTTGTCCCACACATCGAGCTCGATCAGCGAGCTGCCGCTGTCCAGGCCCTGCGCGAGGTAGTTGTACGCGTCCTTGGTGTAGGTGTTGTGTACGCCCACTGTCGTAGCCTCGGACAGCTTGAGCGCGCCGCCGTCCGCCGCCATCGCCTCCGGCGCGGTGAGCAAGGCCACGGCCGCCAGGATTCCCAGTACTCGGACCAACCTCATCAGGTTCTCCTTCCCATCGGGAAAACTCTGACCGACCAGCGTTACCGGAAAATGTTTCACATCTGACGCCAAGGTAGTGCGACGGGGAACGTAGGCGGCAGAGCCGTTCGTAGGGTGACGATTCGGCGGTGCCGCAGGCGCACGCTCTGCGCATGACGATCCTGCAAACGCACGCCCGTCCGATCGAGCGCATCGCCTATCAGGTCGGTGCGGTCCTGTTCCTGAGTGGTCTGGTCCACCTCGTCGTGCTGATCTCGTCCGGCACGTCGTGGGAGGGGCCGCTGTCCTACCGCAAGGCGATGACGTTCGGGCTGTCGTTCGGGCTCACCCTGGCGACGCTCGCGTGGGCCGCGTCCTTCCTGCGCATGAACGAAAAGACGCGAAACGTGCTGCTGGGGGCGTTCACCGTGGTGAGCGTTGTCGAGGTCGCGCTCGTGACGATGCAGGTCTGGCGCGGGGTGCCGTCGCATTTCAACTTCGAGACCGGCTTCGACACCGTGGTCTCGATGACGCTCGCCCTCGGTGGTGGCGTCATCATCGTGACCGTGCTGGGCTTCACCGTCGCCGCGCTCCGGTCGACGAGCGGGCTGTCGCCGAGCATGCTGCTTGCGCTGCGGTTCGGGCTGGTCGTCCTGATCGCCGCCCTGGCCGTCGGCGCGATCATGATCGCGGACGGCGTGTCGCTGGCTCGGGGTGGCCAGCCGCAACTTGCCTATACGACGGCGGGCGCGCTGAAGCCCGTGCATTTCGTCGCCATGCATGCGATTCTCGTCGTACCGGCGCTCGCCTGGCTGATGCGCTTCACGACCTGGACCGAGCGTCGTCGCACCCGCATCATCGCGGCGGTCGCCGTTGTCTACGCGATCTTGGTCGCAGCAACGTGGGTGCTGTTCGGCTAAAAAACCACCGTCCGGTTTCCGTGGACCAGGACTCGGCTTTCCAGGTGCCAGCGCAGGCCGCGGGCCAGGGTGACCTTCTCGATGTCCCGGCCCTTGCGTACCAGGTCAGGCACCGTATCCCGATGGTCCACGCGGATGACGTCCTGTTCGATGATCGGGCCGGCGTCCAGGTCCGCGGTCACGTAGTGGCACGTCGCGCCGATCAGCTTCACGCCGCGCTGGTGGGCCTGATGGTACGGCCGGGCGCCGATGAACGACGGCAGAAAACTGTGGTGGATGTTGATCGCCCGCCCGGTCCATTCGTCGCACAGGTCCGGCGGCAGGATCTGCATGAACCGCGCCAGCACGACCGCATGCGGATCATGGGCGTTCACCAGGGCACGGACCGAAGCGAACGCCGCCGCTCGGTCATCACCAGAACCAAAACTCACGTGGTGGAACGGAATCCCGTGTGCCTCGGTGATTCCCGCCAGCGAATCGTGGTTGCCGATCACCGCGCGCACATCCACATCCAGTTCACCGGAAGCGACGCGCCCCAGCAGGTCGTACAGGCAGTGCCCGTCCTTCGACACCAGGATCACCACGCGCCGCCGGACTCCGGTGTCCTCGACCCCCCAGTTCGACTCCGCGGACAACGACGACGCGACCTCAGCGAACCGCGAACGCAACTCCTCGACCCCGAACGCCAGCGAATCCGCCCGGACCTCCTGGCGCGTGAAGAACCAGCCGGTGTCCGGATCCGTGTGATACGCCGCCTCGACGATCCAGCCACCCGCATCCGCCAGGAACGAGGCGACCCGGGCCACGATGCCGGTGCGGTCGGGACAGCCGAAGGTGATCACATAACGTCGTTCGGACACCGCCCCATCCTGCCTGGCCGCAGCTCAGGGCGACGCGAGGGGCTCCAGCATCGCCACATCCCCGGTCACCACAGCCAGGCTCGGCCGCCCCCAGACCTGCCGGTAGACCGCATCCGCCGGGCCCTCGATCGTCAGGTCGGGCGAGCCCGCGCCAGGAGACGGCGGGACGCCCGGCGACAGCCGCACCGTCCAGGAGCGGTCGGTGTCCGTCGCCCGCACCAGGACCGTGCCCTCGAACGAAGAATTCGACCAGTCGCCCCGGGGCACCATCATCGTGATCAGCTCATCGATGCCGTCGGACGCGAACTCCGCGTCGAACTCCACCGGCGGGGACAGCGCCAGCGCGTGCTCGGCGTCGAGCCGGTGGATCGCCGCCTCGTGCGCCTGCCGCCGCGCCCATGAGCCGGCGAGCTGCGGGTACGACGCGAACGGCAGCCACGCCGGCGCCTCCGGATCGGCCATGCCGTCGACCATCGTCGTCCGCTGGGCGTCCCACCAGTCGACCAGCTCGGCCCAGTCCGCGGGCGGCCGGTCCGGCGTCACATCCCGCCCGCCCGGGTCGGCCAGCGCCTTGACCACCCACGACTGCACACGCGCGATATGCCCGACCAGCCGGCTAACGGTCCACCTCGGACACGTCGGCACGTCGGCTTCCGGTCCCGCCGCCAGCGCCGCCGAGCGGAGCGCATCGCACTGGGTCCGGATCGCCGTCAGGAACTCGTCGTGCCGCATACCGCGAGCGTATCCGGCGACCGATCTCGAGCGCGCCCACCAGCAACAGCCCGAGCGCGAACGACAACAGCAAACCCTTGCCCGGCGAGTCGAAAGCATTACCGCCCACCGAACCGATGCACACGCTGTACACCGCCCAGATGCTCGTGCCCAGCGCGTCGAGCGCGAGGAACCGGAGCCACGGCACGCCCATGCTGCCCGTCGCCAGCCCACTCGCGACGCGCCCGCCGGGCAGGTACCGCGCGGCGACGATCAGCAGCGCGTTGTGCCGGTCCACCTGCGTCCGCGCCCATTCGTAGCGGGCCTGGCCGCGTTCGCCGCGTTGCAGCCGGGCGAGCATCCGCGGCCCGGCGCGGCGGCCGATCCAGTACGACGCGCAGTCGCCGGCCAGCGCACCGATCGCGGCGACGGCGACGAGCAGGCTGAGCCGCGGCAGGTCCGAGCCCAGCAGCACCGCGACCGTGACCACCGTGGTTTCGCTGGGCATGAACGGGAACAGTGCGTCGAGCGCGGCCACCGCGAACACGATCAGCCACAACCACGGCGAGTCCAGCGTGCCCTTGAGCAGTTCGCCGATGCCGTCGAGAAGCTCAAACATGGGCGGCCCGACGCACTTCGGCCTCGGCCCGCGCCGCGAGCGCGCGCCGGTCGCCCACCGGGGCGAACGCTTCGTGCGCGCTGATCACGACCCGCAGGTCACGCGCCCGCGTCACCCGCCGCAGCGAGTTCACCAGCGTGTCGTCGCCGACGAAAGCCGCGATCGTGCTCGGCTCGTCGCCTTGGCGGTAGGCGAAGGTCACCGGCCGGATCGGCGCCTCGGCGTCGATCGCCGCCTGGAACGCCGCGCGCCGGAACACCCCGCCGTACCGGCCGCACCACGTCGTGCCCTCCGGGAAGACCAGGACCGACCGGCCGGAACGCAGCGTGTCGGCCAGGTCCGCGACAACGCCGGGCAGCCCGCGCAGCTCGTCGCGGCTGATGAAGCGGGTGCCCGCGCGCCGCGCGATCCGGCCGATCATCGGCCACCGGCCCACTTCGCGCTTGGCGAGGAACGCGACCGGCTCGATCGCCAGCGCCGCCACGATGTCCAGCCACGACACGTGGTTGGCGACGACCAGCGTGCCGCGCGCGCCGGGCACGCTGAGCTGGTCGGCGTCGGTCGCCACCTCGACCCCCAGTTCGGTCAACAGCCGCCGCGCGGGTGCCCGGAATTCGCCGTCCCGCAGGGTGGAAGCCGTCCGGGCCAGCATCGCGAGCGCCCCGCGCCACCTCCGCACGGTCTGCATTGTCGTCACCTCAGGTCGCGCGGAGGTGACGCAGTGCGGTGTACACGGTGAATAGATGGCCCACGAGTTCATCTGTTGTCCCCGAAGAAGTAACGCTGGTAGCGCGGGCCTACGCGGTCGAAGGACAGCAGCGTGAAGAAGTCCGCCACCGCGAACTCCGGGTCGTGCGCGGGCGGGCCGCAGACCCAGGCGCCGAGCCGCAGGTAACCGCGCAGCAGCGGGGGTACGGCGCGTAGCTCGGCCGATCTCCGGCGCGCGGCAGCGGAACCCACGGCTGGTGCGGTTCGACCCGCAGTTCGGCGGGCGCGAGATGCTTCGTGCGCGTCAGTTCCCAGGTGTTGGCCGCCGCGGTGCCGCCGTCCGCCAGCGACACGGACGCGCAGCCGGCCAGGTGGCCGTACCCGGCCGACCGTGCGTAGCGGCCGAGCGTCGCCCACATCAGGTTGATCACCGCCCCCGTGCGATGTCCCGGATGCACGCAGGACCGCCCGATCTCGACGAGATCCGGCCGCAGTGGCTCGAGCCTGTCGAGTGCGAATTCTCCTTGTGAATAAAGACGTTCGCTGCGGCCGGGCACCAGGATCCGGTACGTGCCGACGACTTCGCCGTCGCGCAGCACGGCCAGGTGCTCGCAGATCTCGTCGAACTCGTCGCGGTCGTCGCCGGCACCGAATTCGAGTGAGAACACCTTCCGCCGCAGTTCCTGGCAGGCGGTGACGAGCGCCGGATCGGTGGTCACGACCGCCCGGTATCGCGAGTCGGTGAGCGTTGTCATGCGAAAGATCATGGCGTCACGGCCATGATCGTGACCAGGAGTTTCCGAGATCTCCGGGAGAACTCGGGGATCGCCCGTACCAGCCGTCCTACTCCTGGGGTAGGGGTGGCCCTACTTCACGCCGGGGCGACCGTGTGCCATGGGACGGTCAGCTCACCGAGGCGCCAGCGCCGCGGCCCGTCGAGCACCGGCCAGCCGCGCGCCCGCACCTGCTCGACCATCCGCAGCCAGCGGAAGCGGACGCCGAACGCCTGATGTGGTGCGGCCGCCAGCCAGTAACTGTCCAAAAGGGACAGAAACTCGTGCACGGGTTCGCCGGGAACGTTGTGGTGGATGAGGGACTTCGGCAGCCGTTCGGCCACTGTGGACGGTCGGTCGAGCGTACGCAGGTGATAGGATACGGTCAGGCTGAGCGGGCCGTCGGCGGACAGCGTGATCCACGAGCTGAGCCGCCCGATCTCGTCGCAGGTACCTTCTACGAGCAACCCGCCGGGCGCCACTTGGCCGAGGATCAGTTTCCAGGCGCCGGCGACGTCCTCCTCGGCGTACTGCCGCAGCACGTTGAACGCCCGGACCACGATCGGTGCGGTGCCGGCCAGTTCGAACCCGCCCTGCCGGAAGTCGAGCCACGGCGGTTCGGCAAGGGGACGGGCGGCGGCGACGCGTTCGGGATCCAGTTCGAGGCCGAGCACGCGCACTCGGGGATGCACGGCGCGCAACCGGTGTGCGAGTTCGACGGTGGTCACGCCGGACGCGCCGTACCCGAGGTCGACCACCAGCGGATCCGCCGCGTGCCGCAGCAGGGTGGACACGCGTGGCGAAGCGGTGAGCCAGCGGTCGACCCGGCGTAGCCGGTTGGGGTTGGTGGTGCCTCGAGTGGGTGAGCCTAAGTACTTTCCGCGAGCCACTGGGCCGAAAGCTCGACTTCGCGCTTGAGCAGGCCGGTGATCTGACCCGCGACGAACTCCTCGAGCCTGCCCCCGACGAGCGGGATGCGGATCTTCACCTCCCCGTCCATGCGCAGCACGGTCTTGCCGCCCTCGGCTCTGAGTTCGGTCCGGACGTCGATCTCCCCGGGCACGCCGCTCACCGTGGCCCTGGCTGTCCCGTCATAGCCCGCGCCGGTCTTGTGCCAGCGCTCCTGCCGGTCGACGAACAGGTCGCCGCTGTGGATGGTGCGCACGACCGACGGCAGTTTTTCGGCGCCGACACCCTGGCGCAGCGTGTAGCTCACGCCGTCGGCGGTGGTCGTGTAATCCAGCAGGGCGGCGTTCGGGCCGCCGACCGCGGCGAGCCGGGCCCGCAGCGCGGGCTCTCCGGCCTGGGCGGCGAACACCTCGTCAACGCCTTGTGAGAACTCGGCGCGGTGCTCGATACGGGATGCCATGAGCTGAGACGATACCGTTTGACCTCGTGACACCAGTCGAAACCCGGACCGTCCTCGCCGAGCACACGACGCTGCGCCTGGGCGGTCCAGCCCGCCGATTCGTCGTCGCGGAGACCACGGAAGACCTGCTCAGCGCGGTGCGCGGGGCGGGGGACAACGTGCTCCTGCTGGGCGGCGGCTCGAACCTCGTGATCGGCGACGGCGGATTCGACGGCACGGTGGTCAAGATCGCGACGAGTGGCTGGCGGATCGACGGCGAGTCCGTCGAGGTCGCCGCGGGCCAGAACTGGGACGAGTTCGTGGCGGCGATGGTCGGCGCCGGGTTCGGCGGGCTGGAGTGCCTCTCCGGCATCCCCGGCTCGGTCGGCGCGACGCCCATCCAGAACGTCGGCGCCTACGGCTGCGAGGTGTCCGACCTGCTCACCTCGATCGAGTGCTTCGACCGGCGCACCGGCGAGATCCGCACGATGAGCGCCGCGGAGCTGGGTTTCGCGTACCGCACGAGTGTGCTGAAGGGCCTGGCCGGCGGGATCGTCCTCAGCGCCCGGTTCGAGTTGCGGCCCGATGGCCTGTCCGCCCCGATCCGCTACGCCGAGCTGGCCCGGACGCTCGGCGCGGAGCCAGGCGAACGGGTGCGGGCCGCGGCTGCCCGCGAGGCCGTGCTCGGGTTGCGGCGCGGCAAGGGAATGGTGCTCGACGCGGGGGATCACGACACGTGGAGCGCGGGCTCGTTCTTCACCAACCCGATCGTGCCGGAGCCGGAACTGCCGGACGTGCTGGCCCGGATCGCCGCGGTCGTCGACACCCCGGCGCCGCAGTACCCGGCCGACGGCGGGGTGAAGCTGTCCGCCGCGTGGCTCATCGAACGCGCCGGCTTCCACAAGGGACACACCGGCCCGGGCGGCCGGGTTTCCTTGTCCACCAAGCACACCCTGGCGCTGACCAACCGCGGCCAGGCCCGCACCGACGACCTGCTCGCCCTGGCGAGGGAAGTCCGCGACGGCGTCGAGGCCCGGTTCGGCGTCACACTCCACCCGGAACCGCTGCTGATCAACTGCTCACTCTGACCGGTCGTACCTCGACCCGTTCAGCTGCGCCCTCGGCTTCAACACGATCGAGTCCAGGTTCACGTGCGACGGCCGGGTCGCGGCGAAGGCGATCACCTCGGCGACGTCCTGCGCGGTGAGCGGCGTCAGTCCACGGTAGACATTCGCGGCGCGGGTGGTGTCGCCGTCGAAGCGGTTCATCGAGAAGTCGGTCTCGACCATGCCCGGAATGATTTCCGTGATCCGCACCGGCTCGCCGAGATGCTCCGAGCGCAGCGTCTCGTGCAGCGCGGCCTGAGCGTGCTTCGCCGACGTGTAGCCCGAGCCTCCGTCGTACACCTCGTGCCCGGCGATCGACGTCACCGTGATCACGTGTCCGTCACCGGACGCGATCAGCTTGGGTAGCAACGCTTTCGTCATCCGCAGGGTGCCCAGCACGTTGGTCTCCCACATCCACCGCCAGTTGTCCTCGTCCGCATCGACGACCCGTTCGAGACCGCGCGCTCCGCCCGCGTTATTGACCAGGACGTGGCATTCTGGGACCCGCTGGACAAAAGCGGCAACCGAGGTGGGGTCGGTGACGTCCAGCGGAAACGCGGTACCGGCCAGCTCCGCGGCCACGTTCTCGAGGCGGTCGAGGCGGCGGGCGCCGAGCACGACGTGGAACCCGGCTTCGGCCAGGGCGCGGGCGGTGGCCTCACCGATTCCCGCACTGGCTCCGGTGATCACTGCGGTTCGTTCGCTCATGCCGCCCATACTCCCAGCGGGGGAAGGCCGGATAACGCGGGGCGACCGGTAGGCGTTGACACCTGGAAGGACCTGGACAGGGGAGGGGAAAGTACGTGGACAGGCGCACAGTGGTCAGAGCCGCGCTGGTCGCGGGCACGGGGGTGGTCGTCGCGGCGTGCACCGGCGGCGGGAACGACAGCCCCGTTCCCGGCGGCGGGCAGCAGGCCGAGAGCGGACCGGTGGCGAAGCTCACCGCGCAGCCCGCGGTCGACGCCAAGGACGTCCCGGTACGCGGCCCGGTCACGGTGCGCGTGGCTGACGGCGCGCTGGCCGACGTCAAGCTCACCAACGCCGACGGCGAGGCGGTCGAGGGTTCGTTCAACGCCGACCGCACGGTCTGGACCAGTGGCGAGACCCTCGGCTACGGCAAGACGTACACGTACACCGCGTCGGCGACCGGCACCGACAACAAGCCCGCGCAGCTCGCCGGCAGTTTCACGACGCTGAACCCGAAGCAGCAGATCCGGGTCACCATCAACCCGGCCGACAACGCGCAGGTCGGCGTCGCGATGCCGGTCAGCGTCAAGTTCTCCGCCGACGTGTCGAACAAGGCCGAGATCGAGAAGGCGCTCACGCTCGACACCGGCCAGCAGGTCGAGGGCTCCTGGGGGTGGCTCTCGGACCGGCAGGTGGACTTCCGGCCGAAGGAGTACTGGCCGGCGAACATCACCATCAACGCCGCCGCGAAGCTGTACGGCATCGACCTCGGCGGCGGCGCCTACGCGCGCGCCGACGTGACCACGAAGTTCAAGATCGGGCGCAACCAGGTGGTCAAGATCAACACCCCCGACCATGTGATGAACGTCTACCGCGGCGGGGCGAAGGTCAAAAGCTACCCGTGCAGCAACGGGCTGGACTCCGATGTGAACCGGAACACGCCCAACGGCACCTTCATCGTGATGACCAGGGAGCCGGCCGCGATCTTCGACAACGCCCGGTACGGCTACACGAACGTCAACAAGAAGTGGGCCTGCCGGATCTCCAACCACGGCGAGTACATCCACGAGAACCAGGACAACGCGGCCGCGATCGGCCACACCAACAACTCCCATGGCTGCGTCAACCTGCTCGCGGCCGACGCGAAGAACTACTTCGACTCGGCCCTGATCGGCGACCCGGTGGAGATCACCGGCTCGCGCCTCGGTGGTCCGGTCAACTCGGACGTGATGGACTGGCTGGTCTCCTGGTCGGCGTGGCGCGGGAAGTCCGCGCTGTAGCTCTCGTGCCCCATCGGGAAGATGTCGGGACCCCTCGGACGTTGCGATGAGGGGCCGACGACACACATGGGAGTGAACCAGGGTGACGAGCTTGCTGCGCGGATCTCGACCAGCCTCGACGATTTGGCCGCGCAGGGTCGCGGTGCTGTCCGTGCACACCTCACCGATGGAACAGCCCGGAACGGGTGACGCCGGCGGGATGAACGTCTACATCACGCATACCGCCAGAGAGATGGCGCGGCTCGGGATCGCCGTGGAGGTGTTCACCAGGGCGACGTCGTCGGAGCAGCCGCCGGTGGCCGAGCTGGCACCCGGCGTGCTGGTGCGGCACATCCCGGCCGGCCCGTTCGAGCCGCTCGGCCGGGACGAGCTGCCCGGCCAGCTGTGCGCGTTCACGTCGGGTGTGCTGCGCGCCGAGGCGTTCCACGAGCCCGGCTATTACGACGTGATCCACTCGCACTACTGGCTGTCCGGCCAGGTCGGCTGGCTTGCCCGGGACCGATGGGGCGTGCCGCTCGTGCACACCGCGCACACCCTGGCCAAGGTCAAGAACGCCGCGCTCGCCGACGGTGACAAGCCCGAGCCGCGGACCCGCGTGTTCGGCGAGGAGCAGGTGGTCGCCGAGGCGGACTGCCTGATCGCGAACACGCCCGTGGAGGCGCGGCAGCTGGTCGGCCTGTACGACGCCGATCCGCACGCGGTGCACACCGTCGAACCGGGTGTCGACCTGGAGCGGTTCACCCCGGGTTCGCAGGCCGCCGCGCGCGCGACGCTGGGCCTGCCGCGGGACGCGATCGTGCTCGCGTTCGCCGGGCGCATCCAGCCGCTCAAGGCGCCGGACGTGTTGCTGCGTGCCGCGGCGCAACTGCTCGAACGACGTCCGGAGCTGCGGGACCGGCTCGTCGTACTGGTCGTCGGCGGACCGTCGGGCACCGGGCTCGAACAGCCGCAGGCCCTGCGCGAGCTGGCCGTCACGCTGGGCATCCAGGAGCAGACCCGGTTCCTGCCGCCGCAGGCGGGCGAGATGCTCGCCGAGGTGTACCGCGCCGCGGATGTGGTGGCGGTGCCCAGCTACAACGAGTCGTTCGGGCTGGTCGCGCTGGAGGCACAGGCCTGCGGCACGCCGGTGGTCGCGGCCGAGGTCGGCGGGCTCCCGGTGGCGGTGGCGCACGGCGTGTCCGGGCTGCTGGTGCCGTCGCACTCGGCGGAGGACTGGGCCGGCGCGCTCGCGAGCGTGGCGCTGCGGCCGGACCGGCGGGCCGAGCTCGCCGGCAACGCCGTGCACCACGCGCGGCGGTTCTCCTGGGAGCGCACGACCGGCGCGCTGCTCGACACCTACGCTGCTGCTTTCCACTCGTTCCGGAACGCACTACGGGCGGAGGTCGCGGTTTGAGCGTCGACGAGGTAGTCCAGTCCACTTTGGACAAAGCGGAGCTGAAGTACGACCGTAAGGCCGAGGGCCGGTACTTCGTCACGCTGCCCGGCACGAAGAAGCTGCAGACGAACTGCTGGTTGATCGTGCGGGAACACGCCTTCGCGGTGGAGGCCTTCGTCTGCCGCCGCCCCGACGAGGCGCACGAAGAGGTCTACCGATTCCTGTTGCGCCGCAACGCGAAGCTCTACGGCGTGCACTACACGGTGGACGCTCTCGGCGACATCTATCTGGTCGGCAAGCTCGGTCTGAACACCGTGTCCGAGGAGGAGTTGGACAAGCTGCTGGGCCAGGTGCTGGAGGCCGCGGACGGTGATTTCAACGTCATCCTGGAGCTCGGCTTCGCGTCGTCGATCAAGCGCGAATGGGACTGGCGGGTGTCCCGCGGCGAGTCCCTGGCGAACCTGCAGGCGTTCAAGCACCTGGTGGAGCCGGAGCAGCCACACGAACCCGGCTCCCTGACCGATTCGTGATCTCCCGCGTGCAACCGGTCTGATCCGGTCGCCCGTCTTCCCGCCGCGACCGGAGGGAGACGAGGATGAGAACGAGAACAGGGCTGCTGCTGGCCGGGCTGGCGGTGCTCACGCTGGCGAGCGGCTGTACCGGCAACTCGGCCGGTGACATGGCCGCCGTGGGCCGCGCCCCACAACCCGAACATGGCGCTGCGGCCAAGGCCGCGCCCGCAACAGCCACGGCGCCCGGCACTGCAGGCCAGGCCCGGCAACTGGCGCGCACGGCGCAACTGGCCATGACAGCGCCCGATGTCGGCGGGGCGGCCGCACAAGCCCGGCAGATCGCCGTCACCGCGGGCGGCTACTCAGGCTCGGAACAAACAGACCCCAGGTCAGCAACGCTCACACTGGCTGTGCCGAGCGACTCACTGGACGACGTACTCGCCCGGCTGTCGAAGCTCGGGCAGGTCACCAGCACCCAGCAATCGGCGGCGGACGTGACCGACCAGGTCGTAGACGTCGAGTCCCGCCTGGAAACCGCCCGCCGGAGCGTCGACCGAGTACGCGCCCTACTCGACCGAGCCACCAGCCTGAGCGACATCACCAGCATCGAGTCCCAGCTAACGACCCGCGAGTCCGACCTAGAGTCCCTCCAAGCCCGCCAGAAATCCCTAACCACCACCGTCACCCTGGCCACCCTCACCCTCACCGTGACCCCGACACCAGCCCCACCGCTAACACCCCAGGACCCCGGCTTCCTCACAGGCCTAACCACAGGCTGGAACGGCTTCCAAACCTTCGGCGCCGCCTCCCTCCACGTCCTAGGCGCAGCCCTACCGTTCCTGCTAATCCTGGGAATCCCACTCACCGCTTTGATCTGGCTCTGGCGGCGACGCACCCGCACCCCGCACCAAACCACCTAACGCGCCCACCACGATGGGGGTCCAGGGGGCGCAGCCCTCCTGGCGGGGGTCTGGGGGTTCGACCCCCAGAAGAAAAGAGCGACCGCCGACAAGCAGCGAGCGAGCCCCGCGAGCACGCTGCGGCGGAGGCGGAGCGGCTTGAGGGAGGGGGAGTCGCGAACTCAAGCCGCCCCGCTGACGCTCCCGCCGCTGTGGACCCGGTGGCGAGGGGGAGTGCCAACGGGGCCGGCGGGGCCGCAGCTCGGCAGGGGGGAGACGAGCTGCGGTCGTACCCCGCTGCCGCTGGGGAGTGCGTGGAATCCAGCGGTGCGGGACGTAGTCAACTTGTCAGATATCGACCAGTAATCACAAGACTACTGGATACTCCATTCGAGTGAAATTCATAACGCGTGTTAACAGTACGCAGTGAGTGTCACTTTCCGCGTGGTTCTGCAGGGCCTTCGGGCCGCCTGGTCGATTCTGTTACCCCGGGGTAACGCACTGTGTGTAGAGCGCACCATGGCGCGGCCCGTCGTACTCACCCAGCTGATGGTCTGGCAGGCTTGGCGCCATGGCCGAACTAGGGACGTTGGTGCTGCTCCGGCACGGGCAGAGCACCTGGAACGCGGAGAACCTGTTCACCGGCTGGGTCGATGTGCCCCTGTCCGAGACGGGGCAGGCCGAGGCCCGCAAGGGCGGCGAGCTGCTGGCCCAGAACGGCCTGCTGCCCGACGTCGTGCACACCTCCCTCCTGCGCCGCGCGATCTCGACCGCCAACATCGCGCTCGACGTCGCCGACCGGCACTGGATCGGCGTCCGCCGCGACTGGCGGCTCAACGAGCGGCACTACGGCGCGCTGCAGGGCAAGAACAAGAAGCAGGTGCGTGACGAGTTCGGCGACGAGCAGTTCATGCTGTGGCGCCGCTCCTACGACGTGCCGCCGCCCCCGATCGAGCGCGGCAGCGAGTTCAGCCAGGACACCGACCCCCGCTACGACGCGGACGCGCCGCTGTCCGAATGCCTCAAGGACGTCGTGGCCCGGCTGCTGCCGTACTGGGAGTCGGCCATCGTGCCGGACCTGCGCGCGGGCAAGAACGTGCTGGTCGCCGCGCACGGCAACTCGTTGCGGGCCCTGGTCAAGCACCTCGACGGGATCTCCGACGAGGCCATCGCGGAGCTCAACATCCCGACCGGGATCCCGCTGCGCTACGACCTCACCGAGGACCTGAAGCCGGTCACCGCCGGCGGCGAGTACCTCGACCCGGACGCGGCGAAGGAAGCCGCCGCGGCGGTCGCCAACCAGGGCCGCTGAACGTCGGACTCGGCGTCGTGAGCGTCGGACTCGCGGGCCTGAGCGTCGGACTCGCCGGGGTCAGACCAGGCCGAGTTCGCGCGCCCGGGCGCCCGCCTGGAACCGGGACGTGGCGCCCAGCGCCGACATCAGCTCGGCCACGCGGCGCCGGTACGTGCGCAGGCCGAGGCCCAGCGTCCGGGCCGCGGTCTCGTCCTTGCAGCCGGAGGCGAGCACGTCGAGGATCTGCGGTGCCAGCGCCCGCACCTCGGCGAACCGCATCTCGAACACCTCGACGTCGGTCGCGGCGCGCCAGGCCACGTTGAACAGCGAGGTCACGCTCTGCACGACCTCGGGGCGCGTGATCACGCTGTAGCTGCGCTCGCCCTGGGAAAGATCACCGGCCAGGATCGCGACCCGGTGGTCGAGGATGATCGTCTCGTTGATCTCCTCGGGCGTGATGCGGATCTTCGCGCCGAGTCGCTTCAGCTCGTGCAGGTGCCCCACCTGTGGGGCGTCGAGGAGCACACCCGGCCGGTACAGCTTCCGCACGTGCCGCTCGCGGACATCCTGCGGATGGACGACGTGCTGCTGCGAAACCGCCCAGGTGTGCATGTCGTGCGCCGCGCACGCGACCGACGTCGCCTGCGCGAACAGATGCCCGGTGCGCGCGAACAACTCGGCCTCGCCACGCACCACGGGGACGTCCCCGACGATCTCCATACCTCCAGTGTGGCAGCAAGCTGCCAACCACGGGCGCGGTGCGGACCGCGGCAGCAGGCTGGACACATGACGACAGAAACGATCACCGCCACCGTGGCGGGCACCTGGCAGCTGGGCGACCTCACCGTGAACCGGATGGGCTTCGGTGCCATGCGGCTGCCGACGACCGACCGGGACAGCGCCATCGCGGTGCTGCGCCGCGCCGTCGAACTCGGCGTGAACCACATCGACACGGCCGCCTTCTACTTCACGCCCCTGCTCTCGTCCAACGAGCTGATCAACACCGCGCTGCGCCCGTACTCCGACGACCTGGTGATCACCACAAAGGTCGGCCCCGGCCGCGACCCGTCGGGCGAATGGGTGCGTGCTCGCCCGGACCAGCTGCGCGGGCAGGTCGAGGAGAACCTGCGCCAGCTCGGCCGCGAGCACCTCGACGTGGTCAACCTCCGGATCGGGGAGGGACTCGACCGCGGCTCCGGTTCGCTCGCCGAGGATTTCGGGGCGCTGGCCGATCTTCGCGAGAAGGGACTCATCCGGCATTTGGGGATTTCGAATGTGTCCCCGGAGCATCTCGACGAGGCACAGGCGATCGCGCCCGTCGTGTGCGTGCAGAACCAGTACGGTCTCGGCGCCCGCCGCGAGGACGACGAACTGCTGCGGCTGTGCGGTGAACGCGGGGTTGCGTTCGTGCCGTTCTTCGCCGTGGCGCACGGGCACGAAAGCGACGCCGTGCAGGCCGTCGCCGACGCCCACGGGGTTACCGCCGCGCAAATTCGGTTGGTCTGGACCTTGCACCAGGGGAAGCACGTGCTCGCCATTCCGGGAACCGGGAATCCGGCCCATCTGGAGGAGAACATCGCGGTCAGCGGGCTGCGACTGTCCGAAGAGGAGCTTGGGCAACTCGACCCGATCCGGTGAACGGTGGTGTCACGGTCCAGCGGCGGGCACGTGAACGAGTCCTTAACCAGCGGCCAACAGTTTCCGTGAAGGTGTCGCAGGCGTCACGACAAGCCCGTCAAGACTAGGTCAAATGGACATCTTCATGCTTACGATTCAGCCGTGAGCGTGAGTGCTTCACTCGCCCTGGCCGTCGGCTGCCTGCTCGTCGGCTCGGTCGCTGGTTCCCTGATCACGCGGGCCCGGCGGCGCCGGGAGGTCACCCGCCCGACCGGGCCGACGGTGGCGGAGTTGTTGCTCCGGCTGGTGCGCTCCTCCAACAACGGTGTCCTCGTCCTCAATCGTTTCGGCGACATGGTGCTGCACAACAACCGCGCCGAGGTGCTCGGGCTGGTCCGGGACAACCGGGCCGACTCCCGCGCCCGCAAGGCCGCCGAGCAGGTCGTCGAGACCGACGAGGACCTCGAGGTGGACCTGTCGCCGCTGGAAGCCCGCGGCCGCCAGCCGGAAGCGGTCGTCGGGCACGTCCGTCCGCTCGGTGACGGGTTCACCGTCATCGAGGCGGTCGACCACTCCGAGGCCGCCCGGCTGGAGGCGGTCCGCCGCGACTTCGTCGCCAATGTCAGCCACGAGCTGAAGACCCCGGTGGGCGCGATCGCGCTGCTCACCGAGGCCGTGCTGGACGCCGCCGACGACGTAGACGAGGTGCGCCGGTTCGGCACCAAGATCCTGCACGAGTCGACCCGGCTGGGCACGCTCGTCACCGAGCTCATCGCGCTGTCCCGGCTGCAGGGCGCCGAGCGGCTGCCCGATCTGAACGTGGTCGAAGTGGACGCCGTGGTCCGGGAAGCGCTGGGTCGCACGAAACTCTCCGCCGAGTCGGCCGACATCCAGGTCACCGCGGACGCGCCGAGCGGTCTGCTCATCGAGGGCGACCGGACGCTGCTGGTCACCGCGCTGTCCAACCTGCTCGAGAACGCGATCGCCTACTCGTCGGCCGGCAGCCCGGTCTCGGTCAGCAGGCGCCAGGTGGACGACGTCGTCGAGATCTCGGTGACCGACCGCGGGATCGGTATCGCCGAAGAGGACCAGCAGCGCGTCTTCGAACGCTTCTACCGCGCGGACAAGGCGCGCTCGCGCGCGACCGGCGGCACCGGGCTCGGCCTGGCGATCGTCAAGCACGTCGCCGCCAACCACGGCGGCGAGGTGAAGCTGTGGAGTATGCAGGGCACCGGTTCGACCTTCACCCTGCGGTTGCCGGTGTACCGAGGCGCGAGCACGAACGGCAGCGCCCACGGTCCTGCCCCAGAATCCCCCGAGCGGATACCCCGGCTCGTGGTGACCAGTCACGAACAGGGAGGAAAACAGTGACGAGGGTGCTCATCGTCGAGGACGAGGAGTCGTTCGCCGACCCGTTGGCCTTCCTTCTGCGCAAGGAGGGCTTCACCGCCGCCGTGGCCGGCAACGGCCAGCAGGCGCTGGAGGAGTTCGACCGCAACGGCGCCGACATCGTACTGCTGGACCTGATGCTGCCCGGCATGAGCGGCACGGACGTCTGCAAGCAGCTGCGTCAGCGCTCGGCCGTTCCGGTGATCATGGTGACCGCGCGGGACAGCGAGATCGACAAGGTGGTCGGGCTGGAGCTCGGCGCCGACGACTACGTGACCAAGCCGTACTCGGCGCGCGAGCTGATCGCGCGCGTGCGTGCGGTGCTGCGGCGTGGCGGCGAGAACGGCGCCGAGGGTGAGCTGGCGCCGCTGGTGCTGGCCGCGGGACCGGTGCGGATGGACGTCGAGCGGCATGTGGTGACGGTCGACGGCGGCGAGGTCTCCTTACCGCTCAAGGAATTCGACCTTTTGGAGTACCTGCTGCGCAATGTGGGCCGGGTGCTCACCCGCGGCCAGCTGATCGACCGGGTGTGGGGCGCGGACTACGTCGGGGACACGAAAACCCTGGACGTGCACGTCAAACGGCTGCGGTCGAAGATCGAGCCGGACCCGGGTTCGCCGCGGCATCTGGTCACGGTGCGCGGTCTTGGTTACAAGTTCGAGACATAGCCGGCCGGCCAGGTACCGTAGGGCTTTGTGCGCCTAGGGGTTCTCGACGTGGGGTCCAACACCGTTCACCTGCTGGTGGTGGACGCCCATCGTGGTGCCCACCCGACGCCGATGCATTCGGAGAAGACGGTGCTGCGCCTCGCCGAGCAGATCACCAAGCGCGGTGAGCTGAGCAGGGCGGGCGAGAAGGCGCTGGTCGACGCGGTGACGACCGCCAAGAAGTCGGCCGCCGCGCTCAACTGCGAGGAGGTCATGGCCTTCGCGACCTCGGCCGTGCGCGAGGCCACGAACTCCGCCCAGGTGCTGCGCCGGGTCGTGGACGAGACGGGGATCGACCTGAAAGCGCTTTCCGGGCCCGACGAGGCGCGGATGACGTTCCTCGCCGTGCGCCGCTGGTTCGGCTGGTCGGCCGGGAACCTGCTGGTGCTCGACATCGGCGGTGGGTCGCTCGAAGTGGCGATGGGCATGGACGAGGAGCCGACGCTCGCCGAGTCGCTGCCGCTCGGCGCGGGGCGGATCACCCGCACCCGGTTCTCGCACGATCCGCCGAGCCGGGGCGAGCTCGAGGAGACTTCGGACTGGCTCGAGGAGCAACTCGCGCCACTCGCCCGGGAAGTCGCTCGATCGGGCAAACCGGACCGGGTGGTGGCCACGTCGAAGACCTTCCGGTCGCTGGCCAGGCTGGCCGGCGCGGCGCCGTCCGCCGACGGGCCGCGGGTACCCCGTATCCTGTCCGCCACCGCGTTGCGGCAGCTCATCGCGTTCATCTCCCGGATGACAGCGGCCGACCTGGCCGAGCTGGAGGGGGTCAGCGCGAGCCGTGCGCACCAGCTGGTCGGTGGTGCGCTGGTGGCGCAGGCCGCCATGCGGGTGATGTCGCTGCACGAACTGGAGATCTGTCCATGGGCGCTGCGAGAGGGCCTGATCTTGCGGCGACTGGACCGTACGAACGGTGAGGACGACACTGCACCGGGAACATGGTGCGATTCGTCGCGCCGATGGACCGATGACAGCACCCCGGTAGACGGGACCGCTGCGGTCAGTGCACGGTGGAGAGGTGGAAGGGATGCGTGAGGCGGTGTCGCTTTGTCACGTCCGAAGCCGTGCTCGCAGGCTACGCGATGACCTGGGCGTGGTTGGGGTGAAACGCTGATGAGTCGGGAAAGCGGTCAGGACCGCTCGCAGAAGACGGTCGCGGAGCTGCTCGCGCTGCACGGTGGCAACACCGAGGGCCGCCGGCGGCACCGCCGTGCCGCGGATGACGAAGACGAGCAGCAGCCGAACGGCAACGAGCCGCCGCGGCGCGGTGGTGGCCACGCCACCGAGACCGGTCCGCAGGCGATCATCGACCGGGTCCGCGGGGACAACCCGCCGCCGCCCAACGGCCGTCGCAACGGCGGCCGCCGTGCGCTGCCCGAAGACGACGCGCCGCCCGCGCCGCCGCTCCCGCCCCGGCCCCCGCAGGACTCCGCCGCGATGCCCCGGCCGAACGGCGCCCCGCCGCAGCCGCCGTCGGGCGCGTTCCCGAGACCGGTCCCGCCGCCCCCGTCAGGCACGTTCCCGAAGCCGAACGTCGCGCCACCGGAGTCCGGCACCTTCCCGCGTCCGCCGCAGGAATCCGGGACCTACCCACGTCCGCAGGCACCGGAGTCGGGCGGTTTCCCGCGTCCCGCCGCGCCGCCGCCCCCGGAGTCGGGCGCGTTCCCGCTGCCGTCACGCCGCCGGCCGCCGAACGACTCGGGGCCGCTGCGCCGGCCGCCGCAGGAGTCGGCCCCGATGCCGCTGCCGGAGCCGCAGGACGAGCGCCGGCCCCCGGTCCGCCCGGCGGAGGAGACCCGGCAGGTGCCGCCGTTGCGCCGGCCCCAGCCCGGTGCGCTCTCCGCCCGCCTCGACGGGCTCGACGCCCCGGCGCCCGAAGACGTCGCGGACCCCGGCCCGCCGCCCGGCGGCATGCCGAGTGGCGCCTTCCAGGCTCCGCCGCGCCGCCCGCTGCGCCGGGGCCGGCCCCCGGCCGAGCCCGAGCCGCACACCGAGCAGTTCCAGGCGGTCAACGGCAAGCAGCCGCCCGAAGCGGTCGTCCCACCGGACGCGCCGCCCGCCGGGCTGTCCCGCTGGCGCCGCCAGCGCCCGCAGCCGTCCGCCGCGGAGGAGACCGAGATCGGCGCGCGGCCGGTGCACCCGTCCGGGTTCAACCGGGCGGTGCCGGACGAGCAGATGGAGGCCACCGGCTTCCACGACCCGTTCGCCGACGACGACGCCGAGGTCGACGAGTTCGGTGACTTCGGCGAGGCCGAACCCGAGCGGCTCGGCACCGGCTACGACTACGAGGACGAAGCCGGGCAGCCCGTCGAGTACGAGGAAGACGAGGAGCCCGAGGCCGCCGAGGCGTCCCCGGCGAAGCAGTGGCTGTCCATGGCGGCCCAGCTGGCGCTGGGTGTCATCGGCGGGGCCGCGGTGTGGCTCGGCTTCAACTGGCTGTGGGGCAAGATCCCGGCCGCCGCGCTCATCGTCGCCCTCGTCGTGATCGTCGGGCTGGTGTTCATCGTGCGGAAGATCCGCCGCGCGGACGACATCCAGACGATGGTGCTGGCGGTGCTGGTCGGGCTCGTGGTCACCGTGTCACCGGCGGCCCTGCTGCTGCTCTCGCGTTGATCCCGGTCGGCCTGTCGACCGCTTCGGTGTGGCCGCTGCGCGCCGGCACCGGCTTCGAGCTGGCCGCGGACCTCGGCTACGACGGGGTCGAGGTGATGATCTGGGTGGACCCGGTCAGCCAGCACGTGCCTGAGCTGCGCCGGTGGTCGCGGCGGACCGGGATGCCGGTGCTGTCGGTGCACTCGCCGTCGCTGCTGATCACCCAGCGGGTCTGGTCGCCGGATCCGGAGGTGCGGCTGCGGCGCAGCGTCGAGGCCGCGCTGGACCTGGAGGCCCGGACCGTCGTCGTGCACCCGCCGTTCCGGTGGCAGCGGCGCTACGGCGACGGGTTCGCCGATCTCATCGCCGGGCTGGAGGACGAGAGCGGGATCGAGATCGCGGTCGAGAACATGTTCAAGGTGCGGCCGCCCGGCGGTCGGC
The DNA here is from genome assembly GCF_021653975.1 of Amycolatopsis sp. GM8. Lineage (GTDB taxonomy): Bacteria > Actinomycetota > Actinomycetes > Mycobacteriales > Pseudonocardiaceae > Amycolatopsis_E. The sequence goes on along the minus strand of NZ_JAJKFK010000002.1, from coordinate 332,660 downwards.
GGGACGCGCGGATGTCGGCGTTCCGGCCCTCGATCGACCCGACCGACGTCGGCTACGCGCACTACACCCTCGACCTGTCGCACTCGGCCGCCGCCCAGATGGACGCGCTGGCGCTGGCAGACCGGATGGGCGCCGGGCTCAGCCACGTGCACCTCGCCGATGGCTCCGGGGTGCCGAAGGACGAGCACCTCGTGCCCGGCCGGGGCGGCCAGCCCTGCGCGGAACTACTCGGACGGCTCGCCACGGAGCGCTTCGACGGGCAGCTCGTGCTGGAGGTGAACACCCGTCGCGCGGCGAGTTCCGCGCACCGGATGAAGGACCTCGCGGACGCGTTGCTGTTCGCCCGTTTCCACCTCGGGCAGTGAATCGTCAACAAGATCAACTTCACTCTTGTCGTGCATGGCCGGAGCATGGGCTTCCGATATGTGAACACGTAAAGTTTCCGTCGTGAACCCGCTGCTCTCGTTGAAATTCGCCGCCGCCCTCGTCCCGCGCGCACTGGCCAGCTCTTCGTGAGCACAGCGGAGGCCCAGGACCCGGCGTCCTTCGACGTGGCGTGCGCCGTCCGGTCCCTGGGAGACGGCACGCTGACCGCGGACCTGCGCCAGGAGTGGTCGATCGGGCACCACCCGCACGGTGGTTTCCTGCTCTCGCTCATCGCGAAGGCCGCGGTCGCGGTGCTGGCCGAGCACGGCGACCCCGCGGGGGAACCGCTGGTCGTGAGCGCCGAGTTCCTGCGCGCGCCGGCGATCGGCCCGGTGCTGCTACGGACCGACGTGCGCAAGCTCGGCCGCCGGGCCACGGTCGTCGCGGTGCAGCTGGAGCAGCGCGGCCGCAGCTGTGTCGAGGCGACGGTGACCGTGGGCAGGCTGCCGGTCCGCCGCCCGGACTGGAGCGATCTGAGCCCGATGCCCGCGGAACCGCCACCGCGCGCGATCCCGCTGGGTGGCGACACCGCCGAGGGTGTGTTCAACCTGGCGAAGGGCTGCGACATCCGGCTCGACCCGGCGACCGCCGGCTACCTGACCGGCCGCACCGGCGACCCGCCGCGGCTGCGGCTGTGGGCACGCCCGCGGCATACCGTGCCGGACCCGTACTTCGTGCTGCTGGCCGGCGACGTCAACCCGCCGGTGGTGTTCAACCTCGGCCGGTTCGGCTGGTCGCCGACCGTCCAGCTGACTGCCTTGCTGCGCGCCCGGCCGGCCACCGGCTGGCTGCGGGTGCAGGTCGAATGCCGTTCGGTGTACGACGCGTGGTTCGACTCCGACGCTACGGTCATCGACTCCGCGGGCCGGCTGGTCGGCCAGTCCCGGCAGCTGGCGCTGGCCCCCGCGCCTTAGGCTCTGGGCATGACGACCATTGCCGTACTGGGTGCCGGAAAGATCGGGGAAGCGCTGCTGGCGGGCCTGCTGCAGGCCGGTCGCAGCGCGGAGGACCTGCTGTTCACCGAGCGGCACCCGGAGCGCGCGGCGGAGCTGACCGCCCGGTACGGCATCGCCGGGGTCGAGGTGGACGAGGCCGCCAAGCGGGCCGACGTCCTGGTGGTCGCGGTCAAACCGCAGGACATCGATCCGGTGCTGACCGAGCTGGAACCCGTCGTCAGCCCGTCCTCGCTGGTCGTCTCGCTGTGTGCGGGCCTGCCGACGGCGTTGTACGAGCGGCGCCTGCCCGAGGGGGTGCCCGTCGTCCGGGTGATGCCGAACACCCCGATGGTGGTGGGCGAGGCGATGAGCGCGGTCTCGCCGGGGACCCACGCGACGCGCGAGCACGTGGCGCTCGTCACGGAGCTGCTGTCCGCCGTCGGGCAGGTCATCGAGGTGCCGGAGACGCAGCAGGACGCGGTCACCGCGCTGTCCGGATCCGGCCCGGCGTACTTCTTCTACCTGGTCGAGGCCATGATCGACGCGGGGATCCTGCTCGGCCTGCCACGCGCGGTAGCGGAGAAGCTCATCGTCCAGTCGGCCGTGGGCGCCGCGAAGATGCTCGCCGAGAGCACCGAGCACCCGGTGATCCTGCGCGAGGCCGTCACCTCACCTGCGGGGACCACCATCAATGCGATCCGCGAACTGGAGAAGCACGGCGTCCGGGCGGCACTGCTGGACGCGATCGAAGCGGCGCGCGACCGGTCGGCCGAACTCGGGCGGTGACTGTCCGTCGGCAATGACGGCCACAAATGGCGACAATCCGCTGGTCCACGAGCCCGGTTGGACCAAATCTGCGGTCAGACGTCGCACTGGTCCCACGAGTCCCGCTACCCTCAGGAGACAAGCACGTGCGCGTCGAACCGCCGGTGGGGAAGCCGAACGGCTCGACGCGCGTCGAAGGGCACGGTGACGTATGCCGTCGGACAAGAAGGACGTGCCCGCTGTCGGGCAGGTCCAATTCCTGACGGTCGCCGAGGTGGCCGCGCTGATGCGCGTCTCCAAGATGACCGTCTATCGCCTCGTGCACTCGGGCGAGCTGCCGGCCGTACGGGTCGGCAAGTCGTTCCGGGTGCCGGAGAAGGCTGTGCACGAATACCTGCAGGGTGCGTATTTCGACGTCGGCTAGGGGTCGTGCGGTTGTGCGGTGAGCACGCGGGTAACCTGGTAAATCGCTCGCGCCTGATGCGCTCCATTTCGCTGGACGCTGCGCGAGGGCAGCGTCGGTAGACGGAAATGTTGGAGGAGCACCCGTGGGCTCAGTGATCAAGAAGCGCCGCAAGCGCATGTCCAAGAAGAAGCACCGCAAGCTGCTGCGCCGCACGCGGATGCAGCGTCGGAAGCAGGGCAAGTAACGCCCGCGCGTACGACGTCTTTCCGCGACCCGTCCGGTTACCCGGGCGGGTCGCACCCATTCGGGTGACCACGCTGACCTGGGTTAATAGCATGTAAGAGACCCTGACGCGGGTGCCGCGGCGGGAGTAGCATCGCCTGCGCCGCTCGTATCCCGACCCTTTCGCGGGGGGTTTCATGCCGTCCAGTGTCGTGCTGGTCACCGGAGTCGGCGGTGAGCTCGGTGGCCGGCTGCTCGCCCGCCTCGGCACCAACCCGGAGTTCGAGCGGGTGCTCGGGGTGGACACCACGCCGCCCGCCGAGCGGGTGCTGCGCCGCCTCGGCCGGGCCGAGTTCGTGCGCGCCGACATCCGCAACCCGCTGATCGCCAGGATCCTCGAGGACGCGGGCGTCGACACGGTGGTGCACGCGGCGACCACCTGTCATCCGGCCGCCCCGGCGCGCCGGGGCACGCTGAAGGAAGTCAACGTCATCGGCACGATGCGGCTGCTCGCCGCCTGCCAGCGCTCAGAGTCGGTGCGCAAGCTCGTCGTCAAGTCCACGGCCGCGGTCTACGGTGCCGGTCCGCGCTCGCCCGCCGTGTTCACCGAGGACTCCGACCTGATCCCTGACTCCTGGGACGGCCACGCGAAGGACGCCGTCGAGATGGAGGGCTACGTGCGCGGCCTCGCCCGCCGCCGCCCCGATCTCACGATCACCTTGGCGCGCTTCGCGAACGTGATCGGGCCGGAGGTGGACACCGTGCTGGCGCGCTACTTCGCGCTGCCGGTGGTGCCGACCGTGCTCGGCTACGACGCGCGCCTGCAGTTGCTGCACTCTTCGGACGCGCTCACGGTGCTGGAGATGGCGACGCTCGAAGACAAGCCCGGCGTGTTCAACGTCGGCTCGGACGGGGTACTCACGTTGTCGCAGGCGGTCCGCCGGGCGGGGCGGATCGAGCTGCCGGTGCCGCGGGCGTTGATCCCGTCCGTGGCGAAGATGCTGCGCGGCGCGCGGCTGGTCGACTTCTCGCAGGACCAGGTGCGGCTGCTCAACTACGGCCGGGTGGTCGACACCACGCGGCTGAAGGAGGTGTTCGGCTACCGCCCGCGGTGGACCACGGCGGCGGCGTTCGACGACTACGTGCGCGGGCGCGGGCTGCGTCCCGTCGTCGACGGCGAGCAACTCGCCGCGATGGCGGGCCGGGTCGTCACCGCGGCGGCGACCGGACAGGTCCGATGAACCCGGAACCCAGGAGCAGGCCAGTGACCACCAGTGTGGAAGCTCGAGTCATCCCGTTGCGGCCGCGAGTCGCCAAGGCTCCGGAGGTCGAACTGCCGGCCGAAGCCGATCCGGTGAGCAGCGCGGTGACGTTCCTGCGCAACCGGCTGACCGGCGAGTACGCCGTGGACGAGTTCGGCTTCGACCCCGAGCTGACCGAGAAGGTGCTGCTGCCGCCGCTGCGGTTGCTGTACGAGAAGTGGTTCCGGGTCAGCGTGACCGGCATCGACAACGTGCCCAAGGACGGCGGCGCGCTGATCGTCTGCAACCACTCGGGCACGCTGCCGCTGGACGCCGTGATGACCGCGGTCGCCGTGCACGACGAACATCCGGCGCGGCGGCACCTGCGGATGCTGGGTGCGGACCTGCTGTTCCGGACCCCGCTGCTGGGGACGCTGGCCCGCAAGACGGGGCAGACGCTGGCTTGCGCCGCCGACGCCGAGCGGTTGCTGTCCTCGGGTGAGCTGGTCGGCGTGTGGCCGGAGGGCTTCAAGGGGATCGGGAAGCCGTTCTCGGCGCGGTACAAGCTGCAGCGTTTCGGGCGGGGCGGGTTCGTCTCGGCGGCGCTGCGGACCGGGGTGCCGATCATCCCGTGTGCCATCGTCGGCGCGGAGGAGATCTATCCGAAGATCGCCGACCTCAAGCCGCTGGCGCGGTTGCTGGGCCTGCCGTACTTCCCGGTGACGCCGTTCTTCCCGCTGCTGGGTCCGCTCGGCGCGATCCCGCTGCCCACGAAGTGGACGATCGAATTCGGCGCGCCCATTGCCACGGACTCGGTCGACCCGGACGACGTGGACGATCCGATGCTGATCTTCAGCCTGACGGACCAGATCCGCGAGTCGATCCAGCAGTCGCTCTACCGCCGCCTGGCGGAACGAGAAAGCGTTTTCAAGGGCTAGCGTCGCCCTCGGCGAGCTGCTTGAGGTTCAGCAGCTGCCGTCGAGCCATGATCAGATCGCCGACCGACACCCACGGGGCCAGCCAGCGCCGGGTCCGCATGACGACCTTCAGCAGCAGCCGGGTCGTGCCGGCATCTTCGGGGACGAGGACGTAGGACATGAAGGCACCCATGATGGTGGCCGTCAGCTGTCGCCCCGGATCGACCGAGACGATCCGGCCCAGTTCGCGCCCACCCGCGTTGGTGAACCGTTCGCCGACGCGAGGTTCGGGCAGGTCCACCAGTTCGCGGGGTGAGCGGCGGCCACGGTTGTCGATCCAGTCGTACGAGTACGGCGCGAGCCGCACTTGTCCGATCCACGGCCACACCGCTTCGGCTGGCGCGTCCACGCCGACACCACGCCAGGCCACCAGTGTGGGTGACGTGACGAAGTCGTCGCACGGATAGCCGCGCGAGATCTCGTTCTCGCGCATACCCCACCGGTCACCGATCATGGCGATTTCAGCGCCGCCGGTAGGCCATTCCCGCGGCGACCGCGCCGGCCACCGCGCCGGCGCCGAGCACCGAGGGGACCCCGATCTTCGCCGCCTTGCGGCCGGTGCGGAAATCCCTGATCTCCCAGCCGCGCGCCCGCGCGATCTCCCGCAGGCCCGCGTCCGGGTTGACCGCCACCGCGGTCCCGACCACCGACAGCATCGGCACGTCGTTGGAGGAGTCGGAATACGCCGTACAACGCCGGAGGTTCAGACCTTCCCGCGACGCGAGCGCGCGCACCGCGTGCGCCTTCGCCCTGCCGTGCAAGAGGTCTCCGACGAGCCGTCCTGTGTAGACACCGTCGACGTGCTCGGCGACAGTGCCGAGCGCGCCGGTCAGCCCGAGCCGCCGCGAGATGATCGCCGCCAGCTCGACCGGGGTCGCGGTGACCAGCCACACCCGCTGTCCCGCGTCGAGATGCATCTGCGCGAGCGCGCGCGTGCCCGACCAGATCTTGTCGGCCATCAGCTCGTCGTAGATCTCCTCGCCGACCTCCGTCATCTCCCGCACCGTCTTACCGGCCACAAAGGACAGTGCCTGCTCGCGGCTGGATTGGACGGTGTCCTGCGTCTCGCGCCCGCCGATGCGGAACTTCACCTGGCGCCAGGCGAACCCGGCCAGATCCGAGGTGCTGAAGTACTTGCGCGCGGCGAGCCCGCGGGCGAAGTGGAAGATCGAGGCACCCATCATCATCGTGTTGTCGACGTCGAAGAACGCGGCCGCGGTCAGGTCCGGGGGCGCCGGCGGCGACGGCGGTTCGGCACCGTCGAACTGCGCGGACTCCATCGCCACGGCCGCCTCGGCCGACGCTTCGCCGGCCAGCGTGGCGAGTCGTTCGAGTTCCGGGCCCTTGCCCTTGCCGCGCCACACGCAGACCGCCTCCTGAGTCGGGTGTCTCAGCCAAGCCTAGCGATTGACCTCAGCCGATCCCTACCCCGGGAAGGCCCGGGAACAGCGGTGGAATCGAGAGCAGTGGCGGTGGCGGACTCGACGTGGCAGGGGGCAGGCGCGGGCTGGTCGGCGAGAGCACCGGCGCGTCGACCGCCGACGGCGGATACACGGCGGTTGGCGAGGTGGTCGGAACCTGTGATGAGGAGGACGGCGGCGCCGTGGAGGTCGACATCTGCCGAGCGGACAACGGTTCGCTGCTCGGCGCGACCGGCGGCGGGGGCGGCGCCGGTACCTGCGGGGGCTCTTTGGTGATCGCGTCCGACGGGGGCTGGCACGAGCCGGATTCCGGGATCGCGCCGAGCTCGTCGGTCTGGCCGGTGGTGATCTGGAAACAGTCGAGCCGGGCCATCAAGATCTGCGCGCGAGCCTCGATCCGGGACAGCAGCCTCGTCGAAGAGCCGAACTGGCCGAGCGCCGCCTCGGGGATCGCGGGCCGGGCCGCCAGCAGCTTCGGGCGCTGATCGAGGGACCACATGCGGAGCTGGAAGAGCTGCTCACCGCTGCCCTGCGTCGCCAGCCGGGTCAGGTCCGCGGTCCCGGCCGCCGCTTCGCGCTGGAAATCCGCGAGCGTCGCCTCGTACCTGGCTGCCGCCGCCGGGCCGAGGTCCTTCAACTCGTCGAGCCGTTTCGACGCGAACTCGAGGTGCTTCTGGGCCTTGGCCGAGTCACCGAACGCCAACCCCAGCTCGGCGGACTCGCCGGCGCGCTTGACGCCGTACAGCGCGTCGCCGGGCAGCGCGTCCTTGGACAGCAGGAGGCTGAGCCCGCCGAGCGCGATCGCCACTGCCACGGCGGCGGCGAGGACCTCGGCGATGACGCGTCGCCGCCGGCTCGGGCGGCCGTCGTGATCGAGCCGCCGGAGAATGCCGCGCCGGATGCGGTCGCGGGTCGCGGCGTCGGGCTTCTCGGCGTCACCGAGCTGACGCAGCCCGGAGATGATCTCCAGATCGCGCCCTGACCACCCGGGTACGTCCACGTCCTGTGAACGACCGATGACCCGCGTACGTTACGCGCCTCACCGCCAAGTGGGTGCCAGGAGCTGGGCAAGCTTCCGGACGGCGCGGTGCTGCAGTGCCTTGATGGCGCCCTCGTTGCGCTTCATGATCCGCGCGGTCTCGGTCAGCGACAGGCCTTGGACGAACCGGAGCACGACGCACTCACGCTGGTCGTCGCCCAGCGCGGCGATGCATTTCAGCAGCGCTTCCCTGGTGGCGCTGGTCAGCGCCTCCTGCTCGGGCCCGTCGCCGGCGGCGGTCTGCCCCGCGAACGGGGCCGCGCCGGATTCGGACACCTCGTCGGTGACGACCTCGAGCTTGTACCGGCTCGACTTCACATGGTCGAACATGATGTTGCGGGCGATGGTGACGAACCACGCACCGACGTCGCGGCCCTGGTAGCTCACCGACGTGATCCGCCGCAGCGCGCGCAGGAAGGTCTCGCTCGTGATGTCCTCGGCCAGCTCCCGGTCACCGAGGCGGAAGTACACGTACCGGTAGACGACGTCGACATAGCGGTCGTAGAGCGTGCCGAAGGCCGTGCTGTCGCCGTTCTGCGCGGCGCGGACGAGATCCCAGGAGCCGGTCTCCTCGTCGGGGCGCGCGAACGTGCCGGCGTGCAGCCCCAGGGGGCGTGCGGCAAGCCAGTTCGTCACAGCGACTCCTCTGTCCCGGCCGGAGTGATCAGCACCACTCCGGCGCTAGAGCAGCATACGTGTAGTTACCCGGAAGTAGGTAGTGGTCCCGGTCGTGGAAATGCGACGATCCGCGGGCTTTCCCATGACGGGAGGCGGAGGAGGTACTGGGGCATGGCCAACATCGCCGATCTGCTCACCGGGGCCGCCGCGCGGTGGCCGGATGTCGTGGCGCTCACCGACACCACCGCGGAACAGACTTTCACCTGGTCGCAGCTTGATTCCGCGGTCAACGGGCAAGCCGGGAAGCTGATCGGGCACGGATTGCGCGCCGGTGACCGGGTCATCCTGCGGCTGCCGACCTCGGTTGATTTCGCCACCGCCCTGTTCGCCGTCGCGCGTGCGGGTGCGATCGCCGTGCCGGTATCCCCGCTGGCCCCGGAAGCTGAGTTCGCCCGGCTCACCGGGCACAGCGGCGCCCGGTTCGTCATCAGCCGGGACTCCGACGGCGGCGGGCCCGAGGTGCTCACGCCGTCGACGGAGCCGGGTGAGCCGGTCGCGGCGGCCGGCGGCGACGAGAACATCGCCGTGCTGTCCTACACCTCCGGCACGACCGGCCCGTCCCGCGGCGTGATGCTGTCCCACCGGGCGCTGCTGGCCAACCTCGACCAGCTGGGCGCCGTGCCGGGCACGGTCCGCCACGGCGACCGGGTGTTCGTCGCGATCCCGCTGTTCCACGTCTACGGACTCGGTCCCGGCCTGCTGCACTCGGTGTCCGCCGGTGCGACCGTCGTGCTGGCCGAACGGTTCGACGTGGTCAAGGCGCTGGAAGTGTGTGCGGCGCACCGGATCACGGTGATCGGCGGGGTGCCCGCGATGTACGCGGAGTTCGCCCGGATGTCCGCCGACGAGCTGGGTGCGGGCCTCGCGTCGATCCGCCTGCTCAGCTCCGGTGCCGCGCCGCTGCATCCGAAGGTGCTCGCGACCATCCGTGAGAAGACCGGGCTCGCGATCTTCGAGGGCTACGGGCTCACCGAGGCCGCGCCTGTGGTGACGTCGACGCTGGTCACGGGCTATGCGAAGCCCGGCTCGGTGGGCCGGCCGCTGCCCGGGGTCGAGCTGCGGCTGGTCGAGTCGGACGGGCTCAGCGAACCCGTGCCGCTGGACCCGGACGACCTCGACGACGCGTTCGTCGAGGACGACGCGGGCGCGGGCCTGGTGTCCGTGCGCGGCGCGAACCTGTTTTCCGGCTACTGGCCCGACGGCGCGCACGGGCCCGACGAGGACGGCTGGTTCCGCACCGGCGATGTCGGCTACCTCGACACCGACGGCGACCTGCACCTGGTCGACCGGGCCAACGACCTGATCATCGTCAACGGCTTCAACGTGTTCCCGCACGAGGTCGAGGAGGTCATCATCGCGATGCCCGAGGTCGCCGAGGTCGCGGTGGTGGGTGTGCTCGACGAGCGCAGCGGCGAGTCGGTCAAGGCGGTCGTCGTACCGGCGCCCGGGGTTTCGCTGTCCGAACAGCAGGTCGTCGAGCACTGTGCCGCGGGGCTCGCCGGGTACAAGGTGCCGCGCACGGTCGAGTTCGCCGACGCCCTGCCGCATTCGGCGACGGGAAAGCTGCGGCGAGTACCGCCAGCCGCTTCCCCACCACCGCCCTCAACGGAGACGCTTCGCGCCCGGTCTAGATTCAAGTCATGATTGTGACCGTGATGACCCGGCAGGGCTGTCACTTCTGTGAGCAGGCCGAGCAGGACGTCGAGCGGATCTGTGGCGAGCTGGGCGTCGCCTGGGAGACGGCCGACGTCGACTCGGATCCTGAGTGGCGCGCCGAGTACGGCGACTACGTTCCGGTGATCCTCATCGACGGCAAGCAGCACGGGTACCACCGAGTGGAGGAAGACCGGTTCCGTAAGGCTCTCGTAACCGTCGCCGAACGGTGATTTCGCGGTGCTCGCGCGAAGAATGACTACGTGAGTACGGAACTGAGAGAAGCACCCGCCCCCGCGCCGCCGAGGCTGCCCGCCGCCGTCGCTGGACTGATCGGGGTGCTGTCGCTCGCCGCGGCGCTGGCCGCCGGGCACCTGCTGGCCGCGTTCGTCGGCCCGGGTGCCTCGCCGTATCTCGCTGTGGGCAACGCGGCGATCGACCTCACGCCGACCTGGCTGAAGGATTTCGCCGTCAGCACGTTCGGTACGAACGACAAGCCCGTGCTGCTCGGCGGCATGGCCGTGGTGATGGTGCTGCTGGCGATCGTCGCCGGGTTGATCTCGCGGACCCGCCCGTTGCCGGGGCAGATCGTGATCGCGGTGTTCGGCGTGGTCGGGATCGCCGCCGTGTGGGGCCGCCCGGACCTGGGCCAGGCCGCGCTGCTCGCCCCTGTCGCGAGTCTGGTCGCCGGGTTGCTCGTGTTCCGCTGGCTGCATCGCGCGGCGCTGACCCGCGGGGTCTCCGCGAGCCGCCGGCAGTTCCTGTTCGTCGCCATCGGCGCGGGTGTCGCGGGCCTGCTCGGACAGTGGGCCGGTTCACGCAAGGACGCCACGGGTTCGCGTGCGGCGGTCGGGCCGCTGGCGCCGGCGCAGCCCGCGCCGCCCGTCCCCGCCGACGCCGATTTCGCGAAGCTGGGCACCCCGACCTTCATCACCGCGAACAGTGACTTCTACCGCATCGACACCGCGCTCGTCGTGCCGCAGCTGCCCGCGCAGGACTGGCAGTTGCGCATCCACGGCATGGTCGACCGCGAGCTGACCTTCACTTACGACGAGATCCGCAACCGGCCGCTGATCGAGCGCGTCGTCACGCTGTGCTGCGTGTCCAACCCGGTCGGCGGCCCGTACATCTCCACCTCCCGGTTCCTCGGCGTCGACCTGGCGGAACTGCTCAACGAGGCCGGTGTCCAGCAGGGCGCCCAGCAGCTGTACTCGACCAGCACCGACGGTTTCACGGCGGGCACCCCGGTGTCGACGATCATGGAACCGGGCCGCGGCGCGATGCTCGCGATCGGCATGAACGGCGAGCCGCTGCCGATCGAGCACGGCTTCCCCGCCCGGCTCGTGGTGCCGGGCTTGTACGGCTACGTGTCCGCGACGAAGTGGGTCACCGACCTGGAGCTGACGACGTGGGACGCCAGGCAGGCGTACTGGCTGGAACGCGGCTGGTCCCAGCTGGGGCCGATCAAGACCGAGTCCCGCATCGACGCGCCGCAGGGCGGGGTGAGCGCGGGCAAGGTCCGGGTCGCCGGGGTCGCGTGGGCGCAGCACACCGGGATCGACAAGGTCGAGGTGCAGCTGGACAGCGGGCCGTGGCAGCAGGCTGTGCTGTCGACGGAGGTCACGGCCGACGCGTGGCGGATGTGGTGGGTCGAACTCGACGCGTCGAAGGGCAGTCACAGCGCGTCCGTCCGGGCCACCGACCGCTCCGGCTACACGCAGACCGACCGCCTCGCCGACGTGGTGCCCGACGGCGCCACCGGCTGGCACACGATCACGTTCACCGCACACTGAGCTGAAACGTGTGTCTCTGGTCATGCCTCCGACCAGCGACTTTGTGCCTGCGTTCACAAGTGGCTACCGTATGGCTTACCCCGCCCGGGCGGCACCGGCATCAAACCGGACTTGGCACGCCGGGTCAAGGAAAAGTTTTCTCAGCGTTGTCGACGGTGTCTAGGAGGCCGGCGTGGTGGCACGGCGTGGCCGGCGGAACGGCGCCAAGGCCGAGGTCAGCGCCGACGTCAACGCCGACAACGCACCCACCGCCGAGATGCCGGCCGTCACCGACAACAACGCCGACCCGGTCCGCGTGCGGTCCATCCCCGAAGCCGCCGTCGCCCGCCTCGCCGTGTACCTGCGGGTGCTGTCCGCGATGGCCGAGCAGGGCGCGACCACCGTCGCGAGCGAGGAGCTCTCCGCCGCGGCCGGGGTCAACTCCGCCAAGCTGCGCAAGGATTTGTCGTACCTGGGGTCGTACGGCACCCGCGGCGTCGGCTACGACGTGCAGGTGCTCGTCGGGCAGATCGAGCGCACGCTCGGGCTGACCCGCCAGCACAAGGTCGCCGTGGTGGGAATCGGAAACCTGGGCCACGCGTTGGCGAACTACGGCGGGTTCCCCGGCCGGGGCTTTCCCGTCGAAGCGCTGTTCGACGTGGACGCCGACCTGATCGGCATTCCGGTGGGCGGGATTCCGGTGACGCATCTGGACGACATCGCGAAGGTGTGTGCCGAACGTGGCATCTCCATCGGCGTGATCGCGACGCCACCGACGGCGGCGCAGTCCGTCTGCGACCGCTTGGTCTCGGGCGGCGTGCAGTGCATCCTGAACTTCGCGCCCGTCGTGCTGCAGGTACCGGAGCACGTCGAGGTCCGCAAGGTGGACCTCGCCGTCGAGCTGCAGATCCTGTCCTTCCACGTCGCCCGGCGCGCGGACGAGAAGAACGGCTCCCACCCGGTGGGCAACGGAATGGTGGTGCGGTAAGTGTCTGTGTTGGCCGTCGGGCTTTCCTATCGCACCGCGGATCTGCGCACTCTCGAGCGCGCCGCGGTCGCCACGGACGAGCTGGGCAAGGTGCTGCACGAGCTCCAGCAGGCCGAGAACGTGCACGAGGCGATGCTCGTGTCGACCTGCAACCGGGTCGAGGTCTACGCGGTCGTCGAGACGTTCCACGGTGGTCTCGCGGACGTGTCCGACGTACTGGCGCGGCAGTCCGGGTGTGCCGCCGCAGGCCTCTACGACAACCTGTACGTGCACTACGCGGGCGCCGCGGTCGAGCACATCTTCTCGGTCGCCTCGGGCCTTGACTCGATGGTCGTCGGCGAGACCCAGATCCTCGGCCAGGTCCGCAACTCCTACGCCGCCGCACGGGAAGCCGGCACCGTCGGCCGCGCCCTGCACGAGCTGATCCAGACGACGCTGCGGGTCGGCAAGCGGGTGCACAGCGAGACCGGGCTCGACACGCTGGGTGCGTCGGTCGTGTCCGAGGCGCTGGGGGAGGCTGCGGAGCTCGAAGGCAAGCACGCCGTGATCGTCGGCGCGGGTTCGATGGGCGCGCTGACCGCGAGCCAGCTGCGCAAGGCCGGGATCGGCCGGATCACGGTGGTGAACCGCACCCTCGAGAACGCGCGGCGGCTGGCGGCGAACGTCACCGAGCTGGGCGTGCCCACGACGGCCGCCGGGTTGCCCGAGCTGGCCGATCGCCTCGCCGAAGCCGACATCGCGGTGAGCTGCACCGGCGCCCAGGACGTGGTGCTGCAGGCGGAGCACATCCTGCCGCGCGACGGGCGTGACCTGGTGATCTGCGACCTCGGCCTGCCGCGCGACGTCCACCCGTCGGTCGCGGACGTGCCAGGTGTCCGCGTGGTCGACCTGGAGACGGTGCGCCGCCGGATGGACTCGCTCGGCGGCACGTCGTCGGCGAAGCAGATCGCCCGCGCCACCGGCATCGTGCTCGACGAGGTGCGCGAATACCTGGCCGGACAACGTAGTGCGGCGGTCACCCCGACCGTGACAGCGCTGCGCAAGCGGGCCGCCGAGGTCGTCGACGCGGAGCTGCTCCGGCTCGACCACCGGCTGCCCGAGCTCGAGCCGGGCGTGCGTGACGAGTTCGCGCGCACGGTGCGCCGCGTCGTCGACAAGCTGCTGCACGCGCCGACCGTGCGGGTCAAGCAGCTCGCGGCCGACGCACAGGGCACCGATTACGCGAGCGCGCTGCGGGAACTCTTCGAGCTGGATCCCGCGTCGCCCGCCGTGGTCGCGAGCCCCTCTCCCCAACCCAGTACAGACGGTGAAACCCAGTGACAAGAACGATCAGAATCGGTACCAGAGGCAGCGCCCTCGCGCTCGCCCAGACCGAAACCATCGCCGACGCCCTGCGCAAGGCCGGCGAGAACGTAGAGGTCGTCAAGGTCTCCACACCCGGTGACCGCTCGCACGCCCCGATCGCCGAGATCGGGGTCGGCGTGTTCACCTCCGCGCTGCGGGAAGCCTTGCAGCACAAGCAGGTCGACGTCGCGATCCACTCGTACAAGGATCTGCCGACCGCGCCGGAGGCCGGCATCGTGCTGGCCGCCGTGCCGCTGCGCGAGGACCCACGGGACGCGCTGATCGCGCGGGACGGGCTGACCCTCGGCGAGCTGCCGCCGGGTTCGACCGTCGGCACCGGGGCGACCAGGCGGCTGGCGCAGCTGCGCGCGCTCGGTCTCGGTTTGGAGATCGTGCCGATCCGGGGCAACATAGACACCCGGCTCCGCAAGGTGACCGACGGTGAGCTGGATGCCGTCGTTCTCGCGCGGGCCGGTCTCGTCCGGCTGGGCCGGGCCGGGGAGATCACCGAGACCCTCGACCCGATCCAGATGCTGCCCGCGCCCGCCCAGGGTGCGCTGGCGGTGGAGTGCCGCGTCGACGACGTGGACATCGAGCACCTGCTTCGGTCCACTGTGGACGACGAGGCGACACGGGCCGCGGTGACGGCCGAGCGCGCGATGCTCGCGGCGCTCGAGGCCGGCTGCAGCGCGCCCGTCGGTGCGCTGGCCGAAGTGGTGGAGGACCTCGACGCGGACGGCTCGGTCGTCGAGCGCGTTTCGCTGCGCGGGGTGGCCGCCGCCGGACTCGACGGGGAGTCCGTGGAACTGCTCCGCGCTTCGGCCGTCGCGGACAAGAGCGATGCGGAGCGACTCGGCCGGGACCTGGCCGCGGAGCTGCTCGACCTGGGCGCCGGCGCGTTGTCCGGCCCCGGCCGCAACCAACGTTGACAGAGATATTCGGTACTGGAGAAAGAAAGACAATGACCCCCGCGCGGAACACCGCTGGGCGCGTCGCTTTCGTGGGCTCGGGCCCCGGCGACGCCGGATTGTTGACCGTTCGTGCCCAGGAGCTGCTGGCGAAGGCCGAGGTCGTGGTGACCGACCCCGATGTGCCGACCGGTGTGCTCGCCGTGGCCAGCGCGGACGCCGAAGTGCGGCCGGCTGTCGGCGAGCCGGGTGATGTGGCCAAGGACCTGGCCGGTGAGGCGAAGGCCGGCCGTCTCGTGCTGAGGCTGGTCGGCGGTGACCCGCTGACCCTGCCGGCCGTGGTGGCCGAGGTGCAGGCGGTGGCGAAGACCAGCGCCGTGTTCGAGGTCGTGCCCGGTGTCTCGCCGGGTGTCGCGGTGCCCGCGTACGCCGGGATCGCGCTGGGCGGCACGTACACCGAGGTCGACACCCGGGGTGAGGTCGACTGGGCCGGGCTGGCCGGTGCCAAGGGGCCGATCGTGCTGCACGCGACGTCGTCGCACCTGGCCGAGGCCGCGGGCGCGCTGGTCGAGCACGGCGTTTCGGCGTCCACGCCGGTCGCGGTGACGTCGAACGGCACGATCAACACGCAGCGCACGTTCGACAGCACGCTCGCCACCCTGGCGCAGGACGCGGGGGAGCTGGTCGGCCCGCTGGTGGTGACCATCGGTGAGGCGGCGGGGCAGCGCTCGAAGCTGTCGTGGTGGGAGTCGCGGGCGCTGTACGGCTGGAAGGTGCTGGTGCCGCGGACGAAGGAGCAGGCCGGCGAGATGGCCGAGCGGCTGCGCAGCCATGGCGCGACGTCGCACGAGGTGCCCACGATTTCGGTGGAGCCGCCGCGGAGCCCGGCGCAGATGGAGCGTTCGGTGAAGGGGCTCGTCGACGGCCGGTACCAGTGGATCGTGTTCACGTCGGCGAACGCGGTGCGTGCCGTGTGGGAGAAGTTCGAGGAGTTTGGGCTGGACGCGCGGGCTTTCTCGGGCGTGAAGATCGCCTGCGTCGGCGAGTCGACGGCCGAGCGGGTCCGTGCGTTCGGGGTGAATCCGGAGCTGGTCCCGAAGAGCGAGCAGTCCAGCGATGGCCTGTTGACGGAGTTCCCGCCCTACGACGATATTTTGGATCCGGTGAACCGCGTGCTGCTGCCGCGGGCCGACATCGCCACGGAGACCCTCTCGGCGGGCCTCGCCGACCGCGGCTGGGAGGTCGACGATGTGACGGCGTACCGGACCGTCCGCGCCGCCCCGCCGCCCGCGGAAACCCGCGAAATGATCAAAACGGGCGGTTTCGACGCGGTGTGCTTCACGTCGTCGTCGACGGTCCGGAACCTGGTCGGGATCGCGGGCAAGCCGCACACGCGCACCCTGGTGGCCTGCATCGGCCCGAAGACCGCGGAGACCGCGGTCGAGTTCGGCCTGCGGGTGGACGTCCAGCCGGAGAAGGCGGATATCCCGCATCTCGTGGACGCCCTGGCCGCCTACGCCGCCAAGCTCCGCGCCGAAGGAGCCCTCCCCCCGCCACGAAAGGCAAAGCGCACCCGGCGTTCGTGATGTGAAGCGGCTGAGGAGGCCGGGTTTCGGGTGCCGCCTGACGCCCGCCTCCTCAACCGCCACGTCAGATCAGCAACGACTCGAGCTCTTGGCGGGCCTCCTGCCCGTCGCCGGTGAGGAGGCTCTTCTTCTGTGCGAGAAGCAGGGGAAGGTCGGATGGCGGCGCGTCGAGGTACGGGGCAGCCGATGAAGCGATGTCCGCTGGATCGGTTCCGAGTTCGTGCGCGATCAAAACGGATACGGCCTTTGACCATAGTGCCGGCCGGTCCATCAGTTCTCTGACTGTGGTCGGGGGCGACTTCTCGTCCGCGCAAGGGTCGGCGGTTGTCCAGATGTGCTTTCCATGCTGTACGGACATCGGCGCGGAGCCAGGCACGTGGACTGTCGCTACCACCCCAACCGGTATCGCTACTTCTAACGTGAATTCGTTATTTTCCCGCTGCCACCGGACAGATGCCTCGCCGTAAGGTGTCAGATGCTTCGCCGAGGCAAACGTTAGGTGCGGATCCGGCTGGGGTTTGATGGTCATCTCACGGTAACCAGGAGCCGATGGCGCGAGCCCGGCGACTGTGCGATGTATCCAATCCGCGACGGCTCCCAGTGCATAGTGGTTGAAGGAGGTCATCCTCCCGGGGTTGATCGATCCATCGGGAAGCATGCTGTCCCACCGTTCCCAGATGGTGGTCGCGCCCATTGTCACGGGATACAGCCATGACGGGCAGCTTCTTTCCAATAGGAGCCGGTAAGCGAGATCGCTTCGTCCGGCGGCACAGAGGGCGTCTGTGATTAATGGTGTTCCCAGGAAACCGGTCGTGATTCGGAACCCGTTCTGCTTAACCAAATCTGCCAGCCGCCGGCCGGCTCCCTCTTTTTGTGACCTCGTTGCAAGAAGGTTCCACACTATCGCCAAAGCATAGACGGTCGGAGTGTCGCTGAGGATTCGTCCCCCGCCTGTGACGTACTCTTGAACAAATGCCTTGCGAGTAGCCGCTGCCAGCGCACTGTACCTTTTTTCCTCCTCCGTTCGCTCCAGTAGTCCCGCCGCCGCACTGACGATGTCAGCCGAGCGGGCGAGATACGCGGTCGCCAATACATCGGAGTCGGCCTTCGCGGCGAAGGGATCATCTGGGGGAGCCGTCGGGTCGAGCCAGTCGCCGAACTGGTAACCGCCCGCCCACAGACCATCGATGGTCAAGGATGCAACCTTGTCGACCCAGCCGCACATGCTCGCGAATTGTCGGGCGAGAATTCCCCTGTCGGCGAACCTCTCGTACAGTACCCAGGGTACGAAGGTGGCCGCGTCTCCCCAGCCGGCTGCGGCGGCGGAATGCGTCCGCAGGACGTCTGGTATTACGTATGGGATTGCTCCATCCGGTAGCTGTTCGGCACGAAGGTCGCCAAGCCACGACGTCAGGAAACCCGCGACATCGAAAAGGAAGGTCGCGGTGGGCGAAAAAACCTGGATGTCCCCCGTCCAACCGAGCCGCTCGCTTCGTTGTGGGCAGTCAGTGGGAACGTCCAGGAAATTTCCCCGCATGCCCCAAACGACATTCTCATGGAACTGGTTCAGTTCGGGAACCGAACATTCAAACCAACCGGTTCGACGCAAGTCGGTTCCCACTACCATTGCTTCGACATCATCTGGAATCAGCGTGGCGAGGCCCTCGACTTCCGCGTAGCGGAAGCCGTGGAAGGTAAGGCTGGGCTCCAGTGTTATTTCTTTTGCATCGGGGAGCAAATAACTGTCGGTGGCCTTGGCTCCGTCGAGTGGCCGCACGCCGAGTTCGCCCTTTTCCAGTACCTCTGCATGTCGGATGGTTACCCGCTGCCCGTTCGTTGCGTCGCGGATCTTCAGTCGGACCCAGCCGACAAGATTTTGTCCGAAGTCGATCAAAATTCGGCCAGAAGCGAGTCTTTTTATCTGCTTGGCATGGAGTATTTCGCTGACTCTTACCGGAGGTCCTTCTGCTGCTACCAGTCGGCGAAAGTCCGCTTTGAGCGTTCTGACGTTGTCCGCCACCAAGGTTTGTGGGCGTAGATCCGTGACTTGGCCATCGTAAAGGTCATTCAGTATGATTCCGCTTTCCGACGCTCGCCAGGTTTCGTCTGTACCGATGACTTCAACCGAACCGTCATCGTATGAGATCTCCAGCTGGGCCAGCAGGGCGAGGTGGTCGTCATGGTCGGCGCGCCATTTTATCCGTCCGCGGTACCATCCGTTCCCCAGAAGGAAATGAAGACTGTTCTCGCCGGGACGCAGGAGAGCTGTGACGTCGTACGTCTGGTAGCGGAGACGTTGGGCATAGGCGGTCCAGCCAGGTGTCAACAAGTCATGACCAACACTGGCCCCGTTGATTTTCGCTTGGTATACGCCGTGCGCGCTCGCGTAAAGACGTGCCCTGGTGACTTTTCGTCGGAGACTCGCGGTTCGCGAAAGAATCGGTGCGGGTGAATCGATAGATCCGATTGTTGCAGGACTGATGAATCGCGCTGTCCAGTCTTCGGGGTTCAGCAGTCCGATCTCGACGGTCGACGGCTGGCTCCAGGCGGACCACATATCGCCGGAGGCGACGCGGACGCGCACGGACGCCCGCTCGCGGGACTGCAACGGCTCGAAGGGCCAGCGCACGAGTATCTGCTCGTTGGACTCGACGCGGACCACTGCGGCACCGGATTCGACCTCGTACGCGGTCTGGGCCCAATCGGGGTCATCGGTGGTGATCTGCCAGGACAGTCGCGGCGTGGGCGTGCCGATGCCCAGAGGGGAGTCGAGGTGCTCGAATCGGACAGGGCTGACGACCGTGCCCGTCGTCCGGGCGGGAGGCAGGCCGATCGCTTCTTGTGCGGTCATGGAGTCTCCAGCTCGCTCGATCAGTGAAACAGTAAAACCGTACATTGAAACGATCGGCAGAGGAAGGCAGTGGAGGTGAGCCCCTGGGGCGACGCGAGCACAGCGGTGATGATTCGGATACCCGCAGTCCCCTGCTCGAGGAGACATCCCATGAAAGGAATCGTTCTCGCCGGTGGGAGCGGTAGCCGGTTGCATCCGGTCACCTTCGCCGTCTCGAAACAGCTCGTTCCGGTCTACAACAAGCCGATGATCTACTACTCCCTGTCAGTGCTGATGCTGGCCGGGATCACCGACATCCTGATCATCACGACGCCCGGCGACAAGCCCGCGTTCCAGCGGCTGCTCGGCGACGGCTCATGGCTCGGCATCCGGCTCGAGTACGCGGAACAGCCGGAGCCCAACGGGCTCGCGGAGGCGTTCATCATCGGTGAGCAACACGTGGGCCAGGACTCGGTCGCGCTCATTCTCGGCGACAACATCTTCCACGGCCCCGGATTCTCCCGCCTTCTGCAGAGCAAAACCGACGACCTCAAAGGCTGCCTGCTTTTCGCGTACCCGGTGGGCGATCCGAACAGGTACGGGATCGGCGAGTTCGACGACGACGGCAATCTCCTTTCCATCGAGGAAAAGCCGGAGCACCCGCGTTCCAACCGCGCGATCACGGGGCTGTACTTCTACGACAACGACGTGGTGGGGATCGCCAAAGGGCTCGAGCCGTCGCCCAGGGGCGAGCTCGAGATCACCGACGTGAACCAGGCGTACCTCGATCGCGGGCGCGCCAAGGTCGTGGACCTAGGACGCGGCTTCGCCTGGCTCGACACGGGCACACACCAATCGTTGCTCGACGCCGGCCAGTACGTGCAGATGCTGGAGGAACGTCAGGGAGTCCGGATCGGCTGTCTCGAGGAGGTCGCCTTCCGGATGGGCTTCATCGACTCGGATCAGTGTTACCGGCTCGGGGAACGGGTCGCGAAATCCGGTTACGGCAAGTACGTCATGGAGATCGCGCGGGCAAAGGCCGACCTGACCACCGCCTGACGTGCCGGAGTACCGTCGCTCTCGTGTTTCCCGAGCATCGTCCTCGTCGGTTGCGTGGGACTGCCGCCATGCGGCGGTTGGTCAGCGAGACCACGCTGCGCCCCCGCCAGTTGATTTTGCCCATGTTCGTCGCGGAGGGGGCCACCCAGCCGCGGCCGATCGCGAGTATGCCGGGGGTCGTGCAGCACACGCGCGAGTCGCTGCGCAAGGCCGCCGTCGACGCGGTGCGCGCAGGGGTCGGCGGGCTGATGATCTTCGGCGTGCCACAGACGCGTGACGCCGTCGGGTCCGGGGCGACCGACGAGAACGGCATCCTCAACGTCGCCCTCCGCGACCTGCGGGCCGAGCTCGGCGACGACACCGTCCTGATGGCCGACACCTGCCTCGACGAGTTCACCGACCACGGCCACTGCGGCGTCCTCGACGCGGACGGCGGCGTGGACAACGACGCGACCCTCAAGGTGTACGCCGAGATGGGCGTCGCGCAGGCCGAGGCCGGGGCGCACATGCTCGGGCCCAGCGGCATGATGGACGGCCAGGTCGGCGCGATCCGCGAGGCGCTCGACGACGCCGGCCACCAGGACACGGCCATCCTCGCCTACTCCGCCAAGTACGCGAGCGCGTTCTACGGCCCCTTCCGCGAGGCGGTCGACTCCCAGCTCAAGGGCGACCGCAAGACGTACCAGCAGGATCCGGGCAACGCGCGTGAGGCGTTGCGCGAAATCGAGCTGGACGTCAACGAGGGCGCGGACGCCGTCATGATCAAGCCCGCGCTCGCGTACCTCGACGTCCTCCGCGCTGCCGCCGAGGTCTCGCCGGTGCCGGTCGCCGCGTACAACATCTCCGGTGAGTACGCGATGGTCGAGGCCGCCGCGGCCAACGGCTGGCTCGACCGCGAGCGCACCATCGTCGAAGTCCTGACCTCGATCCGCCGCGCCGGCGCGGACATGATCCTGACCTACTGGGCGGCCGAAGCCGCGGCCTGGCTCGACTGAGTACCGAAGTACTCTAGTCGGGTGACCGCACCCGAATCGGATGACGAGCGCCGCGCCAAGGGCCTGCCGCCCGAGCCTCAGCAGCCTGGTGACGCGCCCGAGCGTGTGGACCCGCCCAAACCGGTCCAGGCGTCGTTCTGGCTGTGGGCCGTGTCCGGGGTCGTGTTCATCGTCGGTTACGCGATCATCTTCTTCGCCCGCGGCCGGATCGTCGACCAGCTGATCAAGGCGAACACCAACACAGCGGTGCACCCCGACCAGATCCGGTCCGGCACCACCGTGCTGCTCGCGGTTCTCCTCGTCGGTGCGGTCTCCTTCGCGGCCCTGTACGTCCTCTTCGCGTACAAGGCCCGCCAGGGCACTCGCTCGGCTCGCACCGTGCTGACCGTCCTGATGGCGATCACCGTGGTGTTCCAGCTGGTCCTGCAGTTCGCGAGTGTCGTCACGCTCGCCGCGACGCTGGTCGGCCTGATCGCACTGGTCCTGATGTACCTGCCGAACGTCGCGCCGTACTTCCCGAAGGTGTCCCGCCGGGCGTGAGTGAGACG
The DNA here is from genome assembly GCF_021653975.1 of Amycolatopsis sp. GM8. Taxonomy (GTDB): domain Bacteria; phylum Actinomycetota; class Actinomycetes; order Mycobacteriales; family Pseudonocardiaceae; genus Amycolatopsis_E. The sequence continues at coordinate 310,867 of NZ_JAJKFK010000002.1, read as the reverse complement.
CGGTACCTCGAGCCCGGGGCGAAATGGGCGGCGCTGCTCTACGGCCCGCTGTTCGCCCTCCTCGGCTACCTGGTGGAGCTCGCCACCGGCACACCGCACACCGTCGCCTGGGTGCTCGTCGGGCTGGGGCTCGCGGCGATCACCGCACCGTGGATCCACGCACGCCGCCGGTTCCTCACCGTCCGGGTGACCGGCACCGAGCTGTGGGAAGGCCGCGAATCCTTGCCGCTGAGCGAAATCGCGGAGACGACGGACGTCGGCGCGCCGACCGGGGCACGTGTCCTGGGTGGCGGCTGGAGCACCCCGCGTAAGTACGAAGAGCTGCCGATTCGCCTGAACGACGGCATGGTGGTCCTCGCCTGGGCGAAGGATGTGCAAGCTCTGCGTGCCGCCCTCGACCGGACATGAGAGCCTTGCCACCGTGAACACTCAGCCGAAGCTGCACCGGCCATGGCGCGCCTGGGTCGCGCTCGCCGAGGTGATCCTCGCGGCCGTCGCCATCTGGCTCGCCTTCCCGGTATGGGACCTGGGCGTGAAAACGCTTACCGTGCACCTCAGCGACGGCGTCGTGCTCACCTCCACCCGCAACGTCGGCAGCTGGATGGCCGCGTCGATCGGGCTCGGCCTGGTCGCGGCGCTGCTGCTCACCGACGCCGTCCGCGAACTGCTGCTCGCGATCCGCGCCAGGCACCGCCGCAAAGAGCGCGAAGCGGACCCCGAAGGCTTCTTCGAGGGCCACCTGAACCAGGCCTGACAGGCCCTTTGCGAGACTGTCCTTGTGGTTCACGGAGTCGATCAGTCCAAGGCATGGTTCGAACGAGCAACCGCCGCGACACCGGGCGGTGTGAACTCGCCGGTGCGCGCGTTCAACTCGGTCGGCGGCACCCCACGGTTCATGGCCCGCGGCGAGGGCCCCTACCTGTGGGACGTCGACGGGAACCGCTACGTCGACCTGGTTTCTTCGTGGGGGCCCATGATCCTCGGGCACGCGCATCCCGCGGTGGTGCAAGCCGCCCAGACGGCCGCGTCGTCAGGCCTGTCGTTCGGCACGCCGACAACCGGTGAGGTCGAGCTGGCCGAGGAGATCATCGCCCGCGTCGACCCGGTCCAGCAGGTGCGGCTGGTCAACTCCGGCACCGAGGCCACGATGAGCGCGATCCGGCTCGCCCGCGGTTTCACCGGCCGCGGCAAGATCATCAAGTTCGCCGGCTGCTACCACGGGCATGTGGACGCGCTGCTCGCGCAGGCGGGCTCCGGCGTCGCCACGCTCGGGCTGCCGACCTCGCCCGGGGTCACCGGCGCGCAGGCCGCCGACACGATCGTCCTGCCGTACAACGACATCGAGGCCGTTCGAAAGTCCTTTGTGGACAACAGCGGTGAGATCGCCGCGATCATCACCGAGGCCGCCGCCGGCAACATGGGCGCGGTCGCCCCGGTGGACGGCTTCAACGCGGGGCTGCTCGAAATCGCCCACGAGCACGGCGCGCTGCTGATCATGGACGAGGTGATGACCGGCTTCCGCGTCTCGCGCGCCGGCTGGTACGGCCTCGAAGCGGTGCCCGGCGACCTCTACACCTTCGGCAAGGTCATGTCCGGCGGCCTGCCCGCGGCGGCGTTCGGCGGTCGCGCGGACGTGATGGCCAGGCTCGCCCCCGGCGGTCCCGTCTACCAGGCCGGCACGCTGTCCGGGAACCCGGTCGCGGTGGCCGCGGGGCTCGCGACGCTGCGCGCGGCCGACGCCGGCGTGTACCGGGCGCTCGACGCCAACTCCCATCGCCTCGGCGGCCTGTTCACCGAGGCGCTCACGAAAACCGGTGTGCCGCATCACATCGCGTACGCGGGCAACCTGGTCAGCGTGTTCTTCACCGAGCAGCCCGTACACAACTACGACGCCGCGAGTAGCGCCGAGACCTGGCGTTTCCCCGCGTTCTTCCACGCGCTGCTCGACCGCGGCGTCTACGGTCCACCGAGCCCGTACGAGGCGTGGTTCGTGAACGCGGCGATGGACGACGCGGCGTTCGAGATCATCGAAGCCGCGCTGCCCGCCGCGGCCGAGGCAGCGGCGGAGGCACGCCAGTGACGACGATCGTGCATCTGTTGCGGCATGGCGAAGTGCACAACCCGGACCACATTCTTTACGGTCGTCTCCCCGGCTTCGGGCTGTCCGAACGCGGCCAGCGCCAGGCGATCACCGTCGCGGAAGCCGTTGCCGCGCACGACATCGTGCACGTGGTCGCGTCGCCGTTGCAGCGCGCGCAGGAGACGGCCGCGCCGATCGCCGGGGCGCACCGGCTCGACGTGCACACCGACGAGCGGCTCATCGAGGCCGGCAACTTCTTCGAGGGCAAGCGGGTCGCCGTCGGCGACGGCGCGCTGCGCAACCCGAAGTACTGGCCGCAGCTGAGCAACCCGTTCCGTCCGTCGTGGGGCGAGCCGTACCTCGACATCGCGCGCCGGATGCTCGGCGCGGTGTACCGGGCGCGCGCGGCCGCCGACGGCCACGAGGCGCTGTGTGTTTCGCACCAGTTGCCGGTCTGGACGCTGCGGCGGTTCCTGGAGGCGAAGCCGCTGTGGCACGACCCACGCAAACGGCAGTGCTCGCTGGCGTCGCTGACCAGCCTGGTCTTCAATGGCGAAGAACTGGTCGACATCGTCTACAGCGAGCCGGCCGGAGCGACTGATCCGAAGGTGACCGGAGCGTGAAACGCATCGTCCTCGTCCTGCTGACACTCGTCCTCGCGGCTGGCTGTTCGACCGGCAAGGACGCGGTTTCGCAGGGCAGCAGTTTCCAGTTCGTCGCGCCCGGCGGCCAGACGGACATCACGTACGACACCGCGGACCGCAAGCCGATCCCGAACCTGTCCGGCGACGATCTGATGAACGAGGGCAAGCAGCTCTCGCTCGCCGAGTTCGCGGGCAAGGTCGTCGTGCTGAACATCTGGGGCCAGTGGTGCGCGCCGTGCCGCACCGAATCGCCCGAGATGGAGAAGCTGTACCAGGCCGAGCAGGCCAAGGGCGTGCAGGTGGTGGGCTTCGACGTGCGTGACTACGACCGGTCGGCCCCGCAGGACTTCGTGCGTGACCGCGGCCTGACGTACCCGTCGATCTACGACCCGCCGGGGCGGGGGCTGCTGAAGCTGTCCGGGTACCCGGTGAACGTCGTCCCGTCGACGATCGTCATCGACAAGCAGCAGCGGGTCGCGGCCGTCTACCTGCGGAGTTTGTTGGCGACCGACATCCAGCCGCTGGTGCAGAAGCTCGCCGCCGAGCAACTCGGCGCCCCGGGCGAGTAGCGGGGCCCGCGGAACTCACACCGAACACACTGCTTACCCTCAGCAGGGTGAACTCCGTGACTGAGCTGGCGACCTCCGGGCCGCTGCTCCTCGCCGCCGGAGTCGCCCTCGTCGCCGGCGCGCTTTCCTTCGCGTCGCCGTGCGTCGTGCCGCTGGTGCCGGGGTATCTGGCGTACCTCGCGGCCCTCGTCGGCGCCGACGCGCCCGCGGTCAGCGCGGACGAGGAGCGCAAGAAGGGCCGCTACGCGGTCGTCGGCGCGGCGGCACTGTTCGTCCTCGGGTTCACCGTCGTCTTCGTCGCCGGACTCGGCACGCTCGTGTGGCTCGCCGACGCCGTGCTCGGCAACCAGGACCTCCTGCAACGCATCGGCGGCGTCGTCACGATCGCGATGGGGCTCGTCTTCCTCGGCCTGATTCCGGCTCTGCAGAAGGACATCCGCTCGCATCGGGTGCCCCGCGGCGGGCTGCTCGGCGCGCCGCTGCTGGGCGCGGTGTTCGGCCTCGGCTGGACGCCGTGTATCGGCCCGACGCTGTCCGGCGTGCTCGCGATCGCCACCGCGACCGGCAGCCAGGGTGCCCGCGGGTTCCTGCTGGTGCTGATCTACTGCCTCGGCCTCGGGCTGCCGTTCCTGCTGATCGCGCTCGGCGCCCGGTGGGCGGTCCGCGCGACGGACTGGTTGCGCCGCAACGGCCGCCGCGTGCAGATCTTCGGCGGCGCGCTGCTGATCGCGGTCGGTGTCCTGCTGGTCACCGGACTGTGGGGCGACCTGGTGAGCTGGCTGCGCGACGCGTTCGTCACGGACACGGTGTTACCGCTGTGACCACCACCGAGATCCCGCCGAAGCCGCCGCAATACCGGCCGACCGTGGCGAAGCGCGTGCTCGGGTTCCTCCGCAACACCTGGCGCGGGCTGACCGCGATGCGCACCGCGCTGATCCTGCTGTTCCTGCTCGCGCTCGCCGCGCTGCCCGGCGCGTTGCTGCCGCAGCGCGCGCTGAACCCGCCGAAGACCGACCAGTACATCACCGACCACGGCTGGTGGGGCACGCTGCTCGACCGGCTGCAGTTCTTCAGCGTCTACTCGAGCGTCTGGTTCTCGGCGATCTACCTGCTGCTGCTGGTTTCGCTGGTCGGCTGCCTGCTGCCGCGCAGCTTCGACTACGTCCGGTCGATGCGCGCCAAGCCGGTGCTGACCCCGCGGAACCTGTCGCGGATGCCGCATTTCCGCGAGGCGACCGTCGAGCGCGATGCCGCCGACGTCCTCGCCGCCGCGCGGGCCCGGTTCAAGGGCTGGCGGACCGTGGAGCGCGACGAGGAGGACGGCGCGCGCAGCATCAGCGCCGAGCGCGGCTACCTGCGCGAGACCGGCAACCTGGTGTTCCACTTCGGGATGCTCGGGCTGATCGTCTTCTTCGCGCTGGGCAAGCTGTTCACCTACGACGGCCAGGTGATCGTCCAGGCCACCGGCGGCCCGGACTCGGTGTTCTGCAACTCCGGCATCTACGCCTACGACTCGTTCAACCCGGGCCTGCGCGTCGACGGCACGGATCTCGAGCCGTTCTGCGTGAAGATCAACGACTTCGCCGCCCAGTACACGGAATCCGGCGAGCCGACGCACTACTCGTCGAACATCGACTACCAGTCCGGCGCGGACCTGCAGACCGGCACCTGGAAGCCGTACCTGCTCGAAGTCAACTCACCGCTGCGGACCGCGGGCGACCGCGTCTACCTGCTCGGCCACGGTTACACGCCGATCTTCACCGTCACCTACCCGAACGGCGACAAGCGCACGCAGGCCACCCAGTGGCGGCCCGAGAACCAGGTGACGTACCTGTCCGACGGCGCGACGAAGTTCGACCCGCCGGGCATCACCGACGCGGCCGAGCGGCGCACCAAGCAGCTGGCGATCACCGGCCTGTTCGCGCCCACGTCGTTCGTGCACGCCGGCGTGCTGACCTCGAGCGCGCCCGGCCTGAACAACCCGATGGTGGCGATCGACGTGATGCGCGGCGATCTCGGCCTCGACTCCGGCCAGGGGCAGTCGATCTTCGAGATCGATCAGTCCATGGTGGACGACGGGCGGCTGAAGCAGGTCGCCCGGCAGAACCTCGCCGTGGGCCAGTCGCTGACCCTCGACGACGGCACGAAGGTCAGCTTCGACGGGGTCCAGCAGTGGGTTTCGCTGCAGGTCTCGCACGACCCGACGCAGGACTACGTGCTGGTCTTCGCGGTCGCGATGCTGCTCGGGCTGGGTGCGTCGCTGCTGGTCAAGCGGCGGCGGGTGTGGCTGCGGGTACGGCCTGCGGACGGGGCCGGAAACGGTACCGTGGTGCAGGTGGGCGGACTGGCCCGTACTGATCAGGCGGGCTATGGCGAGGAGTTCACCCGGATCGCGGATGAGCTGCTCACGGGTGGAAAGAGGAAGTAGAAGTGCCTGTCAACGAGACGTTGTCCCAGTACAGCGACTGGTCGTACACCACCGCGACGGCGATCTACGTCCTGGCACTGGTCTTCTTCCTCATCGAGCAGTCGTTCGGCGCCAAGGGCCGCCTCGCCGCCGAGCGGTCCCGGGAGCGCCAGCTGGTCGGCGCCGGCGCCCCGACCTCGGCCACCGAAACCACGACCGACACGCCGGCGCCCGCCGCGCCGCGTGGCCGCGTCGAGCGGATCGGCCGGATGGGCGCGTCGCTGCTGGTGCTCGGTGCGCTGCTGCACCTGACCGCGCTGGTGCTGCGAGGGCTCGCGACACATCGCGTGCCGTGGGGCAACATGTACGAATACATCATGGCGGTGACGTTCATCGCCGTGGTGACCTGGCTGTACGTGATCCGCAAGTTCCCGGTGCGCCACCTGTCCGGGTTCATGCTGCTGCCCGTCGTGATCCTGATGTTCATCGGCGGCACGCTGCTGTACACCGTCGCGGCCCCGGTGGTGCCCGCGCTGCAGTCGTACTGGCTCGTGATCCACGTGTCCGCGGCCGCGACGTCCTCGGGCATCTTCCTGGTGCCGGGCGTGGCGAGCATCTTCTACCTGTTCCGCTCGGCGTACGAACGCAACGGCAAATTCGCCCGGTTCGCCACCAAGCTGCCCGCTGCGGACGTGCTCGACCGCGTCGCCTACCGCACCACGGTGCTCGCGTTCCCGCTGTTCACCTTCGGCGTGCTGTGCGGCGCGATCTGGGCGGAGTCGGCCTGGGGCCGGTTCTGGGGCTGGGACCCGAAGGAGACCACTGCGTTCGTCGCCTGGGTGGTCTACGCCGCGTACCTGCACTCGCGGGCGACGGCCGGCTGGCGTGGCAGCCGCGCCGCGGTGATCAACACGCTGGGCTTCGCGGTCACGGTGTTCAACCTGTTCTTCGTCAACCTGGTCACGACGGGCTTGCATTCCTACGCCGGGGTCGGCTGATGACGGATCCTCGCGAGTTCTCCGAGGAGCGCACCGACTCCACGTCACACCCTGGGCAGCCACCACAGTGGCAGGCTGCCCCCCAGGGTTACGACCCGAACCTGCCGCCGCTGCAGCCACCACAGTCGAACTACCCCCCGCTGCCACAGCCGTCCCGGCCGCGGCCGGAGATGCCGGGCGCGCCGGTCGTGCGGCCGCCGAAGCGGACGCCGAGATCGGGCTGGCGCAAGGCCGTTTTCGTGGGCACCGGCAAGCTGATCAACCCGGGGGAGAGCCCCGCGGAGCGGCGGCAGCGCGAACTGGTCGCGCGGGTGAACCAGCCGCTGCGGGGCTGCTTCAAGATCGCGATGATGAGCCTCAAGGGCGGTGTGGGCAAGACCACTATCACCACCACCCTGGGGTCGACGTTCGCGTCGCTGCGCGGGGACAGGGTGATCGCGGTGGACGCGAACCCGGACCGCGGCACGCTGTCGCAGAAGATCCCGATCGAGACCACCGCGACCGTCCGGCACCTGCTGCGGGACGCCGACAAGATCACCCGCTACAGCGACGTGCGGGCCTACACGTCGCAGGGTGCGTCACGGCTGGAAATCCTTGCCAGCGAACAGGATCCGGCCGTTTCGGAGGCGTTCTCGGAGACGGACTACCTGCGCGCGGTGAGCCTGCTGGAGCACTACTACAACATCGTGCTCACCGACTGCGGCACCGGCCTGATGCACTCGGCGATGAAGGGTGTCCTGGATTCGGCCGACGCGCTCGTCGTGGTGTCCTCGGGTTCCGTGGACGGGGCCACGAGCGCCTCGGCGACGATCGACTGGCTCGAGGCGCACGGCTACGGTGACCTGGTCAAACGCTCGATCGTGGCGATCAACTCGGTGCGTCCGAAGGCGGGTTCGGTCGACCTGGACAAGCTGGCCGCGCATTTCAGTGCCCGTGCGCGCGCGGTGTGCCAGATCCCGTTCGATCCGCATCTGGAGGAAGGCGCCGAGATCGAACTCGACCGCCTGCAGCCGGGGACCCGGCTGGCGCTGCTGGAACTCGCCGCCGCGATGGCCGACGCGTTTCCGCTGAAGGGCGTCTAGTGCTCGTCTAGTTCTCGTCGTCCGTGCGGCGCTGCTGCTCGCCGAGCTTGCGCAGGAAGTCGGGGTCGTCGTCCGGCGCGACCGGTGTCTGCCGGGCGGACACGCCGACCCGCTCGGGACCGAACGCCCGCCACAACAGGACGGCGATCGTGAGTGCCCCGATCACTGCGAGCAGGTAGATCATGCTCGCTCCCTTCCGGAACCCGTGGTGCGTACCGGAACGAGGGTAGTCCCTTCGGGGGCGATCCGGCTGCCCATACCGTTGGCCCGCGGCTTCCGGCGGTACTTTCCGCCGGGCCGCGGGTCTGGCTGGGATCAGCCGCGAGTGGGCTCGCTGGCGTCCGTGGTGAGCTCGGCGAGCAACTCGTTGACCTCGGACTCCCGGAACCGCCGGTGACCACCGGGGGTGCGGATCGAGCCGATCCGGCCCGCCGTCGCCCAGCGCGTCACGGTCTTGGGGTCGACCCGGAACAACGCGGCGACTTCGCCGGGAGTGAGCAGCCGCCCACTTACGGTCGCGGTCATTTTCCGCCTCCTTAACGCCTGCACTGCTATACCGAAGACGTCTGGACATCCTCGTTCGCTAACGCGGCAATCGTTGCACTTCACCCGGCAGGTACTCGAACGGTTGTCGAAGAGTAAAGAGGTAGTAAGGGACAAATCGCCCAGTGTGGACAGGGCTATGGTGACCTGTGTGGATGCACTGGACCGCAAGATCATCGCCGCTCTCCGGGAGAACGGGAGGGCGACTTATGCGGAGCTCGGCCGGACGATCGGGCTGTCTGCTTCGTCGGTCCACGAACGCGTCGGCAAGCTCGAAGCGGCGGGTGTGATCACGGGCTATCACGCGGTCGTGAACCCCAGCACGGTCGGCCTCGGTGTGACCGCGCTGGTCGGTATCCAGCCCACGGACACCGCGGAGAACGACGAGCTCGCGGACGAACTGGCCGGTCTCCCCGAAGTCGAGAGCTGTTACGCGGTGGCCGGGGACGAGGCCTTCGTGGTGAAGGTGCGGGTGTCCACGGTGGACGACCTGGAGCGCTCGCTGGGGCGGCTGCGGCGCATCGCGGGCGTGGCGCGGACGCGGACGACGGTCGTGCTGTCCACGCGGTTCGAGGGGCGACCCAACAACAGTGAGCTGGACGGCGCGTAGCCTTGGTGGCCGTGAGCGAACGACAGACTTTGGGCCGTGACCTGGCTCTTTACATTCTGGCGCGCTTCGGTCTGATCGCCGTCGTGGCCGCCGTGCTGGTGTGGGCCCAGGTGCCGCTGCTGGTCGCGGTCGCGGTCGGCATCGTCGTCGGGTTGCCGGTCGGCCTGCTCGCGTTCCGCGGGCTCAACGCCCGGGTCACCGCTGGTCTGGCGGCGCGCAACGAGCGGCGGGCACAGGAGCGGGCGAAGCTGCGGGCCGAGCTTCGCGAGGCGGAATGAGCCGAGCCTGGGTGCGAGAGGCCGTGCGGCTGATCGAGGCCGACGCGAACCGCAGTGCGGACACCCACCTGCATGTTTTTCCGTTGCCCGCTGAGTGGGGCATCGATCTTTACCTGAAGGACGAGTCTGTGCATCCGACGGGCTCGTTGAAGCATCGGCTCGCTAGGTCCTTGATGCTTTATGCGCTGGTCAACGGCGAGATCGGGCCGGACACGACGCTGATCGAGGCGTCCAGCGGGTCGACAGCGGTGTCGGAGGCGTACTTCGCGCGGATGCTGGGGCTGGACTTCGTCGCGGTGATGCCGCGCAAGACGAGCCAGGAGAAGGTCCAGCTGATCGAGTTCTACGGCGGCCGGTGTCACTTCGTCGACATCCCGTCGGCGGTGTACGGCGAGGCGGAGCGCCTGGCCGCCGAGTGTGGCGGGCATTACCTGGACCAGTTCACGTATGCCGAGCGGGCGACGGACTGGCGGGGTAACAACAACATCGCCGAGTCGGTGTTCGCGCAGATGCGCCTGGAGCGGCATCCGGTGCCGGCGTGGATCGTGGTCGGTGCGGGCACGGGTGGGACGAGCGCGACGTTCGGGCGGTATGTGCGCTATCGGCGGCACACCACCAAAATCTGTGTGGTCGACCCGGAGAACTCGTCGTTCTATGGTGCGTGGCAGACGCGCACCCCGGATTACACGACGGGGATGCCGTCGCGGATCGAGGGTATCGGCCGGCCGCGGGTGGAGCCGTCGTTCGTGCCGAACGTGATCGACGAGATGATCGAGGTCCCCGATGCGGCGTCAATGGCCGCGATTCGCCTGCTGCGCGAGCGCACAGGCCACTGGGCAGGCGGCTCGACGGGGACGAGTTTGTATGGCGCTTTCCAGCTGATCGCGCGCATGCTGACCGCCGGCCAGACGGGCTCGGTCGTAACCCTCCTCTGCGACAGCGGGGAACGCTACGCGCACACCTACTACAACGACACCTGGCTGGCGGAGCAGGGCCTGGACATCGACCCGCCCCTGGCGGTGATGGAAGAGTTCCTCCTCACCGGCCGGTGGTCGACTCTATGAGAATGACTTGTGGCACAGCGTGTTCCACGAATTCCGGTGCAAAGCCAGGCGATGTCGAGCATAGGCTGAAGTGCTGAGACACGACAGCCTATGCTTCGACCGTCTTCCGGGTTCCTAGTCAGCTAAGAAGACTTCACCGTACCGGGGGCGTTCTCCCGTATTGGAAGTCTGATAGCCGTGAACGCGCGCGCTCGTCGCGTCGATTTGTTTGTGCGTCCACAGGCTGATCAGTGGAACATTCTGCGCTATGTTCTCTTCAATCTGAGCGAATTGCGCGAGACGCTCGGGCCCGTCCGGAGTGCCGAGAACTTGCGTCTCCAACTGCAGGAACGTCGGATCCAGGTAACGCCACGCTTTTTCAAGCGTCTTTGTGGCCAGCAGATGTGCGGCGGTGCCGAAGTTGAAACCGAGGTAGCTGAGGTAAGCCTGCCACGGCCTCGGCGCGCCTGCGGGCGTTGCAATGACACGGCTGAGATCACCGGTCGGCACGGTCTTCACCGTAATGTTGATACCAACCTTTTCCGCCATTGCCGCGATGGCCTGCGCCGCCCGCCCGTACTCCGGGCCCAATATTTCAGGGAACCAGGCAAGTGTGAACGATACCGGGGTGGGCAGTCCGCTTTCCGCCAACAACGATTTCGCGCGATTCGGGTCGTAGGGATAAACCATCTTGGGGTTTTGGAATCCATAAATTCCGGGTACCGTCCAGCCGTCGTCGACCGAGGCGGCGCCACCGAGAATCGTTTTCACTATTGCTTGACGGTCGATGGAGAAAGCAAGAGCCTGTCTCACCTTGGGGTTGTCCAAAGGTGCGGCGTCGTTGAACATCAGTAACTTGCTGGATTTCCAGATCTGGTTCTCCGAGACGACGAGACTGCGGTCGTTGCGCAGCGGCTGAGAACTCGAGGCCGATGCCGCCATGACCAGGTCGACGCTCTTCGACCGAAGCGCAGCCGTCCGCGCGTCGGCGTCGGGAATGATCGGGAACTCGATCCGTTCCAGGTATGGACCAGGTCCGCGGTAGTCGGGGTTCGCCTCAAGAATGACTTTTTGGGCAGGGACGTAACTGACGAAGCGGAAAGGTCCGGTGCCTACCGGATTTTTTTTGACAGCGTCCGACCCGGCTTGGAGCAACTTTGGAGAAATCGCCGCGACGTTCGCGGCGAAACGAGCCATATCCGGAATCGGCTGGGCGCTCGTTATACGAAAAGTCAACGGATCGGAATCGTCGAACTGGGCCTTGCCGAACGGCAACGCCGAATACGATGCGCTGGCAACGTAATGTTCGTATGATTTCTTCATCGCCGACGAAGTAAACGGTTCGCCGTCGTGAAACTTTATGCCCGACTTGAGTCGGAAAGTCCATTCGCGGGCGTCGGGCGACATTTGGTAGCTCTCGGCGAGCAACGGCTCGACGTCGGCAACGCCGGGCTTGAACATGAGTAGGGTTTCGTACACGTTGTTGTAGAAGATGCCTGCGTCCGCGACGCCCGACGAAATGACTGGATCCAGTCCCTGTGGCTCGGCGTTGTTCGCTACTCGCAGGACACCTGTTGGTTTCACCGGCGGTTTCGCGTCGGCCAAGTAGGCGCTGCCTGTGTCGCCTGCGCAGCTTGCGAGCGTGGGCACGCCAACAACCAGCCCCGCTGCGGCCGCGGCGCGGATGAAGGACCTTCGGTCAAATGAAGAACTACTGAGCACTATGCGTCCTCCAGCTCTTGACAGTGTCACCGCACCTTCTCCTCGTTTGCTCGACAAAGCTCACCTAAGGACGGCGTGATCAATCGTTGCAGCCAACTATTTCGGGCTGAACGAAATGAGTGACGAAATCGAAAAATATTCAAAAATCAAAAAATTGACTTCATGACCTTTCGTGGCGGCTGACATTGAGACGGGCAGCATGACTGTGAGCTGCTTCGTTGAGTCTGAGCCGATATTGCGTCTTTATGACAACTTGACTGTTGGTCGCAAGTCCTAGCATGTTGAGTCTCAAATAGCTCGGATAGTTATGCAAAGTTTACTCGAACCCCTCGTGGTCAAAGGGTTGTCGACATTCGGTCACAGATCGCCAACGGTCCGTCCGTTGGTTCCGCCACGCGAGGTTCTTGTGCGGCCCACGGACGCAGGCCGAGCGCTGTAGGTGACTCGACGTGCGTCGGCAGGAGCTCCTGGGAGGCCGCCGCTTGCCTCCGGTTTTGAAACTGACGTATCATCCTATAAAATTTTATCATACGGCCTGGTGACGACCTGGTGACAGGCGATGGACACTTGACGACCAGTCCGAAGACGGCCGTCGTGCTGGCGCGCCGAAGTTGCGGCCGACCGGCCGGCAAGCGCGGGGTTCCCCTCGAAGCCGGATGTCAAGTCGATGTAGATGCCCTGAACGCAGGCTCCATGTGACAACGATCAGATTGAGGGCGGCGCCACATGATAGGACGATATGTCCTGGCTCGAACCTGGCAAGGCGTAGTGGTCGTCTTCGGTGCGGTCGTAATCAGCTTCGTTTTGACGAATTTGATCGGTAGCCCGGCCGATGTGATTGGCGGGCCTTCTATGACGCCGGATCAGCGCCAGGCGCTGAATGCGCAATTCGGCTATGGCAAACCTGTTGCGGAACGCTTCATAGGCTATGTTGGCGGGCTGTTCCATGGTGACTTCGGAGTTTCGTACCGAACGAACCAGGGTGCTCTTGGTCAGGTTCTCAATGCTTTGCCAAATACCTTGATCCTGGTGCTTCTCGCGTTGGCTGTCGCGGTGGCACTCGCGCTGCCGATGGCGATTTTCTCCGTGCGACACCGGGCCAGTCGAGCGGATAATTTTATTCGACGGACGATTGGAATCCTGCAGGGGATGCCGGAGTTCTGGCTCGCTCTGATGGTCATCCTCCTGCTCTCGGTTCGTTTTCCGCTGTTCCCCAGCTTCGGGTTCTATGATGCGTCGTCGCTGGTTTTGCCTGTGATATCCATAGCGATACCCGCAGTGCCCACGCTTTTCCGCGTTTTTCGTGGACATCTGTTGGATGTCCTCGGGCAGGAGTTCGTGGAGTCGATGCGGGCCCGTGGCGTAAGCGAGGCCATAATAGTCTACTCCCATGTCTTGAGAAACTTTCTCGGACCCAGTGTTACTTTCACCGCCTTGCAACTGGGTTATTTGATCGGTGGCAGCATGGTTGTGGAAACGATATTCTCCTGGCCGGGAATAGGAAATCTTGCGGTATCGTCGGTGCAAGCCCGCGACTTCGCAGTCGTGCAATCGATAATTATTGTCGTGGCAACTTTCTATGTGATCTTGAATCTGTGCGCCGACGTTGTGGTACTGATTGCCGATCCGCGTATCCGAGTAGGTGCACGATGACCGAAGTCTCGCTTCTGGACGAACCGTCTCTCGATGAACCGCCTGTTGTCGTGCGCTCGAAGCGCCGCGTCAGCTTCGGCGCTGCTCAGGTTGGCGCAACTCTCATCTGCCTGCTCATCGCTCTTGCCATTTGGATGTGGGCTTTCGGCGTCGACCCAAATGCACAAGACCTGTCTCAGGCAGATCTGTCCCCATTCTCTCCGGGGCATCCGCTCGGTACGGACACGTTGGGTCGCGACATCCTGTCCTGGTGTGCGCGAGGTGTTCTGACCTCGCTCGCGATCGGGGTCGCCGTAGCGCTGCTTTGCGCGTTGGCAGGCGCACTGATCGGCGCCACCGCCGGGTATCTTGGCGGTTGGGTGGATTCCGTACTGATGCGTCTGGTCGACCTGCAGCTCGCTGTGCCGCCATTGCTTATTTTCCTCGCGGCATCGATGGTGATAGACCGGAATATTGTCAGTATGGTCTTGCTGCTCGCGTCGGTCGGATGGGTGCCATATGCGCGCCTGGTTCGGGCGACGGTCTTGTCTGAGCGTGAACGTGGTTACATCGCCGCAGCTCGTCTTGCCGGGTCCACCCGTCTTGGCATTGTTTTCAGACACCTACTGCCGGCGAGTGCCACGCCCATTGTTGTCTTCGCGTCGCTCCAGGTAGGTTTTGTGATGCTTGTAGAGGCGGGATTGTCGTTTCTGGGTTTGGGTCTGGAGCCACCTGTGGCGAGCTTGGGCTATATGATTGCCCAGGGGCGTGACCAGCTGGGTAGCGCATGGTGGATCGCGACTAGTCCGGGCGTGTTCGTTGTGGTGCTGATACTTGCGACAAATCTTATCGGCGACGGATTGCGGGACAGTTTCCGTATGGACAGTGTTGGTGAAAAATGACGAAGGCTCTGTGCGTTCAGGACCTCTCCATTACTACGGCCCGCAATTTGTCGATTGTCGAATCAGTGTCGTTCTCAGTCGAGACCGGACGTGTGGTCGGGATTCTTGGTGAAACGGGCGCCGGGAAAACAGTGACGGCTCGTGCGGCGCTGGGTATGCTTCCGCGCGGCCTGCGGGCACGGGGTCAGATACGACTTGGGGGTGGCGATTGGGCCGACGCTGCCGATTCCAAGGCCCTTACGCAACATCTCGGAGGCTACTCGGGCCTTATGTTGCAGAATCCGGCCGGCTCATTTGATCCCTTGCAGAAGATTGGGAGTCAAATGATTGAGTCGGTGGTACGAAATCGAATTATGTCGAAACGCGTTGCCTTGGCTCGCGCCGGTTCATTGCTGGACCAGTTGGGACTACCCGACGCGGACTCCATCTTCGCGAAGTATCCACACCAACTGTCTGGCGGTATGAGTCAGCGGGTGGCTTTGGCCCTGACTTTGATGCCTAGACCACAGCTGTTGGTTGTTGACGAGCCGACGTCTGCGCTCGATGCGAACCTGAGAATTGAAGCGCTTCGATTGTTGCGATCGCTGGTACTAGATTCAGGTACGTCTGTTGTGCTGATTTCACACGACCTCGGCCTCGTGAGCAGGTTCTGTGACGAAATTGTGGTCATGTACGCCGGGCGTGTTGTCGAGGCTGGGCCTACGGAGGCGGTCCTATCCCATTCGGCGCATCCCTATACGCGTTCGCTGACCGCGTGTACGGTGCGTTTTGACAGGAGTTCACGGTCTGTTCTGCCGACGATAGGCGGTGAGCCGCCGTTGCCGGGAGAGTGGCCGACCGGATGCCATTTTCATCCACGATGTCCGGAAGTTCTGGATATATGCAGCGGTCGACTTCCGGTGTTCGAGGAGTGTAGTGGCCCTGACCATGGAGCTGCTTGTCACCGCATCCGGCAGGAGGTGCACTGACGATGAAGAAACGTGCTCTTGAACGTCGCGCAGAGACATCCGAAACGCCGTGGGCGATTGAGATCAAAGGTTTGACCAAGCGGTTCCTGGGCCGTGGAGGAGATCACACGGCGCTCAGCGACGTGTCGTTCGCAGTCGGCAGGGGACGGACATTGGCCATCGTGGGCGAAAGCGGCGCGGGAAAGACCACGTTGATTCGATGTGTCGCCGGACTCGAACGGCCGTCGTCAGGGCAAGTGCTTGTCAACGGGCGGGAACTGCAGCTCCGGCATGGTCGGACAGGTCATGTGCAGATGGTCTTCCAGAACCCGAGGGACGCACTCGATCCTATGCGGGGCATAGGATCGAGTGTCGGTGAACCGCTACGGAAATGGTCGCGAGCGGAGCGGCGGAAACGCGTGACCACCCTGCTGTCGCTCGTCGGTATCGATCCGCGCCGCGCTGGCCGCAGGCCCAATGAATTTTCCGGCGGCCAGCTCCAGCGGATCGTCATCGCACGGGCATTGGCACCGTCGCCGAGCGTTCTTCTTTGTGACGAACCAACGTCCGCGCTCGATGTTTCAGTCCAGGCGCAAATCCTGAATCTGCTCCTCAGTGTGCAAGAACAAGAACGCTTCGCCGGGATAGTTGTCACCCATGATCTGGCGGTCGCCCGGACGCTCGCCGAGGACGTGCTGTTCCTGCGTGCCGGAAGAGTACTGTTCCACGGATCCTTTGAGCAGTTGGTCGATCCAGCTACTGAACTCGACCCCTACGTGTCGGGCTTGGTGAGAACAGCGCGAGAGAGTGAGCTGCCGGTGGGGAGCGTTGAGGCCGGTGGCTTCAGGCCGGCGTCCGACGACGGCGCCTGGCAGGAGGTCGCGTCGTAGCGTTATGTCGCGGGCGTCCAGGGGTGGTCCGATTAGGACAGTGCCAGCGCGATTCCACTGAGGACGGACCAGGCCAGCATCGCCAGGCCGGTGTCTCGGAGCACCGGGATCAGGCCCGGACCCGTGCCGCCGGTGGTGATGGCTTTCACTGGGGTGCGGAACATGATCGCGGTGACGAGGGCGATCAAAGCCAGCGGGTGGAAGATCCCGATCAGGATCGTGATGACGTAAGGGATCGCGACCAGCGCGAGGTACAGCCGACGGGTGCCGGTGTCGCCCAGGCGGACCGCGAGGGTGTTCTTGCCGTGCTCGCGGTCGGTGGGGATGTCGCGCAGGTTGTTCGCGGTCAGCACAGCCGTGGAGAAGCAACCGACGGCGACGGCGACGGCGAGGGCGACCCACGAAATCTCACCGACCTGAACGTAAACCGTGCCGAGGACGGCTGCCAGGCCGAAGAACACGAAGACCGCGATCTCGCCCAGGCCCGCGTAGCCGTACGGCTTCTTGCCGCCCGTGTAGAACCACGCGCCGAGGATGCACACCGCGCCCAGGACCAGCAGCCACCACCGGCCGGTGGCGATCACCAGCGCCAGACCCACAAGCCCGGCCAAACCAAGACAACCCAGCGCGGCGGTCAGGACCAACCGGGGTGCGGCGACGCCGGAGCCGACCAGGCGCAGGGGGCCGACCCGGTTCTCGTCCGTGCCGCGGACACCATCCGAGTAGTCGTTGGCGAAGTTCACCCCGATGATCAGCGACAGCGCCACGAGCAGCGCCAGCAGCGACTGCCACCACGAGAACACGCCCAGCTGTAGCGTCGCGCCTACACCCGCCACGACCGGGGCCACCGCGTTCGGCAGCGTCCTGGGGCGGGCCCCCTCGATCCACTCCGCGACTGTCGCCATGTCACCCATTGTGGTGCACGGCGGTCACTACACGATGGTCGGGACCGCCCAGGTGAGGGTGCCGCTGCCGGGTTCCTCCTGGGCAGCGGCCACCGCCGTGGTGGCCGGGCTCACGGCGATCGCCACGGCGACGAAGGCCAGGACGGCGAGGACGAAGCGTTTCATGCGAACGAGTGAAAGGGGGTAACCGTGAGATGTCAACCAACCGCATCGAAAACTATCGACAACACGGCGGACCGGTCGATCTTCCCAGGTCCCCGCAGCGGCAGGGCCTCGACGAACTCGAACCGCTTCGGCACCGCCGCAGCACCCGCGGCAGCGCGCACCGCGGCCCGCAACTCGGCGACCTCGACCGGGCCGTCCGCCACGACAGCGGCGGCTACCGCCTGGCCCCACTGCTCGTCCGGCAGGCCTACGACGCACGCGTCCCGCACCCCGGGAAACGCGCTCAGCGCCCGCTCCACCGCCGCCGCGGACACCTTGACCCCGCCGGTGTTGATCACGTCGTCGAGCCGGCCGAGGACCTCCAGCCGCCCGTCCACCAGCCGCCCGCGGTCACCGGTCAGGAACCAGCCGTCGACCAGCGCGTCCGCGGTCAGGTCCGGGCGCAACCGGTAACCGTGCGTCAGCACGGGGCCCGAGATCAGCACCCGTTCGTCCGCGCCGATCCGCACCTCGACCCCGTCGAGCGGCACGCCGTCGTACACGCATCCGCTGGCCGTCTCGCTCATGCCGTACGCGGGCACGATCGACACCCCCGCCGCCGCGGCCCGGGCACGCAGCGCCGCGGACGTCGCGGCGGCGCCGATGATGATCGCGTCGAACGCGCGGGCCGCGGCCAAGCCCGCGCCGCCCGCGTCGAGGATGCGGGTGAGCTGAGTCGGGACCAGCGCGGTGTAGCGCGGCCCGTCCTCGCGCAACACGGGCGAAGCGGCTTCAGCGAACAGCTCGCCGGTGAAATGGCCCGCCGGTAAAGCGGCGCACCTGGTTCCCGCCACCAGCGACCGCACGATGACCTGCAGGCCTCCGATGTAGTTCGCCGGGGTCGCCAGCAGCCAGTGCCCGGGACCGCCCAGACGTTCGTGCGTCGCCGTCGCCGAGGCACGCAACGCGTCCGCCGAAAGCAGCACACCCTTCGGCTCACCGGTCGAACCGGAGGTCGCGATGATCACCGCGGTGCCGGGCTCGACCGGCTCCGACGGCGCCATCGCCGCCAGCAACGACTCCGAGCCGGGCGCCAGCGGCAGCACCGCCGGGCCGCCGTCGAGGGCGTCCGCCAGCGCCTCCCGAAGCTCCCCGGGCTCGCCGATCCACACCTCACGCACGAGAAACCTCAGTAGTAGTAAGGAAAGTTGGACCAGTCGGGGGAACGCTTCTCGAGGAACGCGTCGCGCCCTTCGACCGCTTCGTCCTGCATGTACGCCAGGCGCGTCGTCTCGCCCGCGAACAGTTGCTGGCCGACCAGGCCGTCGTCGATCAGGTTGAACGCGTACTTGAGCATTCGCTGCGCCGTCGGCGACTTGCCGTTGATCTCCCACGCCCACTGCAACGCCTCGACCTCGAGCGAAGCGTGGGGCACCGCCGCGTTCACCGCGCCCATCGCGTGCATCTGCTCGGCGGTGTACTCGCGCCCGAGGAAGAAGATCTCCCGCGCGAACTTCTGCCCGACCTGCCGGGCCAGATACGCCGAGCCGAAGCCGCCGTCGAACGAGCCCACGTCCGCGTCGGTCTGCTTGAACCGGGCATGCTCGGCGGACGCGAGCGTGAGATCGCACACCGCGTGCAGCGAGTGACCGCCGCCGGCCGCCCAGCCCGGCACCACGCAGACGACCACCTTCGGCATGAACCGGATCAGCCGCTGGACCTCGAGAATGTGCAGGCGACCGGCGCGCGCGGGGTCGACCGTGTCCGAGGTCTCGCCACTCGCGTACTGATACCCGGACCGCCCGCGAATACGCTGGTCTCCGCCGGAACAGAAAGCCCACCCGCCGTCCTTGGGCGACGGGCCGTTCCCGGTGAGCAGGACACACCCGACGTCCGGGCTCATCCGCGCGTGGTCGAGCGCGCGGTAGAGCTCGTCCACGGTGTGGGGCCGGAAGGCGTTGCGGACCTCGGGACGGTCGAACGCGATGCGCACGACACGCTTTCCGGAGCGTGCTTCGGCGGAGCGGTGGTAAGTGATGTCGGTGAAGCCGAAACCCTCGGCCTCGGTCCACGCGGCGGGGTCGAACAGCTCGGAAACCTGGGCGTCATGCACGTTTGGGAGAATAGGACGTGTGGCCGCGATGAAGGACGACGCACCAGGGGTGCCCCGGTGAACCCGTCGACCGCACAGGCCAGGGTCCTGGTGGACGAACTCGTCCGCAACACCGTTTCCCACGTGGTGCTTTGCCCCGGTTCGCGCAACGCGCCGCTGTCGCTGGCGCTGCACGACGCGGCGAGCGCCGGCCGGCTGGCGCTGCACGTCCGCATCGACGAGCGGGGCGCCGCGTTCCTCGCGCTCGGCATCGCGGCGCGGACCGGGCGCCCGGTCGCGGTGGTCTGTACCTCGGGCACGGCGGCCGCGAACTTCCACCCGGCGGTGCTCGAGGCCGACCGCGCCGGGGTGCCGCTGATCGTGCTGACCGCCGACCGGCCGCCGGAGCTGCGGGCCGCCGGCGCGAACCAGGTCATCGACCAGCAGCGGCTCTACGGCGACGCGGTGCGGTACTACGACGAGCTGGCCGTCGCCGAGCGCCGCGCGGGCCAGAACGCGTACTGGCGCAGCCAGATCTGCCGGGCGTGGAACGCCGCCTACGGCGAGTGGCGATGCGGGCCGGTGCATCTCAACGTCCCGTTCCGCGAGCCGCTGGTCCCGGACGGCTCGACCGAGTGGTACGAGTCGCTGGACGGGCGGCCGGGCGGCGCGCGGTGGACGGAACTGCCGGATTTCGGTGCGCTGCCGTCGTTCGTGGTGCCCTCGGCGCGGTACGGCCTCGTGATCGCCTGCGACAGCGGGGTGCGCGCGGCGAGCGAATGGGCGGAGCAGCACGGCTGGCCGGTGGTGTCGGAGACCGGCGGGCTCGGCCTGTCCGGCGCGACCGGTATCGCGAGCGGCGTCTGGTTGCTGGGGACCGAGAGTTTCATCGCCGAGCACAAGCCCGAGCAGGTGCTGTGCATCGGGCGGCCGACGGTGTTCCGGCAGGTGCAGGCGCTGCTGTCGGACGCGGATGTCGAGGTGCTGCTGGTGCGGCCCGACTCGGACTGGCCCGCGCCCGCGCACAACGTCCGGCAGGTCGGCCAGTGGTTCGACGAGCCGACGAAGCCCGCGGACCCGGAGTGGCTGGCGAGCTGGCAGCGGGCGGACCGGGCCGCGGCCTCGGCGATCCGCGAGGCGTTGGCGCGCGAGCCGTGGCCCAGCGGGTTGCGCATCGCGACGGACCTGATCGACGCGCTGCCGCCGGACGCGCTGCTGGTGGTGGGCTCGTCGAACCCGGCGCGGGACGTTGCGCTGGCGGACCGGATGCGGCCGGACGTGCTGGTGCACCGCAACCGTGGGGTGGCGGGCATCGATGGGACGGTGTCCACGGCGATCGGCGCGGCGACCGTGCATCGCGGGCACTCGTACGCACTGCTCGGCGATCTGACGTTCCTGCACGATGTCAACGGCCTGCTGGCGGACGACCGGCCCGACTTGACGATCGTGGTCCTCAATGACGACGGCGGCGGCATCTTCTCGCTGCTGGAGCAGGGCGCGCCCGAGCACCAGGATTCGTTCGAGCGCGTCTTCGGCACCCCGCACGGGGCCGATCTGGGGTCGCTGTGCGCGGGCTTCCGAGTGCCGCACCAGCTGGTCTCGAACGCCGAGGAGTTCCGCGCCGCGCTGCGCCCGGCGCCCGGTCTGCGAGTCGTGGAGGTGCGAGTGGACAGGTCGCGCCATCGCGAGTTGCACGCTCGCGTGCGCCAGGCGGTTTCGGCGGTGCTGGGCCGCTAGTCGTGCGTCAGCGTGAAGTCGCAGTCGAACCGGTCGCCGGCGGACAGTGACACCTTGGTCGCCACCGGCGCGTAGCCACTGGCGACGACGGTGTACCGGTTGTCGGCCAGGTCGGCGAAGCGGTACTGGCCATCCCCGCCGGTGACGCCAGCGGCGACCGCGTTCCCGGCCCGATCGAGCAGCGTGACCTTGGCCCCGGCCAGGGCCGAGTCGTCGGTCGCCCGCACCGCGACACGCACCGTGCCGCCACCGCCCAGCACGACGTCCTGTCGCGCCGGCGGACCGTCGGCGACGTCGACCGTGTGCGCGGCGGGCCGGTGTCCGGCCGCACTGGCGGCGAGGGTGTAGCGGCCGGGCGGCAGGCCGGCCAGTTCGAACGTGCCGTCCCGGCCGGCTTCGACGCGGCCGGCCACGTCGCCATGGGCGTCGGTCGCCACGACCACGGCCGCCGCGACGGCGCCTCCCGGGCCGGAGACGACACCGGTGACGCCTGTGCTGACGGTGGTGGTGACCGGTTGTGCGCGACGGCGGCCCGGTACGAACGCCGCGACGACCAGCGCGACCACGCATCCGCCGGCCGCGATCAGCAGCGCCGTGCGGAAACCCGCGAGACTGGGCACCGAAGACGACCCGAAGCGGGTGGTCATGTGCGACAGCACCATGCCGACGACCGCGCTGGACGACGAGGTGCCGATGGACCGCATCAGGGTGTTGAGGCCGTTGGCCGCCGCCGTCTCCGACACCGGCACGGCGTCGATGATCAGCGCGGGCATCGAGGAGTAGGCCAATCCGACGCCGGCGCCCGCGATCGCGGCGAACACCGCGACCTGCCAGGCCTCGCCCAGCATCCACAGCCCGGCGAGGTAGGCGGCGCCGAGCACGGCCACGCCGAGCATCAGTGACGTCTTGGGTCCGGAGCGCTTGATCACGCGGGCGGCCACCGGCGAGACCGCCATCATGAGGAACCCGGTCGGGGCGACGCACAGCCCGGCCACGAGCATCGACTGGCCGAGTCCGTACCCAGTCGCCGCGGGCAGCTGCAGCAGCTGCGGTGGCACCAGCTGGGTGGAGTAGAGGGCGAAGCCGACCAGGATCGAGGCCAGGTTGGTGAGCAGGACCTGCCGGCGCGCGGTCGCGCGGAGATCGACCAGCGGCTCCGCCGTGCGCAGTTCCAGTACGCCCCAGAGCAGGAAGACGAGCACCGCCGCGGCGAGGAAGCCCAGTGTGGTGGTGCTGCCCCAGCCCCAGTCGCTGCCCTTGGAGATGGCGACCAGCAGGGCGACCAGCCCCACCGACAGCCCGATCGCGCCGGGTATGTCGAACCGGCCAGGCGAGCGCACCGAGGATTCCGGCACGACGGCCACGACCAGTACCAGCGCGACCACGCCGAGGCCGGCGGCGCCGAAGAACAGGGTGTGCCAGTCGAGGTGTTCGGCGACCAGCGCCGCCGCGGGCAGCCCGAGCGCCGCGCCGATGCCCAGCGACGAGCTCATCAGCCCCATGGCCGAGCCGAGCCGGTCCGCCGGTAGCTCGTCGCGCATGATGCTGATACCCAGCGGGATGGCGCCGATCGAGCAGCCCTGCAGCGCCCGGCCGATCATCATCGGCAGCAGCGACGAGGAGAAGGCACACAGCAGCGAACCGGCGACGAGCGTGGCCAGCGCGACCAGCAGCATCCGCCGCTTGCCGAACATGTCGCCGAGACGCCCGAGCACCGGGGTCGCCACGGCGCCGGTCAGCAGCGTGATGGTGATGACCCAGGTCGCGTTGGAGGCGGAGGTGCGCAGCAGCGCCGGGAGTGTGGCGAGCAGCGGCACCACCAGGGTCTGCGTGATCGAGACGACGATGCCGGTGAAGGCGAGTACCGGGGTGACCCCACCGCTCGTTCGGCTGGTTCCGGCGCGCGCGACGGCGGTCATGAAAGTGCAGCCTCCTTGAGGACTCGGCTGCCTCATCTTCGTGGTTCCGGCGCCGCACCACAGCGGGCTGTCCGAGATATCACATCCGGCGGCTTGCTCCCGGAAAGCGGGACCCTCCTTACGGCCGTACTCGGTTGCCCGTTTTCCTACTAGATTTCGCCCTCATGCGTCTGCGAACCAGAGCGGGCCTGGGGGCTGTTGCCTTCGGCGTCGCGACCACCATGCTCACCGCAACTGCCAGTGCCACCCCGGCGCCCGGTGCGCCGAGCGTCGGCGACCCGTATTACCCGTACGCGGGCAACGGCGGCTACGACGTCGCGCACTACGACATCCGGCTGACGTACCAGCCCGCCACCGACCAGCTGGCCGGTACGACGACGATCCTCGCCAAGGCCACGCAGGACCTGTCCAGCTTCGACCTCGACTTCGGGCTGCACGTCAACTCCGTGCTGGTCAACAACATTCCGGCGGGCTTCCACCCGCACCCGAACGAAAACGGCGAACTCGTCGTCACCCCGGCCAAGCCGCTGGCCGCCAACCAGACCCTGACCGTCGTCGTCAACTACGCCGACACCCCGTCGAAGGTGGTGATCGACGGCTACACCGCCTGGAAGAAGACGCCCGACGGCGCGATCGCCGTGGACGAGCCGCAGAACTCCCAGTGGTGGTACCCGGCCAACGACCATCCGACCGACAAGGCGACCTACGACATCTCGGTCGAGGTGCCGGACAACGTCGTCGCCCTGTCCAACGGCAACCTCGTCCGCACGACGAAGCAGCGCGCCGGCTGGACCCGCTGGAACTGGCGCAGCACCCAGCCGCAGGCGACGTACCTGGCGACGCTGGAGGTCGGCGCGTTCGAGGTCCACCAGTCGACCACCCCGGACGGCAAGCCGTTCATCACCGGCTACGACCCCGCCGCCGGTGAATCGCTCGACGCGGCGAAGGCGAGCGTCGAGCGGACGCCCGAGATCGACCAGTTCCTCGCGACCCAGTTCGGCCCGTACCCGTTCGAAGCGCAGGGCGGCGTGGTCTCGACCGGGCTCAACTTCGCGCTCGAAGCGCAGACCCGGCCCGTCTACGGCGCGGCGTTCTTCCGTTCCGGCAGCAACACTTCCGTTGTGGCGCACGAGAACGCGCACCAGTGGTTCGGCGACGCGGTTTCGCTCGGCCGCTGGAGCGACATCTGGCTCAACGAAGGATTCGCGGCCTACGCCGAGTATTTGTGGTCCGAGCACGAAGGCGAAGGCACGCCGGCGGAACTGGCGCAGTACGTCTACGACTCGAACCCGGCCGACGGCGACCTGTGGAAGGTGCTGCCGGGCGACCCGGGCGCGGCGAACCAGTTCGACGACGCCGTGTACGACCGCGGCGCGCTCACCCTGCAGGCGCTGCGCACGGCGGTCGGTGACGACTCGTTCTTCAAGATCCTGCAGACCTGGGTCGCCGAGCACAAGGGCGGTGACGCGCGCATCCAGCAGTTCATCGCGCTGGCCGAGCGGATCTCCGGCAAACCGCTGCAGGACCTGTTCACGACCTGGCTGTTCACCGCGGGCAAACCGGCGGTCGGCCCGAACGGCGCGAGCACGTTCAGCACGGCCGTGGCGAAGGGCGAGCCGAAGTCCTACCCGGAGATCAAGCGGACGCACGAACTGCTGGCGGCCGCCCACCGGTACTAGCGTTCTGGCTACGCTGAGGGGGTGAAGAGCGAAGGCCGGCCGCGCATCCTGCGTCGTGTCGTGCTCGGTGTCGCGATCCTGATCACGGTGCTGTGCGTCGGCCTGCTCCTCGCCGCCATCCGCAACGACGAGGCCATCACGAGCCACCTCGGCGCCGCGAACGCCGAGGTGGACTCGGTGTCGTGGGACCGGACGATCATCCGGTTCGAGACCCCGGACGGCATCGTGCACATCCCGGCCAACGGCGTGCTGTATCCCGGCGGCCTGGTCGCCGGTGACCTGGTGCGTGTCGAGTACGACACGACCAACCCCGAACTGGCCCGGGTCGCGGGCCGCTCGGCGACGCTGACCCTGCTGCCACTGGGCACGACGACCCTGGTCACCTGGGCGGTGGCGATGGGGTTGCTGTGGTGGATCCGCTCCCGCGACCGCCGCGCGAAGCCCCCGGCCGACCACCCACCAGCGGCGCCCGAACCGGCATTGAGCAGCCAGGATTAGCCGACCGCGGCGGTTTCCTGCCACCAGGCGAGGACTTCCTCCGCGGCGCTCGGTGCCGCGACCAGCAGCCCGTCGGCTGGCAGCGCTGTGCCCGCGCCCCGCCGGTCGAGCACGGCGGCGCCCGCTTCGATGGCCAGTGCGACCGAGCCCGCGACATCCCATTCGTGGTAGCTGTGCAGCACCGCGGCCGACGCGTGGCCGAGCGCGACCTGCGCGATCGACAGCGCGGCCGACCCGAGCACCCGGACCCCGGCGTGCGCGGCGGCGGCGCGTTCGATGAACTCGCCCATGCCCGGCCACGGGCCGCGCCGGGCAAGTTCGGTGCACACGATGGCGCCTTCGGTGATCTTCCGGTCGATCAGCCGTACCGGTTTGCCGTTCGCGCGGGCACCGCGACCCCGCGCGGCGGCGTAGATTTGGGCCCGGTAAGGGTCGGCGACCACGCCGACGACCGGTCCGGACGCGTCGATCAAGGCGAGGCTGTAAGCGCACCATGGCACTCCAGCGACGTAGTTCGCGGTCCCGTCGACCGGATCGACCACCCAGCGGTACGGGGCATCCTCGGCGCCGTGGTCCGCGCCGAATTCCTCGCCCACGACGGGGATTCCAGGGAACTCGGCGGTGAGCACGCGGCGCGTGTGCCGTTCCAGGATGCGGTCGGTGTCGGTGACCCAGTCGAACGGCGAGTCCCGGGTGTCGGGGTGGGCGCCCCGGCCCGCGGTCGCGGTGATCACGTCGGTGGCGTCGTTGGCGAGCCGTCCGGCGACCTCGAGCGCTCGTGACAGCAGGCCCGGTTCGACCGGCTGGGACGGGCGGGCGGAAAGGAGGGTCACGCCGGTCTAGTGTGGCCGCACCGAGTGTCCAAGACGCTACGAAGAGATGAAGTGTCTACTCCGGAGGGCGCAGTCTTCGAGAAGTTCCGGCACCGTTTCCTCGCCAGTTACACGAGCTTCCCCGGACGAACCGGGCATCATGAGAGTTTGACATCGTGCGAGTCGCCATCGTCACCGAAAGTTTCCTCCCGCAGGTGAACGGCGTGACCAATTCCGTACTGCGCGTGGTCGAGCACCTACGCGATCGCGGAGATGAAGTACTTGTGGTCGCCCCTGGCCTGACCGGCCCGGCGGAGTACCACGGTGCCCCGGTCGTCCGGATCCCCGCGGTGGACCTGCCCGTGGTCAACTCGCTGCCGATCGGCCTGCCGACCAGAACGGTGCTGACCGCGCTGGCCGCGTTCCAGCCGGACGTGGTGCACCTGGCCTCGCCGTTCGTGGTCGGCGCCCGCGGCCTGGCCGCGGCCCGGCGACTGCGGGTGCCCTCGGTCGCGGTGTACCAGACCGACATCGCCGGTTTCGCCACCGCGTACGGCCTGCGCCTCGGCGCGCGCGCCGCGTGGAGCTGGGTGCGCCGGCTGCACTGCAAGGCCGACCGGACGCTGGCGCCCTCGAGCGATTCGGTGCAGAGCCTGCGTGAGCACGGCATCCCGCGTGTCTACAAATGGGGCCGCGGCGTCGACATCGAGCGGTTCGCGCCCGAGCACGCCGATCCGGCGTTGCGCGCCGAGCTGGCCCCCAACGGTGAGCTGCTGGTCGGGTTCGTCGGCAGGCTCGCGCCCGAAAAGGAGGTCGACCGGCTGGTCGCGCTCGGCGGGATCGACGGGATCCGGGTCGTCGTGGTCGGCGACGGGCCCGAGCTGGAGCCGCTGCGCGAACGCATCCCCGGCGCCGCTTTCCTCGGCGCGAAGTACGGAAAGGACCTGTCCCAGGCGTACGCGAGCCTCGACGTTTTCGTCCACACCGGACCTCATGAAACGTTCTGCCAGGCGGTCCAGGAGGCGATGGCGTCCGGGTTGCCGGTCCTCGCGCCCGACGCCGGCGGACCGAAGGATCTCGTGCTACCTGGTCGTACCGGCTACCTGCTGGCCGCGGACCGGCTAGGGTTCGAGCGTGAACTGGTGGCCAAGGTGAACGATCTGCGGGATCCGGCGCTGCGCGAGCGGCTGGGACAGAAGGCGCGGAAGGTCGTGCTGGGCCGGTCCTGGCCGGCGGTCTGCGAGGAGCTGGTCGGGCACTACGAGGCGGTGACCGGCCGCATCGCGCGCGCGGCGTAACCATGCACATAGTCCAGCTGGCGAACTTCTACGGGCCGAGATCGGGTGGGTTGCGCACCGCGCTGCACCATCTCGGTGCGGGCTATGTCGCGAGCGGGCATCAGGTGACGCTGGTCGTGCCGGGCGCCGCTTACGCGGACGAGTGGTTGCCCACCGGCGTGCGGCGGATCTGCCTGCCCGCGCTCAAGTTTCCCGGCACCAGCGGCTATCGCGCGGTCGACCCGTTCCGTGTGCAGGCGCTGCTGCGCGAGCTGAGACCCGACCGGCTGGAGGTGTCCGACCGGCTGACCCTGCGCGGGATGGGGGCCTGGGCCCGGCGGCACGGCGTGCCGAGCGTGGTGATCTCGCACGAGCGGCTGGACCGGCTGCTGGAGCACATCCTGGTGCCGAAACCGCTGGCGCGGCGCCTCGCGGACTTCGCGAACCGCCGGATGGCCGACAGCTACGACAAGGTGGTCTGTACCACGTTGTTCGCCCGCGAGGAGTTCGACCGGATCGGCGCGCCGAACGTGCAGCAGGTGCCGCTCGGGGTCGACCTGGCCGCCTTCGCGCCGAACAACCGGGACACCGCGTGGCGCGCCGAACTCGCCGGCGGCGCCGATGCCTTGATCGTCCACTGTGGACGGCTCTCGTCGGAGAAGCATGTCGAGCAGAGCGTCGACACGATCGCCGAGCTGACCGAGTCGGGAGACCGGGTGCGGCTGGTGATCGCGGGCGACGGCCCCCGCCGGCAGGCGCTGGAGAAACGGGCGCGCGGGCTGCCGATCACCTTCCTGGGATTCGTGGACAACCGGACCGACGTGGCCAGGCTGCTCGCGAGCGCCGATGTGTCGCTCGCGCCCGGGCCGCACGAGACGTTCGGGCTGGCCGCGCTCGAAGCGCTGGCCTCGGGCACCCCGGTGGTGGTGTCCGAACGTTCGGCGTTGCGCGAGATCGTGCATCCCGGCTGCGGTGCGGCTGTGCCGGATCTCCCGGTCGCGTTCGCGAGCGCGGTGACCGGCCTGCTGGAGAGTCCGGAGGAGATGCGCCGGGCCGCCGCGCGGGCGCGCGCCGAGGAGTTCGCGTGGCCGGAGTCGGTGCGCGGCATGCTCTCGGTCATGCCGTACTGAAAGCGCTTACTCGTACACGACATACGCCGGTTTCGGTTGCAGCGCCATGACTTCGCCCGGTGTCATCAGGCGGCCGCCCCGGCGGGTGTCCTCGTCGTAGAACAGCTTGAACCCGGCCTGGACGTGTGCGGGCTTGGTCTTCATGACCACGTTCCACGTCGCGAGTTTCAGCGCGGGTGAGCCGATCCCGTCGACGACCTTGACCGGGATGACGCCGTCGTGCGGCAGCAGGGCGTTCTCGTCGCGCACCACCGACGCCGCGACCTGGTGGTATATCAGCAGTTTCGGCGGCAGGGCGTGCTGCTGGACGATCGTGGCGACATACGCCGAAACCTGGTCCAGCACGGCGCCCTCGACGTGCCCGAACTTCCGGCCCGGCACCACCCCGGGATCCACGGCCCACTCCGGGTCGAGCGCGAGCCCGACGTCCGGCTCGGTCAGCCAGCGTTCGTAGGCACGGACTTCGGTCGGGAACTCGGCCCGCCCCGGCTGGATGTTCAGCAGCAGCGGACCGCCGAGCCGCCGCGCCTGGTCCAAGTAGGACTGGATCGTCGCGTCGGACTCGCGGGTGCGGTAGAGCCCGTCGGGGCCGGGGGACCCGTGCACCCGGGTGGCGATCAGCTCGACCACCGGCTGGGCCGGTGGGTAGGCGGAGACCTGGTGTCGCAGCTGGTCGCCCGCCGCGTCGAGGTTGCCGGTCATCCGCCCGAGCGCGGGCGCGTTCGGCCCGCCGCAGAAGCCGATCCGCAACGGCGGCGGTGGCGGCGGCTCGATACGCGGCGTCACCGATGTGGTGGACGGGGGCGGTGGTGACGGAGGCGGTGGGGCAGCCGCCGGTCCGGCCGCGCTGCCGCACGCGGCGGTAAGGCCCATCAGTGACAAGAGAAGGAAACTCCGACGACCGGTCTCCTCTGCACCCACGGATCGTGCCCCCTTCGTCACCGTCTGCCGACCGATACTCGAAGTAGCCCGCTGGCGAGAATTTCAAACCGATGGGTGTCATCCTGTCGTGAATTTGTGACATGGCGCGGCTACAGGCTAATTTCTAGGCATGTCCCGAGCGAACCTCGACAAGGACCCGCACGAGGTCGCAGCCATGTTCGACGATGTCGCCGGCGGATACGACCGCGCGAACTCGTTCATGACCTTCGGCTTCGACCGGCGCTGGCGGACCACCACTTCCCGCGTGCTCGACGCGAAGCGCGGGGAGAAGGTGCTCGACCTGGCCGCCGGCACAGGGGTGTCCACAGCGGAGTATGCCCGCGGCGGCGCGTGGTGCCTTGCCGCCGACTTCTCGCTCGGCATGCTTCGCCGCGGCCGGCACCGCGGGGTGCCGATGGTCGCGGCGGACGCGCTGCAGCTGCCGTTCGCCGACGAGCGCTTCGACGCCGCGACGATCAGCTTCGGCATCCGCAACTTCGTCGACACCAAGGCGGCGCTGGTCGAGATCGCACGGGTGGTGAAGCCCGGCGGGCGGCTGGTGATCCTCGAGGCGTCGACCCCCACGTTCGCGCCGATTCGCTTCGTCTACCGCAAGTTCCTGGTCCGGGCGATGACCCTGCTCGGCCGGTTCACCTCCAGCAACCCCGAGGCCTACTCGTATCTCGCCGAGTCGATGGTGACCTGGCTCGACCAGCGCGCCCTCGCCGAGACGATGGCCGCCGCGGGCTGGGAGAAGGTGGAATGGCTCAACCTCACCTTCGGCGCCGTCGCCATCCATCGCGCCCGAAAGCCCTCCGTAAACTCGGTCGCATGACTCAAGACGCCCAGGTGATCGTTGTCGGCGCCGGTCCGGCCGGAGCCACCGCCGCCACTTACCTGGCGCGTGCCGGGGTCGACGTCCTGCTGCTGGAGAAGACGACGTTCCCGCGCGAGAAGGTGTGCGGCGACGGCCTGACCCCGCGCGGCGTCAAGCAACTCATCGACCTGGGCATCGACACGAGCCAGGAGGCGGGCTGGGTGCACAGCCGCGGCCTGCGCATCCTGACCGGCGACCTGACGCTGGAGATGGACTGGCCGGACCTGACGAGCTACCCGCCGTACGGGATTTCCCGCACCCGCCACGATTTCGACGACATCCTGGCGAAGGTCGCGGTCAAGGCCGGCGCGCGGTTGCACGAGCGGACGACGGTGACCAGCGCGATCACCGACGAGCGCACCGGCCGCGTCATCGGCGTCGAGGCCAGGACCGGCCCGGACAAGACCCCGGTCAGCTACCACGCCCCGCTCGTCCTCGCGTGCGACGGGGTGTCCGCGCGGCTCGCCCGGTCGGTCGGCATCGAGACCGATGACCGGCGGCCGATGGGCGTCGCGGTGCGCCGGTACTACAAGAGCCCGCGCCACGACGACCCGTTCATCGAGGGCCACCTGGAACTGTGGGACCGCAGTGACCCGCGGAACCCGAAGCTGCTGCCCGGCTACGGCTGGGCCTTCCCGCTCGGCGACGGCACGGTCAACGTCGGGCTCGGCATGTTGTCGACCACGAAGGCCTTCCGCAACACCGACTATCGCGCGCTGCTGCGCTCCTGGCTCGACTCGACGCCGGAGGAATGGGGCTACCGCGAGGAAAACGCGGTCGGCCGGATCGGTGGCGCCGGGCTGCCGATGGGCTTCAACCGCACCCCGCACTACCGAGACGGGCTGCTGCTGCTCGGCGACGCGGGCGGCATGGTCAGCCCGTTCAACGGCGAGGGCATCTCGTCGGCGATGGAGTCGGCGCAGCTCGCCGCCGAGTTCGTCGTGCAGGCGCTCGCGCGCCCCGAGGGACCCTCGCGCGAGCGCGCGCTGCACGGTTACTCATTGGCGCTGAAGGAACTCATGGGCGGGTACTACCGGCTCGGCAACCTGTTCGCGAAGGCCATCGGGCGGCCGAAGATCATGCGCGTCGCGACCAAGTACGGCCTCCGTGTCAACCCGCTGATCCCGCTGATCTACAAGGGACTTTCGGGGTGCTACGACGCGCGCGGGGGCGACGCGGTGGACCGGATGATCTCTCTGGCGGCCCGGCTTACGCCGAGCGTGTGAGCCGGGTCGCGTGGGTTCTGTCACATTGACGCTGTGTGAAAACCGGCGTCCAAGACGATCTTGGTCCGCTTGTCCCAGGTCTAGGGCCTGAGGTCCTTTTTCGGGCCTGTCACGAGTTAGGTCTGCCTTAAACCAAGGACCCCGCGACAACGCTGTGAGGCACGTCCTACACTGCCCCCATGCTTTGTGAACCCGTTCACAACTTCGACGGAAGGCTTGTGAACAAATTCACAATCGCCGCGACGCTGCGGAAGGGGTGTCACACGTGGGGTTAGCACAGGGTGCGTCCGCCAGCCCGGCGATGTACGTGCCGCTGGTGATCTTGTTCGCGCTTGCCGCCGCGTTCGCCGTGCTGTCGGTGCTCCTCGGGCCGCTGGTCGGCCCGAGCCGCTACAACAAGGCGAAGCTGCAGGCCTACGAGTGCGGGATCGAACCGTCGCCCCAGCCGCTGGTCGGCGGCGGCCGGATGCCGGTGGCCTACTACATCACCGCGATGCTGTTCATCCTGTTCGACATCGAGATGGTCTTCCTCTACCCGTTCGCGGTCACCGCGGACTCGCTCGGCCTGTTCGGGCTGGTGGAGATCGTGTTGTTCATCGCCACGGTCGGCTTCGCCTTCGCATACGTGTGGCGGCGCGGCGGGCTGGATTGGAACTGAAGATGGGTCTCGAAGAGAAGCTCCCCAACGGGATCCTGCTGGCCAGCCTCGAAGGCCTGGTCAACTGGGCCCGCAAGAACTCGTTGTGGCCGGCCACTTTCGGGCTGGCCTGCTGCGCCATCGAGATGATGACCACCGGCGGCTCACGCTACGACATCGCCCGGTTCGGCATGGAGCGGTTCAGCGCGACCCCGCGCCAGGCGGACCTGATGATCGTCGCGGGCCGGGTGACCCAGAAGATGGCGCCGGTGCTGCGGCAGATCTACGACCAGATGGCCGAGCCGCGCTGGGTGCTCGCGATGGGCGTCTGCGCCTCCTCGGGCGGCATGTTCAACAACTACGCGGTGGTGCAGGGCGTCGACCACATCGTGCCGGTCGACATGTACCTGCCCGGCTGCCCGCCGCGCCCGGAGATGCTGCTCGACGCGATCCTCAAGCTGCACGCCAAGATCCAGGACGAGCCGATGGGCCCGCGCCGTGCCGCGCTCAAGGCGGGGCACCGCACCGAGCTGATCCCGTCGTCGATCAAGTACGCGAAGAAGTGATCCCGGGTGCCTGAACAGAAACCAGAGACCGGCGGCGAACAGTCCAGCGCCGAGCGCGCGGAAACCGGGCTCGAGCCACAGGGTGTGCGCCCGGCCGAGCCCGTGGTGGCGGGCCGCGCGCGCAAGGGCATGTTCGGCGTGTCCGACAGCGGCGACACCTCCGGCTACGGCGGGCTGCGGCTGCCGGCCTACACGCCGGCGCCGGCGGAACGGCCGTACGGCGGCTGGTTCGACGAGTTCGCCGACCAGTTCTTCGCCGCACTGAGCGAAAACAACCTGCCGGCGGAGACGGTCCAGCAGATCACCGTCGACCGCGGCGAGATCACGCTGTACGTCGACAAGCAGCATCTCGTGCAGGCCTGCCAGATCCTGCGCGACGACGCCGGGCTGCGGTTCGAGCTGTGCAGCTCGGTGTCCGGAGTGGACTACGGGCCGGAAGTGCCGCAGCGGCTGCACTCGGTGTACCACCTGACCTCGATGACCTACCGGCGCCGGATCCGGCTCGAGGTCACGCTCGACATCGAGGACCCGCACGTGCCGTCGGTCGTGGCGGTGTACCCGACCGCCGACTGGCAGGAGCGGGAGACCTACGACATGTTCGGCATCGTCTACGACGGGCACCCGGCACTCACCCGCATCCTGATGCCCGACGACTGGGACGGTTTCCCGCAGCGCAAGGACTACCCGCTGGGCGGGATTCCGGTGGAGTACAAGGGCGCGGAGATCCCGCCGCCGGATCAGCGGAGGTCGTACTCATGACCAACACCGAGGAATACGCGGAGTCGCGCGAGACCACCGAAGGCCGCGTGTACCACGTCAGTGGCGGCGACTGGGACGACGTGCTGTCCGACGCCGAGCACGACGAGCGCATGGTCATCAACATGGGCCCGCAGCACCCGTCGACGCACGGCGTGCTCCGGCTCGTGCTGGAGCTCGAAGGCGAGACCGTCACGCAGCTGCGGTCGGTCATCGGCTACCTGCACACCGGTATCGAGAAGAACACCGAGTACCGCACGTGGACCCAGGGCGTCACGTTCGTGACCCGGATGGACTACCTCGCGCCGCTGTTCAACGAGCTGGGCTACTGCCTGGCCGTGGAGAAGCTGCTGGGTGTCGAGGTGCCGAAGCGGGCGCAGCTGATCCGGGTGCTGCTGTGCGAGATCAACCGCATCGGCTCACACCTGGTCTACATCGCGACCGGCGGGATGGAGCTGGGCGCGACCACCGCGATGACGCTCGGTTTCCGTGAGCGCGAAGAGGTTCTGCATCTGCTGGAGTTCCTGACCGGGCTGCGGATGAACCACGCGTTCATCCGGCCGGGCGGGGTCGCGCAGGACCTGCCGGCCGACGCGCACGAGAAGATCGCCGACTTCGTCAAGGTGATGGACAAGCGGCTTCCCTTGTACGACAAGCTGTTCACCGGTCAGCCGATCTGGCGCAACCGGCTCAAGGGCGTCGGCTACCTGCCGGTCGACGCGTGCCTCGCGCTCGGCGTCACCGGTCCGGTACTGCGCTCGGCCGGGCTGCCGTGGGACCTGCGCAAGGTCGAGCCGTACTCGTCCTACGAGGAGTTCGAGTTCGACGTGCCCACCTCGAACGAGGCGGACTGCTGGGCACGCTACCTGTGCCGCGTCGAGGAGATGCACCAGTCGCTGCGGATCATCAAGCAGGTGCTCAAGCGGCTCGAGGAGCCGGGCCCGGTGATGGTCGAGGACAAGAAGATCGCGTGGCCGGCGCAGCTGTCGATCTCCAGCGACGGCATGGGCAACTCGCTCGAACATGTCAAGAAGATCATGGGCCAGTCGATGGAATCGCTGATCCACCACTTCAAGCTGGTCACCGAGGGCTTCAAGGTGCCGCCGGGCCAGGTGTACTCGCCGGTCGAGTCGCCGCGCGGCGAGCTGGGCTTCCACGTCGTGTCCGACGGCGGCACCCGGCCGATGCGGGTGCACGTAAGGGAACCGAGCTTCGTGAACCTGCAGTCGATGCCCGCGATGTCCGAGGGCGGCCTGGTGGCGGACGTCATCGCCGCCGTCGCCTCGATCGACCCCGTGATGGGGGGAGTGGACCGCTGATGACATCAACCGAGATCTTCGACCAGGACACCGTGGCGAAGGCGCAGGACCTGATCGGCCGGTACCCGCAGTCGCGGTCGGCGCTGCTGCCGATGCTGCACCTCGTGCAGTCGGTGCAGGGGTTCGTGAGCCAGGAGGGCATCGACTTCTGCGCGCGGCAGCTCGACCTGTCCGAGGCCGAAGTCAGCGCGGTCGCCACGTTCTACACGATGTACAAGCGGCGGCCGTGCGGCGAGCACCTGGTGAGCGTCTGCACCAACACGTTGTGTGCGGCGCTCGGCGGTGAGGCCATCTACCGGCAGCTGGGCGAGCACCTCGGGGTGGGACACGAGGAGGTGGCCGGGGAGCCCGGTGCGCCGGGCTCGATCATGCTCGAACACGCCGAGTGCCTCGCCGCCTGTGACCTCGCGCCGGTGCTGCAGGTCAACTACGAGTACTACGACAAGCAGACCCCCGAGTCGGCGACCGAGCTGGTGGAAGCGTTGCAGCGCGGGGAAAAGCCCGCGCCCACGCGAGGCGCGCCGCTGACCGACTTCAAGGGCGCGGAGCTGCAACTCGCGGGTTTCTTCCCGGAGGACGACGAGGCGTACTGGTCCGATGTGGACGGTCCGTCGCAGACGGCGGAAACGCTGCGGGGCGCTCGGCTGGCCGCTGATCGCGGCTGGACGGCGCCCGTGATGGAGGACGTTCCGCTGCCGGAGGTGGAGAAGAAATGACCGACCCGCTGACCCCGGTACTGACGAAGCGCTGGCTCTCGCCCAACTCGTGGCGGCTGGCGACGTACGAGGCGCTCGAAGGTTACACGGCGATCCGGAAAGCGCTTGCGGGCACACCCGAGCAGCTCGTGCAGGTGGTCAAGGACGCGGGCCTGCGCGGCCGCGGCGGCGCAGGCTTCCCGGCCGGCGTGAAGTGGTCGTTCATGCCGCCCAACGAGGACAAGCCGCACTACCTGGTGATCAACGCCGACGAGGGCGAACCGGGGACCTGTAAGGACATCCCGCTGATGATGGCGGACCCGCACTCGCTCATCGAGGGCTGCATCATCGCCTCGTACGCGATGCGCTCGCACCGCTGCTTCATCTACGTGCGCGGCGAGGCGCTGCACTGCATCCGCCGGCTCAACGCGGCGGTGCGCGAGGCGTACGGCGCCGGGTACCTCGGCGAGAACATCCTCGGCTCGGGTTTCGACCTCGACATCACCGTGCACGCGGGCGCCGGCGCTTACATCTGCGGCGAGGAAACGGCGTTGCTGGACTCGCTCGAAGGCCGGCGCGGCCAGCCGCGGCTCAAGCCGCCGTTTCCCGCGGCGGCCGGGCTCTACGCCGCGCCGACGACGGTGAACAACGTCGAGACGATCGCGAGCGCGCCGTTCATCGTGAACGCCGGGTCCGACTGGTTCCGCAAGATGGGCCGTGAGAAGTCGCCGGGCCCGAAGATCTACTCGATCTCGGGGCACGTCGAGCAGCCCGGCCAGTACGAAGCGCCGCTGGGCACCACGCTGCGGCAGCTGCTGGAACTGTGCGGCGGGATGAAGGACAAGGTCCCGCTGAAGTTCTGGACGCCCGGCGGTTCGTCCACGCCGATGTTCACCGCCGAGCACCTCGACATCCCGCTGGACTTCGAGGGCGCCGCGGAAGCGGGCTCGATGCTCGGCACCACCGCGGTGCAGGTCTTCAACGAGACCGTGTCCGTGCCGTGGGCCGTGATGAAGTGGACCCAGTTCTACGAGCACGAGTCGTGCGGCAAGTGCACGCCGTGTCGCGAGGGCACGTACTGGCTCGCGCAGATCCTGGAGCGGATGGTCGACGGCCACGGCACCGCGGAGGACATCGACACCCTCCTCGACGTGTGCGACAACGTGCTCGGCCGGTCGTTCTGCGCGCTCGGCGACGGTGCGGTCTCGCCGATCCAGAGCGGCATCAAGTACTTCCGGGACGAGTTCCTGGCCTTGTGCGAGAGCAACAAGCGCGAGCTGGTGGGAGCGCAGGCATGACGATGGCGCCAGAAGAACCGAAGACGGAGACCCCGGTCCCCGAGGGGCACGTCAAGCTGACCATCGACGGCGAAGAGGTCATCGCGCCCAAGGGCGAGCTGCTGATCCGCACCGCGGAACGGCTCGGCACGGTCATCCCGCGGTTCTGCGACCACCCGCTGCTCGACCCGGCCGGCGCCTGCCGCCAGTGCCTCGTCGAGGTCGAGATGGGCGGACGGCCGATGCCGAAACCGCAGGCCTCGTGCACGATGACGGTCGCCGACGGGATGGTCGTCAAGACGCAGCTGACCTCGGCCGTCGCGGACAAGGCGCAGCAGGGCGTGATGGAGCTGCTGCTCATCAACCACCCGCTGGACTGCCCCATCTGCGACAAGGGCGGCGAGTGCCCGCTGCAGAACCAGGCGATGGCGCACGGCCGCGCGGAGTCCCGCTTCGTCGACAAGAAGCGGACGTTCCCGAAACCGCTGCCGATCTCGACGCAGGTGCTGCTCGACCGCGAGCGCTGCGTGCTGTGCCAGCGCTGCACCCGGTTCTCGGCGCAGGTCGCCGGCGACCCGTTCATCGATCTGCTCGAACGCGGCGCCCACCAGCAGATCGGCACCGCCGAGACCGCCGATGTCCTGGACATGGCGTCGAAGACCACGTCGGGGCAGCCGTTCCAGTCGTACTTCTCCGGCAACACGATCCAGATCTGCCCGGTCGGTGCTTTGACGAGCGCGCAGTACCGGTTCCGCTCGCGGCCGTTCGACCTGGTGTCCTCGCCGAGCGTGTGCGAGCACTGCTCGTCGGGCTGCGCCGAGCGCACGGACTTCCGCCGCGGCCAGGTGATGCGCAAGCTCGCCGGCAACGACCCGGAAGTCAACGAGGAATGGCTGTGCGACAAGGGACGGTTCGCGTTCCGGTACGCGCAGGCCGAGGACCGGATCCGGCGGCCGCTCGTGCGCGACGCGTCGGGCAAGCTCCAGGAAACCTCCTGGACCGAGGCGATGCGCGTGGCCGCCGAGGGGCTGGCCGCCGCACGTGACGCGCAGGGTGTGGGTGTGCTCGCCGGTGGCCGCCTGACGCTCGAAGACGCCTACGCGTACGCGAAGTTCGCGCGGGTTGCCTTGCGTACCAACGACATCGACTTCCGCGCCCGGGCGCACTCCGACGAGGAGCTGTCGTTCCTGACGTCGCAGGTCGTCGGCACCGAAGGCGTCACCTTCGGGGCGCTGGAGAAGGCGCCGACGGTGCTGTGCGTGGCCTTCGAGCCCGAGGACGAAGCGCCGATCGTGTTCCTGCGCCTGCGCAAGGCGGCCCGCAAGCGCCACGCGAAGATCGTCCACTTGGGACAGTGGACGACGTCGTCGGTGCGCAAGACGTTCGGCGAGCTGCTCGCCTGCGCGCCCGGTGCGGAACCGGCCGCGCTGGCCGGTCTCGCTTCGCACGCGCCGGACCTGGACGCGGCGCTCGCGCAGGACGGCGCGGTGATCCTGGTCGGCGAGCGCGCCGCCGAGGTGCCCGGCCTGTTCTCCGCGGTGCACGAGCTGTCCGCCCGCACGGGCGCTCAGGTCGCCTGGATCCCGCGGCGCGCCGGTGAACGCGGCGCGCTGGAGGCGGGTGCGCTGCCGACGCTGCTGCCCGGTGGCCGCCCGGTCACCGACGCGGCTGCCCGCGCGGAGGTCGAAACCGCTTGGGGCGTCTCGATTCCCGAGTCGCCCGGCCGCGACACCAGCGCGATCGTCGCGGCGCTGGCGGACGGTTCGCTGAGCGGTGCGGTGATCGGCGGGGTCGACCCGGACGACCTGCCCGATCCCGAGTTGGCGCACCGCGCGCTGGAGCGGGCCGAGTTCGTGGTGAGCCTGGAGATGCGGCCGAGCGGCGTCACGAAGTGGGCCGACGTCGTGCTCCCGGTCGCGCCGGACGTCGAGAAGGCCGGCAGCTACTTCAACTGGGAAGGCCGCCGCCGCCCGTTCGACATCACGCTCGAAAACACCGGCGCCCTGCCGGACTGCCGGGTGCTCGACACCCTCGCGGTGGAGATGGACGCGGACCTGTTCACGCAGACCCCGGCCGCCGCGTTCGGCGACCTGTCCCGGCTCCCGGCTTTCGCCGCCCGCCCGGCTTTCGCGGCGGTTGCGGCCGATGGCACCGAGCCCGGGGTCCGGCTGGCGACCTGGCGGCAGCTGATCGACAACGGATCGCTGCAGGCCGGCGAACCGCACTTGGCCGGCACCGCCCGGCCCGCGGTGGCGCGGGTTTCCGCGAAGGCGGCGGCCGAGCTGGGCGGCGACACGGTGACGGTGTCCACCGACCGCGGCGCGATCACGCTGCCGGTCGAAGTGGCGGACTTGCCCGAGGGTGTCGTGTGGCTGCCGGCCAACTCCGGCGACTCGCGGGTGCGGGCCGAACTCGGCGCCGGGCACGGCGCGGTGGTGTCCATCGAGGCGGGAGGCGCGCGATGACCCCGTTGTTGGTGCAGGAACAGCTGACCAGGGCGGAGCTACTGGCCGACGACCCGTGGTGGCTGATCCTGTTCAAGGCCGTGGTGATCCTGCTGATCGGGCCGATCTTGACGATCTTCCTGATCGTCTGGGAGCGCAAGGCGGTCGGCCGGATGCAGAACCGGCCCGGCCCCAACCGGGTCGGCCCCGGCGGGTACCTGCAGTCCCTCGCGGACGCGCTGAAGCTGCCGTTCAAGGAACAGATCATCCCGGACACGGCCGACCGGAAGGTGTACTTCCTGGCGCCGGTCATCGGGGTGGTCCCGGCGTTGATAGCGCTGGCCGCGATCCCGTTCGGGCCGCAGGTGTCGATCTTCGGCCAGCAGACGGTGCTGCAGCTGGTGGATCTGCCGGTCGGCGTGCTGGTGATCCTCGCCTGCTCGTCGGTCGGGGTCTACGGGATCGTGCTGGCCGGCTGGTCGTCCGGCTCGCCGTACCCGCTGCTCGGCGGGTTGCGTTCGGCGGCACAGGTGATTTCCTACGAGATCGCGATGGGCCTGTCGATCGTGGCGGTGGTGCTCTACGCGGGGTCACTGTCCACAGGGGACATCGTGAACGCGCAGGCGCACGGCTGGTACTTCTACCTGACGATCCCGAGTTTCGTGATCTACCTGATCTCCATGGTCGGTGAGACCAACCGGGCGCCGTTCGATCTGCCGGAGGCGGAGTCGGAGCTGGTCGGCGGGTTCCACACCGAGTACTCGTCGATGAAGTTCGCGATGTTCTTCCTCGCCGAGTACGTCAACATGGTGATCGTCTCGGCGTTCTGCACGACGCTGTTCCTCGGTGGCTGGATGTTCCCGTTCGTCGGGCTCGACTCGCCGCTGAACAAGGGCTGGCTGCCGCTGATCTGGTTCGGTATCAAGCTGTTCGCGCTGCTGTTCTGCTTCATCTGGCTGCGCGGGACGCTGCCGCGGTTCCGGTACGACCAGTTCATGAAGCTGGGCTGGAAGGTGCTGGTGCCGGCGAACCTGGTGTGGATCATCGTGGTCGTCGCGTTCCGCGCGATCCGGCAGAACGGCGGGTTGTCCACGGCGCAGATCGTGATCGGCGTGGTCATCGTGGCGGTCGTCGCGATCGCGATCGCGCTGCTCGTGCCGGACCGGCGCCCGCCCGAGGACGACAACGTGCCGATCACCGGCGGTGGCTACCCGCTGCCGCCACTGGACTTGAAGGTGCCGCAGGTGCCGGACCGTGGTGCCGCCGCCAAGCGGAGGCGCCGCCGGTCCGTCGAAGCGGCAGAACCCGCGCAGGTTGGGAGTTCCGATGGGAATGCTTGATCCCCTCAAGGGTTTCGGGGTCACCTTCTCGATGATGTTCAAGAAGGTGGCGACGGAGGAGTACCCGGAGATCGGGGCGCCGGCCGCGCCGCGCTACCACGGCCGGCACCAGCTCAACCGGCATCCGGACGGGCTGGAGAAGTGCGTCGGCTGTGAGCTGTGCGCGTGGGCCTGCCCGGCGGACGCGATCTTCGTCGAGGGCGGGAACAACACCGAGGAAGCCCGGTACTCGCCGGGCGAGCGGTACGGCGCGGACTACCAGATCAACTACCTGCGGTGCATCGGCTGCGGCCTGTGCATCGAAGCCTGCCCGACCCGGTCCCTGACGATGATCAACTTCTACGAGCTCGCGGACGACGACCGGCAGCGGCTGATCTACACGAAGGAAGACCTGCTGGCGCCGCTGCTGCCGGGGATGGAACAGCCGCCGCACCCGATGCGCCTGGGCGATGACGAGCAGGACTACTACGTCAACGGCCCAGAACTGGCCCGCGGCCGCGGCGTCCCCTCCGGCGAGACGGTGGAAACCGCACACGAGGAGGTCATCGGATGACCC
Source organism: Amycolatopsis sp. GM8 (assembly GCF_021653975.1). Classification (GTDB taxonomy): domain Bacteria; phylum Actinomycetota; class Actinomycetes; order Mycobacteriales; family Pseudonocardiaceae; genus Amycolatopsis_E. The sequence goes on along the minus strand of NZ_JAJKFK010000002.1, from coordinate 269,713 downwards.
CCGCGACGACACTCGTGCTCGCCGCGGTGGCGAGTCCGGTGGCCGACGGCGCTTTCGCCGCGAGGCCGCGTGTGGACCTCGCTGCTCCCGCCCCCCGCGACGCGAGCGCGTCGGGTCCGCAAGGCGCTTCCGCCCCGACGTCGAGCCCGGTGGTGAAAAGCGGTTCCGCCGCCGTGCCGCGTGTGGGCCTCGTCGCTCCTGCCCTCCGAGGCGCGAGCGTGGCCGGTCCGGAAAGCGCTTTCGCCAGGCGCGGCGTGCGGGAGGTGGCCGGATGCTGACGTCACTCGTGCTCGCGCAGGGCATTGACCAGAGCACCTCCGTCGGCGAGGCGGTCGCGTTCTGGATCCTCGGGCCGATCGCGTTGCTCGGCGCGCTCGGGTTGATCTTCGCCCGCAGCGCTGTGCACTCGGCGTTGTTCCTCGCGATGACGATGTTCTCGCTCGGTGTGCTGTACATGGTGCAGCAGGCACCGTTCCTGGGCTTCACCCAGATCATCGTCTACACCGGCGCGATCATGATGCTGTTCCTGTTCGTGCTGATGCTCGTCGGCCGGGAAAGTTCCGACTCGGTGGTCGAAGTCCTTCGCGGGCAACGACTCTGGGCCGGCATCCTCGGCATCGGCATCGCCGGGCTGATCGTCACCGGGCTGCTCAACGCGCTGTCCAACGTCACCCCGGCACCCGCCCCGAACGGCACGCCGAGCGGGCTCGGGCGGCTGATCTTCACCAACTACCTGTTCGCGTTCGAGCTCACCTCGGCCCTGCTGATCACCGCCGCGCTCGGCGCGATGGTGCTGGCGTTCAACGACAGGCGCAACCGCCGCACGCAGAAGGAGCTCGTCGAGGCGCGCTTCCGCGGCGAGTACGAGCGCATCTCGCCGAAGCCCGGCCCCGGTGTCTTCGCGACCTCGCACTCGGTGATGACCCCGGCGCTGCTGCCGGACGGCACGGTCGCGCAGGACTCGCTCTCCGCGATCATCGAGTCCACCCCGGCCGCCCAGCTCGACGCCGAGCGCAAGCGCGTCGAGGGCAAGGACCCGCAGCCGGACGCGCACGCGCTGACCGGTTCGGAGGAGAAGGAATGACTCCCACCTACTACCTGCTGTTGTCGGCCTTGCTGTTCTCCATCGGGGCCATCGGCGTGCTGGTGCGGCGCAACGCGATCGTCGTGTTCATGTGCATCGAGCTGATGCTGAACGCGGTGAACCTGTCGCTGGTGACGTTCTCCCGCATCAACGGGAGCCTCGACGGCCAGGTGATGGCGTTCTTCGTGATGGTCGTGGCCGCCGCCGAGGTCGTGGTCGGGCTGGCGATCATCATGGCGATCTTCCGGACCCGCCGCTCGGCCTCGGTCGACGACACCAACCTGCTCAAGTACTGAGAGGGCCCAAGTAAGTGACTGCATCATCGTGGCTGCTGGTCGCGTTCCCGGCTCTGGGCGCGCTGATCCTGCTGGCCGGGGGCAGGCGGACCGATGCGTGGGGGCACCTGCTCGGCTGTGCCACCGTCATCGCGTCCTTCGTGTACGGGCTGGTGCTGTTCTTCGGCAGCGACGGCAAGCCTGTCGACACGACGATCTACTCCTGGTTCCCGGTCGGCAACCTGTCGGTCGACCTCGGCTTCCGGATCGACGCGCTGTCGCTGGTGTTCGTACTGCTGATCACCGGGGTCGGCTCGCTGATCCACGTCTACTCGATCGGCTACATGGCCGACGACCCCGGGCGGCGGAAGTTCTTCGGGTACCTGAACCTGTTCGTCGCCTCGATGCTGGTTCTGGTGCTGGGCAACAACTTCATCAGCCTCTACCTCGGCTGGGAAGGCGTCGGCCTCGCGTCCTACCTGCTGATCGGGTGGTATACCGACCGGCCGTCGGCCGCGACCGCCGCGAAGAAGGCGTTCCTGATGAACCGGGTCGGCGACGTCGGCCTGGCCATCGCGATCTTCCTGATGTTCAAGTACCTCGGCACGGTCACCTACGCCGGGGTGTTCGAACACATCGGCAGCGCGCCGCCGGGCGTGATCACCGCGATCGCGATCCTGCTCCTGCTCGGCGCGTGCGGTAAGTCCGGCCAGTTCCCGTTGCAGGCATGGCTGCCGGACGCGATGGAAGGCCCGACCCCGGTGTCGGCCCTGATCCACGCCGCGACGATGGTCACCGCCGGGGTGTACCTGGTGGCCAGGTCGAACCCGATCTTCAACGAGACCTCGGACGGCAGGCTGATCGTCGCGCTCGTCGGCGCTTTCACCTTGTTACTCGGGTCGATCATCGGCTGCGCCTACGACGACATCAAGAAAGTGCTCGCCTATTCGACGGTGAGCCAGATCGGCTACATGATGCTGGCCGTCGGGCTCGGCCCGTTCGGCTACGCGCTGGGCATCATGCACCTGCTGACGCACGGTTTCTTCAAGGCCGGGCTGTTCCTCGGCGCCGGGTCGGTCATGCACGCCATGAACGACGAGGTCGACATGCGGAAGTTCGGCGGGCTCTACAAACGGATGCCGATCACCTTCGCCACCTTCGGGCTCGGCTACCTGGCGCTCATCGGGTTCCCCTTCCTTTCGGGCTACTTCTCCAAAGACGCGATCATCGAGGCCGCGTTCGGGCAGGAGGGCTGGCGCGGCTGGGCGCTCGGCCTCGCCGCCATGCTCGGCGCGGCGCTCACCGCCTTCTACATGACTCGCCTGGTGCTGATGACCTTCTTCGGCAAGGAGCGGTGGAAGGACATCAAGTCCAGCGACGGCCGGGACTTCCACCCGCACGAGTCGCCGTCGGTGATGACCGTGCCGATGATCATCCTGGCCATCGGGTCGGTCGGCGCCGGCGCGTTCTTCTCCCTCGGCGGCCGGCTTTCCAGTTGGCTCACCCCATCGCTCGGTGAGCTGAGCGAGGCCGAGCACAGCGCGATCCCGCACGCGCTGATCCCGTGGATCACCGTTCTCCTTTCCGCACTCGGCGTGCTGGTCGCGTGGTTGTTGTTCGGGCGGCGTGAGACCCCGGTCGAGCGGCCGCAGAACGTGTCCGCCGTGGTCCGTGCCGCGCGCAAGGACCTGTACGGGAACGCGCTGAACGAAGCCCTCGTCGCGACGCCCGGGATGTGGCTCACCCGGTTCTCGGTCTACCTGGACAGCCGCGGCGTGGACGGCGCGGTCAACGGCCTGGCCGCCGCACTCGGCGGTGGGTCCGGGCGGCTCAGGCGGCTGCAGAACGGTTTCGTCCGCTCGTACGCACTTTCGATGCTGGCCGGTTCGTTCGTGCTGGTCCTGGCCCTGCTGTTGGTGAGGTTCTCATGACCTGGGTACTGGCGCTGATCCTGTTGCCGCTGGTCGGCGCGCTGGTCCTGTGCGGCCTGCGGAAGAACGACCGCACGGCGATGATCGTCGCGCTGACGTTCTCCATCGTCGAGTTCCTGCTGATGATCCCGATGTGGGCGAGCTACCACCCCAGCGGCGACCGCCTGCAGCAGACGAGCTCGGTCGACTGGATCCCCACCTTCGGCGTGCACATCTCCTTCGGCATCGACGGCATCGCGCTGATCATGATCGCGGTGATCACGTTCCTGGTGCCGATCGTGATCGGTGCGCTCGGCACCGCCGACAAGCTGCCCGAAGGACGCAGCGCGGGTGGCTATCTCGCGTTGATCCTGGTGCAGCAGGCGCTGACGATCGCGGTGTTCGCGGCCACCGACGTGTTCCTGTTCTACGTGCTGTTCGAGATCATGCTGATCCCGATGTACTTCCTCATCGGCGGCTACGGCGGCGCGAACCGGCAGTACGCGGCGGTCAAGTTCTTCCTGTACTCCTTCCTCGGCGGTCTGATCATGCTGGCGTCGGCGATCGGCGCGTACTCGATCGCCGCGGACAAGCTGGGCAAGGGCACGTTCGACTGGGCCACACTGGTCACGGTCGTCCGGGACGCGCCGACGGGCACCCAGATCTGGCTGTTCCTCGGTTTCTTCCTCGCGTTCGCGATCAAGGCGCCGCTCGTGCCGTTCCACACCTGGCTGCCGGACGCGGCCAAGGAGGCCCCGATCGGCGTCGCGGTGCTGATCGTGGGTGTGCTGGACAAGGTCGGCACGTTCGGGTTCCTGCGCTACTGCCTGCCGATGTTCCCCGCAGCCAGCAAGACACTCGCGCCGCTGGTGCTGATCCTGGCGGTGATCGGCGTGCTCTACGGCTCGATTCTCGCGGCGGGACAGCAGGATCTGAAGCGTTTCGTGGCCTACGTGTCCATCGCGCACTTCGGGTTCATCGCACTCGGCATCTTCGCGTTCACCCAGCAAGCCACCGTCGGCTCGGTGACCTACATGCTCAACCACAGCCTCGCGACCGGGATGCTGATCGTCGTGCTCGGGTTCGTGATGGCGCGTGGCGGGTCGACGCGGATCTCGGACTACGGCGGGATGTACAAGGTGACTCCTCTGCTGGGCGGGATGCTGCTCATCGCGGGTCTGTCCACTTTGTCCTTGCCGGGGACCAACTCCTTCGTCAGTGAGTTCCTGGTGCTGCTGGGCTCGTTCGAGACCGAGCCGGTGTACGCGATCCTGGCCTCGGTCGGCATGGTGCTCGCCGCGGTCTACGTGCTGTGGCTCTACCAGCGCCTCATGACCGGTCCGGTCCGCGGCGACGCCCTGGTCGGCGCCGGCGGCGGACCCGGCACCGCCATCGCGCCCGAACTCGGCGCCAAGAAGACCATCAAGGATCTCGGCGCCAAGGAACTCGCGATGCTGGTTCCCCTGGTCGTCCTGATCATCGGACTCGGGTTCTATCCGAAGCCCGTGCTCGACACGGTCGGACCGTCGGTACAGGCCACGCTTTCGGCCGTGCAAGGAGGGCACTGAAAGTGATCCACGTGCTGGCCCAGCAAGGGCTGATCGCGACGCCACAGATCGAGTACGCGGCGGTCCTGCCGGTGCTGATCGTGCTCGGCGCGGGATGCGTCAGCGTCCTGTTCGAGGCGTTCCTGCCGCGGCACATGCGCTGGCCCGGACAGGTGGTGCTGTGCCTGCTGGCGCTCGTCGCCGCGGGCATCTCGCTCGCCGTCTACGTCAGCACCTCGCCCAAACTGGGGCTGACCACATTCCTGGGTGCGATCTCCATCGACAAGCCGGCCCTGTTCCTGTGGGGCACGCTGCTCGCGCTGGCGCTCGGCGCGGTGCTGCTCATCGCCGACCGTTCCGTCGAGCCCGGTGGTGCCTTCGTGGCCCAGGCGTCGATTCGGCCCGGCACGTTCCAGGACCGTGCCCAGGTCGGGTCCACCGGGATGCAGACCGAGGTCTTCCCGCTGACGCTGTTCGCCCTCGCCGGCATGATGACCTTCTGCGCGGCGAACGATCTGCTGACGATGTTCATCGCGCTCGAGGTGCTGAGCCTGCCGCTGTACCTGATGTGTGGTCTCGCTCGGCGTCGTCGCCTCCTTTCCCAGGAATCGGCCGTCAAGTACTTCCTGCTCGGTGCGTTCTCCTCCGCGTTCTTCCTGTACGGCGTCGCCCTGCTGTACGGCTACGCGAACTCGGTGAAGCTGGCCGACATCGCCAAGGCCGCGGCCGGCTCCGATCGATCGGACATCTTGTTGTTCGCCGGCATGGGCCTGCTCGTGGTGGGCCTGCTGTTCAAGGGTTCGGTCGGTCCCTTCCACACCTGGACCCCGGACGTCTACCAGGGCGCGCCGACTCCGGTGACCGCGTTCATGGCGGCCTGCACGAAGGTCGCCGCGTTCGGCGGGATCCTGCGCGTGCTCACCGTCGGCTTCGAGTCGACGAGCTGGGAATGGCGTGGGGTGCTGTGGGCGGTCGCGATCGTCTCGATGGCGATCGGCGCGATCCTCGGCCTGACGCAGACCGATGTGAAGCGCATGATCGCGTACTCTTCGGTCGCACATGCCGGGTTCCTGCTCGTCGGCACGATCGCGATGACCGACCAGGGCCTTTCGGGGACCTTGTTCTACCTCCTCGCTTACGGGTTCACGACCTTGGCCGCGTTCGGTGTGGTTTCGCTGGTGCGCGACTCGTCCGGTGAAGCCACGCACCTTTCGGCCTGGGCCGGGCTGGCGAAACGCTCACCGGTGCTGGCGGGCGTGTTCACGTTCCTGTTGCTGGCTCTCGCCGGGATTCCCTTGACCAGTGGGTTCATCGGCAAGTTCGTGGTGTTCTCGGCCGCGCTGCGGGACGGAATGGCGCCGCTGGTGGTGATCGCGCTGGTCTTCAGCGCGGTGGCGGCGTTCTTCTACCTGCGGGTGGTCGTGCTGATGTACTTCTCGCAGCCGGCCGCCGAAGGCCCGACCGTGAGCGTGCCGGGCGCGTTCACGACGGCCGCGATCACCCTCGGCGTGGTCATCACCCTGCTGCTCGGCGTGGTCCCGTCGTTCGCGCTCGGCTGGGCCGGGGCGGGTACCTTCGCCTTCTGATGTTTCGACGCCAACGGGTGTCCATGCCGGTGCCGCCGGATGGGCACCCGTTTTCGTTGCATATCAAGGGTTTTCGCGTACGGATGCGCTGAGCAGACTGATCACGTCGTCGTAGGAGCAGCGATGTCGGTGCACTGACTCGTCTTCGCACTGACAGTCCTGGTGCGCGGCGGTGTCGGCGAGATACTGGAGCTTCCTGGCGTGCCGTTGTTTGAGGCCGTACGCGCGTGCCTCCTCGAACTCACGGCGGATGAGACGGTTCTGCGCGCGGCGGCCCAGAGTGCTCGGCTCGGTCATTTCTCTGTCCTCTCGTTTTTCTGCTGGTGGGGGTTGCCTCGATCATGCCTGGGTGGTGGCGGGGGTGGGGAGGGAGAATTGAATTCTGTGGATAACGACCGGGGTTGTGGATAAGTGCGTCGTCCAGGGTCAGCGGGCGCATGCCAGTAGTTCGTCGACGACCGGGTGCGAATCGTCCTCGGACAGGCGAGCGATGGCGAAGAATGGTGCGATGACCTGGCTCCAGGCGTACAGCCTGTCGCCATCCAGTCCGCAGGCGCCCGCGACCCGTGCACAGCGGCTCTCGATACCTTCGTGCCCGGCGTCGGACACCACATAATCCACGGCGTCGAAACACGGATCACCCAGACAGGCCTTGGGATCGATGGCCACCAGACCGCGCGCGGTGCCACCGTCGAGGACGTTGCCCAGGTGCAGGTCACCGTGCAACAGCACACGACGAGTCTGGGTATCCAGGAGCGTGTGGCATCGTCTCGTCGCACGCTGCCACACGTCATGGCCGACACGCCGGCCGATCAACGGCTCGGCAAGGCGCCGGCCCACCCGGGCGAAGGATTCAGCGCACCGGCCGCGCAGATCCCATGGCCACGATTCCGGCGGAACGACGCCGTGCAACGCGGAAAGCAAGGCGCCCCACCGCATCGGCAACGAATCGGGCGGCAATTCTTCGGCCACCGTGCCGGGGACGATCTCTTCCAGGACCATCGCCCCCAGCGCCGGATCCGCGGCCAAGACGGCGGGGACCCGGCCCGAGCCGGCGAACACGCGCAGCATCTCGACCTGCCTGCCGATCAGCGCGCCGTCCGGGCTGAGTTTCAGCACCGCGGGGGTGCCGTCCGGCCACTCGCACCGCAACACCAGCGACGAGGCTCCGCCGGCGAACAGCTCACCCAGCCGCATTCCCCACCGTGCGGCCAATCGCGCGGCGACCGCGGGAACCTCGGCGATCCAATCACTGATCCCGGGACCGAAACGACCGATCAGCCAGACGGTGACATCGTGCACAATCCACTTCTACCCCGTCAGGACGTGAGCGCCGTCATCGCTCGCGGCGTGGCGGCCCGTGGACAACTCGCGGCTGTTGCTGATCAGTTCGGCCGCGATCTCGTCCACGCGTGCACTGAAATCCTGGTCCTTCGTCTCTTCCCAGTCGGCCAGGGCGTCCAGGATCCATACCCGCCACGCGCCGACCAAGCGGGTGAAAGTGTCGGTGCCGAGGGCGCTGAAACGGTAGTGCCCATCGGCCTCGGCGAGGTAGCCGTCGTCGACGAGGCGCGCCGCGGTGGGCTCGAAAATGCCTGCGGGCACCGATGTTTCCACCGACAGTTCCTGCAGGGTGGCGTCGCCGTCGTCGACGCTGTGGCGATACACCTGCACGAGCAGCCAGGCCTGCGCGAACGTCAGCGGAACCCCCGAGCGGGCCAGGATCGCCGGGCCCGGATCGCCCTTGCGCCGCCGCCACACACTCGCGACGACCTTTTCCAGCTCCTGACGCGAATCGCCCGAACCGGGTTCCGGGAAACCGCTGCTGCGCGAGGCAACCGCCTTGGTCGCGTCGCGCAACGGCACTTCCTTCAGGAACAAGGCCACCACGAACGACAGGATGCCGATCGGCGCCGCCACCAGGAACATGGTCTGGATCGCGTCCACATAGGACGGGATGGTCGGCACCGCGGGCAAGCGGCTCGTGAAGATCGTGCCGAAAACCGCTACCCCGAAGGAACTTCCCAGTGTGCGGAGGAAGCTCACGCCGGACGTCGCGACGCCGAGATCCTCGTACACGCTGGTGTTCTGCACGACGATCGTCGGCACCTGCATACAGCAACCGAGCCCGAGACCGAGCACGATCATGTAGCCCGAAGTGACCCAGAAGCTCGTGTGGACGTCCAAATTGGACATCAGGAACAGGCCGAGCGCCATGATCAGCGAGCCCACCACCGGGAAGATCTTGTACCGCCCGGTGCGGCTGATGACGTTGCCGCTCAGCAAAGCCGTGATCAGCAGCCCGACCACGAGCGGCAGCATCCGCAACCCCGACTCCGTCGCGCTCGCCCCCTGAACGCGCTGCAGATACGTTGGCAGGTAAGTGATCCCGCCGAGCATCGCGAAGCCCACGATGAAACTCAGCACGCTCGCCACCGTGAACACGCGGCTCGAGAACAGGCGCATGGGCAGCATCGGCTCCGCGGCGCGCCGCTCGACGATCACGAACAGCACCAGCAGCACGATCGAACCGATCGCCATCCCGATGATCGTCGGCGAAGCCCACGGGTACTGGGTGCCGCCCCAGCTCGTGACCAGCGTCAGCCCCGTCGCCGCCAGCGCGATCAGCAGAATGCCCAGGTAGTCGATGCGGGGCCGGGCGGCGCTGCGCACCGACGGCAGCGCGAACGCGGCGATCAGGATGACCGCCACGCCGAGCGGGATGTTCACGTAGAACGCCCACCGCCAGCTCAGCTGGTCGACGAACAGCCCGCCCAGCAGCGGCCCGGCCACCGTGGCCACCCCGAACATCGCGCCGATCGCGCCCTGGTACTTGCCGCGCTCCCGCAGCGGCACCACGTCGGCGATCACCGCGGACGCCGTGACCATCAGACCGCCGCCGCCCAGGCCCTGCACGGCGCGGAACGCGATCAGCCAGAGCATCGAGTCGGCCCAGCCGGAGAAGAACGAACCGACCAGGAACAGCCCGACGCTCACCAGGAACGCCTTCTTGCGGCCGAACAGATCGCCGAACTTGCCGATCAGCACCGTCATGATCGTCTCGGCGAGCAGGTACGACGTGACCACCCAGGACAGGTGGTTCGCACCGCCGAGATCCGCGACGATCGTCGGTAGCGCGGTCGACACGATGGTCTGGTCGAGTGCCGCCAGGAGAATCCCGAGCATGATCGCCGCGACGATGGTGTTCTGCCTGTTCCTGCTGGTCACAGCCGGAAGGCTAATGCCGTGCGGGCGTCGTGGCCGATTCGTCACCCGAATGTGGGCACCGCTGTTGTCGTGTTCGTCACCTACCGCCATGCTGAGCGGCTCACCGGCGCTTATTGGCTTGCCATTACGCTGGTGAGGACCGGAGCGGAGTGCGAGAAGGCAGGGGAACGTGTCGGTTCACAGTGGCACCATCGAGGACCTGCGCGCGAGCGTGGGCCTCCGGATCGCCGATGAGCAACTGCTGCGCACCCTGGCCGCCGGGCTCGCGGACGTCGAGAACCTCCTCCGCGAGACCGCCCGCAGCGATGTGAAGGCCGTGCACGACGCCGCGTCGCACCTGGTCGAGGCGGGTGGCAAACGCTTTCGTCCGATGTTCACGCTGCTGGCCGCCGAGTTCGGCGGGAAGAACCACGACGGGGTCGTGACCGCCGCCGCGGCCGTCGAGCTGGTTCACCTCGCGACGCTCTACCACGACGACGTCATGGACGAGGCCACGATGCGCCGCGGCGCGCAGAGCGTGAACGCCCGCTGGGACAACACGGTCGCGATCCTGACCGGGGACTTCCTGTTCGCGCACGCCTCCCGGCTCGTGTCGTACCTCGGTACGGACGCGGCCCGGATCATCGCCGAGACGTTCGGTGAGCTCGTCACCGGCCAGATGCGGGAGACGGTCGGGCCGACCGACGGCGAAGACCCCGTCGAGCACTATCTGAGCGTGATCGCGCAGAAGACCGGCTCGCTCATCGCCACCGCCGGCCGGTTCGGCGGCATGGTGTCGGGCGCCGACTCCGGGCAGGTCACGGCGCTGACCCGGTTCGGCGAGATCATCGGCACCGCGTTCCAGATCTCCGACGACATCATCGACATCGCTTCTCCCTCGGACGAGTCGGGGAAGACGCCGGGCACCGACCTGCGCGAGGGTGTGCGCACGCTGCCCATGCTGTTCGCGCTGGCCGACCCGGGGACCGACCCGAGACTGCTCGAGCTGCTGGCCGGCCCGATCGCCGACGACGCGCTGGTCGAGGAGGCGCTCGACCTGCTGCGCGCGTCCAGCGGGCTCGACCAGGCCATGGGCACCTTGTCCGACTACGCTCGCCGGGCGAGGGCGGAGTTGTCCGGGCTGCCCGCTTCGGCCGCGCGCGACGCGTGTGAGTCCGTCGCGGACTATCTGGTCGCGCGAACGCGCTGATCCGGCTCCGCCGGCGTCATGAACTCACTGCATTCCTGTCACTGACAGTGGTAGATGGTGCGGTTCGAAAGAAAGGACAGCTCGGATGTCCATCTTCGGGCAGGTGTGGCTGTGGAGCGTGGCCGCCTTTCTGGTCGGTGTGCTGCTGACCTGGGTACTGCTCGTTCGTCCCGCGCAGGCCAGAAGCCGGGCGCTCGAACGGCGGCTCCAGGCGGCGCAGGCCGCGGCGTCGGAGCGGCAGTCGATGATGAACCCGGCGGCGACGCGGATCACCGAGCCGGAGCCCGCGCGTGCTCCCGAGCCGGATTTCGCGCCGGACTTCGCCCCGATGACCGAGCACGTGCAGCCGCTCGACGAGCACCAGCCCGGGCCGGCCTGGCTCGACCGCGACAGCTTCGGTGACCGGACGCCCGAGGTCGAGGAGCAGGCGCCGGAGCCGGAGCCGGAGCCGGCAGAGGAGTCGGACGCCGAGAAGACGTCGATCTTCGCGTCGTTCCAGAAGCTGGAGCCGGACGCCGCTTCGCCGTTCACCGCGGATCCCGAACCCGAGCACGGCTCGCTGTTCGCGGGGGACACCGACGCCGAGCAGCGGGGCTCGCTGTTCCTGTCGGATCCCGAACCCGAACATGGTTCGCTGCCGGGCTCCCTGTTCGAGCCGGAGCCGGAACCGGAGCACCGGTACGAGCCGGAACCCGAGCCGAGCTACGGCTCGCACGCGGCGGTCGAGGAGGAGCCGCCGGCCTACGCGTTCGGCGGGGAGCCCGAGCCGCCGGTCGAGGCCACTGAGACCACCGCGATCCTGCCGAAGCGCCAGCCGCGGGCGACGCCGCCCAGCAGCTTCGAACCGCCGCGCCCGTCGGTGCGCTCGATCGAGCGGCGGGAACCGGTGGCGGACGAAGGCGGTCGCAGCGGCTCGCTGTTCGAACCGTCCGTCCGCCCGAACTCCGGCGGTGCCCATGCCGCGCCCGAGTCGTCGGCCCCGCCACCCGCGCGGACACACGCGTCCGACGACGGCACCCCGCCCGGACCGTTCGGCCCGGGCTCGGCGATGCCGCGGCCCGGCGGTGGCCGGCCGTCGGAGGACTACACCGTCAAGGCGAGCGTGACGGCTTTGCGGTACTGCACCGCGCATTCCCCGCAGTACGGCCGGATGGTGGCCGAGGTGTGGTTCCGCTCGGTGGAGGACGCCGAGCGCGTCGGCTTCCGCCCGCTCTCGTCCTGAGACGACGACCATCCGGCGACTTCGCGGGGGACCGCGTTGAGCGTTTGGTCCTGATGGCAGCCGGGGGAAACTCGTCCCCTAGCTAGCTGTCAGGGTCGCAGGTCATCGTTGATTTCCTCAAGCTGTAGCGGCTTCCGTCGAAAGACGAAGATCAGCGGAGGTTTTCAACATGGTGAGCTTGCAAGCCCCGATAGTCAGGGCGCGCTCATTGCTTTTTGTTCCTGGTCACCGGCCGGAGCGTTTCGAAAAGGCGGCGATGAGCGGCGCGGACGGCATAGTGCTCGACATCGAAGACGCGGTGGGGCCAGAGGTCAAGCCGACTGCTCGACAGAATATCCGACGCTGGTTGTTGGGCGGCGGAACAGGTATCGTCCGGATTAACTCTGAAGATACTCCTTGGTACGAAGACGATGTTGAAGCTCTTTCAGACATTTCGTGTGCAGTGCTGTTGCCCAAGGTGATCGCTCCTGAGCAGATCACTCGCTTGCAGCAGGGACTTACCGCTGACTCCTGTGTGTTGCCTCTGATCGAGACAGCCTCAGGAGTACTGCGAGCGCAGGAGATCTGCGCCGTTCCGGGAGTTGTCCGTGCTGTTTTCGGCAACGCCGATCTCGGCCGAGAGCTCGGCATTGATCACGCTGACATCTACGCTTTGACCTACGCTCGATCTGTCGTGGTCTTCGCCTCGGCGGCGAGCGAATTGCCTCCGCCTGTCGATGGGGTAACAACCGCCTTGGCCGACGAGAAAAAACTGGTTATCGATGCTGAGCACGCGGCTTCGCTCGGTTTCACCGGGAAACTGTGTTTGCATCCCCGGCAAGTCGCTGTGGTCAACGAAACGTTCACGCCGTCCGCGGAAGATCTGGAATGGGCGCGCGGTGTGATTACGGCCGTCAATGGATCTTCGGTCGCTGCTAAGGACGGACACGTTGTCGGCAAACCGATCGTGGAGCGAGCGCAGCGGCTGCTGTCCAGGGCGGAAGGATTCATGTCCTAAGACACGAAAACAGCCGGGTCCCTCAGGTGTGAGGACCCCGGCTGATTCGTCAGGCGACGACGGTCCAGGTGTCCTTGCCGGTGAGGAGGGACTGCAGGTTCGGTGCCTTCGCGGCGCGGGCGTCTTCGACTTGGGCGCGGGCCTGGTCGTCGTACGTGGGCCGCTGGACCTGGCGGAAGATGCCGGTCGGGGTGTGGGTGAGGTTCTGGTCGCCCAGCCGCGACAGCGCGAACGCGTAGGCGGTGTCGGCGATCGCGGGGTCGTGGGTGACCAGGTTCTCCTCACCGATCTCCGTGACCTTGCCGATCTCGAAGCCGCCCCAGCCGGTGGCGGTCACGCCGTACTCGGCGTCGGGGCCGAAGCGGATCGGCTCGCCCGCGCGCAGCGGGATCAACCGCTGCGCGGCTTCGTCCTTGTCCTTCAGCACATCGAAGGCGCCGTCGTTGAAGATCGGGCAGTTCTGGTAGATCTCGACGACCGCCGAGCCGCGGTGTTGTGCGGCCGCGGTCAGGACCTCCGTCAGCCCCGCCTTGTCCGAGTCCAGCGCGCGCCCGACGAACGTGGCTTCCGCGCCCAGGGCAAGGGAAATCGGGTTGAACGGGGTGTCCACCGAACCCATCGGGGTGGACTTGGTGACCTTGCCGGGCTCGCTGGTCGGCGAGTACTGGCCCTTGGTCAGGCCGTAGATCCGGTTGTTGAACAGCAGGATCTTGAGGTTCACGTTGCGCCGCAAGGCATGGATCAGGTGGTTCCCGCCGATGGACAGCGCGTCCCCGTCCCCGGTGACGACCCAGACGCTCAGATCAGGGCGCGTGGTGGCGAGGCCGGTGGCGATCGCGGGCGCCCGGCCGTGGATCGAGTGCATGCCGTACGTGTTCAGGTAGTACGGAAACCGTGACGAGCAGCCGATCCCCGAGATGAACACGATGTTCTCGCGCTTGAGCCCGAGCGTGGGCAGGAACGACTGCACCGTGTTGAGCACGACGTAGTCACCGCAGCCGGGACACCAGCGCACTTCCTGGTCGGACTTGTAGTCCTTCGCCTTCTGGGGTTCCTCGGCGGTCGGGATGAGGTCCAGACCACCGAGCTGGGGCAGACCGAGATCCGTGGCGGTCATCGGGCCAGCGCTCCTTCGATGAGATCGGTGAAGACGTGCTGCAGCTCTTCGGCCTTGAACGGCAGGCCGGCGACCTTCGTGTACGAGTGCACGTCGACCAGGTACCTCGCCCGCAACAGCAACGCGAGCTGGCCGAGGTTCATCTCCGGGACGACGACCTTGTCGTACGACGCCAGTATCGCGCCGAGGTTGGCCGGGAAGGGATTCAGATTACGGAGATGCGCCTGAGCGATAGGCATTCCGGCATTGCGCACCCGGCGGCACGCGGCGCCGATCGGCCCGTAGGACGAACCCCAGCCCAGCGCCAGCACCCGCGCCTGACCGCCGGAGGGATCGTCGACGACCAGGTCCGGCACCTCGATGCCGTCGATCTTGCGCTGCCGCAACCGGACCATGTACTCGTGGTTGTCCGGGTCGTAGGAGATGTTGCCCTTGCCGTCGGCCTTTTCCAGCCCGCCGATCCGGTGCTGCAGGCCCGCGGTACCCGGGATGGCCCACTCCCGCGCCAGCGTTTCGGGATCCCGTACATACGGCCAGAACTCGTCCGAACCATCCTGCGCGTTGGTCTTGGACGCGAACTCGACCCGCAGGTCGGGCAGCGTCGAGACGTCCGGGATCAGCCACGGCTCGGAGCCGTTGGCGTTCGCGCCGTCGGACAGGATCAGCACCGGGGTGCGGTACTTCAGCGCGATCGCGGTGGCTTCGAGCGCCGCGGCGAAGCAGTCCGCGGGCGACTGTGGCGCGATGATCGCCACCGGTGATTCGCTGTTGCGCCCGAACATCGCCTGCAGCAGGTCCGCCTGCTCGGTCTTGGTCGGCAACCCGGTGGACGGGCCACCACGCTGCACGTCGATCACGATCAGCGGCAGTTCCAGCATCACGCCGAGCCCGATCGTCTCCGACTTCAACGCGATACCCGGGCCGGACGTCGAGGTGACGCCGAGCGCGCCGCCGTAGGAAGCGCCGAGCGCCGCGCCGATCCCGGCGATCTCGTCCTCGGCCTGGAACGTGAGCACGCCGTAGTTCTTGTGCTTGGACAGCTCGTGCAGGATGTCCGAGGCCGGGGTGATCGGGTACGTGCCCAGCAGCACCTTCAGCCCGGCCTGCTGGCCGGCCGCGACGATTCCGTAGGCCAGCGCGGTGTTCCCGGTGATCTGCCGGTACGTGCCCGGCGCCAGCTTCGCGGGGGCCACCTCGAACGTCGTCGCGAACGACTCCGTCGTCTCGCCGTAGTTCCAGCCCGCGTGGAACGCCAGGATGTTCGCCTCGGCGATGTCCGGCTTCTTCGCGAACTTCTCCCGCAGGAACCGCTCGGTGCCCTCGGTGGGCCGGTGGTACATCCACGACAGCAGCCCGAGCGAGAACATGTTCTTGCACCGCTCGGCGTCCTTCTTGCCCAGACCAGTGTCCGCGAGAGCACCCTGCGTCAGCGTCGACATGGCGACCCGGTGCACCTGGAATGCCGACAGCGACTCGTCTTCGAGCGGATTCGCGTCGTAGCCGACCTTGGTCAGGTTCCGCTTGGTGAACTCGTCGGTGTTGACGATCAGCGTGCCGCCGGCGGGCAGGTCGGCGAGATTCGCCTTGAGCGCCGCGGGGTTCATCGCCACCAGCACGTCCGGCCGGTCGCCCGGGGTCAGGATGTCGTAGTCGGCGAAGTGGACCTGGAACGAGGAGACACCGGGGATCGTGCCCTGAGGGGCGCGGATCTCCGCGGGGAAGTTCGGCAGGGTCGCCAGGTCGTTGCCGAAGGCCGCCGCCTCCGAGGTGAACCGGTCTCCGGTCAGCTGCATGCCGTCACCGGAGTCGCCGGCGAACCGAATCACCACCCGGTCGAGCTTCGAGATCTCGGTCTGACGGGTTGCCGACAACGCGCCGTTGCCATTGGCACTCGTGCTCATAGGTCAGGGAATCCCTCTCTCCCGACTTGCCGTGTCAGCGATGACACCTCTGCTGCGCCGGGCGCACAGCCGCCGATACCTCCACCTTACTTTGCCTTTCCGGTGGCCGTCTCGCGGTGTGACCCGCCTTACCCGTTACTGGATGGAACGGTCACTTTCTGCTGCTGATGGCAGCCAGCATCGCACTGAGCCGGCGGCCGAACTCGGGGGACGCCAACGACTCCAACTGGGGCTCCAGTTCAGTGTCCACCGCGTCCGCATGGTCGGTAAGAGGCAAGGTCAGCCGCATCGACCGCTTCGTCGCTAGCACCAGATCCCGCGGCGCTTCGGTGGCGGGCGCGGCGAGCTCCAGCGCCGCCGCCAGTAACTCTTCGTGAGTACCATCGACTGTCCGCATAGTGAGACCGGCGCGCTCCGCTTCGGGCGCGTCGAGCGACTGGCCGAACAAGGCCATCGCGCGGGCCCGTTGAACGCCGATCGCGCGCTGCAGCATCCACGTCATCCCGCCGCCCGGGTGCACCCCGAGTTCGAGGAACCGCGGGATGAACTTCGCGCGCGGCCCGGCCAGCCGGACATCGGCGGCGAGCGCGAGGTTCAGACCTGCGCCGACGGCCGCGCCACCCACCGCGGCGATGGTCGGCAGCGTGCACCGAGCCACCGCGAGGAAGCCGGCGTAGACCGCTCGCAGCCCGTCTTCCGTTGCCTCGCCGAGCGCGGTCAGGTCCGCGCCCGCGCAGAACGCCGGCGGCGTGCCGGTCACGATCACCGCGTGCACGCCGGTGTCACGCTCGGCGTCGGCGACCGCCTCGGCCAGTTGGGCGGACAGCGCGAGGGTCAGCGAGTTGCGCCGCTCGGGGGCGTCGACGGTGAGGACGGCGACCTTGCCGGTGCGCTCGGCGAGAATCCGTTCGGTCATGCCGACCATCATGTCCCCGGCGTCGGCGGGCGCTCCAGCAGCCTCGACAGCACCACGGTGGACACGGTCCGGTCGATGATCTCCAGCCCGCGCAGCCGTTCCAGCGCCGTTTCCAGCTGGTGGATGTTGGCCGCGCGCAGGTGCACGATCGCGTCCGCCGCACCGGTCACCGTGTACGCGGCGACGACCTCGGGCAACGGCTCCAGCCGCGAGCGGATGCGCGCAGGCGACACGTTGCCGCGGCAGTGCACCTCGACGAAGGCCTCGGTGCCCCAGCCGAGCGCCTCCGGGTCGACCACCGCGGTGAACCCGCGCAGGACCCCGGTCTCGAGCAGGCGGTCGACCCGGCGTTTCACCGCGGGCGCGGACAGGCCGACCACCTTGCCGATCTCGGCGTAGCTCGACCGCGCGTTGGTCACCAGGCACGAAACGATTCGCTGATCCAACTGGTTCACACGCAATGTTTAGCAGGTATATGCGCAAGAAGCTGCGATTGATTGTCGCTGAATCGAGCCATACCGTTGGATCATGACCACTCGGGTGCCGCTGACCCGCCGCTACCTCATGTGCCCCCCGCGCTTCTTCGCCGTCGAGTACTCGATCAACCCCTGGATGGACCCGTCGCGACCGGTGGACGTGCCGCTCGCGCTCGCCCAGTGGACCGAGCTCCGGGACACCTACCGCCGGCTGGGGCACACCGTGGAGGAGATCGAGCCGCAGCCCGGCCTGCCCGACATGGTCTTCGCAGCGAACTCCGGCACCGTGATCGACGGGCGGGTGCTCGGCTCACGGTTCCGCGCGCCGCAGCGGGTGCCCGAGGCGGACCACTACCGGCGCTGGTTCCTCGAGCACGGGTACCGCGACGTGGTCATGCCGTCACGGATCAACGAGGCCGAGGGTGACTTCGCCTGGACCGGCCGGATGATCCTGGCCGGCACCGGCTTCCGGACCGATCCCGAGGCGCACGCCGAGGCGCAGGAGATACTCGGCGTGCCCGTGCTGTCACTGAGCCTGGTGGACCCGCGGTACTACCACCTGGACACCGCGCTGTTCGTGCTGAGCGAGGCGACCGAGTCCGCCCCGGCCCAGATCGCGTACTACCCGGAGGCGTTTTCCCAGGGTTCGCAACGGGTTCTGGCACGACTGTTCCCGGACGCCGTGCTCGCCGGCGCCGCGGACGCCGAGTGCTTCGGCCTCAACGGTGTGTCCGACGGGCGCAATGTGGTGTTACCGATCGAGGCGACCGCGCTGGCGGACCGGCTCGCCGCGCGTGGTTACGACCCCGTCCTGGTGGACATCTCCGAACTGCGCAAAGCCGGTGGCGGACCGAAATGCTGCACACTGGAGATTCGTAAGTAACACAGTGCGCGCCGGTCTGGTCGAATAATTTCCCTCCTGGCACAAGGGTTTTCGGGCAAGCGCATGGCGATGTCTCAGTTCGAACTCGGACCCGCGTGGTCCACTCCCGCTTTGTAACAAGACTCTTGGGCTCCCCGAATCAGGGGTGTACGCACACCGCGTTCGTGAGCCGAGGAGCCAATTGACGATGACCAGGTGCCGCCTCTGTGGTTCGACGAGCATGGAAAGCGTCGTCGATCTGGGTGCGACTCCCCCCTGCGAGCGGTTTCTCACGGTAGACCAGCTCGACGAAGCGGAGATCACGTATCCGTTGCATTTGCGAGTGTGCACCAGCTGCTGGCTGGCGCAGCTGCCGCCGTTGATCACGCCCGAGGACACCTTCACCGAGTACGCGTACTTCTCGTCCTATTCGGAATCCTGGGTCGAGCATGCCCGCCGGTTCGTCGACGGTGCCGTGGACCGGCTCGGGCTGGGCCCGGACTCGTTCGTCGTCGAGGTCGCCAGTAACGACGGGTACCTGCTCAAGCACGTTGTGGCGCAAGGGATCCCGTGCCTCGGGGTGGAGCCGTCGGTGAACGTCGGACAAGCCGCGCGGGACGCCGGGGTGCCGACGCTGACGGCGTTCCTGAGCCCGGAGACCGGCGCCGCCGTCCGCGCCGAGCGCGGTCCGGCCGATCTCGTCGTCGCCAACAACGTCTACGCGCACATTCCGGACGTGATCGGGTTCACCAAGGGCCTTCGGGCGATGGTCGCCGACGACGGCTGGGTGTCGATCGAGGTGCAGCATCTGCTGACGCTGATCGAGAAGACCCAGTACGACACCATCTACCACGAGCATTTCCAGTACTACACAGTGGAATCGGCTCGTCGCGCGCTGGCGTCGGGCGGGCTGTCCCTTGTGGACGTCGAGCTGCTGCCGACCCACGGCGGCTCGATCCGGCTGTGGGCGCGGCCCGCCGAGGTCGCGGGCGAGCCGAGCCGGCGGATGACCGACGTGCTGAGCGCCGAGAAGGCGGCCGGGCTGCACGAACTGTCCGGCTACACCGAGTTCGCCGCGCGGGTCGACCGGGTCCGGCGCGACCTGTTGAAGTTCCTGGTCACCGCGGCCGAGGAAGGCAAGACCGTCGTCGGCTACGGCGCGCCCGGCAAGGGCAACACGCTGCTCAACCACTGTGGTATCCGGCCGGACCTGCTCGCCTACACGGTCGACCGCAACCCGTACAAGCACGGCCGGTTCACGCCCGGCACGCGGATCCCGGTGCTGGCACCGGAACGCATCGAGGCCGAGAAGCCCGACTACGTGCTGGTGCTGCCCTGGAACCTCAGGGCCGAACTGACCGAACAACTGTCCTATGTGGAGCAGTGGGGCGGGAAACTCGTTTTTCCCATCCCGCACCTGGAGATCGTCGAGGGGAAGTCGTCGTGAAGGTCGTCCTGTTCTGCGGCGGATACGGCATGCGAATGCGCAGCGGTAGCCCGTCCGATGTGCCCAAGCCGATGGCCATGGTCGGGCCGAGGCCGCTGATCTGGCACGTGATGCGGTACTACGCGCACTTCGGCCACACGGAATTCATTCTGTGCCTGGGCTACGGTGCCCACCACATCAAGGATTTCTTCCTCAACTACGAGGAGACCACGTCCAACGACTTCGTGCTGCGCGGGGGCAAGGCCGAGTTGCTGTCGACGGACATCTCCGACTGGTCGATCTCGTTCGTGCAGACCGGGATCGAGTCGGCGATCGGGGAGCGGCTGCGGCGGGTGCGCGAGCACCTGGACGGCGACGAGATGTTCCTCGCCAACTACGCGGACGTGCTCACCGACGCGCCGCTGGCGGACATGATCGAGCGCTTCTCGAACACCGACGCGGGTGCGCAGATGATGGTCGTGCCACCGCAGTCCTCGTTCCACTGCATCGACATGGGTGAGGACGGCAAGGTCGGCTCCATCACCGCGGTGAGCGAGATGCCGCTGTGGGAGAACGGCGGGTATTTCGTGCTGCGCCAGGAAATCTTCGACCACATCCCGGAGAACGGCGACCTCGTCGCGGACGGCTGCGCGGAACTGGCCAAGCGCGGGCGCCTGCTGGCCTACCAGTACCGCGGCTTCTGGAAGCCGACGGACACCGTGAAGGAACGTGCCGCGCTGGACGAGGGCTACACGCGTGGCCAGCGGCCGTGGGCCCTGTGGGAGAACGGTAGAGCCGCGTGATCAGGCTGGGTGCCGGGCCGCTCGGAAGCGTGGCCGTACTCGGGGCGCACTGCGACGACATCGCGATCGGCGCGGGCGGCACCCTGCTGACCATCTGCTCGGCGCGGCCCGGGATCCGGGTGGACGCGCTCGTGCTCTCGGGCGGTGGCAGCGAGCGGGAAGACGAGGAACGCGCCGCGCTCGCTGCCTTCTGCCCGGATGCAACGCTGTCGGTGACGGTGCTGAAACTGCCCGACGGGCGGCTGCCGGCGCACTGGGACGAGGCGAAGTCCGCGCTGGAGGAACTGCGCGGGCGGAGCAACCCGGACGTGCTGTTCGCGCCCAGGACCGATGATCTGCACCAGGACCACCGCGGGCTGGCGAAGCTGGTGCCGACCGCGTTCCGCGATCACCTGGTGCTCGGCTACGAGATCGTCAAGTGGGACGCCGATCTCGGCCGTCCGAACAGCTATCAGCCGCTCACCCCGGAACGGGCCGAGCAGAAGGTCGCGCTGCTGCAAGAACATTACGGTTCGCAGCGGCACCGGCCGTGGTACGACCGCGAGGCTTTCCTCGGTCTGGCAAGGATTCGCGGTATCGAGTGCAATGCGCGGTACGCGGAGGCCTTCCACGTTTCCAAACTGACTGTCGATCTGGAGGGCTGATCATGCGAGTGCTGCTCACGGGCCACAAGGGCTACCTCGGCACGGTGATGGCGCCGGTGCTGGCCGAGGCCGGGCACGAGGTGATCGGGCTGGATTCGGGACTGTTCGCGGACTGCCTGCTCGGGCCGCGCCCGGAGACTCCGCCCGGCTTCGAGGTCGACCTGCGCGACGTCACGCACGAGCATGTGTCCGATGTGGACGCGGTGATCCACCTGGCCGCGCTGTCGAACGACCCGCTCGGCGCGCTCGCGCCGGACCTGACCTACGACATCAACCACCGGGCCTCGGTCCGGCTCGCGCGACTGGCCCGGGATGCCGGGGTGAAGCGCTTTCTCTACGCCTCGACCTGCTCGGTCTACGGCGCTTCCGGCGGTGACGCACTGGTCGCCGAGGACGCGCCGCTACGCCCGGTCACGCCGTACGCGGAGTCGAAGGTCCGGGTAGAGGACGACGTGCACGAACTCGCGGACGAGGACTTCACGCCGGTCTTCCTGCGCAATGCCACGGCTTTCGGCTTCTCGCCGCGGCTGCGGGCGGACATCGTGCTGAACAACCTGGTCGGCCACGCCGTGCTCTCCGGCGAGGTCCGGGTGCTCTCCGACGGCACGCCGTGGCGGCCGCTGGTGCACGCCAGGGACATCGCCAGTGCGTTCGCCGCAGCGCTCGTCGGGCCCAAGGAAGCGGTGCACGACAAGGCTTTCAACATCGGCACCGAGCGCAACAACGTGACCGTCGCGGAGATCGCCGGTGAGGTGGCCGAGGCGGTGCCCGGCTCGCGGCTGGTGATCACCGGCGAGGCCGGCGCCGACCCACGCTCCTATCGCGTCGACTTCGCCCGCTTCCGTGAGGCCATCCCCGGTTTCGACTGCGAGTGGTCGGTCAAGGACGGCGCGCTGGAACTCGTCGACGCGTACCAGAAGTACGGCATGACGGCGCACGATTTCGAGCAGCGGTTCACCCGGCTCGCGTGGCTCAAGAACGGCATCAGCGTCGACGACACCCTGAGACGCCGATGAGCACCGGCGAACAGATGCACGCTCTGGTCGAGCGGCTGTACCCGTTGTGCCGCAGCATCACCGGCGACGGCGTCCGGGAGACGCTGGACATCCTCAACGAGTACCTCCCGCTCGCGGTCTTCGAGGTGCCCACCGGCGCGCGGGCGTTCGACTGGACCGTGCCGCAGGAGTGGAACATCCGCGACGCCTTCATCGCGGACACGACCGGCAGGCGGATCGTGGACTTCCGCGAGTCGAACCTGCACGTCGTCAGCTACAGCACGCCGATCGACGCGCGGATGACTCTGGCGGAGCTGCGCCCGCACCTGCACACGTTGCCGGAGCAGCCCTCCCTCGTGCCGTACCGGACCAGCTACTACTCGCCGGACTGGGGTTTCTGCCTCGCGCAGGACGTGCTGGACCGGATGCCCGATGGCGAGTACCACGTGCGCATCGATTCCACTTTGGACGATGGACACCTGACCTACGCCGAGCATGTCGTGCCGGGGCAGGTGACCGACGAGGTCATCGTCTCGTGCCACACGTGTCACCCGTCGCTGGCCAACGACAACCTGGCATCGATCGCGGTGGCCGCGTACCTCGCGCGCTCGCTGAAAAACCCTTGGTACACCTACCGTTTCCTGTTCATGCCGGGCACGATCGGCGCGATCACCTGGCTGTCGCGCAACGCCGAGCGGATCGACAAGGTCAAGCACGGGCTCGTGCTCGCGTGCGCCGGCGACGCCGGGCACCTGACGTACAAGAAGAGCCGCCGCGGGGACGCGGAGATCGATCGCGTGCTCCAGCTCGTGTTGCGGGAGCGCAAGCACGAGATCGTCGACTTCTCGCCCTACGGTTATGACGAGCGCCAGTTCTGCTCGCCCGGTTTCGACCTCGGCGTCGGATCGCTTTCCCGGACCCCGTATGCGCGTTACCCCGAGTACCACACCTCCGGTGACAACCCGGATTTCGTGGTGCCGTGGGCGCTGGAGGACACCCTGGCCGTCTGCCGGGAAGCGCTTTCCCTGCTCGACCGCAACCGCACCTACGTGAACCTGAGCCCGTACGGCGAACCACAGCTGGGCAAGCGCGGCCTGTACGACTCGCTCGGCGGGCGCAGTGACGCCAAGGACGCGCAGCTGGCGATGCTGTGGGTGCTCAACCTGTCGGACGGCGAGCACTCGCTGCTCGACGTCGCCGAACGGTCCGGTCTGCCCTTCGACTCCGTCGTCGCCGCGGCCTCCGCGCTGCACGATGCCGAGCTGCTGAAGGTGTGAGATGTCGACGGCAACGGAAGGACCGCGCCGCGGCAGACACCGTGCCATCCGGCCGCGCTCGGCGCTGCGGGCGATGGCCGGGCGGCTGTCCTGGGGGCTCGGGGACCAGGCCGTTTCCAGCCTGACCAACTTCGCCGTCGGGCTCTACGTCGCCCGCTCGCTGGGGGCGACGGCGTTCGGCGTGTTCAGCCTCGCCTGGGTCACCTACGGCGTGATCATCAACGTCTCGCGCGGCCTCGGCACGGATCCGCTGATGGTCCGGTTCAGCGGGGTCGCCGCGGGCATCTGGCGCGCCGCCACGGCCCGCGCGGCCGGCACGGCACTCGTCGTCGGGATCGCGACCGGCGCGGTCAGCATCCTGGTCGGGATCGCGATCGGCGGTCAGGTCGGGCTCGCGTTCGCCGGGCTCGGGCTGGTGCTGCCGTTCCTGATGGTGCAGGACGCCTGGCGGTTCGGGTTCTTCGCGGCAGGGCAGGGACACCGGGCGTTTCTCAACGACGTGGTGCAGGCCGTCGCGCTCGCGCCCGCGATGCTGTTCGCCGCGAAGCACGGCACCGTGCTCGGGTTCGTGCTCGCCTGGGGGATGTCCGCCGGGGTCGCCGCGATCTTCGGCTGCTTCCAGACCGGCATCCTGCCGCGCCTGTCCGCCGTCGGCGGCTGGCTGCGGGACCAGCGGGACCTCGGCACCCGCTACCTGATCGAGAACGTCAGCAACAGCGGTGCTTCGCAACTGCGGGCTTACGGGCTCGGCGCGATCGCCGGGCTCGCCGCGGTCGGCACCGTGCGCGGCGCCGAGTTGCTGCAGGGACCGTTCCAGGCCGTCCTCATGGGACTGTCCCTGGTCACGGTTGCCGAAGCGGCAAGGGTTCTGCGCCGCGCGCCGCACCGGTTGCCGAAGTTCTGCCTGATCCTCGGCGCGGGACAGGCCGGCGCCGCGCTCTGCTGGGGTCTCGCACTTCTGTTCCTGCTGCCCGAATTCGTCGGCGTGCACCTGCTCGGCTCGATCTGGCCCGCGGCGCACACGCTGATCCTGCCGGCGACGCTTTCGGTGATGGGCGCGAGTTTCTCGACCGGCGCGGCCTCCGGGCTGCGCGCACTCGGGCTCGCCCGCCGCAGTATGCGGTGCCAGGTCACGGTTTCCGCCTGTTATCTGATCGGTGGTCTCGTCGGTGCCGCCATCGCCGGTGCGCCCGGCTCCGCGTGGGGCGTCGCGACCGCGACCACGACCGGTTCCGCGTTCTGGTGGTTCCAGTTGCGCGCCGGGATGCGTGAGCACGCCTTGACAACCCAGGAAGTGAGGACGTCATGACCCCGAGGCTGAGCATCGGCCTGCCCGTCTACAACGGCGAGGAGTATCTGGCGGAATCGCTGGATGCCTTGCTGGGACAGAGCTTCGAGGACTTCGAACTGATCATCTCCGACAACGCGTCCACCGACGGCACGGAGGAGATCTGCCGCACCTACCTGGCGAAGGACCCGCGCATCCGCTACATCCGGCTGGCGACGAACATCGGCGCCGGGCCGAACCACAACTACGTGTTCGCCGAGGCCAAGGGCGAGCTGTTCAAGTGGGCGTCGCACGACGATCTCTACGGCCGTGACCTGCTGCTGCGCTGTGTGCAGGCGCTCGACGAGCGGCCGGACATGATCCTCGCGCACTGCTGGAACGCGATCATCGACGAGACCGGTCGCGTGACCCAGCCGTTCGACTACACGCTGGCGACCGACTCGCCGCACGCGCCGACCCGGTTCCGCAGCCTGCTGCTCGAGCCCGGCGGCGACGATTTCTACGGCGTGATCCGGTCGGACGTGCTGCGCCGGGTCAAGCCGCACGACAGCTACCACCACGCGGACCGCACGTTCGTCGCCGAGATCACCCTGAACGGGCCGTTCTACCAGGTACCCGAGTTGCTGTTCTTCCGGCGCGACCACCCGACCCGCGCGGAGCGGGCCAATCCGACGCTGCGCAAGCGCTGCTCGAACCTCGATCCCAAGCGGGCCGACAAGTTGCGCCATCCGCTGGTACGGCTGCTCGGCGAGTACGTGCTCGGGTTCGCCGGCGCGATCCAGCGGGCGCCGCTGAGCGCGGCGGACCGCCGGGAGTGCTACCGCCACCTGTTCGAATGGCTGACGGCGCGGGCGCGGCCGGGTTCGGGCGAGCGGATCGAGGACCGGCCGCCGGTCGAGTTCAGCGAGTTCGACATCGACGCCGTGGTGCCCGGACGCGAGGGGAGAGTGCGGTGATCAGGGTCGGCCTGTTCGGCCTGCTCGGCTCGGGCAACCTGGGCAACGACGGCTCGCTGGAGGCCGTGCTGCGGTTCCTGCGCGCGGAACATCCGGACGCGCGGTTGAGCGCGTTCTGCGGCGGGCCGGATCTGGTGTCCGCGCGCTACGGCATCGACGCGACCCCGCTGCACTGGTTCGGCGGTGAGTACCGGACGGCGTCCGGGGCGCGGGCGATCGCGTTGAAGGGACTGGGAAAGTTCGTCGACGTGTGGCGCACGGCGGCCTGGGTGCGGCGCCAGGACGTCGTGATCGTGCCCGGGATGGGCGTGCTCGAAGCGACGCTTCCGTTGCGGCCCTGGGGTTTCCCGTATTCGCTGCTGCTGCTGACGCTGGCCGGGCGGCTGCTGGGGACGAAGGTCGCGCTGGTGAGCGTCGGTGCGAACGTGATCGGCGATCGCGCGACCCGGGTGATCGTGAAAACGGCCGGGCGGCTGGCCGCCTACCGGTCCTACCGCGACGAGAATTCGCGCGCGGCGATGACCGAGATGGGCGTCGACACCGCCGCGGACGAGGTCTATCCCGATCTCGCGTTCGCGCTACCGGCACCGGAGGACGAACGGCGGCCCGGGACGGTCGGCGTCGGGGTGATGGCCTTCCGTGGCGGGAACGACGAGCGCGCGAACGCCGAGCAGATCTACCGGTCCTATGTGGACGGTATGAAGGGGTTCGTGCACTGGCTCGTCGAGCGCGGCCGTCCGGTCCGGCTGTTCACCGGCGACCAGGTGGACGCGCCGGTGGTGGACGAGATCCTCGCCGAGTGCGGGCCGCTCGTGAGCGCGTCCTCGGCGTCCTCTTTGGACGCGATCATGCGTGAAATGTCTACTGTGGACTCCGTCGTGGCGACCCGGTATCACAACGTGTTGTGTGCGCTGAAGGTGTGCAAGCCGACGATCTCCGTCGGGTACGCGGCGAAGAACGAGGCACTGATGGACGGGATGGGGCTCGGCGAGTACTGCCTGTCCGCCCGGCGCGTCGTGATCGCGCAACTGGTCGAGCGGTTCACGTCACTGGAGCGGCGCGCGGGGGAGCTGACCATGACGCTCGGCGAGCGCAACGCGGCGGAGGAACAGCGGATCAAGCACCAGTTCGCGGCGTTGTCCGCGCTTTTCCCGGAAGGGGTGCGATGAAAGCGTTTCCAGTGCCGGCCATCGCCGGTACGTACCTGTTCGTCCCGACCCCGCACGCCGACGAGCGCGGGTTCTTCAGCCGTACGTTCGACCGCGAGGTGGCGAAGTCGGTCGGCATCGACCCCGACGCGTTCACCCAGGACAGCGTTTCCCGGTCGGCCATCGGCGTGCTGCGCGGCATGCACCTGCGGGCCGGCGACGGCGAGTCGAAGCTCGTCCGCTGCTCGTACGGCGAGGTGTTCGACGTCGTCGTCGACCTGCGGCCCGATTCGCCGACCTTCCGGAACCAGGAGTACTTCACCCTGTCCGGCAGCACCCAGGTCTCGGTCTACATCCCGGCGGGCTGCGCGCACGGTTTCCAGGCGCTGACCGACCCCGCCGACGTGTCGTACCGGATCGACCGGCCACACGATCCCAGTGAGGACGTCACGATCGCCTTCGACGATCCCGAACTGGCCATCCCGTGGCCCATTCCGATCACCCTGATCTCCGAGCGCGACAAACAGGCGCCGTCGCTCGACCAAGTACTGAAGATCTCGAGGTAAAGGTCATGGACACTCCGATGTTGCGGTCGCGCAAGGCGAACCAGCGGTTGCACAAGCTCATTCCCGGTGGTGCCCACACCTATGCCAAGGGTGACGACCAGTTCCCGCAGGGCATGGCGCCGGTCATCTCGCACGGCCGTGGTGCGCACGTGTGGGACATCGACGACAACGAGTACATCGAATACGGTTCGGGGCTGAGATCGGTGAGCCTCGGGCACGCGCATCCGCGGGTGATCGAGGCGGTGCGGCGGGAACTGGTGCGCGGGTCGAACTTCGTGCGCCCGAGCTTCCTGGAAATCGAGGCCGCGGAACGGTTTCTCGCCACCGTCACGACGGCGGAGATGGTCAAGTTCGCGAAGAACGGCTCGGACGTCACGACGGCGGCCGTGCGGCTGGCGCGGGCCGCGACCGGGCGGCAGCGGGTGGCGGTCTGCCAGGACCACCCGTTCTTCTCGACGGACGACTGGTTCATCGGGACGACGCCGATGTCGGCCGGGATTCCTGCCTGTACAACGGCGATGACCGTCAAGTTCCCGTACGGGGACCTGGCCGCGACGGAGGAAGTCCTGCGCGGCGGCGATGTGGCGTGCCTGATCCTCGAGGCGTCGACGCACACCGAGCCGGCGCCCGGGTACCTCGCCGGCCTGCGGGATCTCGCGCACAAGTACGGCTCGCTGCTGATCTTCGACGAGATGATCACCGGTTTCCGCTGGTCGGAGGCGGGGGCGCAGGGGGTGTACGGCGTGCAGCCGGACCTGTCGACGTTCGGCAAGGCGCTCGGCAACGGGTTCGCGGTCTCGGCGCTCGCCGGGCGGCGCGAGGTGATGGAGCAGGGCGGGTTGCGCGACTCGCGGGAGCGGGTGTTCCTGCTGTCGACCACGCACGGCGCCGAGACGCACTCGCTCGCGGCGGCGATGGCCGTGATGGAAACCTATGCCGAGGAAGGCATTTCGGCGCGGCTGCACGCACTGGGCACCCGGCTTGCGGACGGCGTCCGGGCGGCCGCGTCGGGTATGGGCGTCGGTTCGCACGTACTCGTGCGCGGGCGGGCGAGCAACCTGGTGTTCGCGACCCTGGACGAGAACCTGCGGCCGTCGCCGGAGTACCGCACGCTCTTCATGCGGCAGCTGATCTCCGGTGGCGTGCTCGGCCCGTCGTTCGTGGTCAGCAGCGCACTGTCCGAAGAGGACATCGACCGCACGATCGACGTCGTCGCGCAGGCGTGTGTGGTGTACCGCAAGGCCTTGGACGCCGGCGACCCGTCGACATGGGTCGGCGGCCGCGCCGTGAAGCCCGCCTTCCGGCGGTACGCCTGAGGGGCAGCGCGCCGAGTAGCCGCTACAAGCTCGCGGGGAAAAACCTGTCCACCGCCCACGCGGTCGGTGGCACCACCGCCAGCGCGGTGCAGAAGCCGCCGAGGGCGTCGGTGGGGTAGTGGGCGCTGAGGGCGACTTCGGTCCAGCCCATGACGGCGCCCGCGAGGAGTGCGATGACCAGCACGAACGCTGTCCCCGCCGCGGCGCGGAGGGCGAGCCGGTCGGCGGCGATCATCGCCAGGACCAACGCCACCGCGGTCGCGAACGCCGTGTGGCCGCTGGGGTACGAAAGGTAACCGCCGTGAATCGTGCGGTCGACGATGGGTTTCAGCAGCGTTGTCACGCCGACCGCCACCCCGGCCCCGGCCAGCACGAGCACCGCCGACCGCCGCCGGCCCACCAGCCAGCACCCGCCGGCGAGCACCGCCAGCACGATCGCCGACCCGACCGGCTCGCCGAGGAAGTCGATCGCCTGCGCGATGTACCACAGCGGCGCGGGCAACCCGGACACCGGCGCGACCCACTCGCCGCTGCTGTCACCCGCGTACGCCAGCGCCTGCACCAGCACGACGAGCGCGGCCGCCACCGTCACGACGGCGAGTGGCAGCCGCAGCACGCGAGGCAACGCCGGCGGCGCGGAAATGTCGGTCACATCGAAGGTGTCGCGGCGGGGCACCTCTTCGTTTCGACGAAGGCCGCATTGCTCCGTCCGTCTTGTGGTCGCCGCCTCGCCCAGGGCACGGCCAGAGCGTGGAACCGTCACTGTACGAAACCCATCGGTAACGCTCACGACTTGTCGATCTTTGCTTTCGCCGGGAATCTTTCTCTGAGGAACACAAAGGTGATGACGAGGCAAATTGTCAGCAGAATCACGCTCACCAGACCGGCGATTCGCAAGCCCGTGAGGAAGGCAGACCGGGCCGCAGCCAATAGTTCCTGCCCGATCGTTCCTTGCAAGCGTGCCGCGATAGCCGCAGCCTCATTGATAGCTTGCCTGGCTGTGTCTCCCGGTGCCTTTCCCAGCGAGTCTGGCAGCTTGAGGTCGACGCGGTATACCGCGTTCACGGCAGATCCGAGGACAGCTACCCCCAGCGCGCTCCCCATCTGATTGTTCGTGCCTACCACGGACGACGCTATTCCGGCGCTACTTCTGGGGAAAAGAAACATGACATGGTTGGCCCCCTGTGAGGCGACTGGGACCATCCCCACCGACACGAGAAATGATCCGACTACTACAAAAGGTACTTGCTGCACATAGGCCAAGAAAACTATTGCAAGGCAGCCCGCCGCGGCCACCGACAATCCGCTGGCCAGGAGGTAGCTCAGTGGGAGTCGCCGAGAGAGTCTGGACACGGCCAGCGTCGCCGCGATCGTTGCGATCGATTGCGGTATCAGCCAAAGACCGGCCTCCAGCGGCGAAGCCCCACGTACAGTCTGCAGGTATGTGGGGACGAACAAGACTATTCCGCCAAGAACGAAGGTACCTATAACCATCACCGTCAAGGTGAGAGTGAGCACGCGACTTCTAAATATACGCGGATCTAGTAATGGATTCGGTATCCGCCCCTGACGTCGCCAGAAAAAGACACCGATGACAGCACCAGCGGCCGTTACTCCGATTGACGTCGGAGAGATTTCTCCCCTTGTTGTGGCCTTGACCCCATAGACTATGAGTAGTACCGCGCACAGCAGTGCGGCTACACTCGTCCAGTCAGTCCTATTCGTATTTCGTGATCTGGATCCGGGAAGCAGCCTTGGTCCAAATGCGAGCAACAGCAACATCGGCGGCACGGAAACGAGAAACACGGAACCCCACCAGAACCACTTCAGGATTACGCCTCCGACCGCAGGTCCGACAACTCCTCCGACCATCATGGTGCTTGCCCTGATAGCTATTGCCGTGGCGCGATCTTTGTAGTCTGTGAAGATCGTGCTGGCGATTGCCATGCTCAATGACATGACAGCCGATCCGCCGATCCCCATGAGGGCTCTGGCGGCAATCAGGATTGCAACATTATCGGCATATGCCGCCATGATCGAGGAGGCGGAAAATATTCCGGCCCCTATGAATAAGACCTTTCGCTGACCTATTTGGTCGCCAATTCCGCCCATTGGAATGAGAAACCCGGACAGCATGAAGACATAAATATCGACGATCCACAGTTGTTCGGTTCCGCTGGCGCCCAACGCCGTACTCAGCCGAGGTAGGGCCAGAAGCAGGACGCTGCTGTCGATTGACACAGCCAAAACCGGCAGCACTAGAAGAGTTGACGTTACCCGTCTGCGCCATCCCGACGTCGTTTCGTGCTCGATATCGACGTCGTTGCGCATCGAAAACCCTTCGGATCTGGCGAGGCTCGACTCAAGGTGTGACCAAGGTTCTGATGTAGGGATCTTCTCAGCGGACCTCGACGTCGTCATGGCGACGAGTTCCGGCGCATCTCCCAACAATTTCGCCACGTGCCTCCGGGCACGATGAGGATCAGGAACGGGAGCGCGGCCGGACGCGGCAGATCGCATGTGGCACCCTGGCCTCAGCGGTGACACCAGGTCTGCCCACAAGCAGCCGGCTCCCGGGCAGGTGGGCTATCCCCAGTAGCATTAGCCGCACTCCGTGAGTGTGTAGCCTCGAGACAACAATTGACGGCTCCAATTATCCGGGTTATAGTACGTGTAATTGCCGATTATCTGAATTTGTGACCGTGCACGTGATGCGTAAATAGGCACCGTCCTGGTCCTGTCGCTGGGAGTTAGCATAGGTGTCTTGCGTCCCATCTGAATGGAGTGACGTGACGACAAAGCGGCAAATTGATCAGTTTGAGTCCGGCATGCTGAACTTTCCGACGGCGCTGATCGTCGAGTATCAAGGACGGCTGAACAAGGATATTTTGGTCCGCGCATTCGAACTTCTGTGTTTTCGCTATCCGGTGCTGGGCTCACGTGTCGAACGGGCTTCGGGGAACATATTTATTGCTGCTGTTCCGGATTTAATTCCTGACGTGGTCTACGTATCCGGCGATATTTGGGACTGTGTACGTGAAATAGGTGAACGTTGGCGCGTGGCTGACTCGCTCGCCAAGCTTGTGATAGCCGAAAAGCAAGACGGCGGTCATGTTGCACTTTACACAGACCATGCAATTGCCGATGGCACCGCCAAGCAGGCTTTTCTTGACGAGTTGTGGGAAATATATGCCGCACTCGTGTGTGATCTTGATATCGACACTGATTCTGGACCGAGTCTACCGGAGTCGCCGATAGACGTGTTGAAAGCTCATGGCGTGCTGGACGGATCAGTTGCCATCTCGAGCAACACTCATGCCGAACATTCACGATTCCCGGCCGCTCATCATTACCTTCGCTTCACGATCGACGAGACGAGCCGGATTCGTGAACGTGCCCGATCTGCCGGCACATCGGTGCATGCCCTTGTTTGTGGAGCTGTCCTTCTGGCGCAGCGTAACCAGTTGGACGGGGGAAACGAGCCGATAGTCATGGAGTGCGCTTCGCCCGTGGACCTGCGCGCCCGATTGGATCCGCCGGTGCCGGCTGCGGCAACAACCAACATGGCCTATCCGCATGCATGCCTGCTACCCGTCACGGGTGACGCGGGCTCCGTGGCTTCGCTCGCCACTAGCGTCAAGAGCGATCTGGAGCGGTCCATCGAGCAGGGATCGATCCTGAGTTCCTTCGCCGAAAGCTTTACGGTCAACAATTTCAGTGAACCACCCGATGTGTGCGAGAAGCAAGATCTCACGAAGTTGATCGTGAGTAATCTTGGCCTGGTGAAAGACTTCACCGCCGCCAGTGATCTGAAAATTGTGGATTTCCAGATGTGGACTCATAATTGGCACGGCACACCTGGCGTCGTATATGTCGTATACACGTATCGTGAAGCATGCAGGATTCAATTTGTCTATAAGGATGACCTGTTCCAGGTCGGGCAGATCGACGCGATTGCGGAAT
This sequence comes from Amycolatopsis sp. GM8, assembly GCF_021653975.1. GTDB lineage: Bacteria > Actinomycetota > Actinomycetes > Mycobacteriales > Pseudonocardiaceae > Amycolatopsis_E. The sequence goes on along the minus strand of NZ_JAJKFK010000002.1, from coordinate 237,021 downwards.
TTGTCCGCGGAATTCTCTTGAGCTCGTAGGAATCTAACGCGTCGGTGTCGTTCGGCGTCCTGACCTCAACCGATCGCCGCCTGGTAGCCAGCGATCAGGCGGTCCAGGCCGACCGACGGGGTGAAGTCCTTCTCGTACCGCAACCGCGCCGCCTCGCCCATTTCGCGGTTTCGGGCCGGGGCGACGATCCGGCGCAAGGACGACGCCATCGACGTGGCATCGCCGGGGGTGTGCAGCAACCCGCTGACCTCGTTGTCGATCAGTTCCGGGAAGGCGCCGTGCGCGGGGGCGACCGCGGGCACCCCGGCGGCCATCGCCTCGACGACGACCAGGCCGAAAGCCTCCAGCCACACCGACGGGACCACCACGGCCGAGGCCCGCGCCAACAGCTCCTGGCACTCAGCCTTCGTCTGCAGGCCCAGATATTGCACATCCCGCCGGCCGGCGGCCCACGAAGCCACCTCGTCCGACAGCGGACCGGTCCCCGCCAGCACGAGCGGGATGCCGACATCCGCGAGCGGCCACGCGTCCATCAGCAGCCGGACGCCCTTCTCCTCCGTCATCCGACCCAGGTACAGGATGTGTTCACCGGGCAGCTCACGCCGCACAACCGGCTCGTCGACGAAGTTGTGCTTCACCACCAACCGGGAGGCCGGCATGCCCGCCGAGACCAGCAACTCCCGCTGCGCGCCGGAAATACAGAAGAACCGCGAGATCCCCGACCACCACCGCCGCCGGTTCACCGCCGTCGACACCGCCATCGGCAGCGTCGCGACCCGCGAGCCGCGGTAGCACCCGTGCGCCACCGCCGGCACGGGCCGGCCACCGACGCACGACGTGCACACGTGCCCGTCGCGGTACAGCGTCCCCGGCGGGCAGACCATGCCGTAGTTGTGCAGCGTCGCCACCGCGGGCACGCGCGCGTCGGCACAGGCGGCGACGACCGACGGCGACAGCAACGGGAACGTGTTGTGGATGTGCACGACGTCCGGCCGGTCCGCGTGCAGCCGCGCCGTCAGATCCGCGCGGGCCTGCGGGTTCCACGGCACCCGCAACGGTACGGAAGCCTTGCCCACCAACGACATCGACGCGATGTCGTCGCTGCGCCGCTCGAACAACCCGACGTCGTGCCCGGCGTCGCGCAGCAGCGCCACCTCGGCGTCCACGACGTTGTTCTCACCGCTCGGCTGCTCCGACCGATACCGGTTGTGCACGACGAGGATCTTCACGCGCGAGCCTCCTTGGGCACCAGCAGTGAACCGGCCACGAACAGGTGCAGCAGGTACGGTGACGCGTCGCCGAGCCCGGCCTCGGTGTAGGAAGCCGAAATGCAGTACACGATCAGGAAGATCGCGCACGCCCGCTCCAGCGACGGCGGCTTCAGCGCGGCGGCCGCGGCCAGCGCCAGCAGGAACGCGGCGACCAGCGCGCAGCCGACCAGCCCCTGCTCGTGGAACACCGCGAGCCAGCTGTTGTCGATCGGCAGCCCGGCATAGGACTTGTCGCCCAGCCCGATGCCGAACAGGTTCTCGCTCACCGAGCGCGGCGCGTTCAGCAGCGCGTCCCACACCTTCGCGCGGCCGGTGAGCGTCGAGAAGTTGTCCTCCGACTGCCCGCGCAGGAACCAGGCCTGCAGCAGCGACGCCAGCGCGATCGCCGCGAACACCGCCACCACGATGAACCAGGTGAACACCGAGCGCGCCCGCGAACTGGTGAGCCACAACGAAATCAGCGCGACGAGGAGACCGACGATGAGGCCGAGCGTCGCCGTGCGCGTGTGGGTCAGCAGCAGCAACCCGAGCGCCGGGATGACGATGAGCAGCGCGCTGCGCCGGTCGACCCGCTTACCCAGCCACAACAACAGCGTGAGCCCGGAGATGACCGCCGCGTACTGGCCGATCTGCGGCGGGGTCAGCGGCCACACCGCGCCCGAGAGCCGCCCGCCGTAGATGTCCGGCATCGCCTTGCCCGGCGCGATCACGAGTCCGATCGCGACGGTCACCAGCACCGCGCTGTAGGCCTTGATATGGAACCGCACGAAGTTCGTACTGCCGTTCCACCAGCGCGTCAGCAGCCAGAGCGTGCCGATGAACAACGACAGCCGGAAACACCGGAACAGCGCGCCGAACCCGGATTCCAGGTGCGCGCTGGACAGGATGCTGACCACCAGCAGCAGGGTGAGCAGCAGCAGGTACGCGCTGGGCCGGATGCGCAGCTGGATGTTGACCACCAGCGCCAGCGTGAACGCGATCACGAGCGCGCCCATCGTGACCAGCTGGATGACCGACCGGGGCAGCGGGATGATCGTCTGCGCGCCGGTGGAGCCGAGCGTGTTCAGGATCAGCAGGACCCACGCCACCGCGACGGCACGCGGCGTGCTCTGCGTGGTGGCAGGGGCGTGGTGCAGCGGAGTCAGCCGCGCGAGCGCCATGTCAGCCGCCCTTCGTGAACGTACTGCCCTGATCCTGTTGCTGGGTTCCCTGCCATTGGAAGGAATCCAGGATCTGGCTCGTGTCGTGGACGACGAAGCTCCACGGGCCGACGTAGGTGTTGTCGTGCCACTGGTTGTGCTGCCCGGTGGTGATGGCGTCGGCCACCACGTCACCCTTGTACGGTGACCAGTCCGGGTAGGTGCCGAAGTTCGACAGCACCGCCATCCGCCCGCAGCTCACCGTGCAGCCCACGACGGCGGGATCCAGCTCGAACCGGTTGTCGTGGATGTCCACGTTCTTCGTCTTCCACCGGCAGTCGCTGTACAGCGGCTGGGTCATGATCCCGGGCCGCGCGCATTTCGCCGAGTCGGGCTGTACCAGGGTGCACACGCCGGAGGAGGTGTTCGCGGGGCTGTTGCAGAATCGGTCGGCGTTCTCCCACAGGGTGATCCCGGACCAGTTGTTCTGCAGCACGTTGCCCGCGATGTCGATCTTCGCCGTCCTGGCCGGGACCCGCGGTTCGCCGCCGGACTCGGAGATGTAGATCGTCGCGAGCGGGAAGTTGTCGCCGCGGTCGGCGTACTTCTTGCCGTCCACCCAGTTGTTCTTGCGGATCATGTTGTTCCGGATGGTCGCGTTGTAGCTGATCTCGTACTCGATCGCGGCACCGTCGTTGTTCTCGATCAGGTTGCCCTCGATGAGGAAGTCGTTGTTGTTGGTGTCCGCCCAGAGCCCGACGCCGCGGTTGTCGTGCACCCAGTTGCCGCGCACGTCCGCGCCGTTCACGGCCCAGAACTTGATGCCGCCGGTGCACCCGCAGCCGGGCTCCTTGGTCTCCCAGTCGCCGGTGTTGTTGCCGACGATCTCGTTGCCCTCGACGACCAGCCCGGTGATCGTGCCGTCGCCCTTGTACGCGTTCATGCCGTACTGGCCGTTGTCGCGCAGGCAGTTCCCGCGCACCTGCTGCCGGGCGCCGGCCATCAGCGCGGCGCCGTCGTTGCGCTGCAACGTGTTGTGCTCGATGATCCAGCCGTCGCCGGAGTCGTGGTTGACCACGCCTTCGTCGTGCGGGGCGGTGAAGTTCTGCACGGTCAGGTGCTGGATGCTGACGTTCGTGGCGTGCCCGGTGAACGCGTACTGGTTCACGTGCTCACCGTCGAGGATCGCGCCCGGCGCGCCGAGGAACACGTCGCCGTCCTTGGGCACCACCTGGTCGTAGTTCCCGCTGCCGAGCCGGTGGGTGCCGGGCGCGAGCCAGAACGTGGTGCCCGCGGGACTGGCCTTCGTCTTCGCGAGGAGATCGCCGGTGATGTTCGGGTCGATCGTCACCGCGCCGGCCGGTGCTGCCGAGGGCCCCGCGGGCTCCTTGTCGCACACCGCGGCCGCCGAAGCGGCCGGCGCGGCGTCGGCCGGTGCGGCTTTGTCCTCAGTGGACGATGAGCTGCAGGCGGTGAGCACGAGCAGACCGAGGAGCACCCAGCACAATTTCACAGCGCGGGCACCTCCGCACGGCGGAAGCGGAGCACGGTGGACAGCACCCTGGCGGATCCGGTGCCGATCAGGGTCGCGGCCGGCACCTTGCGGCCGAACCCGGGCGAATACCAGCCCAGCGGCGGTTTTTCCGCGCCGTGGTGGATCGCCCAATCCAGCTCCTGCGGGAGTTCGAGCACGGCCGAGCCGCCGTCCCACGCCAGGTGCGCCTTGCTGTCCTCGAGTTCGACGGACACCGCGGGCCCGAGGTGGAAGGCGAGCCGGGTGCGGTGCCGCCGCGAGCTGACGACCTCGTCGGAGATGTGCAGTTCGGAGTCGGCGAGCTGCACCCAGCGGCGGTGAATCGCCGGGGAGTACCCGTCGTGCTCGGCGGACCAGCTCTCCGGGCCGTGCGTGCGGACCTTCGTGTGCGCCTGCTTGGTCCACATGAACGGGCCGCCGGACGTGGACTGGTCGTGGTCGTCGAGCTGCAGCGTGTTGTGGCCGAGGGTGGACCGGAAGTAGGAGCGCCACTCGGGCTCGCCGTGGTAGCAGAAGGTGCCCGGGTCGGCCAGGATGTCGACGCCGTTGTGCCGCACCTCGACCGAGAGCGCGTCGGCGTGCGCGTGCGCGGCGATGGACAGGAACCCGTGCGGCCCGCCGTCGCAGCGGCACCAGATTTCGTCGTCGCGCAGGATGGTCATCCCGGCGTCGGCGAAATGGTTCTGGCGCTCCGTGGGCCGGGACGCGGTCACCGTCGGCTTGGCGAGTGCGGTCAAGAGCGCGGTCCGCACGTCGGCGCGCGGCACTTCGGGCCACCAGCTCAGCCGTCCGAACAGCGCGCCGCCGGTGGCCAGCAGGGAGGCCCAGCGGTGCACCTCGTCGCCGTCCACGACCAGCCCGTACCCGTCGTCGGCGTCACCCTGGCGCGGCGGGCGCAGCTGATCATCCACAATGGACGCCAGTGCGTCGGTCATCCGCAGCAGCAGCTGCCAGGTCGAGCCGGGCACCGGCGTGCCCGCCGCCTCCGCTTCGAGTGCGGCCACCAGACCCAGTTCCAGCACGAGCCCGTGGTACTCGGTCGCCAGCTCGCGGTTGAGACCGGAGTCGAAGGTGTTGCGTGCCAGCTGCTCGTCGAGCGACGCCATCGCCTGGGTGCGCCACAGCGACGACTCGGGGAACCACCGGAACGCGCAGGAGGCCGCGAGCTGGCCCGCGGACTCGGCGATGACGTGGTTGTTGGCCGAGGAACCGCGGCTGGGGAACGCGGCGAGCCAGCGCTGGTGATGCCAGATCTGGTGCAGCGCCTCGGGATTGTCCTCGAACAGCCCGGGCGCGCCGGGCCAGCCGTCGAGCAGGCGGCGGGTCCACACCCACGACAGCAGCCGGATGCCCAGCTCGATCCCGCTGACCCAGTGCACCCCGCGCAGCGGCGGATTGGCCGCCCACCACGACTTCAGGTGATCGGCGACCCGCTCGGCGTAGGAGTCGTCACCGGTGAGCGCGTACGCCGCGGCGAGCACGGTGAGGTGCTGGTGGCGTGACGGTTCCCAGATCTGCTTGATGTCGCCGACCGTTTCCTCGCTGCGGTAGGCGACGTCGAACGAGTACACATCGGACGGTGCGCGGCGCCCGGTCTTCGGGTCGAACGACCAGTCCGGGCCGGCCATGTCGTCGCGGCTCACGCCGAAGTACACGGCATGCCCGTCGAGCAACCGGTTGGCCTTCGCGATCACCGCGGCCGCCGCCTGCTCGGGGACAGCCTGCAGGGCGTCCGCGGGCAGCGGCCGGAAATCCCGGTGGGCCAGCCACGCGGCCTCGCTCGGCATCGCCGCGATGCGCCGCCACCGCCGCTTGTTCACGACATCGGCGACCCGGCCGCGGATTTCCCGCGTGCCCATCCGCGACAGCCGCCGCAGGTACCAGCCCGGACCCATCATGACGGCACCTCGATTCGCACCGGCACACCCGTGGCGAGGCTGGTCTGCGCGGCGAGCGTGGCCAGTGTGGTCGAGACCAATGTGTCCAGCGGGACCGGCATTTCGGCGCCGGAGGCGACGGCCTCGATGAACGCGTCGAGTTCCGCCTGCTGGCCCTTGTCGCGGCCCTTGGGGATGCGCGGGCTGGTCCACTTCTTGCGGGAATACACCGCCGCGCGCAGGAAGTCGTCGAACTTGAGCACCTTGCCGTCGCCGAGCAGATCGATGGTCTCCTTCTGGAACCCGGTCGAACCGCTGGTGACGTAGGAGATCGTGGCCGTCGAGCCGTCCGGGTAGCGCAGGAACACCTGCTGGTCCCCGGTGCCGCAGGCGTAGACGGCGATCGGGTCCTCGTCGAGCAGCCAGCTGATGGTGTCGATGAAATGCCCGCCCTCACCGGCGAACCGGGTGCCTTCCGAATCGGCCTGGTTGTACCAGCTGCCGGACTCCAGCCGCCCGGCGTTGACCAGGTAGCGCACCGACGCGGGGCCGACGCGCTTGCCGAACTGGGTCTTCGCCTCGTTCAGCAGCGGCGCGAACCGGCGGTTGAACCCGACCTGCAGCCGGTCGTTGCCGGACTCCTCGATCGCCGCCAGGATCTTGCCGACCTCGGCCTCGGTGAGCGCGAGCGGCTTCTCGACGAACACCGCCTTGCCGGCGAGCAGCGCGCGGCGGGTCAGCTCGGCGTGCGAGCTGTGCCGGGTCACCACGAAGATCGCGTCGATCGAGTCGTCGTCCAGCAGCCGGTCGACATCGGTGGTCGCTTCGGCGAAGCCGAACTTGCGCTGCGCGTTGGCACCCGAGAGCGAGGACGTGGTCGCGACCCGCGTCAGCTCGACGTCGTCCCGTTCGGCCAGGTGTGGCAACAACATCGAGGACGCGTAGTTGCCGGCGCCGATGAACCCGACCCGCACCCGGCCGATCGGGCGCGCGGTCCGCGCGGGGGCGGGAATCGGCTGGGCGGCCAGCACCGGCTCGACCGTGTTCGCCACTTCGGAGGGGTACCGGAAGAGCACTGCGACCGCCTTCAGTTCGCCGCCGTTGAGGCGCTGGTAGGTCTCGACCGCGGTCGAGAAATCGGCCACGTGCGAGATCAGGGGCCCGACATCTACCCGACCGCGCGCGGCAAGATCGAGGAAACACTCGATATTCCGCCGTTCGGTCCAGCGCACGTAACCGATGGGGTAGTCGCGGCCTTCGAGCTCGTACGATGGGTCGTACCGGCCCGGCCCGTACGAGCGGGAGAACCGGACGTCCAGTTCCTTTTCGTAGTAGGCATTCCACGGCAGGTCGAGCCGGCACTTGCCGATGTCGATCACCCGGCCGCGGTCGCGGGACAGCCGCGCGGCCAGTTCCACCGGCTCGTTCGTGCTGCCGCCCGCCGCGAGGTACACCTGGTCGACGCCGTACCCGCCGGTCAGCTCGTCGACCGCGGCGTCGACGAGGTCCGAACCCGGCGCGCCACACACCAGCGCGCCGAGTTTTTCGGCCAGCTCGCAGCGGCCCGGGTCAGGGTCGACACCGAGCACGCGCACGCCGGACGCGGTGAGCAGCTGCACGACGAGCTGTCCGATCAGGCCCAGCCCGATCACCAGCGCGATCTCGCCCAGCTGCGGCTCACCACGGCGAACCCCTTGCATGGCAATGGAACCGACGGTGCCGAACGCCGCGTGCCGCGGGTCGAGCCCGGCGGGCACCTTCGCGTACAGGTTCTTGGGCACCCAGTTCAGTTCCGAGTGCAGCGCGTGCTCGTTGCCCGCGCACGCGACGAGGTCGCCGACGGCCACGTCGTCGATCCCGGCGCCGACCTCCTCGACGACCCCGGCGAGCGAATATCCCAGCGGGGTATAGGAGTCCAGCTTGTTCATCACCTTGCGGTAGGTCGCGGCGACCCCGTTCGTGGCGACGCTCTGCATGACCTTCGCGACCTGGTCCGGGCGCGAGCGCGCCTTGCCGACCATCGACATGCTCGCCTCGGAGACCTTCATCAGCTCGGTCCCGGTCGAGATCAGCGAGAAGGCCGTCCGCACCAGCACGCCGCCGGGCTTGCAGGCGGGCGTTTCGACGTCGAGGAGCGCGAGCTCCCCGCTCTTGTAGTTCTGCACTACCTGCTTCACGACGCTCCTTGTGAGGTTGCGCTCCGGTACCAGTACTCGAGGGTCAAGATGTGCCACAGGTGTTTCGACCGGTCCTGCTGCCCGGAGGCGTCCTCCTCGACGAGCCGCCGCAGCGCGTCCTGCCGCAGGAAACCCGATTTCACGAGCACGCCTTCGTTGACGACCTCACGCATCAGCGGTGCCAGGTCCCGGCTCATCCAGGCCCGCAGCGGTGCGCTGAACAGGCCCTTCGGCCGGTACACGATCTCGCGCGGCAGGATGCCGGAGGCGGCTTCCTTCAGTGCCGCTTTCCCTTGCCGCTTCACGATCTTCCGGTTGCCGGGGATCGCGAACGCGGCCTTGACGACCTCGACGTCCACGAACGGCACCCGCACCTCGGTGGACGCGGCCATGCTGGAGCGGTCGGTGTAGGCGAGGTTGAGCCCGGGCAGGAAGAGTCGCGCGTCCGCGAGGCACATGCGGTTGACGAAGTCGTTCAGCCGGTTGTCGTGGTAGGTGTCGGCGTGCTCGGTCAGCACGTCGTCCACCACCGGCGCGAGATCGGGACTGAGCAGCGCGGCGAGCTCCGCCCGGTCGTACATCGTGTAGCTGCGGCGGAAAGCGGTTTCTTCGGGCAGCTCGGCGAAGGACAGGAAGCGCTTCGCGAACCGGACCGTGCGGAACCCGCGCTTCGACGTCGCGACCGGCAGTCTGTCCACAACGGACTCGACGGGCCGCCGGATCGCGCCCGGCACCTGCTGGTACTTGAGTGCGAGCAGGTTCGCGAAATGCTTGCGGTACCCGGCGAACAGCTCGTCCGCGCCCATCCCGGACAGCATCACCTTGACCCCGGCCTCGCGGGCGGCGCTGCAGATGAGGAACGTGTTGATCGCCGCGGGATCGCCGATCGGCTCGTCCAGGTGGTAGGTCATCCGCGGCAGCAGGTCGAGCACCTGCGGCGCGATCTCGATCTCGTGCAGGTCCACGCCGAATTGCGCGGCGACCTGCCGGGCGTAGCGCAGATCGTCCGGCATGGCCTCGAACTTTGCGTCCTCGGCGCGGAAACCGATGGTGTAGGCGGAGATCCCGGGCCGGTGCTTCGCCGCGAGCGCGGTCAGGTAGCTGGAATCGAGCCCGCCGGAAAGGAACGTCGCCACCGGGACGTCGGCGAGCAGGTGCTTGCGCGTCGATTCCTCGATGACGGCGTCGAGGTCGGGGAACGGCGCCTCGGCGGCCTCGGCCGCGACGTCCTGGATCGACCAGTACCGGCCTCGGTCCACGCTGCCGTCGCGGCGGATCCGCAGCCACGAACCCGGCGGCAGCTTCTCCGCCTCGCGGAACGCGCAGCGCGCGTCCGGCACCCAGTAGTAGAGCAGCGACGCGATCATCGCCGCGTCGTCGACGTGCAGCGAGCCGGACAGCTCGGTGGAAAGCGCTTTCAGCTCCGACGCGAAGACCAGGCCCTCGCCACGGCGGACCAGGAACAAGGGCTTGATGCCCAGCTGGTCGCGCGCGAGCACCAGGTCACCGGTGCGCTCGTCGAACACCGCGAACGCGAACATGCCGCGCAGCCGCGGCAGGCAGCCGGTGCCCCAGCGGCGCCAGGCCTCCAGCAGCACCTCGGTGTCCGACGTACCGCGGAACCGCACGCCGGACGACTCCAGCTCGGCCCGCAGCTCCGGCGCGTTGTACAGCTCGCCGTTGTAGGTCAGCGCGAGCCCGTCCGAAACCATGGGCTGCGCACCGGTTTCGGACAGGTCGATGATGGAGAGCCGTCTATGTCCCAAGTGGACATCACCGAAGTCGTACCGGCCCGCGCCGTCCGGCCCGCGGTGGGCCAGCGTCTTGGTCAGCCGGTCGGTCAGCGGCCCGCCGTCGGGCCACCGGACGGCGCCTGCGATTCCGCACATTCGCGTCAGTCCTCCTGCGAACCGACCGGCGCGAACCGTCGCGTCGGCCCGTCGCCGTTCGTGCCGGTGTGCACCTTGACCGGCTGAAGCTTCCTGGTTTCGTCCGACTGCTTGGGCGCGACGGCGCGACCGCGCAGCGCGGTGTGCAGGCCGTCCCACAACGTGCCGTCCGTCCGGTCCTTCGGATCCGGGTCGACGAGCACGATGCCGATGACCGTGATCTGGCAGTCCGCGAGCTGGCGCGCCACCGTGTGCAGCCACGCGGTGTTCGCGTATCCCGTGCGCACGACCAGCACGGTTTCCTTGCCCAGGTACGAAAGGTCGGTCCAGGCCGTGCCCGGCCGCACCGAGCCGACGCCGAGCCGCAGCTCGCCGGGTTCTTTCGCGCCGAGCACTTCGCTGCCGTCGGCGATGCGGAAGTTCGGCTCCCCGGCGGCGGCCGTCAGCTCGCGCTTCGGCAGGTCGTCGATGACCACGGTCCGCGCGGTCTCCGCGAGCGTGCCGGCGATGTCGAGCGCCAGCTGGGCGGTGACCTTGGGTGCGCCGAGATCCAGCAGCGACACCGTGCCGCCGTCGTCGCGGACGATCCGGACCAGCGTCGCGGCGAGGCGGGCCCGTGCCTTGGCCGTCTTCTTGCGCCGCAGCCACCGGCGGGGCAGCTGTGCGATGACCGAGGCGCCCAGGTTCGCGGAGACCTCTCGCCGCAGCACCGGCCGGTCCCGCACGATGGCGGTCACCGCGGCGAGCGCGAGCCCGATGGCGAGGCCGAGCACCAGCCCGATCCCGCCGTCGGTGGCGGCGGTCTTCAGGAACGAATGCGGCGTTATCCGTGGTGCGTCCACGATCTGGGTGCCCGCGGCGATCTGCGGCGAGCCGATACCCGCCTGCTGTGCCTGCGAGTTGAAATCGGAAATCTTGGAGGCCAGGTCCGCCCGCTGGCTGTAGAGACTCTCCAGCGTCGTCGCGTTCGCCTTGCTGCCGCGGCCGGTCTCGGTCGCGATCTGCTGGTCTACCTGCGCCAGCTGGGCCTGCGCCTGGTTGCGCTGGTTGACCAGGGCAGCGGCCTCGGCGTCGGCCGCGGCCTGGTTGCGCTGCACGTGATCCGCGATGAACGCGTCGCCGAGCGCCTTGGCCTTGGCCGTCGCGTCGTCGGCGCTGCTGCCCTCGACGGTGATCTGCATGACGTTGTTCGTCAGCCCGAGGCCCGAGTACTTCTTCATGAAATCGTCGGTGGACTCGGTGCTGTGCAAGGATTTCAGCGCGGCGTCGGCGATCTTCGTGGTGCCCAGCACGGCGATGTCGGTGCGCATCAGCGTCCCGGAGTCGGTGGGCGAGTCGTTCTGGTGGATCACGAGCAGCTTGGTCACCGCGGTCGGCGGTGACGGCATGACGACGGAGAGCGCGAGGCCCGCGAGCAGGCCGACGAGCGCGGCGGTGAACCACAGCCGGCGCCGGCGGCGGATCGCGACGACGAGCCGTTGGAGATCGACCAGGGGCGGGGAGGTGGTGGTAGTCACGCTGAACCTGCCATCGCGTCGCGGTCGCTGCCGACCTTGGTCTGTTCGGTCGTAGTGGGGCGGACAGGCTGGGTCAGCACGACGCCGAGCACCTCGAGGCCGGCGTCGGCACAGGCTTCCGCGATGCCGACGAGTTCCCAGGCCGTCCTGCTGCCGACGGTGAGTACGACGAGAACGCCGGCCACGTGCGGGTCTTCGGGCACATTCGGGCGAACCGGCGAAACATCCAGCACGCGCAAGGGAGTCCGGCTGCCGGCCGCCGCGACGAGGTGGGTGACGGCGCGGTGCGCGGGCGCGTCGCCTTCGGGCACCAGCGTGAGCACGGGCCTGCTGGTGTTGAGGCGGCCGATCACGCGGCGGTAGCGGGCCTCGCGGTTCAGCTCGTCGGCGGAGACGCTCAGCTCGGGCAGGTCCCACGGCCGGTCGGCGCGCACCAGCCGCCGCAGCAGCGGGAGGAAGCCCTCGCGAGTTTCCGGTTGCTGCTCGGGAATGTCGACGGTGCCCAGCACCTCCGAGTTCAGCGCCGCGCCGATCTCCGGTTCGGCCCGCAGCCGCCGGTCGGTGCGCGCCGCGAACAGGTGCCCGAACACGCCGATCAACAGGAACAGCACCGCGCCGCCCGCGATCAGCTGCGTCATCGTGGGCGAGGCCGCCCCGGTCGGCCGCTCGGACGGGCCGAGCACCGCCATGTTCGCCGAGCTGGTCGCGGCATCCGCCTGGTTCAGGTTGTTGATCGCCTGCTGCAGCGAGGTCCGCAGCCCTTCGAGCTGGGTGCGCACCTGCACGCTCTCCACGGTCAGGCCACTGCTCGCCTGCTGGGCGAGCTGGCTGACCTGCTGGGTGGCGACGGTGACCTGCTGGCGCAGCGCGTCCCGCTGCTCCTGCGCGATCTGCGCGGCCGCGTCGGTCGAGCCGCTGATCAGCTGGGTGGAGTAGCGGACGAACTCGGCCGCCACCTTGTCCGCGAGCTGCTGCGCGTGCTCCGGGGTGTCGGCGGACGCACTGATCGTCACGACGTTGCCGTTGGCGACCGAGGAGGTCACCTTGTTCTTCAGGTCGGCGCCCGTGGTCTGCCAGCTCAGCCCGGCGGCGGCCCGGTCGAGCACCACCGAGCTGGTCGAAACCTGCGCCTCGGTGAGCAACTCGTCGGCCTGCCGCGGGCCCTGCAACAGCACGCTGGACGTGGTCGTGTAGCCGGGGGACAACACCAGCGACGCCGCGGCGCCGACGAGCCCGCCGAGCACGGTGAGCACGATGAGTAACCGCCAGCGTTGGCGCAGGAGCCGCCCCACGGCGGACAAGCGCACTGTTTCGTCACTCAACGCGGATTCTCCCCTCGAAAGAACTACTGCCCGTCGCGAGGTGGGCTTTCACCAACCTCGTCGCCGCGATTCCCGCGTTGGTTACAGGACCGCCCGCGTCTTGTTCAAAACGCGATCGTTGGTTATTGACCTGTTCGACTTGTGGACGGGTTCAAACTGTCATAGGCGGCAACGAGTGCCTTCGCGGATTCGCGCCAGGCAAGTGGTCCCTCCACCCTCGCCTGGCCGAGTTTCCCCATCCGAGCCCGCTCTTCCGGGTCGTCCAGGAGTTTTCCGATGAGGTCCGCGAACGCTGTTTCGTCGTTGGCGGGCGCGTAAACCGCGGCCTCGCCGGCCGAAACCCTGGCCTCCTTCAGTTCGAAGGAGACGATCGGTTTGGCCATTGCCATGTACTCCATGACCTTGTTCATGGTCGACACGTCGTTCAGCGGGTTGCGCGGATCCGGTGACAGGCAGACATCGGCCGTGGACAGATAGCGCACCAGATCCTCGTCCGGAATGCGCCCGGTGAATTCCACGCGGTCCGCGAGCTTCAATTCCCGAGCAAGTTCTACCATTTCGTCGAACGTGTCGCCGGAACCGACGAACACCGCGTGCCAGTCCGTCCGCTGTTCCCGCAGGCGCGCGAGCGATCGCAGAGCGTAGTCAACCCCGTCCTGCGGGCCCATCACACCGAGGTAGCTGAGCAGGAACGGCTTGCCGCGCTTGAGTTCCGGCTCGGGCGGCACCTGGCGGAACCGCTCGACCGCGGGCGCGCTGCGCACCACGAACACGTCCTGCGGGCGCTTGCCACCCCGGCTGATCGCGACGTCCCGGTAGCTCTCGTTGGTCGAGATCACCACGTCCGCGGCCCGGTAGGTGGCCCGCTCCAGCGCGCAAACGCCGCGGTACAACAGGTCCTCGCCGCGGTCGAAGCGCGAGAGGTACAGCTCCGGCACCAGGTCGTGCTGGTCGAAGACGAACTTCGCGCCGCGGCGCTTGAGCATCCGGGCGACCAGGAACAGCAGGTCCGGCGGATTGCACGCGTGCACGACGTCGAACCGGCCGAGCCGGCGCGCGATCCGGAAGGTGTGCCACAGCGCGGTTCCGTATTCCTGCAGGTACCCAGCCGGGCCGCCGGTCGCCGCCTTCAGCGGATACCGGTGGATGTGCACGTCGTCGATGACCGTTTCCGGCTCGGTGTCCCGCTTCGTCCCTTGTGGACAGATGACGTGCACCTGCCAGCCCGCGTCGCGCAGCGTGGTGCATTCCTGCCACACCCGCCGGTCGAACGGCACCGACAGATTCTCGACCAGGATCAGCGCTCTACCAGGCAAGGCCAACGTATCCCTCTTCGGTCCGGCGCACCTCGGCGTCCGGAAGGCGGACCAGGTCGATCAGCGTGTGCGTCCCGCCGTGCGGCAGCGCGGCCAGCACCGTCGGGTCGGTCGACCCGACGAGGCACACCTCGGCGTGCGCGAGCACGTCCTCGACCGAGCCGGCCAGCAGCTGTCCCAGATGCGGCAGCCGGCTCTCGATGTACTCGCGGTTGGCGCCCATCAGCCGGGACAGGCTCACGTTCGCGTCGTAGATGCGCAGGTCGTATCCCTTGCCCAGCAAGCGTTCCGCGAGCTCGACGAGCGGGCTTTCGCGTAGGTCGTCGGTGCCGGGCTTGAACGACAGCCCGAACAGTCCGATCTTGCGCTTACCCGTGCGCGCGACCAGATCGAACGCCCGGCGCAGGTGTTCTTCGTTGGAGGGCAGCACATGCGCGAGGATCGGCACCGAAACATCGGCGCGGTGCGCGGCGTGCACCAGCCCGCGCAGGTCCTTCGGCAGGCACGAACCGCCGAACGCGAAACCGGGGCGCAGGTAGGCCGGGCTGATGTTGAGCTTGCGGTCGGCGAGGAACACGTCCATCACGCGGTGCGAGTCCAGCCCGATCGCCCGGCAGATCGCGCCGAGCTCGTTCGCGAAGCCGATCTTGAGGCCGTGGAAGGCGTTGTCGGCGTACTTGGCCATTTCGGCGACCGGGATCGGCACCCGGAAGACGTCCCCGGGCAGGCCTTCGTAGAGCGCCGCGACCGCCTCGCCGCTCGCTGTGTCGATCTCGCCGATGACGGTCTTCGGCGGCTCGAAGAAGTCCCGCACGCTGGTGCCTTCGCGCAGGAACTCCGGGTTGACCGCGACCCCGAAGTCGACCCCGGCGGTCAGGCCGGAGGACTTTTCCAGGATGGGCACCAGAAGTTCGAGACAGGTGCCCGGCAGCATGGTGCTGCGGAAGACGATGGTGTGCCGGTGCGTCTGTGCTTTGAGCGCGGCGCCGATCTCCTCGGTCACGCGTTCCAGGTAGGTGGTGGAAAGGCTGCCGTTCGGCTCCGACGGCGTGCCGACGCAGACCAGCGAGATCTCGCTGTGCGCGATGGCATCGGCGACATCGCCGGTGGCGCGCAACGCGCCGGACCGCACGACCTCCTCGGTCAGCTCGCCGATCCGTTCCTCGACCACGGGCGCGCGACCGCTGCGCACGAGGTCGATCTTGACCGGGTTGACGTCGACCCCGACCACCTCGTGGCCGCGGCTCGCGAGGCACGCGGCGGACACGCAGCCGACATAACCGAGCCCGAAGACACTGATTCTCATAAAAGAACTCCCGCCGCATCCGACTGCCTCAATGGTCGGACGCGGCGGGAGTGTCGTTACAGGGCAACGCTTTCGTGAATAACTGCCCTGCTGTCGGTCAGATCAGAAATTCGCCGCCTCGGGCACGACGTCCTTGGCGAAGATCTCGAACGGCTCGACGTCGGGAACCGTGGGGGAGGCACCGATCGCGACGTCGACACCCAGCGCGGACAGGCGGCGCAAGCTGGTGAGGAATTCCTCGGTCTTCTCGCCCTTGGGGCCGATGTCGATCGACGTGAGGACGGTCTTGGTGATCTCGTTGTAATCGCGGCCCTCCTTTTCGCAATGGCCGCGCAGCACCTCGAGTTTGTGTTCCAGTTCCGGGCCGTCGAAAATGTTGCAGGCGTCGCCGTACTTGGCGACGAACCGCAGGGTCTTCTGTTCGCCGCTACCGCCGATCATGATCGGCGGGTGCGGTGTGGACAATGCCTTCGGGCGGTTCAGCAGCCGCTCGGCGTGGACGTAGTCACCGTCGAACGGGCCGTCGTCGTCGGAGAACATCTGGCGGATGTACCGCAGCGCCTCCTCGAGCATTTCGAACCGTTCCTTGGTGGGCGGGAACGGAAAACCGAGCCCGCGGGCTTCTTCTTCGTTCCAGCCGGCGCCGAGGCCGAGGATCGCCCGCCCGCCGGAGAGCACGTCCAGCGTGGTGACGGCCTTGGCGAGCACGCCGGGCTGGCGGTAGATCACGCCCGTGACCAGGGTGTACAACTTGATCCGCTTGGTGTGCGCGGCCAGGAAGCCCAGCGTCGTGTACGCCTCGAGCATGTCGTTCTCGGCCGGGCCCACCATCGAGATCTGGAAGAAGTGGTCCATCACCGAGAGGTATTCGAACCCGGCGTCGTCCGCGGCACGCGCGAGGTCGGCGAGTTCGGGGCCGAGCTTGGCCGGTCCGTTCGGCCAGGTGAAGTTGGGGATGTGCAGTCCGAGTTTCATGTAATTGACCTCCGTGGCCGAACCTATACCCGGAGTGACTCCAGGATCAGAATCCGTCGATCACGTACAGCTGGTCGTGCAGCGGGTCGGTGACGTGGACAGCGCCGCTGCGCTGGTCGACGGCGATTCCGCCGGGATTGATCCCCAGCGAGAGTTCACCGGTGATCTTGCCCGCCGCGCCGTCGATCCGGACGATGCCGTCCGGTCCGCCATTGGCGTAGACGGTGTGGCTCGATTGGTGTACGGCAACCGAAGAAGCCTCGCTGCGCAGCAGGATCCGGGCCCGCTCCGTGTGCGATGCACCGTCGACCACCGACAGGTGGTGAATTCCCGAATTGGCCACGTACAACGTGTTGCTCGCGTCGTGCAGCGCCAAACTCGTCGGCGCCTGGCCGACCGGGATGGTCGTGGTGAACCGGCGCGAACCGAGGTCGAGCACCTCGACGGTGCCGGCATCCACGTTGGACAGGTAGGCGACGCGGCGCCCGCTGTCGACCCGGATGCCGCCGAAGCCGTGGCCGGGTCCGTGCAGCAGCCCGGTGATCACCCCGGCGACGGTGTCGATCACCGCGACCGACCCGGCGGTTCCGCCGGCCGCGTACAAGCGGTTGTCGTCCGCGTCGAGGTCGATGACGGAGGCACCGGGCCCGGCGGCGATCAGACCGCGGATCCGGCCCGCCGGATCGAACACGGTGACGGTGCCCGCGTGCTCACTCGCCGCGTAGACCTGGCCGCTCGCTTCGTCGATCGACAGGTCGGTGGGCGTGCCGCCGATTTCCACCGTGACACCGTCGACGATGGACACGCTGTTGTCCCCGTTGCCGACGTAGACCGCGCCCGACCCGGAATTCACCGCGACCAGGGCGGGATCCGGCCCGACCGGAATGGTCCGGACACGCGGCGCGGCCTCGGCCGGCGTGACCGCGACGGCACCGAGACCGGCGATCATGGTGAAAAGTGCACGCCTGCCAAACACCTGCCCTCCCTTGTCAGACCTTAACCTGAACGCGGTGTGATGTCGGTCCGACCGGGGGCGCGAACACCGTTACGGTGGAACTTTCACAGCCCGCTCACGCGTTCATCTGTCGGACGGAAGGAGGCGGAACGGCAGTGCACGGGCATCAGAACGGGGTGAAGACAGCGCTGTTGCTGGGCCTGCTGAGCGCCATCATCGTCGGCATCAGTTCGTTGTTCGGGCGGACCGCGTTGTTCATCGGGCTCGTGCTGGCGCTGGGGATGAATGCCTACGCCTACTTCAACTCCGACAAACTGGCGCTGCGGGCCATGCGGGCGCGCCCGGTCTCGGAAGCCGAGCAGCCCGCGATGTACCGGATCGTGCGCGAGCTGGCGACGTCCGCGCGCCAGCCGATGCCGAGCCTGTATGTGAGCCCGACGGCCGCGCCGAACGCGTTCGCGACCGGCCGCAGCCCGCGCCACGCCGCGGTGTGCTGCACGACGGGGATCCTCGGTCTGCTGAACGAGCGCGAGTTGCGCGCCGTGCTGGGGCACGAGCTGTCGCATGTGTACAACCGGGACATCCTGATCTCGTGCGTGGCGGGGGCGCTGGCCAGCATGGTGAGCGTGCTGGCGAACCTGGCGATGTTCGCGGGTGTTTTCGGTGGCGGCAACGACCGCGAGGACGGGAATCCGCTGGTCGCGCTGCTACTGATCCTGGTCGGCCCGATCGCGGCCGCGGTGATCCGGCTGGCGGTGAGCCGCTCGCGCGAGTACCAGGCCGACGCGTCGGGCGCCGCGCTGACGGGGGATCCGCTGGCGCTGGCTTCGGCGCTGCGGAAACTCGAGGTGGGCACCCGGCGTGCGCCGCTCGTCCCGGAGCCGCAGCTGGTGTCGCAGTCGCACCTGATGATCGCGAACCCGTTCCGCCCCGGCGAGTCGTTCTCGCGCCTGTTCTCGACCCACCCACCGATGGCCGAGCGCATCGCCCGCCTGGAAGAAATGGCCCGCCGAGGCCGCTTCTAACCCGCGAGTCCGACACTCGCGACGCCGAGTCCGACTTTCAGGACGCCGAGTCCGACGTTCCCGACCGTGAGTCGGACACTCCAGACGGCGAGTCCGACACCCAGGACCGTGAGTCCGACGCTCCAGACGGCGAGTCCGACACCCACGACTGCGAGTCCGACGCTCGGGACTGCGAGTTCGACGTTTGGGACGCCGAGTCCGACACCCAGGATGGCGAGTCCGACACTCGCGAGCTACTGCCCGCCCCCGGCGGCGCGCGCCACCTCCACCACGTAGTCCCCGTACCCGGACTTCGACAGCTTCCGCCCCAGCGCCAGGCACTCGTCCGCGTCGATGAAACCCATGCGCAGCGCCACTTCCTCCAGGCATGCGATGCGCACCCCGGTCCGGTGCTCCAGCACCTGCACGAACTGCCCGGCCTCGAGCAGCGAGTCGTGCGTACCCGTGTCGAGCCACGCGAAACCGCGCCCGAGGTCGATCAGTTTCGCGCGGCCCTGCCGCAGGTAGGTCAGGTTGACGTCGGTGATCTCCAGCTCGCCGCGCGCCGACGGCTTGAGGCCGCGTGAGATCTCGACCACGTCGTTGTCGTAGAAGTACAGCCCGGTGATGGCCTTGTCCGACTTCGGTTCGCTCGGCTTCTCCTCGATCGAGATCAGCCGGCCGGTCTCGTCGGTCTCGCCGACGCCGTAGCGCCGCGGATCCTTCACCTGGTAGCCGAACAGCACACAACCGTCCAATGAGGACACTTCCTGCTGCATGCGGCCCGAGAAACCCCGTCCGTAGAAGATGTTGTCACCCAGCACGAGCGCCACGTTGTCGTCGCCGATGAAGTCCGCGCCGATGACGAACGCCTCGGCGAGCCCGTTGGGCGCGGCCTGTTCGGCGTAGCTCAGCCGCAGGCCGAACTGGTCCCCGCCGCCCAGCAGGCGCTGGAAGTTCGGCAGGTCCGCGGGGGTCGAGATGATCAGGATCTCGCGGATGCCGGCGAGCATGAGCACCGAGATCGGGTAGTAGATCATCGGCTTGTCGTAGACCGGCAGCAGCTGTTTGGACACCGCCTGGGTGATCGGGTGCAGCCGGGTGCCACTGCCGCCGGCCAGCACGATGCCCTTCATCACGTCCCCCTTGTCGAGTTTCAGCCTTTCGTGGACACCCTAGCGACCCAGTTTACATACATACGGTTTGTATGTAAATTCGGAGCCATGACCACACCAGAACGCCGCGTCACCCTGCCGCAGGGCGAACTGCGCTACTACGAACAGGGCGCCGGCCCGCCCGTCGTCTTCGTGCACGGGGTGCTGACCAACGCGAAACTGTGGCGAAAAGTCGTGCCCGGCCTGGCCGAAGCGGGCTTTCGATGCATCACCCCGGACTGGCCGCTCGGTTCGCACGAGCTGCCGATGAAACGCGACGCGGACCTCACCCCGGTCGGTCAGGCCGAGCTGATCGCCGACTTCCTCGACGCGCTCGACCTGCGGGACGTGACGCTCGTGGCGAACGACACCGGTGGCGCGCTGACCCAGATCATGCTTTCGCGCCGTCCGGACCGGGTCGCCCAGGTCGTGCTGACCCCGTCGGACAGCTTCGAGTACTTCTTCCCACCGATTTTCAAACCACTGCCGACGTTGGCCCGCGTCCCCGGTGCGATGCTCGTGCTCGCAGCGCTGCTACGGGTCCCGGCATTGTGGCCGCTGCCGTTCCTGTTCGGCTGGGTGGCCAAACGGCCGTTACCCCGCGAGATCGTCGAGTCGTATCTGTGGCCGGTCGGGCGGTCCGCCGGCGTCCGTCGTGACCTGCGGAAGCTGTTGCGTGACGTGCACCCGCGGCACACGCTGGCAGCCGCGGAAAAGCTGCGGGCGTTCGACCGCCCGGTGCTGCTGGTGTGGGGGAGCGAGGAGAAGCTCTTCCCGGTTGATCTGGCGCGCCGGCTGGCCGACGTGCTGCCGAACGCCCGGCTCGTCACGGTGCCCGACACGTACACGTTCATTTCCGAAGACCAGCCAGAAGTGCTGGTCCGGCACATTCTGGAGTTCATGGCACGTTACCAATCCGACCGAAAGTAGGCCGACCCGATCAACCGGCGGCCGACGTACGCTGATCCGGTCGCCGTGGCTGCCGGTCGGATTGGTAACAATCGTTACCGTAGGGCTGTGCGACGCTCCCAGGAAGACCGCTCCAACAGCACCAAAGCCGCGCTGACGGCGGCCGCGCGCGAGCTGTTCGCCACTCGTGGCTACCAGGACGTGCCCGCCGACGAGATCGTGCGCGCTGCCGGGGTCACGAGAGGCGCGCTCCACCATCACTACGGGGACAAGAAGGGCCTGTTCCGAGCCGTGGTGGAAGAGCTGGAGCTGGAGCTCATGCGCGAGATCGAGGAGAAGGGCTTCTTGGTCGCCTCGGATCCGTTGAGTGCCATGATGAACGGGCTCGACGTGTTCCTCACCGCGTGCCTGCGCCAGGATGTGCGGCAAATTTCGCTCACCGACGGGCCCGCGGTGCTCGGGTGGAACGTCTGGCGGGCGCTGGAGGAGAACTACGCGCTTGGCATGATGGAGCGGATGCTGGCGCAGGCGATGCGGGACGGCCTGATCGTGGCGCAGCCCGTGCGGGCGCTCGCGCAGCTCGTGCTCAGCGCGATCATGGAGGCGGCCCGGATGATCGCCGCGTCCGAGCACCCCGAGCCGACGCGCGCCGAGGTCCAGCAGGTACTGGGGTTGTGGTTCGCGGGATTGCTGAAAAGGGAATAGCTCGCCCTGACGGCATGTTCGCCTGATCGTGCGCGTTGACATCTGGTCCGATGTGATCTGCCCCTGGTGCTACCTCGGCAAGCGGCGCTTCGAGCGCGCGCTCGCCGGCTTCGACCGGCGGGACGAGGTCGAGGTCGTGTACCGCTCGTTCGAACTCGACCCGCGGTTGCCGCGCGGCGAGGCCCAGCGGAAAGTACCGCTGCTGGCCGCGAAGTTCGGCCGCAGCGAAGCCGAGGTGCGCGAGATGGACGCGCAGATGGAACAACTCGCCGCGGCTGACGGCCTGGAGTACCACCTGGTCGACGGTCTGATCGGCAACACGTTCGACGCGCATCGCGTGCTGCACCTGGCGAAGGAGCGTGGCGTCCAGGCGGCGGCCACCGAGCAGTTCTTCCAGGCTTACTTCACCGACCAGCGTTCCCTGTTCGACGAGGACTCCCTGGCCGATGTCGCCGCCGACGCGGGCCTGTCCCGGGACGAGGTCCTGAACGTGCTGAAGGACGACGCCTACGCCGACGACGTGCGTGCGGACGTCGCGGAGGCGCGCGCATTGGGTGCGAACGGCGTGCCGTTCTTCGTGCTGGACAACCGGTACGGCGTATCGGGCGCCCAGCCGACGGAGACCTTCACGACGGCGTTGGCCAAGGCCTTCGAGGGCTAGCTCGCCGGGCCTTTGGCGAAGTAGGTCGTGCACACGCCGTTGTCGTAGTCGGCGGCGATCTCCAGCACGCCCCGCCCGTCGTCCACCGGCAGCAGGGTCGAGCTGTAGTTCGGGCAGAAGTTGTTGTACGCGGCCGGAACCCGCACCGGCGCGGGAAGTTCGTACCACGGGCCGGTGCCGAAATCGTCGTTGGCGAGCAGCACCTGGCCGTTCGTTGCGAGCGGTTTTCCCTTGGTGCTGGTGTAGATCTGGCCGACCATGAGGACGCGCGTGCCGTTCGGCCCGCCGGGGAAGAGCGTCACCGTGTTCGCGTGCTGGAAATAGTCGCCGTTCGGCCCGCTGACGGGCGTGCCGGGTGCGGACGGATCTCCGAAGTTCGCGCCGTCGGGCGAGATCTTGAAGTACGGGTTGCAGTACAGCGAGCCGTAGTTGCAGATCTCGTAACCGAAGTAGTAGCTCCCGTCGGGCAGTTGCCGGACTTGGGGCATCCCGGGGCGCACCGGGTCGGGCGAGATCGCGAGGGTGCGTTGTTTGGTGCCCCAGGTGATCCCGTCGGTCGAGCCGACGCGGTTGAGCACCTGCGCGTAGCGGGGCGCTTCGGTCTCGTCGGCGAAGTGCAGCCACAACGTGCCGCCCGCGTCGACGTTGAGCTCTGGTTCCCAGACGCCGTCATGGTTGTGGGAGCGGGCGGCCTCCGACAGGAACGACCAGTGCCGCCCGCCGTCGCGGCTGGCCCAGATCTTGATCGCCATGCGCCGTTCCGCGCCGCCGCCCTGCCCGTAGCTCGCCGCCCAGAGGAGCGTGCCCGCGCGGAGCTTGCCGACTTTGCGCGGGAGTTCGAACAGGGTGCCGCAGCATTCGCCCTGCGCGTCCTCGGGATCGCGGATCTCACCGATCTGGTGGAAGCTCGCACCCTCGTCGGTGCTCTCGAACACCGGCGCGAACGGCCCCCCGCCGTCCCACCCGCTGACCGCGGCGACGATATGTCCTTTGTAGACACCGTGCGCGAGCCGCACGAGCCGGGGATACGACCCGACCGCGAGCCGCTGCCGTTCCACCGCCTGCGCCGGCGGCGTCAGGCCCACCACCAGCAACACGGCCGCGAGCATCACGGCGACCTTGCGCATTCCCGCCCCTCTCACGCTGAGTGCGGGAATTACACCACGCTGTGATCAGCTGGGCGCGTCAGCGATAGTTGGTGAACTGGAGGGCGATGTCGAATTCCTTGCCCTTGAGCAGCGCGATGACGTCCTGGAGGTGGTCCTTCTTCTTGCCGGACACGCGGAGCTGGTCGCCCTGGATCTGGGCCTGGACGCCCTTGGGGCCCTCGTCGCGGATGAACTTGGCGA
Organism: Amycolatopsis sp. GM8; assembly: GCF_021653975.1. GTDB lineage: Bacteria > Actinomycetota > Actinomycetes > Mycobacteriales > Pseudonocardiaceae > Amycolatopsis_E. The sequence goes on along the minus strand of NZ_JAJKFK010000002.1, from coordinate 213,961 downwards.
TCTGCTTGGCCTTGTCGGAGTCGATGCCCTGGATGATCTTGCCGTTGACCTTGTAGATCTTGCCGGACACGGCGGGCTCACCCGCGTCGAACGCCTTCAGTGAGATACCGCGCTTGATCAGCTTCTCCCTGAACACCTCGACCGCCGCGAGCGCGCGCTCCTCGGTCTCGGCCTCGACGGTGATCGCCTCTTCGCCGGACCAGGCGACCTTCGCGTTGACGCCCCGGAAGTCGAACCGGGTGGACAACTCGCGCGATGCCTGGTTCAGCGCGTTGTCCACCTCCTGGCGATCGACCTTGCTCACGACGTCGAAAGACGGATCCGCCACGTGTCCCTACCTCGTACCCTCGCGTTTGTTGGCTAGGCCACACCATAGCCGCCGTCGCCTCACCCCGGTTGCCCCCGGCACCGGCCCCTTGGGTACGCTGTACCTCGGCCGGTTCACCCCGGACGACGGCGGGTTGCCCGAGCGGCCAAAGGGATCTGACTGTAAATCAGACGGCTCAGCCTTCAGAGGTTCGAATCCTCTACCCGCCACCCGAACAAAACCCCTGGTCATCCGGGGGTTTTGTTCGTTTCTAGGTCTAGACAAGTCGTGTCCAATCCATGTCCGTGGGGCCGATCGGTGCCATTTCGGTGCCATCTCCGCTCACATGACCTGTCCGGTGCCCCTGCGCGGGATCGTTGCGCGCACCGCAGATGTGACTTCCCGCAGCATCTCGTCCGCCAGGGCGACGTAGTGGTCCTCGGTGACCTTCTCGTTCGCGTGCCCAAGCAGCGACGAGGCAGCCTTCACGGACTTGCCCGACGCGATGGCCATCGAACCCGCGCCACGTCGCAGGCCGTGGATGCTGACAGGCGGCAGCCCAGCCTTCCGCACCATCCGCACATGCGCGTCATAGAACCGATCAGGGTTGACCCAGCTCCCATCGACCCGACAGAACACGCGCCCGCTGTTGACCCAGCCAGCCCCGAACGCCAACCGCGCCTCGCTCTGCCGCTTCCGCAGCCGCCGCAGGGACGCCACGGCTTCCGGGTCGAGCGGTACGCGGCGCTGGCCGGCGTCGGACTTGACCGGGCCTTCCTCGACTACGCCAAGGGTGTACGTCAGCTGCACCTGCACGTCCAAGTACCCCTCGTCCACGTTCACGTCCTCGTCCCAGCGCAACCCGCACAGCTCGCCACGCCGCAGGCCGGTGAAGCTGGCCAGGTCGAGGATGTCGTAGTAGACCGGTTCCTCGTGCTCGCCGGCGACTTCCTCGGCAACAAAGTCGAGGTAGGCACCAACATGATCGGGACGCCAGATCATGTTGCTCTGCGGGACCTCGCCGGTCTTCCGCCACTTCGCCTCGAGATCCGGGGTCCACAACTTTGGCCGCGGTGCCGCACCCGACGCGAGTTCGACCAGCGCGAACGGGTTCGGCCCGGGCACGGTCCCTGCCCGCATCGCATCGTTGTACGCCTTGCGGGCGGTGGCGCGGATGCGCTGCAACGTCGGAGCGCCCGCGATCCGCCGCAGCTCCCGAGTCGCACCGGCAGCCTTCTGCGCCTTGGTCAAGTTGCCGTGGCGCTTGCCACGCGGGTTGATCTTCAGGCTTGCCTGGATCTCCTCGTTGCGTTCCTCGATCGCCCGGAACATCTCGGCCACGTCATCCACGGACAACTCGCGCCATTTGATCTTCCCGAGGTGAGGAATCAGGTAGTTGTCGACGTGTCCGGTGTACGACACGAGCGTGTTCTTGCGGACCTTCCGGGTCTTCAGCCAGGCGGTCAACGCGTCCTCGGTCGTCAACGTCGTGGCACCGACGCGCCGCGTCTTCGCGGACGAACCTTGCGCCTCGATCTTGGCGCGCTCGTTCTTCGCCTCGGTCTTGCTCGCGAAGCCGCCCTTGCGGATCCGCTGCCGATCCTTACCCGAACCGCGGGGCGCAGCAACGTCGATCTGGAACGCCCACAAGCCGTGCTTGCCGTCCCAATCCCACAGGGCGCGACCCTTGTCGTCCATCTTCAACTGGCCGGCGGCGTCGAACTGGAGTTTGACCAGCTTCGGGCAGCGCATCCCCAACTCACGACGGCGGCCGTTCGCGCCGATCTCGGTGCAGCCACAGCGCTTGTAGAGCCCCGGATCTTTCGGCGCGAGCTTCAGTGCTCGTCTGTCGATCTCGTCGTCTTTGCGCATCACGTCCCCTTGCTAGACTGGAGTAACCGCGATCATGACTCTTTTGGTTCCTCGGCAGCCCTAATCAGACTGAGTAGTTGCCGCTGCACCTCGTTGGGCTGGTTCTCCACCATCTCGCGGAACAGGCGCTCGTCCGCGGCACCCAGGGCATTCCGCACCCGAGCAAGGGAGTTCGCGGCGTCGGTGACCTTCCACTCTGGGAGCGCGCCGACGAACTTGAACCAACCGGGCACACCCCGAGCCGGGGCGAGCTGCTTGTCTCCCGCGATCCACATCCCGAGGTCTTTTCCGGTGGCGATGACCGCGTCCTCGGCAGTGTTGCCCGGAGCCACCAGAACCTCGTCACCGTCGGATTCAGGCACAAGCAAGGTGAGCGGCGCGCAGTTCAGAGCTAACGCGAACACGTAGACATCAGCGATCGTCACGGTTGCGCGACGCCCGGATTCCAGCTTCGCGACGGCAGATCGGTCCCACTTCACACCTAGTCTGGTGACCTCCGCCGCGAGTTGTTCGGCAGTGAACCCGCGTTCTTTGCGCATAGTGCGCACCCGCTTGCCCATGATGCCTACCGGGCTGGTGTCTTCTGTGCTCATGGGAGAACACGCTACAGCGTCGATCGCCGATCGGTCGATGCCCCATCTCACCAGGCGAATCCTCACAAGCCCTCCGCTGTTGACCTCGGCACCGCCCGGAAACGTTCGGCGTGTCCCTGCTTGTGCTCTAGTAGACCAGACGCTATGTTCTTCTGCAAGAGCAAAACGAGCTAGCAGGAGAGCGGATGAAGCAGGCGAAGTTGGATCCTCGGAAGTGGTCCATCGACGACATCAAGGCTCAGGGGCCGCGGATCAACACGGTGGACGCGATTCAGGCGTTCATGGGCGTGGGTCCGGCCACCGCGAAGCGAGTAGCACGTGAGGAAGCCGACAAGCTCCCTTTTCCGGTCTTCCAGCTTGGCCGCAAGCGGGTCACTCCCACGGCTGCGCTGCTGCGGGCACTCGGCGTGGAGAACGACGAGCCCGCCGCAGCTTGATCAAGCAGCACATGGAGAAGGCCGCCCCCAGCCCCGAGGACGGCCCTCCGAAAACCCCACACCCATCACAAAGGAGAGCGATCAATGGACTCCATTGTAGCTGCAGCAATCCTGAAAGCCGCCACCGACGAGTTCGGTGGGGTCCGGATCGTCGTCCGGGACCTGGGTTTTCTTGACCGCTACAAGGCGGACCCGGAGCGGCCCGCGGCGGGCGCCTGGTTCGACGAGGCGCTCTATGTCGACACGCGCACAGAAGGTGGCCCCGACTTCGCCCAAGCGCTCGAGCTCCTCGCGACGGTCACTGCCCAGCGGGCTGCAGAGCGCGCGGTTCTCGAGTGCGCGTTCGACATCGACAGCACGCCATAGCCAGGGTCCGCAACCGCGGCTTCCGCCGTCGCCGGCTTCGAGTCTCCCAGCCCCACCTCGAGCCCGACGTCGCCCCGTCATTCTTCTGATTCACGCACGCACGCGCGATCGAACCCCATTCCTTTGATCGCGAGGAGAACGATATGACCGAGACACCCGAACCCGCGGGGTCGCTGTACCTCGTGCAACAACTGCTGCAGCAGGGGCTGCAGGGCATCGTCTCGCCCGTGACCGCTATCAAGCGCGCGCTTGCCGAGCTTGACCGCTACCGGGAGCTCGCCGGCCGCATCCAGGAGGCGCGCGACCAGCAGGTCACCGTGAACACCCCAGGCCGTGCTCGCACTGGCGACCGGCTCACGTCGCACGCCGCCGCGGCGGACATCGCCACCGGCAGCGTTCGCGCCGCCGTGCTCGTCCACATCGTTGAGTGCGGGCCCGTAACTGACCGCGAGATCACGCATGCGCTGCGGTCCAACGGAAGCGGGCCGCGATCGCGCCGCGCCGAGCTCGTCGAATCAGGACACGTCCGCGCTACCGGCGAAACCCGGAAGTTCGGCGGCCGCGACCACACCCTGTGGGCGGCCACCGCCGAGGGTGTCGCGTGGGCGCGTCGTCACCGGCCGCTCGCGCCACGAGTTGCGGCATGAGCGGAAGCTGGAGGACCAACGGATGGGAGAGGGCGGCAGCATGCCTGTCGATCGGGACCCATTCCGGGTGATCCGGTGGGCGCGTGACCTGCCGAGTGTGCGAACCCAGAAGGGCCACGTCGATCACCGGCTGAAGCTTTTGGCGATGGTGATGGCCGTCCACGCTGACGGCGACACTGGAAGGAACATCAAGGTCGGTCAACGTCGGCTCGCGCGCGAGGTCTGCGTTGACGAGCGAACGATCCGTGACCTGCTTGAGCGCGGCCGTGAACTCGGCCTGTGGTGGGCGGAGGATGAGGCATCCGACTGGATGACCACCGTGTGGGCGTTGGCCGTAGACGACGACGCGGTGATCGAACGGCTCGAGAAGGCCGAACAGGAGCGTGCGGAGCATCAGCGCACCCGTCGGTCGAAGATCAACGCTCGCCACTACGAAAAGCGTAAGACCGAGTCAACGCGGTCTGAACCTAAGACCCGGTCCACCGGGTCTTACGACCAAGTCGACCCGGTCTTACGACCCCCTGAACCCAGTCTTAAGACCGGGTCAGGACCCGACAACCATCCCTTGAAGACCATCCCTTCTACCAGCCCTCAAGAAGACCAGCCCCAAAATCTTCCGTTCGACGCTGACGCGTCGAACGGCGCGCGGTCTGGCCAACGCCGACGTCGGCACGACTACACGCCCGAGTTCGAGACCGCTTGGGTCGCGTACGGTCGCAAGGGCGCGAAGAAGACTGCGTTCGCCGAGTGGCAGCGCGCGCTGCGCCGAACCACCATCGCGACGATCTCCACCGCGATCCCCGCGTACGTCGCCTCCACCCCAGAACTGCGGTACCGCAAGGACTTCGAGCGGTGGCTCAAGGGCGACTGCTGGGAATCCGCCGTCGTCAAACCCGCCCCCAGCAACGGTCATCGGCCCTTCCGCAACGAAGACCACGACTACACCAACCACGGGAGATTTGGAGACGGATGATGACCTCAGGGCCGCCGCTCACCCCAGCAGAAGCAGCCCGCGTGCTGTGGCTGATCGGTGTGGAGATCGACCAGAAGACCACGGACCTGATTGAGCTGCGGCGCAAGCGGCCGCAGCTCGACCGAGACCGCCGGCTCGCCTACGCCCGTGCGTTCCTGAGTAATGAAGGAACAGTTGAGTCCCGGAAGCTCAAGGCCGAACTCGCCGCCGACGAAGCAAAGTTTGCGTTGGAGACGCACGACCAGGAGATAGCCGTTTGCCTTGATGCTTTGAAGGCACTCCGCGACCGGTCAGAGATCGGCAGGTCGATCAATTCGAATTTGAAGGAAGAGTTGCGACAGCTCAGTGCCTAGCTGACCGCGAAATCCACATCGGACAGTGCGTTACGAGGGTGCGTTACGAAATCCGTAACGCACCCTCGTAACGCGGGCGAAGATTCCCGTCAGCGTCATTGGCGACGGTGATGCTCGCGACACGAAGTTCTGAGATGTGTCGGGTAAGCCGCGATCCGGAGTAAGATGTCGGATAGAAAATTGAATGAGCGAGCTAGCCGAGTTGTGCTGATCGAAACGACATCCGGAGTGATTCCAGACTGTCGATCAAGGGCCCGTGAGGGCGCGAACAGCGGCATAGGCGAACGGGGCACCCCGCTACACGACCCGTGAGGGACGGTAAACAGGGGACGCCGAGATGGCTGTACCGAGTGAGCAAACAAAAACACTCCACCGCGGGGTCGACTTTGTCGTGCTTGTTCGACCCATCTCAGCGAAAGGAAACCTGGCCGTGGCTCGCCGATTCTCAAGCCAGTGCCTACGCGAACGCCGCACTGCCGCCAGCCTGAAGACGGAAGAACTCGCGCTCCGCATCGGCCGCACTGCGGCCAGCGTGTACGCGCTGGAAAAGGGTTACTTCCTCCCCAGCGTCACTGTTCTCGCGGCGCTCGCGGACGCCTTGAACTGCTCAGTCGACGACCTGTTCGCTGACGAACCCCAACCAGCCCAACTAGTCGCCTGAGTCAGGAATACCCAAATGATCCCCTTCGAGCAACTTCCCCAATACATCCAAGATATGCACACCGACGCGTATCGCGCTTCCCTCCGAGGCCAAAACAGCCTCGCGGATCGGATCACCAGGGGCATCGACAAAGAGATCCAGGAGTGGCAGCAGCGGGAAGCGCAGGAGCGTGCAGAAGCGCAGCGGGCTGCGGATGAGGAGCGCACCCTCCGCCGGATAACCGGAACTGGGACCCCTGACCCGGCGTTCCAAGCCCTCGCCGAAAAGATCAACAACCGGCATCTCGACATCGGGACCGCCCAGCGGAACCTAATGATCGCGGAGCGCATGTTCCAGGACACCCGCGACGGCACCGACACCGCCCGGAAGCGGACTCGGTATCTCCAGGAGTTGCGGAGCGCAGCGGGGGTATCCGATGCCTGAGGGAGTGGAGATTGGCAAGGCTTACGTCACGGTCAACCTGGACGACCAGACGGACGCCGACTACCAGGGGATCCAGAAATCCCTCGCTGCGAAACCTCCGGTCAAGCTCAAAACCTCCCTCGACCGTCCCGCGGACGGGGACTTCGACGCGATCCGCGCGGATGTCGAGGGGCGCGCGGCGTTGGGGATCGCGACGACCCTGAAGCTCCCGAACGCTGGGGACTTCACCCGTATCCAGGACGACGTCAACGCGTTCGGCGCGGTCGACATCGGCGCCCAGTTGAACCTGACGCGGGACCCGCTCGCCGCGATCCGGGAACAGGTCCAGGCCGCCCGACCGGTCGACGTGCCAGTTACGGCGAAAAACCCGATCGACGCGGCGTGGAAAGCACAGATGCAGGCTTCGCTGAAAGCGTTGTCCGGCGATGCGCTGAAGATCCCGACGACACCGGAAACGGCCGAGTACCGCTCCCAGATCGTGTCGACGATCGCGTCGTTGGAGCAACAGCTCAAGCAGGAAATCCCTGCCGACCTGGCGGAGGCCGACAAGTTCAAGGCCACCGTCGAAGCCTTGGTCAAGTTCACCGAGGAAACCGTCAAGCTCCGCATCCCGGTGGACGTGGACACGACGACTGCGGTGAAGAATCTCGCCGAGCTCGGCGATGTCGCTGAGGAGGAGACACAGCGCACGTCGGCTTCGGTGAATGCGATGTCGCGTGGCGCGGCGATCGCGTTCGCGGCGATGTTCGCCGGCATGCCCGCCGCCGCTGTCGTCGCGACCGCGGCGACTGTCGCGGCGTTGGGTGGTGTGGACGCGGTCCTGCTCGGCATCTCCGCCACCGCGTTGCGATCGAACGCGCAGGTGTCGGAATCGTGGCGCGGTCTTGGCGCGAACCTCAAGAGTGAAGCCGCGTCGTGGGCCGCTCCGCTGGTCCAGCCATTCCTGGACTCGGAGTCGAAGATCCAGGCCACAGTCAGCGAACTCGACCCGATCATCCGAGCCGGGTTCTCCGCCGCCGCCCCCGGTGTCGCGATCTTGACGGACACGGTTGATGACCTGGCCAGCCGGGCTCTGCCCGGCATGGTGATCGCCGCGTCCAGCTCGACCGCGCCACTACTTGGTGTGCGGTCTGCGGCCCGGGAAGCCGGGTCCGGTGTGACCGAGTTCTTCCTGAACCTGTCCCAGGGGGCCCAGTCGTCGCAGGCGGTCCTGGCCACCACGGGTGGGATCGTTCGGGACTTCGAAGCGTTCGCCGGGGCGTTGTTCGCGAACCTGACCAACAATGGCGGCCCATCCCTGAACGCGTTCCGGGGCGCACTGTCGGAGGTGGAGCAGACCCTCCTGACGCTCACCTCGAACGGTTCGGCGGTCTACAGCTTCTTCACCGGCTTCACCTCCGGTGTGTCCGGGATGCTCACCGTGGTCCGCGCCGCCGCAGGGGTGCTGTCACTACTGCCGGACCAGGTGACCGGGTTCGCAGGCTCCTTCGCCGCCACAGCCACTATCGCCTCCAAGTTCGGGCTCGACGTGGGGAACGCGTTCTCCGGCGTGAAGACCAAGATCGAAGAAGCCGACGGGGCTGGTGCGAAGTTCCGGGCCGGCGTGTCGGGTCTCGTGCAGGGTGCGGTGAACCCGGCGACACTCGCCGTGGCCGGTCTGTCCGCGGTGATGATGCTGCTCGGCCAGCACGAGCAGGACGCTGCCGCCCGCGCCGCGGCGCACACGTCGCGGGTACAGGACCTCACCCAGGCGCTGGTGGCGTCCAACGGGGCGATCGACGCGAATGTGTCGAAGACCGCGGCCATGAGCCTGCAGGACTTCGACGCAGGTGATGGGAAGCGGAACCTACTCGCCGACGTGAACAACCTCGTCGGCCCGCAGGGTGTCCCGTTGCTGACCCAGGCCTACCTGGGGAACACGGACGCGCAGTCGAAGCTCGTCGGGATGATCCAGAACACCATCGATGGTCACCGGCAGCAGGTGAACATCCTGAATGCGACCCGGCTGCCGTGGGATGACCACCTGAAGATGCTCGACGGTGTGATTTATAGGTATGACGATGTCGCGTTGTCTGGACAACAGGTGATCGACATCATCGGCTCCGAGGGCGGCACATTCCAGCAGGCGGCAGCGAACGGGAACCTGCTCGCGTTGGCGGTCAACAGCGTCTCCGCCGCGAACATCGGTGCTGCTGCTGAGTCGGTGACCGGCGCGAAGGCGATCAGTGCGCAGCTTGCGGTATCGAACGCCGCGGCCGCGGTCTGCGACCGGTTGACGCAGGCCCACCAGCAGGAAGTGCAAGCCGCCCAGTCGGTCACGTCGGCGCAGCATTCGCTGGCCCAGTCCGGGCAGGGTGTCGTCAACGCCCAGCACTCGGTCGAGCAGGCGCAACTGGGCGTGGTGTCGGCGAACGAGGCCGTGGCGAACGCCCAGCATTCGGTGGAACAGGCGCAACGCTCGTATCAGCAGGCGTTGCAGGGTGTCACCTCGGCGGAGCGGGCATACACGCAGGCCCAAGAGGACGCGCGGACGGCGCAAGTGAGCCTCAACCAGGCCCGCGAGCAGGCCGTTCAGGATCTCAAGGATCTGCATCTGCAGTTGGCGGACCAGGTTGTGTCGGTCGGGCAGGCGCAGGTGAATCTGTTCGACCAGCAGCAAACCGCAGCGGGCCTGGGGATCACGCTCGCCAATGCTGAGGCGGTTTCGCAGCTGCAGGTCACGGCCGCGAACGAGTCCCGGATCAAGGCGGCGCTCGACCTGCTGTCGGCACAGAACCAGTTGAACGATGCCCAGAACCAGAACACGAAACTCCAAAAGCAGGTCGCGGACGCGGATGCGGCCGGGGTGGAGGGCTCCTCGGCGGTCGTCGCGGCGAAGAAAGCGTTGGCGTCGGCGGAGGATCAGGTCGCGTCGTCGGCCGACGCCGTGCGGCAAGCGCAGCAGCAGGTGACGGACGCGAACTGGAACCTCCAGCAGGCCGACATCGGGCTCCGCAACGCCCACCAGGGCGTGCGGGACGCCGCGTGGTCGCTGCAGCAGGCCCAGTTGGGTGTGCGGGACGCACAGTGGTCCCAAACCCAGGCCGCGGTGCAGCTACGCAACGCCCAGATGCAGTTGCGTGACGCCCACGACGCCACATCACGGTCGCTGGACATGAACAGCAACGCGGGCCGGCAAAACCTCGGTGCCCTCCTGAACCTGTGGGATGCGATCCAGAAGCAGGGCGGCCCAGTCCAGCAGCAGTACAAGACCCTGATCGACGACACCGCGGCGGCGTTCGGATGGTCCAAAGAGCAGGCCCAGGGCTACCTGGCGCAGTTGGGGCTGATCCCGAAGGATTTCCGCTACAACGTCACCGCGGTCGGTGGTGTGGACCTGTCCGCGATCGGTTCCGCGGTCGCGAGTGTCGCGAAGTCGAAAGGCTGGTCGTTCTCGTCGGGCGGCTACACCGGCGATGGTGGCAAGTATGAGCCGGCAGGGGTCGTGCACCGCGGCGAGTGGGTGGTTCCCCAGGAACAGGTCAACGCCGCCACGATGCCGCTCCTACAGGGCATCAACGCCGGCAAGATCCGCGGTGGGGATGGCGCAGCGCTCCCCGGGTACGCGGCCGGTGGTCTCGTCGACCAAACCACGTCGCTGTCGGTCATCGGGGCCGCCTACCAGGCGAAGGTCAACGCCCTCGACGTGATGGGCCTACCGCATCCGCCCGGGCTGCCGGCGTACGTGCCACCGGCCGCCGACGCAGGGTTTGCCGGCGGAGTCCCGGGCTACCGCCCGGGTGCGGGTGTCGCACAGTGGACCGGGGTCATCCAGTCCGTGCTGGCCCAACTCGGGCTACCGCAGGCCTTCCTGCCGGCTGTGCAACGCCGCATGCAGCAGGAATCGGGTGGCAACCCGGCGATCGTCAACGACTGGGACATCAACTGGCAGCAGGGACATCCCTCGGTTGGCCTCATGCAAACGATCGCCTCAACGTTCGCTTCCTACGCCGGCCCGTACCGCAACACCGGCCCGTTCAAGTACGGCGTGTCGGTCGACCCGATGGCCAACACCTACGCGGGTGTCAACTATGCCGGGAACCGGTACGGGCCCGCGCATGGCGGCTACGCGGGTGGCGTGCTGTACGCGATGAACAAGCCGGGCGGCTACGACACCGGTGGGTTCATGCTCGACAACCTGGCGCTCAACTCCACCGGGAAACCGGAGATGGTGCTTCCGCCGAACTTGACGGAAACCCTCATGGCGTTGCACGACATGGTCCAATCCGGTGCAACGCCAGGGAAGCAGGGTGGTGGAGTCTCGGCACCAATCACCGTGTATGCCCAGTCGGACCCATACGAGATCGCTCACAAGGTCGTCGGAGAGCTAGCGTGGGCAATCCGGAACCGGTGACCGTTCCGAGCGAACCCGTTGAGACGTGGCCCTCAGCGGGCCTCCTCTGCGCGGCACTTGAACTCGGCCTCCTCAAGAAGGCGCACGAGTTCGCAGCGCGGGATGATGTATTTGCGGCCAATCTGGATAAACTTCAGCCGCCCGGACTCGATCAAGCGATAGATCGCCTTCGTGGGGACGTTCCCGAGCTGCTCGGCGGCAGTCTCGGCGTCGTACGCCAAGGGCGGAATCCCCGGCGGCGCAGCCGCAGCGGGGCGGTCCTCAACCGTGTCGTCGCCCGACGATTCCTGTTCCAAACGATCATCGTCTTCCACGCCCACAAGCATCACCACGTGAACGTCTTGCGGCGACACCAGTCGCGACACTCGACCAGGTCGAATGAACATGCGACGCCGTTTTCTACGGGGGCGACGACTATCACCACACGCCGCTCACACGAACGGCACATTGCCTCCGGCCACCACCACCAGACAGGAGTAACCATGTCCCAGACCCAACAACCCGACCGCGCACAGCTTGAGCGTTTGCACGGCGACATCGACGCCACGACCCTCGCCTGGCGCGCCGCGCAGGCCCCGAGCGTCACCGATGACCGCCGGGAGGAGGCGCTCAACAACGTGACGGCCGCTAAGAAGAAGCTCGCCGAGGTCATCGCCGGTGCGGAGAACCCCGCCATCGCGGAGTGGCTGTCGAACCAGGTCCGCGACGACCCCGAGCGGGAGGGGCGCGCCAAGACCGCTGGCGAACACCTCGTGCAGCGTGCCGGCGAACGCGCAGCCCGCCGCGCTGGCGGACAGCGGGCGATCCCGCGCGGCGACCTCTCGCCGTACGCGACCCCCGGCGAGATCATCGCCGCCACCCGGCGCGGGCACTGACCGTCCACTCGGACCTCATGAAGCCAGCCGGTTAGACCGGACCTCATGGAAGGCGGCCGAAGATGAAGTGCACGGCGACCGCGAAGTCGACCGGTGAGCAGTGTGGCCGGCACGCCCTGGCCGGTGCGCGGGTCTGCAAAGTCCACGGCGGCGGCGCTCCTCAAGTGCGGGACGCCGCCGCTCGGGCGGTGCTTGAGCAGGAAGCCCGCCAGGTGTGGGCGGCGACGACGCACGCGCCCGTCAACGATCCGCTTACGGAACTCGCGGCGCTCGCCGGCGAGGTGCGCGAGTGGAAGGAACTACTCAAGGGCATGGTCGGCGACCTGACTTCGCTCGGCTACCGTGGCATGACTGAGCAGATCAGGCACCAGGTCGCGCTCTACTCCGACGCGGTCAAGCAGCTGACGGTGGTGCTGACCGCGATTGCGAAGCTGAACATCGACAGCCGGCTCGTCGCGATCGGCGAGCAGCAGACCGCGCTCGTGCTGGCGGCGCTCGAGGCCGGTCTCGACGCGGCGGAGGTCACCGACATCGCCCGGCACCGCGCCCGCTCGGCGACGGCCCGGCACCTCGAACTGGTGATGGGAGGACAGCCAGCATGACGGGACCGCGATGGATCGCTGGCGTCGTCGAACGCCTGCAGCCGCCGCCGCGGCGGATGACGGCCGAAAGTGTCGCCGCTCTGCTGCCGCTGATGAATCTCATTCGCCGCGCCCGCGGTGAGCGGGAGCTGTCGGTCAGCGAGGCGGTCGAGGCGGAAGCCGTCCGACCCCTACCGGAGCCTGAGGAGATGGCCGCGCTGCTGGCCGAGGCGCGCGCTCGGACGCAGGCCGACGAGGCGCGGATCAAGGCAGGCGATTTCGCTGGTCTGGGCCTACGCCGTCTGATTGTTCATCAGACCGATGACACGTAAGACCAGTTCAGGGCATGTTCGGTGCGTGCTCGGTGCCGCGGCACACGGGGGTGTACCGCTCGTACGACGACGGACCCGCTGACCGCCTGTCGAACGAGGCTCCCGAAAGGGTGGCCGGCTACAAGGCGCGATCAAGATCGATGACACTCGGGTTGCATGACGCTGGACGTTATTAACGCGTCGCGTTATGATGGGTGGGTGATCAGGTCGTTCGCGGACAAAGACACCGAGAGGCTGTGGAACCGCACCCGCGTCAAGCAGTTCCAAGCGTTCGAGCGCATCGCCCGCCGCAAGCTGGAGATGATCAACGCCGCAGCCACCCTGACCGACCTGACCGTGCCACCCGGCAACCGACTCGAACTGTTGCGCGGGGACCGGACCGGGCAGCACTCCATCCGCATCAACGACCAATACCGCATCTGCTTCCGATGGACCGAGGCCGGACCTGAAGACATCGAGATCTGCGACTACCACTAAGGAGGGAAATGGCCACTACTGACAAGCTTGCACCGATCCACCCCGGGGAGATCCTTCAGGAGGAATTCCTGGACCCGCTGCGGGTCACCCAGCACAAACTGGCCGTATCGATCCACGTGCCGCCGCGTCGGATCAACGAGATCGTGCACGGTAAGCGCGCCATTACCGCAGACACCGCCTTGCGTCTGTCGCGGTTCTTCGGCACCTCGGATCAGTTCTGGGTGACGTTGCAGGCCCGCTACGACCTTGAACTGGAACGCGACAAGCTCGGCCCCGAGCTAGCCGACATCCACCCGCTGGACGAAACCCGTCTCGTCAAGACGTGAGCCATGGAGGTTGTTGTGCAAGGCGAGGCGTGCGCGCCGACACGACCTCGGAGATCAGGAACGCTGACGAATCAGCCCCCGGGCCCCGTGGACCGGGGGCTGATTGGCCTCGTCGTACCGATCCGTGCGACGGCACCGGCACGGCACCGAACACCACCTGACCAGCGCGGATCGTCCGGTCATCTGATTGTCGATCAGCGGGTCGACGTAACGGGACGCTGATCGTGGCCGAATCCGGCCACAACTGAAACTCGGGGTTGGGACGCCGATGTCGATATCGACCCTCAGAATCCCCGGTTGCCGCCCGAGCCGGCTACCCGGACCAGCGCGTTCACTGCGTCCTCCAATCGGTTGCTGTGTCGCGTTATCGCATGCCAAAGCGCAGCCTGCTCGTCGGACGCGATGCGGATCTCCGCGCGGATCGACAGCAGCGCCTCCAGGAGTGCTTCACTCCACAGTGCTGACTCAGCCAGGCCGGGTGAAGCCTTTGCCTCGTCCCGGAGTTGCTTGGCATTGGCAGCGTGCTCGTCGGACTCGTGATGAGGGTTGATCGGGGTAGCCATTGGCCAAGCATGATCGAACGACGGGGGTGACTCAGCCGCCATCCGAGGCATGGCCCGCAACCAGACTGGAGTGATCGTGGGTCAGCGATCAGCGACGGGCAAGACACCGCCGAGACGGGTCCAGAGTTCAGCGAGCTCGGGTAGCACCGGAGCCTTGAGATCCTCCGCGTGGTCCTGCAGAGCCTCTTCGATCGCCCGGTCGGTGCTCTCTCGAACGCGTCGATCGATCTCCTCGCCAGCAGCCGTCGAGCCCGGAAGGAGGTGCTCCATGAGGTCGCCCTGCGAAGCTCGCAATTTGGCGTGCGCGTCATTGGAGGCTTGGTGAGCAAGTCGGATCTCGTCTGCTCGGCCGAGATCGGCAGCGCGGACCGCGTCCAGCACGATGCTCGTACTCGCCGCAACGCCATACCGGAGCGCGATCTGCAGCAGGTCGTTGCTGAACTGCCGGCTCTCCGTCGGCTGCCAGGGGAGCCGATCGAGATCAGCGTGCTGCAGGGCTTCAGGTTCCAGGATGCTGCGGGGCATGTCGCACCATGTCAGGGTGGCAGGGGGCTGGAGTCGGTAGAGCATGTGGACGCCTGTCTGTTGGTGGTGGAGTGGAGGCGGATTGCTCGCCGATAGTCGCCGAAGTGCGGCTGCGCGTTACCGGCCGGCGGTGGGGTTCGCTCCGATGGGTGTGGTTCGGTGGCCGCCGCCAGTGCATGCCGAGTCGGGCAGGATGGCCCGATGATGAGATGGCGCAAGCAGAAACCCGAGCCGCAACCCCAAGCGACGCCTGGCCAGTTCCCGGCACGCTACGAAGGCGTGTGCGCCGCCTGCGGCAGCAAGATCGAAGTGGGCGACCTCGTCGGCCGTGTGTATATGGCTCGCCGGCGTGTTGGTGGCCTCGTCGTGGACGACGCCCGTCGCCGAACCTGCTGCAGCTCCTGCCACGCCGGTGCGGCCGTGAACGGTGACCCTTCTCTCCGCTGGTGACGGCATCGACCGTTGCTGGCAGCGAAAGTCCCTCGGCGGCGCGCATGTGCCATTCACGGAGGCTCAGCCCTGTTCGACCACTTGAGGCGCGAAAGGCCGCCGTCGTGTCTACCGGCGGGTGGCGGCGACTCGATCGGTGTAGGACTCGCTCGTGAGGTCGTCGTCCGTGACCCCGAACTCGGCGAGCAGCAACCGGATCAGCTGGAGCGCGGCCTCGACGTCCTCTGGCTCGGCCTGGGTCTCTAGCTCGAGGAATGTCTGCCCGTCCAGCTCTGGGATTTCGACGACGGTGGCGAGCAGGTCGCGCCCCTGCTCGGTGAAGGCGTAGTTCTCGCAGTGCTTCTCGAACGCGATCAGCTCGACCAGGCCGAGGCCCTCGAAGATCGTGCGCAGCACATCGGGATCGGCTGCGGTTGTCTCGTGCTCGGGCTTGGAGCCTTGCCCGCCGTCGACCGGCGGCTCCTTGTACGTGAGGAGCACGTGTCGGTCGTCGTCGGTCGTCACGACGCGTACCCGCAGTTCGTACCCGTCGGCGTCCATCCCGTGGTCGGGCCGGTCGAAGTAGGTGTCCGAGTAGGTCGCCCGCTGGACATCGGCGCGCTGTGCCAGCTTGGCGCGGACATGGTTGGGGTCGCGCAGCGTCGCGGTCAGCTCAGCTTCGACGGCCACGGGCGTTCCTCCGGTCAGATCACGCGGCGTGCGGTACGCCGCAGCTCGTCGGAAAACCTACGGAACCCACGGTGTAGCGCGCCATGCGGTGAGCCGGTGAGCTTGTACATCGGCGACGTGTGGCCCTCGTTCTGCTCACCGAATGCCGAGAGGAACAGCGTCGAGTCCAGCGTGATCAGCCGCCACGTCGGCAGGAGGTCGTACAGGTACCCCTCTACCGTCGCCCCGCTCGCCGCGAGGTCCGCGAGTAGCTCGATCGACAGCCGGACACCCGCTTGAAATACGCCGGTCGTCTCGCCGATCTCGACAGCTCGCCGGCGCGCGGCCTCGCCGTCGGGATCGAGCAGCAGCACGCGCACGTGTACCTGCCTCGCCTGGACTCGACGACGTAGCAGCGAGTCGTTCAGCCCGATGATTCCCAGCCCGCGGACCGCGAGTACCTCGACCAGTTCGGCCTCGCCCGCCAGCTGCTCGATCTCGGGCCGCGCGGCCGACTGCGACGGGTACACGGCGAGAATCTCGGCGCGCCCGGACGCGCTCAGGTGGTCCAGGCCGGCGGGATGCACCGGCGCGAGGCCGAGCAACATCCGCGCGTCATCAGGCATTGCGAGCCCGTCAGCGATCCGCTCGAAACTGTCCAGCGCGGTCACGGTGCGCGTACCGCGCATGATCTCCGAG
Source organism: Amycolatopsis sp. GM8 (assembly GCF_021653975.1). Lineage (GTDB taxonomy): Bacteria > Actinomycetota > Actinomycetes > Mycobacteriales > Pseudonocardiaceae > Amycolatopsis_E. The sequence goes on along the minus strand of NZ_JAJKFK010000002.1, from coordinate 197,460 downwards.
ACCCGGCCTTGCGTCATACCGAGCGCCACGGCGAGCTTGTTCTGGCTCGCTCCGGTGTGCTGCTGCGCAGCGCGCAGCAGAGCGCCGACGTCTCTGCTCTGCAGGGCCTGGCGCACCTCAGAGCGCTGCCACGCTCGCGTCGGCAGAGGCAGCGGGACCGCCGTGGTCTCGGGCACCCGGTCAGGCTACATCTCAAGGTGAGATACCCGCGATGATATGGGCCCGCACCCCGCCATGGCCGATGCTCAGTCTCGTGGGTTGGCGAATCGATCACCGCGGCCGAACTGAGAACTTCGACGACTACGGCGCGCCGTTCGAGATCATCGAGAGGCATGACCGGCACGACGACACGTGCGCGTCCTGCCCGGCGTGGCGAGTGCCATGACGCGCCGGTGGCCACGCGGCGGAGAGCCTGCGCTCGTGTGCCCGGTGAACGAATGTCTCCGCGGTAACCACGTCTGCCGCAGCCCTATCGCCCCCGAGCCCGCGACCCCCAGGTCTGACGCGGGATCGGACGGTCCCGTACGCCCCTCGCCTCCCGCACCGCGCGGGGGCTGAGCGCAGGACCACCCAACGTCCGTTTGACGCGCGGCCGTCCAGCAGCTCGTGCGTCAGCCGGGTTCCACTGAGAGGGGTTCACCGAGATGATGGGAATGGAAATGGTTACTACAGAAGCCAACCAGGGGTACCGGTTCATCGCCGAACCGATCGCGGGCGAGAGCGCACAGTTCCCGCTCTCCCGCGGGGCAACGGCGTCCGATGAATCCGCGTCACCGGCGGGGTTGCGTCCGTGGGGGCTGCGCCGGATGGCGGCTCCGTCGAAGTCGAGCCGTGTTCCCGCGCCGCTCGCGGCGGAGTACGACCACCTGCGGCAGATGCGTGTCGATGTGATGGGACGGCCGCTCATCGAGATGGGCGACCCGACCGCCGTGACGACCGGCAGCACCGACGGGTCCGATGGAGATCCGTCGGAGGACTACCACAACGACTGAGGGCGCATGTCCGTACTCATCTTGGCCGACGAGCGCGACACGAGCGCCGATCGCATGGTGGTGGCGCTCGAGGAGCGCGGGGCTGAGGTGCACCGGATCGATACCGGTTGGTTCCCCGCGCAGCTGAGCATCTCCGCTCAGCTGCGCGGGGACTGCTGGGCCGGGCACCTTGAGACTCCACATCGGACGGTCGAACTCGAAGAGATCCACTCCGTGTGGTATCGGTCGCCGCGCGCCTACCAGTTCTCTGCTGCACTGAATGCCGCCGAGGCAGAGCACGCGAAGGTCGAAGCGCGCTACGGCTTGGGCGGCGTGCTGATGTCGCTGCCGGTGCTGTGGGTGAACCATCCCAGCCGGCTCGCGGAGTCGGCCTACAAGCCGTATCAACTCGCGGTCGCCGCGCGCTGCGGGCTCGCCGTGGCCAACACCCTCATCACGAACTCAACGTCCGCGGTGCGCGAATTCGCCTCGCAGCAGGCGACGGTCACGAAAATGCTCGGCGCGATCTCCATCATCGAGGAAGGCCAGCGGCTATTCGCGCACACGCAGCGGGTCGACGCTGACGACCTGGCCGACCTGCGCGGTGTCGAAATGACGACACACCAGTTCCAGCACTGGGCGAGCAAGGCATACGAGGCGCGCATGTTCGTCGTCGGCAGGCAGATCACGACCGCGGCGATCCACGCGCACACCGACGCGGCCTACGTCGACTGGCGGCACGGGTACGGCACGAATTCCTACGACCTCATCACCGCGCCCACGCCGGTCATCGACGGCGTGCTGCGCCTGATGGGCGAGCTGCACCTGGCGTTCGGCGCGCTGGATTTCGTCGTCGGCCCGGACGGCACGTGGACCTTCCTGGAGATCAATGCAGGCGGGCAGTACGGCTGGATCGAGGACGCCACCGGCGCACCGATCACCGACCAACTCGCCGACCTTCTTGCGAAAGGTGTCCTGTGAACACTACGACCACGCAACCCGGCTGGGCGCACCACGCACGAGACCTCGCAGCGCTGCTGCGCGACCGTGGCGATCTCGTCTCGCCCGAGTGGGTCGACGCCTTCGCCGCAGTGCCGCGGCATGTGTTCGTGCCGACCGTGTTCGAGCAGGACGCAGGCGGGGTGTGGCGCGAGTGGGCCGCGGCAGACGACTGGGAGCGGGTGTATTCCACGCGCACGCTGGTGACCGCCCTCGGCGACGGGGGCGGCTACCCCGAACCGGTGTCGTCGAGCACGAACCCCGAACTCATGGCGCGGATGCTCGAAACCCTCGACGTCCGCGACGGGCACCGCGTGCTGGAGATCGGCACCGGCACCGGCTACAACGCCGCGCTGATGTCGCACCGCCTCGGCGACCGGAATGTCTACTCTGTCGATGTCGATGACCGCCTGGTTGAGCTGGCGCGTGATCGGCTCGCCGAGGCCGGCTACACACCCACCGTGGTCGCGGTCGATGGCGAGGACGGGCTGTCCGAGCATGGCCCGTACGACCGCATCATCGCCACGTGCGCGGTCCCATCGGTTCCGCGTGCGTGGGCCGACCAGCTCGCGCCTGGTGGCGAGGTGCTCGTCGACCTGAAACTCGCGACCAGCGCGGGCAACCTTGTGCACCTGCATCGCACCGCCGACGGCGGCCTTGAGGGCCGGTTCCTTCCCCGCATGGCGACATTCATGCTCATGCGCCATCTGCACGCGACCGCCGCACCGCAGGCCGCCGCGGCCGTAGTCGGTGCTCGGCGGGAGCGCACCACGATCGCGCCCGCGATGCCGTGGCAAACCGAGCCGGTGGTGTGGTTCCTCGCGCAACTGCACGGCCTGCCCGAGGGTGTGCGGCACGGCGCGATCCTGGACCCGGGCACCCGGCAGCCCGTCGCGGCCACGCTGAGCGCCCCGGACGGCTCCCGGGCGCGGATCGACCTCGCCAACAACACGGTGACCGAGACCGGAGGCACTGCCCTCTGGGAGCCGGTCGAGGCCGCCTACGCGCGGTGGGTCGACGCCGGCCGCCCGGGATGGGATCGGCTCGGCGTCACCGTTGCTTCTGATGGCGTCAACCGGGTGTGGCTCGACGACCCGGCTATTGGCCATGCGTGGCCCTGGAGCCGTAGCGGTAGGCACTGATTGATCGGCTGCTGCGCGACCATGCTGGGTAGGGCGCGCGGCAGCCGGACGATCACTCGTCGTAGGTGTCCCACGTGCCCGGCCGGGCATAATGTCCCTTCAGTTCGGGCTCGTGAGCGATCCGGAGACCGGCCATGATGTAGCCGTCCTTGTGGCCCGAGCGGGTCTTGGTCCGGACACCGGCAGCGTCGGCGAACTCGTACGGGTCGAAGTTCGGATCCTGGTAGCCGAGCACCTGCGCGACGACCCACATGACGTTCGTGCGAATCCTGTCGGTCTCCTCTGGCGACATCTGCGGGACATCGTTGGGCAGGTCGTGCTCGCGCTGGTGGCCCGCGCGGTCGAGGCGGTAGGGCGCATCCGACCAGTCGTGCTGATGGATCTCGGCGGCGAACTGCGGGGCGAGACGACTGAGTGCCATGACGGAACCTCCACAGTGAGGGGGACGACTGTGGCCTGGACGACCACCGGACAGTTGCGCCGTCGCAGGTCACGCGCGGTCCGTTAACGCTGGTGGCGGCTGATCACCGGGTCGTGTGGAGCTGCGTTGCAACTCCGTCACGCGGCCAGCGCCGCTGGAGATCGCGCTTTACAGGAGACAGCCAAACAGGACCCGTTCACGGGTGCCGCCGCAGCGCCCGCACCGCCGCCACGCGCGCCCGGCGGCGAGCGCCTGCTGTCCGCTGCCGCGGCAGCTCGAGCACGAGCGGAGTGGCCACATGATGCAGGCGACGGTGTAAGCCGCGAGCGCGGCCAGGGCGATGAGCACGAGCGAGGTTATGGGGTGCTCCAGGGGTTGGGAAGGGTGCGGCTGGCCGTGCTGGGGCCGAGTGATTCGGCGAGTGACCCGCCGGGTGGGGAGTGGAAATCCACTCGGCGGCTCACTCGTCCGATCCACTCGGTTTGACCTGCGAAAACACCAGAAAGTGGGTCAAGCAAGTCGAACGGGCGGGCCCCGGAACACCATCTGCGGGCGGTGTTCCAGGGTTCCTACTGGTCGTCCACTTCGCGCTCGGCGAGGGCGTGGCGGACTCGTGCGGCGCGCACGACCGTGTAGCCGTCCTTCGCCCCGCGCTTCACGCCGAGGCCCTCCAGTTGCCCGGCGAGTCGCTCGCCGGTGAGCGACTGATAGCCCTGCCAGCGAGGCGCCAGCTCGCGCAGCCGGGCCGCCACATCGGTCGCTCGGGGTGCGTCGTCGCCGCCGAGCGCCGCGGCCACGTCGGCGAGTAGGTCCCGTGTGACCGCCGCCGGTGCCGCGGTGGCGCTGATGCCCGCGTCTTCCCCCAGCGCGAGGGCGCGCTCGACGACGGGCGTGATTTCGTCGACGCCCTTCTCTTTCCGCACGTAGAACGCCCGGATCAGGCCGGGCGTCTTGGCGAACCCGGCGGCCATCGCGGTGCCGACGTCCTCGCCCGCGACCAGCGTCGTCGCGGAGTAGCCGCGCTTGTGCATCCCGGTGCCCAGGATCGCGTCGTTGCCCTGGTGGTCGTTGATCGCGAACGCGACCCGGTGCGAGGCGGTCTTGGAGATCCCGCGCGGCAGGCTCGCGGCGTCGGCGTCCGGAGTGATCCACAGCAGCGTGATCCCGGTCTTGCGCGCCTTCTTGGTCACCTTGAGCGCAAGTTCCTTGGCTTCCTCGCCATGCTTCTTGTGCGTGAACAGCTCGTGCACCTCGTCGAACACCACGACGCGCGGGCGCATCCGCGGGTCCCGCGCGGCGATCTCACGGGTGAGCTTGGCTTCCTCACCGCCCAGCTCTTCGAGGATCCGGCCGCGCTCGGACACCTCGCTGACCAGGCCGCGCAGCGTCTCCATAGCGGCCTCGATGTGTTCCTCCTCGTCACCCTTGACCAGGCTCGACAGTCGCGGCCGCATCGCGTCGTAGTCGACGTTGTAGGCCAGCACGTGCACCGCGATGTCGACCAGCGGGTCCAGCATCGCGCCCAGCAGCAAGCAGATGACCAGAGAGGACTTGCCCGAGCCCATGATTCCGGCGATCAGGTAGTTCGCGGCCATGAGCCGTCCGATGATCTGGTCGCCACGCGCGTCGACCGCGACCGGGACGCCCTTGAAGTAGTCGCACTCGCCCTCGGTCAGCAACGGCCACGGCGCGACCTGCTCGGTGAGAATGCCCTGGTCAGCGACCCAAAGGTCCAGCACGCCGGGCTGTTCCTTGGGCTCGGTCGGCCAGACTTCGACGGGCTTGCGCAGCAGGTTATGGGCGAGCACGTTCTTGCGCTTGGCGATCTCCTCCACCGGCACGGCACGGGGCAGCAGCAGCTGTGTGTGATAGCCGCGCCCCACCCGGGTTGTCGCCGACACCCACCGCGGACTCCACCCTTCCTTGAAGGCATTGTTCAGTGGCCCGTACCCCAGCGCCCGCAGCGCGGCCACGATCGCGCCCTCGTCCGGCACGACATCGCGGCCCCGGCCTGGTTCGGTGTCGGCCGGTGCCGCCCAGGCCGGGAGCGTCGAGTGGTGCTTGCCCAGCCACCGCAGGGCCGCGATTGAGATGACCCCGGCGGCGGTGAGCAGCAGGAAACCCCAGGTGACCACGAGCCAGTACGTCCAGGTGATCGCGTCGATCGCGCCCTTGATCGGGGCCAGGACTATGTCCACGTCGCCTTGGGCCACCGCGAGGACCAAGCCGAGCACGAGCAGAAGGCCGGCCACGACAGCGACACTGACCGCCAGTGTCGTGACCAGGGCTTTTGGGCCTTTCGTCAGCAGTTCCATGCGCCGGCGGTGCCGGTGCTCACGCGCCTGCTCGGCGCGTGCCTGAATCTCCAGATAGAGGGCGGTGTCTCCGGCGGCGCGAGCCTCCCTCATGTCCCGCTGGAGTCCGGCGTTCGTCTTGGCCTGCCACACCCGGCTCACCGCTACAACCGCGCCCCGGCCCAGGTAGTACACCTCGCGGCCCAGTACGCGACCCGCCGTCTTCGTGCGGTCGTGGCCGGCGACGGTCTTCACACCGCGGTAGACCCGCACGGCGTCCGCCCGGTATCCGGTGAACCGGGCCGCCGCCTTGGCCCGCTGGAGCGCCGCGTACTCCTCATCGGTGACGACCTCGGCGTCGACGACCTCGGTGTCGGTCCGGGCGGGCAGATAGTGCACCCGGGCCAGCTCGTCCGGACGGCGCTCCTCGGTCATCGGGCACCGCCTCGGGTCCGGTACTCGTGCACCGCCCAGACGATGGCCACCAGCAGGGACAAACTGGCGAAACCGACCCAGACCGTCAGCGCCAGCACTAGGGGTGCCAGCACGCCGACCACTTCGGCGAGATGCCATCCGACCCAGGTGGTCGCCCGGCTGGTCCGGGTCACCACCTGGCGGTCCGGACGGACGGTCGGCACGGACGCCCGGTCAGGCTGTTCGTACCGGTCGGGCTCCTGCGGCGGGACGTCGCGGTCAGCCGTGGACACGGTGGTTCTCCTCCCCACATGAGGCGTAGAAGTTGTTGACGGGCGAGGCCGGCGGACTCGCCTGGCGGGTCGCGTACCGGTCGAGCCGGCGCAGGAACACCTCGATCACCCGCGCCAACAGCACCAGCGGGATCCGCACCAGGTGCAGCAGCAGAAACAGGCCGATGACCAGGGCGAACCTGATCAGCGCCAGCGTGCCGAGCCGGTTGACGACGTCGAATATGGACATCACCGCTCTCCTCCTTCGGTGGGCCCGGTCGCGCTGCCCGCGGTGACCGGCCGCCGCTCCTCGCCGGCGAGCCGTTCGAGCAGACGGCTGGCCCGTCCGGAGCCGACTCCGAGCGCGTTCTGCACCGCCGTCCGGGACGGCAAGTCCGCACCCTCCGCGACGGGCATCGCGCGCAGCTGCGACATGAGCTCGTCATCGGTCCGGTCGGGCTGCCCGGTCGGCTTCACCGGGCCCGACCGGGCGGTCGTGGTCCGTCGCTGCGGTCGGGGCTTCGCGGCCACAACCGGTCGGGCCTCGACAGGGGCGTCCGGACGAGCCGCGGTCGGCTCCTCCGCCCAACGCTCCGTGCCCTCGCTGCGGGCCGAGTCCGCGTCGTCCGGGCGGGGCGAGATGGACTCCTGTGAACCGGGTTCGGCGGTCGGCGAGGGCGGCGTCGATGATCGAGCGGCGCGCTCATGGGCGAGCAGGGCGAACCCGGTCACCACCATCAGGCCGTCGATCGCCAGCGGCCCGACAGCGGCACCGAGCGGACTGTAGCCCCAGGACACCAGGATCGACCGGATGTGCCCATAGGAGATCACCGCGGAGAAGAGGGCGACGGCTCCGACGCCGCCGTACCGCGCGATGACCCAACCAACCCCGCTGGGCCACTGGATGCGGGCGAGGGCCTCGACGGCGAGCAGCAGCGCGATGGGCCACGCGGCCGCCCACACCTGGGCCCACCCCGACGGGGTCCAGTCGACTGGCGCGCCGGGCGGCGGGATGCGAGAGGCCAGCCAGTTACCGTCGACGGAGACGAGGCTGCCGAAGATGAATCCCAGCCACGCGACGATCCGACCGCCGATGGGTTCGGTGCGCGTTGTCGGCTGGTGTGAGCGCTCAGCGGCGCTACGGTCCTGCATGGGTCCACTCCTGTGGTGGATCAAGGCTCCCGGCTGGCGGTAGGGTCGCCAGCCGGGGGCCGTCTGTGTGTTGCTGTGAGCGCGGTTGAGCTACCGGTTGTTGTCGTTCTGGTTGGGCGGCTCCATGCCTCGCACCTGGTAGTAGGCGCTCTGCTCCTCGCGGGCGCGATCCTGTGCGGCGGTCACGATCCCGGAGAACATGCGCTTACCCAGGCCTTTGTCGAGATCCTGGTTCCGGTCCTTGCTGTTGTCTCGTTTCTTGGTCACGTTGCTCCCGCTCCTTTGTTGTGTGGCGAGCCGGTCGGCTCCCCCAACACCCGGTCACGCGGGTCGGTGGCCGGGTGCTCGGAGGTCGGCCGGTCAGGTGCCGTCGGCTGCGGAGCGGCTGCGCCGGATCAGGTCGGCGATCGCCTCGACGATGTGCGGTTCCCAGCCCGCTAGCCACATCAGGGCCCGCCGCTCGGTGTCCGACAGCGCCAGGCCGCCGCACGCGTCGAGCAGCGTCGCGTACCGGTCCTTCTGCCACTGCGGGAGTTCAGGCACGGGAAGCCACCTCCTCCTGTGCGGGCCCAGGCGGCTGTATCGCGACGAGATCGCCGGCGGGGAAGTCGCCCGGCCCGCCGAACATGCCCTCCAGCGCACTCACCGACTTTGTGTTCGACGCCCGCCGGCCGCGGTAGTGGAACTCCACCACATCCGGGGTGTTGCCGAGCTGGTCGGCGATCTCGTTGTTGGACAGACCCGCCTCGTCGAGCACTTGGCCTACGGTCTTGCGCCACACGTGCGAGGTGACCCGCTCGAAGCCGGAATCGTTCAGCCCGGCCCGGATCTTCTTGAACATGTTCGACGGGTCCAACCACCCGCCGTTGACAGACGGGAAGAGCGGGCCGCCACCGGAGGCGAGTTTCCTCCGACGCCACATCGGTACAGACCACTGCGGAACGATCAGCAGCAGCTCGTCCGAGCCCTTCCCGTTTCCCTTGCGCCCTTCCAACCGGACGAGCCCAACACCCTTCTCACGGACCAGATGATGTCCGATGTGGACCGTCGGGCCTGCCGTGTCGACGTCGTCACCCGTGAGCGCGAGCAGTTCACCGAGCCGCGCACCCGTCGAGAGCATGGCCTCCATGACGTCGGGCAGTTGCAGCCACACCTGGGCGCGGGCACCGAGCGACCGGCCCATCGTGTCGACCTGCTTCTCGCGCACATAGACCACGAGCTTCGCCATCAGGTCGCGACGCTGTGGCAGCGTCATCCCCTTGACCTTCCGGGGCGAGTCCCGGGTCAGCCGCCTCGCCGACTTCGCCGGGTTGACCGGCATCGCCCCCATACGCACCGCGTAGCCGCACACGTTGAGCAGCACCGTGCGCACGCTCGCCGCCGTGTCGTACGACTTGCCGCGCGCCTTCTGCAGCAACCGGTCGCAGGCACCCGCGTTGACCTCCCGCGCCTGCAGTTCACCGAGCGCCGGCTTGATCCAGTTGCGGACGTAACCCCCGTAGGTCTCGGGAGTCGTCGGCGACTTCCCCGCGAGCTTGTGCTCGTGGGTGAACTCGGCCAGCCACAGGTCGCAGATCCGCGCGAGCCGCGTGTCGCCGGTGATGTCGCCGCCGCTGCACTCATCCGCGAGTAGCGTCAGGCGCTCCTTGAGCCGGTTGACGGCAGCCGTCTTCGTGGCGGCGCTGCGCATCACGTCTTTCGACGCGCCGTCGTTCATTCGGAAGGCCGCGCGCGCCTCCCACACCACGTACTCGGTGTCGTCCGCCTTCGCGCGCGTGACCTTCTTCGTGTGAATGTTGCCGTAGTGCCCGATCGGCGTCGGTGGGCGTCCCATCAGGCAGCGACCTCCGCTCCGAGTGCGAACTGCATGGCTGTCAGCAGACGGTCGGCGATGGCCCCGAGGTCCTCGCGCCCGTCGACGATCTCCTCGCGCTTCAGCTCGCCGTACAGGGCGCAGCACGCCTCGAGCAACGTCTCGAACTTCGCTCGGGCCCGCCGTGCTTCTGCGCGGTCGTTGTGACGGGTCTCGGAGTTCATCGGGTGCCTCCCCGCAGAACGTGAAGCGCCGGTCGGCCGTCTGGGCGGGTCGGCCACGGCGCGGCAGCCGCGGTCGCGCGGGCGGGGCGTGTCTCGGCCTCGAGGATGTCGAGCGACAGCTCGAGGGTGCGCACACGGGTCCGCAACTCACGAACCTCTCTCCGGACCTTCAGGGATGGAATGATGCTCATCGGGTCGACTCCTTCTCAGTCGATCAAGGCCCTGGCCGGCGTTGCAGTCGCCGCGTCAGGGCCGCCTTGTTATGCCGGGTCCTGTATGCGGGCACGGCTGATTCCCGCGTCTCGGATGAGTACGCGGGTGTTCGTCGGGGTGGGGTACTTCGGTGCCATGTTCGGTGCCACCCGGTCTATCCCGGGGTATACCGAGCTATCCAACGAGACCCGTGCAGAAGCTAGCTGGCCAGCCATTTTGAACTTGGCTGTACCGAATGAGCCTGAGTCGTCCCTAACTTGGTGGAACTGTAAATCAGACGGCTCAGCCTACGGGGGTTCGAATCCCTCACCCGCCACACCAGGGCAAACGCCCCCGTGACCTGCGAAGACAGGCCACGGGGGTGATTTTGTCTGGGGCGATTCGTGGCTGACCGGCATTTCGCCCACTTGGCCACCCGTCGCCGCGCAGCCACGCCGAGACGCGTGCGTGCCGCAAGTGTCAGCGCACGGCGAGCAGGCCCAGCCAGCGCCGCCGGACGCGGGATCACCTTCGGCGCCGAAATGCTCGGCGGCCATCTGTCAACTTCTCCTTCGGGGCAAGCTTTGAGTAGATGTAGCCGTCCAATTCTGGGTCAAATGGCTCTCGGCATCCTGTAGAGATCGCACAGTAGTATGATCACTATGAAGGTTGTCGACCCCCGAAAGATATACTGGACCGTCGTTTCTCAACATTTGCCGCTCCCGGATGGTTACGGCGAAATTGTGGACCAATGGCGCCAACTTGCGGGCCGGGTGAATTCTGCGCTAACCAATGCAGGGATTCCCAGTCGCATCCTCGCTCCTCAAGATCCGCCATGGGGCATCCCTGGCGTGCTGATAATGATCAATACAGACAATCCGTTTGGAGTAACTATCGGCTGGGCGGTTGGCATCGATTTTGATAGCGCATACATACCTGAAGACGCCACCGAAGAAAGACGAATGGTCGCTCTTCGCTATCGCGTCGACATCAAGACCGTCATGAAGCAAGCCGTGTTCGACATTCTGCTCACGGCAGGGTTCGCCATAACGAAAGACCATGACGAAGGCGATAGCTACCACTACCGCGTTCTGGCGGCTCCCGGCGACTACCCCTCATAATTTACGCCTGGCGCCGCGACAGGTCTGGGGGAGTGGCTGTTGAACGCCGCATGACGATCTGGTTAGCGATCGGTCCTGGGGGTCGCGAGGGGGTATGTCCGTGATGGGCCTGTGTTTACTGTTTGAGTATGGGGAAATCTGCGGGGCGGGACGACAACGAAGGCCCTGCGTTGCCGAACTTCGACGACGCTTGGGTGGAGGCTGCGAAGCGCTCCGAGCGCAACACGCGGCGCTACAAGACGCCGCCGGCGGAGAATGGCCCTACGGCGTGGCGGACCTGGGCGCCACCGGAGCAGGAAGAACCCGCTGCCGGCCGGTATTCGCTGCCGCCGCGGCGCAGGCCGCGTCGGGTCTGGGTGGCGTTCTCATTCTTGCCTTGGCTGTGACCGCGATCCGTGTGTTGGTACCGCAGATCTCAACGGCGGGCGATGGCGCCAACGACGTGAAGACTCCCATCGCGAGCGCTCCGATCGCGCCCCCGAGTGGCGGCAACGCGCCCGCCGCACCGCCCCCGATCACGTCCGCCCCGCGGCCGATTGCACCTGCCCCGATCGCACCTGCCCCGATCACCTCGGCGGTAAAGCGGCTGCCGTGGGCAGCGGCCGCAACGCTGCCATCCGCTGGTCCTGACGCCACCAGTGCCGACGTGTTCGCCACGGTCAAGGTCGGGACATGCCTGGCCGTGACACCGAATCTGCGCTCGATCATCATCGTGCCGTGCTCAGGTCCGCACTCGGCCGAGGTCACCCTCGTGCGCGGCTTGACGGATCTGTTCGCGACCACGCCGACGATCGAGCAGATTCGGGCGCTCGACGACCAACTCTGCCCGTCCGCCGCGCAGGCGTGGACCGGCGGCACCGATAGCCGGTACACGTCCGGGTACAGCTGGCAGTACGAGAACACTGGCCCCGGGAATCTCGTCCGCTCATTTGCATGCACCGTGATGCTCGGCGGACGCAACCCGTTCACGGGAACGCTGCGACACGCAGGCGCCTGACAGAACAAGCCACCTGCTGCGCGCTCAGAGATTTTCAAACCAAGCGGTAGATATGGCCCAGTCCAGCGACGACGCGAGTCTTGACGCGTCAGGGAGCGGACGTCTAACTTCAAGCCGTGCAGAAGTCTGACCACTCGCGGAATGGTGGGCGGCGCCGGTATCTGGCGGTCGCCCAGGATCTGCTGACCGCGATCGCGAGTGGTCGCTACGAGGTGGGGGCGCGGCTACCTGCCCATACGGAGATCGCGGCGCGGGCCGGTGTGTCGCGGGCTACCGCGCGCGAGGCGTTCTTGGCGCTGGAACTGATCGGCGCCATCGAGGTGCGCCACGGCGATGGCACGTTCGTGCGCGGGCCGGCGGCTCGTGCGGCCGGTACCACCGGATCACCGTTCGACCTGCCGCCGAGGGAGCTGATCGAGACCCGCCTGCACATCGAGCCGGTGGTGGCGACGCTGGCCGCGGCGCGGATGAGTGACGAGCAGATCGCGATCTTGCGCCGGCACACCGACGAGCAGGCGGAGCTCGTCAACGACGCCGAGCATGTGGCGCGGTTCGTGGCGCTGGGTCTGGAGTTCCACGCCGACCTCGCGACCTACTGCGGGAACCACCTGCTGGCGGACATCGTCTCCCAGCTGGTCAACATCGAGCGGCATCCACTGTGGGCGCTGGTCAATCAGCAGGGGCTACCGAACCCGGCCTCGCGCCAGAGTCACATCGACGAGCACCGCGCGATCCTGGACGCCATCGAGAACGGCAATGCCAGCGCGGCCGCCGCACACATGCACGAGCACCTGGACACGATCGACCGGACGACCCTGGACATTTTCGACGATCCGGAGCAGCGGAGGGCGCGGTGACCAGACCGATCATCCTCGATGTGGACACCGGGACGGACGACGCGATCGCGATCATGATCGCCGGCCTGTCCACCGAGATCGACCTCGTCGGCTGCACCACCGTCTGGGGCAATCACGCGGTGGACCGGTGCACCGACAACACACTACGGGTGCTCGACCTCATCGAGCGGCCCGACGTTCCGGTCCACAAAGGACTGGGAAAGCCGTTCGCGCCGATCCCGTTCCAGTTCCCCGGTCACATCGACAGTGCACGGGAGATCATCCACCCCGCCGACTTCCCGGTGCCGGCGACGACGCGCGGCGCCAGCGGGCAGCACGCTGTCGAGTGGCTGGTCGAAACCCTCCGCTCCACAACGCGGCGCATCACCCTCGTCCCGGTCGCGCCGCTGACGAACATCGCGACCGCCGTCACCCTCGATCCGACGATCGTCGACGCGGTCGAGGAGATCGTCATCATGGGCGGCAGCCACGCGCTGGGCAACGTCACCCCGTCGGCCGAGGCCAACATCTGGCACGACCCGGTCGCCGCCGACGTCGTCTTCCGGGCCGGGTTCGAACGCCTGGTGCTCGTCCCCCTCGACGCCACACACCGCGCGACCGTCACCGGTGCTCAGAACGATGCGATCCGGAGAATTGGCACGCCGGCCGCTACCGCAGCCGCCGCCCTCATCCGGCAGCGAATCGATGGCTACACCAAGACACAGCAACAAGAAACGCCCGACGCCGCCCCCGTACACGACGCGTTGTGTGTGGCCTATCTGCTCGACCCCGACGTGCTGGACCTGACCCCGCTGCACGTACAGGTCGAGACCACCGGCTTCGCGTCCTATGGCCGGACCATCATCGACACCGCCCGCCGCAGCGGCGAAACAGCTAACGCATTCGTAGCCCTCGACGCCGACGCGGAACTGTTCAACACGATCCTGAGCAGATCGCTGGCACAGGCCGAATAACCAGTCCTCAGGCTCATTGGCCTCAGGGACAACGACGTCGCCTCCCCGAGTTGTCCGCGCTGCGCGCCCGCAGCACACCTCCCGAAGGAGTCAGTTATGAACACGGTCCGAACCGTCCGGCGCGGGACGCGCCCGAAACTGATGATGGCTTCAGGCGTAGCGCTCGGCGCCGCGGTAACGCTGGTTCTGGCCGGGTGCAGCAGCGGTGAAGACGTCGGCCCCAAGACGGCTGACTGCCCGGACGGTGTCATCACTCTCAGCGTCCTGCGTGCCGAAAACAACGTGCCCAATGACGCGGAGTTGAACGACTATTCCAACTCGGTCAAGGGTTGCGTCAAGTTCAAGACCCAGGACGTGCCGTTCTCGCAGCTGGCCGACAAGATCAGCGTGCTCGCGCCGACCGGCAACGCTCCCGACATCGTCGGCTATGACAGCCCGAACACCACCGACTACGCGTCCAAGGGCATTCTGCTGCCGCTGGACAAATACCTGCCCGCCGGCTGGAAGGAGGACGTACTTCCCGCCACTCTGAAAGAACAGTCGTACCAGGGCAAGGTCTATTCGATGGGCGTGCAGCAGGACGTGCTCACCATCTACTACAACAAGGACCTCACTGACGCGGCGGGCATCACCGTGCCGACGACCATCGACAAGGCGTGGACCTGGGCCCAGGCGCGCGACGCGATGGCCAAGTGCCAGAAGGGAACGCCGGGAACGCCCGACATCTACGGGCTCGCGCCGACCCAGCTCGGCGACGGCACCCCGGGCACGGTTTACGGCGACCTCGTCATGATGCGCAGCGCCGGAGACCCCAAGGCGCCGCAGGATTCGAGCGCCTACAAGACTTTCTACGCCCTTTCCCCCGACGGCAAGTCCGCCGACGGATGGCTCAATACCCCTGAAGCCGTGGACGCGGCGAAGTTCTACCAGTCGTTGTTCAACGGCCCGACCGCGGTGTCGTCAAAAACCGGGCGCCCCAACGCCTTCATCGACGGTAAAGCGTGCTTCGACATCTACGTCGGGGAGCAGGCGCTGAACCTGAAGAAGGCCAACGTCCCGTTCAAGTGGGGCAACGCGCCGATGCCGTACATCAAGACGCCGATCGTCCAGACCGGCGCTCTCACGGTCGGCGTCATGGCCAAGTCGAAGCACGCCGACGCCGCCGCCAAGGCCGTCGCCGCCATGTCCACGGCGCCCGCGGTCACCAAGTACAACCAGGACGCGATCCGGATGCCCACCCTGCAGTCGGTGTACAACTCGCTGCCCATGTTCCACGAGCCGCCGTTCGACATGGAGTACAACGAACTGCTCCAGTGGGGGCAGCCGCGACCGGTGACCTCGTCGTTCAGCCAGTACAACGACATCGTGGCCAAGGCGCTCAAGGACATCGCCTACGGCTCCGACCCGCAACAGCGACTCAACCAGGCGGTCTCGCAGCTTCAGCCCATTCTGAGCAGCGGACGCTGACGGAAACAGGACCCACGATGGCCACGATTTCAGCGAACAAGAAATCCGCGCTGGGGCGAATCGCCAAGCGGTT
This sequence comes from Amycolatopsis sp. GM8, assembly GCF_021653975.1. Taxonomy (GTDB): domain Bacteria; phylum Actinomycetota; class Actinomycetes; order Mycobacteriales; family Pseudonocardiaceae; genus Amycolatopsis_E. The sequence continues at coordinate 182,098 of NZ_JAJKFK010000002.1, read as the reverse complement.
CGCCCCGGCCGGGGGAGGCCGTGCCCGGAGGGATTACGCGGCGGCAGCCCTCTTCCTGGCGCCCTTCGTCATCCTGGCCCTGATCTTCCAGTACGGGCCGTTGGTTCTGATGATCAGGAACAGCTTTTTCGACTACACCCTGATCAATCCCGACCTGTCCACCTTCGTCGGCTTCGACAATTTCGTGCGGATTTTCACCGACAGCGGGACCGTGCAGTCGCTCGTCGTGACGCTGCTGCTCGCCGTCGGCGTCGTTGTCGTGACGATTCCGCTCGCGTTCCTGCTGGCCGTTTTCCTCAACGGAAAGCTCCCGGCCCGTGGCGCTGTGCGCACGATGATCTTCCTGCCGGTGATCACCTCGTCCGTGGTGATCGCGACCTTGTGGACGTTCCTGCTCAACGCGAACGGTCTGGTCAATTCCGCGCTCGGCGCGGTGGGGATCAGTCCGCAACCGTTTCTGACCAGCGGCTCACAGGCGCTGCCGGCGATCATCGCGCTGACCGTGTGGCAGCAATTGGGCATGGCGACCGTGCTCTATCTCGGCGGATTGCAGGCGCTGCCCAAGGATCTGATGGAAGCGGCCAGGATCGACGGGGCGAACGGGTTCCAGCGATTCGTGCACATCACGATCCCGATGATGTCCCGGACGACGGTGCTGGTCGTGGTGGTGATCACCGTGTTCGCCCTGCAGTCCTTCGCCCCGGCTTACATCATGACCGGCGGTGCGCCCAACGGAACCACGAACACGCTCGTCTATCTCATTTACCGGACGGCGTTCACCCTGCAACAGCCCGGATATGCCTCGGCGATTTCGGTGCTGCTGCTCGTCATCGCCCTGGCGATCAGTCTCGTGCAGATGCGGTTGCTGCGGACACGATGGGACTACTGAGATGACTCTGACCACGACCGGCCCGCCGTCCACCCGGGCGGCCGGCGGGCAGCAGCGCCCCACAACCACGCAGCCGCGGCGAATCGTGCGCAGCGGTGGGCGCGTCCTGGCCACGATCGTCATCGTGCTGGTGATCATCGTTGCCTTCCTGGGCCCCTATATCTGGATGTTCGCGTCCGGCCTGAAGACCCAGAACTCCATCTTCACCGACGTGTTCCCGGTGAGCTGGAAGACGTTCATCCCGCTGCACGCCACGATCGAAAACGTCGTGGAGCTGTTCACCGAGCGCGATATCGGGCAGGCGCTGGTCAATTCCGGTCTGGTCGCCGGTGGACAGGTCCTCGGGGCACTGGTGGTCTGCTGCCCGGCCGCCTACGCGCTGACCCGGATCAAGTTTCCCGGGCGCAACATCATTTTCGCGCTCATCCTGGCCACGTTCATGCTTCCCGCGGAGGCATTGGCGCTGCCGATGTTCGAGTTGATCGGCAAGCTCGGTATCGAAGACACCCTGGTCGGGGTGGGCATTCCGTGGATCGCCAACGCGTTCGGACTGTTCCTGCTCCGTCAGGCGTTCGAGGCCGTCCCGGTCGAACTGGACGAGGCGGCGCGGCTGGACGGCGCCGGTCACTTCCGCATCTTCTGGTCGGTCGTCCTGCCCAATGTCCGCGCCGATCTCGTGACCTTCGTCTTGACGATTTTCCTGTTCTCGTGGAACGCTTTTCTCTGGCCGCTCATCGCCATCCAGAGCCCGGAGAAACAGCTCGTCCAGGTCGCCATCGCGCAATCCGTCGCGCCCGGCGAGCTGCCCAATTGGGGGCTGAGTTTCGCGGGCGCGTCCATCGCCACCATCCCGCTGCTGGTGTTGTTCATCTTCCTGCAGCGGCAACTCATCCCCGGTCTGGCCCGGTCCGGCATGAAGTGAGCCGGCCTGCCACGCACAGATTCCACCCTAGGAAGGAAATCCACCACCATGCCCCGCAAGATCATTCTCGACGTCGATCCCGGCCACGACGACGCCATCGCGATCCTGCTCGCCCATGGCAACCCGGAGATCGATCTCGTCGCGGTCACGACCGTCGCCGGCAATCAGATCCTGCCCAAGGTCACGTACAACGCGATGCGGGTCGCCACCCTGGTCGGTGCCGACGTCCCGATCGCCAGGGGCGCCGAGTTCCCGCTCGTGCGCAAGCAGACCACCGACGGCGAACTCACTGTGGGCAGTGTGCACGGCACGTCCGGTTTGGACGGTCCGGCCCTGCCCGAGCCGACTATGGAACTCGACCCGCGCCCGGCCGCGCAGTTGATCGTGGACACCGTCATGGCGGCCGAGCCGCAGGAGATCACACTCGTGCCCGTCGGCCCGCTGACCAATATCGCGCTGGCGATGCGGCTGGAGCCGAAGATCATCGGGCGGGTCCGGGAAGTCGTGCTGATGGGCGGTGCCTATACGCAGGGCAATGCGACACCTGCCGCGGAGTTCAACATCTACGCCGACCCCGAGGCCGCCTCGGCCGTGTTCTCGGCCGACTGGCAGGTCACGATGGTGGGCCTGGACCTGACGCACCAGGCCGTTGCCACGCCCGAGATCAAGGAGCGGATCCGCGCCATCGGCTCTCCACTGGCCCAGACGGTCGTGGCGTGGCTCGACTATTTCGGCGGCACCTACGACTCGGTGTACAAGCTGCCGCACCCGCCGATCCATGACGCCTGCGCGGTGGCGCGGGTGATCAACCCGGACATCCTCCACGTCGAGGACGCGTTCGTCGCCGTCGAAACGCGGGGTCAGTGGACCTACGGCGACACGGTCACCGATTTTCTCGGGGCCTTCGGCGAGCCGTTCAACACCCTCGTCGCGACGAAGCTGGACTTCGACGCGTTCTGGAACCTGATCATCGACGCGATCACCACCATCAGCGCACAGCAGTCGCAGTTGAGCAGTGTCCAAAGTTGAGTGTCGCGGTCTTCGGTTCGATCAATGAGGACCTCGTCCTGAGAGTCGCCCGGACCCCGCGACCGGGCGAAACGCTGTTGGGAACGAGCGCGTCACGCCTGCCCGGAGGTAAGGGCGCCAACCAGGCCGTCGCGGCGGCCCGGTTCGGCGCGAAGGTCGCCATGGTCGGCGCCGTCGGCGTGGACGACAGCGGGGCGCGCCAGATCGGAAACCTGAAGGCCAATGGTGTCGAGGCCACCGCCGTGACCCGGGTGCAGCGCAGCACCGGGCTGGCGGTGGTCACCGTGACCGATTCCGGCGAGAACTCGATCGTGGTCGTTCCCGGTGCCAATGGCGACGTGGCGGGTCACCATGTGGAAGCTCTTCGTTCCCTGCTGCGCCAGGGCGACATCCTGGTCGCTCAGCTGGAGCTTCCGCTGCCCGTCGTCGCCGCGGCGCTGCGTGTCGCGCGCGGTCGCGGAGCGCGCACCATCCTCAACGCAGCGCCCATTTCTGACGTCTCGGACCTGGTCGGAGCCGTCGACATCCTGGTCATCAATGAGACGGAGGCCGAGGTGCTGGCCGGCCGGTACGGTCTTGCCGCGGCGGACCCGCGGACGACGGCCACTGAGCTTGCGCGCCGGCTGGACGTCGAGGTCGTGACGACCCTCGGCGCGAATGGGGTGGTCATGGCGGGCCCGGGCGGCGATGCGGCGTGTCACGTCCCCGGGCGCGCGATCGAGGTCACCGACACCACGGGGGCGGGGGACACCTTCGTCGGCGCCTTCGCCGCCGCGCTCGCTGCCGGTGGTGACCCACGCAAAGCTCTGGGGCTGGCCAACCACGCCGCCGCCCTGGCCTGTACGGCGCCGGGTGCGCAGTCCGCCATGCCGAGCCTCGACGACCTCATTGCCGACGACGGCCGGTAGACCTGCCGCGCCGAAACACGGGCTAGGTCATTCCGCCGAACGCGCGTTTTCGGCGCTGGGGAACAAGGTTCGCTCGAGGTGGCCCAGGTGGCGGCTCATCGCGCCGCTCGCGGTTTCCGGGTGGCGCGAGCGCAGGCCGTCGAAAACGGCGCGGTGTTCGTCGACCTGGGACTGGCGGGAGCGGGCGTCCGGCATGCCCTGCTGATTGACCAAAGCCCACAGCGGGTGGTGCTCGAAGTTGACCAGCTGCCGGACGATGTCCGCCAGTTGGGAGTTGCCGCAGCCCGGCGCCAGGGTGGTGTGGAAGTCGAGGCCGAGTGCGACGAAGCGGGCGACCTTCTCACCCTTGTCGACCAGGTCCTGTTGCTCGTCGAGGATGCCCTCCAGCACAGCGAACTGCTCGTCCGGGATACGGGCGGCGGCCAGACCCGCCACGATCGGCTCGATGTGCAGGCGGCACTCGATCAGCTCACGGGGCGGGACGTCGAGCGGGGAGCTGTGCGCACCACCCACTTTCGCCGCGGAGCCGCGTAAGAAAGTGCCGTCACCATGGCGTACTTCGATCGCCCCGATGAGTTCCAGGGCCAGGAACGCCTCGCGAGCCGTAGCGCGTGACACGTTGGCCTGCGTCGCGATTTCGGAGTGCGCCGGCAGCCGGTCTCCCGGGCTGTACTCACCGTTGTTGAAGGCGGTGAGCAAGTTCTGTGCGATGTCCAGATACCGGCGACGGCTACCCGAACCCCCCTCAGCTGTCTTCACAACAAAAAGGTAGTCCGGTTGCCGTGCGGGCGCACACGGCGGCCACCTCCACAGTGGGCAGGAACACCGTCCGGCCCGCCGCGCCATCGCCCGGCAGCGGCGAACCAGCGACGTACCAGTGACCGGGATGACGCCCCGGGCAGGCCGCGCCACCGCGCTTACGGTTTCTGCACGCAAGGCCCCGGCAGCCCGCCGGTTGGCAAGATCGGACCGTCGGAGAAGTGGAGACCAGGTGCGCGCGCCAAACATGTTGACAGCGAGGTTGACAAAGGCAAGCCGATTCGCAGGCGTCACCGTCGCCGCCGCGATGACCCTGACCGCCGCGGCGGCATGCGGCTCCAGTGGGTCCGCGAGCCCGGACGAGATCGTGATCGGCGCGATCGGCAGCTACACCGGCCGAACCGCGTCGACGATCGGCCCGGCCAAGGACGGCATCCAGATGTGGGCGGACTCGGTGAACGCCGCGGGCGGTATCAAGGGAAAGAAGGTCAAGCTCTTCATCGAGGACGACGCCGGCAACGCGACCACCGCGCTGGCCAAGGTCAAGGAACTCGTCGAAAAGGACCACGTCAGCGCGATCGTCTCGGACAACAGCGTGCCGAGCCCGACGTGGTCGCAGTACGTGGAGCAGAAGCAGATCCCCGTCATCGGCGGGTTCTCACTGACGCCACCGTTCTACACGTCCCCGATGTTCTTCCCGACCGGCGCCAGCACCGCCGCACAGACCTATGTCGAGCTCCAGGTCGCGAAATCCTTCGGCCCGAAGGTCGCGTCCTATGTCTGCGCCGAGAGCCCCAATTGCGCGGCACTCAGCGCACAGCAGGACGAGGTCGCGCACGATGTCGGGGTCGATCTGGTCATCAACCAGAAGGTGTCGTCCACCGCGCCCAGTTACGTGCCGCAGTGCCAGGCGGCCAAGGACGCGGGCGCCCAGTCGATGATCATCAAGGTGCCGGTGCGCCCGGTCGCCGAACAGTGCCGCACCCTCGGCATGCCGATCGGTTACGTCTCCGGCGGCGGCAACGTCACCGCCGACGTGCTGCAGAGCCCGGCCGGGCAGGGCCTGAAGAACGTCGACAACCGGTACCCGCTGTACGTCGACGCGATCGCGCAGCGGACACCGGCCGGCCAAGCCTTCGAGGACGCCGTGACGAAGTTCGCCCCGAGCGTGAAGGGCAACGTCCAGCCGTTCTTCTCCGCCGCCTACATCGACGGGATGTTGTTCAAGGCCGCGGTCGAGGCGTCCAACTCCGACAACGTCACCTCCGAATCGGTCCTCGCCGGCCTTTACGCGCTGCCCCAGGGTTTCGACCTCGGCGGGTTCACCCCGCCGCTGAACATCACGAAGGGCCAACCGACCGTGACCAACTGCGCGTTCCTGACCCAGATCGAAAACGGGAAGTGGGCGCCGAGTGACCAGCTGAAGGTGTGCGCGCCCCAGGACCTCGTGACGAGCCTGGCCAAGCAGAAGTAGCCGCGGATGCTGTCCTACATCGTCATCGGCATAGTCCTCGGGTCGGTCTACAGCCTGGCCGGTATCGGTCTGGTGCTGACGCACCGGACCTCCGGGGTCTTCAACTTCGCGCACGGCTCACTCGCCACGGTCGCCGCGTTCGTCTTCTACACGCTGCATGTCAGTCACCACCTCGCGTGGCCACTGGCGGCCGCGGTGGCGATCCTGGTGGCCGGACCGGTGATGGGCTACGTGCTCGAACTGCTCACCCGGAGCCTGCCGAGCGCGCCGCTCGCGGTCCAGGTCACCACCACCGTCGGCATCGTGCTGATCGTCGAGGCGTCGGTCTCGCTGATCTACGGGACCGCGGAGATCCGGACCGTGCCGCAGTTCCTGCCCGAGCAGCGCATCGACATCGGCTCGACGGTCGTCACCACCGCGCAGCTGATCATGGTGGTGTTCGTGCTGCTCGCGAGCATCGGTCTGTTCCTGCTGTTCACCCTGACCCGGACCGGCCTCGCCATGCGGGCGGTCGTCGACGACCCGGGGCTGCTCGACCTGGCCGGGCGCAGCCCGGCCAGGGCCCGGCGGTGGGGCTGGAGCATCGGCGTGACGTTCGCGGCGGCGTCCGGGGTCGCGATCGCACCGCTGGTCCCGCTCGACGGCCAGACCCTCACCCTGCTCGTCGTCCAGGCCTTCGGCGCGGCCGCGGTGGGTTCGTTCACCAGTCTGCCGCGCACCTATCTCGGCGGCCTGGCGATCGGCGTCGCGTCGTCACTGTGCACGATGTTCTTCCCGGACGGGCCGCTCAGCGGCCTGCCGAGCGCGTTGCCGTTCGTCGTGTTGTTCCTCGTCCTGCTGCTCTCGCCGAAGCGGGTGCTCGGACATCGCACCCGGCTCGTCCCGCCTCGCGCACCCGCCTGGCGGATGCCCGGTCCCGTTCAGGCCACCGGCGGTCTCGCGCTTGTCGTGCTCGTCGCGCTGGCGCCGCTCTACGCGGGGTTCCACCTGGCCGACTACACGCTGAGCCTGGCGTACGTGATCCTGTTCCTGGCGTTGGGTCTGCTCACCCGGCTGTCCGGTCAGGTCTCACTGGGCCATGTGACGTTCATGGCGATCGGGGTGTGCGCCTTCACGCAGTTCACCAACCTGTTCCACCTGCCGTGGGGCGTGACGCTCGTGCTCGCGTCCATTGTGGCCATACCGGTCGGCGCATTGCTGGCCGTGCCGGCGATCCGGCTCTCCGGGCTGTATCTGGCGCTGGCGACTTTCGGGTTCGCCGTCGTCGTGACCTACCTGTTCTTCCCGCTGCCGTGGATGTTCGGCAACGAGGGGGCCACGATTTTCGTGGAGCGCCCGGGTGACGGCTGGCTGGCCTCGGACGAGGGGTACTTCTACCTCGTGCTCGGGCTCGTGGTGCTCGTCGCGCTGCTCGTCACCGCGGTCACTCGCAGCCGCCTCGGCCGGTTGCTGGGCGCGTTGAACGACAGTGTGCACGGGCTCGAGGCGACCGGCGTGTCGGTGAACATCGCCCGGGTACTGGTGTTCTGCCTGTCGGCTTTCCTCGCCGCGTTCGCCGGTGTGCTGGGTGGCGCGGGGCAGCAGGCCGTGACCGCGGCGTCCTATGGGCCGCTCCTGTCGCTCACGATTTTCGTGCTCGTCGTGATCAACCCGGGCAGTTCTCCGTGGTACGCGGTGATCGCCGCCGCCGGGATCGGCCTCGTACCGTCCTATTTGGATGCTGCCGCGACCACCGACTACCTCAACCTGTTGTTCGGGTTGGGGGCGGCGACCTTCGCCCTCGTCTACGCGCGCCAAGGGCACAGCGAAGCGCCGAAGTGGGTCCGGCGTTTCCAGCGCGCCCGGCCCGCCAAGACCCGTGCGGCAACCAAACCCGTGGCCGCACGACCACGCCGTCCCGGCGGCCCGGCGGCCGCGACCCCCGTCGAGGTCGTGGATGTGCGCGTCCGCTTCGGCGGCCTCAAGGCCGTCGACGGGGTCTCGCTCGCCGTTCCCGCGAATCGCATCACCGGGCTCATCGGGCCCAACGGCGCCGGTAAGACCACGACCTTCAACGCCACCTGCGGGATCATCCGGCCGTCGTCCGGGCGCGTACTGCTCGACGGCCGCGATCTCGGCCGTGCCGGTCTGGGCCCCCGGGCGCGTCGGGGACTCGGCCGCACGTTCCAGCAGATGGCGCTGTTCGAGTCCCGCACGGTGCGCGAAAACGTCGCGCTCGGCGTGGAGGGAGCCATCGCGGGGAACAACCCATTGCGCCATGTGTGGAGCACGCGGGCCGACAAGACCCGCATCGCCGCCGAGGCCGAAGACGCGATCGCGTTGTGCGACCTCGGTGAGATCGCGGACCGTGTCGTCGGGTCGCTGTCCACCGGGCAGCGACGGCTGGTCGAACTGGCCCGTTGCCTGGCGGGGCCCTTCCACGTGCTGCTGCTCGACGAGCCGTCGGCCGGGCTGGACCGGGTGGAGACGGCACGGTTCGGCGACGTCATCGAACGGGTCGTCCGCGAACGCGAGGTGGCGGTTTTGCTGGTGGAGCACGACATTTCGCTGGTCAGCAGGCTGTGCTCCTACCTCTATGTGCTCGACTTCGGCTGTCTGATCGCCGAAGGGCCACCGGCCGAGATCCTCACGTCGTCCACTGTGCGCGCCGCGTACCTCGGCGACGCCGAAGTCGAGGGGCACCCTCCCGCCGCGCCCGCACCGGCCGGGCAATCCGCCGACGCAACCGCTTGGGGAGTGTCATGACCGCCGTGAACGCGCTGGAACTGCGGGACCTGCGGGCCGGGTACGACAAGGCCACGGTGCTCTGGGACCTCACTCTCGATGTGCCAACGGGTTCGATCGCCGCGCTGCTGGGTCCGAACGGGGCCGGCAAGACGACGCTGATGCGCACCATCGCGGGGCTGCTCCGGCCGAGCGCCGGCAGCGTCACGCTGGCCGGCACGGACGTCACCCGCGCCTCGCCACACAAGCGGGCCCAGCACGGTTTGTGCATGGTGCCGGAGGGGCGCGGCATCTTCCGGAACCTGAGCGTGCAGGAGAACCTGCGCATCCAGGCGCCGCCGTGGGTGCCCGAAGCAGATGCTGTCGAGAAGGCGATCAAGGCCTTCCCGGTGCTGGGCAGGCGTGGCCGGCAGGCGGCCGGCAGCCTCTCCGGCGGGGAGCAGCAGATGCTCGCGATGGCGCGCGCGTTCATGGCCGATTGGAAGGTGGTCCTGCTCGACGAGGTCTCGATCGGGCTCGCGCCGCGCATCGTTGACGAGATCTACGACGCTGTCCGCGGCCTGGCCGGCAGTGATGTGGCGCTGCTGATCGTCGAGCAGTACGTCGGCCGGGTCCTCGGCCTGGCCGACGTCGTGTTCCTGCTCGACCACGGCGCGGCCACCTACTCGGGGCCGGCCTCGGGCGTGGACGAGGAGCGGCTCACCGCCGGGTACTTCGGCGAATCCCCGGCCGGAGTGCCGTGACCGCCCGCGACGGGTCGGCGCCATACCAGTGATCGGAACGCGCGGCCCCGCCGGGGGGTGTGCCTCGGCCATCCTGACCACAGTCGTCGTGAAGGAGAACAGATGAATCAGCAGCACGAGGTGCTGGACAGGATCGCCGCGAGCAAAGAGATGCTGACCAAGCAGGCCGACGACGCCGAGCGCCTGTGCCGGCTGCCCGACGCGACGGCGAAGGCGCTCAAGGACACCGGGGTCATCCGGCTGTTGCAGCCCAAGCGGTATGGCGGCTACGAGGTCGATCCACAGGTGTTCTTCCGGGCGGTCATGGAGATCGCGTCCTGCTGCGGCGCCTCGGGCTGGGTCAGCGGCATCGTCGGGGTGCACCCGTGGGAGCTCGGCCTGCTGCCGGACAAGGCGCAGGAAGAGGTGTGGGGCGACGACCCGGACACCTGGATCAGCTCCACCTACATGCCCGGCGGCATCGCCAAGCCCGTCGACGGCGGCTACATCCTCAATGGACGGTGGCAGTTCTCCTCCGGCAGCGATCACTGTGACTGGATCTTCCTCGGCGGTTTCCTCGGCGACGCTGAGGGCAACCGCGCCGACCCGCCGGTGATCCTGCACATGTTGTTGCCGCGCAAGGATTATCAGGTCATCGAGGACAGCTGGCATGTCGTCGGATTGAGCGGTACCGGCAGCAACGACATCGTGGTGCGGGACGCGTTCGTCCCGGCCTACCGGGCGATGGACAGCGCCGAGGTGGTCGACCCGAGCGGGCGGGAGCACCTGCCGCCGACGTTCCGGTACCCGTTCTCGTCGGTGTTCCCGAACGCGATCACGGCTTCGATCATCGGCATCTCCGAGGGCGCGCTGGGCCACGTGCTGGACCGCCAGCGTGAGCGGGCACAGCCGCGCGGCGGCAAACCGTACGCCGACGACCCGCACTCCAACGCCGCGATCGGAAATGCCGCGGCCGACATCGCGGCCAGCCGGGCGCAGTTGTTCAGTAACCTCGCCGAGGTCGGCGCGCTGATCGAGGCCGGCCAGCCGATTCCGATGGAGCTGCGGGTGCGCTCGCGCCGCGACCAGGTGCGCGGCAGCTGGCGTGCCGTGCAGGCACTCGACGAACTGTTCGCCCGATCCGGCGGCGGTGCGCTGCGCACCGACAACAACCCGTTGCAGCGCCTGTGGCGCGACGCGCATGCCGGGCTCGTGCACGCCATCAACGTGCCGGGCCCGACGATGGCCAGCTTCGCCAACTACGCCATGAATCGTCCCCTAGCGGAGGCCCTGATCTGATGACCGCGCTCCAGGAGAACCCGACCTTCGAGCAGACCAGCCGGAAGTCGTCGGCGGGGCTGCATTTCCACGAGTTCGGCGACGGGCCGCCCCTGGTCCTGCTGCACGGCTCGGGGCCGGGCGTCAGCGGCTGGACCAATTTCGCCGACAACCTGGCGATCTTCGGCGCACGTTTCCGGTGCCTCGTGGTGGATATGCCCGGCTACGGCGACAGTTACATCCCGGACGAACTGGATCGCCCCTATCCCGCGCTCGCCGCGCCCGCTGTGCTCGGGCTGCTCGACGAGCTCGGGGTCGAGAAGGCGCACTTCCTGGGTAACTCCATGGGTGCCGGGGTCGTCGCTCAATTGGCGCTGCTGGCTCCCGAACGGGTCGACCGGCTGGTGCTGATGGGGCCGGGCGGGGTGGGGCTCAGCGTGTTCGCCCCGAGCCCGAGTGAGGGCATCAAGCGGCTGATGGACTTCAACGACAATCCCAACCGCGACACGTTGAAGGCGTGGCTGGAGACGATGGTCTTCGACCAGTCCATCCTCACCGAGGAGCTTCTCGAACGGCGCTGGGAGCAGTCGCAACGGCCCGGCGCCATCGACTGGAGCAGGCGCACCTACGACGCCCTGTACCGCCGCAAACCGGCGAACCCGCCGACCCCGCTGTGGGCGCAGAGCGGACGCATCGCCGCGCCGACACTGATCACGTGGGGACGCGACGACCGGGTACTGCCGCTGGACAACGCGATCGTGCCGACCCGGCTCCTCCCGGACGTCGAATTGCACGTCTTCGCCCGATGTGGACACTGGGCGATGATCGAACGCAAGGCGGACTTCGAGCGGGTGGTGCTGGAATTTCTCACCCGCGATCGAGAGGGTTGAGATCGGCATGACCGCGATACGGGAGAAGTTCCGGGCGCGAATAGGCGAGCCCGGGTTGATCATCGCGCCCGGAGCCGCGGACGTGCTCACCGCGAAACTGGTCGAGCAGCTCGGCTTCGAAGCGGTGTATGTGGGCGGGTATGGCATCGCGTCGGTGGCCTACGGGCTGCCCGACACCGGGCTGGTCGCCATCCCCGAACTCGTCGCGCACGCCGGCACGATCGCCGACGCCGTCGCTCTGCCCGTCATCGCGGATCTCGATGACGGGGGCGGCATCCCGCTGCGGATCCGCCGCAATGTGCGGCTGCTCGAAAAGGCCGGCGTCGCGGCCTTCCACCTCGAGGATCTGGACCTCGGCGGCGGCAAGCATCTCGGCACCAGCGAGCGGCTGCGCCCGATCGAAGCCGCCGTCGCGAACATCGAGGCCGCGGTGGAGGCCCGCTCCGACGACGACCTGCTGGTGATCGGCCGGACCGACGCGCTGTCCGCCGGTGGCAGCCTGGACGAGGCGATCGACCGGCTCGGCGCGTATGCCGACGCCGGTGCCGACCTCGTGTTCGCCGCCACCCTGCACCCGTCCGACGTCGCCCGGGTCCGGGCGGCGATCGACCGGCCACTGCTGAACACGTTCATCCCCGACCGCGCGGCGCCGGACCAGCTCGACACCTCTGAACGCGACGGGGTCAAGATCGTGGTGCACTCCAGCAGCGCGTTCCGGGTCGCCTACGAGGCAGTTCGCGGCATGCTCGTCGAACTCAAGACCGATCGCACCGACCGTTCGCTCGCCCACTGGGACGAGGTTCGCGCTCAGATCGACGAAACGATCGACGCCCGGGCCTGGCGGAGGTACTTGCCGTGACCGGAACGATGGCCGGGCAGATCCTGGCCCGCCGCTGTGGCCGTGAAGTGACGCCCGGTGAGGCGGTGCGGGTGCCGGTCGACGTCGTGTGTATAACCGACGGGACTCCGCTGGGTTTCCTCGCCGAGGGGGAGTACAAGGTCTGGGACCCGGCGCGCGTCATCATGACCTTCGACCACCTGGACCGCGTCCGGATGCCCGCGCTGCACCAGGGCAAGCGCGCGTTCCTCGACGCGCAGGGAATCCCGCCGGAGAACTTCTTCGGCATCGGGCGCCACGGGATCTCGCACCAGATCCCCGCCGAGCACGGGTGGGCCCTGCCGGGCGCCGTGTTCGCGGGCGGTGACACGCAGGCCGCGACCATGGGCGCGCTGAACTGCCTGGCGCTCGCCACCAACGAGAGCACCTACAACACGCTCGCGACCGGCGACGTGTGGCTGATCGTGCCGGACTGTGTGTCGGTGCGGCTGGAGGGGGAGCTGCCGCCGGGCTTCGTGGCCAAGGACGTGAGCGAGCACCTGCAGCAGGTGCTCGCCGGCGTCGCCGAAGGCACGATCGTCGAGTTCAGCGGGCCGGCCGTGCAGGATCTGTCGATCGACACCCGGCTCGGGATCGCCAATGTTGCCAACAACATCGGCGCGCTTTCGATGATCTTCCCGCCGGATCGCGCGCTGCTCGACTACATCGAGGGCCGCGCGAAGTACGACTACGAGCCGGTGCACCCACTGCCGGACGCCGAGTACGCCGCGGAGGTCGTCGTGGACCTCGGCCAGATCCGGCGCCAGGTCCGCGGCCCGGACAACACCGCGTCGGCACGCCCGGTCGCCGAACTCGACGGGCTGGGCATCACCGCCGCCTACGTGGGGTCGTGCTCCTCGGCCCGCATCGACGACCTGGCGCTCGTCGCGCGGATCGTCCGTGACCGGACAGTGCATCCGTCGGTGCGCTTCGTGGTCACCCCGATCTCGTCACTCGTCGCGGCCGAGGCGGCCCGCCGTGGGTACCTCGAAACGATGCTGGCCGCGGGTGTCACCGTCACCACCCCTGGCTGCGGCGCCTGCTTCTCGGGCAACCAGTCGCCGCTGCTGCTGGAAGCCGGCGAGCGCTGCGTCACGACTTCCGTGGAGAACAACCGCGGACGGATGGGCAGCGACGAAGCCGACATCTACATCACCGACCCGGCCGTCGTCGCGGCTTCGGCGCTGGCGGGTCGCATCACCGATCCGGAGCCTTACCTGCAGGAGCACGCCGATGCCATCGCTTAGGGGCCGGGTCTGGCAGCTCGGGGACGGGTTCAGCTGCCACCAGATCGTGCCGAACCGGTTCGACTTCCGTCGCACCGCGGACTGGGCCGCGGCCGAGGAGCACCTGTTCGAGGAGTCGGGTCTCAGCTTCGCCGGCGAGATCGGCGACGGTGACCTCCTCGTCGCCGGCACCTCGTTCGGGCGTGGCCACGCGCACTACCACCTGCAGGCGATCAAGGCCCTGCAACGACGAGGTGTCGGCGCGGTGTTCGCGGTCAGCTTCAACGCCATCTTCCAGCGCACCGCTATCAACGAGGGCTTTCCGGCGTGGGCCTACGGTTCCGCGCTGGCCGAACTCACCGTGACCGGCCACGAACTCGACGTCGACCTGGACACCGGCCTCGCCCGCAACCTCAGCACTGGCCAAGAGCGAAAACTGTCACCGGTCGCCGAGGTCGTCCGCGAGATCCTCGACGCCGGCGGGCTCGAAGCGTCGACCCTGGCCCGGCTCACGAAATAGCCGAAGATCACGTTCGCGTGCGAAACTGGAATTCTCATTGCCGGGTGGACGGAAGCGGGAAAGCACATGGACGTGCACGGCAGCAAAGCGACGCTCACAGCTCACCCCGGCGAAGACCAGCTGGTGCTGGATGGCTCCACCGCCGACGACTCGTCCCTGGTCAGCAAGGCCTTCCGGATCCTGGACGCCGTCGCGTCGTCGCGGGCCGGGGCCACGATCAGCGACCTCAGTGCCAGCACGCGACTGCCGCGCTCGACGGTCCACCGGATCTCCCGCACGCTCGTGGACCTCGGCGCGCTGGTCCGCACGAACTCCGGCCTGCAGCTGGGCATGCGCCTGTTCGAACTCGGTGGCCTCGTACCGGCCCAGACCCGGCTGCGGCGTGAGGCGACGCCGTACATGGCCGAGCTGTACAGCACCACGCATCAGACGATCCACCTAGGCGTGCTCGACGGCACCGACATCGTGTGCGCGGCGAAGCTCGCCGGTCACCAGACGGCCAGCGCGGCCTCTCAGATGGGTGTCCGCATCGCGGCCCACCAGTGCTCACTCGGGAAGGCGATCCTCGCGTTCGCGCCGGAGGAGACCGTCGAACGCATCATCGCGACCGGCCTGCCCGCGGCCACCGGCCGCACCATCACGTCGCCGCAGCTGCTGCGTGAGCAACTGGCCGAGATCGGCCGCCTCGGGGTGGCTTTCGACCGCGAAGAAGGAACCGTGGGCGTGCGTTGTGTCGCCGCGCCGATTCTCGACGCGAACGGTGAGAGCATCGCGGCGATCTCGATCACCGCGATGCGCGCGAAGTTCGACGGCCCGAACTTCGCCGCCGCCGTGCGTGCCGCGGCCCTCGGTATCTCGCGGTACCACGGCTACCGGTGAGCGTTCCCGGCCGCGCGCACTTGGCTCAATGTCCGGGTGTGCGAAAGCGCTTCGCGTGAAACGGGCAGGTGCAGCAGCGCCGGGCGACCGGCCGCGACGGCGCGGTTGAAGGCGTCCTCGAACTGTTCGGTGGTCTCCACGCGCTCCGCGTAGCAGTCGAAGGCGTGGGCGAGTGCGACGAAATCGGGACTCTTCAGATCCGTCCCGATGACCCGGCCCGGATGGTGCGTTTCCTGATGCATGCGGATCGTGCCGTACATGGCGTTGTCCACGACGACCACGACGAGGTTCGCGCCGTACTGAGCGGCGGTCGCGATTTCCTGACCGTGCATCAGGAAGTCACCGTCGCCGGCGAAGCACACCACGATCCGCTCCGGGTGACGCAGCTTGGCGGCCACCGCCGCGGGCAGCCCGTAACCCATCGAACCGCTGACCGGGGCCAACTGCGTGCCGGGCAGGCGGTGGGTGTGGAAGCGGTGCACCCAGCCGGTGTAGTTGCCCGCGCCGTTGGTGATCACGGCGTCGCCGGGCAACCGCCCGGACAACCAGCGCACGACGCGCGCCAGGTCGAGGCGTTCGGTGCTCGCCGGCGGCTGTTGCCAACGCTCGAAGTCCGCCCGGCTCTCGGCCCGCCACGCCGACCACGGCACCGGCGCGTCCGGCTCGACGAGGTGCAGCAGGCTCGCGAACCCGTTGGGCGACGCGTTGACGGCGAGCGAGGACACATAGACCTTGCCGAGTTCCTCCGCACCGGCGTGCACGTGGATCAGTTGCTGGCGCGGCACCGGCGCGTCCAGCAGGCGGTACCCGTTCGTGCTCATTTCATCGAGGCGCGCACCGGCCACGAGCACGACATCGGCGGTGGCGACCCGCTCGGCCAGCGCGGGGTCGCCGCCGACGCCGAAGCTGCCGACGTAACAGGGGTGGGCGTTGTCCAGGCGGTCCTGCTGGCGGAACGCGGCGGCGACCGGCAGGTCCCACGCCGCGACGAAACGCTCGAACGCCTTGATAGAACCGACATCCCAGCGGGATCCGCCGACAATGACCAGCGGACGTTGCGCCGCGGCCAGCGCGTCACCGATCGCCTGCATCTGGTCGGCCGACGGGTAGGTCTCGACCGGGGCCGCCACCGGCGCACGGGGCGCGGCCATCTCGACGGTGTCCGTCAGCATGTCCTCGGGCAGGGCGAGCACGACCGGCCCCGGGCGCCCGGACTGCGCGACCGCGAAGGCGCGCGCCACGTACTCGGGTACCCGGTCCGCGCTGTCGATCTGTCCGACCCACTTCGCGATCGAGCCGAACATGCGCCGGTAATCGATCTCCTGGAATGCCTCCCGCTCAGTGTCCCCACGGCCGACCTGGCCGATGAACAGGATCATCGGAGTCGAGTCCTGCGCGGCGATGTGCACTCCGGCGCTGGCGTTGGTCGCGCCGGGCCCGCGGGTGACGAAGCAGATCCCCGGCCGTCCGGTGAGCTTGCCGTCGGCCTCGGCCATCATCGCGGCGCCGCCCTCCTGGCGGCAGGTGATGACCTGCACGGAGTCGCGCACGTCGTAGAGCGCGTCGAGCACCGCGAGATAACTCTCGCCCGGTACGCAGAAGACCCGGTCGACGCCGTGTCCGACCAGAGCGTTCACCAGCAGCTCGCCGCCGGTTTCGGTCATGATGCCCTCTCCGTGAGGTCGGCGAGATCGAGCACGAGGCGGTACTTCACATCGCCCCGTTCCAGCCGGTCCAGTGCTGTCGCGAGCTGAGTCGAAGGCAGGACGTCGACGTCGGCGACGATGCCGTGCTCGGCGCAGAAGTCGAGCATTTCCCGCACCCGCGCCGGGCTGCCCGTCCCCGAACCGGCCAGGCTGTGCCGCCCCACCCGCAGCGCGCGGGTCTCGACCTCGACGGTCGGCGGGATGCCCAGCAGACACATCGTGCCGTGCAGCCGGAGGGCCCGCAGGTACGGCGACAGATCGTGCGCGCGGGACGCCGTGTCGAGGATGAAGTCGAAACGGCGGGCCTGTGCCGCGAGGGCATCGGGGTCGGACGACACGACGACGTCGTCGGCACCCAGCGCCTTGATGTCGGCGACGTTCTCCGGCGTGAGCGTGAACGCCACGACCTCCGCCCCGAGTGCCTTCGCGAACTTCACACCGAGGTGCCCGAGCCCACCGATACCGACGATCCCGATGGTCGATCCCGGCCCGATCTCCCAGTGCCGCAACGCTTCCCACGACGTGATCCCGGCACACAGCAGCGGCGCCGCCGGTGCCGGGTCGAGCCCGTCCGGGAGCCGGTAGACCCAGGCCTCGTCGGCGACGTACTCGGTGCTCCAACCGCCCTGGGTGCGCCGCCCGTCGTGCCGGTCCACGCCCAGGTAGGTCAGCGTGGGACCGCCGTCGGTGCAGTGGTTCTGCTGGCCGGCGAGGCATTCCTCGCACGCTCCGCACGAGTCGACGCAGTTGCCGACCGCCACCGAGTCGCCGACCCGGAAGCTTGTGACCAAGTCGCCGACGGCGCTGACCCGGCCGACGAACTCGTGGCCCGGCACGAGCGGCAGGTTCGGCTCCCGGGCGCCGCGGACCGCTTCGACGTCGCTGTAGCAGACGCCGCAATACGTGATCGCGACGGCGACGTCGTGGGGACGCGGGTCGCGGCGCTCGAACGACCAGGGCAGCACCGGGCCGCCGGCGGTGTGGACGGCGAGACCAACCGTGGGACGCATCAGCTCAGCCGAGGATCGTGGAGCGGACCCCGGCCCGGATCTCGAACCACTCGGCGTCCGGGTAGTCCTTGCGCGCCAACGGCTTGCGAACCTCGTCGAGGGTCGGCCCGACCCGCTCGGCGACCGGCCGCAGCGCTTCGAGGTCGAAGCCGAAGACCTTCGCCGCGTTGCCGCCGAGCAGCTTGCGGGCATCCGCCTCGCCGACCCCGGCCAGGGTCAGCCGGATCGCCTCGCGCGAGTACGGCGAGGTCGCGTCGGTGTGCGGGTAGTCCGAGCCCCACATGATGTGGTCGATACCGAGTTCGGCGAAGTCCTCGACCTCGACCGGCCGCAGCGGGTGCGCGATGTAGCAGTTGCGCTTCCAGTACTCCCACGCCGTCATGCTGAGCGCCTCGTACGCGCCGCGGAAGAACATGTCGGCCCACGGCCGCTTCTTCGCGGCGGTGATCGTGTTGTCCAACCGGTTGAGCGCCTGCGGGATCCAGTTCACGCCCTGCTCGGTGAAGGTGTACCTCAGGCCGGGGTGACGCTCGAAAACGCCGCCGAGGATCAGCGTCCACAGGCTGCGCTGCGCGAAGTAGCTCTGCTCGTACGACGAGATGCCGGCGCTCGCCGGGTGGTCCGGGTAGTCGGGGATGCCGGTGCCCTCGTGCTGGCACACCGGGATGTCCAGCGCCGCGCACCGTTCCCACAGCGGGTCCAGCCGCGAGTCGTACAGCGCCCCGGCCGGGTGGTTCGGCGGGATGCCCGGCATCAGGATGCCCGCGGCGACCCCGGTCCCGACGGCCCACTCGACCTCGGCGATGGCGTCGTCGACGTCGTTGGGGAAGATCTGGAACAACGCGCGGCGGCGTCCGGGCTGCTTCTTGCAGAACGCCTCGGCCCACCGGTTGTGCGCCCGCAGCCCGGCCATCCGGCGCTCGTACTCCTCGCGCGTCGTGGGCAGGCTGACGATGTTCTGGATGGTCGGGAAGAACGGCGGAATGGTGTTCGGGATCAGCACTTCGGCGGCGATCCCGTCGGCCTCGAGATGCTTGATCCGCAGGTCGCTGTCCCAGTTCTTGAACTTGGTGTCGTTGACCAGATCGTCCCAGGGCGACTCGTAGGCCTCGGCCCAGGCGTCGAACTGCTCGTGCCACGCCTTCGGCAGGTACTCCTTGTACTCGCGAAGTTCGGCGCCACCGTGGGTGTCCGCCGAGATGACGACGATCCGATCGGATGATTTGTCCTGGTCAGCCATGGGCCACTCAACCTCCGCCTTGAGATGTGTGCTCGGCACATTATTTGTGATCCGTGGCGGCCCGGATCGCCGCTGATCCCGGTCAACGGGACGGGTGACGCGCGGACGACCATCCCATCAGGTGGTATGCCCCGATGGCCGCCGGTCGAGCACTGTTGTTGAGTCGAACCCGACCGCGCCCTGATGGAGGACCACATGATCGAACCGCTGCTCGTCCGTGCCGACGCCCGCCCGCGACCGGACTTTCTCACCGGCACCAAGGGCCTCTACATCGGCGGCACCGAGGTCGCCGCGCGCAGCGGGCAGACCTTCGAGACCATCGACCCGGTCACCGAGCAGCCGATCGCCACGATCAGCTTCGCCGGGGCCGACGACGTCGACGCCGCCGTGGCCGCCGCGCGGCGCGCGTTCGAGGATCCCGCTTGGGCCGGTATCGCGCCCTACCGGCGCACCCAGCTGCTGCTGCAGGTCGCGGACATCATCGAGGCGAACGTCGACGAGCTGGCCGCCCTCGAGTCACTCGAGATGGGCAGCGCGTACACGCAGACCCAGTGGATGATCAACCACTGCGTCGAGGTGTTCCGCAACCACGCCGGCTGGCCGACGAAGCTCTACGGCCAGACCGCGCCGGCACCGAGCACGCAGCTGCAGTACACGCTGCGCCAGCCGCTCGGTGTCGCCGGCGCCATCGCCGGGTGGAACGGCCCGCTGCTGCAGATGTCGTACAAGCTCGCGCCCGCGCTCGCGACCGGCAACACGGTTGTGTGCAAGCCCTCCGAGCACACCTCGCTGAGCACGCTGCGCTTCGCGGACCTGTTGCGCCAGACCGACCTGCCCGCGGGAGTCGTCAACGTCATCACCGGCGACGGCAAGGTCACCGGCGAGCGGCTGATGTCCCATGACGGCGTGAACAAGGTCGCCTTCACCGGATCGACCGCCACCGGCAAGCACATCCTGGCGACGTCGGCGAGCAACCTCAAGCGGGTCACGCTGGAACTGGGCGGGAAGACGCCGTACATCGTGTTCGCGGACGCCGACCTGGAGAAGGCGGCCGAGATCTGCGCGCTGGCCTTCTGCGCGGGCTCCGGTCAGGCGTGCGTCGCCGGGTCGCGAATCTTCGTCCAGGAACCGGTCCGGGACAAGTTCGTCGAACTGCTGGCCCAGGCGACCGAGCCGTACAAGGCAGGTCTCGGCGACCCGTTCCACCCCGGGACCAAGATGGGGCCGCTCGCCTTCCGCGGGCACTTCGAGCGCGTCACGAACTACATCGAGCTGGCGACCGACGCCGGCGGCACGCTGGTGACCGGCGCCGAGCCGATCGACGGCGGCGGCCTGTACGTCGCGCCGACGCTGATCGACGGGCTGGACAACAAGTCCCGTGTCGCGCAGGAGGAGATCTTCGGGCCGGTCTCGATGATCATGCCGTTCACCGAGCTGGACGAGGTGGTGCGACTCGGCAACGACACCATCTTCGGGCTGGCCGCCTCGGTGTGGACCCGCGACATCGGCACGGCGCATCGCGCCGCGGCGCGCCTCGACGCCGGCTCAGTCTGGATCAACCGCGGCAGCCAGATGAGCGCCGGCCCGCTGCCGTTCGGCGGCCACAAGCAGTCCGGCATCGGGCGCGAGCACGGCACCGAGGTGCTCGACGCCTACACCGAGTCGAAGAGTGTGGTCGTCGAACTGTCGTGAACGGAGCTGATCCCCGGATGCCGCGAGTGCAGTTCCGCCGCTACGAACTCAAACCGGACTCGATGGACGATTTCCTCGTTTGGTGGCACCAAATCGTGCCCATCCGGGAACGGACCGGGTTCGCGCTGTTGTGTGCGTTCGCGCTCCACGAGCAGAACGAGTTCGTCTCGGCATGGCGCTACGACGGGGACCTCGCCGAGCTCGAACGCCGGTACTACGGCGATCCGGAACGTCGCCGGCTCGCCGGGGAATCCCGGACCTGGGCGGTCGCGCATGCCGTTCGCACGACCGGCAAACCGGCCGACAGCGCCGAGGTGACGGCGCTGGTGGGGGAGCACCCGGGCTTCACGGCCCGGGTGCACATCACCACCGCCGAGCTGGCCCACCCCGGCCGCCTCACGCTCTGATCACCGCCTCTACCAACGGTTCCAGTGCGTGAACGTCCTGCTGTCGGCCCGCTGGGCCGGTTTGAAGTCGGTGCCGATCGTGTAGGCGACGGGGGTCAGCGCCACCTGGACGGTGGTGTCGAACGGGAGGCCGAGCAGGTCGGCCATCTCGCGTTCATAGGCGAGGTGACCGATGGTCCAGCACGTGCCGAGACCGCGTTGCCGCGCGGCGAGCATGAAGCTCCAGGTCGCGGGAAGCACCGAGCCCCAGTTGTGCGCCTGCCCGTGCACCGTGCGGAGTTCCGCGCGGCTGGCGACCCGCACCACGGGGATCATCAGCACTGGCACCTCGTGCAGATGCTCGACCAGGTAGCCGAGGCTGCCCCGGATCCTCCCCCACTCCGCAGAGGCGAAGCTGCCCCTGGTGGGGAGTGGCAGGCCGTGGTGCTCGTCGGGACTGCCATGCGCGAGCCCGGCGCGCCAGAGGTTGGCCATTTCCACCTTCGTCGCGGCGTCTTCGACGAAAACGAAGTCCCATTGCTGCTGGTTACGGCCGGACGGAGCCTGGGTGGCGACTGTCACGGCTTCCTGGATCAGCTCACGCGGAACGGGCCGGGTCAGGTCGAGACGTCTGCGAACCGCGCGCGTGGTGGTGAGTACCTGGTCGGCGGTGAGGCCGAGAGCCGAGGACGTCGGGCTGCTGTCGGGCACTGCTTTGCTCCCCGTCGGAATCAGTGGGCGTTGATCAGACAGACCTGTCTGTTCAGGTCGCAACGATACTGTTAATGTCCGAGGAATGGACAGACAGGTCTGTATGGTCGCGCCGAGCAGGCGCCTGGCCACCCTGGCTCTCACCAGCTCGGTGGTCGTCGCGTTCCTCGCCGCGGCCAATGCCAGCAGCCCGCTCTACCAGCGCTATGCGGCCACCTGGCACACGAGCCCGCTGACCGGCACGATCGCGTTCGCGACCTACGCGGTGGCCGTACTCGCCGGGCTCCTGTGGCTCAGCCAACTGCCGGACGTGTTCGGGCGCCGGCCGGTGTTGTTCACGGCGATCTGCGCGCAGATCATCGCCCTGCTGCTGTTCGCCGTCGCCGGCTCGTTCACGCTCATCGTGGTCGGCCGGGTCGTGCAGGGGCTCGCCTCCGGCGCCGCATTCGGCGTGCTGTCGGCGACGATGATCGAAGCCGACGCGGAGCGGGGAGCGATCGCGAGCGCGGCCTCGCCCGGGACGGGCAGCGGACTGGGCGCGCTGCTGAGCGGGCTCGTCGTCCAGTTCCTTCCCGGCCCGACGCACACCATCTACCTGATCCTCGCCGCCGTCCTGGCCGGGCAGGCCCTGATCGTCCTGCGGCTCATCCCCGCCGGCACGCGGCAGGCCTCACAGGACGCGCTGCGGCCCAGGGTTCGGGTCGCGATCCCCGCCAACGCGCGTGCGGTGTTCCTCGCCACCGCGCCCGTCGTGTTCGCGGTGTGGGCGCTCTCGGGCTTCTATGCCGCGCTCAGTCCGGCTCTGTACACGACCCTGTCGGGCAGCGGCGCCGTCTGGCCGACGGCGCTGCCGATCTTCGTCCTCCTGTGGTCCGGCACGCTCACCACGGTCGTAGTGCGGGGCGCCTCCGGTCGCGCGCTCACGATCACGGGCGCGGTGAGCACGCTCGCCGGCCTCGGCGCGACCATCGTGGCGATCGAACTCGGCAGCGCCGGGCTCTATCTGGTGGCCAGCGCGGTCGCCGGCATCGGCTTCGGCGCGGGGTTCCAGGGGCCGATCCGCAGCCTGGCGCCGCTCGCGACCGACGACGAGCGGCCGGCTCTGCTGTCCGCGGTGTTCGTGGTCGCCTACGGCGGCTTGGGGACCGCGGTCATCCCGGGAGCGCTGCTGAGCGCTGGCGCCTCGCTGACCGCGGTCACCGTCGAACTGGCCATCGCGCTCGCCGTCCTCAGCTCGATCGCTCTCGGCGCGACGCTGCGAGCCGGCGTTAGGGTGCATCCGTGACCGCCCCCGCGACCCCGCATGAACGGCTGCTGGCCGCCGCGACCGAGCTCTTCTACCGGGAGGGCGTGCACACGGTCGGGATCGATCGGGTCATCGCCGAGGCCGGAGTCGCCAAGGCGACCCTCTACAGCACCTTCGGCTCCAAGGACGCGTTGATCGCCGCCTATCTGGCGGTCCGCCACCGTGAGATGCGCGAGCGCGTCGAGCGGGCGATCGACCGCCGTCGCTCGCCGCGCGACCAACTGCTCGCGGTGTTCGACATCCAGATCAAGCTCGCCGGCGATCCCGAGTACCGGGGCTGCCCGTTCGCCAACGCGACCGCCGAGGCCCATGCCCCGAGCGCGGACGCGGCGGCCGACGCGTACCGGGCGTGGCTGCGGGAGGTCTTGACGGCGCTCGTGTCGCAGGCCGGCGCCGCGGATCCGGCAACCCTCGGACGTCAGCTGCATTTGCTCTGGGACGGCGCCGCACAATCGACGCGGATGGATCGCGGCCGGCACGGCGCGAGGGCGGCCAAGGCCGCCGCCGCCACTCTGCTCGACGGGGCGCTCACGCTCTGACTTTTCCCCTCAGAACGCGCCGTCGAAGTCACTGACCTGTTCGGCAGCCGCGCCGCGTCCGGCGATGTAGCCGAACGTGAGCGCGACGCCGAGAGTGGCGCCGGCCGACCAGTAGGCCTGAGCGGCCGGTGAGGCGACGCAGTTGCCCGCCCCGTACAGGCCGCGAATGGGCTCGCCACGCACATCGAGGACGCGGCCCTGCGCGTCGATGCGCGGACCGCCCTTGGTGTCGAGCATCCCGGCGCCCAGGATGATCGCGTGGTACGGACCGGTGCCCGCGAACGGGTGCATCGTCGGGTTCGCCATGCCGTGATGGCGCGGCGGCCCGATCCACGCCCGCTGGATCGGTGACTCGCCCCGGCCGAAGTCTTCGTCCACATCGGACTCGGCGAGCCTGTCGAAACGGGTGATCGTCGCCCGCAGCCGCGCGGCGAAACCGTCGTCGAGCCGGACCCCGCCGGTGCGATCGGACAGCTCGGCGAGCCTGGCGTCCAGAGCGGCGGCGAGTTCCTCGATGGTGTCACCGGAGAGCACGTAACCCACCGATTCGCCGGGCATCGGCACCGGCACGCGGTACGGGTTGTCGAAGTCGTTGTTCGCGACCGCGTCGTCGTAAACCTGGAACAGCAACAGGTTCGAGTACTCGCGGTGCGTCGCGTCCCACTCGAAGTGCACCTGCGAGCGCTCGTTGTAGACCATCTTCTCGTTGACGACACGCTTGCCGAAGCGGTTGACCAGCACCATGCTGTCGCCGAAGGGCATGAAGACGTCGCGGATGGTGGACGGCTGCGCCAGGGCCATCTCGAGCGCGATCTGCGACCACCACGCGTGGCTCATGTTGCCGAGCTGCGCGCCGACCTCTCCGGCGATCGTGACGAAGTCCCCGGTCGCCGACTCGGCCGCGCAGCCACCGAAGACAGGCCCGCGCAGGAACTGGCGCCGCATGTCCGCGTTGTGCGCGAACCCGCCGGACGCGAACACCACCGCCTTGCGGGCGCGGGCCAGCACGGTGCGCGTGCGATGGTGCAGTTCGAGCCCGACGACGCGCACGCCGCCGTCGTCGGAGTCGTCCGAGTCGTCGGTGATCAGCCGGACGGCCTCGTGACTGGTGCGGATATCGATGTCGAGCAACCGGGCCTGGCGCTCGAATTCGGCGATCATGAACTCGCCGCGGGTGCTGCCGTCGGTGACGCCGAGGCCGGCGATGATGTCCTGCTGCGACCGCCAGCCGTCCGGGAAGATGTGCCGGCCATAGGGGACGGTGTCCTCGGGCAGGTCGGCGCAGTAGTCCGGCATGGCCATGTCGAGGCCGGGCTTGAAGGCCCCGCAGTCGGTCATCGCCTGCAGCGCCGGGGCCGCGTTGTCGAAGAAGGCGGCCAATAGGTCGTATTCGAGCCGGCTCAGGCCCAGCCGCTCGTCTTCCGGTACGTACGACTGTGGATAGGACAGCCGGGCCAGCAGCCGGAGCGCCTGATCCCGGTCGTCGACGAGGCCACGCTCGCGCAGCAGGTGGTTGTTCGGGATCCAGAAGTACGCGCCGGACTTCGCGGTGGTGCCGCCGAGGAACCCGGCCTTCTCCACCATCACGACCGAAGCACCCTCGTGCCGGGCCGCGAAGGCGGCGGCGAACCCGGCCGCGCCCGAGCCGACCACTACGACGTCGGCGTCGACGTCCCAGATGTCGTCATCTGCCATGGTCAGCTCCGGACCGCGGTAGCCGGGTCGCGGTGCGGCTCGGCGGCGACCTCCGGGACGGGCGGCGGCGCGGGAACCGGCCGGTGCCCCCACAGGCTCGGCGCGGTGATCTCATGCACGGCCCAGGTGCTCGAATCGACCTGCTGGGCGCCGAAACCGATCTCGACGTTCGTGCCGTCCGGGGCCGCCACGTAGAACGACGCCATGAGGTCGTTCGTATGGCGGCCGAGGGTTTCACGGATCGTCACACCGTTGTCCTGGCAGCGGTCGATGGCGGCGCCGACGTCGTCGAGCGTCGTCATCTCCACCATGAAATGCCGCAGGATGCCCGGATCCTTGAATTCGACCAGTGCGACACTGTGGTGGCGCGGGTTGCACCCGTAGAACTGCACCGTGCGCGACGGCGCGCCATTGGGGCTGGGCAGCGTCGCGGTGTTGCGCAGCTGGAAGCCGAGGACGTCGCGGTAGAACCCGGCCGAGGCGGCCATGTCGGTGGTGGTGAGCACGACGTGCCCGAACCCCAGCGCGCCGGCGATGAACCCGTCGACGTACGGCGTCACCAGCCGCGTGTGGTCGGTGATCGGCGCGCAGTAGAACTCGATCGGCACGCCGGCCGGGTCATCGCAGCGGACCAGCTCGCCGACCCGCCGGTCCGCGCACTCGGCCTCGGTGCCACCGGACCACGCGATGCCGACGCGGTCGAGCATGACGGTGATCTCGTCGAGCTTCGCGGAGTCACTGACCTGGAAACCGAGCGCGTCGATCCCGGGCTCGGCGCCCGGCACGACCGCCAGCCGGTAGGGCTCGTCGTCCATGCGGAAGTACAGGCCGCCGCCGGCGTCCGTCCGGGCGTGCATCATGCCCAGGATCTGCGTCGCGAACGTCGCCCAGGCCGAGACGTCCGGGCTGCGCCAGCGGAGGTAACCGAGTGACCGAACGAGCACGGGACCCGCCTTTCGCCGAGGATCTGTCTTTCCCGGGAACGTTAGGCCGGGCAATGAGCGCGACCAACCGCGTCATCCCACTGACCGGGTCGCGCCCGGCCGTGCCCAGCCCCGGCGTTCGCCCTCGTCGATCAGCTCCCGGCCGGCCGCCCACAACGACGCCGACGCGTCCCCGATCACGGCCTTGCGGGCC
This sequence comes from Amycolatopsis sp. GM8, assembly GCF_021653975.1. GTDB lineage: Bacteria > Actinomycetota > Actinomycetes > Mycobacteriales > Pseudonocardiaceae > Amycolatopsis_E. The sequence goes on along the minus strand of NZ_JAJKFK010000002.1, from coordinate 155,579 downwards.
CGGATGTCGTCGGCGGTCACGCCCGGGGTCCGCCACGTCCCGCCGCGTGCCATCCAGTTCAGCAGCAGCGGCTGGAGCCGGTCCATGGCCTTCGCGAAGCGGGCCTCCGGGGTCTGCCGCGCTTCGAACTCGTCCCACAGCGCCCGGATCCGGTTCGCCTGGTCGGCCGGCAGGAGCCCGAACAGCGCCGCGGCCGCGTCCGTCTCACGTTCGGCCTGGTCGAGGGTCATTTCGGCGTCGTAGAGCGGAGTGTCGCCGGCGTAGATCTCGACCAGGTCGTGCACCAGGACCAGTTCGACGGTGTGCCCGACGTCGATCTTCTCGTCCGCGTGCCCGGCCAGGATCGTGACCATCAAGGCCAGATGCCACGAGTGCTCGGCGTCGTTCTCCCGCCGGTCCACGGCCGCCAAGGGGGACTGCCGGAGGATTGTCTTGAGCCGGTCGACTTCGATGAGGAACGTGAGCTGCTGCCGTAGCCGCTCGTCGATGGTCTCGGGGAACGGGTTCGTGCCGGCCAGCAGCCGCGCGTCGGCGTCATCCATGGTCTTGATGATGGCCGGTGCCGGTGTGGAACGCTCGCCGGTAGGCGCTGGGGGACAGACCGAGGGATTGCCGGAAGTGATGGCGCAACATGGCTTCCGAGCTGAAGCCGCTGCCGAGTGCCACGTCAAGGGTGGTCAGCCGCGTCTCTTCGAGCAGCCGCTGGGCGTGGGCGACCCGCTGATGAGTCAGCCACCGGTGCGGGGTCGTGCCGGTCTCCGCGACGAACCGGCGGGTGAACGTGCGCTCCGAGAGATGCACCCGCGCGGCGAGGGTCGCGACCGGGATGTCTTCGGTGAGGTGACCGATCATCCACTGCTGCAACGGGGCGAGTGTGTCGTCGGCACAGCGCGGCAGCGGGCGGTTGATGAACTGCCGCTGACCGCCTTCGCGTTGTGGTGCGGCGACCATGAGGCGCGCCAACGTGTTCGCGGCTTCACCGCCGAGTTCGCGGCGCACGATGTGCAGGCACGCGTCGATGCCCGCCGCGGTGCCCGCACTGGTCACCAGCGACCCTTCGTCAACGAACAGCACGTCCGGGTCGACCCGCGCGGTCGGATGTCGTTGCCGCAACTCGTCGATGTTCTGCCAGTGTGCGGTGCACCGGCGCCCGTCGAGCAGCCCGGCCGCCCCGGCGAGGAACACCCCCGAGCAGATGGTCAGCACGGTGGCCCCGGCCGCATGGGCCGCACGCACCGCGGCGAGGGCGGCCTCGGGGAACTCGCGCAGGCCGGTTGCCGGCACGGCCAGCAGGTCGACCCCGTCGATGGCGTCGAGGCCGTGCGCGGGCAGCAGGCGCTGGCCCACGTTCGTCGACACCGGCCGGTCCGCGTGCACACCGCACACCCGGAAGTCGATCAGGTCCAGACCTTCGGCACGCCGGTCCCGGCCGAAGACTTCGCAGAGCATCCCGAACTCGAACTCGAAGAGCTGGTCGACCACCAGCGCCGCGACCCGCTTCAGCATCCCGTCAGCATAGGCGGGATATCGACGGTCGTTGACGGTTGACCAGCGGCGCTGCCGCGGCGCCGTTCATAAGGTTTTGGTATGGGCAACTCGTCGAAAACCAGGGTCTGTGAACGTTGCTGGGGAGTCATCGGTCCGGACGAACCGGCCCTCGAGCTCGCCCACATCCACGGGGCGCGTCACGACGGATCGGTCGAGTGGCGCTACGCCTACGTGCACCTCGGAGATAAAGTTGCGTGCGCACGCACTTAAAGCTAGGCTCGAGTCAGATCTCGCGGGAACGGCTCGCGGGAAAAGGCTCCAGGAGGAGTTCCATGTCAGCGACGACATCTCAGGAAAGGGCGACCCTGCGCGTCGGGGTCGGAACCGGCGTTGTCACGTCGATCGAGCAGTTCAGCATCCCCGGGAGCGACCGGTCGCCGGGGACGAGCGCGGCCGGCCTCACCCGCAAGCCCAAGGGCCCGTCATCCGGCGAACGTGTTCTCCAGGTGCAGATCGAGCGCGCCGCGGCCTACCTGAAGGACAACCTGAAGGCGACCGCCGGTTTTCACGCCGCCTTGCTCCTGGCCGGCCAGAGTGGCGAATTGGTGCTGTACAGCCAGTGGAGGTCTGAGGAGGCCGCGCCGGTCAAGGCGCCTGAAGAATGGTCTCTCGCTCCGGCGGTGCCCGGCCTGGACCGGGTCGACGCCCGCACTTATGTCGTGGATTTCACCGCGCCGGACGTGGTGAGCGAGGCTTCGCTCTCGGCCACTCCGCATGCCCACTTCGGGGTGTTCACCGTCGACCCGGCGAACCAGGAGCCGATGCTCGAACTCGCCCGCCGCTATGCGCCGGGCTCCATGGGAACGCCGGGGTTGGCGGCGATCAACTTCCATCGCAGCCTCGACGGCGAGCGGGTGATCAATCTCGGGCTCTGGCACGGTTTCGGCGAATTCGACAATCTGTTCACCCGTCCCGGCTTCGACCAGGGCGGCGAGTACTGGACCGGGGTGGCGACATTCCGGCCGCATTTCTTCGACGTCGTGGCCGTCGTCACCGCGGAGGAGGCGTGATGCCGGAAGTTGCTGTGTGGGCGACCATCAAGGTGCTGCCCGGCCAACAGGAGAATGCGGAGAAATTCTTCGCGTACTCCCGGAAGGTCATTGATTCGGAATCTGGGACGACCAGCTTTTTCGTGGTGAAGATAGACGCCGATACCTACGGCATCTTCGACACGTTCACCGACGAAAACGGTTTACAGGAACACATTGCCGGGCTGTCGGGCAAACAAGCGGTGGCCGATCTCGTCGGCACCATCTTCACCGGTCCGCCGGCCATCACCAACAGTGTGGTCATCCAGCGCGGTGTTGCACAATAGGCCGGAATCCAGGAGACCATCGATGTCACTGTCGCCCGACTATTACGACAAGGCGTACCTCACCGGTGCCACGCCATGGGTCATCGGGCAGCCGCAGCCCGCGATCATCGCCGCGGAAGGCGAGGGCTGGTTCACCGGCCGCGTGCTCGACATCGGCTGTGGTGACGGCGCCAACGCGATCATGCTCGCGCGCCGGGGCCATGACGTGCTCGGCATCGATGTGTCTCCTGCCGCGGTGCGGCGCGCTCAGGACAACGCGTTGTCCGCCGGCGTGGCTGTGCGGTTCGCGGTGGGCGACGCTCTGCAGGAAAGTGACCGCGGGTATGGCGTGGACAATGTGCTCGACAGCGCGCTTTTCCACATCTTCGATGCCGAAACCCGCGCCAGGTATGTCGCCGGGCTGGCCATCAGCGAAGGCGATGTGCGCAGTGCCTTCGCGTCATCATTGTGGTCCGGCCGGAGTCCCGGGCAACTGCACGATGCCCCGGCCTGGCTGGCCAGCATTGAACGGAGCGCCTGATAGGTGCGGCATACTTGGGCTCGGCGGCGAGTGCGGACAAGGGAGGCAGCATGGACCCCGCGAAGGAGCGTGGCGGCGTCACGACACCACCGGACCGTCTCACCGCCGAGGAACAGTTGGTCTGGCGTTCCCTGGGGCGGGCCGTGCTGCGCCTGCCTCGGATCGTCGACGAAGCCATGATGCGGACCACCGGGCTGACGATGACCGAGTTCGCGGTGCTCGACACGTTGCAGGAGGCGGAACATCGCACCCTCCGCATCAGCGAAGTGGCCGCCAATACGGGCCTGTCGAGTAGCCGGGTCAGCCGGGTCGTCGACAGCCTGGCGACTCGGGGCTGGTGCCGGCGCGAACCGGACACCACCGACCGGCGTGCCGCCCTCGCCGTACTGACCGAGGAGGGAAACACCAAAGCCGAGACGGCCAAACCACACCACTCCCGGCTGGCACGCGAGCACGTCCTGGCCCACATCCCCGCGGAAGAGCGGGCCCATTTCATCGCCGCCCTCACCGCCATTTCCGGTGGCGACGGCAGCTGACCGAGCGGGCAGCCGCGATGCACAGTGATCACGACTGCCCGCCCAGGGCGTCTCAGGCGGTTCCCGCGGCGGCCGGCACGAGGGTGCTCATCGCGTCGACGTGGTCGGCCGGTACGACCGCCGAATAGAGCGCCGTCCAGCACGATGGGCAGCAGTACTGCCGGAACACCACCGGGGCGTCGACGTAGTCGGCGGCGGTCGCGATGATCTGCGGCCCCGCATCGGTCGCCGGGCCTTCGTAAACCGCCAGGGCAAGCTCGTCGCCATCGCCGCTCAGGGTTTCGTTGCAGTGGCGGCACACCACGACCGTCCGCGCCCCGTCCGACGCCGTGACTAGGTTGTCGTCGAGGCGTTTCGCCGAGGCCAGTTCGGTCTTTCCGCCCGCGGGCGCCTGGGTGACTCGTGAGCGTTGCCGGCGTGCCGACCGCTGCTGTTCACGTTCGGCGGCGGTCGCGGTTTCGTCGACGACACCGGATTCGATGACGACGCCGTAGACCGTCCGGGCGGCGGCAGCGGTGATCTTCTGTTCCCGGAGGTCCCGGGCGACCGCCTCCGGGTCCCGGGTCAGCGGGTCGCCGTAGCCTCCGCCGCCCTGCCAGGTCATCGCGAACACTTCACCGGGCGCGAGGTAGCTCGACGCGTAGTTCTGTGCCGGCTCCAAGGTGTCGCTGACCTCCGCGAGTTCGCTGGGCAGCCGGCCGCCGGAGAGCAGGTCCGTGATCCGGCTCTGCCGGGCCACGATGTCGAGTCCGGTGTTGCCGGGGTGTCCACCGGACAGCCCGCCGTTCTGCGAGACCGCCTTGCCGTTGGAGGCGAGCACGAGGCCCATCGGGATGCTGGTGCCGTGCGGAGTGATCGCGACCGACGCCCCGACACCGCCACGGTGCCGTCCCGGCCCGCCCGAATCCGGGACCTCACGCCGCCACAGGGTGAGCACGGGGTAGAGGAACTCGGTCATCTCGACATCGGGAATGCGGCCCATCGGGATGCAGAACAGGCCACCGGTGTCGATGCCGTCCGCGTGCGGCCGCGCGCCGTAGCCGCCGGACATGGGCTCCATGACGATGTTGAGAAACGGTACGGGCTGCTCTCCGCGCTCGTCGAGCCCCGCGATCACCGCGGTGTCCCAGGTGCCGCAACAGGTTGCCTGGACGTTCTTGCCCAGTTCGAGGTCGCGGTCGAGCATCTGCGACAGGCACTCGGCGACGAGGTTGCCGGTCAGCCAGGCGGGCCCGATCGGGCCTCGGCCGACGGCGGCGGGGTAGGTCGCGTTGTTGAGCGTGCCTTCCTCGGACACCAGGTCGAAGCAGCGCATGAGTCCGCCCGCGGACCACGGGATGTCACCGGCGAGGATCGGCAGCAGCGCCAGCATGACACCCCCACGCATGCCGGCGTAGGTGCAGTTGACGACGCCGGATTGGGGATCGGTGCCGGTGAAGTCGAACGTCAGGTGATCGCCGGTTTTGGTGGTGGTGACGGTGATCTTGTGTAGGCCACGGTCGCCTTCGTGGGACTGGTCCTGGTACCCGGTGGCGCTCCAGCTGCCGTCCGGCAGATCGGCGAGCTTGCCGCGCAGCCGCGTTTCGGCGTCCGACATCATGCGCTTCATGACGGCCTTGACCGTGTCCGCCCCGTACTGCTCGATCAACGCGTGCAGCCGTTCCCGGCCGACGTTGTTCGCACCGATCTTGGCGCGCAGGTCGAGCGCGACGAGCATCGGCACCCGGGATCGCCGCACCCACAGGTCGGAGACGTCGCCCTGCAACTGGAAGTCCCGCACCACCTTGACCGGCGGCGTGGGCAGGGACTCGGAGAACACGTCTTCGGCGGCGGGGGCGAAGGAGCCCAGCCCGACGCCACCGAGGTCCGGCTCGTGGCAGATCGCGCTGGTCCAGGCGAACAGCTCGCCGTTGTGGAAGACCGGCTGGTAGACCATCACGTCGTTCTGGTGCAGACCGCCGCCGACCCACGGGTCGTTGGTGAGGAACATGTCCCCCTCGGTGATCCCGGGGTTCGTGGCCCGGTTGCGCAGCGTCCAGTAGATGGCCAGGTCGACCGCGCCGACCAGCATGGTGTTGTAGAGCCCGACCTGCACCTCCTGACCCAGCTCGTCGGAGATGGCGAAGTCGAAGTCGTTCGCGTCGGTCACGATCGGCGAGCCGGACATCCGCTTGAGCGCTTCGCCCATCTCGTCGGTGACCGACCACAGCCGGTGGCGCACGACCTCGTAGGTGAGCGGGTCGAGCGTGTCGATCTGGTCCTGGGTGACCGTGTGCGTGCGCAGTTTCGAGGGCAGCGACCGGCGCAGCTCGTCCGGATCGATCGGGCGGCTCGAGAAGTTCTCCGAACCGAAGATGGGCATGCTCATGAGGCGCTCCTGGCGGAGGTGCGGATGATCAGGTTGCCGAGCGAGTCGACCGTGCCGGTGGTGCCACCCGGGACCACGACGGTGGTGGTCGGGACCTCGACGATGGCGGGGCCCTCGAGCCGGTGTCCGGCGCGCAGCTCGCGGTAGTCGTAGACAGGCGTGTCGACGTAGCCGGTGGCGGCGTCGAGGCAGACCGGGCGGCGGTGCGCTGCGACGGGGTCGGATGTGGCGGCGGCCGGGATCGCCGGGAGTTCGGGGTTGAACGGCAACACACCGATTCCGCGGACGCGGAAGGTGATGGCCTGGATGCCGGCTTCGCGGAAACCGGCGTCCTTTCCGTAGAGGGCGGCGTAGGAGTCCTCGAACGCGGCGGCGGCGTTCTCGATGGAAGCCATGTCGAGCGGACCGTCCGCGACCGGAGTGGTGACTTCCGCGAGCTGCATGGAGTAGCGCATGTCGATCTCGCGGTACAGCTCGACGGTGGCGAACCGGACGCCCTGCCGGTCGAGCCCTTCCCGGACCTGCTTTTCGAGATCGTGGAAGTTCTGTTCCGCGCGGGCCGGGTCGAACGGCACGACGGTGGGGTCGGACAGTTCCGCGGCCAGCGCGATGTTCGAGGATGCGAGGCCGTAGGCGGAGAACGCGGAGGCAACCGGTCCGAGCGGGACGACGACCTCGTCGACGCCGACTTCGGCGGCATAGCGGGCGCAGTGGGCCGGACCCGCGCCGCCGAAGGCATAGACCACGAAGTTGCGCGGGTCGTGACCCGCTTCGACGACCGTCTTGCGCAGCAGGTCGCCGGTCTGTGCATTTTGGACGGTGTAGATCGCGGCGGCCGCTTCTTCGACACTGAGGCCGATCGGTTTGGCGATCCGGGTTTCGATGGCCTGGCGGGCCAGTTCCAGCGACAGCGGCTTGCGTCCGCCGAGCAGGCCTCGCTCCGGCAGGATGCCGAGCACGAGATTGGCGTCGGTGTTGGTCGGTTCGGTGCCGCCGTTGCCGTAACACGCGGGCCCGGGAACCGCTTGCGCGCTGTGCGGCCCGATACGCAGGTTCCCGCCGGCGTCGAGCCAGGCGATCGCGCCGCCGCCCGAACCGATGGCGTCGACCCGCAAGGTCGGCACGTTGATCGGATGGTGGTTGATCACCGTTGTGGTGTCGCGCACGGGTTCGCCATCGACGACGAGCCCGGCGAGGAACGTGGTGCCGCCGACATCGGTGGAGATGATGTTGCGGTGGCCCAGTTGGCGGCCCAGCGCCACCGATCCGACGACGCCACCGGTGAGGACGGAACCGATGGTGCTGATCGCGGTGGCCGGCGCCTCGGGTGCCGCGACGGCGCCGCCGTTGCTCTGCATGACCAGCAACGGGCCGGAGAGCCGGTTCTCGCGGAGCGAGTTCTCCAGGGTGGTGAGGTAGTCGCGCAGGCCCGGTCCGATCTGGGTGCTCATGATCGTGGTGGCGTTGCGGGCGAATTCCCGGATACGCGGGCTGACCTCGCTCGACAGTGCGACGAAGACATCCGGGTCCTGTTCGGCGACCAGTTCGCGCAGCCGCCGCTCGTGCTGCGGGTTCCGGAACGACCACAACAGCGAAACCGCGATCGCGCGCACGCCGTCGTCGAGCAGTGTGCGAATGGCGGCCCGCGCCTCGTCTTCGTCGAGTGTGACCACGACCTGGCCGTCGCGGTCGATCCGCTCGGTGACCTCGAGCGCGTGGCGTTTCGGCAGCAGCGTGTGGTCCTTGGCCTGGCCGAGCACGTTCTGCAGCTCGTGCGGGGAACGGCCGAGGTAGCGGCCCTCCACGTTCATGATGAAGATCGAGTCGCGGTGCCCCTTGGTGGTGAGGAACCCGACCGGCGGCACGTTCCCGGTCACGAGGGCGTTCAGCGACGAGGTGGTGCCGTGCGCGATGTGGTGGGTCTCCGCCAGCATTTCCGGCAGCGTCCTGCCCAATTGCTCGGCCAAGAGTTCCAGGACGTCGAGCACACCCTTCGAATAGTCCGGCGGCGTCGAGGGCGACTTCGCGGCGAGCACGGTCCCCGCATCGTCGTCCAGAACGGCGTCGGTGAACGTGCCTCCCACGTCCACGCCGATGACATACGCCATGGCTCACGCTCCTTCGCGTGGAGAGCAATCGCCGGGGCACCACGACGGGCACGCCCAGGATCGACGATTGATTACGGGAACGTAGACTATTAAACGTCTGCGTTTGGAGTCAAGTAGGCCACACTCTTGACTGTTGTCGTCATCGTTGAATAGTCTACGTGACAGTCAATAGTCGAACCTGGAGGTCGGGATGCGAGTACGCCGTGCCGTGGTGCTCGGCGGGGGCCCTGGCGGCCTCTACGTCGCGCGTCTGCTGAAGCTGACTCAGCCCTCGTGTGAGGTGGTCGTCTACGAGCAGGGCGAGCCGGACAAGACGTTCGGCTTCGGCGTCGGGCTGGCGGCCGGGACCCAGCGCAACCTCGAAGCGGCCGACGCCGACACCCTTCGCGACATCGTGGCGGCCGGCTGGCGGCACGACATGACGATGGCGGTCGGCGGCCGCGACGCGCGCGTGCACAACGACCGGTTGATCGGGATCGCGCGGACCGAACTGCTCGCCATCCTGCAGCGGCACGCCGAAAAGGCGGGCGTCCAGATCGAATACGGAACTCGCCGCACGGCCGGCGAATTCGACGCGGACATCGTGATCGCCGCCGACGGAGTCAACAGCGCCACCCGGAGCGCCGGTCAATTCGGTGAGAGCGTCGAGGTCGGACGCGGACTCTACGTGTGGTGCGGTGCCGATTTCGCCTTGCCGGACGCCGTTTTCGCGCCGGTCGGCACCGAGCACGGGGTGTTCGTGACACACGCCTATCCCTATTCCGACGGGCGCAGCACGTTCCTGATCGAAACGGACGAAGAGACGTGGCGGCACGCCGGCTTCGACCGGTCGACGGACGCGACGCCGCCCGACGCTTCCGACGAGGTCTCGTTGCGCTACCTGGAGGGTGCGTTCGCCGAACGCCTGCGCGGGCATTCACTCATCGGCAACCGGACGCGGTGGACGCGGTTCCGCACCGTGCGGTGCGAGACGTGGTCCGATGGCCGGACCGTGCTGCTCGGCGACGCGGCGCACACCGCCCATTTCTCCATCGGGTCGGGTACGAAGCTGGCGATGGAGGACGCGATCGCCCTGGTCGAGGGGCTGGCCGAGGAACCGGATGCGCAATCCGCTTTCGCCCGGTACGAGGCCGTGCGCCGCCCGGCCGTGGAACGGTTGCAGGAACTGGCCCGGCGCAGCCAGTTGTGGTGGGAGTCGTTCCCGTCGCGGCTTCACCTCCCCGCCGAGCGCCTGATGGTCGCCTACATGACGAGGGCCGGAAATGTTCCCCTGGAACGCTTCGCCGCCACCAGCCCGGATGTCGTCACGGCGGCTCTGGAGCATTACGCCGGCGCCGAACCCCCGTCGCAGGACGTCGTCGACTGGGTGCTGGCACAACCCTTGCGGTCCGGAGAAACCGAGTTCCCCCAACGAGTTCTCGAGCCCGGGGAGGGCGGACCGACCTGCACGACGCTCGCCGTCGCCGTCACCGATCCCTGGGGCGAACCCGGGGACGCCGTCGTCGACCGGGCACGGCAAGCCCGTGAGAATGGCACCGATGGCTTCCGTTTCACCGGTCCGGCGGACCGTGCCGCGCTGCTGAGCAGGCTGGACCTGGCCGAGCGGGTCCGGATCGAGGTCGGCGGACTCGTCGTCGTCGACGGTCCGGCCGCGCTGCGTGCCGATCTCGCCGCGGGGCTGGTGAGCGGACGCTGTGATTTGGTGTCGTTCAACGAGGAGCAGGCATGAACACATCTCGATGGGCCGGCCGGGTCGTCCCGTACCCGGGTGACCTGGCGGCCCGCTACCGCGAGGCGGGCCTGTGGGGCACGCGCACGATCGCCGACGAACTCCATGCGGTGTCGGCGATCCATCCGGATCGCGATGCCGTCGTCGCGCTCGACGGCCGGGTCATCTTCCGCGAGCTGGACGAGCGCACGGACCTCATCGCGGCGGGCCTGGCCGGATTGGGCCTCGAACCCGGTGACCCCGTGCTGTTCCAGGTGACGAACCGGCTGGGCGCGATCCTGGCCTGGTACGGGGTGCTCAAGGCCGGGTTGGTGCCGGTGTGCACGCTGGCCGCCCATCGTGGCCACGAGATCGGCGAGATCAGCCGCCGGGTCGGCGCCGTCGCGCACCTGGTCGAGGCGGATTCGCGGGGGTTCGACCTGGTCGCGTTCGCGGCCGAACAGCAACGGGATCATCCGACGCTGCGGCACGTGCTGGTGGTCGGCGCGACCACGGAGGCCAATGGCGTCGCGATCGAGTCGCTGGGCGCAGACCTCGACCCGCTGGCCGCGCGGAAGACCGTGGAGGAGATCCAGCGCGGCATCGATCCCGACGACGTCGCCGTCTTCCAGCTCTCGGGCGGCACGACCGGGGTGCCGAAGGTGATCCCGCGGCTGCACGCCGAGTACTGGTACAACGCGGTGGCGTACGCACGATCCTGGGGCTGGACCGCCGAAAGCCGGGTGGCGCACCTGATCCCGGTCATCCACAACGCGGGGATCGTGTGCGCGGTGCACGGCCCGCACAGTGCCGGCGCGTGCCTGGTCCTCGGGAACGTGGACCTGGAAAAGTCGTTGCCCTTGATGGCGCGGGAGCGTGCCACGCACGTCCTGCTCGGCCACGGGCACTTCGGTGCCGTCGGCCTGCCGGGGTTCGAAGCCGCGACGAGTTCGGCACGCGGGGTGGTGCTGTCCGGGACGAAGGTGCCTGGCGCGCTCTTCGACGAACTCGAACGTCGTGGACTGTGGTCCGGGCAGCTGTTCGGTATGGGCGAAGGCATGTTCATCTCGACCCGCCCGGGCACCCCGCGCGAAGCCCGCGCGACGACCGTCGGCACCCCACTGTCTCCTTTGGACGAAATCCGCGTTCTCGAACCGGGCACGGAGATCGAAGTACCCGACGGGGACACGGGTGAACTCTGCTGCCGCGGCCCGTACACGTTGCGCGGGTACTTCGACGCCGCGGCGCACAACGCGAACGCGTTCACTTCCGACGGCTTCTACCGCACCGGGGACCTGGCTTCGCTCCGAAAGATCGAGGGCGAGCGTTACGTCTCGATCGAAGGCCGGCTCAAGGACCTGATCAACCGGGGCGGCGAGAAGATCAACGCCGAAGAGGTGGAATCCCTGTTGCTGCGCCATCCGCGGGTCGTGGGCGCGGCCGTCGTCGCCATGCCGGACCGGCGGCTCGGCGAGCGCTCCTGCGCGTACGTCGTGGTGCGCGGCGAGCCGATCACCCTGGCCGATGTCCAGGAGCACTTCGCCACCCTGCAGGTCGCGAAGTTCAAATGGCCCGAACGCATCGAGTTGATCGACGAGATTCCCCGGACTCTCGTCGGGAAGATGGACAAGAAGCGCCTGCAGGCCGACATCGTCGAAAAGCTCGCCGCCGAACACGGCGCGATCAGTCCAGGAGGAATTTCGTGACCACCCACCGGATCGGACTCGTCGTCCCCAGTTCGAACGTCACTGTCGAAACGGAGATTCCGGCGCTGCTCTCCCGGCACGCCGACGCGCGTTTTTCCTTCCATTCCAGCCGGATGCGGATGCACAAGGTGTCCCCGGAGGAACTGCGGGCGATGAACGCCCAACGCGAGCGGTGCATCGACGAACTGGCCGACGCGGACGTGGACGCGGTGTTGTACGCGTGCCTCGTCGCACTCATGGCACAGGGCCCCGGCGAGCATCAGCGCACCGAGGCCGCCGTCACCGAGCAGTTCGCCAAGACCGGCCGCCGTCCCGCCGTGCTCTCCAGCGCCGGCGCCCTCGTCGAAGGGCTCGCCGCGCTCGGTGCCCGCCGGATCGCGCTGGTCACGCCCTATCTTCGCCCGCTGGCCGAACAGGTCGTCGGCTATCTCGAGTCCGAGGGCTTCGAGGTGCTCGACTGGGCCGCGCTCGAAGTGGGCGACAACGCCGAGGTCGGCTGCATCCCGGGGGACCGGGTCATGACCGCCGCGCGTGGTCTGGACCTCGCCGGTGCCGACGCGCTCGTCATCTCCGCCTGCGTGCAGATGCCGTCGCTCGACCTGGTCGCACCGGCCGAGGCGGAGTTCGGGCTCCCCGTCCTCTCGGCCGCGACGGCGGGCGCGTTCGCGCTGTTGCGCCACCTCGGGCTGCCGACGGTGCTCCCCGGCGCGGGCAACCTCCTGGCAGCCGATCGAACGGTGTCGGCGGCACGATGAACCGGCCGCCTGCCGTGACTCCCCTACGATGGTGGACATGACGACCAGTTCGCGGCGCACGCCCGCTCGGCGGAAGGCGGAATCGGCCCCGGCGCGTGCCACGACCGCCCGCCGCGAGCTCGTCGAGAACGAGATGTACGAGCAGGCGACCCGGCTCTTCGCGGAGCGCGGGTTCGCCGGGACCAGCCTGCAGGACATCGCGGACGCGATCGGGATCACCCGCCCGGCCCTGTACTACTACGTCAAGAGCAAGGACGAGCTGCTCGCGAAGCTGGTCACGGAAGTGACCAACGGCCCGCTGAACGAGCTGCGGGAACTGGTCGCGACGACGGAGCTCGACGCGGTCGGGCAGCTCCGGGCCCTGGTCGAGATCATCGTGCACCGCCGGGCGACCCAGCCGGCGAGGTTCCGGCTGCTCATCCGCTCGGAGGCCGAGCTGCCGGCCGAGCTGACCTCCGCCTACGACGACAGCCGCCGCGCCGTGCTGCGGACGATCGCCGAGGTCATCGAGGCCGGCATCACGGCAGGGCAGTTCCGTCCCGTCGACGCGCGGGTGGCGGCGCTGGGCGTGCTGGGCATGTGCAACTGGGTGGCCTGGTGGTTCAACCCCGACGGCCGCGACAACGTCGAGGCCGTGACCGAACAGCTGACCGAAATGGCGATCGCCGCGCTGCGGCGGGCCGATCAGCACACGCTCGACGGCGAGGGGCCAGAGGCCGCGCTGAAGATGCTCCGCCAGGACATCGATCACCTCGAGCGCATCCTCAAGTCCTGATCTCCCAGCGGTTTTCCCGCACGCACCATTGAACGGTCGTTGCTGCCCATTGAATCGTCTCAAGCGTCAAACTGTTGACTCAATCGTTGATCGCGCGTACCGTTCGGGACACGGGCGCATACGAGCACTGCAGGAGGTTGGCCATGACCGAGTTGGACCATCGGGTGCGGGGCGTCGACCACGTGGCGTTCCCGACCTTCGATCCGGTCGCGACGGTGCGGTTCTACCGGGACGTGCTGGGTTTCCCGGTCGTGCATTCGATCTGCGCCGCGGGCTGGGGCCCGGAGGACCACCCGGATTTCATCCATTTCTTCTTCGACATCGGCAACGGTGACCGGATCGCGTTCTTCTACTACTTCGGCACCGACAAGGGGATCGGTGGCGCTGACGGGGCGAAGGGCGATGTCTACGCGCGTTTCGGCGCGGAGGTGCCCGAATTCTTCGTGCGATCGCGCCACCTGGCGATCCACGTCGAGAACGAGGACGACCTGCTGGAGTACCGGCGCCGGCTCGACGCCAGCGACTGGCCGGTCGAAATGCAGATCAAGCACGAGACCATCGAATCGATCTACACGCATGACCCGAACGGCTACATGTTCGAGATCACCCGCGCCATGCGCCCGGTCACCCCGCAGGAGGACCTGGACGCGAACCTGACCATCGACGCACTGCTCGACATCATGGCCGAGCCGGAACCGGCGTTCGGCAAGCTCTTGGCACGCAAGGCGGAACTGATCGTGGAACGGGCCGCGAAGTGGGAGTCGGCGCGCAGCCGCCAGGAGGCCGGGCGGTGACCACCCTGTACGTCCTCGACGTCCCGGAGAACACCCCCGTCGCCAAGGTCGCGGGCGAGGATCCGGCGGTGACTGTCGGGCGGATCGGTCCGTACTTCGAGATCAGCGCACCGGGCCCCATCGTGATCGACCGCCGCGCCACCGGATGCCGCCACGCCGTCTGGTACAGCGCCGTCGCCGGGGTCGCCAGGGACAGCCGGATCACCCAGCACGACAAGGACGCCCTGCGCGTGGAGCGAGCGTGACGAGCGCCGAACGGCTCGGCGCCGGCCGGTACCTCGCCGCCGGTGATCGCCCTGACAACGCCATTACGTCGGTGCACGGACTGACCACTGTGGACGGTGCGACCGTCCGCGGTGTGCTCACCACCGTGCCCGGCGCGACAACGGTCGTCTGCCTGATGCATCCGCGTCAGGACGTCACGCATCACCCGCTCGTCCCGCTGCTCCTCGACGCCGGCGCCGCGGTGTGGACCCAGCAGACGCGGTCGGTGAACAACGACCTCACGCTGGTCCACGAGCAGGCGCTGCTCGATGTCGCCGCGGGCATGGTGTTCTTGCGGGACAACGGCTTCACGTCGATCGTCACCCTGGGCCATTCGGGCGGGGGCACGCTGTACGCCTTCTATCTCGAACAGGCGGGATTGCCTGCGGCTGAGCGCATTGGCACCACGCCCGGCGGTCGTCCCGTCGCGCTTGCCGACGCCGACCTGCCTGTCGCCGACGGCGCGATCTTCCTCGCCCCACATCCAGGCCAGGGGCGGTTGCTGCTCGGGTGCATCGACCCCTCGGTGGCCGACGAGCGCGACCCGATGTCCGTGGTGGGAGAACTCGACCTGTTCGACCCGGCGAACGGGTTCGCCGAGCCCCCGGCGAGTTCCTCCTACGAGTCTGAGTTCCTGGCGCGGTATCGCGCCGCGCAACGCGATCGTGTCGCGCGCATTGACGCCGTCGCACGCGACCATCTGGCCCGCGCCGCCGAGGCTCGCGCCGCGTTCAAGAAAAGCGGTGACGCGGTCCACCGGCGCCGCTCATTGGCGCCGCGGATCATCACCGTGTACCGGACCGACGCCGATCCCCGGAACGTCGATCTGTCACTGGATCCCAGCGACCGCCCGTACGGATCGTTGTTCGGCAAGCGGCCCGACCTGATCAACTACGGGCAGGTCGGATTCGGGCGGCTCACCACCCCGGAAGCATGGCTGTCGACCTGGTCCGGGCTCAGCTCCAACGCCGATTTCGTCCGCTGCGCGCCCGGCGTCACCGTCCCGACCTTGTTTGTGGGGCTCACCGGTGACCAGGCCGCGTTCCCCGATGATTCCCGCCGGATGATCGACGCGCTCGGCGCGGAAGACCTCAGCACCACCCAGGTCCGCGGTCTGCATTTCGGCGGGCCCATCGCCGAGGGCGAACCCACCGCCAACGAACTGGCCGCCGCGGAAATCGCGGCCTGGCTGACCAAACGGTACGAACTCGCGCCACGATCCTGAACCTGCGGCCTCGGGTCGAACCACCCACTGACGATGAGTGGAAAGGCAACGTTGCCATGTCCTTGCCCATCGATCTCGATGTCTCCGCGCGCCGTCGGCTGACCGACGGCGTCGTCGAACTGGAATTGGTCGAGCCGGCCGGGTCCGCGTTGCCGGACTGGACGGCGGGCAGCCACGTCGACATCGAGCTCGGCAATGGCATGGTGCGGCAGTACTCGCTGTGCGGAACCCCGGGGGACCGGGAGAGCTACCGCATCGCGGTGCTACGGGAGCGCGAAGGCCGGGGCGGTTCACGGTACCTGCATGACAACCTGCGGAAGGGTGACCGCGTCCGGCTTGTGGGCCTCCGCAACACCTTCTGCCTGGCGGACTCCGCGTCCCGTTATGTGCTGCTCGCGGGAGGTATCGGGATCACCCCGATCCTGGCCATGATCCGTACCCTGCGGCGACGGGACGCGGACTGGGTTCTCCACTACGGCGGGCGGTCCCGGGAGCTGATGCCGTTCGCGGACGAGTTGGCCGGCATCGGGGACCGCGTCGTGCTGTACCCGCAGGACGAGGCTGGCCTCTTGCCCCTTCCCGCGATCGTCGAGCGCGCCGCCACCGACGGCGCGTCGCTCTACGCCTGCGGGCCGTCCCCGATGCTGGACCGGCTCCGGTCACTCGCGGACACCACCGGGGGTGTCGACCTGAACCTGGAGAGGTTCGTGGGCGCGAGCCCGGGCACCGCGGCGACCGAGTTCACCGTCAACCTGATCCGCAGTGGGCTGTCGCTGCGGGTCCCGCCGGAGTCGTCACTCCTCGACGTCCTCGAAGACCACGGAATCGACATTCTTTCCTCCTGCCGCAGCGGCATCTGCGGCACCTGCGAAGTGGATGTCCTGGCGGGAACGCCCGATCACCAGGACAGCATCCTCGACGACACCGAGCGAGACGAGGGGCGCGTCATGTTCCCCTGCGTCTCGCGGGCCGCGACCGCACAGCTCGATCTAGATCTCTGACCGATCCCCCTAGGAAGGCAGGCAGATGACCCACCAGATCAACGACGATCACCGGCTCCAGGGAACTCCGCACGGCGAGTGGCTGAGCGGTCTCACGGTCCCGGAACTCGACGCGCAGACCGACGAGATCTTCACGCGCCTCCGCAAAGAGCAGCCCGTCGCCTGGGTCCCGGCGCTCGGCGCGTGGTTCGTCAGCAACTGGGAGCTCTGCCGGGAGGTCGCCACCAATGCCGAGGACTTCCCGGGCGGCACCAATGTGATGGAGGCACGCCTGTTCGGCACGCCGCTCATCCTGGGGGCCGAGGGCGCCACCCACGCCGACCTCCGCCTCGCGGTGGGCGGGCAGTTCCAGGCGAAGTCCTTCAAACACCGGCTGGAAGAGCGGATCAGGCCGTTGGCGCGCGAGCAGTGCGCGAAGCTCGACGCGGCGCGCGGCTGCGAACTCATGCACGACTACTTCGAACCGGTCAGCGTGCTCAGTGTCGCCGACGCGCTCGGGTTCCGTGACCTGACCGCCGACACGCTCCAGCGGTGGTTCCACACCCTGGCGCTCGGGTCCGCCAACATCACCGACGAGAACGGGGAATTCCTCGATCCGCACGGTTTCGACGACGCAGACGTCGTGCGCGAGGAGGTTCGTGCCTACCTCACCGAACTGCACGCCGGAGAACGGGAAAACCCGACCGACGGCCCCGTCGGTCAGTTCTTCCGGGCCGGCCTGCCCGAGGGCGAGATGCGGGACGTCGAGTACCTCCTGCCTTCCACTTTGGTGCTGTTCCTGGGCGGCCTGCAGGAACCGGGACACGCGTGCGGGACGACCTTCCTCGGCCTGACCACCCGCCCGGAGCAGATGCGGCGCGTCATCGAGAATCCCGGGCTGCTCCAGAAGGCGATCGCCGAGGGCTTGCGGTGGATGAGCCCGCTGTACGGCGGGGCCTCCCGGACCGCCGCGCGCGACCTGTCGGTCGGTGGACAGGATGTGAAGGCCGGCGACCACCTCTGGCTGATCTACGGCTCGGCGAACGTCGACGAGTCGGAATTCGACGACGGTGGTCTGTACGACCTCGACCGGGAGCGGCACCCGAACCTGGCTTTCGGTATCGGCAGGCACAGCTGCGTCGGCAGCGCGTACGCGCCGCAGGTGGCCCGGATCGCCCTCGATGAGCTCTTCCAGGCGTTCCCCGACATCAGGCTGGACCCGGAACAGCCCCCGAACCCGGCCGGGTGGCTGTTCCGGGGTGCGCGGGAGCTTCACGCGCTCCTGCGTTGAGACCGCCCCGCCGGGTTCGCGCGACCAGTTCGGTCTCGATGCGGCGCAGGTTCGAGGTCATCGTCTGGATCTCCTCGGGATCGGTCACGATCCCGTCGAGCAAGCGGCTCCACACATCCTTGAGCCAGTTCAGGTTCTCCTGGGCCCGTTCGGTCGGATAGAGGCGTACCCGTCGCGCGTCGTGGGCGTCGACCTCGCGGCGCACCAGGCCCTTCTTCTCCAGCCCCCGCACCGCGCGGCTGAAGTTGCTGGAGATCAGCTGGGTCGACTCCGCCGCCGCGCTGGCCGACGTGCCCGGGTTCCGGTCGATGAACCGCATCACCGCGCTTTCCAGAGGTGTCCACGATTCGCCGGCGGAAGCGTCCTGTTTGGACGCGTGGATGAGCCGGCTGACCGCGAGGATCAGGTCGGCCAGCTCGAACAACTCCGACTGTTGCGCTTCGTCCACCCTGCGATGCTATCGTAGCTGTCAATTGATAGTTATCAGTTGACAGGAGATGTGGTGAACGCTCCGCCCCGCGACACCATCGCCGTTCCGCTGCTGCTCATGCTCGCCCTGCTGGCCAGCGTCGCGCCGTTCGGCATCGACCTCTATCTGTCGGCCTTTCCGCGGATGGCCGTCGACCTCCGCACCAGCGACACGGCCATCGAGTTGACCCTCACGACGTTCCTGCTCGGGCTCGCCGCCGGGCAGCTCGTCTTCGGACCGGTGTCCGACCGCTACGGGCGGCGCGGACCATTACTGGTCGGTGCGGTGGCCTTCGTCGCCGCGAGCGTCCTCGCCGCGTTCGCACCCACGATCGCCGTCCTGCTGGGCGCCCGCCTCGTGCAGGGGCTGAGCGCCGCGGCCGGCATGGTCATCGGCCGCGCGATCATCGCCGACCTGCTCACCGGCCGCGCCGCCGCCCGCGCGTTCAGCCTGATGATGATCGTCGGCGGGCTCGCCCCGGTGGTCGCCCCACTGCTGGGCAGCCTGCTGGTCGATCACATCCAGTGGCGCGGGGTGCTCGCCGTGCTGGCCGGCCTGGCCGTCGCCATGCTCGCCGGGTCGGCCGGGATCGTGCGGGAGAGCTTGCCGCGCGAGCGCCGGAAAACCGTTCGTGGCGGCGGATTTCGCAGGCTGGGCCGCCGCACCTACCTGGCGGCCACCGCCACCTTCGTCTTCTCGTTCTCGGTGATGATGGCCTACATCTCGGCGTCGCCGTTCCTGTACCAGACGGTCATCGGCGTCAGCGCCGTCGGCTACGGGCTGTTGTTCGCACTCAACGCGCTCGGCCTGGTGGCCGGCAGCGCGGCCGCGTCCCGGCTGCTACGCCGCAGCGACCCGCAGCGGATTCTCACCATCGGCGTCGCCTGGCTGGTCATCGCCTCGCTCGCCGTCCTCGCCGTCGCACTGCTGCCGATCAGTGTCGCCTGGCTGCCCGTGCCGATCTTCTTCGTGGTCTCGTCGCTGGGGTTCATCCTCGGCCCAGCCACCGCGATCGCCCTGGACGCGGTGCCGCACGCCGTCGGCGCGGGCTCGGCCGTCCTCGGCGCGGCCCAGTTCGGGCTCGCCGCGCTCATCACGCCGGTCGTCAGCCTCGGCAACGGCCGTTCCGCGATTCCGATGGCGATCACCATGGCCATCCTGGCCGTGCTCGCGGTGCTCACCCGCGCGATCGCATCCACCGACCCCGCAGTCCACCGCGGCCAGACCCTCGCGACCGCCAACACCACAGAAGGATGACCACCATGACGCTCATCGCCATCGAAGAACACTGGATCCTGCCTGAGCTGACTGCCGCGCTCACCGCCATGCCGGAGCCCCTGCGCGACGAAAGTCTGGCCTTCAACGAGATGGGCGACCACCGGCAGCGGCTGGAAGACCTCGGCGCGGGCCGGATCGCGGCCATGGACGCCCAGGGCATCGACGTGTCCGTGCTCGCCCTGACCCCGCCGGGAACCCAGCCGCTGCCCGCCGCGGAGGCGGTGCGCCTCAGCCGCGCGGCGAACGACCTCGCCGCCGAGGCCGTCCGCCGCCATCCGACCCGGTTCCGGTCGCTGTCGACGCTGCCCATGTCGTCACCCCAGGACGTGGCCGGCGAACTGGAACGCGCCGCGGGCCTCGGCCATGTGGGGACCATGGTCTACGGCCGGTCCGGCGACACCTTTCTCGACGACCCGGTCTACGACGACTTCTTCGCCGCCGCGGCCGCACTCGGGCAACCTGTGTTCATCCACCCACAAATTCCCTCGCCGGCGCTGCGCGACGCCTCCTATCGCGGCTTCGCCCCGACGACGGAGCTCGCCCTCGCCACCTTCGGCTGGGGCTGGCATCTGGACGCCGCGACCGCGGCGCTGCGGCTGATCCTGCGCGGCACCTTCGACCGGCATCCGGACCTCCAGATCGTGCTCGGCCACTGGGGCGAGATGCTGCTGTTCTGGCTGGACCGGGCCGACGGCCTGGCCCGCGTCGCCGGCCTGCCACGATCGGTGTCGGACTACATCCGGTCGAACTTCTTCATCACCACGTCCGGCATGCTCAATCCCGCGCTGCTGCACCACGCCCTGTCGGTGACCACGGTCGACCGGCTGATCTTCTCCACCGACTACCCCTTTCAACATCCGTCCAAAGAGGACATTCATGCGTTCCTCGGCCACTTCGCCTCCGACGAGGAACGTCAGCGGTTCTCCTCGGCCAACGCGGCGGCGCTGTACGGCATCGACCTCAGCGGTGACTAAGGCGGTTCACATGGTGACGACGATCTTTCCCACCGTGTGCTCGCGCATGTAGTCGACGGCTGCCTGGACCGCGTCGTCAAGGCGGTAGCTGCCGGTGATCCTTACTTTCAGCCGGCCGCTCGCCGCTGCCTCGGCGATCTCGCGCATGCCGCCGAGCTTGCCCTCCGCGTCCAGTAAGTAGTGCAGTTCCACGTCGTCGCGGCCGAGCTGATCCTGGGTCGGTTCCGGGAAGATGATCGTGACCAGGCGTCCGCCCGGCCGTAGCGCGCGGGCCGCGACGGGCAGGCGGTCGTGGTGCAGGACCAGGTTGAGGACCACGTCGACGTCCGAGGGGTAGTCGTCGTAGCCGACGATCTCGTCGGCGCCGAGCCCGCGCAGGATCTCGCCGTCGGCCGCGGTGGCGGCGGTCGCGATGATCTTGGCCTGCGTGACGGCGAGCAGCGGGAGCAGTGCGGTGCCGACCCCGCCGGTGGCGCCGATGACCAGGACCGTTTCCCCGGGCCGGATCCCGGCGACGGCTGCGGCCTTGTACGCGGCCGTGCCCGCGATGGGCAGCGCGGCGGCTTGCTCGACGGGGACATTCGCGGGCCGGTGGGCCAGATGTGGCGTGTCGGCTTCGAAAACCGCGTATTCGGCGAGCGCGCCGGTGCTGAGCGACGGCCGGTTCGTCCCGGCGACGAAGCTCAGCTGCCGGGGCATCGCCTGGCCGAACACCTCGTCGCCCGCCTGGTACCCCGTCACACCGGGCCCGGTCTCGGTGACCGTACCGGCGAACTCGTTGCCTGGCACGTAAGGGAATTCGAGCTCGGTGAGGGCGCGGTAGTCCCCGGCGACGACGCGGACGTCGGTCGGGTTGATCGCGGAGGCGGCGATCTTCACCTGGATCTGTCCCGGACCCGGCCTCGGCACCGCGAGCTCGGCGATCGAGAGCTGCTCGGGTGGTCCATACGCTGTCGCGACAAGGGCTTTCATGGGCGTCCTCCAATAAACGGACCGAGTGGTCAGGTTGGCGGACGCGACGGTACACGTAAACGGACCGAGCGGTCAACTTGTAGACTGGCCCGGTGACCACGCCGTCCCGGGCGCTGCGCGCCGATGCCGCCCGCAACCGCGAACTGCTGCTGGCCGCGGCCGAAGAGGAGTTCGCCGATCGCGGCCTCGACGCGTCGGTCGCGGACATTGCGCGCCGAGCCGGGGTGGGCAAGGGCACGGTGTTCCGCCATTTCGCGACGAAGGACGACCTGATCGTCGCGATCGTCCGCGAGCACGTCGGCGTCCTGGACGACGCCGGGCAGCGCCTGCTCGAGGCGGACGATCCCGGCGCCGCCTTGCTGGAGTTCCTCACCGAGGCGGCGGGCCGGCGGGAGCAGCGCGACCTGTCGTTCCTCCTGAACGCTGTCGACGCGGGGCCGGAGGTGATCGCCTTGCGCGAGCAGCTGAACCGGACGATCACCAGCCTCGTCGACCGGGCTCGCGAGGCCGGGGCCGTCCGGGCGGACGTCACCGGAGCCGACGTCGTGCTCCTGATGTGCGCGCCGAGCCACGTGGTCAGCTACCTGCCGGACCCGCCGCCTGACCTGTGGCGGCGCTACCTGGCCCTCATCTTCGACGGGCTGCGCCCGGAGGGCGCCCATCCGCTGGGCCCGCCGGCGCCGGAGTTTTCCTGACGCGTATCGCCGGCATATCGAAAACCGGATACGGCCCGGCAACGCCGTGCTGCCTTGACTGGGGGCATGACCTACAGCGAACCCGCGCGAACGGCGGGCCGCGCCGTGTCGCTGGCGTCCTCGGGGATCACGATTTATGGCTGCGGGCAGGACGAGGCCGTTTTGTTCCGGGAGATGGCGCCGCGCTTCGGCGTGCTGCCGACCATCACCGAGGAAGCGGTCTCCGAAGCCAATACCGAACTGGCGGCCGGAAACCGGTGTATCAGTGTGGGGCACAAGACCCGGATCACGGACGCCACACTTCGTGCGCTCAGCCAGGCCGGTGTGCGGTACATCTCCACCAGAAGCATCGGCTATAACCATCTCAGCGTGACGTACGCGGTGAGTGTCGGCATTTCTGTCGGGAATGTCGTCTATTCGCCGGACAGTGTGGCCGATTACACGCTGATGCTGATGTTGATGGCGGTGCGCCAGGCGAAATCCACCATTCGCCGTGCGGATGTTCATGATTACCGATTGCACGATGTACGCGGGAGAGAACTGCGTGATCTGACCATCGGGGTCGTCGGAACTGGACGCATCGGCGCGGCGGTCATGGACAGGCTGCGGGGCTTCGGCTGCCGGATAGTCGCCCATGACACCCGTCCGAGTACCTCTGCCGACTACGTTCCTCTCGACGAACTGTTGCGGCAGAGCGACATCGTCACGCTCCACACGCCGCTCACCGCGGACACGCACCATCTCCTGAATCGGCGACGTATCGAGCAGATGAAGCGCGGCGCGTTCATCGTCAATACCGGGCGCGGCTCACTTCTCGATACCGAGGCCCTTCTTGCGGCACTGGAAAGCGGCCGATTGGGCGGTGCGGCGTTGGACGTCCTCGAAGGCGAGGAAGGAATCTTCTACGCCGACCGTGGAAACAAGGCCATTGAAAGCAAAGCGCTGGTGCGGCTGCAGGAATTGCCCAACGTGATCATCAGTCCGCACACCGCCTACTACACGGATCACGCGCTGCGGGACACCGTCGAGAACTCGATCATCAACTGCCTGAAATTCGAAAATGGGGTCAGTGTGACTAGGGTGAAAATCGGCATCATGTTCGGGGGCTGCTCCGAGGAGCACCCTGTCTCCGTCAAGTCCGCGCGCGAGGTCGCCAAAAACCTCGATGTCGGAAAATACGAACCGTACTACATCGGGATCACGCAGGACGGCGCGTGGAAGCTCTGTGACGGCGTGGACGACCAGTGGCAAAACGGCCGTCCGGTCGTGCTGTCGCCGGACCGGAGCACGCGCGGATTACTGGTGCTGGACCAGGGAAAATACGAAACGATCGAGCTGGACCTGGTGCTGCCCGTCCTGCACGGCAAACTCGGCGAGGACGGGGCGATCCAGGGTTTGCTGGAACTCTCCGGCATCCCCTACGCGGGCTGCGATATCCAAAGTTCCGCCCTGTGCATGGACAAATCCCTCGCCTACCTGGTCGCGCGCAGCGCGGGAATCGCGACGCCGAATTTCTGGACCGTCGCCGCGAACGAGAACATCGATCCCGAGCGGCTCACCTATCCCGTCTTCGTCAAGCCGGCCCGTTCGGGGTCGTCGTTCGGCGTCAGCAAGGTGTCGCGGAAAGAAGAACTGCCGAGCGCGGTGGAGACCGCACGGCAGTACGACTCGAAGGTGCTGATCGAGGAAGCCGTCGCCGGCAGCGAGGTCGGCTGCGCCATCTTGGGGAACGATCTGGACTTGATCGCCGGCGAGGTGGACCGGATCGCGCTGTCTCATGGCTTTTTCCGAATCCATCAGGAGAGTACGCCCGAAACCGGTTCCGAGAACTCGACACCGATCGTTCCGGCGGACATTTCGGCCGAGTCCCGCTCGCTGGTCCAGGAAACAGCAAAGACCATCTACCGAGCCCTCGGCTGCCGGGGACTGGCGCGGGTGGACATGTTCCTGAAAGAGGATGGTCAGGTCGTCCTCAACGAGGTCAACACGTTGCCCGGGATGACCTCGTACAGCCGTTATCCCAGAATGATGGCGGCCGCGGGGCTGTCGCTCGCCGACGTGCTCGACCGGATGGTTTCGTTGGCGCTGATGGGAAAAATGCGATGAAAGACGACTTCGTCTTCGTGGACGAGTTCGTGCCCGGAGTGCGCTGGGACGCCAAGTACACCACGTGGGACAACTTCACCGGCAAACCGGTGGACGGCTACCTGGCGAATCGCATCGTCGGTACCAGGGCGTTGTGCGCGGCCTTGGAAAGGGCGCGGGAAAAGGCCGAATCCCTCGGCTTCGGCCTGCTGCTTTGGGATGGCTACCGCCCGCAACGCGCCGTCGACCACTTCCTGCGCTGGTCGAAACAGCCGGAGGACGGCCGGACGAAGCCGCGGCACTATCCGAATATCGACCGATCGGCGATGTTCGAGAAAGGATATGTAGCCGCCAAATCGGGCCACAGCCGGGGCGGCACGGTCGATTTGACGCTGTATCAACTGGCCACCGGCGAGCTTTCGCCCATGGGCGGTGACCATGACCTGATGGATCCGATCTCTCATCACGGCGCGGCGGGGATCACGCAGGTCGAAGCGAGGAACCGGCAAGCCCTGTGCGCCATCATGGAGGCCTGCGGCTTCCGGTCATACCCGTGGGAGTGGTGGCATTACACGCTGCGGGACGAGCCTTATCCGGACACGTATTTCGATTTCCCCATCACGGGATCGCAGGGAGCGGCGGGCAGGTGAACGGTGACCCGGAGCCCGCCGTCGGGGCGGGGCGTGAGGGTGAGCGTGCCGTCATGGGCCTGGGTGATGCTCTTGATGATCGCCAGGCCCAGGCCGACACCGGCGTGGTCGGTGCGGATGCGTTTGGTGCCGCGCTGGAACGGCTCGACGAGCGTGGAAACCACGTGCTGGGAAAGCTGCTCGCCGGTGTTTTCGACGGTGAGCACCACGGTTCCGGGATGAACGCTGGTCGCGACCCACACCGCGCCGTGTTCGGGCAGGTTGTGCACGATCGCGTTGTGCACGAGGTTCGTCGTCATCTGCAGCAACAGCGCGTGCGAGCCGATGGCGTGGGCGATCTCGCCGGAGGTCTCGATGGTGAGGCCGCGTTTTTCCGCGAGGGGGAGGAGCGTTTCGGTGGCTTCTTCGGCGATCAGGGACAGGTCGACGTGTTCCGGGGTGAAGGACCGCTGGTCGGCGCGGCTGAGCAGGAGCATCGCTTCGGTGAGGTCGATCGCGCGCGTGTTGACGAACTGGAGGCGTTGGATGAGTTCGCCGGTGTCGCGGTTCGGATCGTTGCGGGCGACGTCGAGCAGTGCCTGCGTGATCGCCAGTGGGGTGCGCAGTTCGTGGGAGGCGTTGGCGGCGAACCGCTGCTGTTCGGCGACGTGCGCTTCGAGCCGGGCGAGCATGGTGTCGAAGGCGTCGGCGAGTTCGCGGAACTCGTCCTGCTGCCCTTCCAGCTGGATCCGGTGCGACAGTGACCCGTTCGCGGCCAGGCGGGTGGCATGGGTGATGCGGGTCAGCGGCGCGAGCATGCCACCGGCGAGCAGCCACCCGCCCACGAGACCGAACACCAGCAGGAACGCCAGCACTACGCCCGCTCGCGGGACGAAGGCGCGCACGAGATCGGACCGGTTGGGCACGTTCGGCCCGCGGGGGATGGGGAACCCTTCGGGCAGGCGGATCACTTCGGGCACGTAGCGCAGCAGGAACACCCACACGGCGGCGAGGAGCAAGGCGCCGGCGACCATGACGAACGCCGCGTAGCTGAAGGTGAGCTTGAGGCGAATGCTCAAACCGGGCTGCCTATCCACGGTCCACTCCCGCGTGTCCGGTGTCGATGCGGTAGCCGACGCCGGCCACGGTGGCGATGATCCACGGTTCGCCGAGCCGTTTGCGCAGGGCCGAGACGGTGATGCGCACGGCGTTGGTGAACGGGTCCGCGTTCTCGTCCCATGCCCGCTCCAGGAGTTCTTCGGCGCTGACGACACCGCCTTCGGCGGCGACCAGAACTTCGAGCACGGCGAACTGTTTCCGGGTGAGCGCGACGTAACGCCCGTCGCGGTAGACCTCGCGGCGGAACGGATCCAGCCGCAGGCCCGCGATCTCCCGCACCGGCGGCCTGCTGTACGCGCGCCTGCGGTCGAGTGCCCTGAGCCGGAGCACCAGCTCTCGGAGTTCGAACGGTTTCGTGAGGTAGTCGTCGGCGCCGAGCTCGAACCCGGACGCCTTGTCGTCGAGCCGGTCGGCGGCGGTGAGCATGATGATCGGCATCCCGCTGCCGGAGGCGATGATGTGTTTGGCGATCTCGTCGCCGGAGGGCCCGGGGATGTCGCGGTCGAGCACGGCGAAGTCGTACGCGTTGACCCCCAGCAGCTCCAGCGCGGTGTCGCCGTCGCCCGCGATGTCGGCGGCGATCGCCTCCAGGCGGAGCCCGTCGCGGATGGCTTCGGCCAGGTAGGGCTCGTCCTCGACGATCAGCACACGCATCCTTCGATGCTATGAGCCGCGGTATATCGGCGGCATATCGAGCCGGGGCCGCGGCGAGCCTCAGCCGGGCACCGACACCTTGGTGAGCTGCTCGGAGACCTTCCAGAGCCGGCGCGCCAGCTCGGGGTCGCGGGCCGCTTTCGAGGCCTGCACCGGTTTGGGTGAGCCGTACATCTGCAGGATGCCGGGCCCCACGTAGGTGCCGCCGGGGATGTCGCCGGTGGCGGCGTACAGGGTCGGGCGCGCGCCGGCCGCCGCCGACGACGCGAGCAGGGGAGTGCTCAGCCGCATCAGCGTGTGCATGAAGCCGCGGGTGTCCGACAGCGCGCCGGTCGCCGCCCAACCAGGGTGTGCGGCGGTGGCGAGGACCGGCGAGCCTGCCGCCGTAAGCCGTCGCTGCAGTTCGAAGGTGAACAGCAGCACGGCGAGCTTTGACTCGTTGTAGGCGCGGGAAGCGTTGTAGCGCCTGCGTTCCCAGTTCGGATCGTCGAGATCGAGGCGGGTCGCCTGGAAGGCGGACGAAATCGAGACGACGCGGCCGGTGAGGTGCTCGCGCAGGAGCTGCGTCAGGGCGAAGTGACCGAGGTGGTTGACCCCGAACTGCGCCTCGAACCCGTCCTTGGTGCGGGTCAGCTCGGGCGGGTAGATGGTGGCGGCATTGTTGACCAGCAAGGAGATTTCGCCCTGCCAGTCGTCGGCGAAGCGCCGGACGGAAGCGAGGTCGGCGAGATCGAGCGCGCGAACCTCGGTCCGTCCGGGCAGCTCCGCGGCGACGGCTCGGCCTTTGTCCACATTGCGCACCGCGAGCAGGACGCGGGCCCCGGCGGCGGCGAGCGCTCGCGCGGTCTCGCGCCCGAGGCCGCCGCTCGCCCCGGTGACGATCGCGGTTCTGCCGGAGAGATCGGGAAGTGGGGATTCACTCATGCCGTCAATATAGGCACTGACAAGAATCTTGGCAACGACAAGATCGAGGTACGATCGACTTGTGTCTGCTGAAGCCCGCCCGTACCACCACGGCAACCTGCGCGCCGCGCTGCTCGACGCGGCCGAGCGCAGCGTCGAGAAGTCCGGGATGGAGCAGCTGTCGCTGCGGGAGCTGGCGCGGGTCGTCGGGGTCAGCCACGCGGCGCCGCGCGCGCACTTCGCCGATCGCCAGGCGTTGCTGACCGCGTTGGCGGAGCGGGGTTTCGACCGCTTGGGCGCGCAGTTGAAGGTGGCCCGCGACGGTGCCGGTCCGGGTTTCGGCGAGCGGTTGCGGGCGGTGATAGCCGAGGTCATCGCCTTCGCGAACAGCAGGCCCGTGCTGCTGGACCTGATGTTCTCCGCGAAACCGTACGGGGACAAGACGCAGCTGCCGGCGGCGGCGGAAGCCCTGGCGGTGGTATACGACCTGCTCGGCGACGGCGTGGCCGAGGGCGCGCTCGCCCCAGGCGATCCCGAGCGTTACGGGCTGCTGCTGTACTCATGGGCGCACGGCCTCGCGAGCCTGATCGCCAGCGGCGGCCTCGAACCCGAGGTGGCGGACTCACTGGTATCCGACGCGGTGTCGACGTTCATCCGCGGGAACGCCGCTGGCTGAGCGTGCCCAGCCCTCGCAGGTCTGTGCCGTACTTGCGGATGAGCGAAGCCGATACGTGCGGAATATCCTGCTCTGCGCCGATTTTGGCCGCCTGGACAGCCGCGCGGAACCGGTCGGCGGGGAACCTGGTGCGGCCGATGGCGGCGCGGGAATCGCGGAACGCGTGCAGCAGCGGCAGCAACGAGTGCCTTCGCTGCCTTTCCGGCAACGCCCGGATCGCGGTCTCGAAGCGCGCGTACCACTCGTCGTAGTCGTCGATCCGCACGATGGCGTGGCCGGCGTCGATGAGCCAGTCCACGACCACGTCGAGTGAGACACCGCCGCGCGGGTCGATGACATTGAAGGTGCGGTAGCCCTCCGTGGCCTGCTCGCCGAGCACCGTGACGGCCTCCGCGGTGAAGTCGACCGGCAGCCCGCCGTGGTGTGCGCGCTCGCTGTCACCCAGGTAGAAGGACCGCGGCGCGACGCCGGTCGCGATGAGGCTGAACAGCAAGCGGGTGAAGACATCGGGAACGTTCACCTGTCCGGAATACCGGCTGTGCGCGAGGATCATGTCCGACCGGAACACCGCCACCGGCAGGCCGAACCGCTCGTGCGCCTCCCGAAGCAGCACCTCGCCCGCCCATTTACTCGTCGAGTAACCGTTTGCGTAGCTCTGGTCGAGTTCGCGAACCGGGCTGGCGCGCCGGATGTCGGCATCCTCGTAGGTGGTCGAAGTCTGCGCGGAGATCACCCCCATCGTCGACACGAAGGTGAACGGTTTGATCCGCGTCGTCAGCGCCATCCGGATCAACTCCGCCGTGCCCACCACGTTGGGACCGAACAGCTGCTCGTACGGCAGCACGTGATTGACCAGCGCGGCCGGGTGCACGATCAGGTCGACCGTGCGGGCCAGCCGCTGCCACGTCTCCTCGTCGAGGCCGAGGGCAGGTTCGCTGACGTCACCCGCGAGCACCTCCAGCTGCTCCGCGGCCAGTTTCTCGAAGCGGCGCAACAACTCCGGGTCCCCGCTGTCGAACGCGCCGGCGAGCCGCCGGTGCGCGGCGGGGGTGCTGCTGCCCCGGACGAGGCAGATCAGCCGGCCACCCCGAGGCGCCAGTCGTTCCAGCCATTCCAGGCACAGGAACCGGCCGAGGTAACCGTTCGCGCCGGTCAACAGGACAGTGTGGACGGAGCTGTCCGGTGGCGTTCTGGTGAGTGCGGTGACGTCCATGAACTTCTCCAGCGTCAGCTCACTGGCCCGCACACTCCCGGACCGGTGCACGCTCGCGTACGTCGGCCGGTCCGGCCCGGGCTCCAGTGCCGTCTCGATGTGGTTCGCCAGCTGCCGCAGGTCGTTGGCGGGGCTGACGATGACGCCCACCGGAACGTCAATCCCGAAGATTTCCTTGAGCAGGGAGGAAAAAGACAGCGCCGACAGGGAATCGCCGCCGAGATCGGTGAAGTGCGCCTCGCCGCTCAACTCGGTGCTCGCACACCCGAGCATCGCCTGGGCCGCCCGCAACACGGTGTCGAGCACCGGTTGCTGCCGCCCGGTTCGGCGCAGCGCGCTCAGCTCGTCGGCCTCCCGCTCGGCGAGCTCGGCGTACAGCCCTTCGAGGCGCTCGCCGTAGTGCTCCTTCAGCTTGGGGCGCACCAGTTTCCGGACGTCGGACAGCAGGCCGTTCCGGGTGCTGAACGGTTCGGTCTCGACCAGGAAGTCGCGTGGGAGCTCGAAAAGCCGCAGGCCCGCATCCTTCGCCGTCTGCCGCAGCGACTCGCTGATCAGAGATTTCGCATCCTCACCGCGTTCGAGCGCGTCGGCCGTGGGCACCACCACTGCGAGCAGGGAGGCGCGCTCGCTGTTGCCGTAGACGAAGATCTGCCGGACCAGGGGACTGGTGACGAACACCGACTCCAGCCGTGAGACCGCCACGAACTCACCGTTGGACAGCTTCAGCACGTTCGTCCGGCGGTCGACGTAGGCCAGCTCGTCCGGCCCGGTCTCGGCCATGATGTCGCCGGTCTTGTAGTAGCCGTCGGCGTCGAAGATCTCCGCCGTCGCGTCGGGACGCTTGTAGTAGCCGGGAATGATGGCGTCCGTCTTGACCAGCAGCTCACCGCGCGGATGGGGCGAATCAGTGCGGAAGTAGCCCAGTTCCGGCACGTCGGCGAGCTTGTAGTCGCGCACCGGCGGCCGGCACACCTTCCCGTTGATCAGGATCCGGCCCGCTTCGGTCGAGCCGAAGCCGTCCTGCAACGGAACGTCCACACAGGACTCGACGAAAGCGGACATCTCGGCCGTCATCGGCGCGGACCCGCTGCCCGCCCACACAACCCGGCCGCCGAGGAACCGCTCGTGCAGCTCCTTGCGCACCGCCGCCGCGACCCCTTCGCCGGGCGCCCGCCGGTCCAGTTCGCTTTGGTACCGCTGGAAAAGCATGTCGCAGATGCGCGGCACCAGCCGCAGCGCCGTCGGCCGGACCAGTCCGATGTCCTCGAACAGCGTGGACAAGTCGCTCTTCGCCGTGAAGTACCCGATGCCACCGGCCGCGAGCGTGCCGGAAAAGGCGGCGCGCGCCGACACGTGGCTCATCGGCATGCAGTGCACGCCGATGATCGGCAGATCGTCGACCCGGGGCCAGAACCCGCGCCACGCCGGGATGACCATGCGGTCGGTGTACATGGCGCCCTTGGGTGTCCCGGTGCTGCCGGACGTGTAGATGAGCATCGCCAGCCGGTTGCTCGCCGGGTCGGCTTCGAACAACGGCAGCGAGGGCAGGGCCCTGCCCCGCGCGATGACGCCGGTCAGCGAGTCCAGCACGATCGGGCTGCCGGCCAGGCGCCGGTGCGCGGCCTCGAACTTCTCGCGCTGCTCGTCGACGTCCGGGTGGTAGTCGAAGACCACCAGGCGGCGCAACGATGTGCCGCCCAGCGCGCACTCGACAGCGGTGTCCAGCAGTTCGAGGCTGGTGGCGAGGATGCGTGGCTCGGTCTCGCCGATGATCGGCTTCAGGTGGCCGGCGGACACGCTGGAGTGCAATGGCACCGGCACCGCGCCGAGCCGGACGCAGGCCAGTTCGAGCGTGGCGTAGTCGGTGCTGGCGAACCCGAAGGTGGCGACGAACTCGCCCGCCCGCAACGGAGACCGCGGATCGTGGTGCCATTCGGTCGCGATCGCGCCGGCCCGTGACCACAGTTCACGGTAGCTGATCGTGTCGAACCGGGGCAGCAGGCGAAGTGTCCTACGGCCGGTCGCCGCATCGGTGACCAGTTCCTTCGCGCGTTCACCGAGGGCGGGCCGGTCGGCGTAGCCCGCCATGACGGTGGCCACGACCCGCCCGAGCGGCAGTCCTGGCTGCCGGATCGCCGCGGTGACCGACTCGAGTGGCCTGGTGTCGCGGAACTGAGCGTCGGTGGCGTGCAACTCGGCGACGCGGCGCGCCCGCCGGGCCTTCGAACCTCCGTCAATCATGACTACGCATTATGGGGGCGATACTGCCCAGAATTCGGCTTCGAGGGCATTGATCGCGGCCCTTCATGGCTTGATAAAGCCACGGAATCAGTTGGCTGGAAAATTAATTGTCTTCATATGCTCGTCATGTCACGAGAATTGTCGGACAACGCCGCCGGCGGATCAGAGGAGAATACTCAGTGGACAAGATCGGAACAGTTGAGGAACTGGAGACCGCAGCCTCCGATCTCACCGGGCTCACCGACTTCGGTTCGCCGGACTACCGGAAAGGGCTCGAGGTCCTGCTCGCTTCCTACCAGGAAGAGGCCGACCTGACGCCCGAGGGTTTCCAGCTGGTCCGGGACGAGCTGCGCGGCATCCTGATGGCCCGCCTGTTCAGCGAGGCCCAGTGGCAGCAGTACCCCGAACACGCCCAGGTCCCGATCGAGAAGCCCGTTTTCATCGTCGGCATGCCGCGCACCGGCACGACCACGCTGCACCGGATGCTCACCGCCGACCCGGCGCACCAGGGCCTGGAGATGTGGCTGGGCTACGCGCCGCAGCCGCGGCCGGAGCGCTCGACCTGGGCCGCCAACCCGATCTTCCAGATGGTGCAGAGCGGCATCGACGGGTTCGTCGAGCAGGTTCCGGGCTACCTGGGCATCCACAACCGCAAGGCCGGCGAAGTCGAGGAGTGCTGGCTGCTGACCCGCCAGTCGATGCTCTCGGCCTACTTCGAGTTCACCGGGAACCTGCCGACGTACTCGTCCTGGCTGGCGGACCAGGACTTCACCGAAACCTACCGGCGATATCGCCGCAGCCTGCAGCTGATCGGCCTCAACGACCCCGGAAAGCGTTGGGTACTCAAGTCTTCCAGTCACCTGGTGTGCCTGGACGCGCTGCTCGCGACCTTCCCGGACGCCCTGGTGATCCAGACCCACCGCAGGCCGGCGAGCACGGTGCTCGGATCGGCGTGCAGCATGGTGAGCAAGATGACCGAGGGCCGGTCCGCCACCTTCCGCGGCGAGGCCATCGGCCCCGTCCTACTCGAATTCGGCGCCCGCACGCTCGAGCGGTACGCCGCGGACCGGGCCAAGCACGACCCGGCCAGGTTCTACGACGTCGAGTTCGACGAGTTCACCGCCGACCCGGTGGCCGTCCTCGCCGGCATCTACCAGCACCTCGGGCTGGACCTCACCGACGACGTCCGCGCCGCCATGCGCGACGTGGTCGCCGAGGACGACCGGCTCCGCTCGCACCAGTACGACCTGACCGACTACGGCATCACCGCCGACGAGGTCGACTCCCGACTCGGCGCCCTGCTCTGAAACGAGGAACGATCATGACGCGGTCCGCGGACCCGGCACTGGCCCGCTGGGGTTTCTCCACCTGGCTCGACGGCGCGCGAGGAACCGGCGAATTCATCAAGCTGCCCGAGCTCGACGACGTCAACGACGCGATCGTCAGCATGGACGGCAAGAAGATGGTCAACTTCTGCGGTATCGGCATCCTGGGCTGGCAGCACGATCCGGACGTGCGCACCGTGTTCGCCGAGACGGCGGCGAACTACGGCCTGGTCGTCGGCGGCTCCCGGATCATCCAGGGCGTCTCCCGGCCGCACCTGGAACTGGAGGCGCTCGTCGCCGAGATCACCGGCAAGGAGCGGGCGCTCACCTTCGCCACCGGGATGCTCGCGAACATCGGCTTCGTGAACGCGATGAGCGCCCGGTTCTCGTTCAACAACGACGATGGTGTGGACAACACCGACACGGTGCTCGTGCTCGACCGCGAATGCCATTGGAGCATGTGGAAGGCCGCGGAGCGATTCAAGTTCGGCCGCAACCTGATCATGTTCGACCACAACGACATGACCAGCCTCCGGAGCGAGCTGGAAAGGCTGGAAGGGCGCAAGATCGTCGTCGGCTTCGAGACCGTCTACTCCGCGGACGGCTCGCTGGCTCCGGTCGGCGAAATCCTCGACCTGTGCGAGGAGTTCGGCGCGGTCAGCTTCGTCGACGACGCCAACGGTTTCATGGTGTACGGCAACGGCGGGCGCCGGTTCGCCGCCCAGTACGAGGCGCTGCGCCGGGTGACCTTCCAGATGGTGTCGTTCGGCAAGGGGGTCGGCCTGAGCGGCGGCGCCCTCGCGGGACCGGCCGACGCGCTCGACGCGTTCCGTTTCCTTTCCGGCACAACGGTTTTCACCACCAACATCCAGCCGCCGACCGCCGGCGCCATCGTGCACGTGCTGCGCCGGATGCGCCGCGACCCGTCGGTGATGGAGCACTATCTCGACCGGGTCGACCGGGTGCGGGAGCGGCTGCTGCGGATCGGGTGCACCATCAACCCCACACCGACGTACATCACGTCGATTCTGGTGGGCGCCAACGACATCGCCGTGCGCGTGCGCGCGGAGTTCATCGAACGCGGGTACCTGGTGCCGATGTTCGGCTACCCGGCCGTGCCGAAGAACCGTGCCGTGATCCGGTTGATGATGAACAACCGGCTCTCCGACGAACATGTGGACGGGTTCGTCGACACACTCGCCGAGCTGAAGCAGAAGTACGGCTTCTGAGCGCGGTTCACAGGTACGGCCGGGTGATCATCTCGATACCGTGCCCGGACGGGTCCAGGAAGTACACACCGCGGCCACCGTGCTCGGTATTGGTCTCACCGGGCCGTTTCCGAAACGGATCGGCCCAGTGCTCGATACCGCGCTCGCGAAGGCGGGCGTACGCGCGGTCGAACAGTTCGTCGTCGACCAGGAACGCGTAGTGCTGCATCTGGATTTCCACCGGTGGCTCGGCGAACTGCAGCAGGACCCCGTCGTCGAACAGGACATTGGTGAACACGCCCCAAGACGGCGCTTCCTCCGCCTCGAACAGTTCCCGGAAGAACCGGGCCGATTCGTGCCGGTCATGGGAAGCGATAATGGTGTGATTGAATTTCGCGGAAATGGTTTCTGCTCCTTGGCATGTGAAAACGGGGACGCGGCGGGCGGGCCAGAGCCCGCGCGGGCGCTCAAGGAGCTACCGGGTCGCCAATCCGTGCGTGGCTGTGAGCCGTCCCAGTATTCACGTCGCGAAACCTAACCCAGGAGCCCGGGCGAGGACAAGCCTCTAGGCTACGGCCATGAACCTTTTCTCCGTGTCAGGCAAGACCGTGCTGATCACCGGCGGCTCGCGGGGTATCGGCGAGATGATCGCCCGCGGCATGGTGGACGCGGGCGCGCGCGTGATCATCTGTGCCCGCAAGCCCGACGCCGCCCGGGCACTGGCCGCCGAACTCTCGCAGACTGGTGAATGCCACGCGCTGCAGGCGGACCTGACCTCCTGCGAGGACATCGAGCGGCTCGTGGCGGCCGTCGGCGAGCATTTCGGCGGCAAGCTCGACGTGCTGGTGAACAACGCGGGCGCCGCGTGGGGCTCGCCGCTGGAGGACTTCCCGACCAAGGGCTGGGAGAAGGTGCTGTCCACCAACGTGACCGGGTTGTTCGAGCTGACCACCGCGCTGCTGCCGGCGTTGCGCGCGGCCGAGGACCGGCCCGCCCGCGTGATCAACATCGGGTCGATCGACGGGCTGCGCGTGCCGTTCACGGAGAACTACTCGTACTCGGCCAGCAAGGCCGCGGTGCACATGCTGACCCGGCATCTCGCGCAGCGGCTGGCGGGCGAGGCGATCACGGTCAACGCGATCGCGCCCGGCTTCTTCCTCACCGAGATGACGAAATTCATGCTGGACGACCCCAGCATGAACGAGATGATCCAGAACGGGATCCCGCTCGGACGGTTCGGGCAGCCGGCGGATATCGCGGGCACGGTGATTTTCCTGTCCTCGACCGCGGGCGCGTACCTCACCGGCGCGACCATCCCCGTCGACGGCGGTGTCGTCGGCTGCGGCTGAGGTCAGACCTCCACGATGACGAGCCTGTTCCCGTCGGGGTCGCGGAACGTGAACATCGGCGGAACTCCTTGCCAGCGAAGGACTTCCGCGTCCACGTCCACCCCGGCGGCGCGCAGGGTCTCATGATCGGCGGTGGCGTCCGTGGTGGTGAAGCGGATGCCGGTGTCCACCCCGCCTTCGCCCACGACGAGCGCGACCGAGGTCGGTGACCCCGGCGGCGCCACCTCCAGCCAGCGCGTGCCCCCGCCCGGGAGATCGCGGCGCTTCTCGAACCCGAGCGTGCCCACGTAGAACTCGAACGCCCGTTCCTGATCGGCGACGGGGATTGCCACCGTCGCCATCCCGTTGATCTGTGTCATACGCGAAGAGACCGGCGACGGCGGCGAAACTCATCGCCAGATCGCGCTCGGCCACCCGTCGCTGAACGCCTCCGGCGGATCGGGCATCGCGCGGGCCTCGCCCGCCGCGACCCGGCGCGCGGTCCAGGCGACGACCGCCGCGTCGAGCACGTCGTCGACCCCGGCGAATCGGCCGGGCGAGCCCAGGTCGTGGAGGTCGATTCCGGCGTTGCCGAGCAGGCCACGGCGCAGTTCGGCCCCCGCCCACGTGTGCTTACTCGCGGTGAGCGGCTCGCCCGCCAACGTGGCGAAGCTAACCTCGGGATGCACCTCGACGACCCGATGGTGTGTCACGCGCGCCCACGCCTCGACCTGCAAGAGCTTCGGTGTCAAGCGGAAGGCCTGCATGGAGATGCCCTCGCCGGCGAGCTTCCGGTTCAGCTCACTCGCGGTCCGGTGATCAGGCGCCGAAAGCGCGGGCCGGACCGGTGTGATGAACACGGAGGCGCGGAGTCGGCCGATAGCCTGGCGGGCCAGCACATCGGCCTGCCGCCGCGTGGTGTCGGGCAACCCGATCGGGATATCGATACCGACGACGTCGACGGGCCCATCGGCTTCAGCCCGCCCGACCAACTCCGCGATGGTCCCGGCGACGTAAGCGCACCCATCGCCGAGCGCCACGCCGAACCACCCGGCTTTACAGGCATCCACACCCAGTACCCGAGACACGGGGAGATTTTCGCAGGGCGGGGCGTGAGGCCACGGGCCGAGTTGGGTGGTCATCCCGTCGCCTGACACAGGAACGATCACTTTTCGTCAGGGCCGCAACCTTGGCTGGGTCCGGCGGCCGAGAACACAAAGCTTGCGGCTCTGGCGAAAAGTGATATTCGAAAACCGCAGGCGACGGGATGACCACCCAACTCAGCCACCTCGAAAAGGTGAGATCCCCTGGGCCCCCTCATCCTGGAGCCTGCCCGTCCGGCGAGGACATCTTTTTCTTTTCCCTCGCGCTCCGCGCGAGGGTCCCGGCGCTTCGCGCCGGGTCCGGGGCTTCGCCCACCCCGATCGCCTGATCGTCTAACGGTTGGCACGTCGTATCAAGGGCGCCTTCGGCGTCGCTATCGCGATGACCGCTGGCGCGGTCACCCTTGACACGACGTGCCAACCGCTAGGGCGGCTTTCTATCGGGGTTGGGGGAGGTGTGGATGGGCTGCTTCTCGCTGTCCCGTTCCGTCCCGCTCCGTTCCCTTCCGTTCCCAGGTCCCGTGGCGCCGGCCTTGTTGTCACCATTCTTTGCCGGGCCTAGGCCCCGCGCGTGTTTGCCCGCCGCGCGGGCGTGTTTGCCGCTTGCGCGCGTGAGTTTGCCCGCTGCGCGCGCGTGTTTGCTCGCTGTGCGCATGAGTTTGCCGTTCGCGGGGTGAGCAGGCCCGCCGCGCGCCTCGTTTGCCGTTCGCGTGGCCGTGTTTGCCCGCCGCGCGGGTGTGTTAGCTCGTCGCGTCCGCGTGTTTGCTCGTCGCGTCCGCGTGTTTGCTCGCTGTGCGCGTGAGTTTGCCCCTCACGTGCGCGAGTTCGCTGTTCGTGCGGGTGTGGTGGCTCGCAGTGCGGGGGTGGTTGCCACCCCACCTGAAACGTCAGCACCACAGCGCGTCAAGCTGTGGTTTTGGCGCGATCGGCCGCGCCGGATCGGTCACAATCCCGACCCTCGAATACACCCGTTCGGGTTACCGTGGGCGCTATGGCAGGTTGGGTGGCCGAGTTCTCGGCGCGCAGGACGCTGGACCGGTTGCACACGCAGTTGAGCGCCGGTCTGTTGGCGGCTGCGGCGACGCCGGGGTTGCTCGCGGCGATCGACCAGCACGCCGCCGCGGTTCGCGACATTGTGACGTACGGCGTGGAGGGCTCAGCGGCCATCGCCGGGGTCGTGTTGCTCGCGGGGTACGCCAGCGGGCTCCTTGACCAGGCCAAGGAGCACGGCTGGCGCTTCACCTCACCCGCGGACTGGACCCGCGCCGACTGGTTCACCGCCCGCCTGCTCGCGATCTGCTCGCTCGCCAGGCGGTTCGACGCTCATTCTTGACGCTGCGGCGCGGAAGCCGGTATCTCCTCGGTCGCCGGTTCGGCATGCCGGGCCGCATCCTCGCGGCCACGCTGATAAGCCTCCGCATGCGCCTTGGCCGCGGGCAACTCGCTTTCCGCCCGGCCCAGCCAGTTCTCCCACCGCTGCTGCATCGGCCGAACCAGACCACCGCCCACCCCGACGACGATCACGCCGGCCACGATGGCGAGCACGGTGACCAGCACCGGCGTGGTCACCGTCGTCGCGACGCCGATCTGGTTCAGCGCGGCGATGATGCCCAGGCCCCAGATGAACACCGCGGCCACGGTCGCGAGCACCTTCCCGTAGGACAACCCGCCGAGCGCGCTGCCCACGAGATCCCGCACCGCCCGGGCGATGGCACCGGCGATCACCACGATGATGATCGCGACCACCGCCTTCGGCAGCCACGCGACGATGCTCGTCACCATCGAGCTCACGGGGTTCGGCCCGAACGCGCCGAGTGCGATCTGCAAGAAAATCAGCAAGATCGCGTAGTACACGAGCTTGCTGATGATGCCCGTGGCGTCGTACTTGCTGTTCGCCAGCATCTGTTTGATGCCACCACGTTCGACCACCCGGTCAAAACCGACCTTGCCGAGGATCGTGCTCACGACCTTCGCGAGCACCTTCGCCACGATCCAGCCGATCAGCATGATCACCAGGAACGCGGCTAACTTGGGGACGAAGGTGGCAACCGCGCTCCAGGCGTTCGACACGCCCTGTCCGAAGTCGACAGCTGCCAAATAACTTGTGGCCACTGGGTTTCTCCTTCCTGGAAAATCAATGACGAAATAGTGGGTCGGCCTGCGAAGTTCCGCAAAAGCTGAGTCACTCGGTCGAGTGGGACGCTTGCGCGGCGCGGATGGCCTAGCATCGGTCCCGTGGACCTTCCCGTGATGCCGCCGGTCCGGCCGATGCTGGCCAAGGCCGTGCACGAGGTCCCGCGCGCATCCGGCCTGTGTTACGAACCGAAATGGGACGGGTTCCGATGCATCGTGTTCCGCGACGGCGACGAGGTGGAGCTCGGGTCGCGCAATGACCGGCCGCTGACACGCTATTTCCCCGAACTGGTCGAGCTACTCAAGGAAGCGCTTCCGGCACGCTGCGTGGTGGACGGCGAGATCGTGATCGTCACCGAGCACGGGCTCGATTTCGAGACCCTCCAACTGCGGTTGCATCCCGCCGCGTCCCGGGTGCGCAAACTCGCCGCGGAAACCCCGGCGAGTTTCGTCGTCTTCGATCTGCTTTCCCTCGACGACCGCGATTTGATGGCCGAGCCGTTCGCGGAGCGGCGCCGGCTGCTGGAGGGCATGGTCAGCCGCGAGTTCGCGCGCGTGCACCTGACGCCGATGACCGGGGATCCCGACGTGGCACAGGATTGGTTCAACCGGTTCGAGGGCGCCGGATTCGACGGCGTGATGGCGAAACCCGCGGACCAGGCGTACGAGCAGGACAAGCGTGTCATGTGGAAGGTCAAGCACGAGCGCACGGCCGACTGTGTGGTCGCTGGTTTTCGCTGGCACAAAGACGGAAAAGGCGTCGGCTCGCTCCTGTTAGGACTGTTCGACGACGACGGCACGCTGCATCACGTCGGTGTGGCGAGCAGTTTCACCGTGGCCCGGCGCAAGGAGCTCGTCGACGAGCTGGCGCCGTTGCGCGAGAACGCGCTCGACGAGCATCCGTGGCGCCGCTGGGCGGAGGCGCAGTCCGAATGGGGTGGGCGGATGCCAGGTGCGCAAAGTCGTTGGAGCGTAGGCAAAGACCTCGCGTGGGAGCCGATCCGGCCCGAGCTGGTCGCCGAGGTGCGGTACGAGCACGTGCAGGGCGGGCGGTTCCGGCACGGCACGCGACTCGTCCGGTTCCGCGGGGACCGGGAACCCGAGTCGTGCACCTACGGGCAGCTGGAGGAGATCGCACCGGCGGAACTGTCCACTTTGTTCGGTGAGGTACGGTCGTGAACGTCGGCGGCGTGGAGATCTCGCACCCGGAGAAGGTGTACTTCACCGAGCGCGGCGAGACGAAGCTCGATCTCGTCCGGTACTACGAGGCGGTGGCCGGGCCGCTGCTCGCCCGGCTGGGCGGGCGGCCGTTGCTGCTCGAACGGTATCCCGACGGGGCGAGCGGGAAATCGTGGTTCCAGAAGCGGGTTCCGAAGTCCACACCGGACTGGGTCACCACGACGGTGGTCTCGACGCCGAACGGCACGACCAGCGACG
Organism: Amycolatopsis sp. GM8; assembly: GCF_021653975.1. Lineage (GTDB taxonomy): Bacteria > Actinomycetota > Actinomycetes > Mycobacteriales > Pseudonocardiaceae > Amycolatopsis_E. The sequence goes on along the minus strand of NZ_JAJKFK010000002.1, from coordinate 115,244 downwards.
CGCTGGTGGCGGCGGATCTCGCGCACATCCTGTGGGCGGTCAACCTCGGCTGCATCGGCTTCCACGTCTGGCCGGTGCACGCGGCGACGCCGGAGGTGACCGACGAGCTGCGCATCGACCTCGATCCGTCGCCGGGCGTCGTGTTCGACCAGGTGCGCCAGGCCGCCGGAATCACCCGCGCGCTGCTGCGGGAACTGGGTATCGAAGCGCACCTCAAGACGACGGGCTCGCGTGGCTTGCACGTTTACGTTGCGCTGCACCCGAACTGGGACGGCCACCAGGTGCGCGCGGCGGCCGTCGCGCTCGCCCGCGAGCTGGAACGGCGGCATCCGGACCTGATCACCGCGCAGTGGTGGAAGGAAGAACGCGGGGCCCGCGTGTTCGTCGACTTCAACCAGAATGCCCCGCACAAAACGGTTTTCGGTGCCTGGTGTGTGCGCCCGCGCGTCGGCGCGCAGGTCTCGGCACCCATCGGCTGGGACGAACTGGCCGCCGTCGAGCCGGCCGGATTGACCATCGTCACCGTCCCGGCACTCGTCGCCGAGCGCGGAGATCCGTGGGCCGGCATGACGCCGCAGTCGCTCGAGCCGCTGCTGGAGATGTCGCGCCGGGACATGGAAAACGGGCTGATGGACGCGCCGTGGCCGCCGGTCTACCCCAAGATGCCGAACGAACCACCGCGCGTCGCACCGAGCCGGGCTAAGAAGTCCTAAAAGGACATTCTCACGGTGCCAGGGGCGCGCCGAGGGCGCGGATGTCCTCGAAGGCGGCAGACAGGAGCTTGTCGGGGTCTCGGTCAGGATGGTTGAACCAGACGGCGGCGGCCTGGCCGAAGGCGGCCATCCCGATCTGGGCGGCCAGTGAGGCCACGGATTGGGAGACACCGCGCTCGCGTAACGCGGTCGCGAGGGCCTCGGTCAGGATGGTCGTTTTCGCCTGTGCCCGCTCGCGGAGAGCCGGGGTGGCGGCGATGACGTGCCGCCTCGGTTCGGAGAAGGGGCGGTTGCGCTCCAGCATGGGTATCACCGCACGAAAGGCCCTCAGCAGGACCGGAAGCGGCGCAAGGGATTCGGGCGCGCCGGCCACGACGGTGACCAGTGCGTCGCGCAGGACTTTCTCGCCGTCGAAAAGGACTTCGCGCTTGTCGGCGAAATGCCGGTAGAAGGTGCGCTCGGTGACGCCCGCCCGTGCCGCGATCTCGGCCGTGGTGACCTGGTCGTAGCCGTGTTCCTGGTACAGCTCCAGCGCCGCCTGCTGAAGGCGCAGGCGGGCGGGTCCTCCGTCGCGGGGCATGTCCCCAGTGTAGCGACAGGCTCTGACGTCACGTGCTAGCCTGCGGTGGTAGCGACAGACTCTGACATTATGCGGGGAAAACCATGACTGATCACGCCTCCACCATGAACGCGGTCCGCTTCCACGAGTACGGCGAGCCGGCCGACGTGCTGCGGCTGGAGCGGGCCGAAGTGCCGAGCCCAGGCCCCGATCGGATTCGCGTGGCTGTGCACGCGTGCGGGCTGAACCCGGCCGACTGGGCCCTGTGCGGTGGCTTGTTCCCCGGCAAGCTGCCTCGCGGCATCGGCCTCGACGTGTCCGGGACCGTCGACGCGGTCGGCGAAGGGGTCACCGGCGTCGCCGTCGGCGATGCCGTCCTGGGCGCGGCCGACTACGCCGGTGGGCACAGCGCCGGCGCGGCGGACTTCGCGATCTTGAACCATTGGGCTCGCGTTCCTTCGGGACTCGACCTCGTCCAGGCGGCCGCGCTGCCGTTGGCGGTCGAGACGGCGTACCGAAGCGTCGAAAGCCTTGGCGTCACGGCGGAGCACAGGCTGCTGGTCAACGGCGCCGGGACCATGGTCGGGTTCGCCGCCGTGCAGATCGCCCTGATGCGGGGCACGCGGGTGCTTGCCACCGCCGGCGACACCTACGCCGAACGCCTGCGTGCCCTGGGCGCGACGGTGACCTCCTATGGCGACGGATTGGCCGCGCGGGTCAAGGAAGTGGCCGACGGGCCGGTGGATCTGGTCCTGGACGTCGCGCCGCCCAGTGGCGCACTGCCCGGCCTCCTTCAGGTCGCGAATGGTGATCCGCGCCGCGTGCTCACCGTCACCGACATGACCGCCGCCACCGAACTCGGAATCCGCACCAGTTTCACCGAGACCCAGCCGCTGGCCTGGGACGTGCTCGGCGAGTTCGCCCAGCACACCGCGGACGGCCGGTTCACCATCCCGGTCGCCCGCACGTTCCCGCTCGAGCAGTGGCGCGCCGCGCTCGAAATCAGCCAGAGCGGGCATGCCCGGGGCAAGCTCGTGTTGCTTCCTCAGGGCTGACCAGTGAGATAACCGCCCATCGTGCGGAAGTAGTCGCCGGCCGCCAGTTCCGTGCCGTCCTCGGTGCGGACGCGTTCCACGACAAGGCCGTGGTTGCGGCCGAACCGGGCGTCGGCGCCGGCGACGATCACCACGCCGTCACCTTCCTTGATGAAGATCCGGCCGGGCGTCCCACCGTAAAAGCCTTGCGACACCGAAGCTTTCACGATCCGCAGCCGCTGTCCACGATGGAACGTGAACGCGTTCGGATACGGGTCGACCTGCGCGCGCACGAGCCGGTCGAGGTCCGCCGCCGGCCAGGTCCAGTCGATCCGGCTGTCCTCAATGGACCGTTTGTGGAAGAAGCTGGCCCTGGACCGGTCCTGCGGCGCCCACTCTGTGCGCCCCGACGCGATCAGCCCGAGCGCCTCGGTCACCACGGGCGCGATGAGGTCGACGGTCTTGTGGAACAGGTCCGCACTCGTGTCACGCGGCCCGACGGCTACCGAGCGTTGCAGCACGATGTTCCCGGCGTCCAGTTCCTCGTCCATCATGTGGGCGGTGACGCCGACCTCCGGCTCGCCGTTGATCAGCGCCCAGATCAGCGGCGAAAATCCGGCGTAGGCGGGCAAAAGCGAGTCGTGCACGTTCAGCGTTCCGTGCCGCGGCAGGGTGAAGATCTCCGGCGGCAGCCAGGTGCGCCAGTTGTTCGCCACGATGATGTCCGGCTCGGCCTCCTTGAGGTGGGTGACCACGTCATCGGGCCGGTTCCGCAGCAGCACCGGAACGCCGTGCTCCTCGGCGAGATCCGCCACGGAGTCGGACCAGATCTTCTCGTACGCGTGGTCGCTCTTGGGATGGGTCACCACCAGGACCACGTCGTGCTCCGAGTCCAGCAGCGCGCGCAGCGTGCGGTGCCCCCAGGTCTGGTACCCGAACATCGCGACCCGCATCGGTCCTCCTCGTGTCAGGGATCAACATCACGCCCAAATGTAGTAGCAGAGGCTCACCTAAGTTAGGTTAGGGTTGCCTCGGTTGTACATCGACAGATGGGACGGGCATGCCAGTACCGCCGGAGTTCGACCTGATCGGGGTGGGTTTCGGGCCCTCCAATCTCGCGCTGGCGATCGCCGTGGCCGAGCACAACGCCACCGCTGCCACGCCGGTCACCGCACAGTTCCTCGAACGCCAGCCCCGGTTCGGCTGGCATCGCGGGATGCTGCTCGAGGACGCGACGATGCAGGTCTCGTTCCTCAAGGACCTGGTCACGATGCGGAACCCGGCCAGCACGTTCAGTTTCCTGTCGTACCTGCACAGTCACGGGCGCCTGGTCGATTTCATCAACCACAAGAACCTGTTCCCGCTGCGCATCGAGTTCCACGACTACTTCGAGTGGGCCGCCGCGAAGGTCGACGACCAGGTTTCCTATGGCCACGAAGTGGTTTCCGTACGCGGCGGTGACCCGTTCTTCGAGGTGCGCACCGCCGGCGGCGAGGTCTACCGCGCGCGCAACCTCGTGGTCGGCACCGGCCTGCGCCCGAACCTGCCGGAAGGGGCCGAGACCAGCGATCGCATCTGGCACAACCAGCAGCTGCTGCACCGGATCGACGACGTCCGGGATCCCGCGCGCTGTGTGGTCGTCGGGGCCGGGCAGAGCGCCGCCGAGGTGACCGCGTTCCTGCACGACAGGTTTCCCGCGGCCGAGGTCTGCTCGGTCTTCGCGCGGTACGGCTACAGCCCGTCGGACGACAGCTCGTTCGCCAACCGGATCTTCGACCCCGACGGCGTCGACGCGTTTTACTCGGCGCCCGAGGATGTCAAGCGGCGCTTGATGACCTACCACGCGAACACGAACTACTCGGCCGTGGACATCGACCTCATCGACGATCTGTACAAGCGCGTGTACCGGGAAAAGGTGCAGGGCAAGTCGCGGTTGCGGATCTTCAATACCTCGCGGCCGGTGGACATCACCGAGGACGAGACGGTGTGTGTCACCGTGGAATCGCTTACCACCGGCGAAAAAACCGTGCTGGAAGCCGATCTCGTGGTGTATGCGACCGGTTACCTGTCCGCCGATCCGACGCCACTGCTCGGGGATCTCGGACAGCGGTGCCGTCGCGACGAGCACGGCCGGTTGCGCGTCGAACGGGACTACCGGCTCGTCCTGCCGGACCTGCCCGGCGCGATCTATCTGCAGGGCGGCACCGAGCACACGCACGGCATCACGTCGTCGCTGCTGTCCAACACCGCCGTGCGGGTCGGCGAAATCCTGGCTTCGATCGTGGACCGCCGGCCGGCGTTGGACTGGTCGGATGAGTATGTCGTAAAGGAGTGGGCGTGACACTGGGGATGATGACGGCGCTCGCGCGCGCCGGCTTCGGCGATTATGTGGTGTACGAACGAGATGGCGCGTGGACGTTCGCGGGCGGCGCGCTGGCGACGGTCACGCTCGACGCGTCGCATGTCCGGGTGCGTGGTGTGATCGAATCCGACACCGAATGGTCGGGTTCGCCCGGCGCGGCGCTGCGGAAAGCGCTGGACTCGTTGCCGGTGCCCGAATGGCGCGCCTACGGCCGCGTCCACTTTGGATTCTCGGGGTTGTTGCCCGGGCTGGGTCTGCGTGGTGCGGGCGAACCGGACGGCGTGCTGGTGCGGTTGCTCGTGCCACAGACCGAGGTGACCGTCGTCGATGGCGACGTGACCATCCGTGGGGACGAAGATCGGGTTCGCGCGATCCTGAGCGCGCCGGTGGCCTCGCCGGGAGAGCCTCGTGCCGTCGATGTCCGGGCGGATGGGGCGAGCTACCGCGAGCGCGTCGCGCAGGCGGTCAAGGAAATCCGGCAGGGGCAGTATCAGAAGGTCATTCTCTCCAGGTCGGTGCGGATCCCGTTCGCCGCAGACCTCGTCTCGACGTACGAGCTCGGGCGTCGCGGCAACACCCCCGCGCGCTCCTTCCTGATGCGGCTCGGGGACGCGGAGGCGGCGGGGTTCAGTCCCGAGATCGTCGTGACCGTGTCCCCGTCGGGCGATGTCACGACGCAGCCGCTGGCCGGGACGCGCGCGTTCGGCCGCGGGGCAGAAGCCGATGCCGCGGCGCGGGCGGAACTGGAGTCGAACCCGAAGGAGATCTTCGAGCACGCGGTTTCCGTGCGCACCGCGCAGGAAGAGCTGCGCCGGGTGTGTCGCCCGGGGTCCGTGCGGGTCGGGGACTTCATGGGCGTGAAGGAACGTGGCAGCGTGCAGCACCTGGCTTCGCTGGTCAGCGGCCACTTGGCGGACGGGCGGACGGCGTGGGACGCACTCGAGGCGCTCTTCCCGGCGGTGACCGCGTCGGGCATCCCCAAGCGCGAGTCGCTCGACGCGATCGCGCGTCTGGACGAGACCCGCGGCCTTTACTCGGGCGCCGTGATCGCGACGTCGCACGACGGTTCCCTGGACGCGGCGCTCGTCCTGCGGGCGGTGTATCAGGAATCCGGCCTGACGTGGCTGCGCGCGGGGGCCGGGATCGTGGTGGACTCGACGCCGGAGCGGGAGCTGGAAGAGACTTGCGAGAAGCTGACCAGCGTCGCCCCCTACGTCGTGCCCGCGTAAGCGACGGTCAGCGGCGGGTGCGGCGCAGGAGCCAGGCCAGGTAGGCGCCGCCCAAGGCCGCGGTGGCGACACCGACGGGGAGCGTGCCGCTGCCCGCGACGCGCTGGGCCACGAAATCCGCCGCCAGCACCAGCAGCGCACCCATCCAGGCGGCCGGCAGGATTCCCGCGCCGGGCGCGTGTGTGAGCCGCTTCGCGAGTTGCGGGGCGGTGAGCGACACGAAGGCGATCGGTCCGGCGACGGCGGTCGCCGCGGCGCAGGCGGCCGTGCCGACGATGATCAGGTACAGCCGGCTCGGCTCGACCCGGACACCGAGCGCGGCCGCCGAATCGTCACCCATTTCCAGGATGTTCAGCCACCGCACCCCGACCAGCAACAGCGGCACGATCACCACGAGTGCGATGACGATCGGCCAGACGTGCTCCCAGCCAAGGTTGTTGAGGCTCCCCGTGATCCACACCGTCGCCCGCGAGACTTCGGCCAGTTTCGCGTTGACGATCAGGTAGAAGTTGACCGCCTGCAGGACCGCGCTGACCCCGATACCCACCAGCACCAACCGCGTCCCGCGCACACCTCGTTGCCACGCAAGGAGATACACCGCGAGCGCGGTCACGATCCCGCCGGCGAGGGCGCCCACCGAAACCCCCAGCAGGCCGCCGCCGAACACCAGGATCACCAGGAGCCCACCGGTCGTGGCCCCGTAGTTGAAACCGATGATGTCCGGGCTGCCCAGGGGATTCCGCGACAGGCTCTGGAAAACCGCGCCGCTCATGCCGAGCGCCGCGCCGACGCACAGGGCGATCAGCACGCGCGGCAACCGCAGGTCGAGTACCGCGAAATTGGTGAGCCTGCTGCCGTTCCCCAGCAAAGTACGCACGACATCCAGTGGTGCCACGGAAATCGAGCCGACGCCGAGGGTGATCACCGACACGATGACAATGACGGCGATCAGACCTGTCGACACCACAACGGATCTGGTCATGCCCGCGCCGCCTTGCTCCGCCGCACCAACCACACGAACACCGGCGCCCCCAGGAATGCCGTGACCACACCGACGTCGATCTCTTCGGGCGCGATGACCCGGCCCAGCACGTCGGCGGCCAGCAACAACGTCGGCGCGACCACCGCGCAGTACGGCAGCACCCACCGCTGATCCGGCCCGGTCACGGCGCGAACCATATGCGGCACAGCGAGTCCGACGAACACCAGCGGGCCGACCGCGGCCGTCGCGGCCCCGGCCAGCAGCGTGATCGCCACCAGCGACAGCAAACGCGTGCGGCCCAGATGCGCGCCGAGCGCCTTCCCGGCATCGTCACCGAGCGCCAGCGCGTTCAGCGGCCGGGCGAGCAGCAGCGCGAGGATCAACCCGGCCGCGAGGAACGGCACGACCTGCACGAGCGTCGAGCCGTCGGCCCGTTGCAGCGAGCCCACCGTCCAGAAGCGCATCTGGTCCAGCGTCTGCTGATCCAGCAGGGTCAATCCCTGGGTGAGCCCGGTCAACGCGGCCGACACCGCTGTCCCCGCGAGCGCGAGCCGCACCGGTGAAGCGCCGCCCCGGCCCGCGATGACGTACAGCACCGTCCCGGCGATCGCCGCCCCCGCGAACGCGAACCACACGAACGCCCGCAGATCGGTCAACCCCAGCACGCTCACCGCCAGCGCGGCCGCCGCCGACGCACCGGCGTTGACCCCCAGCAGCCCGGGATCGGCGAGCGGGTTGCGGGTGAGCGCTTGCATGACCGCGCCCGCGACGCCGAGTGACGCGCCGACCACGATCCCGATCAGGGTGCGCGGAATCCGCAGGGTCCACACCACGTACGAGGAGTCCGAACCGTCCCGTTCGAACAGGAGATGGACCACAGTGGACAGTGGGATCGAGCGCGCGCCGACCGCGATGCTCACCAGCGCGACGAGAACGAGCAGAACCAGGGCGACGACGAGGCCGGTGGTGCGAGACCTCACTCGGCGTCACCGGCGAGGCGCCGGGCGAGGTCCGCCTTGCTGACCTTGCCGACCTTCGTGAGCGGGAACTTCTCCAGCACCTCGACCCGGTCCGGCAGCTTGTAGGCCGCGACCCCGCGCTCCCGCAGGAAAGCCGTGACCTCACGCAGCGTGGGTGCCTCGCCCTTGACGACGAGGAACGCGCAGGTCCGTTCGCCCATCACCTCGTCCGCCATGCCGACCACCGCCGCGTCGTGCACCGCCGGGTGCGCGAGCAGGTGGTTCTCCAGTTCCTCGGCGGGAATCTTCTCGCCACCGCGGTTGATCTGGTCCTTGACCCGGCCCTCGACGATCAGATGCCCGGACGGCAGCTGCCGCACGACGTCACCGCTGCGATAGAAGCCGTCCTCGGTGAACGAGCGCGCGTTGTGTTCCGCCGCACGGTAATAGCCGCGCAGCGTGTACGGACCGCGCGTGAGCAGCTCACCGTTATCCAGGACGCGCACTTCGTCGTCCGGACACAATGGACGGCCCTGGGTGGTGATCACCAGTTCGTCGGAATCGTCGAGCCGCGTGAAGTTCAGCAACCCTTCCGCCATCCCGAACACCTGCTGCAATGCGCAGCCCAACGCCGACCGGACCCGCCCCGCCGGTTCCGCGCTCAGCTTCGCGCCGCCGACCTGTAACAGTTGCAGGCTCGACAGGTCCTCGTCGGCGAACTCCGCCGCGTCCATCCACAGTAGAGCGACCGGCGGCACCACCGCGGTGACCGTGACGTGCTCGCGTTCGATCAACGCGAAAGCCGTGTCGGGACTGGGATCCGACGCGAGTACGACGGTGCCGCCCGCCGCGTAGGCGCCCAGCAGGCCGGGGCAGGCGAGTGCGAAGTTGTGCGCCGCCGGGAGTGCGACGAGGTACACAGTGGACTCGTCGAAGCCCGCCACCCGAGCGCTCGCGCGCGCGTTGTACAGATAGTCGTTGTGCGTACGGGGGATCAGCTTCGGGGTCCCCGTTGTCCCCCCGGAGAGCAGGAAGAGCGCGACATCCGCGGGGTCGGGCTCCGGCAGTTCGACGGGCTCCCCGGTCGGCAGCTCCTCGTCCACCACCACGACCTGCCGCAAGCCGGGCACGGCTTTCTGCACGATGCGCCCGAGTTCCCGGTATTCGTCCGCGATGAAGTACACGACCGCTTCGCTGAGTTCGCACAGCGGCACGATTTCCGCTTCCCGATGCGCAGGCAGCGCCAGCACCGGAAGAGCGCCCACCCGCAGCAGTGCGAAGAAAAGCGCCACGAACTCCGGAATGTTCGGCACCTGCACGATGACCCGCTCGCGCGGTGCGACCAACCGCGACAGTCCTGACGCGACCCGCGCGACCCACGCGTCGAGTTCGGCATACGTCCACCGCGACCCGTCGGCGCCGACCAGCGCGACCCGCGAGGGGTGCCGCGAAACCCCGTCCCACAGCAGCGTGTCCAGCGGTTCCCCGGTCCAGTAGCCCGCCGCCCGGTAGCGCTCGGCCAGGTCTTCCGGCCAGGGCACGCACCCGTCCAACATCAGCAACTCCTTGGGTCAGGCGACGAACTTAGGTTAGGCTAGCCGATGTAATCGGGAGGAAGGTACCTCGTGCGGCTTGGCGAACTGGTCATCGACACCACACCGTTGCGGACCAGTCCGGGGTACCGCCGCGTCTTCGCCGCGCAGACCCTCACGGTGCTGACCACGGCGCTCACGAACGTCGGCATCAACCTGCACGTCTACCAGCTCACCGGCTCATCCGTCCAGGTCGGCCTGGTCAGTCTCGTGTTCGGGTTCGCGCTGCTCGTGGGGTTGCTCTCCGGTGGCGTGCTCGCCGACCGGCTCGACCGGCGGCGGCTGATCCTCGGCACCCGTTCGGTGGTCGCGGTCATCCTCGCCGGGCTCGCGATCAACGCCGCGATGCCGCATCCGGCGCTGGCTGTCGTCTACCTCGCGGCCGTGCTCGCCGGGAGCATCAACGGGCTCGGCGGGTCGGCGCTGATGGCGGTGGTGCCGTCGCTGGTCGAGGCCAAGCAGCTGGCCGCCGCGGGCGCGCTGTTCACCGTGACCAGCCAGTTCGGTGCGATGATCGGCCCCACGGTCGCCGGGTTCATCGCGGCCGGGCCGGGCGTCGCGACCTGCTTCGCGATCGACGCGGGCGGCTACATCCTCGGCGTCGTCCTGATGTGGTCCATTCCACCGTTGCGTTCCGAGCACAAGCCACAACATCCGCTGCGATCGCTCGCCGAGGGGTTCCGGTTCGTCCGCCACAACCAGGTCGTCGCCGGGCTGCTGCTGATCGACGTGTGGGCCATGGTGTTCGCGATGCCGTACGCGCTGTTCCCGCAGCTGGCCGAACAGGTTTTCCACGGCGGCCCGTCCACCGTGGGCCTGCTCTACACGGCGCCCGCGGTCGGGGCCTTCTTCGGTGCGCTGGCCAGCGGCTGGATCGGCCGGGCCCGGCACAGCGGCCGCGCGCTGATCGCCTCGGTGCTGGTGTGGGGTCTCGCGATCATCGGGTTCGGCCTGTCCGGACAGCTGTGGCTCGGGCTGATGTGCCTGGCGATCGCGGGAATCGGTGACACCACGTCGGAAATCCTGCGCCGCGCGCTGCTCCAGCACTACACGCCGGACGAGTTGCAGGGCCGCGTGTCGAGCCTGTGGCTCGCGCAGGCGACGACCGGGCCCGCGGTCGGCAACGCGGAAGCCGGGCTGGCCGCGCGCCTGTTCGGCAGCGCCGGCGCGATCGTCGGCGGCGGGCTGATCTGCGTGTTCGGCGTGTGCCTTGTCGCCGTGACGATGCCCCGGCTGCGCCGCGCGAGCCTGCAAGGAGAGCAATGGCCCTCGCAGCCGTCAACGGCGTGAAGATCTCCTATCAGGACACGGGTTCCGGCGAACCCGTGGTGCTGGTGATGGGCACCGCCGCGACCGGGCGGGTGTGGCATCTGCACCAGGTGCCCGCGCTCGTCGACGCCGGCTACCGCGTGATCACGTTCGACAACCGCGGATTTTCCGGCGAGGACACGGACTTCACGATCGACGATCTGGTCGCCGACACCGCCGAGCTGATCGAGCATCTCGACCTGGGCCCGTGCCGGCTCGCCGGCACGTCGATGGGCGCGCAGGTGGTCACCGAGCTGGCGCTGGCCCGCCCGGACCTGGTCACGCAGGCGGTGATGATGGCGACGCGCGGTCGCCCGGACGTGCTGCGCGAGGCGATGGGGGAGGCCGAACGCGAGCTGCGCGACAGTGGCGTGGACCTGCCGGCGCGGTACGAGGCGGTGGTGCGGGCGGTACAGAATCTCTCACCCCGCACGCTGAACGATGACGCGGCGATGCGCGACTGGCTCGACCTGTTCACGCTGTCGCCCACCATCTGGACGCCCGGCCTGCGCGCGCAGCTGCGCCTGGACATCACCGGGAACCGGCTGCCGGCCTACCGCGCGATCAAGGTTCCGTGCCTGGTCATCGGATTCGCCGACGACCTGCGGTTGCCCGCTTACCTGGCAAGGGAAGTCGCCGACGCGATCCCGTCCGCGCGGTATCTCGAGCTCGAAGGCTGCGGGCATTACGGCTACCTGGAGCGACCGGATGAGGTCAACGCCGCGCTCGTCACCTTTTTCGCGGGTAGACACACTTAGCTCCGCCTTACTAAGGTAAGCCTCAGTTAACCCATGATCGGGAGGCTTCCGTGACCAACCCCTTCGACGACGACAGCGGCCGCTTCTACGCGCTGGTCAACGACGAGGGCCAGTACTCGCTGTGGCCCACGTTCGCCGAGGTGCCTTCGGGCTGGACGATTGTGTTCGGCGAGGACAGCCGGCAGGCGTGCCTCGACCACATCGAGGCGAACTGGACGGACATGCGGCCACGCAGCCTCGTGCGCGCGATGGAAACCGAGTCCTGACCGTGGTTTCCCGGGTTTCTCGGGCTTCGAGCGTCGAGGACGTCCTCCCGCTCACCCCGTTGCAGCAGGGCATGGTGTTCCACGCCCTGCTCGACGACCGGGTGGATGTCTACACGGTGCAGACCGTCCTCCACCTGACCGAAGACGTCGATCCGCCGCGGATGCGCGCCGCGGCGGAAGCCCTGGTGCGCCGCCACGCGAACCTGCGGGCGGCCTTCCGCACCCAGGCTTCGGGGCAGTTCGTGCAGGTGATCCGGCGTGCCGTGGAGGTGCCGTTCCGGGTCGCCGAGTCGGTCGACCTCGACGCCGAGCGGGCCGAGCCGTTCGATTTCGCCCGCCCGCCGCTGTTGCGGTTCACGGTGGCAGGCAAGCGAACTCTCGTGCTGACCGCGCATCATCTGCTGTGGGACGGCTGGTCCGCGCCGATCCTGGTCCGCGAACTCCTGGCCCTCTACCGCGGTGAGCCCCTACCACCGGTCCGGCCGTATCGGGATCATCTCGCGTGGCTGTCCAAACAGGACACCGCTACGACGGCTTGGGAGAAAGCGCTTTCCGGGCTCGACGAGCCGACGCTCGTCGGTGGTCCTTCGGCCGGTTTCCCTCGCCGTTCGGAGTTCATGCTCGACGGGCAGGCGTTGGAGCAGGCGGCCCGTCGTCACGGCGTGACGGTCAACGCCGTCGTGCAGGGCGCGTGGGCGCTGACGTTGTCAGCGCTGACCGGGCGCGACGATCTGACCTTCGGTGCGACGGTTTCCGGCCGCAGCGCCGACGTTCCGGGCGTCGAGTCGATGGTCGGCATGTTCATCAACACCGTGCCCGTGCGGATCCGGCTTTCGCCGGGGGAGTCGCTCGCCGAACTGTTCGCGCGCGTGCAGGCTGAGCAGGCTCGGTTGCTGGAGCATCAACATCTGGGGCTCGCCGACATCCAGCGCGCCAGCGGGCACGCGAGCCTGTTCGACACCCTCGTCGTGTTCGAGAGCTACCCGATGGACACCTCGATTCCCCTGCTGGACAGCGTTTCCGTGCGCGACGCGACGCACTATCCGCTGGCGCTGCTCGTCGTGCCGGGGGAGCAGCTGGTGCTGCGGATCGATCACGATCCGGCGCAGTTCCCCGACGTGTCGCTGATCGCGTCGTGGGTATCCGATGTGCTCGGCCGGTTCGTCACGACCCCGGACTTGTCCGTGGGGCAGTTGGATCTGGTCGCTCCGGAGTCGTTCCCTTCGGTCGAGGTGCCTGCGACGACTCTGCCGGAGTTGTTCGAGGCGCAGGTGGCGCGGACTCCGGGTGCGGTGGCGGTGGTGTTCGAGGGTGAGTCGTTGACGTATGCGGAGTTGGATGCGCGGGCTGGTTCGCTTGCTTCTTCGCTGGCTGCGGCGGGTGTGGGTCCGGATCGGATTGTGGGTATTCGGCAGGATCGGTCGCTGGATTTGATTGTGTCGTTGCTTGGTGTGCTGAAGGCCGGTGGCGCTTATCTGCCGCTTGACCCCTCCTACCCGGAGGAACGGCTGGAGTTCATGATCTCCGACGCCGAGCCTGTGGTGGTTCTGCCTGCCGTGCTTGATGGTGCCGGTGAACTGCGGAGGCCTCGGCCGGACGACGCGGCTTATGTGATCTATACGTCCGGCTCGACAGGCCGTCCGAAGGGTGTGGTGGTCTCGCATCGGGCGATCGTGAACCGGCTGTTGTGGATGCAGCACGAGTATCAGCTCACTCCCGAAGATGCGGTGTTGCAGAAGACGCCGTCGAGTTTCGATGTGTCGGTGTGGGAGTTTTTCTGGCCGCTCATCACGGGCGCGAAGTTGGTGGTGGCGAAGCCGGGTGGTCACAAGGATCCGGATTACCTGGCGTCGGTGATGCCGCAGGTGACGACTGTCCACTTTGTCCCGTCGATGCTGCGGGCGTATGGCGAGAGGCTGTTGCCGAAGCGGGTGATCACGAGTGGGGAAGCGCTTCCAGCGGATATCGCCAAGCCAGGCATGCACAACCTCTACGGCCCGACCGAAGCCGCGGTCGACGTCACGCATTGGACCGTCACCGACGAAGTGGCGATCGGGCGGCCGGTGTGGAACACGCAGGTCCACGTCCTCGACCCGATGCTCCGCCCGGCGATGACGGGCGAGCTGTACCTCGGGGGTGTACAGCTCGCCCGTGACTACCTCAACCGGGCCGGGCTCACCGCGGCGCGGTTCGTCGCCGCGCCGAACGGCGAACGCCTCTACCGCACGGGTGACCTCGTCCGCTGGCACAACGGAGTTCTGCACTACCTGGGCCGGACGGACGACCAGGTCAAGATTCGTGGCTTCCGCGTCGAACTGGGCGAGGTCGAGGCGGCGCTCGCCGCGCTGCCCGGTGTCAAGGCCGCCGCGGCCGCCGTCCAAGCCGAACGGCAGCAGCTCATCGGCTACCTCGTGCCCGAAGAAGGCGCGACCCCGGACACCTCCGCGCTCCGGCTGCCCGAGCACCTGACCCCGTCCGCGATCGTCACCCTCGACGCGATTCCCCTGACCCCGAGCGGAAAACTCGACCGCAAAGCGTTGCCCGAACCACGGCTCGAAACCGGCGGCGGTCAAGCCAGGGACCCGCGCGAAGAGATCCTCTGCGAGCTGATCGCCGATGTCCTCGGCCTCGGCACCGCCGGGCCCGACGACGACTTCTTCACACTCGGCGGCCATTCCCTGCTCGCGACGAAACTGGTCAGCCGGGTCCGCCGTACGTTCGGCGTCGACCTGCCGCTGCGCGCGGTCTTCGACGCACCGACCGCCGCGCGCCTGGCGCGGCTTGTCGACGACGGTGACCGGAGACCGGCCCTGGTCAAACGCGAGCGCCCCGCCGAGATAGCGCTTTCACCAGCCCAGCGCAGCCTGTGGTTCCTCTACCGCCTCGAAGGCCCGAACCCCACGTACAACATTCCGTTCGTCGCGCGGCTGGCCGGCCCGCTCGACGTGCCCGCGCTGGACGCGGCGCTCCAGGATGTCGTCGAACGGCACGAGTCGCTGCGCACGATCTTCCCGGGAACCGAGCCACGCCAGGAGATCCTCGCGCCGAGGCCGATCGAACGCGGCACGGCCGAGCATTCCTTCCGGCTCGACGAGGAACTGCCGGTCCGCTACGACCTGCGTCGAACCGGCGAGGACGAGCACGAGTTCACCCTTCTCGTGCACCACATCGCGGCTGACGAATGGTCTGCCCGGCCACTGCTGCGCGACCTCGGCGTTGCGTACGCCGCGCGACGCGACGGTAAAGCGCCCACCTGGGCACCGCTTCCCGTGCAGTACGCCGACTACACGCTGTGGCAGCTCGAAAACTCCCGCGACGACACGGATTTCTGGGTGCGGCGGCTCGACGGCCTGCCCGAGGAACTGCCGCTGCCGGCCGACCGCCCCCGCCCGCGGACACCGAGCCGCCGCGGCGGCACCGTTCGGTTCGAGCTGCCCGACACGCGGCAGCTAGCCCGCAAACTCGGCGTCACCGACCTGATGATCGGCCAGGCCGCGGTCGCGGTGCTGCTGCACCGGCTCGGCGCCGGCGACGACATCCCGCTCGGCACCCCGACCGCCGGGCGCGGCGACGAAGCGCTCGACGACCTCGTCGGGTTCTTTGTGAACACGCTGGTGCTGCGCACGGATGTGTCCGGCAATCCCACGTTCCGCGATCTGCTGGCGCGCGTCCGCGAGACCAATCTCGACGCCTACTCGCACCAGGACCTGCCGTTCGAGCGGGTCGTGGAGGCGGTCAACCCGGCGCGCTCACCCGGCCGGCATCCGCTGTTCCAGACGATGGTGTCGCACCAGGACCCCACGAGCGCCGAGCTGACGCTGCCCGGTATCACGACGACACCGCTCGACCCGGGCGTGACCGGTGCGAAGTTCGACCTCGCCTTCCACTTCGGCCCCGGCGAATGCCTGGTCTCCTATGGCACCGACCTGTTCGACGAGTCCACCGTGGATGGATTCGGGCGACGGCTCGCCCGGCTGCTGAAAGCGTTTACCGTAGACCCGAACCGGCCCGTCGATCTCGTGGACACACTGGGACCCGCCGAGCACGACCAGCTCCGGAAGTTCAACGACACCAGCGAAACACGCCCCGAGACCACGCTGACGGCGATGGTGGCCGAGCAGGTCGCCCGGACGCCGGACGCGATCGCGGTCGAGTTCCACGACCAGAAGCTCACCTACGCCGAACTCGACGCGCGCGCGAACCACGTCGCCCGCACGCTGCAGGATCTCGGCGTCGGTCCCGAGCAGACCGTGGGCATGCACTGGGAGCGGTCGATCGAGATGATCGTCGGCCTGCTGGGCGTGGAAAAGACGGGTGGCGCGTTCGTGCCGCTGGAGCCGTCGTGGCCCGAACGGCGGATCGCGGAGGTCTGTGCGAACGCCGGGCTGGCCGCGATCCTGAGCGGTGAGAAGCACGACGAGCCCGTCCGGGACCTCGGCGTCCCGGTGGTGCACATCGACGAGTCCACTTCGGACACGGTCGACGCGCGGATCGCACCGGAGAATCTCGCCTACGTCATCTACACCTCGGGCTCGACGGGCACGCCGAAGGGCGCGATGATCCGGCATCGCGCGATCACCCATCGCCTGCTGTGGCAGCGGGAAATGCTGGGTTTCGGGGTCGGCGACGCGGCATTGTTCAAGGCGCCGCTCGGGTTCGACATCTCGATCAACGAGATCTTCCTGCCGCTGGTCACCGGCGGCAAGGTGGTCATCGCCGAACCCGGCGGCGAGCGCGACATCGACTACCTGCTCGACCTCATCGAGCGGCACGAGGTCACCTTCACCTACCTGCCGTCCTCCATCCTCGACCTGTTGTTGCAGATCGACGACTTCACGCCGAAGGCCCGGTCCCTCAAACACGTCTGGTGCGGCGGTGAAGTCCTGACACCCGAGCTGTTCCAGCGGTTCCGGCACAGCAGCGAAGCGGTGATGTACCACGGCTACGGGCCTGCCGAGGCGACGATCGGCGTGAGCCACGTCGTCTACCGCGACCCGGAGGCGATCCGCGGCGCGGTGTCCATCGGCAAACCCAACGGCAACACCAGGTTGTACGTGCTCGACCGCAACCTCCTGCCGGTTCCCGTGGGCGTGCCGGGCGAGCTGTACGCGGGCGGCGTGTACCTCGGCCGCGGCTACATCAACGATCCAAAGAGGACGGCGGACCACTTCGTCGCGGACCCGTTCGGGCCGCTCGGATCCCGGCTGTACCGCACCGGTGACCTCGCGCGGTGGCTGGCCGACGGGAGCCTGGAGTTCCTGGGCCGCGCCGACAACCAGATCAAGATTCGCGGGATGCGGGTCGAACTGGAGGAGATCGAAGCGGTCCTCGAACAGCACGAGCTGGTCCGGCGCGCGGTCGTGCTGGTCCGCGACGACCGGCCCGGGCTGACCGGCTACTGTCTCGCGCCCCCGGTCGAGGGCATCGGTGAGTGGCTGCGCACCCGGTTGCCGGAACACATGGTGCCGCAACGGTTCGTCTTCCTCGACGAGTTCCCGCTGCTGCCCTCGGGCAAGGTCAACCGCCGGGCGCTGCCCGCACCCGAGCCGGACGAACCGGCGAGCCGGCGGCCGGTCACCGAAACCGAGAGCATCCTTTGTGGACTGATGGCCGAGCTGCTGCGGCTGCCGGAGGTCGGCGCCGAGGACAACTTCTTCTCCCTCGGCGGCGACAGCATCCTGTCCATCCGGTTCGTGAGCAAGGTCCGCGCCGCCGGCCTGGCGATCTCGCCGCGCCAGGTGTTCGAGCACCAGACCGCGGCCGCGCTCGCCCGCACCATCGACGCGGCCTCGGTGATCGCGCACGACGACGGTGCCGGCGATGTGCCGCTCACCCCGATCATGCGGTGGTGGACGGAAACCGGCGACCGCACGATGCACCAGGCGGCGTTGCTGCGGGTGCCCGAACCGTTCGCGCCGGACGCGTTCGAGCGGGTGCTGCAGGATGTGCTCGATCATCACGACCTGCTGCGGGCGCGGCTCGGCGACGGCGTGCTGCACGTTCCACCGCCGGGTTCCGTCAAGGCCGTCGTCGAGCATGTCGACGGCCCGTACCGCCCGGAGCACTACGGCGCCGCGGATCCAGCGAACTCGATGGTCCGCGCGGTCGCGTTCGACGGGCGACTTTTGCTGGTGCTGCATCACCTGGTGGTCGACGGCGTGTCCTGGCGGATCCTCGCCGAGGACTTGGCGGAGGCGTGGACCGCGCGCGCCGCCGACCGCGCGCCGGTGCTCGCGCCGGTGCCGACCTCGTTCCGCACCTGGGCGCTCGCGACGGCGCGGCCGAACACAGCCAAGGCACGTGAGGCGGCGCCGGTGGCGGGCAGACTGACAGTGGAGCTGAGTGTTCCGGAGACCCGGAAGATCTTGGCACGTAAGCACTCCCGGGCCAACGAAGTGCTGGTGTTCGCGCTGGGCCGGGTGCTCGGGCCGACCGTCGTCGCGCTCGAAGGGCACGGTCGTGACGAACACCTCGTGCCGGGCGCGGACCTGTCGCGGACGGTCGGCTGGTTCACCACCGTGTTCCCGTTCGACCTGAACCGGCCGACGCTGGCCGAGGTCAAGGAACGCTTGCGGGGCACCGAACTCGGCGAGGACATCCCGGATACCGCGGTCGGCTTCAACTACCTCGGCCGGTTCGATCTGAGCGAGGACTACTGGACGCCCGGGCCGGAGGAACTGCCGGAGCCGCGGACGCAACACCGTCCGCTGGAGATCAACGCGGTCACCGAGGACGGCCCCGGCGGTCCGGTGCTGAAGGCGACCTGGTCGTGGACGTCCGCGCACACCGAGACCGAGGTGCGCGGGTTCGCGGAGACCTGGCTGCAAGCGCTTTCCGAGGACACCGACGCCGGGCTCACGCCGTCGGACGTCCCGCTGGTTTCGCTCAACCAGGGGCAGCTCGACAAGCTCGCGGCGAAGTGGGGAAAGAAGTGATCGAGGACATCCTGCCGCTGTCGCCGCTGCAGCAGGGCATGCTGTTCCACGCCCTGTTCGACCGGAGCGCGGACGACGTCTACACCGTGCAGTTCGTGCTCGGCCTCGAAGGCGAGGTCGACGGTAAGCGCTTACACGAGGCGGCGCGGGCATTGCTGGCCCGGCACGCGAACCTGCGGGCCGCGTTCGTGTACGAGGACGTCGACGATCCGGTGCAGGTGATCCTCGACGAGGTCGAGCTGCCGTGGGCCGAGGTCGAGGGCGATCTCGACGGGGCCCGGCGGCGAGACCGGGAGGCGAGGTTCGATCTCGCCGAGCCGCCCCTGCTGCGGATGACGCTGGTGAAGCTGGCCGAGACCGACTACCGGCTGGTGCTGACGAACCATCACATCCTGCTCGACGGCTGGTCGCTTCCGCTGCTGGTCAGCGAGCTGCTCGCGCTCTACGGCGGCACCGAACCGGCCCGGCCCAGGCCGTACCGGGACTACCTCACGTGGTTGTCCACACGCGACACTGAGGCTTCGACGGCTGCTTGGCAGAAAGCGCTTGCAGGAGCCGAGCCGACCCTGCTGGCGCCCACCGCTTCACGCGTCCCGACGCGTCCCGGCAAGATCCGGATCGACCTGCCGGGCGAGCGGCTCTATGCCCGTGCGCGCGCGGAAGGCCTGACGGTCAACACCGTCGTGCAGGGGCTGTGGGGCCAGGTGCTGGCCCGGCTGACCGGCCGGGACGACTTGGTCTTCGGTGCCACAGTGTCGGGCCGTCCGGCGGATCTGTCCGGTGTGGACTCGATGGTGGGCCTGTTCATCAACACGATTCCGGTGCGGGTGCGCGCCGACGCGCCACTCGGCGAGTTGCAGGCCGGGCAGTCGCGGCTGATGGACCACCAGTACCTCGGGCTCACCGAGATCCAGCGCGGCACCGGTGACCTGTTCGACACGCTCGTCGTGTTCGAGAACTACCCGATCGACTCGGACGCGGTGGGGGAGAGCGAAAACCGCGCGGGCATCAGGATCAGCCAGGTCGAGGTCGAAGACGCGACGCACTATCCGCTGACCCTCGCGGTCGCGGCCGAGGAAGCGCTTTCCGTCACCTTCGAGTACCGGCCGGACGTCTTCGATCGCGAGCGGATCGAGGCGATCGCCCGGTACTTCACCCGCGCGGCCGCCGATTTCGCCGAGGACAGGCCCTTCGATCTACTGCCGGAATCCGAGTATCGGCAGCTCATCGAATTCGGCACCGGCCCCCGGCTCGAGGTCACGCCGACGACGATGTCCGAGGTCTTCGAGGAGCAAACCCGCCGCACGCCCAACGCGATCGCATTGATCGCCGACGACCGGCAGTTGACCTTCGCCGAAGTCAACAGCCGCGCCAACCACGTCGCTCGCGCGCTCGTCGAGCAGGGCGCCGGGCCGGAGCAGATCGTCGCGCTGAAGATGCCGGCCGGTGCGGAAATGATCATCGCCCTGCTCGGGGTGTTCAAGGCCGGTGCCGCGTACCTGCCACTCGACCCTGACTGGCCCGCCGAACGGCTCGACACGATGCTCGCCGACTCGAAACCGGTCATCGTCCTCACCGAGATTCCGCTGGGGCACGGCGAAAACCTGCCGCAATCCGCGCGACCCGGGAACCCGGCCTACGTCATCTACACCTCGGGCTCGACCGGCACCCCGAAGGCCGTCGTGGTCACGCACCGGTCGATCACGAACCTGCTGGTCAGCCATCGCGCGGCGCTGTTCGACCCGGCGTGGCGCCGGGCCGGGCGGCCGCTGCGGGTCGCACACGCGTGGCCCATGGCGTTCGACGCGTCGTGGCAGCCGATGCTGTGGATGTTCGCCGGGCACGAGCTGCACCTCGTGCCGCCGGCTGTCCGGCGCGACGCCGACCTCCTGCGCGATTTCCTTGCCCAGCACGAGATCGAGTTCGTCGAGTTGTCGCCGACCCTGCTCGCGCAGATCGCGAACGAACCGTGGCGGGGCTCGCTGAAGGTGCTCGGCGTCGGCGGTGAAGCCGTGCCTGGCGAGCTGTGGCGGATGCTGCGCGACCAGGAAGACCTTGCCGTGCACAACTTGTACGGGCCGACGGAGTGCACTGTGGACTCCGTGGCCGCCGACTTCGCGGACAGCGAGTCGCCGTCCATCGGCTCGCCGGTCGGCAACGCTCGCGCCTACATCCTCGACCGGCGGCTGCGACTGTGCCCGATCGGCGTCGAAGGCGAGCTGTATCTCGCGGGCGAAGGGCTCGCCCGCGGCTACCTCGGCCGCCCGGGCACCACGGCGTCACGTTTTGTCGCGGCCCCTGATGGCCAGCGCCTGTACCGCACGGGTGACATCGCGCGCTGGACGGCGGATGGCCGCATCGAATGCCTCGGTCGCGTCGACGACCAGGTGAAGATCCGCGGGTTCCGCATCGAACCCGGCGAGATCGAAGCCGTGCTGTCGCGGGACGACCGGGTCGAGCGGGCCGTCGTGGTACCGCGCGAGGACACCCCCGGCGTTCGCCGTCTCGTCGCCTATGTCGTGGTGCGCAACGGTGGCGTGGAAGGGTTGCGAGAGCGGGTGGCCGCGAGCCTGCCGGACTACATGGTCCCCGCCGCGATCGTCGCCGTCGACAGGTTCCCGTTGACCCGCAACGACAAGCTCGATCTGAAAGCGCTTCCAGCACCCGACTACCGCGGCACCACCCGTGCGCCGCGCACTGATACCGAGCGGCGGCTGGCGGAGCTGTTCACCGAGGTGCTCGGCGTGCGCGAGGTCGGCGCCGATGACAGCTTCTTCGCGCTCGGCGGCGACAGCATCGTCTCGATGCGCCTGGTCAGCAAGGCCCGCGCGGCAGGCCTGGGCTTCAGCCCGCGTGACGTGTTCGAGCGCCGGACGGTGGCCGAACTCGCTCAGGTCGTCGGCACTGCGAAGCGCTCCGCAGACCCCGAGGCCGGTATCGGCGCGGTGCCGCTGACACCCATGCTGACCTGGCTCACCCACAACAAACCGTACGACCGGCTCAGCCAGGCCCGGCTGCTGTGCACCCCGGCCGGGTTGACGTTGGATCGGCTCACGGAGCTGATCCAGACCCTGCTCGACCGGCATGACGTGCTGCGGTCCACTTTCGATGGTGCCTTCACGGTGCGGCCACGCGGTGCGGTAAGCGCTTCCATCCGCCGGATCGAACTCACCGACGTCGCGGTACAACTCCCTGACGTGATGGAGGAGGAGCTGCGTGAGCTGTCCCCGGCGAACGGCGAAATGGCGCGGTTCGTGTGGTTCGAGGGCGAAAGCGACGGACGTCTCCTGATCCTGTTGCATCACCTCGTGGTCGACGGCGCGTCGTGGGGCGTGCTGGTCCCTGAGCTGGCGGATCTGTGGCAGGGCCGGGAGCTCCCGCCGGTCGGCACGTCGTTCCGGGAGTGGGCGAAAGCGCTTCCCGAGGTGGCGCAAGCGAAGTCGGCCGAGCTGGACCTGTGGCGCGACATCCTGTCCGGCCCGGATCCGGTGCTCGGCGAGCGCAGGCTCGACCCGGCGCTCGACACGCGGGCGACGATGCGGGCCACCCGCACGGTCCTCGACGCCGCACTCACCGAAAAGCTGCTGACCACCGTGCCGGAGCGGCTCGGCGCCACGATCAACGACGTGCTGCTGACCGCGTTCGCACGCGCCGTCGGCCGGTGGCGAGGCGAGGGTGGTTCGGTGCTGATCGCACTGGAGGGGCACGGCCGGGAGGAGCAGATCGTGCCCGGCGCCGACCTGTCCGGCACCGTCGGCTGGTTCACCAGCGTCCATCCCGTCCGCATCGATCCCACCGACGTCCGTCAGGTCGGACAGCAACTTGCCGTGCCGGACAAGGGAATCGGCCACGGCCTGCTCCGGTACCTCAACCCGGACACCGCGCCGGAACTGGCGCGCCTGCCAGAGCCGCAGGTCGAATTCAACTACCTCGGCCGGCTGACCGTCGGCGAGTCCGACGACGAACCGTGGTCCGGTGCGCCGGAGGTCGGCGCGATGGGCGGTGGCGTGGACGACGAAATGCCCGCGCCGTACTGCCTTGTGCTCAATGCGCTGGTCAATGGCTCGGTCCTGGAAGCGGACTGGCAGTGGGCCGGCGGGATCTTCCCGGAAGAACGCATCCACGAACTGTCGCGCGAATGGTTCGCCGCGCTGAAGGAGATCTCAGATGAGTGACCTCGCGGCCCGCAAGCGCGAGCTGTTGCGCCGCCGGCTGGCGCAGGCCGGACTCGCGAGCACCAACCAGATCCCGCGTCGGGACCGCGAGGACGACCTGCCGCTTTCCTACGCACAGTCCCGAATGTGGTTCCTGCAGCAGCTCGAACCGGACAGCGCCGCCTACAACGTGTGCCTTGCGATCAGCCTGCGCGGCGACCTCGACACCGCCGCGCTGCACCGGTCCTTCCAGCGGCTGGTGGAGCGGCACGAGATCCTGCGCACGCGCTACGTGCCCGGCGCGGACGGTGAACCGCGGCAGGTGATCGACGCATATGCGGTGGTCACCATGGCCGAGACCGACCTGCGCGGCCTGCCGGAACACGAGCGCGCCCGTGCGGTGGAAGCGCTTTCCCGGCAGGAGTCCGCGCACGCCTTCGACCTGTCCCGCGAGCACTCCCTGCGGTTGCGCTTGCTCCGGCAAGGCGACGACGACTGGGTGCTCGTGATGACGGTGCACCACATCGCGTGGGACGGCTTCACCTTCAACGCGCTGTCCCACGACCTGTCCGCGCTTTACCGCGAAGACACCGCGGGACGGCCGTCGGGCCTGGAACCGCTCACGGTGCAATACGCGGACTTCGCGCTGTGGCAACGGAAAACGCTTACCGACGAACGGCTCGCCGGTGACCTCGAGTACTGGCGCGGCGCGCTGGACCCGATGCCCGAGAACCTGCCGCTGCCGACCGATTTTCCCCGCCCGGCCGCCCGTTCGAGCCGCGGCGACCGTCGCTTCAGGACGTTCGACGCGGCGCTGACCGAGCGGGCGACGGCGTTCGCGCAGGCCCGTGGGGTCACGCCGTTCATGGTTGTGCTCGCCGCCTACGCCGCGCTGCTGCACCGCTACACGGGTGTGACCGATGTGCCGATCGGCTCGGCGTCAATGAATCGCGACGCCGGCGAGGTCGAGCGGCTCATCGGTAACTTCGGCAACACGCTGGTGCTGCGGGCGGATCTGGCCGACGAGCCGTCGTTCGCCGAGCTGGTCGCGCGTGTGCACCGCGTGTGCACCGACAGTTATGCGCATCAGGACCTGCCGTTCGACCTGCTCGTCGAGCGGCTGCGGCCGCCCCGGACGGCCGGGCGCTCGGTGCTGTTCGATGTCATGCTGCTGTTCCTGACGCAGGGTTTGCAGGGGCTCGACCTGCCCGGCGTGACCGCGACCTGGGAGACGGTGCACAACGACACCACGCAGTTCGACCTTGCGCTGGAAGCGTTTCTGACCGACGGGCAGCTGCGGATCGAGGCGACGTACTCCACCGACCTGTTCCTCGCCCGGACGATCGACCGGTTCCTGGAGCACCTGGAGTCCCTGCTCACCGCCGCTCTCGACGCGCCAGGTCAGGGCGTTGGGCGGCTGGATTACCACGCCGCGCGGCTGCCGAACGACACCGCGGCCGAGGTGCCATCGACGACTCTGCCGGAGTTGTTCGGGGCGCAGGTGGCGCGGACGCCGGATGCGACGGCGGTGGTGTTCGAGGGTGAGTCGTTGACGTATGCGGAGTTGGATGCGCGGGCTGCTTCGCTGGCGTCGTCGCTGGCCGCGGCGGGTGTGGGCCCGGATCGGATCGTGGGGATTCGGCAGGACCGTTCGCTGGATTTGATCGTGTCGCTGTTGGCGGTGCTCAAGGCTGGTGGTGCGTATTTGCCGCTGGATCCGTCGTATCCGGAGGAGCGGTTGGAGTTCATGATCTCCGACGCCGAGCCGGTGGCGGTTCTGCCTGCCGCGCTCGACGGAGCCGCTCCGACGACAAAGCCAGGCCCGGATAACGCCGCCTATGTGATCTACACGTCGGGCTCGACGGGGCGGCCGAAGGGTGTGGTGGTCTCGCATCGGGCGATTGTGAACCGGCTGTTGTGGATGCAGCATGAGTATCAGCTCACGCCCGAAGATGCCGTTCTGCAGAAGACGCCGTCGAGTTTCGATGTGTCGGTGTGGGAGTTTTTCTGGCCTCTCATCACGGGCGCGAAACTGGTGGTGGCGAAGCCGGGCGGGCACAAGGATCCGGATTATCTGGCGTCGGTGATGCCGCAGGTCACGACTGTCCACTTCGTACCGTCGATGCTGCGGGCGTATGGCGAGAGGCCGTTGCCGAAGCGGGTGATCACCAGCGGGGAAGCGCTTCCAGCCGACATCGCCAAACCCGGGATGCACAACCTTTACGGCCCCACCGAAGCCGCTGTCGACGTCACGTACTGGACCGTGACCGACGAGGTGCTGATCGGGCGGCCGGTGTGGAACACGCAGCTCCACGTCCTCGACCGGTTCCTGCGGCCCGTGCCCCCTGGCGTGCCGGGAGAGCTGTATCTCGGCGGTGTGCAGCTCGCCCGCGGCTATCTCAACCGGCCCGGGCTCACGGCCTCGCGGTTCGTCGCGCACGAGAACGGCCGCTTGTACCGCACCGGTGACCTCGTGCGCTGGCGCGAAGACGGCGCACTCGACTACCTGGGCCGCGCGGACGACCAGGTCAAGATCCGTGGCTTCCGCGTCGAGCTCGGCGAGATCGAAGCGGCGCTGACCGCCCTGTCCGGTGTCGAAGCGGCGGCCGTCATCGCGCGGGGCGAGCGCCTGATCGCCTATGTCGTCGGCGATGCGAGCGACGCCAAGCGGCAGTTGGCGAGGTCACTGCCCGAGCACATGGTGCCGTCGGTCATCGTCGAGATCGACGCCGTGCCGCTCACCCCGAGCGGCAAGCTCGACCGGAAAGCGCTTCCAGAGCCGACCGTCACCGTGAGCGAGGCGGAACCGAGCACCGAACGCGAACGCGCCCTCGCCCGGCTGTTCGCCGATCTGCTCGAACTCGACCGCGTCGGCGTGCACGACGACTTCTTCGCGCTCGGCGGACATTCGTTGCTGGCCACCAGGCTCGTCGGCCGGGTACGCGCCGAACTCGGGATCGAGCTGGCGATCGGCACGATATTCGACGCCCCCACGGTCGCGCGCCTGGCCGCCGCGCTCGACGACGGTGACCGGAAGCGCGCCGCGTTGACGCCGATGCCGCGTCCGCGACGCATCCCGCTTTCGTTCGCGCAGCAACGGTTGTGGTTCCTCTACCGACTGGAAGGCCCGAGCCCGACCTACAACGTCCCGCTCGCCGCGCGCCTCGACGGCCCGCTCGACATCGAAGCGCTGCGCGCGGCACTGTCCGATGTGGTCGGACGGCACGAGGTGCTGCGCACGATCTATCCGGAGTTCGAGGGGCGGCCGTACCAGAAAATCCTCGACTGGGCGCCGGCGTTGGAGGTCGGTGGCGCCGCGGAGGAGGCCGCGCGGCGTGCGTTCGAACTCGATCGCGAACCGCCGTTCGAGGCGCGGTTGCTCGACGGCCAGGTGCTTTCGCTGCTGACACATCACATCGCGAGCGACGGCTGGTCCGGTGAACGGCTGCTGGCCGACGTGACGACCGCCTACACCGCGCGCCTGCGCGGCCGCGCGCCGGACTGGCAGCCGTTGCCTGTGCAGTACGCCGACTACGCGCTCTGGCAGCGTGACCTGCTCGGCAACGCGGCTGATCCGGAAAGCACGCATTCGGAAAGCACAGCCTCGACTCAGCTCGCCTACTGGCGTACCCAGCTCGCGGACTTGCCGGACGAGCTGCGGTTGCCCGCGGACCGGCCGCGTCCCGCGGTCCCCAGCTTCGAGGGCGACGCCGTGCGCTTCCGGCTCTCGGCCGGGACGCAGGCCAAGCTCGCCGGTCTGGCAAGGGAAACCGGCTCGACGGTGTTCATGACCGTGCAGGCCGCGCTCGCCGCCCTGCTCGACTACCTGGGCGCCGGCACCGACATCCCGCTCGGCACCCCGATCGCCGGCCGGATCGACGAAGCGCTGGACGATCTCGTCGGGTTCTTCGTGAACACCCTGGTCCTGCGTACGGATGTCAACGGGAACCCGAGCTTCCGGCAGCTCATCGAGCGCGTCCGGAAGACCGATCTCGGCGCGTTCGGCCACCAGGACCTGCCGTTCGAGCGGCTCGTCGAGGCAGCGAACCCGGCACGCGTGATGGGCAGGCACCCGCTGTTCCAGGTGATGCTGGCCTACCAGCAGGCGCCGCGCGCTGCCGTGCCGTTCGGGGCGGCGTCGATGCGCGAGGAACACGTCGAGTTCTACGCCGCGCGGATGGACCTGTCGTTCCACCTCTTCGAGGGCACGAGCGGGATCGACGGCTGGCTCGTCTACAGCAAGGACCTGTTCGATCGGTCCACAGTGGACGATATTGTGCGCCGGTTCGTGGCGGTGGTCGAACTGCTGGTCGGCGACCCGGACCGGCCATTGTCGCAGTTGGCACTCGGCGAGGCCGAGTCGTTCCCGTCGGTCGAGGTGCCGGAGACGACCCTGCCCGAGCTGTTCGAGGCGCAGGTGGCGCGGACGCCGGAGGCCACGGCGGTGGTGTTCGAGGGCGAATCGCTGACCTACGCGGAGTTGGATGCACGAGCGGCCGAGTTGGCCTCGGGTCTGGCCGCGGCGGGTGTGGGTCCGGATCGGATCGTGGGGATTCGGCAGGACCGTTCGCTGGATTTGATCGTGTCGCTCCTCGGTGTGCTGAAGGCTGGTGGTGCGTACCTGCCGCTGGATCCGTCGTATCCGGAGGAGCGGTTGGAGTTCATGATCTCCGATGCTCAGCCGACGGTAGTTCTTCCTGCGGCGCTTGATGGGGCCGCTGCGACGACAAAGCCGGGCCCGGATAACGCGGCTTATGTGATCTACACATCGGGTTCGACCGGACGCCCGAAGGGTGTCGTGGTCTCGCATCAGGCGATCGTGAACCGCCTGTTGTGGATGCAGCACGAGTATCACCTCACGCCCGAAGACGCCGTGTTGCAGAAGACGCCGTCGAGTTTCGATGTGTCGGTGTGGGAATTCTTCTGGCCCCTCATCACGGGCGCGAAGTTGGTGGTGGCGAAGCCGGGCGGTCACAAGGATCCCGACTACCTGGCGTCGATCATGGACCAGGTGACGACCGTCCACTTTGTTCCATCGATGCTCAGGGCCTACGGCGAGAAGCCGTTGCCCAAGCGGGTGATCACCAGCGGGGAAGCGCTTCCAGCAGACATCGCCAAGCCTGGGATGCACAACCTCTACGGCCCCACCGAAGCTGCCGTCGACGTCACACATTGGACCGTCACCGATGAAGTCGCGATCGGCACGCCCGTCTGGAACACCGAAGTGCATGTCCTCGACCGCCTTCTCCGGCCGGTTCCGTCTGGAGTGCCGGGGGAGCTGTATCTCGGCGGCGTCCAGCTCGCGCGCGGCTACCTCAACCGGCCCGGGCTCACGGCGTCCCGGTTCGTCGCGCACGAGAACGGCCGCTTGTACCGCACCGGCGACCTCGTGCGGCAGGTCGACGGGGTGCTGCACTACCTCGGCCGGACCGACGACCAGGTCAAGATCCGCGGCTTCCGGGTCGAGCTCGGCGAGATCGAGGCGGCGATCGAGCAGCAGGCGGCCGTCGTGGTGCGGGACGGCCGGCTGGTCGCGTACGTCGTCGGCGACGCAAGCGACGTCAAGCAAGAGCTGGCGAAGACTCTGCCCGAGCACATGGTTCCCGCCGCGGTCGTGTCACTCGCCGAGCTGCCACTGAGCCCGAGCGGCAAGCTCGACCGGAAAGCGCTTCCAGCGCCGGACTTCGCCGCCCTCGCCGGCGACGACAAGCCACGTGACGAGCGGGAACGTCTGCTGTGCAAGCTTTTCGCGGAGACCCTGCGCTTGCCCGAGGTCGGTATCCACGACAGCTTCTTCGAACTCGGCGGCGACAGCATCATCTCCGTGCAGCTCGTCAGCCGCGCCCGCAAGGCCGGCATCACGCTCACCCCGCGGCAGATCTTCGAACACCGCACACCGGCCGGGCTCGCCGCCGCGGGTGGCTTCGTCGTGCACACCGGCACCCCGCACGGGCGCGTCGAGCCGACGCCGATCATGCGTTACCGCGGGCTCTACCAGGCGATGCTCCTCGCGGCACCGGAAAACCTGGCGGAACAGGAACTCCTGCGCACCGTGCAGGCGATCCTCGACCGGCACGACGTCCTGCGCGCCCGCTGGGACGGCGAGACGCTTGTCATCCCAGAGGAATCCTTCCCTGCCAAGGAAATCCTGACCAGGGCCACCGGCTCCCTGGACGACGAACTGCTCGCCGCGCGCGGCCGGCTCACCGACGACCGGATGCTGCAGGTGGTCTGGTTCGACGACCGGGTGCTGATCGTCGCCGACCACCTCGTCGTCGACGGCGTGTCCTGGCGGATTCTGCTCGACGACCTCGCCGAAGCCTGGCAGGGGCACGAGCTGATCCGCGCCGGCACCTCGTTCCGTCGCTGGAGCGAGCTGCTCGGACAGCAGGACCGCAGCGGCGAGTGGGACCTGTGGCGCGGCATCCTCGACGGCGCCGACCAGGTGCTGCCCCTGATCGCCGCCGAGCCGCAGGTCACCGAGTTCACCGCACCGCTGCCCACCGGCGATGTCCAGCAGGCGCTGATCCGCGCGCTCGGCCAGGCCCTCGGCGTGGACAACGCCGTGATCGCCGTCGAAGGCCACGGCCGCGAGGAGCAGATCGCGCCCGGCGTCGACCTGTCCGCGACGGTCGGCTGGTTCACCACGATCTTTCCCTTGCGTGCCAACGGACGTGTCGAAGACCTGCCCGACCACGGCCTCGGCTACGGACTGTTGCGCCCGCTCGGCCTGCCGGAGCCGACCATCGTGCTCAACTACCTCGGCCGGGTCGACGCGAGCGACGGCTCGGCCTGGTCGGTCGCGCCGGAGGCGCCGATGCTGCGCGTGCCGCCGAAGCCCGGCAGGCGCCCGGACTGGGCGCTGGAGGTGAACGCGGCCGCCATCGACGGTGAGCTGCGCATCAGCCTGATCAGCCCGCACGACGTGGCGGCTCTGGTACAGAAACTCGGGGAAGCGCTGGCGGAAGCCAAACCCGATCTGTCCCTTGTGGATATCAGTCAGGACGAGTTCGACGAGTTCGAAGAGGAGCTGGGCACGTGGTGAGTCAGCAGCCGACGGCGGGGGAGCTCCTGCGGGAGGTCACCGACCTACTGGGCCCGGAAGCGGCCGGACTGTCCGAAAGCGACAGCCTGATCGAGTGGGGCCTGGACTCCATTCAGCTCATGCAGGTCGCGAACAAGTGGCGCCGCCGCGGGATCAAGGTCGGCTTCGCGCAGCTGGCGAAGAGCCCGACGCTCGCCGGCTGGCGCGAGGTGCTCGCCGACGCGGCCGGGGTCGCGCCGGAACCCGTTGTCACGATGGACATCGACGAGAGCGAGCCGTTCCCGCTGGCGCTGATGCAGCACGCGTATTGGATCGGCCGTGACGAGGAGACCACGCTCGGTTCGGTCGCCGCACACCTCTACGTCGAGTTCGACGGCCAGGATGTCGACCCGGCGAAGCTCGAACAAGCCGTGCGGGCGCTGGTCGAGCGACATGGCATGCTGCGCGCGAAGTTCACCGACGACGGCCGTCAGCAGATCTTGTCCGAGCGCGCCCAGCCGTTGCTCGTCGTGCATGACATCGAGGACGAGACGGAGCTGGAAGCGATCCGGGACCGATCCTCGCACGAGCGGCTCAACGTCGCCGAGGGCGAGGTGTTCGCGATCCAGCTCAGCCGCCTGTCCGCTGGTCGGACGCGGCTGCACGTCGACGTCGACATGCTCGCCGCCGACGCGCTCAGCTACCGCGTGCTGCTCGCCGACCTCGCGCGGTTCTACGAGAACCCCGAGTTCGAGCCGATCGGTTACAGCTACCCGCGCTACCTGGCCGAACGCGAGCCGGCGCGGCAGGCCGACCGCGAGCGGGCCCGCGAATGGTGGCAGCAAAGGATTCCGGAACTGCCTGCGGCGCCCGACCTGCCGCTCGTGCCGGAGGGCGAGCGCGGCGACGCGACGCGCGTGACCCGGCGGCACCACTGGCTCGCGCCGGAGGACCGCAAGAACCTTTCCTCGCGGGCGCACGAGCACGGATTGACCCCGGCGATGGTCGTCGCGACCGCGTTCGCGGAGTCGCTCGCGTCGTGGAGCGCGCAGCCGCGGTTCCTGCTCAACGTGCCGATGTTCGACCGAGAGAGCGCACACCCGGAGGTCGACCAGCTCGTCGGCGACTTCACCGGATCCGTGCTGCTGGACGTGGACCTGTCCGCGGAGGCGTCCTTTGTGGACCACGCGCGGGCGCTGCAGGACCGGATGCACGCCGACGCCGCGCATGCGGCTTATTCGGGTGTCGAGGTGCTGCGGGACCTGTCGCGGCACCAGGGCGAGCAGGTGCTCGCACCCGTCGTGTTCACGAGCGCGCTGAACCTCGGCGAGCTGTTCGACGCCGATGTCCGCCGCTTGTTCGGCGAGGCCGTGTGGATCATCTCGCAGGGCCCGCAGGTGCTGCTGGACGCGCAGGTCACCGAGGTCAACGGGGGCCTGCTGATCAACTGGGACGTGCGTGAAAACGCCTTCCCGGGCGGCCTGATCGACGACATGTTCGCCGCCTTCCACAGCCTGATCACCCGGCTCGGCCAGGACGACGCGGCCTGGGACCGCCCGGTGGGCGGTGCGCTGCCCTCGGCGCAAGCCGAAGTCCGCGCGAAGGTCAACGACACCGCCGGTCCGCGGAGCGGGAAGCTCCTGCACGACGGGTTCTTCGAGCGGGCGCGGCAAAACCCTGATGCACCAGCCTTGCTGTGGGCCACCGGCTCGATCAGCTACGGCGAACTCGCCGAGCGCGCGCTCAAGATCGCGGCGTCGCTGGACGTCTCGCCGGGGGACACGGTCGGCGTGAGCCTGCCGAAAGGTCCGGACCAGATCGCGGCGGTCCTCGGCGTGCTCGCCGCCGGTGCCACGTATGTGCCGATCGGCGTCGACCAGCCGTCGGCGCGAGCCGAGCGCATCCGCCGCATTGCAGGCCTCCGCACCGTCCTGACCAGCGCCGACAGCAACGCCGAACCACTCGCCGAACCCGTGCGCGTGGACGAGGAGTCGGTGGCCTACGTGCTGTTCACGTCGGGATCCACCGGCGAGCCCAAGGGTGTCGAGGTCCCGCACCGGGCGGCGATGAACACGATCGACGACCTCAGCGAGCGCTTCGGCATCGGCGAGTCGGACCGCTGCCTCGCAGTGTCCGCTTTGGACTTCGACCTCTCCGTGTACGACATCTTCGGTCTGCTCGGTGCCGGTGGCGCGGTCGTCCTCGTCGAGGAAGGCGACCGGAAGGACGCCCGAGCATGGGCCGAACTCGTTGCGGCGCAAGGGGTTACCCTCGTCAACTGCGTGCCGGCGCTGCTGGACATGCTGCTGGTCTCCGCCCGCCCCGGTGAGCTGACCGGGCTGCGCACCGTGCTGCTCGGCGGCGACTGGGTCGGCACCGACCTGCCCGGGCGCGTCGCCGCACACGCGCCGCGCTGCCGGTTCGCCGGACTCGGCGGCACTACCGAAACCGCGATCCACTCGACGGTGTGCGAGGTGCACGGCGTGCCGACGCAGTGGCGGTCGGTGCCCTACGGCACGCCGCTGCGCAACGTCGCCTGCCGCGTGGTCGATTCCCGTGGCCGCGACTGCCCGGACTGGGTCGGCGGCGAGCTGTGGATCGGCGGAGATGGTGTCGCACATGGTTATCGCGCCGATCCGGAGCGTACGGCCGACCGGTTCGTGGAGTACGAAGGGCGCCGCTGGTACCGCACCGGCGACATGGCGCGGTACTGGCCCGACGGGACGCTCGAGTTCCTCGGCCGCCGTGATCACCAGGTCAAGGTGCGAGGAGTGCGGATCGAGCTGGGCGAGATCGAGGCCGCGCTGGCCGAGCATCCCGCGGTCCGGCGCGGGATCGCCGGTGTGGCGGGCAACCAGCTCGTGGCCGCGGTCGCGGGCGAGGTCATGGCGGACGAGGTGCGCGAGTTCGCGCGGACGATGCTGCCGCCGCACATGGTGCCCGCGCGGGTGGTGGTGCTCGGCGAAATGCCGTTGACCGCCAACGGAAAGGTGGACCGGCGCGCCGTCGCGACGCATTGGGCGGCCGAGACGGACTCCTACGTGGCGCCGAAAACACCGTTGGAGCAGGTGCTCGCGAAGGTGTGGGCGGACGTCCTGGAGGTCGGCCGGGTCGGCGTCGACGACCCGTTCTTCGCCCTCGGCGGTGACTCCGTGCTGGCCACGATGATCGTCGGCCGGTTGCGGGAAGCCTTGGACAGCAACGGGATCTCGGTGCGGACGTTGTTCGCGACGCTCAGCGTGAGCGCGATGGCCGCCCGCCTGCTCGCCGACGAGACCACCCCCGGCAGGCTCGCGCAGGTCGCCGAGATCTACCTGGAGGTCGACGCGCTCGACGAGTCCGATGTGGACGCTGAACTGTCCTGACGCGACAACGAAGGCCTCCTCCCGAACTAGCAGGGAGGAGGCCTTCGTTGTCAGGTCAGGAAAGCTTCGCCAGGCCCGGCTTCAGCTTGTCCAGCACCCACGGGATGTCATAGACCGTCGGGTAGCGCAGCGCCGAGATCGTCTCCATGTCGACTACCAGGTAGTCGCCGGACTTGACGCTCGCCACGAGCTGGTTGCTCTCGAAGGCCTGCTGCAGGTCCGGCGAGGTGAAGGCGATGATCACCAGATCCGCGCCCAGCTTGTCGTACTGCTCCGGGGTCAGCGAACCCGTCGGGCTGCCGGAGTCGTTCTGCCCCAGCCCGGCGATCGCCGGGCTCAGCTTCAGGCCCAGCGACTGGACCAGCTGCACGGCGAAGTCCTTTTGCGACACGAGCGTGAACACCTTGCCCGGGGTGTTGCCGACCGACGCGGTGAACGTCTTGCCCGCCGCCTTCGGGTAGTCCGCCTTCACCTTGTCGATCGCGGCCTGCGTGGTGTCGATGATCTTCTGCGCCTCGGCGGTCTTGCCGAGCGCCTTCGCCGTCACCTGCACATGTTCTTGCCAGGTCTGCGCGCCCCACTCGGTCGCGTAACCGATGGTGGGCGCGACCTTCGAGAGGTTCGCGTACTCCTGATCGAGGCCGTAGTCGGCGGTGGCCAGGATCAGGTCGGGGGTGAGCGCGCCGACCTCTTCGGCGTTGACCCCGTTGGCAGCGTTGACGAGCTTGGTCTTCGAGGGGTCCAGCTTGCCCTGCAGGTAGCTGGGCACCCCGTCCGAACCGGACTTGTCGAAGAACGCGACCGGCGTCACCCCGAGTGCGAGCGCCGCGTCCAGGTCGTCGCTCGACGTGCCGATCACGACGACACGTGAAGGCGCTTTCTCGATCGTGGTCGAGCCGAACTTGTGCGTGATCGTCACCGGGAACGCCGCCGCGTCGGCGGCCGCGGCGGGGGCCGAGCTGGGCGAGGACGACGAGTCCTGCACGTCGCCACACGCGACCAGGCCGAACGAAACGGCGCCGGCGAGCAGCAGTGCACCGAGAACTCTCTTACGGGACATGGAGAACTTGCCTTTCCTCATCAGGTGGCGGGATTACCGTCGACAGCTGCGGCGAGCTGCGGTACGAGCTGGTCCAGTAGGTACGGCAGGCTCAGCACGCTCACGAAGGACATCGCGCTGCCGTATTCGGTGTCGTCGGGCACGAAGACTTCGCGCTTCTGCTTGGCGACGTCGAGGTTCGAGTAGAGCTTGTCGGCGTTGAGCGTGTTGTGGGTGTCGGCGTTCGTGAGCCAGACGAGCGCCTTGACGTTGAGCAGATCGGTGTGCTCGGCGGAGATGTTGGCGCCGAACTTGTTGTTGGTGGCCGGATCGCCGGGCAGCACGAAGCCGAGCGAGGTCAGCACCCGGGAGCGCGGATCTTCGCTGCTGTACACGAAATAGCCCTGGTAGTTGGTCACGACGAGCGCGGTCGCGCCGGCGAACGCCGGATTGTCCGCACGGGCCTTGGTGAAGCGAGCCTCCACATCGGACACCAGCTTGCCGGCCTCCGCCGATTTCCCGAGGATCTTGCCGATCGTGCGCGTCGATTCCTGCCAGGAGATGCCGTAGTCGCTGACGTCCTTGGGCTGGGCGACCGTCGGCGCGATCTTCGACAGCGTGTCGTACTGCTCCTGGGTCAGCGCGGAGTACAGGCCGATGATCAGGTCCGGCCGGAGCGCGGCGATCTTCTCGTACTGCGGTCCGTCGGTGTCGGACAGCACTTCCGGCTTCGGGGCGGTGCCGAGCTCGTCCTGCGCCCACGGGCCGATCGCGCCGGGGAACTTGCCGAACCACTCGGTGGTGCCGACCGGCACCACGCCCAGTGCGAGCAACGAATCCTGCTCGGTCAGGCCGACGGTGACGACCCGCTTGGGTGCGGCCGTGATCGTGGTGCTGCCGTACTTGTGCGCGATCGTGACCGGGTACGCCCCACCGTCGGCGCCGGGCGCCTGCTGTGCCGTGTCACTCCCGGCGCCGCACCCGGTCACGACCAGTAACGCCGAGGCCAGTGCGCCCGCCAGGAACCGGCGCGTGAACGAAGAGGTCATGGCAGTTAGGTTTGCCTACCCAAAGTTTCAAGTCAAGGCGCTGTAGATCACGAACCCGGACCAATCAGGCGCCCCGCCTCGGAAGTCGATAGGTAGGTAAGGCTACTCTAACTTCATGGCGGTGAACACTGAGCAAGCCCGAGAGCGGCGCTCAGTTTCGAGAGCATCGGGCTTGGTGCTCGCCCTGGCACTGCTCGTCTTCACCTGCCTGGCCGGCCTGTGGGTCGGCGCCAAGGGCATCCCGTTCACGGCGACCTGGGACCTGCTCTGGCACAGCGACGGCTCCAGCGAGGCCGTGATCATCCACGACCTGCGGATCCCGCGGACGCTGCTCGGCCTGCTCGTCGGCGCGGGGCTCGGGCTCGGCGGCGCGCTCATGCAGGCGCTCACCCGCAACCCGCTCGCCGACCCCGGCCTGCTCGGCGTGAACATGGGCGCGTCGGCCGCGGTCGTCGTCGCGATCGGCTTCCTCGGGATCACCTCGCTGACCGGCTACCTGTGGTTCGCGCTGGCCGGTGCGGCCGTCGCCGCGGTGCTGGCCTACATCCTCGGCACGGCGGGGCGCGGTTCCGCCACTCCGGAACGGCTCGTGCTCGCCGGCGCCGCGATCACCGCCGTGCTGTTCGCGTTCGTGGTGGGTGTGCTGCTGCTGAACCCGTTGACCTTCAACCAGTTCCGGTTCTGGGACGTCGGTTCGCTCGCCTCGCGCCGGATGGACGTGGTCGGCCAGGTCGCGCCGTTCATCGTGGCCGGCATCCTGCTCGCGCTCTCGCAGGCGCGCGCCCTCAACGCGCTCGCGCTCGGCGACGAGGCGGGCAAAGCGGTCGGCGCGCACCTCGGGCGCACCCGGGTGCTCGTCGCGATCGCGGTGACCCTGCTGTGCGGCGCGGCGACCGCGGCCGCCGGGCCGATCACCTTCGTCGGGTTGGCGATACCGCACGCGGCGCGGCTGCTCGTCGGCCCGGACCAGCGGTGGGTGCTGCCGTACTCGATGGTGCTCGCGCCGATCCTGCTGATCGGCTCGGACATCCTCGGCCGCGTCATCGGTGGCGTCGAGGAGATCGAAGTCGGGATCGTGACCGCGATCGTCGGCGCGCCGGTGTTCGTCTTGTTGTGCCGCCGCAGGAAGTTGGCGCGGCTGTGACCGCGCTGCGTACCGGACCCGTTTCGCTTCGCGTGCATCCGCGCGCCGTCCTCGTCGCGACCGCCCTGGCAGTGGCGACGTTCGCGATCAGCATGGTCGCGCTCACCACCGGCGACTACCCGCTCTCGGTGCCCGAAGTGGTCCGGACCTTGTTCGGTGACGGCCCACCCGGCGCGGATTTCGTCGTGACCACGCTGCGCCTGCCGCGGCTGCTCACCGGACTGTTCGTCGGCGCCGCGCTCGGCGTGAGCGGCGGGATCCTGCAGAGCGTTTCCGGGAACGCGCTCGGCAGCCCGGACGTCATCGGCTTCACCCAGGGCTCGGCCGTCGGCGCGTTCTTCGTGATCCTCGTGTTGGACGGCGGCATGGCCGCGATCTCCGCCGGCGCGCTCGTCGGCGGCATCGTGACCGCGATCGTGCTGTACCTGCTGTCGTATCGCGGTGGGGTGCAGGGGATGCGGCTGATCCTGATGGGTATCGGCGTCAGCGCGCTGCTGCTGGCGATCAACTCGTATCTCATCACGCGCGCTTCGCTGCAGGACGCGATCGTCGCGCAGGCGTGGCAAGTGGGTGGGCTCAACGGCCGGGAATGGGCGCACGTAACGGTTTCCGGCCTCGCGCTCGCGGTGCTGCTGCCGATCGCGCTGGCCTACGCACGGCGGTTGTCGTTGCTGGAACTGGGGGACGACAAGGCACAGGCGCTCGGCGTGCGCACGGAGCGGACGCGGCTGGTGCTGCTGGCGGTGAGTGTCGCGCTGGCGGCGTTCGCGGTCGCCGTCGCCGGACCGATCGCGTTCCTCGCGCTCGCCGCCCCGCAGGTCGCGCGCCGGCTGTCCGGCGGTGCGGGCCCGGCCCTGCTCACCTCCGCGTTGATGGGTGCTTTCCTTTTGGTGGCAAGCGATTTCGCAGCGCAGCGGGTGTTCGGCGGGCGGCTGCCGGTCGGCGTGGTGACGGGTGCGCTCGGCGGGCTGTACCTCGCGTGGGTGCTGGTCCGTCAGTGGCGCCGCCGCGCGTGAACGACTACGCCGGTGAGAACCACTGGGGTCCTCACCGGCGTAGTCGTTTTCTTCGTCAGGCCGCCTGCGCCACCGGCGTGGAAGCCGGGGTGAGCGCCAGGTCGAGCACCTCGCGGACGTTCGACACCGGGTGCACGTCCAGCTCGGCCAGGACGTCCGCCGGGACGTCGTCGAGGTCCGGCTCGTTGCGCTGCGGGATGATGATCGTCTTCATCCCCGCCCGGTGCGCCGCCAGCAGCTTCTGCTTGACGCCACCGATCGGCAGCACCCGCCCGGTCAGCGACACCTCACCGGTCATCGCCACATCCGCCCGGACCACCCGGCCCGACAGCAGCGACGCCAGCGCCGTGGTCATCGTGACCCCGGCCGACGGGCCGTCCTTCGGCACCGCGCCCGCGGGCACGTGCACGTGGATGCCGCGCTCCTTCAGGTCACCGACCGGCAGCTCCAGCTCCGCGCCGTGCGACCGCAGGTACGACAGCGCGATCTGCACCGACTCCTTCATCACGTCGCCCAGTTGGCCGGTCAGGGTCAGCCCGGTGCCGCCGGACTCGGGGTCCGCCAGCGACGCCTCCACGTAGAGGACATCACCACCGGCACCGGTCACCGCCAGACCTGTTGCCACGCCTGGGGTCGAGGTGCGCTGGGTCGACGCGGGCAGCGACGACTCCGGCAGGTGCCGCGGCCGGCCGAGGTAGTCCGTCAGGGCCTCGGCGTCCACCGTGATCGGCAAGGACTCCTGGTCGAGCGCGACGCGGGTCGCGATCTTCCGCAGCACCTT
Organism: Amycolatopsis sp. GM8; assembly: GCF_021653975.1. Classification (GTDB taxonomy): domain Bacteria; phylum Actinomycetota; class Actinomycetes; order Mycobacteriales; family Pseudonocardiaceae; genus Amycolatopsis_E. The sequence goes on along the minus strand of NZ_JAJKFK010000002.1, from coordinate 76,975 downwards.
CGCGATCGTCCGGTTCGCGTTCCGCACGCCCGCCTCGCGGGTGTACTCGGCGGCGATCCGGCTCAGCGCGACGTCGGTCAGCACCACGTCGCCCGGCTTCATGCCCGCCCGCTCCAGCTCGCGCGGCAGCAGGTGGTCACGCCCGATGGTCACCTTCTCGTGCTCGGTGTAGCCGTCGAGGGTGACGAGCTCCATCCGGTCCAGCAGCGGGCCGGGGATCGTCTCCAGCGCGTTCGCCGTCGCCAGGAACACCACGTCCGACAGGTCGAGCTCGACCTCCAGGTAGTGGTCGCGGAACGTGTGGTTCTGTTCCGGGTCAAGGACTTCCAGCAGCGCCGCGGTCGGGTCGCCGCGGTAGTCGGCGCCCACCTTGTCGACCTCGTCGAGCAGCACGACCGGGTTCATCGAGCCGGCTTCCTTGATGGCGCGGACGATGCGGCCCGGCAGCGCGCCGACGTAGGTGCGCCGGTGCCCGCGGATCTCCGCCTCGTCCCGGATGCCACCGAGCGCGACGCGGACGAACTTGCGGCCCATTGCCTTCGCGACCGACTCGCCGAGCGACGTCTTGCCGACCCCGGGCGGACCGACGAGCGCCAGCACGGCGCCGTTGTGCCGGCCACCGACCTCGGACTCCTGGCGCCGCGCACGCACTGCCAGGTACTCGATGATGCGTTCCTTCACGTCGTCCAGACCAGAGTGGTCGGCGTCGAGCACGGCCCGCGCGCCCGCGATGTCCAAGCGGTCACTCGTCCGTGTCTTCCATGGCAGCTCCAGCACCGTGTCCAGCCAGGTCCGGATCCAGCCGCCCTCGGGGGACTGGTCCGACGTCCGCTCCAGTTTGTCCACTTCGGACAGTGCGGCCTTGCGGACCTGTTCGGGCAGGTCGGCCTTCTCGACGCGGGCGCGGTAGTCGTCCTCGCTCTCACTCGAGCCGTCCAGCTCGCCGAGCTCCTTGCGGATCGCCTCGAGCTGGCGCCGCAGCAGGAACTCCTTCTGCTGCTTCTCCATGCCCTCGGCCACGTCCTTGCGGATCGTGTCGGTGACCTCCAGCTCGGCCAGGTACGCGCGGCTCCATTCGAGCGCGCGCTCCAGCCGGACCGCGACGTCGAGCGTGCGCAGCAGCTCCAGCTTCTGTTCCAGGTCCAGGTACGGCGCGTTGCCGGCCAGGTCGGCGATGGCGGACGGGTCCGCCAGCTCCTGGACCGCGTCGATCATCTGCCAGCCGCCGCGCTGCTGCAAAGTCGAGATGACGACAGCCTTGAACTCGGTGGCCAGCGTTTGCGCACGGTCGTCGGTCAGCTCCGGCGCGTCTTCGGCCCGCACCCAGCGCGCCGCGCCTGGTCCGTCGCCGGTCGCGCCGACGGCCGCCCGGCGGGCGCCGCGCAGCAGGACGGCGGCCTTGCCGCCGGGGATCCGCCCGACCCGCTCGATGGTCGCGATCGTGCCCAGCTCGGCGTACTCGCCGTGCACGCGGGGGACGATCAGCACCTCGGCCGTGGTGGCCGGCACCGAGCGGATGCCCGGGAACGACGGGCCCGACGTCCGTGCGGCCCCGGCTTGGGCGGACTCGACCGCGGCACGGGTCTCGGCGACGTCGAGCTCGAGCGGGACGATCATGCCGGGCAGCACGACGTCGTCATCGAGGGGGAGTACGGGCAGGAGCCTGATTTCGGTCATCGGGACGCTCCTTCTTAGTTGAGTCTGTACCACTCAACTTCGTCGCGTCCCGTTTTGTTTCCGCAGGTAGTTCGCTATGAGCGAGCGCGCATCCGGGAATAAGATCAGCTCGGCCGGGCGGCCACGCCGGCCAGCCCGAACGGCCGCGCGCGGCGTCCCGCGGGGGTGAGCGCACAGTCCGGGCGCCAGTCCGCGACCGGTACCAGGCCGGGTTCGAGCAGCGGCCAGGCGCCGAACCACGGTTCGAGCTCCCCACTCCCGCGCACCCACATCGGGTTGCTGGTGTGCTCGTAGCTGTCGGCCAGCGCGCGCACCGCCGCGACCTCCTCGGCCGGCACGTTCTCGTCGGTGATGTGCGAGATCCCGAGCCAGCTGCCCGGGGCGAGTTTCTGCTGGTACTGCGCGATGATCTCGTCCGGCTGGTCGTCGCCGCCGACGAAGTGCAGCACCGCGAGCATCAGCACGCATACCGGCCGCCGGAAGTCGATGAGCCGCTTGGTGGTGCGGTTCGTCAGCACGGCGTCCGCGTCGCGAAGGTCCTCCTGGACCAGACCGCTCCAGTCCGTCGACCCGTCCCGCTCCAGCAGTACGATCGCGTGCGCCGCGGCGACGGGCTCGTAATCGACGTAGACGACGGTCGCTGCCTCGCCCTCGGGCAGGTGCTCGCGCACCACCTCGTGCACGTTGCCGACGGTCGGCACCCCGGAGCCCAGGTCGAGGAACTGCCGGATGCCGGCCTCCAGCGCGGCCCGCACGATCCGCCCCAGCAGCTCCCGGTTCTGCCGGGCCACGTCCTTGACCTGCGGGAACAGCTCAACGGCGCGCTTGCCGAACTCCCGGTCGATCGCCCAGTTCTGGTCGCCACCGAGGTACCAGTCGTAGACCCGCGCTACCGACGGTCTCTCCGTGTCGACGCCATCGGGCGCGGCCGGTGCGGAACGCTGCCTGTCACCCACATGAGTGTTCTATCGCACTGCGGGGCGGCGATACCAGTATGTCCAGAGTGGGCGGTATCCCTGCCCGCACCAGAACGGCGTAGAAGTCGGGTTCGCCAGCGCGTGATGGAGTAACACAGCGTCGACGCCGACCTCGTCGAACAGCTGATGGGCGTGCGCCGCGAGCGCCGTGCCGACGCCCGAAGACCGCGCGGCCTCCGCGACGTGCAGAGAAGAGAGGTAACCGACCCGATCCGCCGAGACATAAGGAGCGATCCAGCCGGTCTCGGGCGGGAACTGCAGCCGCAGCAGGCCGAGCGGTCGTCCGTACAACTCGGCGATCCACACCGTCGGCTCGGTCCGCCCCAGCTGCCCCGCGAGGTCTTCGGTGAGCAGCTGGTTCGCGTTCTCCCGCAGGGTCACCAGGCCGAACTGCGCGTCGTACCGCTGCAGCTCCGTATACAGCTCGACCGCGGTCGCCAGGTCGCCTTCCTCGGCCGGGCGGATCCGCACACCGGGTTCGGCGGCGGGCCCGGGCGCGGTGAGCCGGTCGGCCGGGCGGACCGCCAGCACCCGCACGGGGGCGAAACCGTGCCGCAGCAGCTCGGCCGAACCCGCCGGATCCCGGCTGGGCCGGGGGACGACGGCCGCGGTGTCCCAGTCCCCGCGGGGCGCCACCTCGGCGAGGTGGTCCTCCCATCGCGTGAGAATTCTCGCTAACGATTTAGCTGGCGCGGGACCCGAGAGCCGCACCGTGAGCCGGTGTTCGACCAGTGCTCGCCACAGAGAGTCACGGGAGTTCGCGGCCACTTCCGTCCGGATCGCGAGTCCGGCGGCCGACGAATCGCCGTCCCGCGCGTCGAACGCCGTGGCCTCGCCACCGTGACCCGCGAACGGGTCTGCCGAGGGCAGCAGGGGATCGGCGCTGTTCAGTCGGCCGGCGTGCGACGCCAGCGTCGCCTCCGTGTTCATGCGCGTATTGAAGACCCAATGCCCGATCGGGGCCACAGCAGGTCCGGTTACGGCTTGTTATCGGAGGAAATGGTGAACGGGTGCACGTTTCACCCGGTAGTCGTCGCAGCTCAGCGTAGTTGGCACATTGTTAACTATGGGCTGATCTCATGGCAGCTGGAAAGAGGCTGAAGTACGCCCTCCGGGGTACAGTGTCACCTCATTCGCGGCGGAGATCACGTGGCGGATGACGTGGGGGCCTTCGGGCGGGGAAGGAGGTTGCATGGCGGGCAGCAGCCGCACGCCAGATGCACCCGTCCCTGCGCTGTCCGATGGCAGCGCCCGCCCGCCCTCCGGTGAGGCGCGCGGCGATGAGCGGCGGTTCCGGCTCTACACGCTGACCGTGCTCACCTCCGGCATCGTCGCCGCGACCCTGGTTTCCTTGCTGTGGCTGCCTTTCCACGGCAGCGCCGAGCTCTGGTGGATCGGCCCGGTGCTGGCGCTGTCGTTCCTGCTCGCCGAGCAGCTCGGCATCAACGTCGACGTCCGCAGCGGTATCTCGTGGACCATCTCGTTCACCGAGATCCCGCTCGTCATCGGTTTCTTCGTGGCCCCGTTCGAGGTCGTGCTGGTCGCCCACCTCGTCGCGGGCATCAGCACCCTGCTCGTCCGGCGGGTCTCCGGTCGCGTGCTGTACAACGCCGGCGCCTTCCTGCTCGAGATCACCAGCGCGTTCGCCGTGGCTGGTCTGGTCCAGCACGCGATGGGCAGCACCGCGATGACCTGGCCGGCCGCGCTCGCCGGCACCCTGACCGCGCCGCTGGCCAGCACGCTGCTCGCACTCGCGGCGGTGCGCGTGCTGCGGCGGCGGATGCGGGTCGGCACCGCGCTGCGGCTGACCGGGCGCATCCTCGTGGTCGGCTTCGTCAACGCGTCGGTCGGCCTCAGTGGTTACCTCGTGATCGCCGGCACCAGCAACGCCTGGCCACTGGTGGTCGCGGTCTTCCTCGGACTTTCCGCGCTGTACTGGGCTTATTCGGATCTGTTGCGCGAGCAGCGCGATATGGAAGCGCTTTCAGACGTCAGCCTGATGGTGGCCCGTTCCGGTCAGCAGGCGGCCGCCCGCCCCGCCACCCGGGTCGACGATCTGACCGGCGGCGTCAACGTCAGCGACTGGGCCACGATCGCCGAGCGCATCAAGGACCAGCTGGCGGCGGCGCGGGTGGTGTTGCGGCTGCGGCTCGAACCGACCGCCGCGATGACGACGGTCGTCGCGGGGGAGCCGTTGCCGCTCGGCGACATGGTGGGCGAGGACGCGCTGGTCCGGTTGCCCGGCTCGCACGTCCGGCATTTCCGTATCACCGAAGCGAATTCCGACGTCGCGTCCGCGTTGCTCGACCGTGGTGCGCAGGAGGCGCTGGTGGTGCCGCTGCGCAGCGCCAACCAGTTGCTCGGTCTCGTCGAAGCGCACGACCGGCTTTCGCGGTGGCGCGGGTTCGGCAAGTACGACGTGCAGCTGCTCGGCACGATGGCCAGTCACCTCGCGACGGCGCTCGACAATCGGCGGCTGCTGGCGACCCTGCGCCACGACGCCTACCACGACCCGCTCACCGGGCTGCTGAACCGGCCGGGCTTCCGCCAGGTCGCCCGGGAACCGTTGCGGGACCGGCGGGACGGCGCCGTGCTGCGGGTCGACCTCGACGTGTTCTCGACCGTCAGCGACGCGCTCGGCTACGCGTGGGCGGACCGGATGGTGATCGCCGCGGGACGGCGGATCCGGGACGCGCTCGGCCCGGACGTGCCGCTGGCCCGGCTGGAAGGCGCGTCGTTCGCGGCGCTGCTCGTCGGCTACCACAGCACCCAGATCCACGAGGCCGCCGAACGGCTGCGCGAGCAGCTGTCCGCGCCGTACCCGGTGGACCGGCTCACCGTCGAGGCGAACGCCATGGTGGGCTACGCCACGCCGTCCGCCGACGAGGCGGAGACACTGGACATCGACACGCTGCTGCAGCGGGCCGACGTCGCCGTGCGGGCCACCCGCGGCGGCGAGGAGGTCCGCGGCTACGTGCCGAGCATGGGCCAGATCTTCCTGCGCCGCTTCCAGATGGTCACGCAGTTCCGGCAGGCACTGGAAGAGGGCCAGCTGAGCGTGCACTACCAGCCGAAGATCTCCTTGCCCAGCAAGCAGGTCCTCGGGGTCGAGGCGCTGGTGCGGTGGGTGCACCCGGAGTTCGGCAAGCTCGACCCGGACGAGTTCGTGCCGGCCGTCGAGGCGGCCGGGCTGATCGGGGTGCTCACCGGGTTCGTGCTGGAGCAGTCGCTGATCCGGGTGCGGAAGTGGATGGACGAGGGGCTGCGGATCGCGGTCGCCGTCAACCTGTCCGTGCGGAACCTCGCGGACGAAGACTTCCCGGCGAAGGTCGTCGAGGCGCTACGGCGCTTCGATGTGCCGCCGGAGCTGCTGACGTTCGAGCTGACCGAGTCGGGCGTGATGGCGGACCCGCAGAAGGCGCTGCCGATCCTGCAGGAGCTGCACGCGCTGGGCATCGTGCTGGCGGTCGACGACTTCGGTACCGGCTACTCGTCGCTGGCCTACCTGCGGCGCCTGCCGGTGGACGAGGTCAAGATCGACAAGAGCTTCGTGCTGGGGATGGGGACGGACCTCGGGGACCTCGCGGTGGTCCGGTCCATCGTGGAACTGGGCCACTCGCTGGGGCTGACGGTGGTCGCCGAGGGCGTCGAGGAGGACGTCGCACGCGACCAGCTCGAGGCGATGGGCTGTGACGTGGCGCAGGGGTACCTGATTTCGCGGCCGCTGGCCGAGGACCGCCTGGAGGCCTGGCTGCAGGCCCGAACGGCGAGGTCAGCGGGCCGGCAACGGGAGACCATCCTGACGCTGCTGACGTAGCGGCCACCCCGGTGCACGTGCCGGTCCACGGATTGGGTAGGCTCTTCGAGGCTTCAACGTGAACGCGTTGATCCGCCCCTTTAGCTCAGTCGGCAGAGCGTCTCCATGGTAAGGAGAAGGTCTACGGTTCGATTCCGTAAAGGGGCTCGCGGGCAGGTGTTAACCTGTCTCAGGGAGCCGATGCTTCCGGTGCCCTTGGACCCCCGGGCGGTGGGCACGCACAGGGCGGTGTAGCTCAGTTGGCAGAGCAAGCGGCTCATAATCGCTGTGTCGCCGGTTCAAGTCCGGCCACCGCTACCCGAGTGGGCGGGGCTTGTTCGCGGAAGGCGCGGACGTGCTCGGTCCGCCAAGAACTTGGGGGTCGAACCCCCAAACCCCCGCCAGGGGGATTCGAGTTTTGTAGAGAAAGGCTGTAGCCGTGGCTGCCACCGACGTGCGACCGAAGATCACGCTGGCGTGCGAGGAGTGCAAGCACCGCAACTACATCACCAAGAAGAACCGGCGCAACGACCCGGACCGCTTGGAGATGAAGAAGTTCTGCCCGAACTGCGGTAAGCACCGGATGCACAAGGAAACCCGCTAGGCGTTCCTTCCAGACCCGCACACCGCCCCGGCGACACACGGCCGGGGCGGTTTTGTGCGCGCCCACACAACCGCCACCCGGCAACGGGCCCGAGCAAGGCTCCGCCCACACCCTCCCCCCGACCCCAACACGAAGCCTCCTCAGCGGTCGGCGCGCCGTGTCAAGGGTGGGCAACGCCCATCGCGAAGCGACGCCGAAGGCGCCCTTGACGCGGTGTGACGACCGTTGAACACTCGGCGAGTTGGGGCGGGGTGGCCTCGTTCAGCGAGGTCGCGGCCAAGCGACGAGCCCTCACAAAACCTGACCCCGCCGCACGAACACCACATCCCGCGCCGTCCGTAGCGCCGTCGCGATCGCCCCGGTCAGTGCCGCATCCTCCCCCAACTCCCCAGGCACGATCTTCGGCCGCAACGGCGTCGCATGCGCCAGCGCCCGCTCCAACGGCTCGGCCAGCAGATCGACGTTCTTCCCGATCCCGCCCCCGAGCACGACCAGCGCAGGATCGATCACCGCAGCCACCGACGCGATCATGAAAGCCAACCGGGCCGCCTCCTCCTCGACAGCGGAAAGCGCCCGGGCATCCCCCTCGCGAGCCAGCCGGAAGACCTCCTTCGCGGTCCGCACGGACAACCCCCGCGCCGAAGCCATCTCCACCACCGAATGCGCCGCCGCCGCGGACTCCAACATCCCTTCCCGCGGCGGCGAGCTCGGCGGCGGCCAGCCGTAGGGCAGGTACCCGATCTCCCCGGCCGCCCCGTGCGCCCCGCGGAACAGCGCGCCGTCGACCACGATGCCCATGCCGATCCCGGTGCCGACCGTCGCGCACACGAACACGTCGACGCCGCGCGCGGCCCCGGCCTCGTGCTCGCCGATGGCCGTGAGGTTCGCGTCGTTTTCGACCACGAGTTCCGTGCCCAGCACCGAAGACAGCTCGTTCAACAGCCCTTTGCGTTCCCAGCCCGGGAGGTTCGGCGCACGCCGCAGGGTCGCGGACCGGTGATCGGGGACGCCGGGCGTGCCGACGACGGTCGCGACGATGTCGCCGAACCGCAGTCCCGCCTGTGCGACCGCGGCCTCCGCCGACGAGCGCACCGACCGCATCAGCGCACCGGCCGACCGGGCCTTGTTCCGCTCGTCGAACCGCGCGACCACGGTGCCCGACAGGTCGGCGACGGCCACCCGCACGAGCCCGCGCCCGATGTCGATCCCCAGCACATGCCCGGCGGCCGGGTTCACCTCGTACACCACCGCGGACCGGCCGGGACCGGAGATCGTGCGGCCCGCGGTGCGCACCAGGCCGTGCTGTTCGAGGTCGAGCAGCGCCTGCCCGACCGTCGGCTTCGACAGCCCGGTGTCCGCGGCGATCTGCGGCCGGGTCGCGGGCCCCTTGCGCCGCAAGCGTTCCAGCACCGCGCGCTGGTTCAGCTCACGCATGCTCGCCGGAGTACCGACCTCCACCCCACACCCCTACTTTCCGCACCTCAGCGCCCGCCAGTTTACGGCGCACTCTTCCCCCAGCGTCAGGACTATGTTAAGAAACCTTCTTAACAAACTGGTTGGAGGCGCGCCGTGAGCTCACCCACCCGTTCCGGTCTCGAAACCACCGGCCTGCAGCGGCAGATCGGCCCCTGGCAGGCAACCGCGATCAACATGACCCAGATGTGCGGCATCGGCCCGTTCGTCACCATCCCGCTGATGGTCGCGACGATGGGCGGCCCGCAGGCGATGTTCGGCTGGATCATCGGCGCGATCATCGCCCTCGCCGACGGCCTGATCTGGGCCGAGCTGGGCGCCGCGCTGCCCGGCGCCGGCGGCACCTACATCTACCTGCGCGAAGCCTTCCGGTACCGGACCGGCCGGCTGATGCCGTTCCTGTTCGCCTGGAGCGCCGTCCTGTTCATCCCGCTGATCATGTCGACCGGCGTGATCGGCCTGGTCACCTACCTCGGCTACCTCGTGCCCGGCGTGGTCGACGCCGACGGCAACACGACGGCGCTCGGGCACGTCATCGGGATCGCGGTCGTCGTGATCGTGGTCTTCGCGTTGTGGCGGCGGATCGGCGACATCGGCAAGCTGACCACGGTCCTGTTCGGCATCATGCTGTTCTCGGTGCTCGCCGTCGTCATCGCCGCGTTCACGCACTTCAACGGCGGCCAGGCGTTCGGCTACACGCCCGGCGCGTTCGGTTCCGGCGGCGCGTTCTGGACCGGCCTCGGCGCGGGTCTCGTGATCGCGATCTACGACTACCTCGGCTACAACACCACCGCCTACCTCGGCGCGGAGTTGCACGACCCCGGCCGCACGCTGCCGCGGTCGATCATCTACTCGGTGCTCGGCATCATGGGTCTCTACTTCCTGCTGCAGGTGGGCGTGCTCGGCGCGGTGCCGTGGCAGGAGGTGAAGGACTCGACGTCGATCGCGTCGCTGGTGCTGGAACGGACCTGGGGCGGCGTGGCCGCCAAGGTCATCACCGTCGCGATCGTGATCACCGCGTTCGGCTCGGTGTTCGCGGGCCTGCTCGGCGGGTCCCGGGTGCCCTACGAAGCCGCGCGCGACAAGGTGTTCCTGCCGTGGTTTTCCCGGCTGCACCCGCGCTTGAACTTCCCGGTCGTGGGGTTGCTGGCGATGGGCGTGATCACCGCCGTCGGCTCGCTGTTCACGCTCACCGACGTGATCAACATGGCGCTGGCAGTGCTCGTGATCGTGCAGTCGGTCGCTCAGGTGGCGGCGATCTGGACGCTCCGGCGCCGCCAGCCGGACCTGAAGCGGCCGTACCGGCAGTGGCTGTACCCGGTGCCGACGCTCCTCGCGCTCGTGGGCTGGGGCTACATCTTCTACTCGGCGACCACACTGTCGAAGTGGCTCACGCTGGCGTGGATCGTCGCCGGGATCATCGCGTTCCTGATCTGGGCGGCGGTCGAGAAGACCTGGCCGTTCGGTGAAAAGGAAATCCGCGAGGCGTACGCCCAATGAGGACGATCGCGCTGGGGGCCGTCGTCCTGCTGGCGACGGCATCGCTCACGCCAGCGGCGGCGGCCCAGCCGCACGACACGGGCCTGATCACCGTCGGCTCGCAGGGCTGGCAGGTGCAGAGCAGCACCGTCGCCACCGACCTGGCCGAGCGGATCTCGAACCCCGCCTATCGCACGACGAACTGGCTGCCGGTCAAGCCCGACGATGCGGGCGCGCCCGGCACGGAGATCAACGCGCTGCTGCAGAACGGCGCGTGTCCCAACGTTTTCTACTCCGACAACATGCGGAAATGCTTCGGCTACGTGGACAAGCTCGGCCCGGTCACCGTGCCGCGGTTCGCCGTGCCGTGGTGGTTCCGCACCGACTTCACCCTGGACGCGAACCCCGGCCAGGACGTGAAGATGACCATCCCGGGCGTCGTCGGCGAGGCCGATGTGTGGGTAGACGGCAAGCAGGTCGCCGGCCTGGACGTGGTGAGCGGCGCCTTCGCCGGGCACACTTTCGACATCACGTCGTTCGTCCGGCAGGGCAAGAACTCCCTCGCGATCAAGATGTACCCGAACGACCCGACCAAGATGTACACCGTGGACGACGTGGACTGGAACCAGTTCCCGCCGGACAACAACACCGGTATCCAGTACCCGATCCAGCTGCAGATCTCCGACGCGCTCACCGGCTCGAACGCGCATGTCCTGCAACAGAACACGGCCGATTTGTCGGCTTCGAAGCTGACCGCGAAGCTCGACGTCACCAACAACGCCGGCCGCGAGCAGCGAGGTGACGTCACCGCGACGATCACCCCGCCGGGCGGCGGGAAGCCGATCACGGTGCGGCAGACCGTGACCGTGCCCGCGCACAGCACGAAGACGGTCACGTTCGCGCCGGTCACGATCACCCAGCCGAAGGTCTGGTGGCCCTACTCGATGGGCGACCAGCCGCTGTACACGCTGGGCACCGCGGTTGCGCAGAACGGCAAGGTGTCCACCACGTCCAGCGACACCTTCGGCATCCGCACCGTCACGACCCGGCTGGTCGGCGGCTCACCACAGCTGCCCGAGGGCGCGCGGATCTTCGCGGTCAACGGCAAGGAGTTCGTGTTCCGCGGCGGCGGGTATGCGCCGGATCTGTTCCTGCGCTACTCGAAGTCCGATGTGGCACACCAGGTCCAGCTGATCAAGAACCTGGGGTTCACCGGCGTCCGGCTCGAAGGCCACGACATGCCGCAGGACTTCTACGAGCAGATGGACCGCGCGGGAATCCTGGTGCTGGGCGGGTTCATCTGCTGTGACGCGTGGCAGCCCGACAGCGAAGCGAACCTCACCAACCGCGACTTCCGGATCATGCACGACTCCGCGCGCAGCATCGGCGAGCGCGAGCGCGGCCACCCGAGCGTGATCACCTACGGCTGGAGCGACAACGAACCGTTGCCACGCCAGGAAAGGGAGTCGCTGGCCGGGTTCGCCGAGGCGGACTTCCAGGTCCCGATCATCGCTTCGGCCGAGTACAAGAGCACGCCGACGCTCGGCCAGGCGGGGGAGAAGGAAGGCCCGTACGACTGGGTGCCGCCGTCGTACTGGTACGACACCAGCCACTACGACCCGGGTGACGGCAGCCGGTCGAACGTGGGCGGCGCGTGGGGCTTCGCGAGCGAGCAGAGCGCCGGGGACACCGTGCCGACCCTCGACTCGATCAAGCGTTTCCTTTCCCCGGAGGAGCAGGCGAAGCTCTGGCAGGACCCGGCGTACAACCAGTATCACGCCAACTTCGAGCCCGGCCACGGCGGTTACGCCTTCGGGACGCTCTATACGTTCGACACCGCGCTGAAGGCTCGCTACGGCAACTGGTCCTCTTTGGACAGTTATGTGGAGCTGGCGCAGGTGCAGAACTACGAGAACACCCGGTCGCAGTTCGAGGCGTTCCTGGACCACTCGACGGACAAGGCGAACCCGTCGACCGGCGTCGTGTACTGGCAGCTCAACAAGGGCTGGCCGACGTTGCTGTGGTCGCTCTACAACTACGACGGTGACCAGCCGGGCGCCTACTATGGCGCGCAGAAGGCGAACAAGCCGCTGCACGCACTGCTCGGCTATGACGACGACAAGGTCACGGTGGACAACCTGGGTGGCGACACGCAGCGCGAGCTGAGTGTCGAGGCGAAGGTCTACGACCTGAACGGGAAGCTGCTCGACGACCAGCAGGTAGGTGGGCTTTCCCTTGGCAGCCAAGAGGTTCGCAACGACGTGCTCGCGCCGAAGGTGCCTGGCAGTGGTTCGATGTACTTCGTCGAGCTGCTGTTGAGCCAGCATGGCAAGGTCGTCGACCGGAACACCTACTGGCGCTCGATCAAGCCGGATGTCGTCGACTGGGCGGCCACCATGGGCAACCCGCAGGCGACAATGACGCAGTACGCCGACTTCTCGGCGTTGCAGACGCTGCCGAAGACCACGGTCGAGGCGGTCGCGAGCACGCCCAGGCCGGGCGTTACGTCGGTCACGCTCACGAACACGTCGGACAAGGTGGCGTTCTTCCTGCGCGTGGATATCCCCTCGGCGACTTGGAGCGACAACGACATCACGTTGTGGCCCGGCGAATCGCAGACGGTCACGGCGCACTACGACCCGGTGGCGGCGCCGAAGGTGAGCGTGTCCGGGTTCAACACACCGGCGCTTACGGTGGCCGGGTGAGCGAACTCGTTCTGGGCGTCGATTTCGGCGGCACGAAGGTCGCGATCGGGGTCGCCGGCGAGGCGGGCACCTTGGTGAGCCAGACCCGCCTGGACACCGAGGCCGAACTGGGTGCCGAGCAGGTCGTGTCGCGGGCCTTGGCCGCCGCGCGCGACCTGCTCGGCGGCCGCGAACCCACGGCCGTCGGGGTGGTGAGCCCGGGCATTGTGCTGCCGGACAAGATCCTGCTCGCGCCGAACGTGCCGGGCTGGGGGAGCCTGCGATTGCGCGAGCTGGTGGCGGCGGAGTTCAGCGCACCCGTCACCGTGGGCACGGACGTGAAGGCGGCCGGTCTAGCGGAGTCGCGGTGGGGAGCGCTGGCGGGCGCGGATCCGGCGGTGTTCCTGTCGCTCGGCACCGGCGTCGCGGCGGCGATCATCGTCGGCGGGAAGGTGCTGACCGGCGCGAACGGGGCGGCGGGGGAGATCGGCTACAACCTGCGCGACGGCGGTGACGAGGGCTTCGCGGCCGGGATGGCGCCGCTGGAGCAGGTCGTCGGCGGGCGCGGTTTGGGATTGTTCGCGAGCGAGGTGCTGGGGCGTCCGGTGACGGCGGCGGAGCTGTTCGCCCTGGCGAGGCGGGACCCGACGGCGAAGGGGCTGGTGTCGGGGGCGCTCGAGGAGTTGTCGGTGCAACTGGCGAACCTGGCCATCACACTGGATCCGCGGCGGATCGCGGTCGGTGGTGGGCTGGCCGGTTCGAACGACGTGATCCTGCCCGCGCTGCGGGAACGGCTGGCGCGGGCCGTGCCGTTCCCGCCCGAGGTGGTGCCGGCCAGGTTCGCCGACGACGGCGCCCTGCGTGGTGCCATCGCGCTCGCTGGGTAATGTTCTGGGCGTGGCACTGGACCAGTCGTTCATCGGGCGTAGTTACCCGCCGACCAGCATTTACGAGGTCGCGCGGGAGAAAATTCGTGAGTTCGCGGAGTCGATCGGCGACGAGCACCCGGTCTACTACGACCCGGAAGCGGCTCGTGCCGCCGGGTACCGGGATGTCATCGCCCCGCCCACGTTCCTCACGATCATCAACCTGGCCGCGATCAACGCGGTCGTCGCCGACCCGGAGCTGGGGCTGGACTACTCGAGGATGGTGCACGGGGACCAGAGCTTCGTGCACTCGCGGCCGGTGCACGCCGGCGACCAGTTGCGGTTGACGACGCACATCGAGGACATCATGACCCGGGCGGGGAACGACTTCATGACGGTGCGCGCGGACATCGCCGACATCGACGGTTCGCATGTGTGCACGTCGCGCGCCCAGCTCGTGGTCCGGGGGGAATCATGACCTTTCAGGTGGGCGAGGAGCTGCCGCCGCTGCAGGTGCAGGTGACGCGGGACCGGTTGGTGCGATATGCCGGGGCCGCGCTGGACTTCAACCCGATCCACTGGAACGAACGGTTCGCGAAGCAGGTCGGCCTGCCGGATGTCATCGCGCACGGCATGCTCACCATGGCGCTCGGTGGCCGCATCGTGACGGACTGGCTGGGCGACCCGGGGCGATTGGTGCAATACGGCTGTCGATTCACCCGCCCGGTCGTGGTCCCGGACGACGACAAAGGCGCCATGATCGAGTTCACCGCCAAGATCGCCGAGGTCCGCGAGGACGGCAGCGCCCGGGTGGACATCACGGCGAAGTTCGAGGGGAAAACGGTGCTGGGAAAGGCGAATGCCGTAGTGCGGTGATCGCTGCCCGGTGCGGGTTTGTCTTTAAACCCGAGGGCTTGGGTTGTCATCCCGTCGCCTGAAACCGGAACCATCACTTTGAGCCGGGGCCGCAACCTACGCCGAAACCGGCGGCCGACAGCACAAACCTTGCGGCCCCGGAGCAAAGTGATATTCACAAACCGCAGGCGACGGGATGACAACCCACCCCGACCACCCACCCAACGCAAGATCCTCTGGGCCCCCTCATCCCGGAGCCAGCCCGCCGGCGAGGCATCTTTTAATCCCGAAAACTACCGCGCCTCGGCCATCAGCTTCGCAACCCGGCCAACACCCTCCACCAGATCCGCCTCAGCGAGGGCGTACGAGAACCGGAAGTAGCCGGGCGTGCCGAAGGCCTCGCCGGGGACGACCGCGACCTCCGCCTCGCGCAGGATGAGGTCCGCCAGTTCCAGTGAGTCCGAAGGCCGTTCGCCCCGGATTTCCTTCCCCAGCACGCCCTTCACCGACGGGTACACGTAGAAGGCACCCTTGGGCGTCGGGCACTCGAAGCCCGGGATCTCCGACAGCAGCGACACGATCCGCTTGCGGCGCACATCGAACGCGGCACGCATCTCGTGCACGACATCCAGTGGACCGGCGACGGCGGCCAGTGCGGCCCGCTGCGCGACGTTGGACACGTTGCCGCACAGGTGAGTTTGGTAGCTCGAAGCCGCCTTGATCACGTCCTGCGGGCCGATGATCCAGCCGACGCGCCACCCCGTCATCGAGTAGGTCTTCGCGACCCCGTTGAGCACCAGCGTCTGGTTCGCCATCTCCGGGACGACCACCGGCAGCGAGTAGTTCTTCGCCTCGTCGTACACGAGGTGCTCGTAGATCTCGTCCGTGACAACCCAGATCCCGTGCTCGAGCGCCCACTTGCCGATCGCCTCGATCAGCTCACGCGGGTACACGGCACCGGTCGGGTTCGACGGCGAGTTGAACAGCAGCACCTTCGTCCGGTCGGTGCGCGCCGCCTCGAGCTGGTCCACCGAGACCAGGTAGCCGGTCGACTCGTCCGCGGTCACCTGCACCGGCACACCGCCGGCCAGTTTGATCGACTCGGGGTAGGTCGTCCAGTACGGCGCCAGCAGCAGCACCTCGTCGCCCGGGTCCAGCAGCGTGGCGAACGCGGAATAAACGGCTTGCTTGCCGCCGTTGGTCACCAGGATCTGGGACGGCTCGACCGAGTAACCGGAATCGCGCAGCGTCTTCGCGGCCAGCGCGTCGCGGAACTCGGGGAGGCCGGCGGCCGCGGTGTAGCCGTGGTTGGCCCGGTCGCGCACGGCGGCAGCGGCGGCCTCGACAACGTAGTCCGGCGTCGGGAAGTCGGGCTGTCCCGCGCCGAAACCGATCACCGGGCGCCCCTCGGCCTTGAGCGCCTTCACCTTCGCGTCCACCGCGAGGGTCGCCGACGGCGTGATGCCGGCGATGCGGGCCGAGATGCGCGAGCGGACGACGGTAGCGGGAGAGGTCATGGCCTCCATGGTGGCACGCACTGATTGTGATGAAGCACGCAGGGGAGGCTCGGTTGAAGCCCGCCACGAGCCTTGCCGTAGACTCCTGAACTTGGAACGTCCGGCACCTGACCTCGTATGGGTTACGGGGTTGGTGAAGGGCGTCCAGCGAGCGGCCTGGCCGTTCGAAGGGGTGTAGCTCAGTTGGTAGAGCAGCGGTCTCCAAAACCGCAGGTCGCAGGTTCGAGTCCTGTCGCCCCTGCGTCGACGTAATCAGGTGGTCCAAGCGGAGGAGAAGTCGTGAGCGACAGCGACGCCGGCGGCGAGAAGGAACAGGAGTCCAAGCGGGCTTCTCGACCGGTCACCGCCGCGGCTCGGCGTGAGCGCCGCGCCTCCGCGCGCCCTGCCGGCAAGGCTTCGGCCAAGGACACCGACAAGGCACGCCCGGCGAAGGCCGCGGTCTCGGCAGACGGGGCCAAGACGGCTGAGACCAAGGGCAAGGCGACCCCGAAGCGGGACCGCAAGGAAAAGAAGGCCTCGCTGCTGTCGAGGTTCATGCGGTTCATCCGCGAGGTGTGGGCGGAGCTGCGCAAGGTCATCTGGCCGACGCGCAACCAGATGGTCACCTACACCACTGTCGTGTTGGTCTTCGTGGCTTTCATGGTCGCGTTGGTCTACTTGCTGGACTGGGTGTTCCGCAAGGGCGTGTTCTGGCTGTTCGGCTGAGGCGCGCGAGACGCGACAGGCCGGCACCAGCACGACAAGCGATCAACTGAGAGGACGGAACGTGACCTCCGAGAACGGCGTGACAGCCGGCGAAGAGATTGACGAGCCGGTGCAGCCCGCGGACGAGGCAGCCGAAAGCACCGCCGAGGCGCAGGCCGACCTCGAGGACGTCGTCGACGAGACCGAGCCCGCTGAGCCCATCGAGCCCGAAGCCGACGACGAGGACCCGGTGGCCAAGCTCCGCGCGGAGCTGAAGAGCCTGCCCGGCGAATGGTACGTCGTGCACTCCTACGCCGGCTACGAGAACAAGGTCAAGAACAACCTCGAGACCCGGACCATGACCCTGGACGTCGAGGACTTCATCTTCCAGATCGAGGTGCCGACCGAAGAGGTCACCGAGATCAAGAACGGCCAGCGCAAGCAGGTGCAGCGCAAGGTGCTGCCCGGCTACATCCTGGTCCGGATGGACCTCAACGACCAGTCGTGGAGCGCGGTGCGCAACACGCCGGGCGTCACCGGGTTCGTCGGCGCCACCAACAAGCCCTCGCCGCTGACCGTGGACGAGGTGCTGAAGTTCCTGGCGCCCAAGGTCGAGCAGCCCGTCCCGGCGAAGGCCAAGGGCGGCGACGCCGCGTCGGCCGAGACGAGCCTGGGCGGCACCCCGGTCGAGGTGGACTTCGAGGTCGGCGAGTCGGTCACCGTCATGGACGGCCCGTTCGCGACGTTGCCCGCGACGATCAGCGAGGTCAACGCCGACGGGCAGAAGCTCAAGGTCCTGGTGTCGATCTTCGGCCGCGAGACGCCGGTCGAGCTGTCGTTCAACCAGGTCTCCAAGATCTGACGGTCCGTACACTGGATCGTTGGCCCCTGTGTGCAGGCAGGCGCATGGGGGAGCCAGTAGTGAATAGGAACAGGAATGCCACCCAAGAAGAAGAAGCTTGCGGCGATCATCAAGCTGCAGATTCAGGCGGGTGCCGCGAACCCGGCACCGCCGGTCGGACCCGCGCTGGGTCAGCACGGTGTCAACATCATGGAGTTCTGCAAGGCCTACAACGCCGCCACCGAGTCGCAGCGCGGCAACGTGGTGCCGGTCGAGATCTCCGTGTACGAAGACCGGTCGTTCGACTTCAAGCTCAAGACCCCGCCGGCCGCGAAGCTGCTGCTGAAGGCCGCCGGTGTCGAGAAGGGCTCCGGTGAGCCGCACAAGACCAAGGTCGCCAAGGTGACCTGGGACCAGGTGCGTGAGATCGCAGAGACCAAGAAGAGCGACCTCAACGCCCACGACATCGACCAAGCGGCCAAGATCATCGCGGGCACGGCCCGGTCGATGGGCATCACGGTCGAATAACCACCCCGAACACCCGTGGGAGGGCCACGCGCTGGCCCGCCACCACACTGATCCAAAGGACAGAGCATGGCAAAGCGCAGCAAGGCCTATCGTCAGGCCGCCGAGCTGATCGACCGCGAGCGGCTGTACAGCCCGCTCGAGGCGGCGAAGCTCGCCAAGGAAACTTCCAAGGTCAAGATGGACGCCACCGTCGAGGTGGCGCTGCGTCTCGGCGTCGACCCTCGCAAGGCCGACCAGATGGTCCGCGGCACCGTGAACCTGCCGCACGGTACGGGCAAGACCGCCCGCGTGATCGTGTTCGCCGTCGGTGACAAGGCCGCCGAGGCCGAGGCCGCCGGTGCGGACGCGGTCGGCAGCGACGACCTCATCGAGCGCATCCAGGGTGGCTGGCTCGACTTCGACGCCGCGATCGCGACGCCGGACCAGATGGCGAAGGTCGGGCGCATCGCCCGCATCCTCGGCCCGCGTGGCCTGATGCCGAACCCGAAGACCGGCACCGTGACCCCCGCGGTCACGAAGGCCGTCGCCGACATCAAGGGCGGCAAGATCAACTTCCGGGTGGACAAGCAGGCGAACCTGCACCTGGTGATCGGCAAGGCTTCCTTCGACCCGGAGAAGCTCGTCGAGAACTACGCCGCCGCGCTGGACGAGATCCTGCGGGCCAAGCCGTCCGCCGCCAAGGGCCGGTTCCTGCAGAAGATCACCTTCTCCACCACCATGGGCCCGGGCATCCCGGTCGACCCGGCGCGCACCCGCAACCTCCTTGGCGAGGGCGCGGCAGTCTGACGTAGCAACGAAAAGAGCCGGTTCCCTGCGCGGGAGCCGGCTCTTTTCGCGTCACGAGGTGGGCGCCGGGCACGTCGGCGGGCCAGGGGCGTGGCCGGTGATGAGCCACTGTCCTTTGTCGACCTTCGTCACGGTGAAGACGCCCAGCGCCGGGCCGCCGGTGATGGTGAAGTCGCACGAGTTGATCGTGAGCGTGGCCGCGTTCGGGTCGTAGGTCTGCGGCCAGATCGACTCGGCATAGTCGTTGACGTTCGTGACCTGTCCCTTGAGCGTCAGCACGGCCTGCTGGCAGTCGGCGGCGTTGACGTCGCGCGCGAACCGGTCCTGCACCGGGGTGTCGAAGTAGCCGCACGCGAGATCCGGCCGGCCCTGCGCGATCTGCTGGTAGACCTTCCGCACGGCCTCGTACGGCTGGGTCGAGAGGATCTTGTTCGCGTGGTAGGTCCCGCCGCCGGTCTCCGCCGCTGGCTTGTCGTCGTCCTGGGGCGGGAAGAAGTGGTCGTACAGCAGCTTGCCCGCGATCCCCAGCACGGCAAGGAAGATCAGCGCGGACAGCACGGAGGCGAGCGCCCGCTTGACGAACCGTGGCATCGGGATCCGTGGCCGCCGCGGCGGTTGCGGTGGTGCCGGCACGAGACCGCCCTGCGGCGGCGGTGGCACCGGCGGCCCGCCGGCCTGGGTGGACACCACCTGGCCGCCCTGCTGCTGGGCCTGGGTGAACTTCAGGTAGTCCTGGAACTGCTGGAATTGCTGGAACTGGCGCAGCTGCTCGGGATCCAGCTGCGGCGCCGACTCCACCTGGTCCGGCCGGGCCGGTTCCGCGGGCCGCGCGCGCTCCAGTTCGCCTCGGTCGTCGGACTCGTCGCCAGGTCGCTCTCCCACCACCCGCCCATGATGACAGGCCCCGCGGGAATCACCGGGGATACCCGGGTACACTGGACGACGGTTCTACCGAAGACCGCTGGTCTTCCACACGCCGTGTGGAACGAAGGCCCCGCGACAGCGGGCGGCCCGCGCAGGAGGAACGAGGCTTTTCCTACTGGTGCCACGTGCACTGTATGACGCCCCGCGCCCTGCTGCGCCGGGGCGTTTCGTCGTTTCGGGCTCCTTCACCGGCTGGCGGTCACAGCCAAGAGAGGAGGCGAGGAATGGCGAAGCCCGACAAGGTGGCAGCCGTCGCCGAGATCGCGGACCGGTTCCGCACCAGCTCGGCCACCGTCGTCACTGAGTACACCGGCCTGTCGGTGACCCAGCTCAGCCAGCTGCGCCGCGCTCTCGGCACCAGTGCCAAGTACCGGGTTGCGAAGAACACTCTCGTCAAGCGTGCCGCCGCGGACGCCGGGATCGAGGGTGTCGAAGAGCTTTTCGTCGGCCCGACCGCCATCGCCTTCGTCGAGGGTGAACCGGTCGATGCCGCCAAGGCGCTTCGTGACTTCGCCAAGGACAACAACGCGCTTGTGATCAAGGGCGGCTACATGGATGGCCGCGCTCTCACGGTGGACGAGATCAACAAGATCGCCGATCTCGACAGCCGTGAGGTCCTGCTCGCCAAGGCGGCAGGCGCGTTCAAGGCGAAGCTGTCCCAGGCCGCCGCGCTGTTCCAGGCGCCGGCGTCCCAGGTGGCCCGTCTGGCCGCCGCGCTGCAGGAGAAGCGAGAGCAAGAGCAGCAGAGCGGCGAAGCACCGGCCGAGAGCTGACCGTTACCACCCCCCCGAACCTGAACAGAAAGGAACGCCATCATGGCGAAGCTGAGCACTGACGAACTGCTCGACGCTTTCAAGGAGCTGACCCTGCTCGAGCTCTCGGACTTCGTGAAGAAGTTCGAGGACACCTTCGACGTCACCGCCGCCGCCCCGGCCGCCGTCGTGGCCGCCTCCCCCGGTGCCGCCGCCGCCCCGGTCGAGGAGGAGAAGGACGAGTTCGACGTCGTCCTCGAGGGTGCTGGCGAGAAGAAGATCCAGGTCATCAAGGTCGTCCGCGAGGTCGTCTCGGGCCTGGGCCTGAAGGAGGCCAAGGACCTCGTCGAGAGCGCGCCGAAGGCGCTGCTGGAGAAGGTCGACAAGGAGGCCGCCGAGGCCGCCAAGGAGAAGCTCGAGGCTGCTGGCGCGAAGGTCAGCGTCAAGTAGTTCCCCGGAACTCCGGAGCGAAGGCGGGCACCCTGCACAGGGTGCCCGCCTTTTTTGTGCCGTTTGCGACCGCTGCATCCGCGGCGCGTTGGCCCGGCTGGCGGCTGATCCGGAGATGGCCGACGACTACCTGCGAGAAAGCCGCGAACTGGCTGAGGTGGACACCGAGGTCGCCAAGTGACCAGGACCGTCTGGCCATGGCAGGTGTGGGGCGGACTTCGACCCGCAGGTTGGTCGCGAGCAGGCGGGTCAACGGCTGGCGGTGGTCGTGGGATCGGCGTTCGCCTGCGAGTTGCCGCATGACCTCGTATTCGTGGTGCCCTGCACGACGAAGGACCGGGGACTGCCTTTCCAGCCGCGGCTCGACTCGCTCGGTAAGCCGAGTTTCGCGATGTGTGATCAGTTCAAGTCGATCAGCCGCCGGCGTCTCGTGAAGCAGCACGCGGCTCGTCTCGGTACCTCGGAGATCGAGGCGATCCGGTTCGCGTTGCGGCGGTTGATCGAAGTCCGACCCCGGCCCGTCGCGATGTGTGACGGCTTGGACCGTTCGGCGGTGGCCACTGATCCGGTGATCGACCGGCGTTAGGCCGGATGCGGGCGGTTACCCAGTGAACAATGACCAGCCTTTTTGTTCACCTTGTTTGTGGATTGCCAAACTCGTGAGTAACCTGCACCGCGCCCTGCTCGTTGGGAAACGTGACGCGGACGCGCTCACCGTGCGCAACCTGTCTAGGGTGTGTGAGCCGTCACCGTAGGAAGCTCCGGGAGGTGCGATGGGTGCCGAGGTGGTCATCGAAGGTCTGACGAAGTCCTTCGGGAGACAGACCATCTGGCGGGACGTGACACTCACCCTGCCTCCCGGCGAGGTTTCGGTGATGCTGGGCCCCTCGGGCACCGGCAAGTCCGTCTTCCTGAAGTCGATGATCGGTCTGCTCAAGCCGGATCGCGGCACGTGCGTGATCAACGGCGTGGACATCGTCCGCTGCAGTGAGCACAAGCTGTACGAGATCCGGAAGCTCTTCGGTGTGCTGTTCCAGGACGGCGCGCTGTTCGGGTCGATGAACCTGTACGACAACGTCGCGTTCCCGCTGCGGGAGCACACGAAGAAGTCCGAGACCGAGATCCGCCGGATCGTCTTCGAGAAGCTCGAGATGACCGGTCTGGCCGGCGCGGAGAAGAAGCTCCCCGGCGAGATCTCCGGCGGGATGCGCAAGCGCGCCGGGCTGGCCCGGGCGCTGGTGCTGGACCCGGAGATCATCCTCGTCGACGAGCCGGACTCCGGTCTGGACCCGGTGCGCACAACCTATATCTCTCAACTGTTCCTCGACGTGAACGCGCAGATCGACGCGACGTTCCTGATCGTCACGCACAACATCAACCTGGCCCGCACGGTGCCGGACAACCTGGGCATGCTGTTCCGCAAGGAGCTGGTCATGTTCGGGCCGCGCGAGGTGCTGCTCACCAGCGAGGAGCCAGTGGTCAAGCAGTTCCTCAACGGGCGCATGGACGGTCCGATCGGGATGTCCGAAGAGAAGGACTCCGCGACGATCGCCGCCGAGCGCGCGATGTTCGAGGCCGGGCTGCACGCCGGCGGCGTCGAAGAGATCGCCGGCATCCCGGCGCAGATGCAGCCGGCGCCCGGGCTTCCGGTGCGCCAGGGCGCGATCCGCCGCAAGGACCGGGTCATGCAGATCCTGCACAAGCTGCCCGACGCCGCGCAGGACGGGATCATCGACTCCCTCACGCCGGAGGAGCAGCGCCACTACGGCGTCTACCCGCGCAACACCACACCGGACTGGGACCAGACCATCGAGACGCGCCCGGTCCCGAGTCACCACCAGGGGCAGCTGCCCACCGAGCAGGTGGCGCGGATCCCGAGAGCCGGCCGCCAGACCGATCAGGGGCCGGGAACACGATGAGTCAAACGGCCTCTCCAGCCAAGATCCCGGGCGCCGGGATGCTGCGGGAGACCGGGAAGCTGTTCGCTCTCGGGCTGGACATCATCCGCGGGTTCTTCCAGCGGCCGTTCCAGATGCGCGAGTTCATCCAGCAGTCCTGGTTCATCGCGAGCGTCACGATCCTGCCCACCGCGCTGGTCGCGATCCCGTTCGGCGCGGTCATCTCACTGCAGTTCGGCTCGCTCGCCCGCCAGCTCGGCGCGCAGTCCTACACCGGGGCCGGCAGCGTGCTGGCCACCGTGCAGCAGGCGAGCCCACTGGTGACAGCGCTACTGGTCGCGGGTGCTGGCGGCAGCGCGATCTGTGCCGACATCGGCGCCCGCACGATCCGCGAAGAGATCGACGCGATGGAGGTGCTCGGCGTCTCCGCGGTGCAGCGGCTGATCGTGCCGCGCGTGCTCGCGTCGATGCTGGTGGCTCTCCTGCTCAACGGCATGGTCAGCGTGATCGGCGTGCTGGGCGGCTACATCTTCAACGTGGTGCTGCAGGGCGGCACACCCGGCGCGTACCTCGCGAGCTTCTCCGCCCTGGCCCAGCTGCCGGACCTCTGGGTCGGTGAGATCAAGGCGCTGATCTTCGGGTTCATCGCGGCCGTGGTCGCGGCCTACCGCGGGCTGCACCCGGCCGGCGGTCCGAAGGGTGTCGGTGACGCGGTGAACCAGTCCGTGGTCATCACGTTCCTGCTGCTGTTCATCGTGAACTTCGTGATCACCCTGATCTACCTCCAGATCGTGCCCGGAAAGTTGAGCTGATCATGGCGACGTTCGGCCAGACCGCGAAACGCATCGCGCACCGGCCCCTCGATGTGCTCGACAACTTCGGCGACCAGATGTCCTTCTACGCCAGGGCATTGGCGTGGACGCCGCGGACGATCCGCCGCTACACCAAGGAAGTCCTGCGCCTGCTCGCCGAGGTGAGCTTCGGTTCGGGGTCGCTGGCGGTGATCGGCGGCACGGTCGGCGTGATGGTCGGGCTGACCCTGTTCACCGGTGTGCTGGTGGGCCTGCAGGGCTACTCGGCGCTGAACTCGATCGGCACCTCGGCGTTCACCGGCTTCCTGACCGCGTTCTTCAACACCCGCGAGATCGCGCCGCTGGTCGCCGGGCTGGCACTGTCGGCGACGGTCGGCGCGGGCTTCACCGCGCAGCTGGGCGCGATGCGGATCTCGGAGGAGATCGACGCGCTCGAGGTGATGGCGGTGCCGAGCCTGCCGTACCTGGTGACGACCCGGATCATCGCCGGGTTCGTCGCGGTCATCCCGCTCTACATCATCGGGTTGCTGTCCTCGTACCTGGCGTCGCGGCTGGTGGTCGTCTACATCTACGGCCAGTCGGCGGGAACGTACGACCATTACTTCGATCTTTTCCTGCCACCGCAAGACGTTTTCTATTCGTTCGTCAAAGTGCTGATCTTCAGTGTCGTGATCATCCTGACGCACTGCTACTTCGGCTACCGGGCCACCGGCGGCCCGGCGGGCGTCGGCGTCGCGGTGGGCCGTGCGGTCCGGCTGAGCATCGTGACGGTGGCGATCATCAACTTCTTCATCGGCTTCGCCCTCTGGGGCACGACGACGACGGTGAGGATCGCGGGATGAAGACCTTGCGCCGCAGGCTGCTCGGCCTGCTCCTGATCGTCGTGATGGCGGCCGGGGTGACGCTGTCGATCGCCATGTACAACAAGGCTTTCACGAAGTACGTCGATGTGAAGCTGGAAGCGGGCGACATCGGCAACCAGTTGCTGGAGCAGTCCGACGTGAAGGTGCGCGGGCTGATCGTCGGCTCGGTGAAGACGATCGCCGCGACCCAGCACGGCGCCGAGCTGACCCTCGCGCTCGACCCGTCGTCGGCGGACATCATCCCGTCGAACGTGTCCGCCCGGTTCCTGCCGAAGACGTTGTTCGGCGAACGCTATGTGTCGCTGGAAATCCCGCAGCAGCCCGCATCGAGCACACTGCGCGACGGCGACGTCATCCCGGAGGACCGGTCGCAGGCCGCGGTGCAGCTGTCCTCGGCACTGGACGACCTGTTGCCGGTGCTGCAGGCGGTGCAGCCGCAGAAGCTCTCCACGACCTTGACCGCGATTTCCACCGCACTCCAGGGCCGCGGCGACGAACTCGGTCAGACACTGTCGGAGCTGGGGACCTATTTGGACGGTCTGAACCCGCATCTGCCGGCGCTGCAACACAACCTGCAGGCGCTGGCGAAGTTCTCCAACAACCTCAGCAATACCGCGCCGGATCTCGTGCAGACGCTGGACAACCTGTCCACCACCAGCAAGACCATCGTGGAGCAGCAGCAGAACCTCCAAGCGCTGTACGCCGACGTGACACAGGCGTCGCAGACCACGGAATCGTTCCTGCGCGCCAACGCGCGCAACCTGATCAGCCTGAGCGACAGCGCGCGGCCGACCGCCGAACTGCTCGCCAAGTACGCCCCCGAGTACCCCTGCTTCCTCGGTGGCATGGCGCAGCTGGTGCCGCTGCTCGACCAGGCCTTCGGCAAGGGCACCAGCCAGCCGGGCCTGCACGCGACCCTGGAGGTCGTCGTCAACCGGGGCAAGTACGTCGCCGGGCAGGACGAACCGCAGTTCGACGACAAGCGCGGCCCGCGCTGCTACAACGTCAAGGACTTCCCGCAACCGTTCCCGCAGTACCCACCGGACGGGCCGATCAAGGACGGCAGCAAGCCGGGTCCCGGCTCGAAGTCGAGCGCGGACGGGCTCGTCCCGGGCAACAACGCGGCGAACGCGGGCGGCTACAACGGTGGCGGCGCGTCCACCCTGGGTGACCCCGCGAACACCCCGGCCGAGCAGGACTTCCTGGACGAGCTGGTCGGCCCGCAGGTCGGGCTGACCGCGGCCGAGATGCCCGGCTGGAGCGGGCTGCTCGTCGGGCCGCTGTACCGCGGAACGGAGGTGACGGTGCAGTGAGGGGCCTGGCCGCACCGCTGATCAAGCTGGTCGTCTTCATCGTGGTCACCGTCGTGCTCACGGCGGTCCTCGGGATCAGCATCGCCAACATCAACACCAGCTCCACCAAGGGATACAGCGCGCGGTTCACCGACGCGACGCTCGTGCTGGCCGGCGACGACGTGCGCATCGCGGGCGTCAAGGTCGGCCAGGTCACCGACGTCAAGATCGTCGACCGGCGGCAGGCACAGATCGACTTCGAGGTCGACTCGGGGCGGACCCTGCCGGCGGACGTGACCGCGACGATCAAGTACCGGAACCTGGTGGGCCAGCGTTATCTCTCGCTCGGCCAGGGCACCGGGGACGACCAGGGCACCCTCAAGCCGGGCGCGACGATCCCGCTGGCCCACACCACGCCGGCGCTCGACCTCGACGAGCTGTTCAACGGCTTCAAGCCACTGTTCGCGGCGCTCAACCCGGACGACGTGAACAAACTGTCCTACGAGATCATCCAGGTGCTGCAAGGCGAAGGCGGCACGATCGACAGCCTGCTCGCGCACACCGCGACGCTGACCACCACGATCGCGCAGAAGGACCAGGTCATCGGCCAGGTCATCGACAACCTCAACAGCGTGCTCGACACGGTCAACGCACACACGCCGCAGCTGAACACGCTGATCGTCAACCTGCAGCAGCTGGTGACCGGGCTTGCGCAGGACCGCAAGCCGATCGGCGACGCGATCGACGCGCTCGGCGGGCTGGCGGACACCACGTCGGGCCTGCTCGTCAAGGCACGCGACCCGCTCAAGAACGACATCGCCGCGCTCGGCGTGCTGAGCGACAACCTCAACGACAACCAGTCGCTGGTGGAGCACTTCATCCAGTACCTGCCGCAGAAGGTGACCACGTTGACGAGCACCGCCGACTACGGTTCCTGGTTCAACTTCTTCCTGTGCCAGACCGGTGGAAAGGTCGAGCTGCCGCCGGTCATCCCGGCGATCAACATCCCGCTGCAGCCGGTGACCCAGCCGCGGTGCCAGTCATGAAAAGCTTCCAGTCGCGCAATCCCGTGCCCATCGCGGTCGTCGGCCTGCTGCTGATGGTGCTGGGCTTCGTCGTCGCGATCAACGCCGAGAACCTGCCGATCATCGGCGCCGGCACGACGTACTCCGCGGACTTCACCGAGGCGGCCGGGCTCAAGCCCGACGACGAGGTCCGGGTCGCCGGCGTCAAGGTCGGCAAGGTCACCGACGTCGCGCTCGACGGCGCGCAGGTCAAGGTGTCGTTCAAGGTCAAGGACGCGTGGCTGGGCGACAAGACCAGCGCCGCGATCAAGATCAAGACCTTGCTCGGGCAGAAGTACCTGGCGCTGGACCCGCAGGGCGACAAGACGCTCGACCCGAGCGCGGCGATCCCCAAGGAGCGCACGCTCTCGCCCTACGACGTGCTCGACGCGTTCCGCGACCTTTCGTCCACAGTGGACCAGATCAACACCCAGCAGCTCGCGCAGAGCTTCGACACCCTGTCGCAGACGCTTTCCGGCACGCCGGAATCGCTCAAGGGCGCGCTGTCCGGGTTGCAGCAGCTGTCGGACACGGTCGCCAAGCGCGACACGCAGCTGTCGCAGCTGCTGGCGAACACCAAGCAGATCAGCCAGACCCTCGCCGACCGAGACCAGGAGCTGACCAGGCTGCTGACCGACGGCAACCAGCTGCTGGACGAGATCACCCAGCGGGAGCAGGCGATCTCGACGCTGCTCACCGGCTCGCAGGAGCTGTCCAAGCAGTTGCAGGGCCTGATCAACGACAACGACGCGCAGCTGAACCCGGTGCTGAACTCACTGGACCAGCTGACCTCGATGCTGCAGCGCAACCAGAACTCGCTCGCGCAGGGCATCGCGAAGTTCGCGCCCTACATCCGGGTGTTCACCAACACCGTCGGCAACGGGCACTGGTTCGACAACTACATCTGCGGGCTGCTGCTGCCTTCGGTCAGCCTCTTGAACCAGGAGGGGTGCAACCAGAAATGACCGACACCCGCTTCGGACAGTCCCTGACACGCGGCGTCGCGATCGCCTGCGTGCTGGGGCTCGTCGTCGCCGGCGTGCTGTGGTGGACCATCAAGGATGCCAACAAGAAGCACGTCACGGCGTACTTCCCGAGCGCGATCGGGCTGTACGTCGGCAACAGTGTGCGGGTGCTCGGGGTCGACATGGGCACCGTGACCGGCGTGCAGCCGATGGGCAGCCAGGTCCGGGTCGACATGGACTACGACCGCACGGTCGCGATCCCCGCCGACGCGCAGGCCGCGATCGTCGCACCCTCACTGGTCAGCGACCGGTACGTGCAGCTGGCGCCGGCCTACACCGGCGGCAAGATCATCGACGACGGCGCGTCGATCCCGCTGAACCGCACCGCGGTACCGATCGAGGTCGACGACCTGTACTCGAGCCTCGACAAGATCAGCCAGTCGCTCGGGCCCAACGGGGTCAACCAGAACGGCTCGCTGTCGGACCTGCTGACCACCCTGTCGCAGAACTTCGACGGCAACGGCCAGTCGCTGCACGACACGATCACCAAGCTCTCCCAGCTGTCCACGACGTTGTCGGGCAACAAGAACGACCTGTTCGCGACCATCCAGAACCTCGCGAACTTCTCGCAGACGCTGTCCGACAGCGACAAGCAGGTGCGGACGTTCGAGTCGCAGCTGGCCGACGTGAGCGGGTACCTGGCGGGGGAGAAGGACAATCTCGCCGCGACCGTGCAGCAGCTGGGCACGACGCTCGCGATGGTGCAGCAGTTCATCGACTCCCACCACGACAAACTGCGGTCCAATGTGGACAACCTGGCGAGCGTGACGAAGGTGCTCGTCGACCAGCGCAGCGCGCTCGCCCAGATCCTCGACATCGCGCCGGTCGGCCTCGGCAACGTGGCCAACGCCTACAACGGTTCGTCCGGCACGCTCGACGCGCGGCCCAACCTCAACGAGCTGACCCAGCCGCCGATCGTGATGATCTGCGGGCTGCTGAAGGAAACCCCGGGCGCGCTGGCCAAGGTCGGCAACCTGTGCGACTCGGTGGCGCCGATCCTCAACGGCACGGCGAAGCTGCCGTCGCTGGCCCAGACCGCGTACGCGCTGCAGCACGGCCAGCTGCCACCGCTGCCACTGCCGTTCGTCGACCTGACCGGAACGGGGGCGAAGTGAAACGCCTCGCACTTGCCGCCGTCGGCACCGCGGCCGCACTGACCCTGGCCGGCTGCGGGTTCAACGGGATCTACAGCGTCCCGCTGCCCGGCGGCGCCGACGTCGGAGACCACCCGTACACGGTCAAGGCCCAGTTCCGGGACGTGCTCGACCTCGTGCCGAAGTCCGGCGTCAAGGTCAACGAGGTCCCGGTCGGCCGCGTCGAGTCCATCGGCCTCACCCCGGACGGCTGGCACGCCGAGGTGACGATGGAGATCAACGGCGACATCAAACTGCCGGCCAACGCGCTCGCGAACATCCGCCAGTCGAGCCTGCTCGGTGAGAAGTACGTCGAGCTGGCCTCGCCCGGCACCGACCTCGCGCAGGGCTCACTCGCCAACAACGCCGAGATCCCGCTGGAGCGCACGAACCGCAGCGTCGACGTGGAGGAGGTGCTCGGCGCGTTGTCGATGCTGCTCAACGGCGGCGGGGTCGAGCAGCTCAACACGATCACCAAGGAGCTCAACTCCGCGACGTCCGGCCGCGAGCCGGACATCCGGAACCTGCTCGGCAACGCCAACCAGCTGGTGTCCACATTGGACAAACAGTCGAGCGACATCACCAAGGCGCTCGACGGGCTGAACCGGCTCTCGTCCACGCTGGTCACGCAGAAGGACCAGCTGGCGGGCGCGATCGACAACCTCGGCCCGGGGCTGGGCGTGCTCGAACAGCAGCGCACCCAGCTGGTCACGATGCTGCAGGCCTTGCAGCGGCTGTCCGGGGTCACCGTCGACACGATCAACAAGAGCCAGGCCGACCTGGTCGCGGACCTGCGGGCGCTGATGCCGACGCTGCAGAAGCTCGGTGAAGCGGGCTCGGACCTGCCGAAGTCGCTCGAACTGCTGCTGACCTACCCGTTCACCGACTCGGCGATCGCCGGCGCCAAGGGCGACTACTTCAACCTCTACGCGTCGATCGACCTGAACCTGCAGACCGTCCTGCAGAACCTCGGCAACAGCCGCGACAATCCGCTGTCCGGGATCCTGCCGAACGGTCTCGGGCTCTCCGGCGGTACCTCGTCGAATTCGGGCAACGGGCTGCCGCTGCCGCTGAACACCGGGACCAAGAGCAGCACGTCCGGCAAACAGCCGTCGCAGCCCACGCTCGGGAATCTGTTCGGTCTGCTCGGGGGAGGTTCCTGATGCTGGTACGCAGGACGAGGATCCAGCTCATCGCGTTCCTCCTGATCTCGGTGGTCGCGATCGTCTACGCGCTGATCCGGTTCGCCGGGCTCGGGCAGGTGTTCGGGCAGACCGGCTACACCGTCAAGCTCGAACTCGACCAGTCCGGCGGCATCTTCACCGGCGCCGAGGTCACCTACCGGGGCTACAACATCGGCCGCGTCGGCCCGCTGCGGCTGACCGCGTCCGGGCTCGAGGCCGAGCTGGACATCGACCCGGGGACCCCGAAGGTGCCCACCGACCTGCAGGCCGTGATCGCCGACCGGTCCGCAGTCGGGGAGCAGTTCGTCGACTTGCGCCCGGCCAGCGAGGCGGGACCGTTCCTGCAGGGCGGCTCGGTGATCCCGGTGGACAAGACGAAGACGCCGATCGCGACCGAACAGGTGGTGACCGACCTCGACGGGCTGGCCCGGTCCGTGCCGACCGACGCGTTGCGCACCGTCGTCGACGAGTCGTACAACGCCTTCAACGGCACCGGGGGCGATCTCCAGGTGCTGATGGACACCCTGCGCGACTTCACCAAGTCCGCGCAGGAGAACCTGCCGCAGACGGTGCAGCTGCTCAACGCCGGCGGCAAGGTACTCGACACGCAGAACGCCGAAGCGTCGAACATGGCCGAGTTCAGCCGGAACCTGAACGAGCTGACGGCGACGCTGAAGAGCTCCGATCCCGACCTGCGCAAGCTGATCCAGACCGCGCCGGGTGCCGCGCAGTCGATCAACCAGCTGGTCACCGACACCGGCCCGGGGCTCGGCGAGCTGTTCGCGAACCTGCTCACCACGTCGAACCTGCTGCTGACCCGGCAGGACGGGATCGAGCAGGTGATGGTGACCTACCCGGCGCTCGCGGCCGGCGCGCGCAGCGTCGTGCCCGGCGACGGCACGGCGCACCTCGGGCTCGTGCTCAACCTGTTCGACCCGCCGCCGTGCACCAAGGGCTACGACACGACGCAGTACCGCACCGGCGCCGACACGACCCCCCGCGCGCCGGACTTCAAGGCCTACTGCGCCGAGCCCACGGGCAGCCCGATCGACGTCCGCGGCTCGCAGAACGCGCCGTTCAACGGCGTGCCAACGGTGCCCAACCAGCAGCAGGTGGACCAGAACGCGGACCGTCCGCAGCAGCAACTGGCCGAACTGTCGGCGACACCGGGTGTCGCCGGCTCGCCGCCGGTGTCCATCAACAGCCTCGCGTCGCTGCTCGCCCTGCCCGGCTGACGGCCGCGTGACACGAATGGAGGTGCTTTCACCACGCTGTCATCGCGCACCGCTCCTTGCACCGCTACGCAAGCCATTTTCGACATTCTCTACCCTGGAGAAATATGAGTTCCGAGGATCTTGAGACCGCCGAGGAGATCTCCGCGGAGACTCCCGAGCGCGGCGACGGCGGCCCGACCGGCCGCTACCTCGTGCTCGGCACGGCCGCGCTGGCCGCCGCGGCCCTCATTGTCGCGGCCATCTTCGGCATCCAGTGGTGGTCGGCGTCCGGCAACGACAACCTGGCGCTGGCCCAGGCGCGCGACCAGGTGGTCCAGCAGGGCACGACCGCGGTCAAGGCCTACACCGAGCTTGACTACACCAATCCGGACGCGTTCTTCCAGCGGGTCATCAGCGTCTCCACGGACGACATGCAGACGCTGATGAAGAACTCGGAGGACAACTACCGCCAGTCGCTGGCGCAGGCCAAGACCAAGGTCACCACGACCGTGCAGGACATCGGGGTCGAGGAGCTCGACGACCACGCGGGCAAGGCCAGCTTCCTGGCCGCCGTCAGCACGCTCGTGACGCAGGACGGGCAGCAGCCGGTCGCCAAGCCGTTGCGGCTGGAGGTCCAGCTGACCCGGGTCGGGGCGGACTGGAAGGTGTCCGGGATCAGTTCGGTGCCGCTCGTGAGCAGCGGTCAGTAAGCGCGGGAACGGAGTTCGTTGTGGCATCCAGCAACCAGGGCCGTCCGCAGCAGCCGGTGCGGCGAACCAGGGTAGCGGGCCTTCGCCGTCCTTCGCCGACCGTGCGGCCGGACGAGGACGAGCAGGTCGAGACGCCGGCGCCGGCCGAGGAAGTGAACTTGTTCACGCCCGCCGCGAAGCCGAGCCCGCGGCGGAAGAGCCGCGACGAGGGTGAGCTGAAGCCGTCGGACTTCGAGCGGGCCGAGGCCGCCGTCGCGGAGCCCGAGCCGGAGCCCGAGGTGTCCGAGCGCCCGCGACGGAATCCGTTCGTCATCGCGGGCGCGCTGTTCGGGCTCGCGATCGTGCTCGCCGGGTTCGCGGTGTGGTTCAAGATCGAGGACAACAAGATCGGCTCGGCCACCGAGAACACCGCGCTGCTCGACGTCGCGCGGACCTCGCAGGTCAACCAGGCCGCGACGAGCGCCGCGGAGACGCTGTTCTCCTACGACTTCAACGACATCGCGAAGACCCAGAACGCGGCGAAGGACCTGCTGCTCAACGACGAGGTCAGGGCGCGCTACGACAGCCTGATCGGCGAGGTGGAGCGGCTCGCGCCGCAGCAGAAGCTGGTGGTCACGGTCAAGGCGAGCCGCAGCGCGGTGATCATGCTCAACGGCGACCGGGCGCGGGTCATGGTGTTCGTCGACCAGACCGCGACGCGGACCGACCAGAACCAGACCTCGAGCGGCAGCGCCCAGCTGCACATGAACATGCAGTACGTGAACGGTAAGTGGCGGGTGTCCGACCTGGACACGTACAACTCGGAAAACCCGGCGTCCACCAGCCCGGCCCCGGCCGGCCAGCCGCCGGCGTCGAGCCAGGCCCCGGCGCCGCCGTCCCGCTGACCCGTCCCACCCCTCGATCGTGCCAGCCCGGCGCGGAACGTCATCTCCTCCTGATCCGTTCTAAGCAGTGACGCCGGAAAGAGGGGGCAGCATGGGGGACCCGTTCAGCGGTGCGGTGAGCTGGGACCGTCGCGGCGATGACCGGATCGGCGTCTGCCGCCCCGTGTACGTAGGCCTGCTCCGGGTGCACGTCAGTGGGTTGCGCAAGCTCGCGGTACGCCGCATCGCCGAGCACGAGCAGGCGTCCGGGCCGCTCGGCCCGCTCGACCGCCGCCTCGACTCGGTGCTCTGGATGCGCCGCCTCGGCGAGAACATCCCGGCGGCCTCGGAGCTCGACGTGCTCGTGCCCACGGCGAACCGGTTCCAGGCCGTGCTCGACCTGCTGCCCGAGAGCGGGGGCGTCTTCTACCTCCGCGGCTGGCAGGACCGGTACCTGCTCGGCACGGTCGCGCTCGACGTGAAGGTCGCCATCGAAGCGTGGCTGCGCGCGTGGTCGCTGGGGGAGTTGGTGGACGGCGTGCCGTGCCCGGACGAGATCGCCCTCCGCGCGTGGCGGCGGCAGTGCGAATGGCTTCGTGACGAGATCGTCGACCCCCTCCAGCCCGAACCGGAGGCCGCGTGAACCCGCAGGTAGGAGGGCACGGCTCACGTCGTGTACACGGCGCGACCACATTGCGCCAACCGGCGGGTTGAAGGCGTGGCATCTTGACTCAGAAGGCTGGGAGGGTCACGCTTACCCCTGACGGCGACGCCCTGCGGGAGGGCGAAGCCGCCGCATAGACAGAGCGTGGAGGGTTACCTGAAGCCGGTGTGATCGAGATGTGGGCCCCATCGTGAGCGCCCCTCGACAGGACCCGGATTTCAGGCTAGACTGCTTCTTTGCGCTGCCCTCTTTCAGGCTGCCCGGGCACGGCAGCTAGACTAGTGGGCACCACCGCACCCTTGACAGTCGCATTAGTAGTTGCTAACGCGGCTGCTCACCGCTCATTGTCCCCGGAAGGACGCATCTTGGCAGTCTCTCCCGCGAACCAGGCCACTGCTGCGACCACCTCGGCTGTACCCGACTCGAACATCACGGGAATCCCCGGAGCCCCCAAGCGGGTCTCCTTCGCGAAGATCCGCGAACCGCTCGCCACACCCAATCTGCTGGACGTGCAGATCCGGTCCTTCGAATGGTTCACCGGTGACGAGAAGTGGTTCGAGCGCCGCGTCGAAGAAGGAGAAGAAAACCCGGTCGGCGGGCTGGAAGAGGTCCTCAACGAGATCTCGCCCATCGAGGACTTCCAGGGCTCGATGTCGCTGTCCTTCTCCGACCCCCGCTTCGACGAGGTCAAGGCGTCGGTCGAGGAGTGCAAAGACAAGGACATGACCTACGCGGCCCCGCTGTTCGTCACGGCGGAGTTCGTCAACAACAACACCGGTGAGATCAAGAGCCAGACGGTCTTCATGGGTGACTTCCCGGTGATGACCGACAAGGGCACCTTCATCATCAACGGCACCGAGCGTGTCGTGGTGTCCCAGCTGGTCCGCTCGCCCGGTGTCTACTTCGACCAGGCGATCGACAAGACCACCGACAAGGACGTCTTCAGCGTCAAGATCATCCCGAGCCGCGGCGCGTGGCTCGAGTTCGACGTGGACAAGCGCGACACCGTCGGCGTGCGCATCGACCGCAAGCGCCGCCAGCCGGTCACCGTGCTGCTGAAGGCGCTGGGCTGGACGACCGAGCAGATCCGCGAGCGTTTCACGTTCTCGGAGACGCTGCTGGCCACCCTCGAGAAGGACCACACCGCCGGCACTGACGAGGCCCTCCTCGACATCTACCGCAAGCTGCGCCCGGGCGAGCCGCCCACGAAGGAGAGCGCGCAGACCCTGCTGGAGAACCTGTTCTTCAAGGACAAGCGCTACGACCTGGCCAAGGTCGGCCGCTACAAGGTCAACAAGAAGCTGGGCCTCGAGCTGCCGTACGAGACCGGCACGCTCACCGAAGAGGACATCGTCACCACCATCGAGTACCTGGTCCGGCTGCACGCCGGCGAAGAGAAGATGACGATGAACGGCCAGGAGATCCCGGTCGAGGTCGACGACATCGACCACTTCGGCAACCGGCGCCTGCGCACCGTGGGTGAACTGATCCAGAACCAGATCCGGGTCGGCCTGTCCCGGATGGAGCGCGTGGTCAAGGAGCGGATGACCACCCAGGACGTCGAGGCGATCACGCCGCAGACCCTGATCAACATCCGCCCGGTGGTGGCCGCGATCAAGGAGTTCTTCGGGACTTCGCAGCTGTCGCAGTTCATGGACCAGAACAACCCGCTGTCGGGCCTGACCCACAAGCGCCGCCTCTCGGCGCTGGGCCCCGGTGGTCTGTCCCGTGAGCGCGCCGGCATGGAGGTCCGCGACGTGCACCCGAGCCACTACGGCCGGATGTGCCCGATCGAGACGCCGGAAGGCCCGAACATCGGCCTGATCGGTTCGCTGTGCTCGTACGCGCGGGTCAACCCGTTCGGCTTCATCGAGACCCCGTACCGCAAGGTCGTCGAGGGCCAGGTCACCGACCAGGTCGACTACCTGACCGCGGACGAGGAGGACCGGTTCGTCAAGGCGCAGGCCAACGCCCCGCTGACCGCGGACGGGCACTACGCCGAGGACCGCGTGCTGGTCCGCCGGAAGGGCGGCGAGGTCGAGCTGATCGACCCGATGGACGTGGACTACATGGACGTGTCGCCGCGCCAGATGGTGTCGGTCGCCACGGCGATGATCCCGTTCCTCGAGCACGACGACGCGAACCGCGCGCTGATGGGCGCGAACATGCAGCGCCAGGCCGTGCCGCTGCTGCGCAACCAGGCGCCGCTGGTCGGCACCGGGGTGGAGCTGCGGGCCGCGGTCGACGCCGGTGACGTGCTGGTCGCCGAGCAGGCCGGTGTGGTGGAGGAGCTCTCCGCCGACCTGGTCACGATCATGCACGACGACGGCACCCGCAAGAGCTACGGGCTGTACAAGTTCCGCCGCACCAACCACGGCACCTGCTTCAACCACCGGCCGATCGTGAACGAGGGCGACCGGGTGGAGAAGGGCCAGGTCATCGCGGACGGGCCGTCCACAGAGAACGGTGAGATGGCGCTGGGCAAGAACCTGCTCGTCGCCGTCATGCCGTGGGAAGGCCACAACTACGAGGACGCGATCATCCTCTCCGAGCGGCTCGTGCAGGACGACGTGCTCACCTCGATCCACATCGAGGAGCACGAGATCGACGCGCGGGACACCAAGCTCGGTGCCGAGGAGATCACCCGGGACATCCCGAACGTGTCCGAAGAGGTGCTGGCCGACCTGGACGAGCGCGGCATCATCCGGATCGGTGCCGAGGTCCGCGACGGCGACATCCTGGTCGGCAAGGTCACCCCGAAGGGCGAGACCGAGCTGACCCCGGAGGAGCGCCTGCTCCGCGCGATCTTCGGCGAGAAGGCCCGCGAAGTCCGCGACACCTCGCTGAAGGTGCCGCACGGTGAGACCGGCAAGGTCATCGGCATCCGGGTGTTCTCCCGCGAGGACGACGACGAGCTGCCCCCGGGTGTCAACGAGCTGGTCCGGGTGTACGTGGCCCAGAAGCGGAAGATCCAGCCGGGCGACAAGCTCGCGGGGCGGCACGGCAACAAGGGTGTCATCGGCAAGATCCTGCCGGTCGAGGACATGCCGTTCATGGCGGACGGCCAGCCGGTCGACATCGTGCTGAACACCCACGGTGTGCCGCGCCGGATGAACATCGGCCAGATCCTCGAGCTGCACCTGGGCTGGCTGGCCTCGCAGGGCTGGAAGGTCGAAGGCAGCCCGGACTGGGCGACGACCCTGCCGGAGGAGCTCTACGACGTCGACCCGGGCACGAACACCGCGACGCCGGTGTTCGACGGGGCGAAGGAAGAGGAGCTCACCGGCCTGCTGGCCTCGACCAAGCCGAACCGCGACGGTGAGCGCCTGGTCCAGCCGGACGGCAAGGCGACGCTGCTGGACGGCCGCTCCGGCGAGCCGTACCCGTACCCGGTCGCCGTCGGGTACATGTACATCCTCAAGCTGCACCACCTGGTGGACGACAAGATCCACGCTCGCTCCACCGGGCCGTACTCGATGATCACCCAGCAGCCGCTGGGTGGGAAGGCGCAGTTCGGTGGCCAGCGCTTCGGTGAGATGGAGTGCTGGGCGATGCAGGCCTACGGCGCGGCCTACACGCTGCAGGAGCTGTTGACGATCAAGTCGGACGACGTGGTCGGCCGGGTGAAGGTGTACGAAGCCATCGTCAAGGGCGAGAACATCCCGGACCCAGGTATCCCGGAGTCGTTCAAGGTGCTGTTGAAGGAGCTCCAGTCGCTCTGCCTCAACGTGGAGGTCCTGTCCTCCGACGGTGCGGCGATCGAGATGCGCGACACCGACGACGAGGACCTCGAGCGTGCCGCGGCCAACCTCGGCATCAACCTGTCCCGCAACGAGTCGCCCTCGGTGGACGACGTCGTGCAATAAGCCAGCCATCGGGTGGGGGCTAGCCTCCCGCGTGCCCCCACCCGGTCGCCGACCCCGAGTAGCCACCTCTATTTCCAAGGGGATGCAACACTTTGCTGGACGTCAACTACTTCGACGAACTTCGCATCGGCCTGGCCACCGCTGACGACATCCGACAGTGGTCCTTCGGCGAGGTGAAGAAGCCGGAGACCATCAACTACCGCACCCTCAAGCCCGAGAAGGACGGCCTCTTCTGCGAGAAGATCTTCGGCCCCACCCGGGACTGGGAGTGCTACTGCGGCAAGTACAAGCGGGTCCGCTTCAAGGGCATCATCTGCGAGCGCTGTGGCGTCGAGGTGACCCGCGCCAAGGTGCGGCGTGAGCGGATGGGCCACATCGAGCTGGCCGCCCCGGTCACCCACATCTGGTACTTCAAGGGCGTGCCCTCGCGGCTGGGCTACCTGCTGGACCTGGCCCCGAAGGACCTCGAGAAGATCATCTACTTCGCGGCGTACGTGATCACGAACGTGAACACCGAGCTGCGGCACAACGACCTGCCGACGCTGGAGAACGAGATCGGCGTCGAGCGCAAGAACATCGAGACCAAGCGCGACGCCGACATCGAGGCGCGGGCGCAGAAGCTCGAGGCGGACGTCGCGCAGCTCGAGGCCGAGGGCGCCAAGTCCGACGTCAAGCGCAAGGTCAAGGAGGGCGGCGAGCGTGAGATGCGCCAGCTCCGCGACCGGGCCCAGCGCGAGCTGGACCGGCTCGAGGAGATCTGGACGACGTTCACCAAGCTCGACCCGCGCCAGCTGATCGCGGACGAGATGCTCTACCGCGAGCTGTTCGACCGCTACGGCGAGTACTTCACCGGCGGCATGGGCGCGGAGGCCATCCAGAAGCTGGCCACCGAGTTCGACGTCGCCGCGGAGGCGGACAACCTGCGCGACACCATCCGCAACGGCAAGGGGCAGAAGAAGCTCCGCGCGCTCAAGCGGCTCAAGGTCGTCGCGGCGTTCCAGGCGACCGGCAACGACCCGCGCGGCATGGTGCTCGACGCTGTCCCGGTCATCCCGCCGGACCTGCGCCCGATGGTGCAGCTCGACGGTGGCCGGTTCGCCACGTCGGACCTGAACGACCTGTACCGCCGCGTGATCAACCGGAACAACCGGTTGAAGCGGCTGATCGACCTCGGCGCGCCCGAGATCATCGTCAACAACGAGAAGCGGATGCTGCAGGAGGCCGTCGACGCGCTGTTCGACAACGGCCGCCGTGGCCGTCCGGTAACCGGTCCCGGTAACCGGCCGCTCAAGTCGCTGTCCGACCTGCTCAAGGGCAAGCAGGGCCGGTTCCGCCAGAACCTGCTCGGCAAGCGCGTCGACTACTCGGGCCGTTCGGTCATCATCGTCGGCCCGCAGCTGAAGCTGCACCAGTGCGGTCTGCCCAAGGACATGGCGCTGGAGCTGTTCAAGCCGTTCGTGATGAAGCGGCTGGTCGACCTGAACCACGCGCAGAACATCAAGTCCGCCAAGCGGATGGTCGAGCGGGCCCGCCCGGCCGTGTGGGACGTGCTGGAAGAGGTCATCACCGGGCACCCGGTGCTGCTCAACCGCGCGCCGACGCTGCACCGCCTCGGTATCCAGGCCTTCGAGCCGCAGCTGGTGGAAGGCAAGGCCATCCAGCTGCACCCGCTGGTCTGCGAGGCGTTCAACGCGGACTTCGACGGTGACCAGATGGCGGTGCACCTGCCGCTGTCGGCCGAGGCACAGGCCGAGGCGCGGATCCTGATGCTGTCGGCGAACAACATCCTGTCGCCGGCCTCGGGCCGCCCGCT
The DNA here is from genome assembly GCF_021653975.1 of Amycolatopsis sp. GM8. GTDB lineage: Bacteria > Actinomycetota > Actinomycetes > Mycobacteriales > Pseudonocardiaceae > Amycolatopsis_E. The sequence goes on along the minus strand of NZ_JAJKFK010000002.1, from coordinate 37,681 downwards.
GGCGATGCCGCGGCTGGACATGGTCACGGGCCTGTTCCACCTGACCCGGCTCGACGAGAACGCGACCGGTGCCGGGCAGGCGTACTCCTCGCCGGCCGAGGCCATCATGGCCTACGACCGCAAGGCGCTGAGCCTGCACGCCCCGATCAAGATCCGGATCAACGACCGCCAGCCGAGCAAGGCCGACGTGGCCCGCCTGGCCGAGAACGGCTGGGAGCCCGGGCAGCAGTGGCTGGCCGAGACCAGCCTCGGCCGGGTGCTGTTCAACGAGCTGCTGCCGCCGGACTACCCGTTCGTGAACGAGCCGATGCCGAAGAAGCGGCAGGCCGCGATCGTGAACGACCTGGCGGAGCGGTACTCGATGACCCAGGTCGCGCAGACCCTGGACCGGCTCAAGGACGCCGGTTTCTACTGGGCGACCCGGTCCGGTGTGACGGTGTCGATCACCGACGTCGTCGTGCCGCCGGAGAAGAAGCAGATCCTGGACACCTACGAGGCCAAGGCCGACCAGGTGGAGAAGCGCTACCAGCGCGGCCAGCTCTCGCACGCCGAGCGCAACAACGAGCTGGTCAAGGTGTGGAGCCAGGCGACCGACGACGTCGCCAAGGTCATGGAGACCGCGTTCCCGGAGGACAACCCGATCTCGATGATCGTGAAGTCCGGTGCCGCGGGCAACATGACGCAGGTCCGGTCGCTCGCCGGGATGCGTGGGCTGGTGTCGAACCCGAAGGGTGAGTACATCCCGCGCCCGATCAAGGCGAACTTCCGCGAGGGCCTGTCGGTGGCCGAGTACTTCATCGCCACCCACGGTGCCCGCAAGGGCCTGGCCGACACCGCGCTGCGGACCGCCGACTCGGGTTACCTGACCCGGCGTCTGGTGGACGTGTCGCAGGACGTCATCGTCCGCGAGACCGACTGTGGCACCAGCCGCGGTATCAACATGCCGATCGGTGAGGACCTCGGTGACGGCCGGATCGTGCGTGCGCAGCACGTCGAGACCAGCGCCTACGCCCGTAGCCTCGCTTCGGACGCCATGGACGCCCAGGGCAACGTGGTGCTCAACGCCGGTGACGACCTCGGCGACCCCGCGATCGAGAAGCTGATCACCAGCGGGATCACCAAGGTCAAGGTGCGCAGCGTGCTGACCTGCGAGTCCACCGTCGGCGTGTGCGCCACCTGCTACGGCCGCTCGATGGCGACCGGACAGCTGGTGGACGTCGGCGAGGCCGTCGGTATCGTCGCCGCCCAGTCGATCGGTGAGCCGGGTACCCAGCTGACGATGCGTACCTTCCACCAGGGTGGTGTCGCCGGTGACGACATCACCACGGGTCTGCCCCGTGTGACCGAGCTGTTCGAGGCCCGGGTGCCGAAGGGCAAGGCGCCGATCGCCGACGTCGATGGCCGGGTGCGCATCGAGGAGAGCGAGCGGTTCTGGAAGATCACGCTGATCCCGGACGACGGTGGCGAGGAGATCATCTTCGACAAGCTGTCGAAGCGGCAGCGTCTCGCCGGCACCCCGACCGGGCCGCTGGCGGACGGTGACCACGTGTCGGTCGGCCAGCCGCTGCTCGAGGGCACGCCGGACCCGCACGAGGTGCTGCGTGTGATGGGCCCGCGCGAGGCGCAGATGCACCTGGTGGACGAGGTCCAGAAGGTGTACCGGGCGCAGGGTGTGTCGATCCACGACAAGCACATCGAGGTGATCGTCCGGCAGATGCTGCGCCGGGTCACGATCATCGACTCCGGTTCGACCGACTTCCTGCCTGGTGAGCTCCCCGAGCGCACCAAGTTCGAGGCGACGAACCGGGCCTCGGTGGCCGAGGGCGGCGAGCCGGCCTCGGGTCGCCCGGTGCTGATGGGTATCACGAAGGCCTCGCTGACCACGGACTCGTGGCTGTCCGCGGCGTCGTTCCAGGAGACCACGCGTGTCCTGACCGACGCGGCGATCAACGGCCGCAGCGACAAGCTCGTGGGCCTCAAGGAGAACGTGATCATCGGCAAGCTGATCCCGGCCGGTACGGGCATCAACCGGTACCGGAACATCCAGGTGCAGCCGACCGAGGAGGCCAGGGTGGCGGCGTACGCCATCCCGTCCTACGACGACGGCTACTACACCCCGGATGTGTTCGGGACCGGCACCGGTGCCGCGGTCCCGCTGGACGACTACGACTTCGGTCGCGACTTCCGCTGACGTTGTAGTTCCCGAAGCCCCCGGAACGCCTCCCGCGTTCCGGGGGCTTCTTTGTTTCCGGCACGTGTCGGGGGCCACTGCGGGTGGGCGGGGGCGTGGGTTAGCGTGTCGTCCGGGGGTTTACGAAATGATTGCAGGAGGGGTGTCATGAACGCAGAAGAAAAGGTAGGCGACGACGAGACGCCACAGACCGGGCGTCATGCCGCGGCGGAGGGTGCTCCGCGCCACCCGGCGATCGACCTGTCCCGGGACCCGAACCCGGGCAAGGCCGACCACGCCAAGCCGGACGAGGACTGATCACGCGCCGGTCCCCGGACCTGACCGTCCGGGGACCTTTGTCATGCGCTCGCGGTTAGTTCGTCGAGGGCTCGGAGCAGGCGCTTGCGGTTGAGGCGGCCGCGCCAGCTGATGGAGCGGAAGCCGGACCCGTCCTGCCGCACGTTCTTGTCGTACTTGGGCTTGCGGTTGCGCACCCACTCGACGAAGTCGGGATAGAGCGCGATGGGGTCTCCGTTGAACGCCGTGACCCGGTTGCGGTCGCGGAACCCGTCGAACGGCCGCTCCGACATCGCCACGGTGACGACGGAGTAGGTCGTGTAGTCGTCCGACCAGGTGTCGGTCGACGCGTCGTAAGACCGCCCGCGCTTGACGCGGCGCACGCGATCGCCCGCTCCGGACCCGCCAGCCGTACTGCCTGGCCAGCCGGGGGAGTTGGATCTGCCGGAACACCGCCGGGGAGACCACGAGGTAGCCGACCCACAGGACCAGGGGCACGACCACGATCGCGCCGACGATTCCACTGGCGTCGAAGTACATCGTGGCTCAGCTCTGGTGAATGGGCAGTTGCTCAGCCACATCGACCAGGAAGTCGAGAGTGCGGAGCAATTTGTCGCGATTCATCGTGGCGAAGCCCCGGACGGTGAGATGATCGTTCGCTGCTTCGAACGCCGAGCAGCGAGACGCATTCTCCCTGAACCATTCTTCGAATTCGGGCAGCACCACCCCGTCCGGCCGCAGTTCGTCCAGACCAACCAGGTTCACCACGCAGTTCGGCAACGGTGCGCTGACCTTGACGCGGATCACCCAACCCGGCTTCGCCGCATACGGTGAGGTGATCGGCCTGCCTTCCGCGTCCTGCCTGGTCTTTTCCTTGTATTTGTAGGCGCCGAACGCATAACCGCGATACTTTCCCCGAATGCCCGGGTCGATCCAGGTCCCTTCGGTGCGCGGCTTTTCGCGGAAATGCTGCCAGCCCTTTTCCTTCGCCAGCAGGGCGAGATCACGTTCACGACGACGCAATGCGAGCCATGCGCACACAGCCAGAACGGCGATGACGGCGATGATCGCCAGGAAGACCTGGGCGTCCTTCGTCAACATCAGAAGTCCAACTCGTCGCTGGTTTCCTCCGTCGTCTGTTCCTCGCCGGTTTCGCCGTAGGTGGCTGCCTTTTCCCCACCCTGGTAGTAGGTGTTCACCTTGCCCGCGACAGCGGCGCCGAGTTGGTACCCCTCCTTGGCGTTGGAGAGCGGGACCTCCCATTCACCAGCCTCGTTACGCTTACCGCCACCCAGCCCCACGGTTCCCCAAGCCGTCTTCTCCGCGGTGTCCTTCATCGACTGGCCGAATCCCTTGGCGGCCCGGCTGCCGACCATTCCCTTGCTGCCGGCGAGCTTGCCCATGTTTCCGGCAAGTGGACCCGCTTCGAGCTTTCCGAGATCCTTGTTCAGCTTCATGATGTCCTTGAAGTTCCCCTTCCACTGCGTGAAGAAGTCCTTCATCTTCTGCAGGAACTGCTTGATCTTGTCCAGCAGCTCCTTGAGTTTCTGGATGTAGCGGCTGACCTTCGAGCCGGTCTGCGCCCCGCGGACGGTGGTGGCCGTGCCCGCGGCCGCGGTCGAGCCGCCGCAGGTCGGGACGGCCGCGGCCAGTGCGGGAATCCAGATCATGATCAGCCAGGTGATCAGTTCGGTCAGGATCGCCTTGATGAACTCCTCGATGACCTGCATGACCATGCTGGAGATCTGCAGCAGCTGGGCGATGTCCCCGGCCTGGCCGGCGATTCCCTCGATGCCGTGAGAGAACTCCGCGAGCTTCTTCCCCGCGGTCTCGGCCGCCTTGCCGCTCCACTGGGTGAGCGAGGTCTGTGCCTCCTGCGCGAACTTCTGGCTGTACTGCACCAATCCCTGCGCGATCGAACCGAAGTTGCCGGCGGCGTTCGCCAGCGCGGGACCGTCGCCGCTGACGAAATGGATCGCGTCCTGGAGCGGCTGCACCACGGTCATCAAGAAGTTCAGGCCCTGCCCGACCAGCCAGCCGATCGGGTCGGTGGCGATGCTCGACACGCTCATGCAGGAACTCACGAAACTCGCGCCGCTCGCCGCGATCCCGGCGATCTCGCCGGTGGAGACCTTGCCGTCGGACAGCGCGCCCTTGACCGTGCTGAACGCGCTGTAGCCGCTGCCCAGCGGACCAGGCAGCGCACCGCCCACCTTGCTGGTGTTGATGAAACCCGGATCGCCCTGCTTGGTGATGCTGATGCCACTGGCCTGCCCGGTCACCTTCTCGTCGGCCATGACTCACGATCCCTTCGGGCCCATGGTCGGCGTGCGCGAGGGCGCCGGGTCCTCCAGCACCTTCAGCACCTCGCCGAGCAGTTGCTTGCTGTCGTTCTCGTGCCCGTCGTAGGCGTTCGCGGCGAGGTCGAACTTCTCGCTCGCGGCCTGCAGGCCGTTGGCCATCTCGCCCAGCAGATCCTTGAGGTCGCCCAGCATGTCGGTGTACTTCCCCTTCACGAAGATGCCCACGACGCCCCACGACTCGTCCCCGACATCCGAGCTGCCGACGAGCCCGTGAATCTCCTTCGGCACCGCGATATCGCCGCTGAGCTGGCCCGAGTAGTCGCGCAGCGCCTTGACGACGACGGCATGCCCGCCACTCATCAGCGGTCCTCCTCGTCGTACAGGTTGAGGAACCGGTTGCCGGACTGGTCGTTCGCGCCGGGCGCGGGCGCGGACCGGGGTTCGGGTTCCGCGCGGCGGAGCACACCCTGCTGCGAGTAGTCGTCCGGATCCCCGGCGGGCGCGGGCCGCTGTGGCTGCTCCATCGACGCCCGCAGCTCCTCGGGCGTGGTGCCGAACAGCTGTGCCTGCGTCTCCAGCACCTGGTCCAGCACGTGCAGGTCACTGCCGGTGTGTTCCTCGACGATGCCGGCCTGCTTGCGCGCGACCTCGGCGACCGCCTGCCGCAGCGTGCCCATCACCGTGCTGGACAGCGCCTGCGGAGACTGGCGGAGCGCCGCGTCGGCGAATCTGATCTCCTTGACCGCGCCGCCCGGCCCCGCCACCACGGTGACGGAGCGATCCGCCGACATGGCCGTCGCCTCCAGCCCCGCGATCTCGGCCTGCATCTGGCCGATCCCGGAGAACTGCTGGTCGACGTGCTCCAGCTTCGCCTGGAACTGCTCGAACTGGGCCACCAGCTGGTCGAACTCGGCCGACACGACCGCCTCCCCGACTACTTTCCGCTACGGATTGAACGCGCACTCATGATGACCCAAAGTGGGCGATACGGGTGCGGAACGGGTGAAATACCCGATCGCGGTCACTCATCCGGGGGGTGGAATGAACGAGGCGGGCCGTGCGTTTCACAAATCGGCGGTATCTACCCGGAACCGGAAGCGACCGGATTCGGGCGTGAAAATCCGCTAAGCTGGATAGTCAAACAGCCCGGTGCGCGTTGTCGTGCCCAAACCCACCCCCGATGTGGTAGGCCCCAAAACGGGCGGGTATCTTTGACGACTGTGCCCGGCACATGCCGGGCCGCTCTGCGCGCCATCCCGGCTCGCGTGTGGTGCCTGTGCATCTCACCGGCCGTTCCGGCGCAGCGGAGCTCCGCGGAAATCCGAGGGAAACGTTACTGGCCGTAAGGCCTAGACGCGGGCCGACACGCCCGACCTCGGGGGCCGGGGACCGAAGACCGAACAAAGCAGTACGCGACAGAAAGCTGGTCCATTGCCCACGATCCAGCAGCTGGTCCGCAAGGGCCGCCAGGACAAGGCTGCCAAGCAGAAGACCGCGGCGCTCAAGGGGAGCCCGCAGCGGCGTGGCGTGTGCACTCGCGTGTACACCACCACCCCCAAGAAGCCGAACTCGGCGCTGCGCAAGGTCGCGCGTGTGAAGCTGACCAGCGGCATCGAGGTCACCGCCTACATCCCGGGCGAGGGCCACAACCTGCAGGAGCACTCGATGGTGCTCGTGCGTGGTGGTCGCGTGAAGGATCTCCCCGGCGTTCGCTACAAGATCATCCGCGGTTCCCTCGACACCCAGGGCGTCAAGAACCGCAAGCAGGCGCGCAGCCGGTACGGCGCGAAGAAGGAGAAGAGCTAATGCCCCGCAAGGGTCCGGCCCCGAAGCGGCCACTGATCTCCGACCCCGTCTACGCCTCGCCGCTGGTCACCCAGCTGGTGAACAAGGTGCTGAAGGACGGCAAGCGGTCCCTGGCCGAGCGCATCGTCTACGGCGCGCTCGAGGGTGCCAGGGAGAAGACGGGCACCGACCCGGTCGTCACGCTCAAGCGTGCGCTGGACAACGTGAAGCCCGCCATCGAGGTGAAGAGCCGCCGCGTCGGTGGCGCCACCTACCAGGTGCCGATCGAGGTCAAGCCCGGCCGCTCGACCACCCTCGCGCTGCGCTGGCTGGTTTCCTTCTCGCAGGCTCGCCGCGAGAAGACCATGATCGAGCGTCTGCAGAACGAGCTGCTCGATGCGAGCAACGGCCTCGGGGCCAGCGTGAAGCGCCGCGAGGACACCCACAAGATGGCCGAATCGAACAAGGCGTTCGCTCACTACCGTTGGTGATCGCCGCCCGGCTGACGATATGAGCCTGGCCGGGCCCCACGCTTCTTCTAGACAGGGGAACAGTGCAGTGGCACGCGAAGTGCTGACCGACCTGAACATGGTCCGCAACATCGGCATCATGGCGCACATCGACGCCGGTAAGACCACGACGACCGAGCGGATCCTGTTCTACACCGGGATCAACTACAAGATCGGCGAGGTGCACGACGGCGCCGCGACGATGGACTGGATGGAGGAGGAGCAGAAGCGGGGTATCACCATCACCTCGGCTGCCACCACCACCTTCTGGGGCGACTACCAGATCAACCTCATCGACACGCCGGGTCACGTGGACTTCACCGTCGAGGTGGAGCGCAACCTGCGCGTGCTCGACGGTGCCGTCGCGGTGTTCGACGGCAAGGAGGGCGTCGAGCCCCAGTCCGAGCAGGTCTGGCGCCAGGCCGACAAGTACGACGTCCCGCGCATCTGCTTCGTCAACAAGATGGACAAGCTGGGTGCGGACTTCTACTACACCGTGAAGACCATCGAGGACCGCCTCGGCGTCCGGCCGCTGCCCATTCAGCTGCCGATCGGCGCGGAGAACGACTTCGAGGGCGTCATCGACCTGGTCCGGATGAAGGCCCTGGTCTGGCGCGGTGAGGTCAAGAAGGGCGAGGACTACACCGTCGAGGACATCCCGGCCGACCTGGCCGAGCGGGCCGTGGAGTATCGCGAGAAGCTCGTCGAGGCCGTCGCCGAGACCGACGACTCGCTGATGGAGAAGTTCCTCGAGGGCGAGGAGCTGACCGAGGACGAGATCAAGTCGGGCATCCGGCACCTCGTCGTCACCCGCGAGGCGTTCCCGGTGCTGGCCGGTTCCGCGTTCAAGAACAAGGGCGTGCAGCCCATGCTCGACGCGGTGATCGACTACCTGCCGTCGCCGCTGGACGTCCCCGCCGTCGAGGGCACGCTGCCCGACGGCGAGACCCCGGCTTCGCGCACGGCGTCGACCGAGGAGCCGTTCTCGGCGCTGGCGTTCAAGATCGCGGCGCACCCGTTCTTCGGCAAGCTGACCTACATCCGGGTCTACTCGGGCAAGGTCGCCTCCGGTGCCCAGGTCATCAACTCGACCAAGGACCGCAAGGAGCGCATCGGGAAGATCTTCCAGATGCACTCCAACAAGGAAAACCCGATGGACGACGCCCAGGCCGGTCACATCTACGCGGTGATCGGGCTGAAGGACACCACCACGGGCGACACCTTGTCCGATCCGCAGCACCCCATCGTGCTCGAGTCGATGACCTTCCCCGAGCCGGTCATCCGGGTCGCCATCGAGCCGAAGACCAAGGCCGACCAGGAGAAGCTGTCCCTGGCCATCCAGAAGCTGGCCGAGGAAGACCCGACGTTCCAGGTCAACCAGGACGAGGAGACCGGGCAGACGATCATCGCGGGCATGGGCGAGCTGCACCTCGAGGTGCTGGTGAACCGGATGAAGTCCGACTACAAGGTCGAGGCGAACATCGGTAAGCCCCAGGTCGCCTACCGCGAGACGATCCGCAAGACGGTCGACAAGCTCGACTACGTGCACAAGAAGCAGACCGGTGGTTCCGGCCAGTTCGCCAAGGTGATCATCAAGCTGGAGCCCTTGGCGACGACAGACGGTGCGCTCTACGAGTTCGACAACAAGGTCACCGGTGGCCGCATCCCCCGGGAGTACATCCCTTCGGTGGACGCGGGCGCGCAGGACGCCATGCAGTACGGCGTGCTCGCCGGCTACCCGCTCGTCGGGTTGAAGGTGACCCTGTTGGACGGTGCCTACCACGAGGTCGACTCTTCGGAGATGGCATTCAAGATCGCCGGTTCGATGGCGCTCAAGGAAGCCGCGAAGAAGGCCAGTCCGGCACTGCTGGAGCCGATGATGGCGGTCGAGGTGACCACGCCCGAGGACTACATGGGCGATGTGATCGGTGACCTCAACTCCCGCCGTGGTCAGATCCAGGCCATGGAGGAGCGGGCGGGCACCCGTGTCGTGAAGGCACTGGTTCCGCTCTCGGAGATGTTCGGGTACGTGGGCGACCTGCGGTCTCGCACCCAGGGTCGTGCGAACTACTCCATGACGTTCGACTCCTACGCCGAGGTTCCGGCGAACGTCGCGAAGGAGATCATCGCGAAGGCGACGGGGGAGTAATCCCGTAGCACCCAACGCGGGCGCGAAAGGGGCCTCCCCTAAGGTCCGCACAACCGACCAGTACGAGTCGCTGTCCGACTGCCACGTCGGCCGGTGAGCAAGCAACAGTCCAGGAGGACATTCCAGTGGCGAAGGCGAAGTTCGAGCGGAATAAGCCGCACGTCAACATCGGAACCATTGGTCACGTCGACCACGGGAAGACCACTCTGACCGCGGCGATCACCAAGGTTCTGCACGACAAGTACCCGGAGCTCAACGAGTCCCGCGCGTTCGACCAGATCGACAACGCGCCGGAGGAGAAGCAGCGCGGTATCACGATCAACATCTCGCACGTCGAGTACCAGACCGAGAAGCGTCACTACGCACACGTGGACGCCCCCGGTCACGCGGACTACATCAAGAACATGATCACCGGTGCCGCCCAGATGGACGGCGCGATCCTGGTGGTCGCCGCGACCGACGGCCCGATGCCGCAGACCCGCGAGCACGTGCTGCTCGCCCGTCAGGTCGGGGTGCCCTACATCGTCGTGGCCCTGAACAAGGCCGACATGGTCGACGACGAGGAGATCCTGGAGCTCGTCGAGCTCGAGGTCCGTGAGCTGCTGTCCTCGCAGGAATTCCCCGGCGACGACGCCCCCGTGGTCAAGGTCTCGGGCCTCAAGGCTCTCGAGGGCGACGCCAAGTGGGCCGAGTCGGTGCTGGAGCTCATGCAGGCCGTGGACGACAACGTGCCGGACCCGGTGCGTGACCTCGACCGCCCGTTCCTGATGCCGATCGAGGACGTCTTCACGATCACCGGCCGCGGCACCGTCGTGACCGGTCGTGTGGAGCGCGGCCAGGTCAACGTCAACGAAGAGGTCGAGATCGTCGGCATCAAGGAGAAGTCGCAGAAGACGACTGTCACCGGTGTCGAGATGTTCCGCAAGCTGCTCGACTCGGGCCAGGCCGGTGACAACGTCGGTCTGCTGCTGCGTGGCATCAAGCGTGAGGACGTCGAGCGCGGCCAGGTCGTCGTGAAGCCCGGCACCACCACTCCGCACACGGAGTTCGAGGGCTCGGTCTACATCCTGTCCAAGGACGAGGGTGGCCGGCACACGCCGTTCTTCAACAACTACCGCCCGCAGTTCTACTTCCGTACCACGGACGTGACCGGCGTGGTGACCCTCCCCGAGGGCACCGAGATGGTCATGCCCGGCGACAACACGGAGATCAAGGTCGCCCTGATCCAGCCGGTCGCCATGGACGAGGGTCTGCGGTTCGCCATCCGTGAGGGTGGCCGGACCGTCGGCGCGGGCCAGGTTACGAAGATCGCCAAGTGATTTCCACCCAGCCCCGGAGGCGCTTATAGCACCCCGGGGCTGGGTTGCGAAAGAGCGTGTGCGACACTATTCAGGTTGCTCGTCGCAGGGCGGCCGATTCTCCTTGCAGATTCGGCCGCCCTCGCGCGAGTGGCCTGGGCCGGTGGTCAGTGTGAACGAAACCCCGGCGGAAACCAGACCAACCGGCACGACAACGATCCTCCAGCGGGATCAGTCTGCGTGTCGGGCGCGACACGCCCGACCGCGTGGACCGGGTGAAACCCAGTTGACGTGCGGAAATAGCGGCACAAGACGGTAAGGACGAGCTGCAACCATGGCGGGACAGAAGATCCGCATCAGGCTCAAGGCCTATGACCACGAGGCGATCGACGCCAGCGCGCGCAAGATCGTGGAGACGGTGACGCGCACGGGTGCCTCGGTCGTCGGACCTGTGCCGCTGCCCACCGAGAAGAACGTTTACTGCGTCATCCGCTCGCCGCACAAGTACAAGGACTCGCGCGAGCACTTCGAGATGCGCACGCACAAGCGTCTGATCGACATCCTCGACCCGACGCCGAAGACGGTCGACGCGCTGATGCGCATCGATCTGCCGGCGAGCGTCGACGTCAACATCCAGTAAGCGTTGGGCGAGCGGCGGAGATAAGAGACTCATGTCTGACAGGGAAGTGAAGGGCATCCTGGGCACCAAGCTCGGCATGACCCAGGTCTTCGGCGAGGACAACCGGATCATCCCGGTGACCGTCGTGCAGGCCGGGCCGAATGTCGTCACCCAGGTGCGCACCAAGGACAACGACGGCTACGAAGCCGTCCAGCTGGCGTTCGGCGCCATCGACCCGCGCAAGGTCAACAAGCCGCGCACCGGGCACTTCGACAAGGCCGGCGTGACCCCGCGCCGCCATCTGGCGGAGCTGCGCACGACCGACGCCGGCAGCTACGAGGTCGGCCAGGAGATCACCGCCGAGGTGTTCCCCGCCGGCTCGCGTGTCGACGTCACCGGCACCAGCAAGGGCAAGGGCTACGCCGGTGTCATGAAGCGTCACGGCTTCAAGGGCCAGGGCGCCAGCCACGGTGCGCAGGCCGTGCACCGCAAGCCCGGCTCGATCGGTGGCTGCGCCACCCCGGGCCGCGTGTTCAAGGGTGTCCGGATGGCCGGCCGCATGGGCCACGTGAAGGTCACCACGCAGGGCCTGACCGTGCAGGGCGTGCGCGCCGAGGACGGGCTGCTGTTGATCAAGGGCGCGGTTCCCGGCCCGAACGGCACCGTGGTGTTCATCCGGACCGCCGCGAAGGGTGGTGCGACCGCATGACTGAAACGTCCGCTCAAGCCGCGAGGCTGGCTGTCGAGCTGAAGACCCCGGCCGGCAGCGCCGAGGGCACCGTCGAGCTCCCCGCGGAGATCTTCGACGTGCAGGCCAACGTGCCGCTGATGCACCAGGTCGTGGTGGGCCAGCTGGCCGCCGCCCGCCAGGGCACGCACGACACCAAGACCCGTGGTGAGGTCTCCGGTGGCGGCAAGAAGCCGTACCGTCAGAAGGGCACCGGCCGCGCCCGCCAGGGTTCGACCCGGGCGCCGCAGTTCACCGGCGGTGGCGTCGTGCACGGCCCCACGCCGCGCGACTACACCCAGCGCACCCCGAAGAAGATGAAGGCCGCCGCCCTGCGTGGCGCCCTCTCGGACCGGGCGCGCGCCGGCCAGCTGCACGTCGTGACCGAGCTGGTCACCGGTGAGAAGCCGTCCACGAAGGACGCCAAGGCCACCCTCGCCGCGCTGACGCAGGCGACGCGGGTGCTGGTCGTGCTGAGCCGGGACGAGGAGCTGGCGTGGTTGTCCGCGCGGAACCTCACCCACGTGCACCTGATCCACCCCGACCAGCTCAACACCTACGACGTGCTGGTCAACGACGACTTGGTGTTCACCAAGGCGGCATACGACGTCTTCGTCGCCGGCCCGGTCAAGGGCAAGAGCGTGAAGGCCTCGGCCACGTCCAGCGAGCTGGAAGGGAGTGACCAGTGAGCAGCGTGGCGATCCCCGACCCGCGTGACATCCTGCTCGCGCCGGTGATCTCCGAGAAGTCCTACGGACTGCTCGAGGACCACAAGTACACGTTCATCGTGCGCCCGGACGCCAACAAGACCCAGATCAAGATCGCCGTCGAGCAGGTCTTCGGGGTCAAGGTGGTCAGCGTGAACACGCTGAACCGGCCGGGCAAGCGCAAGCGGAGCCGCTATGGCGTTGGCAAGCGCAAGGACACCAAGCGCGCCATCGTGACGCTGTCCGCCGAGAGCAAGCCGATCGAGATCTTCGGCGGACCCGCCGCGTAAGGGACTGAGCTGACAATGGGTATTCGCAAGTACAAGCCGACCACCCCCGGTCGCCGCGGGTCGTCCGTATCGGACTTCGCCGAGATCACCCGGTCGACGCCGGAGAAGTCGCTGCTGCGCCCGCTGAGCAAGACCGGCGGCCGCAACTCGTCCGGCAAGATCACCACCCGGCACAAGGGTGGCGGGCACAAGCGGGCGTACCGGGTCATCGACTTCCGGCGGCACGACAAGGACGGCGTCCCGGCCAAGGTCGCGCACATCGAGTACGACCCGAACCGGTCCGCCCGGATCGCACTGCTGCACTATGCGGACGGCGAGAAGCGCTACATCATCGCGCCGAACAACCTGAAGCAGGGCGACAAGGTCGAAGCAGGCCCGCGCGCCGACATCAAGCCCGGCAACAACCTGCCGCTGCGCAACATCCCGGTCGGCACCGTGGTGCACGCGATCGAGCTCCGCCCCGGCGGCGGCGCGAAGATGGCGCGTTCGGCGGGTGCCAAGGTGCAGCTCGTCGCCAAGGACGGGCCGTACGCCCAGCTGCGGCTGCCTTCGGGCGAAATCCGCAACGTGGACGTGCGCAACCGCGCGACGGTCGGCGAGGTCGGCAACTCCGAGCACCAGAACATCAACTGGGGCAAGGCGGGCCGTAACCGCTGGCGTGGCAAGCGCCCGACCGTCCGTGGTGTCGTGATGAACCCGGTCGATCACCCGCACGGTGGTGGTGAGGGCAAGACGTCCGGTGGTCGTCACCCCGTCAACCCGAACGGCAAGCCCGAGGGTCGTACCCGTCGCCGCAAGCCGTCCGACCAACTGATCGTCCGCCGCCGGCGTACCGGCAAGAAGCGCTGAGCAGGGAGGTAGAAGAACATGCCGCGCAGCCTCAAGAAGGGCCCGTTCGTGGACGACCACCTGCTCAAGAAGGTGGACGCGCTCAACGAGTCGAACAAGAAGACGGTGATCAAGACGTGGTCCCGCCGGTCCACGATCATCCCCGACATGCTCGGGCACACGATCGCCGTGCACGACGGCCGCAAGCACGTCCCGGTGTTCGTCACCGAGGCGATGGTGGGTCACAAGCTGGGCGAGTTCGCCCCGACGCGGACCTTCAAGGGCCACATCAAGGACGACCGCAAGTCGCGCCGCCGCTGACGAGCGCACCGAGAAGAGGAACTAACGAATGAGTGCCCCACACAACGCAGAGGCCGAGGAGCTTCCCGCGGCCTATGCGCGGGCTCGCTTCGTCCGGGACTCGCCCATGAAGGTGCGCCGGGTGATCGAGCTGATCAAGGGCAAGAACGCCCAGGAGGCCCTCGCCATCCTGCGGTTCGCCCCGTTCGCGGCGAGCCAGCCGGTGGCGAAGGTGCTGCAGAGCGCCATGGCCAACGCGGAGAACAACCTGGACCTGGACCCGGAGACGCTGTGGGTGAAGAACGCCTACGCGGACGAGGGCCCGACGCTCAAGCGCATCCGCCCGCGTGCCCAGGGGCGCGCGTACCGGATCCGCAAGCGCACGAGCCACATCACGGTCGAGGTCGAGTCCCGTCCTGAGGCCAAGAAGAGCGGTAAGAGGAAGGGTGGCCGGTAGTGGGCCAGAAGATCAACCCGCACGGCTTCCGGCTCGGGATCACCACGGACTGGAAGTCCCGCTGGTACGCCGACAAGCAGTACGCGGAGTACGTGGCCGAGGACGTCAAGATCCGCAAGCTGCTCTCCACCGGGATGGAGCGCGCCGGGATCTCCAAGGTCGAGATCGAGCGCACCCGTGACCGCGTCCGCGTCGACATCCACACCGCCCGGCCGGGCATCGTCATCGGCCGCCGCGGCGCGGAGGCCGACCGGATCCGTGGCGCGCTGGAGAAGCTGACGAAGAAGCAGGTGCAGCTGAACATCCTCGAGGTGAAGAACCCCGAGTCCGACGCCCAGCTCGTCGCGCAGGGTGTCGCGGAGCAGCTGTCCAACCGCGTGGCGTTCCGTCGCGCGATGCGCAAGGCGATCCAGACCTCGATGCGCTCGCCGCAGGTCAAGGGCATTCGCGTGCAGTGCGGTGGACGTCTCGGCGGTGCCGAGATGTCGCGTTCCGAGCACTATCGCGACGGCCGGGTCCCGCTGCACACGCTGCGCGCCGACATCGACTACGGCTTCTTCGAGGCCCGTACGACGTTCGGCCGCATCGGCGTGAAGGTGTGGATCTACAAGGGCGACATCGTGGGTGGCCTCAAGGCCAAGGCCGAGCGTGACAACGCGGCCGCCGCCGAGCGGGCCCCGCGTCGTGACCGCGACCGCGACCGTCCGTCGCGTCCGCGTCGTTCCGGCGCCTCGGGCACCACGCCGACCTCGACCGAGGCCGGGCGGGCCGCCGCTGCCGCCGCGAAGAACGAGAGTGAGGCCGCGCCCGGCGAGGCCCCCGCGCAGGGGCAGCAGCAGGCCGCGGCCGAGAAGACGGAGGGCTGAGGCGTGCTCGTCCCACGCAAGGTCAAGCACCGCAAGCAGCACCACCCGAAGCGCACCGGCGCCGCCACCGGCGGCACGAAGGTGACCTTCGGCGAGTTCGGCATTCAGGCGCTTGAACACGCTTACGTGACCAACCGGCAGATCGAGTCCGCTCGTATCGCCATGACCCGGCACATCAAGCGTGGCGGCAAGATCTGGATCAACATCTTCCCGGACCGCCCGCTGACCAAGAAGCCGGCCGAAACCCGGATGGGTTCCGGTAAGGGTTCGCCGGAATGGTGGATCGCCAACGTCAAGCCCGGCCGCGTCATGTTCGAGATGAGCTTCCCGAACGAGGCGACCGCGCGCGAGGCGCTGCGCCGTGCGATCCACAAGCTGCCCATGAAGTGCCGCATCGTGACCCGTGAAGGTGGTGAGTTCTGATGGCGCAGGCCGGAGTCGCTCCGTCGGAGCTGCGTGAGCTCACCCAGGAAGAGCTGGTGCTGCGCCTGAAGGAGGCCAAGGAGGAGCTGTTCAACCTCCGCTTCCAGATGGCCACCGGGCAGCTGGACAACAACCGTCGGCTGCGCACCGTGCGCACTGACATCGCGCGGATCTACACGATCATGCGTGAGCGGGAGCTGGGCCTGTCGGTCGCTCCCGACGGTGAGAACGAGGAAGGTGCGGCATGAGCGAGAACGAACAGCTCGCGGCGCAGCCGGTGCAGAATCGCGACTCGGGTCGCAACTACCGCAAGGTCCGCGAGGGCTACGTCGTCTCCGACAAGATGGACAAGACCATCGTGGTGGAGCTCGAGGACCGCAAGAAGCACCCGAAGTATCCGAAGGTCGTCCGCACCACCAGCAAGGTGAAGGCGCACGACGAGGAGAACACCGCCGGCATCGGCGACCGCGTGGTGCTCATGGAGACCCGCCCGCTGTCGGCCACCAAGCGGTGGCGGCTCGTGCGGATCGTGGAGAAGGCCAAGTAATCAGGGGCCCTTTCAGGTCCCTTCCGTTCCGCCAGGCTCGCGCAACGTCAAGAGCGTGAGAACCGGCGAGACATACAGGAGTTGACGTGATCCAGCAGGAGTCGCGACTACGAGTCGCCGACAACACGGGTGCCAAGGAGATCCTCTGCATCCGCGTGCTCGGTGGTTCGGGGCGGCGCTACGCGGGTATCGGCGACATCATCGTCGCCACCGTTAAGGACGCCATCCCGGCCGCCGGGGTGAAGAAGGGTGACGTGGTCAAGGCCGTCATCGTGCGCACGGTGAAGGAGCGGCGTCGCCCGGACGGCTCCTACATCCGGTTCGACGAGAACGCCGCGGTGCTCATCAAGAACGACAACGAGCCGCGCGGGACCCGCATCTTCGGCCCGGTCGGCCGTGAGCTGCGTGACCGCAAGTTCATGAAGATCATCTCGCTGGCTCCGGAGGTGCTCTGAAGATGAAGGTCAAGAAAGGCGACACGGTCGTCGTCATCTCGGGCAAGGACAAGGGCGCCAAGGGCAAGGTCATCCAGGCCTACCCGGACCGCGAGCGGGTGCTGGTCGAGGGCGTGAACCGGATCAAGAAGCACACCCGGATCACCCAGACCCAGCGCGGCGCGCAGTCCGGCGGCATCGTGACCCAGGAGGCGCCGATCCACGTGTCGAACGTGATGGTCGTCGACTCCGACGGCAAGCCGGCCCGCGTCGGCTACCGCGTCGGCGAGGACGGCAAGAAGGTTCGCATCTCGCGCCGGACCGGTAAGGACATCTGATGACGACCGCAGAGAAGACCATGCCGCGGTTGAAGACCCGCTACCGCGAGCAGATCAAGTCGGAGCTCCAGAAAGAGTTCTCCTACCCCAACGTGCACCTGATCCCGGGCGTGGTGAAGGTCGTCGTCAACATGGGTGTCGGCGACGCCGCGCGGGACAGCAAGCTGATCGACGGTGCCATCAAGGACCTGACGGCCATCACCGGCCAGAAGCCCGAGGTGCGCCGGGCGCGCAAGTCCATCGCGCAGTTCAAGCTCCGCGAGGGCCAGCCCATCGGCGCCCGCGTCACGCTGCGCGGGGACCGGATGTGGGAGTTCCTGGACCGGCTGCTGTCCATCGCGTTGCCGCGTATCCGTGACTTCCGCGGGCTTTCGCCCAAGCAGTTCGACGGCAACGGCAACTACACGTTCGGTCTCAACGAGCAGTCGATGTTCCACGAGATCGACCCCGACGCCATCGACCGCCCCCGCGGCATGGACGTCACCGTTGTCACCACCGCTACCACCGATGACGAGGGCCGCGCGCTGCTTCGCAAGCTCGGCTTCCCGTTCAAGGAGGCGTAAGCCATGGCCAAGAAGGCTCTGATCGCCAAGGCCGCGCGCAAGCCGAAGTTCAAGGTGCGCGGCTACACCCGCTGCAACCGCTGCGGCCGGCCGCACGCGGTGTACCGCAAGTTCGGCATCTGCCGGCTCTGCCTGCGCGAGATGGCGCACGCGGGCGAACTGCCGGGCGTGAGCAAGTCCAGCTGGTAATTCAAGAACTTCCAGGCTCCCACTTCGCCACAGGCCCCCGGCCGGGGGAACCAGGCGAGAAAGGTTGACAGGTCACCATGACGATGACCGACCCGATCGCAGACTTCTTGACTCGTCTGCGCAACGCCAACTCGGCGTACCACGACGAGGTCGTGCTGCCCCACTCGAAGCTGAAGCAGAACATCGCGGACATCCTCAAGCGCGAGGGCTACATCGCGAGCTACCGCTCGGAGCCGGGCGAGAAGCACAAGAACCTCGTCGTCGAACTGAAGTACGGCCGCAACCGCGAGCGCAGCATCGCGGGCCTGCGCCGGGTGTCCAAGCCCGGCCTGCGGGTGTACGCGAAGTCGACCGAGCTGCCCAGCGTGCTCGGCGGCCTCGGCATCGCGATCATCTCGACGTCCGGCGGTCTGCAGACCGACCGGCAGGCGAAGCGCAACGGAGTGGGCGGGGAAGTCCTCGCCTACGTGTGGTGAGGAAGGGAGTTTAGGCATGTCACGTATCGGAAAGCTGCCGATTCCCGTCCCCTCCGGGGTCGAGGTGACCATCGACGGCCAGAGCATCTCGGTCAAGGGACCCAAGGGCACCCTGTCGCACACCCTCGCCGCGCCGATCACCGTCGAGCGCGACGAGGACGGCACGCTGCAGGTCAAGCGGCCCAATGACGAGCGGCAGAACAAGGCCCTGCACGGCCTCACCCGGACCCTGGTGAACAACCTGGTCGTGGGTGTGACCGCGGGGTACGAGAAGAAGCTCGAGATCCACGGCGTCGGCTACCGCGTGCAGGCCAAGGGCAGCAACCTCGAGTTCGCCCTCGGCTACAGCCACCCGGTGCTGATCGAGGCGCCGGAGGGCATCACCTTCAAGGTGGACACCCCGACCCGGTTCTCGGTGTCCGGCATCGACAAGCAGAAGGTCGGCCAGACGGCCGCGGTGATCCGCAAGCTGCGCCGCCCTGACCCGTACAAGGGCAAGGGGCTGCGCTACGAGGGTGAGCGCATCCGTCGCAAGGTCGGAAAGACGGGTAAGTGATCATGAGCGACACTGCAACCAAGAAGCGGAAGCTGGTCGGTCGGGATGCCTCGACCCAGCGCCGCATCGCGAAGGCGCGCCGTCACTTCCGGCTTCGCAAGAAGATCAACGGCACCGAGCAGCGGCCTCGGCTGTCGGTGAAGCGGTCCTCGCGGCACATCTACGCCCAGCTGATCGACGACCTCACCGGCCACACGCTGGCCGCGGCGTCGACGATGGAGCCGGATGTGCGCGCCGTCGAGGGCGACAAGAAGGCCAAGGCCGCCAAGGTCGGCGAGCTGCTGGCGGCCCGTGCCAAGAACGCGGGCATCACGAGTGCCGTGTTCGACCATGGTGGCAACGGCTACCACGGTCGCATCGCGGCGCTGGCCGACGCCGCCCGCGAGGGCGGGTTGGGGTTGTAGACCGATGCACGAGCACGTGAATGGAAGGAAAGCCTGATGCCGGGACGTACGCGGCAGTTTGGCGGCGGGCAAGGCGGGCCGGGCGGCCAGGGCGGCGGCAATGACCGCGGCGACCGCCGGGACCGCAGGGACCGTCGCGACAGTGGCCGTGGCGGGGCCGGCCAGGACAAGACCCCGCACCTCGAGCGCGTGGTGGCGATCAACCGCGTCGCCAAGGTCGTCAAGGGTGGTCGTCGCTTCAGCTTCACCGCGCTGGTCGTCGTCGGTGACGGCGACGGTCAGGTCGGCGTCGGCTACGGCAAGGCCAAGGAAGTTCCCGCGGCCATCGCCAAGGGCGTCGAGGAAGCGAAGAAGAACTTCTTCCGCGTTCCCCGGATCGGCGGCACCATCCCGCACCCCATCCAGGGTGAGGACGCCGCCGGTGTGGTGCTGCTGCGCCCGGCCAGCGCCGGTACCGGTGTCATCGCCGGTGGCCCGGTGCGCGCGGTGCTGGAGTGCGCTGGCGTGCACGACGTGCTGTCCAAGTCGCTCGGCAGCGACAACGCGATCAACATCGTGCACGCGACCGTGGCAGCCCTCAAGGGCCTGCAGCGTCCGGAGGAGGTGGCGGCCCGCCGTGGCCTGCCGCTCGAGGACGTCGCGCCGGCCCGGATGCTGCGCCAGCGTGCGGGGCAGGGGGTCTGACATGGCTCAGCTGAAGGTCACCCAGGTCAAGAGCAAGATCGGGACGAAGCGGAACCACCGTGAGTCGCTGCGGACCCTCGGCCTGCACAAGATCCGGCAGTCCGTGGTCCGCGAGGACTCGCCGGAGCTGCGCGGCCTGATCCACACGGTGCGTCACCTCGTGATCGTTGAGGAGGTCAAGGCATGACCGCCATCAAGATCCACCACCTGCGGCCCGCGCCCGGCGCCAAGCGCGACAAGATCCGGGTCGGCCGTGGTGAGGGCTCGAAGGGCAAGACCGCCGGTCGCGGCACCAAGGGCACCAAGGCCCGCAAGAACGTGCCCGCCGGCTTCGAGGGTGGGCAGATGCCCATCCACATGCGGCTGCCGAAGCTGCGTGGCTTCAAGAACCGGTTCCGCACGGAGTACCAGCCGGTGAACGTGGGCGACATCGCCCGGGTGTTCGCCGACGGTGGCGCCGTGTCCAAGGAGGACCTGGCCGAGCGTGGCCTGGTCCGCAAGGGCAAGCTCGTCAAGGTGCTGGGCAACGGCGACGTCAGCGTCAAGCTGGACGTCACCGCCGATGCCTTCTCCGGCTCCGCCAAGGAGAAGCTGCAGGCTGCCGGTGGCACCGCCACCGTGGCCTGATACTTGACAAGACTTGACATAGGCAAGACGGCCCGCCGGGTTTCCGGCGGGCCGTTCTCGTTGTCCGGGTGGTACCGGCGTGCCAGGATCGGTGGATGACCGAGGGGGAGGCCCCAGCCGGGGACGTACCGCCGCCGTCCGCGCCGCCGTCCTGGTTCGGCAGGCGGTTGCTCGGCGTGCTGGTATGCGCGGTGGCGGCGGCGCTCGCCATCGTCGGCTCGTTCCTGCCCCTGGTGTACATCGAGCTGAGCCTCGCCGGGCGCACCGCCATCACCACCACGATCAGCGGCTGGACGGTGACGGCCAACGCGGTTTCGGGACTGCGAGTCCCCGGGGTCGCGCAGAACGGCTATCCGCTCGCCGTGGCCGGCGCTTTCCTGATCATCGCGGCCATCTTCGCGCTCGTCGCCGCCCTACAGGCCGCCCCCGCCGGAGCCCGGTCGCTCGCCGTGCTGTCCGGCGCGATCGGGGCCGCGTTCCTCGCCGGCACCGTGGCCACCATCGCGGTGTACGCCAACAGCGTAATCAGCACGGTCCAGCTGAGCGGCGATCCGGGACTCGGGGTCCGTGCGGGCCTCGGCGCGGGATTCTGGCTGGAATTCGCGGCGGTGCTGCTGGCCATCGGTGCCGTGGTGCTGGCCGCGCTACCGGTACGCGGCCCTGCTCCGGACGAGTACATCGCGCCGGAACCGGGGCCTTAAGGCAACCTGCGCTCAGGCAGGCCCGCTACCGCTGTTAGAGTCGGCAGCACGCTGCGGGACAAGTCTGTCCTGAAGCGCTCCTGGCTTGCCCGCCAGACAGTTGTTCCTGCCGGCCACACCCTTGGCCGGCCAAGCCGATCGCCGGTGACAAGCGCCGGCGACGCCGAGGAGGTCCCCCGCGTGCTCAGCGCCTTCCGCTCGGCCTTCGCTACGCCGGACCTGCGCAAGAAGATCCTGTTCACGTTGATGATCGTGGCCGTGTACCGGATCGGTGCGGTCACGCCGGCGCCCGGGATCTCCTACCCCAACGTGCAGGCATGTGGCGCGCAGGCCGACTCGTCCGGCATCTACTCGCTGCTGAACCTGTTCAGCGGTGGTGCGCTCCTGCAGCTGTCGATCTTCTCGACGGGCATCATGCCGTACATCACGGCGAGCATCATCATCCAGCTGCTCACCGTGGTGATCCCGCGCTTCGAGGAACTGAAGAAGGAAGGCCAGGCCGGCCAGAACAAGCTCACGCAGTACACCCGGTACCTGACGATCGCGCTGGCGATCCTGCAGGCCACCGGTGTCGTGGCGCTCGCCGACCGCGGTCAGCTGTTCCCGAACTGCACCCAGTCGATCATCCCGGACAACAGCATCTGGTCGCTGGCGATCATCGTCATCACGATGACCGCGGGCACCGCGGTGATGATGTGGCTGGGTGAGCTCATCACCGAGCGCGGTGTCGGCAACGGCATGTCGGTGCTGATCTTCCTGAACATCGCGGCCCGCATCCCGGCCGAGGGCATCAACATCCTCAACAGCCAGGGCGGCCTCGTCTTCGCCTTCGTCATCGTGTTCGGCCTGGTGATCATCGCCAGCGTCATCTTCGTCGAGCAGGGCCAGCGCCGGATCCCGGTGCAGTACGCCAAGCGCATGATCGGCCGCCGGATGTACGGCGGCACCTCGACCTACCTGCCGATCAAGGTGAACCAGGCCGGTG
The DNA here is from genome assembly GCF_021653975.1 of Amycolatopsis sp. GM8. Classification (GTDB taxonomy): domain Bacteria; phylum Actinomycetota; class Actinomycetes; order Mycobacteriales; family Pseudonocardiaceae; genus Amycolatopsis_E. Next base: position 15,449 of record NZ_JAJKFK010000002.1, on the reverse strand, counting down.
TCATCCCGGTCATCTTCGCGTCGTCGCTGCTGTACCTGCCCGACCTCATCAGCAGGCTCGTCGGCAACCCGACCAGCTCGTCGGGCTGGCAGGTGTTCCTGCAGAACTACGTGGTCAACCAGGGCAGCTGGGTGCACATCCTGCTGTACTTCGCGCTGATCATCTTCTTCACGTACTTCTACATCACGATCACGTTCAACGTGGACGAGCGCGCGGAGGAGATGAAGAAGTTCGGCGGGTTCATCCCGGGCATCCGCCCCGGACGGCCGACCGCCGAGTACCTGAACTTCGTGCTGGGCCGGATCACCCTGCCCGGGTCGATCTACCTCGGCATCATCGCGATCCTGCCGAACTTCTTCCTGTCGATGACCCAGCAGGGCAACAACCAGAGCTTCCCGTTCGGCGGGACGGCTGTGCTGATCATGGTCGGTGTCGGTCTCGACACCGTCAAGCAGATCGAAAGCCAGCTGATGCAGCGCAACTACGAAGGGTTTCTGCGATGACGCGCGTGGTTCTTGTCGGTCCGCCCGGAGCGGGAAAGGGCACTCAGGCGGACGCGCTGTCCCAGAAACTCTCGGTGCCGCACATCTCGACCGGCGATCTGTTCCGCAGGCACGTGTCCGAGGGCACGCCGCTCGGCGAGGAGGCCAAGCGCTACCTCGACTCGGGTGAGCTGGTGCCCGACACCGTGACCAACGAGATGGTGCGCGAGCGGCTGGCCGAGCCCGACGCGGCGGACGGTTTCCTGCTCGACGGGTTCCCGCGCAACGCCAAGCAGGCCGAAGTGCTCGGCAACCTGCTGGCCGAGTCGGACTTCAAGCTCGACGCGGTGATCCAGCTCGAGGTGCCCGAAGAGGTCGTGGTCAGCCGGCTGCTCTCGCGTGGCCGCGGGGACGACACCGAGGACGTCATCCGCCGCCGCCAGCAGGTGTACTGGTCGGAGACCGCGCCGCTGCTGGACTACTACCACGATGTGCTGATCAAGGTCGACGGCGTCGGCGACGTCGACGACGTCTCCGCCCGCGTGCTCGACGCCCTGCACGCCCGACGGTGAACCGGGGCGCGTACCGGGTGTTGAAGCTGCTGCGACGGCGGAACTCGATCGAGATCAAGACGCGCGCCCAGCTGGAGTCCATGCGGGCGGCGGGCCTCGTCGTCCGCAAGGCCCTCATGCTGATGGCCGAGACGGCGAAGCCGGGGGTCAGCACCGGCGAGCTCGACGAGCTGGCCGAGCAGACCATCCGGGACGCCGGCGCGGTGCCCTCGTTCAAGGGCTACCACGGCTTCCCGGCCTCGATCTGCGCCTCGGTGAACAACCAGATCGTGCACGGCATCCCGGCGAAGTCCGCGGTGCTGGCCGACGGTGACCTGATCTCGATCGACTGCGGTGCCATCCTGGACGGCTGGCACGGCGACTCCGCCGTCACGCTGGCCATCGGCTCGGTTTCGGCGGCCGACCTGGCGCTGTCCGCGGCCACCGAGGCCGCGATGTGGGCCGGCATCAGGGCCGCGGTGCCGGACGCGAAGCTCACCGACATCTCGAACGCCGTGCAGACCGCGGCGAACACCGCCGCGGCGGCCGACGGGGTCGACTACGGCCAGATCATCGAGTACGGCGGCCACGGCATCGGGCGCGAGATGCACATGGACCCGTTCCTGCCGAACGTCGGCAAGCCGGGCCGCGGCCCGCGCCTCGAGGTCGGCATGGCGCTGGCCATCGAACCCATGCTGACCAGCGGCACCAACGAGACCATCGAGCTGGAAGACGGCTGGACGGTCGTCACCGCCGACGGTTCCCGCGCCGCGCACTGGGAGCACACCGTCGCCATCACGGCGGACGGCCCGTGGGTCTTGACGGCCCCGGAACAAGACTGAGCCAACGCTCGTTTAACACACGTCACCCCGCCTCGCACGTTGCGACACGGGGTGCGTAGACTGTCTAGTCGGCGTACCCAGCACGCCGGGTCCAGCGCGCTCGTGAAAATTTTGCGTCTTTGGAGTCGGGGTGGCGGCTGCGCCGGCACCACCAAGGCAGGCAAAAACGGTGCTCAGCCATTATCACGAAACGCGGAGGACATGGCTAAGAAAGACGGGGCCATCGAGGTCGAGGGTCGCGTGGTCGAGCCACTCCCCAACGCGATGTTCCGAGTCGAGTTGGAGAACGGCCACAAGGTCCTGGCGCACATCAGCGGCAAGATGCGGCAGCACTACATCCGCATCCTGCCCGAGGACAGGGTCGTCGTGGAGCTCTCGCCCTACGACTTGTCCCGTGGTCGCATCGTCTACCGCTACAAGTGATGACGGTGAGCAACGCATAAGGAAGCAGGAGACGTGAAGGTTCAGCCGAGCGTCAAGAAGATCTGCGACAAGTGCAAGGTGATCCGCCGTCACGGCCGGATCATGGTGATCTGCGAGAACCTGCGTCACAAGCAGCGTCAGGGCTGATCGCGCGCACTCCGCGCAGAGCGGATTGACAGCGAAGACAACCCTCCCCGTACCTGCCGGGCCGCGCGAGCGGTCCGGCACACCCCCGGTCTCCAGGCCGGGGCCGGGACACCAGCCGCGCAAGCGGGTGGCACGACAGCGAGTCGGTCCCGGAACCGGACGGGGGGCACACCTGGAGCGAACAGAAACCACGAAGGAGCAGTAGCCGCCATGGCACGACTCGCCGGCGTAGACCTCCCCCGCGAAAAGCGGTTGGAGATCGCGCTGACCTACATCTACGGCATCGGCCGTACCCGCTCCAAAGAGCTCGTCGCGGCCGCGGACCTGAACCCGGACACCCGGGTGCGGGACCTGTCGGACGACGACCTCGTCAAGTTGCGGGACTACATCGAAGAGAACTTCAAGGTCGAGGGTGACCTTCGCCGCGAGGTGAACGCCGACATCCGGCGCAAGATCGAGATCGGCACCTACCAGGGCCTCCGGTGGCGGCGCGGGCTTCCCGTCCGCGGCCAGCGCACCAAGACGAACGCCCGTACCCGCAAGGGGCCGAAGAAGACGGTCGCCGGCAAGAAGAAGGCTGGCAAGAAGTGAGCGTCCAGGGCAAGAAGGTCGTGCAGATGGGCGGACAACGCCTCTCTCGCACGTCGTGCGTATCGCCGAAGGCTCTCTACGCCCGCCCGATGGCCCTGCGCCAGCTGTACACCGACGCCGGTTCCGTGATCCGGCGCGGGCAGCAGGAAGCGCGCAGGGAAGCCACCGCCGCCGCTCGCCAGGACAACTCGCGCTAACGAGGAGAATCACCCGCACATGCCACCCAAGGCTCGTACCGCCGGTGCCAAAAAGGTCCGGCGGAAGGAAAAGAAGAACGTGGCGCACGGCCACGCCCACATCAAGAGCACGTTCAACAACACGATCGTGTCCATCACGGACCCGACCGGCGCGGTGATCGCGTGGGCCTCGTCCGGCCACGTCGGGTTCAAGGGCTCGCGTAAGTCCACCCCGTTCGCCGCGCAGATGGCCGCCGAGAACGCCGCCCGCAAGGCGGCCGAGCACGGCATGAAGAAGGTCGACGTGTTCGTCAAGGGCCCGGGTTCGGGTCGCGAGACGGCGATCCGGTCGCTGCAGGCGGCCGGCCTCGAGGTCGGCACCATCCAGGACGTGACCCCGCAGCCGCACAACGGCTGCCGCCCGCCCAAGCGGCGCCGGGTCTGAGGAACGGGGAGGAGTAAGAGAACATGGCTCGCTACACCGGCCCCGCGACTCGTATCTCGCGGCGTCTCAAGGTTGACCTCATCGGCGGCGACCAGGCTTTCGAGCGTCGCCCCTACCCGCCCGGCCAGCACGGCCGCGGCCGGGTCAAGGAGTCCGAGTACCTCCTGCAGCTGCAGGAGAAGCAGAAGGCTCGCCACACCTACGGCATCCTCGAGCGGCAGTTCAGCCGCTACTACAAGGAAGCCGCGCGTCGTCAGGGCAAGACCGGCGAGAACCTGCTGCAGATTCTCGAGTCGCGCCTGGACAACGTGATCTACCGCGCCGGCATCGCGCGCACCCGCCGCCAGGCCCGGCAGCTGGTCAGCCACGGCCACTTCCTGGTCAACGGCGTCAAGGTGAACATCCCCAGCTACCAGGTCGAGAAGTGGGACATCATCGATGTCCGCGAGAAGTCCCACGGGATGCTGCCCTTCGTGGCCGCCAAGGAGGAGTTCGGGTCTCGGCCCATCCCCGCCTGGCTGCAGGTCGTGCCGTCCAACCTCCGTGTCCTGGTGCACCAGCTCCCCGAGCGGGCCCAGATCGAGGTTCCGGTGCAGGAACAGCTGATCGTCGAGTTCTACTCGAAGTGATCAACAGCGGCGGCACGCACCCGCGTGCCGCCGCTTCGCCATCCCTTTCGGCGTCAAATGGCGGGCGCCGGCAGGAAAGGAAACGAAGAAAGTGCTGATTTCACAGCGACCGGCCCTCGGCGAGGAGCCGATCAGCGAGATCCGGTCCCGGTTCACCATCGAGCCGCTGGAGCCGGGCTTCGGCTACACGCTCGGCAACTCGTTGCGGCGCACGCTGCTGTCGTCCATCCCGGGCGCGGCGGTCACCAGCATCCGCATCGACGGGGTGCTGCACGAGTTCACCACCGTCCCCGGGGTGAAGGAAGACGTCACCGACATCATCCTGAACCTGAAGGAACTGGTCGTCTCCTCCGAGGAGGACGAGCCGGTCACCATGTACCTGCGCAAGCAGGGCCCTGGTGAGGTCACCGCCGCGGACATCGTGCCGCCGGCGGGGGTCACCGTGCACAACCCCGATCTGCACATCGCCGCGCTGAACGGCAAGGGCAAGCTGGAGATCGAGCTCGTGGTCGAGCGCGGCCGCGGCTACGTGCCGGCCCTGCAGAACAAGCAGGCGGGCGCGGAGATCGGCCGGATCCCGGTCGACTCGATCTACTCGCCGGTGCTCAAGGTCACCTACAAGGTCGAGGCGACCCGTGTCGAGCAGCGCACCGACTTCGACAAGCTGATCCTGGACGTGGAGACCAAGCCGTCGATCACGCCCCGGGACGCGGTCGCGTCGGCCGGCAAGACGCTGGTGGAGCTGTTCGGTCTCGCCCGCGAGCTGAACGTCGACGCCGAGGGCATCGAGATCGGGCCGTCGCCGCAGGAGGCGGACACCATCGCCGCCTACGCGATGCCGATCGAGGACCTGGACCTCACCGTCCGGTCGTACAACTGCCTCAAGCGCGAGGGCATCCACACGGTGGGCGAGCTGGTCTCGCGCAGCGAGGCGGACCTGCTCGACATCCGCAACTTCGGCGCCAAGTCGATCGACGAGGTCAAGCTGAAGCTGGTGGGCCTGGGCCTGGCGCTCAAGGACAGCCCGCCCGGGTTCGACCCGACGGCCGCCGCCGCCAGCTACGACGGCGAAGGCTGGTCCGACAGCGTCGACGGTATTTCCGATGCTGGCCACGACGACGGCCAGGACTACGCAGAGACGGAGCAGCTGTAACCCGTTCGTCCACTGTGGACTTCCATAGTGGACGGGCGCGGCCAGCCGCGAAGCTGAACGAGGAGAAGCAATGCCCACCCCCACGAAGGGCCCCCGTCTCGGTGGATCTCCGGCCCACGAACGGTTGATCCTGGCGAACCTCGCCACGTCGCTGTTCGAGCACGGCAAGATCACCACCACCGAGGCCAAGGCTCGCCGGATGCGCCCGCTCGCCGAGAAGCTGATCACCAAGGCCAAGCGCGGCGACCTGCACAACCGGCGCCAGATCCAGCGGGTCATCCGCGACAAGGATGTGGTGCACAAGCTGCTGGCCGAGATCGGGCCGTTCTTCGCGGACCGCAGCGGCGGTTACACCCGGATCACCAAGACGATCCCGCGCAAGGGCGACAACGCCCCGATGGCGGTCATCGAGCTGGTGTCCGAGAAGACCGTGACCGCCGAGGCCGAGAAGGCGCGCAACACCCGGTTCGCCAAGGACGAGGCGACGACGGAGGTCACCGAGGCTCCCGTTGAGGAGACCACGGAGGACACCGAGGCTCCCGCCGCCGAGGCCGAGGAGACCGAGGAGGCCACCACCGAGGCCGCTGAGGAGACCGCCGCCGACGAGTCCAAAAAGGACGAGTCCTGACGGCAGCCGCCAGTCCAGGTAACGAGCCCGCTTCTCCCGCCAGGGAGGGCGGGCTCGTTCGTCTGCGCCTGGACCTGAGCTACGACGGCACGGATTTCTCCGGCTGGGCCCGGCAGCCGGGGCGCCGCACCGTGCAGGGGTTGATCGAGGACGCGCTCGCCAAGCAGCCGCCGGGGGAGTCGGTGCCGCGTTCGGTCGTGGTGGCCGGGCGGACCGACGCCGGGGTGCACGCGAGCGGTCAGGTCGTGCACGTCGATGTCGTGCCGTTGCCCGCTGCTGTGGGGCGGATGCCGGTGGACGAGCACGGGATCCCGGATCTGGCGCGGATGTGCCATCGCTGGAACCGGTACCTGCCCGGCGATGTGCGGGTGCTGTCGGCCCGCGTCGCGCCGCCGGGCTTCGACGCGCGGTTCTCGGCCGTGCGCCGGCACTATCGTTACCGGGTCTCAGATGCCCCGTGGGGCGTGGATCCGTTGGTACGACGCGACACTCTCGGTTGGGGCCGTCCGCTGTCCCTGGACGCGCTCAACGAGGCTTCCGGGGCTTTGCTGGGATTGCGGGACTTCGCGGCGTTCTGCAAGCAGCGCGAGGGCAGCACGACGGTCCGCGAACTGCAGCAATTCACCTGGCATCGCCTGGACACGCATCTCGTCGAGGCCCGGCTGTCCGCGGATGCCTTCTGCCACTCGATGGTGCGCAGCCTGGTCGGCGCGCTGCTCATGGTCGGCGACGGCAGGCGGCCCGCCGACTGGCCGGTTTCCGTGCTGCGGAGCCGGATCCGGGACAGCGCCGTCGCCCCGCCGCACGGCTTGACCTTGACCGCGGTGGACTATCCGCCGGACGAGGAACTCGCGGCGCGGGCCGAGCAGACCCGCGCCGTCCGCGACCCCTCCGACGCGCGCTGATCAGTCGCCGCGGCGGACCGGGCCCAGCAGCTGCTGTTCCTTCTGGGTGGTGACCAGCCGCAGCGGGCGCCACAGGTTCGCGCCCAGCGCCACCACCTGATCGTCCTTGAGCGTGGTCAGCTGGCGCATCATCTGCGGCGGCAGCCGCCAGATCCGCGCCGCCAGCTCGGACTGGCCGACCGGCAGCCGCTGCATCAGCACGATGTCCGCGGCGTTCGCGATCGTCGTCGCCTGCGGGTGCAGGTACGGCAGCACGTACACCGTCGTCTGCCACGGCGAGCGCGGCGGGAACAGGTCCTGCGGCGTCGGGCCGCCGTCGGTCACCACGAGCAGCGGCGCGTCCTCCGAGGGCCGGGGCAGCTCGACCGGCGACAGCCGCCGGATCTGCACCAGCGGCGACGGCCGCCCGTTCGGCCCGCTGCCCGCGGCCTGCGGCAGCACCTGCCACGCCGCCGGGCGCCCGGTCGCGATCACCACCCACGCGCCGACCGCCATCGCCCGCAGCGCCACCTGGCGCGCGAGGTACAGACCACCGACGAGCACGATGCGCGTCGGCATCGACCGCAGCGCCGAGATCGTCAGCGGTTCGCCGTTCAGCCCTGACCCGACGACGATCCCGCCCCGGTCACCGGAGGGGCTGATCGCGTCGAGCAGCTTCGGGTCCACCGTGAACTCCGGCGCCACCCCGTTGTTCCGGCCCGGATCCCGCAACCGCAAACTCATGGGCGTCCTCGCTTCCCTCGTACCTCGGTTTGCGACGACGCCCATGAGGCACGACGGCGCTGTGTCGATTGGAGCGCTTCCTCCCTCCGGTCGTCAGCGCTCATGCCGTGCCTCCCATCGGCAAGGTCGCCGAGAGTCCCTCGATCTGCAGACCGCGCAGCGGCCGCAGCGAAACCCCGGCCCGATCGGCCAAAGTGGACAGCCGGTCGTTGGCCGCGCCGAGCTCGCGCGGGTTCCGCGCGCTCATCCGGACCACGCCGCGCAGCCCGATCTGGCCCTCGTCGTCCGCGGGCGAGATCGACAGTGCCACGGTCGCGGACAGGGCCCGCACGCTCGTCAGCGCGTTCAGGCTGGTCGTGATCTTGCCCTTCGGCCAGCTGGTGACCGCGTAGCTCGCGTGGCCGATGCCGGCCGCGGTCGCGCTGGTCCAGTTCTCGCGTAGCCCGATCCGGCCGTCATTGCCGGCGACCGAGGCCAGCTCGGCCGCGGAGATACCGGCCCGCAACAGCTCGTCCGGGTCCAGTGGCCGGGTCGGCACGCCTTGCGATTCCAGGGCATTGCGCACTCGGGACAACGCGCCGATCAGCGCGCGGTGCGCACCGACGACACCGCCGCCGCGTTCCCGCACCGCCGCCGGGCAGCGCCGCGGGTCGAGCCGGATCGCCACCCACGTCGTGCGCCGGGCGGCCGCCGGCAGCGGGCCCAGCACCTCCATGTACGAACTGAGCGCGGGCGACTCGGACGGCAGCGCCGCGCTACCCGGGTACGTATGCCAGATCGCCTGGATCGAGTCGAGCACCACGCCGCGGTCCTCCAGACACGGCGCGAGCGCGGACAGCGGCAGGCTGGGCGCGCCACCGGCCTGGGTGATCAGCGCCGGTGTCGGTTCGACCAGCAGCACGGCGGTCCAGGTGCCGTCGTGCCAGGCCAGCCCGACTGCCCCGCGTTCGTGGTCGATACCGTGTGCCACAACGAGATCCGGCACGACGAGGCGCAGCAGGCTGACCCGCGCGTCCTCCGGTCCGGTCACCGACTCGTCCTGGTTCGGCTCGACGTTCGGCGGTGGCGGCGTCGCGGTGCGGTCGTGCGAGCGGAACGTGTAACGCATGGTCAGCCCCAGCCAGCGGGTGAACCACGTGCCGCCCCACCGCATGATCGCGATCAGCAGCGCGACCGCGGCGACGCCGATGGCCACGTACAGCAGCGACTTGTTGATCGAGAGCAGGATCAGGCCGATCGCGACGCCGATCTCCAGCACGACCAGGTTGAGCACCGGGAACGGGCCGAGACTGGCGCCCGTGCGCCGCCGGTGTGCGGGGGGTGCGACCGGCGCCGGGGCCGCACCACCGGACGGCTGCTGCGGCCGCGCCGGCGGGGGACCGCCAGGACCGCCGGGGCCTCCCGGACCACTAGGCCCGCCGGGACCTCCCGGCCCACCAGGCCCGCCAGGACCGCCGGGGCCTCCTGGTCCGCCGGGACCGCGCGGCGGCATCCCGCCCCCGGGACCACCTGGCCCGCCTTGACGTGGTGGCGGGCCCGGGCGCCGGGGCGGCGGCGAGCCGGGAGGCCCGCCCGGTCGTGGCGGCGTGGTGACGGACATCCGCGCTTTCTTCCCCTCGTCTGCAGCTGTACGGCAAGCGAACCCTAGCCCGAGTTCCGTGAATCCTGCACCAGTACGGTTCCCCTACGGTTATCCTGCGGAACCGTACCGCGACTCGGGGAGCTGTAGGTCCAGAATGGCGTCAACACCGACAACCAAATCTCAGGTCCAGGCGTACCGGTTCGTACTGCGCCGCATGCAGTCGGCCCTGGTCCGGCGCGATTCGGTCATGCTGCACGACCCCATGCGTTCGCACGGCCGGGCCACCCTCGTCGGCTTCATCCTCGGTCTGCTGGGCGTGGTCGGGTTCGTGATCTTCGGCCTGATCAGCCCGTCGCCGTCGGTCCCCGATTCGGGGATCGTCATCGGCAAGACTTCGGGCACGATTTACGTGGTTTCGGGCAACCCGAAGTCGCTCACGCCGACGTTCAACCTCGCCTCCGCGCGGCTGCTGCTGATGTCCCAGGCCCAGGGCGGGGGCGCGCAGGCGACGGACCCGACCGTGGTCCCCGACGACGCGCTCAAGGACATCCCGCACAACCGGCGGACCGGCATCGTGGACGGCCCGCAGCTGCTGCCCACGGCCGCCCAGCGGATCAGCGACAACTGGGGCGTGTGCGACAACCTGACGATCAACAAGGACCTGCCGGAGAAACTGCAGCGGGACCAGGCGAAGTCGGAGACCACGGTGTTCGCGGGCGTGCCCAGCCTGGGCAACGAGCTGTCGATCGACTCGGCCGTGCTCGCCAAGGCGGACAACGGCAAGTTCTATTTGATCTACCGGCTGCCGAGCAACCCGAACGACCCCAACGCGAACACCGTCCGGGCCGAGGTCGACCCCAAACAGGACGCGGTGCTGTCGGTGTTCAACTTGAGCCAGCCGCTGGTCCGGCACATCTCGATCGGGTTGCTGAACGCCATCCCGGAGGTCACCCCGCTGGTGCCGCCGACGGCGCAGAACCAGGGCGCCGCGTCGCAGTTCTCGCAGCTGCGGTCCGAGGGGCTGCGGGTCGGCAGCGTGTTCAAGGTCAACAGGGCGAGCGGCGCGCAGGACGTGTTCGTGGTGCTGACGAACGGAATCCAGCGCGTGGAGCCTGCCGTCGGTGACCTCATCCAGGCCGGGCAGGCGGGCGGCAAGAACCTGCCGGTGGTCAGCCCGAACGAGATCAACGGCATCCAGCAGATCCTGCCGTCGGACCCCGGCGCGCTGCAGGTGACCACGATGCCCTCGGTCGTGCCGACGGTGCTCGACCCGCTGAAGTTCCCCACCACGTGCCTGGGCTGGAGCATCGTGAACAACCAGCCGCACACCGTCGTCTCGGTCGGCGAGGCGCTGCCGGTGCCGGCGAACGCGAAGCTGATCGACATCGGCAAGCCCGGCCCGACCGGGCTCAAGATCGACCACTTCTTCATGCCGCCGGGCCGCGGCGCGGTGGTCCAGTCCGCGACGGCGGCCGAGACGTTCGGCAAGGGCCCGATGAGCCTGGTCACCGACAATGGTCTGGTCTACGGCATTCCCAACGCGAACACGTTGAACGGCCTCGGCCTCGGCAACCCGCCGCCGCGTCCGGCGCCGGACGCGATCCTGCAGCTGCTGCCGACGGGTTCGTCGCTGAACGTGATCGACGCGGGTAAGAGCTACGACGACATCCCGGTCAACCCGAACGCCGGCACCTTCCCGACCGGGCAGAGCCAGGCGGCGACGGCGGGTGCCGGCGGCAGCGGTAACTGACCTATCCGGACCTACGGGCGCGTGAGCACCAGTGCGGCCTCATCGGTGACGGCGATCGTGTGCTCGGAGTGCGCCGTGCGCGAGCCGTCGGCGGACCGGATGGTCCAGCCGTCGGGGTCGTAGACGATCTCGTCGGTCGTGGCGGCGAACCAGGGTTCGAGCGCGAGGGTCAGCCCCGGCCGGAGCTTCATGCCGCGGCCTGCCGTGCCCTTGTTGGACACGTGCAGGTCCTCGTGCATGGTGCGGCCGATGCCGTGCCCGCCGAACTCGGTGTTGACCGGATAGCCGTAGTCCTGGGCCACCGCCCAGATCGCCGCCGAGATGTCACCCATGCGGTTGCCCGGGCGCGCCACGTCGATCGCGGCCTCCAGCGCTTCCTCGGTGGCGCGGATGATCCGCAGGTCCTCCTCGGCGGCCGTGCCGACGATGACCGTGCGCGCCGAGTCGGCCGCCCAGCCGTCGATGGTGACCGCCAGGTCCGCGGTCACCACGTCCCCGTCCCGCAGGGTGTAGTCGTGGGGCAGGCCGTGTAGCACGGCGTCGTTGACGGACAGGCAGATGACGTTGCGGAACGGGCCCTTGCCGAAGGACGGCGCGTAGTCCCAGTAGCACGACACCGCCCCGCGTCGCTTGATCATGCCGCGCGCGTGGTGCTCCAGGTCCATCAGGTTGACGCCCACGTCGGCGAGCCGGGCGACCTCGGAGAGCACGTCGGCGACGAACCGCCCGGTGACGTGCATCCGTTCGATCTCGGCAGGCGTCTTCAGTTCGATCACGAGTACCTCGAGTCCTCAGGTGTCGGTATAGTTATACCGCAACCCTAGCACTGGTCGGTATAATAATACCAATCAGCTGTTCGCCGGGCGGTTCCGCCGGATGGTGTGCACCACGAACAGGGTGACCAGCAGGACCAGCAGGCCACCACCGGTGCCGGCCAGCGCCACGATGGTCGGCGTCCAGTTCTTGTGCGCCGCCGGTGGCAGGCCGGACGGCAACTGCTCGGCCTTCGCCGCCGGGATGCCCTCTTCGGCCGGCACGATGGCCGTCAGCGCCGCGACCGGGTTGATCACGCCGTACCCGACGAAGTTGTCCCGCCCGCCGGGCGCGCCGGGATGCTGCGCGGTTGCCTCGATGCGCCGGACGACCTGGCGTGCGCTCAGGTTCGGGAACTGCGCCCGCACCAGCGCGGCCAGCCCGGCCACATACGGCGCCGCGAAGCTCGTGCCCTGGATGGGCTGCAGGTTGCCACTCTCGACGACCTGGTTCGCCAGCGCGTTCGTGCCCGCCGACGGGTCGAGCGAGGTGATGTTCGTGCCCGGCGCGGCGACGCTCACCCACGGGCCGTTCATGCTGAACTGCGCCACCCCGCCGGTCTCGTCGATCGCGGCGACCGACAGCACGTCGTCGGAGAACCACGGCGGGCTGACGATCGACTGCGGCTTGTTCGGGTCGGGCTGGTTGTTCTGCTTGCAGCTGTCCGAGGTGTTGCCCGCCGCGGCCACGACCACGACGTCCTTCGTGGCCACCGCGTAGTGGACCGCCGCCTGCAGCTCCCGCTCACCGGAGTTGATCGGCGTGCCCGAGGGACGGCAGTTGTCCACCGACATGTTGATCACGTTCACGCCGAGGTTCGCCGCGCGCACGACGGCCTGGGCGAGCGTGTGCGTGTTGCCCGCGCCCTGGCCCTGCTCACGGCCACCGTTGCTGTTCCCGCCCGACTGGCCGCCCCCGCCGGCGGGCGGCGTGGACTGGTTGTCGGGCGCCTTGTAGTTCTGGCTCGACTGCCGGATCGACACGATCTGCGCGTCCGGCGCGACGCCCTTGAAGCCGATGTCGGCCGGGGTGTTCGCGGCGATGATGCCGGCGACCTCGGTGCCGTGCCCGTCGCAGTCCTCGAGCCCGCGCTTCGACGCGTCGACGTAGTCACCGCCGGACGCCACCCCGAACCTGAAGAACGGATGCTGCGTCACGCCGGTGTCGATCACCGCGACCTTCATGCCGCCGCCCGCGCTGCCGCGATCCGCGATCGCGAGCTTCTGCGCCTGCTCGATCTGCAGGTACTGCTGACCCCACGGCTTTTCCCGCGGCACGATGTTGTTGTTGAGGTCGCGGGTGACGCACGCGGTCGACTGCGTGAACTGGATCGGCTGTTGCCCGCCACCGTCGTCCGGCACGCCGGCGCTCACCGGCGGCGGGGCCCACGGTTGGTTCCCCGCCGCCGTGGTCTGGGCCAGTGCGCTCAGCGGGCTGAGCACCCCGAAGGCGCCGGCGAGCAGAACGACCGCGGACCGGCCGGGTACCCCCAAGGTACGCACGCGCGTGATTCCTCTCAGCCGAACGAGACGTGGCGCAGCGCGGTGTAGAGGCCCATGACCGCGAGCGCGAGCGGAAGCACCGTCGCGATGCAGATGGCCTCGAAGATCTCGACCGTGCGGCGCAGCGGGGGCGAGAAGCGCTGGTTCGGGAAGATCACGCCGACCACCAGGGAACCGGCGGCGATGATCACCAGCGCGCCGAACACCCACAGCAGCCGTCCCATCGGGCTCTGCGTGATCATCCAGCCGATCAGGATGCCCCCGCCGGAAACCATCCCGGTGGTCAGCAGCGCGACCGCCTGCGCGCCGTTGGCGTACGAGCGCGCCCGCAGCAGCAGCACGAGCGTGGCGATGACCGCGGTGATGATCCCGAAGACGCCCGGCGCGGTGGCGGTGATGATCGCGGCGATCGCGGTCGCCCCGCCACAGCCGACGAGCAGGCCGGTCATGTAGTTGTGCGCGACCGCGGTACGCCGCTCGATATCGGCGTAGTCGGGGTACGCGTCGTCTTCCTTTAGCTCCTCCGCGGTGCCCGGCACATGCGGGAGCGGCAGCTTGGCGAGCCAGATCGTGGCCCTCGGCAGCACCGAGATCGCCGCGAGCGCGACCGCCGCGGTGCCGGCCGCGATCCCCGGTGCGGGGGTCGAGATCAGCGTCGCGGCCGTGAACGCCAGCACGCCGATGACCCCGGCGGTGGCCGCGGCGATGAACGTCGTGATGCCCGCGCCCATGATCATGATCGCGACGGCCGCGACGATCACCACGAGACCGCTGCCGAGCAGCAGGTTCGCCCGGATCGTCAGCCCCGGCACGGCGCTGAACCCGGCGACGAACGCGAACGGCAGCGCGCCCGCGGCGGCGATCACCACGCCGGTCTTCTCGGCGTGGTAGGCGTTCGTGATGGTCGCGCCGACGGCGAGGCAGGCGATGGCCGCGACACCCGCTGTCAGCGCCGCGGCGATGCCGTTGCCGCCGAACAGCGGGCCGCCCAGGAACAGCGCGATCGCGGCGGCGATCAGCGCGAGCCCGCCGGCGACGTGCCCGATCCGGTTCGCCGTCTCCTTGGTCCACGGCCGGAAGCTGTCCGGGTCCGCGTCCGCGATGGCGTCCACCACGTCGTCGTAGAGCGGCGGCGGCGGGTTGTCGTTGCGCCGGCGCAGCTGGAGCAGCTCACCGTCGACCACCCCGAGTGACGCGAGCGTGCGGGCCGGGTCCAGCGGCCCGTCGCCCAGCTTGGCCAGCGACCAGCCGCCGTGCCGGGCACCGCCGTCGGGGGTGGTCTCCTTGGCCATGTCCAGCAACATCGGCAGCAGGTCGGCGACCGCGACGTCGGCCGGCAGCGCGACGTCGATCCGGGTGTTCGGCGCGACCACCGTGACCCTGCTGAATACCGTCGTGCCCGTTGCCACCTGGGTGCCCCCCTAAAGAAGAGAATGCTGCGGGCTACTTATACCGAACTGGCGCGGTTCTTCGTACCCCGCCACCCGCCGAGACGTACCGGACCGCCCGTGGGCGCCCCTAGTATTAACGCACCTGGGGTCTCGTGGGGTGGGTTTCCACAACAAGAGGCCCGGCTTGGGCGGTATTGCCCCACCTGCCCCGCCGGGTTCGCTAACGTTGGGCACGGCCCTGGACCAGGCAGATGTCCGGGCGTCGACGGTGAAGAGGGGTCCTTCGGTGAGCACGCTGCAGTTCAAGAAGACACCACGCCTGGCCGCGCCGCGCCCGCCGGGCGGTGAGGTGCACCTCGAGCCGCCGCCCGAGGTGCCCCGGACCATCCCGGGCAACGTCGTGCAGAAGCTGCTACCGGTCGTCATGATCGTGGCCACCCTGGGGATGGTCACCGTGATGTTCACCAGCGGTGGATCGGCCGCGCGCAACCCGACCACCCTGTTGTTCCCGATGATGATGCTGATGTCGATGGGCGGCATGTTCGCCGGTGGTGGACGTGGTGGTGGGGCGAAGAAAGCGGAGATGAACGAGGATCGTAAGGATTATTTGCGGTATTTGGGTCAGATGCGTGAGCGTGCTCGGGAGTCGATGGGGGAGCAGCGGGCGGCGTTGGAGTGGGTGCATCCGGATCCGGGGGCGTTGTGGTCGTTGGCGG
>NZ_JAJKFK010000019.1 GCF_021653975.1 Amycolatopsis sp. GM8 | reverse complement strand
TGATGTGCTCCGAAAATTTCGGACGCGGCTCAAACGGACTGTATCATGCTGCTTGGTGTTTGGTGAACCATTCGTCGAGCGCTTCGAGTGGTGGCCGGTATCCCAACGCTGAATGCAACCGGCGTGTGTTGTAGAAGCCTTCGACGAACTTGATGACCTCGCGTTGCGCCTCTGCTCGGGTGGCGAAAGATCGGTGGTGTATCCATTCCGTCTTCAGTTTCCCGAAGAATGACTCGGCCATGGCGTTGTCGAAGCAGATTCCGGTCCGCCCGACGGATTGACGGACACCTTCCTGGCGCAGCAGGCGGGAGAACTCGTAGGAGGTGTATTGGCTGCCGCGGTCGGAGTGAAAGATCGCTCCGTCAGGTAGCCGGATACGGCCAGCCGCCATTGTCATCGCCGCAGACACAATTCCCGCGTTGTAATGCTTATCCACAGACCATCCCAGAATACTTTTCGAATAACAGTCGATCACCGTTGCGAGGTACAGTGTTCCTTCGCCGGTGTTGATCTGCGTGATGTCACCGACCAGCTTCTTCCCTGGCGCCGCCGCGGTGAAGTCCCGCTTGACCAGGTCCGGGATCACTCCTGCGGTGCGGGCGGCCACGGTCAACCCTCGCCTGGGCTTGACCTGCACGGGACATAGTCGTGCGGCCCGCATGAGCCGTCGTACCAGCTCGTCGTCCACCCGCACCCCGCTGCGCATCAGCTCGGCGTGCACACGCCGATAACCATAGGTGCGATACGACGCGGCGAACACTGCGCGAATGTGCTCGGTCAGCACTTCTCGGCGTCGCGCCTGCGTCGATACCTTCCGACGCTCCCAATCATAGAATCCCGAGCGGGACACGCCGAGCAGTCGGCACATCCAGGTCACACCAAAATGGGCCTTCTCCGCCGCGATACACGCGTAACGCTGCGCTACCGTTGTTCTTTCGCGAAGAAGGCCGCCGCTTTTTTCAGGAACGCGTTTTCCCGCTCCAGTTCCGCGACACGCCGTTCCAACTCGGCTTCCCGACCCCCAGCCGGCTGACTTTGATCCCTCTTCTTTTTCTCGGCCGACACCCAGTTGTGAACCGTCTGCGGGACCACATCAAAATCACGCGCCGCCTCAGTGAAACTCAGCCCACCCTCCAGGACCGCCTTCACCACCTCGGCCTTCAATTCCGGCGAATACCTTCTCTGTCTCCTGGCCATAAAAACTCCTCCGGATCCTCCACCAGCCTACTTGGAAGACATGTCCGGAAACCTCGGAGCACCTCA
>NZ_JAJKFK010000018.1 GCF_021653975.1 Amycolatopsis sp. GM8 | reverse complement strand
GAGGATCGTAAGGATTATTTGCGGTATTTGGGTCAGATGCGTGAGCGTGCTCGGGAGTCGATGGGGGAGCAGCGGGCGGCGTTGGAGTGGGTGCATCCGGATCCGGGGGCGTTGTGGTCGTTGGCGGCGTCGCGGCGGATGTGGGAGCGGCGGGGGAGTGATGGGGATTTTTTGCATTTGAGGGTGGGGCGTAGTTCGCATCGGTTGGCGACGCGGTTGGTGCCGCCGCAGACGGGGCCGGTGGATGAGTTGGAGCCGATTGCGACGTTGGCGTTGCGTCGGTTTGTGCGGGCGCATTCGATTGTGTCGGATTTGCCGACGCAGATTACGTTGCGTGGGTTTGCGGCGGTGAGTGTGGAGGGTGATCGGGAGTTGACGCGGGGTGTGACGCGGGCGTTGTTGGCGCAGTTGGTGACGTTTCATTCTTGTGATGATGTGGTGATTGGGTTTGTGACGGGGGGGCGGGCGAAGGGGGAGTGGGAGTGGGCGAAGTGGTTGCCGCATGTGCAGCATCCGGAGTTGTCGGATGGTATTGGGCAGTTGCGGATGATGGCGGGATCGTTGGGGCAGATTGAGGCGTGGTTGGATGGTGAGTTGCGGGATCGGCCGCGGTTTTCGCGGAACGCGACACCGAATCCGGATCAGCCGCATGTGGTGATTGTGATTGATGATGGGGAGGTGACGCGGGAGGAGCAGATCATTCTGGAGGAGGGCCTGGTCGGCGTCACTTTGATTGATTTGTCGGATTCGTTGGGGAATTTGGCGGCGCGTCGTGGTTTGCGGTTGGTGGTGGAGCCGACCCGGGTGGGGGCGCGGAGTGCGGGTGGGGTGGAGTGGTTTGGGCGGCCGGACACGTTGAGTGTGATCGAGTGCGAGGCCCTGTCGCGGAAGATTTCGCCGTTCCGGGTGGGGTCGGCGGCGGAGGAGGCCAGTTCGGATGAGCCCCTGTTGTCGAACCCGACCCTGTTGGAGCTACTCGGGATCCCCGGCGACCCGATGACCTTCGACGTGCAGCAGGCGTGGCGGCCGCGGCCGGTGCGGGATCGGTATCGGGTGCCGTTTGGGGTGGGGGAGTTCGGGCAGGCCGTCGAACTCGACATCAAGGAAGCCGCGATGGAGGGGATGGGGCCGCACGGGTTGTGTATTGGGGCGACGGGGTCGGGGAAGTCGGAGTTCCTGCGCACCCTCGTCCTCGGTTTGCTGGCCACCCATTCGAGTACGGCGTTGAACATGATTTTGGTGGACTTCAAGGGTGGTGCCACGTTCCTGGGGTTGGATAAGGCCCCGCATGTGGCGGCGACGATCACCAACCTGGCGGGGGATTTGACGTTGGTGGATCGGATGAAGGATGCGATCGCGGGGGAGGTGTCTCGTCGCCAGGAGGTGTTGGCGAAGGGGAATTACAAGAATGTGTGGGATTATGAGAAGGCCCGCGAGAACGGGGCTGATCTGGATCCACTGCCGGCGTTGTTTATTTGTATTGACGAGTTTTCGGAGATGTTGACGGCGAAGCCGGACTTCATCGATATTTTCCTGCAGATCGGCCGGGTCGGCCGTTCCCTGCAAATGCACATGCTCCTCGCGTCGCAACGCCTGGAAGAGGGCAAACTGCGTGGCCTGGACACGTTCCTGTCGTATCGCATCGGGTTGAAAACGTTCTCCGCCGCCGAATCCCGGGCGGCGATCGGGGTGCCGGACGCCTTCGAACTCCCGTCGATCCCCGGATCGGGGTATTTGAAGTACGACACGTCGACGATGGTGCGGTTCAAGGCGTCGTATGTGTCGGGACCGTATCGCCCGGCCGGGATCAAAGCGGCCGGCCCGGTGTCCAGTGTGGTGCGCGCCGATAAACGGCCTCAACTGTTTGTCCCCGACTTCGTCGACCTCCCCCCAGAGCCGGAGCCGGAGCCGGTGGTCGAGGCGCCGGAGCCGGAGCCGAAGAGGTCGTCGGAGGAGGCGTCGGAGCCGAGTGAGCTTGAGGTGATGGTGGAGCGGTTGGTGGGTCAGGGCCCACCGGCGCATGAGGTGTGGTTGCCGCCGTTGAACGAACCCAACTCCCTCGACACCCTGTTGCCGAATTTGAATCCGACCGAGGACCGCGGGTTGTCGCCGGTGGGGTTTTTCGGGAATGGGAAGTTGCAGGTCCCGATCGGGATTGTGGATCGCCCGTTCGAGCAGCGCCGGGACCCGTTGTGGGCGGATTTCTCCGGCGCGGCCGGGCACGGGGTGATCGTGGGGGGCCCGCAATCCGGGAAGTCGACCCTGTTGCGGACCCTGGTCATGTCGTTGTCGTTGGCGAACACCCCGGAAGAGGTCCAGTTCTACTGTGTCGACCTCGGCGGCGGCACCCTCACCGGCCTGGCCGGCCTGCCCCACGTCGGTGGGGTCGCCGTCGCCCGGCGGGAACCGGACAAGGCACGGCGGATCATCGCCGAACTCAACACTCTGGCGAACGAGCGGGAGGGCCTGTTCGGGACGTTGGGGGTGGATTCGATGACGGAGTTCCGGAACCGGAAACGACGCGGCGAGATTAGCCCGGAGCAGGACCCGTTCGGGGATGCGTTCCTGATCGTGGACGGGTGGCGGGCGTTGCGGGACGATTTTGATGAGTTGGAACCCCAAATCACCGCCCTCGCCCAGAGGGGTTTGGCCTACGGGATCCACGTGGTGATCGCCTCCACCCGGTGGGCGGACATCCGGCCGGCGATCAAGGACATGCTCGGCACCCGCTTCGAACTCCGCCTGGGTGACCCCAGTGAATCCGATATCGATCGGCGGACCGCGGTCAACGTCCCCGAAGGCCGCCCCGGCCGCGGGTTGACCCGTGAACGCCTGCAAATGCTCACCGGCCTCCCGCGTATCGATGGCGGGAGTGACACCGAGGACCTCGCCGGCGGTGTCGCCGACGCGGTCGGGAAGATTCAGGCCGCCTGGTCGGGGCGGATCGCGCCGCAGGTGCGGCTGCTGCCCGAGCAGATCGGCTACGACGAGGTCCTGTCCATGGACAAACAGCGGCACACCCGGTTGGTGCCGATCGGCATCAACGAAGACGAGTTGGCCCCCGCCTACCTCGACTTCGACGCCGACCCGCACTTTTTCGCGTTCGCCGACGGCGAGTCGGGCAAGACGAACCTGTTGCGGCAGATCGCCCGCGGCATCACCGACCGCTACACCGCGAAAGAAGCCGTCATCGTGCTGGTCGACTACCGGCGCACCATGCTCGGCGTCATCGAAGGCAACCACCTCCTCGGGTATGCCGTCTCCGCCAACCAGTTGGACGGGATGATCAAAGACGTCGCCGGGTCAATGAACCGGCGCCTGCCCGGCCCCGACGTCACCCAGGAACAACTCCGCAACCGATCCTGGTGGAAAGGCCCGGAATTGTTCGTGCTGGTCGATGACTACGACCTGGTCGCCACCCAAACCACCAACCCCCTCAAACCCCTCGCCGAATACCTCCCCCAAGCCAAAGACGTCGGCCTGCACGTCATCGTCGCCCGCCGCACCGGCGGCGCCGCCCGCGCCTCCTACGACCCCATCATCGGCAAACTCAAAGAAATCGCCGCCCCCGGCCTCGTCATGAACGGCAACAAAGACGAAGGCGCCCTCATCGGCACCGTCAAACCCGGCCCCATGCCCCCCGGCCGCGGCAACCTCGTCACCCGCAAAAACGGCAAACAACTCATCCAGGTCTCATGGATCCA
>NZ_JAJKFK010000017.1 GCF_021653975.1 Amycolatopsis sp. GM8 | reverse complement strand
CATTGTTGGAGAGTTTGATCCTGGCTCAGGACGAACGCTGGCGGCGTGCTTAACACATGCAAGTCGAACGCGACCATCTTTGGGTGGTTGAGTGGCGAACGGGTGAGTAACACGTGGGTAATCTGCCCTGTACTTTGGGATAAGCCTGGGAAACTGGGTCTAATACCGGATAGGACCATTCTCTGCATGGGGGGTGGTGGAAAGCTCCGGCGGTATGGGATGAGCCCGCGGTCTATCAGCTTGTTGGTGGGGTGATGGCCTACCAAGGCGACGACGGGTAGCCGGCCTGAGAGGGTGTCCGGCCACACTGGGACTGAGACACGGCCCAGACTCCTACGGGAGGCAGCAGTGGGGAATATTGCACAATGGGCGGAAGCCTGATGCAGCGACGCCGCGTGGGGGATGACGGCCTTCGGGTTGTAAACCTCTTTCGCTAAGGACGAAGCCTTTCGGGGTGACTGTACTTGGATAAGAAGCACCGGCTAACTACGTGCCAGCAGCCGCGGTAATACGTAGGGTGCGAGCGTTGTCCGGAATTATTGGGCGTAAAGAGCTCGTAGGCGGCTTGTTGCGTCTACCGTGAAAACTGGAGGCTTAACCTTCAGCTTGCGGTGGATACGGGCAGGCTTGAGTTCGGTAGGGGAGACTGGAATTCCTGGTGTAGCGGTGAAATGCGCAGATATCAGGAGGAACACCGGTGGCGAAGGCGGGTCTCTGGGCCGATACTGACGCTGAGGAGCGAAAGCGTGGGGAGCGAACAGGATTAGATACCCTGGTAGTCCACGCTGTAAACGTTGGGCGCTAGGTGTGGGCGACATCCACGTTGTCCGTGCCGTAGCTAACGCATTAAGCGCCCCGCCTGGGGAGTACGGCCGCAAGGCTAAAACTCAAAGGAATTGACGGGGGCCCGCACAAGCGGCGGAGCATGTGGATTAATTCGATGCAACGCGAAGAACCTTACCTGGGCTTGACATGCACTGGAAACCGGCAGAGATGTCGGCCCCCTTGTGGCCGGTGTGCAGGTGGTGCATGGCTGTCGTCAGCTCGTGTCGTGAGATGTTGGGTTAAGTCCCGCAACGAGCGCAACCCTTGCCCTATGTTGCCAGCGCGTAATGGCGGGGACTCGTGGGGGACTGCCGGGGTCAACTCGGAGGAAGGTGGGGATGACGTCAAGTCATCATGCCCCTTATGTCCAGGGCTTCACACATGCTACAATGGCTGGTACAGAGGGTGGCGATACCGCGAGGTGGAGCGAATCCCTTAAAGCCGGTCTCAGTTCGGATCGTAGTCTGCAACTCGACTGCGTGAAGTCGGAGTCGCTAGTAATCGCAGATCAGCAACGCTGCGGTGAATACGTTCCCGGGCCTTGTACACACCGCCCGTCACGTCATGAAAGTCGGTAACACCCGAAGCCCACGGCCCAACCCGTAAGGGAGGGAGTGGTCGAAGGTGGGACTGGCGATTGGGACGAAGTCGTAACAAGGTAGCCGTACCGGAAGGTGCGGCTGGATCACCTCCTTTCTAAGGAGCACACATTCCACCAGTCCTCTCCGGAGAACATGGTGGAGTAGCCGGATTGAGGAACCACCTGTGTTCCTGTCCGGATGCTCAAGGAACTGTGGAACTACTGGTAATGGTTACTGGTGTGACTGCGGGTCAGGACTAGTACTACTCACCGTGTGTGGGTGTGGAACGTGTTGGATCCGGTCGGATCGGTGATTGTTCATTGGCACGCTGTTGGGTCCTGAGGCAACACGCTTCGGGGTGTGCACCCTGGTGTTGTTTGTGTGGGTGTGGTGTTTGAGAACTGTAGAGTGGATGCGAGCATCTTTGTGGTCAAGTTGTTATGGGCGCATGGTGGATGTCTTGGCATCAGGGGCCGATGAAGGACGTGGGAGGCTGCGATAAGCCTCGGGGAGCTGTCAACCGAGCTGTGATCCGAGGGTGTCCGAATGGGGAAACCCAGCACCTGTTATGAGGTGTTACCCGCCGCTGAATATATAGGCGGTGTGGAGGGAACGCGGGGAAGTGAAACATCTTAGTACCCGTAGGAAGAGAAAATACTAATGATTCCGTGAGTAGTGGCGAGCGAAAGCGGAGGAGGCTAAACCGGGCACATGTGATACCTGTCAGGGGTTGTGTGTTCGGGGTTGTGAGACCTGCCTTCTCAGATCTGACAGTCTGGGCATGACACCGCATGGTTAGTGGAACGCCTTGGGATGGGCGACCGTAGTGGGTGAGAGTCCCGTACGCGAAAATTGTGTGGGTGTGGTGTGGTGGTGTTCTCGAGTAGCAGCGAGCTCGTGGAATTTGCTGTGAATCTGCCGGGACCACTCGGTAAGCCTAAATACTTCCTGGTGACCGATAGCGGACTAGTACCGTGAGGGAAAGATGAAAAGTACCCCGGGAGGGGAGTGAAAGAGTACCTGAAACCGTGTGCCTACAAGCCGTCAGAGCCGAGCACCCTTGTGGTGTGGTGATGGCGTGCCTTTTGAAGAATGAGCCTGCGAGTTAGTGCTGCGTGGCGAGGTTAACCCGGGTGGGGTAGCCGTAGCGAAAGCGAGTCTGAATAGGGCGTATGAGTCGCGTGGTCTAGACCCGAAGCGGAGTGATCTACCCATGGCCAGGCTGAAGCGCCGGTAAGACGGTGTGGAGGGCCGAACCCACCAGGGTTGAAAACCTGGGGGATGAGTTGTGGGTAGGGGTGAAAGGCCAATCAAACTCCGTGATAGCTGGTTCTCCCCGAAATGCATTTAGGTGCAGCGTCGCATGTTTCGCCACGGGGGTAGAGCTACTGGGTGGCCTAGGGGCCTTACCGGGTTACCGAAGTCAACCAAACTCCGAATACCGTGGTGTGAGAGTGTGGCAGTGAGACGGCGGGGGATAAGCTTCGTCGTCGAGAGGGAAACAGCCCAGAACACCGGCTAAGGCCCCGAAGTGTGTGCTCAGTGGGAAAGGATGTGGGATTGCCCAGACAACCAGGAGGTTGGCTTAGAAGCAGCCATCCTTGAAAGAGTGCGTAATAGCTCACTGGTCAAGTGGTCCTGCGCCGACAATGTAGCGGGGCTTAAGCACACCGCCGAAGCCGTGTCACTACACCAATACTTCTAACGAGGGGTGTGGTGGGTAGGGGAGCGTCCTGCGCCCGGTGAAGCCTCCGTGGAAACGAGGGGTGGAGGGTGTGGGAGTGAGAATGCAGGCATGAGTAGCGAATGCAGAGTGAGAACCTCTGCCGCCGGATGACCAAGGGTTCCTGGGTCAAGTTAATCTGCCCAGGGTGAGTCGGGACCTAAGGCGAGGCCGACAGGCGTAGTCGATGGACAACGGGTTGATATTCCCGTACCCGCGCGTGGTCGACAAGGACGAGGCGCATGATACTAACCACCCAAACCTGTGGCGGTCTTCGGACTAAAACGGGGGAGCGTGGGGCCTGAGTGTGTAGTAGTTGAGTGATGGGGTGACGCAGGAAGGTAGCTCCGCCAGTGAGTGGTTGTACTGGTGTAAGCGTGTGGCCCGTGGGGTAGGTAAATCCGCCCTGCATCAAGGGTGAGGCGTGATGCGTAGCCGTTGTGGTGAAGTAGAGTGATCCTATGCTGTCGAGAAAAGCCTCTAGCGAGAACATGTGTGGCCCGTACCCGAAACCGACACAGGTGGTCAGGTAGAGAATACCAAGGCGATCGGGTGAACTGTGGTTAAGGAACTCGGCAAAATGCCCCCGTAACTTCGGGAGAAGGGGGGCCAATGCACCTGAAGCTCTTGACGGGCTGGGGTGGGTTGGCCGCAGAGACCAGCGGAAAGCGACTGTTTACTAAAAACACAGGTCCATGCGAAGTCGTAAGACGAGGTATATGGACTGACGCCTGCCCGGTGCTGGAACGTTAAGAGGACCGGTTAATCCTTCGGGGTGAAGCTGAGAATTTAAGCGCCAGTAAACGGCGGTGGTAACTATAACCATCCTAAGGTAGCGAAATTCCTTGTCGGGTAAGTTCCGACCTGCACGAATGGCGTAACGACTTTCCGGCTGTCTCAACCACAGGCCCGGCGAAATTGCATTACGAGTAAAGATGCTCGTTACGCGCGGCAGGACGGAAAGACCCCGGGACCTTTACTATAGCTTGGTATTGGTTTTCGGTTCGGTTTGTGTAGGATAGGTGGGAGACTGTGAAGCTGGCACGCTAGTGTTGGTGGAGTCATTGTTGAAATACCACTCTGGTCGGATTGGGAATCTGAACCTACGCCCATGATCTGGGTGAGGGACAGTGCCTGGTGGGTAGTTTAACTGGGGCGGTTGCCTCCTAAAGAGTAACGGAGGCGCCCAAAGGTTCCCTCAGCCTGGTTGGCAATCAGGTGTTGAGTGTAAGTGCACAAGGGAGCTTGACTGTGAGACTGACGGGTCGAGCAGGGACGAAAGTCGGGACTAGTGATCCGGCACCTCCTGGTGGAAGGGGTGTCGCTCAACGGATAAAAGGTACCCCGGGGATAACAGGCTGATCTTGCCCAAGAGTCCATATCGACGGCATGGTTTGGCACCTCGATGTCGGCTCGTCGCATCCTGGGGCTGGAGTAGGTCCCAAGGGTTGGGCTGTTCGCCCATTAAAGCGGCACGCGAGCTGGGTTTAGAACGTCGTGAGACAGTTCGGTCCCTATCCGCCGCGCGCGTAGGAGACTTGCGGAAGGCTGTCCCTAGTACGAGAGGACCGGGACGGACGAACCTCTGGTATGCCAGTTGTCACGCCAGTGGCATGGCTGGTTGGCTACGTTCGGGAGGGATAACCGCTGAAGGCATCTAAGCGGGAAGCCTGTTCCAAGATGAGGTCTCCCACCCCTTTGTGGGTTAAGGCCCCCTAGAGACGATGGGGTTGATAGGCCAGGAATGGACGCACAGTAATGTGTTTTCGAGTTGACTGGTACTAATAGGCCGAGGACTTGCCCACAAAGATCGCTACGCATCCACTCTACAGTCCTGAGACACCACACCCCGTGTGGTTGTTGATAACTGAATGCCGTGTGGAACTACACGGGAATGCTTGAACACACACAGTGTTGTGGCTTGTGGTGTGTTCGTGAGTGTTTCGGTGGTTTTGGCGGTGGGGAAACGCCCGGTCCCATTCCGAACCCGGAAGCTAAGCCCACCAGCGCCGATGGTACTGCACCCGCCAGGGTGTGGGAGAGTAGGACACCGCCGAACT
>NZ_JAJKFK010000016.1 GCF_021653975.1 Amycolatopsis sp. GM8 | reverse complement strand
GCCGCGAAGAATGCTTCGGCACCAACGAACGCGTCCTCACCCAACTACTCCGCACCCGCGGCACCACCATGCTCACCGGAACCCTCACCCCCTGAGCGGCGCCTCTGTCCGGCCGAGCATCCTTTTCTGTCGTCGCGGTGACTCGCGGCGACATCCACGGGGCGAGTGAGTCCACAGCACGCCTCTGACTGGCTCACGCCTTGTTGCCAGTGCGCGGGCTCGTAGCGCGGTCAGGCATGTTTCGCTCAAAAACATTCTTGTAAACAGGCATCCGAAGGGTTGAACTCGACAGGTCACGCTGGCATGCTACGGCTCACACTGTAGTGAACACCACGGTGAAGACCCGAGCTGATCCCACAGGAGGACGCATGAAGATGCCGGACCGCCTCAGCCTGTGGTTTGCGGGTCGCGCTGATGAAGAACCTGCGCTGAAGGCTTGTGGGCGCACGCTGCGGGTTCGTCACCAAGGGTTCTGGGGTGCACGACAGATGACTGGCTTGCTCGTTGCGTGGGGGCACTTCGCTGCGGCGGCGCAAGGTCTGCAAGCGGTGAGTTTGCCGGCCGGCATCGCTCCGGCGGCTCAATCGACTCGCGTGACGGCTACACCTTCTCGCAGCAACCCATGGAGGCACCTGAAATGAGTTCCTACTCGAAGAAGATCGCATTGATTGCGGTCACCCTGGTCGCGACATTGGTCGTGGGCGCGTGCGGCGGGGGGAGTTCGGGCGCGAACTCCAGCTCGAGCGACACGACGCTGACCGTCGGCCTTCCGAGCGAACCGTCCACACTCGACTTCACCAGCAATGGCGACTCTCCGCTCCCGCTTCTCTACAACGTCTACGAGACGCTGGTGAAGGTGAACCAGGACGGTGCCCTGATCCCCTCGCTTGCCAAGTCCTGGGACATCTCGCCCGACCGGAAGACCTACACCTTCCACCTGGTCGACAACGCAACCTTCAGCAACGGTGACCCGTTCACCGCGCAGGACGCGAAGTTCTCCATCGAGCGCGTCAAGACCTGGACGGATTCGTCCAAGGACGCCATGGACGTGGTGCAGAGCGTGACGGCCAACGATGACCACACACTCGTCGTCAACCTCTCCAGGCCGAGCAACGACTGGCTTTTCCGCAT
The DNA here is from genome assembly GCF_021653975.1 of Amycolatopsis sp. GM8. GTDB lineage: Bacteria > Actinomycetota > Actinomycetes > Mycobacteriales > Pseudonocardiaceae > Amycolatopsis_E. The sequence continues at coordinate 7,354 of NZ_JAJKFK010000016.1, read as the reverse complement.
GACCACTCGCATCGGCGTCATGTTCACCCCGAACGGAGTCGGCGACCTCGCCAACAACGCGATCGGGACCGGCCCGTACAAGTTCGGCAGCTGGAAGCGCGGTGACTCCATCACGCTGACTCGCAACGACAACTACTGGGGGAACAAGGCCGGTTTCACGAGCATCGTTCTCAAGTTCTTCAAGGACGCCACCTCCGCGAACAACGCCCTCCTCAGCGGCACGATCAATGCCATCGGCCTGATCCAGAGCCCGGACGCCCTCGACCAGTTCAAGAACAATCCGAAGTACCAGATCGTCCAGGGAACCTCGAACCTCGAGGTCTTGCTGGCGATGAACAATTCCCAGGGCCCCATGGCCAACAAGGACATGCGTGAAGCCGTCAAGTACGGCATCAACCACCGGGCTCTGATCGACACCTGTTACGCCGGCTACGGCACCCAGATCGGCAGCATGGTTCCGCCCACAGACCCGTGGTACGAGGACCTCACCGGTCGCTATCCGTACGACCCGGCCAAGGCCAAGCAGCTCCTGGCGGCATCCGGCGAGGCCGATCAGACGATCCAACTCACAGTCCCGACCCTGCCTGCGTACCAGCAGTGCGGTCAGGTTGTGCAGAGCCAGTTGCAACAGCTCGGATTCAAGGTCAACCTCACCCAGTTGGAGTTCCCGGCGGTGTGGTTCCAGAAGGTCTTCACTGATGGTCAGTACGACCTGAACATCACCGGACACATCCAGCCGCGTGACATCTGCTCGGTCTTCGAAGACAAGTCGTATTACACCCACTACGGCAACCCGGCTTTCAAGGCGCTGTGCGACAAGGCCGATGCCGGAACTGCGGACGAGCAGGTTGCGTACATGAAGCAGGCGTCGGAGCTGCTGGTCGACGACGCGGCCGCCGACTGGCTCTGGCTGATGCCGAACCTCATGGTCGCCGACAACGACATCAAGGGCCTGCCGAAGAACAGCGTCACCGAGTCCTTCGACCTGACGGGCGTATCCCGCTCGTAAGTCGAAACGGTTCATGAGACTGTCACACCAGGCGGGGGCGCCTGCGACGCAGGCGCCCCCGGTCACCACGATCGGAGGAGGAGCCTGATGCTGTTGTGGAACCTCGCTCGTCGTACCGGAATCTTCGTGGCAACCCTGCTGGCCAGCTCGATCGTGGTCTTCGGTCTGATGGCCGTATTGCCCGGTGACCCAGCCCGCGTCGCGCTCGGACTGAACGCCACCGACAGTGACGTGGCCCATCTCCGAGAGCAGTTCGGGCTCGACCAATCGCTGCCAGAACGGTATCTCGACTGGCTGCGCGGGCTGATCACGCTGCACCCGGGAACCTCGTATGTCACCCAGACCGCGATTGGTCCTGAGATCGCCACGAGGATTCCGGTGACCCTGATCCTCGTCGGGGCTTCCATGCTCGTGGCGATCGCTGTCGCAATTCCCCTTGGGACCGTCATGGCGTTGCGCCACCGCAGGGCCAGTGGGTTGGCACTGTCCGCGCTGTCGCAGGTCGGCGTTGCCGTACCGACCTTCTTGGCCGGCATCCTGCTGGTCACGCTGTTCGCGGTTCGGCTCGGGTGGCTGCCGTCGAGCGGATGGACATCGCCACAGGACGACTTCGAGATGTTCGCCCGGCAACTCGTTCTGCCGGCACTGGCGCTCGGACTGTGTCAGGGCGCGATCATTGCACGCTACGTGCGGAGCTCGATCCTGGACGTGCTGAGACAGGACTACATCCGAACCGCACGTGCCAAAGGACGGCAGCCCGCCCAGGCCCTGATTCACCATGGGCTGCGTAATGCCGCCGTCCCCGTGGTGACGGCTCTGGCGCTGCAGCTCGTCTACCTGCTGCTCGGCGCAGTCGTGATCGAGCGTGTTTTCGTCATCCCCGGCATTGGCAGTCTGCTCACCGACAGCGTGGGTCTTCGCGACCTGAACGTCGTCCAGGATGTCGTCATGCTCCTTGTCGCCGCCGTTCTTGTGATCAACCTCGTCGTCGACATCCTCTACGTCATCATCGATCCTCGACTCAGGGCGGCATCATGACGGCAACCACGCCCGAAGGGGCCTCTCACCACGACGCGCCGTCGCTGCGCGGTCGCCGCCACCGCCGGCGCTGGAACCCGAACCTGGTGGCCGGCTCCGTGTTCGTGGGACTGATCGTCCTTGCGGCAGCGGTGTCATTCGTATGGACTCCATACGATCCGACGCAGGTCGACACCTCCGCTCGTTTGGTGACCCCGTCGGTCGACCATTGGCTCGGCACCGACAAGTTCGGTCGCGACATCTTCAGCCAGTTGATGGTCGGCGCTCGAACGACGCTCTTCGTCGGCGTGATCTCAGTGGGGCTGGCCGCCTTGGCAGGGGTCCCGCTCGGCATCTTCGCGGGAATGACCTCGCGGCGCTGGGCGGGAGAGGTGACGATGCGATTCAACGATCTGCTGCTCGCGTTCCCGTCGCTCCTGCTTGCGATCATGCTGGCGGCCATCTTCGGCGGTAGCACGCTGGTCGCCATGATCGCGATCGGCATCGGGAGCATCCCCAGCTTCGCTCTGTTGATCCGGGGCGGCACCATGCAGGCGATGAAGTCGGAGTATGTGCTCGCCGCTCGCGTCGTCGGCAGGAGGCCTGTCGCGATCGGAGTTCGCCACATTCTTCCGAACGTTTCGGGCCTGATCATCGTGCAGTCATCGGTTTTGTTCGCGATCGCGATCCTGGGTGAGGCAGCGCTCTCGTTCCTGGGACTCGGCACCCCTCCGCCGACCCCTTCATGGGGCCGGATGCTGCAGGAGAGCCAGACGCTGCTGTGGCAGGCTCCACGACTCGCCTTCATTCCCGGGATCGCGATCGCGCTGGCCGTCCTGGGATTCAACCTGCTCGGCGACGGGCTCCGTGACATCTTCGATCCGCGTTTGGAGGACCGGCGATGAAGTTGCCGACGACGTCCCGCGCCGACTCGGTGGAGAAGGCGATGCCCGACACCAGTGGAGACAGCTCGGAACCCGAGCACCAAAGTCGGAGAGAAGTACTGAACGTAAGAGATCTCAGTGTGCGCACGGACTCCGGCCTGCAACTGCTCGACAACGTGTCTTTCACGCTCGGCGAAGGTGAGCGCGTCGGACTGATCGGCGAGTCGGGATCGGGCAAGTCGTTGACCGCGCTGAGCATCATGGCGCTGCTTCCCGACGGCGTTCAGGCCGGGGGCTCGGTTCAGCTCAGGCGACCGGGCCGTGGCGACGACGTGGCCAAGGAGATGGTCGGCGGACGCGAGCGGGAACTGTCGCAGGTCCGCGGCAAGGACGTCGCGATGGTCTTCCAGGAGCCGATGACCGCCCTCAACCCGACAATGCGAGTGGGCAAGCAAGTGAGTGAGTCGATGTTGATCCACGGCACCCGCCCGGACAGGCGCTCGGCGTATGCAGCGGCCGTCGCGCTTCTCGATGCTGTCGGCATCCCCAACCCGGCGGAGGCCGCGAGGGCCTATCCGCATCACTTCTCGGGTGGCCAGCGGCAGCGAATCGTGCTGGCATTGGCGCTCGCCAACGATCCCGCGCTCCTGGTGTGCGACGAACCGACGACGGCGCTCGACGTCACCGTCCAAGCCCGGGTCGTCAACCTGATCCTGCGCGGCGTCCAGGAACGCAACTCCGCGCTGCTCTTCGTCACCCACGACCTGGCCCTGGTCGCGAGCATCTGCGAACGGGTGATCGTCATGTACGGCGGGCGAATCGTCGAGACCGGACCCGTCCGCGACGTCTTCACTCGCCCGCAGCACCGCTACACCCAAGGCCTGGTCGGAGCATCCGACGTACGGAAAACCGACGAGCGAGGCCGTCTCACGACCATCCCCGGGACGGTGCCGCCGGCAGGACGTTTCCCGGACGGCTGTGTGTTCCGCAATCGGTGCTCGCACGCGACCGCAAGCTGTTCGCAGACACCGGAGTGGACCCCGACCGGGGACGGCAAGGGGCACGCCTGCTTCCATCCGGTCGGCGAGGGGCATCCAACTGCAGAGCGAGGTGCGTGACGTGACCATCGTAGGTTCTGCTGACCAGGTACGCCCTGACCCCGATGCCGCCCTCAGCGTGCGCGGGCTGACCCGCGACTACCACCGCCCGCGGACTTCGCTTTTTCACGCGAGCCCTCCGGTTCATGCGTTGCGAAATGTCAGCTTCGACGTCGCCAAGGGCGAGCGATTCGGGGTTGTCGGCGAGTCGGGTAGCGGCAAGTCCACTCTGTTGCGGATTCTCGCCGGGCTCGACCATGCGACGTCGGGAACAGTCACGGTCAACGGCACCGAGATCACCAATCTCCCCGAGAAGCGCCTCGGCTTCCTGCGTGAGCAGCTTCAGGTCATCTTCCAGGATCCGATGAGCTCTCTCGACCCGCACATGCGGATCGGCGACATCATCGCGGAGCCGTTGGTCGCGACCGCGCACCTCGGAAGCCGCGACCGCGTCGCCGAACTACTCGAGGCGGTGGGGCTGGATGCGAATGCCGTCAACCGCTACCCGCACCAGTTTTCGGGAGGCCAGCGCCAGCGGATCTCGATCGCCCGGGCGCTTGCGCCGAAGCCGCGCATCATCCTTGCCGACGAACCCGTCAGCGCCCTCGATGTCTCGGTTCGCGCGCAGGTCCTCAATCTCCTCGCCGATATCGTGGAGAACCTTTCGCTCACACTCTTCTTCATCTCGCACGACCTCTCGGTCGTTCGGCACGTCTGCGAGCGCGTCGCCGTCATGCATGAAGGCAAGATCGTCGAGATGGGGACCGTCGACGACGTGTACGACTCGCCGCGGGATCCCTACACGCGAGGTCTCATCGCGTCGATTCCGACGCTGGACCGTGCCCTGTCCGGGGCAGTGGCAAGCGGCCTCGGGACAGACGCGCTCTGACTCCTGCGGTCGTGCAGTGGGCCTACCGGCTCAGCGGCCCATCCGGTCCAGCGTCTCCGTCGCCATGTCGGCACACGTCCGGAACCGCCCGCCGAGTTCGATGGCACGGTCCAGGACGCGGTCGAGCATGGCGAGCCGACCCGGGTGCGCGATTTGGTGCGGATGCAAGGTGAGGACATAGGCCCGCTCCGGGTAACGGCCGAGCGCCTCCAGTTCGGTTGTCCAGGTCTCTTCGACCTGCGAAGGAGTCATGCGAACGTCGGAATGCCAACCGAACAGGTCGTCGCACAGCTGCCAGTGGCAGGGAATCTCGACCAAGGGCCGGCCCGACGCAGTGGGATGAAGGTAGGGGCCGTCGTCGTCTTGCATGGCGGAGCCGTAGCGAAAGCCGAACTCGCGGAGCAGTTCGACGGTCGCGTTCGAGTACATGCTGCCCGGTGGTCGATATCCGACGATCCCGGTGCCTGCAACAGCTGTCAGGGCGTCCAAGCCCCGGGAGAGCACCATGCGCTCCTCCGCTGCGTCGACCATGGCCGTGGGGTACTCGTGCAAGTAGCCGTGCAACGCAATCTCGTGACCGTGCTGCGCGGGCGTTCTGACGCTGTCGGGCCACCGCTCGGCGACCCATCCCGGGACGAAGAACGTTGCCGGTATGCCTCGGGCGTCGAGGACTTCCAGCACGCGACCCATGCCCACCTTCGCTCCGAAGGCGCCATGGGACAGGTAGGAAGGGCCGCGATGGACGCCGTTCTCGTGTTGCAGGAACGCCGATTCCGCGTCGTGGTCGAACGTGACGAGTATGTCCACCGGGTGATCCCAGGTCATCAACCCGCTCCCGGTCAGCCCAGCCATGAGGCATAGTGCCGCCGGGCGGCCTCGACCAGCATGCGGCTGCGACGCTCGGCGTCTTCCCGGCCAGGCCACGGACCGGCCATCCGCTCGGCAATCTCGCCGAAGACGTCCTCCTCCGACACGGTACGGACCCGTCCGTTCTCGACGACCACCTCGCCATCGACCAGGACAGTGTGGACGTGCTCGGGCTTGGCACGGTGCACGATTGCGTCCGCGACGGGAACCCGTTCGCTGAGATGCGCACCGGCCAGGCGGTGCGCATCGACCAGCACCAGGTCCGCCCGTGCCCCGGGACGCAAGTTCCCCACAGCGTTACCGAAGGGCGTGGTCCGTGCACCGTTGCCGGTGGCCATCGCGAGAACCTCTCCGGTGGTAGGCACCCGGGTGTCGATCCCGGGCGCTCGATGCACGTTGTAGGCGAGCTTGATCTCCAGGAGCATGTCGCGGTCATCGGCCAAACCCGCCTCGTCGATGCCGAGAGCGACCGGGATTCCGCGCGCAAGATACCGATTGAGGGGAGCGGTGCCACTCTTGAGCCGCAGGTTCGAACTCGGGTTGTGACACAGTGAGACGCCGCGCTCTGCGAGGAGGTCCAGGTCACTGTCGTCGACATGGACACCGTGGCCGATGGTGAGCCGCGGGCCCAGCACGCCCAAGTCGTCGAGATGACCCAGCGTCCCACGCTTGGAGCGACGGAGCCCGTACACCCTTTGATATGCGGTCTCCAGCAGGTGCATGTGCATCGGAACGCCGTCCGCCTCGCTGGCCGCGGTGACCAGCTGGAGCGCCTCGTCGGAACACCAATGCAGGTTCGTGGGCGCCAACTGGATGCGAATCCGTCCGCCCGCCTCGCCGTCCCACCGTTTTCGAAGTTCGTGGTACCCCCTCGCCAACTGCTCCGCAGCCGAAGCCCGGCCCGTGAGCCATGCGGCCAGCTCCTGGTTGTACGGCGCAGGCAGATCGGCAACGATCGATTGCTCGCCGTCGAGAAGAAGGCGGTTCTGGTCGACGATTCCGACGGAGTAACTGACTCGCATTCCGAGGTCGGCGTAGGCACGCAGCACAGCGTCGTCTGCATCGGCCGGCCCTGCTGGATCGTCGCGGACACTGGCGAGGTGTTGCACCGTGGTCACGCCAGAGCGCAAGAGCTCGAGCCCCGACACGAGGGTGTCCAAGTAGGGGTCCACGGGAGCGCACTGCATGAGCATCAGGGTCCACAGTTCAAGGCTCTCCGAGGGAACCCCGAGCTGGGTGGGGGTCAGACCGACGTGATGGTGGCTGTCGACAAGCCCGGGAAGGGCCACGAACCCAGGCCCGCCGAAGGTCGGGACGTAGGGATGCTCGGCGCGCAGCTCCCGGGCAGACCCGACCGCTGCGACCGCGCCGTTGGAGACTAGAACGGCTCCATCGTCGACCACGTCCACCGAGCCGTCTTGGTCCGCCGCGACGACCAGCTTCCCGGCGATGACGATGAGCTCGTTCACGACTGGCCTCCTTCGGCAGTCCGGAAGTCAGGGGGTGAGGGTTCCGGTGAGCATGGTGGTGCCGCGGGTGCGGAGTAGTTGGGTGAGGACGCGTTCGTTGGTGCCGAAGCATTCTTCGCGGC
>NZ_JAJKFK010000015.1 GCF_021653975.1 Amycolatopsis sp. GM8 | reverse complement strand
ACACGCCGGTTGCATTCAGCGTTGGGATACCGGCCACCACTCGAAGCGCTCGACGAATGGTTCACCAAACACCAAGCAGCATGATACAGTCCGTTTGAGCCGCGTCCGAAATTTTCGGAGCACATCAGAAGAGTACCTTGACAAACCCTGCTTCCCGCAAGGGCGGCTTGGGATCGGGGTGGGGGAGGGAGTGGGCGGTGGCGGTGCTGGGTTTTGTTGCTGGGTGGCGGTTTTTGTGGTTTTTGGTGCTGGGTTGGCGTTTGGCGGTGGGTCTTGTGGGTTTTTGTTGCTGCGCTGGGACTTTTCCTTTGTCATTCTGGGTGTTGGGCTAGGTCGGACTCTATGGCGCGGGCGGTGCGGATCAGTTCTGGCACGTCTTCGTGTGCGGCGATGCCTGGTGTCAGCCCGCCACCGACCTCGATTGCGGTGATGACGTTGCCTTGCCGGTTGCGGATGGGGGCTGCGACACCACTATCCAACAGCGCCCAGCCTCGGGCCCGTACCTGCTTGAGTTCGTCGCGTAGTTCGGTCTGGTTGGGACGGATCCCGAGGCGGCGTTCGAGGTCATCGTCCGCCAAGGCGGCGAGCAGGACGAAGCCGGATGCACTGGTCCAGGCGCTCAAGCGGGTGCCGACGGTGGTGGCGTGTCGACGGAAACCGGCGACAACCGCCAACTGAAACACGTCTTCGCCATCGAGGACTGCGAGTGTGGTCGTCTCGCCGAGTGCGTGCGCCAGTGCTTGCAGGTGTGGCTGCGCGACCCCCGGTAAGGCGATTGTGGACAGGTACGCGAAGCCGAATTCAAGCGTGCGCGGGGTGAGGTGGTAGGCCTTGCCATCCGAGCGGACGTAACCGAGGTCCGCCAGCGTCAACAGTAAGCGCCGCGCGGTGGAGCCGTCCAGGGCAGTTTTCCTTGCTATTTCAGCAAGAGTCAACCCCGAACGAGAGTCGAACGCCAGGAGAACCGAGAAAGCCCGTGCCGCCGACCGGACGAAATGTGGGCCGCGGCGCACGGCTGGGGTGTCCGTCATCATCGAGGACCCTTCCGTCGCACCATGAAGATGTGCGCCTACCGACCATGGTACCGCCGATGTTTCGCGACTCCCGGCAAACGGGTATGCGCCGACTACACACAACGACAAGGAGAGTGCGGCGTGAACGAACTGACCGGAAAGCGCATCGCGTTCGTGGTGGCGCCCGAGGGAGCAGAGCAGATCGAGCTGACCGAGCCGTGGAAAGCCGTGCGGGAAGCAGGAGGCCAGCCGGAGCTGGTATCCACCTCACTGGGTGAAATCCAGGCGTTCAACCACCTCGATCGAGGCGACAAGTTCCCCGTCGACCGGGTGGTGACCGACGCCTCGCCGGACGACTACGACGGCCTCATTTTACCTGGTGGGGTGGCCAATCCGGACTTCCTCAGAACGGACCCGAACGCGGTCCGGTTCGTGAAGACGTTCTTCACTCAGCAGAAACCCGTCGCCGCCATCTGTCACGCATCGTGGACGCTCATCGAGGCGGACGTCGTACGTGGCCGGCGGATGACATCCTGGCCCAGCCTGCAGACCGACCTGCGCAACGCCGGCGCCGACTGGGTGGACCAGGAAGTGGTCGTGGACAGCGGTTTCGTGACGAGCCGCAACCCCAACGACCTCCCGGCGTTCTGCGGCAAGCTGGTCGAGGAGATCGCGGAGGGCAAGCATCGCGCCCAGGCGGCCAGCACCTAACCCGCCGCCATGATCCGCGCCAGGGCGATCGCATCGGCGGGAGCATGCGCTTCGGCATCGTTGTCGAAGTAGACGTACGCATCCCGGCGGTTCCCTTGCCAGGCGCGGATCCTCGTGGCCCACCGCCGCAGCGAACGCTCGCTGTACCCACTGGCGTACAGCACCTCGTCACCATGCAGTCGCACGTAGAGGAAGTCCGCGGTGACCTCCTCCAGCGTGATCCAGGTGCCGGCCGAATCGGCGACCACCGAGGCGATTCCGTTGTCCCGCAACAGGTTGACGTACTCCGCGCAGCGGAAGCTCGGATGCCGGACCTCGACCGCATGCCGCAGCGGCCGGTCACCGCCGGGGTCGGTATGGGCTTCGGCCTTGAGCTTGTCGTCGTGTTCCTTCGCGAGTTCGGCGGCTTCACGCGTCGAACGTGGGAGTAGCGCGAAGAAATCGGCGAAGCGCGCGGCATCGAATGCCAGCGCGGGCGGCAGTTGCCAGAGGATCGGCCCGAGCTTGGGCCCGAGCGCCAGCACACCGCTCGCGAAGAAGTTCGCCAGCGGGACCTTGACGTCGGACAGCCGCTTCATATGCGTGATGAACCGCCCGCCTTTCACCGCGAATACGAAGTCGTCGGGGGTCTCGGCGCACCACGCGCGATACCGCTCCGGCCGCTGTAGCGAGTAGAACGAACCGTTGATCTCGGCCGTGTTCATCCGCCGCGAGAGGTACTCCAGCTCGCGCCGTTGCGCCAAACCCCGCGGATAGAACGTGCCCCGCCACGGCGGGTACCGCCAGCCCGACGTCCCGATCCTCAGTCCCACGAGAACCGCCAGTGCCGCCGGTGCACGAGACTCGTCGCGTACTCGCGCAGGTTCCCGGGCTGGCCGGAGAAACTCCGCTCCGAGAAGGCGCGGTGCTCGGCCGCGACCACGAGCGCACGCCCCTGCAGGCGGGGCGGGGCGGCGACCGACAGCTCCAGCTCGTCGAAGCCCAGCACGATCAGCGTCGCGCCGAACCGGTCCTCCCAGCTGCGCAGTACCGCCGACACGGCCGCGACCTGGTCCGTGGACTTGATCATGCCTGTCCAGCCGAGCGCGGCCGGCACATCCGCGGGCCGCTCGACCGCGACCAGCCCGAGCCGGTACGTGCCGCGCCGCGCGAAGATCGAGCCGGTGTTGCCCGCCTCCGCGTACGGATCCACCCGCAGCTGCGATTTCCGTGCCAGGCCAGGGAAGTTCGCGCCATACGGGCGGAGGCAACCCGTGCCGCCCGCGCAGCAGAACGGATCCCACCAGCGCGCCAGCGTCTGGGCGACGTCGACCGCCTCGATCCGGTGCGTGGCCGGGGCCAGCCGGCCACGATCGTCCACCCAGTTCTCGCCCGTCGCCGCGAACCGTTCGTCGTGCGGGACCAGCACCGGCCACAGTCCCGTGCGCTCGAACGCGCCGATGCAGTCCCGGTAGCGGCCCGGCTCGGTCAGCGGCTCGTCGGACAGCCAGATCGGGCCGTGCCAGCGGCCCTTGGGCAGGTTCAGGCCCGGCAGCGTCTCGAATGAAGCGGCGGTGGTCATCGGTACCCCTCGCGGATAGGTTTCTCCAACGCGTCCGAACACTAGTTCGAGGGTACGACAGTTTCGGAGCGCCGCCGGCGGGCGGACCCGAGCAGCGCGAGGACCAGCAGCCAGCCCCCCGTCACGGCCGCGAAGAGGGGCAGCAACAGGAACAACAACCGCTGCCCGAACACGAGCGCCGCGACACCGCACAGCAGGCAGAAACCCGTGGTCAGCGGCAGTGCCGCCGGTCTGCGGACAGCCGCGAGCACGGGCAGTCCGCTCACCGCGACGGCGGCCAGACCGTACAGCGCCTGGAGGTCGCCGCTGGAGAACCACAGCGCGAACCAGACCAGGCCGGGCACCCCGCCCATCACGAAGACCACCCATAAGAGCTGCCGGGCCATCCGCTCGATCGTCTCCCGCTCCGCGCGCCGCGCGACGACGAACGTGCCCACCGCCAGCACGACCAGCGCGACGACCACACCGACGAGCAGTGCGGGGACGGCGCGCTGAAAACCGCTGGAGCCCAAGAACCGGGCACTACCGAGCCCGCTGATCACTCCCGCGATCAACGAGGTCACGTAAAGCACCGGCATCCGGCGTTGCCCGGTCACTCATCGGGAGTTCCACGCCGGGCGGAAAATCATGCGCTGCTAGCCGAAATCACCGGACAGGTACGCGTCCGCGTCGCGGATCGTGTAGGCGTAGCCCTGCTCCGCGAGGAAGCGCTGCCGGTGCGCGGCGTACTCGGCGTCGAGCGTGTCCCGCGCGACCACCGAGTAGAAGTGCGCCTGCCGCCCGTCACCCTTCGGCCGCAGGAGCCGGCCCAGCCGCTGCGCTTCCTCTTGCCGGGAGCCGAACGTGCCGGACACCTGGATCGCGACCGACGCCTCCGGCAGGTCGATCGAGAAATTCGCGACCTTCGACACGACGAGCCGCGCCAGCTCACCGCGCCGGAACGCGTCGAACAGCGCCTCGCGTTCCTTGTTCTTCGTCGAGCCCTGGATCACCGGCGCGTCCAGCTCCGCGCCCAGCTCCTCCAGTTGGTCGAGGTAGGCGCCGATGACCAGCGCCGGCTCGCCGGGATGTTTGTCCAAAATGGACCTGATCACCGCGGTCTTGGTGTGCGCGGTCGAGGCGAGCTTGTACTTCTCCTCCGCCTCCGCCGTCGCGTAGATCAGCCGCTCGTTGTCCGTCAGCGTCACCCGCACCTCGGTGCACTCGGCGGGCGCGATCCAGCCCTGCGCCTCGATATCGCGCCACGGCACGTCATACCGTTTCGGCCCGATCAGCGAGAACACGTCGCCCTCGCGCCCGTCCTCGCGCACCAGCGTCGCCGTCAGCCCGAGACGGCGGCGGGACTGCAGGTCCGCGGTCATCCGGAACACCGGCGCGGGCAGCAGGTGCACCTCGTCGTACACCACCAGGCCCCAGTCGCGCGTGTCGAACAGCTCCAGGTGCCGGTACTCGCCCTTGGTCTTGCGGGTGACCACCTGGTAAGTCGCGATCGTGACCGGCCGGATCTCCTTCTTCTCCCCGGAGTACTCGCCGATCTCGTCCTCGGTCAGCGACGTGCGGGCGACCAGCTCGCGCTTCCACTGCCGGCCGGCGACGGTGTTGGTCACCAGGATCAGCGTGGTCGCCTGCGCCTGTGCCATCGCGGCCGCGCCGACGAGTGTTTTGCCCGCGCCACAAGGAAGAACGACCACGCCCGAGCCGCCGGCCCAGAACGCGTCCGCCGCCTGGCGCTGGTAGTCGCGCAGCGCCCAGCCTTCCTCGTCGAGCGCGATCGGATGCGCCTCGCCGTCGACGTACCCCGCGAGATCCTCGGCCGGCCAGCCGACCTTGAGCAGCGCCTGCTTGAGCCGGCCCCGCTCCGACGGGTGCACCAGCACGGTGTCGTCGTCGAGGCGGGCGCCCAGCATCGGGCTGATCTTCTTGTTGCGCAGCACCTCTTCCAGCACCGCGCGGTCGGTCGTGGTCATCACCAGCCCGTGCGCCGGGTGGTTGGCGATCTGCAGCCGGCCGAACCGGCCCATCGTGTCCACGATGTCGATCAGCAGCGGCTGCGGCACCGGGAACCGTGAGTACGAGGTCAGCGCGTCCACGACCTGCTCGGCGTCGTGGCCCGCGGCGCGCGCGTTCCACAACGCCAGGGGGGTGACGCGGTAGGTGTGCACGTGCTCGGGCGCGCGCTCGAGCTCCGCGAACGGCGCGATCGCGATCCGGGCGTCGTCCGCCTGCCCGTGGTCGACCTCGAGCAGCACGGTCTTGTCGGACTGAACGATCAACGGGCCATCTGTCACGTACTCCTTTATACGGGCTGCCCGAACCACATGGTCATCGCCCGCGTGACCGGTCCCTCACCTGACCAGCACAGGACGCCGTCCGGCCGGATCAGCAACGCGTCGTAGTCCTCGTCGGCCTTCGCGTGCACCACGTCGACCCGATCCGCCCAACCGGACGGCCATTCGCGCTCGCCGAAGTCGAGCAGCAGGCCCCGCCCTGACCGCAGCAGAGCCGCGAGCCGCGTCGGGCCGTCAGCGGTGACCAGGTCGAAGTCCGGCACCCGCCCCGGCAGGTCGAGGCCCGACATCATCCCGGCGAGGTACCGATTGGTGTCGGGCAGGCGCAGCAGATCCGTGAAGATGTCGCGCAGCGCCAGCGCGTCCGGTTCGATGTTCGGGCTGGCGAACACCCGCTGGGCCGCGGTGTGATGCAGCACGCGGGCGGCGGGCGGATGACGCTCATCGTGGTAGCTGTCGAGCACGTCGACGTGGCCGTGGAGCTTCGCGGCGAGCTTCCAGCCGAGGTTCATCGCGTCCTGCACGCCGAGGTTGAGGCCCTGGCCGCCGAGCGGCGGATGGATGTGCGCGGCGTCCCCGGCGAAGAACACGCGACCGTGCCGGTACTGCTCCAGCTGGCGGGTGGCGTCGCCGAAGCGGGAGCTGTTGAACACCTCGGCCAGCCGCGTCTCCTCGCCGTAGATCGCGGTGAGCGCGGTCTGGATGTCACTCTCGGGTCCGAAGGTGAAGCGGTACCGGTCGCCGTCGATCGGCACGAGCATCCCCCAATGCTCGCCGGCCTGCCTGGTCAGCGTGCTGATGTGGCCGGCCTGCTTCGGCACCAGATCGGACACCGACGACAGCCGGATGTCGGCGAGCACCGCGCGGTAGGTGCCCTCGCGACCGGGGAACGGCACGCCGAGCAGCTTGCGGATCGTGCTGTGCGCGCCGTCGCAGGCCACGAGGTAGCGGGCCCGGATGGTGCGGGAACCAGCGGTGACGGTGACGCCTTCGTCGTCCTGGTCGACCCGCGTCACTTCCAGTCCACGCAGCACCTGAACTCCCGCGGCCCGCTCCAGCTCCTCCTCGACCATCCATTGTGGAATCGAGATGGGCTTGGGATGCCTTGTGCGCCAAGGCTTCGCGTCCAGCGGAACGGGCAGCAGGCCGAAGTGACCGCCTTCGGTGTCACGCGGCAGGGCGCGCGCCAGTATCGCGTCGAGCAGGCCGCGCATGTCCAGCAGCTCCGCCGTGCGGGCCTGGACCGCGCCGCCCTTGGTCTGCTCGATGCGTTCGGTCAGTCGTTCGACGACGGTCGTGCGTACCCCGGCCAGTGCCAGCTCGTGCGCCAGCGTCAGCCCGGTCGGGCCCGCTCCCGCGATGATGACGTCCATGACTTGCCCCTCTCAGTGCAAAAGTAGACTAAGTGCAAGATAGCACCTGGTGCTAATCTGGGGAAGTGAACTTGCGCGAGCGGAAGAAACTGCGGACCCACGAGGCGATCTCGAACGCGGCGATCGACCTGTTCATCGAGCACGGGTTCGACCAGGTGTCGATCACGCAGGTCGCGGAGGCGGCCGAGGTCTCGCGACGCACGTTGTTCACGTACTTCCCGGCCAAGGAGGACCTGGTCGTGCACCGTTTCGCCGACCACGAGACCGAAGCCGCCCGGATCGTGCGTGATCGCCCGGAGCCGCCGTTGGCCGCGCTGCGCGCGCATTTCCTCGACGCCCTGCGCGATCGCGACCCGATCACCGGCTTGTGTGATCTGCCGGGGGTGCTCGCGCTGTACCGGCTGATAGAGGGCACGCCCGCGCTGATGAACCGGCTGCTGGCCTTCAACGAGACCGGGGAGCGCGCCTTGGCGGAGGCCCTGGGCGAGAAGGCGCCGCTGACACCGTTGGTCGCGTCGCTCGCCGCGGCACAGATCACCGCCGTCCGCTGGCGGCTCGCCTTGACCAACAACGCCCGCATCGACGCGGGCTCAACCGCCGACGATCTCTACCCGACCGCGGTCGAGGAGGCCGAGCAGGCCTTCACACTCCTGACCGACGGCCTCGCCAGCGTGCTCTGACGCGCCGTGTTTGCCCGCCACGTCGGTGAGTTTGCCCGTCCGGTCAGTGAATTTGCGCCGCGCGTGGCCAATTCGGTGACGCGACGGGCAAACACGGCCGCGCGACGGGCGAACACGCCGGGGGGCTAGGGGGAGTTGGGGAGGAGCGAGGGGACGTCGAGGCGGTTGGCGAGCATGCCGGTGCTGTGCATCAGGTCGGCGACCCGCTGCAGCCGGACGCCGCTGAGTGACGTCGGGTACTGGCCGAGCGCGACCAGCGCCGCGGTGGTCTCGTCGATGCCCGCGAGCCTCGGCAGCGCCTGCCGGACCACGGACTGGTCCGCCGCCCGCTGCTGCGCGTCGGCGAGCACGCCGCGGAAGGCGGCCATCGTGTGCACGTTCGCCCGCGCGAACAACGCGGCGGCCGCGTAGGCCGAGACCGGGAAGTCCGTCGTCGCCCCGCGCGAGGAGTCCGCCAGCACCCGCGCGCCCAGGTCCTGCTGGGCCTTCGTGATGAACGGTTCGGTCATCAGCGCCGCGTCCGCCGAGCCGTCCCGCAGCGCCGCCGGCATGGCGGCATAGGACCGCGTCACGAACTTGATCTTCGCCGGATCGCCGCCCGCGGTGGCGAACATCGACCGCGCGGCGAGCGTGCCCAGGTCGTTTTCCTGGTCCACGGCGATCTTCGGCGCCTTCTTTCCCGCCAGGTCCGTGTAGGTCGAACTGGGCAGCGTGACCAGCGCCATCGTGTACGGCGCCGAGGTGTAAGCCTCACCTTGAAGTTGCAGTGGGGTGCCCCGTGCCGCGGTGGTGAACAGTGCGACGTCAGTGGCGAACGCCACATCGACGTTTCCGGCGGACAGTTCGTTGAGCGCCGTCAGCTGATCGGGTTCCTCGACGAGTTCGACGTGCAGCCCAGCCCGGGTGAACGAGCCGTCCGCGACCGCCATCCGCAGTGGCGCGGTGTCGATCGGGTTCCCCACGCCGACGCGGAGTTCCGCCCGCTCCAAGGCGGCGCCGGGCGCCGAGTGCCCATCGCCGAGGGGCGACTTGCACGCGGTCAGCAGCCCCATGGCCACCACCAGCAAGATCGCTACTCCACGCATTCGACCCCCCTGCCGAGCGAAGGAATTTCACGGTCGTGGGTGGAGCTTAGGATCCAGGCCCCATACGATCGCCGACGGATTGCACCGAGAGTAGAGACTGACTTGGCCCGCTCCCCGAACTAGTTCCTCTCTAGTAGGTTAGCGGCTCCGGGTTGGTAACGGTGCGTGTTCAACAAGGCAGCTAGCGAAGGAAGTCGATGGCCCGTCCGCGCAAGCGTCCCGATGGTGGCGACGCCCTGGAGCGGCGGCCTGAGATCCGGGTCGGCGGCCGGTGGCGGCTGCGGAACTGGCGCCTGCGCACGAAACTGATCGTCGTCGTGCTGATCCCGGCCATCAGCGTGCTGGCGCTGGTCGGGCTGAACGTCCGCCAGGATCTGGCGCACGCCCAGGAACTCGCGGAGCTGTCCGCGCGCGGACGCGTCGACACGGCCGTCAACGACGTGATCCACCAGTTGCAGCGCGAGCGCGATCTCAGTGTCCGGTTCGTCGCGACCGGCCGTGCGGGTGACCTGACCGAGTTGCGCGACCAGCGGGGCCGGGTGGATGCCGCGATCGGCACGGCCGGCAAGGAGTTCGACGCCGACCGGTCACGGCTGTCCGGCCAGGGCGCGACGGACATGCAGGCGACGATCGCGCGGCTCGACGTGCTGACCGGCCTGCGTTTCGCGACCGAGCATTCGAACCTGCCCGCCGACGCGACGGTGCGTTCCTACAGCGAGCTGATCTCCGGGATCCTCGACCTGTCCGACCAGTCGATCGCCGAGGTGACCGATCCGGACCTGGCCGGGCTGCGGCTCGCCGCGAGCGCGCTGGCCAGGGTCAAGGACCAGATGTCGGTCAAGCGCGCGCTGCTGGCCGAGGCGCTGCAAGAAGGCAGGCTCTCCACCGACGAGCTGCGCGCCCTGCTCGGCGCCGACGCGGAACTGTCCGCCGCGCGCAGCGACTTCCGCAAGTTCGCCAGCCCGGCCGAGCAGCGGATGTACGACGACACCGTGATCGGCCTGATCGTCGACACCGGCAACAACATGGTCGAGTCGGCGATCACCCGCGCCGAGATGGGACAGAACCTGTCCGGCCTCGACCCGCAGCAGTGGGACACGGCCGCGACCTACACGATCAACCTCGCCTACCGCGTGCAGCAGGCGGTGCAGGCCGAGACCCAGAGCAAGATCGACTCACTCGCCTCGGACGCCCGCCGGTCGGCGATCACGAACGCGGGCGTCGTGCTGGGCATGCTCGTCCTGTGCGCGGTGCTCGCGGTGATCATCGCGCGCTCGCTGCTGCGGCCGCTGCGCGCGCTGCGCCGGACCGCACTCGACGTCGCCGAGCACCGGCTGCCCGAAGCGGTGACGAACATCCTGGCCGACCCGCATCCCGAAGGCGCCGCGCGCCGGCGGGGGATCGACCCGGTGCCGGTGTTCAGCCGCGAGGAGCTCGGGCAGGTCGCCCGCGCGTTCGACGCCGTGCACGGGCAGGCCGTCCGGCTCGCCGGCGAGCAGGCGCTGCTGCGCGAGAACGTCAACGCGATGTTCGTGAACCTCTCGCGCCGCAGCCAGAACCTCGTCGAGCGGCAACTGTCCGTACTGGACCGGATGGAGGCGGGCGAGCAGGATTCCGAGACCCTCGGCGGACTGTTCGAACTGGACCATCTGGCCACCCGGATGCGCCGCAACAGCGAGAACCTGCTCGTGCTGTCCGGGCACGATCTCGGCGACGCGCGGACGGAACCGGTGGCGGCAGAGGAGATCATCGGCGCCGCACTGTCCGAAGTGGAGCATTACCAGCGGATCGAGCTGACCGCGGCGCCGGAGCTGGCGATCCGCGGCGAGGCGACCAGCGACCTCGTGCACGTGATCTCCGAACTGCTCGAGAACGCGACCCTGTACTCGCCCGCGGACCGCACCGTCACGGTCGTCAGCACGATCGCCGACGACGGTGCGTGGCAGGTGCACATCACCGACTCCGGCGCCGGCATGCCCGAACCGGAGATCCAGCGCGCCAACGCCCGGCTCGCCACGCCGCCGGAGGTCGACGTCGAGGTGTCGCGCCGGATGGGCCTGTTCGTCGTCGCGACCCTCGCCAAGCGGCACGACATCAGGGTGCGGCTCGGCTCGGCCGACAGCGGCGGGCTCGTCGCGACCGTCGTGGTGCCGGCCGCGCTCGTCGTCGAGCAGCCGCCGGCGCCCGAGCCCCTACCACTGGTCGTCGAGCCCGCGCCCGAACCGGCGCCGGAACCCGCCGCGCCTGTCCTCGACTCGCCGCTGGTGCTGCCCCCGGACGTGGCGCGGCGCGCGCCGGTGGAGGGCGAGCAGGGGCCGGACTGGCCGGCGGAGGACGACGACGAGGGCCGGTACCACCTCGATGACGACGCGCCGACCGAGCGGATGCCCGCGTACCAGGCCGTGCTGTCGCAGTGGTTCCACACCACCGGCGAGCACTGGCCGGTGCGCGGCGATGACGACGAGGCGCCCGAGCCCGCGTGGCCCGAGCCCGAGCCGGACGCGGTCCCCGAAGAAACCGCGGCACCCGTGGCCGTGGCGGAACCCGCCGGTCCGATCGGCGAGCGGCTCAACGGCTTCCGGCCCGCGCGGCACGCGCAGCCCGAGCCCGCCGACCTGCCGACGCTGCGGCTGGACCCGCAGTCCGTGCGCGGCCGGATGGCGCGGCTGCAGGACGGTTTCAACCGGGCCCGCGACGCGAGATCCAGCGTCCACCGGGACAAGGACTCGGCCGGCGAATAGTCGCCAAAAGGCCGAGCGACACCTAGGCTGATTCCCGGGTACGCGCCGGTGGCAATCCCAATGGGCCGAACGCCGTATCCATTTCGGGCTGTTCGCCGAATTTCCACCGTACGTATACCCCCCGTTCGGGTGAGCGCTTTTACGCCTGACTTATTACCCCGTCGGTGGTCTGGACCTCTGGTGGCGTGGAGCCGCTTCACCTCCGGGTACCTACCCCGGCGTTGGTTATGACCTATACCGGATCATGATCAAATCGCACTGTTGCAGTAACCAGGATTGCGATAGGTTGCGCCCGGGCTCGATCTCCGTGCGGTAATCACCCATTCGAACTGTGGATGGGATGCTTCCCATATCACGGGGGGTAGCCAACTTTCGACCTATCGATACGCCGCGTCAGGAGCGCCGTTAATGTCAATAGATGTGAGCAGTGCCACTCGCCGCCGGTTCCTCCGGCTTGCTCTGGGCGCCACCGTGGCCACACCGCTGGCCGCGACGGCCGGGTGCAGCGTCCTCAACGGCTCCAGCTCGAACGACTCCTCGGGCTCGAGCTCGTCGGGCGCGGTCGAGAAGAGCAAGATCACCATCGGGATCCTCACCAGCCAGGGCAGTGCCGGCGCCAAGCTCGCCGACAAGTTCGGCTACTTCAAGCAGCAGGGCCTCGACGTCACGATCAAGTCCATCACGGCGGGGCCGCAGGCCATCCCGGCACTGATCAACGGCGAGCTGGACTTCACCGTGATCAACTACGTGTCGTTCTACCAGGCCATCGCCGCGAAGACGCTGGACGCCAAGATCGTCGTCGACGGCGACACGGCGAACGAGAACTCCCAGCTCGTAGTCGCCAAGCCCGACTCGGGCATCAGCAGCGCGAAGGACCTGGTCGGCAAGAAGGTCGGCATCCAGGCCTCGAAGTCGGCCGCCGAGCTGCTCGTGCGCGCGACGCTGAAGGACAACGACGTCGACCCGAACTCGGTCACGTACCTGCCGATCACCTTCCCCAACATGCCGGCCGCGATCGTCAGCGGCCAGCTGGACGCGGGCGTCGAGGTCGAGCCGTACCTGACCACCGCTGAGCAGAAGCAGGGCCTGCAGCCGGTGCTGAAGATCGTCACCGGGTCCACCGCGAACATCCCGAACACCGGGTACATCGCGATGTCGAAGTTCATCGACGCCAACCCGAAGACGGTCGCCGCCTTCCAGCGCGCGATGATCCCGGCCCAGACCGACGCGGCGGACCGGTCGAAGATCTCGCAGGTGCTGCCCGAGCTGTCCGGCGTCGACCAGGCGACGGCCGCGCTGCTCAACCTCGACACCTTCCCGACCTCGAACAACGCCACCCAGCTGCAGCGGGTGATCACCCTGCTGCAGAACTACGGTGGGATGACGGCCCAGCTGAACGCGAGCGACTACCTCGTGCCGACGCCCAAAGCCTGACGACGTGCGCACTGTTCTCCGCCGGCTCATCGGGCTGGCCGTCTTCCTCGTGCTGTGGGAGGCGGTCAGCCGCTCGGGCCTGGTCAAGGCCGGCGTGCTGCCGCCGCCGACGACCGTGATCGGGCAGTTCTTCCGGCTGCTCGCCGACCCGAAGTTCCTCACCGACGCCGCGTCGACCCTGCTGTCCTGGGTGATCACGATGCTGCTCGCGGCGGTCATCGCGATCCCGCTGGGGATCCTGCTCGGCGGCCTCAAGCCGTTGCGGCTGATCACCGGCCCGCTGATCGAGTTCCTCCGGCCGTTGCCGACCGTCGCGCTGATCCCGCTGGCGATCCTCGTGCTGGGCAGCGGCGCACAGACCAAGATCGCGCTGGCGACGTTCGCCTCGGTGTGGCCGATCCTGTTCAACACGATGTACGCGTTCGGTGAGATCGACCGGCAGGTGCTCGACACCGCGCGCGCGTTCCGCACGCCGCGGCTGCGCACGGTCTACGCGGTGATCCTGCCGAGCGTGGCGCCGTTCGTGATGACCGGATTCCGGCTCGCCGCCGCGGTCGGGCTGATCGTGCTGGTGAGTACCGAGTACCTCACCGGCAACAGCATCGGGGTCGGGCAGTACGTCTACTTCTGGGGCAGCTCCGCGCTGCGGATGGACATCGTGCTGGCCGGCACCATCTTCGTCGGCGTGGTCGGGTATGTGGTCAACATCGGCCTGCTGGGCGTGCAGCGGCGATGGCTCGGCTGGGCGGCCACGGGAGGTGCGGTGTGAAGCGCTGGGGTCCGTTCGTGCGGCGCTGGCTGGTGTTCATCGCGTTCCTGTTGCTGTGGCAGCTCGCCACGGTGCGGGCGGCGAACCCGTACTTCCCGCCGCCACTGCGGATCGCCGAAACGGCCGGGCAGGTCTGGTTCACCGGTCCGGCGAGCCATTTGTTCGTCACCGACGCGGTGACCGGCGATCTCCTGCCGAGCCTTGGCCGGCTCGCGCTGGGCTGGCTGATCTCGGTCGTGGTGGCCGTGCCGATCGGGCTCGCGCTCGGCCGGTCGCCGCTGCTGACCGACTACGTGTCCACGATGTTCTTCTTCGCCCGTGCGGTGCCGGCGACGCTGCTGGTGCCGGTTTTCCTGGTGATGTTCGGGATCGGGCCGCGGATGGAGATCGTGACGATCCTGTGGGGCACGGTCTGGCCGATCCTGCTCAACACGATCGACGGCGCGCGCTCGGTGGACGACGTCAAGCTCGACACGTCACGCGCGTTCCGGATCAGCCGCCCGCAGTGGGTGTTCGGGGTGGTGTTGCCGGCCGCGCTGCCGAAGGTGTTCGCGGGGATGCGGCTGGCGCTGTCCATCGCGATCATCCTGATGATCGTCTCGGAGCTGACCGGCGCCGACAGCGGCATCGGCTTCCGGCTGATCACCGCGCAGGGCGGGTTCCAGCTGCCCGAGATGTGGGCGTGGATCGTGCTGGTCAGTGTGCTCGGGTACCTGTCGAACATGCTGCTGAGTGCCGTGGAGAGGAGAGCACTGGCCTGGCACCCCGGCTTCCGGCCCGACAAACTGGACGCCGCCTAGGTCAACCGCACGTGAAGCAGCGTTGGCGCCGATGACGCCAGCGCTGCTTCGAGCGTGGTGCGCAGTTCGGTCGCGGTCGAGATCTGGTGCGCGGCACAACCCATGCCGCGGGCCAGATCCCGGAAGTCCAGGCCACCGAGTTCGATGCCGGGCACCTTCTCGGCACCGTTGCGCACCGCGTGCTTGCGGACGGCTCCGTACTCGCCGTTGTCGAGGATGACGAACACGACCGCGGTCTGCTGCCGCGCGGCCGTCCACAACGCCTGGATGCCGTACATGCTGCCGCCGTCGCCGAGCACCGCGACGACGGGCCGGCCCGGTTCGGCCAGCGCGGCGCCCACCGCGGCGGGCAGCCCGTAGCCCAGCACGCCGCTGGACATCGTGAGGAATCCCCGGCCGCGTGCGGTGATCGGCAGGCGCTCCTGCATGTCCGGCCGGTTGGTCGGGGCCTCTTCGACGACGAGTGCGTTGGCGGGCAACAGATCCGCGAGGGTCTGGTACACGAACGCGCCCGAAAGCGGCTCGCCCGGAGAAGGATCGGGCAGCCGGGGCGGGCGCTGTCGTGCGGCCGGTGGCACGCGCTCACTGGTCTGTACCAACTCGGTGAGCCGGGCGATCCCGGCCCGCTGCGGTGAACGCACACCGACGCCGTTCGCCCGCGCCAGCAGCTGGGGATCGTCGCTCAGCACGTGAACCGGCGGCAGCTCCGGGCCGCTGCCGGTGACGACGTGATACGTGAACGCCGGCGCGCCCAGTACCACCACGCAGTCGTGGTCCGCCAGCACGCCGGCCACGCCCGCCCGGTTCGGGGGCAGGAAACCGGAGAACAGCGGGTGATCCTCCGGGAACGAACTGCGCGCCGAGAACGGGGCCGCCCACACCGCGGCCCGCAGCTTCTCCGCGAGACCGACCGCGACCTCGACGGCGTCATCGTCGTCGACGGCCGCGCCGACGACGAGCACGGGCCGCTCGCTCGCGTCCAGCGCGGCTGCGACCGACGCGAGCGCCTCGTCATCCGGCGCGGGATCCGCGATCCTCGGCCTGGTCTGGACCACTTCGGCGGGCTGGTCCCAGTCGTCCGCGGGCACGGACAGGTACACCGGACCGCGCGGCGCCTGGGTGGCCAGCAGGTAGGCGCGCGCGAACGCGGCCGGCACGTCCTCGGCCCGCGCGGGCTGGTAACTCCATTTCACGTACGGCTTGGGGAACTCCGTCGGATCGAGCGCGCCGAGGAACGGGTCACCGGGCAGCAGCGACCGCGACTGCTGGCCGGCGATGAGGATCAGCGGCGCCCGGTTGTGGAACGCCGTCACCAGACTGCCCAGCCCGTGCCCGAGGCCGCCCGCCGAATGCAGGTTGACCACGGCGGCATTCCGGGTCAGCTGCGCGAACGCGTCCGCCATCGCGACCACGCTGGCTTCCTGCAGGCCGAGCACGTACCGGAAGTCGTCCGGCCAGTCCGCCAGGAACGCGATCTCGGTACTGCCGGGATTACCGAAGACCGTGGTCAGCTTCCAGTCCCGCATGAGCGTGCGGACGGCATCGCGGACCGACTGCGCCATTCAGTTCGCCCCCTGCACGACATCGCGCTTCTGCAAAAGGCGTGCCACTTCTCCGCGCAGTGTCACAAACTCCGCCGATTCGCGGGTGGTGATCTGGTCCCGCTGCTCGGGCAGGTCGACGGTCAGGTCGGCGACGATCGAAGCGGGCGAAGAGGACAGCACGAGCACCCGGTCTCCGAGGTAGACGCTCTCGTCGATGTCGTGTGTCACCACCAGAACCGTGCTGCCCTGCTCGCGTTGTACGCGGCGCAGCAAATCCTCCAGTTCGAACCGGGTTTGCGCGTCCACGGACGCGAACGGTTCGTCCATCAGGAGTAGCGCCGGGCGGCTTGCGAGCGCCCGTGCGATGGAAACGCGTTGCTGCATTCCGCCCGACAGCTGCCACGGAAATTTCCGCGCGGTGCCCGCGAGCCCGACCCATTCCAGTGCCTGCTGTACGCGCGCCCGCCGTTCGGCCCGCGGCAAACGCCGTGACCGAAGGGGAAATTCGACGTTGCCGGCAACGGTGAGCCAGGGGAACAGCGAACGGCTGTAATCCTGGAACACGACCGCGAGATCTTCGGGCACCCCGGAAACGCGGTCGCCGTGCAGGTTGACGGTGCCCTCGCTCGGCGGGAGCAGGCCACCGATACAGCGCAGCAGCGTCGATTTCCCGCAGCCCGAGGGGCCGACGATGCAGGCCAGCTGACCGGTTTCGACCGTGAACGACAGATCGCGGATCGCAAGATGCACGTTCTCACCGGCGCCGAAGCGGTGGTTGAGCTCGTTCACTTCGAGCATCGTCGGCACTTTGTCCGTCTCCTCGTGATCGCTGGGAACACCTCGTGGAACGAGTGGTACAGATCACTCGATCTAGTGGTGTGTAAGTAGTCATCTACTGAGAGTGCTGAAGCCTTGGTGGGTACGGGAAGTTTTATCAGGTCAGCCAAACTTTCTGGAGCGGGCAGACAGCCCGTTACTCAGGAAGGGTTACATCTTCACGGCCTCTTCGCTACCCTCTGCTCCTGCACATTGAGGAAGACCGAATGCTGGCGGGAATGACGGTGGTACAGCGGTGCCGAGAGAAGACACCCCGGAGTTAGCGGGAATTCCTGCGCAGCAGACTTCGACACGCTCGCACTCACGGATGAGCCTGCGTAACTGGAAGCTGCGCTCCAAGCTGGTACTGGTGCTGGCGATTCCGACGGCGACCGCGCTGGTCCTGTTGGGCCTGCTCGCCGTCTCCGACCTCGACCAGTCGAGACAGCTGCGGCAGACCACCGCGCAGGTGGATCTGGCCATCCAGGTGACCGACGTCGTGCAGCAGCTGCAGGGCGAGCGGATGCTGGCGGTCGCGAAGATCGCGAACCCGAGCAACGTCGATCTGCAGAGCGCACTGAACAAACAGATCTTCCAGACCGACGTGGCCGTGACGGCGCTGCGCAACAGTGCGAGCAAGCTCCAGATCACCGATCAGGCGAGCCGCGAACGTTACGACCGCGGCCTCGAACGTCTCGACGCGCTCGCTCCGCTGCGTACCGCGGTGAACACTCCGCCGTACGGCGAGCAGGCCGCGTTCTTCACCTATTCCTCCGTACTGGACTCGCTCGTGCAGGTGGGCCGGGAGATGACCGCGTCCGCCACCGACCGTGATCTGCTGCGGCTCGGTACGACGATCCAGGCGCTGAGTGAGGCCAAGGAGTTCACCGCGCGCGAGGACGCCGCGCTGGCGATCGCCGCGACCCGCGACCAGTTCTCCGGGACCCTGCTCGACCAGGCCCGTGCGGCGCAGTTCAGTGCCGAGGCCGCGCTCGCCCTGTTCGAGACCAACGCGACACCCGAGCAGGTGCAGGAGTACACGG
Source organism: Amycolatopsis sp. GM8 (assembly GCF_021653975.1). Classification (GTDB taxonomy): domain Bacteria; phylum Actinomycetota; class Actinomycetes; order Mycobacteriales; family Pseudonocardiaceae; genus Amycolatopsis_E. Next base: position 73,730 of record NZ_JAJKFK010000015.1, on the reverse strand, counting down.
CCACGGCGAGTGGTCCAGACATCGACGGCCGGGCGCGGTTCGCCGCGACCGCGCTGGCGCGCGCCGACTCGCCATCGCTGGGCATCGACCCGCGAGCGCTGATGACCGACAGCACGTCCGCGGTGAACAAACTGCGCACGGTCGAAAGCACGCTGCTCGGCGAACTGCGCGGGAACGGCGCCTCGCTCGCGGACAGCGCGAGGATTTCGGCCTACCGCGACATCGCGATCGTGGACGCCGTGATCATCGTCGCGATCCTGCTGACCTTGCTCATCGGCCGGGTCATGCTCAAGCCGCTGCGGGTGCTGCGGTCCAGCGCGCTGGAGATCGCCTACAGCCGGCTGCCCGCGACGGTCACGAAGATCCTGGACGACCCCGACCCCATGGCGGCGGCGGCACAAGCGATCGAACCGGTGCCGATCTACACCCGCGAGGAGATCGGCGAAGTCGCCCGCTCGTTCGACGAGGTCCACGAGCAGGCCGTGAAGATGGCCGCCGAGCAGGCACTCCTGCGCGAGAACGTCAACGGCATCTTCGTGAACCTCTCCCGCCGGTCGCAGCGGCTGGTGGAACGCCAGCTCGGCGTGATCGACCGGCTCGAGGCAGACGAGCAGGACCCCGACCATCTCGCGAGCCTGTTCGAGCTCGACCACCTCGCGACCCGGTTGCGCCGCAACGGTGAAAGCCTCCTGGTGCTCTCCGGTGCGGGCCTGGCGAAGTCGGTGCCGAAGCCGGTCTCCGCGGCCGACGTCATCGGCGCCGCCGTGTCGGAGATCGAGCAGTACGCGCGGGTCGAGGTCGGCGTCATCCCCGAGGTCGCGGTGCGCGGGCTGACCGTGCACGACCTCGTGCACCTGCTCGCCGAACTGCTCGACAACGCGACCTACTTCTCCGAGCCGGAGACCAAGGTGAGCGTGCGGGCCGTGGTGACCCGGCGCAAGGCGCTGGCCATCCAGGTCACCGACCGCGGTGTCGGCATGTCCGACGAGGTGCTCGGCGAGGCCAACATGCGGCTGGCCGACCCGCCGGACCTGGACGTGTCGGTGACCCGGCGGATGGGCCTGTACGTGGTGGCGCGGCTGGCGCAGCGGCACGGCGTCGAGGTCCGCCTCCGCGAGAACGAGGACATCGAAGGCGGCGTGATCGCCCGCGTCGTGGTGCCGGCCGAGCTGCTCGGCCCGGTGGTCATCGACGCGCCCGCCCCGCCGCCGTCGAAGTCCGAGCTGTCGTTGCCGGAGATCCCGTCCGTGCCGGCGCAGCGGCCCCGGCCGGCGTCGGACGCCGCGGAGCGGACCTCCAGCGGCGGGCTGACCGCGCTCGCGCAGCCGATCAGCCTGGACGACCTGGTCGCGGGCTCGTCCAGCGCGGCCTTCCTGAGCCGCGGTGCCACCTCCGGCCCCGCACCGTCGACGCGCAACGGCACCACCCGGTTCACCCCGCTCCAACTGCCGAAGCGGGAACCGACGTACGTGCCGGTCGCCCCGCCCGCGCCGGAACCCGCCGCACCGGAATCGGAGACCGCCCCGGACCACGGGGTGCTCGACGACGACGTGCCGACCAAGCGGCTGCCGATCTACCAGTCGGTGGTGTCGCGCTGGTTCAGCGAAGAAGGTGAAGAAGGCCAAGGAAACCAGGACACTCGCGGGGAGGAGGCGTCCGAGCGCACGATGACGGGGAATCTCGAGGAACCGGCCGTGCAGGAGGAACCGGAAGAGCAGCCCGAGTCGACGCCGATGCTCGACGACGTCTGGCGCAGCGCGGCCGACGAGGGCTGGCAGAAGGCACAGTCCTTGCTGGAGCCCAAGGTCGACGAAGTGACCGAGGTGGGCCTGCCCAAGCGGGTGCCCAACGCCTACCTGATGCCGGGCTCGGTGTCCTCGGCCCCGTCGAACGGCGCGTCCTTCGCCGACACCACGTCCGGCACGCCTGGTCACAGCGCCATCGCCAGGTCGGCGACGGCCGCGCGGGACCGTATGGTGAGCTTCCAGCAGGGCTACCGGTCGGGCCGGCACGCCCTCAGTGATCGGTCCGAAGAGAGCATTTCGGTTTCCGGCGGGGATCTGACTTCGCCCGAATATGGCAGTGAGGAGTGACGAAGTGACACGCGCGGGATCGCTGCAGCCGGGTGGCGCCAAACCTCAGGGTGCACAGAACGGGTTCGCCTGGCTCATCACGGACTTCGTGCACCGGGTGCCCGGAGCCGCGCACGCCGTCGTGGTGTCCGCGGACGGGCTCATGCTGGCCGCTTCGCGTGGCCTGCCCAAGGACCGGGCCGACCAGCTGGCGGCGGTGGCCTCCGGACTCACCAGCCTCGCCCGCGGTGCGGCGAAGGTGTTCGAGGGCGGCCCGGTCGCACAGACCGTCGTCGAGATGGCCAACGGCTTTCTGTTCCTGATGTCGGTTTCGGACGGCTCGTGCCTCGCGGTGCTGGGCGCGCCGGACAGCGACATCGGGCTCGTGGTCTATGAGATGACGCTGCTGGTCGACCGGGTCGGCCAGCAGCTGACCCCGGAGATGCGAGCTCAGTTGCAAGGCGCCGTGCGCGGATGACGCGCCGGTCACGGAGGAGCTGCGGTGGACGCGGGTCGGGTGACGGATGTGGACGGGAACCGGATGGGCAGGAACGGCTCGGAGTCCGGCTCGGATCCTGAGGAACCTCAGAACGCGCTGGCCGGCGACGACGACTGGACGAAGTTCCGGGCGCGCGTGGACCGCGAGTGGCGCGAGCGCCGGGCGGCCAGTTCCGGCGATGCGGACGACCCGGGCGCGCAGCCGTTCGACCGGGGCTTCGGTGGAAGTGAGTACCGGGTGACCGACTTCGGTGACCGGCTGCTGTCCGGGCCGGGTTCGGAACTGTTCGGCGGGCGTGTCGAGGACGGCGGCCCACCCAGTGGTGAGTTCAGCAGACCCGACGGGTACCGCGGCGCGGTCGCGCCGGGCCCCGGGCCGGTCAGCCACCCGGGGTACAGCGGTCACCCCAGCCTCCCGTCGATGCCCCCGGTGCACAGCGGCGCGGCGCCGCCGCCCCCGACCGCGGCCGAGACCTCCGGCCTGGTGCGACCGTACTTCCGCACCGGCGGGCGCACGAAGCCCAGCACCGACCTCGCCATCGAAGCACTGGTCTCCACCAGCGAGCGCGGGCGCGCGCTCGACCGGGTCAAGGTGCCCGAGCACCGGTCCATCTGCGGACTGTGCCTCGACACTCGCTCGGTGGCCGAGGTGGCGGCCTATCTACGATTGCCGCTCGGCGTGGTCCGGGTGCTCATCGGCGACGTGGCCGGGCTCGGCCTCGTCCTGGTGCACACCGCGACCGCCACGGTCGGCGATCGCCCCAGTATCGAATTCATGGAGAGGGTGCTCAGTGGGCTTCGGAGAATTTGACTCCGACGCGAACACGTCGGCGGCCAACGGGCCGACGCAGTCGGCCAAGATTGTGGTGGCCGGCGGTTTCGGCTCGGGCAAGACCACCATGGTCGGTGCGGTGTCGGAGATCGACCCGCTCACCACGGAAGCGCAGATGACGGAGGCCAGCGTCTCCGTCGACGACGTCAGCGCGACTCCCGACAAGGTCACCACCACCGTGGCGATGGACTTCGGCCGGCTTTCGCTCGATTCGGACCTGGTCCTCTACGTTTTCGGCACGCCGGGCCAGCACCGGTTCTGGTTCATGTGGGACGATCTGGCGCTCGGTGCGATCGGCGCCGTGGTGCTGGTCGACACGCGGCGGCTCGCCGACGCGTTCCCCTCGATCGACTTCTTCGAGAACCGGAACCTGCCCTACATCGTGGCGATCAACTGTTTCGACCGGTTGCTGCACCACCAGATCGACGACGTCCGGAACGCCCTCACGATCGGTGACCACGTGCCGATAATCGCCTGCGACGCAAGGGAACGCGAGTCCGCGAAGCAGGTACTGATTTCCGTGGTGCAGCACGCCATAGCGCGCGACAGCGCGCTGCAACCAGGCTGAGTGCCGGGCCGCTCACGGTCCGGGTACGGCCGTTGGGGTGAAGATGGGAACCACCCGTTCTCACGGGTCGACAAGCTGTCTGTGGGGAATACCCTGACAAGGAATAATCGCGACCACGACTGGACGGCGAGGAGGTTGGAGTGAGCGCCCCGGCTTACCACGCGGGCAGCTTCGGCTGGCTGATCACGGATTTCGTGCGACGAGTGCCCGGAGCCGCCCACGCGGTCGTCGTGTCGGCGGACGGGTTGCTGCTCGCCGGCTCCGACGGGTTGCCGAAGGACCGTGCCGACCAGCTCTCCGCCGTCGCGTCGGGACTCATCAGCCTCACTTTCGGTGCCGCACGGTGTTTCGAGGCCGGCCTGGTCAACCAGACGGTGGTCGAGATGGAGCGCGGGTACCTGTTCCTGATGTCGATCAGCGACGGGTCGAGCCTCGCCGTGCTGGCGTCGCCGAACTCCGATATCGGCACGGTGGCCTACGAGATGACCCTGCTCGTGGACCGCGTCGGGCAGCAGATGACGCCCGAGCTGCGCCTGCAGCTGCAGGGTGGTGTGCGCGGGTAGCGATGAGAGGGTTCCCGAACAGCCCCGAGGACTCCGCCCCTGATGCGTGGGATGCCCTGCATCAGGGCGCCGATCGTGACGAGGTCGACTCGCCCGCGCGGTTCACGCTGGACCGATCGGCCGTGCTGATGCGCGTCCGTTCGGTGCACGGCATGCAGCGCCGCCGCCCTCCCGAGCCCGACACCCGATACCGCGAGTCCGACACCGAGTACAGCGAGTCCGACGTTCAGTACAGCGAGTCCGACACCCGGTACGCCGAACCCGACGTTCGGTACGACGAAAACCCCGTCGGCTACGGCGAAGAAGCCGCGCCGGAGGAAGCGGGCTACCCGACCGGCCGGCACGCGATGCCGCCCGCGCCGGCGGTGAACCAGGTCGCGGTCCGGCAGCGCACGAGGATGCGGCCGTACGCGCACACCCGCGGTCGCACGCGCCCGGACTACGAGCTGGCGCTGGAAACCCTGGTGTCCACAAGCGACCGTGGCCGCCGGTACCAGGGCGCGACTTCCGTGCAGCACCGCCGCATCTGCGACCTGTGCGGGGACGCCCGCTCGATCGCCGAGATCGCGGCCTACCTCTGCCTGCCGCTGAACGTGGTGAAGGTGCTGGTCAGCGACATGGACAACCTGGAGCTGGTGGTCCTGCACCAGCCGGGCCTGTCCTTCGGCGACCGCTCCTCCCGCGAGTTCATGGACCGCGTCCTGGCCGGCCTCCGCGCCCTCTAGCCCGCGTGTTTGCCCGCCACGTCGGTGTGTTTGCCCGCCACGTCGGCGTGTTTGCCGCCTGCGTCGGTGAGTTTGCCCGCCACGTCGATGAGTTTGCCGCCTGCGCGGCCAACACGCGCGCCTGAGCGGCAAACACGCCGTCAGTCCTCGACGAGTGCCGCGGATGTGATGCGGTGCAAGGGATATCGCTCGTCCTCCGTGCTGAGCAGCAGGCCGCCGCCGACATGCCGCGGGGTGACGATCCGCTGGCTCGCCGTCCCGTGCGAGTCCACGAATCCGATCCACACCTCACGCCCTTCGCGGCTCGCCCGGGCCAGCAGCGCCATCGTCGCCGCGGTGTCCGAACCACCGCCACCGGCGGGCGGCCGGACCTCCGCGCCGCGCCGCCGGGTCGCCGCCCGGTCACCGGCGCGCAGATGCGCGATCACCTGCGCGAGCTGGTCGGGGCTCGCACCACCCGGCTCGGGCACGACGCGCCGCGCATTCCTTGTCCGGGCGGGAATCCGCCGTCCGCTCGGCCGCAGGTCCATGATCCGCCCGTCGGGGCCCTCGGCCGCGGGCGTGAATCCCGCGGCGCGCAACCCGTCCAGCACGTCGGCCAGCGCCACCGGGCTGACCAGCACCGTCGGCGCGATCTTGCGCAGCTCGTACTCCTCGGCGACCGGGTTGCCCAGCACTTCGGCGAGCAGCACTTCGTCGTCGCACCGCAGGAACGACGCGGCGGCACCACCCCGCAACCGGCCGTGCCGGCGCGCGACGTCGTCGATCAGGTACGTCAGCGACTGCGGAACCGGCGTCGCTGAGCGCTTGCGGAACAGGTCGTGCAGCTCGTCCGCCGTTTTCCCGGCGTCGAGCGCGCGGCGCACAGTCGCTTCGGTGATCCGGTAGACGGTCGCGTGCCCGGCCGACTCGACGTCCGCCACGGCCTTGATCTCCGCCGCCAGCTCCGGCGCGAGGGGGCCGGGCGCGACCACGGTCAGGTCCGCCTGCACGAGGATGTGGTCGATCGGCGCCGGCATCGCGTCCACCATCGCCGAGAGCGCGTGCGAGCGGTCGTCGGCCAGCAGCGCGCCCGCGGCCCTGGTCAACGCACCTAGTGCGATCACACCGAGCTTCGCGGCCTCGGCCATCGTCCAGCGCACGGTCTCGTCCCGTAGGCGCCCACCGCGGCGCGGCGCGCGCCAGGCCAGCACCGCGACCAGCTCGTCGACGCTCTTCACCCCGGTGCCGGCCGGCAACTCGGTAAGCGCTTCCAGGACCCGCCGCCGGGTGATCGGCGCGAGTGGACGGCGCAGATCGTCCGACAACGGCGCCATCGCCTTATCCTTGGCGTCGCGCTGACCGGCCAGGCCGGGCAGCCGCGGCAGGTCGAGCCAGGCCTGGGCGAGGGTGATCCACCGCTGCCCCGGACCGGACGCGAGCCACGTGTCGGTCAGCGTCGTCGGCACCCATTCAGGCGTGGTCGTGCCATTGTCGGCGATCAGACCGGCAGCGGCCGCGAGCTCGACGACCAGCGTCGCGTGCGCGTCGTCGACCTCCAGCTCGCGGGCGACCTTGCGCAGCTCTCGCACGCCCAGCCCGCCCGACTTGAGCACCGGCGGCGGTTGTTCGGACCATTGCGTGAGCAGGGATTCCATATGCCGCAAGAACTCTGCCGCCTCGCCGGCCGCAGCCTCGTCCACAGTGGACTGTTGGTGCGGGTTCGTGGGCAGCGCCGGCTCGCGCAGCGCGCCGGGCGAGCACGAACGCCCGTCGCGCAGCACCAGCGCGACTTCGCGGGGCAGCTCGACCGTCTCGGGGTCGCGGCGCAGCAGCAGCCCGCGCGCGAGCAGCCGCTGGACCGGCGTTTTCGCCTGCTCGAAGGGAACCTGTGTGATCGCGTCCTTGCTGCGCCCGATCGGCGGGCCGGCCGCGAGCGCGCTCAGCACCGCGTGCTCGTCCTCGCCCAGCTCGGTGAGATCGACGTCCGCCAGCGCGGGCACCGAGGCGCCGAGCCCGGCCGGAAAGGGGCCGACGATCTCTCGCGCGACCGGCACCACCCGCAGCGCGTCGTCGTCGCCCCATGCCACGGCACGCGCGCGCAGGCGGTCCAGCGCCGGGCCTGGATCGGTGCCGACGAGCGCCGCGATCGTCGCCACCGGCACCGCCTCAGTGTCGGCGTTCGTGACCAGTAAGGCGTCGAGTACCGCGAGGGTGAAGGTGTCCAGATCCTCCAGCGCCCGTGCGGTCGAACCAGCCGTGCCCGCACGGGTGGCGAGCACGGTGCTGTCGGAGGGCGGCGGGGTGGCCAGGTCACGCCTGGCCTGCAGGAGCGCGGCCAGCTCGTCGTCGGACGCGGAGCGCAGCCAGTCCGCCAGAGAGGTCGCGGGCATCACAGCACAGGATACCGCCCTGGCCTCCGGGGACCGCTCGCGTTGAGGCAAACTGAAGACCTCACAGGCGAACGGGAGGACGACGTGGCCAAAGGCGACAACGGCGACAAGAAGGCCGGCCGGATCGACCCGAGCTGGCCGAAGGTGCCGGACGGCGAGCACCCGGTGAGCGAGCTCGCGGCGGACCGGCAGGGTGCGCTCTCGCCCTACGGCGATATGACGTTCCCGTTGGACGCGGTGCCCTACGTGCACCCGCAGACCGAGATCAACAAGTAGAGGGGCAACGACAGTGCCGGTTCCCGGCCCCGGTTATTCGATCACCGTTCGCGTCGAGGCCCCACCGTCGGCGAGCGCCGCGGGCGATCTCACGACCGCTGTCGGCCGGGTGGGCGGCGTGCTCACCGCGTTCGACGTCGTCGAGTCGCGTTCGGACGCGATCGTCGTCGACATCACCGCGAACGTCTCCAACGCCGATCACGTCGAGGACATCACCAAGGAGCTCGACTCGATCCAGGGCGTGCGGGTGCGGAAGGTCTCGGACCGTACCTTCCTCATGCACCTCGGCGGCAAGCTCTCGGTCAGCCCCAAGGTCCAGCTGCGCAACCGTGACGATCTCTCCCGCGCGTACACCCCCGGCGTGGCGCGGGTGTGCCAGGCGATCGCGGCCAACCCCGACGACGCCCGCCGGCTGACCATCAAGCGCAACACGGTCGCCGTCGTCACCGACGGCTCGGCCGTGCTCGGCCTCGGCAACATCGGCCCGGCGGCGGCACTGCCGGTGATGGAGGGCAAGGCGGCGCTGTTCAAGAAGTTCGCCGACGTCGACGCGTGGCCGGTGTGCCTGGACACCCAGGACACCGAGGAGATCATCAAGATCGTCAAGGCGCTCGCGCCGGTGTACGCGGGAATCAACCTGGAAGACATCGCCGCGCCGCGCTGCTTCGAGATCGAGAAGCGGCTGCGCGACCAGCTCGACATCCCGGTGTTCCACGACGACCAGCACGGCACCGCGATCGTGGTGCTGGCCGCGCTGCGCAACGCGATGCGGGTGGTCGGCAAGCAGATCGAGGACTGCAAGATCGTGGTCAGCGGCGCGGGTGCCGCGGGTTCGGCGATCATCCGGCTGCTGCAGCACCGCAAGCCGGCCGACATCATCGCCGCCGACATCGACGGCGTCGTCCACTCCGGCCGCCCGAACCTCGACGCCAACCTGCGGCATCTGGCGGAGACGACCAACAAGGACAACATCTCCGGCAGCCTGCACGACGCCCTCGTCGGGGCCGACGTGTTCATCGGGGTGTCCGCGCCGAACCTGTTCGGGGCGGAGCAGGTCGCGACGATGGCGGATGACGCGGTCGTGTTCGCGCTGGCCAACCCCGACCCGGAGATCGACCCGCTCGAGGCGCAGCGGCACGCCGCGGTGGTCGCGACCGGCCGGAGCGACTACCCGAACCAGATCAACAACGTGCTCGCGTTCCCCGGCGTGTTCCGCGGTCTGCTCGACGCGCAGGCCCGGGACATCGACGACGAGATGCTGATCGCCGCGGCGAACGCGATCGCCGACGTGGTGGACGACCGGTTGAACGCGTCGTTCATCGTGCCGAGTGTGTTCGACTCGGCGGTCGCGCCCGCCGTGGCCGAAGCCGTGAAGGCGGCGGCGAAGAGGACAGCGGCCACGGCCGATTGATCAGCGGCCCGCGACTAGCCTGGGGCCTGTGAGCGAACTGAGTCACGTCGACCAGACGGGCGCCGCCCGGATGGTCGACGTCTCCGCCAAAGAAGCGACGGCCCGGACCGCGGTCGCGACCGGGATCATGCGCACCACGGCCGAGGTGATCGGGCTGCTGTCGGCGAACGGCCTGCCGAAGGGCGACGCGCTCGCGACAGCGCGGATCGCCGGGATCATGGGGGCCAAGAAGGTACCGGACCTGATCCCGCTGTGCCACCAGATCGCGTTGTCCGGTGTGAAGGTCGAGTTTTCGCTTGGTGAAGCCGAAATCGGCATCGAGGCGACGGCGAAGACCACCGACCGGACGGGGGTCGAGATGGAAGCGCTGACGGCGGTGGCGGTCGCCGGGCTCACCTTGCACGACATGATCAAGGCAGTCGATCCCGCCGCGACGCTCGACGCGGTACGCGTGGAGCGTAAGGACGGCGGGAAGACCGGAACCTGGGAGCGGCCATGAAGCGCACGGCACGGGTGATCGTCGCGTCGAACCGTGCGGCGTCGGGTGTCTACGCCGACAAGACGGGACCGGTGATCGTCGAATGGCTGGCGGCGCGGTCGTTCGAGGTGCCGGAGCCGCTCGTCGTGCCGGATGGTGAGCCGGTCGGGCGGGCGTTGCGCGACAGCCTGGGCGACAAGGTCGACGTGATCATCACGACGGGCGGCACGGGCATCTCGCCCACCGACCGCACTCCGGACGAGACGGCGGCGGTGCTCGATCACCAGCTGCCGGGTCTGGCGGAGGCGATTCGGGGCGCCGGGCTGCCGAAGGTGCCGACGGCCGTGTTGTCACGCGGGCTGGCCGGCGTCGCCGGGCGGACGCTCGTCGTGAACCTGCCGGGCTCGCGCGGCGGTGTGAAGGACGGTCTCGGTGTGCTCGACGGTGTGCTGGAGCACGCGGTCGACCAGCTCTCCGGCGGTGACCATCCAAGGCCTGCCGAGCCGGGTGCCGTCGAGGTGCACGAGGTGACGCCGCCGCGGATCGCGCTCGCGCAGGTCACCGAGCAGCCGCTGTCGGTCGAGGCTCATGCCGGGCTGGTCGACGACCAGGCGGCCGGGGCCGTGGTGACGTTCGGCGGTGTGGTGCGGAACCACGACGGCGGAAAGTCGGTCGAGACACTGTTTTATGAGGGCCACCCCAGCGCGGGCGATGTGCTGGCCCGGGTGGTCGCGGAGGTGACCCGCCGGCGGGGCGGCGTCCGCGCGGTGGCCGTGAGCCACCGCTTGGGCGCCCTGACCATCGGCGATGTCGCACTGGCGGTCGCCGTGGCGGCCGACCACCGTGGTGAAGCCTTCGCCACCTGCGCCGAACTCGTCAACGAAGTGAAGGCCCAGCTCCCCGTCTGGAAGCACCAGCACTTCGCCGATGGCTCCGACGAGTGGGTCAACTCGCCCTAGCTGCGCCGCGGGTGTCGGACTCGGCGTCCTGAACGTCGAATTCGGTGTCTTGAGTGTCGGACTCGCGGTCCTGAACGTCGGACTCGCGGGGGTGGGGCGGCGCCGAAGGCCCCACCGCACGGGGGAGGCGGTGGGGCCCTCGGTCGCGCATCGGGTGGTCACGGGCCTTGCCGTGACCGGTCCGACGGCCTGATCGCGCCTCGAGTGACCTTCAGCAGGTCACTTGGTAGCGATCTTCTGGCCGACCAGGATCAGGTTCGCGTTCGGGATGTACGACGAGTTCAGCTGCTGGAGCTTCTCGTAGCCACCCGCGACGTTGAACTGCTTCGCGATCTTGGACAGGGTGTCACCGGCCGCGACGGTGTAGTCACCGTTCGGGTTCGACGACGGCAGCGCGGTCGCGGCCTGGGTCTGCACCGTCTTGGGAGCCGGCGCAGCGGCCTTCTTCTTGGGAGCCGGAGCGGCAGCCTTCTTCGGCGCGGTGCTCTTCTTCGCCGAGCTCTTGGCCGTGCTGCTCGACGCCGAGCCACCCTTCTTGCCACAGACCGGCCAGGCGCCGATCCCCTGGCCCTGCAGGACCCGCTCCGCCACCGCGATCTGCTGTTCACGGGACGCGCTCTGCGGGCTGCCGGTGCCGCCGTAGGCCTTCCACGTGCTCGGCGTGAACTGCAGGCCGCCGGAGAAGCCGTTGCCGGTGTTGGTGCTCCAGTTGCCACCGCTCTCACACTGCGCGATGGCGTCCCAGTTGACGCTGGCTGCCTGCGCGGGGGTCGCAGCGATTGCCAGCGGGGTGCCGACCGCGATACCCGCGATAGCGACGCGGGCGATGTTGCGGGCGGCGGGGGACATCTTGCGGTGCTTGCCTCGGTAAGACATTCGATCTACTCGGGCTTCCGCGCCGTCGAGCCTGGCCGGGCAGGCCGGGCTTGCGGGGCGGGCCCTGGCGGGCCCGTGGCTTCCCGGCGGGATCCGGGTTGCCGACCCGGCCCACGCGCTGGGCGTGGTCCGAGTTCCCTCCGTCCCTGTCCGGAAGCTTCTTTCGCTCGGGGTTTGTTGTCCGGGATTCCGCCGGACAGGGTTTGGCGCTTTCGGAATCCCGGTCATGCCGTGGCTGGTCGGGGCCAGCCGAAAAGCGACGGTACGTAACCAGGACCGTGATCGGAAATTATTCGCTACGTGACCTACGTCACAGTAACGGCACGCAACCTATGACGATTTGGGTGTTTCCCCTGTTCAGGCGTCCGTTATCGTCCCGTTTCCGGGCCGAGATAATTCACTGATCGTGAGGTCTGTGTCACGTCGTTATGGCGCGACTGGGCCGTTCGTGAATCCCCCGAAAGGTGACTGAAACATCCGATCAACCTCCCGCGAAGGGAGGTAGGACGTCGAGCTCGGAACCGTCGGGAACCGCCCGCGAATGATCACGCACCGCGATCCCGTCGAGAAGGAAACTGGCCGCCTCGAGAACTCGCGGAAGCTTCTCCGGATGCCGTTCGCGGAGCGCGCCGAGCGCCTCCCGGACGGACGCGCCGACGGGCAGCTGGAGCGTCTCCTGCTCCACGCCCGACGCGGCCCGTGCGGACGCGAAATACCGCACCAGCACCGTTGTCACGGCCGTTTCAGCCTCCGATCGCGCTCATCGGCCGGAGCGGCTGGGCGAATCCGGCGTCGTTGATCTCGTGCCCGGCCAGCTTGCCCCACATGGTCATCCGCCACGCGTTCGCCACCGCTTCGTCGTCGAGACCGCCGCGCAGCAGGCCACGCAGGTCCGTCTCGTCATTACTGAACAGGCAGGAGCGCACGGCCCCGTCCGCGGTCAGCCTGGTGCGCTCGCACGCGGCACAGAACGGCCTGGTCACCGACGCGATGACACCGACGTCGCCGCGCCCGCCGTCGACCACCCAGCGCTCGGCCGGCGCGCCGCCGCGTTCGACGGGGCTCGGGGTCAGCTCGAACTCGGCGCGCAGCAGGCCGAGGATCTCCTCGGCGGTCACCATGTCGCGGCGGTTCCAGCCGTGCTGGGCGTCGAGCGGCATCTGCTCGATGAACCGCAGGTGGTAGCCGTGGTCGAGGCAGAACCGCAGCAGCGACGCCGCCTCGCCCTCGTTGATCCCGCGCAGCAGCACCGCGTTGACCTTGACCGGGTCGAGCCCGGCCGCGCGGGCCGCCTCGAGTCCGGCCAGTACATGGGAGAGCCGGTCGCGCCGGGTGATCTCGCGGAACGTCTGCGGATCGATGGTGTCGAGCGAGACGTTGATCCGGTCCAGGCCCGCCGCGGCGAGCGCGCCGGCGCGCTTGGCGAGGCCGATTCCGTTGGTGGTCATGGAAACCCGGGGCCGCGGGCGCAGCGCGGTGATCTGCGCGACGAGGTCCTCGAGACCCGGCCGCAGCATCGGCTCGCCGCCGGTGAGCCGGATGTCGGTGACCCCGAGCCGCTCGACCGCGATTCTCAGCAGCCGCAACAGCTCTTCGTCGGTCAGCACTTCCTCGCCGGGCAGCCACGGCAGGCCTTCGGCGGGCATGCAGTAGCTGCACCGGAGGTTGCACCGGTCCGTCAGCGAGACCCGCAGATCGGTGGCGACCCGGCCGAAGGTGTCGATCAGGGCTGGGTTGTCCGGCCTGGGTTCGGAAACGGTGGGGCCACCCCGGAGACGGGGCAGACCGAGATTTACCGCACTCATTGACACCAGCCTAACCCGAGTCGCCGCGTCGCGACGATCACTAGAATATTGGGAACACACGATGTTTCAAGGCCGGGAGGAACGGGCGATGGCAGCCGAGCCAAGGTATCCCGTGCCGCCCGGCGTGCTCGAGCGGTTCGCCGAGCTCGGCCGCGAGACCAGCACGCTCGCCGTGCTGCGGCACGCGCGGATCGCCGAGCGGATGGGGCTGTCCGGCACGGACCACAAGGCACTGGATCTTGCCTCGCGGGCCCAGGGTCCGCTGACGGCGGGCCGGATTGCCCAGCTCACAGGCCTGTCGACGGGTGCGGTGACCGGTGTCATCGACCGGCTGGAGCGGGCCGGGTTCGTCCGGCGCGTGCGTGACACGCAGGACCGGCGCAAGGTGCTCGTCGAGATCCTGCCGCTGGACGAGGAGAAGCTCGCGCCGCTGTTCTCCTCCGCGCTGGACGTGGTCGAGCAGGTGCTCGAAAAGTTCTCCCCGGAGGAACGGGACATCGTGGAACGTTACGAACGCGAAGTCTTGCTGCTGATGCGTAACGACATTCTCGGGGAGACCGCCTCCGCCTAGTCTTTCCTCAGTAGCGGAGATAATGTCGCGGCCATGCCGCAATTTCGGTTCTCAGAAGCCGCCGGCCTGCTCGGCGTCAGTGACGACACCGTGCGTCGCTGGGTCCGTGCCGGTCAGCTCGGTTCCAGTGTGGACTCGGCCGGCCGCAAGATCATCGACGGCGCGGAACTCGCCGAGTTCGCCCGTGCTCAGGCCGCCGGTCCGGAGGACCCGTCCGAGGTCGGGCGCTCCGCGCGGAACCGGTTCGTCGGCCTCGTCACCGAGGTCACCGCCGACAAGGTGATGGCTCAGGTCGAGCTGCAGTGCGGGCCGCACCGGGTCGTGTCGCTGATGAGCACCGAAGCGGTGCGCGAGCTCGGGCTGCGGCCCGGTGTGCTCGCGGTGGCGGTGGTGAAGGCGACGACCGTCGTCGTCGAGACTCCAGGAGGAGAGCGTTGAAGAAGGTATTGGCCACGCTGGCCGGCGTCGCGCTGCTGGTCGCTGGATGCGGTTCGGGCTCGTCCGGCGACGCCGGCAGTTCCAGCAGCAGCGCCCCCGAGGCGAAGACGCTGACGGTGTACGCCGCGGCTTCACTGACCGAGTCGTTCAACGCCTTGAAGACGGAATTCGAGGCGGCGCACCCCGGGGTCACCGTCAAGTACAGCTTCGGCGGCTCGTCGACGCTGGTGCAGCAGCTGACCAACGGCGCGAAGGCCGACGTGTTCGCGTCCGCCGACCAGACGAACATGGACAAGGCCGTGCAGGGCGGTGTCATCAACGGCACGCCGACGATCTTCGCGACCAACAAGCTCACGATCGCGACCGCGCCGGGCAACCCGAAGGGCCTCAAGACCTTCGGCGATCTCGCGGCCCCGGGGTTGAAGGTCGTCGTGTGCGCGGCGCAGGTGCCGTGCGGCTCGGCGACGCAGAAGGTCGAGAAGAACACCAACGTGACGATCAAGCCGGTCAGCGAGGAGCAGGACGTCAAGCAGGTGCTGACGAAGGTCGAGTCCGGCGACGCGGATGCGGGTTTGGTCTACGTGACCGACGCGAACACCGCGGGCGGCAAGGTCGCCCAGGTCGACTTCCCCGAGTCGGCGCAGGCGATCAACAACTACCCGATCGCGGTGCTCAAGGACGCCCCGCAGGCCGACCTCGCCCAGCAGTTCGAGCAGTTCGTGCTCGGCGCGCAGGGGCAGGCCGAGCTGAGCAAGGTGGGTTTTGGCCCGGCTGCAAAGTAGTCCCACCCCGCGCGTGAAGATCCCGTGGGTGCTCTGGGTGCCCGCGGGACTCGCGCTCGCGCTGGTCGTCTTGCCGGTGGTCGGGCTGCTGGTCCGCTCGGATCTGCGCCGGCTGCCGTCCTTGATCGTCACCGACTCGTCGCTCGCGGCGCTGCGGTTGTCGATCGAGACGGCCGCGATGTCGACGGTGGGCTGCATCGTGCTCGGGGTGCCGCTCGCCGTCGTCCTCGCCCGGTCGAGGGTGCCGGGGATCCGGCTGCTGCGCGCGATTGTGCTGCTGCCGCTCGTGCTGCCACCGGTGGTCGGCGGGCTGGCACTGCTATACCTGTTGGGGCGCAAGGGTTTTCTCGGTTACCTGCTGGACGTGACGCTCGGCGTGACGGTGCCGTTCACGACGGCCGCGGTGGTGATCGCGCAGATCTTCGTGGCCATGCCGTTCCTCGTGGTGAGCCTCGAAGGCGCGCTGCGGAGCGCGGGTGACTCCTATGAACAGGTGGGCGCGACGCTCGGCGCGCGGCCATGGACGGTGTTCCGCCGGGTCACGGTGCCGATGCTGCTGCCCGCGCTCGGGTCGGGTGCGGTGCTGAGCTTCGCTCGCGCGCTCGGGGAGTTCGGGGCGACGATCACGTTCGCGGGCAGCCTCGAAGGCGTCACCAGGACGCTGCCGCTCGAGGTCTACACGCAGGCGGAGTCCGATATAGACAGTGCGGTCGCGGTGGCGTTGCTGCTCGTCGTGCTCGCGCTGCTGGTGATCATCGTGGCGCGGCCGCGGGCGTTGGAAGGGGGCACCGGGTGACGCTGCGGGTGGAGATCGAGCTGACCCGTGGCTCGTTCGAGCTCGCGGTGGACTTCGAGGTGCCCGCGGGGACGGTGCTGGCGATCCTCGGGCCGAACGGGTCCGGGAAGTCGAGCCTGCTCGGCAGCCTGTCGGGCCTGTTGCGGCCGCGGCGGGCGAAGATCCTGCTCGGCGACCGGGACCTGAACGCGCTGCAGCCGTACGACCGGTCGATCGGGCTGCTGTCCCAGGACCCATTGCTGTTCCCACATCTGTCCGTTGTGGACAATGTCGGGTTCTCGCCGCGGTCCAAGGGCGCCGGGCGGCGCGAGTCGCGGAACATCGCGCGGCGCTGGCTGGCGGAGGTGGACGCGGCCGAGTTCGCCGACCGCAAGCCCGCGCAGCTGTCCGGCGGGCAGGCGCAGCGGGTCGCGGTGGCGCGGGCGCTCGCCGGTGAACCGGACCTGTTGCTGCTCGACGAGCCGATGGCCGCGCTCGACGTGGACGCGGCGCCGGCGATCCGGGGGCTGCTGCGGCGCGTGCTCAGCAGCAACAAGGAACGCGCGACAGTCCTGGTCACGCATGACCCGCTGGACGCGCTCGCGCTGGCCGATCACGTGCTGGTGCTGACCGAGGGCCGGGCCATCGAGCGCGGGCCGACGCGGGAGGTGCTCGCCGCGCCGCGGACGGCGTTCACGGCGCGCATCGCGGGGCTCAACCTCATCGCCGGCACCGCGGTGGACGACGGGTTGCGGACGGAGGAGGGGCGGCGCATCGCGGGGATGCTGGCGGCGGACACCGCGCTCGGCGAGCCGGCTGTCGCGGTCTTCGCGCCGAGCTCGGTGGCGGTTTATCCCGCTGGCGACGGGCATCCGGGGAGCCCGCGCAACATCATCGCCGCGTCGGTGACGGCGCTGGAACCGCACGGTCCGGTGATCCGCCTGCGCACCGATGCCGGGCTGGCCGCGGATCTGACCCCGGCCGCGGTCGCCGACCTGCGGCTCGAACCCGGCTCGGCGGTCCGGCTCGATATCAAGGCCACAACGGTGACTGTGTATCCCGCTAGTCTCACCGCATGAACCAGTGGACGTACCTGACCGACATGGATGGGGTCCTGGTGCACGAGGAGCACCTGGTGCCCGGCGCCGACGAGTTCCTCGCCGAGTTGCGCGCCCACGAGACGCCGTTCCTGGTGCTCACGAACAACTCGATCTACACCCCGCGTGATCTCCGGGCGCGGCTGCAGCGGACCGGGCTGGATGTCCCGGAAGATCGGATCTGGACCTCGGCACTGGCGACCGCGAAGTTCCTCGACAGCCAGCGCCCGAACGGCTCGGCGTTCGTCATCGGCGAAGCGGGTCTGACCACCGCCCTGCACGAAGCCGGGTACGTGCTCACGGACCGGGACCCGGACTACGTCGTTCTGGGCGAGACGCGGACGTACAGCTTTACGGCGATCACGAGGGCGATCCGGATGATTGAGGCGGGTGCGAGGTTCATCGCCACCAACCCCGATGCCACCGGCCCGAGTCTGGAGGGGAGCCTGCCCGCGACCGGGTCGATCGCGGCGTTGATCGAGCGGGCCACCGGGCGTTCGCCGTACTTCGTGGGCAAGCCGAACCCGTTGATGATGCGGTCGGCGTTGCGGTCGCTGGGGGCACACTCGGAGAGCACGGTCATGATCGGCGACCGGATGGACACCGATGTGCATTCCGGGATCGAGGCCGGGTTGCAGACGATCCTGGTGCTCACCGGGATCTCCACGAAGGAGTCGGCTGAGCGGTTCCCCTACCGGCCGACAATGGTTGTCGAATCGATCGCCGACCTGGTCGGGCGCACCCAGGATCCGTTCAGCGATGGGCTGCCCTGATAGCGGGACTGAGCAGGGATTATCTTCGTGGGGTGGATGTCCCGACGTATGTCGTAGGAGACGTGCACGGGCATCGGGACGAACTGGCCGACGCCCTGCGCGAGAGCAAGCTGGTCGACGAGAACGACGAGTGGTGTGGTGCCGACGCACACCTGTGGTTCCTCGGCGATTTCGTCGACCGCGGGCCGGATGGCGTCGGGGTGATCGACCTCGTGATGCGGTTGCAGGAGCAGGCCGCCGAGGCCGGTGGTTCCGTTCAGGCGTTGCTGGGGAACCACGAGATCCTGTTGTTGGGGATGTACCACTTTGGAGACACGGAGGTCCCGTCGGACTTCGGGCCGCGTAGTTTCGCGCGGAGCTGGGAGATCAACGGCGGGCAGCCGGAGGATCAGGACGCGCTCACGGATGACCACATCGAGTGGTTGTCGACCCGGCCGTTGATTGCGCACACTGGGAAACACTTGTTGATGCACTCGGACACGCTGGAATATCTGGACTGGGGTGACACCGAGGAGGAGATCAACGAGACCGCGCAGGAGATCCTGGCGGGCAATGATCTCGCGACGTGGTGGGATGTCTGGCGCCGCATGACGACGAGGTACGCCTTCCGCGGTGCGCATGGTGCCGAGGTCGCCGCACAGTTGCTGGAACAATTGGGCGGCGAGCGGATCGTGCACGGCCACAGCGTCATCGCAGATCAGTTGGGGATCCACCCCACCCAGATCGAGGCGCCATACCTTTATGCAGGCGGCAAAGTCCTAGGCGTCGACGGCGGCTTGTTCGTTGGCGGCCCATGTCTAGTGGTCCCCCTACCTTGGGAACCCGAGGACTAGCCCAGCCGAGGCACGCAGCGAGCCAACTCACCAACGCAGCAAGCAAACTCACCGACGCCACGGGCAAACACGCCGGTCACACCACCTACCCCCCGGAACCCGGCAACAAAACGCAACAACAAGACCAGCCCACCCACACCTCCCCCAACCCCGATAGAAAGCCGCCCTAGCGGTTGGCACGTCGTGTCAAGGGTGACCGCGCCAGCGGTCATCGCGAAGCGACGCCGAAGGCGCCCTTGATACGGCGTGCCAACCGTTAGACGATCGGCGATCGGGGTGGGCCCGGCGACAACCCCGGCGCGAAGCGCCGGACCCCTCGCGCGGAGCGCGAGGGAAAAGATCAAGAGATGTCCTCGCCGGACGGGCTGGCTCCGGGATGACTGACCCCAGGGGATCTCACCTTGGGTGGGTGGTTGAGTTGGGTGGTCATCCCGTCGCCTGCGGTTTTCGAATATCACTTTTCCTCAGGGCCGCAAGCTTTGGTCTCTCGGCCGCCGGACCCAGCCAAGGTTGCGGCCCTGACGAAAAGTGATCGTGCCGGTGTCAGGCGACGGGATGACCACCCAACTCGGCCCGCGAGCTTACGCCCCCGTCGGGGCTGGCACGATCTCCCGCCCCAATGGCACCAATGAAATTGGTACCAGCTTGAAGTTGGCTATTCCCAAGGGGATTCCGATGATGGTGAGACATAACAGCGCACCGGTGACGATGTGTCCCAGGGCTAACCACCAACCGGCGAAGACGATCCAGATGATGTTTCCCAGTAGCGAGCCCGCACCGGCGTCGCGACGGTCGACGACTGTTCTGCCGAAGGGCCAGAAGGCGTAGTTCGCGATGCGGAACGAGGCGATGCCGAACGGGATTGTCACGATCAGCACACAGCATACGATCCCGGCGACAATGTATCCCACCGCCATCCAGAAACCGCACAGCACCAACCAGATGATGTTCAGTATCAAGCGCATCAGACCACCAGCTCTCCTCGCACCGTGGTCACGGCCTGCCCGGCCAGTATGACCCGTTCCCCCTGCAGCGACATCCGGACCACGCCACCCCGCGCCGATGCCTGCTCGCCGATCAGCTCGTCCCGGCCCAGTTCGACGGACCAGTAGGGCGACAACATGCAGTGCGCCGAGCCGGTCACCGGATCCTCGGGCACACCGACCGCCGGGCCGAACACGCGGCTCACCACATCGACCCCCGGCCGGTCGCCCGGCGCGGTCACCACGACACACCGGGCGTCCCAGCCGGCGATCGCACCGAGGTCCGGTTCCAGCCCGCGCACCTCGGCGGCGTCGGCGGCGCGGACCAGGATGTCCCACTTGCCGCGCAGGACCTCCTTCACCGTCACCCCCGGCAGCGAAATCTCATCAGGCGCGGCGGCAGGCGGGTCGGACGGGAAATCCATCCGCACCCAGCCAGCGTCAGCCGACGTGCGCAGCTCACCGCTGCGTGTCATGAAGACCTGGGCACCGCCGAGGACGTGACCGGTCGCGAGTGTGGCGTGCCCACACAAATCCACTTCGACCGTCGGAGTGAACCAGCGCAAGGATTTCGGACCCTCGCCACCCACCTCGACGAAGGCCGTTTCGGCGTGCTTCAGCTCGGCGGCCACCGACTGCATCCAGGCCGGATCCGCCGGTTCGTCCAGCAGGACGACACCCGCCGGGTTGCCCGCGAACGCCGTATCGGTGAAGGTGTCGACGATGTACAGGCGCATGCTCCCACCCTAGACTCGGGCGGGAGTCAGAGTTGACCCTTTGCCAGGAGGCCGCTCATGCCCGCCGTGCCGAGCTATTCCTCGGGAACGTCCGACGTGCCCATGCTGGGCGACACCATCGGCGACAATTTCGACCGGACAGTGCGGGCATTCGGTGACCGGGACGCGCTCGTCGACCGCGCGGCCGGCCGCAGCTGGACGTACACCGAACTGGCCGCCGACGTCGAGGCGCTCGCGCTGGGCCTGCTCGAACTGGGCATCGGCAAGGGCGATCGGGTGGGCATCTGGTCACCCAACTGTGCCGAGTGGACACTCACTCAGTACGCGACCGCCAAGATCGGCGCCATCCTGGTCAACATCAACCCCGCCTACCGCTCACATGAGCTGGAGTACGTGCTCAACCAGGCCGGAATCCGTCTTCTGGTGTCCGCCGAGAAGTTCAAGACCTCGGATTACGCGGGCATGATCGAGGAGGTCCGGCCGCGCTGCCAGCGCCTGCAGCATGTCGCGCTCATCGGCGGCGAATTCTGGAACTCCTTGCTGCGGAACGGAAAACAAGCCGACCCTGGCGCACTCGCGAACATCCAGCTCTCGGCCGACGACCCGATCAACATCCAATACACCTCGGGCACGACCGGTTTCCCCAAGGGTGCGACGCTTTCCCACCACAACATCCTCAACAACGGTTTCTTCGTCGGCGAGCTGTGCAACTACACCGAAGCCGACCGGATCTGTATTCCGGTGCCCTTTTACCACTGTTTCGGCATGGTCATGGGCAATCTCGCGGCGACCAGTCACGGCGCCTGCATGGTCATCCCGGCCCCGGCGTTCGACCCCAGGGCCACGCTCCAAGCCGTGCAGGCCGAGCGGTGCACGTCGCTGTACGGGGTGCCGACGATGTTCATCGCCGAGCTGGCGCTGGACGACTTCGACACGTTCGACCTGTCCAGCCTGCGCACCGGGATCATGGCCGGCTCGCCGTGCCCGGTCGAGGTGATGAAGCAGGTCATCGAGCGGATGGGGATGGCCGAGGTGTCCATCTGCTACGGCATGACCGAGACCTCGCCGGTCTCCACACAGACCCGCGCGGACGACTCGATCGAGCGCCGAGTGTCCACCGTGGGCAGGGTCGGGCCGCATCTGGAGGTCAAGGTCATCGACCCGGAGACGGGGCTGACCGCGCCGCGCGGCGAGCCGGGCGAACTGTGCACCCGTGGCTACTCCGTGATGCTCGGCTACTGGGAACAACCAGACAAGACCGCTGACGCGATCGACCGGGCGCGCTGGATGCACACCGGCGACCTGGCCGTGATGGACGACGAGGGCTATCTCAACATCACCGGCCGGATCAAGGACCTGGTCATCCGTGGCGGCGAGAACATCTACCCGCGCGAGGTCGAGGAATTCCTCTACACCCACCCGGACATTCTCGACGCGCAGGTCATCGGCGTCCCGGACGAGCGTTACGGCGAGGAGTTGATGGCGTGGATCCGGATGCGCGAGGGCACCACGCCACTGACCGCCGAATCAGTCCGGGAATTCTGCACCGGAAAGCTCGCGCATTACAAAATCCCGCGCTACGTGCACATCGTCGACGAATTCCCGATGACCGTGACCGGCAAGATACGCAAGGTCGAAATGCGTGAACAGTCCGTCACCCTGCTGGGTCTGGGAAACGTCGCGGCGATGAAACACGCCTAGTGCGACGAGTTTTCGCCGCGCAACTGGTCCATAGTGGCGACAACCTAGGAGGTTCTCATGGTGGCTCGACTCAATCCGTACCTGAACTTCGACGGTAACGCGCGGGAGGCGATGGAGTATTACCACACCGTGTTCGGCGGCTCGCTGGACGTGAACACGTTCGGCGATTTCGGTGCGCCGGACGAAGCTCTGAAAGACAAGATCATGCACAGCCAGCTCGAAGCTGACAACGGTTTCGTCCTGATGGGCGCGGATCTGGCGCCGGGGATGGATTTCCGGCCTGGCAACACGATCACGGTGAGCCTCAGCGGTGATGACGCGGACGCGCTGCGCGGCTACTGGGGCAAGCTGGCCGACGGTGGCACCGTGCTCACCGCGCTGGAGAAGCAGATGTGGGGCGACGAGTTCGGGATGTGCCTCGACCGGTTCGGTGTGCAGTGGCTGGTGAACATCTCGCAGCCGCAGAGCTGAGGGTTCGGCGGGTGCGGCGACCACCGCACCCGCCGGTCAGATCCCGGTCAACCACGACCCATCGCTGGGCACCGGCCACCGGACTGTCTACATCGGACCGTCCGCTGATCACGCGCGTTCAGGCGTTGGCTTCCATCTTCTCGGCGAACGCCTTCGCGTCCTCCTCACCGAAGGTCTCTTCGAGCTGTTCGGGGGAGTAGTCGAGGTCGATCTTCTCCACCGGCACACCGCGGGCGGACTCGATCGCGCCGAGCCGGCGCTGCGCCCGGTCGGCCGCGTACTCGATGAACTCCTGCGGGTCGTTCTGGAACGGGGGCTCGTCGAACTGCTCGTTGATCCACTGGACCGTCCCCAGGACGTGCGGCAGCAGCTCGCCCATCCGCTCCTGCACCGCGGCCCACAGCGAGTCGTCGGCGGCGATGTGCCGGCGGCAGGTGAACGTGCCCCACGCCATGTGGCGGCGCTCGTCGTCACCGATGTGCTTCACCAGTGACTGCATGCCCGGCAGGACGCCGCGGCCGGTGCAGACCCGCTGCCACGCGTAGTACCCGGTGAGCGCGAGACTGCCCTCGATCACGTGGTTGTAGGTGACGCTCGCCCGGATCTGGTTACGGGGGCTGGGATCGCTGGCGAGGATGCCGAGCGACTCCGGCAGCTCTTCGTAGAAAAGCTTGCGGTAGTGCGGGTTCTCCGACACGAACGACGTGAGATCGTCGGTCAGCCCGACCGCGTCCATCCAGCGCCGGAACACCTCGGTGTGTTTCGCTTCTTCGAAGCAGAACTGGGTCAGGTACATCTGGTCGCCGAAGCGGCCCTCGGCGGCCATCGCCTGCATGAACGGCTGGATGTCCTCGGTCACCGCCTCCTCGCCGGCGATGAACAGCGCGCAGAGGTAGGTCGCCGAGCGGCGCTCGTCGTCGTTGAACGCCTCCCAGTCCGCCCGGTCGTGGCTGAAGTCGAGGTCCGCCGGGTTCCAGAACCTCTTGTTGCCCTTGACGAACAGGCGCAGCGGGAAGGAGTCCCAGTTGAAGCCGCCGCGGCGTAACGAGGCGAAACCGGTGCGGGCAGGGGTGTTGGTCATTCCTGATCACTCCATTGTGGACAAATGATGATCGATCAACGGTGCGACGGCGGCGCAGACCAGGCCGGCCGCCTCGGTCGCGGAGTGGGTGGGCAGCACCAGATGGCTCAGCACCAGCCGGGTCACGGTCTCGGCGAGTAGTTCCGCGGCCGGCTGGTCGAGTCGGGGCTCGATCTCCCGGTAGTGCGTGGCGCCCAGTTCCGACGCGGCGGCGAGCACCGGCGCGCCTTTCGTGGTGAGCAGTGGCAGCAGATCCTCGCCGGCCCGGGTGGTCAGCGCGGCGGAGACCAGCTGGTGCTCGCGGCCGTGCTCGATCGTGTACACGACCGCGCGGTGGATCCCGGCGAGCAGATCGGCCGCCGATTCGAACCGGGTCCGGATGCCGTCGAGGAACTCCGCGGTCGTGCGCAGCGCGATGGCCTCGACGAGCGCCGTCTTGTTGCCGAACTCGTTGTAGACGGTCTGCCTGCTCACCCCCGCGGCCGCGGCGACGTCCGCCATGCGCAAACCGGCCTGGCCGTGTTCGGCCAGCAGCCCGGTGGCGGCCTCGAGGAGGGTCTCCCGCAACGAGGCCTTGGTGCGTTCCGCGAACGAGGTGACCTCTGACACACCCTCAGCTTGACACATGGCGGCCCGATGTCAAAGAGCTTGACTCAAATGGATGGAATGTAAACTCGAATCGATGTCCGGGGGCGATACCGTAGCCGCCGTGGGGATGACCGTCGGCTTCGACCTGGACATGACGCTGATCGACCCGAGGCCGGGCATGGTCGCGGTGATGAACGCGCTCGGCGCGGAAGCCGGGCTGCCGCTCGACGGCGAGCAGTTCGCGAGCAACCTCGGCCCGCCGCTGGACCAGGTGCTGCTGGAGTTCGGCGCGCCCGCGGCGCGGATCCCCGAACTGGTCGCGCGGTTCCGGGAGCTGTACCCCGGCATCGTCGTCCCGGCGACCATCGCGTTGCCCGGCGCGCACGCGGCGCTGGAAGCAGTCCGCCGCGCGGGCGGGCAAACCGTTGTGGTGACAGGAAAGTACGGGCCCAACGCGGCGCTGCACGTCAAGGCGCTCGGGCTCGAGGTGGACGTGCTGGTCGGCGAGCTGTGGGCGGCGGGCAAGGCGGTGGCGTTGCGGGAGCACGGCGCGGCGGCATACGCCGGTGACCACCTCGGCGACGTCCGCGGTGCGCTGGCGGCGGGCATCACACCCATCGGCGTCACGACCGGACCGTGCAGCCGCGAGGACCTCGCCGCGGCCGGGGCCGAGGTGATTTTCGACAGCCTGGAAGAGTTTCCGGGCTGGTTCAGTTCCTTCGGTGCTCTCTGATCAGCGAGATGAACCCGAGCACGACGCCCAGGGGCGTCAGGATCCCCGCCGCGAGGCTCAACCACACCGGCAGGTCGCGCAGGCCGGCGGCGAACAGTACGAACACCACCAGCACGGCGAGTACGCCCACGGCGAACACGCCGATCCCCAGTTGCATGAGCCAGGCCTTGCGCCGGGGCGTGTCCACGACTTCGTTCATGGCTCAAGGGTAAGGCGTGCGGACGGAGAAGCTACTTCTCCCCAGGGTGGCTAGCGGGATAAGCTGGTTGGTACGCGTCCTGGGTACGCCCCGGGGCGCGTTCGTCGTGCAAGACGCTGGCGAACAACAGCGAAGGAACGGGTGAGGGAAGTGCCGACCGGCAAGGTCAAGTGGTACGACGCGGAGAAGGGATTCGGGTTCGTCACGCAGGACGGTGGCGAGGACGTCTACATCCGCAAGGCCGCGCTACCCCAGGGGGTAGAGGCACTCAAAGCAGGTCAGCGACTCGAGTTCGGCGTCGCTGATGGCCGGCGCGGGCCGCAGGCGCTGTCCGTCCGGCTGATCGACTCCCCGCCCTCGGTCGTGGAGGCGCGGCGCCGGCCCGCCGAAGAGCTGCACGGACTCATCGAGGACATGATCAAGCTCCTCGAGATGAAGGTGCAGCCCGATCTGCGTCGTGGCCGCTACCCCGACCGCAAGAACATCACCAGGATCGCCGAGGTCATGCGCGCGGTCGCGCGCGACCTCGATCCCTAAGGCTGGATCTGCAGGGACCAGAAGGCGCGGGCGACGAGCTGGGGGTTGCCGTTCTCGTCGAGGATCGGGTTTCCGTTCTGATCGGCGGCGTACGCCGCACCGATCTGCTGCACCTCGACCACGACGAGCTGGTTGCCCGCGCCACCTGGTTCCGCCGTGTACGCGAGCTGGCTGTTCGGCGTGAAGTACTGCTGCTTGAGCTGCAGCTGCCCGTTGGCGTCCGCGTACTGGACGTTCACCAGCCACGGCGTGTCGCTGATCTGTGACGGCACGGAGATCTGCACCGGCATGCCCTTGCGCACCTTGAGGCTCGCGATGTGATCGGGATGCTTGTCACAGTTGCGCAGGAGCGCGTCGCAGTACTCCGCCGGGCCGGTGTCGACCGTGCGCCCATCGCCGTAGAACGTGACCTCGGGCGGGCCGACGGTGGCCGAACATCCCGTCAGTGCCAGGGCACCGGCCACCAAGAGCCCGAGAAAATGACCACGCCGCATGGGTGAACTCTAATTAGGCCGCGCTGCGGGCCGGGTGCTGGGGCCGCTTCGCGAGGAACGGCAGCAGCGAACCGCCGCGCTGGATCAGGAACGTCTGCGCCAGGCCGATGGCCAGCAGCAGCGAGACGACGAGGAAACCGAGCCAGTACGTCGGCGGCAGCAGCAGGCCGACCGCGCCGCCGAAACACCAGGCCAGCTGCAGCACCGTCTCCGACCGGCCGAACGCCGAGGCGCGCGACTCCTCCGGCAGGTCCGCCTGGATCGCCGCGTCCAGGCTGATCTTCGCGAGCGCGCTCGCCGTCGCGCCGACCAGGCCGACGATCGCGGCCGTCGCGATCCCGGCGAGCATCGCCGCGAGCAGGGTCGACGCGAGTGTCGCGGCCAGGCTGGCGAGGACCACCTGCGTCGGATGCCCGAACTGCAGCCGGGAGCCGAGCCCGTTGCCGATGAACCCGCCGACCCCGGCGGCGGCGCCGATGATGCCGAGGAACAGCAGCTGGGTGAACGGGCTCTGCCCGTGCTGCTCGGCGTGCGCCTTCACCGCGAACGCGGCGAACATGATCAGGAACCCGGTGAGCACCCGGATGGAACCGTTGCCCCACAAGGAAACCACGACGTCACGGCTGAGCGGCTGGCGCTTCTGCTTGCCGGGGCGCGCTTTCAGCGTGGTGGGCACCTCGCCCTCGGTGGCCTCGACCCAGGCCGGGATCCGCATGGACTGGACCGCCGCCGCCACGCAGATCAGTGCGGTGAACCACAGCGCGCCCGCCGCACCGAACATCGAGTTGACGCCGCTCGCGATGCCACCGAACACCGCGGTGGCGGCGAGCCCGAAGATGGTCAGCCGCGCGTTGGTCTTGGACAGCGTCACCCCGCTCGGCACCACCCGTGGCGTGACCGCCGACTTGAGCACCGTGAACGACTTCGACAGCACCATCATGCCGAGCGCCGCCGGGTACAGCCCCCAGTCGTTGAAATGCAGCGCCATGAGCGCGGCCATCAGGCCCTGCCCGACCGAGGACACGCACATCGCGAGCCGTCGGCCGCGCTGGATCCGGTCCAGCGCCGGCCCGATCACCGGCGCGACGAGCGCGAACGGGGCGATCGTGATGAGCAGGTACAGCGCGACCCGGCCGCGGCTCTCGCCACTGGTGGCCGCGAAGAACAGGGTGTTCGCCAGTGCGACGGCCATCGCCGCGTCACTGGCGTAGTTGAGCATCACCGCGTACGTCAGTGACGTCAGGCCGGACTTGTCCGCACCATCCGCCTTCGCGGCGCGCTGGAACGCGTTGACCGCCTTGCCGCCGAGCTCGCGGCTGCGCATCGCGGCAACCCGGGTGACGGTGATCTTCTTCGGCATCCGCGGCATCGCGCCCGCGGTGGCCTCGGTGCGGTGCTCCTGGGGCGGCGGCTCCTGCGAGCGCATCCCGGCCGGATAGCCGTCGGTGTTGTAGTGCTCGTACAGCGGCTCGGTGCGGCGCGGCGGCGGCTCGCTCTGCCGCGGCGGGTACGGCCGGGCGCCGCGTGGCGGCGGCGAGCTGCGCGGGGGTGGCGTGCTCCGTGGCGGGGGCGAGTGCACCGAACCGGTGGGCGCCTCATCCGCCGTCGGCGTGGTGCGGGCAGGTGCGGCCGGGCGCCAGCTCTGGCCGGCCCCCGGCTCCGGCGTCCACTTCCGTTTGCGCCCCACAGGTCAATCTTGCCTCATCCGCAGGTCGCCGCGCTGCTCGATCAGCCGCGTTGCTCGAATTTCACCCGGAACATCGTGGGCCAGAGCTTGCCCGTGAGCAGGAACTCGTCCGTGCCGGGGATCGCCGCGATGCCGTTGAGCACGTCGGCCTGCTGTCGCTGGGCGTCCGTGAGCAGGCCCGATGCGTCGATCCGGGCGGTGACCTGGCCGGTCGCGGCGTCGATCCGCAGGATCGTGTCGGTCCGCCACACGTTGGCGTAGACGGTGCCGCCGACGCATTCCAGCTCGTTGAGCTGGTCGAACGTCTGGCTGCCGGCGTGCACGGTGACGGTGCCGAGCGGCGCGAAGCTCACCGGGTCGCGGAAGGTCAGCTGGTCGGAGCCGTTGCTCATGACGAGCCGGTCCTGCTGGTGACACAGCCCCCAGCCTTCGCCCTGGTAGGTCGCCTGCCCCAGGCCGGCGAGCGTGCGCGCGTCGCGCCGGATCGCGATGCCGTTCTGCCAGGTCAGCTGCCACAGCGTGGAGCCGACGACGGTGATGCCCTCGCCGAACAGCGGCGCCTGCAGCACCGGTGACTGCATGGTCAGCGCGCCGCCAGGCGGACCGGCCCGCACGTCGGACCGGCCGACGAGCCCGGTGCTTTCGTAGAGGAGGCCGTTGTCCAGTTCGAGCCCTTCAGTGAAGGCGGACGCGTCGTGCGGCAGCGTGGCGAGAACCTCCGTTCGCAGTTGCGGAACGGAGCCGGGCGCTTGCGGAGCGCTCGCGGCACATGCCGCCAGTGCGGCGATCAGCGCGAGGGAGATCGAGACCAGGATGCGCACCGCCTTACCCTGACATGACGCGTGTGAATACGCCGCTGCACAATGAACACATGACCCTGCTGCTCACCTTGGACGACGGTTCCGTCCAGCGGGCGCTGCGCGACGCAGTGCAGCTCGCGCGCGACGCCGCGGTGGCCGACGTCGGGGCGGAGCAGGTCGGCCCGCATGCCGGTGTCGTGCGTGAAGACGCGATGTCGGCGAGCCATCTCTTCGAGGCGAACCTGTCCGGGTACGACGGCTGGCGCTGGTCGGTGACCGTCGCGACGGCGGGCGCGGACATGCCGGTGACCGTCGACGAGGTCGCGCTGATCCCCGGCCCGGACGCGCTCGTCGCGCCGCACTGGGTGCCGTGGGAACGGCGGATCCGCCCCGGCGATCTCGGCGTCGGCGACATCTTCCCGACCACCGCCGACGACCCGCGCGTGGTGCCGGGGTATCTGCAGTCCGACGACCCCGCGGTCGAGGAGGTCGCGCACGAGGCCGGGCTCGGCCGGGCGCACGTGATGTCCCGCGAAGGCCGGCTGGAAGCGGCGTCGCGCTGGCGCGCGGGGGAGTTCGGGCCGCGATCGGACATGGCGCGCAGCGCGCCCGCCGCGTGCGGGACGTGCGCGTTCTACCTGCCGCTCGCCGGCTCGCTGCGGGCCGCGTTCGGCGTGTGCGGCAACGAGTTCGGGCCCGCGGACGGGCACGTCGTGAACACCGAGTACGGCTGCGGCGCGCATTCGGAGGTCGAGGTCGAGCAGGTCTCTTCGGTGCCG
Source organism: Amycolatopsis sp. GM8 (assembly GCF_021653975.1). Taxonomy (GTDB): domain Bacteria; phylum Actinomycetota; class Actinomycetes; order Mycobacteriales; family Pseudonocardiaceae; genus Amycolatopsis_E. Next base: position 44,236 of record NZ_JAJKFK010000015.1, on the reverse strand, counting down.
GTCGCCGAGTTGGTCTACGACGATTCCCTGCTCGACATGGAAGCCCTGAGTGAGCAGCCTGCCGAGCAGTGACCCCTTCGGCACCGAGGCGCTGCGGGCCTCGGTGCGGCGGGCGTGGGCCGACTCGCCCACGCGCCTGACCGAGGACACCAACGCCGAGCGCGATCTGCGAGTGGGTGCCTACCGCGACCGGCTGTTCGTCGAGCTGGCGCAGAACGCGGCGGACGCGGCCAAGATCACGGGCGCTCCCGGCACCCTGCGTATCTCCATTGTGGACAGTGAGTTGCGGGTCGCCAACACCGGTGCGCCGCTGGACGCCCGCGGTGTCGCGTCGCTGTCCTCGCTGCGCGCGTCGGGCAAGGAGGGCATGGTCGGCCAGTTCGGTGTCGGGTTCGCCGCCGTGCTCGCGGTCAGCTCCGAACCGCGGGTGATCTCGCGGACCGGCGGGGTGGCGTTCTCCGAAGCGCGGACGCGGGAACTCGTTTCACAGTCCGAGGTCCCGGTGCTGCGGTTGCCGTGGGCGGCCGACGAGGACGTGCCCGAGGGCTTCGACACCGAGGTGCGGTTGCCGCTGCGCGAGGGCGTCGATGGCGCGGAACTGCTGGACCGCGTTTCGGCCGAGGTCGAGGACCTGTTGCTGGCCCTGCCGTGGCTGAACCGGATCGAGATCGGCGGCGCGGCCTGGCAACGGTCCACTGTGGACAGCATGGTCGAGATCGCCGCGCCGGACGACACGGTTCGCCGCTGGCTGACGCAGGAGACCACCGACGGGCTGTGGGCGGTGCCGGTCGACGGCGGCCCGGTGCCGCTGGAGAGCGACGTCCTGCACGCGCCGACCCCCACCGACGAGCGGCTTTCGCTGCCGGCACGGCTGATCGCGTCGGTGCCGATGGAACCGTCGCGGCGGCGCGTGCTGCCCGGCACCGAACTGGCCGGGCTCGCGCAGGCCTATCCCGCCCTGGTCCGGAAACTCGCGCCCGAACACCGGCCGCTGATGGTGCCCAAGCCGGGCTTCCCGATGTCCGATGTGGACAGCGAGCTGCGCGAAGCCGTTCAGCGCCAACTGGCTTCGCAAACCTGGCTGCCCGGCCAGAAGGAGCTGCCGGCGTCCGGGGCGCGGGTGCTGACCGTCGAGTCGCCGGAACTGGTCGAGCTGCTCGGTGACATCGTGCCGCGGCTCGTGTCGCTGTCCGGGTTCGAGGTCGCGCGGGTGCTCGCGACGGTCGGCGCCGACCCGCTCGAAGTGGTCGAGCTGGTCGAGATCCTGACTGGGCTGGAACGCCCGCCGGCGTGGTGGCGCTCGCTGTACGACGCGCTGCTCCCGTTGCTGGAAGCGCATACCGTGTCCGACGACGACCTCGGCGCGCTGCCCGTTCCGCTCGCGGACGGCCGGATCCTGCCCGGCCCGCGCGGCACGTTCCTGTTCGGCGCGTCCGCCGAGGTACTGGAGCTGATCGACGACGCCGACGTGGTCGGCCTGCGGCTGGTGCATCCCGACGCGGCGCATCCGTTGCTGGAACTGCTGGGCGCGAAGCGGGCGGATTCCGCGGACCTGCTGGAATCGCCGGCGTTGCGCGACGCGATCGACCGCAGCCTCGACGACGCGCGGTCCGGTTTGGACGTTCGCCCGCTGGCGGACGCCGTGCTGCGCCTGGTTTCCGACACCCCCGTCGACGGGCTCGGCGCGCTCGCCCTGCCGTCGGCGGACGGCTGGCGGCGGGCGGACGAGCTGATGTTGCCGGGCTCGCCGCTGCGGGCGATCTTCGACCCGGAGGCCGTCGGCGAGGACGGCCCGCTTTCCGTGCTGGACAACGACTTCGCGCAGGACTGGTCGACCGAAGCGCTGACCAACCTCGGCGTGCTCGACGGGTTCGTGGTGACCGAGGACGGGATCCGCGATCTGGACCTCGTCGCCGACGACGCGTGGCCGGAAGCGCTGCGACTCCTTGCCGGAGAACGGGAAACGTGGCACGCGCTGTCCGGCTCGGCGGGCGAGTGGATCGCGCGGAACGCGCTCTTGGCCGGGCGGGCGCCGGAGGAGTGGCGGCTGCCGGAGGCGGACACGCTCGCCGGGCTGTACGACCCGGTGCCCGACGTCGGGCTGAAGCCGGACCTGCTGGTGCTCGCCGGTGTGCGGACCGAGCTGGCGGTGACCGATCTCGACGACGCCCTCGATGTGCTGGACCGCCTCGGCGACGCGTCGCGGACCTTGGCGCCCGGGCTGATCTCGCGTGCGTACGCGGCGCTCGTCGCGGCGGAGCTGGACTGGTCGAGCGTCGACGCGCCGGAACGGGTGCGCGCGGTCGACGGATCGGTGGTCGACGCCGAGCAGGCGGCCGTGCTGGACCGGCCGTGGCTCGCCGCGGTGTGGCCGACGGCGCGGCTGGTCGCGGTGCCCGCAGGCGCGGAGCATCTCGCCGAGCTCCTGGACGTGCCGTTGTTGAGCGAGCTGGTGTCGGCGAGCCTGCCCGAGGGCGAGTTCATGGAGTGGTCGGAGCTGACGGCGGTGCGGCTCGCGGCGGAGATGCTCGACATCCCGTTTCCCGAGGGCGGCGTCGTGGTGCACGAGGAGCTGACCGTCGAGATCGACGGCGTCAAGCGCGCCGCGCCGTGGTGGGTGAAAAGTGCCGAGTTTCACGGGGAACATCACGCCGAGGACAGCCCGGCCGGGCTCGCCCGGGCGTTCGCGTGGGCCTCGGGCCGCTGGGCGGACCGGCACCTCATCGCGACCCTGCTGGAAGACCCGGACCCGTTGACCCTGCTGGCCTGATCAGGGCCGGAGCGCGTTGACCACCAGTTCGCCGTAGCGCCGCCAGCGTTCCGCGCCGCGCACGTCCAGCGCCATCAGCTGGCGGACGGCGCCGCACAGCATGATCTGGATGTCGAGCGGCGTGTAGTCGGCGCGCACCGTGTCATCGCCCTTGGCCTCGTCCGCGAGCCGGTTGACCAGTTCGAGCAGCCGCACGGTCTGCGCGCCGCCGGGCTCGGCGAGCAGATCCGCCAGCAGCCGGTTGCCGGCGAGGACGACGAACAGGTTCGGCACGTACTTGCGCAGGGCCGCGCCCGCGTCCGGTTCGGCGAGTGCGTCGATCGCCCGGTCCTCGAGCTTGTGGAACTGATCCTCCGAGACGGCGACCAGCAGATCGTCCTTCGCCGGATAGTCGCGGTATATCGCGGATTCGGGCACGCCGGCCGCGACCGCGATCTGCGTGATCGTTGCCTGCAACCCGTATTCGGCGAACATGGCATTGGCGACGGCGAGAATCCGCTTGCGGTTGCGAAGAGCGTCGGCGCGGCGGCCCGACCAGTCGCGGCCAACCGCGTTTTCCCGCGTCCCCATGGCAAAGAGTGTGCACCGATCGGAGCCGATCGTGTACCCCGTAACGACGGGGCGCTGCCGGTACACTCCTCCCATGGCTCAACCCGACAACTTGGAAAACCGAGTGTCCGCACTGGAGACTCAGATCTCCGACCTCAATACCCGCATCCGCCACACGGAGCAGGATGCGGCCGCGGCACGGGTACTCGCGGGTGGAGCCGACCGGGACGTCGCCGAGATCCGTACCGAGATCCGGGATTTCCGCCAGGCCACCACCTCCAGCTTCAACGCGATGCGTGAAGACCTCACCGACCTGCGGTCGCATGTCGACAACCGTTTCGCCGCGGTCGACCGCGGCTTTGCCGAGATGCGCGGCAAGCTCGACGCGAGTGCGGCCGGGCAGCAGCGGATCGTGGACCTGCTCAACCAGTTGATCGAACGAGGCGACGTCTAGCCCGCCAGATCTCAGAGCCCGGTCTGGGCCGATCGGGAACCGCGGCGGGCGGCGGCTCGCTGCCAGGTCATGATCCCGATCCCGATCAGGCTGATCCCGACCCCGGCCAGGCAGGTCCACATCCAGATGCCCGGCGTCCGGCCGCCGCCGAGATCGTGGATCGCGAACACGATGAAACCGGCCAGCCAGATCAGTGTGCCGACGATCACCATCGGGAGCAGCGCGGTCAGCCGCGGAGGCAGCTCGGGTACCGGGCGCAGTGAGCCTTTACCATCGCCACCGTTGATCGGATCGGTCACATGGGAAGGCTACCGATGACTCTGCAGCAGACGCGATCCACGCTGGACCGGTTCTTCAAGATCAGTGAACGTGGGTCGACGACGGGGCGCGAGATTCGCGGCGGCCTGGTCACCTTCGTGACGATGGCGTACATCGTCGTGCTGAACCCGCTGATCATCGGCAGCTTCTCGCCGACGGACGCGGGCGCGCACAAGGACGTGCTCGGCGGCATCCTGCCGGTCCCGCAGGTCGCGGCGGTGACCGCGCTGGTCGCGGGCGTGATGACGATCCTGATGGGGCTCGTCGCGCAGTACCCGTTCGCGATCGCCACCGGCCTCGGCATCAACAGCCTGGTCGCGGTCACCATCGCGCCCCAGGTGACCTGGCCCGAGGCGATGGGCCTGGTCGTGATCGAGGGCCTGATCATCGTGCTGCTGGTGCTCACCGGCTTCCGCACCGCCGTGTTCCGGGCCGTGCCGGCCGCGCTGAAATCGGCGATCGCGGTCGGGATCGGCCTGTTCATCTGCTTCATCGGCCTGGTCGACGCCGGGTTCGTGCGCCGGCTGCCGGACGCGGCGAACACCACGGTCCCGGTCGGGCTCGGCATCAGCGGTTCGATCGCGTCGTGGCCCACGCTCGTGTTCGTCGTCGGCCTGCTGCTGACCGGCACCCTGGTCGCGAAGAAGATCCGCGGCGGCATCCTGATCGGCGTGCTCGGCACGACCGTGCTGGCGATCATCGTCGAGTCCATCGTGCACGCGGGACCGTCCAACGGCACCAACCCGAAGGGCTGGAACCTCGGCTACCCGGCGCTGCCGGACCAGGTCGTCGGCCTGCCGGACCTGTCGCTCGTCGGCGATGTGTCGTTCGGCGCCTGGACCCGGCTGCCGATCATCACCGTCGTGCTGTTCGTGTTCACCCTGGTGCTGGCCGACTTCTTCGACGCGATGGGCACGATGACGGGGCTGGCCAAGGAAGCCGGGCAGCTCGGCCCGGACGGCCAGCTGCCCCGCGTCGGGCGCGCGCTGTTCATCGAGGGGCTCGCCGGGGCCGCCGGCGGGTTCGGCTCGGCCAGCTCCAACACCGTGTTCGTCGAGTCCGCGTCCGGCATCGCCGAGGGGGCGCGCACCGGGCTCGCCAACATCGTCACCGGAGTGCTGTTCCTCGCCGCGATGTTCCTCACCCCGCTGTACGAATCGGTGCCGGTCGAAGCGGCCGCCCCGGCGCTCGTCGTGGTCGGCGCGCTGATGATCGCGCAGGTCCGCGACATCGACTTCACCGATTTCTCCATCGCGCTGCCGGCGTTCCTGACGATCGTGGTCATGCCGTTCACCTACTCGATCGCCAACGGCATCGGCGCCGGCTTCATCAGCTATGTCGTGATCCAGTCGGTCACCGGAAAGGTGCGGCGCGTGCACCCGCTGATGTGGGTGATCGCGGTCGCGTTCGTCGCCTACTTCGCGGTCGGCCCGATCCAGGACGCGCTGCGGTGACGGGACACACGGACCACTCCCGCCGATCGTAAGGTATGCTAACTAAGTGTCCGAAATGCGTGAGCCCACGCTGGCCAGCCGGTTGCGGCTTGCCGTCGTCCGGCTGAACCGCAAGCTCCGGGCGCAGCGGGCCAACGAGAACGTCTCGCTGACGCAGATCGCCGCACTGTCCACTTTGTACAAATGCGGGGCGCTCACGCCCGGCAGGCTGGCGGCGAAGGAAGGCGTGCAGCCACCGTCGATGACGCGGGTCATCGCGGCGCTCGAGGAGATGGGTTACGTCGAGCGCACGCCGCATCCCACGGACGGGCGCCAGTCGATCGTCGCGCTCACCACGGCGGGGAAGTCGTTCATCGAGGCGACGATCTCCGTGCGCGAGGCGTGGTTGGACCGGAAGCTGGCGGAACTGAGCGGCGACGAGCGAGAAGTGCTCGATCGCGCCGCCGAGATCATCGACAGAATGGCGGGGAACGAGTAACGGTGCGGCAAGACACGGGTAGCCACGCGAAGTCATATCCGACAACGACAGCTACCCGGGGTCAGGCCCCACCGGCCGCCCAGGCGCCATCGAACGAGCCGGGCAAGCCCAGCATGTTCGCCTCGCTGCGGGTGCGGAACTACCGGTTGTTCTTCTCCGGCCAGGTGATCTCCAACATCGGCACCTGGATGCAGCGCATCGCGCAGGACTGGCTGGTGTTCCAGCTGTCCGGCAACAACCCGATCGCGCTCGGCATCGCCGTCGCGCTCCAGTTCACCCCGACCGTGCTGCTTTCGCTGTGGGCCGGCGTGCTCGCCGACCGGGTCGACAAGCGCAAGCTGTGCATCCTCGTGCAGACCGGGATCGGCGTGCAGGCGCTGGTGCTCGGGCTGCTCGACGTGAGCGGGCTGGTCGCGCTGTGGCAGGTGTACCTGCTTTGCTTCGTGCTCGGCATCTTCAGCGCCCTCGACGTGCCCGCGCGGCAGTCGTTCGTCGCGGAGATGGTGGGGCGCAAGCAGATCTCGAACGCGGTCGCGCTGAACTCGTCGGTGTTCAACATGGCCCGGATCGTCGGGCCCGCGATCGCCGGGTTCGCGATCACCTGGATCGGCACCGGCTGGATGTTCCTGGCCAACTCGGTCAGCACCATCGGCGTGATCACCGGGCTGCTGCTGATGAACCCCGACAAGCTGTTTCGGGGGCCGGCGGTGGTGCGGGCGAAGGGGCAGCTGCGCGAGGGGCTCGAATACGTGCGCGCGCGGTCGGACCTGGTGGCGTTGATGGTGCTGGTGTTCTTCGTCAGCACGTTCGGGATCACGTTCTTCACGTCGCTGGCGATCGTGGCCGGCAATGTCTTCGGCACCCAGGCCGACGGGTACGGCCTGCTGTCCACGCTGCTCGCGGTCGGCACGTTCACCGGGTCGCTGATGGCGGCGCGGCGCGGGGCCAAGGGGCGGCCACGGGTGCGGCTGCTGCTGATGGCGGCGTTCGGGCTCGGCGCGGTCGAGTTCGCGACCGGGTTCATGCCGACCTATCTGGCGTTCGGGCTCGGACTGATCCCGCTCGGCTTCGCGACGATCACGTTCCTCAACACGGCGAACTCGCTGGTCCAGACCGCGGTGAGCGCGGAGATGCGCGGCCGGGTGATGGGGTTGTACGTGCTGGTGCTGATCGGTGGCAACCCGATCGGCGGGCCGATGGTCGGGTGGATGGCGGAGACGTTCGGTGGCCGGTCACCGTTCTTGATCGGTGGCGTGGTTTCGGCGCTGGCCGCCGTCCTGTGTGCGATCGCGCTGGCCCGGCGCGGTGGCCTCGACGTCCGGTACCGGCTCACGGGCCTGCGGGTCCTGTTCTCCAGCGGCCGCGCGACATCGCCCTCCCGCCACACCGCCTGACCCCGGTCAGCCGGCCAGGAGGCGGGGGACCACGGACTCGGCGAGGGCCTTCAGGGAGTGGCCGGTGCCGGTGAAGGCGAGTTCCTGCGAGGTGTCGTCGCTGAGCTTGACTGCCACCAGGCTGTCCGTGATCAGGGCGGGGCGGCCGGCGAGCCGGTCGGGGAAGACGCGCGGTGACACCGAGTCCGTGTAGGCCGCCTGGATGCCGCGGACCGTGCACCGGCCATCGCTGTAGGGCCGTGGCGTGCCGCCGAGTTCGCGGGTCAGGGCCGCGCACAGCTGCCACGAGATCATCGGCCACGGCAGGTCCGTGATCGCGGCCGGTGCCGGATGCTCGACGGGAATCGAGCCGTCCTTGCCGGCCGCCGGCAGCGCGGGCCCCGGTTTTGTCGTCGCCGCAACGACTTCCGCCGCGACGGACTCGGTCAGCTGGTCGAGCGCCGGGGCGCTGCCACTCAGTTCGACCCGCAGGAACGGCTTGATCTGGTCGGATCCCGGGCGGTCGGCGAGCTGCGTGTCGAGCCGGGTGTTGACGTACGGCGGCAGGTACTCGAGCCGGGCCGCGCGGCCCGAGACCTCGATGTCGTGCGGGTCCTGCAGGTTCGCCGGGGAGTCGGTCAGCGCGAGCGTGACGTCCGTGTTCGCGGTGACGACGTGGCAGCTGGCCCCGCGGACCTCGCGGAGCGCCTTGCCGCCGAGCAGCGCCTCCCAGCGGTCCTGGCCGAGCGACTGGCACAGCACCTGCCCCGCCGTGTCGGGCGGGAGCGCCACGACCAGCTCGCCCGCCGGCATCGGCACCGGCCGCAACGCCTTGCCGTCCTTGGTCGGCCACACGGCGGGCAGGGCGCGCGTGACGGTGGGATGGTCGTCGTCGGCTCTGGCCCACAGATAGCCCGCCGCGGTGGCGACGCCCGCGAAGGAGAACAGCACTGCCAGCACGATTCCCAGTACCGTCGACGTCTTCACGCCCCGGAGGCTACCGACCAGTCAAGTCCGCCCTCGCAGGGTGGTGCCACGATCGTGTCGGTCTGAAGCTCTATGTATGACTACACAGCTTGCGGCGAATTCGGGTAGCTGGGTCCATCTCTACCGTACTGTGCATGACGTCGAGGTTCGAAGTGGACCCAGGTGCGCCGGAGTACGTGTACGTCCAGGTTGCCAACCACATCGCCGACCGGATCGGCTCGGGTGACCTGCCAGTCAAGGGCCGGTTGCCCGGTGAGCGCGACCTGGCGGAGGAGTACGGCGTTTCCTTCGGGACCATGCGCAAGGCGACCGAGTTGCTGCGTGAGCGCGGTCTGATCACGACCTTGCACGGCAAGGGCAGCTACATCGTGAAGAAGCCTTGAATCACCCCTTGCCCCGAGCATTGAGGTTAGGCTAACCTCACTCTTGTCCGCTTCGTGGTGGGAGCGGCAGTCAGTTCGGGAACGGACGGGGCCCTGTCGCCGGGAGCGATTCCGGTGACAGGGCCCCGTTCACGTCAGAACGAAGCGGCCGCGGGCGCCTCCGCCAGCTCGATCCCGAAGTACGCGCGGTAGGCGTCGACGATCTCGTCCGAAGCCAGCTTCCGCTCGACCCGTTTGCCGTCGGTGGTCTCGATCAGCAGGTCGCCGGCCAGCGTGACCCGGCCAGCCGGGGTCGGGAGCGTGCACAGCAGGTTCTTCGTGAAGTTCGAGTCCGGGGACGTCGCCTGCCACCAGCAGGTCGGCCCGAAGTCGGACAGCTCCCGCGGCCGCTGCTCCACCTTGTACGCGGGCTCGCCGTTGTGCCGGACCTCGACGTCCCCGCCCGGCACGTCCAGCAACAGGAACTCGCCCTCGGTGTCGGCCTGGGGCTCGCAGGCGGTCATCCGCAGCGGCCGGCGGGCGAACCGGCCGAAGCCGACGTCCACCAGCCACGGCTCGTCGAGGTCGACCCGCAACGCCAGATGGTCGAACGGCGGGGTCCACCGGCCACCGGCGAACACTCGCCCGGACAACAGCGAGACCTCGAAACCCAGCTCCCGCAACAAAACCGCGAACGCGCCGTTCAACTCGTAACAGAATCCGCCGCGCCGCCGCTGAACGAGCTTCCCGAACAGCGCGTCCTCGTCGAGCACGATCCGTTCCCGCAGGTGCACGCTCAGGTTCTCGAACGGCACCGTCATGACGTGCCGTTCGTGCAGTTCGGCCAGGGCTTCCGCGCTCGGCGTGGCAGGCCGGTCAGCACCGATGCGAGCGAGGTAAGCGGCAACGTCCATACCGCCACATTCGCATCTCCACCACGGTGGAGGTCAACCCGGAAAACAAAACGGGGCCCTTCCCATCAGGAAGGACCCCGCACCGCGAAACCCTGTCAGAGGAGCAGGCCGTTGCCGCCGGAGACGGCGTTGTCGAACCGCTTGCTGACCTCGGCCCAGTTGTAGATGTTCCAGAGCGCCTTGACGTAGTCCGCCTTGACGTTCTTGTAGTCGAGGTAGAACGCGTGCTCCCACACGTCGACCAGCAGGATCGGCACGGTCGGCAGGATCAGGTTGTTGTGGTGGTCGCGCAGCTGCTGGGTGATCAGCGTCTTGCCGATCGGGTCCCACGACAGCGCGGCCCAGCCGTTGCCCTGGATGGTGGTGGCGACGGCGGTGAACTGCGCCTGGAACTTGTCCCAGGAGCCGAACGCGTCGTCGATCGCCTGGCCGAGCTCGCCGGTCGGCTTGTCGCCGCCTTCGGGGGAAAGGATCTTCCACCACACGACGTGGTTGGCGTGACCGGCCAGGTTGAAGGCCAGCGTGGTCTCCAGCCCGACGATCGACCCGAAGTCACCCTTGTCGCGCGCCTCGGCGATCTTGTCCAGGGTGTCGTTCGAGCCCTTGACGTAGGTGGCGTGGTGCTTGCTGTGGTGCAGCTCGTTGATCTGAGCCGAGATGTGCGGAGCCAGCGCGCCGTAGTCGTAGTCCAGATCGGGAAGCGTGTACCGGGCCATCAGCCCTCCTTCTGCTCTGTGCGCGAAATCCCTGTGCCACCAAACCTAGTAGCAACCGTATCGGGTGGCTAACCGGGGACGCGGCGATCCACACCCCGGGAAGTTCCCACCGTTACCCTGCAATCTCCACCATGCTGGAGGTCAACGGCGTGTGGGTCTGATCACGCCGCGGGTTCGGCCGCGAGGTCGGCGAGCATCGCGATGTTGAACTCGAACGCCACCAGCGTCTCGGTCAGGATGCGCTGCCGCTCGGCCCCGTCCCACGGTGCTTCGTCAAGCAGGGCGCGGTAGCGCTTGCGGAACGCGGGCACGCTGTCGAGCTCGAAGTGGTAGAAGAGCGCGCCGGGTCCCTCGATCCCGTAGGTGCCCTTGAGCAGTTTCCGCACCGACTGGCCGCCGGCGAGGTCGCCGAGGTAGCGGGTGTAGTGGTGGGCGACGTAACCGCCGGGCCAGTCGAACGCGACGGTCCGGATGCGACGGACGTAGTCCTCCGTCGCCGGTACCGGTTCGATCCGCTCGGCCCAGTCCTCGCCCATCAGGAACGCCAGATCGGCGGCCAGCGCGGGTCCCCGGCGCAGCTCGTCGAACACGAAGGTGCCGCCGACCGGGTCCGTGGCCTGCGCGTCGGACGCTTCCTCGATCGCCTGGTACACGAAGTGGTACTGGGCCGCGAGGCGGGCGTAGGACGCCAGCGCCAGCCTGCTGTCGAAGAGGGCGGACATGAACGCCGAGTTGTGGGCGCGCTCGTGCACGCCCCGGGTGGACTCGCGCATCATCGTCGAAAACGGAGTCTGCTCAACTGTCAGGGGAGCCGCCATGATCCCGAGCGTAAGCGAGCACGCGTACTTAGGCTAGCCTAAGTTCAAAGATTCACCGGCCAGGTGTGCACCGGCTCCTCGGTCGCGGCGAGCCCGACATACCGGGTGAGCATCTGGGAAAGCGCTGTCTCGCGATCGGAACCCCGGCGCTGGGCCAGTTCCACCGTCTGCCGCTGCCAGGTCGCCCCGTTGCGGCGGGCGAGGCAGCGCTGCTCGATGACACCCAGATATCGCTCGATCGAGGCCTCGGCCACGTCCGCCGTGCGCAGCCCCGCGTAGGCCAGCGGCAGCAGCACGCGCAGGGTCAGCTCGTCCGGTGGGACCCAGCCGATCCCCGGCCAGTACAGCTGCGCGTCGAACCCGTAGCGCGCACCGGCGTACAGGTTCTCCTCGGCGGCCTGAAACGACATCTGTGTCCATAAAGGACGTTCCGCTTCGGCGAGTGCGCGCTGGGCGCCGTAGAAGAACGCCGCGTTGGCCATCATGTCGAGCACCGTCGGGCCGGCCGGCAGCACCCGGTTCTCCACGCGCAGGTGCGGTTTCCCGTCCACGACGTCGTAGACCGGGCGGTTCCACCGCCACACCGTCCCGTTGTGCAGCCGCAGCTCGGAAAGTTTCGGTGCCTGCCCGGAATCGAGGGCGTCCACCGGGTCCTCTTCGTCGGTTTCCGGCAGCAGGCCCGGAAAATAACGAACATTCTCTTCGAACAGGTCGAAGATCGAGGTGATCCAGCGTTCGCCGAACCACACCCGCGGCCGTACGCCCTGGTTCTTCAGTTCCTCCGGGCGGGTGTCGGTGGCCTGCAGGAACAGCGGGATGCGGGTCTCGTGCCACAACGCTTTTCCCAGCAGGAACGGCGAGTTCGCACCGATCGCCACCTGCACGCCGGCCAGGCACTGCGCTGCGTTCCAGTGCGCGGCGAACTCTTCGGGGGCGACCTGCAGGTGCAGTTGTAACGACGTGCACGCGGCCTCCGGCAAGATCGACTCCGAGTGCGTACGCAGTCGTTCCGGTTTGTGCCCGGAAAGTTCCGTGCCGTCCAGCGCCAGCACGACGTGTTCGCCACGGGCGGCGAAGATCTGGTCGTTGAGCATCGTGTAGCGGGTCGCGTTGCTGAGCCACTTCTGGTCGAAGTGTTCGTGCTTCAGCGTCGGCAGGATCCCGATCATCGCCAGCTGCGCCCCGGACAGGCCGGCCTTGTCGTCCGCGGCGGACAGGTAGGCGCGCAGGTCCCGTTCGAGTTCGATCGCCGAGTTGCCGGCGAGTGGCCGCGGCGGCACGTTGAGTTCTATGTTGTGCTGGGAGAGTTCGGTGGTGAAGGACGGATTGTCCAGCGAGTCCAGCACTTCCTGGTTCGTCATCGACGGGCGCATCGCGGCGTCGACGAGGTTCAGCTCCAGTTCGAGGCCGATATGTCTTCGCGGGAAGGAAAAACCGCCGTCGCCGAGCATCCGGCCGAGGGTGTCGAGGCATCGCTGGACTTTGCGGCGGTACTTCGCCCGGTCGCGTGGGTTGAAGCCGTCAGCCGAAAGATCCTGGCCCATGCCTTCCCTGCTTCGTTCGTTCCCGGGTCCGCGGGTCTGGGCGGGTGCTGCCCGGCGGACAACAGTTTCACAACAAGGCTCCCGGGGGCTATCGGCCAAACTGGTGCAGTGACATCGGCGCGCCGCCGCGTCGTCCGTTTGCCGTAGCGATACCCGGTTCGTTCGGCCCAATGATCCCGAGGTCAGACTCGTCCCCATGGCGCAACGCATCCCCATCCAGACGGCCGGCGATCCCCGTGCCGACGACTTCCGTCACCTCTCGACAGCGGACCGCCGGCCGGACCGTCCCGGCGGGCGCGGGTTCGTCATCGCCGAGGGCACGGTCGTCGTCCGGCGGCTGCTGACCTCGCCTTACCCGGTCAGGTCCGTGCTGGGTGTGGCGCGCCGGATCGATGACCTGGAGCCGGACCTCGCCGGCCTCGACGTGCCCGTTTACACGACTTCCGCGGAGGTGATGGCCGAGATCGTCGGTTTCCACCTCAATCGCGGGGTGCTGGCGGTAGCCGACCGCGCCCCGCAACCGGCCCTCGCGGGCATCGTGGCGGCGTCGAAGGTGCTCGCGGTGCTGGAAGGCGTCGGTGACCACGAAAACCTCGGCGCGCTGTTCCGCAACGCGGCCGCGCTCGGCGTCGACGGGGTCCTGCTCGGGCCCGGCTGTTCGGATCCGCTGTACCGGCGCAGTGTGCGGGTATCGATGGGAAACGTCCTCCGAGTCCCGTTCGCCGCGCTCGAGCCATGGCCGGACGGGCTGAACCTGTTGAAGGACAAGGGGTTCCGGGTCGCGGCACTGACCCCGCGGGAAGATTCCGTGCCGCTGCCACAGCTCGCGGCCGACGGCGGGAAGATCGCGTTGCTGCTCGGCTCGGAAGGCCCGGGGCTCACCGCGGACGCGCTCGGGGCGGCTGATGTCGCGGTCCGGATCCCGATGGCCGAAGGAGTTGACTCACTGAATGTCGCCACAGCGGCCGCAGTCGCCTTCTACGAGCTCGCCGGGCGGTAAGTTACTGCCGGACGCAGGCGCTGGACGGGGAGGCACACGCGTGGAGTTGCGGATCCGCGGGGAGCGGGCCGTGCTGAAGGGGCACGGTGAGGCGTACACGCGCGAAATCGATCCGCACACGCTGGCACTCGGCGCCGAGCTGGCCGACGCGCTGCACGAGTGGGCCCGGGTCGCCGCGGCGGTCCGCCGGACCGCCGCCAACGGGGAGCCGGGCGAGGCCGCGGCCGTCGTGTCGCGGCGCGGACGGCAGCTCGCCGCGCGCGTGGCGACCGTGATGGGCAGCCCGGTGTACTACGTCGACCCGGTGACCGACGAGGAGATCGTGGTGCCACCCCTGCCCGCAGCCCACCAGGAGCAAACGCTTGCCCAGCGGCTTTTCGGCCCGGCGGAGATCGGGCACGAACCCACCCCGTGGGGTCCCGGGCTGGTGATCGCGGCGTTCGTCGCGGCCGTGGTGATCACCGCGATGCTCGCGCTCGCGGTCGCGCTGGCCGAGGACACCGCGGGCTGGGTCGTCCTGCTCGCGTCGATCGTGGTGACCGCGGGCCTCGCGCCGTCGCTGTGGCTGGCCCGCCGGATGCCGATCATCCGCTGGATCGCCCTCGGCGGGGCGGCCGGGTGCGTGCTCGCCTGGTTCGGCGTGCTCGCGGTGGCCCTCTGAGCCGATAATCCAGTCATGGACCCGCTCGATTCGCTGCGGAAGCTGTGCCTGGGGTTGCCGGAGACGACGGAACGCCTGAGCCACGGCGAGCCGACGTGGTTCGTGCGCGACAAGAAGACCTTCGTCATGTATGCCGACCACCATCACGACGACCGGCTCGCGTTCTGGTGCGCGGCGCCGCCCGGCGTGCAGGAGGACCTGGTCGCGCAGGAGCCGGATCGGTTCTTCCGGCCCCCGTACGTCGGTCACCGCGGCTGGCTCGGGGTGTGGCTGGACGTGCCGCTCGACTGGACCGAGATCGCCGCGATCGTCACCGACGCCTACCGCGTGATCGCCCCGAAGAAGCTCGTCGCCGAACTCTGACTCGTCAGCCGCGCTGGGAGCGCACGCCCAGCAGGACGTCCTCCCACGCCGGGACCGCGGGGTGGTTCTTCTTCGACTTCGGCTTCGCCGACGCGGCAGGCTTCGCGGGCGGAGCGGGCTTCGGCGGTGCGGCGGGCTTCGGCTCGGGTTCGGCGGGCGGCTCGGGCGCGACGGCCTCGGGCTCCTCGACGACGGGCGCCGGCGGTTCCGGCTCCGCGACCGGCAGCGGCTCGGGTTCGACCGCGCGCAGGGTGCGCGGTGCGCGGTGCGGGTCGAGCAGGTCTTCGGCGTGCTCGTCCAGCGCGTTGACGGTGCCGCCGTGCGCGCCCTGCGCGAACGACCAGTGCGCCGCCATGTCCGAACGCCCGGTCTGCCAGCGCAGCGCGACGACCCACTTGCCGTCGTCGCCCTTCCACGCGTCCCATTCCGCGGACCCGTAGTCCTGGCCGCGCACGCCGAACCCGTACGCCACGACCTCGCCGAGCGTCCGCACGTCCGGCCCGTCCTCGCGCACCGGGTGCGCGGCCTGGGCCAGTTCCGCGAAGCGCGAGCGTTCGAGCAGCACCGGGTACGCGAACCGCTCCACGCGCTGCTCCGGCACCCCCGCGGAGTCCGCCACCTGCTGCACGGATTCGCCCGCCCGGATGCGGGCCTGGATCTCGCGTGGTCGCATCTGACTCTCCAACTCGATTTCGATCTGCCCGAGCCGCGTGATATCGCCCCGTGCGGCCGCGCGCAGTCTTTCATCGGCTGGCAGGATGAAACGCTCGCGGCGCGCCGGGTCTTCGCACACGATGGACTTGCCGTCCTCGTGTATCCCGACAACCCTCAGCGCTCGCATCAGCCGCCTCCTCCGGACTTCACCTTTCCATGGCAACAGTAAGACGGCGCGTCGCCTTGACGGCGCAGGCGCGCCGAGGTGCGGTTGCCAATCCGACCGAAAGTAGGCGGATACGGTCCGCGGCCGACCTGCTCGTAGACACCCGTTTCCGCCGTGGCTGCCGTCGGATTGGCAATGAACGGCGCAGCCCAATTGTTGATCTCAACCGGGGACCGGGCAGGATTACTCCGTGCTGGGGCGAAGAATGCCGGCGATTCTCATCGCCGCGGAAATAGTGCTGATCGTGGTCGTACTCTTGTGGAAACGGGTGGGGGGTCTCGATCTCGACGTCTATCGCCTGGGGGCCAAGGCTTTCTTCACCCATGGCGACGTGTACGGCGTCCTGCCGCCGACGCGGGACGGCACCCACCTGCCGTTCACGTATCCGCCGTTCGCCGCGTTCGCGTTCGCGCCGCTGCTCGTGATTCCGCCGGAGACGGCGCTCATCGCGATGACGGCCCTCTCGGTGCTCGCGCTCGGTGCGGCGCTGGCGGTGGTGTTCAGCCAGTTCGAGCGGCGGCTGCACATCATCGGCCCGGTCGTGCTGGCCGCCCAGGCCATCGCGTTGTTCAGCGAACCGGTGCGCGCGACCCTCGGCTTCGGCCAGATCAACCTGCTGCTCATGCTGCTGGTGACGATCGACCTGCTCGCCCCGTACGAGCGGCGTGGCTACCTCGTCGGGCTCGCCGCGGCGGTGAAGCTCACGCCGCTGGCGTTCCTGCTGTACTTCCTGGTGCGCAGGGACTATCGCTCGGCGGCACGCGCGGCCGGCACGTTCGCGGTGAGCGTGCTCGGGATGTGGGCGATCGCGCCGGACGCGTCGGCCCGGTACTGGACGAAGCTCGTGTTCGACGGCGACCGGGTCGGCGACCCCGGCTACATCGGGAACCAGTCGCTGCGCGGCACGCTCGCGCGGCTCGACCTCGGCCAGTTCTGGTGGCTCATCGCCGCGGTGCTCGTGCTCGCCGCGACGGCCTACGCGATCCACCGCGCCCGGCATCCCGTGCCGGCGATGCTGGCGTGCGCAGTCGGCGCGCTGCTCGTCTCGCCGGTTTCCTGGACACACCACTGGGTGTGGATCGTGCCGGTGATCGGTTTGCTGTACTGGCGAAGACAATGGTGGGCGGCGGTGCCGGCCACCATCGTCTTCTTCGTCAGCCCACTCTGGTACTCGACGTTCTGGCCGCTACAGGAGAGTTACGTGCTCGGCGGCCTGATCCTGTTGCTACTGCTCGGGCAGCCGTTCCACCACGTACTCGATGCAGCTGATCAGCGCGGTGATGTCGCCCGGCTCGATGGCGGGGAACATGCCGACGCGTAGCTGGTTGCGGCCCAGCTTCCGGTACGGCTCGACGTCCACGATCCCGTTGGCGCGCAACGCCTTCGCCACCGCCGCCGCGTCGACCTCGTCGACGAAGTCCACCGTGCCCACGACCTGCGAGCGCAGCGCCGGGTCCTTCACGAACGGCACCGTGTAGCTGGTCTCCTCGGCCCACTCGTACAGCCGGTCCGACGAGTCCTTCGTGCGCGAGACCGTCCAGTCGAGGCCGCCGTTGCCGAGCATCCACTCGATCTGGTCGGCCAGCAGGAACAGCGTGGCCACGGCGGGGGTGTTGTACGTCTGGTCCTTGCGGGAGTTGTCCAGCGCCGTGGTCAGCGACAGGAACTCGGGGATCCAGCGGTCGCTCGCGCCGATCTCGCCGACGCGCTCGATCGCCGCCGGCGACATCAGCGCCAGCCACAGCCCGCCGTCGGAGGCGAACGACTTCTGCGGCGCGAAGTAGTAGACATCGAAGTCCTCGGCCTTGACCGGCAGGCCGCCGGCGCCCGAGGTCGCGTCGATCGCGACGAGCGCGCCCTCGCTGCCCGCGGGCCGGCGCACCGGCACCGCGACGCCCGTCGACGTCTCGTTGTGCGCCCAGCCGACCAGGTCCGTGCCCGGCTCGTAGGCGATCTCGGGGGCGCTGCCCGGCTCGGCCTTCACCACGACCGAGTCACCCAGGAACGGCGCACCGCTGGTCACGGTGGCGAACTTCGACGAGAACTCGCCGTAGGCGAAGTGCTGCGCGCGCTCGCGGACGAGGCCGAACGCGGCGGCGTCCCAGAACGCCGTCGTGCCGCCGTTGCCGAGCACGACCTCGTAGCCCTCCGGCAGGGAGAACAGCTCGGACAATCCCGCGCGCACCCGGCCGACCAGGGACTTCACCGGCTTCTGCCGATGGGAGGTGCCCAGGTAGTCCGCCCCGGAGGCGGCGAGGTTGGCAAGCTGCTCAGCCCGGACCTTCGAGGGCCCGCAGCCGAAGCGCCCGTCGCCGGGCTTGAGTTCAGCGGGGATCGTCAACTCGGTCATGGGCCCAGTCTGTCATGACTGCCAACCCGATTCGTCGACACCGCCGGGGATCGGCGCGGTCGGGTCATAGGGGGTGCGGGTGAAGATGAACGTCGCGAGATCCAGGTGTGACGGAGTGCCGTCGGGCCTGCGGCCGACGCGCAAAGTCTCGCCCGCGTAGTAACCGTCGAGTCCGACCCATTCGTCCGGTCCGGCCGGCCGGAACCGGGACGCGCGGCCGCTCGCCACGGGGCTGAGGTCGAACATTCCACCCGGGACCAGACGTAGGAGGTAGGACGTTGGACCCCAGTGCCAGAGTCCGGTCAGTGTCAGCAGCGAGTGGTCCACCTCGGACGGGCGCCATTCCGTCGGCAGCTTCGGCTCGCGCTCGTCGGCGATCGTGATCAGGTCGACGACCAGCGACAGGATCGCCGGCCCCGACGTGGTGTTGGCCATCGCGAGCGCGCCGGTGCCGGTGCCCGGGTCGATCAGGGTGGTCGCGAGGAAGCCCGGCATGGACCCGGTGTGCCCGGCGAGACGGCGGCCCTCGTGCCGGATCAGCTGCAGGCCGAGTCCGTAGCCCGAGGTCCACGCGTTGCCGTCGTCGACGGTCGCGACTGCGCGCATCTCGGCCATGGTCTCCGGACGTAGGACGTCCCCTGTGTCGCCGCCGATGAACGCGGTGAGGCGAGCCAGATCGGTGACGGTCGACCACAGCTGACCGGCCGGCGCCATCGCGCCCGCGTCCGGACTCGGCTCGGGCAGCAGCAGGTCGGCGAACGGGTGCACCGCGTACCCGTTCGCGTGCCTGCCTTCGGGATGCGGCGTTGTGCGTGACATGCCAAGGGGGGTAAGGATTTCCGCCTGCACGGCGTCGAGCCAGCCGGTGCCGCGGTGGCGTGCGATCAGTTCGCCGAGCACCCCGAAGCCGACGTTGGAGTAGTGGAAGCGGCTGCCCGGCCGGTTCTTCAGGGCGTTCTGGGCGAGGCTCGCCTCCAGTGCCGCCCAGCCGCCGCCGACGCTGCGTTCCCACCACGAGCCGGGCGATTCGGACGTCAGCCCGCCGGTGTGCGACAGCAGCTGGGCGACGGTCGACGAGCCGAACCCGGTGCCCGGCACGTGCTTGTCGAGCGGGTCGTTGAGGTCGAGCCGGCCCTCGTCGCGCAGGCGCATCACGAGCACGGCGACGATGGTCTTGGTGATCGAGCCCAGCCGGTACTGCGTGTCGTCGTCGGGAGCGGCGTCACCGGCGGACCCGCGCGCGCCGGACCACAGCAGTTCCCCATCGCGCACCACGGCGGCGACGATCGAGGGCACGCGTGCGGCCGACTGCTCGGTGGCCAGGCGTCGGAACAGGGCAAACTCGGTGCTGGGCAGCATGGCGACATTCTGCCCGCTGGGTCAGCCCAGTAGCCCCCGGGCCATCGCGGTGGTCACCGCCGCTGTCCGATCGGACACGTCCAGCTTCCCGAACACCCGCAGCAGGTGGGTCTTCACCGTCGCCTCGCCGATGTGCAGCGCGCGGCCGATGTCCGCGTTCGTGCGGCCCTGGGCGACCAGCCGCAGCACCTCGACCTCGCGCGCGGTCAGCAGCTGCTGCGCCGGGCTGCGGACCTGACGCACCAGCTTGCCCGCGACCGACGGCGCCAGCACCGTCTCGCCGCGGGCGGCCGCGCGGATGGCGTCGGCGAGTTCGGTGCGGGAGGCGTCCTTCAGCAGGTACCCGGCCGCGCCGGCTTCGACCGCGCGCAGGATGTCGGCGTCAGTCTCATACGTGGTCAGCACGACGACCCGGCGGGCCGGGGTGTCGCTGAGGATCTTGCGGGTCGCGCCGACCCCGTCCAGGCCGGGCATCCGCAGGTCCATCAGGATCACGTCGGGATCGCGGGCGAGGCTGACCGCGACGGCTTCGTCGCCCGAACCGGCCTCACCGACGACCGTCAGGTCCGGTTCGGCTTCGAGCATCCCGCGCAGCCCCTCCCGGACCACCGGATGATCGTCGACCAGCAGTACCGAGATCACGCGGGCACCTCCACAGCCACGGCCGCACCTTGTCCACAGTGGACGGACAGGCGCCCGCCCACCTGCTCGGCGCGCGCCCGCATCCCGGTCAGCCCGAAGCCTTCGGTGGCCGCCGCCGGATCGAAACCGCGGCCGTCGTCGCGCACGGTGAGCCGGACACAACTGTCCACAGCGGACAGTTCGATCGACACCGCACTCGCCCGCGCGTGCTTGCGGACGTTCGTCAGCGCCTCCTGCGTGGCGCGCAGGAGCACGACCTCGGTGACCGTCCTCAGCACGGGAAGAGGTCCAACGTCGCACGTCACCGCGATGCCCGTCTCCTCGGCGAACCGCTCCGCCTGCCTGCGCACCGCGTCCTCCAGCGTGCCGGCCGTCAGCGCGGACGGCGTCAGCGCGGCGACCATCGCCCGCGCCTCGGTCAGATTCTCCCGCGCGGTGCGGGCGGCGAGGTCGACATGCCGCCGGACCGCGGCCTCGTCGTCCCATTCGGACTCGACCGCCTGCAGCAGCGTGACGATGCTGGTGAAGCCCTGGGCGAGCGTGTCGTGGATCTCGCGCGCCAGCCGTTCCCGCTCGGCGGAGGTGCCCGCCTCGTGGGAGAGGCGGGCCACCTCGGCCCGGCTGGCTTCGAGCTGGTTGATCAGGTCGGCCCGCTCGCGGCTCTGGCGCAGCACCTTTTCGAACCACAGCCCGACGCACACGCTGAACACTGCTAGCAACGCTGTCATCGGCAGCAGTGTGTTCAGCGACGGATCGTGCAGGCCGCTGTGCAGCAGCACCGACAGCACCGGCGTGAGGATCACGATCACGGTCGCCGGCACGGCGACCGGCAGCGGTGTGGCCATGAACAGCATGGGGCACACCGAGAACAGCGCGAACCCGGCGGCCGGATCGGCGAGGATCGCGATCACCGTCAGCACGACCAGGACACCCGCGAACACGGCGGCCCCGCGGCCTTCGAGATCGGACCGGGCGACGAACGTGTAGACCAGGGCGATCGCCACGATCGCGCCCACGCTGACCAGCTTCCAGCGGGTCTCGCCGCCTTCGGCAAGGACCAGGGCCACCGTGACGACCAGGTCCGCGCCGAAGACGACCTGCCACAGCCAGTAGTACCGCTGCCAGGCGTTCACCGGCCGGCGTTCCACCGGAAGGTCAGCCTGCACAACACGAAGCCCGCGATGCACCAGGCGCCGAGGATCAGCGCCACTTTCCCGAGTTCCCATTGTCCCGCCATCTCGTACGCGGCCATCGAATCCGGCAGGAACACCGAGCGGAGGCCCTGGCAGATCCATTTCACCGGGAAGAAAGACGCCACTTCGACCATAACGTGCGGCAGCTGCGTGATGGGTACGACGAACACACCCGAGATGAACTGCAGCGCGATGAACACCAGGTTCATGATCGCGACCGCGCCGGTCACCGAGCGGGCCAGCGAGCTGGCGGCGATACCGAGCAGTGAGCAGGCCGTGATCGCGAGCAGGAACACCCACACGAAGGTCAGCCAGCGCTCCGGCGTCGACGGCAGCTTCAGCCCGAACAGCAGGGACGCGACCACGACCAGCAGGATCGCCTCGGCGAGACTCGCCACCGCGACCAGGATGATCTTCCCGGCGAAGTAGGCCGACGCGGGCAATGGCGTGCCGCGCAGGCGTTTGAGCGTGCCGTCCTCCCGGTCGCTCGCGGTGCCCGTGCCCATGCTGACGAACGACGTCGACACGATGCCGGAACCGATCATGCCGGCGGCGAACACCTGGCCCACCGTGACGCCGGTGTTCTCGAACTGGCCACCGAAGATCGAGCCCAGCAGGATCATCAGGAACCCGGGCAGGGCGAACGTGAACACGACGGCTTCTCTGAGCCGGAAGAACTGTTTGACCTCAACGGCGCCACGTGCCAGTGCGAGACTCATCGGATCAGCTCCAGGTAGATGTCTTCCAGGGTCGGGCGGGTGACGGTGAGATCCGCGAGTTCGCGGCCGTTCGACAGCTGCGTGACGAGCTTGGTGGGGAACGGGGTTTTTTCCTCGTGGCGCCCGTTTTCGTCGCGCCACCGCACGATCGCTTCGTTCCGGGCACCGCCGCCGAGCCCGGCCGGCGTGCCTTCGGCGAGGATCTGCCCGTTCGCTAGCACTGCTACCCGGCCTGCCAGTGCTTCGACCTCGTCGAGATAGTGCGTGGTCAGCAGGATCGTGGTCCCGGTCTCGGACAGGTTCCGGATCAGCGCCCAGAACTGGCGGCGTGCCTCCGGGTCGAACCCGGTGGTCGGCTCGTCGAGGAACAACAGCTCGGGCCGGCCGATGATGCCGAGTGCGACATCGAGCCGCCGGCGCTGCCCGCCCGAGAGCGCCTTGATCCGGCTGCGCGCCTTGTCGGTCAGGCCGACCTGCTCGATCACTTCCTCGGGATCGCGGGGATTCGGGTAGAACAGCGCGAAATGGCGCACGCTCTCGGCGACGGTCAGCTGGGCCGCATCGGTCGCGGTCTGCAGCACGATGCCGATCCGCGCCCGCCAGCCGGCGCCGGCGCCGGCCGGGTCCTCACCGAGCACCCGCACTTCGCCGGCGGTCGCCTTCCGGTGGCCTTCCATGATTTCCACGGTGGTCGTCTTGCCCGCCCCGTTGGGGCCGAGCAGCGCGAACACCTCACCGGTGCCGATGTCGAGGTCCACGCCGCCGACCGCGACGTGGCCCGGGTACTCCTTGCGCAGTCCACGCACACTCACCGCTGGGGTCATGCCCCAAGAATGCGGCTCGGGCGCCCCTGTCCGGGACGCCCGAGCCGTGGAACCTCAGGTCCACCGTTCGGTGGACGGGTGGGTCAGCCGACCTGGTCCCAGCCCTCGACCTCGTGCGGGTGGCGCGGGCCGGGGCCGACGTAGCTGGCCGACGGGCGGACGAGCTTGCCGGTGCGCTTCTGCTCGAGGATGTGCGCCGCCCAGCCCGCGGTACGGGCGGAGGTGAACATCGAGGGCATCATGGCCGGCGGCACCTTCGCGAAGTCCAGGATCACCGCGGCCCAGAACTCGACGTTCGTCTCGATGGGACGGTCGGGGCGCCGCTCGCGCAGCTCCGCCAGCGCGGCCTGCTCCAGCGCTTCCGCGACCTCGTACCGCTCCGCGCCGAGTTCCTTGCAGGTGCGGCGAAGCACGCGGGCACGCGGGTCCTCCGCGCGGTACACGCGATGGCCGAAGCCCATCAGCCGTTCCTTGCGGTCGAGGATGCCCTTGACCAGCTTGCGCGCGTCGCCGATGCGCTCGACCTCTTCGATCATCGGCAGCACCCGGGCCGGCGCCCCACCGTGCAGCGGCCCGGACATCGCGCCGATCGCGCCGGACATCGCGGCCGCGACGTCGGCGCCGGTGGACGCGATCACGCGGGCGGTGAACGTGGAGGCGTTGAGCCCGTGCTCGGCGGCGGACACCCAGTAGGCGTCGAGAGCCTTGACGTGCGCGGGATCCGGCTCGCCGCGCCAGCGGACCATGAACCGCTCGGTGATCGACTTCGCCTCGTCCACGCGGGACTCCGGCACCGCCGGGACGCCGATGCCGCGCGCGGACTGGGCGACGTAGGACAGCGCCATCACCGACGCGCGGGCCACGTTGTCCCGCGCCGTTTCGTCGCTGATGTCCAGCAGCGGCTGGAAACCCCAGATCGGCGCGACCATCGCGAGCGCCGCCTGGACGTCGACCCGCACGTCACCGGTGTGCACGGGCAGCGGGAACGGCTCGGCGGGCGGGAGCGGGGTGCCGAACCGCGCGTCGACCAGCAGGCCCCAGACGTCCCCGAAGCCGACCTTGCCGACCAGGTCCTCGATGTCCACCCCGCGGTAGCGGAGCGAGCCGCCGTTCTTGTCCGGTTCGGCGATTTCGGTGCGGAAGGCGATCACGCCCTCCAGCCCCGGTTTGAAGCCGTCATCCGGCTCCGGGCTGTGGTTGCTCGCAACAGGCGCTGAGGTAGTCACGGTGGGAGACCTTTCGATGCGCGTTCCCCGACAGGTGCTTCAAGTTCACGGTTCGCGCGAGCGATTCGCGGGGGCACGCGCCTCGTCGCACGGATGACCAAACCATGCACCCCGCTGAGCCGGGTGGCAATCGAAAGATGCGGTGGTTTCGGTCACGATTACGAGAACGATTCAGTTCAGACGGCCGATCCCGTGTAAATCCTGTGTTTCTCGGGGGCGCGGGCGCCCGCGCGTGGTGATAGACCTAGCGCATGCACCTCAGCCCGCAGGAACGGGACAAACTGCTCATCCACGTCGCCGCCGACGTGGCGCGGCGCCGGCTCGAGCGCGGGGTCAAGCTCAACTACCCGGAGGCGGTCGCGCTGATCACCGACTACGTGCTGGAGGGCGCGCGGGACGGGCTGGGTGTCACCGATCTCGTGGCGGGCGGGCGCAGTGTGCTCGCGCGGGACCAGGTGCTGCCCGGCATTCCCGAGATGGTCGACTCCGTGCAGGTCGAGGCCACTTTTCCGGACGGCACGAAGCTGGTGACCGTGCACGACCCGATCGTCTGAGGAGGCCCGGATGCGTCCCGGCGAAATCATTCCCGCGCAGGACCCGGTCGAGCTGAACCCCGGCCGGCCACGGATCACGCTGCGCGTGGTCAACACCGGCGACCGGCCCGTGCAGGTCGGCTCGCACTTCCACTTCGCCGAGACCAACGGCGCCCTCGACTTCGACCGGGCCGCCGCGCAGGGGCACCGGCTCGACGTCCCGGCCGGCACGTCCGTCCGGTTCGAACCGGGTGTGGACCGTGAGGTGGACCTGGTTCCCTTGGGAGGCAACAAAATTGTCCCCGGACTACAACGGAAGTCGTGATGAGCGCCATCGATCGTGAGCGGTACGTCGAACTTTTCGGGCCGACCGTCGGGGACCGGATCCGGCTCGCCGACACGGACCTGCTGATCGAGGTCACCGAGGACCGCAGCATGGGTGCCGGCGCGGGCGACGAGGTGATATTCGGCGGCGGCAAGGTGATCCGCGAGTCGATGGGCCAGGGCATGGCCACCCGCGCGGAGGGCGCGCCGGACCTCGTCATCACCGGTGCGGTGATCCTCGACCACTGGGGTGTCGTCAAGGCCGACGTCGGCATCCGTGACGGGCGGATCGTCGGTATCGGCAAGGCGGGCAACCCGGACACGATGGACGGTGTCGATCCCGCGCTGGTGATCGGGCCGTCGACGGAAGTCCTTGCGGGGAACGGGAAAGTCCTCACCGCGGGCGGGATCGACTGCCACGTGCACTTCATCTGCCCGCAGCTGGTGGATACCGCGCTGGCGGCCGGGCTGACGACGCTCGTCGGTGGCGGCACCGGACCGGTCGAGGGCAGCAAGGCCACCACGGTCACGCCCGGCGCCTGGAACCTGGGCCGGATGCTGCGGTCGATGGACGCCATGCCGATCAACATCCTGTTGCTGGGCAAGGGAAACACCGTCCGGCACGAGGCGTTGCGCGAGCAGTTCGAGGCTGGTGCGGGTGGGCTGAAGCTGCACGAGGACTGGGGCTCCACGCCGGCCGCGATCGACGCGGCGCTGACCGTCGCCGGCGAGTACGGCGCGCAGGTCGCCATCCATACCGACACGCTCAACGAGGCGGGGTTCGTCGAGTCCACTGTGGACGCGATCGGCGGCCGGTCGATCAACGCTTACCACACCGAGGGCGCCGGTGGCGGGCACGCGCCGGACATCATCAAGGTCGTCTCGTTGTCCAACGTCCTACCTTCTTCGACGAACCCGACCCGGCCGCACACGGTCAACACCCTCGAAGAACACCTCGACATGCTCGTCGTGTGCCACCACCTGAACCCGTCGGTGCCCGAGGATCTCGCGTTCGCCGAAAGCCGCATCCGGCCGACCACGATCGCCGCCGAGGACGTGCTGCACGATCTGGGCGCGATTTCCATGATCAGCTCGGATTCGCAGGCGATGGGCCGGATCGGCGAGGTGATCATCCGAACCTGGCAGACCGCGCACGTCATGAAGGCGCGCCGCGGCTCGCTGCCCGGCGACGGGGCCGCGGACAACCTGCGGGCTCGCCGCTATGTCGCCAAGTACACGATCAATCCCGCGATCGCGCACGGCATGGCGCACGAGATCGGTTCGGTCGAGGTCGGCAAGCTCGCCGATCTCGTGTTGTGGGAGCCCAAGTTCTTCGGCGTGAAGCCGCATGTCGTGCTGAAGGGCGGGTTCCCGGCGTGGGCCGCGATGGGTGACGCGAACGCGTCGATCCCCACCCCGCAGCCGGTGCTCGCCCGCCCGATGTTCGGCGCCCAGCCGTCCGTCGCGGCCGAGACGAGCCTGCATTTCGTGACCCAGGCGGCGATCGACGCCGATGTCGCCGGGACCTTCGGACTGCGGCGGCGGGTGGTGGCGATCGAGGACACCCGGTCGGTCGGCAAGGCGGACATGGTGCTCAACGACGCGATGCCGGACGTACAGGTGGATCCGGACAGCTTCGCCGTGCACGTCGACGGCGAGCTGATCGAGCCGCAGCCGGTCGCGGAACTTCCGATGGCACAAAGGTATTTTCTGTTCTGATGGACGTCACCGCGCTGCTGCTGGCCGATTCCCGCTTCCCCGGTGGCGGGCACGTCCACTCGGGCGGGCTGGAGGAGGCCGTCGCGCGCAAGCTGATCACCGTCGAGCGGGACCTGCCCGAGTTCCTGCACGGTCGCTTGTGGACGGTCGGACTGATGGCCGCCTCGTTCGCAGCTGCGGCCGCGCATGCCGCCCGGCGTGGTGTCCACAGTGGATACTGGCGGCGGCTGGATGCGGAGCTGGACGCGCGTACACCCTCGGTCGCGCAGCGGGAAGCGTCGCGGGCGCAAGGCCGCGGCACCGCGCGAGCGGGACGGATCGCCTGGCCGGCGGTCGCCGAACTGCTGGCCGTGACCCCGCGCCCGCATCATCCGATCATCACCGGCGCGCTCGCCGGAGCCGGCGGCAGCCTGCCGCGCGACGCGGCACTCGCCGTCGCGTACCTCGCGGTGAGCGGGCCGGCGAGCGCGGCGGTGCGGTTGCTCGGGTTCGACCCGTTGCACGTCAACGCGATGGTGGCACGATTGGCACCGGCACTCGAAGCGGTCGCCGACGAGGCCGCCGTGACAGCGGGTGCCGACCCGTCGGAGCTGCCCGCGCCCGGCGCGCCCGCGCTGGACCTGCTCGCCGAAGCGCATCTTCGGCATCACAAGGAAGAGGTGCGTCTCTTTGCCAGTTGACCATGTGCATCCGGTGAGCTTCGATCCCACCGTCGCCGAGCACGATCACTACGAGCCCGCGCCGAGGGAGGGCCGCGCGTTCCGGATTGGCATCGGCGGTCCGGTCGGCAGCGGCAAGACGGCGCTGGTCGCAGCGTTGTGCCGCGCGCTCGGGGACGAGGTGAACCTCGCCGTCGTGACCAACGACATCTACACGACCGAGGACGCGGACTTCCTGCGCCGGGCCGGCGTTCTCGACGCCGAACGAATCGAGGCGGTGCAGACGGGCGCCTGCCCGCATACCGCGATCCGGGACGACATCACCGCGAACCTCGATGCCGTGGAGCGGCTGGAGGAGCGCTTTCCGGGGCTGGACTTGGTGATCATCGAGAGCGGCGGCGACAACCTGACGGCGGTGTTCAGCCGTGGCCTGGCGGACAGCCAGGTGTTCGTGGTGGACGTCGCGGGCGGGGACAAGGTGCCGCGCAAGGGCGGCCCCGGGGTCACCACGGCGGACCTGCTGGTGATCAACAAGATCGACATCGCACACCTCGTCGGCGCCGACATGGACGTGATGACCTCGGATGCGCACCGGATGCGCGGGGAGTTGCCGGTCATCACCCAGTCGCTTGTGGACACTCCGGACGCGCCCGACGTCGCGGACTGGGTGCGCAAGCAGCTGGTATGAAAGCCGATGCGCGGCTGGTGGCGGAGTACCGCGACGGGCGCACGATCCTGCGGGAGCTGCGGTCGATGGCGCCGCTCACGCTGTTTCCCAAGCGCACCGGCGGTGACGCGGTCGTGCACCTGGTCAACTCGGCCACCTCGCCGCTCGGCGGGGACGACCTGCGGCTGACGGTGATCGTCGGCGCCGGGGCGCGGCTGCGGTTGTCCGGTGTCGCGGCGACGCTGGCGTTGCCCGGTCAGCACGCGGACGGCAGTCATTCGACGTTGGACGTCCACGTCGAGCGCGGCGGCAGGTTCGAGTACCTGCCGGAGCCCACGGTGGTGACGTCTCGTGCCCGGCATACGGCGGAACTGTTCGCGAGCCTCGACGACGACGCGAGGCTGCGCGTCCGGGAGGTCCTCGTACTCGGCCGCGTCGGTGAGCGGCCGGGTTCGCTGCGGACCACCCAGCGGATCGTGCGTGGTCAGGTGCCGCTGCTACATCAGACGTTGGACGTTGGTTCTCTTCGTTTCGCGGCGCGGCGGGTGCTGGCGACGGAGATCCTGGTCGGCGAGGATCCGGTCGAACCGGCGGGCGGGGACTGGTGGTCGGTCACGCCGCTGGCGGCCGGCGGCGCGTTGTTCACGGCGCTGGCGCCCGATGCGGTGACCGCGGCCAAGGATCTTGATCGAGCCAGGGCCTGTTTTCCCAAGATGTCGTGGTAGGCGTCACCGTTCGGCGGGTTTCGCGGGGGCGTCGGAAGCCCTAACGTCATCCTTCATCCACTTGTCTGATGCGTGCGCGGGCGCGGAGGTTGACACATGCCGGAGGTCGGCGACATCGACGACGTAGCGGTCCAGCTGCCCGGGATGCGGGTGGCCTACGAAGGGGACGCCCTCAACGAAACCGACCTTGCCGATACCTGGACGGAGCAGCTGCAGGGCTGGCTCAACCGGGCCATCGCGGCCGGTATCGCGGAACCGAACGCGATGGTGCTCGCCACCGCTGATGCCGACGGTCGGCCGTCCTCGCGGACCGTGCTGTGCAAGGGGCTCGATGAGCGCGGGGTGGTGTTCTACACGAACTACACCTCGGCGAAGAGTCACGACCTGACCGTCACGCGGTACGCCTCGGTGACCTTCCCGTGGTACTCGCTGCACCGGCAGGTGACCGTGCGTGGCGAGGTGGAGAAGGTCGATGTCAAGGAGACCGCCGAGTACTGGGCTTCGCGGCCGCGGGGTTCGCAGCTGGGTGCGTGGGCTTCGCCGCAGTCGCAGGTCGTGCGCAGCCGGCGGGAGCTGGACAACGCGCTGAGCTCGATCGAACGCCGCTTCGCGGATGCCGAGGAGATCCCGTTCCCGCCGCACTGGGGCGGCTGGCGGATCAAGCCGGACACGGTCGAGTTCTGGCAGGGACAGCAGAACCGCCTGCACGACCGCCTCCGCTACGTCCGCACCCACGACGGCTGGCACGTCGTCCGCGTCGCCCCGTAGCCCGCGAGTCCGACACTCGCGACGCCGAGTCCGACGTTCACGACCGCGAGTCCGACACTCACGACGGTGAGTCCGACGTTCGCGGCCATCCGGGTGCGGCCACATACCGCTCCTGCCACGCGACCCTCGCAACCGCCGAATCCGGTCGTTTCCCACTCAGTAAAAATCACACCGACCCAACTACTTAGCTCCGCTAACCTGACTGATCGTGAGTGTCGAGGCGGGGGCCGGGAGTAAGCGCAGGCGATTCGGCAACATCGTCATCGACACGCAGCCGCTGCGGATCCCGGCTTTCCGGCGGCTCTGGATCGGCACCGCGGTCACCGCCGTCGGCAGTCAGTTGACCACCGTCGCCGTGCCGAAGCAGGTCTTCGACCTCACCGGGTCCTCCGGCTGGGTGGGTCTCACCGGCGCCGTCGCGCTTGTTCCGTTGCTCGTCTTCGGCCTGTGGGGCGGCGCGATCGCCGACACCGTCGACCGCCGGAAGCTGCTGCTTGTCGGCAACGCCGGGATCGCCGTCGTGTCCGCGCTGCTGTGGCTGCAGGCGTGGCTGCACGTCGGCTCGGTGTGGCTCGTGCTCGTGCTGCTCGCCTTCAACCAGGCGTTCTTCGCGATCAACATGCCGACCCGCAGCGCCATCGTCGCGCGCCTGGTCACGCCCGAACTGCTGCCCGCGGCGACCGCGCTGTCCGGCACGATGAACATGTTCGGCACGGTCTTCGGCCCGATGGCGGCCGGCGCGCTGATGCCGGTGCTCGGCCTGCCGACGCTCTACCTGATCGACACGATCGCCCTGCTGCTCACGCTCTACACGGTGTGGCGGCTGCCGGCGTTGCCACCGCTGTCCGGCCAGGTGCGCCGCGCCGGCCTGCGCGACGTGATCGACGGTTTCCGCTACATGGGCACCCAGAAGGTGCTGCTCGCGAGCTTCGTGGTGGACGTCATCGCGATGGTCGCCGGAATGCCGCGCGCGCTGTTCCCGGAGATGGCCGAGCGCACCTTCGGTGACCCGCCGGGCGGTGGCCTCGCGCTGGGCTGGCTGTTCGCCGCGATCCCGATCGGGTCGGTCGTGATCGGGCTGTTCTCGGGCTGGCTCGGCCGGATCCGCCGCCAGGGGGTCGCGGTCGTGGTCGCGATCGGCGCGTGGGGTGCGGCGATCGTCGGGTTCGGGCTGGCGCACGCGCTGTGGCTCGCGGTCCTGTTCCTCGTCATCGGCGGCGCCGCCGACATGGTCAGCGCGATCTACCGGCAGTCCATCCTGCAGGCCGCCGCGACGGACGAGATGCGCGGCCGGATGCAGGGCGCCTTCACCGTCGTGGTCGCCGGCGGGCCGCGGATCGCGGACGTCGTGCACGGCTGGGCCGGGGCCGGGGTGGGCACCGCCGCCGCGTCCGCGGGTGGTGGCGCGCTGGTCTTCGTGCTGCTGGCCGTCGCCGTCGTCCTGTTGCCCGCGTTCTGGCGGTACCGGGCCACCGCAGTCGTCGAATAGGCGATACCCCCTACGCGGGTCGGGTCACAGAGCCCTGCCCGCGCATCCGTCGTAGCCTCTTGAGCAGGGCTTTCTCGCTGCTCGGGGCGATCACGGGCGTCGAGTAGGGCGCAGGTCAATTCAAGATCCGTCGGCGGTTCACGCTGCACCAGGACCCGTCGGCGTGTCAGAGTCCCGTCAATAATCGAGCAGTACACCTATTGCCATACTGTCTAGCCGCGCGCTATTTTATCGTATCTCGAGCGCGGATCCTTCGCGCAGGGTCAGGCCGACGCGCCTCTACCGAAAGGATCCCTGGTGACATCTGCAGAATCTTCCGAACTGGTGCACACTTCTCCACCGGCCGAGACCCGCAAGGTCACGATCGCGGGAGCCGTCGGGTTCTTCGTCGAGAACTACGACAACGCGGTCTATGGCTTCCTCGCCGGAATCCTGGCCGTCGTCTTCTTCCCGCACGGCGCGGAAGCGGTCGCCCTGCTCTTCACGTTCGGCCTCTACGCCGTGTCGTTCGTCTTCCGCCCGGTCGGCGGCGTAGTGCTCGGCGTCATGTCCGACCGGGTCGGCCGGCGCCCGACCATGGTGCTCGCGCTGACGCTGATGGCGGGCGCGACGACGGTCATCGGCCTGCTGCCGGGCTACTCGTCGTGGGGTGTCGCCTCCGTGTTGCTCCTGCTCGCCATGCGCGTGATCCAGGGCGTTTCCGTGGGCGGCGAGATTTCCGCCGCCATGTCCTTTGTGGGCGAGCACGCCCCGTCGAATCGCCGGGGTTTCCTCATGTCGTTCCCCCAGGCGGGCAGCACCCTCGCGAATCTCGCCGGAAACGCTTTGGCCTTCCTTCTCACGTCGACTCTCCCGCGAGCCGCCATGGAGAGTTGGGGCTGGCGTATTCCGTTCCTCCTCGCGGCGCCGATGGGGATCATCGGTTTCTACATTCGCCGGAAGCTCGAAGATACCCCTGCCTTTGTCGCGCTCCAGGAGGAAGGCAAGATCTCTCGCAACCCGTTGCGTCAGGTGTTCACTCGTGACAACCGCCGGCAGTTGGTGCTCGCATTCGTCCTGCCGATGCTGAACAGTGCGGGATTCTTCGTGCTCTTCGTGTTCATGCCGACCTATCTCACGAGCCAGCTCCACTACACACGGCCCCACGGCCTAATCGTCAGCGCCTGTGCGCTGGCGTGCGCGACAATCTCGATCCCGATCTTCGCGCGCATCTCGGATCGCGTCGGGCGTCGCCCGGTGATGATCGCCTCGTGTGTCGCCATCATCGTGTTGACCGTTCCCGGTTATCTATTACTCGGAACCGGCGCCATGCCGCTCGCGATTCTCGCCGGTGCCGTGCTCGGGATCGCCTTCGCGGGCAATTATTCGGTCATCCACCCGATGATGCTCGAACTTTTCCCCTCGCACATGCGCACGACGGCGTACTCGCTGGGGTACAACGTCACGACCGCTGTGCTCGGCGGAGCGGCTCCGCTCATTCTCAGCGCGCTCTACATTCCGACGGGCAACGTGCTCCTGCCGGCATTCTTCGTCGCCCTGTCCGCGGTCGGCACGGTGATCGCCGCCTACCTCAACAAGGAGACGGCGGGCCGGTCGCTGACGAATTTCGCCTGACGCCCCGGCCTGGTGCCCTTCTGTCCGGCGGTTCTCGACCTGAGGACCGCCGGACTCAGCCTTCTCGCAGGTCGGCCAGGGTGGCCAGGGCGGTCATGAGCCCGTCGCGCTGCTCCTGTGACAGCCCGGCGAGCATGCGCTTCTCGGTCTGGTCGGCCAGTCTCTTCACGCGCGTCACGAGTGCGGCGCCCTCCTTGGTCAACTCCAGAAGTTTGCGGCGCCTGTTTTCTTCGTCGACGCGGCGGGTGAGGAAGCCGCGCTCCTCCAGTGAGCGCAGGAGCGGCGTGAGGGTCGCCGCGTCGATCCCCGTGAGCTCGCCCACGTGCGTCTGGGTGATCGAGCGCTGCCCCTGCACGACGAGAAGGACGGCGTACTGCGGGGGTGTGATCATGGGGCACACCCGCTGCCACTGGGCCGTATAGGCCTGGAGCGCTCGCCGGAGCAGGTGCAACGGCGACTCCACGAGTTCGCGGGGTGCGTTCGGCACGGCCATCCTCCTTGGTCGACGTGGACCAGTGTATCTTCGTGTACGAATCTTCGTGTACGAAAGGTCGGATCGTGACCAGCTATATGCTCGCGCAGCTTCAGCTCAAGTACGGGCCCGAGTCCCTGCGGAAGTACAACGAGACGATGAAGAAGGTTCGCAGCTTCTTCGAAGGCGAGGGCGTCGTTCTGCTGCACGGCGCGGTGACCCGGGTCGGGCCGCTGTACGAGGTGTGGAATCTCTGGCGCATCGAGGACCAGGGGCACATCGCCCGCGCATTCGGCAACGCCGGCTCCTACCCACACCTCAGTTCGGTGAACGGGGAACTGGCTGAAGTCGTCGAGAGCGAGACGGTGCGGTTCCTGGAGAGCCTGCCATTCTCCGAATAAATACCCGCCGACTCAGGCCGGAGCACCGAGTGCGGCGGCTTGCTCGTCGGTGAGCGGGTTCACCGGCAGTCCGCGAAGGATGATGAACAGCTTCGCTGTCTCCTCGAGTTCTTCGAGGGCGTCCATCGCCGCGGCGAGGCTTGCTCCGGCGACGACCGGACCGTGATTGCTCAGCAGCATGGCGTGCCGCGTCGCGGCGGTCGCTGCCGCAAGGTCCTTCAGGCTCGCGTCGCCCGGAGCGTGGTAGGGCAGGAGTGGCAGCCGCCCGACGCGCATCGCGTAGTACGCGGTGAGAGGAGGTAGGACGCTG
This sequence comes from Amycolatopsis sp. GM8, assembly GCF_021653975.1. Taxonomy (GTDB): domain Bacteria; phylum Actinomycetota; class Actinomycetes; order Mycobacteriales; family Pseudonocardiaceae; genus Amycolatopsis_E. Next base: position 10,601 of record NZ_JAJKFK010000015.1, on the reverse strand, counting down.
TCTGTGTCAAGACCGCGCAGGCAGGACACGGCGGCGCTGTACGTGGAATGCGTGTGCACGACGGCGTGTGCGCTCGGGCGAGCACGCAGCACCGCGGCGTGCAGGAACGCCTCCTTCGACGGCTTCGGCCCGGACAGATGCACACCGTGGTCGTCGATGAGTGACAAGTCGCTCGCCTCGACAGTGCCGAGGCTCGAACCGGTGGGAGTGACGAGGATGCCGTTCGCCGTCCGGACGGAGATGTTCCCTGTGCTGCCGTGGGTCAAGCCTCTGCTGAAGATGGACCGCGCGGCACGGACGATGTCGTCGGCTGTCATCACGGATTTCCGTCCGAAGCGGTGAGGAGAAGGTCGGGCTCACCGAAATTGCCCGACTTGAGCAACACGTCCAGATGCTGGTCGGTGTGGATCCACGGCACGCCCCGAGCGGCCTCCAATCCGACCACGCCGCCTCGGATGTCCAGCGCCGCCACCAGCGAACCCGACGTCTCCCCACCGGCGGCGACGAAACGGGTGACCCCGCGTGCCCGGAGTCCCTTCGTGACGTGCGTGACGGCGGTTTCGAGGATTTCCGCCGATCGCTCGACGCCGAGGATCCCTTGCACCTCATGGAGTTCGGCCGGCGGCAGCGACGAGTAGATCAGCGGCGCCGGCCCCGGCGGAAGCGCGTCGTACCAATCGAGCGCACGCCGTGCCAGTTGCTCCGGATCGTCCGACGCGAGCGCGTCCAGCCGGTGCGCCGGGCGATCCGCTCGCAGCATCTGGTCGATCTGCTCAAGCGTGCGTCGAGAGCAGCTCCCCGCCAGGACGACGGCCCGGCCCTTCGGCGCGCTCTCACTCACGCGTGACGCGATGGCTTTCGTTCCGCGCGCGCGTGCGATCGCGCCCGCGAGTCCGGCGGCCCCGGCGACGAGCGGTTCGTCGAGAACAGCCTGTGCGATCGAGAAAAGGTCGTCTTCCGTCGCCGCGTCGGGGAACAGAAAGCGCGCCCCGTGGCGCGCCGCTTCCACTCGGCTCCGAATCGCGTCCGAACCGCGCCGGACGACATCGTGTCCGATGACGACACTGCCGCCCTGGGACTGCGCGTCCATGAGCCGGGTGAGCGCGGAATCGCGCATCGGCGTGAGCGGATGATTCCGCATGGAGGACTCGGACAGCAGTTCGTCGTTGACGAAGAGATAGCCGTTGAACGTCGTACGTCCATGCTCCGGAGACGCCGGTGTGGTCACCACCGCGTCGGTCTGGACCAGATCGGCTAGGGCGTCGAGCACCGGCCCGATGTTGCCGTTCTCGGTGGAGTCGAAGGTGGAGCAGTACTTGAAGAAGAGTTGCTGCGCGCCGATCGCTCGTAGCGTGCCCGCGGCGCCGAGCGACTGAGCCACCGCGTCGCGCGCCGGAATCGTGCGAGATTTGAGGGCGATCACCACGATGTCGAGACCGGGCTCCACATCGGACGGATGGGGAGTGCCGAAATACACGCCGCACCGCAATCCAGCGCGACGGAACGCCACGGCGGCGTCGGTCGCGCCGGTGACGTCGTCGGCGATGACGCCGATCATCGGTCGTGCCCGTCGGACGCGAGCCGGCGCAGCGCGGCCGCCGCGCTCTTCGGACCCGAGATGACCGGAACGCCCACTGCCTCCTGCAAGGCGTTTCCCGCGGGCGCGAGCGAGTACTGGGCGAGGTAGACGGCGTCGGCCGGCCGGTTCGCACACGCCTTCACGAGCGCGGTGACCAGGGCATCGTGGTCGCCCGCTTTCGTCGCGTCCATCGCCGCGGGCACGGAAAGTCCGACGACGCGGCTGCTCGCCCCGGCCTCGCGAAGCGCCGTTTCCAGGCGTCGTACCGTGTCATCGCGCGCGCCGTCGAACGAGGCCAGCACGAGCACAGAGGCGTAGCCCGCCCTGGCGATATCGGCGAAGGCGGCCTCGTCGGACGCCATCACCGGCACCCCGGCGTGCGTGCCCTGCGCGACCGGCCCGTACAGCGAGCAGGTGAGCAGCACCCCATCGGCGTCTTCAGCCAGTGCGTGATCGATCAGTCGTCGCATTCGCCGGCGCAGACCGGCGTCCAGGCCGCCGCGGCTGTCCGCGTCGACGAGGAGCCGGTCGTCGAGGATGTTCCACACGACCGCGTCGGGAAGGCTGTCGTGCAGCGCGGCCTGTGCGGGTGGGATGGCCGCCGGCACGGCGTTGATCAGTGCGATCTTCGGGGCGGGGCTCAATGCGAGTACTCCTTCATCCAGGTGAGGCCGGCCGCGGTGTCGGTGGCGGGCCGGTACTCACACCCGATCCATCCGTCGTATCCGGAGGACTCGATGACCCGGAACAGGGTGGCGTACGCGATCTCGCCGGTGCCGGGTTCGTGGCGTCCTGGTACGTCGGCGACTTGCAGGTGGAGCACGGTGTCGCGGTACCTCTCGAACGTACGGATGAGGTCACCCTCATCGATCTGAGTGTGGTAGAAGTCCAGCAGCTGCCCGGCGATGTCGTCGCCGACGGCCTCCACGACCGCCGCGGCGCGGGCTTGTGACGTGAGCACGAAACCGGGCGCGTCGCGCTGGTTCTGCGCTTCGAGCAGCAGCCGGATGCCGGTGCCGCGAGCCTGCTCGGCCGCCCAGGCGATGTTGGCCACATAGCGGGCAAAAGCCCGATCGGCGCTCACCCCGTCCGGCACGATTCCCCCCACGATGTGCAGGAACTTCGCTCCCAATGCGGTGGCATACGCCAACCCGCGCAGGACTCCGTCACGATATTCACCGACCAGATCGGGGAAACACGCGTAGCCGGATCGCGTCGGTGATCCCGCCGGGCCCATCGGGGTGTTGATCAGGATCTGCTCGAGCCCGGCATTGTCGAGCAGCGCGCGCAATTGCCGTGCCTCGTACTCGTACGGAGACGCGTACTCGACCGCCGTGAAGCCGGCCCGGGCGGCGGCGTCGAACCGTTCCACGAAAGGCACTTCGGTGAACAGCCATTTGAGGTTCGCGGCGAATCGAAGGCTCATGCGTTGTCTCTCAGGCGACCGGTTCGAGGGCGGTCAGACGGTACGCCGGCGACGCCTCGGGACTGCTGATGAACTCGACGAATGCCTCGACATCGGCGTTCCGCGCCGAGACCGTGGCCGTTCCCGCCGAGAACTCGGTCCACTTTTGCAACTCCTCCGGCAGGGGACCGACGATCTCGGCACCCGGCACGAAGAGGAGTTCGCTCAGTTGCTGGATGGCGAGGTCGGCCGCACCGCTTTCCAGGGCGGTCGCGGTGAAGCCCTTTTCGAGCACGGTCGCCTTGGGGAGCACCACGTCTTCGATCCCGAGACGCTTCACCATGTCGACGAAGTAGATGCCGCTCTGGCCCGTTCGCGAGTACGCGACCGAGCGAGCGGCGGCGAGCGCCGTCACGAGATCGCCCCTCGTCGCCATTGCGGGATGCTCGGCGCCGCGCGCCACAGCGAGCCCGATCCCGGCTCGCACGATCGGCCGCGGGCCTTCGGCGACGATGCCGCTCGCGATCAGGGGTTCGAACGACGGGGTGGCGGCGATCATCACGTCGAAGTGCTCCCCGGCGTCAAGGCGGCGGAGCAATTGGACGGTCGGGTCGTAAACGGGGATGACCTCGACGCCGGTGCGTTCGGTGAAGGCGGCGAACAGGTGGTCGTCGAACGCCTTGCGCGTCGCCAATCCGCTCATCATGACAATGGATCGGTCGGGCACGAGTGTTCTCCTATTTCGGCTCGCGGGACAGGTGCTCGGCGAACAGGGTGATCTGGTCGACCAGTTCGCGGGGCTTCTCCTCCGGTATGTAGTGACCGGTGTCGCGGATGGTCGCCCCGCTGACCTCGACACCGAGCGGAAGCATGTCGTCGTGCAGTGCCGGAGAGGAACCGAACTCACCGCCGATGGCCAGCATCGGCACCTGGATCAGGGTTTTCCGCAGTTCCTTGTTACGTTCGGCGTTTTCGTGCACGGCGCGGTAATACCCGAGGATTCCACGAAGGCCGCCGGGAGCCGCCAGCGTGCGTTCGTATTCCGCGATGTCCTCGGTGGTGAACGTTTCGCGCCAGCTCGCGGTCTTCCGGCTGAAGAACCATTCGATGAGGATGCGCTCCCGGCCCGAGATGAGTGACTCGGGAAGATCGGGAATCGCGTTGAAGAGGAAATGCCAGCTGCGCCACCCGTCCGGACCGACCGGGACCGTCTCGGGCAGGGAGAGCCCGGCGATGTTGCCGTCGATGAAGACGACACCGGTGAGGGAATCGGGATAACGGTGGGCGAACGGATAACTGACCCACGAGCCGATGTCGTGCCCGACGAGCAGGTACCGCTCGTGGCCCAGTTCGGCGAGCAGGTCATGGAGCCGCTCGGCGGCCGTCCAGGTGTCGTATCCGTCCAGCGGCTTCTCGGAGTCGCCCTGGCCGGGCAGGTCGACGGCGACGACGTGCCAGTTTTCGGCGAGCAGCGGGATTACGTGCCGCCAAGCGTGCACGTTCTGCGGGAAGCCGGCGACGAGCACGATGGTCGGGCCGCTCCCCGCTTCGACGACGTGCCAGCGCAGGCCGCTCGCCGAAACCATGCGGTGTCGCGGTGTGGCGCCGGCGTGGCCGGGTCGACGAGATGCCGACCCGGCCACGCCTTTCGCGGTCGGGGCCACGCTCACTTGCTCTCGGGGATGTAGGCCACAGCTTCGATTTCGATGCGCAGGTCCGGATTGGACAGTGGGGCGACGATCGTCGCGCGAGCGGGATAGGGCTTGGCGAAGTACTCGCGGTAGACGGCGTTCATCGGGTCGAACAGGGTGGCGTTCAACAGGAACACCGTCGTCTTGCACACGTCCGCGAGCGTTCCCCCGGCGGCTTCGACGCCGGCCTTGAGGTTTTCCAGTACCGCGCGCGTTTCCTCGGCGAAGTCGTTGGTGACCAGGGTTCCGTCAGCGCGGACCGCGATCTGGCCGGAGAGGTAGACGTAGTCGCCGGCGCGCACCACGTGGGTCAGCGGGACTTCGAGAGGGGCGATGCGGTCGGTGACGATTTCCTTGATCATGCTGAAGGTGCTCTCATCCTGTGGTTGGTTTTGCGAGAGGTGGTCGGGCTCGGGTCGCGGGATCAGCTCTTTACGTCGATACGAAATTCACCCTTTCTTCGTCCATCGATCGGCGGGATCCATATCGAGGAGCCCGCCCTTCTCGGCGGCCGCCCAGAAGGCGTGGTCGGCGTGGTGCACGATGCTGTTCAAGGTGCTCCGGTAGACCAGTTCGCCTTCGCCTGAATGCGTGCCGCAGACGTGCGCCAGTTCCTCGGGCAGCCCTACGGTCAACGCGATGTGCACTCCGTAGACGGAGTGACGGATGGAGGGGAGGCCGGCCTTGCCCGGGTCCTTCTTCCAGCGCGCCTGGTTGGCAGGGCTGTTCTCGAACGGCTTGCCGAGATCGTGCAGCACTCCGGCCGCATAGAGGGTGTCACGGTCCAGGCCGAGGGGGCCGAGTACTCGCTGCAGTTCCTCGCCGAGGGCGACGGTCAGCAGTCCGACTCCGCGAACGTGCGTGGCCTGTGTGCCGTCACGCAGCGCGGGGGAGTCGGGGTTGGGCGAACCGGGCATGTCTTCGATGCGCCGGAACTCGGTCTGGCTCAACGAAAGCGCCCATGCGTCCACGATTTTTGTGGCGAGGTCCTGGTCGGAGAAGTCCGCCAGCTCGGGCAAGCTCACGCGGACACCGGCGCGGAGCTGGTCGATGTCGTTCATGGCTCTATACTATAGCAGTCGAGCCTTTGTTGTAGTACCTTGTCGATCGTGAAAACTTTGGGTAACTCTCCGGACCGATCGACAATGCGCACCGTGCGGGAGCTCTGCGACGGCCTCGCGAAGGGCTTGTTCTCCGCGGTCGAGCTGGTGGAGAACTGTCTCCGTGAGATCGACGCGACGACTGACTCGATCAGCGCGTTCGTCGAGGTCTTCCGTTCCGACGCGCTCCGGCAGGCAGAGGAGAGCGACGAACGACGGCGAGCGGGCCAGCTTCTCTCACCGATCGACGGCATCCCGTTCGCGGTGAAGGACATCATCGGCATCCGCGGACAGAGAATGTACGCCGGGTCGCGTGCCGTCGACATCGTCCCCGAAGCCGATGCGCCGATCATTGCGCAGGTGCGCGCGGCCGGCGGGATCATCTTGGGCACGACCCGGATGCACGAGCTGGCCTACGGCCCGTCGGGGCTGAACGACTTCGACGGCGGCGCCCACAATCCGCGCTACCCGGGGATCATCCCGGGCGGTTCCAGCAGCGGATCCGCGGCAGCCGTCGCGGCGGGCCTTTCGCCGATCGCCCTGGGTTCCGACACGGGAGGCTCGATCCGGGGGCCGGCGACGCTGTGCGGGATCGTCGGATTCAAGCCGAGTTACGACCTTCTCTCGGTGGACGGCGTGCACCCGACGGCCCCGACGCTCGACCACGTCGGGTTCCTGGCCGCCTCGGTGGAGGATGTGCGCCTCGCGATGAGCGTGTTCGCCGATGTCCCCGTGGTGGAGGCCGCGGGGCGCAGCCTCGCCGTGTTCGACGATCCCGGCCTGGCCGTCGATCCCGCCATCGCGACGGCTCTGCGCGGCACCCTCGATTCACTGTCGGACCGCGGCTGGCGCGTCGAGTCCGTCACGTCGCCGAGCGGTTTCGACGTCGTGGACGTGTCCACCACGATCATGTCCTACGAGGCGTACCGGGTGAACCGGAAGCGGTTGGAGACGGTGCCCGAGCTACTCGGGGCCGACGTGCGGGAACGCCTCGAAGACGGCGCACGCATCACGCGCGAGCGCTACGAAGGCGCTTTGCGTGAGATGGAACGGGTGCGCACGGAGGTGGCGGCGCTCGCCGAACCCTTCGACGCACTGGTGAACGCGACCATTCCGATCATCGGGCCGAGTGTCGAAGACGGCGCGCGGGCCGATGTGCGACGCATGCTCACGCGGAACACGCGACTGCAGAACCTTCTCGGTGTGCCCGCGATTTCGTTGCCCGGCGGGCAGGGTGGCCCGGCTCCCTGGGGGATCCAGCTGTTCTCGGTGCGCGGGCGCGACGCGGCACTGCTGGCTACCGCAGCTGCCGTCGCCGACGACATCGCCGGCTGATTCCTGCACCGTACTATGTGCGCGATAGTATACTTTGACGTGGCAACGCAGCACCGTGCGAGTGATCGACGATGCAACAGGAGGATGGTCGTTGGCAAAGGTGCCCCTGGCAGACCGCATGTACGACGTATTGCTCACGCAGTTGATGGACGGGACTCGAAAGCCAGGCGAGCCCCTCAACATCGGGGCGCTCAGTCGTGAACTCGAGGTCAGCCAGACACCACTTCGCGAAGCGCTCGCGCGCCTGGAGCACTCCGGGCTCGTGCAACGCGAGGCGCTTCGCGGCTATTTCGTGGCTCCCACGTTCACGAAACGCGAGATGACGAAACTCGCCGCCGCCCGCGAGCTGATCGAGCCGGCGATCGCCGCTGAAAGCGCGTTGCGACGCACGCCGGAGTTCCTGGCCGAGCTCGCGCTCACCATCGACGAACTCGCCGAATCGGCCACGAGCGCAGACACCGACGCCGACGCGTTCCGGCTGTACTGGACTTCGGACGCCCGCTTCCACAGCCTGATCGCGGCGCAGGCCGACAACCCGTTCCTCGAAAGCGCCTTCCAGGCGCTCAGCGGACCCGTGCAGCGGTTCCGGTTGTTCATGAAGGCCGGGCACGCGCACGCGGGGCAGGCCGCGGCCGAACATCAGCGCATCCTGGACGCCCTCGCCTCGGGCGATCCCACCACGGCCTCGAAAGAGATGCTTTCCCACGTCAGGGCCTCGGCCGAGCGTGCGCTGCCGGAGCACACCGGGGCAAAACCCTGACCGGCCGGCGACGGGGCACGGCGGTCGGATAGCGCGTTTCACCCACGCGTGGCTGCCCGATGGGGCACGATGTCGGCATGGCTGAGGGATTCTCCGTCGACACCGCCGACCTGGCGCGATACCACTCGCAAGCCGGTGCGCTCTCGGGCGAAATCGTCGGCGCCGCGAAGACGCATCTGTCGGGCAACCTGTCGCTGCCCGGCAACCTGTTCGGGGATCTGGGGCACGAGAGCGGCCTGCAGAACTCGCTCACCGATCACCTCGACCGGATGCACACGCATGTGCACTCGGTCGCGGGCAGCGTGCACGACCTCGGCCAGTCCGTGCACACCGCGAAGGGCGACTACGAGTTCGACGAGCAGGAATTCGGCGACACGTTCCGCCGGATCCTGGGCTGAGGGGGCGCGGGTGGCGATCGACCTGGCGCCCTACGAGGCCCCGATCAAGGAGGCGGCCGACAAGCTGGAGGGGGACACCGGCGCGGCCGACAAGGCGCAGGCGGACCTGACCTCGCTGTCGCAGTCCCTCGCCGACTACGGCTCGCGGCACCAGACCGAGGCCGGCAGCCTGCAGGGCAACTGGGTCGGCGACCGGGGTGACCTGTTCGGCGTCAAGGCCAAGGAGCACACCCAGGCCCTCGACGACGCCGCGACCTGGGCCTCGAAGACCGCGCAGACCGTTGGTGACGCGACGAGCCTGGTCAAGGACGCGCAGCAGCAGTGCCAGGCGCTCGTGACGGAGTTCGACGCCGATGCCCGCACTCTCGCGAACGCGGCCGCGTCGAGCACCGATCCCGGTGCCGAGATGCAGGCGCGCGCGGTGATCGCGGGGATGTCGGCGAAGTACGCGAAGGAGGCCGCGGACATCGTCAACGCGGCCAAGGCGCGGCTGCAGGACCTGATGACCAGCATGAACTCGACGGTGCCCGCGTCCGCTCCGCCGGCGGGCCCGCTCGGCAGCCGCACGAGTGGATCCGGTGGCGGTGGTGGAGGCGGTGGCGGCGGGTACAGCGGCGGCACGGGTGGTGCCGCGTCGAGTGGGCCTGCGATGACGTTCCCGCCGTCGGACCAATATGGCAGCGGGACGCAGATCAAGCTGCCCGGCGGTCAGACGGTGAACGCCCCGAACGAGCGGGCCGCGATCGCCGTCCGCGCGGCGCTTTCACGGCTCGGCCTGCCGTATGTGTGGGGTGGCACCGATCCGAACCGCGGGATGGATTGCAGTGGGTTGACGCAGTGGTCCTATGGTCAGGCCGGGTTGAAGATCCCGCGCACGGCCGCGACGCAGACCATCGGGCAGAAGGTCGACATCAACGATATCCAGCCCGGTGACCTCGTCATCTGGAGCGGGCACGTGGCGATGTACATCGGGAACGGGCAGATGGTCGAAGAGCCGCACACCGGCGATGTGTGCCACGTCGTCCCGTTGCGCACCAGCAATGCGGGCGAGCCGCTGCTGGGTGTGTTCAGGCCTTCGGCATGATCGATTTCGGTGAGATCGTGGGAAAGGCGACTGCGGATGGCGTGACCGTCGAGGTCGGTGTCGGTGGGCGTTTGCGTACCGTCAAACTGGACGCTCACGCTATGCGGAACGGCGCTGGATACCTTGCCAATACAGTGGTTTCCGTCGCCGCGCGGGCGACCGCAAGGGCGAACCAGCGTGCGCAACAGGTTTATGCGCAGACGCTCGGCCAGGACGCCACGAAGGTTGGCGACGCGCTCGGTCTCGGCTACGACCCGGAACTGGCTTCGGATGACGATTTCGATCGGGACTGGACCCGAGGATGAACGACAGACGCACGGCCGAACGTCTCCTCGCGGACGCCGAAGAACGGTTACGGGTGACGGAAGAACTCCCCGGACGTTTGGCGGAACTTCGCGGCTGGGCCTACAACGGTGCTGAAAACGTTCAGGTGACCGTTGATGTCCATGGCGCGCTGAAGGACCTGAAACTCGACCAGACAGCGTTGCAACTCGGCGGCGAGGAGTTGGCGGCGCAGATCGTGGAACTCTCCCACCGCGCACAACAAGCCGCACTCGCCGAGGGTGTCAATGTTCTGGGGGATGCACTGGGCGACGCGGCGGCGCTGGACATGATGCGGTCGGCGGGTCTGCCGATGGACCCGGAGCCGGAGGTAATCCCCTACACCCCAGGCGTGGACCCGAATGCGGGGAAGTGGGAAGTCATCCCACCAGGCGAGGAGAGGTAAGGGGCGGCGAAAGCCGACGGGCCGAGTTGGGTGGTCATCCCGTCGCCTGAAACCGGCACGATCACTTTGAGCGGTGGCCGCAACCTTTTTGCCCGGCGCGCGGCCGAGAGACCAATGCTTGCGGCCACCGGTCAAAGTGATATTCGAAAACCGCAGGCGACGGGATGACCACCCAACTCAACCACCTCGAAAAGGTGAGATCCCCTGGGCCCCTCATCCCGGAGCCAGCCCGCCGGCGAGGCATCTTTTGTCTTTTGTCTTTGCTTTGAACCGGCGGCAGGTGCCCTGCCGGACCCACGAGGACCGGGCGCAAGGCGCCCTCGACCCGGCGTGGGCCCTCCCCCGCCCCGATCTTTGAGTGTTCGCGGGAAGCGGGTTTTGTCAAGGCTGGAAAGTGATGTGCTCCGAAAATTTCGGACGCGGCTCAAACGGACTGTATCATGCTGCTTGGTGTTTGGTGAACCATTCGTCGAGCGCTTCGAGTGGTGGCCGGTATCCCAACGCTGAATGCAACCGGCGTGT
>NZ_JAJKFK010000014.1 GCF_021653975.1 Amycolatopsis sp. GM8 | reverse complement strand
GGACCGCCTTCACCACCTCGGCCTTCAATTCCGGCGAATACCTTCTCTGTCTCCTGGCCATAAAAACTCCTCCGGATCCTCCACCAGCCTACTTGGAAGACATGTCCGGAAACCTCGGAGCACCTCAAAAGAGTACCTTGACAAACCCCGCTTCCCGCAAGGGCGGCTTGGGATCGGGGCGGGGGAGGGTATGGGCGTTGGGCGGTGCTCGCGGATTCCTCCCACCCCGACCACCCACCCAACGCAAGATCCCTTTGGGCCCAGCCATCCCCGGAGCCAGCCCGCCGGCGAGGCATCTTTTAATCTTTAACTCGAGAGCTTCCCAACAATATCCTCATACGCCGCAAGCGTCCGTTCGCGCTCATCGTGCATGAGGTACACCGAGAACTGGTCCACACCCAGCTCCGCGAGTTCCTGCAACCGTTCGACATGCGCGCCTGCTGGTCCGGTCAAGCAGAACCGGTCCACGATCTCGTCCGGGACGAAATCTGTGGACGGGTTGCCCGCCCGGCCATGGTGCGCGTAGTCGTACCCCTGACGTTCCTTGATGTAGTCGGTCAGCTCCTTCGGCACCGGGCCCGAATCACCATACCGCGTAACGAGATCCGCCACATGGTTGCCGACCATGCCGCCGAACCACCGGAGCTGCTCCCGCTGATGTGGCAGGTCATCACCGACATACGCGGGAGCGGCCACACAGATCGTGATGCCCGCCGGGTCCCGGCCTGCGGCCCGGGCCGCCTCGTGCACGGAACCGATGGTCCACCGGGCGATCGCCGGATCCGCGCACTGCAGGATGAAACCATCGGCATGCTCGCCGACCATGCGTAGTGCCTTCGGACCGTAACCGGCCATCCACATTTCGAGCCGTCCATTGCGGACCCACGGGATCCGCACTTCCTTGTCGTGCAGGGTAACCGCGCGCCCCTCGGCCAGCTCCTTGATGACGTGCATCGACTCGCGCAGGGTGGCCAAAGTGGACGGTGGCTTGCCGATCACCCGGTGTGCCGAGTCGCCCCGGCCGATACCGCAGACCGTCCGGTTGCCGAACATGTCGTTCAGTGTTGCGAACAACGACGCCGTCACCGACCAGTCCCGCGTGCCCGGACTGGTGACCATCGGGCCCACGATCATCGACGAAGTGGCCGCGAGGATCTGCGAGTAGATGACGAACGGCTCCTGCCACAATACGCACGAGTCGAACGTCCAGCCGTAACCGAACCCCCGCCCCTCGGCGTCCTTCATCAGCCGTACCACGTCCCGCGCGGGCGGATCGGTCTGCAGCACCACACCGAAATCCATGGTGACCCCTCAGTTCAGGTACTGGCACAGATCGCGCGACAGGAAGTTCCCGTGACCCGCCCCGCCCGCGAAGCCGTCCGGCGACACGACGACCTTTCCCCGTGACAGCACGGTTTCCACCTTGCCCGTGATCTCGAAACCTTCGTACGCGGAGTAGTCCACCGCCATGTGGTGCGTCTCCGCGGAAAGCGTCTGGCGAGCGGCCGGATCGTAGATCACGATGTCCGCGTCCGAGCCCGGCGCGATGACGCCCTTGCGCGGGTACAGCCCGAACATCCGCGCCGGCGTCGTGGAGCACGCCTCGACCCAGCGGCCCAGCGAGATCTCACCCGCGACAACACCTTGGTGCAGCAGGTCCATCCGGTGTTCGACCCCCGGCATCCCGTTGGGGATCTTCGAGAAATCGCCGCGCCCGAGTTCCTTCTGGTCCTTGAAACAGAACGGGCAGTGATCCGTCGAGACCACTGACAGGTCGTTCGTCCGCAAGCCCCGCCACAGGTCGGCTTGGTGCCGCTTCTCCCGCAACGGGGGAGAAGCGACGTACTTCGCACCTTCGAAGCCGGGCCGCGCCAAGTCCTCTATGGACAGATACAGGTACTGCGGGCACGTCTCCGCGAACACGTTCCGCCCGTCGTCGCGTGCCTCCGCCACGGCGGAAAGCGCTTCCGCGGCCGACAGGTGCACGATGTACAGCGGCGCACCGGTCACGCCCGCCAGTGCGATGGCGCGCGAAGTCGCCTCACCCTCCAAAGCGGACGGACGCGTGTACCCGTGCTGTACCGGATCCGTGCGGCCATCGGCCAGCGCCTGCGCCACCAGTTCGTCGATCGCGATGCCGTTCTCCGCGTGCATCATGATCATTGCGCCGGTCTCGGTGGCCTTCCTCATCGCGCGCAGGATCTCGCCGTCCGTCGAGTAGAACACGCCGGGGTAGGCCATGAACATCTTGAAGCTGGACACCCCGGCGCCGACGCAGGTCTCCATCTCCTTGAGCGTGCCGTCGTTGACGTCCGACACGATCATGTGGAACCCGTAGTCGATCGCACAGTTCCCGTCGGCCTTCTCGTGCCACTTGTCCAGAGTGGACAGCAGCGAGGTTCCCTTGGCCTGCACGGCGAAATCGATGATCGTCGTGGTGCCGCCCCACGCGGCGGCCGTGGTCCCGGTCTCGAAGGTGTCCGCCGAAAACGTGCCGCCGAACGGCATCTCCATGTGCGTGTGGGCGTCGATCCCGCCCGGGAGCACGTACTTCCCGGTCGCGTCGAGCACCGTGTCCGCGGTTTCGAACTCGCCTGGCTCGGTGACGGCGGTGACCCGTTCATCGGTGACGAGCACATCCGCCAGGACGCCACCAGTCGTGGACAACACCGTCCCGCCCTTGATGAGAGTGCGCATCACGGCTCCACGATCGATCCGTAGGAGTCCGGGCGGCGATCGCGGTAGAAGGCCCACAGATCGCGCACCTCGGCGAGCTTGTCCAGGTCGAGATCGCGCACGACCACCTCGTCCTTCTCGTCCGACGCCGCGTCCCCGACCAGCTCGCCGCGCGGGTCCACAAAGTACGTCTGGCCGTAGAAGTCGTTGTCGCCCAACGGTTCCACCCCGACCCGGTTGATCGCGCCGACGTAGTACTCGTTCGCCACCGCCGCCGCGGGCTGTTCGAGCCGCCACAGGTACTGCGAGAGGCCCCGGCTCGTCGCCGACGGGTTGAACACGATCTTCGCCCCGGCCAGGCCGAGCGCGCGCCAGCCCTCCGGGAAGTGCCGGTCGTAGCAGATGTACACGCCGATCCGGCCGACCGCGGTGTCGAACACCGGGTAACCCGTGTTCCCTGGCCGGAAGTAGAACTTCTCCCAGAAGCCCTTCACCTGCGGGATATGGTTCTTCCGGTACTTGCCGAGGTACTTGCCGTCGGCGTCGATCACCGCCGCGGTGTTGTAGTAGACCCCGGGCTGCTCCTGTTCGTACATCGGCGCGACGATCACGATCCCGTGCCGCTCGGCGACCTCCTGCAGCAGCTTCGTCGTCGGCCCGTCCGGGATGCCTTCGGTGTAGGAGTAGTAGTCGGCGTCCTGTACCTGACAGAAGTAGGGGCCGTAGAACAGTTCCTGCAGGCACACCACCTGCGCGCCCTGCGAGGCGGCGGTGCCGATCGCCTCGACGGCGCCGGCGATCATCGAGTCCTTGTCACCCGTCCACCGCTGCTGCACCAAGCCGGCCCTGACCAGGTTGCTCACTGACTTCCTCCTTCTCTTCGGCCGCGCGACCCGGCAGGGTCAGCACGAGGTAGACCACGAATCCGCCGGCCAGGCCGGCGACCCAGCTGTAGTCGTAGAGTGGCTTGAGGAACGGGATGAGCCCATCCGCGGGGAACGGTCCTGCCGAACCGGGCGCCGTGTACGCGCCGCCGACCGCGAGCACCGCGCCGACGATCGTCGCGACCAGCGCCTGCCAGCTCCAGCCCGCGCGGAACCAGTACCGGCCGCCTTCGGTGTAGAGCCCGGCGAGGTCGAGGGTGCGGCGCCGCCGCACCCAGTACCCGGCGACCAGCACCCCGGCGACCGCGCCGAGGATCCCGCCGTAGAAACCGAGCCACGCGAAGATGTAGATGCTCGGGTCGGAGTAGAGCCGCCACGGCTGGATCGCCACCCCGATCACGCCGGTGATGAGACCGCCCAGTGCGAACGTGACGCGTTTGGGGAAGGCGTTGGAGAAGTCGTAGGAGGGGCTCACCACGTTCGCCGCGAGGTTCGCCGAGATCGTCGCGAGCACCAGCGCGATCAGCGCGACGACGACCAGCACCGGGCTGGTGAACCGGTCGGCCAGCTGCGCCGGGTCCCAGATCGCCTCGCCGTAGAGCAGTTGCCCGCCCGAGGTGGTCAGGATCGCCACGACCGCGATGAACGTCATCGTCGTCGGCAGCCCGAGCAGCTGCCCGCGCACCTGTTTGGCCTGGCTCCCGCCGAACCGCGTGAAGTCCGGCATGTTGAGCGAAAGCGTCGACCAGAACGCGATCATCGCCATCAGCGACGGGGCGAACACCTTCCAGAAATCGCCGCTCCAGCCCAGTTTCGACGGCTCGGACAGGATCGGGCCCAGCCCGCCCGCCTTGACCAGCACGTAGCCCAGCAGGATCAGGAAGCCCACCGAGACCAGCGGCGCGGTCCAGTTCTCGAACCGCCGCACCGCGTCCATGCCGCGCCAGATGATCAGCAGCTGCACGATCCAGAACACCCCGAACGACAGCCACAACGTCCACGGTTGCCCGCCGACCTCGCTCGCGTGCCGCCAGCCGTTGCCGGCGAGCTTGCCGATGAGGATGTAGATCGCCTCGCCGCCCACCCAGGTCTGGATGCCGAACCAGCCGCACGCGATGAACGCGCGCAGCAGCGCGGCGAAGTTCGCCCCGCGAATTCCGTAGAAGGCCCGCGCGAACACCGGGAACGGGATGCCGTATTTCGTGCCGGCGTGGCTGTTCAGCAGCATCGGGATCAGCACGATCAGGTTGCCCAGGGTGATCGTGATGAGCGCCTGCAGCCAGTTCATGCCGAGCGCGATGAGGGACGCGGCGAGCGCGTACGACGGGATGTTGTGCGCCATCCCCATCCACAGCGCGAAATAGTTGTAGGTGTTCCAGGTTCGCTTTTCCACCGGGACGGGAGCCAGCTCGTCGTTGAAGAACCGGCTGCCCCGAAGCGGTGCCGTGTCGCTGAGATCCACCCGCCCGTCGGGGTGTGTGATCTGCGAGGGTGCCATTGCGGAATGGTGCCCGCCTTCAGCGGCGGTGGGCACTGACAGAGTGTTCACCATTACCCGCGCCCGCGCGCATTCTGTCGATTGCGCCCGGCGCGGGAACGGCTACGAGAAATCGAAAACGCTGGCTGTCTGGGCGTTCGCGACGCAGCGATTCGCGTACTCGTGGTGGAACGCTACCGGGCGCGCGTGCCAGTGCCCGTACGCGGTGGCGGTGACCGGGGCGTAGATCATCGGGCACATGATCTGCTCCGCCGGCAGCCGGCCGAAGTCCCCGTGCACGGACGCGAGTGTCCGGCACGTGCGGGCGGCCTGCGGATGACTACCGCCCGGCGGGTCGCATTCGAGGGTCACCGACGTGGTCGCGCCCGAATCCGCGCGCAGGGTCAGGGTGATCGAGGAAGCCGGGTGGGCGGGCGCGGCGACGGCGAGCATCGTGGCGACGGCCGCGATAGTGGAAAGAGCCATATCGGAGGTATCGGCGTTTTCCCGTGCCGGTACGCCACACGGCCGAGTGATCTACTTCCCTAGATCGTGCGCGAGCAGGGCGACGTAGAGCGACAACACGGATTCCGGATCTTCGAGCGGCACCCCGAGCACCTGCTCGATCCGCGCGAGTTGCTGGTAGTACGCCGTGCGCGAGGTGTGCGCGGCCGCCGCGGCGGCGGACTTGTTGCCGCCCTGTTCGCAGTAGTGCCGCAGCGCTTGCACGAGCCGGGTGCCCGCCGCGGCGTCCCGCGACAGCAGCGGCCCGAGCTCCCGCGCGGCGAACGTCCGCACCCGCTCGTCGCCGGCGAGCAGGTGCAGCAAGCCGCGCAGCCGGACGTCCTCGAGCCGGTGCACCGCGAGGTCCGGACCACCGTGCACGGCGGCCGCCGCGACCTGCGCCGCCTCCAGCAGGCTGCGCCGCGCGTGCGCGGGACTGTCCACGGTCGTGCCCGCCGCGACGACCCGCGGCTGCCGGGCCGCGTCCGCCAGCCGGTCCAGCACCGCGTCGACATTCGCCTGGGGGGACAAGGAAAGCAGCATGCGGACGCTCAGCTCGTCGAGCACTGCGACGAGCGCGGTCACCTTCGCCCTCCGGGCCGCCAGCGACATCGTCTCGGCGAGGTCCCGCAGCACCGCCGTGCCGGAAACGCTCGGCTGCTTCCGCTCGGTCAGCCGCGGCCGGATCGCGACCCCGACCAGCCGCCGCCCGGCCAGCGGCACGCCGAGCGCGGACGCCCGCGCGAGCAGCTCGGCCGAGGGCACCGGCGAGGCCAGCAGCTCGTCCAGCACCGCGCGATGTGCCTGCCGTTCCAGGCTTTCGGCGTCCCTCGCGACCAGCTGGTGCACGGCCAGCGCGGACGCGGCCCGCTCGGCGACCACGATGTGCCGGTGCGGCGGCGGTTCCTCGGACACGATGATCAGCCGGCCCCAGTCGCGGCCGCGGGCGCCCACGACGGCCACCAGCCAGCCCGCGTCGGGGGCGTACGCGGTGCGCTCGCCGACGTGCACCGAGCGGGACCGGGCCGGCCACCCGTCGAACAGCTCGCCGGGATCGGTGCCCGCCGCGTCGTAGGCGAGCACCTCGTGCGACAGGGTTTCCAGCACCACCGGCCGTTCGGTCAGCCGGACGACCTCGCGCAGCACGTCCGCCGGGTCGCCGCCGGACACCGACAGCTCGGTGAACACCTTGTGCACCTGCTCGGCCGCGCGCAGCTCCGCCACCTGCGCGTCCACGATGAGCCCGTTCACCGTCTCGCTCACAGTGACATACCGGGTCTCGCGCGACAGCGTGACGAGCGGGATCCCGTTGCGGTTGGCGGCCGCGACCAGCGCGGCGGGCAGCGCGTCGCTCCAGTGCTGCACCAGCTCGACGACCAGGCCGGCCACCCCGGCCCCGGCGAGCCCGTCGACGTACTTGGTCAGCGTCACCGGGTCGTCGGGCAGCGCTACACCGGTGGTGAGCACCAGCTCACCACCCTTGAGCAGGTGGCCGATATCGACCACCTCCGCCACATGCACCCAGCGCACCCGCGCGTCCAGGCCCTCGGCGCCCGCCACCACCCGGGGGCGGCCATGGCGCACCACCGGCAGTGCGAGCACGTCGGCGACGGTCGGATACATAGGACACAGACTGTACGGGCGGATCGCGTTCTCCGTACACATTGTGGCTGTTCGCCGTGGCGGGCGCTCGGACAGACTCGGGCCATGAGCGAATCGCTGGTCGCCCGCCACCGCGCCGTGCTGCCGAACTGGCTGGCGCTGTACTACAAGGAACCGATCGAGATCGTCCGTGCGAGCGGGCGGCGCGTCACCGACGCCGACGGGAACACCTACCTGGACTTCTTCGCCGGCATCCTGACCAACGCCATCGGCTACGACGTCGCCGAGATCTCCGACGCGATCCGGGCGCAGCTGGACACCGGCGTGCTGCACACCTCGACGCTGTACCTGATCCGCAAGCAGGTGGAGCTCGCCGAGCGGATCGCGGAGCTGTCGGGTATCCCGGACGCGAAGGTGTTCTTCACCAACTCCGGCACCGAGGCCAACGAAACCGCGCTCATGCTCGCCACCCAGTACCGGCGCAGCAACCAGGTGCTGGCGCTGCGCAACTCCTACCACGGCCGCGCGTTCGCCACGGTCGGCATCACCGGTAACCGCGGCTGGTCGGCCAGTTCCCTGTCGCCGGTCAAGGTCAGCTACGTGCACGGCGGCTACCGCTACCGCGACGCGTTCGGCTCGCTGTCAGACGCCGAATACATCAAGGCCTGCACCGACGATCTGCGTGACGTGCTGCAGACGACGACCTCGGGCGACGTCGCCGCGCTGATCGCGGAACCGATCCAGGGCGTGGGCGGGTTCAACGTGCCGCCGGACGGGTTGTTCGCCGCGTTCAAGGAAGTCCTGGACTCCTATGGGATTCTGCTGATCTCCGACGAGGTCCAGACCGGCTGGGGCCGCACCGGTGAGCACTTCTGGGGCATTCAGGCACACGGCGTGACACCGGACGTGATGACGTTCGCCAAGGGCTTGGGCAACGGGCTGGCGATCGGCGGCGTCGTCGCGCGCGGCGATGTGATGGACTCGATCACCGCGAACTCGATCTCGACGTTCGGCGGCAACCCGGTCGCCACCGCGGGCGCGAAGGCCACTTTGGACTATCTGCTCGACAACGACTTGCAGGGCAATGCTTTGAAGCTCGGCAACCACCTCATCGCCCGGCTGCGCGAACTCGGTGACCGCTACGACATCGTGGGGGACGTGCGCGGCAAGGGGCTGATGATCGGGATCGAACTCGTCGAGTCCGGCGGCAGGGAACCCAGTCCGCCCAACGCATCGGCCGTGCTGGAGGAGACGCGCGAACGCGGTCTGCTCGTCGGCAAGGGCGGGCTGCACAACAACGTCATCCGGCTCGCGCCGCCGATGACGCTCACCGGCGAAGAGGCCGACGAGGCGCTGGAGATCCTCGGCGCCTCCATCGCGGCCGTACAGGAGGCTTCCCGATGACCGCACGGATTTCGCACTGGATCGACGGCAAGCACTGGGCTGGGGTCGCGGACCGGACCGGGGAGGTGTTCGATCCCGCCACCGGCGAAGTCCGCGCGCACGTGGACTTCGCCGGTGACGGGCAGGTCGCCGAGGCCGTCGCGGCGGCGGCTCGCGCGTTCCCGCGGTGGCGGGACACTTCGCTCGCCGCGCGCAGCCGGATCCTGTTCGCCTTCCGCGAGTTGCTGACCGCGCGCAAGGACGAGCTGGCCAAGATCGTCACGGCCGAGCACGGCAAGGTCGAGTCGGACGCGGCCGGTGAGATCGCGCGTGCCATCGAGAACGTCGAATACGCCTGTGGCGCACCGCAAATGCTCAAGGGCGGGTTCAGTGAAAACGCTTCCCGGGGCGTCGACGTGTACTCGATCGCGCAGCCACTCGGCGTGGTCGGGGTGATCTCGCCGTTCAACTTCCCGGCGATGGTGCCGTTGTGGTTCGTGCCGAACGCGATCGCCTGCGGCAACACGGTCGTGCTCAAGCCGAGCGAGAAGGACCCGTCGGCGGCGGTGTTCATCGCGGAACTCCTTGCCGAGGCAGGACTTCCGGACGGTGTGGTGAACGTGCTGCACGGCGACAAGGTCGCGGTCGACGGCCTGCTCACGCACCCCGATGTGCAGGCGATCTCGTTCGTCGGCTCCACCCCGATCGCCCGCTACGTCTACGAAACCGGTACCAGCCACGGAAAACGCGTGCAGGCGCTGGGCGGCGCGAAGAACCACATGGTCGTCCTGCCGGACGCCGATCTCGACCTGGCCGCCGACGCGGCGGTGTCCGCGGGCTTCGGCTCGGCGGGGGAGCGGTGCATGGCGGTGTCGGTCGTGGTGGCGGTCGAGCCGGTGGCCGGCGAGCTGATCGCGAAGATCACCGAGCGGATGTCGCGGCTCCGCGTCGGCGACGGGCGGGACCCGGCGTCGGAGATGGGACCGCTGGTCACGGCGGGGCACCGGGACAAGGTTCAGTCCTATGTGGACGCCGGTATCGCCGAGGGCGCGGACCTGGTGGTGGACGGCCGGGACATCGCCGTCGAGGGCGGCGGTTTCTGGCTCGGGCCGACGCTGTTCGACCGGGTCACGCCCGAGATGTCGGTCTACCGCGACGAAATCTTCGGCCCGGTGCTGTCGGTGGTCCGCGCGGACGGCTACGACTCGGCGCTGGAGCTGGTGAACGCCAACGCCTACGGCAACGGCACCGCGATCTTCACCAACGACGGGCGCGCCGCGCGGCGGTTCCAGAACGAGGTCGAGGTCGGCATGATCGGCCTCAACGTGCCCATCCCGGTGCCGGTCAGCTACTACTCGTTCGGCGGCTGGAAGGACTCCCTCTTCGGCGACAGCCACGCCTACGGCCCCGAGGGCTTCCACTTCTTCACCCGCACCAAGGTGGTCACGTCCCGCTGGCCCGACCCCAGCCAGGGTGGGGTGAACCTGGGTTTCCCCCGCAACTCGTGAGCGCCGTGTCGGCCCGCCCGCGCGGGCGGGCCAACTCAGTGACGTGGGGCGCAAACACGGCGACCTGGCGGGCCAACACGGCGACGTGAGGAGCAAACACGGCGGTCTCGCGTGGGTTCTTGGCGACCTGGATACGCTTCGTCGTCAGCTTCCGTAAACTCGACGTCAGGTACGTCGTGTTCGGGAGGTGAAGGGTGGCCAGCTCCGAAGAGCGGCGCTTCGAGGTGCTGCGTGCCATCGTCGCCGACTACGTCTCCAACCAGGAGCCGGTCGGGTCCAAGGCGATCGTGGACCGGCACAACCTGGGCGTGTCCAGCGCCACCGTGCGCAACGACATGGTGGCGCTGGAGGAGGACGGCTACATCACCCAGCCGCACACCAGCGCCGGGCGGATCCCGACCGACAAGGGGTACCGGCTCTTCGTCGACCGGCTCTCCGACATAAAGCCGCTGACCAGCGCCGAACGCCGCGCGATCACCAGTTTCCTCGACGGCGCGCTCGACCTGGACGACGTGCTGCGCCGGTCGGTGCGCCTGCTCGCGCAGCTGACCAGGCAGGTCGCGGTGGTGCAGTACCCGTCGATGTCGACCGCCACGTTGCGCCACCTGGAGGTCGTGCCGATCACCCCGGCCCGGCTGATGCTCGTGGTGATCACCGACTCCGGCCGCGTCGACCAGCGCACCATCGACCTCGGCGACGTGACGACCGAGGAGAGCGTCGCCCGGATCCGGGACGTGCTGAACTCGAAGCTGTCCGGCCGCCGGCTCACCGACGCGGCCGCCCGCGTCGCGGAGCTGCCCGACCAGGCGCCGGGTGAGCTGCGGGACGCGCTCGTGCGGGTCTGTACCGTGCTGGTCGAACACCTCGTCGATCATCCGGAGGAGCGGCTCGTGCTCGGCGGCACGGCGAACCTGACCCGCAACGTCGCGGACTTCCCCGGTTCGCTGCGCCAGGTGCTGGAGGCGCTCGAGGAACAGGTCGTGGTGCTGAAGCTGCTGGCCGCCGCGCGCAACCCCGGTGCCGTCACGGTGCGCATCGGCGAGGAAAATGAAGACGAGCAGATGCGCAGCACTTCCGTGGTGTCGATCGGCTACGGGAAGGACGACATGCTCCTGGGCGGCATGGGCATCGTCGGGCCGACCCGGATGGACTATCCGGGCACGATCGCCGCGGTCCGCGCGGTGGCCAACTACGTGGGGCAGATCCTGGCCGGTGGCTAGGTGTGGCAGGAGGACATGAGCACGGTGGCGAGGGACTACTACGGGATTCTCGGCGTGGCCAAGAACGCGTCAGATCAGGAGATCAAGCGCGCGTACCGGCGGCTGGCCCGGGAGCTGCACCCGGACGTGAACCCGTCCGACGACGCGCAGCACAAGTTCGGCGAGGTCACCACCGCCTACGAGGTCCTCTCCGACCCGCAGAAGCGCAAGATCGTGGATCTCGGCGGTGACCCGCTGGACAACGGCGCCGGCGCGCGCGGCGGGGGCGACCCGTTCCAGGGGTTCGGTGGCCTCGGCGACATCATGGACGCGTTCTTCGGCGCCGCGACGGGTGGTGGCGGCCGGGGCGGCGGGCCACGCAGCCGCGTGCAGCCCGGCTCGGACGCGCTGATCCGGATCAGCCTGACCCTGGAGGAGTGCGCGACCGGGGTCGACAAGGAGATCACGGTCGACACCGCGATCCTGTGCGACCAATGCCGCGGCAACGGCACCGCCCCCGGCGGCACCGTCAAGACCTGTGACACGTGCAACGGCCAGGGCGAGATCCAGTCGGTGCAGCGGTCGTTCCTCGGCCAGGTGGTCACGGCCCGGCCGTGCCCGGTGTGCCACGGCTACGGCGAGGTCATCACCGACCCGTGCCGCCAGTGCGGTGGCGACGGCCGGGTGCGGGCGCGCCGCACGGTGACCGCGAAGGTGCCGGCGGGGGTCGGCGACGGGATGCGGATCCGGCTGTCCGGCCAGGGCGAGGTCGGCCCCGGCGGCGGCCCGGCGGGTGAC
Source organism: Amycolatopsis sp. GM8 (assembly GCF_021653975.1). Classification (GTDB taxonomy): domain Bacteria; phylum Actinomycetota; class Actinomycetes; order Mycobacteriales; family Pseudonocardiaceae; genus Amycolatopsis_E. The sequence goes on along the minus strand of NZ_JAJKFK010000014.1, from coordinate 133,289 downwards.
CTGTACGTCGAGGTCGACGAGGAGCCGCACGACGTGTTCCTCCGCGAGGGCCACGACCTGCACTGCAACCTGCGCGTCCCGATGACCACCGCGGCGCTGGGCGCACAGGTGCAGCTGGAGACGCTGGTCGACGGCGAGTTCGACCTCGACCTCGACCCGGGCACGCAGCCCGGCGCGGAGCTGGTGCTGACCGGCAAGGGCATGCCGCGGCTGCGCTCGTCCGGGCGCGTCGACGGGCGCGGTGACCTACACGTCCACATCGACGTCATGGTGCCCACCCGGCTCGACGAGAGCCAGCGCGAGTTGCTGCGCGAGCTGGCCCAGCAGCGGGGCGAAGACGTGCCCACACTGGCCAGCAACGGCCGCTCCGGCGGGCTGTTCTCGAAGCTGCGCGGCGCCAAGAGCCACCGGTAATGCCGGGCACCACGTCGCCGGTGTTCCTCGTCGCGGCGTTGCCGCCGGGCACGCGTGCCGTGCTCGACGGCGAGGAGGCCCGGCACGCGGTGACCGTGCGGCGGATGCGGGCGGGGGAGCGGCTGGTGCTGACCGACGGCGCGGGCACCGCGGCCGAGTGCGTGATCGAGGCCGTCCGGCCCGGCCGGGACGCCGCGCTGGACCTGGCGATCGAGCGGCGGTGGACCGAACCCGCGCCGCGGCTGCGGGTGACCGTCGTACAGGCGCTGGTGAAGGGCGACCGGGGCGAGCTGGCGGTGGAGCTCGCGACCGAGGCCGGAGCCGACGCCGTACTCCCGTGGCGCGCGGAACGCAGTGTGGCCCGCTGGGAAGACGGCGCCCGCGGCGCGAAAGCGCTTGCCCGCTGGCAGAGCACGGCGCGCGCGGCGGCCAAACAGGCGCGGCGCGTGTGGGTGCCACCGGTCGAGGAGCCCGTCGACACCACCGGGCTCGCCGCGGTCGCCAAGGCCGCGTCGTTGGCGCTGGTCCTCGAAGGCAGCGCTGACGAACGACTCACCCGTGTTGATCTCCCCCGCGAGGGGGACATCTTGCTCATCGTCGGGCCGGAAGGCGGGATCAGCGACGCGGAACTGCGGACATTGCGGTCCGCAGATGCGGTCCCGGTGCGGCTCGGCCCCAGCGTATTGCGTACGTCCACGGCCGCTGCCGTCGCACTTGGCGTACTCGGCGCACGCACCGACCGGTGGGGCTAGCCCCGGCCGAAAACCGGAAAAATCAAGATGCAATATGGCGCTAAGGTCCGCCGAGCCATTACGCTGACCATCAACACCTGGGGCCGGCGGTCCCAGGTACCCGAAACCCGCCGGACACCTCCCCCCTCGGTCCGGCGGAGCCGCGGCGGCGGTGGAGCGACCCCCAGGTTCCACCGCCCCGCGGCGCCCTCCACCTACTCACTCGCCTGCGGCTCGTTTCGCCGGGGCGCGGGGCGGTCCTTGCCCTGGGGGTCGAACCCCCAGACCCCCGCCAGGAGGGCTCCGCCCCCTGGACCCCCGTTTGGGGCTCCGCCCCTTGCCCCCTCGGCTGGGCACGTTTCGTCGGTGAGTTGGGGCTTCGTCCCTTGCCCCGCCGCTGCCGCGTTGGGTGGTTGCTGGGTTAGTCCTGCATCAGGTTGTCGTAGATGGCTTTGTATTCGTCCCGGCGGGCTTTCTTCGCCGCGGCCATGTCGTAGATCTCGCCGTTGGGCATCTTCATCTCGCCGGTGATCGTGTCCATCTTGGTGCCCGCCGGCGGGAAGATCGGCATCTCGCCGAGCTTGCCGTTGCGGTAGAGGTACGCCTTCGTCACGTCGCTCAGGTCCGTGGTCGTGTCGTCCCCGTACTTCCACTTCGCGTCCAGGGTCAGATGGTCGCGAATGGACTTTTCGAAGTCGTTGACGGGATGGTCGAACTTGGTCTCCTTGCTGACGTCCACTTTGTACTCGGCGTGTAGTTTGCCGAGATCGTCGCGGATGGTCTTCGCGTCGGCGTCCCCCCACTGCCTGGCCAGCTGGTCATGGGCCGGGAGGTTGCCGCGGCTGGTGTTGAGCCAGTTGTCCGTCTTCTTCAGCTGCTCTTCGAACGACCCGCTCATGTTCTTGTTCGCCGTACTGCTCAGCGGCGTCAGGTTGTGCGACAGCCCCGGCCCGCCGATGTTGTCGTTGCGCAGGTGACCCCGGATGAACGCGTCGCCCTTCGCGTCCTTGCCCTGCAGGTCCTCGATCTGCTTCTGCAACCCGGGGCTCAGCTTTCCTTCCCGCGCGGCCTTGTTCATCTCGATGACGTCGGTGTTGTGCCCTGGCTGAGGTTTGCTCCCGACGCTGCCGTAGTTCTTGCTGCCGTCCAGGACATGCGGCCCACCGGACGTCGTGCCGCCGCCCTGCGACTGGTGCCGGCCGGTCTTGGCGTTGACGGGACCCGACGGGTTGTCGATCGCCTGCTGGTGGCTGCTGTAGTCGTTCGTCTTCTGCTTGTTCCTGGCCGGGCCCGATCCCGTGTCGGCCGCCTTGCGCTTGTTCTGCGAACCCGGCGGGCTCGGCGACGGCGACGCCTGCGCGCCAGCCGTGCACGGCTGGCCGGTGCGCCTCGACCGCAACGGGCGGTCGGGCGCGTAGTCGCCGGGCGAGAACCCGGTGAGACCGACCGGGTCACGCATCCGCAGCGGATCGCCGACGTAGGCGACCGGGTTCGGCGCCGGCTCCAGACCGAGCGGGTCCGGGCTGATGTACCGCGCGTTGCCCGGGTCGTAGTACCGGAACACGTTGAAATGCAACCCGGTCTCGGGATCGACGTACTGGCCCGGGAACCGCAGCGGCGTGCCGCCGTCGTCGCCAGGGCGGGTAAGACCCCACAAACTGGTCGAAACCGGACGCACGGCCCCGGTCTGCAGCGACACCAGTTCGATCGGAGTGCCGATCTCGTCCGTCACGAGCGCGGTGAACGTCCGCGCGCCGTCGGGCCCGGTGGCGACCTGCACCAGCGGGCGGTCATCGTGGTGGATCCAGGTCAGCGCGCCGGTGAACGCGCCGGCCACCGTGTGCACCGCTTCCACCAGCAGCGTGCCGTCCCACACGAACGCGACCTGTTCGGCGACCACGCCCGCGGCGTCCAGCCGCTGCTTCGCGACCCGCCGGCCGAGCGGGTCGTAGCGGTAGCGCCAGGTCGCGCCGTCCGGTGTCCGCACCCCGGCCAGCTGGTCCAGCGCATCCCAGGAGAAGCTCCAGGTACGGTCGGCCACGGTGCGCCGGACCAGGCGACCCCGCGCGTCGTGCGCGTAGCTGACGCCACCCGCGGACTGGATCACGGTCCCGGTGTACCGGCGCGGCCCGGATTCCGCGCCGGTGCCCGGCGACGAACCGACGAGATTGCCGAGCAGGTCGTAACCGTAGGTCTCGGTCCCGTGCGGCGAGCGCACCGTCGTGACACGGCCGAGCTGATCGAACCCGTAGCGCGAACCACCGGCGGGATTCTCGAGGGCGGCCAGGCTCCCGTCGGGACGCCGGTGATACCGGGTCGCCCCGGCCGGCGTGTGCTGGGCGACCAGCCGGCCGCCGCGGTCGAACTCCTGGCGCACCAAGGGATTCCCACCGGCCGACAAGGAGGTCAGCCGGCCGGCGTCGTCGTGGGTGAGGGAGATCTCCAGGCCCGACACCAGGATCCGGCCCGGCTCCCACCGAACGTCCACACCGGACGGTGTGTGGCGGGTGATGGTTTCTTCCTGGTAGCCGAACTCGGTGCGCGCGCCGGCCGTGGTCTGGGCGGCCACCCTGCCTTCTTCGTCGCGGGTGAGCGCGACCTCGGCGTCCGGTCCGACCGCCTGCACGAGCCTGCCGACCGGGTCGTACCGGAAGGTCTCCACCCCGCTGGCCGTCCGCCGCTCGACCAGGTTGCCGAGCAGGTCGTAGCCGTAGTCGACGACCTCGTCCGCGGCGTTGACCGACCGCGTGAGCTGCCCGGCGGCGTCGTATTCATAGCGCGCGACCCGGCCGTCGAAATCCTCTTCCCGCACGAGGTGACCGTCGGCGTCGTGGCTGTAGCGCCAGGACCGGCCGAGCGGGTTCACCACCTCGACGAGCCGCAATTCCGTGTCGTAGCGGTAAACCGTCCGCGCCCCGGCCGGATCGGTGACCGTGCGGCGGGTGCCGAACGGTCCGGGCTCGGTCACGGTGATCCGGCCCAGCTCGTCGGTCGCCGAGATTTCCGCACCCGTGCTGTCGTAGGTCCAGCGCCGCGTCCCGCCGGCGGGCCCGGTGAGCGCGCGGAGGCCGCCTTCGACCGTCCAGGACAGGACCGTGCGGGCGCCGTCAGCGTCCGTGACCTCGCGCGGGCGGCCGAACAGGTCGCGCTCCGATTCACCAGGCGCCCCAACGGGTTCGGCCTGTTCGTCCGTGTCGACGCCCAACTGTTCGGTGTACGGGTCCGGCACGTTCGCGGCGTCGTATTCGCGCCGCCACACCTGCCCGTCTTCACCGGTGACCTCGATCTCCAGGTCCGGACCGGTCCAGTGCAGCAGCACGCGGCTACCGTCCGGGCGCACGACGGCCCGGAGCGACCCGGAATCGTCGTGCTCGAACTCGGTGCGTCGGCCGAGCGGATCGGTGCGCGCGAGCAACTTGTTGTGTGGTCCCCATTCCGAGCGGGTGACGCCGCCGAGCTTGCCCGTCTCGGCGACGACGTTGCCGCCGTCGAAGTCGAAAACCTTGCGGTGGCCGAGTGAGTCCACGGTGATCGTACGACCGTCCGTATAGGACAGTGTGCCGTCGAGGAACCCGCCATCGCCGACCGTTCGCACGCAGCGGCCTTCGGTGTCGTAGACGTAGCGGTACCAGGATCCCGTGTGGCCGGTCCACCCGAGCAGGCGGCCGTCCCGATCGTGCTGGTACAGCGCGGGATTCGGCGAGGAGTTGGTGCGCGTGGCGAGGTGCCCGTGCTCGTCGTAGTCGTAACCGGCGACCGGCACCGCACCGTTGCCGGACAGTCCCCGGATCGCGCGCACCCGCCCGTCCGCGATCTCGAAGGCGAGCCGTGCGCCGAGCGAGTGGATCAACGTCTCGGGCGCTCCCGAATCGTCGCGTTCGAGCTCGATGGATTCGCCGAGTTCGGTGCGCACTTCGGTCAGCAGGAAGACATCCCGGTTGCCCGGTGCCGGAGTGAACACCCGGACGTGTCCGCGCGCCGGGTCTTCGAGCAGGTAGCCGCCGCCGACCTCGCGCAACCAGCGCAGCGGTCCGTGTGCGGGCGGGACCTGCGAGCCCGCCGCGGGCACCGGGAAGGACAGCACCATCGCGTCGGCCGAGAAGTACCGCACCGTGCCGGCGCGGAACTCCAGTCGTTCGTCCACAAGGGACGTCCATGATGGACCGAACCAGCGACCGTCCCGGTAGGACGAAACGTGGTTGCGGACGACGAGCTCGCCCAGCTCACCTGGCACCGCCAGGTCCACTTCGGTCATCACGACGTCCCCGGTCGCGACGTCGATCGGATCGAACTCGCAGAACTTCTCTTCGGGTTCCTTGGTCTTCGCCGGGTCCGGGCCGTCCTTGGCACTCGACGCGTTCGTCCCGTCCTTGGGCGCGTCCTGGCCCTTCGGCGGCGGGGGCGGCGCGCCGTCCGCCGCGTCGCCCTTGGGCGTGCCGCCGCCCTCACCCACCTTGGGCGGGGGATCGACCTTGCCGCCGTCGAGCCCGAGATCCTTGCCGGCGCCCGACGGTGTGGTCCCGTTCCCGGGGTTGACGTCCTTGGCGCTCGCCGGGAGCGTGTCGGGCTTGGCGGCCTTACCGGCCTGGCCGGGTTTGAGACCCTTGAGCCCCTTGGCCGCGTCCTTGAACACGCCGCTGGCCTTGCTCAGCAACTTGCCCAGCTGGCCGAGCGCCTTGGTCAGGTTCGAGATCAGGCCGGCGATGTCCTTGGCGGTCTTGGCGACCAGGTTCACCACCTGCGGGACGACCCAGGCGAGCCCGATCCCGAGGGTGAACAGCACCTGCAGCGCCCACGAGATCATGTGCCCGACGACCTGGGAGATGATGTCGCGCACCAGCATCCGCACCGCCGCCACGACCTCGCCGGCGGTCTTGACGCCGCTCGACGCGCCGTCGCAGGCTTCGCCCGCGGCCTGCAGCATCTTGGCGACCTCACCGGCCTGCTGGCGGTAGGCGTCCGCGCCGGGGCCGGTCCACGACTGGATGTCGGCGTTGACCTGGTTGCCCAGGTCGGTGGCGACACCGCCGAGTTCGGTGGCGATGTTCTTCCAGGTCTCCGAATGCGCGGTGATCTGGTCCGGGTCACCGGCCAGCTTGTCCAGCGCCTCCTTGAGCGGCCCGACATGCTCCATCAGCCAGCCCACGCCCGCGGCCAGAATCGACCCGAACGGGTCGGCCACGAACGCCAGCGCGTCCATCGCCGTGCCCGCCGCCCCCAGCACGATCGAGGCCCAGTCACCGCTTTCGATGCCCTGTTTGACCTGCTGGGCACCCTCGAGCACGGTGATCCCCGAAATCGCCGAGGTCGAGTCGTGTTTCTGTGCCACCAGCGGATTCGTCATGCCGTCCCTTCAGCCACGCCGGTCGTCATTAGATAACGAGACGTCCGGGACCGCGATTTCAGTTGCGGCCGGGGGCGGTCAGGACCCTTTCGGGCCCGATCATCGAGCCTATCGGGCACTTTCGCTGGTGCCGGCGATCAGGAACCCTTCTCCGGTGGACGGTCGGAGGCCGTCGGGGCGGCCGGCGAAATAGCGTTCGGCCAGGTCCGTTCCCGGCATGTACTCGACCTGGCCGAAGCCTGCTTGGCGCGCCAGGGCCAGCATGTCCGGCGGGTGGTAGAAGCTGACGAACGGGGTGCCGGACGCCCGCGCGCCCTGCTCGCTCGCCCGCAAGCCCGGCCGGTCGGCGTCGTCGACCAGTTCGGCCGGCAGCAGGAAGGTCATGGCCAGCGTCGAGCCGGGCGCGAGCTTCGCGAGCTGGCGCAGGGTGGCCGCCGTCGCGTCCCTCGTCAGGTACATGCTGACGCCGGTGGAGGCCACGAACGCGGGCCGAGCGGGGTCGAAACCCGCGGCGCACAACCGTTTCCACCAGTCCCCGGGCACCTCGAAGTCCGACGGGACCAGCCGCAGCCAGTCCGGGACGCCGTAGCCGAGCTCCTCGAGGCGCTGCCGCTTCCAGGCCTGCGGCCCAGGTTGGTCGACCTCGTACACCCGCAGGCGCGCGGCCAGCTCCGGCCTGCGCTGGGCGAAGGTGTCGAGGCCCGCGCCGAGCAGCACGTACTGCGCGATCCCATGGGCGGCCTGCTCGGCGACCAGGTCTTCGATGAACCGGGCCCTCGACACGACCCCGAGCCGGAAACCCTTGGTGGCACTGGGATCCATATCGGGCCGGTCGCGCCAGCCGGCATCCGGTACGGCCAGTCGCAGCCCGATCTCGTCGCTGAACACGTGGGGTGGCGGGTCGACCTGGACGTGCATCGCCCGCCACAGTGCGACCCGCACCGCCGTGCCCTCCGGCTCCGCCGTCATGCGCGCTGCAGGGTCCACAGCCGGCCGTCCGTGTCTCGCACGGTCATTTCCGTTGTGCCGTAATGGGTTTCCTCGAACGGGGCGACCACGTCGAGGCTGTCGTCGACACTGTCCTCATCGGACACCTTCAGCACGCACTGCATCCGCGGTGTTTGACTCTCCGGGACCTCGACGACGAAGACATAAGGTCCGTCGCCGCAGGTGAGCTTGCCGGAGTTGTGGTCGGTCTCGAACTCGAGCTTGAAACCGAGGCTCTGCCAGAATTTCGCGGCCTTGCCCCAGTTGTGCGTCTCCACGACCACGGCGTCGATGCCCTGGGTACCCATGTCAGCTCTCCCTTCTGATCGGTCGCTGCTCGTGGGCATCGCCGAGGTAGGCCCGCAGCGCGTCCGCGACCAGCGCCGAGAGGGAAAGGCCCTCCTCGATGGCATGGTGCTTGACCTGCTTGATCAGCCCGATCGGCAGGTAGACGTTGAACTGCTTGACCTCGTCATCACCCACGCTATGATGCTAGCATTCTATTCGGCTAGCGCAAGCGCCCAGGCTTGAGTCCTTTGTGGAGGCAAGTCTTACGGATTCCTGACCGGCGGCCGCGATTCCGCTCTGGGCGCACCGGTCGCACCTAGCATTCCCCGCGTGAGAACGTCGCCGACCGGACCGCGCGCGCTCCGGTACCTCCGGTTCCGCAGCCCGCTGCGCGGTCCCTGGCTCACGTCGGTGTTCGGTGCGGTGCTGCTGGCCTGCCTCCCGCTGGTGGTCCTCACCGGACTGCTGGACTACGTCGCGTACGGCCCCGGCCAGGGCATTCCCGGCGACGTCGGCTGGCTGCACCTGCCGATCTTCGACTGGCCAACCCGGCCGTCCTGGCTGTTCCGCCTCACCCAGGGCCTGCACGTCGGGCTCGGGCTCGTCCTGGTGCCCGTGGTACTGGCGAAACTGTGGTCGGTCATCCCGAAACTGTTCTCCTGGCCACCGGCCCGTTCCCTGGTGCACGTGCTGGAACGGATCTCGCTGCTGCTCCTGGTCGGCAGCATCCTGTTCGAAATCGCCACCGGCATCCTGAACATCCAGTACGACTACGTGTTCGGGTTCAGTTTCTACACCGGGCACTACCTCGGCGCCTGGGTGTTCATCGCGTCGTTCGTGACGCACGTTTCGCTGAAGCTGCCGACCATGGTGCGCGCGCTGCGGTCCCGTTCGCTGCGCACGGAACTGGCGACGCCGCTCGACCGGACGGAACCCGAGCCGCCCGACGAAAACGGTCTCGTACCAACGGATCCGGCGCCGCCGACGCTGAGCCGGCGCGGGCTGCTCGGGGTGGTCGGCGGCGGGGCGCTGCTGGTCGCCGTGCTCACCGCCGGGCAGACGATCGGCGGCCCGCTGCGCGAGCTGGCGTTCCTGCTGCCGCGCGGCCGGGAGCCGGGGGAGGGCGCGAACCGTTACCCCATCAACAAAACCGCCGTCGCGGCCGGGATCACGGACGGGGCGGCCGGCGCGGGATGGCGGCTGACGCTCACCGGCGGCACCCGGCGCGAGTTCAGCCGGGACGAGCTGCTCGCGCTGCCGCAGCACACCGCGGATCTTCCGATCGCCTGCGTGGAGGGCTGGTCGACCGTGCAGACCTGGACCGGGGTGCGGCTGCGCGACCTGGCCGCGCTCGCGGGCGTGCGCAGTCCCGGATCGGCTTTCGTGTCGTCGATCGAACAGGGCCCGTTCGCGCAGGCGACGCTCAACTCCGGGCAGGTTTCCGATCCCGACGCGCTGCTCGCGCTGAAGGTCAACGGCGCGGATCTGAGTCTTGATCACGGTTTCCCGGCGCGCGTGATCGTGCCGGCGCTGCCGGGTGTGCACTGCACGAAATGGGTCCGCGGCATCGAATTCCGGAGCGCGTGATGAAGCGGCTGATCGGTGCCAACCCCGCCCACCTGCTGGTGTTGCTGCCGTGCCTGGCGCTCGCCGCGTACGCGGGATCATTCCTGCTGGGTGATCCGACACTCCTCACAATATTGATCTGGTTCGTCGGCGCGGCCATCGCGCACGATCTTGTGCTCTTCCCGCTCTACGCACTGATCGACCGGGGACTCCGGAAGATCACGTGGCATCCGAAGGTGCGCGCCGTCAATCACATCCGGATTCCGGTGCTGGGTACCGGGCTGACCTTCCTGCTGTTCCTGCCCGGCATCATCGGTCAGGGCGAGGCCACCCATCTCGCCGCGACCGGGCTGACCCAAGGGCCCTATCTCGGCCGGTGGCTGTGGCTGGTACTCGGCATGTTCGCGGCGTCGGGCCTGGTCTACCTGATCCGGCTGGGAAAAACGGCCCGGCGGCGGGGTTGAACCCTTGTTGAACGCCAGTCGTGCAAGCGCTTTCCCGGCGGCGAACCCCTGCTGCGGCGAACGGAGCCATTGTGGACTGGACCTGCCCAGAATCAATTCTCAGGTTGCCCTTACTTCCCGCCATCGCCTACCATCGGACAACTGAACACTTGACGCGAGAATCGCGCTTAATCGCGGCGAAGATTGCGATAAGAACTGCGGAACATTGCGAACGGGAAACTTGTGTCGACGATTTCCTGAACTTTCGATCAGCACACGTTCGGCGCAGTGAAGGGGCCAATTCCCAACGGGTGTGACACATAGACAACCGTCGGTGACGCTTGGTGGCCGCTGCCGGCTGCCTGTTCCCGACTTGCTGCTCTTTTCGGGTTCCATTTCGGGCATGGCCGCCGCAGTTGGTCATCATCAGGAGTCTAAGCTGTCCCGGGCGAGGGTTAGTATCTGCGCGACTTTGGGGAGACCATGGCGACTGTACCGGTGTTCGGACACCGCGAGCCATTCACGCGTAGGGATCTGGAGTCGATCGCCGATGACAGTCACCGCTACGAGCTCGTGGACGGGGTGCTCCTGATGAGCCCCTCACCCCGTCCCCTCCATCAACGTGTCGTGGCCCGGGTGCTCGCGGCGGTTACCAGGAACTGCCCCAAGGATTGCGAAGCACTCCCGGCGCCGGTGGACGTCGTACTCGCCGACGACACCGTGCTCATTCCCGATGTCGTCGTGGGTCGCCGCGCCGACTACACCGAGCGAGCCCTCGTCGGTGTGCCCGTGCTGTCGGTGGAGGTCATTTCGCCGTCCAGCCGTCTTATCGATACAGAACTGAAGCGCGCGCGCCTGGCGGCCGCGGGCTGCGAGAACTACTGGCTCGTCGACCCCTACGTCCCCGATGTGCTCTGCCTCGGACTGCGTGACGGTATCTACGAAACCGTCGCCAAGGCGGCGCACGACCAGACGATCACCATCCCGCTGCCCTTCCCCGTGACACTGAACCCGTCCGAGCTGATCTCCGACTACTGAGCGCCCGCTAGGGGATCACCGCGATCCGCAACGGAATCCCGTACGTGTTCAGCGCGACCGCGGCCGAGACCAGGGCCGAGCGGGCGAAGGTGAACAGCGTGCCCGGGTGCAAGGCCTTGTCCATCCGGTGGATCGCGTACACGAGACCGGCCGGGCGGTGCCCGAGCGTCGCCGCCCGCGCCGGGTCACGCTCGGCGACCAGCCGCACGAACCGGTCCCAGGTTTCGCGGTCGGTCAGGCTTTCCGCGGACACCAGCCCCTGCGCGAAAAGGTGGCTCAGCACGGAGGAACCGGTGCCGCCGCTGACCTTCTTCACGTGCACCAGCACGTTGTCCGGCCCGAGCAGGTCACAGGCCTCGAACCCGCGCGGGTGCACGCGGGTCTTGAGCAGGGACCGGTCCAGGCACAGGAAACGGTCGTCCTGCTCGGCGACGTAGACGTTGTACGCGGCTTCGACGACCCGGCCCTGCTCGTTGCGGGGCGCGTCCTCCCACGGCGGGAGCGTCCAGTCGGGCCGGTTCGCGAACGCGTCGGACACGACCCGCTCGACGTGCGCGACGTAGCGCTCGCCCAGCTGGTACCAGTCGCCGTCGATGAGCACGAACCGGCTGTCCGGCTCGACGACCTCCGCCGCGAGCCAGTGCAGCGCGGAAACGCCGCCGCCGCTGTGGCCTTCCTCGTCGAGCCCCTCGATGGAACTGGTCCGCAGCGTGGCGAGCCGCCGGTCGGAGTCGGCAAGGCCGGACCGCAGGTCTTCGACGGTGAGCTCGTCGGTGTCGATCTGGGTGTCGCCGACGCTGCCGCGGTAGCGCTGCACGGTCGGGCCGTCGTAGTACCGCGCCGGGTAGGAGATGCCGATCTCGCCGGTTTCCGTGCCGGGGTCGGCGAGCAGGTCCGCGGCGGTCGCGTCGAGCTGCTCGGTGAGCTCGTGGCCGGGGCCGAGCCGGCGCACCCACCGCAGCGGTTCGAGCCGGGCGTGGATGCTGCCTTCGGTGGTGACGCGGGTCAGCTCGCGCAGGTCCGACAGCAGTGAGCCGCCCTCGATGCCGAGCGGGATCTGCACGCCGTCACCGCAGTCGAGGCTGAGCCGGAAATTGCGGTAGGCGCCCCGGCGCCGCACGTGCGTCAGCTCGGCCCGGACGTCGCGGTGCACCGGCCCGGCGAGGTTGCGGACCAGTTCGGCGTGCTCGCGCAGGCCGAACGCCCACAGCCCCTGGCCGCCGGGCACGAGGTTGTGGTCGACCCGCGCCTTGGCCGACAGCGCCCACCGGGTGATCCGGCGGATCTCGTCGGGGTCGAGCATGCGCACGGCGAGGTCGAGGCCGAACTCGCGGTCGATCGCGCTGTCGCGCAGGTAGCGCCAGCCGTGCCCGAAGGTCAGCGCGTACGACGTGCCGTCCACGTCCACGAACAGCGCCGCGGAGGCGGTCGTCGTGGTGAACCCCAGATCGACGCCGGTCAGGGAGCGGACCGCCCCGGCCCAGTCGACGGGGGTCGGCTCCGAAATCCCCGAAACCAGCAGCGCCGGCGCGGTGTCGACGTGGACCTCGCGGATCAGCACGTCCCCGTCGAGGATCTTGGGTGCGACGAGATCGCGCAGGTCCGGCGCCTGGTGGAGGCGGTAGACCCGCATCCGGCGCGTGGCCAGGTCGGATTCGCTGATCACCCTCTGTCGATAACAGATCACCCCCTTCACCCGCTGAACCGGGAGGAAACGGCGCGTACCGAACACGTTTCGATCAGGCGATCGGGCTCGGATCGGCCCGGGCCGACGGATTTCCGGGCGGTCGCTGGTCTTGACAGGGACCGAACCACCTAAGGAGTTCCGCATGTCCGTTCCGTTCCAGACCGCCGTCGTCACCGGGGCCAGCCGTGGCTTCGGGCGCGCGATCGCGGCCGCGCTCGTCGCCGCCGGCACCCACGTCGTCGGGATCGCCCGTGGCGAAGGGGATCTGCGTGCCGCACACGCCGAACTGGGCGACGGGTTCGTCCCCATCGCCGCCGATGCCGCCGACGAAACCCTTGCGGGGCAAGTGATCCGTGAGCACCGGCCCACGCTGCTGGTGCTCAACGCGGGCGCGGTCCCGCACATGGCGCCGGTGCACGAGCAGACCTGGGAGACCTTCAGCCACAATTGGCACACCGACACCCGGCACGTCTTCAGCTGGACGCGCGAGGCCCTGCGCGCGCCGCTCGACCCCGGCAGCGTCGTGGTCGTGATGTCCAGCGGCGCCGTCCTCGCCGGGTCCCCGCTCAGCGGCGGGTACGCCAGTGCGAAGGCCGCGGCCCGCTACATCGGCCGGTACGCCGCCGCCGAGTCGGAACGGGCCGGGCTGGGCATCCGGTTCCTCACGCTGTTGCCGCAGCTGACCCCCGCGGCCGGCGTCGGCGCGGCCGGCGTCGCCGGGTACGCCGCGGCTCAGGGCGTCGACCCGGACACGTTCACCGAGGGCCTGCAGCCGATCCTCACCCCGGACCAGGTCGCCAAGGCGGTGCTGGAGCTGGCCGGGGACGCCGGAAGCGCCGCGGAATATCAGCTCGGCGGGACCGGATCGCGGCCGCTCACGTCTACAGTGGACTGATGGGAGACGCCGAGTTCGCCGCGCTCACCGAGCCGTACCGGCGGGAGCTGCTCGCGCACTGCTACCGGATGCTGGGCTCGGTGCAGGACGCCGAGGATCTCGTGCAGGAGACCTATCTGCGCGCGTGGCGAGCGTTCGACCGGTTCGAAGGCCGGTCCACCGTGCGGCGCTGGCTGTACAAGATCGCCACGATGGCCTGCCTGACGGCGCTGGACACCCGCACCCGGCGGCCGCTCCCGTCGGGTCTGGGCGCGCCGTCGGATGATCACCGGGTGGAGATGGCGGCCCAGGAGCCGTCGGTGGCGTGGCTGCAGCCCGCGCCGGACACGCTGCTCGGCGATCCGGCCGCGACCGCCCAGCGGCGGGCGGGGGTGCGGCTGGCGTTCATCGCGGCACTCCAGCTGCTGCCCGCCCGGCAGCGTGCCGTGCTGACCCTGCGCGACGTGCTGGCGTTCCGGACCGCGGAGGTCGCCGAGATCCTGGGCACCACGGCGGTCGCCGTCGACAGCGCCCTGCGGCGGGCTCGGTCGCGGCTGGCCGAGGCCGGCCCGGTCGCGGACGAACTGGCCGAGCCGGACGAGGCGGCGGTGCGGGCGCTGCTGGACCGCTACGTCGACGCGTTCACCCGTGCTGACCCCGATGCGCTGGTGGCCCTGCTGCGCGCCGACGCCGAGATGGAGATGCCGCCGACGCCGACCTGGTTCACGGGCCGCCCGGCGGTCATCGGGTTCCTCGCGGCGCGAGTGCTCCGGCCGCGGCTGTGGCGGTTCGAGCCGGCCCGCGCCAACGGCCAGCCCGCCCTGGTCGCGTACAAGAACGCCGGTGACGACCGGTACGAGGGCTACGGCATCCAGGTGCTGACCCTGACCGGCGACCGGATCGCCCGCATCACCGCGTTCAACGACCCGGGGTTGGTACCGGTGTTCACCGGCGCGGTGGCGAAACGGCGGTAGCGCTGTTCTCGTGCCGGTGGATGACGAGTGGGTGCGGTCGCTCCATGCCACCGGCGCCGAGCGAGACGCTGACGCCCCGGCAACGACAGCTGTTCTCGGGGGCAACCGCAACGCGATCTACAAGACGCTTTTCGACGCACGGCGTCGTCGGGCTCGCGTCGTTTCCAGGATTCGCGAAACGGCGGTAGCTTCAGCGCCGGAAGATCCCGTGCGGGTCGTATCGGGCCGCGGCCGCGGGATCGAGCTGGCGTGTCCAGTCGATGCCGGGAATCGCCCCGGAGGGGTAGGCGGTGCCGCCGGCCGCGACTGCTTTTTCGTACCAGTCGCGGTTGGCGGCCAGCTGCCGGTCCACCGCGGGCTCGGGCCCGAACCGGATGACGGCGACCAGGAACACGACGTCTTCGTCGGGCACGCGGAACAGGGGAGTGGTCAGGTTGCGGCGGAAGACCGGGTAGGTGAGCACCAGCCCCGCCGCGCCGAGGTCTTCCTGGGTGAGGCCGGCCATCAGGTCGGCGAGGTACGGGTCGGTGGCGTTGTCGGGCAGGAGCAGGTTCGACCACGCGTGCGGGGCGAACCATTCTCCGGTCTGGGTAAGGAGTTTCTCGGCATCCGCAAGGCGATTGGCGAAGTCCCAGTACGCGAGGTCTTCGGTCGCGTCGCGGGCCGGTTCGTAGCCGAGGCCGTCGAGCAGGGTCGCGTCGTCCGCCGGTGAGTCGTAGGCGGCCACGTCGAGCATGTACGTCCAGCCGCCGCCGACGGGCAGGATCTCGCCCTGCAGGAAATCGAAACGGCCTTCGTGCAACAACTGCCGCTCGCGGGTGAGCAGCTCCGCCGCCGTCGGGTAGTAGATCTTGAACCGGCGGACGCGGACAGGTGCCGGGATCAGCGGCAGGGTCGCGCGGACGATGACCCCGCAACGGCCGTAGCCGGCGCGCACGGCGTGGAACAGTTCGGGCGACTCGGTGCGTGAACAGGTGCGCTCGACCCCGTCGCCGGTGAGCACGTCGAGGGACAGCACGGTGTCGGTCTGGACCCCGTAGCGGTGGGTCGTGCCGCTGATCCCGCCCGCGGACAGCGTGCCGCCGACGGAAACGCCGAGGTAGTCGGTCAGGACCGGCGGCGTGCGGTCGTGCGCGAGCGTGGCGCGCAGGACCTCACCCCAGGTCGCGCCGGCCTCGGCGACGACCCGGTCGTCCTCGACGCGCAGCACCCGGCCGAGGCCGGTCATGTCGATGACGATCCCGTCGCGTGCCTGGGCCTGGCCGAACCCGGAGTGCCCGCGTCCGCGCGCGGCCACCGGGATGTTCCGTTCCGCCGCGAAGCCCAGGACCGCGCTGATGTCGTCGGCGGACTCGGGCCGCAGCACGGCCCGCGGCCGCTCGGTCACGATGCCCCCGAAGTCGGCGGCCGCCCAGTCGAGAATGTCCCGTTCTGTCCGGAGTGCCTCCACTCCGCTCAACATACGCGGCCCCGTCAGGGTTTGCGGCCCACTCCACTGAGAATGACCGACTCCTCCGGCTTGTCGAACCGGATGTCCGGCGACTGGGGACTCGAGTCCTCGGGGTGCCACAGCGTGGTCCAGGTCAGGCCCGGCTCCATCAGCTCGAAGTCGCCGAACAGGTCGCGGATCTCCTGCTGCGGGCGCCAGTGCACCGGATTCGCCGAGGACTGGTAGAGCTTGTCGAGGTCGACCAGGTTCTGGTGCTGGGTGGGCGGCACGCCTTCGTAGGTGGTGTGCGAGATGACGAGGTACGAGCCGCTGGGCAGCAGGTCCCGCAGCCGCGCGACCGACAGCGGGCCGATGTCGGTGCCCCGGCGCAGCTGCTGGAAGTGCAGCACGGCGACGAGCAGGAGCGCGACCGGCTGGTCGAAGTCGATCACGTCGGCGCGCAGCACCTCGTCCCACAGCTGGTCCGGTTCGCGCAGGTCGGCGTGGATGGCGGTGTGCCGGGCCGGGTCACCCTCGTTCTCCAGCAGCAGCTTCGAGTGCGCGACGGCGACCGGTTCGTTGTCGATGTAGACGACCCTGGTCTCCTGGTCGAGCTCGTCGGCGACCTGGTGGGTGTTGCCCATGGTGGGGATGCCGGCGCCGATGTCGATGAACTGGCGCACGCCGAGGCCGATCAGGTGGCGCACCGCGCGGTGCAGGAACAGCCGGTTGGCCAGAGAGATGTCGCGCAGCAGCGGGAACTTGGCGACGATCCGGGCGCCGAACTCGCGGTCGATCGCCCAGTTGGCCTTGCCGCCGAGGAGCCAGTCGTAGACGCGGGCCGCGGTCGGGTGTTCGAGGTCGATGCCTTCGGGCGGGATCAGCTTCTCTTCTCGCTCGTTCACGCTCGACGTCCTCTCTTCGGGCCCCGCAATCGATCTTAGGGCTCAAGTGGAGTAACCCCGGTGGGGGGTTTGCGTTGATCGCGCGAACGAATCGCGTCATCGGGCCGGAGCTGCGAACTGACACCACCGGAGCATCCGACCACGAGAGAGGCAGACATGACCGTGAATACGGCGGAGTCGTTCGCCGTCGGGTACCGGGTCACCTATCTGCCCGGCAGACGGCAGAACGGCACGCGGCTGTGCCGGCGAGGTGTCGTGTCCGGTGAGCCCGTTTTCGACGAGTACACGAACAATACGTGGATCCCGGTGCGCGCGGAGGGCCAGGCGCCGGACGAGGAGCCGGACTGGGTCCGCGCGGGCGATGTCGTGGACGTGGTGACCTGGGCGTGAGCGAGGAGCCCGAGGACGACGGGTGGCTGGCCGACCAGGCACGGGAAGCGCTGTCGACCATCGCCGCCCTGCACGCCGACGCCGTGACCGTGATCCGGGATGAAGACGTGCCGTCGAAGGAGGAACCTGCCAAGGCGCAGTCTTAGGCCACCCGCGGCTTTTTCGCCGAAACCGGGGCGGCGTAAGGCTTCCGCGTCTCGTCGCCGGGGAAAAGCATGACCATCGTCTTCGCCTCCCCGCCGATCCAGGCGCGCTGTGGCCGGATCCCCGCCCGGCGCGACGCGCTGTGCGTGCTGATGGCCGAGCGCAGCTCTACCTCACTGCCGTCGGGATACGTCGCGGTGATCTTGTCGCTGCCGCGGTACACGCGCGTGACCACCACGTCTGCCCGGTGCCAGCCGGTGCGGCGCACCGAGCGGCGCCGGAAGAACCAGCCCGCGGCGGCGGCCACCGCGAACGGAAGCACGACCAGCGCCACGAGCAACGGGATCACGAAGGCGCTCACCAGGAACTGATTACTGTTCTCGTCGTCGAGGGTGCGGACACGGGCCGGATCGGCCGGGTCGTAGACGACGGTGATCTCCTGCCCCGGCTCGATTTCCCGGTTCACATCGAGGTAGATCACGGCGGTTCGCGGGCCGGCACCGCCGGGATAGCGGACGTCGATGGTCCAGTACCCCTTGGCGGGCCGGGAAACGTCGAGCACGGTGCCGGTGACCCGGGTCCCGATATCGAGCAGGTGCTGGGCGCTTCGCGACAACTGGTCGAGGCCGACGATGCCCACTGCGAGCACGGTGAGCCACAGCACCACGATCCCCGAGGCACGCCAGGCGAGCACGCGAAGCCGCGCGACCGGTTCGGGATCGCCGGCGCCGGGCGGGACCCAACTGTCGGGCGCCGGTGGGAGCTTCCCCGCGGCCGTCGCGGCGGCGATGACGTTGCGCCGCCTGCGCACGCGCAGGCCCCAATGCACCGTGCGAGCCGCGGTGAACACGGAGGGTATCGACGCGACGCTCAGGATCACCAGGCCGCCGATCACCGTGTCCACATCGGGCGCCGGCCCGTCGAACACCGCCGCGGTGACGAGCCCGAGGAGGGCGAGAGAACACAGGAACCCGAGGAGGTACCTGTCGCGGGTGAGCCGCGGTCTTCGAATGCCGTCGTCCTCGGCGATCACCCGCTGATCTTACGGTCTTCGACGAGTGCCGCCAGGTTCCGCAGCGATATCCGGGTGCCGGTTTCGTTGTCGGCGGCGGGAATCACGTCGGGCAGCCCGTCGTGAACGACGTGGATACCGGTGCCACCGGCCGCGTCGGTCAGGGTCGTCGTCATCGTCATGGTCCCTTGCAGGGCCGGGTCCGTGGTCTCGAACTCGAGCACCTCGACCACCTGCTCGCCGGGCACGAGCCTGGCGAAATGACCGTGGTAGGTGTCGGTGTGCGACGACGACTTGCCCGAACGGTCCGGGGCGTCATAGGTGAGCGAGACCCGGAAACGGCCGCCTTCCCGGGCGTCGAATTCGTGCACCTGACCCGTCATCCCGTCCGGCGCGCGCCATTTCGCGACCGCCTCGGCGTCCAGCAGCGCCCGGTAGACCACCTCGCGCGGCGCGTTCACATGCGCCGAAACCTCCGTCGAATACATGAACCGACTCTAGGCGGATTCGCACCCCTGGCGCGATGGCCGGCAGACCTGACCACTCGGCAACGGACTGAGAAACATTCGGGCGTGTCGTAGCGCCTCGGACCGGCCTGCGGTGAAATACGGCCGGACGAATCGAGGTGATCCGCGTGGCCGTTCCCAAGTTCGGCGTCAGCACCGGGCCGCGCCCCGGCGGCATGAGGGGGCCGGCGCCGGCACTGGACGCCGGTGTCACCGAACTGCGCGTGCACGGCGTCGGCGGGACCAGGCCCGAGGACCTGCTGCGCGACCTGTCGCCCGAGCAAGTCGGCGGCGACCGGGTGGCGGGCTTCTACCGCACCGCGGATCTGGCGCCCGCAAACGGCGGCCCGAGAAGGCATGTCGAGGGTTACGCGTGGGGCGGGATCACGTCCCGGTCCGGCACCCGCGTGCTGTGGTTGGTGCTCCTGCCGTACCTGCTGGGGAACCTCGCGGGCTGGATGTACCGCGGCACCCCGTCCGGCGCGCGGTTCGCCTGCCACCGGGTCGTGACGAACCTGGCCTGCCTCGCGCTGACGGTGAACACCGTGCTCGTCGCGATCATGCTCGGCCCGAACCTGATCACCTACCAGGCGCCGCGAGCCGGGCTGGTGCACGGCCAGTGGTGGCTGTGGCCGCTGTCGTGGACCTGGGTCGCGGGGAATGGCGAGAAACCACTGGTGATCGGCTATGCGACGGTCGCACTCGCGATCCTCGTGCTGGTCCTGCTCGCCGTGCTCACCCAGGGGCGCTACGAGTCGGTGGAACCGCCGTGGCGCGGGTCGATGGCGGACCGGCCCGGCAAACCGCGGAAGTCGGCCACGGACACCGGGCTGACCGATCGCGCGTTCTGGAACTCCTCGCTCGCGGTGCGCCGGATGACGTGGGCGCATATCGGCGCCGCGACCGGGTTTCTCGCCGTCGTCTTCGCGATCACGGCCCGGGCCTCGGCGGTGCCCGGACCACACGGATTGGTCTGGTACTGGCTCGCCTTGATCGTCGGCGGGCTCGCGCTCGCGGTCTCGACTCTCGTGGTCGCGGGGGACCGGTGGATCGGCGCCATGAAAACACCGCTGGACCACGTGGCGATCCGGGTGGCCACCCGCGCGATCGCCCCCGCCGCGGTGGTCTGTGCCACGGTTTTCGCTTGCCTGCAAACGGAAGTGAGCCAGGCGCCCGGGTCGTTGCCCGGCCTGGACACGATCGTCACCGCCACCTACCTCGCGCTCGGTGGCTGCGTGCTGCTGATGGTCCTGATCGGACTGCCGGCCCGGCAACGCGGTGGGCCCGGCCCGGTCCTGGTCATGCTGCTCGCGATCGGGCTGTTGAACTCGTTGCTGCTCGGCGTGGTGTTCACGTTCGGACACTGGCTCGGCGGGCTGCACGCCGAGCGGAATCCTGATGCGACTGTCCTCAATGTACCGCTGGCGGTCGGCTGGGCCGGGCCGCTGCTGACGATCGCGCTGTTCGCGGCGCTGCTGTGCGGGGTCGTGTGGCAAGGTGTGCGGGCGCTGTTCACCATGCGCGATCCGCGTGACATCAAGCAGGATTTCCAGCGGTACAGCGAAGAACAGCCCCAGGACCGGCATGGTCCGGACCAGGAGTGGTACGTCCGGTCCGACGGCGAGCGGGCCTGGCAGGGCAAGCTCACCTGGCTCTACCGCCTCGCCGACGCCCGCTCCGCCGTCCCGATGCTGCTGTGGCTGATCGTGGGGTTCCAGCTGGCCGGTATCGCGTGGGCGGTGGTGTTCCAGCCGGCGATCCCGGACGCCTGGTTCAGCCCGAACGGGGCGCTGGGCAAGGTCGCGGTGTTCGCCTGGGACGCGACGCTGCTGGCCTTCATGTGGTTGCTGCGCCAGGGATGGCAGGACCCGGCGCGGCGCAGGCTGATCGGGGTGCTGTGGGACGTCGGCACGTTCTGGCCGCGTTCCTACCATCCACTCGCGCCGCCCTGCTACGCCGAACGCGCCGTGCCCGACCTCCAGCGCCGGATCTGGCGGCTCAACGATCACGGCGCGCCCGTGGTGCTCGTCGGGCACAGCCAGGGTGCGGTACTGTCCACTGTGGCCTTACTGTCGGCCGGATGCCGTGCGGTCAAAGGAAAGATCGCGCTCGTGACGTTCGGCAGTCCGGTCACCTGGCTCTACGGCTGGGCTTTTCCCGGCTGGATCAACCCGGATGTGCTCGCGCACGTCTTTTCCAGCCGTACCGGCGAATCCCGGGTCGCCGACTGGCGGAACTTCTCCTATCCCACGGATCCGATCGGCAACCGCGTCACGGTCTCCGGCGACGCGGTCGGCGACCTCCGCCTGTGCGACCCGCGGAGCCCCTGGTACATCTACGGCGACCCGGAGCCCGCCGCGGGCGGGCACTCCGGGTACTGGACCGACCGCCGCGTCTGGGACTCCGTCGATCAGCTGGTGCGGCGCCTGGTCACGCCGGAGCGCCGTACCCCCCGCCGCCCGGGGTCTCGATCTCCAGCACGTCACCCGGTCGCAGGTCGACGGAATCGGAGCCGCCCAGTTCCGTGACCGTGCCGTCCGCGCGGTGCACTCTGTTGTGCCCCAAGGCACCCGGCTGCCCGCCGGCGAGCCCGTACGGCGGGATGCGCCGGTGCCCGGACAGGGTGCTCGCTGTCATCGGTTCCAGGAACTCCAGGCGCCGTACACCACCGTCGCCGCCGTGCCACCGGCCCTGCCCGCCGCTGCCGTGCCGCACCGAGAACTCCTTGAGTAGCACCGGGAAACGCCATTCGAGGACCTCGGGATCGGTCAGCCGCGAGTTCGTCATATGGGTCTGGACCACTGACGCGCCGGCGAACCCGCTGCCCGCACCGGACCCGGAACCGAGCGTCTCGTAGTACTGGTGCCGCTCGTTGCCGAACGTCAGGTTGTTCATCGTGCCCGCACCCTCGGCCTGGACGCCGAGGGCGGCGAACAGCGTGCCCGTGATCGCCTGCGAGGTCTCGACGTTTCCGGCGACCACGGCGGCGGGATACTCCGGTGAGAGCATCGAACCCGGCGGGATCACGATCTTCAGCGGCCGCAGGCAGCCGTCGTTGAGCGGGATCTCGTCGGCGACCAGAGTGCGGAACACGTACAGCACCGCGGCCACCGCGACCGACGACGGGGCGTTGAAGTTGGTGGTGAGCTGCGGCGAGGTGCCGCTGAAATCGACCGTGGCGGCACGGTTCTCGCGGTCCACGGTGATCTTCACCGCGATCACCGCGCCGGAGTCCATTTCGTACCGGTACTCGCCGTCGTCGAGCGTGTCGATGACGCGCCGGACGGCGGCTTCCGCGTTGTCCTGCACATGCCGCATGTAGGCCTGCACGACGTCGAGTCCGAAAAGGCCGATCATCCGGCCGACCTCGTCGACCCCCTTGGCGTTCGCCGAAACCTGGGCACGCAGGTCCGCCAGGTTCATGTCCGGGTTGCGCGAGGGATAACGCGCGCCCAGCAACAACTCCCGCGTCTCGGCTTCGAGGAACCGGCCGCCCTCGGCGAGCAGCCAGTTGTCGAACAGCACCCCTTCCTCGTCGAGATGACCGCTCGCGGCCGGCATCGACCCGGGTGTGATCCCGCCGATCTCCGCGTGGTGGCCCCGCGACGCCACGTAGAAGAGGATTTCCTCGCTGTCGCTGGAAAACACCGGGGTGATCACCGTGACGTCGGGCAGGTGCGTGCCGCCGTGGTAGGGGTCGTTGACCGCGTAGACGTCACCCCGCTTCATCCGCCCGGCGCGCCGGCGCACGACTTCCTTGACCCCGGCGCCCATCGAGCCGAGGTGCACCGGCATGTGCGGCGCGTTCGCGACCAGGTTACCGTCCGGATCGAACAGCGCGCACGAGAAGTCCAGTCGCTCGCGGATGTTCACCGACTGCGACGTCGCCTCCAGCCGGCTGCCCATCTGCTCGGCGATCGACATGAAGAGGTTGTTGAAGATCTCGAGCAGCACCGGGTCGGCTTCGGTGGTCGCGCGCGATTCCGCCTGTGCCACCACGCGTTTCAGGACGAGGTGCCCGTTGAGGTCGAGCGCACCCTGCCAGCCGTCGTCGATCATCGTGGTGGAGTTGGCCTCGGCGATCACCGCGGGGCCGGTCACCGTCTCATCCGGACGGAGCAGTTCTCGTTGGTACAGCGGGGCTTCCTGCCACCGGTCGCCGGTGTAGAGCCGGACGGTGTGCACCGGGCCGCGCTCGCCGTCGTGCTCACCGAGCGACGACAGATCGGGCTGGTCGGTCAGGCCGGTGGCCTCGACCGCGATCGCCTCCACGATCAGCGGCCGGTCCATCAGGAACGAGTACGTCTTCTGGTACGACGTCTCGAAATCCCGGACCATCTCGTCGAACCCGCCGAGCGCCACCGGGACCACGGTGTCGGTGCCGTCGTAGCGCAGCTGCGCCCGGCGCGCCACCCGGATCCGGTCCGCCGCGACACCTTCGTCGAGCAGTTCGGTGCGCGTCTGCTCGGTCAGCCGGTCCGCGACCTCGTCCAGCGCGGCGAGCGAGCCCGGCTCCAGCCGCGCGATGACCGACTGCTGCCGGATCGCGGTGGTGTCGGCGAGGCCGATCCCGAGCGCGGACAGCACACCCGCCATCGGCGGCACGAGCACCGTGGGAATGCCGAGGGAGTCCGCCACCGCACACGCGTGCTGACCACCGGCACCACCGAACGTGGTGAGCACGTACCGGGTCACGTCGTGTCCCTTTTGGACGGAGATCTTCTTGACCGCGTTCGCCATGTTCGCCACCGCGATCCGCAGGAACCCTTCGGCGACCTGCTCGGGACTGCGCTCGTCGCCGGTCTGCTCGCGGATTTCCCCGGCCAGCTCGGTGAACTTCCGCCGCACGACGTCCGCGTCCAGCGGCTCGTCGCCGCCGGGCCCGAACACGGCGGGGAAGTGCGCGGGCTGGATCCGGCCCAGCATCACGTTCGCGTCGGTCACCGTCAGCGGGCCGCCGCCCCGGTAGGACGCCGGGCCGGGGCTGGCACCGGCCGAGTCGGGGCCCACCCGGTAGCGGCTGCCGTCGAAGTGCAGGATCGAACCGCCGCCCGCGGCGACGGTGTGGATGTCCAGCATCGGCGCGCGCAGCCGCACACCCGCGACCTGCGCCATGAACACGCGCTCGTACTCGCCGGCGTAGTGCGAGACGTCGGTGGAGGTGCCGCCCATGTCGAACCCGATGACATGGTCGAATCCGGCGAGCGCGGACATTCGCACCATACCGACGATCCCGCCGGCCGGTCCGGACAGGATCGCGTCCTTGCCCCGGAAATGACGCGCCTCGGCGAGACCTCCGTTGGACTGCATGAACATCAGCCGCACCCCGGACAGCTCGCCGGCCACCTGGTCCACGTACCGGCGCAGCACCGGCGAGAGGTAGGCGTCGACGACCGTCGTGTCGCCGCGCGGCACGAGCTTCATCAGCGGGCTGACCTCACTCGACAGCGAGATCTGGGTGAAGCCGATCCCTTCGGCCAGTTCGCCCAGCCGTTGCTCGTGCGCGGGATGGAGATGGCTGTGCATGAGGACGATCGCGACGGCCCGGATGCCGTCGTCGTACGCGGCCCGCAGATCCGCGGCGGCCTGCTCGAGATCCAGCGGCCGCAACAGCTTTCCTTCGGCGGTGAGCCGCTCGTCGGCCTCGACCACCCGGTCGTACAGCATGTCGGGCAGCACGATGTGCCGGTCGAAGATGCGCGGCCGGTTCTGGTAGGCGATCCGCAGCGCGTCGCGGAAACCCTTGGTCACCACCAGAAGTGTGCGCTCACCCTTGCGTTCGAGCAGCGCGTTCGTGGCCACGGTGGTGCCCATGCGCACGGCCTCGACCTGCTCCGCCGGCACCGGTTCGCCCGCCGGCACGCCGAGCAGCTCGCGGATCCCGGCGACCGCCGCGTCGCGGTAGCGGGCGGGATTCTCCGACAGCACCTTGTGCGACACCAGGGTGCCGTCGGGCCGCCGGGCCACGATGTCGGTGAACGTGCCGCCGCGGTCGACCCAGAACTGCCAGCGCGTCATGGGGTGTTCCCCTTCCAGCCTGCGTGCGTGTCGCTCCGCAGGTCAGAATACGTGACCG
The DNA here is from genome assembly GCF_021653975.1 of Amycolatopsis sp. GM8. Taxonomy (GTDB): domain Bacteria; phylum Actinomycetota; class Actinomycetes; order Mycobacteriales; family Pseudonocardiaceae; genus Amycolatopsis_E. Next base: position 108,481 of record NZ_JAJKFK010000014.1, on the reverse strand, counting down.
CGCCGTCGTGGATCTTGGTTTCTCAGGTCGTGCGCACCCACAGTGTCTCGAACCCGCGGACGGTGTGGTTGAGCTGGCGCTTCGATTCACCGAGCTCGATCCCGCGCACACGGCCGGCCAGAGCCCGCAGCACGGCCTCGATTTGCAGGCGTGCCAGCGAAGCGCCGGTGCAGCGGTGCATCCCGTAGCCGAAGGCCAGCGAGTCCCGCGCGTTGCGCTGCACGTCGAACCGGTCCGGGTCCCGGTAGTGCCGTTCGTCCCGGTTCGCGGCGCCCAGCACGATCGCCACCCGCGAGCCGGCGGGCAGGAGCACGTCGCCGAACGAGACGTCCTTCCGGCAGAACCGGCCCCAGATCTGGATGGGCGGTTCGTAGCGCAGGCCCTCCTCGACGGCACCGGGGACGAGGTCCGGCTCCTTGCGCAGCAGGGCGAGCTGCTCGGGATCCCTTGCCAGGGCCCAGACGAGGTTGCTGATCGCCTGGATCGTCGTGTCGAAGGCCGGGCCGGCGTAGTTCCACAGCAGCTTGCCGACGTGCTCGTGCGGGATTTCCCCGCGTTCGGCCGCCAGGTACAGCGATTCGCCCATGCTGCCCGGCGCGAAGTCCGCGGCGGTCATCCCGGCGATGGTCGCCAGGACGTCCCCGATGATCCCGAGCGCCCGCTCGGTCTTGTCGTTCATCGGGCCCATCGCGGCGAACACCGCGTTGCTGCCGATCACGAACTTCTCGGTGAGTTCGGGGGAGAAGCCGATGAGCTCGCCGAGCAGTTTCGTCGGGAATTGCCGGGCCAGTTCGCTCACCACGTCGAAGCCGCCGCGCTCGACCAGTGGCGCGACCATCTCGTCGGCCTGTTCGTGGAACCAGGCGGTGAGCTCGCGCACCGACGTGAGCCGCAGCCGTTCCAGCAGGGCCGAGCGCAGTGCGCCGTGCTCGGGTGGTTCCGCGGTGAGGATCACGCCACGCACGTTCTGGTTCATCGCGGGGTTGAAGGCCGTTCCCTCGCTGGAGGTGAAGGTCTCCCAGTCCCGCAGCGCCGAGCGAACATCCTCGTACCGGGTAAGGGCATAGGTATCGAGTTTTTCCAGGTACACCACCGGTCCGGCGTCCCGGAGCTCCCGGTAGTGCGGGTAGGGCTCCGCGGCGACGTCCGGGGCAAAGAGATCCACTGTGGACCGCGCCGCCTCCGTCATGACATAATTCTGACGCTGTTGCGGTCAGTGGAACAGCAGTTTCATACAATCAGACGCCATCGTGACCACCCGTGGCAGCCGAGATCACCCACATGGCCCTGTGCGGCGGCCTCAGTTCACGGTTTCGTCGGTCATTTCGTCGCGCATCTTGCGTCCGGTCTTGGGATCCGGCTTCGGCCGGCGCGGCTCACGCACGCCGGATCCACCGCCGCCACCACCGGAAAGCCAGACGGTGACCGGGGAGCCGGGCGGCACCTTCGCGCCGGGCTCCGGGCTCTGGTCGAGCACGACCCCGTCGGGCCAGTCCGACACCCTCGACGCCGTCGCGTCCGACTCCACCAGGACGAGGTCGTTCTGACTCAACAGCAGCCGCGCGTTCTCCAGGGTCAAGCCGGTCAGTTCCGGTACCAGGACCGTCCCCCGGCGGCGCCGCTGGCGTGCCGTCGCCGTCACCTCGGCGGCCACCTCCGCGACGACCGACTGCTGCGGTTCGTCGATGTCACGCCACCGCTCCCACGCCGACTGCCGGGTCACCCCGAGGCGCACCGCGATCTCCGACCACGACTTGCCGTCACCGCGGGCGATCCGGACCGCTTCGAATTCGGTCCGGTCCAGCAAACGCCGCACCAGCCCCAGATCCGACAGTGCCGACAAAGCGCCATCACCGTCGGTCGCACCTTCGCGCAAGCCCTCGAGGCGGCGCCACGCCGGCTGCGCCGCGGACCACGGGTCTTCACTCATGGTGTCAGGGTAGCCTGACGGTGTGCCGGTGTCCACGCGCTGCCACCCCGGCGGCACTCGATCAAAGGTTTGAATCATTCGTGAGCGGACCTCGATCGCGGAAGAATGGGTCCGGTGCGGCGCTCGCCGATTTCCGGAAAGCGCTTTCATTGCACGCTGTCCAAGGTTCCGGGCGGGCTCCCCGGCCGGTGCGGCCGGCTCGTCCGAAAGCGAGTGATCCACGGCGCAAAACCACTCTGGAGTGGGGATATATAGCCGGAACGGGGGGCGGCAGTGGTCGTCCCACCACGGTGCGCAATGATCTGCGCCGACAGGATGACAGTTGGATAGTCCGGATGGTCGGTGGTCCTTCATGCGGAGCAGGGTGCGGTCCCGGGGCCGGGAATGGCGTGCGCCTGCCGGTGAATCGCGCTTTTCTTGCCCGGTAACAGGCTTGACAAGCGTGGTTCACTTCTTCCCCGTAGTGGGTTCGCCGGTAGCGGTTCCTACCTCCCGTGGAGCGTCGTGAAGAACAGCAGTGAGCAGTCGGGCAACGAGCGCAGCAAGTCGATCAGAAAACGCCTCACGGGAACCGTTCTGATTCCCAGCATCACGCTCCTGGTGCTGTGGTTCGGCGGTTCGGCCTACTTCGTCATCCAGGGCATCTACGTGCGGACCGTCGCCTCCACGGTGCAGCAGGTGTCGATCCCCGCCGTCACCGCACTCGGTGCCCTGCAACAGGAACGGCAGCTGAGCCTGATCTACCTCGAGAGCAACGCGATGTCGTTGCAGGAGCTGCAGCAACAGCAGACGTCGATCGACCCGAACCTGGCGAGCCTGCGCTCCGCGATGACCGACGCGGCGGGCATCGCCCCGGACGACATCGTCACCCGGATCCACAACCTCGAGGGGATTCTCGACCAGTTGCCGGTGATCCGGGCCCAGGTCGATCTGCGTTCGGCGACCAAGCCCCAGGTCAACGACTTCTACAACCACCTCCTCGACGCCTCGGCCGACCTGTTCGCGGCGCAGGCGCGCGGCGTGCCCGACGTGACCGCGACCCAGGGGGCCATCGACGCCACCGACATCTTCCGGGCGTCGGACCAGATGTCGCGTGCCGCGTCGCTGGTCTCCAGCGCGTTCGCCGCCGGCACGTTCGCCCCCGCCGACCATCTGCAGTTCGCGCAGCTGGTCGGGTCCTACCGCGGGACGCTGGCGAAGGTCGCCCCGTTCATGCGCCCCGAGGTGTTCGACCGCTACCAGCAGCTGATCACCAGCGACCCGTGGACGCGGCTCGCGGCCGACGAGGACGCGATCATCACCCACGGTCCGGGCACGTTCCGGCAGAACGTCGGCGGCCTGACCGTGCGTGACAGCGACTGGCGCGATCTGTCGGGCCAGATCTCGGGCAGCCTCGCCGGGCTCACCACCCTGCAGGCCGACAAGGTCTCGTCACAGGCACTCGACGACGGCAACTCGAACCTCCTCACCGCGATTCTCGGCAGTGTGGCCGCTCTGCTCGCGGCCGTCGCGTCGATCTACGTCGCGGTCCGGGTCTCCCGCACCCTGGTCGACCGGACCCTGGTCACCCGTCTCGCCCGCCTGCGCGACGATTCCCTGGCACTGGCCCAGATCCGCCTGCCGAGCATCGTGGAACGGCTCAAGGTCGGCGAATCCGTCGACATGAACGCCGAGCTGCCACGACTGGACCACGGCCGCGACGAGATCGGGCAGGTGGCCGAGGCGTTCAACCTCGCCCAGCTGACCGCGGTCTCGGCCGCGGCGAGCGAGGCCAAGGCCCGCAGCGGTGTCAACAACGTGTTCCTCGGTATCGCCCACCGCAACCAGGGTCTCGTGCACCGGCAGCTGCAGATCCTCGACCGGATGGAGAGCCAGGAGGACAACCCCAACCAGCTCAAGGGTTTGTTCCAGCTCGACCACCTCGCCACCCGCGCCCGCCGCACCACCGAGAACCTGATCATCCTCGGCGGCAAGCAGCCGGGCCGCCGCTGGCGCAAGCCGGTGTGGCTGATGGACGTGCTGCGCGCGGCGGTGTCGGAGACCGAGCACTTCGCCCGCGTCGAGGTGGAAACCGTGCCGCAGGTGGCGGTCACCGGATCCGCGGTCGCCGACACGATTCACCTCGTCGCCGAGCTGGTCGACAACGCGACCTCGTTCTCCCCGCCCGCTTCCCAGGTGCACCTGACCAGCACCCGCGTCGCGCGGGGTGTCGTGGTCGACATCGCCGACCAGGGCCTCGGCATGACCGACGAGGTCCGCGACTGGGCCAACCGGATGATGGCCGAACCACCCGAGTTCGACGCCATGGCACTGAAAGCGGACGCGAGCCTCGGTCTGTTCGTGGTCGCGCGCCTCGCCGCGCGACTCGGGATCAAGGTCATGTTCGACACCTCCCGTTACGGCGGAACTCGCGCTACTGTGCTGGTTCCGACCGAGCTACTGGCGACGGGAGACGAGGTGGCCGACAACGCCGAGCCCGAGTTCCGGAGTGCGGCACAGGTTTCCGCCTTCGACGACGGACCGGACGATCTGCCCACCGAGGTCCGCCGCGAGCCGCCGTCACCGGAGCCGCGCCGTCCTTCGCCGATCCCGATCGTGCCCGAGGCACCGCGCCGGGAACCGGCCCGCACCACGGTGACGATGATGCCGGAGCCCGAGCCCGAACCACCCGTACGCCGGGAGCGGCCGCCGCTGCCCCAGCGCGCACCGCAGGAGAACCTCGTTGCCCAGCTGCGCGAAGACCCGGAGTCGGAGCCAGCGGACTTCGACGAATACGCGCCCCGCACCCTCGGCACGATCTCGGCGTTCCACCGGGGCACCCGCCGGGGACGCGATGCGGACGAGCCGGACCAGCGCCCTGGCAACCACTGAGTGAGAGGGAAGTCGGACTCAGCAATGAACGAGAAAGATGGCTCCAAGGTCGAGCTGAACTGGTTGCTCGACGATATGGTCGATCGTGTTGTGGGGGCCCAGCACGCCGTCGTGCTCTCGGCCGACGGCCTGCTGATGGGCAAGTCGGCCAGCCTGTCCAAGGACGACTCCGACCAGCTGTCGGCGATCGCGTCCAGCCTGCAGAGCCTCGCGAAGGGTGCCAGCCGGCACTTCTCCCGCGGCCCCGTGCTGCAGACGCTGATCGAGATGGCCGAGGGGTACCTGTTCGTGTCCGCGGCCGGCGCGGGCGCCTGCCTCGCGATCCTCGCCGAGGGCAGCGTCGACGTCGAGATGATCGCGTACGAGATGAACCGGCTCGTCAAGCGTGTCGGCGACTACATGACCTCGGCGCCGCGGGAGACCGTGAGGTCCGGGCCGGAGCGTGGCTGATGGCGGACCAGGAATGGTACGACGAGGCGGCCGGCCCACTGGTCCGGCCGTACGCGATCACCCGCGGCCGCATCCCGACCGAAGCGGCCATGGACGTCGCCACGCAGGTGATGGCGATCCGCGGCGGCCAGGACCCGGTCGGGCTCACCCCGGAACATCTCGCGATCCTCGAACTGTGCCAGCGACCGCTGTCGGTGGCTGAGGTCGCCGCGTACGTCAAGGTGCCGCTCGCGGTGGTGCGGGTGCTGTGCACCGACCTCGTCGAGCGGGGAGATGTCATCGTGCGCTCGCCGCAGCCGGCCAAGGCCCCGGATCGTCAACTACTTCAGGCGGTACTCCATGGACTCAACAACCTCTAGCGACAGCATGATCCCGACGCCGGTCAAGATCGTCGTCGCCGGCGGCTTCGGCGCCGGCAAGACCACCATGGTCGCCTCGGTGAGCGAGATCGTGCCGCTGTCCACCGAAGAGGTCATGACGCAGGCCAGCGACGGGATCGACGATCTGACCGGGGTCGAGCGCAAGACCACCACCACGGTCGCGCTCGACTTCGGGCGCATCACGATCTCCCCGCAGACCGTGCTGTACCTGTTCGGCACGCCGGGCCAGGACCGGTTCTGGTTCATGTGGGACGAACTGGCCCGCGGCGCGATCGGCACCGTGGTCCTGGTCGACACGCGGCGGCTCAACTCGAGCTTCGCGGCGATCGACTTCTTCGAGCGGCGGAAGATCCCGTTCATCGTGGCGGTCAACATCTTCGACGGCGCGGAACGGTACGAGGAGGGCGAGATCCGTAAGGCGCTCGCCCTTTCGCCCGGGGTGCCGGTGATGTTCTTCGATGCGCGCCAGCGCGAGTCGAGCAAGCTGGCGCTGATCCGCCTGGTGCGCTACGCGATGGACAAGCTGCCGCCCGAGCCCGCCGAACTGGTGAGCGCGGGCAGCTAGCCGCCCTTACGCCGCGGCCTGCGCCATCTTCAGGTTGAAGTGGCGCAGCAGCGGCGGCGCGTCGACCACCCGGTATTCCGGGACAGTCTGGGGATTCTTCGCGATACCCGCGAGCACCTCCGCCACGTACTCCAGGTGCGCCAGGGTGTAGGTGCGGCGCGGGATCGCGACCCGGACGAGTTCGAACGGCGCCGGTTCCAGCAGGTTGTGCCCGGCGTCGAACTTGCCGAGGTACAGCGAACCCAGTTCCACGCACCGGATCCCGCCTTCGAGATACATCTGGCAGGCCAGTGCGTGCCCGGGGAAGCCGCTCGGCGGGATGTGCGACAGCAGCCGTCCCGCGTTGAGGTACAGCGCGTGGATCCCGGCCGGCTGCACGATGTCCACCCCGGCGTCGTTGACCAGCCGGGCCAGGTGCGCGGTCTCCTCCGTGCGCGAGCGCAGGTAGTCCGGTTCGAGCACCTCGTCCAGGCCCTGGGCGACGCGCTCCAGGTCGTGGCTCGCCATCCCGCCGTAGGTGCGGAAGCCCTCGGTGGCGATCAGGTTGACCTCGCAGCGTTTCGCCAGTTCCGGATCCCGCAGCCCGATGAACGCGCCCATCGGCGAGATGCCGTCCTTCTTCAGGCTGGCCACGCACCCGTCGGCGAGCGCGAACGCCTGCTCGGCCACCTCACGTGGGGTCTGGTGCCGGTAGCCGGGTTCGCGTTCCGTTACCAGCCAGGCGTTTTCGGCGAAACGGGCGGCGTCGAGGAAGAACGGGACGCCGTAGCGGCGGCAGAGTTCGCGCACGGCGTGCAGGTTCGCCATCGACACCGGCTGCCCGCCGCCGCCGTTGTTGGTGATCGTGATGAGCACCTGGCCGACCCGCGGGCCGTCCGGGCCGCTCAGGGTGCGCTCCAGTTCGGCGAGATCGATGTTGCCCTTGAACGGTTCCGCGCTGTCGAGGTCCCTCGCCTCCACGCACGGCAGGTCCCGCGCCTCGGCGCCGAGCAGCTCGACGTTGGCGCGCGTGGTGTCGAAATGGGTGTTGGACAGCGAGAGCTGGCCCGGCCGCAGCACCGAGGAGAACAGCACCCGTTCCGCGGCGCGGCCCTGGTGCACCGGGAAGATGTGCGGATAGGACGTCAGCTTGTCGACGACGCCACGGAAGCGGTAGTACGAGTCGGATCCGGCGTACGAGCGGTCCGCGGCCGCCGCGGCGGCCTCCTGCGCCGCGGACACCGCACCGGTGCCCGAGTCGGTCAGCAGGTCGATCGTGACCTTGCGCGCCGGCACGTCGAACATGTTGTAGGCGGCCGCGGAAAGCGCTTCCTCGCGCTCCGCCCTGGTCGTGACCGGGATCTCCTTGACGACCTGGATCCGATACGGCGGAAAGGACTTCATGGTGCCTTCTTTCGTACTCACGGAGCGATCGCTGAGTTGATCACACCGCTGCCGACCGTATCGGCCGGGCCGCGCGGCGGAGTGACGCCGTAGGCTTCGGAGGACAGATAGACCGTGGTACCCGACCCGAAAGGTCCGAGCCGCAGGGAAACGTGGGCGAGCAGCCCGACACCGCTCTGCAGCGGCCGGTCGGTCACCGCGCCGATCGCCTTGTCCAGCGTGTCCGTCGGCAGGCCGTGACCGGCGAGGAAGGCGCCCACGCGCTCGCGCGCCACCTCGTCGTCGGGCACGTAGTCACGCACCGGCAGGTACAGGCTGTAGGTGCCGGGGCCGTCCGGCTCGGCCTCCACGAACGAGTAGCTCGACACCAGCGGCCGGCCGGCGAACGTGGTCGTGCCGCCACCGAGGGCCTGGCAGAACCCCCGTACCCGCAACGGATCCGCGCCCTGGACCACCGAGGCGGCGCGTTCCGCGTCGGCGGTGAGAGCGCTTTCGTGCGAGACGTAGAGCTTCACCCGGGACAGCGGGCTGTCGTCGAGATCGACCGCGAAGAACGACAACCGGTCCCGCGCGCCGCGAACCAGCGCGTGCCGGGCGATCGCGTCGTACGCGTGGTCGAGCCCGAGCCGCCGGAAGCCCTCCAGGACGAGGTCCTTGGCGCGGTCGCGGCCCCGGACCTCCGGGTTGAAGTACGCCTTGAGCCGTGGCCGGGCCCGCGGTCTCAGGATCAGGGAGAACCAGACCGCGAACTTCCCTTGTGGCCGGTCGGGAAGGAACAGGTCGGCCACCGCGGCGAACCGTTCGGTGGGGATGTGAAAGCGTTTGCTGACCGCGTTCAGAAAGCGCTTTCCAGCGGCGATGCTCCCCCTGTCGCCGAGGTTGTCGCTACCGGCTTCGCCGAGCACGCGCACGGCGAGGGCGCCATCGTCGTCGAAGGCGATCGAAAACTCTACGGGCGTCCCGTCGTCGGCGACGTCGGAGAGGTGCTTCGGCTCTTCGCCCAGCGGGCGTGTCCCGGCCGGGCCGAGCAGTTCTCGCAGCAGCACCGACGGGGTTTCGTCCCCTGGCTCGAATCCGGCCACATCGCAGAGGCCGCGAAGCTGATTTTGGGCATGGTTGAACAACGTTACGTCGACGAGGTTCACGATGGCTCCGGCGGTCGGACGAAGGTGGAAACCGTTCACCTTCGGAAGTCGTTGGCAGACCGTCAATCAAGGTAACCCAGGGACGTGAAAACAGCATTACGCTGAGAGGGTGATCACTGCGTGCATGCGGTAACGCTGTGAGTCCACCGGAGATTCCGCTCACATTTCCCTTACGTCATCGGCATTCCGTGTGCCCGATCGCCGATCTTGTCTTGTTCGGACGGGCAGTGGCCTGCGGCTACTCGCATTCAAACCCTTGACAGTCCTATGTGGAGCAGAATAAGTCCTAAGTAGACTGATCGACTGGTCTGGATGTCCACTAGCGACGGTCAAAAGATACTGTGGCGCAACGAGAGGTCGACATCGGACCGTCCATCGTGACGCTGACCAGTGGCGATGACCCGTGCGCCGGGCTGCGGCCCGCTCACCGGTTGGAGCGGCCCGGCCGGGTGTCCGTGCCGCCGAGCACGCCGGCGCCGGGGGAATGGACGACGGCACCGCGTGACCACCGACGCCACCCGGTCGGCGTCCGGACGGCGTCTCGTCGTCGATCCGCGGGCAGGTGGCCTCCTGGCCCGGCTGCGACCAGGCCCGTCCGGGTGGCCACCGCGCCCTGAATTCACCCGGCTACGGGATGGGGTTTTGCCAGGACCGTGGCTACCGTCGATTACTTGGCAGTCGTACCAGTCGAGGGGGCCAGGTGGAGTACGAGGGCACAGGGCTGAGCACCGGCAGCCGGGTCACCTACCGGGTGCCGAGCCGGTTCGGCGACGTCACCCGGTTGTGCCGGCAGGGTACCGTCGCGGGAGAGCCGATCTTCGACCAGTACACGATGGAAGTGTGGGTCCCCGTCCAGCCCGACGGTTCTTCGGACGACGCCGAGCCGAGACTCATCCGCAAGGAGAGCATCATCGAGGTCGGCTGAGGCTGGGTTGTCCTAATCGGACTGATGTCACATCCCCGCCCGCCCGGGTGTCAGGGCAGTGAGGGAAGGGGCACGATGGACGAGCGAGAGTTCCTGGCGGCACGGTTCGAAGAGCACCGCCCGCACCTGCGCGGGGTGGCCTACCGCATGCTGGGTTCGGTCAGCGAGGCCGACGACGCGGTGCAGGAGGCGTGGCTGCGGGTCGACCGCGACGGCGGCGCGGGGGTGGACAACCTCGGTGGCTGGCTCACCACGATCGTCGGCCGGATCTGCCTGAACATGTTGCGGGCGCGGCGAACCCATCGCGAGGAACCGGTGGACGAGCTGCCGGAACCGGCCGATCCACGCGCGGCGCCCGAGGGGGAGGCGCTGCTCGCGGACTCGGTCGGGCTCGCGCTGCTCGTCGTGCTGGACACGCTCGAACCGGCGGAGCGGCTCGCGTTCGTGCTGCACGACCTGTTCGCGGTCCCGTTCGACGAGATCGCCGGAATCCTGGGCCGCACACCCGCGGCGGCCCGCCAGCTCGCCAGCCGGGCCCGACGCCGCGTGCGGGCCGCGCCCGTGCCCGAGCGCGAACCACAGCGCGCCGTCGTCGAGGCTTTCCTTGCCGCGGCACGAGGTGGCGACCTCGAGCGGCTGATGACGGTTTTGGACCCGGACGTCGTTCTCCACTCCAGTGACCGGGTCCTGCACGGCGCCCGGAGCGTCGCTGGTGGCGCCACCGTTTTCGGCCGCCTCGCCGCGCACACCCGGCTGGCGCTCGTCGGCGAAACAGTCGCCGCTGTCGCCTACAACGCCGAGGACGAGGCCTTTTCGGTGGCACTGTTCACCGTCGCGGACGGCCGGATCCTCGCGATGGACATCGTGGACGACCCGGCCCGCATCGCCGCGCTCGCTCTGGTGCCGCTGGACGACTGAGCATTTCGCCTCGCCGGGCGGTAGTCTGCCGGAAGTTGATCGGCGGGCGAACCCGGAGGACGAGCGTGAGCGAGGCTGAGCCGCAGCCGATACTGACCGGGCTGACGGCCGCGGCCATCTTCCTCGTACTGACGGTCGACGAGGGCGGCGAGGACACGGTTCGCGATCTGCTGCCGGATGTCGCCGGGCTGACCCGGTCTGTGGGCTTCCGCGTGCAAGAGGGGCGGCTCTCGTGCGTCGCCGGGATCGGCTCGGACCTCTACGACCGGCTGTTCGCGGAGCCGCGCCCGGCCGGACTGCACCCGTTCCGGGTGCTCGAAGGCCCGGTGCACACAGCGGTTTCCACGCCGGGTGACCTGCTGTTCCACATCCGCGCGGTCACCATGGACCTGTGCTTCGAACTGGCCGACCAGCTGATGGCGCGGTTGTCCGGGGCCGCGACGGTCGTCGACGAAGTGCACGGGTTCAAGTACTTCGACGAGCGCGACCTGCTGGGTTTCGTGGACGGCACGGAGAACCCGGGTGGGCGCGCCGCCGCCGACGCGGTGTACGTCGGCGACGAGGATCCGGAGTTCGCGGCCGGCAGCTACGTGATCGTGCAGAAGTACCTGCACGACATGGCGGCCTGGAACGCGTTGCCGGTCGAGGCGCAGGAACGGGTGGTCGGGCGCACCAAGCTGTCGGACATCGAAATGCCGGACGACGTCAAACCCGCCGACTCGCACGTCGCGCTCACTACGATCGTCGACGACAACGGCGAAGAGCGGCAGATCGTGCGGGACAACATGCCGTTCGCGCACCTGGCCGGCGGCGAGCGCGGCACCTACTTCATCGGCTACGCGGCCGATCCCGGGGTGACCGAGCGGATGCTCGAGAACATGTTTCTCGGCAACCCACCCGGCACCACCGACCGCATCCTCGAGTTCTCGACGGCGGTCACCGGCTGCCTGTTCTTCGTGCCCAGCCAGGATTTTCTCGACGACCCGCCCCCGCCGCCCGCCGCAGCCCCCGCCGCCGGAGACCACTCGCTGCGCATCGGCAGTCTCAAGAAACGGATCACGTCATGAACAACCTGCACCGCGAACTCGCCCCCGTGTCCGCTGCCGCGTGGGCCGATCTCGAAGCCGAGACCCGGCGCACCTTCACCGAGCACCTCGCGGGCCGCCGGGTCGTCGACGTGGCCGAGCCGGGCGGCGCCACGCTGGCCGCGGTCGGCACCGGGCACCTGCGCGAACTGGAGTCCCCGGACACCGGTGTGCGGCTCCGCAGCCGCGAGGTCGCGACCGTGGTCGAGCTGCGGGTGCCGTTCACGGTGAGCCGCGCCGCGGTCGACGACGTCGAGCGGGGCGCGCGGGACGCCGACTGGCAGCCGGCCAAGGACGCCGCGAAGAAGCTCGCGTTCATCGAGGACCGGACCATCGCCGAGGGCCTGCCGTCGGCCGGGATCACCGGGATCCGCGCGGCGGCGCCCCGGGCCCTGGACTTCCCGGCGGACGCGACCGAGTACCCGGTCGCGGTCGCGCAGGCGATGGGCGCGCTCCGGCTGGACGGCGTCAACGGCGACTACGCCCTGCTCCTTCCCGCTGAGGCGTACACCGCGCTGGAAGAGACGCGGGAGCACGGTTACCCGATCCGCGAGCACGTGGCGCGCGTCCTCGGCTCGGGCGGCGAGATCATCTGGGCGCCGGCGCTTTCGGCCGCGCTGCTGGTCTCCACCCGCGGCGGCGACTACGAGCTGCACCTGGGCCAGGACGTGTCGATCGGCTACCAGACCCACGACGCGGACACCGTCGAGCTGTACCTGCAGGAGTCGCTGACCTTCCTGGTCAACACCGCCGAAGCCGCGGTCGCGTTCCGCTGATCAGTGCGCGGCGAGCCAGTCCTCCGCCCGGCGCGCCGAGGCGCGCGAAAGCCACGCGTCCTGCACGACCTCGGCCAGCTCGCCGCGGGTCAGCTCGGCGATCCGGCACCCTCGCACCAGGACGGAGAGGTGGCCGTTGAAGTGCGGCGTGGTGAAGAACGGCGTGTGCTCGTCCTGCACCAGGGCTTCCTTGTCGGCCTCCTCGGGGACCCAGAACACGATGACGTCCTGGTAGCGCTCCCCGGTCTCCGGATCGCGCGCGTCCGGCCGCGGGTTCCGGAAGAAGATGAACGACTTGCGGCCCACCTGGTACACGGGCTTGCCGCCGCCGATGCGCTCCACGGTGACATGGGGCATCGCGAGCGCGAGCTCGTGCACGTCCTCGACCCGGGCGGGCCGGTCGTCGCCCTCCGGCATGGGCCCAGACTAAGCCGTCAGTGGCGCACCGAGTAGGAGTGCGCGCCGGCGCCGGCGAGCTTGCCGCCGTCGACGATGAGGTACTCCTCGCGGATCGGCGTGCCGCCCAGCCACGACTCGAGGATCTCGCGGGTGCCGGCGGCGTAGCGGGCCTGCGCCGACAGGGAGCTGCCCGAGATGTGCGGGGTCATGCCGTGATGCGGCATCGTCCGCCACGGGTGGTCGGCCGGCGCCGGCTGCGGGAACCACACGTCGCCCGCGTAGCCCGCCAGCTGCCCGCTCTCCAGCGCACGCACGACGGCGTCGCGGTCGGCGATCTTGGCGCGGGCGGTGTCGATCAGGTACGCGCCGCGTTTCATGGTGCCGATCAGCTGGTCGTCGAACATGCCCTCGGTCTCGGGGTGCAGCGGCGCGTTGATGGTGACCACGTCACACACCGGCACCATGTCCGCGGCGGACGGGTGGAAGGTCAGGTTCAGCTCCCGCTCGACGTCTTCGGGCAGCCGGTGCCGGTCGGTGTAGTGCAGGTGCACGTCGAACGGCGCGAGCCGGCGCAGCACCGCGGACCCGATCCGGCCGGCGGCGACAGTGCCGACGTGCATGCCCTCGACGTCGTAGGAGCGCTCGACACAGTCGGCGATGTTCCAGCCGCCGTCGAGCACCCACTGGTGTGACGGCAGGTAGTTGCGCACCAGCGACAGGATCATCATCACCACGTGCTCGGCGACGCTGATGCTGTTGCAGTAGGTCACTTCCGCGACCGTCACGCCGTGTTCGATGGCGGCGTCGAGGTCGACGTGGTCGGACCCGATCCCGGCGGTGATCGCGAGCTTCAGCCTCGGCGCCTTCGCGATGCGCTCGGCGGTCAGGTACGCGGGCCAGAACGGCTGGGAGATCACCACATCCGCGTCGGCCAGCTCGCGGTCGAACGTCGAGTCCGCGGCGTCCTTGTCGGACGTGACGACCAGGGTGTGCCCCTGCGCTTCGAGGAACCGGCGCAGCCCCAGCTCACCGGAGACGCTGCCGAGCAGCTGGCCGGGGGTGAAGTCGATCGCGGACGGGGTGGGCAGGGTCTGGCCGCCCGGATAGCTGTCCAGGTGCGGCAGGCCGTCCCGCGCGTAGGACTTCGGGTAGCCGTCGACCGGGTCGTCGTACAGCACACACAGCACCTTTGCCATGACCTTCTCCTTCGAGAGAACCGTTGGTGCTCTCGACCTTTCCGGGTGTGGGCGAGATGGGTCAAAGCGAAAGTGCCTATGCGGGGATAGCCGGCGGCTATCAGGCGTCCAGGTGCCGGCGCAGCACGCGGTCGAGCTCGCCGCGCAGGTCCAGGCCGCGCGCGAGGTCCAGCAGGGCGCGCACGAGGATCGGCTCGGGATCGTGGTCAGCGGTGACCAGCCCGATCCGCGGCGCGCGGTGCGGATCTTCCAGGCGCACCACCCGCATCCCCTCGGGGGTGCCGAACATGTGCAGCCACGCATGGGAGATCACGCTCGACCACTGGTGTGTCGCGACATGGGCGTAGAGCGCGGCGACGGTGTCCGTCTCGATCGCGGGGACCGGGGTGACACCGGCGGCCGCGAAGATCTCGTCGAGGAGACGGCGGTTGCGCATCCGCTGGGTCAGCAGGCAAAGTGGCAAGGCTGCGGCCTCGGTCCAGCGCACCTGCGCACGATCGGCGTACTTGCCGTCGTTCGGGGTCAGCAGCAGGTAGCGTTCCTCGTACAACGGGGTCACGCGCAGGTTTTCGATCTCGCCGTCGTCCACATAGGTCATCGCGATGTCCAGTTCGAACTCCGCCAGCCGTTCCCGGATTTCCCGTGAGGACAACGATTCCACCGAGATCCGGACATGGGGATGCCGTTCGCAGAACGGGGCGGTGAGCAGTGGCGTGGCGGTCAGCGCGGTCGGGATCGCGCCGATGCGCAGTACGCCGGTCAGGTTCGCGCGCATCGTGGACAGGTCGTGCCGCAGCGCGTCGCGTTCGGCGAGAATTCGGTGCGCCCACAGCAGAACCCGCTCGCCTTCTGGGGTGAGCCCGGCGAACCGGCGGCCGCGGTGCACGATCGGCACGCCCAGCTCGCGCTCGAGTTTCCGGATCGCGGCCGACAGCGATGGCTGCGAAACGTGGCAGGCTTCGGCGGCCCGGGCGAAATGCCGTTCCCTCGCGAGGGCGACGAGGTACTCCAACTGTCGCAACAGCACACCCGACGGTAACAGCTCGCGGCGCGAAAAATGGCGTGCGACCGCGCGATCACCGGCGATACCGTCGGCGACCATGGACGACGACGGCTATTTCGGGGAACGCGTCGCGCGACCTACGACGATTCGACGGCAGGTCTGAATACGGACGAGGTGCTCGCCCCGGCCGTCGACCTGCTGGCCCGGCTCGCCGGGGGCGGCCGCGCGCTGGAGTTGGGCATCGGCACGGGACGCGTCGCCCTACCGCTGGCCCGCCGCGGCGTGCCGGTGCACGGCATCGACCTGTCGCGCGCGATGGTCGCCCGGCTGCGCACAAAGCCTGGCGCCGAGACGATCAATGTGACGATCGGCGATTTCGCCACCACCCGGGTGGACGGCGCTTTTTCTTTGGTTTATTTGGTTTTCAATACGATCTCCAATCTGACCACCCAGGACGAACAGGTGGCGTGCTTCCAGAATGTCGCGGCGCACCTGGCGCCCGGCGGCTGCTTCCTGATCGAGGTCGGCGTGCCCGAGTTGCGCAAGCTCCCGCCGGGGCAGCACGTGCTGCCCTTCCACGTCAGCCCGACGAAGTTTTCCTTTGATATCTACGATTTTGCCATCCAGGCGATGAGCTCGAACTACGTCGAGGTCGTCAACGGGCGCGGCGAGTACACCTCCATTCCGTTCCGGTACGTATGGCCTGCCGAGCTCGACCTGATGGCGCGGATCGCCGGGCTGCGGTTGCGTGATCGGTGGGAGGACTGGACCAAAGAGCCCTTCACTGCCGAGAGCAGGCGGCACGTCTCGGTGTGGGAGAAGTCGGTCAGTTCGTGAAGTCTGCCTCTGCGGTGCTGACCGTGCGGGCTGTCCGGCCTGGTGCGGTGTGGTAGCGCCAGTACAGGTTCGTGTGCGCGATGACCTTGTCCGGCGGTGGTGCGCCGAACTCGGTGAGGTCGTCCGTGGTGTGTGCGTCGTCGACCAGCGTCACGTCGTAGCCGCGGACGATGGCGCCGTGCAGGGTTGAGCGGATGCATTCGTCGGTCTGCGCCCCCGACACCAATAGCCGCCCGACGCCACGCGAAGCCAGCACCGACTCGAGGTCGGTATCCTCGAACGAGTCCGGATATCTCTTGTGCACCAACGGTTCCGCGTCATCCGGTGACAGCTCCGGCACATACTGCCAGTCGTCGCTGCCACGCGGCATCGCGTCGTTGGAGTGCTGCACCCAGACGACGTTCGCACCCGCGGCGCGCGCCTTGTCCACGAGCGCGACGATGTTCGCGACGACGTTGTCCCGGTTGTGTGCCTTGCCCACCACGCCGTTCTGGACGTCGATGACGAGCAGTGCGGCGTTCGGCCTGTTGTCGAGTGTGGTCATGCCGGGAATGCTAAGCTGGACCACCGACAGTTTCAGTGCGGCAGTTCGAGCGCCCAAGCGGTGACGGTCAGCTCCCCGGTCGTGCCGAGATCGGTGTCCAGCGGCACGGTCTGCGCGGCGGCCCCGGGAATCGGCGTGATCTGCGCATAGGCGCCGGTCGCCGAATCGCCGTCGGTGACCGTGTTGGACCACGAGAGCACCGCGAGCGCGTGCCCGCCCGGTTCGACCGTGACCGTCTTCGCGCCGGGATCTATTGCCATATAAGAAGATCCGTGCTTCACCGTGACGTCCATCGGTGCGCGGCCGGTGTCGAGCAGCCGGACCACGGGGTAGCCGGTGACCCGCACGGGCTCGGTATCGCAGTTCGTCATGGTGACCACCGACGCGCGATGGCCCAGCGCCGCCTCCACCTGTCCCGCGCCGACGGTCAGGCACGGCCCGCCGGGGGCGGGGATCGGCGGCACAGGCGACGGCGACGGCACCGGCCCGGCCGTCAGCAACTGCGGGTCCAGCCCGTTGTCCGGCTGGGCCACCTGACCACACGCGGTCAGCAGCAGCACCGCCGCCAAGAGAAGAAAGCGCACCTCGGCACGGTAACGGCGGTCAGGCGTCCCGTTTGCCGCGGGCCCACTGCGCGACCTCGACCCGGTTGGCCAGGCCCAGTTTCGCCAGGATGCTGCGCACGTGGCTTTCCACCGTGCGTTCCGAGAGCACGAGCCGGTCCGCGATCTGCCGGTTGCTGAGGCTTTCGGCGAGCAGCCCGGCGATCTCCCGTTCCCGTGCCGTCAGCGGATCGGCCGTGCGAAGGCGTTCCAGCACACCGCTCGCTCGCCGCGCCGGACCG
This sequence comes from Amycolatopsis sp. GM8, assembly GCF_021653975.1. Lineage (GTDB taxonomy): Bacteria > Actinomycetota > Actinomycetes > Mycobacteriales > Pseudonocardiaceae > Amycolatopsis_E. Next base: position 91,230 of record NZ_JAJKFK010000014.1, on the reverse strand, counting down.
GGCATGCCGAGCCGCCGTGCCTCCTCCATTGCTTGGCGCGCCAGGGTTTCCGCGCGCGCGAAGTCGTCACACGCCATCAGGACTTCCGCGAGCGCGAGCCGGTTCAGCGCGACGTAGGGCCGGGCGCCGGTCCGGGAGTCGATCGCGATCGCCTCCTCGAACCACCGCACCGCGTCGTCGTACTGACCCAGTAACGCCGCCGCGCGGGCCCGCCAGCTCGGCAAGGTGTCCGAGCAGTAGACGCCGGTGCCGCCGGACACGAAATGCGGCCAGTCGCCGTAGTGCCGGGCGAGCAACCCGGTGGTCTCCCGGTCACCGAAGACCTCCGCCAGTGGCAGCAGGATCAAGGACACAGCAGGGTTCTGGTCCAGGAACCCCGCCTCCCCGGCGCGCGGGCGCACCGCCTCGTACCCGGCTGCCGCCTCGTCGCGTTTCCCGTGCAGCAGCATGGCGTGCGGATAGGCGACGGCGGCGACCGCGAGCGTGGGGGAGAGGGTGAGCAACTGGGGCATGTCCCCGGGGATGTCGCCGGGATCGCCGGTCACCCCGACGAGCTGCTGCCCGAACGCGGCCGACATCGCGGCGGCGCTGAAGTCGTCGGCCAGTTCGGCCGTCGCCAGCTCGCTCGCCTGGGCGTTGACCTCGCGGGCCTCGGCGAACGAGCCGCGGTAGGCGAGCACGGACGCGCGCAGCCGCAGTTCGTGCCAGCGCACGAGCGGCAGCCGGGTGGTCCGGGCGAGCTCGGCGATCGCGCCCAGCTCCTCGTCCACCACCGCCATGGTGCCGACCTCGAACGCCGCGTCGAGCCGCCATTTGTGCCCCCACAACGCCAGCAGCGGCTGGCCGGTGCCGAGGCCCAGCTCGATCGCCAGCGCCGCGAGCCGCAACCGTTCCGGCATCGGCAACTCGATCGGCCACCCCTTGAACCGCGCGCGGACGGCGTCGACGAGGGCTTCCGGATCGCCGCTCGCCTCGGCCAGTTCAAGTGCCTGTGCGGCTTTCTCGCGGGCTTCGTGGATCCGGCCCGCTTCGGCGGCGACGGACGCGGACTGCGCCAGCAACTTCGCCCGCACCGCCGGTTCGGCGTCGCCGGCCAGCGCGAGTGCGGTCGTCGTCAGCTCGGCCATGCCCGGCAGCAGGTCGGGCGCCGCGATGTCCTTGACCACCAGCGCGGCGGCCACCACGACCGCGGGATCGCCGAGCCCGGCGGCCTCGCGGGCGTGCTCGAAGCTCTGCCGGAACCGGCCCGAGCGATACTCGGCGGTCGCCAGCCGCACCAGCAGGCCGGGCACCCGGTCCGGCTCGCCCGCGCGGCGCCACGCGTCCACGGCGAAGGTCAGGAACCGGGCCGCTTCGGCGAAGGCGTACGTCCGGCTCGCCTCCTCGGCCGCCCGCGACGCCCACTCGGCCGCGCGGGAGAGGGCCGGGCGGCCGGTGGCGGCGCGCAGCCAGTGCCCGGCGACGACCCCGGCGAGTGCGGGGTCTCGCAACGCCCGGTCCTCCAGCACGGTGGCGGCGCGCGCGTGCAGCGACTCGCGGACGCTGGGCGCGAGATCGGCGTAGACCCCGTCGCGCACCACAGCGTGCGCGAACCGGCGCAACCCCGCGCCGACCGGGACGAGCACCCCGGCGCGGACCGCCTGATCGAGCCCGGCCGCGACCGTATCACCGTCCATTTCGGACACTTCCGCGAGCACCTCGCCGTCGACGTCCTCGCCGAGCACAGCGGCGATCGCCAGCAGTTCGCGGATCCGCCGGTCGAGCGTGGCCACGGTGGTGCGGACGAGATGTCCGAGCCCATCCCGCCCGTCGCCCGTCGCGGACCGCACGATCGCCCTGAGGTACAAGGGATTCCCGCCCGAACGCCGCAGCGCGTCCCGGACCTCGCCGTCGGTCACCGGCCCCTGGTGGGCGAGGAACTGGCGCACGTCCGGCGCGGTCAGCGGCGCCAGCGTGCGGCCGTGTGTGCCCGGTCGCCGCAGCAGATCGTCGAGTGCCGGCTCGGTGTCCCGGTAGGTCGCCAGCACCGCGAGCCGCGAGCGGCGCAGCTCCCCGGCCAGGTGCCGCAGCAGCCGCAGCGACGCGTCGTCGGCCCAGTGCAGATCCTCCAGCACCAGCACGAGCCCGTCCGCCGAAGCCGCGCCGACCAGGCTGTCCGCGGCGTCCGCGACGAACCGGAACCCGGCGGCGACCGGGTCGGCACCGGGTTCCGGTTCGGGCACCCCGTCCAGGATCCGGCGCCACGGCCACAGCGGCGGCGCGCCCGGATCGTCGACACAGCGTCCCCACCGGACCGGGGCCGCGGCCTTCGCGGTGGCCTCCTCGCACAGCCGGGTCTTGCCGATCCCGGCGGGGCCACCGATCAGCAGCAGGCCGCCGGTGCCCGCGTCCGCGTCCGCGAGCAGCCGGCCGACTTCGGTCAGCGCCGCCTCGCGGCCCACGAACGGTTCCGTGTTCACCGCAGCAGTATCACCCGCGGCGGGTCTTCAGTGGACGGCTTCAGTGCCGGTTTTGCGTACCGGCACTGATGTGCCGCGACCCGCGGCGGGCGGACAGTTACCGGCATCCGACAGGAAGGAAATCCCGATGTTCGCCACAGTTCACCAGTTCCGCCGCTCGCTGAACCGCGAAATCGCGGACTGGGGCCGGCAACTCGCCGCCCGGCCGGGCACCGGCTGCCTCGGCGTGTGCACACTCGCGCAGGTCGCGGGCACGACCGGTGCCGTCGTCGCCTTCTGGCCGAGCCGTGACCGCGCCGACGCCGCGTTGACGAGCCCGCCGGGCGACTGGACCTGGCTCGACGCCAAGGTCTGCCGCGTCGACTTCACCGGCTCGGCACCGGGACGACCGAGATACGCGCAGCTGACCTGGTTCGACGGGCCGCGCCGCGAGGATGTGGCCGAGGCCGAGCTGCGGGGCGGGCGGGAGCGGATCTGGCCCGCCGTCTCGAAGATCGACGGGATCGGCGACTGCTACGTGTTGCGCGGCGACGACCTCTCGGGTCTCGTGCTCGGCTTCGCCGACAGTGTCGAGACGATCGAAGCGGCGCAGCGCACGGTGATGAGCACTGAGCTGCTGCCCGGCGAGGACCCGGCGATGCTGCCCGGGCCCGACCGCATGGACCTGTGCCACGTGGTGTTCGCCGAGCTGCCCGTGCCGGCCGCGGCGGGTGATCCCCGATGACCGCCGGGGCCACCGTCGGCAGCTGGACCGTGCTCACCGGCCGCAGCACCGCCCGGTTCAGCGTGCGGAACTTCGGCGTCAACCGGGTCACCGGCACGATCCCGATCACCGGCGGCTCGGTCCGCCGGGACGGGGACGACATCACGGTGCGCGCCGAGCTGGACCTCGGTGCGCTCGACACCGGGAACGCCAAGCGCGACGAGGACCTGCGCAAACCCAACCTGCTCGACAGTGCGGCGCGGCCCGTGCTGCGCTTCGCGGCGGAGCGGATGCGGGCGGACTCGGACTGCTGGCTCATCGACGGCACGCTGGAACTGAGGGGTGTCAGCTGTCCCGTGGCGCTCCGGGCGGAACAGGATGGCGAGTCGCATGTGGTCGCGACCGCGACCCTCGACCGCGCCCCGCTGGGGATGCGGGTGCCGAGGTTCATGATCGGCCGCTACGTCGAGATCACCGTCGACGTCCGGTTCGCCCCGGCCTGACCGGCGGCGGCCGGGCCACGGGGAATACCGATCGACCGCGCCGATGTTGGGCCGACCATGACAACACTTGGCTTGATCGGCAGCGGGCACATCGGTTCCGCTGTGGCCCGGCTGGCCGTCGCGGCCGGGTACGACGTGGTCGTGAGCAACTCGCGAGGGCCGGAGACGCTGAAGGATCTCGTGGCGGAGCTGGGGCCGCGCGCCCGTGCCGCCACCGCTGCGGACGCGGCGGAGGCGGGCGATCTGGTGGTCGTCTCGGTCCCGCTGAAGGCCTACTGGGACCTCCCGGTCGAACCGCTCGCCGGGAAGGTCGTCATCGACACGGCCAACTACTACGCCGAGCGCGACGGGGAGATTGCGGAACTGGGGAACGGCACCACGACGAGTGTCGAGCTGTTGCAGCGGCGGCTGGGCACGGCCAAGGTCGTCAAGGGGTTCAACAACATCTACTTCGGGCACCTCGCGGAGCTGCCCCGCCCGGCGGGCTCGCCGGACCGCAGCGCGCTGCCGATCGCGGGCGATGACGCGGAGGCCAAGCAGATCGTGACCGCGTTCCTGGACGCGATCGGCTATGACGCCGTCGACGCCGGCACACTCGCCGACAGCTGGCGCTTCCAGCCGGGCACCCCGGCGTACGGACCGCCGTACGCGGGCGGCAAGACGGACTTCTGGGGGAGTCCGGGAGTGCCTGCCAGCGCCGAGACGCTACGGGGCGTGCTGGCGGAGGCGCGCCGGTAAGTCCTCAGTGGACGGTCTCGTCCCGCCCCGCCCCCAGACTCCCGACACAGAGCCCAGGATTCCGGACATCGGCGTCGACGAATGGCCGGAAGTCCGCCAGACTCGGCATTCCGGACTGAGGGGAAAGGGACGAAAATGGGGATGAAGAAGATCGCGGGGGTCGTGCTGGCCGGTGGGGCGCTCGTCGCCGGAGGTGTCGCGCTGGGCGCCGCACCGGCCGGCCAGCACGACAACACGGTCGTCGCCGGCCACATGTGGGACGACGCCGTTCCGGCGGGTGAGGACTGGAACGGCGTGGTACCGGCGGGCAACCCGTGGCACGACGCGATACCGGCGGGCCAGGAATGGAACGGAGTCGTACCAGCCGGGCATGACTGGGACGACGTCGTGCTCGCCGGCGAGGAGTGGAACAACGTGGCACCCGCCGGGAATCCCTGGCACGGCTGAGCCACGATCGGCCCGGCAGCGGCACCCCCGCTGCCGGGCCGAGTTCACGAGTACGTCCAGTGGCCCAGCCACGACTCGCGCCAGGCGACGGTCAGCTCCCGCACACCGTCCATATCGGACTGTCTGACCTGCGCCTGCCACGCTTCTTCCAGTGCGGCGCACAGCTTCGACGGCGGCGGCTCGGCCCCGCCGGAGGCGAACCGGCCGAGCGCCGGCTTCGGCACCGCGAGCTTCGCCTTGCCGCGGATCACCGATTGCTCGGTCGCCCGGCAGACCAGATACTCGACCGTTGTCACGTCGGCCAGTGACCGTGCCTCCGTGGGCAGCTGAGGCACGACCTTCGCCAGCGCCTGGTAGAGGTGGCCGAGCGGGCCGGCGAGGCCACGGTCGGTGCGGGCGACCTCCCAGGACACCCACACCGCGAGCGAGTCCGGCATGAGATGCGGCCGGTAGGACAGCGCCGGGCCGGCGAAGGTCTGGTAGTCGATCGCCGGATCGGGTGTCCCGGCGCCCCGCCCGCCCGCGTCCGGTTCCAGGCCGAGCCGCCGGAACAGCGCGCTCAGCAGCTTGCGCGGGCGTGCCGGCGCCGACTGCTCGTCGAGCAGCTTGCCGAGGATCCGGTTCAGCCGTTCGGCGCCGACGCCCGCGACCGCGAGCTGCAGGTGCACGAAAGCCAGGTCCGCGAGCGTCGTCCCGGTGCAGCCGACCACACCGACCTGCGGATAGCGTTGTAGGAACGACAGGATCGCGTGTGTGGAGCCGACCCGCGCCGGGCCTGCGAAGGTCACCGGCAGGACCGTGCCGATCCGCTGCTTCGACCGCAGATCCCCGTTGTACAGCGGCGAGAAGTTCCCGTCGGCATGGCACACCTCGAACCAGTTGCCGGCCCGGTGTCCCGGCCGGGTGTCCGCGGCCCAGAAGCTGAACCCGTGCTTCTCGCACACCTCCCGGATCCGGTCGCCCAGCGCGAACCGCCGCGCCACCGAGGTGTCCCGCAGCGCGATGGAGAACCGCACCGCGAGCGAGGAGCACTGGGCGGCGATCTCCTTGCGGGTGCGCAGATCGTGGTTGCGGGTCTTGACGATCGTCGGCAGCTGCGCGGGGCACTGCAGGGTCAGCAGCGGCGCGCCGGCCAGGCCCGCCGCGGCCTCCGAGATCTCCTTCAGCAGGTCGCGGATCGCGACGCCGTGCCACTCGCTGACCTCGCGGGCGGCCGGGTCGATCCCGATCAGGCCGGAGAAGGTCTGCGCCGACTCGTAGATGAACGTCGGGTTCGGCCAGGCCGCCTGCCGGAACACCCAGCCGTCGGCGATCTGCTGGGGCGGTTCGGCGTGCTGCGGCCCGTCGTCGAGCTCGACGGTCTCGGCGCCGTCCACCGGGGTGCGCGTCCCGATCACGACACCGGCCCCGTTCGTCGCCGACGACACCGTCTCCAGGAGGTTCGCGCCGGTGGTCAGCTCGTGCAGATACCCTTGGCGCGAGCGGACATGGTGCACCTCGAAGTCCACTTTGGTCACCGACCGCCGGGCGATCTCCAGGCCGGCCCTAGCCAGATCGGCGACGTTGCGGATCGACGCGCGCGGATCGCCGGGGATGAGCGCCATCGGCACCTCCAGTGGAGTCGAAGCGGACGTCGGGTTCGAGCTGGCCGCGCCGGCTCGGCGTGCCGACCCAGCGGGGCACCCCGATCCGGGCCAGCGGCACCGTGAACTCGTGCCAGGAATGCTGGGCGAGCAGGAAGAGCGCGGCCAGCACGGGCAGCGCGACCGCGATCGTGAGGGTGGCCTGCACGACCGGGGCGCTGCTGCGGGTGGCGATCGTGGCCGCGAACGCCGCGGTGGCCGCGATGCTCAGCTGTCCCAGGGCCCGCGGCAGGGTGCCGAGGTAGCCGACCACCGTCCGGCGCGGTGGGAGCGAGAGCCGGGTGTAGAGAAAACCGGGCACCAGCAACAACATCGTGATCACCGACTGGCCGTCTTCGATATGTGTCAAGGCTTCCCGCGCCCCGGGCCCGTACGGCCACGGGGTGCCCGCGAGCAGCCAGCCGAGTCCGAACGAGACCAGCGCGACGCCCAGCGTGTAGAGCATCACGTTGAACGGTCCCGATTTCGTGGAGTCCTTGAGCACCAGCCCGGCCCGCACGCGCACCTGCTCGCCGCTGGCGTCGTCGGCCGCCGCCCGGCGCCAGTACGCGCGCGCCTCGTTGTCGCTGACGGTGCCGACCAGCACCAGGTCCTGTCCCACCTGCCGGTCCACCAGCTCCGCCGCGGCCGCCCGCAGATTCGCGACGGTGAACCGCGGATGCCGCCGCAGCGAGTTGTCGAGCTCGTTCGAATAGGTGCGGACCGCGTCGCCGGTGATGGCGGCGGCCGCGAGCACATGACACGCGGGCAGGTTCTCGGCAGGCAGTGCGACCCCGGACTGCCCGGCCTCCCACTTCCGGCGCCGCAACAGATCCGCGAGCCTGCGCAGTACCGTTTGCGCCTGCAGCTCGAGGATCTTGTGCCGGGAGCCACCGGACTCCTCGATGGCCGCCGCCTCTTGGCGTTCGGCCAGCGACTCGAGGTCGGCGGCGAGACCGGCCACGAGCTGCCGGTCGGCGTCGGTGGACAGGTACATGCGGCCGATCTCCGCCTCCGGTGAGGTGCTCGCCACCAGGTGATACGACTTGAGGGTGGCGGGGATCGTGGTCTCGTAGGTGACGAAGTAGCCGCGGCGGCTGGCGAGCACACGCTGCCGCTGCTCGGCCCAGCGCGGCACGTTCGCGTTGACCTGTAACGGGGTTTCGTAGGTGAGCCGGTACTCGTCGACCGACTCGTCGAGCGCGACCACGAGCAGGTACTCGCGGACGGCGATGTCCAGCAGTTGCGTGTACTCGACGAGCAGGTGCGCGTAGTCGTCCAGCACGCGCAACGCCATGTCCCGGCACTGCTTCGCGTAGCCGGGCACGGTGCCCTCGGCGGATTCCAGGTGGAACTCGTCGTCGGGATGGGTCCGCTCGGACAGCAGCGTCACCAACGCCCGCTGCACCAGCCAGCGTGGCTCGTGCACGCGGTAGAGGAACGTGTTCAGCTCCTGTTTCGCCGACTGCGCGTGCTCGTCACCGGCCAGGATTCCGCGCAGCAGCCGGTAAAGCCCGGACGCGACGAGCCGGGACGCCTCGTGCTGGGTCAGGCGCGGCAGCTTGTGGCCGGCGCCGTCGTACACGTCGACCGGCGAGACGTCGCGGCGCGGCAGCCTGGCGAGCGGCACCCACAGCGCCCGCTGGTGCGTGCCGGTGCCGCCGTGCTCCTTGCCGATCAGCCCCGGCAGTTCGGCGGTTGCCTGGCGCTGGCCCTCGTCGAGCAGCTTGAGCCCGACGTCGATCTCGGTGATCCGGCGCGCGCTGCCGTGCTCGACGACGGTGAGCCGCTCGGTCAGCCTGCGGACGTGGTTGAGCCGCAGCGCGGTGTCGAGCAGCGCGAGGCCGACGGCCGCCCCCTGGTGGGAAAGCCGTGGCGGCGCCCCGGGAATCGGGATCGTCGCGATGGCGTGCCGGAGGCTTTCCATCCCGTCCACGTCAGGTAACGACGCGAGCAGTCGAGCGCCGGAGACGATCATCGCCGGATCGTGTCCGGATCGAGGCCGGGGTTGCGCCGAACGTGGTACCTGACCGCCGGTGACTATAGTTGTATGTGTCAACCAAATTCGGAGGTGAGTCATGGGGGTCAGCGACGACAAAGCCGTCGCGCTGATGCGCGAGCTGCGCACCGCCGGGCAGCTGCAGCACGCCTGGATCACCCAGTCGTCGCAGCGGGACGGCGGCGAGCTGCATCCCGCCGCGCTCATGCTGCTGGCGGAGCTCAGGCAGCACGGCGAGGTCCGGCCGTCGGAACTGGCCAAGCGCAAGATGGTCGATCTGTCGGTGATCAGCAGGCAGATCGCGCAGCTGGCCGCGGCCGGGCTGATCGAGCGGCGGCCGGCGCCGCAGGACGGGCGCGCGAGCCTGATCCGGGTCTCCGAAGCCGGCGCCGCCCATCTCGACCGGTGGCGTGACCAGCATCTCGCCTTCGTCGAATGGGCCCTGTCCGGCTGGACGGACGACGAGGTCGAGGCGCTGACAGCCCGGCTGAGCCAGATGAACCAGGGGATGCGCGGGGCGCTGGCGGCCGTGCCTCGTTAAGACAGTTGTCATACGATGACGGCGGTTATGACGACTGTCTTAGGAGCGCGCATGACGGTGGAACAGGACCTCCGGCAGAAGACGATCACCTGGCAGGACCCGCTGGCTTCGGCGGAGCGCGGGCGGGCGATGAGCGGCCTGGAGTACATGACCGCGGTCGCCGAAGGGACGATGCCGGCGGCCCCGATCGGCGCGCACCTGAACATGCGGCTGACCCGCGTCGAGGAGGGCGACGTCGAGTTCGCCGCGACGCTGGACGAGTCGCTGTACAACCCGATCGGCATGATCCACGGCGGGGTCGCCGCCACGATGCTCGACTCGGCGATCGGCTGCGCCGTGCACACACTGCTGCCGGCCGGAGTGGGCTACTCGTCGATCGAGCTGAAGGTCAGCTACCTCAAGGCGATCCACCCGTCCGCCGGTGAGCTGCGGGCGCACGGCCGCGTGGTGAAGGCGGGCTCACGAGTCTCGTTCGGCGAGGCCGACCTGCGCGACGCGGCCGGCACCCTGCTCGCCACGGCCTCCAGCAGCTGTCTCATCATGCGCCCCTGACCCCTGCGGGCTCAGCCGAGGTCGTCGGTGAGCTTCTCGCGCAGTTGCTGGAGGGTTTGGGCGAGCAGGCGCGAGACGTGCATCTGCGAGATGCCCACCCGCGCGGCGATCTGCGTCTGCGTCAGGTTCCCGAAGAACCGCAGCATGAGGATCCGCCGCTCGCGCTCGGGCAGCTCGCGCAGCAGCGGCCGCAGGGCTTCGTGATTCTCGACCGACTCGAGCCCGCTGTCCTCCTCACCCAGCGTGTCGGCCAGCGACGCGGAATCGCCCTCCACGCCGGTGGGCCGGTCGACCGAGACCGCCGCGTAAGCGTTCCCGGCTTGCAGGCCGTCGCTGACCTCGTCGACGCTGAGGCCGAGCGTGCGGGCGATCTCCGACGGCGTCGGTGCCCGGCCCAGGCGCTGCCCGAGCTCCCCGCTGGCCCGGCTGATCTGCAGGTGCAGCTCCTTGAGGCGCCGTGGCACCCGGACCGACCAGCTCGCGTCCCGGAAGTGCCGGCGGACCTCGCCCATGATGGTCGGCACCGCGAAGGACAGGAAATCCGTGCCGCGACCGGGTTCGAACCGGTCCACCGCGTTGATCAGGCCGACCCGCGCGACCTGCACCAGGTCCTCGTGCGCCTCGCCGCGACCGGCGAACCGGCGCGCGATGTGCTCGGCCACCGGCAGGTACTCGGTGACCAGCGCCGTCCGCAGCTCTTCCCGGCGCCGCTCACCGGCGCCGGTCTCCGCCAGCTGCGTGAACAGGACGGTCTTGTCGTCGCCGCTCAGTTCGTGGGACCGCCTCATGGTCCGCCCGTGCCCGGTCCACTGTGGACGGTCAGGGGGCGGAGACGACCTCGAGGGCGGCCGGCACCGTGGGCTGCAGCGGCAACCGGGGCGCCAGCCCTGTCACTTCCAGCGGCCTGGCCACCGCCCGCGAATTGCCGACCAGCGCCCAGCGCAGGTGCTGCCGCGCGGCGGCCTGGTCGGTGTCCAGCAGCACCTGCAGCCCGGCCGAGCCGAGGAAGGTGACCTCGTCGAGGTCGAGGACGAAGCGACGGTCGGCCGTGAGCTGGTCGCCGACGAACTCGCGCAGACGGGGTGCGCCCAGCGCGTCGATCTCGCCCGCCGTGCGGGCCAGCATGATGCCGCCCTGTCGCTGTTCGGTGTCGATCCGGACGTCGTTCGAGATGTGCACAGCCTCTCCCGATCCGTCGAAGGTTTCTCCGAAAGCGGAACTGGCGCTGACCAAGGCCCAGGGAAATGCCGGTCGCGTACATTTTTCGCTCTCCGGCGCGGCTGCCCGTCCAGCCGCTCACCACCGACCGTACGGTCGCCCGCGGAAGCATGCAAGGCAAATCGTTCGTTCGTGAAGGATTATTTAGGGCATGAGCCGGGCCCACACCGTCTTACCGCCGGAATCCGAGGGCGTGCACCCCCAATCACGCGCGGTCTGCTCGATCAGCACCATGCCGAACCCGCCGGGATGCCCGTCCGCGCGGACATAGGCGCGGTGCGGGCTGTCGTCGGCGACCGCGATGGTCAGTTCGCCGCGCCGCAGCTCCAGGCTCAGTTTCGGCATCGATTCGGTGTGCCGCAAGGTGTTCTCCACCAGCTCACTCGCGACCAGCTCGGCATCGCCGGCGAGCACGCCGACCTGCCAGCCGAGGCATATCCCGCCGACGAACCGCCGCGCCCGGCGCGGTGCCTCGGGGGCCCTCACCAGGGTGATTTCCACACGGCTTCGCATCGGACTTCTCTCCCCGACTTTTACCAACGGGTAGGGACTACCCTTCGTCGCCGCCCGGGAAACCGTCGCAAAAGGAAACGTCGTGCCACGCCGTTCGCGGATTGAGGGCTTGATTGGCTTTTGTGACCGGAGGACAGTGGGTAGGCCAGGTCGGCACTGTGGGCGACGGAGGCGAGGATGCGATGACGGAAATGCGCGCCCGGCCCATCGTCCTGGGCAACAGGTACGACCTCCCGGCCCGGCACCGGCGAGGACAGGCGATCCTACGTTACGCCAGGACCACCGACCACAAGCAGATCGGCATGCTGTACCTGTTCACGTCGCTGGGTTTCTTCGTCGTCGGCGGCGCGCTGGCGCTGCTCATGCGCGGCGAGCTGGCGCGGCCGGGCCTGCAGTTCCTGTCGAACGAGCAGTACAACCAGCTTTTCACCATGCACGGCACCATCATGTTGCTGTTGTACGCGACGCCGAACGTGTTCGCGTTCGCCAATCTGGTGCTGCCGCTGCAGATCGGCTCACCCGATGTCGCGTTCCCGCGGCTGAACGCGTTCTCCTACTGGCTCTTCCTGTTCGGCGGGCTGATCGTGCTGTCGTCGTTCGCGACCCCGGGTGGCGCGGCCGATTTCGGCTGGACCGCCTACAGTCCGCTGACGGATTACACGCATTCGCCGGGGGTCGGGGGCAACCTGTGGGCGGCGGGGCTGATCGTGTCCGGTCTCGGCACCATCCTGGGCGCGGTCAACATGGTCACGACAATCGTGTGCCTGCGCTGTCCCGGGATGACGATGTGGCGGATGCCGATTTTCACCTGGAACATCCTGTTCACTTCGATCCTGGTGCTCGCGGTGTTCCCGATCCTGACCGCGGGGCTGTTCGCGCTGCTGGCCGATCGATTGATCGGCGCGCACGCGCTCGACCCCGCCAATGGCGGGGCGATTCTGTGGCAGCACCTGTTCTGGTTCTTCGGCCATCCCGAGGTGTACATCATCGCGCTGCCCTATTTCGGCATCGTCACCGAGATCATTCCGGTGTTCAGCCGGAAACCGTTGTTCGGTTACCGGCTGATGGTGTTCGCCACCCTCGGGATCACAGCGTTGTCGTTCGCGGTGTGGGCACACCACATGTTCGCGACCGGCGCGGTGCTGCTGCCGTTCTTCTCGTTCATGACCTTCCTGATCGCGGTGCCGACCGGGATCAAGTTCTTCAACTGGATCGGCACGATGTGGAAGGGGCAGATCTCGTTCGACAGCCCGATGCTGTGGTCCGTCGGGTTCCTGGTGACCTTCCTGCTCGGCGGGCTGACCGGTATCATCCTCGCCGCGCCCGCCTTGGACTTCCACATCCACGACTCGTATTTCGTGGTCGCGCACTTCCATTACGTCCTGTTCGGCACTATTGTGTTCGCGACGTTCGCCGGGGTCTATTTCTGGTTCCCGAAGATGACCGGGCGCATGCTCGACGAGCCGCTCGCGAAGCTGCATTTCTGGACCACGTTCATCGGGTTCCACACGACGTTCCTGGTGCAGCACTGGCTCGGCGCGGAGGGGATGCCGCGTCGTTACGCGGACTATCTGCCGTCGGACGGTTTCACCACCCTGAACACCATTTCCACGATCGGCGCGTTCATTCTCGGTGCGTCGATGCTGCCGTTCATCTACAATGTGATGCGCAGTTACCGGTTCGGTGAGCGGGTCGAAGTGGACGATCCGTGGGGCTTCGGCAATTCGCTGGAATGGGCCACCAGTTGCCCGCCGCCGCGGCACAATTTCACCGAGTTGCCCCGGATTCGCTCCGAGCGTCCGGCGTTCGAGCTGCACTATCCGCACCTGGTGGAACGCTTGCGCGCGGAAGGTCACATCGGGCTCACCGGGAGGCCTGTCCCGCACGCCGAGGAGGAGGCGCCGTCAGGTGCCCACGCCGGCGGCAGCCCGCCCGAGTAATCAGCGGTAGAGCTTCGCCGCGTACTCGGCGCCGTAGTAGCGCTCGAGTTCGTCGAGTGAGTCCCTGGGGCGTTCCAGCGTTTGCGCGATGACCGGGCGCGGCACCACCGAATCCGGTTGCCACGTCTCGGGTTTCCACAGGTGCGAGCGCATGAACGCCTTGGCACAGTGGTGGAAGATCTCCTCGATCTGGACCACGATCGCCAGCATCGGGCGGTGTCCCTTGACGATCATGTCGTCGAAGAACGGCGCGTCCCGGACGAGCCGGGCCCGGCCGTTGACGCGCAGCGTGTCGCTGCGGCCGGGGATGAAGTACAGCAGCCCGACGTGCGGGTTGGCGAGAATGTTGCGGAACCCGTCGGCACGCTTGTTGCCGGGCCGTTCGGGGATCGCGATCGTCGCGTCGTCGAGGACGACCGTGAACCCGGGCGGGTCGCCCTTGGGGGAGACGTCGCAGGCGCCACGAGCGTCGGCGGTGGCGATCAGGCAGAACGGCGAAGCCGCGAGCCACTGCCGGTCCAGCTCGTGCAGCTTCGGCCGCTCCTTACGCAGCGCCGCACCATTCGGCAGCCCGATCAGCGCACGAAGCTCGTCCTCGGTCTCGATCACATCCATCCCCATGGCCCCGACAGTATCGGCGACCGCGTGCCCGCGACAGGAATTAACGCGCCGCGGTAGAGCGCTCGCCGAGGCAGGTGCCGCGATGCGGCATCACTAGCCTGATCCTCGTTCGTGGTGGCAGGGCGATTGTCGAGTATGGTGCGTGGACGATGAGGCGAGTGGTATGACGGCCCTGTCGAACGACTGGTTCTTTCCGCCACCCGGTGGATGGACTCTGGCCGACATCAGTTCGTTGCCTGAGGACAGCCGGGTCGAAGTCCTCGACGGAGCCCTCATTGTGAACCCGAGCCTCCTACCGCTGCACCAGCGCATCAGCCGCCGTCTCGCGGCGCTGCTCGAACCGCGGTTATCGGACGGCTGGCAACTGGAGACCCACGTCGATGTGCTCCTCGCCGAGGAGCCGCTGGACTATGTAGCCCCCGATCTGGTGATCTTCGCGGACGAGTTGCCCCTGACCACCCGGCCGATCCCGGGGGACCGGGTGCTGCTCGTCGTTGAGGTGGTGTCGCGGGGAAGCCGGCGCGAGGATCGCGGTGCCAAGCCACTTGCCTACGCCGAGGCCGGGATCCCGCATTTCTGGTGCGTCGAGAGCCCGGCCAGTGGCGCGCTCACGCTGACCGTGCACACGTATGTCCTCGACGACGGCGCCTACCGCGCCACTGGCGAGCACACGGACACGCTCAGCACCGTCATGGAACGTCCGTTGCGGCTGGACCTCACCGGGCTCACCCGCTGAGTCAGCGCAGGCCCACGCAGTCCAGGTCCCAGAACGGGGCCGAATACACCAGGGTGCCCGTCATCCACGGCTCGTAGGGCGGCATCGGCGCGACCTGGAACGCGGGCTCCGGGATGCGCAGCGACGGAGCGCGGAAGCCCAGTGCGACGGCGCCGGTGAAACCCCGTTTGCCGTAGTACGCGGGCGAACCTTCCAGGAACACCAGCGGCACGTCCCGCGCGGCGGCGAGTGCCTGCTCGACGAGCCGCGTGCCGATCCCTTGCCGCTGGAAGTCCGGCAGCACACCGAGCGGCGACAACACGTACACGTCCACCAGCCGCCGCGGCGCGTCGAGGCGGCTGGCCGACAGCATGACGTGCCCGACGACCTGACCGTCGACGGAAGCCACCAGCGAAACCGGCGGCAGCGGGGCCGCCGCGGTGCGCAAGGTCGACACGAGCGTGGGAATGCGCGCGTCGGCGAACGCCAACTCCTGTACGCGCTCGACCGATTCGTGGTCCGCGCCCGTTTCGGGCCTGATCTGCACGGAACGAACCTAAAACAGCCAACGGCGGCGCCGCGAGCCGATAAAACCCGCGACGCCGCCGTCGGAGCACTAAGCGCTGAGCGCGAAGACCGTCGTCGTGCGGTAGGTCTGGCCCGGGCGCAGCACGGTGCTCGGGAACGACGGCTGGTTCGGCGAGTCCGGGAAGTGCTGCGTCTCCAGCGCGAACCCGTAGCTCTGCCGGTACGTCTTCCCGCCCGTGCCGACCAGCGTGCCGGTGAGGAAGTTGCCCGAGTAGAACTGCAGGCCCGGCTGATCCGTCAGCACGGTCAGCGTCCGCCCGCTCGACGGGTCCGAGGCGCGCGCCGCGACCGAAAGCGAACCGGAGCGGTTGAGCACCCAGTTGTGGTCATAGCCCTGACCGGTGATCAGCTGCGGGTCGTCGTCGTTGACGCGCGCGCCGATCGCCGTGGGGGTCCGGAAGTCGAACGGCGTGCCCGCCACCGGCGCGAGTTCGCCGGTCGGGATCTGCGTGGTGTCGGTCGGGGTGTACCGGTCGGCGGTGATCTGCAGCTTCTGGTCGTAGATGTCGCCGGACGCCTCACCGGCGAGGTTCCAGTACGAGTGGTTGGTCAGGTTCAGCACGGTCGGCTTGTCCGTGGTCGCCGTGTACTCGATACTCAGCCGGTTCTGACTGTCCAAAGTGTACGTAACGGTGGCCTTCAACGTGCCGGGGTAACCCTGGTCGCCATCGGGGCTGGTCAGGCTCAGTTTGATGCCACCGGGCACCGGCGCGACGTCCCACACTTTCTTGTCGAACCCGACGAGTCCACCATGGAGGCTGTTTCCGTTGTTGTTGACCGGAACGTGGTAGGTCTGACCGTCCAAAGTGAACGTTCCCTTGGCGATCCGGTTGGCGTACCGCCCGATCAGCGCTCCGAAGTAGACACCGCCGCCGGCTTCGGGGCTGTTCTTCGCGACGTAGTCCGCCAGCGTCGGGAAACCGAGC
Organism: Amycolatopsis sp. GM8; assembly: GCF_021653975.1. GTDB lineage: Bacteria > Actinomycetota > Actinomycetes > Mycobacteriales > Pseudonocardiaceae > Amycolatopsis_E. The sequence continues at coordinate 75,145 of NZ_JAJKFK010000014.1, read as the reverse complement.
ACGACGTTCGCGGTGTGACCACGCCGGTCGGGCACTTCGAGAGTCTGGATGATCCCGCCGTAGGTCAGGATCCGGACCCTCATCCCGCGCCCGTTTTCCAGGGTGTAGCGGTAGACGGTCTGTCCGTCGGCCTTGCCGAAATTCTCTCTTGTCACCGAAGGCGCCTTGCCGGCGGCCGCAGCGGGGCTCACGCCCGCGAACCCTACCGCGGCGGCACCCGCCGCGCCGGCCGCGATGGCGGTACGGCGCGAGAATTCGGTCCCCATTGACCCTCCCAGTTATTTTCTTATGTTCCGGTGTTCACCCGGTATTCGGCGTGCACGAGCTCGAGCAGCTCGGACACGGAGGTCTCCTTGGATGCCTTGTCGAACGTGATCTCCCCGTGCTGCAACAGGTTCACCCGGTCGCAGACGTCGACCACCTGGCTGTAGTTGTGCGCGATGAGAATGATCGCGATGTCGCCGCGCTGCTTGAGCTGGGCCAGCAGCCGGAGGATGAGCCCGCCCTCCTTGGCGCCCATCGCCGCGAGCGGTTCGTCGAGCAGCAGCAGCTTCGCGTTGCCGGAGTACACCGAGCGCGCCACGGCGATCGCCTGCCGCTGCCCGCCGGAGAGCTGCCCGACCTCGGCGGTGACCGACGGGATGTTGATGCCGATCGCGTCGAGCGCCTCCCTGGCCCGCCGCTTCATCTCACGCCGCCGCAGGAACGGCAGCGGTTTGTGCACGAGCTCCTTGTTCAGGTGCAGGTTCAGGTACACCGGCAGGTCGTTGATCATCGCGAGGTCCTGGAACACCGTCTCGATGCCCAGGCTCCGCGCGTGCGTCACCGACTTCAGCTGCACCGGCTGCCCCTCGAAGACCAGCCGGCCGCCGTCGGGCTGGTGGTACCCGGTCAGGATCTTGATCAGGGTCGACTTGCCGGCACCGTTGTCCCCGATCAGCCCCAGGATCTGACCCCTGCTGACCGACAGGTTGATATCGGACAGCGCCTGGACCGGGCCGAAGCTCTTGCTGACGTGCTCGACCCGCATCACCTCTTCGCTCATCACTGCCTCCGTGTCTTGCGACTGTGTCCCTGCGGGACACCCGCACCCGGGCCGCGCACCCGGTCGGCAGTGATGAACGGGCCTCCGGCATTGTCGCTCATCACTGCCTCCCGAGCCGTTTGCGGATCACGGACAGGTAGACGTTGAGCAGCGCGGCGATCAGGATGGCGGCGCCGAGCACCACGTAGAACCCGTTCGCGCTGATCCCGGTGAGGTTGAACCCGTCGTAGACCAGCCCGAGCAGCAGCGCGCCGAGGAATGCGCCGATCACCGTGCCGGACCCGCCCAGCAGGGCGGTACCGCCGATGACCGCCGCGGCGACCCCGAAGAACATCGTGTTGAACCCGCCGTTGGTCGGGTCGTACGAGCCGACGCGGGTGCCCTGCAGGATCCCCGCGAGCCCGGAGAGCCCGGCGACGATCGTGAAGCAGACGACCTTGACCCGGTTGGTGCGGATACCCGATTCGGCGGCGCCGATCGGGTTACCGCCGGTCGCCTGGGTGGCGATCCCGAACCGGGTGGTGGACAGCACGACCTGCATCACCGCGACGATCACGACGGCCCAGAGGAACTCCGACCAGCCCCAGCCGCCGAACACCGAGACCACCCAGCTGCCGGTCGGCGCGCTGACGGGGGAGCCGCCCGAGATGATGAGCGACAGCCCCCACAGCAGGAACGCCATGCCGAGCGTGGTGATGAACGCGGACAACCCGAAGATCGTGTGCACCAGTCCGTTCACCACGCCGATCGCGGCACTGACCGCGACCGCCAGGATCACCGCCAGGAACAGCGGGACACCGTTGTTGTAGAACAACATCAGCACGAACGGGGAGAGGGTGAACACGAACCCGGCGGACAGGTCGATCTGCCCGCAGATCAGCACCATCACCTCGCCCGCGCCGACGATCGCCCACGGCGCCACGTACTGCGCGATCGTGTGATAGTTCGCCGGGGTCGAGAAGCCGGGCCCGCTGGTGAGGCTGAAATAGATCGCCACGGCGATCGTCACCACCAGGATGGACAGCTCCTTGACCCGGATCAGGCCGAGCCAGAACCCGCCGCGGGGCGGCTCGCCGCCCGGCTCGGTACGGCCGGAGCGCTTGTCGGTCAGCGCGTCGGTCATGAAAGCGCCACTCCCTCAGTGCGTCGCGCCGGTGGCCGCGGGCAGCGGGATGGACGAGGGCATCGGCACGAGGTCGTTCTTCGGGCCGCCCTCGAACCGGCTGTTCGCCGAGATGTACGGCCCGACGTTCTCCTTGGTGACGAACGTGAGGCCGGTGTCGGTGAACGGCGGCGAGACGAGCGTGCCGGACAGCCGGAACAGGTACATGTAGAGCACCGGCAGGAAGCCCTGCAGGTAGGCGGACTGGTCGATGGTGAAGTCCAGTGCGCCCGACTGCACGCCGTTGAGCGTGTCGGTGAGTGTGTCGTACCCGCCCGCGTGGATCTTGCCCTGGATCCCGCGGTTCTTGATCAGCTGTGCGATGGACGCGGTGCTGCCCGCGTCCACGGCGTAGACGCCCTTCGCGTCGGTGTGCCCGTCGTAGGCGGCGGTGATCGCGTTGAGCTCGTTGGCCTGCTCCGCGCCGGTGTTGATGGACAGCACCTGCACGCTGGGCGCGGCCTGTTTCAACGCGTCGGTGATGCCGTCCAGCCGCGGCTGCACGTTGTTGCCGCCGGGCTGGGAGATCCCGACCAGGATCGTGCCGGAGGTGACGTCCCGCGCGATCCGTTGTCCCATCAGGAAACCGGACTGGTAGAGGTCCTGGCCCACGTAGGTGAGCGGGTAGTTGCCCGCCGCGGTCGCGTTGTAGGCGATGACCGGGATGCCCTTGGCCAGTGCCTGTTTGGTCGGCGCGACGAAGGCGTTGTTGTCGGTCAGCGCGACCGCGATGCCGTCGACGTTGCCATTGATGGCGGTCGACATCGCGCTCGCCATCTCCGACACGTTGCCTTCGGTGGACCCCGTCCACTGCGGCTCCGGCAGCCCGAGCAGCTTCGCCGCGTCGGCCAGGCCGTTCTTGGTCGGCACGAAGAAGGAGTTCGTCGTCACGTGGTTGATGAAGGTGAACCGCCACGGCGGTGTGCTCGGGAAGGCGCCGACGCCGCCGGCGCTGGTGTTGCTCTGCGCACCGTTGCAGGCGGACAGGAGCGCGCTCGCGGCGACCGCGCCACCACCTGCCCCCAGGAATTTGAGTGCGGTTCTCCGCGAAGTCGCGGCCTGCCCATCGCTCATGATCAACCACCCATCCACTTCAACGGGGAACTCGGGCACTACAAGCGTGCCTGAATCATTGGATGATTCGTCGAATCCGTCAAGGCTGGGTGACAGAGAATCCCCGGGAAGGTAACAATTCGGACAACAATCATCGTTTGACTTTATGTATGTATGATTTGAGGATTGCGCCGTGAGGACGAACAAGGGGGGGCCGCTCGGCCCGCACCGGACGATCCACGGACGAGTGGTCGAGTGGCTCGGCCGCCGCATCGTGTCCGGCGAGCTGCCCGCCGGAGCGCAGCTGCCCAACGAGGCCGAGCTGGCCGCGCAGCTGGACGTGAGCCGCGGCGGCGTCCGCGAAGCGGTGAAGGCACTGGCGGCCAAGGGTTTGGTGGAGCCGAGGCCGCGGCTGGGCACCCGGGTGCTGCCGCGCGATCAGTGGAACCTGATGGACCGCGAGGTCATCAACTGGCACGGCCGTGTCGCCAACCCCGACTTCCTGGAGGCACTGCTCGAACTGCGCCTGATGGTCGAGCCGGGCGCCGCGCAGCTCGCGGCCGAGCGGGCCACGGACGAGCAGATCGCGACGCTCGGGGAGGCCTACGTCCGGATGGAGGCGCACGCGCCGGCGCTGCCCGACGGCGAGGACGCGTTCGTCGACGCCGACCTCGCCTTTCATCTGACCTTGCTGAAGGCCAGCGGCAACCAACTGATCGAGCAGCTCGGCCGGCTGCTGGAGACCGGTCTGTACCACGGGCTGGAGGCCAGTTCGCACGCGCCCGGCGGGGTCGTCGCGACCCTGCCGCTGCACGAGGCGGTGCTCGTCGCCGTGCGCGGGCGCCGCCCCGTCGCCGCGCACCGGGCGATGCGTAAGCTGATCGAGACGACGACCCGGGCTGTCAAGCAGATGGTGGAGTAGGAATGTCCACAGTGGACCAGATGACCGAACCCGTTGCGGCGCACGGGGAAGGACCGGTATGGCATGCGGGCTGGCCGGGCCTGCGGTGGGTCGACATGGCGGCCGGGGACGTGCTGGAACTCCGCGCCGGGCGGGTGCGCCGCACGCATGTCGGCACGGTGGCCGCGGCGCTTCGCCCGCGTGCGGACGGGGGAGTGGTGCTCGCGCTGGAACGGGGGTTCGCACTCGCCGACGCCGCGCTGGAGAACGTCGTGCCGTTCCCGGAACTGTGGCCGGACAACGGGATCCGGATGAACGACGGTGGCTGCGATCCGGACGGCCGGTTCTACTGTGGATCGATGGCGTACAGCGAGGCCGCCGGTGCGGGCAGCCTTTACCGGCTCGACGCCGGTGGCGCTGTGTCGACCGTGCTCACCGGCGTGACGATCTCCAACGGCCTGGCGTGGAGCCCGGACGGCGGAACCGCTTACTACATCGACACTCCGACGCATCGCGTCGACGCGTTCGGCTACAGCGCCGAACATGGTCTCACCGGGCGCCGTCCGCTGATCGAGATCCCCGCGGCCGCCGGTTCCCCGGACGGTATGACGGTCGACGCCGACGGGCGGCTGTGGATCGCGTTGTGGGGCGGCGGCGCGGTGCGCTGCTACCAGCCGGACGGGACACTCGAAGAGCACGTGTCACTGCCGGTCACGCAGGTCACCGCGTGCACGTTCGGTGGCCCCGGGCTCGACGAGCTGTACATCACCACCTCCCGCCAGGGCATCGAAGCCGGAACTCAGCCGCAGGCGGGCGCATTGTTCCGCTACCGGCCGGGGGCGCGCGGGCTGCCGGCGCTCACTTTCGCGGCTCCATGACACCGGCGCTGGTCAATGCCCAACTTTTAGCTCTGATAGGGAATTTCGATCATCCCCGCAATGCTCGAATTCGATTCTGTAACGGGAAAACCGGATTAGAATCGGGCTTTGTGACGGACCCGCCGCGGAATCCGGGCAACCTGCCGGCAGAGCTCACCAGCTTCGTCGGCAGGCGGTCCGAGTTGTCCGAGGCGAAACGGCTGCTCACCGGCTCGCGGCTGGTCACCCTCACCGGAATGGGCGGAGTCGGCAAGACGCGGCTCGCGTTGCGCGCGGGCGCTGGGCTGCGGCGCGCGTTTCCCGACGGGGTCTGGTTCGTGCGCCTCGATGAGGTCAGCGATCCCGCGCTGGTGCCGGGCGCGATCGCCGCCGCGCTCGGCGTGTCCGGCGAAATGCTGATGGAACACCTCGAAGGCAAGCGGTTGCTGCTCGTCCTCGACAACTGCGAACACCTTGTGCACGCCTGCGCGGTACTGGCGGGCAAACTGCTTTCCGCGACGCCCGGAGTCCGGATTCTGGCCACCAGCAGGCAAATTCTCCGCGCCGACGGCGAGCAGGTGCTGGTCGTGCCGCCGCTGCCGGTGCCGGGCCGCCACCGCGAGCCCGGCGACGGCGAGTCCGTGGCGCTGTTCGGTGACCGCGCGGCGGCCGTGCTGCCCGGATTCGTGGTGGACAAGGAAAACCGTGACCTCGTCACGCGCATCTGCCGCCGGGTGGACGGTATCCCACTCGCCATCGAGTTCGCCGCGACCCGGCTGCGGGTGCTGTCGCTGGAGCAGATCCTGAACCGGCTCGACGACCGATTTCGCTTGCTCACCAACGGAATCCGCACCGCGCCGGCACGCCAGCAGACCCTGGAGGCGACCGTCGCGTCGAGCTTCGAGCTGTGCACGCCACGGGAACAGGCGGTGTGGGCGGCGACTTCCGTGCTCGCCGCCGGGTTCGACCTCGACGCCGCGGAGGCGCTGTGCGCGGGTGACGGCATCGGCGCCACCGAGGTGCTCGACCTGGTCGCCGCGCTGGTGGACAAGTCGATCCTGGTGCGCCGCAACGGAACCTACGGCCGGGGCGCGTGGTACCGGATGCTGGAGACCGTGCGCGAGTACGGCACCATCAAGCTCGGCGAGTCCGGCAATGCCGAGGCGGCGCACACCCGGCAGGTCGCGTACGCCGTCACGCTGGCGCGCCGGTACGAGGCCGAGTCGTTCGGTCCGCGGCAGCTGGAGTGGGTCGACCGGGTGCGGCGCGAGCACGCGAACTTCCGTGCGGCACTGGAACACTGCGTCACCGACTCCCGGCATGTCGGGCAGGCCTGGGAAATCGCCTCGGCGTTGCGGGATTTCTGGTCCATGGGCGGGTTTGTGATCGAAGGACACCGCTGGCTCGTGGCGGTACTGGCGCTCGGCGGCGAACCGACGCTGGGCCGGGCGCACGCGCTCGAAGCCTGTGCGTACCTGGCGTTGCGCGCGGGGGAGCACGACGAGTCCCGCGAAATGCTGGTGGAGCTGCGGATCCTCGCCGAGCGGTTCGACGACGAGACGCTGGAGGCCGGCTACGCGCAGTGCACCGGGATGTCCCGCTTCCTCGACGGGGATCTCGTCGGCGGCCGGGCCCGGCTGGAGAAAGCGCTTTCCGACTACCGGCGGCTCGGGCACGAGCGCCAGGTGTTCAACACGCTGATCTTGTTGTCCGCCTTGACCTTCTTCCTTGACGACGCCGCGGGCGCGGGGATCGCCCAGGAAGCGCTCACGATGTGCGAGCGGCGGCAGGCGGACTGGTCGAAGACCTACGCACTATGGGCGGTGGCGATCCACGAATGGCGCCGCGGCGACCATCGCCGCGCGGCGAGCCTGTTGCGCGAGGCGATCGCGATGCGGCTCGACGACCGGAGCCAGCTGGCGCTCGCGATCGGCGGGCTCGCCTGGTGTGCTGGGGCGCTGGGGCAGCACGAGCGGGCCGCGGGGCTGCTCGGCGCCGCGCAGGCGGTGTGGCGGCTGTGCGGCGCCCGGCTCGCGGCGCTGAGCCCGTACCGGTCGTTCGACGAGCAGTGCGCGGACCGGACCCGGCAGGAGATCGGCGAGCAGGCCTTCACGACAGCGTTCGAGGCGACTTCGCGCGCTGGGCTGGATGAGCTGATTTCCTTTGCCCTGGCGGAGAAAGCGATCAAGCCACGGCGGCCGGTGCGGCGCGCGACCGGTCCTCAGGGCGGGCTCACCCCGCGCGAGCGGGAGATCTCCGAGCTCGTCGCGGAAGGGTTGAGCAACCGCGAGATAGCCGCCCGGTTGGTGATCGCGCAACGCACGGCGGAAACCCATGTGGAGAACATTCTCGCCAAGCTCGGCTTCACCTCACGCGCTCAGATCGCCGCCTGGCTCGCCGAAAACCGCACGCGAAGGTAGAACTCGCCGTCGCGAACGTCCGACACAGCGTCGCGAACGTCCGACTCGCGCGGGCCGCCCGTGCGCCCCCGCGAGTCCGACGCTCAGGACCGCGAGTCCGACGCTCGCGACGGCGAGTCGGACATTCAGGACGGCGAGCTCGACACTCGCGAATGCGTAAGTACGTAGCCACGTCGGTAGGAATACCGGTCCGCGGGGCCAACCAGGCGGCGCATGCTGGTAAGCCCAAGCCAGCCGGCCGGCCCCTAACTCCCCCTCGGGAGCCGCCCGGCGCGAGCGCGGCGGGGCTCGCCCAGCCTGCCCGTGACGGCGGCCCGCCGCGCTCCTCCCCCGTTGACGTGAAGTTGACAACAACGCAGCGTCGAATTCACAGGAAACTGTCAGAAATAGCCTGGATGATGGAGTCACCGGTTCGGGTGATTCAGGGGGAGGGGCTAAGCGGTGCGCTGGAAGCCTGTCGCGTACACGGCTCTCGGGCTGACGTCGCTCCTCCTGCTCGGCGCCACCGGCTACGGGTGGACGCAGCTCAACCGGCTCACCGACGGCCTCGCGACCGCCGACGTCATCGAACCTTCGGCCCAGCTGCCCAGCACCACGCCGGACGTGCCCGTACACGAGCAGAACATCCTGCTCGTCGGCATCGACGCGCGCACCGACGCCCAGGGCAACCCGCTCCCGCAGAACGTGCTCGACCTGCTGCACGCCGGCGACGCGAGCGCGGGCGGCGACACCACGGACACCATGATCGTCGTCCACATCCCCGAAGGCGGCGGGGCGGCGACCGCGATCTCGATCCCGCGCGACTCCTACGTGCAGATCGCCGGCGGCTACGGCAAACACAAGATCAACTCCGCGTACACCTACGGCAAGCAGGCCGCGCTCGACCAGCTGTCGCGCCGCGGCGTCACGGGCCCGCAGCGCGAGCGGCAGGCCGACCAGGCGGGCGCGCGCACCGCGATCCAGACCGTCGAACAGTTCACCGGGCTGACCATCAACCACTACGCGGCGGTCAACCTGCTCGGCTTCTACACGCTCAGCCAGGCCGTCGGCGGGGTCCCGGTGTGCCTGAAGGAGCCCGTGCACGACAGCTACTCCGGCGCGGACTTCCCGGCGGGCGAACAGGTTCTCTCGGGCGCGCAGGCGCTGGCGTTCGTGCGGCAGCGGCACGGGCTGCTCAACGGCGACCTCGACCGCATCGCGCGCCAGCAGGCGTTCCTGTCCAGCGCGGCGAAGGTGGTGCTCGCCGCGGGCACGCTGGCCAACCCCGTTAAGCTGAGCAGCCTGGTCAGCGCCGTGCAGCAGTCGGTGCTCATCGACTCGGGCTGGGACATCCTGACGTTCGCCCAGCAGATGCGCGGGCTCAGCTCCGACGGGCTCACGTTCGAGACCATCCCGGTGCAGTCGCTCAGCCTGGCGACCCCATCCGACGGCGACGCGGTCAAGGTCGACCCCGGCGAGGTGCGGTCGTTCATCGAAACCCTGCTCGGCACGAGCACGCGCGTGTCGTCCTACTCGGCGCCACCGTCGAGCGACGCCGCGCAGGCGGCCCAGAGCAGCGCCCCGCCGACCACCGAGAGGTCGGTCGTACCCAGCGCGAACAGCACGGATCTGACCGGCTGCGTCAACTGATCCCGCCCTTGCCGCCCGGTGAACGTCGCCCGTCCCGGATATGAGGGATATTCACCAACCTACTTTCGCGGGGTTTCGGTAACCCACACGAACGAGTGAGACTCAGGTGCGTGGTCGCGCGACCCACTCCCTGCAGTCGAGCGAAAGAGCGATCGAATGAAGCGAACGACCCTGATGAAGTCGATGGGGGCGGCGGGGCTCGCGGCGGGTGCCGTGGTGGCGGTGTGCCTCGCGCCGTCCGCGACGGCCGCCCAGCCCCTGCAGACCGCGATGCAGCGTGACTTCGGGCTGACCGCGGAGCAGGTGCAGACCCGGTTGGCGCAGGAAGCGGCGGCGATGAACCTCGCCCCGGCCGCGCAGTCCGCCGCGGGCACCGCGTTCGGCGGCTCCTGGTACGACGCGGCGACCGGCAAGCTCGTCGTCGGCGTCACCGACGCCACGCGTGCCGCGGCGGTCCGTGCCACCGGGGCGGACGCGGTCACGGTCGCCCACACCGAGGCGGCGCTCGACGCGGCCAAGTCCGCGATCGACGGCCACGCGGGCCAGACCGCGCCGAAGGACGTCACCGGCTGGTACGTCGACGAGAAGGCGAACACCCTGGTGGTCACCGTGAAGCAGGGCGCGGACAGCCCGGCCGTGCGGCAGTTCGTCGACTACGCCAAGACCACCGGCCCGGTGCGCGTCGACTCGGTGGCCGCCGCGCCGCGGCTGTACGCGGGCGACATCGTCGGTGGCGACGCCTATTACATCAACGACGCGGCCCGGTGCTCGGTGGGCTTCTCGGTCGAGGGCGGGTTCGTCTCGGCCGGGCACTGCGGCAGCGCGGGCGACACGGTGACCGGCCCGGACGGTTCGGCGATGGGCACCTTCGCGGGTTCGGAGTTCCCCGGTAACGACTACTCGTTCGTGCAGACCAACTCCAGCTGGAACCCGACGTCCACTGTGGACGGTTATGGCAACCCGGACGTGACCGTGACGGGCTCGTCCGCGGCGGGTGTCGGGTCGTCGGTGTGCCGGTCGGGTTCGACGTCGGGCTGGCACTGCGGCACGATCCAGGCGACCAACCAGACCGTGAACTACCAGGAGGGCACGGTCACCGGGCTCACCGAGACCAACGCCTGCGCCGAGCCGGGCGACTCGGGTGGCTCGTGGGTCAGCGGCAGCCAGGCCCAGGGCGTCACCTCGGGCGGCTCGGGTGACTGCACCAGCGGCGGCACGACGTTCTTCCAGCCGGTGAACGAGATCCTCTCGGCCTTCGGCCTCACCCTGGTCACCGGCTGACCGGGGAACAGGAGCAGGAGTAAGAGCAGGAACACGAGCAGGCGGGGTGCCTCCCGGTCGGGGGAGGCACCCCCGTGTTCGCCCCTCCCGCGCGCGTGTTGGCCCGCCACGTCGGTGAATTGGCCGCGCACGGCGCAAACACGAAGACGCGACGGGCGGGCGCGCGGGCGGCAAACTCGGCGACGCCGCGGGCCAACACGCGCGCGCGGGGCGCAAACATGGCGACGCCACCGGCCAACACGGCGACGCCATGGGCCAACATGCGTGCGCGGGGCGCAAACACGGCGACGCCGGGGGCCAACACGCGCGGCGACGCGGCCGGGGCGGGCGCGGCCGGGTGGGTTAGGTGACGGCGGGGACCCAGGCGCGTTCGCGGGCGGCGAGGACCGCGCGGCGGCGCAAGCCGGCGAGGCTGTGCTGCGCCGGGACGAGCAGGGCGGTGAGCCAGGTGCGGCGGTACTCCGCCAGGGCGAGCGCGACCGGACGGTGCTCCATGCAGTGCACCAGTCCCGGTGTGCCGAGCCGGTGCCGGCCAGCGTGCTTGCCTGGCATCGTTCCTCCGTGTGGGTGCCCTACCGCCGCGCAGCGTACCCGCGCGGTGGCCGAGAAGCGTAATACCTGGTCGGCGTGTCACCCGTATCGGTTCGATCACGGGTCTCCTGGTTGAATGCGGTCATGCTGCGTGTGGGGCTCACCGGTGGAATCGGGGCGGGCAAGTCGACGGTCGCGGCCCGGCTCGCCGAACGCGGGGCGGTGCTGATCGACGCCGACAAGCTCGCCCGTGAGGTCGTCGAACCCGGGACGAAAGGGCTCGCCGCGCTCGTCGAGGCGTTCGGCGCGGACATCCTCACCGCCGACGGGGCGCTCGACCGGCCCGCGCTCGCGGCGAAGGCGTTCAGCGACGAGGACTCCCGCCAACGGCTCAACGGCATCACGCATCCGCTGATCAGCGCCCGCACCGCCGAGCTGATGGCGGCCGCCGCCCCGGACGCGATCGTCGTGCACGACGTCCCGCTGCTGGTCGAAGGCGGGTACTCGGCCGGCTACCACCTCGTGCTCGTGGTCGACGCGCCGGTCGAGGTCCGGGTCAAGCGGCTGACCGAGGTGCGGGGCATGCCCGAAACCGACGCGCGGGCGCGGATCGCCGCCCAGGCCACCGAGGAGCAGCGGCGCGCGGCCGCGGACGTGTGGCTCGACAACAGCGGCACGCCAGACGTGGTGCTGGCCGAGGTCGACCGGCTGTGGGCGGACCGGCTCGTGCCGTTCGAGGCGAACGTCCGGTTGCGCCGGCCGCGGCCGCCGATGTCGCCGAAGCTGGTGCCCTACAACGAAGAATGGCCCGCGCAGGCGGCGCGCGCGCTCGCCCGGATCCGGGCGGCGACGGGGGAGGGGGCGCTGCGGGCCGACCACATCGGCTCGACGTCGGTGCCCGGCCGGCCGGCCAAGGACATCGTCGACCTGCAGGTCGTAGTGTCCACTTTGGACGATGCCGACGCGTTCGCGGATGCCCTCTCCGACGCGGGTTTCCCGCGCGCCGAGGGGGACTGGGCCGACGACCCGCAGGACGGTTCCGCGGCGCCGTGGCCCAAACGTTTCCACTTCGGTGGCGACCCGGGCCGGCCGGTCAACCTGCACGTGCGGTCGACGCAGACCCCCGCCTGGCGCCTGGCGCTGCTGTTCGCCGAGTGGCTGCGCCAGAATCCGGACGAGCGGGACGCCTATGCCGCGGTGAAGCGCGAGCTCGCCGGCGCGCACGCCGCGGACGGCACCGTCGAGGCCTACGCCGACGAGAAGCAGGACTGGGTCAACGCGGCCTTCCACCGCGCCGAGGCCTGGGCCGCCGGGACCGGCTGGACTCCCTGACCGGCGTCAGTGTCTTCGCCAGGTCAGCTCGATGTCCATTGTGGACAGCCAGTCGCGCAGTTTGCAGTCGTGCGCGGCGAGTCCCGCGACAGTGGTGTAGGCGATCTCGAGCGCGCCCCGCGCATCCGATTGGCTGAGCAGGCCCGCCGCCGACGCGGCGAGCAACTCGTCGCTGTCGAGCACCTCCAGGTCACGCCCCTCGCGCAGCACGATGTCGAGATACCAGTCCGTGGCCCGCCAAACCTCGCCGTCGCGGTCCACCGTGACCACATCGAGGTAGAAGTCCTGGTCACGCTCATATCCCGGGCTGAACCAGAAGTCCGTCAGCCGCAGCCCGAGATCGGGCAGCAGCCACGATTCGAGGTAATGGAACTGCGCGCGGCCGGGCGCGGGGCGGGCCATATAGAGCCCGAACGGCTCGACCCGGTATTCCTCGACTTCCCGAACTGTGCCCTTCGGGTCGGTATTCGTGCCCGCGGCGACATCGAAGGTTTCGATCTTCGGCGGGTGAATCGTCCCCGCGTGCTCTGCCATGTGGACTATCTTCGCCGGTTTACAGCACGAATACGACTGTCACGCCGGTAGGGTGATCACGTGGTGGATGACGCAGAGGTGGCCGCGCAAGTGGCCAGGGTCGCGGACGGCCTCAGCGAGAGGGTCAGCGAACTCACCGTCGAAATGGTGGAGCTGTACGCGCGCGAGCTCCCGCATCTGGTCAACGACGACGAGAGCGTGGTCAGTCTCCTTTCGGCGAGCCTGTTCCAGAACCTCGACACCGCATTCCGGATATTTCAGCACGGAATCGATCCCGCCCGCGTCGAGGCGCCGGCCGCCGCGATGGAATACGCGCGCCGTCTCGCCCAGCGCGGTACTCCGGTGATCGACCTGATCCGCGCCTACTACCTCGGCCAGACCGCGATCCTGAACCACGCGCTCGAAGAGGGCACCCGCCGGATCGACGACCCGAAGCTGCTCGGCGCGATGATGGGCAAGGCGCTGACCGGTGCCTTCGCGTTCATCGACCGGGTCACCCAGCAGGTCGTGTCCGCGTACCAGGAGGAGCGCGACCGCTGGCTGCTCAACCGCAACGCGGTGCGGGCGGCGCGCGTGCGGGAGCTGCTCGACGGCGACACCCTCGAAATCGACACGCTGGAGGCAGCGCTGGGCTACCGGCTGCGCGGCACGCATCTCGCGATGATCGTGTGGCACGCGGTGGAACCCCAGCAGGGCAACGCACTCGGCTCGCTCCAGTCGGTCACCGCGGCGCTCGGCGAGGATCTGCCGACCACGGGCGCGCCGCTGCTGGTGCCGGCGGACGAGCGGTGCGCGTGGGTGTGGTTCCCGCTCGAGAAGCCCACGCTGCCGGAGGAGGAGCAGGTGCAGCGCGTGCTCACCAAGGCGGAGCCGACGGTGCGGCTGGTGTTCGGCGACCCCGGCGACGGGATCGAGGGGTTCCGGCGCAGCCACCGCCAGGCCGGTCGGGTGCACGCGCTGTCCACGGCGGCGGGGGAGCAGTGCGAGCGCGCGCTGACCTTCCACGACGTGGGCGCGATCGCGCTGATGACCTCGGACCTGCACGCGACGCGCAGCTGGGTCACGGACACGCTCGGCGCCCTGGCGACCGACGACGAGCAGCACGAACGCCTGCGCGAGACGTTGCTGGTGTTCCTCTCGACGGGCAGCAGCTACACAGCGGCGGCGGCGAAGCTGACCATGCACAAGAATTCGGTGCAGTACCGGGTGCGCAAGGCGGAGGAGACCCTCGGCCGGGCGGTCACCGACAATCGCCTGGACGTCGAACTCGCGCTGCGGTTGTGCCAGCGGCTCGGTTCGGCCGTTCTGGCCGCTTCGTGACCCGGGTGGGTTACTTGCCTGCTTGAATAATCAAATGGGCAATACTTTCGGTCTTTCACACCAGCCGTACGAGTGATCGTTGGGCCGATGGCACGAAGCGACCGCGATTATTCCGGTTTACGATCTCTGTATGGGGAACGTCATCCACGCGGAACCGGCAGAGCTGGTGGCGGTCATCCGCCTGCGCCGCGGCGTGGTGGGCGAATGCAGACGAGTCAGCCACCTGGTGCCGCTGCCCGCCGAGGGCCCCATCCCCGAGCAGCTCATCGCCGTGTGCGGCGAGATTATTCTCCCCGCGCACGCCGAGGTGCTCAATGGCATCGGCGGGATGCCGTGCGAAGCCTGCCTCGGCCGGCAGTCGCGGCGCCAGCACCAGGCACTGCGGTAACCACCCCACCGGCCCGACCTGGTTTCCGGACGCGCCCAGCGCTGCCCGCAGGGCATCCATCGAGGTCCAGCGGGGCCCGGCGCCGGGGGGCGCCGGGCCCCGCTTTCCCTACTTGATGCCCGCTGCGTCCATCCCGCGCAGCTCCTTCTTCAGGTCCGCGATCTCGTCGCGCAGCCGGGCCGCCAGTTCGAACTGCAGGTCGCGGGCCGCCTGCATCATCTGGTCGGTCATCGACTGGATGAGGTCCGCCAGCTCGGCCCGCGGCATCGTGGACACGTCGCGTTCGACGAGCACACCCGACGACCGGCCGCCGCCACCCTGGACGGGCTTCTTGCCACGCGAAGCGTTGCGGCCCGAGCCACCGACCTCGATCTCGCGATCGGAGTCCTCGGCCTCGGTGTAGACGCGGTCGAGGATGTCGTTGATCTTCTTCCGCAGCGGCTGCGGGTCGAGCCCGCGTTCCTCGTTGTACGCGACCTGCTTCTCCCGGCGGCGGTTCGTCTCCTCGATCGCGTAGCTCATCGAGTCGGTGATCTTGTCCGCGTACATGTGGACCTCGCCGGACACGTTCCGCGCCGCGCGCCCGATCGTCTGGATCAGCGACGTCCCGCTGCGCAGGAAGCCTTCCTTGTCCGCGTCGAGGATCGCCACCAGCGAGACCTCCGGGAGGTCCAGACCTTCCCGCAGCAGGTTGATGCCGACCAGCACGTCGAAATCGCCCGAGCGCAGCTGCCGCAGCAGCTCGACCCGCCGCAGCGTGTCCACCTCCGAGTGCAGGTACCGCACCCGGATGCCCAGCTCCAGCAGGTAGTCCGTGAGGTCCTCGGCCATCTTCTTGGTGAGCGTGGTGACCAGCACCCGCTCGTCCTTCTCGGCCCGGTCGCGGATCTCGTGCACCAGGTCGTCGATCTGGCCCTCGGTCGGCTTGACCACCACCTGCGGGTCGACCAGGCCCGTCGGCCGGATGACCTGCTCGACGAACTCGCCGCCGGTCTGCCCCATCTCGTACGGGCCCGGGGTGGCCGAGAGGTACACCGTCTGGCCGATCCGCTCGGAGAACTCCTCCCAGGTCAGCGGCCGGTTGTCGGTGGCGCTCGGCAGCCGGAAGCCGTACTCGACCAGGTTCCGCTTGCGGGACATGTCGCCCTCGTACATGCCGCCGATCTGCGGCACCGTCTGGTGCGACTCGTCGATCACCAGCAGGAAGTCCTCGGGGAAGTAGTCGATCAGGGTGGCCGGCGCGGATCCGGCGGGACGGCCGTCGATATGCCGCGAGTAGTTCTCGATACCCGAACAGAACCCGACCTGGCGCATCATCTCGACGTCGTACGCGGTGCGCATGCGCAACCGCTGCGCCTCCAGCAGCTTGCCCTGCTTCTCCAGCTTCGCCAGCTGCTGCTCCAGCTCTGCCTCGATGCCCTGGATGGCCTTCTCCATCCGCTCCGGGCCCGCGACGTAGTGGGTGGCCGGGAAGATCCGGACCTCGTCCACCTCGCGCACGATCTCCCCGGTCAGCGGGTGCAGGTAGTACAGCTTGTCGATCTCGTCGCCGAAGAACTCGACCCGGATCGCCAGCTCCTCGTACGCCGGGATGATCTCCACGGTGTCCCCGCGCACCCGGAACGTGCCGCGCGCGAACGCGATGTCGTTGCGCGTGTACTGCACATCCACCAGCGCGCGCAGGAACAGGTCCCGGTCGAGGACGCCGCCGACCTTCAGCTTCGAGGAGCGGTCGAGATAGGACTGCGGCGTGCCCAGGCCGTAGATGCACGACACCGACGCGACCACGATGACATCCCGGCGCGACAACAGGTTCATCGTCGCGGAGTGCCGCAGCCGCTCCACGTCGTCGTTGATCGACGAGTCCTTCTCGATGTAGGTGTCCGTCTGCGCGATGTACGCCTCGGGCTGGTAGTAGTCGTAGTAGCTGACGAAGTACTCGACCGCGTTGTGCGGGAACAGTTCGCGCAGCTCGTTGGCCAGCTGGGCGGCCAGTGTCTTGTTCGGCGCCATGACCAGGGTGGGCCGCTGGACCCGCTCGATCAGCCACGCGGTGGTGGCCGACTTGCCGGTACCGGTGGCACCCAGCAGCACGACGTCCTTCTCGCCCGCCGTGATCCGGCGTTCGAGTTCGTCGATGGCCGCCGGCTGGTCACCGGCGGGCTGGTACTCGCTGACGACCTCGAACCGCCCACCGGTCCGGGGGATGTCGGAGACCGGGCGGAACTCGGACTGCGCGAGCACGGGGTGTTCGGTTGCGAAAGCCACGTCAAACAGGGTAGGCCCACCCACTGACATTTTGCCGAGCCGACCAAAGCAGGCCGACGCCGATCAACTGGAAGCCGACCTGCATCAGGGGGACAGCCGTGACTGCCGGTCGGTTCGGCAACGATCAGCACAGTGCGCGGCCCCAGGTCAGCGGCTCATTCCGCGGAGGTGTCGTTCTCCATCAAGCCGAAGATGTTGCCCTCGGTGTCCTTGCAGTAGGCGAGCCAGCCCACCCCGGGCAGCGCCGTCTTCGGCACCACCACCGCGCCGCCGGCCTGCTGCACCCGCCGGACCGCGGCGACCACGTCCGGCACCTCCATCGTGGTGGGATACGCGTTCACCGGACTGTCGTCGTCGGGTGCCGGGCCCTGCCGCGGCACCAGCCCGCCGTCGATCCCGGGGCCGTCGCCGGTGCTGATCAGCCAGTACGGGTTGGTGCCCCAGCGCTCGAAGGACCAGTCGAAAACGGTGGTGTAGAACATGATCGCGCGCTCGGGGTCGGTCGCGTGAACCTCGAAGTGGACCGGACGAGGCATACGGCGCCTCCTCGCGTGCTCGGCAGGGAGAATGCCGAGTTTACGCTTCTCCCGCGTCCCGGGGCTTGAGCCAGATGATCGCCAGGTGCTCCCGCTCGACGGCGTCCGTCAGCTCCTCGACCGTCGGCACGCGCGGCACGGTGACCTTCAGGCCGAGCTGCCGCGGCGCCCGCCCGATGCCGATCTCTTCGATCCACCGCTGGTAGGTCTCGGCCACCGTCTGGGTGTGCTCCACGAGCACCCCACGCATCGGCGTGGTGCGGCCGTCGACCGTGACGTCGACGTCGCGGCCGCCGCGGAAATTGACCCGCCACGGCGCGCCCGTCTGCGCCATGAGCGTGCCGTCGCCGCGATGCGCGGTGACCGGGACCTCGTAGCGGCGCCCGGTTTTGCGGCCGGTGAACCGGAGCACCATGAACTCCTTGAGCACGGACTTCAGCGGAGTCCGCATGGCGGCCACCACGATGGAGCTGAGTACCCGGACGACCACCGCGGGCGGGCGCGCGACCTCGACAGCGTTCATATCCGGGAGTATGTCAGCTCGTGATGTCCTTGGTGGCAAACCGGCGGGCGGCCAGCAGGACGAACACCGTCGCGTAAACGATTGACGACAGCACGCCCGCCGCGATGTTCGTCCAGTCGATGTCGTTCGCGATGAGGTCGATCCACGCGGTCGAGTAGTGCGTCGGCAGGTAGTCGCGCAGACCGCCCAGGGCCGTGATCTGGTCCAGGATCTGCGACAGGATCGCCACCAGCACCGTGCCGCCGACCGCGCCCAGCGGGGCGTCGGTGGACACGCTCAGCAGCAGCGCGAGCGCGGCCACCCAGGCCAGCTGGATCACGACGAACACCGTGCTCACCGCGATCACCAGCAGGCTCTGGCCGAACGGGATCGCGTCGCCGGTCGGGCTGATCGCGTCGCCCGCGCCGTACCAGAGCAGCCCCACCACGAGCGAGACCACCGGCAGCAGCACCAGCGCGAGGATCGAGAGCAGTCCCGACGCGATCGCCTTCTGCCGCAGCACCCGGTGCCGTGGCACCGGGATCGCCAGCAGGTACTTCAGGCTCGACCAGGACGCCTCGCTCGCGATGGTGTCCCCGAAGAACAGCGCGACGATCGTGGGCAGCAGGAACCCGCCCGCCACGAACAACGCCAGCACCACGAAGTTCGGCGCGCTCGCCGTGGCCAGGTCGACGAAGCCGCCCGAGCGCCGGTTCGAGCCGGACTGCCCGACCTCGAACGCGAACACCAGGATGAATGGCAGCAGCACGACGAACCCGAGCACGAGCTGGGTGCGCCGGCGGCGGAGCTGGCGGCGCAGCTCCACGCCGAGCCGCAGCGTGCGGGACGCCTGGTAGCCCGCGACAGCGCCGTCCGCGCCTACCTCGGTCCGCTCGTGCCGCGCCGCCTCGGTCAGCTCGTCGAGCGCCGCCGGGTCGGTGTGCACTCCGTTTCCGCTCACTTCGACTCCTCGCCCACGAGACGCAGGAACGCGTCCTCCAGCCGGCGCCGCGGCCCGGCCTGCTCGACCTTGATCCCGGCGCGCACGAGTGCGGCCACCGCGTCGGCACGCGGCAGCCCGTCCAGGTCCGCGTGCACGAGGTCGCCCTCGATGTCCACTTCGGACACTCCGCCGACCGCCCGTAGCGCGGTCGCCGCCGCTTCCGTGTCGTCGACCCGGAACGTCGCCTCGCCACCGGCCGCGGCCAGATCGCCGACCTCACCCGAGGCGACCAGCTGACCGCGGTGCATGACCACCACGTGCGTGCAGGTCTGCTCGACCTCGGCCAGCAGGTGGCTCGACACGACCACGGTCCGCCCGGTCGCCGCGTACCGCTGCAGCACCTCGCGCATCTGGTGGATCTGCGGCGGGTCCAGCCCGTTGGTCGGTTCGTCGAGCACGAGCAACTCCGGCAGGCCGAGCATCGCCTGCGCGATCGCGAGCCGCTGCCGCATGCCCTGGCTGTACGTGCGCACCTTGCGGTGCACCGCGCTGCCCAGCCCCGCGATTTCCAGCGCCTCGGTGAAATGCGCCCGTTCCGCGGGGCGCCCGGTCGCGTCCCAGTACAGCCGCAGGTTCAGCTCGCCGGACAGGTGCGGCAGGAACCCCGAACCCTCCACAAAGGACCCGATCCGGGACAGCACCGGTGCGCCGGGATGGATCTCGTGCCCGAAAACGCGGATCTGGCCCGCGGTGGGCGTGATGAGGCCCATCATCATCCGCAGCGTCGTCGTCTTGCCCGCGCCGTTCGGTCCGAGCAGGCCGAGCACCTGGCCCGGCTCGACCCGGAACGACAGGTCGCGCACGGCGGTCACCCCGCCGGGATACGCCTTCGACAGGCCTTCGATCACCAGCGGCACGGTCGCGAGCGCCGGGTCCGCGCGGTGCGCCCGGCGCCTGCGGATGGCCGTGATGACGGCGACGACGAGCGCCGCGACGAGGACCCCGATGATCGCCAGCAGGTTCCCGAGCGGCCAGCCGCCGCCGACGGCGCGGCCCGGGATGACCGGCACGGACAGCCCGCCGTCAACCGAGATCTGGTACGCCGCGGGGGAAATCGGCGTCGAGTACGCCTGGTCGGTGGTGGCGACCACGACCTGCAGCGCGTGCCCGGACTCGATCGGCCGCACGATGCCCGCGAGCGTCACCGTCACCTCGGCCGCGCCCCCGGCGAGCGGCACCCGGATCGGCGCGACCGCGTTGCCCGGCAGCGCGCGGGTGCCGTCCGGGCTGACGTCGTACAGCTTCACGAACAGCACGGCGTCCGGCGTCGTGCCCGCGACGCGCAGCCGGACCGTCGAGGACCCTGAGACCAGCAGCTGGGAGTCCACCGGCGCGGTGGTGAACCGCGCGGACTCGCCGGGCGGGTCGATCCCGAACAGGCCCGAGACGCGCGAGGACCCGGCGAGCCCGTTCAGCCCGGGGATCCCGCTGACCGCGGCCGGCACGCCGCCCGGCGGGTTGACGACCGTCTGCGATTGTCCTTGCAGCGCCAAGGCTTTCCGCTCGGTTGCGGCACCGCCGACGCCCGGGTAGTCCGGTGCGTTGAGGATGCGCACGGACGGCGCGCCCGACGCGCGCAGCGAACCCTGCACGTCGTAGGCGAACCCGGTGACCGGGTCGGCGCCCTCGCCGGTGAGGTGGAACCACAGCCAGTCCCCGATCTTCGCGCGCAGCTGCGGTCCCGGCCCGCCGCCGTCGTGCCCGCCCGCGTACCAGATCTGCTGCACCTTGCCGCCCGCCGCGGTGATCTGCCGGGCGGTCGCGTCGGACTGGTCGAGCCCGAACAGGGTGTCGGCCTCGCCCTGCACGAGCAGGGTCGGCACGCTGATCCGGTTCGTCACGGACGCGGGGGACAGCCGCCTGAGCAGAGCCACGGTCGCGGGCGTGACGCGACCGGTGGTCGCGAGTTCCGTGTACGCCTGGCAGATCTCGGCGGTGAACCGGCCGCACACGCTGCCCGTGGACGGCAGTTGCCGCGGTGCGGAGTCCCCCTGCGGGGCGGCCGCCGCGCCGCCACCTCCACCACCGCTCTGGGCGCTGTCGTCGGTCTGCTGCCCCGGCTCGGGTGCCTCGGTGCCGAGCCCGCCCGACCCGCTGCCGCTGGAGGCACCCGCGGAGAACAGGATCCCCGCCCACGACCGCTTGAAGACCCCGTCGGCGGCGAACGCGCCCACGGCCGGCGTGGTGGCCGCCGGGGCGGTGGCGCTCGCGGCGTTGGGCACGAGCCCCTGCGCGAGGTCGTTGTAGGTGATCTCCGGCGAGATCGCGTCGACCCGCTTGTCCTGCCCCGCCAGCAGCAGCGCGAGCGCGCCGCCGTAGGACGCGCCCACGACGCCGACGCGCGGGTCGTTCGGACCGTCGAGGCGGACTTCGGGCCGCTTCGCGAGGAAGTCGATGAGCCGCGACGCGTCGGCCACTTCGAGGTTCGGGTCGTTGAGCCCGATCTGTCCGGTGCTGTGCCCGAACCCGCGCGCGGACCAGGTCAGCACGACGAACCCGCGCCGCGCCAGCTCCTGGGCTTCGCTCGTGACGCTGGTCTTGTCGGCGCCGAACCCGTGCGGCAGCAGCAGCGCCGGTGCCGGCGTGCGTGCCGGCAGGTAGAGGGTGGTGTCGAGGCGCACCTGGTCGGGTGAGCCGGGCGCCGCGGGCACGTCGAGCACGGCGTCCTGGCTGGCGACCGGCGTGGGTCCGCGGCCGGACGTCGCCCAGATGGCACCGGCGGCGGCGAGGATCACCACGACCACGCCGGCCGTCAGGAGGCGGCCTCGGCGGGTACGCGGGAACGGAATTCGGGGCACGGGAAAACCGTATGTGAAGTTTCCTGAGAACTCACAGAGGGTCACACCGGGGTGATTTAGCCTTACCTAAGCTGGCGCGATGCCCCGGGATCGGACATGATGGACAAGACGTGGAGGGGAGTATTCCTTCGCGGCGGTGTCGTCAGCACGGTGAGTCCCTCGGGATCCCCGGCACCGCCGGCCGGTTTTCGAACCGGCGGAAGAGACCTCCGGCTAGCTGCTGTGCGCGCTAACCGGAGGTTTTGCGTAGATGAACGTCCCTGTGTGGCTGTGGCTCGCGACCATCGCGGGCCTGCTCATCCTGATCGCGATCGATCTGGTGATCGTCGACCACAAGCCGCACGAGGTGACCACCGCCGAGGCGGCCCGGTGGGTCGTGTTCTACGTGGCTTGTGCGGTGCTGTTCGGCGCCGGGATATGGATCTTCGCCGGGCACGACTCGGGTGTCGAGTTCTTCACCGGCTACATCACCGAGTACTCGCTCTCGGTGGACAACCTGTTCATTTTCATGGTCATCATGGCCTCGTTCAAGGTGCCGGCGATCCACCAGCACCGGGTGCTGCTCATCGGCATCCTGCTGGCGCTGGCCATGCGCAGCGTGTTCATCGCGATCGGCGCGGCGCTCATCGCCCAGTTCGTGTGGGTGTTCTTCGTGTTCGGCGCGGTCCTGCTGTGGACCGCGATCAGCATGTTGCGCCGCAAGGACGAGAGCGAAGAGGAGTACCAGGAGAACGCGGTGACCCGGTGGGTGCGCAAGCTGTACCCGGTCAGCGACGACTACGACGGGCACAAGATGTTCGTCAAGCGCCGGGGCATCCGGATGATGACGCCGATGTTCCTGGTGATCATCGCGATCGGCAGCGCCGACCTGCTCTTCGCCGTCGACTCCATCCCCGCGATCTTCGGCATCACGCAGGAGGCGTTCCTCGTCTTCACCGCCAACGCGTTCGCGCTGATGGGCCTGCGGCAGCTGTTCTTCCTTCTCGGCGGCCTGGTGAACCGGCTGGTGTACCTGTCTTACGGGCTCGCGGTGATCCTCGGGTTCATCGGGCTCAAACTGGTGCTGCACGCGCTGCACGAGTACCACGTGGTGCCCGACTGGCTCGACGTCAGCAACTGGGCCTCGCTCGGTGTGATCGTCGTGGTGCTGATCATCACCACGGTCGCGAGCATGCTGAAGAGCAGGGCGGACTCTCGTACGGAAGCCGCTACCGCGAATGGCGGCGACAGGTAAATTCTGGGGGCATGCGCCCCTCCGACATCGAACTGCTGTCCATCCCGGGAACGCCGTCCCTGCACGGGGATCTGCTGCTGACCGGGCTCGCCGCCCCGCACGCGGAGACCAACACCTACCGCGGCGGCCTGTGGCGGATCGGCCTCGACGCGACCGTCACGCCGTGGACCCACGGCGACCGCGACTCGGCGCCGGTCATCTCGCCCGACGGCCGCCGGGTCGCCTTCCTGCGGGCGGCCGACGCGAAGTCCTCGCCGCAGCTGCACGTCATGCCCACCGGCGGCGGTGAGGCGCGGCAGTTGACCGATCTGCCGCTCGGCGCCGGCACCGCGGTGTGGGCCCCGGACTCGCGCCGGATCGCTTTCACCGCAAGGGTTCCCGAGCCAGGCCGGTACGGCGTGCAGAACGCGGACGGCGAGAAGATCGAACCGGCCGAGGAGGCGCCGCGGCGGATCACGCGGTTCGACTACCGGATCGACAACATCGGCTTCCTGCGCGATAGGGCGCAGCGGCTGTTCGTCCTCGACGCCCTCGAACGCGGCGCGGAGCCGGCCGCGCTCACCGACGAGCAGGTGGACGTGTCCGAGCCGGTGTGGACGCCCGACGGCGAGACGATCCTCGTCGTCGCGCCGCGCGACTGGGGCGGGGCGGAGACCGAGGAGACCGACCTCTACGCCGTGCCCGCGGCCGGAGGAGCGCCCAGGCTCGTGGTCCGCAGCGCCGGCACGGTCGAGAAGGCGACCGTCGGCGACGGCGTGGTGTGGTTCATCGGCGCCGAGTTCACCTGGCCGGATGTGGCGGCCCGCAATCCGGGACTCTGGTCGGCGCCGCTGTCCGGTGGCACGCCACGCCGCCTGACCGACACCGAGTCGGTGTATGTCTCCGCCGCGGCCGGGGCGCCCGCGCTGTTCGCCGACCAGCTGCTGATCGGCGTGCTCAACCGGGGTTCGGTGGAGCTGCGGACCGTGCCGCAGGACGCCGAGGAGGTGCCGCTGGACAAGCTCGCGGTGCTCGCGGGGGAGCAGGCGGCGGTGCGGTCCTTCGCCGTGGACAGGGACCGGATCGCGGCGGTGATCGCCCGCCCGGACAGCGCCGGTGACGTCCTGCTGCTCTCCGGCGGCACCCAGCAGGTCCTGACCGACTGGTCGAAACCGTTGCGGGACAAGGGAATCCGGCCGGCGCAGGAGCTGGCGGCGACCGCGCCCGACGGGTATCCGGTGCACGGCTGGCTGCTCGAGCCCGAGGGCGAAGGACCGCATCCGGTGCTGCTGGTCGTGCACGGCGGCCCGTTCGCCGCCTACGACCGGGGCCTGTTCGACGAGGCGCAGGTGTACGTGGCGGCCGGGTACGCGGTGGTGCTGACGAACCCTCGTGGTTCGGCGGGCTACGGGCAGAGCCACGGCCGGGCGATCGTGCACGGCTTCGGCACCGTCGACGTCGACGATCTGCTGGCGCTGCTGGATTCCGCGTTGGAGCGGCCCGGGCTCGACGCGTCGCGGGTCGGTGTGATGGGCGGGTCCTACGGCGGGTTCATGACCACCTGGCTCGCCGCGCACCACGGCGAGCGGTTCCGCGCGGCGTGGAGCGAGCGGGCCGTCAACGCGTGGGACTCGATGGCCGGCAGTTCCGACATCGGCTGGTCGTTCGTCGACGCGTTCATCGGCGCCGACCTGGCGACCCAGCTCGACCGCAGCCCGCTGACCTATGCCGACCGCATCGGCATCCCGTTCCTGGTCGCGCATTCCGAGCACGACTGGCGCTGTCCGGTCGAGCAGGCGCAGCGGCTGTATGTCGCGCTCAAACGGAATGGAGCGGACGTGGAGATGCTGCTGTTCCCCGGCGAAGGGCACGAGCTGACCCGCTCGGGCAAGCCGCGGCACCGCATCCAGCGGTTCGAGGCCGTCCTGGAATGGTGGTCGCGTCATCTCTGGTGAAAAGGTGAACTGGACGGTGCGGCGCGCGGTCCCGGCCGATGCCGGCCGGATCGCCGAGATCAACATCGACGGCTGGCGGACGGCCTACCGTGGCCTGATCCCGGACGCCTACCTCGACGGGATGCGGTACGAGACGCTCCGCGAGCGGTGGGCGACCGGGCTGCGCGGGCACGCGGACGCCGCTTCGATGTTCGTCGCGGTGGGCCCGGATTCGGTGTTGCGGGCCTACGCGTTCGTCCGTTCGGTGCGGGACGAGGGCGACCGGCACCCGGTCCACGCGACGGGTGAGCTGTGCGCGATCTATGCGGACCCGCGGTGGAAGGGCCACGGTGCCGGGCATGCCGTGCACCAGGCGGCGCTCGGGCACCTCGCCTCGTACGGGTTCCGGCACGCGGTGTTGTGGGTGCTGACCGGCAACGCGCCGTCGCGGCGGTTCTACGAGGCGCACGGCTGGAAATGCGACGAGATCGAGAAGGACGGCGGGATCGCGGGGGAGTGGACGCCGGAGATCCGGTACTCGCGCGTGCTTCAGGAGAGCAGGATGTAGTTCAGCTGCTCGCACACCCGGCCGAGCGGGATGTCGAGGCCCGGATGGTCCAGCGGCAGCAGGACATCCGGCTCGGCCGGCAGCGCCTCGCCCGCGGGCGGGTCCCACAGGCACACCGCGGGCCCGCCACCGTCCATTGAGGACCGGTACCACACGCCGTCGATATCGTCGATGGTCTCGCGGATCTCCCGCGCCCACACCTGCGTGATGTTCTTGGGGCCGCTGGAGATCTCCTGCGAGGCGCCGACCCGGGTCGGCCACAGCCCGGACAGGTCCAGCAGCCGCAGCGTCCGGGTCGGGCGCACCACGACGAGGTGCGGTCCCTTGGTCTGACGGTCCACAATGGACGTCGTCTGGAACACCTCGGCCACGCTGGTGCGCACGGACAGTCCGAAGTAGACGACGCCGTTGCCGGGGTCGTACACCGGTGACCCGCCGTGGCCGGGGCGCTGCGGGTCGAACCGGCCGTGCGGCAGCGGACCGGTGTGCCGGAACGAGTTCCAGCGCTGCGGGTGATGGCCGCGCGAGGTGAAGATGCGGACCAGCCGGGTGGCGGGATGCACGGCGACGATGTCCTCGTCACGCAGTTCACCGACCAGCACGGCGCGATCGGGCGGCAGGGGGAGCCGGGCCATTGTGTGCGGGAACCGCCTAGAACGCCGTGCCGAGGGTGCTCGCGAGCGCGGCGACGGGGCGCGGGTCGCCGCCGGCGAGCAGCCACTGGCGAGGGGTCACGGCGTCGCCCGCGATCACGAGATCGTCCTGCCTGCTGGTCATGAACGCCGCGACCGCGAGGGCGGGCTCGTCCACCGGCACGGCGGCGAGCACCGCGTCGAGGTTCGGCAGCACACCGCCCGCGGTGAACTGCCACGCGGGCAGCCGCCAGCCGCTCTGGGCCTTCCAGCCGGCCAGCCGCCGGGCACCCAGCCTGTGCCGCACCCGGCTCGGGTCGATGTGCAGCAGCCGCGCCGCGTCGGCGACCGACAACGCAGACTCGGCCAGAACCGCTTGCGCGGCAACGGAACGCGCCCGATAGTCGGGCTCGTCCTCGTGGTGGGGTGACAGGTCGAGGCCGACCTCGGCGAGCGCCTGGCGCTGGCTCGCGGTGAAGAAGTGCGCCGGTTCGGGGTTCGGCGGCACGAGCCGCCGCGCCGCGTCCTCGACCAGGGTCAGGAAGTCCGCGGCGTCGATCCGGAGCCCCGCCTTGGCGAGCACGTCCTCCAGTGCGACTGTCACAACGCCCAGCCTAGCACGTGCGTGCGCTTCCGTGCGCGCGGCGGGTGCTGCCGCGTTCGATGAGCCGCGCGCTGAGCACCGTGGCCACCGGCGGCCGGTTCGGTTCCGCGATCCGGGCCAGTAGCAAGCGTGCGGCCTCCGCGCCGATCTCGCGCGCCGGCTGCCTGACGACGGTCAGCGGCGGATCGATCAGCGTCGCCCACGGTACGTCGTCGAAGGCGACCACGCCGACGTCCCGGCCCGGCCGCAGCCCGGCCTCGCCGAGCACCTCCAGCACGCCGATCGTCATCGCGCTGTTCGCGACCAGCAACGCGTCCGGCGAGTCCCCGAGCAGTCGTTCCGTGGCCTGCCTGCCCCCGGCGGCCCGGTATTCACCGCGCCGCTCCAGTCGCGGCCCGCGCCCGGCGGCGTCGAGCGCGTCGCGGTATCCGGCGAGCCGGTCGTCGGCCGTGCGAATCCCGGCCGGTCCGGTGACGCAGCCGATGCGCGCGTACCCGGCGGCGATCAGGTGCTCGGTCGCCTCGCGGGCGGCCAGCCGCGAATCGACCAGCACCTGGTCGCAGGCGATGAGCGGCCGGTCGACCGCGACCACGGGCGTGCCGCGCTGGTGCAGGCGCTCGACGCTCGACGACGGGTCGGTCGGCGACAGCACGACGCCGGCGACGCGCTCCTGGAGTGCGACGTCGATGTAGCGGCGCTCCTTCTCCGGGTTCTCGTCGGAGTTGCACAGCACCACCGAGTACCCGGCGGTCTGCGCCGTGTCCTCGACGCCGCGGGCGATCGCGGTGAAGAACGGGTTCTCCACGTCGGAGATGATCAGCGCCAGCACGGCGGTCTCCTGGCGGCGCAGGTTCCTGGCCGGCCCGTTGGGGTGGTAGCCCAGTTCCTCGGCCGCCGTGCGGACCCGCTTGACCAGCGCCGGGTCCACTGTGGACTTTCCGTTCAGCGCCCTGGACACGGTCGCGGTGGAGACGCCGGCCTGCCGGGCCACATCACTGATCGTCGCCACGTCGTCCCCTTTCCGGCCGTCTTGACACGTCCTGCCCCGAAGAATAGCTTGATGAGTAATCGATTTCTCGGGCCGCCGCTGGGGAGGGGCGAGCACGACACCGGTGCCGCTGCCGGCAGGCCGCTGGGGGGTCTTGCCGTCAGCGGTATCGGTCCGGACCCAGCGCCGCACGTATGATGGAGAATTTCGCGCCGCGAGGCGGAGAGGTGGATTCTTCATGATCGTGGGTCTTGGCGAGCCGACGGGGCAGGGCTGGACGCAGGTGTGGGAACTACTGCTAGCGCTCCTGCTGTGCTCCCTGATCGGGCTCGAACGCGAGCTCAAGCAGAAGAGCGCCGGACTGCGCACGCACACGCTCGTCGGCGTGGGCGCGGCACTGTTCCTGCTGATCAGCAAGTACGGGTTCACCGATGTGCTGGCCGAGGGCCGGATCGTGCTCGACCCGTCCCGGGTCGCCGCGCAGATCGTGTCCGGGATCGGGTTCATCGGCGGCGGGCTGATCTTCGTCCGGCGTGATGTCGTGCGCGGCCTGACCACCGCGGCCGTCGTGTGGATGAGCGTCGCGGTCGGGTGCGCGTGCGCGGCGGGCCTGCCACTGCTCGCGGTCCTGGTGACGGCGGCGCACTTCCTCGTGGTCTACGGCTACCCGCCGCTCATCCGGTTCGCCACGCGCACCCGCCCGGCCACCTCGCCGGTCCGCGTGACCTACCACGACGGCAAAGGCGTGTTGCGGACCGTGCTCGAACTGGCCACCCGGGCCGGCTATTCGGTCGAGCACGCCATCACGGAACGCCAGGAGGCCGAGGGGGACCGCGATGGCTCGCCGGTGCGTACGCAAGCGCTCATCGACCTCCGGTTACGCCTGGTCGGGCCCCGGAACGTGCACGAACTGCTGGCCGAGCTCGCCGATCAGCCGGGCATCGTGGCGGTCGAGACCGGGGAACTCGATGATCGGAGCGAATAACGATCGTCTTCCCCCGTCTGAGTGAAAAGGCGCCGGCAGGGATCAGCCTGGTAACAATTCGCGCTCGTCTGCCGAGTAGTAGTTGACGCGCTCGGCGGAAGCGCGACGAGTCGAGA
Source organism: Amycolatopsis sp. GM8 (assembly GCF_021653975.1). Lineage (GTDB taxonomy): Bacteria > Actinomycetota > Actinomycetes > Mycobacteriales > Pseudonocardiaceae > Amycolatopsis_E. The sequence continues at coordinate 46,545 of NZ_JAJKFK010000014.1, read as the reverse complement.
GAAGACCCTGCGATGGGTGTTGATCCCACGATGGGCACGCGGCAGCGCAAGCCGCGGTCCGGCCTGGCCGTGCTGCTGGCCGCGCTGGGCGTGGTGCTGGCCGTCGGCCTGGTCTCGGCCGTCGTCGCGAAACGCCCGGACGCGCCCACCCCGGCGACGCTCAATGGGATCAACCCGCCCACCGCGCCCGCGTCGGTGCCCGTCGTCAGCCATCTGATCACCTACCAGCTCACCGGCGTCGGCGACGCGCTCACCATCACCTACGTCGGCCAGGGCGCCGACATCGAACAGGTCGCCGAGGCGGTCGTGCCGTGGTCGGCGTCGGTCCAGCACACCAGCCCCGAGGGCAGCGACCAGTACTTCAGCCTGACCGCGCGCAACGCCGGTTCCGGCAGCCTCGGCTGCCGCATCACGGTGGACGGCACCACGGTCAGCGAATCCACGGCCGGGCCGCAGGACGTGGTGCGCTGCTCGAAGTCCATGAGCTGACACCCCTCCTGGCACGATCGGCCCGTGGCGGGTGAAACGATCGTGTTCGGACCCATGCTCGGCGTGGTGCTGGCCGCTCTGGTCGCGCTCGGCGCGGTCGTGCTGTGGCTCGGCGAGCTGGGCAAGGCGCGCACCGTAGTCCTGGCGGCGGCACGGGCCCTCGTGCAGCTGGCCGCGGTGTCACTGGTGATCGCGGCGATCCTGAAGTCGGGCTGGCTCACGGCTTTGTTCGTGGTGCTGATGTTCGGCGTCGCCGTGATCACCTCGGCGCACCGGATCGGGGTGCCGGGGCAGCTGCCGCCGGTGGCCGCCGCGATCGCCTCGGGTGTGCTGCCGGTGCTCGCGCTCGTGCTGGGAACCGGTGTGGTGCCGTGGAAACCGATCGCCGTGGTGCCGATCGCCGGCATCGTGATCGGCGGCACGATGACCGCGACCTCGCAGGCCGCCCGGCGCGCGCTCGACGAGCTGCGGATCCGCCACGGCGAGTACGAGGCGGCGCTCGCGCTGGGTTTCCTGCCACGTCCGGCGGCGCTGGAGATCGCCCGCCCGTCGGCGGGACAGGCACTGATCCCGGCGCTGGACCAGACTCGCACGGTCGGCCTGGTCACACTGCCGGGCGCGTACGTCGGGATGCTGCTGGGCGGCGCGGGCCCGGTCGAGGCCGGGGTCACGCAGCTGCTCGTGCTCATCGGGCTGCTCGCCGCGGAGGCCGTCGCTGTGCTGGTGACGGTGCAGTTCGTGGCGGCGGGGCTGATCGCGAAGCACTAACCGCCAGCCTCTTCCCCACCGCCACCCTCAACGGAGACGCTTCGCGCCCGGCTACATTCGAGCCATGACTGTGGCGGATCTCGTGATCGACGGTTTCGACCGGATCCAGCAGGTGGTGCACGGCGCCGTCCGTGGACTGACCGAGGACCAGCTGGCCGAAAGTCCCGGCGGTGCGACGAACACGATTGCGTGGCTGGTCTGGCATCTGACCCGGGTCCAGGATGATCACCTCGCCGACCTGGAGGACGCGCCGCAGGTGTGGACCGAGCGCGGCTGGCACGACCGGTTCGGGTTGCCGTTCTCCCCGGGCACCACGGGTTACGGCCACAGCGCGGCGGACGTCGCCGCGGTCCGGGCGACGGCCGGCCTGCTGACCGGCTATCACGACGCCGTGCACGACCAGACCGTGGAATGGCTGGGCGGGCTGAAGGAGTCGCAGCTGGACCGGATCGTGGACGAGTCGTGGAATCCGCCGGTGACCTTGGGCGTGCGACTGGTCAGCGTGCTGTCGGACGACCTGCAGCACGCCGGGCAGGCCGCCTACGCGCGCGGAGTTCTGCTGGCGCGATGAGTTCTCCGGGCGGCGGGGGTCATTCCAGGTATGGGTGACTACGCGAACGTCAACGGCCTGAAGATGTACTACGAAGTGCACGGCGAGGGCAGGCCCGTCGTGCTGCTGCACGGCGGTCTGCACCACATCGGCCTGAGCTTCGGCCCGATGCTGCCCCGGCTCGCCACCGGCCAGCAGGCGATCGGCGTCGACCTGCAGGGGCACGGCCGGACGGCCGACATCGACCGGCCGATGACGATGCCGAACTTCGCCGCGGACGTCGTCGCGCTGCTCGACGAACTCGGGCTGGCGAAAGCCGACGTGTTCGGGTTCAGCCTCGGTGGCCTGGTCGGGCTGGAACTCGCGACGGCCCATCCGGACCGGGTGGGCCGGCTCGTGCTGGCGTCGGCGAACTATCGCGCGGACGGCTCCTACGACGACGTCCGCGATCCGGCGCTGTTCGCGTCGTCGACGCGAATGCCGACGGCGGCCGATTTCCGCGAGATGACCGAGGAGTACCAGCGGATCGCGCCGGAACCGGAGCGCCTGGCCACGGTCCAGACCAGGCTTTCGGCGGCGGTGGCCGGGATGGAGGGCTGGAGCGCGGACCAGCTGCGCGCCATCACCGCGCCGACCCTGCTGATCATCGGTGACCACGACTTCGTGCGGTTCGATCATGCCATCGAGATGAAGGAGCTGATCCGCGGCGCTCAGCTGGCCGTCCTGCCCGGGACGACGCACACGAACGTGGTGCGCCGCACCGAACTCGTCGTCCCGATGGTCGAGTCGTTCCTGGCCTGAGTTATTCGGGGAAGGTCAGCTGGCCGCGCTCACGCGGCGTCTCCTCGACGACCGGCCGGGGCGGCAGTTTGGCCGCCTCCTTCGCACCCCGCACCGCCAGCCGGTCGGCGCGCTCGTTGTCCGGATGCCCGTTGTGCCCCTTGACCCAGTGCCACTCGATCTCGTGCCGTTCGGTGGCGGCGTCCAGCCTGCGCCATAGGTCCTCGTTCTTGACCGGGGCCTTGGCGCTGGTCAGCCACCCGTTGCGCTTCCACTTGGCCACCCAGGTGAGCACGCCGTTGCGGACGTAGCTGCTGTCGGTGTAAAGCTGCACCACCGAGGGGCGTTTGAGCGTCTCCAGCGCCTGGATCGCGGCCATCAGCTCCATGCGGTTGTTGGTCGTCGGACCGGGTTCGCTGCCGTAGAGGTCGCGCTCGTGGCCGCCGTAGCGCAGCACGGCGCCCCAGCCGCCCGGCCCGGGGTTCGGGCTGCAGGCGCCGTCGGTGTAGATCTCCACAGTCTGTTCCCCCATCCCGAAAACATAGCAATGGGCGCGTAACGGCGGTGTCCTCGTTCGCGACATCCCTCAGCGGGATGATCAATGACGGAAACGGGACGTGGTGAGCTTTCAACCCCCTCCGCCCTACTGGGCGCCACCGCCGCCACGCCGCAACTTCAGTACCGTGGTCGTACTGGCCGTCGTGGGCGCCCTGGTCATCGCGGGCGTCTCGGTCGGGATCACGCTGGCCTTCACCAATGACGCGGAACGCCCGCCCGTGGCCGCAGCGAGCTCCGCACCCAGCAGTACGCCGGCGCCGCCCACCTCGACGAAGCATGTGCCGCGGGTCATCGAGACGAAGATCGGCGAGCAGGCCCGGTTCACCGGGTCGCGGGGCGGCGGTGTCGAGCTGGTGCTCACGATCACGCAGCTCAAGATCGACGGCCGGTGCACCGCGCCGTACGCGCAGAAGTCCGAGAACGGGCACTTCCTGTTCGTCGACGTGTCGGTGGAGACCTCCCCGACGATGTCGTCGAGCTACTCCGCGAATCTGCTGAACCCGCAAGGCTTCTCGATCATCGGCCCCGACGGCATCACCGAAACCGGTGGCTCGCTTTCGTCGTCGCCGAGCTTCGGCTGCGTGCCGCGGAGCAAGATGCTGCCGCTGACCCTGTCCCCGGGCCAGAAGTACACGGGCACGATCGTCCTCGACACACGCAACACGCGGGGGAAGCTCCTGCTGACGCCGATCGGGCTGGACATGGACACCTGGTACTGGAAACTCGGCGAAGGCACCTGAGGGGTCGGCGCGCTGTCGCCTGAGCTGAATGACCGGCCTGACACATCGCTGGACAGAACTTTGGCCAGCATGATGGACAAACCAGGGTATCGATAAGGAATCTCGGCTTTACGAGCTGGGCAAACACTCGTACGGTGTGGGCCTATGGCGCCCCCAACGCATCCCTTCATCACCTTCGAGTTCGACACGAGGGGGATCGACGCGCGTACCTGGATGCTGCTCGGAGAGGCGCTGAGCAAGTGTCAGCATCTGGCGGGCGCTCCGCTGAAACCCGGCGCGGCGACGGAACTCGCTTCCGTTTCCCTGGCCCGCGGTGTCCAGGCGACGACGGCGATCGAGGGCAACACGCTGTCGGACGAGGAGGTCCGCGAGATCGTCGACAAGGGGAGCGCGGGTGTCTCGGAATCGAGGGCCTACCTGGAACGAGAGGTACAAAATGTCCTCGGCGCCGTACGCGACATCGACCATGCGCTCGGAGCGGAGGTGCGCCTTCCCATCAACGTCGATCGGATACGTGGCCTGAACAAGCAGGTCCTCGACGGAATCCCCGACAAACCGGAGGTTGTACCCGGTGAGTTCCGCCAGCACGACGTCGCCGTCGGCCCGTACAAGGCACCTCACTGGACCGAGGTTCCCGACCTTGTCGGTCAGCTCGTGAACTGGCTCGGCAACTTGCGCCCCCAGACGGCCAGTCAGGATGGCATCGAAGGTCGGTTCACCTCCGCAGTGCTGTCCGCCATCCTGGCTCACCTCTACATTGCCTGGATCCACCCGTTCGGCAACGGCAACGGCCGCACCGCACGACTGATCGAGGTACAGATCCTGTCCGAGTCCGGCATCGTGCCGATCGTGGCGACGAACATCCTGTCGGACCACTACAACAAGACAAGGAATGCCTACTACCTCGCACTGGACGAGGCGCGGAAAGACGTCATGGCGTTCGTGCGGTACGCGATCCGGGGTTTTGTTGATGAGCTACGGGCCCAGATCCACGTCGTGCGCCAGCACAACCTCCAGATCAACTGGGAGAGCTACGTCTACGAGACATTCAACAAGATGCCCAATACGGACGCCCGGAGCCGCCAGCGAGCGGTAGCCCTTCTTCTCCCAGAAGGTGCGGAAATCACGCCGGAGGACGTCACCGATCTGAGCACCTCGCTCGCCCGCAAGTACGCGCTCTGCGGTGAGCGCACACCTGCGCGTGACATGAATGACCTCGCGAAGCTCGGCCTGGTCGAGAAGACCGGCAAACGCACCTATCGCGCGCGCCGGGAGATGATTCAAGCGTTCATCCCGCCGGTAGCGGCAGCGTAACCGCCATCCCTGGCGCCCGATCGGCGTCCCGCCGTCGCAGAGCAGCAGGTCGCCGGTGTGCGCGGCTCGCAGCGCCGCGGCGAGCCGCGCGGTGAGGGACGCCTTCAGCCGGGGTGCCGCGCCGGCGAGGTGGTACAGCCCGGCCGAGACGATCTCCGGGTCGGTCAGTGCCAGCGCCGCGACTTCGCGCTCGGTGATCTCGCCGCCGTCGAAGACGAACGCGATCCCCTCGGGCATACGTCCGTCGTCGCCGATGTGGTCGATCACCAGTGGCCGGGTGAACGCGCGGTCGATCCCGAGCTCCTCACGCACCTCGCGCCGCGCAGCCGCCCACGGTGACTCGCCGGCGTCGACGGATCCGCCCGGGATGTCCCAGTGTTCCTTGTACGACGGCTCGACGAGCAACACCCGGTCGCCGGGGTCGCGGAACAGCACCCCGGCGGACATGCGCTTGCGGTCGAGGGACCGCACGTACTCGTCGAACGGCAGCAGCTCCACGTGCCGAGTCTCAGCTCACCAGCCGCGCTCGCGCCACTCGCCTAGTTTCGGCCGTTCCGCGCCCAGCGTGGAATCGTCCCCGTGGCCCGGGTAGAACCATGTCTCGTCCGGCAGCACGCCGAAGATCCGCGACTCGACGTCGTCGATCAGCGAGGTGAAATCGGCCGGTGAAGTCGTCCGCCCGACCCCGCCCGGGAACAGTGCGTCGCCGGTGAACAGGTGTGGCGGGCCGTCGGGATCCCGGTACAGCAAGGCGATCGACCCTGGGGTGTGCCCGCGCAGGTGGATCACCTCGAGCACGCAGTCCCCGACCGACAGGGTGTCTCCTTGCGACACAAGGAAGTCCGGCGGAACCGGCAGCGGATCGGCGTCCAGCGGGTGTGCCGCGGTGTTCGAGCCGTTCGCGCCCGCCACCGCTCCCAGCGCCTGCCAGTGGTCGCCGTGCTGGTGTGTCGTCACGACGGTGCGCAGGGCCGGCCGGTCGGGGCCGTGGCCGATGAGATCCGAGATCCGCTCCGGATCCGCCGCGGCGTCGATCAGCAGCGCCTCGTTCTGCGCGCGGCACACCAGCAGGTACGTGTTGTTGTCCATCGACCCGACGGACAGCTTGGTGATGGTCAGCGCCCCGAGCGTGCGCCGCGCGGCGTCGCCGCCCGGCTCGACGTGCCCGGTGTAGTCCTCCACGACGTTCACCCGGCATACGGTAGTCGGCCCGCCGGACCCGTTCAGCTTGGTCTCAGATTCCTGACCTAACCTCCTGTGCCGTCGCCGTTGTCGATCTTCCAGGAAGCCCGTGTCCCGCCCCAACTCACGCAAGATCAGCTGGGATGTGGTCCGTGTGGTCGCCGTGTTCTCGGTGCTGCTGGGACACATCACGCACCAGGGCCCGCTCGCCCATCCCGAACTCGACGACTACCCGTTCCGGGACCCGGCGCAGTTCGGCGCCGCCGCGCTCATGGTGATCTCCGGCTTCTTCGTCTGCCAGACGATCCGCCGCGGCGGCACCGGCCGCTGGCTGTGGCACAAGATCGCCCGCCTGCTGCCGCCGTACGTCATCGCCGTCGTCATCACCTACGTCGCCATGCGCTTCGCGGGCGCGGCGTTCAACGGCCAGAGCTTCGGCAGCGGCTGGTTCGGCACCTTCTTCGGCCCCACCGCGGACGGCCGCGCCTGGGCGTCGTCGTGGTACGTCCCGGTCGGGCAGGACCTGCTGGTCAACCTGTCCATGGTGCAGGGCTGGAACCGGTCCTTCATCTGGCTCGACGGCTCGTACTGGACGCTTCCCGTGCAGCTCATGGTGTTCAGCGGCGCCGCGATCCTGTGGGCACGCGTGCGCGGCACCCGGCGGGTCCAGCTGCTCGCCTGGGGTCTCGTCGTGCTCCCGCTGGTCATCCGGTTCGTGGTGATCGGCGTGGACAACCCCGCGCCGTGGGCGTACAGCGTCGTGTTCGGGTTCGGCCTGCACCGGATGCACGCGTTCGCCGCGGGCATCGGGATCTGGCTGTGGTCACGCGGCCGGATGGGCCGGTGGCAGCTCGGGTTCCTGCTCGCCGCGGTCGTCGGCGCGCAGGATCTGCACGGCTATCCGGACGGCGCGGCGCGGCTGCCGTCGGACATCGGGTTCGCCGTGCTGCTGCTCGTCATCTGCGCCGCCGCGAAGGGCCGGGACTGGACGTTCCTGCGCCCGCTCGCCCCGGCGTTCGGCCGGCTCGCCGGCATCTCCTACGGCGTCTACCTCGCGCACCAGGAACTCGGCTACATTCTGGCCAGGCTGCTGCTCGACGCCGGCTTCCCCGGTTGGGTGAGGCTGCCGGTCCTGCTCACCGCGGCCGTCCTCGCGGGCTGGTTGCTCACTACACTGGTCGAGCGGCCCGCGCACAGCCTGCTGACCCGCCCGCGCCGAACGGTCCCATCGCCCCGAACCGCACCGGACGACCTGCTGCCCGCACCGGTGAGCAGTCCGGCTCCCGGTTTTGTCGGTGGTCCGTCCTAGCATGGGTCGCGGTCGGCGCTCCGGTGACGCGGCGCGGCCGAAACTCCAGCGAAGGGACCTTGGCGTGGCTGATCGCCTCGTTGTTCGCGGCGCCCGCGAGCACAATCTCCGCGGCGTCGACATCGACCTGCCCCGGGACAGCCTGATCGTGTTCACCGGCCTTTCCGGGTCCGGGAAATCGAGCCTCGCCTTCGACACGATCTTCGCCGAGGGCCAGCGCCGTTACGTGGAGTCGCTCTCGGCGTATGCCCGGCAGTTCCTCGGCCAGATGGACAAGCCCGACGTCGACTTCATCGAGGGCCTGTCGCCGGCGGTCTCGATCGACCAGAAGTCCACCTCGCGCAACCCGCGCTCGACGGTGGGCACGATCACCGAGGTCTACGACTACCTGCGGCTGCTGTACGCCCGCGCGGGCAAGGCACACTGCCCGCAGTGCGGCGAGCTGATCAGCAAGCAGACCCCGCAGCAGATCGTCGATCAGGTGCTCGAAATGGACGACGGCACCCGGTTCCAGGTGCTGGCGCCGATCGTGCGCGGCCGCAAGGGCGAATACCTCGACCTGTTCGCGAACCTGCAGCAGCAGGGCTATTCACGGGCGCTGGTCGACGGTCAGGTGCATCAGCTCACCGACCCGCCGAAGCTGAAGAAGCAGGAGAAGCACAACATCGGCGTCGTGGTCGACCGGCTGTCGGTCAAGTCGTCGTCCAAGCAGCGGCTCACCGACTCGATCGAGACCGCGCTGCGGCTGGCGGACGGGCTGGTGGAGCTGGAGTTCGTCGACCTGCCGCAGCACGACCCGCACCGCGTCCGCGGCTTCTCGGAGAACCTGGCCTGTCCCAACGGGCATCCGCTCACGATCGAGGATCTCGAGCCCCGCTCGTTCTCGTTCAACTCGCCCTACGGCGCGTGCCCGGAGTGCACCGGTATCGGCATCCGCAAGGAGGTCGACCCGGAGCTGGTGGTCCCGGACGACGAGCTGTCCCTCGGCGAGGGCGCGATCGCGCCGTGGGCCGGCGGGCAGAGCGCCGAGTACTTCGTCCGGTTGCTGGAGTCGCTGTCGGAGAACATCGGCTTCCGGATGGACACGCCGTGGCGCAAGCTGCCCGCGAAGGTGCAGAAGGCGGTGCTGCACGGCGTGGACGAGCAGGTGCACGTCCGCTACCGCAACCGGTACGGCCGCCAGCGCTCGTACTACGCGAACTTCGAGGGCGTGATCCCGTTCCTGGAGCGCAGGCTGGATCAGACCGACTCGGAGTACATGCGCGAGCGCTACGAGGGTTACATGCGCGAGGTGCCGTGCCCCGGGTGCCAGGGCGCCCGGCTCAAGCCGGAGATCCTCGCGGTCACCCTCGAGCACGCCGAGCAGGGTGACCGTTCGATCGCCGAGGTGTGCGCGCTGTCGATCGAGGAGGCCTCGGCGTTCCTCGACGGGCTGCACCTGGACGACCGGCAGGCCATGATCGCGGGCGCGGTGCTCAAGGAGATCCAGGCCCGGCTGCGTTTCCTGCTCGACGTCGGGCTGAACTACCTGTCGCTGGACCGGGCCTCGGGCACGCTGTCCGGTGGCGAGGCACAGCGCATCCGGCTCGCCACCCAGATCGGCTCGGGCCTGGTGGGCGTGCTGTACGTGCTGGACGAGCCGTCGATCGGGTTGCACCAGCGGGACAACCACCGGCTGATCGAGACGCTGACCCGGCTGCGGGACCTGGGCAACACGCTCATCGTGGTCGAGCACGACGAGGACACCATCCGCTCCAGTGACTGGGTGGTCGACATCGGGCCGGGCGCGGGGGAGCACGGCGGCCAGGTAGTCCACAGTGGACCGTACAAGAAGCTGTTGCGCAGCAAGGAATCGCTCACCGGGCAGTACCTGTCCGGGCGGCGCGTCATCCCGGTGCCGGCCATCCGCCGCCCGGCGGACCGCAAGCGCCAGCTGACCGTCGTGGGCGCGCGCGAGCACAACCTGCGCGGGGTGGACGTGTCGTTCCCGCTGGGCTGCCTGGTGTCGGTCACGGGTGTGTCGGGCTCGGGCAAGTCGACGCTGGTGAACGACATCCTCGCGACGGTGCTGGCGAACAAGCTCAACGGCGCCCGCCAGGTGCCGGGCCGGCACACCCGGGTGCGCGGGCTCGACCAGGTGGACAAGCTGGTGCGGGTGGACCAGTCGCCGATCGGCCGCACCCCGCGGTCCAACGCGGCGACGTACACCGGTGTGTGGGACCACGTCCGCAAGCTGTTCGCGGCCACCACGGAGGCGAAGGTCCGCGGCTACCAGCCGGGCCGGTTCTCGTTCAACGTCAAGGGCGGCCGGTGCGAGGCGTGTGCCGGGGACGGCACCATCAAGATCGAGATGAACTTCCTGCCGGACGTCTATGTCCCGTGCGAGGTGTGCAAGGGCGCGCGGTACAACCGCGAAACGCTCGAAGTGCACTACAAGGGCAAGACGGTGGCGGACGTGCTCGACATGCCGATCGAGGAGGCCGCCGAGTTCTTCGAGCCGATCAAGGCGATCCACCGGCACCTGCAGACGCTGGTGGACGTCGGGCTCGGCTACGTCCGGCTCGGCCAGCCGGCGCCGACGCTGTCCGGTGGCGAGGCGCAGCGGGTGAAGCTCGCGAGCGAGCTGCAGAAGCGGTCCACCGGCAAGACGGTGTACGTGCTGGACGAGCCGACCACCGGGCTGCACTTCGAGGACATCAGCAAGCTGCTCGGCGTGATCAACGGGCTGGTCGACAAGGGCAACTCGGTGATCGTGATCGAGCACAACCTCGACGTGATCAAGACGTCGGACTGGATCGTCGACATGGGGCCGGAGGGTGGTTCCGGCGGCGGCACGGTCGTCGCCGAGGGCACGCCGGAGCAGGTCGCCGGGGTCGAGGAGAGTCACACCGGGCAGTACCTGCGGTCGGTGCTCACCCCGGTGTGAACCGTCCGGGCCTCGCGCCCGTTGTATCGGGTGAGGGCTGGAGGTGTGTGATGATCCGTCCTGCCGTCGTGGTGCTCGCGGCGGCATTCGCCCTGACCGCGTGCGGCCAGGGCGGCTCGGCGCCCACGCGGGCCGGCGATCTCAACGCGGCCGGCGCGGCGGGGCTGGGCGCGGTCGTCACCGACGCGCAGGGCCGGACGCTCTACCGGTTCGACGGGGACACCGCGGCGCCGCCGGTTTCGCACTGCACCGGCCAGTGCGCGCTCACCTGGCCGCCGGTCCTGACGACCACCGCCTCCGTCACCTTGCAGGGCATCGACCAGCACCTGGTCGGCACCACCACCCGCGACGACGGGTCCCAGCAGGTCACGCTCGGCGGCTGGCCGCTGTACCGCTACTCGCGCGACACCGCCGCCGGCCAGACCACGGGACAGGGCGCCGGCGGCCTGTGGTTCGCCGCGGCGCCCGGCGGCGGCAAGGCCACCGAGGCTCCGTCCACATCGGACGCGGGCGCGCCGGGCTACTGATGCGCATACTGGAGTCCGTGCGCCTCAACGACTACCGGTTCACCGACAGCTGGTTCCTGCCCGCGCCGGGGCGCGCCGTCTTCGACGCCGTGGCCGATCTGGAGAACTACCCGCGCTGGTGGCCGGACGTCCGCTCGGTGCGCCGGATCGACGAGGACACCGCGGAACTCGTGTGCCGGTCGAGCCTGCCGTACGGCCTGGTCATCCGGATGTGCCGCGAGGAGCAGAACGAGGCGACGGGCCGGTTGCAGGTGCGGCTCGAAGGTGATCTCGACGGGCTGCTCGCCGCGTCGGTGCTGCGGCATCCGGCGGGTACGACGCTCGAGATCACGCAGCAGGTCGAGGCGACGAAACCGTTGCTGCGCAAGCTCGCGCCGGTGGCGCGCCCGCTGTTCCGGGTCAACCACGCGTTGATGATGCGGCGTGGCCTGTCCGGATTGCGGGCGCGCCTGGCGGCGTGACGGCTCAGGCGAGCGCGTCCGCCGTGGGCCGCTCCCGCTCCGACTCGGGGATGGTGGAGTCGTCCAGGAGCGTGGTCTCGTTGAACGGCTGGCGGCCGGCCAGCACCTCGGTGGCCTTGGCGCGGTCGAATTCCTTGGTCCAGGACCCGATCAGCACCGTGGCCACCGCGTTCCCGGCGAAGTTCGTCACCGCCCGCGCCTCGGACATGAACCGGTCGATGCCGAGGATGAACCCGACGCCGCCCACCAGGTCCGGCCGGTGCGACTGCAGCCCGCCGGCGAGCGTCGCGATACCCGCACCGCTCACCCCGGCCGCACCCTTCGACGCGATGATCATGAATACCAGCAAGGAGATCTGCTCGCCGATCGACAGCGGGCTGCCCTGCGCCGACGCGACGAACAGGGTCGCCATGGTCAGGTAGATCGCGGTGCCGTCGAGGTTGAACGAGTACCCCGTCGGCACGGTGATGCCCGCGACCGAGCGGCTCACCCCGAGGTGCTGCATCTTCGCGATCAGCCGCGGCAGCGCCGATTCCGACGAGGACGTCGACACGATCAGCAGGAACTCCCGGCCGAGATAGCGCAGCAGGCTGAACACGCTGACCCGCGCGCCGAACCACAGCACCGCGCCGAGCACGACGAACACGAACACGAGGCAGGTCAGGTAGAACCCGACCAGCACCACGAGCAGGCTGCGCAGCGCCGCCCACCCGGTGCCGCCGACCACGGCCGCGATCGCCCCGAAGGCGCCGATCGGGGCGGCCCACATGATCATCGACAGGATGCGGAACACCAGCTTCTGGATGTACTCGATACCGCGCAGGATCGGCTTGCCCGCGGGCCCGAGCCGCTGCAGCGCGAACCCGGCGAGCAGGGCGACCAGCAGCGTCTGCAGCACCGAGCCTTCGGTGAACGCCGAGAGCAGCGTCTCCGGGATGATGCCGAGCAGGAAGTCGGTGCTGCCTTCGGCGCCGGTGGCCTGCGCGTGTGCCTTCGCGGCGTCGGCCGCGTTGAGGTGCAGGCCTGAGCCGGGGTCCAGCAGGTTGCCGACGACGAGCCCGATCGCCAGCGCGATCGTGGACATCACCAGGAAGTAGCCGATCGCCATCAGACCGACCTTGCCGACCTTGGCCGCCTTCGCGACCGAGCCGACGCCCAGCACGATGGTGCAGAAGATGATGGGGGAGATCATCATCTTGATGAGGTTGACGAATCCGGTGCCCAGGGGCGTGAGGCCCTTGGCGAACCCGGGGGCGGCGAACCCGACGATGATGCCCGCGACGACCGCGGCCACCACCGCCAGATAGAGGTAGTGCATCCGGTCACGCCGTTGTGGCTTGGCGTCGGCGGATGGCGTTGTCGGCACCGTTGCCTCCGTGGGGACGGGCGCGCCCTTTGCCGGCGCGGCTCAGCAGAGGACTATGGCGGCGGAGGTGGCCTGGGTCACCGTTGTGTTCATTGAGTTCACGGACCCGCTGCCATCGGATTGGTATCGACCGGCGCAGTATCTTCGAGCGATGAGAAACCGGCGCTGGAGCCTCGCGCAGCAGCTGCTGCTCGTGCAGGTCGCGGGGTTCGCCGCACTGGTCGCCGTCGGGGCCGGCCTCGCCTGGGCCGACGCTTCGCACGCGGCGGACTACCGGGCGCGCGAAGAGGTGGTCGCGGTGTCCCGCACCATCGCCGACACCCCGACGGTCCTGAGTGCACTGTCCACACCGGACCCCAGCGGGCAGCTCGAGCCGTACAGCCTGCGGGTACAGGCGGACACCGGCGTCGACTTCATCACCATCATGACCCCGGACGGGATCCGTTACACACACCCGAATCCGGCGCAGATCGGGCAGCGGTTCCTCGGCAACATCGACCAGGCCCGCGCGGGCCGGACCTTCACCGAGACCTATACCGGCACGCTCGGCCCGTCGATGCGTGCCGTGGTACCGGTCTTCGACGGCACCCGGGTGGTCGCGCTGGTGTCGGTGGGCATCAAGGTCGAGGCGATCTCCGCGGAGCTGACGCAGCAGCTCATGCGGCTGCTGGCGGTGGCGGCCGCGGTGCTCGTCGTCGGCGTCGCGGGCAGCGTGCTGGTCAGCGCCCGGCTGAAACGCCAGACCCGCGGCCTCGCGCCCGCCGAGCTGAGCAGCGTTTTCGCTTACTACGAGGCGACCTTGCACGCGGTCCGGGAAGGTCTGGTCCTGTTGGACCCCGCCGGGCGGGTCGTGCTGTGCAACGACGGCGCGCGCGAACTGCTCGGGCTCGACGGAGACCCGGCCGGCATGGCCGTCGCCGAGCTCGGTCTGCCGACGTCGCTGAGAACCACGTTCTCGTCGCGTGAGCCCAGAACCGACGAGATCCACGTGACCGACTCGCGGGTGCTCGTGGTGAGCACCGCGCCCGTGCGCGACGGGCAGCGCGCGCGAGGCACCGTCGTGACCTTGCGCGATCACACCGATCTGCAGCACCTGACCGGCGAGCTCAACACGACCCGCGGGCTAGCCGAGTCATTGCGGTCGCAGGCGCACGAGGCGGCGAATCGGCTGCACACCGTGGTTTCACTGGTCGAGTTGGGCCGCGCCGCCGAGGCCGTCGAGTTCGCGACGGCCGAGTTGGAGATCGCGCAGCGGCTCACCGACCGGGTTGTCGGCGCGGTGGCGGAACCGGTGCTGGCCGCGTTGCTGCTCGGCAAGGCGGCGGAGGCGAACGAGCGCGGGGTCGAGCTGACCCTGACCGAGGACACCGCGCTCGACGAGCTCGACCTCGAAGCCCGGGACCTGGTGACCGTGCTGGGCAACCTGATCGACAACGCGATCGACGCGGCGATCGAGAACGCGGCGGCCGCCCGGCCGCGCGTCACCGTGACCGTCCGGGCCGACGGCGACGATCTCCTGTTGCGCGTCGCCGACACCGGCAAGGGGGTCGCGGACGCGGCGAAGAGCGAGGTGTTCCAGCGCGGCTGGTCGACCAAACCGCAGGACGGCCTGGTCGGGCACGGGCTCGGGCTGGCGCTCGTCGGTCAGGTCGTGCGCCGCCACGACGGGGAAGTGCTGCTCGGCAACGAGAGTGGCGCGGTGTTCACCGTGCGGCTGCCGCTGTGGCAAGGAGTTGCCCGGTGACCATGGTGCTGGTGGTCGAGGATGATCCGGTCGCGGCGGAAGCGCACCGGCAGTACGTCGAGCGGGTCGCCGGGTTCACCGTCGCCGGAGTGGTCCATTCCGGTGGCGAGGCGCTGCGGTTCTGCGAACGCCACACGGTTGACTTGGTGCTCCTCGATTTCTATCTGCCCGACACGCATGGTCTCGCGGTCTGCCGCGCGCTGCGGGCGGCGGGGAGCGCGGTGGACGTCATCGCCGTGACCTCCGCGCGCGATCTCGCCGTCGTGAAGGCCGCGGTGTCCGTCGGCGTCGTGCAATACCTTCTCAAGCCGTTCACTTTCGCGTCACTGCGCGAAAAGCTGGAGACCTACGTACGTTTCCGTGAGAGTGCGGGCGAGGCGGCCGACCAGACCGACGTCGACCGCGCGCTCGCGACACTGCGGTCACCCACGCGCACCGCACTGCCCAAGGGGATGAGCGCGGAGACGCTGGACGCGATCGTCGCCGCGCTGCGCGCCGAGCCGGCGGGCCTGCCCGCGGGGACGGCGGCCGAGACGACGGGCGTTTCGCGGGTGACGGCCCGCCGGTACCTGGAGTATCTGGCCGACAACGGGCTCGCGAGACGCGAACCACACTACGGTCAGGTGGGCAGACCCGAGGTTTGGTATGTGGCGAGTGCCTCGTCCGGTTAGGCTCCGCGCATGACCCAGGGATACCAGCAGCAGCAGCCGTTCCCGATCCTGCTGTCCACAATGAACGATTTGCCAGGCTACAAGGTGGTGCGGGTGTTCGGCGAGGTCTTCGGCCTCACCGTGCGTAGCCGCAACATGTTTTCGACGATGGGGGCCGGCTTCAAGGCCATGGCGGGCGGTGAGCTCAAGGGTCTGTCCAAACTGCTCTCCGACTCCCGGTACGAGGCGCTGGGCCGGCTCGCCCAGGAGGCGATGAACTACGGCGCGAACGCGGTGCTCGCGCTGCGCTTCGACTGCAACGAGATCGCGCAGACGGCGAGTGAGATCGCGGCCTACGGCACCGCGGTGTACGTCGTGCCCGAGGGCGCCGAGGGTCAGGCCCAGCAGGCCGGCGCCGCGCAGCAGCAGGCCGCGCCACAGCAGCAGTACCAGCAGGCCCCGCCGCAGCAGTACCAGCAGCAGGCCCAGCCCTACCCCCAGCAGTAGCGGCCCCCACGAGTGTCGGACTCACCGTCGCGAGTGTCGGACTCGCGGAACCCCCAGCGAGTCCGACACTCCAGAGCGCGAGTCCGACGTTCAGGACGGCGAGTCCTACGGTCGCCTTCTAGACGACGGCCATCAGGATGGCGGCGACGGCGAAACCGGAGACGGACAGGATGGTTTCCAGCACGGTCCAGGTCCTGAGCGTTTCGCCCACCGTCAGCCCGAAGTAGCGCGAGACGATCCAGAACCCGCCGTCGTTGACGTGCGAGGCGACGATCGACCCGGCCGAGATCGCGACCACCAGCAGCGCGAGCTGCACCTGCGAGTATCCCAGTTCGGTGACCGTCGGGCCGATGATCCCGCTCGTGGTCACGATCGCGACGGTCGCCGAGCCCTGCGCGATCCGCAGGCCGCAGCTGATCACGTACGCGGCGAGGATCACCGGCAGGCCGGCGTTATGTAGCGAGCCGGCGACCGCCTGGCCGATTCCGGTCGCCGACAGGACCGCGCCGAAGAACGAGCCGGCGCCGACGACGAGCAGGATCATCGCGACCGGCCGCAGGGATTTCGCGGCCAGCTCCGACAGTTCGGTCCCGCTCATCCCGCGGCGGTAGCCGAGCAGCCAGGACGCCAACAGCACGGCGATCGTCAGCGCCACCGCGGGTGTGCCGACGAACGCGGCGATCCCGGCGAGGGCGGAGTTCTTCGGTAACCAGATGCTGCCGAACGTGCCGAGCAGGATCAGCACCAGCGGGATCGCGATGATCCCGGTGACCAGCCGGAGCGGCGGCGCGTTGCCGTCCTCGTCCTCGTCGGCGACGATCATCTCCTGCGGCACCGGGATGTTCATCCGCTTGCCGATCCAGGTCGGGAACAGCACACCGCTGATGAACCACGCCGGGATACCGCAGACCGCGCCCATCAGGATGATCCAGCCGAGGTCCACATGCAACAGTCCGGCCGCCGCGACCGGGCCGGGGTGCGGCGGGATGAACGCGTGCGTCATCGACAGGCCCGCGATCAGCGGCAGGCAGTACAACAGGATCGACCGTTTTCCTTGCCGCGCCGCGACGTACACCAGCGGCGCGAGCACGAAGATGCCGATGTCGAAGAACACCGGGATACCGAAGATCAGCCCGGCCAGGCCCATCGCGAGCGGCGCGCGTTTCTCCCCGAACGCTTTCAACAGCGCGCCGGTCAGTACGCGCGCGCCGCCCGAGCGTTCGAGGATCGAACCGAGCAGCGTGCCGAGCCCGATGATCGCCGTGATGTGCCCGAGGATGCTGCCGAAGCCCTTTTCCAGCAACGAATCCGAGGTTTTCTGGGCGGTGCCGACGATCGTGCCGACGGGCAGGCCCGCGGCCAGCGCGGTGAGCAGCCCGACCACGATCAGCGCGATGAACGGTTCGATCTTCAGCCTGATGATCATCGCCAGCAGGACGGCGATGGACGCCGCGGCGAGCACGAGCAGCCCGCCCGTCGTGTGCTGCAACCAGTGGATCAAGCGGACCTCCGTCGGAGAGAGTGCCCGGCGAGCGCGCCGGTCGGGGACCCGTCGTCGAGCGCGGCGATGCCGTTCACGAAGACGTAGGGGATGCCCTCGGCCTGTTGCCTCGGGTCGTCGAAGGTGGCGGTGTCCCGCACGGTGTCCGGGTCGAACAGCACCAGATCGGCGGCGTAGCCCTCTTTGACCAGGCCGCGATCGTCGAGCCGCAGCCGCCGCGCGGGCCGTCCGGTCAGGTGCGCGACGCACTCGGGCAGGTCGAGCACACCCAGTTCGCGCACGTACCGCGCCAGGTAGCGCGGGAATGTCCCCCAGGAGCGGGGATGTGGCCGGTCGCCGACGAGTAGTCCGTCGCTGCCGCCGGTGTGCGCCCGGTGCCGCATGATGGTCTGGACATTCTCCTCGTGCCCGACGTGCATCAGGCAGGACGTGCCGAGCCGTTCGGAGCTGAGCACGTCGAAGTACAGCTGTGCGGCGGGAATCCCGGCGCGGCGGGCGGATTCGGCGACGCTGTGCCCGACGAGATGCGCGTTCTCCGCCTTGCGGACGCCGTTGATCTCGATGGACTCCCAGTCGATCGGCACGCCGTGCGCCCCGTCGGAACCGGTCTCCTCGATGTCCGCCCGGATCCGCTCGCGGGTGTCCACATCGGACAGGCGTCGGAGGGTCGCGTCGAGGCCGCCCTCCGCGGACCAGCTGGGCAGCAACGCCGAAAGATAGGTGGCGCCCGGCAGGTACGGATAGGTGTCGAGCGTGATGTCGGCGCCGTCGTCGAGGGCCTCGTCGAGCAGGCGCAGCAGGTCGGGCGCTTTCCCTTTGTTCACCGAGAAGTTCATCGTCGCGTGCGCGAGGTGCAGCGGGCAGTTCGCGCGCTTCGAGACCGCCACCATCTCCGCGAACGCTTCGAGGGCGCCCTTGCCGTAGCTGCGGTGATGCGGGCTGTAGTAGCCGCCGAGTTCGCCGACGACCTCGCACAACGCGACCAGTTCATCGGTGCTCGCGTACATCCCGGGCGTGTAGGTCAGGCCCGAGGACAGGCCGACCGCGCCCTCGTGCAGCCCGCTCGCCACCAGCTCGCGCATCCGGTCCATTTCGGACTCCGTCGCCGGCCGGTCGTCGAGCCCGACCGCGAGCATCCGCACGGTTCCTTGCGGGACAAGGTAAGCGGCGTTGACGGCGATGCCCTCGTCGAGCCGGTCGAGGTACTCGCCGACCGATCGCCAGGTCCACGCGAAGCCCTCCGGATCGTCGTTCCAGCCCGCGAGCTGATCGCGCAACGCCGCGAGGGTCGTGTCGTCGACCGGCGCGTAGGACAGCCCGTCCTGGCCGAGCACCTCCGTCGTGACGCCCTGGGACACCTTCGCGAGATGATCGGGCCGCGCCAGGATCTGCAGGTCCGAATGCGAGTGCATGTCGATGAACCCGGGCGCCAGCACGAGATCGCCGGCGTCGATCACGTGGCGGCCCGTGAGGGATTCGCCGATCTCGGTGATGCGGCCGTCACGGAGGCCGACGTCCGCGTGGGCCAGCGGGGCGCCCGTGCCGTCGGCGACCCGCGCCCCGCGAATCACAGTGTCCATTATGGACCCCTAGAAGTAGGTGCGGATGAAGTCGACGACGACGTCCCCGTCGACGACCGGGATCAGCTGCCACTT
Source organism: Amycolatopsis sp. GM8 (assembly GCF_021653975.1). Classification (GTDB taxonomy): domain Bacteria; phylum Actinomycetota; class Actinomycetes; order Mycobacteriales; family Pseudonocardiaceae; genus Amycolatopsis_E. The sequence continues at coordinate 27,518 of NZ_JAJKFK010000014.1, read as the reverse complement.
GTCGAACACCGTGCACGGATGCGACAGCCCGAGCCCCACCCAGTCGCCCACCCGCAGCGGCGAACCGGGCGGCAGGGCGAGGAACGAGTGCTGGTCGTTCATCGCGGTCACCTCGTGACCGTCGAGCCGCCGGGTGACGCCGTCGCTGCGGAACAGCAGCGGTTCCGGCAACCCCTCGTCGAACGACGCGTCGCGCTTGCCGATCGTCAGCAGCGCCAGGTCGCCGGCGGGCTTCGAGGTCACCTGCGCCCACGCGCGCAACGCCGGGCGGAACCGGTCGCGCAGCGGGGAAATCCCGCGGTAGAAGCCGTCGTCGTGGGTCACGTATGCGCCGCTGCGCAACACCGTCACGACGTCCAGCTCGTCGGGCCAGCCGGTCAGCTCGGCGGCGACCTGGTCGAAGAAAGCGCTTCCACCGGCGGTGACGATGATCTGTCCACTCAGGAATCCCCGCTGTGCCAACGTGATCGTCAGCGTCCGCATCCGGCGCAGGTATCCGGCGACGATCTCCCGTGAATGCTCGGAACTGTCGTGTGCCAGCGCGCCCTCGTACCCGGCGACGCCCACCAGGCGCAGTGCCGGGCTCGCCCGCACGGCCTCGGCGACCGCGAGCGCGGTCGCCTCATCGCGCGCGCCGGTGCGCCCGCCGTCCGCGCCCAGTTCGACGAGCACGTCGACCTGCCGGCCGGTCGCGGGCAGGGCTTCGGTCATCAACTCCACCGAGCGGACCGAGTCGGCCCACGCGCTGAACTCGAACTCCGGATCCCGCTCCAGTTCCGCCGCGACCCACCGCAGTGCGGCGGCGTCCACGAGCTGGTTCGCCAGCAGCACCCGGGAGAGGCCGAAGGCCCGGTAAATCCGCAGCTGGCTCGCGTTCGCCGCGGTGAAGCCCCACGCGCCGTGCTCGATCTGCCGCGCGAACAGCTGTGGCGCCATGGTCGTCTTGCCGTGCGGGGCGAGCCGGACGCCGTGCTCCGCGCACCAGGCCGCCATCGTGGCTAGGTTGTGCTCCAGCGCGTCCGCGTCGAGCGTCACGACGGGCGGGAGGAACCCGTCCTCGAACAGGCTGAGCCGCTGTTTTGCCGCGTCCGCAAGGGAAACGCCCCACAGCGACGACGGGATCGCCTTGAACCGCCAGTCGAGCGGCTCGTCGCGCAGGGCCGCCAGCGCGCCCGGGTTTACCGAGCGGTCGGAGGTCTTCATCAGCACTCCGTTGCGTAGTGTGCAACGTCGATTGCACATGTTGAGTTCCGTAGATGTAGCATCGCGAGTCGGACAGGTCAATGGGAGTCGTGGTGAGCCAGAGTCTTGATCGTGGGCTGAGCGTGCTCGACGCGCTCGCCGAAGGTGCCGACACGCTCGACGCGCTGGCCGGGGAACTCGGCGTGCACAAGTCGACCGTGCTGCGGCTCCTGCGCACCCTCGAAACGCACCACTTCGTCCGGCGCGAGGGGCCGCGGCACTACCGGCTCGGCAGCGCGCTGTTCGACCTGGCCAACCGCGCGCTCGAGAACTCCGATGTCCGCCGCAGCGCGTCACCCGCGCTGGCGGCCCTGAACGCGCAGACCGGCCACACCGTGCACCTGGCCACCTACGAGGACGGCGAGGTCGTCTACGTCGACAAGTACGAGGGCCGGCACAGCGTCCGGATGTACTCGCGGATCGGCAAGCGCGCGCCGGTGCACTGCACCGCCGTGGGCAAGGTGCTGGTGTCCGCGCTCGACCCGGACCGCCGCGCCGAGGTCGCGAACGCGATCGATTATCCGGCGCTGACGGAGAATACGATCACCGACGCCCCGGCCTATCTCGCGGAGCTCGAGCGGGTCGCGAAACAGGGGTATGCCGTCGACAACGCCGAGCACGAGGACTTCATCCACTGCATCGCCGCGCCCGTCCGCGGGCCTGGGGGAGCGGTACTCGCCGCGGTATCGCTGTCGGTGCCGAAAGTGCTGCTCGACTACGAAGGCCTGCTGGCCCTGCTGCCACAACTGACGGCGGCGGCCGAGAACGCGTCCATCCACAGTGGATGGACGGGACGATGAGAGAAGGAGAACCGATGGCGAAGGTCGCGATCAGCACCGAGAACGCGCCGAAACCCGCGGCGGCGTACTCCCCGGGGTCGCGCAAGGGGAACATCCTGCAGGTGGCCGGGCAGGTCGCGATCGACCCGAAGACGGGTGAGGTCGCCGGCAGCACGATCGGCGAGCAGGCCCGGCAGGCGTTCGCGAACGTCGAGGCCGTGCTGGAGGCGGCGGGTTCGAGCTTCGACGACGTCGTGATGGTGCGGGTCTACCTGACCGACACCGCGCACTTCGCGGAGTTCAACGAGATCTACAACCAGCTGGTGAAGGAGCCCTACGCGGCCCGCACCACGGTCTACGTCGGCCTCCCCGCGGGGCTGCTCGTCGAGATCGACGCCCTGGCCGTCCTGGACTGACGACCGTCAGGCCACGGGGCCGGTGTACTTCTCACCCGGCCCCTGTCCCGGCGCGTCGGGCATCGCGGACGCCTCGCGGAACGCCTTCTGCAGCGACTGCAGGCCGTCGCGCAGCGGGGCGGCATGCATGCCCAGGTACTCGGCGGAGGCGGTGATCAGCCCGGCGAGGGCGGTGATCAGCCGCCGCGCTTCGTCGAGGTCACGGTGGGGGCTCGTGTCCGGGTCCTCGTCGGCCAGCCCGAGCCGTTCGGCGGCCGCCGACATCAGCATCACGGCCGCGCGGCTGATCACCTCGACGCTCGGGATGTCCTCCAGTTCGCGCACACCCTGGGAATTGCCGGGCTGGTCCGAAGCGTTGTAAGACACGTCTGCTACCCTTCCACGTGCGACCAGCCTCCGAGCGATCGGGGGCCGCAAGTGGAGCCCCGCTCCCACCCGTGTTGCCGACTACAGGCGGCCGGGTCCGGTCTCGCCACCCAGTGGTGGCGAAGCGTCCGCGGACGCGATCGGAACAGGGCCCCGCATTACCGGCGAAGAAGTGGCTGGTGACGGGGCCCGTGGTATGTGGGCACCAGGTCGAGCAGGCTAGACAATTTCCTCGGACCAAGGAGGCCACATCAGCTCCGAGACACGTATCAACGACCGCATCCGCGTTCCCGAGGTCCGGCTCGTCGGACCCAACGGTGAGCAGGTCGGTATCGTCCGGATCGAGGATGCGCTCAGGCTCGCCCAGGAGGCGGATCTCGACCTCGTCGAGGTCGCGGCGCAGGCGCACCCGCCGGTCTGCAGGCTCATGGACTACGGCAAGTTCAAGTACGAGAGCGCGCAGAAGGCCCGCGAGTCACGCCGGAACCAGCAGCTGACCGTCATCAAGGAACAGAAGCTGCGTCCGAAGATCGACCAGCACGACTACGAGACGAAGAAGGGGCACGTGTCCCGCTTCCTCTCCGCCGGGAACAAGGTGAAGGTCACCATCATGTTCCGCGGGCGCGAGCAGTCCCGGCCGGAGCTCGGCTTCCGGCTGCTGCAGAAGCTCGCCGACGACGTCCAGGAGCTCGGCTACGTCGAATCGTCGCCGAAGCAGGACGGCCGGAACATGATCATGGTGCTGGCGCCGCACAAGAACGCGAAGGCCAAGGCCAAGGCGGTCAAGGAACCGGTCGAGTCCTGACGGCCCTGCCGGTCCCCAAGCCGGAGACGCAGTCCGCAGCACACCGGGCGACCGGTGTGCTGCACTTTGAAGGAGAGCAACGAATGCCCAAGATGAAGACCCACAGCGGGACCTCGAAGCGGGTCCGCGTGACCGGCACCGGCAAGCTTCGCCGTCAGAAGGCCGGCCGCCGGCACCTGATGGAGAAGAAGGCCAGCAAGGTCACCCGCCGCCTGGAGGGCACGACCGAGATCGCCAAGAACGACGTGGGCCGGGTCAAGCGGCTCCTCGGTCGCTGACGCTCTTTCCGGCTTTTCCCGGACTTTTTGCTGTAAACCCGGGGCTCCCGCGCCCCCCGAGATCGACAGGATGGACCCGTGGCACGCGTCAAGCGGGCGGTGAACGCCCAGAAGAAGCGTCGCGCAACCCTCGAACTGGCCAGCGGCTACCGCGGTCAGCGTTCGCGGTTGTACCGCAAGGCCAAGGAGCAGACGCTCCACTCGCTCAACTACGCCTACCGGGACCGCCGTGCCCGCAAGGGTGACTTCCGCCAGCTGTGGATCACCCGGATCAACGCGGCCGCCCGGCAGAACGGCGTGACCTACAACCGGTTCATCCAGGGCCTCAAGGCCGCCGGGGTCGAGGTCGACCGCAAGGTGCTGGCCGACCTGGCCGTCAACGACGCCGCCGCGTTCGCGGCGCTCGCCGAGGTCGCCAAGCAGAACGTGACGACCGGGCCCGACACGGAGAAGAAGTCGGCCTGAGCACGAATCCCACCCGGCCCGGGGCGGAACCGTTCACCCAGCGGTCCCCCCGGGTCGTTGCTGCCCGCCGCCTGACGCGGCGGTCGGAGCGGGAGGAGGCGGGCCGGTTCCTCGCCGAGGGCGCGAACGCCGTCGGCGCCGCCCTCGCCCGCGAGCGGGGCTTCGTGCACGAGCTGTTCGTGACGGCTCGCGCCGCGGAGGCGCATCCGGACCTGGTCGCCGCCGCCCGCTCGGCCGGCGCCCGGGTCTCGCCGGTTACCGACCGCGCCGCGGCGGCACTCTCGGAAACCGTTACGCCGCAAGGCATTGTCGCGGTCTGCGAGCTGCTGGACCGCCCGCTCGACACCGTGCTCCCACCCGCCGCCCGGCTGGTCGCCGTCCTCGTGGACGTGGCCGATCCCGGCAACGCGGGCACGGTCATCCGCGTCGCCGACGCGGCCGGGGCCGACGCCGTGCTCCTCGCGGGTGACAGTGTCGACCCGCACAACGGCAAGTGCGTGCGCGCCTCCGCCGGCAGCCTGTTCCACGTCCCGCTGACGCGGGTCCGCGATGTGCCCGCCGCGCTCGACCTGTGCCGCGCCGCCGGGCTGCGCCTGCTGGGTGCCGACGGCTACGCGAAGACCGAGCTGGACTCGCTGGCACTCGGCACACCCACGGCCTGGGTGTTCGGCAACGAGGCGCACGGCTTGCCCGCGCAAGTTCTCGAGGCCGTCGACGAGGGTGTCCGCATCCCGATCTACGGCCACGCCGAGAGCCTCAACCTGGCCACCGCGGCCGCCGTCTGCCTGTACGGCAGCGCGATGGCTCTCGCGGCCGCGGAGCGCAGGTCGAGCGGAGGGTGACCGGTCGTGACCGAACCCCGGTCGCCTAGAATCTGCCGGTAATCGCTTACGTGTGCTCGCGCCGAGCCGCCAACCGTCCAGCGGACGCTGAGGAGTTATGTCCGGAGCCAACGACAAGCAGGAACCGCAGCCGGCCGACGAGCTGAAGCCGGAGACCCTGCAGGCCGCGATCGAGCACGCCGGGACCGAGTTCGCCAAGGCGGCCGACCTCGACGCGCTGGCGGCCGTCAAGCCCGCGCACCTCGGCGACCACTCGCCGCTGCTGCTCGCCCGCCGCGCCATCGGCGCGCTGGCGAAGGCCGAGAAGGCCGAGGCGGGCAAGCGGGTCAACGAGGCCCGCCAGGCGATCCAGGGTGCCTTCGACGCCCGCCGCGCGGCGCTGCAGATCGAGCGTGACGAGCGTGTGCTGCGCGATGAAGCCGTCGACGTGACGCTGCCGTGGGACCGCGTCCCCCGCGGCGCGCGCCATCCGGTCACGACCGTCAGCGAGCGCGTCGCGGACGTGTTCGTCGGGATGGGCTGGGAGGTCGCCGAAGGCCCCGAGCTCGAGGCCGAGTGGTTCAACTTCGACGCGCTGAACTTCGGCAAGGACCATCCCGCCCGCCAGATGCAGGACACGTTCTACGTCGGCGAGCCGGGTTCCGGCCTCGTGCTGCGCACGCACACCTCACCGGTGCAGGCCCGCGCGCTGTTGCACCGCGACCTGCCGGTGTACGTCGTGTGCCCCGGCCGCACCTACCGCACGGACGAGCTGGACTCCACCCACACCCCCGTGTTCTCCCAGGTCGAGGGCCTCGCGGTGGACAAGGGCATCACGATGGCCCACCTCAAGGGCACGCTCGACGCGTTCGCGCGCGCCATGTTCGGCAGCGCGTCCAAGACTCGCCTGCGCCCGCACTTCTTCCCGTTCACCGAGCCCTCGGCCGAGGTCGATGTGTGGTTCGAGGAGAAGAAGGGCGGCCCCGGCTGGGTCGAGTGGGGCGGCTGCGGCATGGTCAACCCCAACGTGCTGCGCGCCTGCGGCGTCGACGCGGAGGTGTATTCGGGTTTCGCGTTCGGCATGGGCCTGGAGCGCACCCTGCAGTTCCGCAACGGCATCCCCGACATGCGCGACATGGTCGAAGGCGATGTCCGCTTCACCCTTCCCTTCGGAACGGAGGCATAGTGCGAGTCCCCGTGAGCTGGCTCATCGAGCATCTCGACGCCGGCGAAGTCGGGCCGCAGGAGCTGGCCGACGCCTTCGTCCGGATCGGGATCGAGGTCGACGACGTGCACTCGCTCGACGACGTGACCGGGCCGGTCGTGATCGGTCGCGTCGCCGAGATCGAGGAGCTGACCGAGTTCAAGAAGCCGATCCGCTACTGCCGGGTCGAGACCGGTGAAGAGCCGGACGACTCCGACTCCGACTCCGATGAGGACGAGCAGGGCCCGCACGGCATCCACACCCGCGGCATCGTCTGCGGCGCGACCAACTTCGTCGAGGGCGACCTCGTGGTGGTGGCGCTGCCCGGCAGTGTGCTGCCTGGTGGGTTCGCCATCGCGCAGCGCAAGACCTACGGCCGCGTCAGCGACGGCATGATCTGCTCCGCCCGCGAGCTCGGCCTCGGCGAGGACCACACCGGGATCCTGGTGCTGCCCTCGTCCACGGCGTCGCCCGGGGACGACGCGCGCGAGGTGCTCGGGCTCGGCGACACGGTGCTCGACCTCGTGCCCACCCCGGACCGCGGCTACGCGCTGTCGGTCCGCGGCCTCGCTCGCGAGCTGGCGTGCGCGCTCGACGTCCCGTTCGGCGACCCGGCCGCGCTCGGCCTGCCCGAGCCCGAAGGCGAGGCCTGGCCGGTGCGGATCGAGGACGAGACCGGCTGTAGCCGGTTCGTGCTCCGCCGGATCACCGGGCTCGACGCCACCGCACCCACCCCGTGGTGGATGCGCCGCCGGCTGCTGCTGGCCGGCATCCGGTCCATCTCGCTGGCCGTGGACGTGACCAACTACGTGATGCTCGAGCTCGGCCACCCGCTGCACGCCTTCGACACCTCGTCGGTGAAGGGCGATCTGGTCGTCCGCCGGGCCGAGCCCGGCGAGCGGCTGACCACCCTCGACGACGTCGAGCGCACGCTCGACCCGGACGACATGGTGATCGCCGACGACAGCGGGGTGATCTCGCTGGCCGGCACCATGGGTGGGGCGAGCACCGAGATCAGCCCGGAGAGCACCGACGTGCTGCTCGAAGCCGCGCACTGGGACCCGGCGTCGATCAGCCGCACCGCCCGCCGGCACAAGCTGTTCTCCGAGGCGGCCAAGCGGTTCGAGCGGTTCACCGACCCGGGGCTGTGCGCCGCGGCCGTCGAACTCGCCGCCCGCCTGCTGCGCCGCTACGGCGAGGGCAGCATCCAGCCGGGCCGCACCGACGTCGGCCACGTCGAGCCGATGGCGCCGGTGACCATGCCGATCGACCTGCCCGACCGGATCGCGGGCATCCGCTACGAGCGCGGGGTGACCGTCCGCCGTCTCGGCCAGATCGGCTGCAAGGTCCAGGTCGGCACCTCCGACGAGGGGGCCGCGCTGGTCACCGCCGTGCCGCCGACGTGGCGCGGCGATCTGCTTCAGCCGGCCGATCTCGTGGAGGAGGTGCTGCGGCTCGAGGGCTACGACAGCATCCCGTCGACCCTGCCGCCGGCGCCGCCCGGCGCGGGGCTCACCGAGACACAGCGCCGCCGCCGTACCGTCGCGCGCGCGCTGGCCGAAGCCGGCTATGTCGAGGTGCTGCCGTTCCCGTTCATGTCCGCCGCGACCTGGGACGCGTTCGGCCTCGCCGAGGACGACGTGCGCCGGCACACGGTGAAGGTGCGCAACCCGCTCGAGGCCGACAAGGACCAGATGGCCAGCTCGTTGCTGCCGGGCCTGCTGGAAACGGTGCAGCGCAACGTTTCCCGGGGGCTGCGGGATCTCGCGCTGTTCCACATCGGACAGGTCGTGCTGCCCAGCGCGAGCCCGCTGCCGGTGCCGGACCTCGCGGTCGATCACCGGCCCAGCGACGAAGAGCTGGCCTTGCTGGAGGCCGCCGTCCCGGCGCAACCGCTGCATGTGGCCGTGGTCCTGGCCGGTCAGCGCGTCCGGTCCGGCTGGTGGGGTGAGGGCGAGCAGGCGGACTGGGCCGACGCGGTCCAGGCCGCGCGCACCGTCGCGGCGGCGTCCGGGATCGAACTGCGGATCCGCGCGTCCGACCTCGCGCCGTGGCATCCGGGCCGCTGCGCCGAACTGCTCGTCGGTGACTGGCCGGTGGGGCACGCGGGCGAGCTGCACCCGAAGGTCGTGGAGGCGCTCGGGCTGCCCAAGCGGACCGTGGCGATGGAGCTCGATCTGGACGCGATCCCGCTGCCGCTGGACCGCCCCGCGCCGTCCGTTTCGCCCTACCCGCCGGTGCTGCTGGACATCGCGCTCGTCGTGGACGCCAAGGTCCCGGCAGCCGACCTGGCCGAGGCCGTCACCGCCGGCGGTGGCGAACTGCTGGAGGACGTCCGGCTGTTCGACCTCTACAGCGGTGGCCAGGTCGGCGAGGGCAAGCGGTCCGTGGCGTACAAGCTGCGGTTCCGCGCCCCGGACCGGACGCTGACCGTCGAAGAGGCGACCAAGGCCCGCGACGCGGCGGTCGCCGAAGCGGCCTCCCGGTTCGGCGCGGCCCTGAGAGGCTGACGCCCCACCGGAATCCAGCGCTACAGGAGCTGGATTCCGGGCTGGGTATGAGCTGCTGGCTGCATCAGCGGCTCCTGGTCCTCCCGTCGGTGCGGGGCTGTGGGGTACGGACGCCGGCCATTTCGACGACCGACAACGGTGGCACGGACAATGGCTGCTGATCGGGCCGGGCGCGCAGGCCGTCGAGGGTGATCTCCAGGTAGCGCTGCCAGGCGTCGGGGCGGACGGGTTGGGTCTCCTCGGCGACTGTGGTGAGCATGCGCCACAGCATGGCCAGGTCGACATACTCCAGGTCGGCGCGGACCGTGCCCTGTTCCTGGGCGCGGCGCAGCAGCCGCGCGGCGACCAGGGCGAGGCGTTGCCGTGTCGCGGCGAACGTGTCCCTGCCGACGGCCTGGTTGCCGAGCACCTGGCGCAACCCGCTGTCCGCGGCGGCCCGGAGGGTGAGGTCGCGCAGCAGCTGGGTGAGCGCTTCCCACGGATCGTCGACGGCGGCGGCGCGTTCGGCGATGGTGAGGAGTTCCCCGAGCGCCGTGTCGAACAGTGCCTCGACGAGCGCCTTCTTGTCCGGGAAACGGCGGTAGACCGTGCCGACACCGACACCGGCATGCGCGGCGACGTCGTGCAGTGTGGCCTCCAGGCCTCGGGTGGCGAACACCTCGGCCGCCGCGGCGAGGATGCGCTCGCGGTTGCGCTGGGCGTCCGCGCGCAGCGGCACGGGCTCCGACGGGACTGTCATGCCCCGAGCATAAGTCGGCCCAAGACAAGTGGACACATCGAGTCCGATTCGTGCTAGAGTCGCCGCCGTAAGTGGACATACTAAGTCCGTTTAGAACGGGAAGGATCCGATGTCCCCACTGGAAACCCATCGGCCGGCCGCCGCGGGATCACGGCTGAGCAGGGTCCCGTTGCGCGTGTGGTACCTGGTCGCGGGCGTGCTGATCGGCGTGCTGTGGGCGTGGCATTCCGGCGAGCCGCCGTGGGAGACGCTGCTGCGCCTGGTCATCACGGTGCTCGCGGTGCGGACCGTGCTCGCCGTCGTGCAGGCCGTCGCCCGCCGGATGGGCCGCTTGGCGGGTCCGTCGCTGCACACGGGGTGGCTGCTGATCGCCAAGGGCGGCCTGATCGTGGGTGCGTTCGTCGTCACCGAGGTGCTCAGTGCGATGGGCGTCGGCGCCGCCGACTGGATCGTGGCGGCACTGATCGTCGTCGTGGTCACGGTGTTCGGGCCGGGGCTGCACCCGAAGCTGTTCGGGAGCGCGTCGTGACCGCGCTGACCTGGACCACCCTCGGCACGGCCGCGGGCCCGAACGCACACGGCACCCGGGCGCAACCGGCGAACCTGCTGCACCGGCCGGGCTGGGCGGTGCTCGTGGACGCCGGCGACAGTGCCGTCGACCAGATCGCCAGGGCGGGCGCGCGGCTGGCCGACGTGCGGGCCGTCGTGCTCAGCCACCTGCACATAGACCACACGGGTGGGCTGTTCGCGCTGCTCGGCAGGCGGTTGCAGCCGCGCGTCGGCGGACCGCTGACCATCTACGGGCCGCCCGGCACCGCCGAACTGGTCGGCCACCTCACCGCGGCACTGCGCTACCTGGCCGATCTCGGCCACGCCACCAACCCGCGGGTCAGCCCGATCCCCGCCGTCACCGCCGTCGAGGTCACCGAGGGGGACGAGTTCGACCTCGACGAGATCCACGTGCGGGCAGCCGTGAACACGCACTACAGCTTCCCGCCGGACAGCGACGACAACGCGCGTTTCCAGTCGCTGTCGTTCCGGTTCGGCACGCCCGGCCGCGCGATCGTCTACACCGGGGACACCGGCCCCAGCCTGAACGTGGCACAGCTGGCGCAGGACGCCGACCTGCTGATCAGCGAGATCAACGACCCGAACCGCGTCCCGCCCGCGTTGCGCGACAAGGGACCCGCCGTCGCCGAGTTCGTGAAGCAGCACTTCGAGCGCGAGCACCTGTCTCCCTCCGAAGCCGGCACGCTGGCCGCCCGGGCGGGCGTGCGCGCCATCGTGCTGACGCACGTCGGCGTCGACGACGCCGACCTGGCCGCCGCGAGACAGCTCGTCGCCTCGCACTTCGACGGCGACATCCACTTCGCCCGCGACCTCGACCGCTTCTGAGAGGGGACACCATGACCCACGAGAACACCGTCCTGCGGGACGTGACCGTCGTCGACACGCACGACGGGACGCTGCGGTCCGGCATGGACGTGCGCATCGACGGCGGCACCATCGCCACGATCACAGCCACCGGCGGCGACCTGGACGGCACCGTGATCGACGGCGGCGGCCGGTACGTCGTCCCCGGTTATCTGGACATGCACGCGCACCCGCTCGGTGACGGCGACGCCTCCGGCAGGCTGGCGCTGATGCTGGCCAGCGGCATCACCGGGTTCCGGCAGATGGGCGGCACGCCGGAACTGCTGGCACAGCGGCGAAGCGGCACGCTGCCGGTGCCGGCGGACGCGCCTGCCCCGCTGGTCATCCCCGGCATGCCGCTGCTGACGCCGGTCAACGCGCGGGACGAGGCGACCGTCGTGGCAACCGTGCGGAAGCAGTTCGAGCAGGGCGCCGACTTCATCAAGGTCGGCGAAACGACCCCGGCCGTGTTCGCGGCGGCGCAGGCCGAGGCGAACCGGCTCGGCATCCCGATCCTCGGTCACCTGCCGACCGGCGCCGACGTGCGGGAGGCGTCCCGGAACGGTATGCGCTGCATCGAACACCTGGGTCCCGGCGTCGGCGTGCTCGCCGCGTGCTGTGCCGACGAGGACGGCATCCGCGCCACGCTCGACCGGCACCTGGCAGCCGAGCGGGCCGCCCCGGTGCCCCAGCTGGACGAGCGCATGGCCGCCGGCCTGCGCGCGATGGTCGTCAACCCGCTGCTGAGCCGCAGCGACGTCGATGTCGACGTGCTGCGCCGGGCGGGCGAGACGTTCGACGAGGCGAAGGCCCGTGAGCTGGCCGAGCTGTTCGCGACCCACGGCACGTGGCACTGCCCGACGCTGGTGCGCTCGCGGACGACGCAGTACGCAGACCAGCCCGGCTACCGCGACAATCCCGATCTCCGTTACATGGCAACGGAAACGCTGAACACCTGGCAGCAGGTGGCGGATGCGTTCGCGCGCAGGTCACCCGCGGCCCGCGAGGTGTACCGGCGCAACTACGAGATCCAGCTGCGGCTGGTGAAGGTGTTCGACGAGGCCGGTGTGCCGATGCTGGCCGGCAGCGACGCGTGCGGCGCAGTCTGGGAGGTGCCCGGCATCTCGCTGCACGAGGAGTTCGACGAGCTGGCCCGCGCCGGCCTGAGTCCGCTGCGGGTGCTCCAGATGACCACTGTGGACGGTGCCGAGTTCCTCGGGCTGGCCGACCGGATCGGCAGCGTCGAGGAGGGCAAGGCCGCCGATCTCGTGCTGCTGGACGCCGATCCGCTCCGGGATGTCCGCAGCCTGCGGGCGATCGCCGGTGTGTGCCGCGCCGGCCGGTATCACGACAGGGCCGATCTCGACCGTATCCGTGACGAGGTGGCGCGCGCCCGTTCGGCCGCGTGAAGCCGATGCGAGGAGGACACATGGAACTCGACCTGCCTTCCAACTGGGGTCGCTGGGGGCCGAGGGATGAACTCGGCACACTGAACTTCATCACCGCGAAAGCGCGGGCGCGCGGTGTCGCGGAGGCGCGGGACGGCCGGGTGGTGTCGCTGGCCAGGCCGGTGACACCGGCGCCGCTGGGCGGCCCGATTCCGTTCGGCGCCAGCCCGTCGCCGGGCGCCGTGCTGCAGGCGATGAACTTCACCGGTTCACCCGCGCGCAGCCTCACCGACCTGCTCGTGATCAACACCCACCACGCGTCACTGACGCACATCGACGCCCTGGTGCACGTGCCGGTTGACGGGCAGGTCTACCCCGGTGTGCCGATCGCCGAGGCCGTCGTGCGCGGTGGGGTGGTGCACGGGTCGACGACCGCGTTCGCCGGCGGGATCACCACGCGTGGCGTGCTACTGGACCTCGCGCCCGGCGGCAGGATCGATCCCGGCCATTGGGTCACCGGCGGGGACCTGGACGAGGCGGAACGGCACGCGGGCGTGCTCGTGGAGTCCGGCGACGCGCTGGTCGTGCGCGGCGGCCGCCCGGTCACCGGGATCCCGGACGAACCGCCGCCGGTGATGACGCCGGACGCGGTGCGGTGGCTGGCCGACCGCGAGGTGTCCCTGTACGCGGGCGATGTCGGCGACCCGCCGCCGCTGCCGGGTGCCGGCCCGATGCCGATGCACGGCATCGCGCTGCCCCGGCTCGGCATGCCGCTGATCGACGGCCCGGACACCGATCCGCTGGTGGCCGCGAGCACGGAACTCGGCAGGCACACCTTCCTGTTCGTGCTCGCCGCGATCCCCGTGTGCGGGGCGACCGGCGTCCCGGTCAACCCGCTCGCGGTGTTCTGACCGCCGTGACCGGCTCCGGGCGGCGGTCCGGAGCCGGTCACCGGCCGCGCGGGCTTCCCGCTGTGACCAAAGCCTTTCGAATGATCCTTCCTGTCAGGAGTGGTCAGTGCGGCACGTGCTTGAGCGCCTCCCGCACGGAGAGCGGCGAGAGCCCGGCATGCGCGTCCACGAATCGCTTGACCCACTCGGGATCCTGGCGCGCGTGCTGCCGCAGCGCCCAGCCGATGCCCTTGCGGAGGAAGAAGTCGCTCTCCCCGATGCTCGCTTCGATCGCGAACGTCAGGAGTTCCAGGTCGATCTCGTCCTTCGCGGCGAGCTGGCAGATGATCGCCGTCCGCCGCCGCCAGTGGTCCGCGTCGACCGCCCATTTCCGCATCAGTGGGCCCACGACCGCGGGCTCGGCGCGCAGGATCGGTCCCACCCGGCGCGACGCGATCTCGTCGACGTAGTCCCACCACGCACCCGTCACGACCATCTCTTCGTAGAGCGGCAGCAGGCTGCTGTCCTGCCAGCGTGCATGGGCACGGTGACCGGTCAGGTCGATCGCGACATAGCGCTCTTCCCGGAATTCCGCCTCGCGCCACAGTTTCCCGGCCGCGGCGACGAGGGACGCCCGATCCGGTAACGGATGTTCGGCGAACAAACGCCGCGTGATGGTCTGCCGCTCGGGTTTCGGCACGCCGTGGAACGGCATCGCGGATTTCATGTAGCGCTGCATTTCGGGCGCCTTCACCGGATTCGCCGCGGCGGCCAGTTCGGTCCGGACCGCCGTCACCAGAGTGTCCACTTTGTCCACCTGCGCAGACTAGCGGTGAGTACCGACAGAAGTCGGGTGGCGAAACGTCGCGACATCGGAGAAGTTGTAACGCAACAGTGCAGCGGAAATGCCGATGAAAAGGACCAATGTGAAGAAAGTCTTCTCCGCGATCGCGGTGGCCGGCCTGCTCGCCGGGACCGTGGCGGCGGCGCCCGTAGCGGTGGCCGCGCCCGAGTTCACCCCGGCGCCGATCGCGTGGGGCTCCTGCAATTCGCCGAACCTGCGGAAGGCCGGCGCCGAGTGCGGTTTCCTCGAAGTCCCGCTGGACTACGGAAATCCCGGTGGCGCCAAGATCTCCCTGGCCGTTTCCCGGGTCCGGCACACCACCACCCGGTCGCAGGGCGTGATGCTGGTGAACCCGGGCGGCCCCGGCGGTTCGGGCCTCGGTCTTTCCGTACTGGGCAAGGCGGTGCCGAAGCACGCCGGTGAGTCCTACGACTGGATCGGCTTCGACCCGCGCGGCGTCGGCTCGAGCAAGCCCGCGCTGTCGTGCGATCCGGGCTACTTCGGCTACAACCGGCCTGCCTACGTGCCGGACACGCCGCGGCTGGAGCAGACCTGGCTCGCGCGTTCGAAGTCCTATGCCACCGCCTGCGCGAAGAACGGGCCGCTGCTGGAGCACATGAAGACCACCGACTCCGCGCAGGACATGGAGTCGCTGCGCAAGGCGCTGGGCCAGCAGCAGATCAACTATTACGGCTTCTCTTACGGCACTTACCTCGGGCAGGTCTACTCGACGCTGTACCCGCAGCGGGTGCGCCGGATGGTGCTCGACAGCAACGTCGACCCGCGCAAGGTCTGGTACAAGGCGAACCTGGACCAAGACCTCGCCTTCGACCGGAACATCAAGATCTATTTCGACTGGGTCGCGAAGTACGACAGCGTGTACCACCTCGGCAGCTCGGGCGACGCGGTCGAGGATCTCTGGTACACGGAGCAGAAGGAGCTCGCGCACGCGCCGGCCGGTGGCGTGATCGGGCCGGACGAGTGGAACGACATCTTCCTGCAGGCCGGGTACTACCGGTTCGGGTGGGAAGACATGGCCAAGGCGTTCAGCGGCTGGGTGCACGGCGGCGACTGGAAGCCGCTCAAGGCGCTCTACGACGATGCCGACAGCCCTGGCGACGACAACAATTTCGCCGTCTACAACGCCGTGCAGTGCACCGATACCCAGTGGCCGGCGAACTGGACCAAGTGGCGGATCGACAACTGGGCCGTGTACCACCGCGCGCCGTTCGAGACCTGGAGCAACGCCTGGTACAACACGCCATGCCTGTCCTGGCCGGCGAAGGCGGGCAAGCCGGTCACGATCGACGGCCGGAAGGTCGCCGGCGCGCTGCTGATCGACGAGGAACTCGACGCGGCGACGCCGTTCGGGGGCAGCCTGCAGGTGCGCACGCTGTACCCGGCTTCGAGCCTGATCGCCGAGCCCGGCGGCACAACACATGCCGATTCGCTGTCCGGTGACGCCTGCGTGGACGACCAGGTGGCGGACTACCTGGCGACGGGCAAGCTGCCCGCGCGCAAACCGGGCAACGGCCCGGACGCGATCTGCGCACCACTGCCGGATCCGGTGCCGGCGCAGTCCTGACGCCGCTGCCCGCACGCCCCTCGCCGCCCCGGCCCACACGCCGGGGCGGCGTTGTCGTTCCTGCCTGTTCACGCTGCCCCCAGATGGCTTTTGGTGATGATGCGAGCACGGTACGTCGGGGGTACGACAATTTTGACCGGCACGACGAGTTCACGGCCGTCGGGCTTGCCCGCCACCAACGACCGGCAGCCGTAGCGACTCGGCTGATCGTCGTCTTCCGCGCGCCAGACCGCTCGGCATGATGAGCAGGTGCGCATTACTTTCGACCCCGAGGCGAACGCCGCCTACCTGTACCTGACCGATACCAAGCTGACTCCGGGCCGCGTGCGGTCCCACGCCGGGTCGCCCGAGCCACGTCGTTCGACGATCTGCCGCAGCCACCGGACCGCTGTCCAAAAAATTTCCCCGAACACCCCACGAACCCGATAACCGCAGGTCAGCGACCTGTCACCACCGCGAGCTGACTCCGGAGTGCGATCACCCGCGAGCGGTCGGTGACGAAAATTGTCGGAGGGTGTCGCTAGCCTCCCCGGCATGACGATTGTCGAAGAGCACCGGACCAAGATCCGGGCCGGCGAGAACACCTATTCCATCGAGGTCACCGCGCTGCCGGGCGGTGACCAGCCCGACCGGCTGGTCGTGAGCGTCAACGGCGAGGGCCCGCAGGGCGCGGCGGTCGCCGAGGGGCACCTCGAGGTCGCCTCGACGGCCGCCACCGCACTCGGGTCCGTCCTGGCGGAGACGCTGAGACATCACGTGGCGATCAGCATGCCGGGCGGGCGAAGTACGCGCGCCCGTCCCGCGCACCAGGGGCGGCCGTGGACGACCGAGCAGGACGCCGAACTGGAGAGCCGCTGGATACGCGGCGATTCGATCGACGAGATCGCCGTTCACTTCGAACGCAGCCCCGGCGGGATCCGCGCGCGGCTGCCGAGAGTGGGCTGTGATCCCGAGCGGCCGGGGGAGTACCTGCCCGAACCGCCCAGTCAGCGCGCGGAAGGGATGGTGATGGAGGACGCGTGACCCGCCGTCGCCCCGGCCACCACCCTGATTGATTGAGTTTGCGTAGTCATGCATAATCATTCGCATGACGGTGAAGGTCGCGGTGGTCGGGGCGAGCGGGTACGCGGGCGGGGAAGTCCTGCGCCTGCTCCTCGCGCACCCCGAAGCGGAGATCGGCGAACTGACCGCTGCCAGCAGCGCGGGCACCCTCCTCGGCCAGCATCAGCCACACCTGGCGCCGCTGGCGGGCCGGATGCTGCGCGAGACCACGGTCGAGATCCTGACCGGGCACGATGTCGTGTTCCTCGCGCTGCCACACGGCCAGTCGGGGGCGATCGCCGCGCAGCTCGGGCCCGAGGTGCTCGTCGTCGACCTCGGCGCGGACCACCGGCTCGCCGACCCGGCCGACTGGCAGCGCTGGTATGGCAGCGAGCACGCGGGCACCTGGCCGTACGGCTTGCCGGAGTTGCCGGGTGCGCGCGAGAAGCTGGCCGGTACCAAGCGGATCGCCGTCCCGGGCTGCTTCCCGACGGGTGGGTCGCTGGCGCTGGCGCCCGCGCTCGCCGCCGGTTGGGTCAAGCCCGAGGTCTCGATCGTCTCGGTGTCCGGCACGTCCGGCGCTGGCCGGAGCCTCAAGCCGCACCTGCTCGGGTCCGAGGTCATGGGCTCGGCGAGTGCGTACGGCGTCGGCGGCGTGCACCGGCACACCCCGGAACTCGCGCAGAACCTGAGCGCGGTCGCCGGCGAGCGAGTCACCGTGTCCTTCACACCGGTCCTCGCGCCGATGCCACGCGGCATCCTGACCACCGCGAGCGCGCCATTGGTGTCCGAAGTGGACACCGCGGCCGTCCGCGCCGGCTACGACAAGGCCTACGCCGACGAGCCGTTCGTCCAGCTGCTGCCCGAGGGCACGTGGCCGGTCACGTCCGCGACGCTGGGCTCCAACAACGTGCAGCTGCAGGTGACCGTGGACGCCGACGCCGGCCGGCTGATCGTGGTGACCTCGATCGACAACCTGACCAAGGGGACCGCGGGCGGCGCGATCCAGTCCATGAACATCGCCCTCGGACTCCCCGAAACCACCGGACTTTCCACCGTAGGAGTCGCACCGTGACCGTCACCGGACCGAACGGGTTCCGGGCCGCCGGCGTGGCGGCCGGGATCAAGGATTCCGGCGCCCTCGACCTCGCCCTGATCGTCAACGACGGGCCCGCGCAGGCCGCCGCCGGCGTGTTCACCCGCAACGTCATCAAGGCCGCCCCGGTGCTGTGGTCGCAGGAAGTGCTGCGGCAGCAGCGACTGCGCGCGGTCGTGCTCAACTCGGGCGGCGCCAACGCGGCCACCGGGCCCGCCGGCTTCCAGGACACGCACGCCACCGCCGAGCACGCCGCCAAGGTGCTCGACACGGGCGCGATCGAGATCGCCGTCTGCTCCACCGGCCTCATCGGCGAGCGGCTGCCGATGGAGGCGGTGCTGTCCGGAGTGGACACCGCGGCCGAGGCGCTCGACAGCACGCCCGAGGCAGGGCTCGCGGCGGCGACCGCGATCATGACCACGGACAGCAAACCCAAGCACAGCTTCAAAACCCATATCGACGGCTGGGGCATCGGCGGCATCGCGAAGGGCGCGGGCATGCTCGCGCCCAACCTCGCGACCATGCTGTCGGTCATCACCACCGACGCCATGCTCGAACCGGACGCGCTCGACGCGGCCCTGCGCGCCGCCACCCGGGTGACCTTCGACCGGCTCGACGTCGACGGCGGCACCTCGACCAACGACACCGTGCTCCTGCTCTCCTCCGGTGCCAGCGATCTCGCGCCCAGCGTCGACGGTTTCACCGAGTTGCTCACCGCCGTCGCGCTCGACCTCGTCTACCAGCTGCGGGCCGACTCCGAGGGTGCGACGAAGGACGTCGACATCGTTGTGCACGGCGCCGCGAGCGAGCAGGACGCGATCAACGTCGGCCGTACCGTCGCCGAGGACAACCTGGTCAAGACCGCGCTGTTCGGCTCCGACCCGAACTGGGGCCGGATCGCCATGGCGCTCGGCCGCGCGCAGGCCGAGATCGACCCGGACACGCTGTCGATCGCCATCAACGGGGTCACCCTGTTCGCCAACGGCACCACCGCCGCCGACCGCGCGCAGGCCGACCTGTCCGGCCGGGCCATCGAGATCGTGATCGACCTCGGCGTCGGCGACAGCGGCGCCACGATCTACAGCACCGACCTGTCCCACGGTTACGTCGAAGAGAACAGCGCCTACTCCTCATGACCCGCCCCGAATCCCTGATCCCCGCCGACGACCGGCTGGCCACGGCGGCGGAGAAGGCCGGCGTCCTCATCGAGGCCCTGCCCTGGCTGCAGCGGTTCCACGGCGCCACCGTCGTGGTCAAGTACGGCGGCAACGCCATGGTCGACGACGAGCTGAAGCGTGCTTTCGCGCAGGACATGGTGTTCCTGCGGCTCGCCGGCCTGCACCCGGTCGTGGTGCACGGCGGCGGCCCGCAGATCACCAGCATGCTCAGCCGCCTCGGCATCGAAGGCGAGTTCAAGGGCGGCCTGCGCGTCACCACGCCGGAGACGATGGACGTCGTGCGCATGGTGCTGGTCGGGCAGGTCAGCCGTGAACTGGTCGGCCTGATCAACGCGCACGGTCCCTACGCCGTCGGCATCTCCGGCGAGGACGCGCAGCTGTTCATCGCCGAGCGCAAGCACGCGACGGTCAACGGCGAGGCGGTCGACATCGGGCTGGTCGGCGAGGTCGCCTCGGTCAACCCGGACGCGGTGCTGGACATCGTCAACGCCGGGCGCATCCCGGTTGTCTCGACCGTGGCCCCGGACGTCGACGGCATCGTGCACAACGTCAACGCCGACACCGCCGCGGGCGCGCTCGCCGCCGCGCTCGGCGCCGAGAAGCTCGTCGTGCTGACCGACGTCGAAGGCCTGTACGCCAACTGGCCCGACCGCTCGTCCCTGATCGACCGCATCCAGGTCGACCGGCTCGAACAGCTGCTGCCCACCCTGGCCAGCGGCATGATCCCGAAGATGGAGGCTTGCGCGCGGGCCGTGCGCGGCGGGGTCCACGGCGCTCACGTGATCGACGGCCGGATAGCGCACTCCGTCCTGCTCGAAGTCTTCACCTCCCGTGGCATCGGCACCATGGTCCTTCCCGAACAGGAGCCCGCATGAACCAGATAACGTCCAATGTGGACGGCCAGGGGCACTGGCAATCCGCGTTGATGGACAACTACGGCACCCCGCAGCTGACCCTGGTCCGCGGCGAGGGCGCGCGCGTCTGGGACGCCGACGGCCAGGAGTACGTCGACCTGCTCGGCGGGCTCGCGGTCAACGCGCTCGGCCACGCGCATCCCGAGATCGTCCGCGCGGTCACCGAGCAGATCGGCAAGCTCGGCCACACCTCGAACCTGTATGTGAACCCGGTCGCGGTCGAGCTGGCCGAGGTGCTGCTGGACATCGCGGGCCTGTCCGGCAACGCGAAGGTCCTGTTCGTCAACTCCGGCGCGGAGGCCAACGAGGCCGCGATCAAGATCAGCCGGCTCACCGGGCGCAGCAAGATCATCGCCTGCGAAGGCGCTTTCCACGGCCGCACCATGGGTTCGCTCGCACTCACCGGCCAGCCGCCCAAACGCGAGCCGTTCGAGCCGCTGATGCCCGGCGTCACGCACATCCCGTTCGGCGACGTCGACGCGCTGCGGGCCGCGGTCGACGACGAGACCGCCGCGGTCGTGCTCGAGCCGGTCCTCGGCGAGGGCGGTGTGATCCCCGCGCCCGACGGCTACCTGCAGGCCGCGCGTGAGATCACCAAGGACGCCGGCGCTTTGCTGATCCTGGACGAGATCCAGACCGGGATCGCCCGTACCGGCACCTGGTTCGCCTTCCAGCAGAGCGGGATCGTGCCGGACGTCTTCACCGTCGCCAAGGGTCTCGGTGGCGGCCTGCCGCTGGGCGCGACGATCGCCGTCGGCGAGGCGGCGGACCTGTTCAGGCCGGGGCAGCACGGCACCACCTTCGGCGGCAACCCGGTGTGCTGCGCGGCCGGGCTCGCGGTCCTGCGGACGATCGCGCGCGACAACCTCAACGACCACGTTTCCGCGCTGGGCAAGGACATCGCGGCCGGGGTCGAGCAGCTCGGGCATCCGCTCGTCGGCGGCGTCCGCGGCGCCGGGCTGCTGCTCGGCATCGCGTTGCGCAAGCCGGTGGCGCCCGCGGTCGCGCAGGCCGCGCAGGCCGCCGGGTACCTGGTCAATCCGGTCGCCCCGGACGCGATCCGGCTCGCGCCCCCGCTGATCCTCAGCGACGAGCAGGCCCAGGGCTTCCTCGCCGCACTGCCCGACGTACTCGACACGTCCCTCCCGAAGGACTGACATGCCACGCCACTTCCTCCGCGACGACGATCTCACCCCCGACGAGCAGCGGGCCGTCCTCGACCTGGCCGACCGGCTGAAGAAGGAGCCGCTCGCCGACCGCACGCTGGCGGGCCCGAAATCGGTCGCCGTGCTGTTCGAGAAGAACTCGACCCGCACCCGGCTGTCCTTCGAGGTCGGCATCGCGCAGCTGGGCGGCCACCCGATCATCGTCGACGGCCGCTCGATGCAGCTCGGCCGCGAAGAGACCATCGAGGACACCGCGCGCGTGCTGTCGCGCTACGTCGACGCGGTGGTCTGGCGGACCTTCGCCCAGCAGCGCCTCAACGCGATGGCCTCGGCCGCGACAGTGCCGGTGGTCAACGCGCTGACCGACGAGTTCCACCCCTGCCAGGTGCTCGCGGACCTGCAGACCATCCGCGAGCGCAAGGGAAAGCTCGCCGGGCTGACGCTGACGTACCTCGGCGACGGCGCCAACAACATGGCGCATTCGCTGTTGCTCGGCGGCACGACGGCGGGCATGCACGTCCGGCTCGTCACGCCGGAGGGTTTCCAGCCGCTGGCGGATGTCATGCTCGCGGCGAAGGAACGCGCCGAGGAGACCGGCGGCAGCGCCACGGTCTTCACGGATCCGAAGGCGGCGGTCGAGGGCGCGGATGTGCTCGTCACCGACACCTGGACGTCGATGGGGCAGGAGAACGACGGCCTGGACAGGGTGACGCCGTTCCGGAAGCTGCAGATCAACGCCGAGCTGCTCGCCCAGGCCGCGCCGGACGCGATCGTGCTGCACTGCCTGCCCGCGCACCGCGGCTGGGAGATCACCGACGAGGTCATCGACGGCCCGGCGAGCGCGGTGTGGGACGAGGCCGAAAACCGGCTGCACGCACAGAAAGCGTTGTTGGTGTGGTTGCTGAGCGAACGACGATGAGCCGGGCCGCCCGGCAGGCCAGGATCACCGAACTGGTGTCCACAATGGCCATCCGCAGCCAGACCGAGCTGGCGAAACTGCTGGCGGCCGAGGGCGTCGAGGTCACGCAGGCTACCTTGTCGCGGGACCTGGACGAGCTCGGCGCGGTGAAGCTGCGGGGCGCGGACTCGGGGGCACCGGTGTACGTCATCCCCGAGGACGGCAGCCCGGTGCGCGGGGTGCAGGGCGGCACCTCCCGGCTGTCGCGGCTGCTCGCCGAGCTGATGGTCTCGGTGGACTGTTCGGGCAATCTCACGGTGCTGCGCACACCGCCGGGTGCGGCGCAGTTCCTCGCCAGCGCGATCGACCGGGCAGCGCTGGAAGAAGTCGTCGGCTCGATCGCGGGCGACGACACGGTAGCGGTGATCGCCAGGGAACCGCTGTCCGGGCGGGACCTGGCCGGCCGTTTCACCGCACTGGCGCGACGGTCGTCTACTTTGGACACAGACGTGAAGGAGAACGGGAATGACTGAGCGGGTTGTACTCGCCTACTCGGGCGGGCTGGACACCTCGGTGGGGATCGGCTGGATCGCCGAGGAGACCGGGGCCGAGGTGATCGCGGTGGCCGTCGACCTCGGCCAGGGCGGTGAGGATCTGGAGACGATCCGGCAGCGCGCGCTGGACTGCGGCGCAGTCGACGCCGTGGTCGCCGACGCGCGGGACGAGTTCGCGGAGGGCTACTGCCTGCCCGCGCTGCAGACGAACTCGCTCTACATGGACCGCTACCCGCTGGTGTCCGCGCTGTCCCGGCCGGTCATCGTCAAGCACCTCGCGGAGGCGGCGAAGTACCACAGCGCCACCACCGTCGCGCACGGCTGCACCGGCAAGGGCAACGACCAGGTCCGGTTCGAGGTCGGGCTCGGCGCGCTCGTGCCGGACCTCAAGGTGATCGCCCCGGTCCGGGACTTCGCGTGGACCCGGGAGAAGGCCATCGCCTACGCCGAGGAGCGCAACCTGCCGATCGACGTCACCAAGAAGTCCCCGTTCTCGATCGACCAGAACGTGTGGGGCCGCGCGGTGGAGACCGGTTTCCTCGAGGACCTGTGGAACGAGCCCACCAAGGACGTCTACTCCTACACCGAGGACCCGGCGCTCAACTTCGGCGCGCCCGACGAGCTCGTGCTGACGTTCGAGAAGGGCGTCCCGGTCGCGATCGACGGCAAGCCGGTCACGATGCTGGAGGCCATCCAGGAGCTCAACAAGCGCGCGGGCGCGCACGGGATCGGCCGGCTGGACATGGTCGAGGACCGGCTCGTGGGCATCAAGAGCCGTGAGGTCTACGAGGCGCCGGGCGCGATCGCGCTGATCACCGCGCACCAGGAGCTGGAGAACGTCACGGTGGAGCGCGACCTGGCCCGGTTCAAGCGGCAGGTCGAGCAGCGCTGGGGCGAGCTGGTCTACGACGGTCTGTGGTTCTCGCCGCTCAAGGACGCGCTCGACCAGTTCATCGCCAAGAGCCAGGAGCACGTGACCGGCGAGATCCGGCTGCGCCTGCACGGTGGTTCCGCGGTGGTCACCGGGCGCCGCAGCGAGCAGTCGCTGTACGACTTCAACCTGGCCACCTACGACGAGGGCGACTCGTTCGACCAGTCGCTGGCCAAGGGCTTCGTGCAGCTGTGGGGCCTGCCGAGCAAGATCGCCGCGAAGCGCGACCAGAAGAGCTGAGGTTGATGGCTGACAAGCCGATGCAGTTGTGGGGCGGCAGGTTCGCCGGTGGACCGGCCGAGGCGATGGCGAAGCTGTCGGCTTCGACCCATTTCGACTGGCGCCTGGCGCCCTACGACATCGCGGGGTCCAAGGCACACGCCCGCGTACTGCGTGCCGCGGACCTGCTCACCGATGACGAGCTGGACGGGATGCTCACCGCACTCGACCAGCTCGCCGCGGACGTCGAAAGCGGTGCGTTCACGCCGACGCTCGCGGACGAGGACGTGCACACGGCCCTCGAACGCGGGCTGCTGGAACGCGCCGGGACCGAGCTGGGCGGCAAGCTGCGGGCGGGCCGGTCCCGCAACGACCAGGTCGCGACGCTGTTCCGGATGTGGTTGCGCGACGCCGCCCGCCGGGTGACCGTGGGCACGCTCGACGTCGTCGATTCCCTTGTGGCGCAAGCGAAACAGCATCCGGCTGCGATCCTGCCCGGCCGCACGCACCTGCAGCACGCGCAGCCCGTCCTGCTGGCACACCACCTGCTGGCGCACGCGCACGCGCTGCTGCGGGACATGAGCCGCTTGCAGGACTGGGACGATCGCACCGCCGAGTCGCCGTACGGTTCCGGTGCGCTGGCCGGGTCATCGCTCGGCCTCGATCCCGAGGCCGTCGCGACGGAACTCGGTTTCGTGTCCAGCGTGGAGAACTCCATCGACGGCACCGCGTCACGCGACTTCGCCGCGGAGTTCGCGTTCGTGCTGGCGATGCTCGGGGTGAACCTGTCCCGGATCGCCGAAGAGGTGATCATCTGGAACACCGCCGAGTTCGGCTACGTCACCCTCGACGACGCGTGGGCCACCGGCAGTTCGATCATGCCGCAGAAGAAGAACCCGGACGTGGCCGAGCTGACACGCGGCAAGTCGGGCCGGCTCATCGGCAACCTGACCGGCCTGCTCGCGACGCTCAAGGCGATGCCGTTGGCGTACAACCGGGATCTGCAGGAGGACAAGGAACCGGTCTTCGACTCGGTCGAGCAGCTGGAGCTGCTGTTCCCCGCGATCGCCGGGATGCTCGGCACGCTCACGTTCCACACCGATCGTCTCGCCGAGCTGGCCCCGGCGGGCTTCACCCTGGCCACGGACATCGCGGAATGGCTTGTGCGGCAAGGGGTTCCGTTCCGCGTCGCGCACGAGGCGGCGGGGGAGTGCGTCCGTGTCGCCGAGTCGCGCGGCGTCGGGCTGGAGGAGCTGACCGACGAGGAGCTGGAGAAGATCCATCCCGCGCTGACCCCGCTGGTGCGGGACGTCCTGACGGTGGAAGGTTCGGTCGCGTCGCGTGACGCCCGCGGCGGCACCGCACCGGTCCGCGTCGCCGAGCAGCTGGCGAGGCTGGAGGACCGGGTCACCCGGTTCCGGGCATGGGCCGGCTGACGATCATCCGATGAGACTGTTCAAGCGCGAGGAACTGGCGGTCGACCCGCTCGACCTCGCGCACGAACTGCTCGGCGCGGTGATCGAGACGACCGGACCGGACGGCACTGTCGCCGCCCGGCTGGTCGAGGTCGAGGCATACCGCGGCGTGGACGACCCCGCCTCGCATTCCTATCGCGGCCGCACGGCGCGGAACGCGGTGATGTGGGGCCCTGCCGGGCATCTCTATGTCTACTTCGTCTATGGCATGCACTTTTGCGCCAACGTGGTCGGGTGCGAGGACGGTCGCGCGGGGGCGGTGCTGCTCCGCGCGGCCGAGGTGACCGAAGGTGCCGGCCTGGCCCGCGCCCGCCGGAAAGCCGCGCGACGCGACAGCGAGCTGGCCCGGGGACCGGCGCGCCTGACCTCCGCGCTGCGCATCGGGCCCGAGCACAATGGCGCCGATCTCGTCGACCCGGATTCACCGGTGCGCCTGTTCACGGGTGATGAGATCCGGGCGGCGGACATCCGCACCGGGCCGCGCGTGGGCGTGGCCGCGGCGATGGACACCCCCTGGCGGTTCTGGATCGACTCGCCCGCGGTGTCGGCCTACCGCCGGGCCCGACCCCGTAAATAGTCGATTGACCTGGTACGGGAGTATCGAGGCGTGAGCGAACACATTCTCGACGAACTGTCCTGGCGCGGGCTCATCGCGCAGTCCACCGACCTCGACGCCCTCCGCAAGGACCTGGACGCCGGGCCGCTCACGCTCTACGGCGGCTTCGACCCGACCGCGGACAGCCTGCACGCCGGCAACCTCGTGCAGTTGCTGACGCTGGCCCGGTTCCAGCGCGCCGGACACCGGCCCATCGTGCTCGCCGGTGGCGCGACCGGTCAGATCGGCGACCCGCGGGACGTGGGGGAGCGCACCCTCGTCGGGCTCGAGGTCATCCAGGAACGGTTGCAGCGCATCGGTGCGCAACTGGAGAAGTTCGTGACCTTCGACGACTCGCCCACCGGCGCGGTCATCGAGAACAACCTGAACTGGTTCGCCGAAGTGAGCGCGCTGGACTTCCTGCGCGACGTCGGCAAGCACTTCTCGATCAACGTGATGCTGGCGCGGGAGACGGTCAAACGGCGCCTCGCCGCGGACGGCATGTCTTACACCGAGTTCAGCTACCTGCTCCTGCAGTCCTACGACTACTTGATGTTGAGCCGGAAGTACGGCACGAAGCTGCAGATCGGCGGCTCCGACCAGTGGGGCAACATCGTCGGCGGGGTGGACTACATCCGCAAGGTCGACGGTGCCGCCGTGCACGCGCTGACGACGCCGCTGGTCACCGACTCCGAGGGCCGCAAGTTCGGCAAGTCCACCGGCGGCGGGAACCTCTGGCTCGACGCGTCGATGACCTCGCCGTACGCGTGGTTCCAGTACTTCGTGAACGTCGCCGACGCGGAGGTCATCCCGTACCTGAAGATGTTCACCTTCCTTGGCCGGGAGGAGATCGCCGAACTGGAGCAGCTGACCGCCGACAAGCCACAACTACGGGCGGCGCAGCGCAAGCTCGCCGAGGAACTGACCACGCTCGTGCACGGCGAGGAGCAGACCCGGCAGGTCACCCTGGCGAGCCAGGCGCTGTTCGGTCGGGGTGAGCTGGGTGAACTCGACGAGTCGACGCTCGACGCGGTGATGGCCGAGGTCCCGGCCGGCGAGGCCCGGCTCGCCGACGAACCGACGATCGTCGACCTCCTGCTCGCGCCCGGACTGGTGGACAGCAAGGGTGCGGCGCGCCGCGCGGTGAAGGAGGGCGGGGCGTACGTGAACAACGTGAAGATCGCCGACGAGGAATGGCGCCCGTCCGCCGCCGACGCGCTGCACGGCAAGTGGCTCGTGGTGCGTCGCGGCAAGCGCACCACCGGTGGCGTCCGTTTGGTGTCCTGACCTGCGTGTTTGTCGGAGGGTGACCCCCCTGCGTGACGCCGTTTTCCAGGGTGTAATCTTCTCTTCGTCGCCAGGGAGACCGGGTGGCGCGGGGTCGCGAACCAAGCTCCTGCCGGTTGGTGGTAGAGTGGGTGGCCTTGGTCTGGAGCAGCGCAAACCCGATGAGAAATTCGAGTCGGACTGGTGCTCGCACTGGATCTGGAAGTTTAAGAATCGTGTTGTTTGAGAACTCAACAGTGTGCTAGTGAACTAAGCCAGTAGAGCTTATTTTTGAACCCGTTTTGGGTTCCTTTGAGATTGATGAGAGTCAATCAAATTTTTCGACATTGTTGGAGAGTTTGATCCTGGCTCAGGACGAACGCTGGCGGCGTGCTTAACACATGCAAGTCGAACGCGACCATCTTTGGGTGGTTGAGTGG
>NZ_JAJKFK010000013.1 GCF_021653975.1 Amycolatopsis sp. GM8 | reverse complement strand
AATGGTCCTATCCGGTATTAGACCCAGTTTCCCAGGCTTATCCCAAAGTACAGGGCAGATTACCCACGTGTTACTCACCCGTTCGCCACTCAACCCCCGAAAGGGTCGCGTTCGACTTGCATGTGTTAAGCACGCCGCCAGCGTTCGTCCTGAGCCAGGATCAAACTCTCCAACAATGCATCAGAAAATTTGATTGACTCTCATCAATCTCAAAGGAACCCAAAAACGGGTTCAAATATAAGCTCTACTAGCTTAGTTCACTAGCACACTGTTGAGTTCTCAAACAACACGATTCTTTTGCTAACTAGATCTGGCGCGAGCACCAGTCCGACTCGAATTTCTCATCGGGTTTGCGCTGCTCCAGACCAAGGCCACCCACTCTACCACCAACCGGCAGGAGCTTGGTTCGCGACCCCGCGCCACCCGGTCTCCCTGGCGACGAAGAGAAGATTACACCGGCCAAACACCCACTGAACACGGGGGTCACCTAACGGCGTCGTCCCAGGTCAGCGCCGAGATGAGCAGGTAGGTTCGCCAACCATGGCGACTCTGCTGATCGTGCACCACACGCCCTCGCCGAACGTGCAGGCCATGTTCGAGGCCGTCGTCTCCGGCGCGACCACCGACGAGATCGAAGGCGTGGACGTCGTCCGGCGGCCCGCGCTCGCCGCGACCGTGTCCGATGTGCTCGAAGCCGACGGCTACCTCCTCGGCACACCGGCCAACCTCGGCTACATGTCCGGGGCGCTCAAGCACTTCTTTGATCAGATCTACTACCCGTGCCTCGACGCGACCCGCGGCCGGCCGTTCGGTTACTACCTGCACGGCGGCAGCGATGTGGCGGGGACCGTGCGCGGGATCGAGTCGATCACCACCGGACTGGGCTGGGAGCAGGCGGCCGCCGCGGTCACGGTCACCGGGACGCCCGGCAAGGAAGACCTTGAGTCGTGCTGGGAGCTGGG
Source organism: Amycolatopsis sp. GM8 (assembly GCF_021653975.1). Lineage (GTDB taxonomy): Bacteria > Actinomycetota > Actinomycetes > Mycobacteriales > Pseudonocardiaceae > Amycolatopsis_E. Next base: position 148,640 of record NZ_JAJKFK010000013.1, on the reverse strand, counting down.
AGCCACGGTCGCGGCCGGACTGATGGGATGACACTGTTATAAAACACTGTTACAGTTGCCGCATGACTCTCTCCGGTCCCGTTCAGCTGTTCAGCGTCATCGCCCTGGTGTCCCTGCCGACGGTGATGTTCGGCGGATACTCCCTGCTCTCTTTACTGCGGAAGCGACAGCTCACCGAGCAGCAACGCTCCTTCTTCCGCGCCGGGCACGCGCACGCGGGCGTACTGCTCGTGCTCTCCCTCGTCGCGCTGCAGTTGCTCGGACAGGGCGGGCTCGGCGACGCCGCCCGCTGGGTCGCCTGCTTCCTGCTGTTGTTCGGCGTACTCGCCCAGTCGGGCGGGCTGTTCCTGCACCTGCTCCCCCGCCGCGGGCTCGCACACGGGGTGACCGTGAGCGGTGCGGTGCTGCTCGGCGCGGCGATGCTCATGACGGCCTGGGGCGTGGCCGTGGCCTAGCTGGATAAACTTAGGTGGCAAGCCACCTACAAAACGTGAGGATCGTCGTGCCCGAGTACCTGCCGACCGCGCCGTACCGGGGGACCAGGGATTTCCTGCCCCCGGAGATGTCCGTCCGGACGCAGGTGTTCGACCATCTCTACGACGTCCTCGAACGCTACGGCTACCTCCGCTACGACGGCCCGATCCTCGAATCCGCCGAGATCTACGAGAAGAAGTCCGGGCAGGAGATCGCCGACCAGCAGCTGTACACGCTGACCGACCGGGGCGGCCGCCGGCTCGCGCTGCGGCCCGAGATGACCCCGTCGGTGGCGCGGATGATCGCCGGGCACGCGGGTTCGCTGCAGTTCCCGGTGCGCTGGTACAGCCACCCGAACTGCCACCGCTACGAGCGGCCGCAGCGGGGCCGGGTGCGCGAGCACTGGCAGATCAACGCGGACATCTTCGGTTCGGACAGCGCGAACTGCGAGATCGAGATGTTCGAGCTGATCCACGACCTGATGCGCGGGGTCGGCGCGAGCGACGACATGTTCGTCGTGCGTGCCAACGACCGGAACCTGCTGTCCGCCGCGCTGACCGACCTCGTCGGCGTCACCGGCGAGCAGTTGCCGCAGGTGTTCGGCCTCGTGGACCGGTGGGAGAAGTACGACCGCGACAGGCTCGCCGAGCAGGCCGAGGAGATCGGGCTGGGCGACAAGCAGTTCGAGAAGCTGGGCGACGTACTCGGCGCGGGGACGGCGCTGCTCGACGAGTTGCCGGCGGCCGTCAAGGAGTCCTCGAACCTGGTCCAGGTGCTCTCGTCCGACGCCGCGAGTCTGGTGCGGTTCGAGCCAATGATCGTGCGGGGGCTGGCCTACTACACGTCCACGGTGTTCGAGGTCTTCGACACCTCGCCCGAAAACAGCCGCGCGCTCTTCGGTGGCGGCCGGTACAGCGACCTCGCGGGCATGTTCACCCCGCAGCAGATTCCGGGCATCGGGTTCGGCATGGGTGACGTGACGCTCATCGACTTCCTCGAGACGCACGGCCTTGCGCCGAAGCCGCGTAGCGAGGTCGACGTCGTGGTGATCCCGGTCGCCGAGGAGCTTGCCGGGGCAGCACGCAAGGTCGCGACCGAGCTGCGGGGTGCGGGGTTGCGCACGTCCACGCCGATCGAGCTGCGGAAGCTCGGCAAGGAACTCACCCGTGCCGACAAGGCGGGCGCGCGGGCGGTCGTCATCGTCGGCCAGGAGGATTGGGACGCAGGGAACGTGACCGTGCGCTCGCTCGCGACCCGCGAGCAGCGCGTGGTGGCGCTGTCCGGGGCCGCGAGCGCGGTGACCGAACTGCTGGGCTAGCGGCCGGCGTTGCGGGCGATGCTGGCCGGGTAGCGCTCGCCCGCGACGGCGGACGCCGGGAACGCCGTCTCGATCCGCTCGATGTCCTCTGTGGACAGTTCGAGGTTCGCGGCGGCGACGTTCTCTTCGAGGTACGTGCGGCGCTTGGTGCCCGGGATCGGCACGACGTCGGTGCCCTTGTGCTGCACCCAGGCGAGCGCGAGCTGGCCCGCGGTCACGCCCTTCTCGTCGGCGAGCTTGCGCAGCGCCTCGACGATCGCAAGGTTGCGGTCCAGGTTGGCCTCGGTGAACCGGGGCATGGTGCGACGCATGTCGTCGGCGGGCAGGTCCTGCACCGACGTCACCGCGCCGGTCAGGAAACCCCGGCCCAGCGGGGAAAACGGCACGATGCCGATGCCCAGTTCACGGCAGACCGGCAGGACCTCGTCCTCGATGCCGCGCGTCCAGAGGCTCCACTCGCTCTGCAGCGCCGTGACCGGGTGGACCGCGTGGGCGCGGCGAATGCTGGCGGCGGAGGCTTCGGAGATCCCGAGGTAGCGGACCTTGCCTTCGGCGACCAGCTCGGACATCGCGCCCCAGGTCTCCTCGATCCGGTCCGGGTCGACGCGGTGCTGGTAGTAGAGGTCGATGTGGTCGACGCCGAGGCGGCGCAACGACTCCTCGCAGCACTGCTTCACATACGCGGCTTCGCCCCGGACGGACTGGCCGCCGTCGGTGAACACGATGCCGAACTTGGTCGCGAGCACCGCCTGGTCGCGGCGGTCCGCAAGGGCACGGCCGACGAGTTCCTCGTTGGCACCCGCGCCGTAGACGTTCGCCGTGTCGATCAGCGTGACGCCCAGCTCGAGGGCACGATGGATGGTCGCGATCGACTCCTCGTCACCGGTGCGCACGCCGTAGGACTGGCTCATGCCCATGCAGCCGAGGCCCTGTGCGCTCACTTCGAGCTCGCCGAGCTTCCTCGTCGGGATCACGCGGACATCTCCTCCACTGTCGCACCGGCGCCGGCCATGTCCCGGCAGATCCGGTCGTAGTTGTCGATCTTGTAGTCGAGAACGTCCAAACAGGACTGAAGGTCGGCGATCCTGGCGCGCACCGAGGCGCGTTGCTCGACCAGGATGCCCATCCGGCGGGCGGCGCTTGCGTCACCGTGGTGACGCAGCTGGGCGTACTCCCGCATCATTTTGATGGGCATGCCGGTGGTGCGCAGGTGCGTGAGGAACACGAGCCAGGTCAGGTCGTCATCCGAGTAGGCCCGGCGGCCCGCCGTGTCGCGCGAAGGCGGGTCGACCAGCTTGATGCGCTCGTAGTACCGGAGCGTGTCGATCGAGAGCCCGCTCCGGCGGGCGGCTTCCGCTATCGAGTAGCTCATGAACCCCGACACTACGACCTGGAGTGCACTCCAGGTCAAATCCTTCACCAGGTTTGATAACAGTGTTGCGTTACCCTGGGGGCATGGCCCGACCCAGAACACACGACGAGGCACTCCGGCTACGCCTGCTCGATCGCGCGGGTGAACTGCTGTCCACCGAAGGTGCGAAGGCCCTCAGCCTGCGCAAGCTCGCCGCCGACGCGGGTACTTCGACAACTGCTGTTTACTCGTTGTTCGGCGGCAAACCAGACCTGGTGAACGCCCTTTACGCCGAAGGCTTCAAACGGTTCGGGGCACGGATGCGGGCCGTGCCGCGCACCGGCGACGCCGCCGAGGACCTCGTCCGGCTCGGGTTGGCCTACCGGGAAAGCGCACTCGCGGACCCACACCTGTACTCGATCATGTTCACCAAATCCGTCCCCGGCTTCGAACCAAACCCGGAAGCCAACGAAATGGGCCGCAGCGCCCTTGCCCCCCTGGTCGACGTCGTCCGGGACGGCATCTCCACCGGACACTTCGCGGACGTCCCCCCGGAAACAATCGCCGTCAGTTCATGGGGCATCGTGCACGGCCTGGTTTCGTTGGAACTGAACGGAAACCTGCCAGAGAACTTTGATGTGGGCCAGGTATACGAGGAAGCACTGAGGGCACACGCCAAGGGATGGCGGCGATAGCGCCATGGACGAGTTGGGTGGTCATCCCGTCGCCTGAAAAGGGCACGATCACTTTTCGTCAGGGCCGCAACTTTGGCTGGGTCCGGCGGCCGGGGACACAAAGCTTGCGGCTCTGAGGAAAAGTGATATTCGAAAACCGCAGGCGACGGGATGACCACCCAACTCAACCACCTACTCAAGGTGAGGTCCCTTGGGGTCGGTCATCCTGGAGCCTGCCCGTCCGGCGAGGACATCTTTTTTCTTTTCCCTCGCGCGGAGCGCGAGGGCCCGGCGCTTCGCGCCGGGGTTGTCGCCGGGCCCACCCCGATGGCCGAGTGTCTAACGGTTGGCACGTCGTATCAAGGGCGCCTTCGGCGTCGCTTCGCGATGGACTTCGTCCACCCTTGACACGACGTGCCAACCGCTAGGGCGGCTTTCTATCGGGGTTGGGGGAGGTGTGGGTGGGCTGCGTTGGTGGGTGCGTTTTGTTGCCGGGTGGTGGTTTGTGTTTTGTGGTTTATCTTGCGCCGTATTGTCTGTCGCCTGCGTCGCCTAGGCCTGGGACTATGAAGCCGGAGTCGTTGAGGCGGTCGTCGATGCTTGCCGTGACGACCCTGACCGGCAGTCCTGATTCTTCCAGGTGCTTCAGGCCTTCTGGGGCTGCCAATGCGCAAATGGCGGTGACGTCGGTGGCGCCGCGTTCGGTCAGCAGGCCGATTGTGTAGGCCATCGAACCGCCAGTGGCGAGCATCGGGTCCAGCACGAACACCGGGCGGTCCGCGAGGCTCTCCGGCAAGGATTCCATGTACGGCGTCGGCCGCAGGGTCTTCTCGTCACGCGCCAGGCCGACGAAACCCATCTGCGCATCCGGAATCAGTTTGTGCGCCTGGTCCGCCATACCCAAGCCGGCCCGCAAAACTGGCACCAACAAGGGCGGGTTCGCGAGACGGTAACCCTGCGTCCGTGCGACCGGGGTGTGAATACGTTCGGTCCTCACCGGGGCGTCGCGGGTGGCTTCGTAGATCAGCATCACGGTCAGCTCATGCAGCGCCGCACGGAAGGCCGCGCTGTCGGTACGGGCGTCGCGCATGGTCGACAGCCGGTCCTTGGCCAGCGGGTGATCGACGACGAGCGTATCCATGAACGGAAAGAGTACCCGGTGAAAGGGCCCAAACCGCTACTCTCTGCGCTGTGACGGAAGAGACGCCTGAACGCCCCGAGATGCGGGCCTCCAACGCCGACCGCGAGCGGGTCGCGCAGATCCTGCACAACGCGCTGTCCGAGGGCCGGATCACCGTGCCGGAGCTGGAGGAACGGCTCGACACCGTCTACGCCGCCAAGACGCTCAAGGACCTGCAGCCGCCGATCGCGGACCTGCCCGACGTCGCGCCCTCCGGCACCCTCGAACCGAGCCAGGCACGCGTCGTGGACAACCGGATCGGCGGCGTACCCGGCTCGCCGGCCTCGATCGCGGTCATGTCCGGCGCGACCCGCAAGGGCAGCTGGATCGTGCCGCCGCAGCACACCAGCTTCGCGTTCTGGGGCGGCATCGAGATCGACCTGCGCAACGCGCGCTTCGCCGAGCGCCAGTCGACCATCACAGCCGTGGCGATCATGGGCGGGATCGAGATCACCGTGCCTGACGACGTCCTGGTCGAAGTGAACGGTATCGGGTTCATGGGCGCCTTCGAAACCGAAGACCGCTTCGGCGCCCGCCCCGCACCACCGCCGGGCGCTCCCATCGTGCGCGTCACCGGGTTCGCGTTCTGGGGCGCGGTCAACGTCATCCGCACTCCCCGACCGCAGCCGCCGCCTACTATCGGGGCGTGAGTACACCGACTCTTCCGGCGAGTCTCGACGACGCGACCCGCGACGACGCCAGCCTGCGCCGGTTCCTGCACGGCCTCCCCGGCGTCGATCAGGTCGGCGTCGAAGCCCGCGCCGCCTCGCTCGCCACGCGCAGCATCAAGAAGGCCGCCAAGCTCTGGGCCATCAACACCGCGATCTCGATGGTCGACCTGACCACCCTCGAAGGCGCCGACACCCGAGGCAAGGTCCGCGCGCTCGCCGCCAAGGCCAAGCGCCCCGACCCCGATCATCCCGACACCCCGCAGGTCGCGGCCGTCTGCGTGTACCCGGACCTCGCGGCCACCGCCGTCGAGAATCTCAAGGGCACCGGGATCGGCGTGGCCAGCGTCGCGACCGCGTTCCCGTCCGGTCGCTCGAACCGCACGGCGAAACTCGCCGATGTCGCGCTCGCCGTCGAGTCCGGCGCGAGCGAAGTCGACATGGTGATCGACCGCGGCGCGTTCCTCGAAGGCCGCTACGGGCAGGTGTTCGAGGAGATCCAGGCGGTCAAGGCCGCGTGCGGCGACGCGCATCTGAAGGTGATCCTCGAGACCGGCGAGCTCGCCACGTACGACAACGTGCGGCGCGCGTCGTGGCTCGCGCTGCTGGCCGGCGGCGACTTCATCAAAACCTCCACCGGCAAGGTCTCCCCCGCCGCGACGCTGCCGGTCACGCACGTGATGCTGCAGGCCGTCCGCGACTGGTTCACCAGCACCGGCGAGCTGCGCGGCGTCAAACCGGCCGGCGGCATCCGCACCACGAAAGACGCGATCCGCTACCTCGTCGCGGTGCACGAGGTGGCCGGCGAGCAGTGGCTCACCCGGAAACTGTTCCGCTTCGGCGCGTCGAGCCTGCTCAACGACCTGATCCTGCAGCGGCGCACCCAGCTCGACGGTCACTACAGTGGCCCTGACTACGTGACGGTGGACTAGTGGCTGTCTTCGACTACGCGCCCGCGCCCGAATCCCGCGACCTGGCGAACCTCAAACCGAGCTACCGGCCGTTCATCAACGGCGAGTTCGTCGACGGCTCCGGCGAACCACTCAAGACGATCAACCCCGCGACCGAAGAGGTCCTCGCCGAGGTCGGCACCGCGTCACTGTCCGATGTGGACACCGCGGTGAAAGCCGCCCGCCGGGCGTATGAGAAGGTCTGGGGCCCGATGCCGGGTGCCGAGCGGGCGAAGTACCTGTTTCGCATCGCGCGGCTGATCCAAGAACGCTCGCGCGAGCTGGCGGTGCTGGAGTCGCTCGACAACGGCAAGCCCATCAAGGAATCCCGCGACTCGGACCTGCCGATCGCCGCCGCGCACTTCTTCTACCACGCGGGCTGGGCGGACAAGCTCGACTACGCCGGCTTCGGGCCCGACCCGAAACCGCTGGGCGTGGCCGGGCAGATCATCCCGTGGAACTTCCCGTTGCTCATGCTGGCCTGGAAGATCGCGCCCGCGCTGGCGACCGGCAACACCGTGGTGCTCAAGCCCGCGGAGACCACCCCGCTGACCGCGCTGGTGTTCGCCGAGATCTGCCAGCAGGCCGGGCTGCCGCCGGGAGTGGTGAACATCCTGCCCGGCGCGGGCGACGTCGGGCAACTGCTGGTGCGGCACCTCGACATCGACAAGATCGCGTTCACCGGGTCCACCGAGGTCGGCAAGCTGATCCAGCGCGAGGTCGCCGGCACCTCGAAGCGGCTGACCTTGGAACTGGGCGGCAAGGCGGCGAACATCGTGTTCGACGACGCGCCGCTCGACCAGGCCGTCGAGGGCGTCGTGAACGGCATCTTCTTCAACCAGGGCCACGTGTGCTGCGCCGGATCCCGGCTGCTCGTCCAGGAGTCCATTGTGGACGAGGTGATGGACAAGCTGCGCTACCGGGTGTCCACGATGCGGATAGGCGACCCGCTGGACAAGAACACCGATATCGGCGCGATCAACTCAGCCACCCAGCTGACCAAGATCCGCGAGCTGGTCGAGGCAGGCGAGGCCGAGGGCGCGCACCGCTGGACCAGTTCGTGCCCGGTGCCCGAACGCGGATTCTTCTTCGCTCCCACGGTGTTCTCCGACGTGCACCAGTCGATGCGGATCGCCCGCGAGGAGATTTTCGGCCCGGTGCTGTCGGTGCTGACGTTCCGCACGCCGTCCGAGGCGGTGACGAAGGCGAACAACACGCCGTACGGCCTGTCGGCGGGAATCTGGTCGGAGAAGGGTTCGCGAATCCTGTCGGTCGCGAACAAGCTGCGCGCCGGAGTGGTCTGGGCGAACACGTTCAACCGCTTCGATCCGGCGGCACCGTTCGGCGGATACCAGGAATCGGGCTTCGGCCGTGAAGGTGGCCGCATCGGCCTGGAGGGATACCTCAGTGTCTGAACGGGTGACCGTCGCCAAGACCTACAAGCTGTACATCGGCGGGGCGTTCCCGCGCTCGGAGTCCGGCCGCGTGTATCCGGTGCAGGACAACAAGGGCAAGTTCGTCGCGAACGCGGCGCACGCCTCCCGCAAGGACGTGCGGGACGCGGTTTCCGCCGCCCGCAAGGCTTTCCCGGGCTGGTCCGGCGCGACGGCGTACAACCGCGGGCAGGTGCTGTACCGGGTCGCGGAGATGCTCGAAGGCCGCCGAGACCAGTTCGTCGCGGAGGTCACGGCCGCCGAGGGCGGTCGCCGTGGTGCGTCCATTGTAGACGCCGCGATCGACCGGTGGGTGTGGTACGCGGGCTGGACCGACAAGATCGCGAGCGTGCTCGGCGCGGCGAATCCCGTCGCGGGGCCGTACTTCTCGTTCACCGTGCCGGAACCGACCGGGGTCGTGGGCGTGCTGGCGCCCCAGCAGTCCTCGCTGCTGGGGCTGGTCAGCGTGCTGGCGCCGGTGCTCGCGACCGGCTGCACGGCGGTCGTGGTGAGCAGCGAGGAGCGGCCGCTGCCCGCGATCACCCTGTCGGAGGTGCTCGCGACGTCCGACCTGCCGGCCGGGGTGGCGAACATCCTCACCGGGCGGGCGGCGGAACTGGGCCCGTGGCTGGCTTCGCATGGCGACGTCAACGCGCTCGACCCGATCGGCGCCGAGGACCGTGGCGCGCTCGCCCGCGAGGCGGCGGGGACGGTCAAGCGCGTGCTCGCCGTGCCGGCCGAGGAGCCGGACTGGACCGCGCGGCCGGACATCTCCCGCCTGCGCCGGTACCTGGAGGCGAAGACCGTCTGGCATCCGATGGGCGACTAGGCCGCGTTCTCACTGGTCAGCCGTGCCGGAGATCGTCCGCGGTGATGATCCGGCCGGGCAGCGGGACGCCGTGCCGCGCACGCAAACCGTCCAGCAGCAGGGCGAGCGTCCGCTCCTCGACCAGGTCCGTCACGTCGGCGGCGACCAAGATCTGCCGGAGCAGCAAGGAAACGACCACCGCGACATCACCCGAACCGACGTCGGGCCGGAGCGTGCCTTCCTGCTGCGCGGCCAGCACGATCCGGTCGAGGATCGCCAGCAGGTCGTCGCGAAGGCGCTGGTAGTCGGGATCGACGCGGATCGTTTCCCACGCCTGCGGCGAAAGCAGCGCGAGCCGGATACTCAACCGCAGGCCGCGGGAGCGGCTCAGCAGCCGGACGAGCGCCTCCCATGACGTCGCTTCCTCGGCCTCCGCGGCCTCCGCTTCGGTGAGCACCTCCGCGAAGTTGTCCTTCGACACCGCTTTGATCAGCGCCTCCCGATCCGGGAAACGGCGATAGAGCGTGCCGACCCCCACACCGGCCCGGCGGGCGATCTCCTCCATCGGTACCTCGGGGCCGTCCTCGGTGAACATCACCTTGGCCGTCGCGATGATCTGGGCGCGATTACGCAGCGCGTCAGCCCGCAGGCGCGTCTCCGGATCAGCGGTCACGCCCTGATTGTCTCATCTGAGGAAAGGTGGACGAACATCCTCCGCTTCGGTACCTTCGGTTGAAGTGGAAGGTGTTCGTCCGGATACTGAGAGTACGGATTGGGGTAGAACCGTTGACCACTGTCTCGCTTCCCATCACGAGGAGTTCCCCCTACTCGCCGCCGGAAGAGCATCTCCGGCTGCGCGAGGAAGCGCCGATCTCCCGTGTCACCCTGCCGAGCGGCCAGGAGGTCTGGGCCGTCACCCGGCACGCGGACATCCGCGCGGTGCTGACCGATTCGCGGTTCAGCTCCGACCGGGCCAACCCCGGTTTCCCGCTGCTGCACAGGCAGCGGGCGGACACCAAGTTCCGGCCGTCGCTGGTCTCGATGGACCCGCCGAAGCACGGGCCGGCCCGCCGGGCCGTGCTCGGGGAGTTCACCGTCAAGCGGATGGCCGCGTTGCGTCCGCGGATCCAGCAGATCGTCGACGAGCACTTGGACGCGATGCTCGCCGGGCCGAAGCCCGCCGACCTGGTGCCGGCGTTGTCCCTCCCGGTGCCCTCCCTGGTGATCTGCGAAATGCTCGGCGTGCCCTACGCGGACCACGACTTCTTCCAGGAGCGGTCGGCCAAGCTGCTGCGCCACACCACGCCGCGCGACGAACTCCGCCAGGCCCTCGACGAGCTGTACGACTACCTCGACGACCTGATCGGCCGCAAGGAGCAGGAGCCGGGCGACGACCTGCTGAGCCGGCAACTCGAGAAGACGAAGAACCGCGATGAGCTGGTCAGCCTCGGCTTCCTGCTGCTGATCGCCGGGCACGAGACCACCGCGAACATGATCTCGCTCGGCACCGTGACACTGCTAGAGCACCCCGACGCGCTGGCGGCGATCCGCGACGACCCGGCGAAGACCCCGAGCGCGGTCGAGGAACTGTTGCGGTACTTCACGATCGCCGAGTTCGCGACCTCGCGGGTCGCGGTCCAGAACATCGACCTCGCGGGCGTGCTGATCCGCGAGGGTGAGGGCGTGATCGCGCTCGGTAACACCGCCAACCGAGACCCGAAGGCATTCGACAACCCCAACGAGTTCGACATCGAACGCGGCGCGCGCCACCACGTCGCGTTCGGGTTCGGCGCGCACCAGTGCCTCGGCCAGAACCTGGCCCGGCTGGAACTGCAGATCGTGTTCGACACGCTGCTGCGCCGGGTGCCCGGCCTGCGCCTCGCGGTGCCGTCCGACCGGCTACCGTACAAGGACGACGCGAACGTATACGGGTTGTACGAGCTTCCCGTGACCTGGTAAGGAAAACTGATGCGAATTGTCGCCGACAAGGACGTCTGTGTGGGTGCCGGGCAGTGCGTGCTGACCGACCCGGAGACCTTCGACCAGAGCGAGGACGACGGCACGGTCATCCTGCTCGCCGAACACCCGGGTGACGAGCAGAAGGCACGCGAGGCCGTGCACGTCTGCCCGAGCCAGGCGCTCTCGATCGAGGCCTAGAACCCAGGTGGAGGGGACCCCGGACGACGGCCGGGGTCCCCTCGCCCGGTTACTTGACCGCGCCCATCGACAGGCCGCGCACCAGGTTCTTCTGCGCGATCCAGCCGACGATCATCACCGGCAGCGACGCGAGCAGCGCCGCCGCTGAAAGCTGCGCCCAGTACAGCCCTTCGCTGGTGATGAACCCGACCAGGAACACCGGCACCGTGCCGGCCCGCGCCGCGGTCAGGTTCACCGCGTAGAAGAACTCCGTCCACGAGAAGATGACGCAGATCAGCGCGGTCGCCGCGATTCCCGGCGCAACCACCGGCAGGATCACCCGGGACAGCAGCAACGGCAGCTTCGCCCCGTCGACCCGGCCGGCCTCGATGATCTCCGTCGGCACCTCCAGGAAGAACGAGCGCATCATCCAGATCGCCAGCGGCAGGTTCATCGCCGTGTACAGGATGATCAGCGCCCACACGTTGTCCAGCAGCTGAACCTTCTGCGAGATGACGTACAGCGGGATGATCGCCGCGACGATCGGCAACATCTTGGTGGACAGGAAGAAACCCATCACGTTGGCCGTCTTCGGTACCGGCGCGATGGACAGTGCGTACGCCGCGGGCACGCCCACGACCAGAACGACCAAAGTGGACACCACCGTCACGAACGCGGAATTGCCCAGATACGGCAGGAAACCACGGTCGATGATGTTCGCGAACTGGTGCAGCGTCGGGGTGAACGCCAGCCGCGGCGGGTCGGTGTAGGCGTCGGCCTCCTGTTTGAAGGCGGTCAGGATCATCCAGAGCAGCGGGAACACGAACAGGATCGCGATCAGCCAGGTGACGACGGTCAGCGAGACGCTGCCGGCCCGGCGCTGTGCTTGCGTGCTCATTTCACACCCCTGCTCACATCGAAGGTGCGGAACATCAGTCGCAGCGCGAAAGTCGCCACGATCAGCGTCATGATCACCACGACGACGCCCATCGCGGACGACTGGCCGACGTCGAAGCCCTGGAACGCGCGCTGGTAGATGTAGTACGGCAGGTTCGTGCTCGCGGTGCCCGGACCGCCTTGTGTCATCAGGAAAATCGCGTCGAAGCTGTTCACGATGTAGATCGCGCCCAGCAGCACCGACAGCTGGATGTAGCGCGACAGGTGCGGCAGCGTGATCGAGGCGAACGTGCGCCACCGGCCGGCCCCGTCCACCGACGCCGCCTCCAGCACGTCCTTCGGCTGGCTCTGCAGCCCGGCCAGGAGCAGCAGCATCATGAACGGCGTCCACTGCCAGATGATCTGCGTCATCACCGAACCCAGCGGGAACTCCGAAAGCCAGTCGGTGTCACCGCCGAACACGAAGTTCAGCAGCCCGTAGGTCGGGTCGAACATCGTGGTCTTCCACAGCAGCGCGCCCGCCGCCGGGAGGATCAGGAACGGCGTGATCAGCAGCGTCCGCACGAACCCGCGGCCGACGAACTTCCGGTCCAGCAGCAGGGCGAGCCCGAGCCCCAGCAGCAACGCGATCAGCACGCAGACCACGGTGAGCACCACGGTGTTGATCAGCGCGGTGCGGAACTGGGTGTCGGTGAACACGTCGATGTAGTTCTGCACGCCGACGAAATGAGCGGAACCGGGCCGGACGAGGTTCCAGGACTGGAACGAGTAGATCACCGTGACGACGAAGGGGATCTGCGTCACCACGATGGTGAACAGCAGGGCGGGCAACAGTGGCGCCCGCCGCGCCCAGCCCCCTCCTCTCGGTTTCGCCGCTGTTTCGGTCCGGGTTGTCCGTCCTGTTCGGAGTGAGGGCGCGACCGTGGTCATTTCGCCTCCCGGTAGGAATCGCCGACGGTTTGCGCGTACTTCTGGGACTGGTCGAGCGCGTCGTCCACGGAGATCTGACCGGCGATCGCCGCGGACAGCTCCTGGCTCACCCGGGTGCCGAGATCCTGGAACTCGGGGATGCCGACGAACTGGATTCCGGTGTAGGGCACCGGGTTCGCGTGCACGTTCTCCGACCGTGCGGCGTCGATGCTGTCCAGTGTCGGCTGGGCGTAGGCCTGGGCGGCCTGCCGGTACTCGGGGATCTGGTAGGTCGAGAGGCGGCAGCCGGGCGGCACCGCGTTCCACCCGTCGGCCTTCCCCACCAGCTGCACGAACTCCTTGTTCGTCATCCAGTTCAGGAAGGCCCACGAAGCCTGCTTGTCCTTGGCCACCTTGGGAATCGCGAGCGACCAGGTGTAGAGCCAGCCGCTGGACTTCGTCTGCTCGACCGGGGCTGGCACGTAGGCGGACTTGCCGACGATCTTGCTGCTGCTGGGATCCTCGTTGGTGCCGGCCATGACCGTCGCGTCGTACCACATCGCGGCCTGCCCCTGCGAGTACCGCGTGCCGCATTCGGAGAACCCGGCGCTGGACGCGCCGACCTCGCCGTGCTGACGGACCAGGTTCACGTAGAAGTTCGCCGCCGTCTTGAACTGCGGTGAGGTCAGCTGCGCGTTCCAGTTCGGGTCGAACCAGGAGGCGCCGAAGGTGTTCGCGATCGTGTCGAACGGGGCGAGGTTCTCACCCCAGCCCGGCTTGCCGCGCAGGCAGATGCCGGAGATGCCGGTGTTCTTGTCGTCGAGCTTCGCGGCGAAGTCGGCGACCTGCTGCCAGGTGGGGTGCGCGGGCATGGTCAGCCCGGCCTTGTCGAACAGGTCCTTGCGGTAGGCCAGGAACGACGATTCGCCGTAGAACGGCACCGCGTACATGTTCCCGTTGTAGGACAAGGAGTCCTTGATACTCGGGATGAAGTCGGCGGGGTCGTAGCCGGGAGTGCCGTCCACGTACGGCTGCAGGTTCTCCAGCCAGCCGTTCGCCGCCCACTGCGGGGTTTCGTAGTTGCTGATCATCACCACGTCGAACTCGCCGCCCTGGGTGGCGACGGACGAGGTGATCTTCGCGCGGGCCTGGTTTTCGGGCAGCGACACGAACTTGAGCTTGATGCCCGGGTTCGCCGCCTCGAACTCGTGGGACAGCGCGATGGCGTCGTTCATCTGCGGGTTCGACACGATCGCGATCACGAGCGTGCGGCCGCTCGCGCCGAACTCTCCCGCGCCGGCGCAGCCGGTCAGCGTGAGCAGCAGGGCGACGGCGAGGAGGGCGAGGCGTTTACGCATCGGTTCCTCCTGGCAGCACCTGCACCTTCAGCCCCGCACCACTGCGCATCAGCTCCAGTGCGTCGGGGAATCTTTCGAGTGGGAGCGCGTCGGTGAGCAACGCGCGGGTGTCCACCGCGCCGTTCGCGACCAGATCGAGCGCCGCGCCATAACTGTGCAGAACTGCCATCGAACCCACCACCGTGATCTCGTCGTTGTAGATACGGAAGGGAGAAAGCGCTATCCGCGCCTCGGCCGGCGCGACCCCGAACACCAGGAAACGGCCGCCACGGCGCAATGCGTCGAAAGCGGCTTCCATCGCGGGCGCGGCACCGGTGCAGTCGACCGAGGCGTCGAACCGTTCACCGTCCAATTCGGACACATCGGCGGCGACGGCGTGCGCACCGAGGTCCTTGGCCCGTGGCAGGCGGGCGGCGTTGCGGTCGACCATCGTTACGCGGGCACCGGCGCGCTGCAGAAGCTGTTGCATGATCAGGCCCATGGTGCCGGCGCCGACGACGAGAAAGCGCTCTCCCGCTTCGACGCCGATGCGCCGCACTCCGTGCACCGCGCACGAGACGGGTTCGACGAGCGCGCCTTCCTGCCAGTTCAGGTGATCGGGCAGCCGGTAGCAGTTGGCCGACGGGACCGCGACGTATTCGGCGAAGGCGCCGTCCACGGTGTCACCGGTGGCGCCCCAGTTCTCGCAGAGGTTGCCGTGCCCGGCCCGGCACGGATCGCAGTAGCCGCAGAAGAGCGAGGGGTCGACCGCGACACGGTCCCCGACCTTCCAGCCGCCCGGGACGCCGCGGCCGAGTTCGACGATCTCGCCCGCGAACTCGTGCCCCGGCACGATCGGATACGGGGTGGGCGGGAAGTGGCCGTCGGCGATGTGCAGATCCGTGCCGCAGATTCCGGTGGCACCGACCTTGATCACCACCTGGCGCTCACCCGGCACCGGGTCGGCTACCTCGCCGACCCGAATCGATCCTGGCTGGTCAACGATCGCGGCCCGCACTCAGCTCACCTCTCCAGCGCTCAAATGAGCGCTTCACAACGCTGTGGTCCTATGCACGCAGCTGCATTAGAGGGCTTTTGTCTCTACTTCGTCAACCGTTTTCAGGCTATAGTGCTCAGATGAGCGTGAAGAGGGATCTGGTGGACACGATGACGTCGGCCGTCATCGCGCACCGCTTCTACGTCGCGGGCAAGTCGAAAATCGAGATCGCGGAGGAGTTCGGGGTCAGCCGGTTCAAGGTGGCGCGTGTGCTCGACTGGGCGCGGGACACCGGACTGGTGCGGATCGACTTCGACCTGCCGGTGCCGGTGGACGTGCGACTGTCCGACGAAGTGCGTTCGGCGTACGGGCTCGACCAGTGCTTCGTGCTCGATCGAGCGGCGAGTGAGGGCGACCGGCCGGAGGTGCGGCGGCGCATCGGCGCGGTCGCGGCGCGGCTGCTTTCGGAGATCGTGACGGAGAACGACGTGCTCGGGTTGTCGTGGGCGCGTTCGGTGAACGTGACCACCGAGGCCGTGCGGCAGCTCGCGAAGTGCCCGGTCGTGCAACTGTGCGGGGTGCAGGCGGGAATCGACACGCGGGACCGTTCGGTGGAGACGGTCAGCCGGCTCGCGGCGACGTCGGGCGCGGACGCGTATCCGATCTACGGACCGTTGGTCCTACCCGACCGCCGGACGACGGAGATCCTGCGGCGGCAGCCGGGGATCGCGGAAACGTTCGGGCAGTTCAAGAATCTGACGAAGGCCGTGGTGAGTATCGGGGCCTGGCTGCCGGGAGAGTCCACTGTGTACGACGCGGTGCACGCGGAGGAACGCGAGGCGATCGCCGCCCGCGGCGCGAAGGCGGAAGTGGCCGCACGGCTTTTCGACGGTGAGGGCAAACCGATGTCGACCGGTCTCGCGCACCACGTGCTCGCCATCAGCACCGAGGAACTGTTGCGGGTGCCGGAGGTGATCGCACTCGGCTACACCGCCCCCAAAGCGGAGGCGATCGATGCCGTGCTGCGCTCGGGCCTGGTCTCGACCCTGATCACCGACACCGCCGCCGCCGAACGCCTCCCCCGCCTGGCGGCGGCGAAGTAACGCGTGTTGGCGCTTCTGGACGTTAGAATCGTGTCAGCCGGCCAGGAGAGGAGTTTGGGCGATGTCAGGGCAAGTAGTCGACGAAATGGAGCTTCGCCGCATCTGTGCCCGGTACGGGATCGCCACCCTGCGCATCTTCGGCTCGGCCGCGCGCGGAGAAGCTGGTGCCGCCAGCGATGTCGACGTGCTGTACGAGCTGCAGCCGGGCAGGAAGCTCGGTTGGGAAATCGAGGACCTCAACCAGGAGCTGACGAGGCTCTTCGGGCGCCCCGTCGACCTGGTCTCGAAAAAGTCACTCCACCCACTGCTTCGCGACACGGTGCTGAACGAGTCCAGGCCGCTCTATGCAGCGTGACCGGCTGTTCATTGCGGAGATGATCGAGGCAGCCGAGCAGGCACGGGCTCTCACGGCGGGCATCGGCATCGACACGCTCGTACACGATCGGCAGCGTAGGGATGCCCTGCTGTGGAACTTCACCGTCTTGGGCGAAGCGGCGGCGCGAGTTTCGCAAGACCTGAGGGAACATCATCCCGAGATTCCCTGGCGCCGCCCTGCCGACCTGCCGACCTGCGTAACCGCATCGTGCACGGTTATTGGTCGATCGATCTCGAGATCCTCCACGCGACGGCCACCGAGCAGCTGAGCGGGCTGGTCAAGGCTCTCCCCGTTACAGGGTGACCGGGAGGGATTCGACGCCGTAGACGACTGAGGTCTTGCGGTAGGCCAGGTCCTCGGGGGCGACGGCCAGGCGCATGTCCGGGAAGCGGCGGACCAGCGCGGGGTACGCCGCGCGCAGCTCCATGCGCGCCAGCTCGGCGCCGATGCACCGGTGCAGGCCCCAGCCGAAAGCCAGGTGCGACGAGGATTCCCGCGTGCCGTCGAAGGATTCCATGCTCTCGCCGAGCTTTTCGTCGCGGTTCGCGCCGCTGAGTGACACGAACACGATGTCCCCCTTGGCGATGCTCACCCCGCCGACCTCGATGTCCTCCTTGGCGAACCGCGGGAACGCCACCTGCACCACGGTCAGATACCGCAGCAACTCCTCGACGAAGTTGTTGATCGCGTCGTCGTTCTCGCGCACCAGCTCGAACGTCGAGCGGTCGCGCAGCAGGACGATCGCGCCCAGCGCGAGCATGCTCGCCGTGGTTTCGAGTCCACCGGTCAGCACCCCGTCGGCCAGGCCCGCCAGCTCGATGTCGGAGATCTCGTCGCCGTGCTCCTTGATGAGCATGCCGAGCAACCCGTCGGTAGGCGCCTCGCGCTGCTTCCGCACGATTTCGCCCATGTATTTCAACGATTCCGAGATCGCGCCGAACGACGCACCGGCACCGGCGAACAGGTCGAACCGCACGGTGCTCAGCCGCTGGAAATCGGCACGGTCCTCATAGGACACACCGAGCAGCTCGCAGATCGTGAGCGACGGGATCGGCAGCGCGTAGGACTGCATGAGGTCCGCCTGGCCGTCACTCGCGGCCATCGCGTCCAGCTGCTCGTTGATGATCTCGTTGATCCGCGGCGTGAGCCGGCTCAGCCGGCGCATCGTGAACTCGGGCGTCAGGAGCTTGCGCAGCCGGGTGTGGTCGGGCGGATCCGCGAACCCGAGGCCACCGGGATTGGTGTCCTCCGACATTCCGGCGGTGCCGACGAGGTTCGTGTAGTCGTTGCTGAACTTGCCGGCGGCGCCCAGCACTTCCTTGCTCTCGTCGTACCCGGTGACCAGCCACGCCCGCAGCCCGAACGGCAGCTTGAGCCGGGTGACCGGGGTCGTCGCGCGCTTCGCGCCCAGCTCCGCGACCGGGTCGAGCTCGGTGCGGCGCAACGGCATCAGGGCGGCGTCGGGCAGCAACGTGACCAGGTCCACGCCTTTGCGTTGCTTGCGTTCGATGTATTTGCGCCCGAGCCACCCGACGATCCGGGAGCGAAGATCGGTCATGGCCCGGATGCTACACGCGGGAACGCGCTGCTCGGGGCGGCTTCGAGGTGTCCAGCAGGTGACGAAAGCCACCTGTCATCCCGGGGTTGACAGAAGTCGCCGGGAGCGCGACCCTGAATGGGTGAAACGTCAACCCCGGGGTGACACGTGGGACCACACTCTCGCGCACCGGACCGCCGACACGCGGGACGCCGTGCGCGACCGGTTCCTGGACAACGACGTGCCGGCCGACCGGGTACAGGCCGTCCTCGACGACGGCGGCGACGCGCTGTACGCGGCGGCGAACGGCGAGGACAAGGACTGGACGGACCGCTTCGGCGGCCCGGTCGCGGTCGCGTTGCTCGCGGCCGAGGTCAGCGCGCTGACCGCACACCTCAACTCGCGCGCCTCGGCCGTACGCGGCCGCGCGGTACGGGAACTGCTGGACGAGTACAGCGCCGTCTCGGTCGCCGCGCACCTGGGCGTCTCCCGGCAGAAGGTCTACGACATCGGCCGCGCGAACAACCTCGGTACCTTCCTCGACCGCACTCCCTGGAGGCAGTCATGAACGAACTGGTGCACCTTCCCGACCCCGCGCTGCAGCCCTTGGTCCACCCGCTGGACCTGCGCGAGGCCCGGCGCCCGTTCCGGATCTCGTGGCTGGTCGGCGCGCTCACGAACCCGCCGGTCGCG
The DNA here is from genome assembly GCF_021653975.1 of Amycolatopsis sp. GM8. Lineage (GTDB taxonomy): Bacteria > Actinomycetota > Actinomycetes > Mycobacteriales > Pseudonocardiaceae > Amycolatopsis_E. Next base: position 129,799 of record NZ_JAJKFK010000013.1, on the reverse strand, counting down.
CTCTGCCTGGCCGCGCTGACCTGGTTCGCCAGTGGCAGCTATGTCGTGCCGCTGATCGCCGGGGCCGCGCTCATCGGCTTCGGCGCGCTGGCCGGCCGCTACTACGCCGAGCAGGCCTGGGCGTTCATCCCGCGCAAACGGCAGGACCGCACCCGCCCGCTGCCGATCGGCTGGCAACTCGCCGCGAACATCCTGTTCCCGGTGGAGCTGGCCGCGGTCCTGGTGCTGGTCCTGCGGCGACTCGACCAGCTCGACGTGAGCACCGGCGTCCGCCAGGTCACGCTGTGGATGAGTCTCGCCGTGGGCCTGGTGGTGCTCGGTCAGTTCGTGGTCCTGATCGCGCGCGGGACTACAGCTGGTTCACGCCGGTAACCCGGACCACGGCTTCCCCGAGCTCGTCGGACGCCGCGAGGTCGGCCTCCGCACTGATCCCCCAGTCATGGTCGCCCTCGGGGTCGTCGAAGATCTGCCGCAGCCGCCAGATCTCCGCCTCCTTCTCGATGATCAGCAGCGCCGGGCCGCGCGCATCGGGGCCTGTGCCCAGCTCGTCGTGCTCCTCGAAGTAGTCCTCAAGTGCCGCCTCCCACTCGACGGCGTCCCAGCCCGACGCGCCGTCCAGCGCGCCGAGCTCCTCATACGCGCGACGCGCCGCCAGCTCCACCCGCCGGAACAGCTCGTTCCGCACCAGCACGCGGAAAGCGCGCTCGTTCCGGGTGACCGGCGGCGGGCCCTCGGGGAGTGACGGCGCGTGCGCGGACGTGTCGCCCGGGTGCCGCAACGCTTCCCACTCGTCGAGCAGGCTGGAGTCGACCTGCCGCACCAGCTCGCCGAGCCACGCGATCAGGTCCTGCAGTGCCTCGGTTTTCGCCTCATCGGGCACGGTGTGCCGCAACGCGTCGTAACCGTCCGCCAGATACCGCAGTACCAGGCCTTCCGACCGGGCGAGCGAGTAGAAGTTGATGTACTCCACGAAGTTCATCGCCCGCTCGTACATGTCCCGCACGACCGACTTCGGCGACAACTGGTAGTCCGCGACCCACGGATGCCCGCCGCGATAGGTCTCGTACGCCGCGCCCAGCAACTCTTCCAGCGGCTTCGGGTAGGTGACCTCGTCGAGCAGCGCCATCCGCTCGTCGTACTCCATGCCCTCGGCCTTCATCGCCGCCACCGCCTCGCCGCGCGCCTTGAACTGCTGCTGCGACAGCACCGGACGCGGGTCGTCCACAGTGGACTCGATCACCGACACGACGTCCAGCGGGTACGACGGCGACTCGACGTCCAGCAGGTCGATCGCGGCGAGCGCGAACGGCGAAAGCGGCTGGTTCAAAGCGAAATCGAACTGCAGGTCAACCGTGAGCCGGACGATCCGGCCCTCGCCGTCGGGCTCGTCGAGCCGTTCGACGACACCCGCGGCGAGCAGCGCGCGGTACATCGCGATCGCGCGCAGGATGTGCCGGCGCTGCGCCGGCCGGTCCTCGTGGTTGTCCTCCAGCAGATGCCGCATGTGCTCGAAGGCGTTGCCCGGCCGGGAAATCACGTTCAGCAGCATCGAGTGGCTGACCCGGAAGCTCGACGTGAGCGGCTCCGGCTGCGAGGCGATCAGCCGGTCGAAGGTGCTCTCCGTCCAGTTGACGAACCCCTCGGGCGCCTTCTTCCGGACGATCTTCCGCTTCTTCTTCGGGTCGTCGCCGGCCTTCTCCAGCAGTTTCGCGTTCTCGACCACGTGGTCCGGCGCCTGCACGACGACATACCCGTCGGTGTCGAACCCCGCGCGCCCCGCCCGGCCGGCGATCTGGTGGAACTCGCGCGCCTTCAGATGCCGTTGCCGCACCCCGTCGTACTTCGTCAACGCCGAGAAGACCACCGTCCGGATCGGCACGTTGATGCCGACGCCGAGCGTGTCGGTCCCGCAGATCACCTTGAGCAGCCCCGACTGCGCGAGCTGCTCGACCAGGCGCCGGTACTTGGGCAGCATTCCCGCGTGGTGCACCCCGATCCCGTGCCGCACCAGCCGGGACAACGTCTTCCCGAAACCCGCGGAGAACCGGAAGTCGCCGATCACGTCGGCGATCGCGTCCTTTTCCGCGCGCGTGGTCACGTTGATGCTCATCAGCGCCTGCGCCCGCTCGATCGCCGCGGCCTGCGAGAAATGCACGACGTAGACCGGCGCTTGCCCGCCGTTCAACAGTTCCGACATCGTTTCGTGCAACGGCGTCAGCGCGTACCGATAGGTCAGCGGCACCGGCCGCTCCGCCGAAGTGACCACCGCCGTCGTCCGGCCGGTGCGGCGCGTGAGGTCCTTCTCGAAGAAGGAAACGTCGCCCAGCGTGGCCGACATGAGCACGAACTGTGCCTGCGGGAGTTCGACGATCGGAACCTGCCAGGCCCAGCCTCTGTCCGGTTCGGAATAGAAATGGAACTCGTCCGCGACCACCTGGCCCACCGGCGCGTCAGCACCGAACCGCAACGCGATGTTCGCCAGGATTTCGGCCGTACAACAAATGATCGGGGCGTCCGGGTTGACGCTGGAGTCACCCGTCATCATCCCGACGTTGTCCGCGCCGAAGATCTCGATCAGCGAAAAGAACTTCTCCGAGACGAGCGCCTTGATGGGCGCCGTGTAATAGGACCGCTTGCCGTGCGCCATCGCCGTGAAATGCGCACCCACCGCGACCAGGCTTTTTCCGGAACCGGTCGGGGTGGACAAGATGACGTTGGCGCCCGAGACGACCTCGATCAGCGCCTCCTCCTGCGCCGGGTACAACTCGATGCCACGTTCGGCCGTCCATGACGAGAACGCTTCGAACAACGCGTCGGGTTCGGGAGCCGCTGGTAGGAGATCTGCGAGTGTCATTATGTTCCCATCGTGCCATCCGCGGGTGTGCAGGTCATGGGGCCCATCGCGGCTTCACCCGCAAACCCGTAGGCTTCGCTGCACACAGGTGGTAATCCGGAGGCTTGGCATGGCACAGGACATCGTCCCGATCGAACTCGGGCTGCCACAGGGGGACCTGGTCACCCTCTGGGCCCCGCGCTGGCGGGAGGACGGTGAGGAATGGGAGGCCTTCCTCGGCGATGACGAGGATCTCTATGCCTTCCCCGACGCCGCGCATCTGGCGGCGTTCGTCCGGACCGCCGAACAGCACGACCTGATCGACCATCCGGCCTGGCAGGTCGTGCCGGCACTGAACGTGCCCGAGCTGATCCCCGATGACGACCATTCCTTCGACCTTGTCGGCGTGCCCGAACTGGTCGCGGAGGAGCCGGACTCGTGGACGATCAGCGAGCTGGCGGAGATCATCGGCATCGTGCGGTCGCTCGCGGACGTGTGCGAGCTCGACGAGGTGCACGAGGTGCTCGACGCCACCGAGGGCTTCTCGCTGCTGGACCAGGGCCGCCTGCCGTTCACCGGCCGCGAGGGCGAGCGCCTGTGGACGGACCTGTCCGAGGCGGTGTCGGACAAGTGGGACACCGTGCTCGACGCGATCGACAGCCTCGTGAAGGTGCCCGAGGTGGATGCCGCGGTATTGGAACAGACCGCCGAGGAGCTCGCCGCGTTCCTGGAGGAGTCCGCCGAGGCGGAGGCCGGGGTCGACACCGAGGCCGAGGATCTCGACGAGGACCTCGACACCGTGGAAGAGGACGACGAAGAGGAAGAGCCGGTCGGTTTCTGGGGCGAGGTCGGCATCGACCCGATCAAGATCGTCACCTCCGACAAGGAGTACTACACGCTCCGGTGCTACCTCGAAGACGAGCCGGTGTTCCTCGGCTCCGACGACCGCATCGACGTGTTCGCGTCAGCCCGGGCGCTGGCGCGCTCGCTCGCCGGCAAGGAACTGGCGGACACCGACCTCGCGCAGGTGTCCACTTGGGACGAAGTGCTGACCAAGGCGACCGCGGGTGAGCTGGAGGTCGAGGTCGACACCGACAACACCTACGTGCTCGCCGGGCTGGCCGAGGATCTGGCCGAAGGCCCCGACGCGATCGACCCGACGCAGCTCGAACTGGCGGTGGAACTGCTCACCGACGCGGCCGATTGGGCCGACGACGACTCGGTGTCCACGGCACTGTCCTCTTCGGAGAGTCTGGGCTGGCTGATCTCGTTCGTGCTCCACCCGGACCCGAACCGGCTCGCGCCGAGCCCGCCGTTCGACACCGAACAGAGCGAGTGGCGCAAACTGGTCGAGACCTTCGAAAACCGCCTGCGGGTGCACGGGAAGTAACACCGGGAAACCGCGGCCCGGCAAGGAAAACCAAGGGCACACCGGCCACGAACGTCGAACACTCGGCGATCGGGGCCGGGGCTCACGATCACCGGCGCTCGGCGTGTACCGGGGTCAGCCAGATCGCCAGCACCGGGAACACCGCGGCGATGCCGAACGCCAGCGCATAACGTGAGTCGCCGATCACCAGGCCCAGCAGGGGCGGGGTCAGCGACGCCGCCACGTTCTGCGCGGTGTTCTGCGCCCCCATCGCCCGCCCCGCCCAGTCGATCCCGGCCAGCTCGGCCGACGCCGTGAAGCCGAGACCGTTGTCCGCCACGGTGATCACCGCCGCGAGGACCAGCGCGAGCAACACCAGCCACAGACCCGTCACGTCCCCGAGCCCGACCAGCAGCATCACCACCGCACTGGCCACCGCCAGCTGCCGCATCGGGCGCAGCCTGCTGCCCACCCGGTCCGACCACCACCCCGAAACCAGCCGCCCCACCGCGCCGAGCGCCTGCACCGCCGCGAGGAACCAGCCGGCCGCGAGCGGACTCCACTGGTGCTGGGTCACCAGATACACCGGCGCGAACGCCGACACCGCGAACTGCGGCACCACCAGCAACGTGCTCGCCCCGTGCAGGCGCCACAACGTCGGCTCGCGATAGGGCGAGCGGGCCTTCGGCGCACCCTCCTTCTTCGGCGGGCGCGGCGGGTCGATGACGAGCCAGGCCACGAGCGCGGCAACCACCAGCGCGAAACCGGCCGGGAACAGCATCGCCGCGTGGAAGCCCCAGTGTTGCGCGAGCGGCGGCAGCGCGAGCGCCGCGACGCCGACACCCAATGGCTGCGCGGTCTGCCGGATCCCCATCGCGACGCCGCGTTCCGACGGCGCGAACCAGCCCATCACCGCCCGGCCGCTGGCGGCGTTGACCGACGCGGTGCTCGCCCCGGCGAGCAGGAACAGCACGAACATCGCGCCGATCGACGGATGCGCGAGGCCGGCGACGAGCAACAGCAGCCCCGAAACCCCCAGCCCGATCGCCATCACGAGCCGCTCGCCGTACCGGTCGGCCGCGGCGCCCCACGCGATGAGCGTCAGCAGCAGGCCGACGCTGGGCGCGGCGACCACGGTGCCCGCCTGCGCGAGCGACAGGCCGTCGGCCGCGCGCATCGCCGGTACCAGAAACGGGATGCCGTAGAGGAACGAGCAGCTCGCGGTCTGGGCGGAGAGGCCTAGCGCGAGGATCCCCCACCGTCGCTTGCTCTCCGTGCCCAGCACCGCGGACTCACCCATTGCGACCATCCCAGTATATGAGAACCAAGTCTTATATCTTGGACTTTAGTTACTCATGCTAAGGACAGCAAGGGTTTTGTGCCCCGGCAGTCAGACCAACGCCGCGTAGCCGGGCTTGATCACGTTGTTGATCAGCGCGAGACGCTGATCGAAATCGATGAACGCGGACTTCATCGCGTTGATCGTGAACCACTGCAGATCGGCCCAGCCGTACCCGAACGCCTCCGCCAGCGCGGCGAACTCGCTCGACAGCGTGCACCCGCTCATCAGCCGGTTGTCGGTGTTGACGGTCACTCGGAAGCGCAGCTTGCTCAGTAACCCGATGGGGTGGTCGGCGATCGACGCGGCGGCGCCGGTCTGCACATTGGACGACGGGCAGATCTCCAGCGGGATGCGGCGATCGCGGACGTACGCGGCCAGCCGGCCGAGCTCGACCGAACCGTCCGGGTTCGACTTGAGGTCGTCCACGATGCGGACCCCGTGCCCGAGCCGTTCCGCGCCACAATGCTGAATAGCTTCCCAAATAGACGCGAGTCCGAACGCCTCACCGGCATGAATGGTGAAATGCGCATTGTTGGTCCGCAAATACTCGAATGCGTCGAGATTTCGGGTGGGCGGAAATCCCGCTTCCGGTCCCGCGATGTCGAACCCGACGACTCCGGCGTCCCGGTAACGCACTGCGACCTCGGCGATCTCCTGCGCCCGGGCGTGCTGACGCATCGCACACAGAAGAGTACCCATTCGAGTGGTTTTTCCCTGCTCAGCGGCTCGTCGCTCACCCTCAGCAAACCCCGCCTGGACCGCCTCGACGACGGCGTCCAGCGAGAGCCCGTGCTCGACGAACAGCTCCGGCGCGTACCGCACCTCGGCGTACACGACGCCGTCGGCGGCGAGGTCCTCCGCGCACTCGGCGGCCACCCTGACCAGCGCTTCTTCGGTCTGCATGACACCGCAGGTATGCGCGAAGGTCTCGAGATAGGACTCGAGCGAACCGGAGTCGGCGGCACCCCGGAACCAAAGGCCCAGCTCGCCGACGTCCGTGGTGGGTAAAGCGTCATAGCCGATGGCGTCGGCCAGCTCGATCACGGTGCCCGGACGCAGGCCACCGTCCAGGTGATCATGGAGTAATACCTTGGGTACTCTGCGGATCGAGTCCGAGGTCAGAGGCGTGTACTCAGCAGACATGCCATCACGGTACCGAGCCCGTTTCACCCCGATGGCCCCGCAAGTCTCCACCTCCACTCAACCCTCAGCTCCGGCCCGCCCCCGGTAATGGGCCATGTGAGTAGACCTGCGGCCGATGGCCTTTACGGGGGCGATACCCACAGCAATTTTCTGATGGTTAAGCTTCCGGCCAACGTCCCTTCTTTCCCCGCCGACGAAGGACATCGAAGTGACCACTGACAATCACATTGGAGCTCCGTCCTTCGACCGGATGCGCAACATGCTGGTGCGCGCGGCCGAAGTCCGGGAGAGCGAGCAGCAGCAGATCTTCGACGCGCTGGACGACATCTACGCGCGGCTCGCCCCTGTCGACTCGCTCGGCGCCGTGCGCAAGCGACTGTCCGAGCTGCCCGACCGCACCGAGGTCAGTGTGCTGGCGGAGCGGCTCGACGAGGCCATGTCCAAGCTCGAAGCTCAGGACAACGCCATCGCCGACCTGGCCCGCGCGGTGGAGAGCATCGTCGACAAGCTGGCCAAGCCGTTCGCCCAGCTGGACGGCAGGCTCGACGGGGTCGCGGCCCGGTTCGAGGGCGTCGCGGGCCGGATGGACGGCCTCGAGGACAAGCTCCAGAACATCCACCGCCGGCTCGACGAGCTGGGCGGGCACCTGGACAAGCAGGATGGGAAGCTCGACTCGATCCCGCAGTCGGTGCTCGGTCCCGTGAACGACCGCATCGAGCGTGCCGAGTCGGCGCTGCGCGAGCGCGTCGAGGCCGGGGACGCCGATCTGCGCCAGCGCATCGAGACCGGTGAAGCCGATCTGCGCCAGCGGATCGACTCCGGCATCGGCGGCCTGCGCGAGCGCGTCGAGTCCGGCGACGCCGACCTGCGCACCCGCGTGGAGAACCTCGACAACGCGACCCGCGAGCGCATCGAGGCCAGCAACCAGACGCTGCGTACGGCGCTCGAAGAGACCGGCGAAATGGTCGACTCGTCCGTGCGCCTCGACGGGCTGTCGAACCGCCTGGAGACGATCACCAACCGGATCGACGACCTGGCCAGCCGGATCGACAAGGTCGAGGACGGGGTCAACCACCAGTTCGGGGACCTCGGCGCCTCGGTCAAGACCGGCTTCGCGCGCGTCGACGGCACCCTGTCCGGGCGGCCGGACACCGACAACGTGTCGAACATCGTGCGCCAGCACAACGAAGAGTCCGAGCGCCGCATCGGCGGCCAGCTGGACGAGGCGATGGCCACGTTCGCGGAGCTGATGCTCGGCGGCGGCCCGGCCGTCCCGCAGATCGCCCCGCCGCCCCCGGCCCCCCGCCAGCCGCGCCGCGCGCGCAACGGCCGAGCGCCGAAGGGGCCCGAGGTCAAGACCAAGGCCGACAGCGAAGAGACCCCCGAGGCCTGAGCCCGAACCGGAAAGCCCCTCACTCCGCGAGGTGAGGGGCTTTCTTCATGAGCGGATGGTGTCGAGGATCAGGGGCCGCCGCGGAACCGGATCACCTATCGACACGGCATCGCTCAGCGCCTCCAAGGCCGCGGGAACGGCCTCCGGGGTGTCGGTATGCAGCTCCAGCAACGGTTCCCCGGCGGACACGGGATCGCCCGGCTTCGCGTGCAGGAGGATGCCCGCCGCGTGCTGCACCGGGTCCTCCTTGCGGGCGCGGCCCGCGCCGAGCCGCCAGGCGGCGACGCCGACGGCATAGGCGTCCAGTCGCGACAGCACGCCGTCCGCCGGCGCTTCGACGACGTGGACGTGCCGCGGCTTCGGCAGCGCGGCCTCCGGATCGCCGCCCTGCGCGGTGATCATCCGGCGCCACGTCTCGTACGCCTCGCCCGAAGCGAGCACCCGCGCCGGGTCCACATCGGACAACCCGGCCAGTGCGAGCATTTCCCGCGCCAGCGCGAGGGTCAGCTCGACCACGTCCGCCGGTCCCCCGCCCTGGAGCACCTCGACGGCCTCGGCGACCTCGACGGCGTTCCCGACCGCGCGGCCGAGCGGGGTGCCCATCTCGGTCAGCAGCGCCGTCGTCTCGACCCCGTGCGCGGTGCCGATCTCGACGAGTGTCCTGGCCAGTTCCCTTGCCTGCTCAGGGGTTTTCATGAACGCGCCGGAACCGGCCTTGACGTCCAGCACCAGTCCGGCCGAGCCCTCGGCGATCTTCTTGCTCATGATCGAACTGGCGATCAGCGGGATCGACTCGACCGTGCTCGTGACATCCCGCAGCGCGTAGAGCTTCCGGTCGGCCGGCGCCAGCCCCTCGGTCGCCGCGCACACCACGGCGCCGACCTCGCCCAGCTGACGCGTGATCTCCTCGGTCGACAGCGCCGCGCGCCAGCCGGGGATCGACTCGAGCTTGTCGAGCGTCCCGCCGGTGTGCCCGAGCCCGCGCCCGGACAGCTGCGGCACGGCCGCACCGCAGGCGGCAACGAGCGGCGCGAGCGGCAGGGTGATCTTGTCGCCGACGCCGCCGGTCGAATGCTTGTCCACGGTCGGGCGGTCGACGTCGAGCTGCAGGCGAGAGCCCGAGTCGATCATCGCGCCGGTCCAGGTGGCGATCTCGTGCGCGTCCATGCCGCGCAGGAAGATCGCCATGGCCAGCGCCGCCATCTGCTCCTCGGCGACGATCCCGCGGGTGTACGCGTCGACGACCCACGCGATCTGCTCGTCGCTCAGCCGCTCGCCGTCGCGCTTCGCGCGGATGACGTCCACCGCGGTGATCACGGCAGGTCCTGGGGGCCGAACGCGTCCGGCAGCACCTTCGACATCGGCAGGATCCCGGATGGCGTGTCCACGAGGCATTCCGGACCGCCGTGCTCGTAGAGCAGCTGGCGACAGCGGCCGCACGGCATCAGCAGGTCGCCGTCGCCGGAACGGCAGGCGACCGCCACCAGGCGGCCGCCGCCGGACAGCCGCAGCTGCCCCACCATCGTGCACTCGGCGCACAATCCCAGCCCGTACGAGGCGTTCTCGACGTTGCAGCCCTGCACGACCCGGCCGTCGTCGGTCAGTGCGGCGACACCGACGAGGAGCTGCGAGTACGGCGCATACGCGTTCCGCGCCACCCGCACCGCCTCCGCGCGCAGCGCATCCCAGTCCACAGTGGACTCGATGGGCACCGTCAATCCCCTTCACCGCGCCGATATCGGGCCCCGTCGGCCTTCGGCGGGCGTAGTCGCTGCGAGGCCACGGCGAGCACGATCAGGGTCACCACATGCGCGGTGTACGGGATCAGGTCGCCGGGCAGCGTGTCGTTCGACCAGTAGATCCAGTACAGGACACCGGCGCCGACCACACCGAGCGCGGCCGCGATCCACTGCCGCCGGATCAGCTGCACCACCACGAGGACACCGAGCAACAGCACCGCGCCGTACAACAGCGCGAGCACCGCCTTGCCACCACCGGCGAGCTGCAAACCGTCGGCGTACCCGAACAGCGCGGCGCCGCCGAGCAGGCCGCCCGGCCGCCAGTTGCCGAAGATCATCGCGGCGAGACCGATGTACCCGCGGCCGTTGGTCTGGCCCTCCAGGTACCCGCCGCCGCCCTGCAGCAGCACCAGCGCCGCGCCGCCCATCCCGGCGAGCGCGCCGGAGAACAGCACACCGGTGTACTTGTACGCGTATACGTTGACGCCCAAGGATTCCGCCGCGACCGGGTTCTCCCCGCACGAACGCAACCGGAGCCCGAACCGGGTCCGCCACAGCACGAGGTAGCTCACCGGCACCAGCAGGATCGCGATGATCGTCAGCGGCGAAACCCCGGTGACGAGGCCGTTGATGAGGCCGGCCGCATCCGAGATACCCACCCGCTGCTGCTTCTCCAGGCCGCTGAGCCAGTCGGACAGGTACGTCGCGGAGTAGGTGTCGAACGTCGGCACCGTCGGCGACTGCCGCGGATTTCCGGACAGTGGCTGGAAGATCAGCGTCGCCAGGTACTTGGCGATGCCGAGCCCCAGCAGGTTGATCGCCACCCCGGAGACGATGTGGTTGACGTTGAACGTCACCGTCGCGATCGCGTGCAGCAGGCCGCCGAGTGCGCCCATCACGATCGCCGCGACCAGGCCCAGCCACGGCCCGCCGTAGTAGGCACCCCAGGCGGCGCCCCAGGTACCGAGGATCATCATGCCCTCGAGCCCGATGTTGATCACGCCGGCACGTTCCGACCACAGGCCGCCGAGCGCGGCCAGCAGGATCGGCAGCGCGAGCCGCAGCGCGGTCTGCGCGGTGTTGGTCGAGGTGAGCGTGTTGACGCCGGTCAGGTACGAAGCCGCGGACAGCACCGCGATCACGCCGATCGCCCACAGGATTCCCTTGGCCCAGCCGGGTAACCGCCGCCGCGGGGGCGGGGTCGGCATCGTCATCGCGTCGCCGGACTGGCTTGCCACGTCGAGCGCCATCAGATCGCACCCCCTTCCGCGACCGAGGCCGGCCGGCCGCCACTGAGCGCCCGGCCGACGCGCCGTTGCGCGGCGGCCAGATCGGCGCGCCGGACGACTTCGTAGGCCACCACGACCGACAGCACGATCGCGCCCTGCATGATCGTCGCGATCTCCTTCGGCACGTGCACCTGCTCCAGCGAAACCGCCGACTTGTCGAGGAACGCCCACAGCAGCGCGCCGAGCGCGATCCCACCGGGATGGTTGCGGCCCAGCAGCGCGACCGCGATCCCGGTGAAGCCGTAGCCCTGCGTCGAAGTGATCGCGTAGGTGTAGTCACGGCCGAGCAGTTCCGGCAGCGCGACCATTCCCGCCACGCCACCGGAAAGCAGCATCGCGATGAGCGTCATCCGCTTCGAGTTGACCCCGCCCGCGGCCGCCGCCGTCGTCGACTCGCCGCTCGCGCGCAGCTCGAAGCCGAACCGGGTGCGGTTGAGCATGAACCAGTAGGCGAGGCCGATCGCGGCCGCGATGAACACGAACCCGAACAGGCTCGCGTCGCCGATCGGGATGCCCGGGATCCGGCCCGACGGGTCGATGACCTGGGTGCGCAGGTTGTTGCCGGTCAGCACCCCGAACTGGTCGGGGTTGATCAGGAACGCCACGATGCCGCCGACGATCGAGTTCAGCATGATCGTCGAGATGACCTCGCTGACGCCGCGGGTGACCTTGAGGACCGCCGGGATCGCCGCGTAGAGCACGCCGGCCGCGACCGCGACGATGATGATCACCACCACGTGCAGCACCGGCGGCAGGTGCAGCGCGCCGCCGATGATCGCCGCCCACACGGCCGCGAACCGGTACTGGCCCTCGACGCCGATGTTGAACAGGTTCATCTGGAACCCGATCGCGACCGCCAGCCCCGACAGGTAGTACACGGTCGCGAGGTTCACTGTGTCGACCGCGGTGGTGCCCTGGCCGAGCTGGCGGAGCATGGTCCAGTACGCCTGCAACGGGTCCGAACCGGAGATCAGCAGCGCGATCGAGCAGATCAGCAGTGAGAAGACGATCGCCAGCAGTGGCGGGAGAACCTTGGTACGCCAAGAAGTCATGCGGCCGCTCCAATCTGCGGGACGCCCGCACCCGGTCGGCTCGCATGACCGGGGGCTTCGCCATTGTCGATCATGCCGCCTCCGCTCCCGTCATCGCGCTTCCCAGCTCTTGCGGTGTCACTGTCGCGGGGTCGGCCTCGCTGACCAGGCGGCCGCGCAGCATCACGCGGATCGTGTCGGAGAGGCCGATCAGCTCGTCCAGGTCCGCGGAGATCAACAGCACTGCGAGGCCCTCACGCCGGGCGATCCGGATCTGCTCCCAGATCAGCGCCTGCGCGCCGACGTCCACACCGCGGGTCGGGTGGGACGCGATGAGCAGCACCGGGTTGCCGGACAGTTCCCGGCCCACCACGAGTTTCTGCTGGTTCCCGCCGGACAGCGCGGCGGCCGGCACCTCGATACCGGGCGTGCGCACGTCGTAGTCGGAGACGATGCGCTCGGTGTCCCGGCGGGCGCCGGCGATGTCGAGCAACTGCCCGCGCGACACCGGCTTGCGGGTCTGGTAGCCGAGAATCCTGTTGGCCCACAACGGTTGCGTCAGCAGCAGCCCGTACCGCGTGCGGTCCTCGGGGATGTAGCCGATGCCCACCTCACGGCGGGCGAGCGTGCCGAGCTTCGTCAGGTCGTGCACCGTGCCGCCGGTCTCGACCAGTTCGATCCGGCCCGCCGACGCCTTGCGCATGCCCATGATGGTCTCGACCAGTTCGGTCTGCCCGTTGCCCTCGACGCCGGCGATGCCGAGCACCTCACCGGCGCGCACGGTGAACGAGATGTCGTCGAGGATCGCCCTGCCACTGTCCGCGGCGCTCAGCCGCAAACCGTTGACCCGCAACATGTCCCGATCGGTCACAGTGGACTCACGGGTCTCCGGGCTGGGCAGCTCGGAGCCGACCATCATCTCGGCCAGCTCACGCGAGCTGATCTTCTTCGGGTCCGCGGTGCCGACCGTGGTGCCGCGCCGGAGCACGGTCACCGTGTCGGCGATCGCCCGCACCTCGTCGAGTTTGTGCGAGATGAAGATGAACGTGAAGCCCTGCTCCTGCATCGACCGCACGGTCGCGAACAGCGCGTCGACCTCCTGCGGTACCAGCACCGCGGTCGGCTCGTCGAGGATGACGATCCGGGCGCCGCGGTAGAGCACCTTGATGATCTCGACACGCTGCCGGTCCGCGACGCCGAGGCTCTCCATCAGCGCGTCCTGCGACGCGTTCAGGCCGGTCTGCTCGGCGAGCGCGGTGATCCTGGCTCTCGCGGCGCTCCCGATGCCGTGCAGGCTTTCCGCGCCCAGCACCACGTTCTCGCGCACGGTGAAGTTGTCGGCGAGCATGAAGTGCTGGTGCACCATGCCGATCCCGGCCTTGATCGCGTCCTGCGGGTTGCGCAGCCGGACCTGCTCGCCGTTGACCGAGATGGTGCCCTCGTCGGGCTGCTGCATCCCGTACAGGATCTTCATCAGGGTGGACTTGCCCGCGCCGTTCTCGCCGCAGACCGCGTGCACCTCGCCCGCCCGCACCGTCAGGTTCACGTCGGAGTTGGCGACCACGCCGGGGAAGCGTTTGGTGATTCCCCGCAGTTCGACCACCGGTTGTGGCTCAGTCATAAGACTCCCCGAAAGGCGTAAGGGGCCCGGGAGAGGATTGCCCTCCCGAGCCCCGCACGCGGAACTGTCGTTACTTCGCCGGTGTGGTCGGCACCGTGATCTGACCGGAGATGATCGCCTGCTTGTAGCCCTGCAGCACCGGCACGATGTCGTCGATCTTGCCGCCCGAGGTGGCGTAGCCGACGCCGTCGACCTTCAGGTCGAACCGCTTCGGCACCGTGGTGAGGTTGTTCGTGGCCACGGCCTGGATGTAGTCGTAGACCGCGACGTCCACCCGCTTGAGCATGGACGTCATGATCACGTCCTTGTACTGCGCCACGGTCTGCTGGTTGTACTGGTCGGAGTCGACGCCGATGGCCAGCGCGTTACCCGCCTGCGCCGCCTGGAACACGCCCTTACCGGAGGCACCGGCCGCGTGGTAGACGACGTCCGCGCCCGCGGCGATCTCGGCCGCGGCCTTCGCGTTGCCCTTGGTCGGGTCCTGGAACCCGGTGTTGTCACCGGCCGGGGTCAGGTACTGGTCCTCGATCTGGACCTTGCTCGACGCCGCCTTCGCACCGGCCAGGTAGCCGGCCTCGAACTTCTGGATCAGCGGCGTGTTCACCCCGCCGATGAAGCCGATGTGGCAGCTCTTGCTCTTGTACACCGCGGCGACACCGGCCAGGAACGAGCCCTGCTCCTCGGCGAACACGAGCGGCGTGACGTTCGGCGCGGTGACCGAGTCGTCGTCGACGATCGCGAACTTGGTGTTCGGGTACTTCGGCGCGACGGCGCCGACGGCCTCCGCGTAGGCGAAGCCCACCGCGACGATCGGGTTGTAGCCACCGGTCGCGAGCTGGGTCAGCCGCTGCTCCTTGGCCGCCTCGTCCTCCGTCGGCGAGGCCGTGCTCTCCGACACGTCCTTCACGCCCATGTCCTGCTTGGCCTTGTCCACACCAGCGGCGGCCGCGTCGTTGAACGAGGCGTCGCCGCGACCCCCGATGTCGTAGGCGAGGCCGATCCGGAGGCTGCTCGCGTCCACTTTGGCACCGGCGGAACTCGAGGACGTCGCGGCGGCCGGCGCGGCCGGCGCTTGCGAGGTCACGCAGGATCCGGTGTTGCCGGAAGCGTTGTTGCTGCTGGTGCCACCCCCGGAGTCCTTGGCACAGCCGGCCAGCGCGAGCACACCGGCCAGCGCGGTAGCGGTCAGCATCGCGGCACGCGTTCTACGCACAGCTCTCTCCCTCCCCGCCGTGGTACGACGGTCCTACGCACGGCCCGGCGCATCGCCGGGCTCGACTGGCGAACCGTACCGGGCGGTGAACGAAACGCCATACGGAAGCCACTGCCCGTAACCTAAATGTTTGCTTGCGCGCTGGCACGGCGATCGCCTAGCTACCCGGCGTGAGCTTCACCTGGTGGAGTGACGGGGGCCACGCGCTCGGTGTCTGGTCAATCACACAGGCCAACCCGAGGTTGAGTGGGAGTCCCGGACCGGGTTTAGCATCCGGATATCCAAGTCCGTTGCCGTCTTGATAGCCACGGGCACAGTCCAACCACGACGTTGGAGGCCGTTCACCGATGTCCACCACGGCTACGCCCGCCGCCGGCAGTACGGCGGCGGAGGCGAGCGATCGGGCGGGTGCCTCACGCCGGAAGGGGACCTTCTACCGGGGCGACCCCGGCATGTGGTCCTGGGTCCTGCACCGGATCACCGGGGTACTCACCTTCTTCTTCCTGTTCGTCCACGTGCTCGACACGTCGCTGGTCCGGGTCTCGCCCGAAACCTACGACTCGGTGATCGAGACGTACAAGACCCCGATCGTGAACCTGCTGGAGGTCGGCCTCGTCGGCGCGGTGCTCTACCACGCGCTGAACGGCATCCGGATCATGCTGGTCGACTTCTGGTCCAAGGGACCGAAGTACCAGAAGCCGATGCTGTGGACGATCGTGGTCGTCTGGGTGGTCGTGATGGTGCCCGCCGCGATCTCGATGCTCTGGCGCACCGCTTCGATCCTGTTCGGAGGTAGCCCGTCATGAGCACCGAGCCGCTCGCACTCGCCAAGCCGCGCGCCCCGCGCCGGCCCGCCGCCCGGCGCAGCAACTTCGAGCTCTACAGCTGGCTGTTCATGCGGATCTCCGGCCTCGCGCTGATCGTCCTCGTGCTCGGCCACCTGCTGATCATGAACATCCTCGACGGCGGTGTGCACCGGATCAACTTCGGTTTCGTCGCCGGCCGCTGGGCCTCGCCGTTCTGGCAGTTCTGGGACCTGGCGATGCTGTGGCTGGCCGAGATCCACGGCGGCAACGGCCTGCGCACGATCATCGACGACTACGCGCGCAAGGACACCACCCGGTTCTGGCTGAAGATCGTGCTCTACGTGGCGATGGCGATCATCCTGTTCGTCGGCACGCTGGTGATCTTCACGTTCGACCCGAACATCCACAGCTGACTCCACCACCACCAAGGAAGCGGATATGCAGTTCCACAAGTACGACGTGGTGATCGTCGGCGCGGGCGGCGCGGGCATGCGCGCCGCCATCGAGTCGGGGCAGCGGGCCCGCACGGCGGTGCTCACGAAGCTCTACCCGACGCGGTCGCACACCGGTGCCGCGCAGGGCGGTATGTGCGCCGCGCTCGCCAACGTCGAAGAGGACAACTGGGAATGGCACACCTTCGACACCGTCAAGGGTGGTGACTACCTGACCGACCAGGACGCGGCCGAGATCATGGCGAAGGAAGCCATCGACGCGGTGCTCGACCTGGAGAAGATGGGCCTGCCGTTCAACCGCACGCCCGAGGGCAAGATCGACCAGCGGCGCTTCGGCGGGCACACGCGCGACCACGGCAAGGCCGCGGTCCGCCGGGCCTGCTACGCCGCGGACCGCACCGGGCACATGATCCTGCAGACGCTGTACCAGAACTGCGTCAAGCACGGCATCGAGTTCTTCAACGAGTTCTACGTGCTCGACATCGCGCTGACCGAGACCGAGGACGGCCCGGTCGCCTCCGGCGCGGTCGCCTTGGAACTGGCCACCGGCGAGCTTCACGTGTTCCAGGCGAAGTCGATCGTGTTCGCCACCGGCGGCTTCGGCAAGGTCTTCAAGACCACGTCGAACGCGCACACGCTGACCGGCGACGGGATGGGCATCTACTACCGCAAGGGCCTGCCGCTGGAGGACATCGAGTTCTACCAGTTCCACCCGACCGGCCTGGCCGGCCTGGGCATCCTGCTCACCGAGGGTGCCCGCGGCGAGGGCGCGATCCTGCGCAACGCCGACGGCGAGCGGTTCATGGAGCGCTACGCCCCCACCATCAAGGACCTGGCGCCGCGCGACATCGTCGCCCGGTCGATGGTGCTGGAGGTGCTGGAAGGCCGCGGCGCGGGTCCGCACAAGGACTACGTGTACCTCGACTGCACCCACCTGGGCGCCGAGGTGCTGGAGACCAAGCTGCCGGACATCACCGAGTTCGCCCGCACGTACCTCGGCGTGGACCCGGTCAAGGAGCCGGTGCCGGTGTACCCGACCGCGCACTACGCGATGGGTGGCATCCCCACCAACGTGCACGGGGAAGCCTTGCAGGACAACGACAAGACCATCCCGGGGCTGTACGCGGCCGGTGAGGTCGCGTGCGTGTCGGTGCACGGCGCGAACCGCCTGGGCACCAACTCGCTGCTGGACATCAACGTGTTCGGCCGGCGCGCGGGGATCGCCGCCGCCGAGTACGCGCAGGGCCGTGAGCACGTGGACCTGCCGGAGAGCCCGGCGACACTGGTCGAAGGCATGGTCGACCACCTGCGCACCGCGCACGGTGGCGAGCGGGTCGCGGACATCCGCACCGAGCTGCAGCAGACCATGGACACCAACGCGGCGGTGTACCGCACCGAGGACACGCTGAAGACGGCGCTGACCGACGTGCAGCGGCTCAAGGAGCGGTACGGCCGGATCTCGGTGCAGGACAAGGGAAAGCGGTACAACACCGACTTGCTCGAGGCGATCGAGCTGGGCTTCCTGCTGGACCTGGCCGAGGCACTGGTCAACGCGGCGCTGGCGCGCAAGGAATCCCGCGGCGGGCACGCCCGCGAGGACTACCCGAACCGCGACGACGTCAACTACATGCGGCACTCGATGTCGTACAAGATGCTGCCGGAGAAGCAGGACCCCGACGCGCCGCTGGGCCTGACGGGTTTCCAGTCCGACATCCGGCTGGACTACAAGCCGGTGAACTTCACCCGGTACGAGCCGATGGAGCGGAAGTACTGATGACCGCCGTAGCAGAACCGACTCACGACACGTCCCAGGTGCCCGCGCCGGAGGGCTCGGTCACGATCACGATGAAGATCCTGCGGTTCAACCCGGAGGTCGACTCGGAGCCGCACTGGGAGTCCTACGACGTCCCGGCGCTGCCGACGGACCGCGTGCTGAACGTGCTGATGAGCATCAAGAACTACGTGGACGGCACGCTGTCGTTCCGGCGTTCGTGCGCGCACGGCATCTGCGGCTCGGATGCCATGCAGATCAACGGGATCAACCGGCTGGCCTGCAAGGTGCTGGTGAAGGACCTCCTGGAGAAGGAGGGCAAGCAGACCACGGTGTCGATCGCGCCGATCAAGGGCCTGCCCACGATGAAGGACCTCTACGTCGACATGGAGCCCTTCTTCGAGGCCTACCGCGCGGTCAAGCCGTACCTCATCGCGTACGGCAACGAGCCGACGCGCGAGCGCATCCAGTCGGCCGCCGACCGCGAGCGCTTCGACGACACCACGAAGTGCATCCTGTGCGCCGCCTGCACGTCGTCGTGCCCGGTCTACTGGAACGACGGCTCGTACTTCGGTCCCGCCGCGATCGTCAACGCGCACCGCTTCATCTTCGACTCGCGTGACGAGGGGGCGGAGGAGCGGCTGGACATCCTGAACGATGCCGAGGGTGTGTGGCGCTGCCGCACAACCTTCAACTGCACCGACGCCTGCCCGCGCGGCATCCAGGTGACGAAGGCGATCCAGGAGGTCAAGCGCGCGCTGCTGTTCAAGCGCGTGTGATTCTCGCGTGAATGGGCCCGGCGGATTTCTGATCCCGCCGGGCCCATTTTATGCCATGCGTCTCAAGCACCCGGCGTCGTGTACGTCCACTTCTGGTTCGCGGTCCCGGCGCAGGTCCAGATCTGCAGCTGGTTCCCGTTGGCCGAGTTGTTGCCCGTCACGTCCAGGCACTTGTTCGCCTGCGGGTTGACGATGTCGTTCGCCGCCGTGACCACCCACTGCTGCGCACCGCTGCCGTTGCAGTCGTACAACTGGACCTTCGTGCCGTCGCCCGTGCCACCGCCGGTGACGTCGAGGCATTTGCCCAGCACCCGCATCGTCCCGTCCCCGGGCCGGGTCCAGGTCTGCGCCGAGGTCCCGTTGCAGTCGTAGAGCGTGATCGGGTTGGTGTTGCCCGTCAACGCCGCGTAGTCGTCGACGCACTTCCCGGCCAGCCCGGTGATCCGGCCCGCCGGCTGAGCCGGGGCACCACTGGAGACATGGATGTAGTCCACCGACATCGTCGCGGGGAACACGGTCGAAGAGTTCGGGTCGCCCGGCCAGTTCCCGCCGACCGCGAGGTTCAGGATCATGAAGAACGGGTGGTCGAACACCCATGTGTTACCGCCCGCGTCGGAGCGCAAGTGGTTCTCCACAGCCATCCCGTCGAGCGACCAGACGACGCCGCCTGGACCCCAGTCGACCGCATAGGTGTGGTAGTCACTGGACAGCTGCGCGCCGCCGGGCAGGGTGTATGTGCCGGTCAGCGGGTTGCCGCCGGAGTAGCCGGGGCCGTGCAGGCTGCCGTGGTTCGTGCCCATGTCGAACCCGACGGTCTCCATGATGTCGATCTCGCCGTTGTTCGGCCATTGCGCGCCGCCGTCGCCCTGCATCCAGAACGCCGGCCACATCCCCTGCCCCGGCGGCATCTTCACGCGCGCCTCGAAATGGCCGTACTTCTGCGTGAACGTGTGCGCGGTCAGCAGCCGCGCCGAGGTGTACTGGCAGGTGCCGTACCAGCACTGGAACTGCGACGCGTTGTCCTTGCGCGCCGTGATCACCAGGTGGCCCTGCCCGTCCAGCGCCGCGTTGGCGGTGCTGTTCGTGTAGTACTCGCGCTCGTTGTTGCCCCAGCCACCACCGCCGATGTCGTAACCCCAGCGGCCCGCGTCCGGGGCCGAGCCCGCCGGGCCGTCGAAGTCGTCGGACCAGGTCGGCGTCAGCGCTGCCGACACCGCACCCGAACCGGACGCCGTCACCCCCGGCCCGAGCGCCGCGACGACCACCGCACAGGCGAACAAGCCGAACGCACCAAGGAATCTTCGCAACCGCACCACCGCCACCACCCTTTCGCGTACACCGCAAAAATGGTCTGGTCCAATTGGTCTGGACCTAAAGTGTGATGGCGGCCATACCGTGCGTCAAGGGGCCGGCGTCGACTCCCGGTCGGCCGTGCGCCGAGCGGTCCGCAGACCGCGCCAGCCGAGCACGCCGATGATCGTGCCCAGTACGAACGAAACGATGGCGAGCACCAAATGCACCACGAAGAACGCGGTGGCCGAGCCGTCCGGCGCCCAGGAATTGTCGCTCGCCCACAGGTTCTTCACGAAGGTGATCCAGATGACCCAGGACCACACGCCGAAGACCAGCAGGAACAGCGCTACACGTCGAGACATGAGCCGAGTATCCCCCGATCGGTTGGCCGTTCTTCACCGGATCCCCGCAGCTTCGTCCACTAGTCTCGACCGGTGCGAAGTGGTGGGTTGCTGGGTGTTGTGCTGATCCTTTTGTCCGGCTTGGTGTACGGCGCCGGTCCGGCGTCGGCGGCACCGGGCTGCCCGGACCAGCAGGCCCCGCCACCGCCCGTGGACACCTCCGAGCGCCCGGCGCCCGGCCAGGACGTGCCCGCCCCGCTGCCGGTCCCGGCGGAACCGGTCGGTGGCCCGCGCATGGGTGAATGCGGCGTGGTGGCCCCGGCGGGCGCGCCCGCACCACCGGAAACGACCGCGGCCTCGTGGGTGGTGCAGGACCTCGACACGGGCGCGGTGGTCGCCGCGAAGAACCCGCACGCCCGCGAGCGGCCGGCCTCGCTGATCAAGACGTTGCTGGCGCTCGTGGTCATCGACGAGCTCAAGCCGGACGACGTCATCCACCCCACACCCGAGGACACCACGCAGGAGTGCACCTGTGTCGGCCTCGTCGCCGGCGGTTCGTACACCGTCGACCAGCTGCTACACGGGCTGCTGATGCACTCGGGCAACGACGTCGCGCACGCGTTCGCCACGGCGCTCGGCGGCGTGCCCACGGCCGTGCAGAAGATGAACGCGAAGGCGGCGGCGCTCGGCGCGAAGGACACCCGCACCGCGACCCCGTCGGGTCTCGACGGCCCCGGTATGTCGACCTCGGCGTACGACCTGAGCCTCGTCTTCCACGCCGCCATGCAGCAGCCCGAGTTCGCCGCGGCCGTGTCGACGAAGGGCTACCAGATGCCGGCACAGCCCGGAAAACCGGCGTTCGGCATCGTCAACGACAACAAGCTGCTGGGCTACTACCCCGGTTTCCTCGGCGGCAAAACGGGTTTCACCGACGACGCCCGGCACACGTACGTCGGCGGCGCGGCCCGCGACGGCAGGCGGCTCGCGGTGGTCATGATGCGCGCCGAGCAACGGCCGACGCTGGTCGTCCAGCAGGCCGGCCAGCTGCTCGACTATGGCTTCGCACAGCCGAAAACGGCCACCGTGGGGGAACTCGTGCGGCCCGCTCCGGAGCAGACCTCGGCCGCGCCCACCGACGCCGCGCCGAGCAAGGTGAACGCGTCCACGGCCGCGACGCAGCGGGACGCGTTCGGCACCACGGGCTGGATCGTCACCCTCGTCGTGGCGCTGATCATCGTGGCGGGCTTCGTCCTGCTCAAGCCCTGGCGCCGCCGGGCGCGGTAGCTCAGCGGCGGCGCCGGCCCAGCCAGGCCAGCATCGCGCCCGCGCTGAACGCCCCGGCGACGGCGCCCGCACCGGCCCCGCGGCGGATGGTCACCGCCGGCCGGATGACGGCGGGCGGCGGCTCGTGGACCACCGTGACGATGTTCTCCCTGGCCGTCGCCGTCCAAGCGGTGACGTAGAGCAGGAACCGCGAGACGAGGTTCGCGAACACCAGCAACCCGATGATCGGCCCGAAGACCGCGCCTGCGGGCGAGCTGGTCACGCTGGCCAGGTAGATGGTGGCGGCCTGCTTGAGGATCTCGAACCCGACCGCGGCGACGGCGGCGCCCTTCAGCGCACTGCGCACGCTGACGCTCTCCCGCGGCAGGCGCGAGAGCACCCACAGGAACACCAGCATGTTCGCCAGCAGCGACAGCACGATCGTCAGCACGGTCAGCGCGGTCGACGCCCAGCCCTGGTCGGCCAGGCCGGCGCGGCGCAGCAGCCAGTTGCCGACCCCTCCGCCGACGGCGGTGAGCCCGAACGACACCACGAGCGCGAGCCCGAGCCCGGCGAGGGACGCGAGGTCCTTGAGCGTGGTGGAGACGAGCGGGAGCTTCTTCTTCTCCTGCCCCCACTGCGCGGTGAGCGCGTCGCGCAGGTTAGTCATCCAGCCGATCCCGGAGTACAGCGCGAGGAGGAGGCCGAGGATGCCGACCCCACCGCGCGCGGCCAGCGCCGCGTTGACCAGCGTCGAGAACAGGTCCCCGAGACCTTGCGGCGCCGAGCGCAGGATGCTGTCGCGCAGCTCGTTCAGCGCCGCCTCGTTGCCGGCCAGCACGAACCCGGCGACCGAGAACCCGATCATCAGCAGCGGGAACAGCGACAGCACGCTGAAGTACGTGATCGCGGCGGCGTAGTGGTTCCCGTAGTGGTCGCCGAACGACTCGTTGGCCCGGAACAGGTGATCGAGCCACGGACGCTGCCGGCGCAGCCTCGGAATCAGCTTCTCTTTTTCATCCGCCACAGACCGACACTAGCCAGCACCGGGGCGGCTCGCATGCCGAGTCCACAGTGGATCATCCGCCGGCGCGCCGCTGCGGCCCGCCGCCACCGCCTCCTCCCACGAGGCCACGCGCACCGGTGGTGTCGCTCGTCGGCAGTGGTGTGCTCAGGTCCGCCAGCACGACCTGCGCACCCGCGTCGAGACCGGACTTGATCTCCGTGACGGAGGCGCCGACGACCCCGACGGTGACCCGTGCCGTCTGCGTGTTGCCGCCGGAAAGTGTTGTCACGAAAGCGTTTCCGCCGACCAGGTGGACAGCCGAGGTGGGCACGGTCACCGCCGCGTTCGCGGTGCTCGTGATGATCGAGACCGCGGACGTCGCGCCGGGGAACAGATCGCCGCCCGCGGGGAGGGAGATCGTCACGGGGTAGCTCGGCGAGCCGGACGAAGTCGTGCTGGCGAGCAGCCCGATCGACACGACCTGGCCGGTGAGTGGCTTTCCGCTGCCGTCGGGAGTGACGGTCGCCTGCTGGCCCGGCTTGATCTGCCCGGCCTGGGTGTCGCTGACCGCGGTGGTCACCTGGTTCGTCCCCGGCCCGAACACCACGATGTGCTGCTGGGTGGACGCCGTCTGGCCCTGGGTGAAGCCGACCTCGCCGACGGTGCCGGCGATCGGGCTGACCAGCGTCGCGGCGGCGAGATTTTGCTGCGCGACGGCGACTTGCGCATCCGCCGCGTCGATCGACGCCTGGTCCGCAGCGAGCTGTTCGGCCGACGCGGGCTGGCTCGTCTTGCCACTCCCGCCGCCCGCCAGACTCTTGCCCGAGGAACTCTGCCCCGAGGAACTCTGACCTGAAGAACTCTTGCCGGACGAACCCTTACCCGTGGAACTCTGCCCCGACGAACTCTTGCCCGGAAGACTTTCGCCCGAGGGACTCTTGCCTGATGGACTCTGGCCCGAAGGCGTCTCGCCGGAAGGTGTCTTGCCGGCGGGAGGCGTCGTGGCCGGCGGCTCGGTGGTCTGCGCCGCCGCGTTCTTGGCCAGCGTCACGGAAAGCGCGTTCTCGGCGTCGGCCAGCTTCTGCTCGTCGGTGGCCGTCGTGTGCTGGGCGTCCTGCGCCTCCTGGATGGCCGTCGTGCACGCGTCGACGTCGTCCTGGCTCGGCGGCTGGTTCGTCGCGCCCGACTTCGTGCCCGACGCCGTGCTCGACTTCGTGCTCGACGTCGTGTCCGGCTTGGTGTCCGGTGAGACGATCGTCTGGCACGCCTTCTGTTGCGCGGCAACGGCTGCCGACGCGGCGGTCAGGTCCAGATCCACCTGATGCTGCGCCGAGGTCACAGCCTTCTGCTGCGCCTGAAGATCCGACGGCGCCGACGACGCCGTCAGGTACAACGCCGGCGTCGCGCGCCCAGCCGACGGCGCCGTCAGGTTCAGCGCCGGTGTCGCGCGCCCGGCCGATGCCGAAGACGCCTGCCCCGACTGGTCCGCGGCCAGCTTCGCTTGCGCGGTGGCCAAAGTCGACTGTGCGGACGCGACCTGGCTGGCGAGCGACGTCGTGTCCAGCTGCGCGAGCGTCTGCCCCGCGGCCACCTGCTGCCCGGCCTGCACCGGCAGCGACGCCACCTGTCCGCTGGTGGGGAAGGAAAGCGTCGCGTTGGCGACCGGTTCGATGGTGCCCGTCGTGTCGAGCGTCGCGGTGACGGACGCGGGACCGGCGGTCGCGGTGCGGTAGCCCGGCGACGAGGACGCCGACGTCGCCCACACCACCGCACCGGCCGCGACCACCACGACCGCGCCGGTGACCGTGACGATCTGCCTGGTGCGCTTAGCCATTCCCGCCACCATTCACGCCACTGCCACCATTCCCGGCGGCAGTCCCGCCGGCCCCAGTCCCGCCGCTGCTATTCGCGCCGCCGGCGCTCGCGCCTCCGCTGTTCCCGCCGCTGCTCGCGCCGCCGCTGTTCCCGCCGCCGCCGCCGTTCGCGCCACCGGTGCCGTTCCCGCCGCCACCATTCCCGGCGCCATTCCCGCCGCCGGCGCCGTTGCGTCCGCGGCCGCCGAAGCCCTGGCAGCCGTTCGGCCCGGCCTGGCTCAGCGAGATCGTCTTCGCGGTCACCGCGCCGGTGTCGTCGGCCTGCCCGGTCGCGACCGCGCACTCGCCCACCTTGAGCGCGCTCGAGTTCGCGGACTCGGTCTTCTGGTACGTGGTCGTCGGATCGACGGTCACCTGGACGCTGGTGGTCGCGCCGGTCTGCCGATTGTCCTGTTCGACGGTGAAACCGGTGCCGCTCACAGCGGTCACCTTGCCGAACGTGCCCCGCGCGTCATTGGCACCGGACGGCCTCGGCGCACCCGACGGGCGCGACGGGCGTGCCGTCCCGCTGCCGCCGCCGTTCTGCGGTCGCTGGCCCGGCCCGCCACCGCCGATCGCGCACGTGCCGTTGTCGGCCGCGCTGATCTCCACGGACTTCGCCGCCACCGGAGTGCCGGTGCCGGTGACCGCGACGCACGTGCCGACCGCGACATCGGACAGCGCGCCGGAAACCCGGTCGGTGAACGTGGTGCTGCTGGAGTAGTTCACCGTCACCTGGCCGTTGCTCGGGTTCTGCACCTCGATGCTGGCCGGCGCGACGGCCGCGATCGTGCCGGACGCCGCCGGCCCGCGAGCACCGGCGGCCCCGGAGGCGGGCGCCTGCGACGCGGGCGCCGCCGGAGTGCCACCACTCGAAGACCCGCACGCGGCCAGCGTCAGCGCGAGCGCGGCACCGGCCGCGGCAAGCACGGTTCGTCGGATCATGGTCGTTCCCTTCATTCGCTGCGCAACGCGTCGATCGGGGCGAGCCGGGCGGCGCGGCTCGCCGGGTAGACGCCGAAGACGAGTCCGATCGCGATCGCAGTGAGGATGGCGACCACGGTGGCCCACGGGGAAATGGCGATCTGGATGCCGATCAGATGGGGCAGCACCAGTGCGCCGATGATGCCCAGCAACGCGCCGAGCAGGCCGCCGGCGAGTCCGAGTACCGAGGCCTCGACCATGAACTGGCGGCGGATCACCGTCGGGCTCGCACCGACCGCCTTGCGCAGGCCGATCTCGCGGATCCGTTCGGTGACCGACACCAGCATGATGTTCATGACCCCGATTCCGCCCACCAGCAAGGAAATCGCCGCGACACCGCCGAGCAGCAGGGTGAGCGTCTGGCTCACCGAGCTGGCCGTGGTCAGCAACGACTCCTGGCTCGCGATGGTGAAGTCGGCCGCCGTCTCGTTCGTGATGTGGTGCAGCGCCAGCAGTTCCTGGTTCGCCTCTTGGTAAGCCGCGGACAGAGTGTCCGAAGTGGACGCTTCCAGATAGATCGACTGCACCGAGGTGCGCGTGCTGCCACCGATGAGCCGGTCCGCCGCCGTGCTGATCGGCACCACGGCCTGATCGTCCTGGTTCTGCGCGGACGACGTGCCCGCCGAGGCGAGCACACCGATGACCTCGAACGGCGTGCTGCCGATCGTCACCGTGCGGCCGACCGCGTTGGTGGTGCCGAACAGTTCCTGCGCGGTGCTCGGGCCCAGCACGGTGACCGCGGCTTCACCCGTTTCGTCCGCGTCCGTAAGGAAACGGCCCTCCGACAGGGTGCGCGCCCGCACGCTCAGCCAGCCCGGCGTGGTGCCGACGACCGAGGTCGTCCACGTCGTCGAACCGGCCGCGAGCGAGGTGCTACGGCTCGTGGTCGGCGCGACGGCCGCGATATCCGGGGCGACGCCGGGCGCGGCGAGCGCGTTCGCGTCGTGCACGGTCAGCGTGGTCGCCGAACCGCTGCCGCCGCGGACGCCGGTCGTGCTGCTCGTGGTGCTGCCCGGCGACACGACGAGCAGGTTCGTGCCCAGCGAGTTGATCGCCGACGCGACCTGCGCCTGCGCGCCCTCGCCGAGCCCGACGGTCAGGATCACCGCGGCGATGCCGATCAGGATGCCCAGCATCGTCAGCCCCGACCGCATCCGGTGCGACCGGATCGCGTCCAGGCTGGTGCGCAGCGTTTCGAGCCAGCTCATGCGCCCACCTCGCTGGCGCTCGGTGCGGCATTCGCCGGCGCAGTGTTGGATGATTCGCTCGCAAGCTCGCTCATACGAAAACTCCCGTGTCGGATTCGATGAGCCCGTCCCGCAGCCGCACGACGCGGTCGGCGTGTTCGGCGACCTCTTCCTCGTGCGTGATCAGCACAATCGTGTTCCCGACGTTGTTGAGCTCACGGAACACCGACAGCACGTCGGCCGTGGCGGTCGAGTCGAGCGCACCGGTCGGTTCGTCGGCGAGCACCATCGACGGCCGGTTCACCAGCGCCCGAGCGAGCGCGACCCGCGACTGCTGACCGCCGGACAGCTCGTTCGGCCGGTGCTCGATGCGGTCGCCGAGGCCGACCCGTTGCAGCAGCTCGATCGCGCGTGCCTTGCGTTCGGCGCGCTTGACCCCGGCGTAGGTGAGCGGAAGTTCGACGTTGCGCCACGCCGACAGCCCCGGCAGCAGGTTGAACTGCTGGAACACGAAGCCGATCCGCCGGTTGCGGATCACCGCCAGGTCCAATTCGGACAGTCGGCTGACGTCTTCACCGGCCAGCGCGTAACTTCCGGTGCTGAGCAGGTCGAGGCAACCGAGGATGTGCATCAGCGTGGACTTGCCGGAGCCCGACGGGCCCATGATGGCGACGTACTCGCCTTCCTCGACCCGCAGGGAAACCCCCCGCAGCGCCTCGACTTCCACCACGCCGGTCGAGTAGACCTTGCGCACGTTCCGGACATCGATGACAGGCATGTTCAGCCTCCGAACCCGCCGCGAGCACCGCCGCCGAGCCCACCGGCGCGGCCGCCGCCGTTCCCACCGAGCCCACCGCCGTTCCCGCCGAAGCCACCGCCGCCGAATCCGCCGGTGCGGCCACCCGCGCCACCGGTTCCGCCGGTGCGCCCGGTACCGCCACCGGTGCCGGCGGGCGTGGCGACCATCACCTGGTCCCCTTCGGACAGTCCACTGAGGACCTGCACCATGCCGTTCGACGACTGCCCGAGCTGGACGGGTTTGGCGGTCTGCTTACCTGCCACCATTTCGTCGACGGTCGCCTGGCTGCCGGTGTAGTGCACGGCGGCCGCGGGGATCGCGAGCACGTCGGTCAGCTGCTTCACGACGATGGCGACCGTGGCGCTCGCCCCGGGGAACAACCCCGCCGGGCTGCCGGTGACCCCGATGGTGACCGGGTAGCTGGGCACCGAGGACGACCCGCTGGCCATCACCGCGACCGTGGTCACCGTGCCGTAGACCGGGTCCGTCGAGCCGTTGGGGGTGATGACCGCCTGCTCGCCGGTCTTGATCTGGCCGATCTCGGTGTCGTCCACGCTCGCGTTGACCACATAGGAACCGGTGGAGATGACGACGATCTGCGCCGTGCTCGAACTCGACGAGGACGAGGAAGACGACGAGGACGAACTGCTGCTCTGCCCGTTGCCCTGTCCGCCGCCCTGGCCGCCGGCGCCGTTGCCCGCACCGGAACCTGACGACGAGGAGCTGTTCCCGCTCCCCGATCCGCCGGCCGAAACCTGTTGTCCCACAGTCAGGTTCACCGTCGCGACGGTGCCCGCGATGGGCGAGGTCATCGTCGCCTCGGACAACGCCGTCTGCGCGTTGTCGAGCTGGTTCTGCGCGGCGGTGATCGACGCCTGGTCCGCGGAAATCTGCACGGAGGAGGCGCCATTCGACTGATCGGACGCGAGCTTCGACTGGTCCGAGGCCAGCGACGAGTTCGCCTGCGCGACGCTCGCCGAGAGCGTCGCCGACTGCACTGTCGCGAGCGGCTGCCCCGCCGTGACCTGCTGCCCCACCGTCACGTTGACCGCGGTCACCTGGCCGGCCACACCGAAGTTGAGATCGCTCTGCTGAGCCGGTTGGATCGTGCCCGACGACGAAACGGTCTGTTTCAGAGTCGTCGTGCTCGCCGCGACGAGCCGGTACGCCGGGGCGTCCGCGGGCCGGGTGACCACCCAGACCGTGACCCCGGCCGCCACCAGGACGACCACCGCGACGGTGACGTAGACCCACCGTCTTTTCTTGCGAAGCCTGCCCAGCACGGCATCCTTCTCTCTCGCGTGCCCCAGAAGAACCAGCGGCGAAAGCTTCGCCGGTCTATCTGAAAAGCATCTGAGAAAACAGGCCCGCTTGGCTGTGAATCAGTTGTGTAAAAGGTGCTTTACCGAACTAGCGCAGAAAACCGATCCGGTCATACACGGCGGAAAGCGTTTCCGAGGCGACATTTCGGGCGCGTTCCGCGCCGCCCGCGAGGATCTTGTCCAGTTCCGCGATGTCGTCCAGATACGACCGCACGCGTTCCTGGAAAGGAGTCACGAACTCGACGAGCACTTCGGCGACGTCTTTCTTCAGGTCGCCGTAACCCTTGCCCTCGTACGCGGTTTCCAGCTCCGGAACGCTCTGGCCGGACAGCGCCGAATGGATGGTCAGCAGGTTCGACACCCCCGCCTTACCCTCCGGGTCGAAGACGATCTCGCGACCGGTGTCCGTAACCGCGGACCGGATCTTCTTCGCCGACCGCTTCGGGTCGTCGAGCAGTTCGATCAGGCCGTTCGGCGAGGACGCCGACTTGCTCATCTTCGCCGTCGGGTCCTGCAGGTCGTAGATCTTGGCCGTGTCCTTGACGATGTAGGGCTCGGGCATGGTGAACGTCTTGCCGTAGCGGCGGTTGAACCGCTGCGCGAGGTTGCGGGACAGCTCCAGGTGCTGACGCTGGTCCTCGCCGACCGGCACCGCGTTCGCCTGGTAGATCAGGATGTCCGCGGCCTGCAGGATCGGGTACGTGAACAGGCCGACGCTCGCGTGGTCGGTGCCCTGCTTCGCCGCCTTGTCCTTGAACTGCGTCATCCGGCCGGCCTCGCCGAACCCCGTCTGGCACTCCAGCACCCAGGAAAGCTGTGCGTGTTCGGGCACCTGACTCTGCACGAACAGCGCGCTGCGCCCGGGATCGACGCCGAGCGCGAGCAGCTGGGCCGCCGAGACGCGGGTGCGCTGGCGCAGCACCTTCGGATCCTGTTCGACCGTGATGGCGTGCAGGTCGACGACCATGTAGTAGGTCTCGCAGGTTTCCTGCAGCAACACCCACTGGCGCACGGCGCCGAGATAGTTGCCGAGGTGGAACGAGTCCGCGGTCGGCTGGATGCCGGACAGCACGCGCAGCCGGGCCGGGGTTTCCTGGGTGGTTTCGTCAGCGCTGGACACGTCTTCGATTCTTTCAGGCCCCGCGGGCCGCGATGGCGGCGAGGTCGGCGGCGGGCCCGCGCAGCGACTGCCCGGTGGGCCACACCACCCGCAGCGCGCGGCGCAGGTCCGCACCCGCGACTTCGAGCGCGACGAGGGTGCCGGCCGCCAGCTCGGTGGCGACGGTGTGCGCGCCCAGCACAGCGGGCGCGATGCCCTCCATGACGGCGGCTTTGATCGCGGTGGTCGAGGAGAACTCGAGCATCGGCTCGGCGAGTTCGTGCGGGGCGAGCGCCAGCTCCAGCGCCCGCCGGGTGCCCGAGCCCGGCTCCCGGCTGATCAACGGTGCGGAGGCGAGCTGGTCGGGACGGACGTGGCGGCGCCGCGCCCACGCGTGGCCGGGCGCGACCACCAGCTTCAGTTCGTCCGTGCCCACGGTTTCCGCGTGCAGGCCGCTGGGCAGCTCCGGCCCCTCGATGAACCCGAGATCCGCCTGCCCGGTCAGCACCCGGTGCGCGACCTCGCCGGAGTTGCCGGACGTCAGGGCGACGGCTGTGGACGGGTTCAGCGTCCGCAGCGCGGCAAGCCATTTCGGCAGCAGGTATTCGGCGACGGTGAGGCTGGCCGCGACACGCAGGTGACCGACCCGCTCGCTCCACAGCGCGGCGATCCCCGCCTCGAGATCCGCGGCCGCTTCGACGGCCGGCCGCGCCCAGTCGGCGACCAGCGCACCCGCCTTGCTCAGCCGCGAGCCGCGCGGGGACCGTTCGACGAGCGCGACGCCGACGCGGGCCTCCAGCTGCTGGATCCGGGCGCTGGCCGCGGGCTGGGAGATGCCGTGCGCGCGGGCCGCCGCGCCGATCCCGCCGAGTCTGGCCACCGACAGCAGCAGGTCGAAACCAGCCAGCTCAGCGACACGTGCGGGCAACGGCATAACCCAAGGCTATGAGCCTATCGGTGTTCTCGGGCTACCTTTCGCCGCGATATAGCCCGAACGTGTAGAGGTGTTCACGACTTCCTCACTGCCGCGTGCCGGCACCACCCCGAACTGGTTCGCGTCGGTGATGGGTACCGGCATCGTCGCCAACGCGGTGCCGACGCTGCCCGGGCACGTGCCCGGACTCCGTTCCGTGGCAACGGTTGTCTGGGCCGGCGCGGCGTTGTGGCTGGTGGTCCTGTGCGTGTCGTTCGGGCGGGAGCTCCGGCGCGACCCGTCCGGCCAGCTGGCCCACCTGCGCGACCCGGTGCTGGCACATTTCTGGGGCGCGCCGCCGATGGCGCTGCTGACCGTCGGCGCCGGCACGCTGACGCTGGGCCAGGAGTGGATCGGGCTCGGTCCGGCGCTCGCCGTCGCGTGGACACTGTGGACGGTCGGCACAGTGCTGGGGCTGGTGACCGCCGTCGGCCTGCCGTACCGGATGAGCACGGGCCAGGTCGGCGACGGCGAGGTGTTCGCCGGGTGGCTGATGCCCGTCGTGCCACCGATGGTCTCCGCCGCGACGGGCGCCGCGCTGATCCCGCACCTGCCCGCGGGACAGGCCCGGTTGACCATGCTGCTCGGGTGTTACGCGCTGTTCGGGGTGAGCCTGTTCGCGACGCTCGCGTTGCTGCCGCTGATCTGGCACCGGCTCGTGCGCGGCGGTCCCGGGCTGGCGCCGACGGTGTGGATCGTGCTCGGCCCGCTCGGGCAGTCGATCACTGCGGCGAACCTGCTGGGCGCGGTGCAGGGGCCCACCGGGCGGCTCGCCGGGATCATCTACGGGGTGCCGACGTGGGGGTTCGCGATGCTGTGGCTGGTACTCGCCGCGGCGCTGGTGATCCGCGCGCGGGCGGGATTTTCGCTGAGCTGGTGGAGTTTCACGTTCCCGCTCGGCACCTGCGTCACCGGCACCAGCGCGCTCGCCGCGGCCACGCACGCCGACCTGTTCGCCGTCACCGCCGTGGGTTTGTACGTGCTGCTCGCGGCGTTGTGGCTGACGGTCGCGGTGCGGACGGTCAGAGTGTCGGTCGCCGGTAGGGCGTGAGGGTCGGCCGGGTGCCGTCCTCGGCCACCTCGGCGGCGGGTTCGGCCGGGGCCTGGGCCGCCTTGCGGCGCTGCCGGATCACGCCGAGCGCCATGCCGACGATGCCGAGGGCGACCGCGGCCAGGCCGACCGGGCCGAGCACGCCGAAGGACATCGTCTCCGTGGCCGGCGCGACCTGGTTGTCGGCCGCGTTCGCCACGCCCGTCCCGGTGGCCAGGAGGGCCAGCAGGATCGTGCCAAGGCGCAGGGTGTGGATGGTGAAACGCCTGACCTGAGTGCGCACCGGGGTGCCTCCCGCGACGAGATGCCGTACTGGAAAACGCCGTCACCCTATTGGGCTGATGTTGCCTCGATGAAAACTACCGAGCGTGTCAAGCTCGGTCGTTTTCGATCAACTCGGGGCCAGACCTTAGCCCCCATCCGAGTGGACGCATGACCCACCCCCACAGGTTCACCACCGACGACTCGACTTGTCTTGACAAACTTATTTGTCGGTGAGAGGGTTTTCTCATGCTCGAAGTCGCAGTGATCGACGATCCGGCCGCCGCCGAGGTCTCGCTCGACCCCGTCCGCGGGAAGCTGCTGGCCGCCCTCGCCGAACCCGGCTCGGCCACCACGCTCGCGGCACAGGTCGGGCTGGCCCGGCAGAAGGTCAACTACCACCTGCGGGCCCTCGAACGGCACGGGCTGATCGAGCTGGTCGAAGAACGTCGCAAGGGCAACGTGACCGAGCGGGTCATGCGGGCCACCGCGGCGTCCTACGTCATCTCCCCGAGCGCGATGGC
This sequence comes from Amycolatopsis sp. GM8, assembly GCF_021653975.1. Lineage (GTDB taxonomy): Bacteria > Actinomycetota > Actinomycetes > Mycobacteriales > Pseudonocardiaceae > Amycolatopsis_E. Next base: position 97,062 of record NZ_JAJKFK010000013.1, on the reverse strand, counting down.
CGACGTCGCGCCGGATCCCGACCGCGCACCGGACCAGCTTTCGGCCCGGTGGCTGCTCGCGCTGGCCGCCCGGCTGGTGCGGGAGCTCGGGGAGCTGATCGCCGGCGCCACCGCGGCCCGGCAGCGCCTGGCGACCTATGCGATCGACGCGGAGATCCGGTTCGCCAGCGCGGCGGACCGGGCGGCGTTCGCCGAGGAACTCGGCGCGTCAGTGAAGAACCTCGTCGGGAAATACCACGACGAAAACGCGGCGGGCGGGCGCAAGCACCGTCTCGTCGTCGCCCTGCACCCCAGTCTCAAGAAGGAGAAATGAAGATGAGCAAGGAATTCGCGATCGAGCGGGAAGTCGTGCTGCCGGCCACACCGGAGGAGGTCTTCGCCGCGGTCACCACGGGCACCGCGAACTGGATGTTCCCGACGCCCGCGCCGGAGCCCGGCGACCCGATCGTCAAGAACTGGGAGCCGCCGAACCGGTTCACCGTCCGGCAGGATGGTGAGGACGGCTGGTTCAACGCGCTCGACTTCATCATCTCCGCCCGTGACGGCGGCACCGCGGCGCTGCGGTATGTCCACAGTGGAATCCTCACCGACGACTGGGACAACCAGTACGACGGTGCCAGCAAGCACACCGACTTCTATCACCACACGCTCGGCCAGTACCTGCGCTATTTCGGGGGGAAGTCGGCGGTGTACGCGGAGGTCGGCGGTCCGCCGGCGTCGTCCGATCCGGCGGCGCTGGACGCGGTACGGAAATCGCTCGGCGTTTCCGCGGTCGGTGATCCGGTGCGGCTGGAGCTGCCCGGGCTGGCGCCGGCCGATGCGGTGGTGGACTATCTGAACCCGTATTTCATCGGCCTTCGCACGCCGGACGCGCTTTACCGGATCTTCGGCCGCAACAACTTCGGCGGCACCGTCGACGCGTCGGCGCACCTGTTCGGGGAGAATGCGGACAAGGATCGGACGGAGCAGGCGTTGAGTGCGTATCTGAACGGAGTGTTCGCTGCGTGAGTCCCCGGCAGAGTGCGGGAATCCTGTTGTACCGCAAGGTGAACGGTGAGGCCGAAGTCCTTTTGGGACACATGGGCGGGCCGTTCTGGGCGCGGAAGGACGCGGGCGGGTGGTCGCTGCCGAAAGGCGAGTACGAGCCGGACGAGGCACCGGAAGCGGCCGCCCGCCGCGAATTCACCGAAGAACTGGGGCTCCCGGTGCCGTCCGGTCCCCTGTCGGAACTCGGTTCGGTCCGGCAGTCCGGCGGCAAGGTCGTGACGGCGTGGGCGTTGGAAGGCGACCTCGACCCGGCTCTCGCGGTACCGGGCACGTTCGAAATGGAGTGGCCGAAGGGGTCCGGCCGCCTGCAGGAGTTCCCGGAGATGGACCGCTTCGCGTGGTTTTCCCTGACGGAGGCCCAGGAGAAGCTGCTGAAGGGCCAACTGCCGTTCCTGGAGCGACTGCTGGCGCTGGTGGGTTGATGAGCAAGTGAATCCGCGCTCGCGGGCATGTTCGTGCCGCCGTTCAAGCCGGACCGGATGACGTGGATCAAGCCGTCGTTCCTGTGGATGATGTACCGCTGCGGCTGGGCGACGAAGCCGGGACAGGAGCGGGTGCTGGCGGTCGAGATGACGCGCTCGGGTTTCGACTGGGCGTTGAGTAATTCGTGCCTGTCGGCGTTCGACCCGGCGGAGTACCGGGACGAGGAGGACTGGCGGCGGCAGCTGGCCGCGTCGCCGGTGCGGATCCAGTGGGACCCGGACAAGGACCTGGACCTGAAGCCACAGCCCGAACGCGCCATCCAGATCGGCCTCGGCGGTGAGGCCGCCCGGCGGTACACACGGGAGTGGATCGTGGGCCTGACCGACCGCACGGCGCTGGCGCACGAAATCCACGCCCTCGTCGAAAAAGGCGACCGCGCCGCGGCACGCGCCCTGCTGCCGGTGGAGCGCGACTACTCGTAGACCACCGTCAGCGGGGCGTGGTCCGACCACCGTTCGGCGTAGGTGGGGGCGCGCTCCACGGTCGCCGACACCGCTCGCGCGGCCAGGCCCGGGGTCGCGACCTGCAGGTCGATCCGCCAGCCGGCGTCGTTGTCGAAGGCCTTGCCGCGGTAGGACCACCACGTGTACGGGCCCGGGCCCTCCGGGGCGAGCTTGCGCTGCACGTCCACATACCCGGCCTCGTCGTACACCCGGCTCAGCCACGCCCGCTCCTCCGGCAGGAAGCCCGAGTTCTTCTGATTCGTCTTCCAGGCCTTCAGATCGGCCTCGCGGTGTGCGATGTTCCAGTCCCCCAGCACCACCACCTCCGAGCCCGCCGCCTCGGCCTTCGCCCGCAACTCGACCAGGTACGGCAGGAACGCGGCCATGAACCGTTCCTTCTCCTCCTGCCGCGGCGTGCCCACATCACCGCTCGGCAGGTACAGGCTCGCCGCGACCAGACCCGGCAAATGCACCTGGAGGTAGCGCCCGCTGTCCTCGAACTCCGGCTCACCGAAGCCCGTGCGCACCTCCTCCGGCTGGACCCTGCTGTACACCGACACCCCGTTGCGCCCCTTGACCGCGGCCGCGGCGTGGTGCGCATGCCAGCCCAGCGGCGCCACGACCTCCTCGGGCAGCTGACTCGCCTCGGCCCGCACCTCCTGGCAGGCGACCACGTCCGACCCGCTCGCGGCGAGCCAGTCGACGAAGCCCTTCTTGGCGGCGGCACGCATGCCGTTGACGTTCACGGTGGAGATGGTCAGCACATCCCGCAGGTTACCGGCGCCCCCCGACAATTCCTCCCGCGACGCGACCGGCAGTGATCGCTCGGTTTCCGTCGCCGAGCTGGCGCGCGGTCTTCGACGCGCGGCCTGGAGATCAGCCGCAGTTCGTGCCGTCGATCGCCTTGAGGAAGTCGGTCTTCGCCCACTTGTTGTCGGCCAGCTTGCGGAAACCGTTCTGCACCACCGGCTCCGCGCCGGTCTGCGCGTTCTGGTTGAACTTGCCGACGATCTGGGCGTTCGCGTCGGGCGCGGCCCGCACGTTCAGCACATCCGCGGTGACCGACATCTTGCAGCCGGTCGACCCGCCGCCGGTCGCGCCCTCGGACGCCTGCTTGTCGACGCCCATCACGTAGATGATCCCGACCCCGGCCAGCACGGCGAGAATGATCAGGGCCTTCTTCGGAATTCCCAGGATCATGGGGGCTCTCCTCGACGATCTCCGCACGCGCTCGCGAGTAAGGGTAGCCACACAAAGTTGGCCGGCAACAGGTCAAGGGGGCGAAACCACCCGGTGGCCGCAACCCGGTGACCAGGCCGTCACATCAAGTGACGAAAGGGCGCGCCCGGCGAACCGGTGCGCGCCCTTTCGCGGCAAACGTCAGCCCTGGCTGATCTTCTTGGCCAGGTTCTCGTCCAGCGTCCCGAGGAACTCCTCGGTGGTCTGGAACGGCTGGTCCTTGCCGACCAGCAGCGCGAGGTCCTTGGTCATCTTGCCGCTCTCGACGGTCTCGATGACGACCTGCTCCAGCTTGTTCGCGAAGCCGATCAGCTCCGAGTTGCCGTCCAGCTTGCCGCGGTGCTCCAGGCCCCGGGTCCAGGCGAAGATCGACGCGATCGGGTTCGTCGAGGTCGGCTTGCCCTGCTGGTGCTGGCGGTAGTGCCGGGTCACGGTGCCGTGCGCGGCCTCGGCCTCGACGGTCTTGCCGTCCGGGGTGCGCAGCACCGACGTCATCAGGCCGAGCGAGCCGAAGCCCTGCGCCACGGTGTCGGACTGGACGTCACCGTCGTAGTTCTTGGTGGCCCAGAGGTAGCCGCCCTCCCACTTGAGCGAGGCGGCGACCATGTCGTCGATCAGCCGGTGCTCGTAGGTCAGGCCCTTGGCGTCGAAGTCCGCCTTGAACTCGGCCTCGAAGACCTCGGCGAACACGTCCTTGAACATGCCGTCGTAGGCCTTGAGGATCGTGTTCTTCGTCGACAGGTAGACCGGGAAGCCGCGGTCGAGGCCGTACTGCAGCGACGCGCGCGCGAAGTCCTCGATCGACTTGCGGAAGTTGTACATGCCCATCGCGACGCCGCCGCCCTCGGGGAACTTCGCGACCTCGAACTCCATCGGCTCGGAGCCGTCCTCGGGCGTGTACGTGATGGTGACCGTGCCGGGGCCGGGGACCTTGAAGTCGGTGGCCTTGTACTGGTCGCCGTGCGCGTGCCGGCCGATGATGATCGGCTTGTTCCAGCCCGGGACCAGCCGCGGGATGTTCTGGATGATGATCGGCTCGCGGAATACGACGCCGCCGAGGATGTTGCGGATGGTGCCGTTCGGGCTCCGCCACATCTTCTTCAGGCCGAACTCCTCGACGCGCGCCTCGTCGGGAGTGATGGTGGCGCACTTGACGCCGACCCCGTGCTCCTTGATCGCGTTCGCCGCGTCGATGGTGATCTGGTCGTCGGTGCGGTCCCGCTCCTCGATGCCAAGATCGTAGTAGGCCAGGTTGACATCCAGATACGGATGGATGAGCTTGTCCTTGATGAACTGCCAGATGATGCGGGTCATCTCGTCGCCGTCGAGCTCGACGACGGTGCCCTCGACCTTGATCTTGGCCATGAGCGGCGGTGCTCCTCTCGCGGGTCCTCGCGGTTTCGTTCTTCGAAGCTGTGGTATGCGGTACAAGCGTACTGCTAGCAACAGCGCGGCGCCGCAAGTGGTGACGAAGGCCCAGTCTCGCAGTGCCCGCGCGTGGCCGCGGTCACCGGGTTCGGCATAGGTTTGCCCCATGCGATTCGGTATCAAGACCAGGCCCGAACACACCACCTGGGCCCAGATGCGGGACGTCTGGGTCGCCGCGGACGACATCGAACTGTTCGAATCGGCCTGGAACTGGGACCACTTCTACCCGTTGACCGGTGATCCGGCCGGGCCGAACTACGAGGGCTGGTCGATGCTCGCCGCGATGGCGTCGGTGACCCGCCGGATCCGGCTCGGCTGCCAGGTCAGCGGCATGATCTACCGGCACCCGGCGGTGCTGGCGAACATGGCCGCGACGATCGACGTCATCTCCGAAGGACGGCTGGAGCTCGGCGTCGGCGCGGGCTGGAACCAGCAGGAGTGCGACGCCTACGGCATCGAACTGCCGCCGCTGCGCCAGCGGTTCGACCTGTTCGACGAGGGCGTGCAGGTGATCATCGAGCTGCTGTCGAAGGAGGTAGCGAATTTCGACGGCAAGTATTTCAAGCTGACGGAGGCCCGCTGCGAGCCGAAGCCCGTGCAGCGCCCGCACCCGCCGATCGTCATCGGCGGCCGCGGCCCGCGCCGGACGCTGCGCGCGGTCGCGTTGTGGGCGCAGCACTGGAACGCGATCGTGCAGAGCCCGGCGGACTGGAAGGCGCTCAAGGAGACGCTGCTCGTGCGGTGCGACGAGGTCGGCCGCAACCCGGCGGACATCGTGTGCTCGGTGAACGTGGCGATCGACCCGGAGACCGGGATCGGGCCCGCGGTGGAGAAGGTGGCCGAGTACAAGGAGGCGGGCGTCGACATGATCGTGGTGATCCCGCCGCTCCGCGCGAAGCCCGGCATCTTGGAACCGCTGGCGGAGGCGCTCACTCCGCTCGCGTAGAAAATCGCCGGAGCGTTTGTCGAAACGGGGTGTGCTCGTTCGACGCGGGAGTGTCGGCTGATCGAACCGAGACATAAGGAGCAAGCGATGCGGTTTCTCATGATGCACCGGCTCGCCGAGAGCGACCCCGTCAACTGGAACCCCAGCCAGGAGTTCATCGAGAAGATGGGCGCGTTCATCCAGGACTGGAGCGAACGCGGCATCCTCATCACCGCCGAGGGTGTGCACCCGTCCGAGAAGGGTGCGCGGGTCCGCAAGACCAAGGGCGCCGGGATCAAGGCGACCGACGGGCCGTTCACCGAGGCCAAGGAGGTCATCGGCGGGTTCGGCCTGATCAACGCCAAGGACCGGGCCGAAGCGGTCGAACTGGCGGGGCAGTACGCGGACCTGTTCGAGAACGTCGAGGTCGAGGTGCGGCAGGTCGTCGAGTTCGACGAGTTGCCCGAACCCGCCTGAGGTGAAGCGGAGCCGCCCGTCCGGTCACGTGCGAAGATGGCGTCATGCCCAAGACGCTGCACCTGACCGGCGACGCCGAGGCCGACATGCTGCTGAGCGAAGACCCGTTTGCGCTGCTCACGGGCATGCTGCTCGATCAGCAGGTGGCGATGGAGATCGCCTTCGCCGGGCCGAGGAAGATCGCCGACCGGATGGGCGGCTTCAGCGTCACCAGGATCGCCGAAGCCGACGAGGACGAGTTCGTCGAGCTGTGCGTGGAGAAGCCGGCGATCCACCGCTACGGCGGGTCGATGGGCCGCCGGGTGCACGCGCTCGCGCGCTACATCGTCGAGCACTACGACGGGCAGACCGACGCGATCTGGACCGACGGTAAGCCGGACGGCAAGGAAGTCCTCAAGCGACTCAAGGCACTGCCCGGCTACGGCGAGCAGAAGGCGCGGATCTTCCTTGCACTGTTGGGAAAACAGCGCGGCGTCAAGCCCGCGGGGTGGCGTGAGGCCGCCGGCGCGTACGGCGACGAGGGCTCACGGCGGTCCATCGCGGACGTCACGAGCGCCCAGACGCTGGCCGAGGTGCGCGCGTTCAAGAAGGCCGCGAAGGCCGCCGCCAAGGCGCAGTAGCACTGTCCGGTGTGGACGTTCGCCGGTCGTTTCATGATCGGTTTTTTGTTGCGATTTCAGCGATCCACGAAAAGTCGACGCGGCAGGCGAGCGGCATTACGCTGATGCAAAGCGGAGGTGTCACATGCGCGCAACCGTCGGAGACCGCATACTCGTGCACGGCCGGACCGTAGGCTCCGGCGAACAACAAGGTGAAATCGTCGAGGTACGAGGCCAAAACGGCGAACCGCCCTACCTAGTGCGCTTCGCCGACGGCCACGAGTCCCTCTTCTACCCAGGCTCCGACTGCGAAATCGACACACAAACAGACTGACACACGCCACCAAGCCGCCACCCGGCAACGCCCCGGAACCAGCGACCGCCCACTCCGGAGCCACCACCCCGATCCCCAGCGCCCTAACGGTCGCCATGCCGGGTCAAGGCACGCTTTCCCGCCTTGACGCGGTATGGCGACCGTTAGACCCTCGCGCGATCGGGGCGGTTGGCGCGACCGCCGGCACGCACGACAACCGGCACCGCACGGCACCCGTCACCCCCAAAGACACCCCCCAACGCCGGACCCGCCACCCCAAGGCGCCCCCGCACGGAACCCCGTCACCCCAAGGCGCGTCACTCCCCAACCCACCTCCGACCAGCGGCGTTACGTAACAATCGTCACGCCCGCCAAGGGATGACAACCCCCTCCCCCGCCGTTCACACTGAACGGCGGGACAGTCCACGCGCCGTGACGCGCACAGGCTGTCCTTCTTTCATGCCACCACTCTGTATCGATGCAGCACAGAGAAGCCACAGAAAGGAGACCCGTGCCCGTCGCGCTCATCGCGCTGGCCATCGGTGCCTTCGGAATCGGCACCACCGAGTTCGTCATGATGGGTGTGCTCCCGCAGGCGGCCGCCGACTTCGGGGTGTCGATTCCCTCGGCCGGCTACCTGATCACGGGTTACGCGCTCGGCGTCGTCGTCGGCGCGCCCCTGCTCACCGCGGTCGCCGTCCGGTTGCCGCGCAAGACCATGTTGCTGTTGATGATGGCCCTGTTCACGCTCGGCAACGTGCTGTTCTCGCTCTCGCCGAACCAGGAGTTCGGCGTGCTCTTCCGCTTCATCGCCGGGCTGCCGCACGGCGCGTTCTTCGGGGCCGGGGCCGTGGTCGCGTCCAGCCTGGTCGAGCCGGGCAACCGGGCCAAGGCCGTGTCGATGATGTTCCTCGGGCTCACCCTGGCCAACGTGGTGGGCGTGCCGCTCGGCACCCTGCTCGGCCAGCAGGTCGGCTGGCGCGCGACGTTCGGCGTGGTCGCGGCGATCGGGGTGCTCGCGCTCGTCGCGATCGCCAGACTCGTACCGCACCAGGGTCGTCCGGCCGAGGCGTCGCTGCGCGGCGAACTCGGCGCGTTCCGGCGCCCGCAGGTGTGGTTCGCGCTCGCCATCGTCACCGTCGGGATGGGCGGCGTGTTCGCGTCGCTGTCGTACGTGACGCCGATGCTCACGGACGTGGCGGGCTACGCGCCGCGCAACGTGACGCTGCTGCTCGCGCTCGCCGGCGTCGGCATGACGATCGGCAACCTGCTGGGCGGGCGGCTGGCCGACCGCGCGCTGATGCCGAGCCTGTACGTCGCGCTGTTCGCGCTCGCCGCGGTGCTGGCGATCTTCACGCTCACCGCGCACAGCAAGATCGGTGCGGCGGTGACGATCTTCGCGGTCGGCGTCGCCGGGTTCATGATCGGCCCGATGATGCAGACCCGGATCATGCAGAAGGCCGGTGGCACCCCGTCGCTGGTCTCGGCCGCGGTGCAGTCGGCGTTCAACATCGCCAACTCGATCGGCGCGTACCTCGGCGGCCTGGTGATCGCGGGCGGGCTCGGCCTGGTCGCGCCCAACCTGGTCGGCGCGGTCCTGTCGGTGCTGGGCCTGTCCATCGCCGCGGTCTCGGGCGCGCTCGACCGGCGGGAGACCCCGGCCCCGGCGCTCGCCGAGGTGTGACTCAGCTGCCGAACGGGCCGTTCGTGATGGTGAACGCCAGGAACAGCAGCAACGCGCCGAGGCCCGTGTAGGTCAGCACGTCCACCGGGCGGCCGCGGATCGCCAGCAGGCCCGCGCGGATGTCGGGCAGCAGCGCCCGGAACACGGCCGCCACGAGCAGGGCGCCGCCGATGATGACGGCGCCCTGCCGCCAGTGGTACTGCAGGATCCGCACCGCGGCGACGGCGACCAGTGCGAGCACGATGCCGAACGGCACGTGTTCCAGGACCGCGGGACGGCGGTTACCGCGAGGCGACGACACGTTCGGCAGCCTCCACCACATTGGTCACGAGCATCGCGCGGGTCATCGGACCGACGCCGCCGGGGTTCGGCGACAGCCACCCGGCGACCTCCTCGACCCCGGGCGCGACATCCCCGGTGAGCTTGCCGTCGACGTGCGAGACGCCCACGTCCAGCACGGCCGCGCCGGGCTTGACCAGGTCCGGGGTGATGATCCCGGGCACCCCGGCCGCGGCGATCACGATGTCCGCCCGCCGCACCTCGGCGGCCAGGTCACGGGTGCCGGTGTGGCACAGCGTCACGGTCGCGTTCTCCGTGCGGCGGGTCAGCAGCAGGCCGAGCGAGCGGCCGACGGTGATCCCGCGGCCGACGACGGTCACGTTCGCCCCGTCGATCGGCACCTCGTAGCGGCGCAGCAGCTGGAGGATGCCGTATGGGGTGCACGGCAGCGGGCCCGGCTGGTTGAGCACCAGCCGGCCGAGGCTGACCGGCGCGAGCCCGTCGGCGTCCTTCGCCGGGTCGATCCGTTCCAGCACGCGGCCGGTGTCCAGGTGCTTCGGCAGCGGCAGCTGCACGATGTAGCCGTGGCAGGCCGGGTCGGCGTTGAGCTCGTCGATGACCGCTTCGAGCTTGTCCTGGCTGATGTCGGCGGGCAGGTCCCGGCGGATCGAGTTGATCCCCACCTTGGCGCTGTCCGCGTGCTTCATCTTCACGTACGCGTGGGAGCCGGGGTCGTCGCCGACCAGCACGGTGCCGAGCCCGGGGACAACACCCCGCGCCGCGAGCACCGCCACCCGCGGCTTCAGCTCCGCGTAGATGGCGTCCTTGGTCGCTTTGCCGTCGAGAACCTTCGCCGTCACGGCACCCATTCTGGCAGAGGACACTTTGCGTAGTTCCAGTTAGACGCTCCGTACCACATTTGTGGTATAGACACAGGTCAGTAGTGGTTTGGGTGCGGGTGTTGTGCATTCACTCGGCCCACCCGTCAAAATGAGCTGGTGGCTCAACCGACGACGCAGCTGAACGCGACCGAGCAGGACACTCTGGTCAAGCAGATCGGACTCGCCCTGCTCCGGGCCGCACCACGCGACTGGCGGCGCGTGTCCGCCCAGTACCGGGCCGTTGGCCGGTACCACGAACTGACCGGGGAGGTCCTGAAGGAGGACGGCAGCGTCGGCGAGTGGATGGCCACGCACGACATCGCCACGCTGTTCGGCCGCCTGCGGGGCGGTATGTACCGCGAGGGCCGCGGCACCTGGTTCAACGCCCGGTACCAGCTCGACCACCCATCGAGTTACAACCTCGAGTACGACCGGGAAGAGCCGCGCTGGGATCTACAGCCGCCGCCCCAGGCGTACGCCGACGAGCTGCGCACGTTCCCCCGCTCGGAGGAGAACGTGCCGGACTGGCTGATGCGCCGGATGTCCGGCCTCGGCCCCGAGCAGCCCGGCCCCCGGTTCCGGATCGCCCGGATCTTCGACGGCCAGGGTCCCGACGGCCGCCCCGTGCTCAACCGGCCCGAGCTGGACGCCGAGGAGCTGGACCGGCTGTACGAGTACTTGAGCACCGCGCCGGTCGTGCTGTCCGAACGCGGGCTCGACCTCGACCGGCTGGCCGTGCCGCCGACGCCGAAGGTGCCCGTCGCCTTCCACAGCGACGGCGTCTGGATCTGGCCCGCCGCGATCAACTACTACCTGCAGGAATACGGCATCGCCCCGGAGGGTGAGCTGGTCGCGCACATCCAGCAGACCGGGTTCCGGCTGGCGGAGGTGCCGGAGCAGACACTGCAGGCCGCGAACGCGCACCTGACCCGCGGCAACCAGCCACCGCCGCGGCCGCCTCGTCCGGCGGAGCAGCCCGCGCCGCCGCAAGCTCCACAGGCGACGGAGCCACAGCCCGTGCCGGAGCCGGAGACCGTCTTCGAGGAGAAGGTCGAGGCGCCGCCAGAGCCGCCGGTCGAGCACGCCACGACGTTCACGCCGATGCCGGACCTGGACGACGGCCCGCCCACGATGGTCCAGTCGCCGCTCCCGCCCGCCCCGGAGCCAGAGCCGGAACCGGAGCGGCTGCCGGAACGGATGGCCGAGCGGATGGCCGAACCGCCGCAGCCGCCGCAGCACGAACCCGGTCCGCCGCCCACCATGTTCGTGCCGCCGGTCGCGCCGCCTGCCCCGCCCGAACCGCGGCCCGAACCACGGCCCGCGCCGCCGCCGGCGCTGGACGGGTTGCGCGACCGGCTGAAGGACCTGGGTGTGCCGGACTCGGCGTATCGCATCGGCGAGCCGATCGAGCACGGCTGGAGCATGGAGCAGGTCGAGTCCGGCTGGCGCGTCGGCTGGTACGACGAGGAGCTGTCCAACCCGGCGGTGTTCGGCGACCCGGAGGACGCCGCGGCGTTCATGCTCGGCAAGCTGATGCTCGACCCGCGGGGCCGCGAGGCGGCGCCCACCCCGCCCGTACCGCCGGTCCCAGCCGTGCCACCCATGCCGCCCGTGCCACCGGTCCCGCCGGTCGAGATGGACGACACCGCGCCGGTGAACGGCGGTCCGAGCGCCGACCGGCACCGGGAGAGCCTCGAACGCCACGAGGAGCAGGCCCCGCCGGAGCTGCCCGCCCGCGTCGATCTGCACACGGAACTGCCGTCCCGCGCCGACCTGCCGTCCCGCGCCGAGCCGCGCGCCGACCTGCCGTCGCGGGCGGATGTGCCGTCGCACGCCGAGTTGCCGTCGCGCGCGGACCTGCAGGCCAGGCCGGAACCGCCGGTGCGCACCGAGCCGCCGTCACCGCCCGCCGGGGAGCCGCGACTGGAGGAGACGATGCTCGACGCGCCGCCGACCATGTTGGCCGCGCCGGTGTCGCCCCCGCCGCGCCGGGAGCCGCCACAGCAACCGCCCCAGCAGCAGCCGCAGCGGCGTGAACCGGCCCGCTCCGGCGCGGCCCAGAACGGCGCGGGCTCGCAGTGGCCGATCCAGCCGATGTCCGGTGAGCCGCCGCTGACCTTGTTCCGTGGCAAGGAGATGCGGGAACTGCCGGCCGGGAGCGAGCTCGACCGGTTCGGCGGCCCGAACGGCAACCTGCTCTACGCGGCGGGCACGCCGTTCGAGGAGCGGTCGCTGGTGCCGGAGTGGGTCAGCAGGCCGTACCACGTCTACCGGGTGCAGCGGCCGATCGACGCATTGGCCGGGGTGGCGATCCCGTGGTTCAACCAGCCCGGCGGCGGCGCCGCGTACCTGCTGCCGGGTTCGGTCGAGGAGCTGCTGGCCGAGGGTGACCTGATCGAACTCGACCCGGGCGAACCGCCCATCGAATGAGCCACGCGAAAAGGCCGGCTTTCCCTGCGGGAGGCCGGTTTTTCCGTGCTCAGGACACGACGAGGCCGTGTGCCGCGGCGAACGCGATCGCGGTGTCCACATCGATGCGCGCGCCGGTCAGCTTCGCCTGCGCCAGGCCGTTCGCGTCGAGCTTCGCGCCGCGCAGGTCGGCGCCGGTCAGGTTCGCGCCGAGCAGCCGGGCGCCGCGCAGGTCCGCGTCCCGCAGGGTGACCTCGGTCAGGTTCGACTCGACGAGGTTCGCCTCGCGGAAGCGCAGCCCGGACAGGTCGAGCTTGCGCAGATCCGCCCGGCCGATGCTGACGAGCGTGAAATCCGTGTCCCGCACGGTGATCGTGCGCAGCCGGCAGTCCACAAAGGACGATCCGAGGAGCGAGCAGCCGCGCCAGGACACCTGCGCGAGCACGGTGCGGTCGAAGGTGCAGGAGCGGAACGCGGACGACTCGTGCTTCGACTCCCCCAGGTCGGCGCGGGTGAAGTCGCACTCGTCGAAGGTGCAGCCCTGGGTGGCCAGGCCGCGCAGGTCGGCTTCGGTGAAGTCGCACCGCACGAACTGCCGTTTCTCCCAGCGCGCGCCCGGCAGCACCGCGTCCCGGTAATCCTCTCCGACTTCGGCTTCGTCCATGGGCGGAGCCTGCCACACTGGGTCGCATGGGCCACGAGCCGCTGCTGTCCCCGGAGGACGTCGACCGGATCCACCGCTGGCACGAGGAAGCCGCGAAGGGGATCCGCGACGAGAGCGTGCGGACGTTTTCCTACCTGGGGCACAAGATCGTCGTGCCGCCGCAGGTCATGCCGATCTCGGGGACCTCGGCGCTGCTGGGCGAGGCCGTGCTCGAAGAGGTCCGCGAGGACGACCGGGTGCTGGACATGGGCACCGGCAGCGGCGTCAACGCGATCCTTGCCGCCTCGAAGTCGCGGGACGTGGTGGCCGTCGACATCAACCCGCACGCGCTGGAGGCGGCGCGCGACAACGCCGAGCGCAACGGCGTCGGTGACCGGATCACGGTGCTGCACAGCGATGTCTTCGGCGCCGTCGAAGGCCGGTTCGACCTGATCGTGTTCGACCCGCCGTTCCGCTGGTTCGCCCCGCGTGACCTGTTCGAAGCCGCGATCACCGACGAGGATTACCGGGCGCTGCAGGCGTTCTTCCGCGACGCCCGCGCGCATCTCACGGCACGCGGCCGGATGCTGATCTTCTTCGGCACCAGCGGTGACCTGCCGTACCTGCGGCGGCTGGCCGCGGACGCGGGGTTCGCCAGCGAAGTCTTGGGCCGCCAGGACCTGACCCGCGACGGCTGGCGGGTCGAGTACTTCACGTTCCGGATGTCCTGACCTCACCGGAAATCCCGCGATTTCGAGGGGATCCGCATCGGCAGGTCCTGCAGCCGGTCGGCGAGCAGGCTCACCACGCCGTCGGCGCGCTCCACCACCCCGCGGACCAGCATCGCCGAGCTGCCCCGGGCGATCCGGTGGTAGCGGGCCCACAACCCGGCGGTGCAGACGACGTTCACCATGCCGGTCTCGTCCTCGATGTTGAGGAACGTGATGCCGCCGGCCGTCGCCGGGCGCTGCCGGTGGGTGACCGCGCCGCCGATGAGCACCCGCTTGCCCTCCTCGACGTCGCCCAGTTTCGCGGCGGGCACCACGCCGAGCGCGTCGAGCCGGTCGCGGATGAACTGGGTGGGGAAGCTGTCCGGGGAAATGCCGGTGGCCCAGACGTCGGCGGCCGCGGCGTCGAGCTCGTCCATCCCGGGCAACATCGGCGCGCTCGTGCCGACACCGGTGCCGGGCAGCTTTTCCGGCCGCTCCTCCGCGACCGCGCCGGCCGCCCACAGCGCGCGCCGCCGGTCACCGCTGATGTCCGGGAAGCAGCCGAACGCGCCCGCGGTCGCGAGCGCCTCGACCTGCGGCCTGGTCAGCCGCACCCGCCGCGCCACGTCCGCCATGCTCGCGTACGGTCCGGCGGTTTTCCTTTCCTCCACAAGGGTTTCGGCGAGGTCGTCGCCGATCAGCCGCACGGCCCCGAGCCCGACGCGCACCGCGTGGTACTTCCCGTCGGGTTCGAGGGTCGCGTACGAGAGGCTGGCGTTGATGTCCGGGCCGCGCACGGTCACCCCGTGCCGCCGCGCGTCGGCGACCAGGGACTGCGGTGAGTAGAACCCCATCGGCTGCGCCCGCAGCAATCCCGCGCAGAACGCGTCCGGGTGGTAGTACTTGAAATGCGCGGACGCGAACACCAGGTACGCGAAACTCAGCGCGTGACTTTCGGGAAAACCGAAGTTCGCGAACGCCTTCAGCTTTTCGAAGATACGCCCGGCGAGTTCCTCGTCGATATCGTGCTCCGCGGCACCTTCGTAGAACCGCCGGCGCAGCCGTTCCATTTTCTTCTCCGACCGCTTGGAGCCCATGGCATGCCGCAGCTCGTCCGCCTCCGTGGCCGTGAAATCCGCGACGTCCAACGCGATCTGCATCATTTGTTCCTGGAACAGCGGCACACCCAGCGTCTTGCTGAGCGCGTTGCGGAGCAGCCGATGATCGTACCACTCCTCCCTTTCTTTCCCCGTTCTCTTCTTTTCTTTCTTGCGCTGGATATAGGGATGTACCGAACCGCCCTGAATGGGCCCGGGCCGGATGAGTGCGACCTCGACCGCGAGGTCGTAGAATTCCTCGGGTTTGAGCCGGGGCAGAGTCGCCAGCTGCGCGCGGCTCTCCACCTGGAAAACGCCGATCGCGTCGGCCCGCTGGAGCATCTCGTAGATGTTTTCGTCGTCCAACTCCAGCTTGCCGAGATCGACCTCCTCGCCCTTGTGCTCGCGCACCAGCTCGATCATGTACCGCAGCGCGGACAGCATGCCGAGCCCGAGCAGATCGAACTTGACCAGTTTCACGGACGCGCAGTCGTCCTTTTCCCACTGCAGCACGCTGCGGTTCTCCATCCGCGCCCATTCGACCGGGCACACCTCGCTCACCGGCCGGTCGCTGATCACCATGCCGCCGGAGTGGATGCCGAGGTGCCGGGGAAAGTTCTCCAGCGCCGCGGCCAATCCCAGCACGGATTCCGGGATGTCGTGATCATGGTCGTTCTGGGTTTCCCGCAACGGGCCCCAGCGGTCGATCTGCTTGCTCCACGCATCCTGCTGGCCGGGCGAAAAACCGAGCGCACGGGCGGCATCCCGGATCGCGGACTTGGCCCGGTAAGTGATCACATTCGCCACCTGGGCCGCACGCAGCCGACCGTGCTTTTCGTAGACGTACTGGATGACCTCTTCGCGACGATCGGACTCGATGTCCAGGTCGATATCGGGATAACCGTCGCGGTCCGGGGCGAGGAACCGCTCGAACAACAGCTTCCATTTCACCGCGTCGACCTTCGTGATGCCGAGCGCGTAGCAGACCGCCGAGTTCGCCGCGGAACCCCGGCCCTGGCACAGGATTCCTTCTCTGTGGCAGAAGTTCGCGATGTCCCAGACGATGAGGAAGTAGCCGGGGAAGTTCTGCTTCTCGATGATCTGCATCTCGTGATCCAACTGCCGGTACGCGTCAGGGTTCTGCTCTCGCGTGCCGTACTTCTCGCTCGCCCCTTCGCCCACCAGATGCCGCAGGTACTCCGCCTCGGTGCCGCCGCCAGGCACGTCGAACGGCGGCAGGTGCGGTGACATCAGCGTCAGGTCGAACGCGCAACGCCGGCCCAGCAGCGCGGCTCGCTGCACCGCACCCGGGTAGCGTGCGAACCGCCGCACCATCTCCTCGCCCGAGTGCAGGAAAGCCTTGCCGCCGCCGGGCAGCCAGCCCTCCATCTCATCGAGCCCGCGCCGCGCCCGGATCGCCGCCATCGCGCCGGCGAGCCGGGCGCGGTCGGGGGTCGCGTAGTGCACGTTGTTGGTGGCCACCGTAGGCACACTCAGCCGTTCCGCGATCGCGGCGAGGGTGTCGTTGTGCGCGCTGTCCCCCGGGTGCCCGTGGTCGATCAGCTCGACGTACACCCGCTCGCGCCCGAACAGGTCCATCAGCCTGCGCACTTCCCTGGCGGCGGCGGCCGGGCCGCCTCGCTGCAACGCACGGCGCACCGTGCCCTTGCGGCAGCCGGTGAGCGCCACGGCTTTGCCGTGTACCTCCGACACCACGGCCTCCAGGTCGTACACCGGGCGGCCCTTCTCCGCCTGGTCTTTCCCGGGCAGCTCGGCGCCGTACCCGCGCAGCTGGCCCGCGGTGATCGCCCGGCACAGCGCGGCATACCCGGTTTCCTCCTGGGCGAGCAGCAGCAGGTGCTCGCCCTCCGGGTCGGCGATCCCGTTCTGTGGCTCGGAAAGCCCGAAGCTCAGCTCGGTGCCGATAACCGTGGCGACCCCGAGTTCTTTCGCCGCTTCGGCGAACCGGGCGACGCCGTACATGCCGTCGTGGTCGGTGAGCGCGATCGCGTCCAGCCCCAGCCGCGCCGCTTCCTCCACCAGTTCCTCGGGATCGCTTGCCCCGTCGAGGAAACTGAAGTTGGAATGGCAGTGCAGCTCGGCGTACGGCACCCGGTTGTGCCCGCCGCCGCGGTCGTCCGCGCGCAGCGGCGGGAAGTCCGATGGCCGGTGATAGCCCTCCCGTTTGCGGCTTACCGGGATGTCGTCGCCGGGCTGGACGGGGTCGCCGTTGAGCGTCCGCCGAAGCTGCTCCCACGGGACGGCCGGGTTGTTCCAGCCCATGTCAGTCCAGTGGGACCCTGGGCATCGGGATCCAGGGTTCTTCCGGGTCCAGCGCCTGGTCCACGCCCCGTTCCAACAGCCACTGCCGGATGTCGCGAAGGAACTCGTCTTCCATCAGTCGTACACTCCCTCAACTGTCCACTTCGGACTTTCCTGATAGCTGCCGGTCAGCAGCACGGCCAGCGCGGGCTCGCCCGCCAGCAGCACCTGGATCCGGACCCGGCCGCCGGTCTCGCCCCAGCGGGGCTCCACCAGCCATGGGCCCGCCCAATCCAGAACCTGCCGCGGTGTGGTGTGGGGAAGGGCCACCACGGACGGCGGGGCGGCGAAGTCACGGCGGCGGGTGAGCGAAACGGCCTGGCCCGCGGCGTCGATGACCTGCACCGGCACCGGCTCGGCGAACACCGTCGCCGGGGACGGCGCCGGCAACCGGCCTGGCCAGGCCATTTCCGGCGGACTCGTCAGCTCGCGGCGGTCACCCCACGGCACCAGCCGGACCCGTTCGGCAGGACCGCGGCCACCGTCGAGCACGGCGGTGAAAGCGCTTTCCGGACCCAGCATGCTCTGCACCCGGACGAGCGCCCGGCCCGCGTGCTCGTCCTGCTCGCTGGCCCCGCCGCGCCAGAGGCCGAGCTGCAGGGACGCGCCCTCGACGATCTCCTCCGGCTCGAGCCGGAGCCGGACGACGCCCCCGGTCGGCCGGTTGCCCGCGGTCAGCCAGCCTTCGAACTGCCAGCGGACCCGGTCGGCGATCCCTTGCGCGGTCAGGGGTTCCGCGCAACGCCAGACCCGGCTCAGCTCCTCACCGCGTTCGGTGGCGGCGTAGATGCCGAGGCGGGTGCAGGCCAGCCCGTGCGCGGCGAGCCCGGCGTGGAAGCGCCCGGCGAGGTTCTTGGCCATGAACACGGCGACGTCCACCCGGTCCAGCGGCGGGTCGAACTCCTGGGGCACGGACAGTTCCGGCGGCGGGCGGCGGCGGAACGGCGGGCGTTCGGACAGGCCGTTGGCGAGGCGGTGCGCGAGCAGCCCCGCGGTGCCGAAACGCGAGACCACGTCGCGCCCGGTGAGTGCGGCGAACGCGCCGAGGGTGCGCAAACCCAAGCGGCGCAACAGGTCCACCAGCTCCGCGCGGTCGGCGCCGGGCTGGTCGAGCACGGTGACACCCAACGGGGCCAGGAAGTCCTTTGTGGACCCCGGGTCGACGATCACCGCCCGGTGCGCGGCGAGCGTCGCCCCGAAGAGCCCGTCGGCGATGCCGATCTGGCACTCGACGCCGGTGCGGGCGGACACTTGGTCCAGCAGCAGCTCGGCGAGGGCCTGCTCGCCGCCGAAGTAGCCGGCCGCCCCGTCGACCGGCACCGCCACCAGGCCGGGCCGCACCACCTCGACGCCGACGACCAGCTCCTCGACGGCGGCCGCGACCGGCTCGAACAGTCGCGCGTCCCGCCCCTCGTCGGCGGTGAAGACCGTCAGCCCGGGGCAGCGGGCCTGGGCTTCCCGGCGCCGCATGCCGGGCCGGATCCCGGCCGCCCTGGCGATGGCGGAACAGGCGACGGCCCGGTTCGCGGCGAACACCGCGGCCGGCAGATGCGCCGGCACCCCGTCCGCGAGCCCCGCGGCGATCACCGGCCAGTCCGGGCACCACACGACGAGCAACCGCTTGGGCACACTCATCCGACGCCCTCCTCGGCCCAGGCGGGATCGGCTTCCCAGCCGTGGGCTCGCGGCACGACGCTTTGGGCCGAGTCCCCCCAATCGCGGTCGGCGGCCGAGTCCGCCCAGCCGCGGACCGCGGGCGGAGGTGCGTCTTCCCAGCTTTCCCGCGCGGGGACGGCCTCCTGACCGAGATCGGCCGCCGCGGCTTCCCAGCCGAGGCCGACGAGCCGGCCCGGGGTTCCCCGGCGGGTGACGTGGATCCCGGCCTGGCGGGCCCGCAGGTATCCCGACCCCGCGGCGAGGCCCGTCCACGGCCCGGCCTCGTATTCGAGCTCCACCTCGGCGCCCGGCCACGGACCCAGCGACAACAGCACGGCCCCCCGGTAGCGCGCCCGCGCGGAAAGCCGCCGCGCCACCGAGGGAGCCAGGCCGCCGGAACCGACCGCGACGAGGTCCATGCCGTCGAGCAGCGCTGCGGTCACCGGGACGACATCCGCCCCGGGCCGGGGCACCAGCGCCAGCCGACCGACCTCGACCCCGAACTCTCCCGCCGCCGCGAGGCCGAGGTTCGGCATCCCCACCGCGGCCGCCCACGAACCGGTCGCGGTGGCCTCCGCCAGCAGTGCGAACAGCAGCGAAGTCGAACCGCGCACCGACACCGTGCTGCCCCGCCGCAGGCCACCGTCCGGCAGCAGGGCCCGCAGTTCCCGCCGCACGGGCAGGATGCGCTCCGTCCCCTGCGGGAGGGAGTGTTCCGTCCACCGCGCCCTCGCCCGGGCGCGCGCCACCTTGCCGGCCGTACTGACCCCCGGCAGGCCCGCCAGCTCGGTGACGGTCGGCAACGCGACCACCCGGCCCGGCGATTCCGCGGCAACGCTCGCGGCATCAGCGTTCCGGTCCGCGAACTCCGCGACCGGTTCGCTCACCTCGGGCAACGCAGCCGGCATCGCACTCCACCTCCCCCTCGACGCCCTTCCACTCCGTCGGGCAGAGTGGAAGACAGTCACCGCGGGGAAGGCGGTGAGTCGAACTGGTGTTCGACTCGTTCAGTCTGCAATGCCCCTGCCCCACTGTCAAGCTGTGGCTGACCACGTCTTGGTAGGACGCGAGCGCGTTCAGGTGGTGGCCTCGGTTATCGGGCTTGATGGGGCCTTGCATGAGCTGGTGCATGGTGCGGTGGGCGAAGTGGATGAACCTCTGATCAGCGGGTGCCGTGTCGCGGCGCGTGCAGATGGATTGTTCTCGGGGAGGAATGCGTCACCTGGTGGCGGCGAGGCGGAACTCCAGAAGGCAGCGCTGATCGGTCAGGTCGGTGACGGCGTCGAGGGCCAGTCCGTGAGCCCGGGCGAGCGTGCGGAACTCTTCGATGCGACGTTCGCGACCGCCGAAGATCACGAGCATCGCCAGGTCGAACTCAGTGTTGGCGCGTCGTCCGCCGACCGGTTCGATGACCACAACGCGGCCCGTTGGGTGAGCCGCTTCAGCACAGCGGCTGAGAATCTGGTGTGCGTGTTCGTCGTCCCAGTCATGCAGGATGTCGCACAACAGGTAGGCATCGCCCCCTTCGGGAAGGGGATCGAAGAAGCTGCCCGCAGCCACCTGGGCGCGATCCGCGACATCGTGTGTGCGGAAGGTTCGGCTCGCCCCGGCCGCGGTGGGTTCGAGGTCGAGCAGGTGGCCGCGCATCTGAGGATGGGCGGCCAGAATCGCGGCGAGGAGAGTGCCATGGCCGCCGCCGACGTCGACGATCATGGGGAAGCGAGCCCAGTCGTAGCCGGCTACGAGCTGTGGGATCTGGTCGCGAAATCGATGCGTCATTTGCTGGTCGAATGACACACGCAGATGACCAAATTGGGCGAGGTCGGCCCAGAAATCCTGCCCGTAGCGGCGGGAGTAGGCACCACGGCCGGTAGTGACGCTGTGCATCAGTTCGACGAACGCGATTTCGGCGCGGCCGCCCGCCATGCCCAGATGCAGGAAGTTGGTCAAGCCATTGTCGGCGTCGGTGCACAGAGTCGTTCCGTACTCGGTAGTTCGGTAACCAGTGGGCGCGTGCTCGACGATGCCGAGTGTCGCAAGGTGACCCAGCAGTAGTTCGAGCGCGACCGGTGACACGTTGAGCTCGGCCGCAACTTGGTCGACGCCGGCCCCGTCACCACGCAGCAGGTCCGGCAGCCCTAGGGTTACCGCGACCCGAAGAGCCATCGGTGTGGCCAGCCCAGCCAAGTTTCGGATCGCGGCGACGTTCTGATCCTTCACGAAGCTCAACAGTGGCACACCGGTCAACCGACAATTGGTCCCTTCTGTCACCGGAGCCACCTCGACGTCCGGTCGGCCGCCGTCGACCAGCAGATTTGTGGTCGCACACGGAGCTCTGGTGACAACAATCGTGGTCATCTGGTGACAGATGGCGTGGTCAGTCACACAAGCGGAGCCGGGAACTACCGGCGCAGCCCGTCCACGAAGACCCCGACGACACGCTGGTTGTGCGCGAGTTCCCGGCCGGGGACGGGTTGGGACAGCTGGGTGATGGCGTGCAGGAGATCCTCGGCGCTGATGTCGTCGCGAACCGTTCCGTCGGCCACCGCGGCGCCGAGCAGCGTCGCGACGACAGGGCCGAGCCGCTCCAGGAAGTAGCCGGGCAGCCCCGAGAACGCCGGGTCACCCGAGTGCAGCGCCGAGGCGAGCCCGCGTTTGGTCCCGAGCAGCTCAGTGAACCGGCGTATCCATTCGGCGAGAGCTTCCGCCGGCTCGTGCGCGCCGCTCAGCGCCGGGCCCGCGTCGGCGACGGCGTCGATCCCGCTTTCCACGACGGCTTTGACCAGGTCGGCGCGCTGCGGGAAGTGCCGGTACAACGTGCCGACGCCCACCCCGGCCAGGTCGGTGATCTCCTTCGCCGGCGCGTCCACACCCGAGGTGGCGAACACGGTCTTCGCGGCCTCGATCAGCGCGTCGACGTTGCGTCGCGCGTCGGCGCGGCGCGGGCGCCGTGTCGTGTCCGGGTGCACCACATCGCCTCCCCTTGCTTAACCGGAAAAGTTTTCCGTATAGTTTCGGAATAGCTTTCCGCTTAGCACAGCGTACGCCACCCAGGGAGAAACCCATGCAGTACCGCACTCTCGGCCGGACCGGCATCCAGGTCAGCCCCTACGCACTGGGCGCACTGATGTTCGCCACCTCCATGGGCAACGCGCCGGAGGACTCGGCCCGCATCATCCACAAGGCACTGGACGCCGGCATCAACCTGATCGACACCGCCGATCGTTACGAGGACTCCGAGGAGGTCGTCGGCAAGGCACTGGCAGGGCGCCGGGACGACGTCGTGCTCGCCACCAAGTTCGGCCGCCCAGCCGGGGACCGCAACCACCAGGGCGCCTCGCGGCGCTGGATCGTCACCGCCGTGGAGAACTCGCTCAGACGCCTGCGGACCGACTACATCGACCTGTACCAACTGCACTGGCCCGATCCCAGCACCGGCATCGAGGAAACCCTGTCCGCGCTGACGGACCTGATCCACAGCGGCAAGGTCCGCGCGATCGGCGCCTCGCACACCCCCGCCTCCGGCATCGTCGAGGCCCAGTGGGTCGCCGAGCGGCGCGGGCTCGCACGGTTCCACACCGAGCAGCCGGTCTACTCCATCCTCAACCGCGGCATCGAACGCGAACTCCTGCCCACCACCCAGCGCTTCGGCATGGGCACCGTGGTGTGGGGCCCACTCGGCCAGGGACTGCTCACCGGCCGCGTGCGCAAGAACCAGGACAACACCCTCAAGCGCGCCGGCCTGGTCCGGCATCTCGACGACGAGCGGCGACTCGACGTGGTCGAAGAGCTCATCCCGCTCGCCGCCGGGGCGGGCCTGCCCATGACCCATCTCGCGATGGCCTTCACCACCGCGCACCCCGGCGTCACCAGCGCACTGCTCGGCGCGCGCACCATGGACCACCTCGACGACCTGCTCGCCGGCGTGGACGTCACCCTCAGCGGCGACGTCCTCGACCGCATCGACGAGATCGTCCCGCCCGGCACCGACATCGGCACCCTCGACCAGACCTACCGAACCCCGGCCCTGGAGAACCCGGACCTGCGCCGCCGCGGCGTCAGTGCGTGAAGTGGCGCGTCCCGGTGAGGTACAGGGTCACGCCGGCCTCCTCGGCCGCCGCGATGACCTCGGCGTCCCGGATCGAGCCGCCGGGCTGCACGACCGCCCGCACCCCGGCTTCGAGCAGCACCTCGAGCCCGTCGGGGAACGGGAAGAACGCGTCCGAAGCGGCCACCGCGCCCTTCGCCCGCTCACCGGCGCGCTGCACCGCCAGCCTCGACGAGTCGACGCGGTTCACCTGCCCCATCCCGACGCCGACCGTCGCGCCGCCGTTGGCCAGCAGGATCGCGTTCGACTTCACCGCGCGCAGCGCCCGCCAGGCGAACTCGAGGTCGGCGAGCGTCTCCTCGTCCGCCGCCTCGCCGGTCGCCAGCGTCCAGTTCGCCGGGTCGTCGCCGGGCGCGTCGATCCGGTCGACCGTCTGCACGAGCATGCCGCCGGAGATCGGGCGGAACTCGATCGGGTCCGCGTTGCGCAATTCCGGCAGCCGCAGCAGACGGATGTTCTTCTTCTGGCGCAACACTTCCAGCGCGTCGTCGTCGAACGACGGGGCGAGCACGACCTCGGTGAACACCTCGGCGATCTGCTCCGCGGCCGCGAGCGTGACGGGCCGATTGCTGGCGATCACCCCGCCGTAGGCGGAAACCGGGTCGCACGCGTGCGCCTTCCGGTGTGCCTCGGCGACATCGACACCGACCGCGATTCCGCACGGGTTGGCGTGCTTGATGATCGCGACCGCGGGCCCGGCGAAGTCCGCCGCGGCCCGGCGCGCGGCGTCGGTGTCGACGTAGTTGTTGTAGGACATGGCCTTGCCGTGCAGCTGCTCGGCATGCGCCAGCCCGTCCCGCCAGTGCTTGTACACCGCGGCCTGCTGGTGCGGGTTCTCGCCGTAGCGCAGGATCTCGCCGCGCTCCCAGGTCGCGCCGGTGACATCCGGGAACCCGGAGTCGTCCGCGGGCGCGTAGGCGTTGGCGAACCACGCCGACACCGCCATGTCGTACGCCGCGGTGTGCGCGAAGGCTTGCGCGGCAAGGCGTTTGCGGTCCTCGAACTCGAACCCGCCCTCCCGGACGCGCTCCAGCACCCAGTCGTACCGCTTCGGATCCACGACGACCGCGACGCTGCCGTGGTTCTTCGCCGCGGCCCGGACCATCGCCGGGCCGCCGATGTCGATGTTCTCGACGCAGTCCTCGGGGCTCGCGCCGGACGCCACCGTCTCCCGGAACGGGTACAGGTTCACGACCAGCAGGTCGAACGGCGCGATGTCCAGCTCGCGCAGCTGCGCGACGTGCTCGGGCCGGTTCCGGTCGGCCAGCAGGCCGGCGTGCACACGCGGGTGCAGCGTCTTCACCCGGCCGTCGAAGGACTCCGGGAACCCGGTGACCTGTTCGACCGGGGTGACCGGCACCCCGGCGTCGGCCAGCGTCCTGGCCGTGCCGCCGGTGGACACGATCTCCACCCCCGCGGCGTGCAGGCCGGTGCCGAGCTCCAGCAGGCCCGCCTTGTCCGAAACACCGATCAGCGCCCGCTTGACCGCCCGCCGTCCACTCACCGGAAAATCACCTTTCGTCCGTCCACAGTGCATCCACCCCGGCCCAGCCGCTCGACCACCTCGACGAGCAGCCGCCGCTCGACCACCTTGATCCGCTCGTGCAGCAAGGCCTCGTCGTCATCGGTCTCGACCACGACGGCCTCCTGCGCGATGATCGGGCCGGTGTCCATCCCCGCGTCCACGAAGTGCACCGTGGACCCACTCACCTTGACCCCCATGGCCAGCGCATCGGCCACCGCGTGCATGCCCGGGAACGAGGGCAGCAGCGCGGGATGCGTGTTGATCACCCGGTTCTCGAAGCGGGCGAGGAAGTTCGGGCCCAGGAGCTTCATGAAGCCCGCGGACACGACGAGATCGGGCCGGTAGGCGGCGACCGCCTCGGCGAGTGCCTTGTCCCACGCGGCGCGATCGGGATGGTCGGCGAGGCGCACGGTGAAATGCGGCACGCCCGCCAGCTCCGCCTTCGTCAGCGCCTCGGCGCCGGCCCGGTCCGTACCGGCGGCGACCACCACGGCGGGATATCCCGGCCGCTGGGTGGCGTCGATGAGCGCGTGCATGAGCGTGCCCGAACCCGAGGCGAGCACGACCACCCGCACCGGCGTGGGCAGGTCCAACCGACTGGACTCCAACGCCTCTCCTTCACCCGCGAGCAAGTACGTCCAGGTTAGCCGGGCTGTTCGGGGTTCTCCCCGGTGGGCAGCGGCTCGTCCGCTTCGCTGTCCTCGTCCTGTTCGGGTTCTTCGGATTCTTCCGGCTCGCCGGGTTCTTCGGGCTCTTCCGGGTCTTCCGGCTCTTCCGGTTCCTCGGCCTCGTCGACCGGCTCTTCGTCCTCGGGTTCGGGCTCCTCGACGACGGCCGGTGCGGGAGCGCGGCGTGGCCCGGCGAACCAAGCCACGAGCCCGCCGGGGACGACGATCCAGCCGAACGCGGCCACCGAAAGCAGCCCGACCGGAATCGCGACCGGGTCGAAGGCACCGCTGCCGAGCCTGCCGCCGGCGAGCGTGCCGAGCAGGACGCAGCCGAACCCGACCAGCGCACCGGCGATCCCCACCGTGCGAAGCCTGGCCCGCGGGTCCTCGTCGCTGTCGCGCAGCGACCAGCCGACGAGCACGCCGACGGCGGCGGGCAGCAGCATCAGCACGGGCCACCAGTGCGCGGCGTGTTCGGGCAGCCCGGCGAGCAACGGCAGGCCTGGCACGTTGCCGCCGCGATAGCTGAACGGCGTCAGCGACACCGAGCCGAGCGAGAACCCCGGTCCCGCGACGAACGACAGGGTGCCGACGACGGCGTTGGGCAGGTAACCGATGGACAGCAGCAGCATGCCGACACCACTGCCGAAACCGGGTGCGTTGGTGCCGAACAGCGTCCCGGCGGTGCCGACGGAGACGGCGAGGCCGACCGTGAACACGAGCGCCCCGACAGCGAACAGCCCGGCCATGCCGAGCGCCCCGGCCCGCAACCCGCGCAGTGCGACGGGGTCCAGGTACTCGCGGGCGGCCGCGATGATGCCGCACCGGTTGGCGAGCCCCGCGGTCGCGCACAGACCGGCGACGAACCCGGGCACCAGGAACGCGGGGAGTGGCTCGGCGCCGACCCGCGCCGAGTCGAGGCTGAGCGCGATGGCGATCCCGGCGAGCGCGTGCGCGGCGGCGATGGGCGCGACCACGTTCACCGCCTGCCCGGGTTCGCGGTAGTGCAGCCGGGCCGCGGCGTGCGAGGCCGACCCGGCGACCAGCGCGCCGACGACGGCGGTACCGAGCAGCGGCAGCACACCCAGGCTGCTGCCGGTGATCGTGATCGGTACCTGGTAAGCCGCGAGCAGGCCCGGCCCGGCGGCGCGCAGCACACCGGGGACGGAGAAGTGTGAGATCGAGGCGAGAGCGGTGACCAGCGCGAACAGCGCGGCGACGAGTGCGTAGCCGGCGATCAACGGCCCGAACGCGGCCGCGAGGACGATCTTCGTCCGCGCCGTCGCGCCCAACTCACCCGTTTCGCGCAGCTCGTTCACCTCGTTCTCTCCTACGGAACGTGGGGTGAGCAGCTGCATACCTCGCACCCTCGCATTCGCGCTGCTCTGACCGGGTGAGGCACGCCGCCATCGTCGCGTGGGCCCGCGCACAGCTCACCCGGAGGAGGTATGTGTCCAGACAGCGGCGAAGGGCACCGCCACCGAGGGTGGTGCCCTTCGCCTTCGATCGTGTCAGCCCAGCTGGCCGGACCCGCCCGGCGGGGTGCCCGGCTGCTGGGGGCCGGCCTCGTGCTGCGGCTGGTAGAACTGGCCGTGCTGCGGGGCGTAGACCGTCGACTGCGGCGCCACGTACTGGGTGCCCTGCGGCCCCTGCTTCTCCGGGCCCTGCTGCGGCTGGCCGTACGGGCCGGGCTGGCCGTAGGGCGGGTACGCCGGGCGCGGGGTGGGCAGCTTCAGCACGTTGTACTCGAACAGCAGCGCCGCGACCGCGACGAGCAGCTGCAGGATGCCCAGGATCAGGATGACCGTCATGATGCCGGGCGTGTCGGAGTTCGAGGGCACGCGCACGACCGACAGGATCGCGTAGAGCCCGCCGAGCACGCTGAACAGCACCGCGAACGGCCGGACCCGCGGCCCGCGTGGCAGCAGCGACAGGCCCGCGAGCAGGCCGCCGACCAGCAGGAACAGCAGCGCCTGGTCGGAGCCCGACGCTTCCTCGGAGAAGCCGATGAAGTAGTTGACGATGCCGAGTACCGCGATGACCAGGGTGAGCACCGTCGGCAGGTTGAGGGACGACAGGTTCGGTCCGCCGTGCTGCGGCGGGCGCGGGATGGCGCCGGACGCCGGCGCCTGGGGGTTGGGTTGTGCGCCGCCACCCTGCTGGGGGTAGCCGGGCCCACCGGTGGGGAAGGTCATCCGTGTTCTCCTGTCGTGTTGCCCGAAAAGGTCGGTAGCCGCGCGCCGGAAGCCTGGCCACCCCTTCGGCTATCCGACGTACGACAACTGCAAACGGTTGCGCTGAGTTTCCTGTGAAGCGCGGGCGTTTTGCCCGCCTTACGTAGTGCAACGGCCGGGCACCCTGTCGGGTGCCCGGCCGTTTTTCGCACACAACCGTGGGTCAGTGCAACTTCTCGTACAGCTCCCGGGCCAGTGCGGCGGTTTCGGACGGCGTCTTGCCGACCTTGACCCCAGCGGCTTCGAGGGCTTCTTTTTTGGCTTGGGCGGTGCCGGCGGAGCCGGAGACGATGGCGCCGGCGTGGCCCATGGTTTTGCCTTCGGGTGCGGTGAATCCGGCGACGTAGCCGACGACGGGTTTGGTGACGTTGGCTTGGATGTAGGCGGCGGCGCGTTCTTCGGCGTCGCCGCCGATTTCGCCGATCATGACGATGACCTCGGTGTCGGGGTCGGCCTGGAAGGCTTGCAGGGCGTCGATGTGGGTGGTGCCGATGATCGGGTCACCCCCGATCCCGACCGCGGTCGAGAACCCGATATCCCGCAACTCATACATCATCTGATACGTGAGAGTCCCCGACTTCGACACGAGCCCGATTTTGCCCGGCCCGGTGATGTTCGCCGGGATGATGCCGGCGTTGGACTTGCCGGGGGAGATCACGCCGGGGCAGTTCGGGCCGATGATCCGCGTCTTGTTCCCGGTGGCGACGGCGTGCGCCCAGAAGTAGGCGGAGTCGTGCACCGGGATGCCTTCGGTGATCACCACCGCGAGCGGGATTTCCGCGTCGATGGCCTCGATCACCGCGTCTTTCGCGAACTTCGGCGGCACAAAAATCACACTGACGTCGGCGCCGGTGTCCTTGATGGCCTCCTCCACCGTGCCGAACACGGTGAGGTCCTTCCCCCCGATAGTGACCTTCTGCCCGGCCTTGCGGGCGTTCACCCCACCCACAATGGTCGAACCGGCGGCGAGCATCTTGGTCGCGTGTTTGGTGCCCTCGGACCCGGTAATGCCCTGCACAATGATCTTGGAGTCTGCATTCAGGAAGATCGACATGGTTCAGGCTCCTGCCGCCGCGAGCTCGGCGGCCTTGTCCGCCGCGTTATCCATCGTGTCCACCTGCGTCACCAACGGGTGATTCGCCTCATCCAAGATCCGGCGGCCTTCCTCGACATTGTTGCCGTCGAGGCGGACGACGAGGGGTTTGGAGGCCTCATCACCCAGGATCTTCAGCGCTTCGACGATGCCGTTGGCGACCGCGTCACACGCGGTGATCCCCCCGAACACGTTCACGAACACCGACTTGACCGCCGGGTCGTTCAAAATCACGTCCAGGCCGGCGGCCATCACCTCGGCGGAGGCACCACCGCCGATGTCGAGGAAGTTCGCGGGCTTCACCCCGCCGTGGTTCTCCCCGGCATACGCCACGACATCCAGGGTGGACATGACCAGGCCGGCGCCGTTACCGATGATGCCGACCTCACCATCGAGCTTGACGTAGTTGAGATTCTTCGACTTCGCCTTCGCCTCCAGCGGATCCTCCGCGTCCTTGTCCACGAGTTCCTCATGCTGAGGGTGGCGGAAGGAGGCGTTCTCATCCAGGGTGACCTTGCCATCCAAGGCCACAATGTGGTCCTGCGGGTCACGCACCAGGGGGTTGACCTCCACCAAGGTGGCGTCTTCGGCGACGAAGGTCTCCCACAACTTCACCACCGCATCCGCGGCCTGCTCCAGGATCACCTCCGGGAACTTCCCCGCAGTCAAGATCTCCAGGGCCTTGGCCTTGTCGACCCCGGCGATCGCGTCCACCGGAATCCGGGCCAACGCATCCGGGCGCTCGACGGCGAGCTGCTCGATCTCCATCCCACCCTCAGCCGACGCCATCGCCAGGAACGTGCGGTTCGTGCGGTCCAGCAAGAAGGAGAAGTAGTACTCCTCCGCGATATCCGAGGCCTCCGTCACCAACACCCGATGCGTGACATGACCCTTGATATCCAAACCCAGGATGGCTTCCGCCTTCTCCCTGGCCTCGACCGGATCCTTCGCCAGCTTCACACCACCAGCCTTACCCCGACCACCAACCTTCACCTGGGCCTTGACGACAACCTGCCCACCGATCTGCTCGGCGGCGGCCAACGCCTCTTCCGGGGAACTCGCAACAGCGCCGGGCAACACCGGCACACCATGAGCGGCGAAAAGATCCTTCGCCTGGTATTCGTAGAGGTCCACTACTCCAGTCTCCTGACGACACACGCCGCTGTGACCCGCGCGGGGAGAGCCCAGAGGCGTGCATGATGCAAACCATGCTGCCGGACGTGACGACCCTAGCGACCTGCGGAGAAGCGCGGGGCGCCGCATCCGGTGAACTCGGTCACCGTATGGATCCAGAGGGTGTTTTCGCCGTGTGAATCGGCCCACGCGGCGCCAGGACGGTCGCGATCGCGAGGGCCACGACACAGCCGAGCGCCAGCCACCACCCGGCACCGGCGTGCGCCCCGGCGATCTGGTTTCCGGTCAGCGGCAGCGCGAGCACCCGCAGCGCGGCCAGGCACGTGGCGCCCGCGAGGAGCGCTGTCGCGCGGGCGGGCCGGCTTCTCGGCGCGAGGAAGCAGGCGCCGAGCACGACGACGAGTGCCAGCAGCAGCCCCCACGACGGCGTGCCGAAGTTCGACCACAGCGCGGGCTCGACGTAGTCCGGCGCGAGGATCGACGGCGTGCCGAACCCGCCGATGGCGAGGATGCCACCGGCGACCAGGGGCGTGATCATCCCCGGCCCCGGCAGGTCACCGACGTCTTCACTGTCGTCGCGCTCGACCATGCCCGCGATCACCGAGAAACACGCCGTCGCGACCGCCCCGGCGACCGCGACCGCCGTCCACAGCACGCCCGGCCCCGGCGAGAGCCCGGCGCCCAGTTCCGTGGCCGTGATCGCGAGGGTGAGCACGGCGGTCGCGGCGAGCGGCACGCCCGCCCAGACCACCGACAGCACGGGACGCACCGTCGGTGCGAGGCCGGGAACGAACATCGCCACGCCCAGGACGCCGACGAGCAGCCCGGCGACCAGCAGCAGCCACCGCGACGGACTGTCCGGCCCGGGCAGTCCCCCGGCCACGATGACCTGGCTGGTGAACGTGCCCAGGATCGCCGCGACCATGGTCACCAGGGCGAGCGCACCCGTGGTCATCCGCAGCCCAGGCGAACCGGGCAGGCTCACCTCACCGGCTTCGTCGTCCGGCACCTCGGCACGCTTGCCTTCACTCGGCAGGAAAGCGACGACGACGAACCCCAGCGCCCCCACCAGCACCACGATCGGTCCGGCGGACAGGCCGATCCCGGTCACGGCGAGGCCCGACACCAGTTCGGGCAACGCGACCGTCGCCGCGGCGATGCCGAGCCCCAGCAGCCCGCCCATGCCCAGCCCGGCACGGGAACTGATCGCGAGCCCGGCGGCGACCGGCAGCGCGAACGCCAGCAGCAGGCATCCGGTCAGCACCAGCGCCGGCCGTTCGAAGGCACTGCCCACCGGCAGGAACGCGTCGTCACCCGAGAACGGCGCCATCATCACGCCGATGGCGGCGACCCCGGCGGCGACCAGCCCGATCGGCAGCAGCCCCCGCCCGGCCGAACCCGGCTCGGGCCTCGGCCCGATGCCGCGCACGGCGACGACCCCGGCGGCGACCGTCACCACGTGCCCAGCCAGCAACAGCCACAGACCTGCACCCGGCCCGGGCAGCGCGAACTCGACGGGCCGGTACAACTCGGGCCGCGAAGCCGCCGACGGATCGGCCAGGAACTCCAGGTCGAGCAGGGCCCGCCCCGGGGCCAGCGCGGCGACCCCGGCCAGCACCCCCACCGCGGCGGCCTGCCGGCCACGCAGCGCGAACGCACCCGCCAGCGCGATGGGAGCCACCGCGAGCACGATCAGCAGGGGCGCGCTCGGATACCCCCGGACCGCACCGGTGACCACGGGTATCACGGCCCCCAGCACGAGGAGCAAGGCCGCGAGAGCACCGAGGGCGAGGGCGGCGAGCAGCGTCGTGGCCGACGGCTCGTCGAGGTCTTCCGGCGAGCGCGGACCGGTTCGGGTGAGCCGGTCGGCGACAGTCCAGCGAGTCCGGGTCATTGTCACGGAACGCTAGCAAGGTCCGGCTCGGTTCAGTGACCGAGTCAGATCGGCCGGTCGTCGATCTATTTCCGACATGAACGTAATCCACATCACACCAATGGTGTAATCCTGGTTCGACGTTCGGTCATCGTCGCTGCTAGCGGGCTCGCGCCGCTCACACGTTCAGCCCAGACAACGGTGGCGTCTTGCCCAAATGGACCTCCCTTCGTTACTGTCCCCCGGTCCCCATTACGGTCAGGTCACGAAGCGGACATCGAGCCAACCACCCCCGAGGTTGGCTCACGGGTCCCCCGCCCGGATCCGCGATCTGACTCCCGCGAGTGACGGAAGGTCCTGACTTGGCTCGATACCGCTCCCCCGGCGGCGAAGGCCCTTCCCCGGATTTCGAGGACGCGCTTGACGGTGCGGCCGTCCGTGTCCGGGGTGGACACCGACTCCAGGCGCCGTCTTCGGCGCTGCGTGGCCGTGTGGTGGTCGCCGCCGTCGCGGCCGGCGCTTTCGCCGCCGCAGCGGCCGGGCAGACCCTGCAGTCCTTTGGCCACAGCGACTCCGACGGCGTGACCCCACTGGCCAACGCCACGGACGCCAGCGCGTCGTTCGCCCTCGGCGGCGACGCCCCCGCCGGCGCTCCCGAGTTGGTGCCGGCCGTGCACTACACCGACGCGTCCGCCGAGGTGCAGAAGCTCAACGCCAGCCTGCAGGTAACTCAGGACCGCGAAGCGCGCGCCGCCGCGGCCGCGAAGGCCGCCGCCGACGAGGCCGCCCGCCCGAAGACCTGCCTGCCCGCGCGCGGGACGTTCACCTCCGGCTTCGGCGCCCGGTGGGGCGTGACCCACTTCGGCATCGACATCGCGAACTCGATCGGCACGCCGATCTACGCGGCCTCCGACGGCACCGTGATCGACGCCGGCCCGGCCAGCGGATTCGGCTTGTGGGTGCGGATCCAGCTCGCCGACGGGACCATCCAGGTCTACGGGCACATGAACACCTTCTCGGTGCACGAAGGCCAGAAGGTCAAGTGCGGGCAGAAGATCGCCGAGATCGGCGACCGCGGCCAGGCGACCGGGCCGCACCTGCACTTCGAGGTCTGGCTCAACGGCACGAAGAAGATCGACCCGCGCCCGTGGCTGGCCGCGCGGGGCGTGTCTCTCTAGCCGATCTCGCCAGCCGGCCATCGCACGCGCCAGACCGGCGAACCAGCGTCGTACCCGGGACTTTTCGACGTTCCACATGACAGGACCCCTCCACTCTGCTCGAACTCGTGTTCGAGATCAGGTATAGCGGAGGGGTCCGACAATTTCGGGGGCGCGGCCGCGACTCGACCCGAACGATCGCCCCGGTCGGGTGAAACCAGCCGTTTCGCGCGGTCGCTACAGCTTCACCATCGGCACGCTGCCGATCAGCATCAGCTTCACCTTGCCGGTGGCGCCAAAGTCGATCGTCGCGGTGGCCCGCGGGCCTTCGCCCTGCGCTTCGACCACCGTGCCCAGGCCGTACTTGTCGTGGCTGACCCGGTCCCCCACGTCGAGCTTCATCGCCGCCGTGTTCTGCCAGCCCTTGGCCGGCGCGGGCCGCGGCGAACGCGACTCGCCGAACGAGCGCCGGCCCCAGGTGGTCGCCGCGCGCGGGGAGCCCGACGACGCGACCGGCTCCTCGCGGCGCCAGTCGATCAGGTCCGCCGGGATCTCGTCGAAGAACCGTGAGGCCGGGTTCGTCATCGGCTGGCCCCACGCCGAACGGACGAGCGCCCGCGACAGGTACAGCCGCTCCCTCGCCCTGGTGATCGCCACATACGCCAGGCGCCGCTCCTCGGCCAGTTCCGCCGGCTCGCCGAGCGCCCGCATGTGCGGGAACACGCCGTCCTCCCAGCCGGTACAGAACACCACCGGATACTCCAGGCCCTTCGCCGTGTGCACGGTCATCAGCGTGACCACGCCGGCGTCCTCTTCCTCGTCCTCGCCCTCCGGGGACGGGATCGAGTCGGCGTCGGCCACCAGGGACACCCGCTCCAGGAACGCCGGCAGCGACCCGGGTTCGGGCGCGCCCGCGTCGACGTCGTCGGACGGCGGCAGCTCGGCCGCCGCCTCGGTGAACTCCCGCGCTACGGTCACGAGCTCCGTCAGGTTCTCGACACGCGACGCGTCCTGCGGGTCGTCGGACTCCTCCAACTCGGCGCGGTAGCCGGTGCGATCCAGCACCGCCTCGAGGATGTCCGCCACCTCGACGCCGTCGTCGGCCAGTTCCCGCAGGCCGTCCAGCAGCTCCATGAAACCGGTGATCGCCCTGGCAGAGCGCGGGTTCAGCAGCGTCACCTTGCCGTCGACGGCCTCGCGCAGGGCCGCGTAGAACGAGATCCGCTCGCGCTCGGCATGCGTCGCGATGACCGCCTCGGCCCGGTCCCCGATACCGCGCTTGGGCACGTTCAGGATCCGGCGCAGGCTCACCGTGTCCTCGGCGTTGGCGATGACCCGCAGGTACGCGAGCATGTCCCGGACTTCGCGCCGCTCGTAGAAGCGGACGCCGCCGACCACCCGGTACGGCAGGCCGAGCCGGATGAAGATCTCCTCGAACACCCGCGACTGGTTGTTCGTGCGGTAGAACACCGCGACGTCCGAGTACTTGGCCTCGCCCTTGTCCGACAACGCGTCGATCTCGCCGGCCACGAAGGCCGCCTCGTCGTGCTCGTTGTCCGCGACGTACCCGCCGATCCGCTCGCCGTCGCCGGAATCGGTCCACAGCCGCTTGTCGCGCCGGTTCGGGTTGCGCGAGATGACCGCGTTCGCGGCGGACAGGATCGTCTGCGTGGAGCGGTAGTTCTGCTCCAGCATGATGGTGCGGGCGTTCGGGAAGTCCCGCTCGAACTCCTCGATGTTGCGGATCGTCGCGCCGCGGAACGCGTAGATCGACTGGTCCGCGTCACCCACCACGCACAGCTCCGCCGGCTCCACATCGGATTCGGTGACCGTAGTTCCTACCAGCTCGCGGACCAGCGTGTACTGCGCGTGGTTGGTGTCCTGGTACTCGTCGACCAGCACGTGCCGGAAGCGGCGCCGGTAGTGCTCGGCCACGTCCGGGAAGGTCTGCAGCAGCTCGACCGTGCGCATGATCAGATCGTCGAAGTCCATCGCGTTGGCCAGCGACAACCGCCGCTGGTACTCGACGTACACCTCGGCGACCCGGCGCTCCAGGTCGTTGGTGGCCTTCTCTTTCGCGGTCTCGGCGTCGATCAGCTCGTTCTTCAGGTTCGAGATGTGCACCGCGAGCGTGCGCGCCGGGTAGCGCTTGGGGTCGATGTCGAGATCCCGCGCCACCAGCGTGATGAGGCGGCGGGTGTCGTCGGAGTCGTAGATCGAGAAGTTCGACGACATGCCAAGGGTTTTGGCCTCACGGCGCAGCAGCCGCACACACATCGAGTGGAACGTCGAGACCCACATCGCGTTGGCGCGCCGGCCCACCAGTTCGCTGACCCGGTCCCGCATCTCGGCCGCGGCCTTGTTGGTGAACGTGATCGCCATGATCTGCCCCGGCTGGGCGCCGCGTTCGGCGAGCAGCCAGGCGATCCGCCTGGTCAGCACCCGTGTCTTGCCGGAGCCGGCGCCCGCGACGACGAGCAGCGGCACACCGGCGTGGGTCACCGCTTCGCGCTGGGCCGGGTTGAGGTCCGCGAGCAGGTCGGCATGGCGACCGGTGGGGGCGGACGCCTTGTTGTCGGCAGGGAGATCAAAGAGGGTGCTCATCGGGAATCCACGCTACTCGGGGGGTCTGACGGACTACCGCACCGGACGTAGCCGGGAATGTCGCCCCGGGACCGATGCCGGGCGGCGGTTCCGCGCGGAGCATCGGGACTATGACCACACCGAGCCGGATCCGCGCTTCGGACGCCGAACGCGAGCGGATCGCCACCCGTATCCAGAAAGCCAGTTCCGAAGGCCGTCTCACCCTCGCTGAAACAGAACAGCGCCTGGGTGAGGTTTATGCCGCCACCTACGTCGACGAGCTGGCCGGCTTCGTCGCCGACCTGCCCGCCGAACCCGTGGCGCGGCGGCCGGGTTTCCCGCCACCGCTGCGGGTGCACGCCGCCGCCGTGGTGTTCTTCTCGGCACTGCTGATCGTCGCCTGGGCGACGTCGGGCGTGCCGTTCTTCTGGCCCGTCGCACCGATTTTCTGGCTCACCATGAGCCTGGTGGTGCACGCGGGCCTGCGGCGCAGGCGGGCGGTTGTGCAATACTGACCCCATGCGGCACGACATGTACCGATTTTTTTACGGGACCCGGACTCCGGCTCCCGTGATCGCGTAGTGTCCGACCGCAATCACCGCCAAGCCCCGGAGTCCACGGACCCGGGGCTTTCGTCGGCTCTGGGATCGAGTGGGGGTCCGAACCGACCGGAGGTCCCAGTGAACACACAGAACGCAGAAACCGAAGAAGGCCGCGTCTCCTCCGCGGAGCCGATCGCCTCGGCCGAGGAGATCACCGAGCTGCGCAAGGAAATCGACTGGCTGGACGCGGAAATCCTCCGCCTGGTCAAACGCCGGGTGGAGGTGTCCCAGACGATCGGCCGCGCGCGGATGGCGGCCGGCGGCACCCGGATCGTCTACAACCGCGAGATGGACGTGCTCGCCCGCTACCGCGACCTCGGTCCCGACGGCAGGCAGCTCGCGATGGCGCTGCTCAACCTGGGGCGCGGGCGGCTCGGGCGTTAACGAATTTCAGGGTGTTTCCCCGACCCAGGGCACGCGGCGGACGGGCACACTGGAGACATGATTAATTTCATCGCGGTCGTGGTCGCGATAGCCAGTGTGCTCGCCGCGCTCGGCCATGTCGGGTATCTCGCGTTGCTCAACAACGCGGCGAACAAGCGCGCCGGGGGTGCCCCGGTCGCGCAGTATGTCCGTAGCAGGTGGGCGATCGCCGGCGGCACCACCGCGGCCTCGTTGCTGGCCTGGTTGTTCACCGCCGGGGGAACCGGAATGGACATCCTCGCCATCATCGTCGCCGCGGGTAGCGGAGCGGTGGCGCTCAAGGCGCTGCAGTCAACCCAGGCGAAGTACCGCAGCGGAGGCTGAGTACCGCGATCCAGCGCGGTTACACACTGCAAGTCGCAGTCTCAATCGCGGCTTGTCCCCTACAGGGTGAACTTGGCAACCCGCCCTCCCGTTGCCAGCGAAGCCTTTTACCCTTGAGGGATGGACCTTCGCACGCTTGACCGTGCTCGCTCGGCATCTCGCCGTGCGCGTGCAGACGAGCGTGCATCTTCACACGTGCATGTTGCTCCGTTCGGCTTAACCGCCCTCCTCATGGCGTCACCCGGCTCCGGAGGAGGCGTCCACCGAGCATGACAGGCGGAGCCGAGACGACCCAGCAGCTTCCTCCGACGACAGGCCGGCACCGGCGTGGTGCGGGCACCTGGACCCCCAGCGTGCCGCCCCGCGCGGCCGGCGGGCGCCACACCTCCTTCGCACCAGGACCGGTGGACCCACCCAGCCACGGTTCGCTTCCGCTCATCTCCCAGATCTTCGAAGAGGGTGCCCCGGCGCGGCCGGTCATCCCGGCCGCGCGCGGCGACTTCCTGGACTTTCCCGCAGCGCACGGCGAGTTGCCGTTGCCGCCG
The DNA here is from genome assembly GCF_021653975.1 of Amycolatopsis sp. GM8. Classification (GTDB taxonomy): domain Bacteria; phylum Actinomycetota; class Actinomycetes; order Mycobacteriales; family Pseudonocardiaceae; genus Amycolatopsis_E. The sequence continues at coordinate 60,158 of NZ_JAJKFK010000013.1, read as the reverse complement.
CCGGAGCCCGCGCCGCGCGCGAAACCCCGCCGCACCAAGGTCACACTCACCCCGCCCGCCACCCCGGAGGAGAACGACGACGTCCGGGTGTACACCGCGCCGCCGGAGACGGGCCTGAGCTCGTTCGACCTCGGCAGCGTGCCCGCGTCGGTCACCCCGCCCCGCAGCTGGCGCAAGGCCGCCTGGTTCGCCACCGCCTCCTCCGGCGGGGTCGTCGTCGCACTGCTGTTCGCCGGGTCCGCGCTGGTCGGCAAGCCCACGCCGGACCAGGCCGGCGACGCGTGGATCCCCGGGCTGGGCGGTGGACTGCCCACCATCGAGGGCGAACGCATCGTGCCCGGCCCGGCCGGCGGCTCCAGCGACTCGATCACCAAGGACCGGCGCACCACCAGTTCTGCCGGATCCAGCACGCCGGCCGATCCCACCCGCCGGACCAGCGCGGACGCCTACCGTTCGCCCACCGGCGACACCCCCGCGGACAGCATCGCGGGCAGCACGACCTTCCCGACCACGGACGACGACGCGAGCAGCAGCTGGTCGGCGCCCACGACGACGCCCGTTCCGCGGAAGCCGCCGCCCACCCCGGCGTCGTACTCCGCGGACCCGTGGCGGTTCCAGGCCTCGCAGGGCGATCCGCAGACGCTGGCCCAGGATTCGCAGGCCTACCTGGACTCGGTCACCCAGAACCCGCAGACCGCGTACGCGATGACCACCGGTGAGCTGCAGCAGGAGGGCACCCAGGGCATCGAGCAGAAGTACGCCGACGTGGCCTACTTCGAGGTCGAGCACGTCCAGGTGCACCAGTACGACGGCAAGACGGTCTGCACCGTCAACATGGTCCGCAAGAACGGCGCCCAGTCCACCGAGCAGCGGACCCTCACCTTCCAGCAGGGCAAGATCGCCAGCGACGGCTCCTGACGACCTGCCGCTTTTGACCACAAACTCACGGCTACGCTGCTCCAGCCGAGTGACGCGGGCTGCCGTTCGTCGTGCCGTGGCGGCCCCCCACCGATCGAGGGTGGCCGGTAACGCCGGACCACGGTTCGCTGATTAACGAGCATACGAACGTGGATCACCCGGAACAGAGGTCATGAGAGTCGAGCACGATCGGCGGCGCTCCCGGCAGGCGCCGGACGCCCTTACCGTCGAGGATCTCCTGTCGGCACAGGAGATCGACTTGACGCTGGTCGAAGACGCTTACCCGACCGAAGCCGCGAGCGAGCGCAGGTTCCTGCCGCCACCCCGGACACGGGTGAAGCATGTCGCCGCGCCCGCCCGCGAGCCGGAGAGCAAGGTGTCCAAGGTGGCGAGGCTCGCCGGCCTGACCACCGCCGCGTCGCTGCTGGTCGGCGCCGTGGTGGCGTCCTCGATGCTGACCCGGCAGCGGCCCGCGGAGACCCGCGACCCGAACCCCGCCGCCCCGCAGGTCACCGGCGCGGCCGCGCTCGGCGGCTTCCTGCCCGACTCCGTCGGGCTCCCCCCGAAGAACAGCCACCCGCGGGCATCGGCGCCCAGCGCCGTGACGACCTCCCAGGTGCCGGTCGCGCAGACGCAGCCCATCGCCGGCGAAACCGCCTCGGCACCCGAGACCACCAGCACAGCCACCACGACGGAGATCACCGACGCCCAGAAAGTGGCCGTGGTCAAGCAGTTCTACCAGCGCATGGTGTCGTCGCACCCGGAGGACGCGCTGGCCATGCTCACCCCCGACCTGGCCGGCGACGAACCCGGCGACCTGGTCCGCGCGTGGAGCTCGATGAGCGACGTCGACGTGGACGACGTCCAGGTGCAGCCGGACGGCACGGTGCGCGCGGTGGTCACGATGCTCCAGCACGACGGCGTCCGGCTCCGGGTCACCCAGGTACTCAGCCTGACGGAGGACAAAGGCACGGCCATCTCACGGGCCGTCCTGTTGTCCGCCGAGCAGTTGTAGCCCCCGCCATACCAGGCAACCTCGAAGCGCCCCAAAGCGTGCCGAGTGTATGTGCGCAGAGTGAGCGCCCTAGCCTGTGACGAGCTGGACTCGGTAGAACTGGCCCTACGGGCCGCGATATGTGCATACGCTCCGGGCGTGCGGCATTGTGTCGCGCCCTGCTAGAGCCTCGAAGGAGGTCGCGTGAGCGACGAGGGTCGCCTGGTCGCCGGCCGGTACCGAGTGGTGCGGCGAATCGGCACCGGTGCCATGGGCGCGGTCTGGCAGGCGCACGACGAGGTACTCGCGCGCACCGTCGCGATCAAGGAGCTGCTGCTCCAGCCCGGTCTCGACGCGCACGAGGCCGAGGACGCCAAGCTGCGCACCATGCGAGAGGGCCGGATCGCGGCCCGGCTGCACCATCCCAACGCGATCACGGTGTTCGACGTCGTCACCGACGACAACGGCCAGCCGTGCCTGGTGATGGAGTACCTGCAGTCGTCGAGCCTCGCCGAGATGCTGCGCGAGCGCAAGACGCTGCCGCCCCAGGACGTGGCGCGGATCGGCGCGCAGATCGCGGCCGCGCTCAAGGAGGCGCACGCGGTCGGCATCGTGCACCGCGACATCAAGCCCGGCAACATCCTGCTCGGCGACAACGGCCTGGTGAAGATCACCGACTTCGGCATCTCCCGCGCCAAGGACGACGTCACGGTCACCAAGACCGGCATGATCGCCGGCACCCCCGCCTACCTCGCGCCCGAAGTGGCGATCGGTGGCGACCCCGGCCCCGAGGCGGACGTCTTCTCGCTCGGCTCCACGCTGTACGCGGCGTGTGAAGGCCAGCCGCCGTTCGGGCTCAGCGAGAACACGCTGAGCCTGCTGCACGCGGTGGCCGCCGGCCAGATCAACCCGCCCCGGCAGTCCGGGCCGCTGGCCAGCGTGCTCGCGGTACTGCTGCATCCCGAGGTCGACCACCGGCCGACCGCCGAGGAGGCGGAGGAGCTGCTGTCCGCGGTCGCCCGCGGCGAGACCCCGCTGGGCGGGTCTTCCGACGCGACGCAGCTCGCCTCCCCCGCCGGGGCGCTGGGCGCCGCCGCGCTGGGTGCGGGCGCGACCCGCGCGTTCAGCGGCAACCTCGGCAACAACCGGGCGAACGACTTTTACGACGACTACGACGACGACTACGACAATTACGACGGCACCACGGCCGCGTACCCGACCGACGACTACGACGGCCGCACCCGTGCCGTCCCCGCCGGGTACTCGGAGTACGGCGACGGGGACACCCCGGTCACCGACGCGGACGCCGACGAGCGGCCCGGCAAGTGGAAGGTGCCCGCCATCATCGGTGGCGTCGTCGTGGTCGGGCTGGTCGCGCTCGGGATCTGGCTGTTCGGCGGCTCGAACCCGGGCGGCAGCAACATCACGGACAACCAGCAGCCGATCGTGCCGCCGCCCGCGACGAGCAGTTCCCCGGTCGTGACAACGGACAGCCCGACGCTGACCGGCACTCCGTCCAGCTCGACGCGGGTGACCCGGAGCTCCAGCGCGTCGCGGCGGACCAGCTCGGAGGAGCAGCAGAGCTCGGAGGAACCGACGAGCAGCTCCAGGCGGTCCTCGTCGAGTTCGGCGCCGCCCAGTTCGACGTCCTCCAGCACGCCGACGAGTTCGTCGTCCACGGCTCCGTGAGTTCTCAGGCTGGATAAGTAGGCTAGGCGGTAAGTGTTGACCGTCGTCGCGACGAGAGGTTGCTTTGGGTACTGAGGGCGCAGTGGTCGGCGGCCGGTACCGGTTGGACCAGCCGATCGGCCGTGGCCGGGCCGGGATCGTGTGGCTGGGATACGACACGCTGCTGCATCGCACGGTCGCCGGGAAGCGGATGTACGTGCAGCCCGGGCTCGACCCCGCGCGGACCGAGCACCTGATCAACGCCGCGCTCCAGGAGGGCCGCGCCGCGACCCGCGTCCTGCACAACAGCGCGATCACCGTCTACGACGCCGTGCGTGACGGGTCCGACGCGTGGCTGTTCATGGAGTACGTGCCCTGCCGCAACATGACGGACTTCCTCACCGAGCACGGCACGCTGACCCCCGACCAGGCCGCGTTCCTCGGCGTCCAGCTGGCGTCCGCGCTGTCGGCCGCGCACCGCGCCGGGATCCTGCACCGCGGGCTCGAGCCGGGCAACGTGCTGCTCGCCGACGACGGGGGCGTAAAGGTCACCGACATCGGCATCACCGGCCCTGGGCCGAACCCGGCGTTCCGCGCGCCGGAGATCCTGCACGGCGCGCCGCCGGACCACGCGGCCGACGCGTTCGCCGTCGGTGCCACGCTCTACCAGGCCGTCGAGGGTGTGCCACCGTACGGCGAGAACGGCACGGAGCCGTTGCGCCAGCCGCAACGCGCGGGTCAGCTGACCGGCGCGCTGCTGAAACTGCTGCGCGAGGACCCGATGGCGCGCCCGACGCTGACGGACAGCATCACCTCGTTCCAGGCGATCACGCAGGGCCGGCAGACGGCGTTCATCCCGCCGACCGCCCCGGTGCTGCCCACGGTGCCCGTCGCCTGGCCGCCGTTGCAGGCTCCGCACCAGATGCCGCAGGCGGTCGCGACGAAGCCGCCGCTGCTGAGCCCCACCCAGATCCGCGCGCTGATCCTGACCGTGCTCGCAATCCTGTGCGCGGCCGCGATCGGCATCGGGATCACCCAGATCCTGTTCCTCTAGGCGGCCCGAACCGCATTCCGCCGTCGGCGAAAGCCGTTTCCCGGCCTCGGTTGGAGCCATCGACGGTCGCGCACCGTTGGCCGACGAACCCGGGCCGGAACCGGCTCCGCAGCGGCCTACGGCCAAGGCTGTCGACGAGATCCCGACCCAGTGGTTCCGTCGGTGGCTCAAGGCTTAGGCGGCAACGGGCACCGCGGCGCGCAAGGTCTCGAGCAGCTGTCGCACGGCCGGCTGGTTGGCCGAGCGCGTCGCGACCGCGGCGTGGATCGAACGGATCGGTTCTGGGCGGCGGATCCGCTTGATCACCACGCCGGGATGCGGTGAGCCGAGGCCGAGCACCGGGACCAGGCTGATGCCCAGTCCGGCGGCCACGAATCCTTGCGCCGTCTGGTAATCCTCGCAGTCCAGCACGAAGTTCGGCGCGAACCCGGCGGACGCGCACGCCGCCACGAGCACGTCCCGGCACGGTCCCGGGGTGCCTTCGTTGCCGACCCACGGCTCGTCCCGCAGATCGGCCAGGTCGAGGATTCGCTTACGCGCCAACGGATGCGTGCGTGGCAGCGCCGCCCGGTACGGGTCGTCGAGCAGGTGCACCAGCTCCACCGTCTTGATCCGCCACTCGCCGCGCCACACGACGATCGACACGTCGACCTCGCCGGCTTCGACCTCCGGGATCGAGTCGAGCGGCTCGCGCAGCTTCAGGTCCAGCTGGATGCCGGGGTACTCGCGCCGGATCGCGGCGATCGCGGGCGGCACGAGCGCGGCACCCGCGGTCGCGAAGTACCGGACCGCGAGCCGCCCGCTGCGGCCCGCCTTGAGATCCGCGAGCTCGGCCTCGGCCTTCGCCAGCTGGCCGCTGAGCACCTCCGCGTGTTCGGACAGCAGCGCCCCGGCCGCCGTCGGCCGCACGCCACGGCCGACGCGCTCCATCAGCGCCACCCCCGCCTCGCGTTCCAGCGTCGCGAGCTGCTGGCTGATCGCGGACGGCGTGTACCCCAGGTTGCGCGCGGCCGCGGTGATCGAACCGCTGGTGATCACCGCGCGCAGCACCTGCATTCGCCGGACGTCGAGCATCCGCCGAGCTTACAGTTCTGCTGAAGGCTGCCTGTAGTTTATTTCGCTTGTCCTTACGGATCATCGGCGCCAACCTGACCGGGTGGGCGAGACGAAAACGCTGCTGCGCCTGGGCGCGCTGGCGCTGATGTGGGGTTCGAGCTTCCTGTGGATCAAGCTGGCGCTGGGCTCGTTCAGCCCGGTGCAGCTGGTCCTGATCCGCCTCGTGCTGGGCGCCGCCGTGCTGGTGGCGATCTGCTACGCCCAGCGCGACCGGCTGCCGGCCGACCGCCGGGTGTGGCGGCATCTCGTGGTCGCCGCCGTGTTCCACAACGCGCTGCCGTTCCTGCTGTTCGCCATCGGCGAGGAGACCGTCAGCTCCGGTATCACCGGGGTGCTCAACGCGACGACTCCATTGTGGACACTCGTGGCGGCCGTCCTGTTCGGCATCGACCGGAAGCTCGGCCTGCCCAGGCTCGCCGGGCTCGCCGTCGGGCTGGCCGGCATCGTGCTGATCTTCGCGCCGTGGCAGGCGAGCGGGTTGCTCAGCTGGGGCGCGCTCGCCTGCGTCGCCGCGGCCATGAGCTACGGCTTCATCTTCACCTACGAGAGCAAGTACCTGTCCAGTCCGGGCTCCTCCCCGGTCGCGCTCGCCGGCGCACAGATGCTCGCGGCCAGCGGGTTCGTGCTGCTCGCGCTACCGGCCGGTGGCACCGAGCCGGTGCACCTGAGCGTCGCGGGTGTGGTCGCCGTGGTGCTGCTCGGGGTGTTCTCGACGGGCATCGCCTTCGCGCTGAATTACCGGCTACTCGCCACCGAAAGCGCGGTCGCGGTGTCCACGGTCGGCTACCTGATCCCGGTCGTCTCGGTCATCCTCGGCGCCGTCGTGCTGCACGAGGAGCTGAACCCGCGGGTGCTGGCGGGCATGGTCGTCGTCCTCGCCGGGGTCGCGCTGACCAGGCTCAGACGAGCCGGCGGTCCGAAGCCCAGCGGGACAGCTCGTAGCGGTTCGACAGCTGCGTCTTCCGCAGCACGCTCGACACGTGTGTCTCCACCGTCTTGACCGAGATGAACAGCTCCGACGCGATCTCCTTGTACGCATAGCCGCGCGCGAGCAGCCGCAGCACGTCGCGTTCGCGCGGGGTGAGCAGGTCCAGCTCCGGGTCGCTGATCGGCGCCGACCCCGGCCGGTCGGCGAAAGCGTCGAGCACGAACCCGGCCAGTCGCGGCGAGAACACCGCGTCCCCGTCGGCGACCCGGGTGATCGCGCGGACCAGTTCCTTCGAGGAGATGGTCTTCGTGACGTAGCCCCGCGCGCCCGCGCGGATCACCGCGATCACATCCTCCGCGGCGTCGGACACCGACAGCGCGAGGAACACGACGTCCGGCAACTCGGGCCGCACCCGGCGCAGCACCTCGGCGCCCCCGCCGTCGGGCATGTGCACGTCCAGCAGCACGACCTGCGGCTTCGTGCGCACGATCCCGGCGACGGCCTCGGCGACCGAGCCCGCCTCGCCGACCACGCGCACCTCGTCGGTGATCGAGTCCAGCTCCGTGCGCACCCCGGCGCGGAACAACGCGTGGTCGTCCACGAGGAACACGGTCACCGGTGTCACCGCTGCCTCAGTCATGCCGCACTCCCCGTCTTGACAGGCATCTCCAGCTGCACTTCCGTCCCGTCCCCGGGTGCGGTGCGCAGCCGTACCGTACCGCCGTTGCGTTCCACCCTGCCGCGGATCGAGTCGGCGAGGCCGTGCCGGTCGCCCGACACCTCCTCCGGGTCGAAGCCCTTGCCGCGGTCGCGCACGAACACGGTCACCGACGCGGGCTCGACCTCGGTGTACACGCTGACCTCTTCGACATCCGCGTGCTTGGCCGCGTTGACCACCGCCTCGCGCGCGGCCTGGACCAGCGCTATCAGCGGCTCGTCCAGTTCGGCGTCCCCCACCACGACCTGCGAAACGGAGATCGCGAACGAGTCCTCCACCTCGCCGCACACCGTCGCGATCGCGGTGGACAGCTTGCCGCCGCCGCTGCCCGCGATCTCCTCCTTCTGCGCACCGTAGCCCGCCGGCCCGTACAACCAGCCGCGCAGCTCCCGCTCCTGCCCGCGTGCCAGCCGCGCGACCTCCTTCGGCGTGTCGGCCTGCTTCTGGATGAGCGCCAGCGTCTGCAGCACCGAGTCGTGCAGGTGCGCGGCGATCTCCGCGCGCTCATCGGTGCGGATGCGGGCCCGACGCTCCTCACCCAGGTCACGCACCATGCGCAGCCAGAACGGGACGGTCAGCACCGCGACCCCGACCAGCGTGGCGACGACCGCGATGAGCGCGAACTGCACCTGGTCGAAGCTGCCGCTGCGCAGCACCACCACGCCGATGCCGACCATGACCAGCGCGACCCCGGCGAGTACCCGGACCGCCGCGGACCAGCCGCCGCCGCCGAGCACCACACCCGCGACCCCGGTGCGGGCGCCGGTTCGCCAGCGGCGGCGCTGCGACTCGTCCGCCTCGCGCCACACCACCGCGGCACCGACGAGCGCCAGTGCCAGTGGTGCGGCCACCCAGCCGCTGATCGTGCCGGTGACCGTGCTCCCGCCGACCGCGAGCCCGATGCCGAGCACGAGCAGGCCGATCGCCTGCTGGCGTTCCTTCGGCGAGCTGGGCTGTGACGCGACCTCCCCCGACCGCTGCGGCACGAACACCCACAACAGCCCGTACGCCAGCAACCCCGCCCCGCCGAACGCGGCAAGCACGGCGAACGTCGCGCGCACCCACAAAACCTTGACACCGAGATGCTCGGCGAGACCGGCGGAAACGCCCGCGACGGCACGCCCGGCGCGGTGCCGGTACAGCTTCGGTGGCCCCTCCGACTGCTCGAGCGCCGCCGCGGGCACTCGGGCCACGGCCGTTTCGCGGACCTTTTCCTGCACGTCGTCCATGGTTCTTCCATGCTCACACGCCCGCAAGCCCGATTCATCAGGGAAAGACCCTGATCGTGAATCTCAGGGACCTTCCCCGATGTGCCCACACCGCCGGTGACCGATATTCGATGGCATGAGTGGCGCAGCAGAACGGACCAAGACGCATCTTGGCGGGTTCGAAGAGACGCTGAAGGACTTCTGGGCCAGCCGCCCGCGCCGGCCGTCGCACGGCAAGAAGGTCGCGGGGGTCGCCGCCGGCATCGGCCGGCGGTACGGCATCGACCCGGTGATCGTGCGGGTCGCCTTTGTCGTGACAACGATCTTCGGCGGCATCGGCTTGCCGCTGTACGTGCTGGGCTGGCTGTTCTTCGCCAGCGAAACCGACGAGGTCTCGCCGATCGAGGCGCTGGTCGGCCGCGGCCGCAGCTCGATGTCGAAGGCGTTCACGATCATCCTGATCATCGCGTTCTTCCCGCTGACCGGGCTGTCGTTCGACCGCGGCTGGGGCTGGTTCGACGGGGGTGGCCTGATCGGCCTGGCGTTCCTGGTGACCGCGCTCTACCTGCTGCACCGAAGCCGTGGCCAGGAGAACCGGCCGGTCGGACCCGCGGAGGAGACCATGACGTACCCGATGTCCACCCCCAGTACCGCCGCCGCGGGCCCCGACCCGCTCGGCGCGCCACCGCTGGCCTGGGACCTGCCTGATCCGGAGCCCGCGCCGTCGCCGTACGCGCCGCCGCCGGCACCGCCGAGACGCCGGCAGCGGCCACGGTCGAAGGTCGGGGTCGCGACGTTCGGGATCGCGTTGCTGGTGGCCGGCGCCGGAGCGGGTGCCGCGGCCGTGGGCATCGACTGGTTCTCGGTGCCGCACATCATCGGGCTGGTGCTCGGCGTCCTCGGCGTCGGACTGGTGGCGGGCGCGTTCGTCCGCGGCGGGCGGGGCCTGATCTGGCTGGCGGTGCCGCTGTCGATCGTCGGCATCGGGCTCACGTCGGTGCCGGTCGGCGACTACCCGGGCGGGTTCGGCGACATCAACGCCGCACCCACGACGGCCGCCGAGGTGCAGCCGGTGTACTCGCACACCGCGGGCAACCTCCAGCTGGACCTGACGAGGCTGGACTCGTCGACGCCGGTGACCACCTCGGTGCACAGCGGGGCGGGGCAGACCACCATCACCGTGCCGCCCACCGCGGATGTGCACTACAGCTGCGAGATCCAGGCCGGCAACGCGGACTGCCTGGGCTCGACGAGCGACGGTGTGGGCAGGCCGGTCATCACGGGGCAGGACAACGGCTCGGACGGCCCGGGTGGGCTGCAGCTGAATCTGACGGTTACGCAGGGAGCGGGAAACATCGAGGTGCGCCGTGGCTGAGTACGACGAAATGACGGAACAGCGGCCTCGCCGCCGCGGGCTGGACATCTTCGGCCTGCTGATCGGGATCGCGACGCTGTGCGCGTCGGCCTACGTGCTGACCGACGGCCGGACGTGGCTGCCTTCGTTCGACCTGCGGTGGCTGCTGGCGGGCGGCGCGATCCTGTTCGGGGCGCTGATGCTGGGCGCCTCACTCCGCGGCAACCGCCGCGACGACTGACCGCGAGTCCGACACCCACGACGCCGAGTCCGACACCGACGACGCCGAGTTCGACACTCGGCGTCGTTCGTCATTCCCACTCGATGGTGCCCGGCGGCTTGCTGGTCACGTCCAGCACGACCCGGTTGACCTCGGCCACCTCGTTGGTGATCCGGGTCGAGATACGCTCCAGCACTTCGTACGGCAGCCGGGTCCAGTCCGCGGTCATCGCGTCCTCGCTGGACACCGGCCGCAGCACCACCGGATGCCCGTAGGTGCGGCCGTCGCCCTGCACACCGACACTGCGCACGTCCGCGAGCAGCACCACCGGGCACTGCCAGATGTCGCGGTCCAAACCGGCGGCGGTCAGCTCCTCGCGCGCGATCGCGTCCGCCGCGCGCAGGGTCTCCAGCCGGTCGTGGGTGACCTCGCCGATGATCCGGATGCCCAGCCCCGGCCCGGGGAACGGCTGGCGCTGCACGATCGTCTCGGGCAGGCCCAGTTCGAGACCGACCCGGCGCACCTCGTCCTTGAACAGCAGCCGCAGCGGCTCGACCAGCTCGAACTGCAAGTCGTCGGGCAGCCCACCGACGTTGTGGTGGCTCTTGATGTTCGACGCGCCCGCGCCGCCGCCGGACTCGACGACGTCCGGGTACAGCGTGCCCTGCACGAGGAACCGGTAGTCACCGCGCGCCTTGAGATCCCGCTCGGCCTGCTCGAACACCCGGATGAACTCGCGGCCGATGATCTTGCGCTTCTCCTCGGGGTCGGACACCCCGGCCAGCGCGTCGAGGAACCGGTCGCGCGCGTCGACGGTGACCAGGTCGACCCCGGTCGCCGCCACGAAGTCCCGCTCGACCTGGGCGCGCTCACCGGCGCGCAGCAGGCCGTGGTCGACGAAGACGCAAGTCAGCCGGTCACCGATGGCACGCTGCACGAGCGCGCCGGCGACGGCGGAGTCGACCCCGCCGGACAGCCCGCAGATCGCCCTGCCATCGCCGATCTGCTCGCGGATCTTGGCGATCTGTTCGTCCACAATGGACGCGGTGGTCCACTCCGGGCCGATGCCCGCGATATCGCGCAGGAAGCGGCGCAACACCTCCTGGCCGTGCGGCGAGTGCAGTACCTCCGGGTGGTACTGCACCCCGGCGTAGCCCTCGGCGGGATTCTCGTACGCCGCAACGGGTGTGCGTCCGGACGAGGCTGTGACCGCGGCGCCGGGCGGGGCCTTCGTGACACTGTCGCCGTGGCTCATCCACACCTGGTGCCGTGCGGGCAGTTCGCGGTGCAGGATGCCGGCGTCGTCGGCGAGGTCCAGCTCGGTGCGGCCGTATTCGCGGAAACCGGTCGCCTCGACGGTGCCGCCGAGCGCCTGCGCGAGCACCTGAAACCCGTAGCAGATCCCGAAGATCGGCACGCCGGCCTTCGCGAGCGCCGGGTCCATGCCGGGCGCGCCGGGCGAGTAGGCGCTGGCCGGGCCACCGGAAAGGATGATCGCGGCGGGGTTACGCGCCATGATCTCCTCGACCGTGGCGTCGTGCGGCACCACCTCGGAGTACACCTGGGCTTCGCGGACCCGGCGCGCGATCAGCTGCGCGTACTGCGCGCCGAAGTCCACCACGACGACGGGACCCAACCCGCACCTCCTACCTGAGCCGAGACAACCATCGTCCCAGGTGAGCCACACCACGCCTCCCCCGGCCCGGACCAAACCGGCGCGCCTTACCTTGGTGTCATGGACACCATCACTCCGGAGCCACGCCCCGCGTGGATCGCCGGCCGGGCGGAGCAGGGCACCGGCACGCTCGAGGTCACGCACCCGATGGACGGCAGCGAGGTCGCCACCGTCGCCGTGCCCGGTCCCGACCAGGTGGAACGGGCCGTGGCGGCGGCCGTGGCGGTCGCGCCCGAATTCCGCCGCTCGCCCGCGCACGTCCGGGCCGCCGCGCTGGACCACGTGTCCCGCCGGCTCGCCGCGCGCGCCGAGGAGCTGGCCGAGGTCATCACCGCCGAGAACGGCAAGCCGTACAAGTGGGCCGAGGTCGAGGTGAAGCGCGCGGTCTCGGTGTTCCGGATCGCCGCCGAGGAAGCCCGCCGGTTCACCGGTGAGGTCCAGCGGCTCGACACCGATGCCGGCGGCGAAGGGCGGCTCGCGCTGGTCCGGCGCGTGCCGCGCGGTCCGGTGCTGGGTATCGCGCCGTTCAACTTCCCGCTGAACCTGGTCGCGCACAAGGTCGCGCCCTCGCTCGCGGTCGGCGCGCCGATCATCGTCAAGCCGGCGCCGCGCACCCCGTTGTCGGCTCTGATCCTGGGCGAGATCCTCGCTGAGACGGATCTGCCGGAAGGCGCTTTCTCCGTGCTGCCGCTGGGAAATGCCGAGACGGGCGCGCTCGTCGCGGACCCGCGGCTGCCGGTGGTGTCGTTCACCGGTTCCGGCCCGGTCGGCTGGTCGCTGGCCGAGGCGGCGCCGCGCAAGCACATCGTGCTGGAGCTGGGCGGCAACGCGGCGGCGGTCGTCCTCGGTGACTGGCCGGACCTGCCGGGTGCCGCGGCGCGCATCGCGACGTTCGGGAACTACCAGGCCGGGCAGTCGTGCATCGCGGTGCAGCGGGTGATCGTGGAGCGGTCCGTCGCGGACGAGTTCGTGCCGGCGTTGGTGGACGCCGTGCGGGCGCAGAAGACCGGCGACCCGTACGACACGACGGTCGACGTGGGCCCGGTGGTGGACGAGGCGGCGGCGAAGCGGATCGTGGCGTGGGTCGAGGACGCCGTGGCCGGTGGCGCGAAGGTGCTGACCGGCGGTACGCGGGAGGGTGCGAGCGTCGAGCCCACGCTGCTGACGGATGTGCCGGTGGACGCCAAGGCCTGGGCGGAGGAGATCTTCGGCCCAGTGCTCGCTTTGTCCATTGTGGACAGCCCGGATGAGGCTTTCGCCGCGGTCAACGCCTCGGCGTACGGGTTGCAGGCAGGCGTGTTCACACGCGACGTGCAGCAGGCTTTCCGCGCTTCGGCCGAACTCGAAGTCGGCGGCATCATCGTCGGCGACGTGCCTTCGTACCGCGCGGACCAGATGCCCTACGGCGGCGTCAAGGGCTCCGGCGTCGGCCGCGAAGGCGTCCTCGCCGCGATGCACGACCTGACGGAGGAGCACGTCACGGTGTTCACCGGGATCGAGCTGTAAGCCGCCCGCCGTGTTTGCCCGCCACGTCGGTGAGTTTGCCCGTCACGTCGGTGAATTGGCCCGCCACGCGGCCCGTTTGCGCGGGAGGCCAACTCACCGACGCCGGGAGCCAACTCACCGACGGGAGGAGCAAACACGCCGATCGGCGGGCGCTAGACCGAACGCAGTGCCGCCGGGGCTTCCGCGGGGACGGCGGGGTTCTTCGGCGCGACCGGGTCGAGCCGCTGGTACCCCGCCTCCTGCGCGGGCCTCGGGTCGGCCTCGCCCTTGTTGGGCCAGAAGGAAAACGCCCGCTCGGCCTGTGCCGCGATGGTGAGCGACGGGTTCACACCCAGGTTCGCCGTGACCGCTGTCCCGTCCACAATGGACAGGCCGGGGTAGTTGAACACGCGGTGGTACGGGTCGATCACGCCGTCGGCGACGGAGACACCGATCGGCGCGCCGCCGATGAAGTGGGCCGTCAGCGGGATGTCGAAGATCTCGCCCCACGTCCCGCCCGCGACGCCGTCGATGTGCTCGGCCGTGCGCAGGTTCGCCTCGTGCCCGGCCGGGATGAACGACGGGTTCGGCTCCCCGTGCCCCTGCTTCGACGTGTATCGCCGCCGCCCGAACAGGCCGCGCCTGGTGAACGTCGTGATCGAGTTGTCGAGGCTCTGCATCACCAGCAGGATCACGGTCCGCTCGCTCCACCGGTACCCGTTGAGCATCCGCAGCGACCGCACCGGATGCCGCAGCATCGTCGCCAGCATCTGCCGCCACCGCGGCGCCTTCAGCGAACCGTCCGTCGCGATCGTCTGCAGCAGGCTCATCGCGTTGCTGCCCTTGCCGTACCGCACCGGCTCGATGTGCGTGGTCTCGTCCGGGTGGATCGACGACGTGATCGCCACGCCGCGGCTGAAGTCCTGCGCGGGATCGACCGACAGCCGTCCGGCGCCGATGATCGCCTCCGAGTTCGTCCGGGTCAGCTCACCGAACCGCGCGGACAACTCCGGCAGCACACCCTTGTCCCGCATGCGATGCAGCAACTGCTGGGTACCCCAGGTGCCCGCCGCCAGCACGACCTGGCCCGCGGTCAGCGTGCTACGGGAACGCTTCGAGCCCGTCCGGTGCACCTCGACGACGAACGAACCGCCCGCCCGCGGCCGCACGGTGTCCACAGTGGACATCGGAAGGACCTTCGCGCCACCCCGTTCCGCGAGGTACAGGTAGTTCTTGACCAGCGTGTTCTTCGCGCCCACCCGGCACCCGGTCATGCACGCACCACATTCGGTGCAGCCGACGCGTTCCGGCCCGGCACCACCGAAGTACGGGTCGGCCACCTGCTCGCCGGGCTTGCCGAAATACACCCCGACGGGCGTGGGGTGGTAGCTGTCCGCGACCCCCATGTCCGCCGCGACCTTGCGCATCACCTCGTCCGACGGCGTGACCGTCGGGTTCGTGACCACGCCCAGCATCCGGCTCGCCTGGTCGTAGTGCGGCGCGAGTTCGGCCTCCCAGTCGGTGATGTGTGCCCACTGCCGGTCGCGGTAGAACGGCTTCAGCGGCCGGTACAGCGTGTTCGCGTAGACCAGCGAGCCACCGCCGACCCCGGCGCCCGCGAGCACCATGACGTTGTTGAGCAGGTGGATACGCTGGATGCCGAAGCAGCCGAGCGCGGGCGCCCACAGGTACCGCTTGAGGTCCCAGGACGTCTTCGCGAACTCGTCGTCGGCGAACCGCCGGCCGGCCTCCAGCACGGCGACCCGGTAGCCCTTCTCGGTGAGCCGGAGGGCCGCGACGCTGCCGCCGAAGCCCGATCCGACCACGATCACGTCATAGTCAGCTGCGCTGCTGTTACTCGCGGTCACACCAAAAAGGGTAACGCCGGGGCCGGCTCCTGACCAGGAGTAAGTTACCGATGGGTTCAGCCGCGCACGGACAGCCCGACACGCTGGAACTCCTTCAGATCCGAATACCCCGTCTTCGCCATCGCGCGGCGCAGCGCACCGAACAGGTTGATCGCCCCGTCGGCGTCCGAGGAGGGCCCGAACAGCAGCGTCTTCAGGTCGACCTCGATGTCCGGGCCCGCGGCCACGCGCGAACGCGGCAGCGACGGGTGCGCGGCCGCGGCGGTCCAGTACAGCCCGTGCCCGGGCGCGGTCGAGGACGCCGCGAGCGGCGCGCCCAGCATGACCGCGTCCGCGCCGCAGGCGATCGCCTTCGCGATATCGCCGGAACAGGTCATGCCGCCGTCGGCCAGCACGTGCACGTAGCGGCCGCCCGTCTCGTCGAGGTAGTCCCGGCGGGCGGCGGCCGCGTCGATGATCGCGGTGGCCATCGGCACCCCGATGCCCAGCACCCGGTCCGTGCTCGTGATGCCCGGCGTGTAGCCATGGCCGACGATGACGCCCGCGGCACCGGTGCGCATCAGGTGCATCGCCGTGCGGTAGTCGGCGACCCCGCCCGCGATCACCGGCACGTCGAGCCCGCCGATGAACTCCTTGAGGTCGAGCGGGTCCGCGTCGCCCGAGACCACGTGCTCGGCCGAGATGATCGTGCCCTGCACGACCAGGATCTCCACCCCCGCGGCGATCAGGTGCGGGGTCAGCACGGCGGCCCGCTGCGGGCTCACCCGCGCGGCGACCGTCACCCCCGACTCGCGGACCGTGCGCAGCGCCTCGTCCAGCAGCTCCGGCTGCACCGGCGCCGAATGCAGCTCCTGCAGCACCCGCACGAGCGCGGTCGGGTCCTCGTCCTGCACCGTGTCGAGCAGCCGCTGCATGGCCTTCTCGACATCGGCGTGCCGGGCCCACAGGCCCTCGGCGTTGAGCACCCCGAGCCCGCCCTGCTGCCCGATCTCCACGGCACTGGCCGGCGACACGATCGCGTCGGTCGGATGCGTGACGAGCGGAAGGTCGAACCGGTAGGCGTCGATCTGCCAGGTGGTCGAGACCACCGCCGACGAACGCGTCCGGCGCGACGGGACGATCTCCACGTCGTCGAGGTCGTACGCGCGCCGCGCGGTCCGCCCCATCCCGATCTCGATCAGATCCCGCACGTGCGGATCCCCTCTCGTGTGCTGAAGGCCCGTCAGCGGGCGATGTAGTTGGGCGCCTCGACGGTCATCGTGATGTCGTGCGGGTGGCTCTCCTTGAGGCCCGCCGCGGTGATCCGCACCAGCTGCGCCTGCTGCAGCTGCGCGACCGTCTCCGCACCCGCGTAGCCCATGCCCATCCGGAGGCCGCCGACGAGCTGGTGCACGACGTTGGCCAGCGGCCCGCGGAACTGGATGCGTCCCTCGATGCCCTCGGGGACGAGCTTGTCTTCGCTGAGCACGTCGTCCTGGGCGTAGCGGTCCTTCGAGTAGGACTTCCGGCCGTCGCGCGAAGACATCGCGCCGAGCGAGCCCATCCCCCGGTAGACCTTGAACTGCTTGCCGTTCACCAGGATCAGCTCACCCGGCGACTCACCGGTGCCCGCGAGCAGGCTGCCGAGCATCACGCTCGACGCGCCCGCGGTGATGGCCTTGACGATGTCCCCCGAGTACTGGATGCCACCGTCGCCGATCACCGGCACGCCCGCCGGACGGCAGGCCTTGTCGGCCTCGTAGATCGCGGAAATCTGCGGCACGCCGACACCCGCGACGACCCGCGTGGTGCAGATCGAGCCCGGCCCGACGCCGACCTTGACCGCGTCCGCACCCGCGTCCACCAGCGCTTGCGCCCCGGCGCGGGTGGCCACGTTCCCGCCGACGACGTCGACGGTGTCGCCCAGTTCCTTCTTCAGCGTCGTGACCATGTCGATCACCGCGCGAGCATGGCCGTGCGCGGTGTCCACCATCAGCACGTCCACCCCCGCGTCGGCCAGCGCCATCGCGCGCTGGTGGCCCGCGGTGCCGACGCCGACGGCCGCGCCGACCACGAGACGGCCGTCCGGGTCCTTGGTGGCGTCGGGATACTGCTCGGTCTTGACGAAGTCCTTGACGGTGATCAGCCCGCGCAGCTTGCCCGCGCCGTCCACGATCGGCAGCTTCTCGATCTTGTGCCGGCGCAGCAGCCCGAGCGCCGCGTCCGCGGTGACCCCGACCTGCGCGGTGATGAGCCCCT
Source organism: Amycolatopsis sp. GM8 (assembly GCF_021653975.1). GTDB lineage: Bacteria > Actinomycetota > Actinomycetes > Mycobacteriales > Pseudonocardiaceae > Amycolatopsis_E. The sequence continues at coordinate 42,714 of NZ_JAJKFK010000013.1, read as the reverse complement.
TGGTGGTCATGACCTCGCTGACCGGGCGGCTGTAGTCCACCTCGAAGCGCATGTCGCGGTTGGTGATGATGCCGACCAGCTGGCCCGCCGCGTCGGTGACCGGGACGCCGGAGATGCGGAAACGCGCGCACAGCGCGTCGACCTCGGCGAGGGTGTCCTCGGGGGAGCAGGTGACCGGGTCCGTCACCATGCCGGCCTCGGACCGCTTGACCACCTCGACCGCGGCGGCCTGCTCGTCGGTCGGCAGGTTCCGGTGCAGGACGCCCATCCCGCCCTGGCGGGCCATCGCGATGGCCATCCGCGCCTCGGTCACGGTGTCCATCGCGGCGGACACGATCGGCATGTGGAGCGTGACGTTGCGGGACAGCCGGGTGCCGGTGTCGACCGCGCTGGGGAGGATGTCGGACTCCGCCGGCAGCAGCAGCACGTCGTCAAAGGTCAGGCCCAGCATCGCGAACTTGTCTTCTGGGTTGAACTCGCTCGTCATGGCTGGTGACAGACCTTCCTGGCAGATCGGAGAACTCCTTGTCGATGGTATCTGGACAGCTCCCCACCCCGGCCCGGTACCGTGCAGGCCGTGCCGCACGACCTGTTGCCCCCGGACCCGTTCGCCGACGACCCCGACGACCCCGCCAAGGATCTCGACGCTTTCGCCGATGACCTGGACGAACCGATGGACTCCCGCGCCCGCACGGAGCTGCTGGCCGACCTGTCCGACCTGGCCGTCTACCAGGCGCTGCTGGAGCCGCGCGGGGTCCGGGGCATCGTCGTGGACTGCGGGGAATGTGACCAACCGCATTACCACGACTGGCATCTGCTGCGCGCGAGCCTCGAACAGCTGCTCGCCGACGGCCGGATGCGCCCGCACGAGCCCGCGTACGACCCGGACCCGGCGGACTACGTCAGCTGGGACTACTGCCGCGGGTTCGCGGACGGCGTGACCGCGACGGAAAGCGCTTACTGAGGCTCGGGCCCGGGCCCGCCCGATCACCCGCCGCTGGTGGCGCCGGTGTCCACACTGGCCGGCTGCTTGCCGGGAGCGTTGTTGGAGTCCGTCGTGTCGTAGCGGACCGTGCTGCCGCCCGTGCCCGCCGCGGACGCCGAGCTGGTGCCCGTGGTGGGCGGCGAAGAGCTCGGGCTTTCCGAGGACGGCGGCGGCTGGCTCGAGCTGGTCGCCGGCGGTGGCGTCGTCGTGGTCGTGCTCGGCGGCGGGGTCGTCGTGGTCGAGGACATCGCCTGGGACGTCGACGACTGCGAGGTCGGCGGCCGCGGGGTTTCCGGCGCCGACGGGTTCTGCAGCATCGCGGTGAGCTGCTGGTGCTCCCGCATCAGCTGGGCCAGGTTGTCCTCGGTGGCGACCTGCGACAGCTTCGCGGCCGCCTCCGCGAGCGCCTGCTGCGCCTCGGCGATGCGGCCCTGGGACAGCGCGATGCTCGCCTGCTGCAGGTCGGTGCGCGCCGCGGAGGCGGCCTCGACCGAGCGGGCGTGGTCGGAGTAGAGGACCTTCGTCAGGCCCCACAGCGCGTCCCCGGGCTGGGCGTCCCGCGCGGCGATGCTGGTGCCGCTGAAGGCGATGGCCAGCACCGCGGCGGCGACCGCCACCGGCACGAGGATCCGCCGCTTCCGGGCGCGCTGCCCGTGTTTCTGCGCCAGCGCCGCGGTCTTCACGGTGACGACCGCGGTATCGGTGTCGACAAGCTCGGCGAGCGGTTCACTGTCGATGTCACGCCGCCAGGCCAGCAGCAGTGCGTTCAGTTCCTGGTCCCCGAGGCTGTCCGCCACCTTGGGATCGGAGCCACCGAGGGCGTCCAGCAGTGCGTCATCTGCGTGCACGGCGGACAGATCGGCCTCGAACGCCGCCTGCGACGCACTCATCGTGTCGTCGTACCCACCGAGCTCACGTCTGATCTCGTCGCGGCTGTCGCGGTCGGTCACTCAGGCCACCTCCTCGGACGCCAGCGCCTTGCGGAGGCGCGCGAGGGCACGATGCTGCGCGACCCGCACCGCACCCGGTGTCGAGTCGACCGCTTCCGCGGTCTCTTCAGCAGACAACCCCACGACCACTCGAAGCACCACGATCTCGCGTTGTTTGTCCGGCAACACCCGGAGCAACTGGGCCATCCGCTCGTTCAACTCCCCTTGCAGGGCATGCTGCTCCGGACCGATATCGCCCTCGATCTCGTCCGGGATCTCGGCCACCGGCTCGGCCCGGTTACGAGCGGCCGCGCGATGCGCGTCGGCCACCTTGTGCTGGGCGATGCCGTACACGAAAGCCAGGAACGGGCGCCCTTGGTCACGGTACGAAGGCAGGGCCGTGAGCACCGCGAGACACACCTCCTGAGCTACGTCGTCTGCCGAAGCGAACGAACGCTCCTGCCGGCCTACTCGGGCGCGGCAATACCGCACCACTAGAGGACGGATAGCAGCAAGCAGCCGCTCGGTCGCCTGAGGATCTCCCTCGACGGCGGCGGCGACTGACTCCTCCAGTCCGTCCCCCACATTGGCCATCGCAGACAACAGTCCCAGCGTTACGTGTAGGCGTACAAAATGACGGCACGCGAGATCGAACATCCCTCGCACCGGTGATGCCCACCGTACCGCCCGGCGTCGACATCGCTCGTGCACGGTCGCCATCGGCGCGCCCCGATTATCCGGGGCGCGCCGGGCGAGCGTCACGCAAAGGTGTTCAAGAATTCAACGAGCTTGCGCAGCTTACAATATGAAAGATACTCAGAAAAGCGCGTCCGTCAGGACACGAGCCCGCGGCGGAAACCGTGGGCGACCGCCTGCGCGCGGTCCCGCACGCCCAGCTTGCGGAACAGCCGGCGGGCGTGCGTCTTCACGGTGTCTTCCGACAGGTAGAGCTCGCGGCCGATCTGGCCGTTGCTCTTGCCCTGACTCATCCCCCGCAGTACCTGCAATTCGCGTTCGGTGAGCTGGACGCCGGGATCGGCGGGCTGACGCGGTGCGGGCACCGAGGTGCTCGCCAGCGTGTGCGCCAGTGCGGCCACGAGCTCGGGGCGAGAGGCGTCCCACCTCAGGTAACCGCGGGCGCCCCCGGCGATCGCGGCGGCGATGCTCGAGGCATCGTCGGGCGCGCCGAAGACGATCACGTTCGCCTGGGGATTGGCGGACACCAGCCGCCGAGTCGCCTCCACCCCGGCCGGCATCGCGCGCTGGGTGCCGACGAGGACGACGTCCACCGGCTGGCGCGAATACCTGGCCAGCAACTCGTCACCGTGCGCTACGCAGTCGATGCGACTGACGCCGGGGACAGCAGACATCACGCGAGTGAGCCCTTCGCGGACACTGCGTCGGTCGTCGCAGATCAAGACCGTAGTCACGGGGTTTCCTTCCTGCAGCCGGGTGACCTTCCATATCCCCTATCGGACGCTTTAGGCCGAACCTTGACACGATCCGGTGGCTTTTTTTGGAAGATCTTCGCCCGGATGTCGGTATGGCCACCTCGGCTGCTCCAACCGGCGTCACGCCGGGACCCACGGCGATTCACTCGCCAGCCGCCTCCCGTCCGGATCGGTTCGTAGTAACACAGCGTGTACCAGCGCCTCGACGCTGGATCGATCACGGCCACCCCCGCCGGGCCGGTGCTCCGCAGCGAGCAGTCCGGCGGGCCAGCTCAAGGAGCGTAGTGCGAACTTGTCGGTCACCGCGAGTGCTTCGTCGATGAGGTGCACCGCTCGTTCACGGTCTCCCGCGGCCCCCAGCGCGGCGGCGAGCACGAGCTGGGATTTCACGACGTGCCGCAGCGCGCCGGCCGCCGTCGCGAATTCGAGCGCGGACTCCGCCGGAGCCACCGCGCCGGCCGGCCGGCCGCCGGCGAGCTCGATCTCGGCGGTGACCCAGCCCAGCCGGACCTTCGACCGCCAGCTCCGCGCCGTCACGCGGGCCACCAGGCGCCGGGCGAGCGGCAGCCGGCCGACGCCCAGGTTGTCGGCGGCCAGGCCGAGCAGCGCGTCGGCCCGCGCCCCCTCGGCATCGAGACCGTCCGGGTCCTCGTCACCGGACAGGCCGGTCACGAGCCGGAGCGCGCCGCCATCGGGTCCGAAGGCGGCGCGATGCCCGCCGAGCTGACGGCGATGCGACGCGAAGGTCGACCGGGCAAGCGACCCGAGCACCCGATCCCGGCCGCCCGCGACCTCGTCCAGCAGCGTCGCCGCACTCGCGTACCGGCCCTGCGCGCCGAGCACGATCGCGGTCAGCAGCTTCGCGCGCGGCGACGCGGGCACACCGGACGGGACCACCGGCAGGTCGCCGAAGGCCGCCCGTCGCAGCTCTTCCATGGGCACGCGACCAAACTAGCGGCGCGAAGCGCCTCGATGAGGGGTGGTGGTCGGGTGAGGGGCCGGCGCTTAGCGACCAAGTAAGACATATTCGATGCGTTCGGCCGCCTCGCGCAGGTCAGGCAACAACTCGACCTTGTCGGGCAAGGCGGCGCCGCCCCAGCCGGGTCCCCAGGCGAACACCCGGCTGCGCTGGCGGCCGCGCGACACGCGCGGGAACAACCCGCCGTCGGCCATCGTGCTCCGCTGGGCCCGCAGCACGACGGCGGCGGGTGCGCTGCGCCGCACGGCGACGGCCAGCACTTCGGCCGGTGGCGCGGTCCCGAAGACCTGGGCGCTGATCCCGCGTTCGGCCAGGCAGGCGGCCAGCGCGTACAGCGGAAGGGCCGATCGCTCGTCCGGCACGGTACTCAGCAGCACCGGCCGGGAGTTACGCGGCTGCTCCAGCAGCGGCGTCGCCCGGATCAGCGCGGCCAGCACGGACTCGGTCAGCAGGTACTCGGCCTCGGCGCCGGCGTGCGTGCCGTGCCAGCCCGCGCCGAACGCGGTCAGCACCGGCTCGATGACGGTCTCCCAGGCCGCTCCGGCGCCGGCGTCCGCGATCGCCGCCGCGAGCAGGCGCTGGGTCGCGGCGGCGTCCAGGGCGAACGCGGCGCCGCGCAGCCGCCGCGCGACGGAACGGTCGGGGTCGGCCCGCGCGGGGCGGGTCTCGGCGGGTCCGTCGGTGATCGCCGCGTCGAGCGCGAACCGGGCGGCTTCCGCCGTCGAGGCGCCCCGGAGCAGGGCGCGCTGCATGAGTTCGAGACGGCTGATGTCGGTGGCGCCGTAGCGGCGGTGCTTGCCGCCCGTGTGCCTGCTCGGGCCGAGCCCGTACCGCCGGTCCCAGGTGCGGAGCGTGGCCGGGGCGACGCCGAGCCGCCTGGCCACGGCGGCCACCGGCATCGTCGGCTCTGCCTGCCGTGCGCGATCCATTCGATCAAATATCGCCGACGCATGACTACCCAGCAACCTGGAAGTTATGCAGGCCCACCTGCGGAAGATCGCATACTCACGCTTGCGGGGGACATCCAAAGGATGAATCCCACCGATTTCCTTGAACAACTATTGGCGCGCTTCTAACGTTACCGCCGTTGCACCGAATGGAGTAGTCGGAGTGCGACAACGAGGGGATCCGACCGAATAACGGAGGCGGTCACGATGGCAGACACGCGCAGGCTTCCCGGTCCCAACGCAGATATCTGGGACTGGCAGCTGGAGGGGTCCTGCCGAGGGATGGACAGTGCTGCTTTCTTCCATCCTGACGGGGAGCGCGGACCGGCCAGGGCACGACGGGAGGCCCGGGCGAAAGCGATTTGCCAGTCCTGCCCGGTTCTGCGGTTGTGCCGGGAACACGCACTGGCCGTGCACGAGCCGTACGGCATCTGGGGCGGTCTTTCCGAGTCCGAGCGGGACAACATCCTCAAGACCGGTAAGCGCCAGCTGAGTCTTTCCGGCCAGTGAGGGGGAGGAAAAGGGGGTGACGCCCGCGCGGGCGTCACCCCCTTTTTCATGCGTGGAAATAACGAAAAAGGGGCGGTTCCCGGCCGGGAACCGCCCCTTTTCCGACTTGCGGATGCGTCAGTGCGCGTGGCCGTGACCGTGGCCGTGCGCGTCTTCGTCCTCCTCGACCGGCTTCTCGACCACGGAGCTCTCCGTGGTGAGCACCAGCCGGGCGATCGACGCCGCGTTGGCCACCGCGGAGCGGGTGACCTTCACCGGGTCGACGATGCCCGCCGCGAGCAGGTCGGTGATCTCACCGGTGGCCGCGTTCAGACCGTGGCCCCAGCCCTGCTCCTGCACCTTGGACACGATGACCGCGCCCTCGAAGCCGGCGTTGCTGGCGATCCAGTACAGCGGCGCGGAGAGCGCGTCGCGGACGATCTTCACGCCCGTCGCCTCGTCCCCGGTGAGCCCCAGGTCGCCGAGCTCCTTGACCGCGTGCACGAGCGCCGAGCCACCGCCGGGCACGATGCCCTCCTCGACGGCTGCCTTGGTGGCGGCCACGGCGTCCTCGATGCGGTGCTTGCGCTCGTTGAGCTCGGTCTCGGTGGCCGCACCGACCTTGATGACGGCGACGCCGCCACCCAGCTTGGCCAGCCGCTCCTGCAGCTTCTCACGGTCCCAGTCGGAGTCGGTGGTCTCGATCTCCTTGCGGATCTGGGCGATCCGCGCGGTGATGTCGTCCTTGGTGCCGGCCCCGTCCACGATCGTCGTGAAGTCCTTGGTGACCTCGATGCGCCGCGCGGAGCCCAGCGCGTCGAGCCCGATCTCGGACAGCTTCATGCCGATCTCGGACGAGATGACCTGCGCGCCCGTGACGACGCCGAGGTCGTCCAGGAACGCCTTGCGGCGGTCACCGAAGAACGGCGCCTTCACGGCGACCGCGTTGATCGTCTTGCGCAGGGAGTTGACCACCAGGGTGGACAGCGCCTCGCCGTCGACGTCCTCGGCGATGATCAGCAGCGGCCGCTTGGCCTCCACGACCTTCTCCAGCACCGGGAGCAGGTCCGCCAGCGCGGAGATCTTCTCGCGGTGCAGCAGCACGTACGCGTTCTCGAGGATCGCGCGCTGCTCTTCGGGGTTGGTCGCGAAGTACGCCGACAGGTAGCCCTTGTCGAACTGGACGCCCTCGGTGATCTCGAGCTCGGTGGCCATCGTGGAGGACTCCTCCACGGTGATCACGCCGTCCTCGCCGACCTTCTCCACGGCCTCGCCGAGCAGCTCACCGATCGTGGCGTCCCGGGAGGTGACCGTGCCGACCTGGGCGATGCTCTCGCGGCCCTTGACCGGCGTGGCCTTGCTCTTGAGCACCTCGATGACCTTCTCGGCCGCCGCCTCGATACCGCGACCGAGCGCGGTTGGGTTGGCGCCGGCGGCCACGTTGCGCAGGCCGACCCGAACCAGGGACTGCGCCAGCACGGTGGCCGTGGTGGTGCCGTCACCGGCGACGTCGTTGGTCTTCGTGGCGACGTTCTTGGCCAGCTGGGCGCCGAGGTTCTCGAACGGGTCGTCGAGGTCGATCTCCCGGGCCACCGTCACGCCGTCGAGCGTGATGGTCGGGCCGCCGAACTTCTTGTCCAGCACGACGTGCCGGCCGCGCGGCCCGAGGGTGACCTTGACCGCGTCGGCGAGCTTGTTCACCCCGCGCTCGAGCGCCCGACGAGCGTCCTCGTCGAAGTTGATCTGCTTAGGCATTTGAGTCCTCTCTAGACCGCAGAACGCCCCGGCCCCCGGCTAAGCGGGGCCCGGGGCGTTCGATGCGTGCGCCGGTCCGTCAGTTGACGACGGCCAGCACGTCGCGAGCGGACAGGATCAAGTAGTCCTCACCGTTGTACTTGACCTCGGTGCCGCCGTACTTGGAGTAGATCACGACGTCGCCGACAGCCACATCCACCGGGATGCGGGTGCCCTTGTCGTCCACGCGGCCCGGGCCCACGGCCAGAACCTTGCCCTCCTGGGGCTTTTCCTTCGCGGTGTCGGGGATGACGAGACCGGAAGCCGTCGTCTCCTCGGCCTCGCTCGTCTGGACAACGATCTTGTCCTCGAGCGGTTTGATGTTCACGCTCACCGGGTTGACCTCCACGGGTCGTCGAAAGCGTTGGCAGGTACTTACAGGTTTTGGCGCCTACCACCCCCGCCGTCGCGGGTGCCGGGGCGTGTGCGGTGCCGTGCATTTAGCACTCTAGCCACGCGAGTGCCAACGCCGCAAGCAGGGTCGCACTCGACCGGTCGAAAGGCCCTGACGTGGGGCTTCGAGCAGGGACACTGTTCCGTGCGGTTCCGTGCCGTTCCTGCCGGGCCTCATCTGCTCGCGGTCAGGATCTCGGCATCCAGCCTCTGGTGGGTTCGCTGATCGGGGTTCCTTCGGTCGAGCGAGACTCCAGCCTCCGGCGCAACCTCGGACAACACGGCGGCGGACTTCCTGGGAGCGGCTCCGAACTGCCAGGTGAGCTAAATACCGAAGGCTCCGCCCTCGATGAGGATGAGCAGCCCGATGCCGATCAGGACGACGGGCAGCAGGATGTGGCCCCAGCGTGCGAGCACTTTCGTGATGCCCGGCCGGGTGGCGAAGTACCTTCCCAGCACGAGCAGTGCGGCGAGCAGGACCAGGAACACGACGACGTAGACGCTGATCCCGCCGATGCCCGCGGTGGCGAAGACGGGCACGTAGACACCGATGTTGTCGCCGCCGTTGGCGACGGTGACCAGTGCTACGTCGAGGATTTTGGGACCACTCCCCCGGCTGGCTTTCTCCTCGCCGGGGTACTTGCGGTGGCGCCACGCTTCGACGGCGGCCTTGATGCCGAGGGCGAGTGGCAGCAGGCCGAGGTACGGGATGGCGTTGTCGGGCAGGAAGGTCGCGCCGAATGCCGCTGCGACGGAGACACCAAGGATGACGACGAACCCGAGATACTGGCCGAGCGCGATGTCGCGAGTCGCTCCGTGGCGGCCGATGCCCTGGGCGAAGAAGAGAGCGAGGACGACGGTGTCGTCGATGTTGGTGACGGCGAAGAGCCCCACGGCCTGCCCGATGATGTGGAGGTTCACCGAACCTCCACCTGTCGGTACCTTCGTCGCTCCGGCCGCGATCGCCCGGTCAGTGCTGACCGTACCCGCGCGCGAAGGCGGGCCTCACACCTCCAGCACGATCTTGCCGCGTACCCGTCCGGTTTCACTCAGTTCGTGCGCTTTCGCCGCGTCCGCCAGCGGGAACGTCCGTGCGACGTGTACGCGCAGCTTCCCGGCCTCCACCAGTTCGCCGATCGCCGCCAGGTCCGTCCCGGACGACTGCACCCAGACCCGCCGGTAGCGCGGGTCACCCTCCGCGTCGTCCCCGACCGCGTCGAGCAGAACCCCTTGCGGCGCAAGGACTTCCAGCGAGCGTTTGCCGTAGCCGCCACCGACGAGGTCGAACACCACGTCGACGTCGCGCACCGCCGTGGTGAAGTCCGTGGCGGTGTAGTCGATCACCTCGTGCGCGCCGAGTTCCTTCACGAAGGCGTGGTTGGCCGCCCGCGCGGTCCCGATGACGTACGCGCCGGCCAGCGAGGCGAGCTGCACCGCGAGGTGCCCGATCCCACCGGCGGCGGCGTGCACCAGGACGCGCTGTCCGCTTTGGACATCGCGCAACGCCTGGTAGGCGGTCAAAGCCACCGACGGCAGCGCGGCCGCCTGCACGTGGCTCAAGCCGGATGGCTTGGGCGCCAACGCATCCTCCGGCGCGACGACGTACTCCGCGTACGCGCCCGTGCGGCTCAGCCACATCCCGTAGACGTCGCACCCGCCGACCTCGCCGGAGAAGTCGAACCCGACGCGCAGCGGCGCCGGCCCCAGCGCGTCGAGGAGACCGCTGCGCACCTTCCAGTCGACCGGGTTGACGCTCGCCGCACGCACCCGGACCAGCACCTCGCCCGCGCCGGGCACGGGAACTGCCTCCTCGACGAGCTCCAAGACCTCGGGACCGCCGAACCTGCTCACGTTGATCGCTTTCACACCGTCATCGTCGAGCCGTTGGTATCTGTTGTGAAGAAGGCACCTTTTTGATATCCAGGTACCTGATGGATACTGTCGAGTCGTACCTGCGCACCTGTCCCGCCCGCCAGGTGCTCGAGACCCTCGCCAACAAGTGGGCGCTGCTCGTACTCGGCGCGCTGCGACAGGAAGACGGGCCGCTGCGGTTCAGCGAACTGCGACGGCAACTCGAGGGCGTCACACAGAAGATGCTCACCCAGACCCTGCGCTTGCTCGAACGCGACGGACTCGTGCGTCGCGACGTGTATCCCACGGTGCCGCCGCGCGTCGAGTACTCGGTGACGGCGCTGGGCACCGAGGCCGGCGATCTGATGAATGCGCTCGGTCACTGGGCCGAAGCCCGCGCCGACGAGATCATGGCCGCGCGCGAAAGTTTCGACACCCGGCCGGCACCTGAACCGATTCGCTGAGCCTTTCACCAACTTTCCCGCCACGGCGTACGAAAGGCGCTCCCCAAACCTGCGGACGGGTTGTAGGTTCTGCACATCGTTCGCAGGCGAGGGAGAACCATGGATCCGTTCACGCGCCGGACCGCGCTCGCGGCCGCGGCAGGGACAGCGGGATTCGCGCTGCTGCCCGGTACCGCCTCGGCCACCGTCGGCGGCTCACGGCAGCGGGCCTTCGCCGCGGCCGCTGCCGAGTTCGGGGTGCCAGAGCAGGTGCTGCTGGGCGTCTCGTACCTGAAGTCGCGCTGGGACTACAACGCGGGCACGCCGAGCACGGGCGCCGGTTTCGGGCCGATGCACCTGACCGACCTGCGCACGGTCGCCGCGGGCGGCAGCCACCACGACAAGGGCACCGAGGACCCGCGCGGCGACCTCGCCCGCGCGGCGCTGCGGCCCGCCGAACCACAGCATGCCGCGCCGGTACCTGCCCTGCAGACGGTCGACCTCGCCGCCGAGCTGACCGGCGCGAACCCGGCCGAACTGCGTACCGATGCCGTGCAGAACATCCGCGGTGGCGCGGCAGTTTTGGCTCAGTACCAACGAGAACTGGGCATCAAGAGCGACAGCCCGGCGGACTGGTACGGCGCCGTGGCCCGCTACAGCGGCGCGACGGACTCGACCGCCGCCGCGTTCTTCGCCGACGAGGTCTACCGCACGATCACCAGTGGCGCGAGCCGGGTGACCGACGACGGCCAGGACGTCCGGCTGGACGCCACGAACGTCTCCCCCGCCCGTGGCCAGCTCCGCTCGCTGGGCCTGCCCGCGTCGGCGCGCGGTGACGTCGAGGCGCCGCCGGACGTGTGGGCCGAGTGGATTCCCGCGCCATATCAGGAAACCCCCAACGGCGGCTACGGCAACTACGACAAGGCCGAGCGGCCGGGGACCCAGCAGATCACGCACATCGTCATCCACGACACCGAGTGCTCCTACGACGTTGCGCTGGGCCTGGTGCAGGACCCGACGTACCTGGGCTGGCACTACACGCTGCGCTCCAGCGACGGGCACATCGCGCAGCACATCCAGACCAAGGACGTCGGCTGGCATGCCGGGAACTGGTATGTGAACGCGAAATCCATCGGGGTCGAGCACGAGGGCTTCGGCGCGCAGGGCGGCTGGTACACCGAGGCGCTGTACCGCACGTCGGCGAAGCTGGTGCGTTACCTGGCCGACAAGTACCGGATCCCGCTGGACCGCCAGCACATCATCGGCCACGACAACGTCCCCGGCACGATCCCGTCGACGGTCGCGGGCATGCACTGGGACCCGGGCCCGTACTGGGACTGGGCCCACTACTTCGAGCTGCTCGGCGCGCCGTTGCACAGCTGGGCGCGGCAGAGCACCGGGCTGGTCATGATCAAGCCGGACTTCGCCGCGAACCAGCCCGGTTTCACCGGCTGCGACACCCCGGGCGCCGCGTGCACGCTGCGCGGATCGTCCGCGGTCATCCTCCGTACTGAGCCGCGGGACGACGCGCCACTGCTGCAGGATCTGGGCCTGCACCCAGACGGCTCACCGTCCACAATGGACGTCTCCGATGTGGGCAGCCGGGCTTCGGCGGGCCAGCAGTACGCGGTCGCCGAGACCCGGGGCGACTGGACGGCGATCTGGTACCTGGGGCAGCGGGGCTGGTTCCGCAGCGCGGCGGCGGTGCCGGTGCTGGGGCAGGTGGTGACGCCGAAGGCCGGTCTGGCCACGGTTCCGGTGTACGGGCGGGCGTTCCCGGAGGCCGGGGCGTACCCGGCGAACATCCCGCCGCAGGATCTGGTGCCACTGCAGTACACGTTCGCCGCCGGCCAGAAGTACGTGGCCGGGCCGGTGCTGCCTTCGGAGTACTACTGGGCGACGACGTTCGACGCGTCGACGCATGTCGTGGTGCGCGGGACGACGGAATACGTGCAGATCCAGTTCGGGCACCGGGTCGCGTACGTGAAGGCGGACGATGTGGTGGTCGGGCGCCCCTGAGTTGTCCACAGGTACCCAGTTGTCCACAGGCGGGCGGTTTCGGGCTTCCGTCCCGGGCCGCCCGCGTGTGAACTGGAAGGCGTGACCAGCTCAGACCGAAACGACGTTTACGGGCAGCGCCGGGTTCGCGGAGATGTCCAAAGAGGACTCCTCGGCCCCGGCGGCCACCACGTGCGCGCCGAGCGCGGCGATCATCGCGCCGTTGTCGGTGCACAGCCGTGGCCGCGGCACGCGCAGCTCGATGCCGGCCGCTTCGCAGCGTTCGCGCGCCAACTCGGAAAGCCGCGAGTTGGCCGCGACCCCACCGGAGATGACGAGCGTGCCGATGCCCAGGTCCGTCGCCGCGCGCACGGCCTTCGCGGTCAGCACGTCGGCAACGGCTTCCTGGAACGAGGCCGCCACGTCGTTCACCGGGATCTCCTCGCCGCGGCGTTCGGCGCCCTCGACCCACCGGGCGACAGCGGTTTTCAAGCCGGAGAACGAAAAGTCGTACTTCGCGTCGCGGGGGCCGGTCATCCCCCGGGGGAAGGCGATCGCCTTGGGGTTGCCCTGCCGCGCGGCCTTGTCGATGGGCGGCCCGCCCGGGTACGGCAGCCCGAGCACGCGCGCGACCTTGTCGTAGGCCTCGCCCGCCGCGTCGTCCACAGTGGACCCGAGTTCGGTGATGGCGGTGGCGATGTCGTCCACGCGCAGAAGTTGCGTGTGCCCGCCGGAGACGAGCAGCGCCAGGCACGGCGTGGGCAGCGGCCCGTGCTGCAGGGTGTCGACGGCGATGTGGCCCGCCAGGTGGTTGACGCCGTACAGCGGCACGCCGAGCGCCGCCGAGTAGGCCTTGGCCGCGGAGACCCCGACGAGCAGTGCGCCCGCCAGCCCCGGCCCGGCGGTCACCGCGATGGCGTCCACATCGGACAGTTTGAGGTCGGCGGTCTCGAAGGCGCGGTTCGCCGTGGGCACCATGGCTTCCAGGTGGGCCCGGCTGGCGACCTCGGGCACCACCCCGCCGAACCGCGCGTGCTGCTCGACGCTGGAGGCCACTTCGTCGGCGAGCAGCTCGACGGCACCGTCGTCGTGCAGCCGCACCAGGCCCACGCCGGTCTCGTCGCAGGAGCTCTCGATGCCCATGATGATCCGGGACATCAGCCGGCCTCCTGTTCCGAGCGAGAGGGGCGTTTCATGGTGTAGGCATCAGCGCCGGAAGGCTGGTAGTAGCGCTTGCGCAGGCCGATCCGGGTGAAGCCGTGGCGGGCGTAGAGCTCCAGCGCCCGGTCGTTGTCGGTGCGGACTTCGAGGAAGACGGGGGCACGCAGCTCGTCGGCGTGCGCGAGCAGGGCACGCAGCAGCGCGGTGCCGATGCCCTGCCCCTGGTACGCCTCGTCGACGCCGATGGTGTGCACGCTGGACTCGAAGTCGCCGGGGCGCCCGACGGTCGCGAGCCCGGCGTAACCGACCAGCTCGTCCCCGTCGGTGTACGCGCCGAGGTAGTAGCCACCGGCGTCGAGCTCGGACCGGAACGCGTAGGCACTCCACGGATCATCGGCTGCGAAGAGCTGCTTCTCGATCTCGACGCAGCGCGGGATGTCCTTGCGGGCAAGGAGGGCGAGCTTCACGCCGTCACCCGCTTCCTGGCGGTGGGCTCGACGGCGTCCGGGCGGCGCAGGTACAGCGGCGTCAGCGGAACGGGCTCGGCGTCGAAGGCATCGCTCGCGGCGGTGACGAGCCCGGCGATCGTCGGGTAGTACGGCTCAAGCACGCGGACGCCAAGCTTCTCGGCGTAGAGACGGGCGCCGTCACCGGCGGCGATCGGCAGGCCGAGCGGTTCCGGCGCCTGGACGTGCGGGCCGTCGGTGCGGGTGCCGTTCGCGTCGTAGGCGGCCCAGTACACCTCGCGGCGACGCGCGTCGGTGACGACGAGGAACGGCTCGCTCGCCTCGGTGGCCGCGGCGATGCCGTCGAGGCTGCACACCGGGTACACGTTGATGCCGAGCCCGTGGGCGAGCGCGGCCGCGGTGGCCATGCCGGCCCGCAGGCCGGTGAAGGGGCCGGGGCCGACGCCGCAAACGATTGCGTCGACCTCGCGCAGCGTCACGCCGGCTGCCTTCGCGGCGTCGAGGATGTGCGGAGTGATCAGCTCCCCGTGCGCACGGGCGTTGATCGTGACGCGCTCGGCGAGCACGGAGACGTCGGCACCCGCCAGCGTCGCCAGCCCGGCGGTGACCGCGGGTGTCGAGGTGTCGATGGCGAGTACCAGCACGGTGTACCAGGATATGCCCTGCACGCTTGACACCGATGGCTGGGCGACCGCAAAGTGGTTCAGCCACTTAGCCAATTCACCCCATGACGTTCCGTGCGAGGAGGCCCAGCGTGGCAGAACGGTTGTTCCCGGCCCTGACGACGAAGCCCGCCAAGAACGCGCTGCGGTTCGGCGAAGCCTCCCTCGACTACGCCGAGCTGGCGGACGTCGCCGGGACGCTGGCGCGTGAGCTACACGACGCCGGTCCCGGCCGGGTCGCGGTGTGGGCGACGCCGACCATCCACACCAGCGTCGCGGTGCTCGCCGCGTTGTTGGCCGGAGTGCCCGCGGTCCCGGTCAACCCGAAGATCGGCGAACGCGAGCTGGGCCACATCGTGTCGGACAGCACTCCGTCGCTCGTGCTAGCCGAGGCCGGCGTCACGCTGCCCGAGGCGCTGGCCACGTTGTCACGCAAGGACATCCCGCTCACCGGCGTGCCGGGCGAATTGCCGGACGAGCCGGATCCGGAGGCGCCCGCGCTGATCGTCTACACGTCCGGCACCACCGGCCCGCCCAAGGGCGTCGTGCTGCCCCGCCGCGCGATCGCCACCACACTGGACACGCTCGAAGACGCCTGGCAGTGGACCGCGGACGACGTCCTGGTGCACGCGCTGCCGCTGTTCCACGTGCACGGCCTGATCCTCGGCATCCTCGGGCCGCTACGTCGCGGCGGCAGCGTCCACCACCTCGGCCGGTTCTCCGTCGAAGGCGCGGCGAACGAACTGTCCGGCGAGGCGACGATGATGTTCGGCGTACCGACGATGTACCACCGGATCGCGGAAACGGTCGGCGACAACCCGGAGCTGGCCAAGGCGTTCGGGCGGGCACGGCTGCTGGTGTCCGGGTCGGCCGCGCTGCCCGTACACGACCACCAGCGCATCACAGCCGCGACCGGGCAGCAGGTCGTCGAGCGCTACGGCATGACCGAAACGCTGATGAACACGAGCGTCCGGGCCGACGGCGAACGCAAACCGGGGACCGTGGGCGTGCCGCTGCGCGGTGTCGAGGTGCGGCTGGTCGAGGAGTCGGGCGCGGTGATCGAGACCTCGGACGGCGAGACCGTCGGCGAGATCCACGTGCGCGGGCCGAACCTGTTCACCGAATACCTCAACCGCCCGGACGCGACGGCCGAGGTGTTCACCGGTGAGGGAGGCTGGTTCCGCACCGGCGACATGGCGACCCGCGACGCCGACGGCTACCTGCGCATCGTCGGGCGCAAAGCCACCGACCTGATCAAGAGCGGCGGTTACAAGATAGGCGCCGGGGAGATCGAGAACGCGCTGCTCGAACATCCCGGGGTCGCGGAGGCCGCGGTCACCGGCGAGCCGGATCCCGACCTCGGCGAGCGGATCGTCGCGTGGATCGTGCCTTCCGGTCCCGCGCCCGGCGAACAGGAGCTGGCCGACCATGTGGCGCGCCTGCTGTCGCCACACAAGCGGCCACGGGTGGTGCGGTTCCTGGATGCCTTGCCGCGCAACGACATGGGCAAGGTGATGAAGCGGGCGTTGGAGCACTGATGCGTGCGCTGATCGGCTCGATCTGCTCGGCCTTCACCGAGTTCGACGTGCCACTCGCAGAGTCCGAAGTGGACGGTCCGATCGGCTGGCCGGGCTACGACGAGGCGAGGGCGCGAGCCGGGGCACGGACCGGCGAGCGGGAGTCGGTGGTCTGCGGTGTGGGCAAGGTCGGCGACGTCGAGGCGACGCTGATCGTGTTCGAGTTCGGGTTCCTCGGCGGCTCGGTCGGGCGGCGCACCGGCGATCGGATCGAGGCGGCCTTCACGCGGGCACGCGAGCTGCGCACGCCGGTGGTGTCCCTCATCGCGACCGGTGGAAGCCGGATGCAGGAGGGCATGGCGGCGCTGTCGCAACTCCAGCGCATCGCGCGGCAGGCGGCGCTGACCCGGTCGGCCGGACTTCCGCAGATCTCGGTCCTGCGCGATCCGACGACCGGCGGCGGCTGGGCAACCCTCGGCGCGGGCGCCGACGTGGTGCTGGCGTTGCCGGGCGCGCAGGTCGGCTTCGCCGGTTCACGTGTCCGGCCTGCTGGTGACGATTCGGCCTACACGGCGGAGTCGCAGCTGGCGTCGGGTCACGTCGACCAGATCGTCGAAGACCTGCCCGGCGCGCTGGCCCGCTGGCTGCCCCTCCTGACAAACCGTTGCCACACAACACCGGAACCGCCCGCGGCACTGGGCTCGGCCGGCGTGCCCGAGACGGGCTGGGATGCTGTCCGAGCCGCACGCGCGCCCTCCCGGCCGCACGCGGACGCCTATCTCGACGCGTATTTCGACTGGCGCGAGAACATCAGCGGCGACCGGTGCGGTGGCGTCGATCCTGGTGTCCGCTGCGGTTTCGGTTCGCGTGACGGCCTGACGATCGCGTACGCGGCGCAGTGCGGCACGCCGACGCTCCCGTCCGGTTTCCGCACGGCTGCCCGCCTGATCCGGCTGGCCGACCGGCTCGGTTTCCCGGTGCTGACCCTCGTCGACACCCCCGGCGCGGCGAACGACGGTACGGCCGAACGAGCAGGTGCCGGCGCGGCGATCGCGGAGATGTTCGCCGCCGTGGCGGGTGCGTCCGTGCCGGTGACCACACTGGTCATCGGTGAAGGTGGATCAGGTGGCGCGCTGGCCTTCGCCGCCCCGGGCCGCACATGGGTGACGCCGGACAGCTTCTTCTCGGTCACGTCCCCAGAGGCAGCCGCGGCGATCCTCAAACGCCCGGCGGCAGACATCCCCGCGATAGCCGACCAGCTCCGCCTGCGCCCGCAGGATCTGGTCGAGCTCGGGGTGGCGCAAGGAATCGTCTAGCTCCAGACCTGATCGAACGCGACGCGACACAAGAAACCCTCCGGCCCCAGCACTCGGTCGAACGTCGTGCGGCGCAAGGGATCGCCTAACCCAGAACCCGATCGAACTCGACGCGACACAACAGACCCACCCAGCCCAGGACCCAGTCCACCTTCGCGCGGCGCAAGGGATCGCCCAGCTCCCACGACTCGATCGAACTCGGGGTGGCACAAGGAGTCGTCCAGCCACCAGGACCTGATCGAACGTCGTGCGGCACAACAAACCGCCCAACCCCAGGACCTGGCCGAACGTCGTGCGGCACAAGAACCGCCCAGCCACCAAGACGTGATCGAAGTTCGTGCAAGACAGGGCACCGTTCAACCCCTAGGACCTGGTCGAAAGTCGTGCGGCGCAAGGGTTCGCCTCGCTCCAGGATCTGGCGCCACCGAGCGTGACACAACCGATCGTCCGGGCCCGAAGTCTGGCGGCACCGGGCGCCCCGAACGGGATCGCCGGAGCGCGTCAGGGATGCAGGAGTACCTTCCCGCCGAGGGCGGCTAGGGCGTCTTCCGCCTGTTCCAGTGCGAACTCGTGTGTGATCAACGGTGCCGGGTCCAGCAGGCCGGTCGCGAAGGCCCGGACCGCGTGCGTCCACGCCGCCGAAGACGCACCGAAGACCGTGAACACCGTCACCGCCGAAGTGACCAGGTCCGCCGGGGCCAGCGGCGCGGTCTCGGTGCCCGCCAAGCCGGTCAGTACCGTCCGCCCGCCGCGTTTCGTCAGGGTCACCGCGAGACGGCCCGTGCCCGGCGCGCCCGCCGCCTCGACCACGACGTCGAACGGCTCGAGGTCGTCGTCAGGCGCAGCTACCGACGCGCCGAACCGGCGCGCCAACTCGAACCGGTCCTGTCGCGGGTCCACCACCACCAGCTCACCCGGCCTGCTCGCCGCCAAAAGCTGCACCGCCAGCATCCCGAGGGTGCCGCCACCGACCACCGCCACCCGCTCGCCCGGAACCACCGCCGCCTTCAGTGCCGCGCCGGCCATGCACGCGGCGGGCTCCAGCACCGCCGCCGCCCGCAGGTCGGCGTCGGCCGGCAGCTCGTGCAGCAACCGCGCCGGCAGGCGCAGCTCGTCCGACCACGCACCAGGCCGGGTGAAACCCGTCTCGTCGTAGGCGGCCTCGCACAGGTTGGTATCGCCCCGGCGGCACGAGTCACATCGCCCGCAGTTGCGGAAACCCTCACCCACCACCGGTTTCCCCAGCAACGACTGGTCCGTACCAGGCCCCAGCTCGACCACCGTGCCCGACCATTCGTGCCCCGGCGTCACCGGATAGCGGACATAACCCGCCGCCCGCGTCCCCGCGAACACCTCGCGATCGGAACCACAAATCCCCGACCACGCGACCCGCACCACCGCCTCGCCGTACTCCGGCAGCTGCGGCTCGGTGCGCACCACCCGCAGCTCCCGCGGCCGGTCGATCACCACCGCGCGGCTCATCGCCGCCCTCCGCGCCCGCCGCGCGCATCGAGCCGAGCCGCGACGACGCTCATACCCGTTCTTTCCAGCTGCCATGCGGTTCGAGCGTCGCCACCCGCACGTCGTCGTCGCGCCGTTCGAGCCGGACCACCAGATAATCCGAGGACAGCCGTTCCGCCGAGCCCTCGCCCCATTCGACGACCACCGCGGACGCTTCGAGATCGGTGTCCAGATCCAGATCGTCGAGCTGCGCGAGATCCCCGCCCAGCCGATAGGCGTCCACATGCACCAGCGGCACTCCTCGCGCACCGGCCGGATGCACCCGCGCGAGCACGAACGTCGGCGAGCTGACCCGTCCCGAAACCCCGAGGCCCGCGGCGATTCCACGGGTCAGCACGGTCTTCCCGGCGCCGAGCGGCCCGGCGAGCAGCACGAGATCGCCCGCACGCAACTGCCGGCCGAGTGATTCGCCGAAGGAGACCGTGTCCGCTTCGGCCGGCAGCGTTACTTGGTCAGCCATCGCCAGATCCGTTGTGAGGAACCCATTTCGTCCACTCCAGCGCATTTCTGCAACAGGTCGATCAGGTAGCTGTTCACCAGCTCCGGTTGTTCGAGCTGCACCGTGTGCCCGGCGCCGCGCACCCGCGCCAGCTCCGCGTCCGGCAGCTCGGCGGCGATCCGCTCCGCGTGGGAGAACGGCGTGAGCCGGTCCGCGTCGCCGTGGATCACCAGCACGTGCGCGTGCTTCAGGCCGGCCAGCGCCGCGTACCGGTTGTGGCTGCCGAGCGTGTCGATGTAGTTCACCAGCCCGCGCACTGGGGTCACCGCCAGCATCTCCAGCAGGAAGTCCACGATCTTCGGATGCACGTCCCGCGAGCCGAACGCCAGCCGCCGCACAGCCGGGCGGGTCAGCTGGCCACCCGCGGCGCGCACGAACTCCACCAGCCCGGGCTGCCACCCGGCCAGCTCGCCGACCCCCCGCGTCAACGGGTTGTACTTCGACAGCAGGCTCCGCGACAGGCCGCGCCCGCCGACCTCACCGGCGGCCGTCGCGATGAACGCCACGCCGCACACCCGGTCGGCGAACAGCTCCGGGTTCTGCTGCGCCAGCTCCATGATCACCATGCCGCCCATCGAATGGCCGGCCAGCACGATCGGCCCGTCCGGCGCGACGGCGCGCAGCACCGCGTCGAGGTCACGCGCCAGCTGCTCGATGGTGCTCGTTTCCGCGGCGGCCGCGCCCGAAAGCCCATGGCCACGATGGTCGTAGTAGACCTGCTTCACGCGCGGCAGCGTCAGCGAAGCCAGGTCCCGCCGCTGGAAGTACCAGCTGCGCTGGGAGAGCGCGAAACCGTGCACGCCGACCACAGTCAGTTCCGGCTTGCCCTGCCCCGGGTGGATCTCCGACACCGCGAGCGGCGTCCCGTCGTCCGCGGCCACCGTCGAGACCCGGTCCGCCCGCAGGTCGCCGAGCTTTTCGCCGGGCTCGACGACCTCGGTGCCCTTGCGCTGCTGCGCGGCGACCGCGATGCCCGCGGCGGCGGCACCGGTGACCAGCGCGGCAGCACTGCCGACGATGGTCAGCAGCCGGCGGGAAGGCATCATCACGCTCCCTCGTACCGCCGCTGGACCCGCGGCCGGTACATCCCGGTGACGATCTCGTAGTCGATGGTGCCGATCGTGTCCGCCCACTCCCGCGCGGTGGGTTCGCCAGCGGCGCCCGCGCCGAACAGCACGACCTCCGAGCCTGCCGCGGGTTCGTCGTCTCCGCAGTCGACGACCAGCTGGTCCATGCACACGCGGCCGGCCACCGGACGCCGCTTCCCGTCGAGCCAGACGTCCATCCGGCCGGACAGCGTTCGCGGCACTCCGTCGGCGTAGCCCGCGGAGACCAACGCCAGCGTGGTGTCGCGGGAGGCGGTCCAGGTGTGTCCATAGGAGACGGACTCACCGGCGTCGATCCGTTTGGTGAGCACGACCTGCGAACGGAACGTCATCGCGGGACGCAGGTTTTCTTGCTGTGGCACGGGATTCAGCCCGTAGACGGCGATGCCGGGGCGCACGAGGTCGAAGTGCAGATCCGGCCGGGTCAGCGTCGCCGCCGAATTCGCGATATGCCGCAACGGGTTCAGCCCCGCCTCGCGTGCGACGTGGTACGCCACCTGGAAACGCTGCGCCTGCAGGTCGATCGACGGGTGCCCGGGCTCGTCCGCGCACGCGAGATGCGACCAGACGGCGACGACCTCGACCCCCGGTTCGGCAGTCGCGGCCTTCACGAGCGCGGGCCAAGCGTAGGCGGGGCACCCGCTGCGGGACAACCCGGTGTCGATCTTGAGATGGACCCGCGCCCGCTTGCCGAGCCGCTCGGCGGCGGCCGCCACTCGCGCCAGTTCGTCGGCCGAGCTGACGGACAGGTCGAGGTCCGCGGCGATCCCGGGCGTGAAGTCCACGTTCGGCGCGTCGAGCCAGGTGAACACCGGCGCTGTGATGCCCGCCTCACGCAGCGCGAGCCCCTCGGCGAGCGAGCACGCCCCGAGCCAGGTCGCGCCCGCGTCGAGGGCGGCCTTCCCCACCGGCACCGCGCCGTGGCCGTATCCGTCGGCCTTGACCACGGCCATCACCGCGGCGCCTGCTGCCCGGTCGGCCAGCAGGCGCACGTTGTGCCGGATCGCGGCGAGGTCGACCACGACCTCGGCACGGGAGATTTCGGAACTCATCAACGCCGAGTTTCCCACAACGCGCGGGGCAGCCCGGTGCACGGTCGAACCGGACTGCCCGCCGGCGGTGTGTCAGTCCAGGCGGAGGCCGGTGCTGGTGGAGAACACGTGCAGCTCGTCGGGACGAATACGCAGCCGCAGCGTGGCGCCCATCGACGGGGTGTGCCGCGGGTCGACGCGAGCCACGACGTTGGTGCCGCCGGCGGCACCGTCCGCCTCGATCCGGCCGTAGACGAACGCGTCCGAGCCCAACTCCTCGACCAGCTCGACCTTGACCGCGAGGCCCTCGTCGGCCAGTTCCAGCGACTCGGGCCGGAAACCGATCGTGACATCCTCGCCACCGGCCGCGGCCAGAGTCTCGCGGGACAGCGGAACCGTGACGCCACCGAGCGTCGCACCGCCGTCGGTCAGCCGCGCCGACGCGAGGTTCATCGCGG
This sequence comes from Amycolatopsis sp. GM8, assembly GCF_021653975.1. Classification (GTDB taxonomy): domain Bacteria; phylum Actinomycetota; class Actinomycetes; order Mycobacteriales; family Pseudonocardiaceae; genus Amycolatopsis_E. Next base: position 20,717 of record NZ_JAJKFK010000013.1, on the reverse strand, counting down.
GCGAGCCGATGAACCCGGCGACGAACACGTTGGCCGGCCGCTCGTACAGCGCGCGCGGCGAGTCACACTGCTGCAGCACGCCGTCCTTGAGCACGGCCACCCGGTCGCCCATCGTCATGGCCTCGACCTGGTCGTGCGTGACGTAGACGGTGGTGGTGCCCAGGCGGCGCTGCAGCGCGGCGATCTGGGTGCGGGTGGACACCCGGAGCTTGGCGTCCAAATTGGACAGTGGCTCGTCCATCAGGAACACCTGCGGCTCGCGCACGATCGCGCGGCCCATCGCGACCCGCTGCCGCTGGCCACCGGAAAGCGCTTTCGGCTTGCGATCGAGATAGTCCTCGAGGTCCAGCAGCTTCGCGGCGTCGGCGACCCGCTGTTTGATCTCGCTCTTCGGCTTGCCCGCGATCTTCAGCGCGAAGCCCATGTTCTGGCCCACGGTCATGTGCGGGTACAGCGCGTAGTTCTGGAACACCATCGCGATGTCCCGCGAGCGCGGCGGCAGTTGCGTCACGTCCCGGTCGCCGATCCAGACGGAGCCGTCGTCGACGTCCTCCAGCCCGGCGAGCATGCGCAGGCTCGTCGACTTGCCACAGCCGGAAGGGCCCACCAGTACCAGAAACTCACCGTCGGCGATCTCGAGATCGAGCGCGTCCACCGCGGGCCGGTCCGAGCCGGGATAGCGGCGAGACGCCTTGTCATAGGTGATCGTGGCCATCAGGTGTCCTCTCCTGTGTTGACTTGATGCACGAGCTCGCGGATATCGAGATGCCGTTGCCGCAGCTCCCGGCCGGCCGGGGAATCCCCGGCGGCCAGCTCCAGCGGGGTTTTCTCCGCCCAGGCCGGTGGTTCTTCGGTGCCGGCCAGCACCCAGGCGGCCTGGCGGGCCGCACCGAGCGCGACGTGCTCGGCCGGTTCGGGGACGACGATCGGCAGCCCGAACACGATCGGCGCGACCGCGCGCACCGCCTCGGACTGCGCGGCGCCGCCGATGAGCAGGATCCGGCGTGCGGTGATTCCGTTGTCCTGTAACACATCCAGTGCGGCGGCGAGCCCCGACAGCATGCCTTCGACGGCGGCGCGGGCCAGGTTCTCCGGCGTCATGTTGGCGCGGCGCAGGCCATGCAGCGAACCGGCCGCGTCGGGCAGGTTGGGGGTGCGCTCGCCGTCGAGGTACGGCAGCAGGGTCAGCCCGCCCGCGCCCGGTTCGGCCGCGAGCGCCAGCCGGTCCAGGCCGGCCAGGTCGGTGCCGAGCATCGCCGCGGTCGCGGTGAGCACGCGGGCGGCGTTGAGCGTGCACGCGAGCGGCAGGAACCGGCCGGTCGCGTCGGCGAACCCGGCGACGATGCCGGTCGCGTCCGCGGACGCCGTCCCGGACACGCCGAACACGGTGCCGCTCGTGCCGAGCGACACGACCACATCGCCTTCGCCGAGCTCCAGCGCCAGTGCCGCGGCCATGTTGTCGCCGGTGCCGGCGGACACCAGGATCCCGTCCTCGGTGCGGCCCGCGGCCTCGCGCGGCCCGAGTACCCGCGGCAGCTCCGGGGTCCGGCCGAACGCGTGGGCCAGGATGTCCTCGCGATAGGCGTTCTTCGCCGGGGAGAAGTAGCCCGTGCCGGACGCGTCGCCGCGATCGGTGACGGCCTCGCCGGTCAGCTTCCAGGTGAGCCAGTCGTGCGGCAGCAGCACCCGGGTCACCCGGTCGGCGAGCCGCGGCTCGTGCTCGGCCATCCAGCGCAGCTTGGTGACGGTGAAGCTCGCGACCGGCACCGAGCCGACCGCCTCCGCCCATGCGCGCGGCCCGCCGAGCTCGGTCACCAGGTTGTCCGCGGCCTTGCCGGACCGGGTGTCGTTCCACAGCAACGCCGGCCGCACCACGTCGCCGGACTCGTCGAGGGTGACCATGCCGTGCTGCTGACCGCCGACGCCGATCGCCTGCACCCCGTCCAGCAGCCCGGCGGACGCCTTCGTGAACGCGTCCCACCAGACCTGCGGATCGACCTCGGTGGTGTCCGGATGCGTCGCGCGGCCTTCCCGCACGACGGCGCCGGTCGCCGCGTCGCACACGACGACCTTCGTCGACTGGGTCGACGAGTCGACACCGGCTACCAACGGCGTTGTCGTCATTCCTGCCTGCCTCCGTGATCCACGCGCGTGGTGCCCGGCTTGGCCAGCCGCACCTTGGTGTCCATGGCCGCGAGCTCGTCGCCCGGTGTCTCCTCGTCGGTGATCACCAGGTCGTAGTCGCTCACGTCGCCGTAGGCGTAGGTCGCGGTCCGGCCGAACTTGGAGTGGTCCACGACGAGCACGTTGTAGTCGGCCACCCGCAGCGCCGCCGTCTTCAGCTCGGCGTACTCGCGATCGGGGTGGTACAGCCGGCCCACCGCCACCGCGGTCGCCGAGACGAAGCCGACGTCCGCGCGCATCCGGCTGAGCGCGCTGAGCGTGTCCGGCCCGATACACGAGTCGAAATCGGTGTACCGGCCGCCGAGCAGCCGCACCTCGATCCCGTCGGCACCGCCCAGGATCCTGGCCACCTCGAGCGAGTTCGTGATCACCACCTGCGGGCCGATCAGCTTGCGCGCCAACGGGAACAGCGTGGTCGAGTCGTCGAAGAACAGGGTCTGCCCGGGCGTGATCTCACGCTGGGCCGCCACCGCCAGCGTCTCCTTGACGTCGACGTTCTCGGTCTCGCGGAACCGTTTCGCGGTCTCGATGGTGAGCGCCGGATACGCCTCGACGCGGCCGCGCAGCTTGCGCAGGAGCCGGCGCTCGGCCAACTCGTCGAGGTCACGGTGCATGGTCATCAGGCTCACGCCGAACTGCTCGGTGAGCTGGTCGATGCGCACGTCGCCGTGCTCCATCACGTAGCTCAGGATGTCCTGCCTACGCTGCTCGACTTCGGCCTCGGATGGTCTGGGCATGGCTACGGCACCACCACGGCCTTGATCACCGAGTCGTCCTTCGCGGCGATCGTCAGCGCCTCCTCGACCTGGTCGAGCCCGAACCGGTGGGTGACCAGCCGGTCGAGATCGACCTCGCGCCCGGCGGCGAGCGCGATCGCGGTCGGCCAGGTGTTGGCGTAGCGGAAGGTGCCGGTGATCTCGATCTCGAAGTTCTGCACATGCGCCAGCGGGAGCGGGATTTCGTCCCCGCCCATACCGACGAGCACGACCCGGCCCGCGCGGCCGACCTTCCGGATCGCCTGGCCGGCGGCCGCGGGCACACCCGAGCACTCCAGCAGGACGTCCGGCGCGAAGTCGACGTCGGCGAGGTTCTCCCGCGACACGTCGACGGTCGCGGTGGCGCCCAGTTCCTTCGCGACCCCCAGCCGCCACGGGTTCACGTCGGTCACGACCACGTCGCTGGCGCCGAATGCCCGCGCGGTCTGGGTCGCGACCAGCCCGATCGGCCCGGCGCCCGTGATCAGCACCCGGCTGCCCGGCCCGGTGCGCGCCTTGCGGTTGGCCCAGACGCCGACGGACAGCGGCTCCAGCAGCCCGGCCGCGTCGTCGCTCATCGCCTCCGGGATCGGGTGCGCGAAATCCTCGCGCAGCACGACGTACTCGCAGAACGCGCCGTCGATCGGCGGGGTGCCGAAGAACCGCATGCGCGGGCAGAGGTTGTACCGCCCGGCCTTGCACTGCGCGCACATCGTGCATGGCACGCCGGGCTCGAGCCCGACCCGCTGGCCGATCTCGTGCACGGTCGCATCGCTGCCGCGCGCGACGACCACACCGCTCGGCTCGTGTCCGAGCACCAGCGGCCACTCGACCCGGAACTCGCCGATCCGGCCGTGTTCGTAGTAGTGCACGTCCGACCCGCAGGTGCCGACCGACCGCACCTGGACCAGCACTTCGCCGGGACCGGGCTGCGGGACCGGCCGCTCTTCGAGTCGCACGTCATGCACACCGTGCAGGACCGCAACCTTCATGAGATCTTCCTACCAGAAGATCCCACCGTTGTTAACACATAAATCGATATCTTCTGGTGCGAAGTATCAGCTGAGCCGCCGCACCTGCCGGATCGCGGCCGGAATCGCCGCCTCCACCCCACTGGCCGAAACCGGCACCCCGCGCGCCGCGAGATCCGCCGCGAGCGAATGCACGTACGCCGCCGCCCCCGCGGCGAGCCACGGGTCGAGGCCGCTCGCCAGCAACGCCCCGACCAGCCCGGACAACACATCCCCGGAACCGGCCGTGGCGAGCCACGAACCGCGGGCCACGTTCGCCAGCACCCGCCCGTCCGGCGCGGCGACCAGCGTCGTGTTTCCCTTGAGCAGCACCACGGCGTCGAACTTCCGCGCCGCCGCCTTCACCGCGGCCACCCGGTCGGCACCGGGCGCGGTACCGGTCAGCCGCTCGAACTCCCCGGCGTGCGGCGTCAGCACCAGCGGCGTCCCGGGGTCACGCGCGTCGAGCACGTCGGGGTACCGGGCCATCAAGGTGGTCGCGTCGGCGTCGGCGCACACCGGGACGCCTTCGGACAGCACGTGCCGCAGCACCTCGCGACCCTCCTGACCGGTGCCGATGCCCGGTCCGACGACCCAGGCCTGCACCCGGCCGGCGTCGGTGACCGAGCCCGTAGCGATCGCCTCCGGCCACCGGGCGCGCACGAGATCCGCCGCCGGTCCCGCGTATCGCACCATGCCCGAGGTGGCGAGCACGGCCGAACCCGTCGCCAGCACCGCCGCGCCCGGATAGGTCGCCGAACCGGCGGCGATCCCGGTGACGCCCTGGCTGTACTTGTTGTCCGCCGGCCCCGGCACCGGCCACGCCAGGCCGACGTCCACCGCGTTGAGCTGCTGCAGATCGGGGTCGCTCAACTCGGGCAGCAGCCCGATGTCGATCAGTACGACTTCACCGCAGTGCTGCGGATTGAGCACGTGCAAGGGTTTGCGCGCGCCGAACGTCACCGTCCGGGCCGCGGTGATCGCCGGCCCGTCGACCGTGCCTTTGTCCGGATCGACGCCGCTCGGCAGGTCGACGGCCAGCACCGGCGCGCTCAGGTGGTCGAGCAGGCTCGCGGCGTCCGCGCGCAGCGGGCCGCGTGCGGACAGGCCGACGATGCCGTCGATCACCAGGTCCGCCGCGTCGAGCACGCCCGGCGCGTCTTCCAGGCCGACAGTGCGGCCGCCCGCGCGCCGTAGTGCTTGCAGGCCTTCGGGGTGCGCCTTGCCGGGGTTGAGCAGGACGGCGGTCACCGCGACGCCCCGCTTGCGCAGGAATTGCCCTGCCCACAACGCATCGCCGCCGTTGTTGCCCGCGCCGACCAGCAGCACGACCCGACTCCCGGCGACGCGGCCGGTGTGAGCCGCCAACATTTCCGCCGCCTGCACGGCGACGCCGAACGCCGCACGCTGCATCAACGCGCCCTCGGGAGTCGCGGCGAGCAGCCGCTCTTCAGCCTTGCGAATTCGGTCCGTGGTCCAGATTCCGCGCACGGCCCCGTCTTACTCCACCGTCACGGACTTCGCCAGGTTGCGCGGCTTGTCGACGTCATAACCCCGCGTGCGGGCGATTTCCGCGGCCAGCACCTGCAGCGGAACACTCGACACGAGCGGCTGCAACAGGGTCGGCACCGCGGGCACCTCGACCAGCTCGTCGGCGAACGGGCGCACGGTGTCGTCACCCTCTTCGGCGATCACGATCGTGCGCGCCCCGCGGGCCTGAATCTCGCTGATGTTCGACAGCAGCTTCGCGTGCAGCACCGCGCGCCCCTTCGGCGAGGGCATCACGACGACCACCGGGAGCCCGCTCTCGATCAGCGCGATCGGCCCGTGCTTCAGCTCGCCCGCCGCGAAGCCCTCCGCGTGCATGTACGCCAGTTCCTTGAGCTTCAAGGCGCCTTCGAGCGCGACCGGGAAACCGACGTGCCGGCCGAGGAACAGCACCGCCTTCGAGTCGGCCAGCTGCTGCCCGAGCGCCCGCACGTGATCCACAGTGGACAGTGCTTTTTGGACGGCGGCGGGCATCGCCTCCAGCTCGGCGAACTCGCGGGCCACCTCGTCCGGGTACTTCGTGCCGCGCGCCTGCGCGAGCGCGAGGCCCACCAGGTAGTTCGCCGCGATCTGCGAGGTGAACGTCTTCGTCGCGGCGACCCCGACCTCGGGCCCGGCGTGCGTGTACAGCACCGCGTCGGACTCGCGCGGGATCTGCGCGCCGTTGGTGTTGCAGATCGCGAGCACCCGCGCCTTCTGCCCGCGCGCGTGCCGGACGGCTTCGAGGGTGTCCGCGGTCTCGCCCGACTGCGAGATCGCGACGACCAGGGTGTCGCGGTCGAGCACCGGGTCGCGGTAGCGGAACTCGCTCGCCAGCTCGACCTCGACCGGCAGCCGCGTCCAGTGCTCGATCGCGTACTTGGCGATGAGCCCCGAGTGATAGGCGGTGCCGCAGGCGACGACGAACACCTTGTCCACGTCCCGCAGGTCCTGGTCGGACATGCGCTGCTCGTCGAGAATGATGCGGCCGTGGTCGAAATGCCCGCGCAGGGTGTTCGCGAGCGCCTCCGGCTGCTCCTCGATCTCCTTGAGCATGAAGTAGTCGTGGCCGCCCTTCTCGGCGGCCGACAGGTCCCACGCGACGGTGAACGGCTTGGCCTGGGCGGGTTCGCCGGCGAAGTCGGTGACCTCGTAGCCGTCCCGGGTGATCGCGACGAGCTGGTCCTGGCCCAGTTCGACGGCATCCCGGGTGTGCTCGATGAACGCCGAGACGTCCGAGGCGACGAACGTCTCGCCCTCGCCGACGCCGACCACGAGCGGGGACGACCGGCGCGCCGCGACGATCAGGTCCGGCTCGTCGGCATGCGTCACGACCAGGGTGAACGCGCCTTCGAGCCGCCGGCACACGGTGCGCACGCTGGCCGGCAGGTCACCCGCGGCCGGACCGTCGGTGTACGCGCGGGCGATCAGGTGCGCGGCGGTCTCGGTGTCGGTGTCGCTGCTCAGTTCGATGCCGTCGGCTTCCAGCTCGGCCCTCAGCGTGGCGAAGTTCTCGATGATCCCGTTGTGCACCACCGCGACCCGCTCGGCCGTGTCGCGGTGCGGGTGGGAGTTGCGGTCGACGGGCGCGCCGTGTGTCGCCCAGCGGGTGTGGCCCATCCCGGCGGTCCCCGCGAACCGGTCACGCCCGGTGACGTCCAGCTCGGTCTCCAGATTCGCCAGCCGGCCCGCCTTGCGCTCGACGATCAGCGTCCCGGCGCCGTCCAGCACGGCGACGCCGGCCGAGTCGTAGCCCCGGTACTCCATCCGGCGGAGCCCACCCAGCACGACGTCGAGCGCAGGCCGATGGCCGACATATCCCACGATTCCGCACACCCCTGGGAGGTTACTGCGGCGCGGAGCGCCTCGATGAGGGGCGGTGGTCGGGTGAGGGGCTGGCGGTACTGGGGCACGCCGTGTCCTCTCGCCCGGCTCACTTCCGCCGACAGGCTAGGCTCCCGACCATGGCGAAGCCCAAGGAGCTGCTCGAGGAGCTGTCGCACCCGGGACCGCACGAGGTGGTGCGCGGCAACCTCGCGCTCGCCGGGCTACCCGGTGTGGTGTTCACCCCACGTAGCGGCCTCGGCCTGCCAGGGATCGCGTTCGGGCACGGCTGGCTGCAACCGGCGGGGCGGTACCGCACGCTGCTGAGCCACCTCGCGAGCTGGGGCATCGTCGCGGCGGCACCGGCGACTCAACGCGGACCACTGCCGTCGCACCGGATCTTCGCCGCGGAACTGCGCTCGGCCCTGGACATCATCACCGGCGTGCGGCTGGGCCCGGGCGGGCTGAGCGTGGACCCGGCGAAACTGGGTCTGGCCGGCCATTCCGTGGGCGGCGGCGCGGCCGTGCTGGCGGCCGCGGACGACGCCAAGGTCAAAGCGGTCGCCACCTTCGCCGCCGCGCAAACCCTGCCGCAGGCCACGGAAGCGGCGCGCAAGCTCACGATCCCGGGCCTGCACCTCGCCGTCGCGGGTGACCTGGTGACCCCGGCGATCGGCAACGCCGAAGCGATCGCCAAGGCCTGGGGCGGTCCGGTCCAGCTCCGGATGATCGACAAGTCGACACACCTGGCCGTGACCGAAGGCAGCCACTGGAGCCAGCGCCTGCTGCAGGGCAAGCCCCAGTTCCGCACGCAGAAACTCGTCCGCGCCCTGTTCACCGCGTTCTTCCTGACCCACCTCACCGGCACCGCCAAGTACCGCCCGCTGCTGGAGTCGGACGTCAAACGCGCGGCGATCGACTACGACCCCAGCCTGGACATCGCGGCCTGAGGTTCAGCCCAGCCAGCTGTTGTTCGAGAAGTCGTCCTCGTCGAAGTCCGCCTTCCGCGGCTGCCGCCGGGGCGCCTCGGTCCGCTCCGTGCGCTCCGGCGCCGGCTCGGGGCTGGGAATCGACTCGGTGGTCCGCGACGCGTAGGGCTCCGGCGCCGCGTGCCGCGGCGCGCCGTAGCGGTCGGCCTCGCCCTCGTCGTCCTCCGGGCCGAAGCCCATCACGTTGTTCTTGTCCGCCAACGTCTTCTCGGTGCTCCAGCCGCCGGCCTCGCGCTCCCGGCGGCCCAGCTCGCGCCGGTGCTGGACGTAGCGTTCAGCGGCCTGGACCTGCTTGGTCATGTACTCCTGCGACTTGGCCTTGATCTCCTCGCCCTGCCGGTCGAGCAGCGCCCGCCGGTCCGCCTGCTCGCGGACCAGCCCGTCCATCTGCGCCTTCAGCCGCTGGATTTCGTCCGAGACCATGTTCCCCTCCTCGTCACCGCTGGGTGACCGACCGGTCCCCCTCGTCGTCCAGCGAACCGCTGATGCTGCCACCGGACCCGCCGGAGTTGAAGATGCCGCCGTCGATGCGGTACTGGCGCGGGTTGCGCTCCTGGTCCTCGCCGCCACCGCCACCGGCGCCGCCCATGCCACCCATCATGCCGCCCATGCCCGCCATCCCGCCGGGGCTCTGCTGCGCCGGCCCCTGCTGGGGCGCGCCGACCGGCTGCGCGCCGAGCGCCGCGGCCGCGGGCTGGTGGTCCGCGGACCCAGTCTGCGCGCCGGTGCCGAGTGAGGCCGCGTCGCCGAGCGAGCCGCTGACCGCGCCCTCGGAGATACCCGCGCCGACCGCGCTCAGGCCCGCGCCGCCCGCCGGTGTGGTCGCGCCCGCGCCGTCGCCCGGCACCGCGGCGGCACCGTCCGGCGGGGTCCCGCCCGCTTCAGTGGGCATGGTCGACACACCCGCTCCGTCGCCGCCGCCGGCCGCGGCGCCACCGGTCGCGTCGCCCGCCGCGGCACCGGAGACGGCATCGCCGGTCGGGGTGCCGGGCGGGGTGCCGGGCGGCGGTGTGCCGGCCGTGTCGGTCGGCGGAGTGTCCGGGCGCGGCGTCGAGCCGTCGTCCTTCCCGACCAGGCTTTCCGCACCGGCAGCGCCGTCCTTCGCGTCACCGAGGGTGTACGTGGTCGGCGGGCCGGTGCCGTCGTCGACCGTGACGACCGTCGGGCCGTTGGGACCGTCGGGCCGCTCCGCGGTGATCTTGAGGTTGCCGTCCTCGATGTGAATCTTGCCGTCCGGCCCGGGCTTGTACGTGCCATCCGGTCCCGGCTGCCCCGGCTGGCCCGGCGCCTGCGAGCCCTGCGGCCCGAACGCGGCGGGATCCTGCCCGGCCGCGTCCTTGCCGTCACCCCAGTCGAGCTTGTAGTCCTTCGGCTCACCCGGCCCGCCGTCGACCTTGATGTCCATCTTGCCGTCCTTGTCCGGCTCGGACATCTCGATCGTCTTGTCGCCCTGCTGGACCTTGAGCGTCTCCTGCTCGTCGCCCGCGTCCTTGACCGGCTCGCCCGTCTTCGGGTCGATCGGATACGGCTGACCGGTGTCCGGATCCATCTCCATCGGCTTGCCGGTGTAGGGGTTGATCCCCTCGGACCCTTCCTTCTTCGCCGCCTCGGCGACCGCGCTCGGGTCCTCAGTGGACGGTGTCGTCGCGGACGGCGTGGTGGCCGACGGCATCGAGCCGCCACCTCCGCCGCCGCTGCCGGTACCACCACCACCGCCGCCGGAACCCGTTCCCCCACCGCCGTTTCCGCCACCACCGGTCTGGCTCGGCTGGGTCTCACCGGAGGGCTCGGTGGCGCCCTCGAACTCGTTCTTGATCTTGCCCATGACGCCGTCGAGCGCGTCGTAGGCCTGGTTCACCAGGTCCTTCGTGTCCGTGCAGGTCTTGTCGAACCCCTTGTACAGCCGGTCCCACATCTCCGGGTTGAACTGGTTCTGGATCCACTGCTTGGCCAGGTCCTGGCCCTGCTTCTTGATGTCGTCGTCATCGCAGCAGCCGTCGTCGTTGAGCGCTTCGGTCAGGTTGGTGCCGAAGTTCATGTCCATCCAGCCGGCGATCGCCTTCAGATCGTCCTTGCCGGCATGCTCCCCGTTCGCGACGCCGACGACCTTCTGGGCCATGTTGTAGTCGGCCTTGCCCACCTGGTCGGTGTAGTTGCTGACGACCGCGTCGGCCTTGCCCTTGCACAGCTGGAAAATCGTGGTGACCGCGGTGGTGGTCGCCTCGTTCGCGTCCTCCAGGGTCTGCGACAGCTTGCTGGCCTTGGGCAGGATCTTGTCGTTGTAGTGGTCCGAGGCGGAGTTCGCGCCCGACCCGGTCCAGGTGTGGAACAGCGTGGACAGCGCCGACCCGGTGTCCTTGATCGCACCGTCCACTGTGGTCGAACCGTTCTTGAAATGGTCCGCGTCGGAAAGGAAGTTCGCGAAGCTGATCCCGCGCTGCTCGTCGAACCGCTTCTTGATGTCGTTGTTGAAGTCGAGCGCGCGGGTGTTGCCCCGGCAGTCATCGGGGATCTTCGCCAGCAGCGAGCCGAAGGTCTGGAACAGCTTCAGCGCGGGCTCGGCCGCGTCGAACAGCTCGTCCGACGTCTTCGTGCCGGTGCCGCCCGACGCGGGCGCCTGTTTGCCGTCGAGTTGGGTCTTGCCGTCGGTGACGGCCTTCTTCTCTTCGCGCTCGTTGTAGCTCGCCTGGTCGCCGGCCTTCTTCGCGGCGTCATAGGCCGCGTCCGTGCCCTGGAAGCCCAGCATCGGACTGGAGCCGTAGGTGTCCGCGTACTTCGCGGCCTCCTGGCGCTCCGCGTCGGTCGAACTGGCGGGCATGTCCTTGAACAGCGGCGCCGGGTTCTCCTGCTGCCAGCTGCTGATCAGCATCGTCTTCTGTTCGGGCGGGACGCTCGGGTCGTCGAGCAGCTTCTTGACGTCGGCCCATTTCTTCGCCATTACTGCCTCCCCGCCCTGCTCACCGCGTCCGACTGGGCCTGGTCGTTGTCGGCGTAGGCCTTGCCGCCCGAGCCGATGTTGCCGCCGTAGGCCTTGAGGGTGTCGCTGTACCCGCTGACCGCCTGCCACAGCGTCTGCGCACCGGTCGTGTACTTCTGCGCGTGCTCTCCGTGCGCCTGGCCGAAGCCCTGCTGGGTCACCGGGGAGCTGGCGAGGTCGGTGTTCTTGTCGGGTAGATCCTCGCCTATCTGCGTGATCGTCTTCGACGCCGTCGACATCGCTTCGCTGCTCGCGGTGTAGCCGCCACTCATCTCCGCCAGTCCCCCTCACCAGGTCCGTTGACAGACCTACGACGCTCCCCGGCCGCGTTCGGTGCCGTCACACGTGCAAACTGAATGTACTCAAAAGGGCAATCAGGACGCAGCCGTTTCACCTGGTTTGTCGCGGATCGCCTGCGCCAGCACCTCGGTGACGGCCGCGATATCGGTCAGCCGGTCGCGCTCGTCCAGGTCGATCGTGACGTCGTAGAACACCTCGAGCGTGGCGAGCAGGCGGATCCGGCCCTTCGAGTCGATACCCAGTTCCGCCAGCGACGTGTCCGGCTCCACGAGCGCCGGATCGAGCAGGAAGGTGTCGCTCACGATCTTCTGGACGTCGGCGACGGTGGGCTCATTCATGCTCGTCACCGTACTGCTTTTTGACCGCTGACCTGGACACCTTGCCGCTGGAGGTGCGCGGCAGGGCGCCGGGCGCGACGAGGTGGACCGACCGCACCGCGATCTCGTGTTCGCCGCCGACGGCACGCAGGATCGCCCGCGTGACCTCCTTCGGCTGCGCCTCGGCGTCCCGGAGCCGCTCGGCGACGATGACCACGCCCTCGCCGCGGGCGTCGGACACCCCGAACGCGGCGACCCGGTCGCGGCGGATCGCCGGATGTGCCCGTGCCGCGGTCGCCTCGATGTCCTGCGGGTAGTGGTTGCGGCCGTCGATCACGATGAGGTCCTTGATCCGCCCGGTGATGTACAGGTCACCGCGGTGGAACACGCCAAGATCGCCCGTGCGCAGCCAACCGCCGAGCCCGTCGAGGTATCCGTCGAACGAGTCATCGTCGCGCCGCCAGTACCCCGCCGCGACATGCGGCCCGTGCACCCAGATCTCGCCCATCGACCCGTCGGGTTGCGACTGTCCATCGTGGACGATGCGGACCAGCTGCCCGATCGGCCGGCCCACCGACACCAGCTCGCGGGAGCCGGCGACCTCCGGGCCGACCTCGACGGCCTGGCCCTGTGCCAGCGCGGCGCGGTCGAACGCCGTGACCGTCGGCCCTTCGGGACCTGCGCTCGCCACGTACACCGTCGCCTCCGCCAGCCCGTACGACGGCCTGTGCGCCTCGCGCCGGAAACCGTAGGGGCCGAACGCCTTCTGGAACTCCTCGACGGTCCGCGGCTGGACGGGCTCACTGCCGTTGAGCGCCACCCGCACCCCGGATAGGTCCAGACCATCACGGGCAGCCGCCCCGATCGCCAGATCGAACGCGAAGTTCGGTGCCGCGGTGAACACGTTGGGGTAGTCCGACATCTGCCGCAGCCAGCGCTCCGGCCGCCGGACGAACTCCGCCGGCGCCATGAACACCGACCGCGCGCCGGCGTACAGCGGCAGGCACATCAGCTGGATGAGACCCATGTCGTGGAAGAACGGGATCCAGCCGGCACAGGTGACCGACTCGTCGACCTCGTACGCGTGGCTCGCCTGCCAGCAGCTCGCCACCACCGCGCGATGGGTGACGATCGCGCCCGCGGGCTCCCTGGTGGACCCCGACGTGTACTGCAGGTACGCGGGCGCGTCCATGGCGACCGGTACCGGGTCGATGCCGTCGCCGTCGATCTCGTCCACCGCGAGCAGATGCGCCGGTTCGCCCAGCTCACGGACGCGGTCGCGGGCCTTCGCCGACGTCAGCCAGATGTCGGCGGCGGAGTCGCTGAGCGCGCTGTCCAGGCGGCTGCGGTGCGACTTGCTCGCTGGGTCGAACAGCGGGACCGCGACCAGCCCAGCCGCGAGCGTGCCGAGGAACGCGACGGGATAGTTCAGATCCTGGGGCGCCACGATCGCGACCCGGTCGCCCGGCTCGGCGATCTCGGCCAGCCGCCCCGCCACCGCGCGCACCCGCGCGGCGAGCTGCGCCCAGGTCAGGGAATGGTCGACCGCCGCGTGGTCCTGGAACGTGAACACCGGCCGCTCGTCCGAGGCACGCGCGAACAGGCGGTCGAGCAGCGGCGTCCGCAGGGCTTCTTCCGGTACGGTCACCCGCCCACCGTACTGAGGATCACGCGACGGCGGACACGACTCCGGCAAGCCGGTCGGCCGAGGCCTGCGCGACCTCGTGCGAGGGGGCTTCGACCATGACCCGCACCAGCTGCTCGGTGCCGGACTGCCGCAACAGCACCCGGCCCCGCTCGCCCAGCTCGGCCTCAACGTCCTTCACGGCGTCCTTGACCACGTCCGAGCTCACGACCGCGTGCTTGTCCGCGACCCGCACGTTGACCAGCACCTGCGGCAGCCGCCGCATCACGCCGGCCAGCTCGGCCAGCGGCTTGCCGGTCGCCGCGATCCGGCTCATCAGCCGCAGCGCCGTCAGCAGGCCGTCGCCGGTGGTGGCGAGCGCGGGGAACACCACGTGCCCGGACTGCTCGCCGCCGAGCGCGAACCCGCCGGCCCGCAGCTCCTCCAGCACGTAGCGGTCGCCGACCGCGGTGGTGCGCAGGTGCACGCCGCTTTCCCGCATCGCCAGGTGCAGGCCAAGGTTGCTCATCACGGTGGCGACCAGGGTGTCGTGGGTCAGCTCACCGGCCTCGGCCATCGCGAGCGCGAGCACCGCCATGATCTGGTCGCCGTCGACGAGTTCGCCCGACGCGTCCACCGCGAGGCAGCGGTCGGCGTCGCCGTCGTGGGCGATGCCCAGGTCCGCGCGGTGCTCGCGGACCACGTCCCGCAGCTTGTCGATATGGGTCGAGCCGCAGTCCTCGTTGATGTTGATGCCGTCGGGCTCGGCGTGGATCGCGACGACCTCCGCCCCGGCCTTGCGGTACACCTCGGGCGCGGCGAACGACGCGGCGCCGTTCGCGCAGTCGACCACGACGCGCACCCCGGTCAGGGGATGCGGGGTCGAGTCCAGCAGGTGCTGGACGTAGCGGTCGACGGCGTCGGCCACGTCCGAGACACGCCCGATCTCGGCGCCGGTCGGGCGGACCGCGCCGGAGGTGAGGCCCGCCTCGATCTCGTCCTCGATCCCGTCCGGGAGCTTGTGCCCGCCGGCCGCGAAGAGCTTGATCCCGTTGTCGGGCATCGGGTTGTGCGAGGCCGAGATCATCACACCGAGGTCGGCGTCGAGCCCGCCGACCAGGTGCGCCACGGCGGGGGTCGGCAGCACACCGACCCGCAGCACGTCGGCACCCGCGGAAGCGAGGCCGGCGACGACAGCCGCCTCCAGCATTTCGCCGCTGGCCCGCGGATCCCGGCCGACGACGGCGACCGGGCGGTGGGAGCGGTCGTGCGCGGCGAGCACCCGCGCGGCGCTGGCGGCGACCGAGAGCGCGAGCTCCGGCGTCAGATCCCCGTTCGCGAGACCACGAACCCCATCGGTGCCGAACAGGCGAGCCATCTGATCTTCTCCTCGAACCTCTTGTGCCGCGGACAACCTAGCGGCCCTTCGACGGTAGCCCCCGCCGGGACCGGTGCCCGCGGGAGTGCCTTCTGCCCTGCAAGACGCGCGAGGGAGGGCCGGTATTACGAAGCTGGGCACGACAAAGGCGCCCATCCACGATGCGGACGGGCGCCTTTGCTCGGGAAAACTCGGATTACCGCTTGCTGTACTGCGGGGCCTTGCGGGCCTTCTTGAGGCCGTACTTCTTGCGCTCGGTGGCACGGGCGTCCCGGGTGAGGAAGCCGGCCTTCTTCAGCGCCGGGCGGTCCTCGGAGTCGACCTCGACGAGCGCGCGGGCGATCGCCAGGCGCAGCGCACCGGCCTGGCCGGAGATGCCGCCGCCGTGGAGGTTGCCGAAGATGTCGAACGACTCCGGCTTGTCGACGATGACCAGCGGCTCACGGATGAGCTGCTGGTGGACCTTGTTCGGGAAGTACTCCTCGAGGCTGCGGCCGTTCAGCTTGAACTCACCGCTGCCGGGCACCAGCCGCACGCGGACGACGGACTCCTTGCGGCGGCCGACGGTCTGCGCGGAACCACCGGCGGCACGCGACGGGCGCGGCGCGGCCGGGGTCTCGCTGGTGACGACGCCGTCAACGGCCTCGGGGATCTCGGTGGTCTCGACCGCCGCCGGGGCCTCAGTGGCCTCGGTTGCTTCGGCCGCCGCCGGGGTCTCGGTGGCCTCGGTTGCTTCGGCCGCCTCGGTGGCGACCGGGGTCTCGATGGCCTCGGCGCTGTCCGCAGCCTCGTTCTCGGTGCTGGTCACAGACTGTTCCTCACTCACTGGGCGACCTGCGCGATCTTGGTGATCTCGTACGGCTGCGGCTGCTGCGCGCCGTGCGGATGCTGCGGGCCCGCGTAGACCTTGAGCTTCTTCGCCTGGGCGCGGCCGAGCTTGTTCTTCGGCAGCATGCCCTTGACGACCTTCTCGAGCAGCCGCTCGGGCCGCGTGTCGAGCAGCTCGCCGAACGAGCGCTTGCGCAGACCACCGGGGTAGCCGCTGTGCCGGTAGGCGAACTTCTGCTCGCGCTTGTTACCGGTGAGCGCGACCTTCTCGGCGTTCACGATGATGACGAAATCACCAGTGTCCATATGCGGCGCAAAGGTGGGTTTGTGCTTGCCGCGCAGCAGCGTGGCGACCTCGGTCGCGAGCCGGCCGAGCACGACATCCTCGGCGTCGATCACGTGCCAGGCACGGGTGACATCGCCAGGCTTGGGGCTGTACGTGGGCAAGGGTCTACCTCGTCGTCAACTTGCTTGTGGGGTCAGTGCGGGCCTAGCGCGATTTCACGCCGCAGCGCACAACGACATATGAAGATACCCCCTCACTCCGATCGTCCGGAAAGCGGGGGTGTCGGGCGCGTTCCATACTACGGTGGCGCGGTGACCGTGCGTACCGCGAGGCGGCTTAGCGCTCTGTTGGCCGGGTTGGCCCTGCTCGCGAGCGGGTGTGGCGCCGCGAAGGCGGGCAGCCCGGTGCCCAACGGCGCCGAAGCGGCGGCGTACGTGAGCGCCAAGTTCTCCTCGACCCTGGACAAGCTTTCCGACCAGCTCAACGGGACGGAGTCGAAGAAGACCGTGCAGGACACGTTCGCCCGGTTCGACGACAAGAAGATCAACAGCACGGTGTCGGCCGTGCAGCTGGGCCGGCCGCCGGCGCGGCTGTCGAAGAACCACTCGAACCTCGACTCCAACGAGTTCCTGGACTCCTTCCATCCGGTCAACAGTCCGGTGGAGTACATGCTCCTCGGTCCGGTGTACGCGAGCCTGGCGCCGACACACTGGGTGTCGATGCCCTACACCGCGGGTGATCTGAACGAGTGTTTCTGGGCGGGTGCGCAGGGGGTGTGCAAGATGCTCGGCGCCGTGTCCGACTCGGTCGGCCAGGGTCGCGTCAAGGGCGCGAACAGCAGGCCCGACGGGAGCGTGGAGCTGACGGCCGACGTGACGCTGACGGCGTTCCTCGACAACCGGGTGGTCGTGTTCCCGCAGTCGATCCTCGACCAGATCAGCCCGGCGATGAAGACACAGACCCTGCAGGCGCGGATCGTGCTCGACCCCCAGGGCCGGCTGACCGAGATCCAGCTGAACGGGTTGATCAAGGGCAACGGGCACGAGCTGGAACTGAACGAGCACTACCGCCTCGACGGCACCCCGACGCAGAACGACCTGCCGAAGGTGCCCGATCCGGCGGACGTGACGGTGCTGCCGGACAGTGCCGCGGTGAGCGACTTCTACGCCCGCATGGGCGAGATCCAGGGCCGGTGACGACGTGACCTCTCCGCACGATCCGCAGCCGCGGCCGGGCTACCCCGGCCAGCAGCCCGGGTATCCGCCGCCGCCCGGTCCATGGCAGCCCGGTGGCTACCCCGGGCCGGCGCAGCCTCCGGGCTACCCGCCGCCGCAGAACCCGTGGCCTGGACAACCCGCCAGCGGCCCGCAGCCGGTGCAGCAGTTCGGGGCGGGCGCCACCTACGGCGGGTTCGGGGCGTTCGAGGCAGCGCCCAAGCCGAAGCGGTCGAAGAAGCCGTGGCTCATCGGGGGCGCAGTGCTCGTCGTGCTCGCCGGCGCCGGGGTGGCCGCCTGGCTGCTCGGCGCGTTCCGCGGTGAGGTGCTCGACCAGAAGTCCGTTGAGGACGGTGTGCAGAAGATCCTCCGCGAGGACTTCGGTGAAGGCGATGTGAAGAACGTCAGCTGCCCCAAGGACCGGCCGGTCGCGACCGGGACCATTTTCGACTGCACGGTCACCGTTGCGGGACAACCGAAAAAGGTGACCGTGCGGGTACTCAACGACCAGGCCCAATACGAGGTCGGCGCACCGAAATAGCGCAAAACAAAAAGGGCTCCGGCGCGCGGCCGGAACCCTTTTGTTCGTACGGAAGCCGAAATCAGCCACCGAACATGTTCATGACGTCCTTGTCGGTCTTCGAGTAACCGTCGGCGATCTCGGGCAGCGCGATGGCGATGCGGGCCAGCAGAGCGTTCATGTCCTCGAGGGACTTGTTCCACTCGTCCTGGCGGGCGTGCCACTGGTCCTGCGCGTCACCGGTCCAGCTGTCGGTGAGCTTCTTCATCTGCTGCACGAGCGTGTCGAACTGGCCCTTGATCTCGTTGCCAGCGGTCTTGCAGTGGTCGGACGCGGTGTGAATTGTGGCCGGGTCGACCTTGATCATGCCGTCGGACATGTCTTTCCTCCCTTGAGACTCAAGAATTCGGTGATGGTGGTGCGGGGACCCTTACAGGCCCTCGAGCACCTGGGACAGCTGGCTGATCTGCGACTTGACGTCGTCGTCCTGGGTCTGGTACGCGACACCCGAGTTCTTGAGCATCTCACCGATGTCGGCGAGCGACTTGTTCAGAGCCTTGGACTTCTCGCTGAACGCGTCCATCACCTTCTGGAACACGACCGCGGCCGGGCCATCCCAGCCCGCACGCGTCGCCTCGATCTCGTTGGCGAGCTTGACCAAGGTCGAGTCCATCTGCTGCTGGCACTCGTCAACGTTGGTCTGCGCCTGCGCGAAGTCAGCCGGATCTCCGGTAAAACCGTTAGCCATGAGGGATGCCCCCTTCGTCTGTGGTTTTGTTGCCGTACTGCGTTGGGTACGTGCTTACGACGGAAACGATGCCATGGTTGGTTCCGGGTTGTCGCGGTTTGCCCTGAAGTAGTTGCGAGAGTGAATGCCCACCCGGTGAACCATCCGGAAAAACACCCATCTACCTCGGGCAACGCGCGAATTCGCAGGTGCGAAACCGCGTCACCCCAATGGGTTCAGGCGGGCTTCATGCCGTGATCGAAAGGGAACGCACGACCTGATCGCACGCCGCGGCCACCCGGTCGTGTGCCGGCTGTGTCGCGTATTGACACGCGACGTTCACCTGAACCTTCCCCTGAGCGAGGACGTACCAGTCGATCGGGCCGAAGTTCCCGGCCTGGCGGTAGTAGATGACCTTACGCCCGGCGAAAGTCGCGTTCGCGTCGAATCCCGAGTACACCGAACCGGCCTGCTGCGCCTGCTGCCGTAGGTTGTCCGACAGCTTCCCCGGGTCCGCCGTCGCGTCGTAGTCGAGCGGGTATTCCTGCACCGAGATCGCGTCATTCTGGGTGTCCGCGTCGCCCGGTTTGATCAGCGTTTCGCGGAACTGCGGCTGCCCACCGGTCTGCGTCCAGTCCTGCGGCGCGGAGAACTGGTAGTGGTACTGCGCGACGACCTTGCCCTGCGGTGGCGCCGCATCGCCTTGGTTGAGCCAGAACAGCAGACCCGCCGCGACCGCCCCGACGACGACCACAGCACCGCCGATGAGCCACGGCAGCTTTCGCTTGCCGCGCGGGGGTTCCGGCGCGACGGGCAGGCCGCGCGGCGGTGACACGGGCGGCGGGGGCAGGCGCGGCGGTAGCTGCGGCGCGTGGAACGGGCGCACCGGCGGGCGGGCGGCGTACGCGGGCCGCGGCGCGGCACGGCCGCCGCGGACGACCTCAGTGCTCCGCTCCGCGAGCGGCACGCGGGCCGGGTCCTGCCGCACGGCGAGCAGAGCTCCGCGCGCCACAACGGTTTCCGGCTGGTCCAAAGTGGTCGGTACGACGCCGGTGCGCTCGTGCACCAGACGCGAGATCATCGGGATCCGGCTCGATCCGCCGACGAGGAAGATGGCCGTGAGCTGCTTGGGCCGCAGCCCCGCCTCGTCGATCGCCGCGCAGGTGAGCTCGACGGCGCGGCTCAACGGCGCCGCGATGAGCTTCTCCAGATCTTCGCGAGTCACGTGCGCGTCGGCGAACGGCGGCGGCATCGGCACATCGGTGTACGTGTGCCGGGACAGGGTTTCCTTGGCACCACGGACATCCTGCCGCAGGACGCGGCGCCGCCGGCGGTCCGCGAGCTCGCGCCCTTCGACGAGTTGGCGCCAGGCCTCGGGATCGGCCGACGACACGAGATCACCGACATGCTCCAGCAGCGCCTGGTCCACATCGGCCCCGCCGAAGCTCGGATCGCCACGCGTCGCGAGCACCTGGAACCCACGGCGATTGGCCTGGACCGGTGCCCGGCTCACCACGCTCACGTCCACCGTGCCACCGCCCAGGTCGAGCACGGCGATGGTTTCCCCGGGCTGCCGGCTGACCTGGACCGTCCGGTCGTGGTTGATCTCCAGCGGCGGATGCGTCGCCGCGTGGAACACCGCCGCCGCGACGGGCTCCGGCACGAGCGTGACCTCGCGAGCCAGGCCACCGGCGGCCTGGCGCAACAACCTGGTCCGGACCGCGCCCCAGTCGGCCGGATGGGTCAGGACCAGCAGATCGGCCTCGGCGCCGCCGGCGAGCCGGCGGGCTTCGGACACCGCTCGCGACAACACCGCGCGCACGACTTCGGTGACCCGCAGCACGGTGTCCCCGAGCAGCAGTTCACCCTCGTCGATACGGCGCTTCGGGTTCGGTTCGTAGCGCGACGGGTCCACTGCGGCCTGCCGCTCGGCCTCTTGCCCGACGAACAGCGTGCCGTCGGCCGCCGCGTAGACGGCCGACGACATCAGCGGCTGCCCGTCGATGACCGCCACCTGCGGCTCGCGACCGTTGATGGCCGCGACCACACAGGTGCTGGACGTGCCGAAGTCCACCGCGACCCGAAGCGTCACGCCACGCCCCCGCTGGTGCCTGGCGCGATCAGTCTGGCTGGATCCATGAGACCTGGATGAGTTGTTTGCCGTTTTTGCGGGTGACGAGGTTGCCGCGGCCGGGGGGCATGGGGCCGGGTTTGACGGTGCCGATGAGGGCGCCTTCGTCTTTGTTGCCGTTCATGA
>NZ_JAJKFK010000012.1 GCF_021653975.1 Amycolatopsis sp. GM8 | reverse complement strand
GGACCGCCTTCACCACCTCGGCCTTCAATTCCGGCGAATACCTTCTCTGTCTCCTGGCCATAAAAACTCCTCCGGATCCTCCACCAGCCTACTTGGAAGACATGTCCGGAAACCTCGGAGCACCTCAAAAGAGTACCTTGACAAAACCCGCTTCCCGCAAGGGCGGCTTGGGATCGGGGTGGGGGAGGGAGTGGGCGGTGGCGGTGCTGGGTTGTGTTGTGGTGCTGGGCGGCGGGTTACTGCGTGAATTGCGCTAGTTCTGTGGGGTCGTGGGCGGAGAAGATTTTGATTTCTGGGTGGTCGGTTCGCAGGGTGCGTAGGCGGTGCTGGTTTTCCTTGCGTGGTGTGGAGGCCATTTGCACCAGGCGTTCGAACCGTGCCAGGCCTGGCGGGCAATAGGGGTGCACGGGATCGATCTGGTCGTGGAAGAAGTATGAGTCGCCGGCGTTGAGTAGCCAGCCATCGTCCGACTGTACTGCGACACCGGCATGGCCTCGGGTGTGTCCGGTCAGTGGTATCAACAGGATTTCCGGCGGCAGGCCCTTCAGATCGCGCACCGCCTCGAAACCGTACCAATCATCACCAGTATCCGCATAGGATATCCATTTTGGACCATGGTCGAACTGAATTTTCCGGTAACGCCAGCGTTCCGACGACCTCAACGGCGACTGTAGCGCCCGCAACTCCTCGGCGTACACGTGCACGGTCGCGTCGGGGAAGTCGACTAGGCCGCCCGCGTGGTCCAGGTCCAGGTGGGTGAGGACGACATGTCGCACGTCCCCGGGTGCGTAGCCGAGCCGCTTTACTTGTGCCACAGCGGTTTCCGCCAACGCAGGCCGGGCACCGGTGAGGACGGTGAAGGGGCGCCCGAGCCAGTCCGGACGCTGGACGCTCGGGCTGCCCATCCCGGTCTCGATGAGTACCAGTTCCGAACCGGTGTCGACCAGTAGGCAGTGGCACACCAGCTCCGACCGGCGTAGATAACCGGCCCGCCCATCGATGAGGCGCCCGCCGAGGGGGCGAAGCGTGCCGGCGTTGAAATGGTGGACGCGCATCAGGTCTCCTTCGTGAACGTGAACCGGAGGTGTTCGCCAACGGCCCGCATCGGCGCGAGGTCCCGGTTGAGTTTCGCCAGCATCAGCGCGCCCTCGATGGAACTCAGGGCGATCACGCTCAGAACCGACGCACGGTCCGACGAAAAGCCTTGGTGTACAAGGTAATCGGCGATGATAGCCTGCCAGGAAGAGTAGCCGCCCGCACAAGTGTCCCGGATCCGCTCGCTTTCCGTACCGGCATCCACCGCGACCGTCGCAATAGGACAACCGCGCCGGAAGTCCGACTCGGTCAGGTTCTGCGACAGGGCGTCGACCACGGCGGCGATGGCCGAGCCGGGATCGGACGCGGCTTCCAGCAACTGCCGCAGCACGGAAGCGAGGCGCGACGCCGAGATCTCCAGCGCTTCGGCGGCCAGTTGTTCCTTGCCGCCAGGGAAATGGAAGTACATCGAACCCTTGGGGGCACCACCCACACTGACCAGCTGGTTCAGGCCGGTCGCGTGGTAGCCCTGGGTGTGGAAGAGATCAGCGGCGGACTCGAGCATCCGCTGCCGCGTATCGGTTCGGCGGACCATGCGAATCAAACTATGACGACCGGTCTAGTTAGTCAAGCCCCCGCTAACCTCAACCGCATGGCCAACCCCACTGGACAGCAGTTCGAGATCGTCCGCGGCTCCGCTCGCGCGGTCGTCACCGAAATCGGCGCTGGGCTGCGCGCGTTCTCGATCAACGACGTGCCGTACCTCGAAACTTTCGACGAGGACGCCAAACCGCCGAAGGGCGCGGGTCAGGTCCTGCTGCCGTGGCCGAACCGCACGAAGGCCGCGCAGTGGACGTACCAGGGGGAGAAGCAGGAGCTCGAAGTCACCGAGGAGGCGCGCGGCAACGCGATCCACGGGCTGACCCGCCGTCGCGAGTGGACGCTCGTCGAACATGCCGAGTCGTCGATCACGTTCGAGATCGAGGTGGAGGTCCAGCCGGGCTGGCCGGTGCCGCTGCACGCGCGCATCACCTACGCACTCGCCCCGCGCGAACTGACGGTGACGCACGAGATCCGCAACGAGGGCGAGTCCGAGATCGGTATCGGGGTCGGCACGCACCCGTACTTCCGGATCGGCGACGTGCCGACCGACGACCTCACGCTGACGCTGTCCGCGACGCGGGTCCGGCCGTATGAAGCCGACGAGCAACTGCCGTACGGCCCAGAGCAGGACGTCGAGGGCACCGAATACGACTTCCGCACCGGCAAGGTCGTCGCGAGCGTCGACCTGGACACGGCGTTCGGCGGGCTGAGCGTGGGCGAGGACGGCCTGCATCACCACGTGCTCTCGCACGGCGCCCAGCGCGTCGACGTGTGGACGGGCCCGGATTTCAAGTGGGTTCAGGTGTTCACGCCGCAGGACCTCGTCGGCCGCGGCCGCGCCATCGCGATCGAGCCGATGACCTGTCCCGCGGACGCGCTGAATTCGGGCACCGACCTCATCCAGCTGGACCCGGGCACTTCGTGGACCGGCAGCTGGGGAATTCGCGTCGAGGTCTGACCTAACGGTGTCACGGCGCGCCGGGTTCGTTAGCGTGTCGAATTATGGTGAGCGCGATTGTGGGCGGTTATGTTGTGCCGGTCGATGGTGACCCGATCGACGGCGGCACGGTCCTCATCGAGGACGGCAAGATCATCGCGGTCGGCACGGATGCCGACGTCGACACCCCGGAAGACGCACAGCTGATCGACGCGGCCGGCGCCTGGGTGCTGCCCGGCTTCGTCGACGCGCATGTCCACCTCGGCGTGCACGAGGAGGGCGAGGGCTGGTCGGGCAACGACACCAACGAGATGACCGACCCGAACGGCGCCCGGTTCCGCGCCGTCGACGGCATCGACCCGTTCGACGTCGGGTTCGACGACGCGCTGTCCGGCGGCGTGACGAGCGTCGTGGTCAAGCCCGGCTCGGGCAACCCGATCGGCGGGCGGACCATCGGCGTCAAGACCTGGGGCCGCACGACTCTGGACATGGTGTTCGCCGAGCACATCAGCGTGAAGAGCGCGCTGGGCGAGAACCCGAAGCGCGTGTACGGCGACAAAAAGCAGACGCCGTCGACCCGTCTCGGCGTCGCGGCGATCATCCGCGAGGCCTTCACGAAGGCCCGCAACTACGCCGCCCAGCGCGATCACGCACAGTCCGAGGGCAAGCCGTTCGACACCGACCTGACCATGGAGACCCTCGCCGAGGTGCTCGCCGGCGAGCTGTACTGGGATCAGCACACCCACCGCGCGGACGATATCGTCACCGCCATCCGGCTCGCCGAGGAGTTCGGCTACAAGCTGATCGTGAACCACGGCACCGAGGGCCATCTCATCGCGGATGTGCTGGCGGAGAAGCAGATCCCGGTGATCCTCGGGCCGCTGTTCACCACCCGGTCGAAGGTCGAGCTGCGGCACCGGACGCTGCGTTCGGCCGGCATCCTGGCCAGGGCCGGCGTGCAGCTGGCGATCACTACCGACCACCCCGTCGTGCCGATCAACTTCCTGGTGTACCAAGCGGCGCTCGCGGTCAAGGACGGCTTGGAGCCGGAGACGGCGCTGCGCGCGCTGACCGTGAACCCGGCGAGCATGCTCGGCCTGCAGGACAAGATCGGCGCCCTGAAGCCGGGCCTGGACGCGGACGTCGTCGTGTGGTCCGGCGATCCGCTGGACGTGATGAACCGCGCGCTGCGGGTTTTCATCCGGGGCCGCGAGGTTTACCACTTCGACGAGGCCAGCGGCGACGGTGTCATCGCGGAACGCCGGTACCAGGAGTAGTTACGGCCGCCGGTAGATCGTGATGGAGTAGCCGACCTCGTCGATCGGCGTGCTGCTGTCGATCAGTGTCGTGAGGGGCGGATCGGCCTCGGCGACGGCGGAATCGGACACGACGAGCAGCCCGCGCACCTGGTCCGGGGGCACGCTGAACGGGTCGGCGGCGTCGATCCCGTAGTAGGACGGCACGCCGCTGCCCTTGTAGACGAGCCAGACCCGCTCGCCCGGGTAACGCTGCCGCAGGCGGTCCGCCAGCCGGCCCAGGTCCTGGCCCCAGTCGACGTTCGAGTCGTGCAGGAGCAGATGGGTCCTGGCCGGCCCGCCGAACGCCTCGTTGGCGTACGGCAGGTAGTACGGGAACGTCAGCAACGAGCTGACCGCGACGAAGACGACCAGCACCGCCGTCGCGACGTGCGCCCACCGCCGGCGGATGGCGACCACGCCGGCCGCCGCGACCGCCAGGAAGATCGGTACGACGAGCGCGTACCGGACGCCGAGGTTGCGGCTGCTGGTCATCGCCGCGGCGAGCAGGACGGCGGTGGGAACGAGGATGTAGGGCGCCGCCGGGCGAAGCCGGGGAACCGACACCATCGCGACCGCGCCGGCCAGCCACAGCGCCAGCATCCCCAGCGGCGTCTTCACCAGCAGCGCGATCGGCAGGTAGTACCACCGTGAACCGAGGTAGAGCCGGCCGAACAGGAAACCGCGCCATTCCTGGTCTTCGAAGCCGAACTGGAGGTGTATCCCGTCCCGGTAGGGCTTGGGGAGCGGCAGCCAGTCGGTGAGCGCGCGCACGCCGTGGAGCGGCGGCAGGCCCGGTGGCGTCGTCCAGCGCAGCCGCGGATCCACGGCCAGGTACGCGACCCACACGACGCCGACCGCTAGCAGTGCTACGCCGACGGCCGCCGCTAGGCCGAGCCCGAGAAGCCGGACCGTTCCGCCCCGACCGAGGTCGTGCGTGCGGCGGGCGTACCAGACCGACAGCACGACCAAGAGCAGCAGCACTGGAACCGCGTACAGCGCGGTCATCTTCGTCGCCAGCGCCGCGCCGAGGGCGAGTCCCGCGAGCGGGAGGTAGAGGACAGGGCGCTGCCGGGCCCGCCACAGCAGCCAGACCGACGTCAGCAGGAACCCGGTCACCGGCACGTCGAGCGTCGCCAGCGATCCGTGCGCGATGACGTCAGGTGAGAACGCGTACAGCGCGAGCGCCACCAGCCCGCCGACGGGACCGACCAGATCGCGCGCGAACAAGAAGACGACCAGGCCGAACAGCAGCGTCAGCGCTATCACCGGCAGCCGCGCTAGCAGCATTAGCCGTCCCGGATCGTGGCCCGATTCGTACAGCACGTGCCGGCCGAGCTGTGTCTGGTCGCCGGCGAAGGCCGGGTCGAGGTGCACGTCGGCGAAGGCCAGCCCGGTCGCGATGATCAGCTTGCCCAGCGGCGGATGCTCCGGGTTGTAGCGCAGGCTGTGCTGGTCCAGGTAGACCACCGCCGTGCCCGCGTAGACCGGCTCGTCGATGGTCGGCGTCTGCTCCACGGCCGTCGTGATCATCGCGATGGCCATCCCGGCGAGCAGCGCGACCACGACGAGCGCGAACAACCAGCGCCGGTGCCGCCGGCCCCGGAGGTCAGTTCGCGCGAGGGAACGGTCCACGCCTATTCGACGATTTACCCGGCGACTTGGTTCAACGGTCTATTGTGGACGCTCGCGCTACGCCTTCTTCAGTTCCCGTGCGATGACCATCCGCTGGATCTGGTTCGTGCCTTCGAAGATCTGCGGCACCTTCGCCTCGCGCATGTACCTTTCCACCGGAAAGTCCCGGGTGTACCCGGCCCCGCCGAGCACCTGGACCGCATCGGTGGTCACCTTCATCGCGGCGTCCGTCGCCGTCAGCTTCGCGATCGAGGCCTGGCGGCGGAACGACATCCCGCGATCCCGGCGCCGGGCGGCGTCGAGGTAGGTCGCGCGGGCCGAATCGACCGCGGCGGCCATGTCGGCGAGCAGGAATTCCAGGCCCTGGAAATCGATGATCGGCTTGCCGAACTGGCTGCGGCCCTTCGCGTACTCGACCGCCTCGTCCAGCGCCGCCTGTGCCAAACCGACCGCGCAGGCAGCGATCCCCAGCCGCCCGGAGTCCAATGAGGACAGTGCGATGCGCAGCCCGGTGCCGTCAGCGCCGATCAGCCGGTCCGCGTCGACCCGCGCGTCGGCGAAGATCAGTTGCGTCGTGGTCGAGCCGGTGAGGCCCATCTTCCGTTCCGGCGGACCCGCGGCGAGACCCGGCGTCGCGCCGTCGACGAGCAGGCACGAGATCGCGTCCGGTCCCGTCCGAACCATCGTCGTGTAGAAGTCGGCCTGCCCGCCGTGCGTGATCCACGCCTTCGTGCCGTTGACGACGTATGTTTCCCCATCGAGCCGGGCGCGCGTGGACAGCGAACCGGCGTCGGACCCGGCGTGCGGCTCCGAAAGCGCGTACGCCCCCAGCAACTCGCCCTCGAGCATCGCCGGGAGCCAGCGGTCACGCTGCTCGTCCGTCCCGTGGTGGACGAGCGCGAAGCAGGACATCGTGTGCACCGAGAGCCCCACGCCGATCGACATCCATGCCGCGGCGATCTCCTCCAGGACCTGCAGGTACACCTCGTACGAAACCTCGCCGCCGCTCCAGCGCTCCGGGTACGGCAACCCGAGCAGCCCGGACTTGCCGAGCGTGCGGAACTGCTCACGAGGGAACCGCTCGGCCTCTTCGTAGGCCGCGGCGTGGGGTTTGAGTTCCTCGCGGGCGAGTTCGGTCGCCAGTGCGAGCAGGTCGGCGGACTCACGGTCGGGCAACAGTCGTTCGACAGGCATCTCAGCCTCCGGAAGCGTACTCTGAACAGTACTGGGTAATCAATGACAGTACAGCACATACGGTGTCCGGATGGCAGATCGCATCCCGTTGCGTGCACCGAGCGGCCGGCAGCTGACCGCCCGGCAGCGGATGCTGCTCGCCGAGCTCGAGAAGCTCTTCCTGGCGGAGGGCTTCATCCACTTCACGCTCGACGACCTCGCGGCCAAGATGCACTGCTCGAAATCGACCCTGTACGCGCTGGCGCCCAGCAAGGAACAGCTCGCGGTCCGTGTCGTCGCACACTTCTTCCGCGGCGCGGCCGAGATGATGGAGAAGCGCATCGCGGACCTCGGCGACGCCCGCGAGATCATCGGCAGCTACCTCGCCGGCATCTCCGAGTACCTCAACCGCGCCTCGCCGGCCTTCATGCGCGACATCAACGACTTCGCACCCGCGCGGGCGGCGTACGAGCTCAACAGCCGCGCCGCGGCCGCGCGCATCCGCACGTTCATCGCCCAGGGTGTCGAGGACGGCGTGTTCCGTGAGGTGCACGCGACGCTCATCGCCGAGATGGCGGGCGTGCTCATCGAGGGCATCCAGACCGGCGTCGTCGGCGCGCGCACCGGAGTGTCCGACGCCGAGGCGTTCACGGCGCTGGCAGAGCTACTCCTGGGTGGCCTGGCCAGTCGGTAAGCTCGCAGCGTGATCGTGGTTGGTGGAGAGGCACTGGTCGACCTGGTGCCTGGTGAATCCAAAGTGGACAATGGGCTGACGTCGCTGCTGCCGAGGCTCGGTGGCGGGCCGTACAACGTGGCGCTGGCGGCGGGACGGCTGGGGGTGCCGGCGGCCTTCTTTTCGCGGATTTCGTCCGACCGCTTCGGACGAGCCCTGCGCGAGCGGCTCACCGAGTCAGCTGTCGACATATCAATGGTGCAATCCGGTCCGGAACCCACCACCCTCGCTGTCGTCGCGCTCGACGAGCGGGGCTCGGCCAGCTACACGTTCTACACCGACGGCACGGCCGACCGCCTGGTCGCCGACCCCGGCCCGCTCCCCGAGGACGTGACCACGCTGTCCCTCGGCACGCTCGGCATGGTGCTCGAACCGGGCGCCACGACCTACGAGACGATGCTGCGCCGCGAGGCCGCGCGCGGCGTGCTGACGGCGCTCGACCCGAACATCCGCGCCGCCCTCATCCAGGACCCCGACGCCTACCGCGCGCGCTTCCGTTCGTGGCTGCCCGACGTCCGGCTGCTGAAGCTGTCCGATGATGACGCCGTGTGGCTGGCCGGTGGCTCGGACCCGGCGACCGCCGCGAAGGGCTGGCTCGACGCCGGAGTGGACGCGGTCGTGCTCACTCAGGGTGCCGACGGAATCGCGGTGCACACCGCCGCCGCCGAGGTTTTCGTGCCCTCCGCACCGGCGCAATTGGTCGACACGATCGGCGCCGGCGACACCGTGCAAGGCGCCCTACTTGCCTGGCTGTACCAGCGCAATGTGCGTACGATCACGCAGCTCGACGCGGCAGATTGGCGGGCTGCACTGGGCTACGCGGCCAAGGCCGCGGCGATCACGGTGTCCCGCAGTGGGGCGGAGCCGCCGAAAGCTGAGGAAATGGTGTGAATCTGATCCCAACGGTTTGCTCTGGGTAACACAACGGCTGCGCGAGGCGTGGGAGTTCGACTAGCGTAAGAGGGGAATTCATACCCCAGCGGGGCGGTGTGCGGCGAGACCCGAATTGGTCGGTCACGCACGAACAAATGGCCGCCTGTGTGACCTGCAGGCGCCCGCCGGCCCGTGTGATCGTGAGAGGGACTTGCATGTCCGACGCGACTGCGGCGTCCGGTGGCAGCTCGGTATCGCTGCGCCTGCCGACCGGCGAGCACGAACTTAAGGTGGTCAACGCCGTCGAGGGCGCTCCCGGTATCGAACTGGGCAAGCTGCTGGCGTCGACGGGGTACATCACCTACGACCCGGGATTCGTCAACACCGGATCCACCTCCTCCGCCATTACCTACATCGACGGCGACGCCGGCATTCTGCGCTACCGCGGCTACCCTATCGAGCAGCTCGCGGAGAACTCGAGCTTCATCGAGGTCTCTTATCTGCTGATTTACGGTGAGCTGCCGACGCCGGCCCAGCTCGAGGACTTCACGCAGAAGATCAGCCGGCACACGCTGCTGCACGAGGACCTGAAGCGGTTCTTCGACGGCTTCCCGCGTGACGCGCATCCGATGCCGGTGCTTTCGAGCGCGGTGTCCGCGCTGTCCACCTTCTACCAGGACGCGCTGAACCCGTTCGACGAACCCAATGTGGAGCTCTCGACCGTCCGCCTGCTGGCGAAGGTGCCGACCCTGGCCGCCTACGCCTACAAGAAGTCAATCGGCCAGCCGTTCCTGTACCCGGACAACTCGCTGGGCCTGGTCGAGAACTTCCTGCGGATGACCTTCGGCCTGCCCGCCGAGCCCTACGAGGTCGACCCCGATGTCGCCAAGGCGCTCGACCTGCTGTTCATCCTGCACGCCGACCACGAGCAGAACTGCTCGACCTCGACCGTGCGGCTCGTCGGCTCGTCCGAGGCGAACCTGTTCGCCAGCATCTCGGCCGGCATCATGGCCCTGTTCGGCCCGCTGCACGGTGGCGCGAACAGCGCGGTGCTGGAGATGCTGCAGGGCATCAAGGCCGACGGCGGTGACGTCACGGACTTCGTGAACCGCGTGAAGAACAAGGAGAAGGGTGTCCGCCTGATGGGCTTCGGGCACCGGGTCTACAAGAACTACGACCCGCGCGCGAAGATCATCAAGAAGACGGCCGACCAGATCCTCGGCAAGATCGGCGCCAACGACGAGCTGCTCGACATCGCGAAGAAGCTCGAGGAGACAGCGCTTTCCGACGACTACTTCGTCGAGCGCAAGCTGTACCCGAACGTCGACTTCTACACCGGCCTGATCTACCGGGCCCTGGGCTTCCCGACGAAGTTCTTCACCGTGCTGTTCGCGCTCGGCCGGCTCCCCGGCTGGATCGCGCACTGGCGCGAGATGATCCAGGACCCGCAGACCAAGATCGGCCGCCCTCGCCAGATCTACACCGGTGAGAAGGCCCGCGACTACCTCGCCATCAGCGAGCGCTGACGCGCGAGTCCGGCGAAGACGCCCTCCCGTTCGCGGGAGGGCGTTCTTGTTTCACCAGGCCGGATCGTGCCTCCGTGCCTACCCTGGTCCGCATGAGTTCCTCCGCCGAGACGGCAGTTCTGTGGTTCCGGCGCGACCTCCGGCTGCGTGACCACGCCGCGTTGCTCAGCGCGAGTGAGCGGGCGGACCGGGTGCTCGCGTTGTTCGTGCTGGACGATCGGTTGCTGAAGCCGTCCGGTGCGCCGCGGGCCGCGTTTCTCCTTGGCTGCCTGGAAGCGCTGTCCGAACAGCTGGACAGCAGGCTGCAGTTGGTGCACGGCGATCCGGTGCGGGAGGTCGTGCGGGCCGCGGAATCGGTGGGCGCGAAGAGCGTGCACGTCAGCACGGACTGTGCGCCATACGGCCGTAAACGTGACGAGGAGGTCGCGAAGGAACTCGAGAGCCGTGGGATCGACTGGGTGGAAACCGGTTCGCCGTATGCGATCACGCCGGGCCGGGTGACCAAACCGGACGGTGCGCCGTACAAGGTGTTCACCGCGTTCTACCGGGCATGGCGCGAGCACGGCTGGCTTTCGCCCGCACGTACTGGCCGGTCCACTGTGGACTGGATCGAGCCGGAGGGGAACAATGCGATCCGTCCGGCGGTGGTTGAAATGAAGTTGCCCGAGCCGGGTGAGAAGGCGGCGCTGCGGGCGTGGAAGCGCTTTCTCGACGACGGTGTCGACGAGTACGGCAGCGCCCGCGACCGGCCGGATTTCGATGCCACCACAAGGCTTTCCCCGTACCTGCGCTGGGGTTGCGTGCATCCGCGGACGCTGCTGGCCGAGTTGGCGGACCGGCGCGGCGACGGTCCGGAGTCGCTGCGCGGCGAGCTGGCGTGGCGCGAGTTCCACGCGGACGTGTTGTGGCACCGCCCGGACGCGGCTCGGCAGAACTACGACCGGCGATTCGACAGGATCGCCTACGACCACGACGAGCACGCGTTCGAGCAGTGGGCTCAGGGCCGCACGGGCTATCCGATCGTGGACGCCGGGATGCGCCAGTTGCTCGCCGAGGGCTGGATGCACAACCGCGTCCGGATGATCGTGCGAGCTTCCTGGTCAAGGACCTGCACCAGCCGTGGTGGCGGGGCGCCCGGCACTTCATGCGCCATCTCGTCGACGGCGACCTCGCGTCCAACCAGCTGAACTGGCAGTGGGTCGCGGGCTCGGGCACGGACGCGGCGCCCTACTTCCGCGTCTTCAACCCCACCACGCAGGGCGAGAAGCTCGACCCGTCCGGCGAGTACGTGCGCAAGTACGTGCCGGAGTTGCGCGGGATCGACGGCAAGGCCGTGCACCAGCCGTGGAAGCTGGCGGCGCGGCCCGAGGGCTACCCGGAGCCCCTGGTGGAGCACGCGCAGGAGCGCCGGGTCGCCCTCGACCGGTTCGAGCGGATCAGCCGCGCAACGCGGTCGTCAGCTTGAGCCGGCTTCCGGTCCGCAGCAAGGCATTGCGGTAGATCCGGCTGCCGATCCAGGTCAGCAGCGAGCCCAGGGCCAGCGTCAGCACGAGCGAAAGCGCCACCTCCCAGCCCGCGGTGGTGCCGAGCGCCATCCGGCCCGGCATCAGGATCGGCGAGAACAGCGGGATCAGCGACAGCACCCGGGTGCCGGCGCCGTCAGGGCTCTGCAGCAGGACGTTGAACCCGACGACGAACCCGATGGTGAGCACCATGGTCACCGGGGTGATCACCGACGCTGCGTCCTCCTGGCGCGAAACCAGCGAGCCCGCCGCCGCATACACTGTGGCGTAAAGGAAAAAGCCCAGCACGTACCAGACCACACCCCACAGCACCGTCCCGGTCGCGACGCCGGAGAGCGTGAGCACACCCGTCGAGTTGGCCATCACGAGCCCGGCGACCGCGAGGATCACGATCTGCACCAACCCGGTGATCCCCAGCCCGAGTACCTTGCCGAGCATCAGCTGCCACGGCCGCACCGTCGACAGCAGCAGTTCGACCACCCGGCTGGACTTTTCTTCGACCACCCCCTGGGCGACGAACGCGCCGTAGGTCTGGATACCGAAGAACAGCAGGAACACCGTGATCAACCCGATCACGAGCCGCTGCCCGCGGCCGGGGTCGGGTGTTTCGACTGTCGTCAGGGTGATCTGCGCGCTGTTCACCTCGCGCATCACCTGCGCCGGATCCAGATCGGCCTCCAGCAGCTTGGCGTTGAGCACCTGCTGCTGCGAGATCCCGTTGAGCAGCGCGCGAAACTGCGGGTCGAGATCGGATTTCACCAGCACGTTCAGATCGGCCGCGTTGCCGGACAGCAGGATGTCGAGCTCGCCACTCTCGACCTGCGTCCTGCCTTCCCGAGGATCGGCGACCACGGTGGTCTGTACCTCTTTGCCGATCTGCGCGGCGCTGGTCTGTAGCTGCTGCGCGATCCCGGTGGTCTGCCCGGTGAGGCCGATCTTCGCCTTGCTCGCGCTGCCGAACAGGTTGGCCTGCAACAACAGGTACCCGAACAGCACCACGAGAATGACGATCGTGCCGATCACGAACGACCGCGTGCGCAGCCGGGTGTTCAGTTCGCGCTTGGCGACCAGTGCGATCGCCTTCGCCGGTGACACGGTCATTTTTCGCCCCCTGTCACGACATGCCGGAAGAGCTCGGTCAGCGTCGGCCGCCGTCGCCGGAACTCGCGCACCGGACCGGTCGCGAGCGCGGCCCGCAGCACGGTCTGGTCGTCCACATCGGACTCCAGTTCGAGCACCGTGCCGCTCTGGTCCTCGCCCAGCACCCGCACGCCCGGAATCTGCTTGGCCCACCCCGGATACGCGGCCGGGGCCTGCACGACGAGCTGCGCGTTCGCACCGGCGGTCAGCTCGCCGACGGTGCCGTTGGCGACCAATCGTCCACTTCGGATGATGCCGATCCGGTCGCAGAGCCGTTCGACGAGATCGAGCTGGTGGCTGGAGAAGACGACCGGCACCCCGTTCGCCGCCTTCTCCCGCAGTACGTCGCTCATCACGTCCACCGCGATCGGATCCAGCCCCGAGAACGGCTCGTCGAGGACCAGTACCGCCGGGTCGTGCACGAGCGCGGCGGCGAGCTGGACCCGTTGCTGGTTACCGAGGCTGAGTTTCTGCACCTCGTCCAGGCGCCGCTCGGTGAGCCCGAGCCGGGCGATCCAGTTCTCCGCACTGCGGTGCGCTTCGCCGGTGCTCATGCCGTGCAGTTCGGCGAGGTAGACGAGCTGCGGCAGCACCTTCATCTTCGGATACAGCCCGCGTTCCTCCGGCATGTAACCGATCCTGGTGCGGGTCTCGTGCGTGACGGGCGTGCCGCCGAAGCGCACCTCGCCCCCGTCCGCGGCGAGCACGCCGAGCGCGATCCGCATCGTGGTGGTCTTCCCGGCGCCGTTGCTGCCGACGAACCCGAACAGCTCGCCGGCCCGCACCGTGAAGGACACCTCGTCGAGCGCGACCACGTTTCCGTACCGTTTGGACACTCGGTCGATTTCCAAGTCAGGCAATGGAATCCTCCGGCACGTCGTCGGGCAGCGTCCAACCCAGCACGATAGTTGGTATCGACGTGCCGAGCATCAGCAACGCCGAGAGCATGATGGCGCCGCGCTGGGCCGCGTTCTCCTGGTGCGCGATCACGAACAGGTAGATCATCGCGACGACCATCAGCACCGTGAGCACCTGGTACCCGACGTAGCTGACACGATGCCGCCAATCGCGCTCACGTTCGTCGAGACCGACGGAGAACGAGCCGGACATCTTGCCCGTCAGTATTCGCAGCAGTGCGAACGGCACCTGCCAGATCAGGTAGCCCACGAGCCAAGGCAGGAAGACCGTCAGATCGCCCTGCTTGCCGGCGAACGCGGCACCGGTGATCATCACGACGTTCGCCCCGGCGACCATCATGGTCAGCCGCCGGCGGTGCCGTCTGGTGCGCCAGCCCGGCAGTTGCCGGGCTCGTTTCACTTCTCGTTCTTCGAGGTGGTCGAGGTAGCGCTGCCAGCGCGTTTCGAGCAGGTTCATGCCTCCCCCTTGCGATAGACCTGAGTGGACAGTGGCGCGAACGGCTCCCGGTTGAACACGGCCTCGACCGGCAGGTCGAACACGGCGCAGATGCGCAGCGCGAGGTCGAGGCTGGGGTAGTGGTCACCCCGTTCGAGCGCGCCGATGGTCTGCGGGTTGACCTCGACGGCCTCGGCCAGCGCCGCCCGGCTCATCCCGCGTTCGGCGCGCAGCACCTGGAGCCGGTTGTGGATCGGTAGCTCTTTGCCACGTCTCACCGGACTCATACAACTTACTGTTGCAAAAACCCAACGCCATGGCAAGCGGAAACCGCGAACGGCTGGAGCGGGGGCTTACGGACGCAGCGCCGCGTCCAGGTGATGGGCCATCTCGGCCAGCAGGGCCTTCGGCTCGACATCCCGGGTGGCCGCGCGCAGGGAAAGAACAAAGGACTGGACGACCAGCAGCACCGCGCGGGCCTGGGCGGCCAGATCGCTCTCGCGGATCGAACCGTCGGCCCGCCCGGCCTCGAGATGTGTCCGGATCACTTCTTCGCCGACCCGCTGGGTGCCGCCGAGCCGCTCGACGATGTACGGCATCAGGAGTTCGGTGTCGACGTCGATGATGGTGCGCATGAGGTCGTCGCCGTTGAGCAGGCGGACCGCGGCGACCGCGCTGCGCACGAGCCGCTGCCGTGCGGTCGGCGCGTTCGCGCCCTCGGTGCTCGCCCGATGCAGCAGCGCGCTGAATTCCCGTGTCATCAGAGCCGAAAGCACACTGCTCACGTCGGGAAAACGCCGGTACAGCGTCATCCGGCTGACCTTCGCGGTGCGCGCGATTTCCGCCAGCGTCGCCCGCCGGAGCCCGACCGCGAGCACGCATTGCCTTGCGGCGTCGAGGAGGAGATCGTCGGCGACCCGCGCCGTGCTCTGCCGCGCACGCGCATTGGCCAGACTCGATGCGCGTGCAGATGAACGTGCACCCTCTGATGGGGTTCCCGAGGAAAGCTGGTGGTAAAATCTGAACGCGATGTGACCGTCGTCATCCATGTGTCACCGTGCCCTCTTCAGGTTTCAGGCGGGCGATATTAGACGATCACCGTGTCTAGCCCATGTGAGGGCGCTGGAACACCGTTCAACAACCGGGCTTTCCCTTGCGGAACATCTGTCGTGCGCACGGGGGCACCGTTCACGAGCAGCGGCATCCTTGCCGGACTCGCCCCCACATAAGCGAAAACCTCGGGCAGTGCCGTGCCGTCCGCCAATGTCACCCCGTTTTCGAGGCGTGCCAGATGATATCGGTCGCCGCGCCCCTCGCATACGTCGAGCACGGCGAGTTGCTCCGGCGTGGCGAGCCAGACCGCGTGGGTTTCCACGACTCCCGGGTACGCGGCCAGCGTCGCCGAACGCTGGCCGTCGCGGGCCCGGAAACCCGCCGCCCACACCGCCGCCATGTCCGTGCACCGTGCCCGCAGCACGAAGACATCGTCGGTCAGCCCGAGATTCTCCCGCAACCAGGTGATTTTCGAAGGGCAGGCGTTGGAACCGTAGGCCAGCACCGGAATGCGCCCGCTGTGGTCGAGCTTCGCGGGAAGCGCGTAACCGCACCCGTCGCGATGCACGAACGAGCAATCCGGCCGAGCCCCGGGATAGGGATCGGCCGGATAGTCGCTGTCGCGAAAGATCAGGAGAACTCCACCACGCTGCGCAGCACCTCACCGCGGTGCATTCGCTCGAACGCATGCTCCACGGCGTCGACGGTGATCCGCTCGGTGACGAACTTGTCGAGCGGCAACCGGCCCTGCAGGTAGAGGTCCACCAGCATCGGGAAGTCCCGCGACGGGAGGCAGTCGCCGTACCAGGAGGATTTCAGCGAGCCGCCGTGCGAGAAGAAGTCGATGAGCGGCAGGTCGTTCAGGCGCATGTCCGGCGTGGGCACACCCACGAGCACCACGGTGCCGGCCAGATCCCGGCCGTGGAAGGCGGTGCGCCACGTCTCGGGGCGGCCGACCGCGTCGATCACCACGTCGGCGCCGAACGAGCCGGTGAGGTCCTGGATGGCCTCGACGACCTCGTCCTCGCTCTTACCGCGCGAGTTGACGGTGTGCGTGGCGCCGAACTCCTTTGCCCAGTCCAGTTTTCGGTCGTCCATGTCGATGCCGATAATCGTGCCGGCGCCGGCGAGCCGGGCGCCCGCGATCGCCGCGTCGCCGACCCCGCCGCAGCCGATCACGGCGACGGTGTCACCGCGGCCGACCGCGCCAGTGTTGATCGCCGCACCGATCCCGGCCATCACACCGCAGCCGAGCAGCCCCGCAACGGCGGGCTCGGCCTCCGGGCTGACCTTGGTGCACTGCCCGGCGTGCACGAGCGTCTTGTCGAGGAACGCGCCGATCCCCAGCGCGGGGCTGAGCTTCGTGCCGTCGGCCAGTGTCATCGACTGGCCGGCGTTGTGGGTGTTGAAGCAGTACCAGGGCTTTCCGCGCTTGCAGGCCCGGCAGGCCCCGCAGACCGCGCGCCAGTTGAGGATCACGTAGTCGCCGGGCTCGAGGTCGGTGACGCCCTCGCCGACCTCCTCGACGAAGCCCGCCGCTTCGTGCCCGAGCAGGAACGGGTAGTCGTCGTTGATGCCGCCGTCGCGGTAGTGCATGTCGGTGTGGCAGACCCCGCAGGCCTTGACGGACACGATCGCCTCGCCGGGCCCCGGATCGGGCACGAGCACCGTTTCCAGCGAGACCGGTTCACCCTTGGCGCGGGAGACGACTCCCTGCACTTCGCGAGGCATGCGGCGACCACCCTTCATCGACGTGTGTGATCGCAGCTTGCCATGAATCATGCGGGTATCGCGACTGTTGCATCGGGGGCGGCTCGTCTGCAGCGGCAGCGGGCACGGCTCGTCGCGTGAACGCGACGTTGCCTGGGGTGACCCCACCCCCGCCCCAACTCGCCGAGTGTTCAACGGTCGGCACACCGCGTCAAGGGCGCCTTCGGCGTCGCTTCGCGATGGGCGTTGCCCACCCTTGACACGGCGTGCCGACCGCTGAGGAGGCTTCGTGTTGGGGTCGGGGGAGGGTGTGGGCGGTGTGGTTTCTTGTTGTCGGGTTGCGGTTTTTACGGCGTGATGATGTAGGCGATACCGCCGGAGCCACTGGTTGTCGTGCCGTCGTCGGTGTAGCGCTTTGTGCGTTGCCAGATGTTTTCGAACTGGTCGCGTTTGTAGATGGTGCGGACGTTGGCGTTGCTGTTGGCCGCTGGGTCGTTGACGATCACGTCGCCGTCTTTGGTGAAGCCGACGACGACCCAGATGTGCCCCGCCGTCCCGTATCCGGCGTTGTCCAGCTCGTCCGCGCGGAACGACTGCGACGTGATCACCGGGATCCCCCGCGCGACGTAATCTTCCAGCTCTGCCAGCGAATGCAGCCGCGTGACGTGCCCGTGCAGCCCGAACTCCGCGGCGTACGCCGTGTTGAACGGCCAGTTCCCGGTGCCCTCGTACGCATAGTCGTAGGTGTTCCGCGCCGCGTAGTCCACTGTGCGGTCGGCGTAATCCGCGGGGATCCAGGACATCTGCGACTCGCTCGGCCGCCGGCCCCAGTACTCGACGACCATCTCCGTCGCGGTGGGGCTGCACCAGTTCTCGCCACCGCCGCCGTACTCCGGGAACTGTCCTTTGTGGAGGTTCTGGGCGTAGGCGGGCACCGGCAGTTCGATCCCGGTCGCCTTGCCGGGCGGGGAAACCGGCACCGTGAACCGGTCCGGCACGTTCGAGGTCATCGCGCCGATCGTGCTCACCGTCGGCGCGGCGGCGCCGGGTTCGCGGTAGAGGCTCAGCCGCAACCGGTACGAACGCAGGGTCACGCCCGGCTTCATGACGAGCGTGTCGACGCTGACCGAGGCGTCCGCGTCATCCTGGCCGTCGACGCTGGTGCGATGGAAGTCCGCATCGTCGCTGGCCCACCGGCCCATCACGTACCACGCGGTCTCGGCGCCGGCATTCGTCTCGCCCTGCGCCTCGACCTGCAGCCAGGTGTGCGCCGGCGTCCGCGCGTTCCACGAGGCGACCAGCTCTGTCGCGTCGAAGCCCTGCCGGAACACCGGAGACGTCCACTGCGCGTACTCGTACGTCTTGCCGCCGAACTCGATGCGCCCGGCCGGCCGCGTGACGGGATCGTGCCAGTCGTGGTAGCTGACGGCTTCATCGCCGGCGCGGGCCGGCTGCGCGTCGGCGAGTCCTACGGTGGTCACGGACGCCATGATCGCGACCGCCGGCACGATGAGCAAGCCGGTGGCATACCTACTCGT
Source organism: Amycolatopsis sp. GM8 (assembly GCF_021653975.1). Lineage (GTDB taxonomy): Bacteria > Actinomycetota > Actinomycetes > Mycobacteriales > Pseudonocardiaceae > Amycolatopsis_E. The sequence continues at coordinate 191,649 of NZ_JAJKFK010000012.1, read as the reverse complement.
CATCCGGTGATTTTCGCGCCATTTACAGGTTGTGTAAACCAATCCCCTACGAAAGGACCGCTTGGGTCTGCGTCACCTTCGCGACCAGCTTCCCCGCGTCGTCCCGGATCTCCGTCTCGACCACGATCACCGTGCGGCCGGTGTGCAGCGGACGCGAGGTCGCCGTCGCGTGGCCATCCCGGAGCGCGCGCAGGAAATTCGTCTTCGACTCGATCGTCGTGGTGCCCTTGGCACCCTCGGGCAGGTTCAGGAACGCGCACACCGCGGCCGTCGAGTCGGCCAGCGACATCAGCACGCCACCGTGCAGGACACCGCCGGCCGTGCAGAGCGAGTCCTCCCAAGCCAGCCGCGAACTCACGACCTCGCGGCCGTGCTCCAGCACCTCGATGCCGAGCCGTTTCGTGAACGGCATGGTCTGGTGGAACAGCGCGGTGCCCTCGTCGTCCATCGCCTCAGGCTAGGGGATTGACGATCAGCAGCTCGGTGTTGTGATCGCCCGCCGCGCCGACATGGCCGAGATCGACGTGGATGTCGTTGTACGCCAGCTCCCGGTACAGCGACGCCAGCGCGGCCGGCGAGTTGTCGCCGTACGCCGCGGCATACGGCGCCTCGGACTCGATGAGCGTGGTGAACAGCGAGAGCGTGCCGTCCGCGTTGTCCGCCACCTCGATGATCCGCGCGTGCTGCGGGAAGTCGATGTGCGACGCGGTGTTGATCTCCCAGAAGCCCTGCGCCGGGGTCTTGCCGGGCTGCGGGGTGATCTTGTTCGAGTGCGTGTGCCCGTTGACCCAGGCCAGCACGTTCGGGAACCGGTGCAGCAGGCCGGCGAACATGTCGCCGGTCAGCCGCGGGTCCAGCGGGTGCCGCGAGTCCGGCAGGATGTTGCCCATCGTCGTCGACGAGTGGTGGCTGAAGAGGATGAACAGCTCGTCCGTCACCTGCTGGGTGACCTTGCTGCCCCAGAAATCGTAGTACGTCGAGCTGGCGCGGGTCAGCGTCTTCTCCACCCACAGGTACTGCGAAAGCCCGATCGACCCGTCCGCGAAACCCGTGAGCGTCGTGGTGTCGAGGCTGATCCCGGTGATGCCCGGCGCGATGCGGAACGTGTAGTAGACGTTCTTGCCGTCGGCGTTGCCCGAGGTGAACCCGTGTCCTGCCGGTCCGGAGCCGGTGTTGGCCGGGTCGAGGTGGGCCTGCACGAACTGCGCCGTGGTGAACGGCTTCCGGCGTGGGTCCGGGGTCACCTCGCGGACCGTGCCGCTGCCGCCGAACAGTTCCGTGACGGGCACGCTCGCGCCCGGCGTCTTGATAGCGTCGGCAAGTTTCCTAGCGCTGCTCTCGTCCTTGCCGATGATCTTGTATCGGCCGGTGTACCAGTACTCGATGCCCGGGATGCCCTCCGGCAGCGAGCCGACGACGCTGTCGTCGTGGTTGCCGAACGTGCAGTACCAGGGGATGTCCAGACCGGGCGAGGTGACCGCCGAGCCCGCGGTCAGCAGGCCAGGGATCGTCGGGAAGCCCTTGGTGGTGTAGTCGTCGCCGGACAGTGCGGTGTCCGGGTTCCAGAAGTGCGGCGAGCCCGACGCCTGCACACCCTCGTAGCGGCTCAGGTCGCCGGACGCCGCGGTGAACGTGCCGCCGTTGAGCACCCGGAGGAACCAGTCGAGCTCGATCAGCTCGTGGTTGTCGGTGTTGTCGCCGGTGGTCATCATGAAGTCGAGGCCACGGCCGGTGAACGGACCCGAGCGCAGGCTGTTGACCCGCTTGACGAGCGCGGCCGTCGCGACCGGCCCGAGTGTCTCATGTGGACGGTGCGCGGAGGCGCCGATGAACGGGTGCAGGTACTCGAACCGCGCGGGGCTCTCGGCGTCGGTGATGTGCAGATCGGTGAACTGCACGAACGCGGTGAGCGCGGTGCGCCGGTCGTCCCGGCCGGACTTGCCCGCGACCAGCTCTTCGCGCACCACGAGCGGCCAGCCCGGTCCGGCGGCGAGCCTCGTGTAGGCGGCAGTTCCCGTGGTCACCGGTGTCGCCACCGTGTCGAGCGTCGTCCCGGTGGTTCGGACCGCCCGTGCACTGGCCGATGGGGCCGCGATCACCAGTCCCAGTCCGGCCAGACCGGACGCCGCCATGAATCCTCGCCGTGAAACGACCAACGCCGCCACCTCCCGGTCAGAGCCTGGGGGCAGACCCTGGCCAGAAGGTGACGGCGAGACGACGAGACGACGAAATCGCCTCAGCCGTCAGAAGTGCAGGACGTCGAGCTTGCCCTCGGAATTCATGGCCCGCAGGCGCTTCTTGTCGAACTTGCCGACGCTCGTCTTCGGCACCTCTTCGATGAACGTCCAGTGCTCCGGCAGCTGCCACTTGGCGACCTTGTCCTGCAGGAACTCGCGAAGCTCGGCCGCCGTCACGGTCTGGCCCTGCCGCACGACGACGGCGACCAGCGGCCGCTCGTCCCACTTCTCGTCGGGCACCCCGACCACGGCGGCCTCGGCGACCGCGGGATGTGCCATCACCGCGTTCTCCAGATCCACCGAGGAGATCCACTCGCCGCCGGACTTGATCACGTCCTTCGACCGGTCGGTCAGCGTGAGGAAGCCGTCGTGGCTGATCTTGCCGACGTCACCGGTGCGCAGCCAGCCGTCGTGGAACTTCTCCGGGTCCACCGCGGAACCGCCGTAGTAGGAGGCCGCGATCCACGGGCCGCCCACCTCGAGTTCACCCACGGATTCGTTGTCCCACGGCAGTTCCTGGCCCGAGTCGTCGATCAGGCGGGCGTTCACCGACGCCGGGAAGCGGCCCTGGGTGTAGCGGTAGGCCCACCGCTCCTCATTCGTGGCGGACTTCGGCGGCCGCGCCACGCTGCCGAGCGGCGAGGTCTCGGTCATGCCCCACGCGTGGAGGATCGGGACGCCGTAACGCTCCTCGAAGGCGTGCATCATCGACGGCGGCGCCGCCGAACCGCCGACGACGACCTCGCGCAGGTGGCTGATGTCCTGCGGGTTGGCGTCCAGGTACTGCAGCAGCCCCTGCCAGATCGTCGGCACCGCGGCCGCGTACGTGGGCTTCTCGGCCGCCAGCATCTGCGCGATCGGTTCCGGCTGCAGGAACCGATCGGGCATCAGGATCGACGCGCCGATCATCAGTGAGGCGTACGGCAGGCCCCATGACATGGCGTGGAACATCGGCACGATCGCGAGCGCGGTGTCGCTCTCGGTGACGTTCATGGAGTCGGACATGCAGATCTGCATCGAGTGGAGCCAGATCGACCGGTGCGAGTAAACGACGCCCTTCGGCTCGCCGGTCGTGCCGGACGTGTAGCACATCGCGGCGGCCGAACGCTCGTCCACGTCGGGCCAGTCGAAGGTGTCCGGCTGGGCGGCGAGCAGCTCTGCGTAGGAGTGCACCCCGATCCCGTCGGGCGCCTGCAGCGTTGCGGCGTCGCCGTTCGCGACGATCACGTGACGGACGGTTTTCATATTGGGCAGCAGGTTCGCCAGCAGCGGAACCAGCGTGCCGTCGACCAGGATGACCTGGTCCTCGGCGTGGTTCGCGACGAACACGAGCTGCTCGGGGAACAGCCGGATGTTCAGGGTGTGCAGCACCGCGCCCATCGCGGGAATCGCACAGTAGGCCGCCATGTGTTCGGCGTTGTTCCACATGAACGTGCCGACCCGCTGATCACCGGTGATACCGAGACCGCGCAGTGCGTTCGCCAGCTTCGCCGAGTTCCGGCCCAGGTCGGCGAACGTTTCCCGGCGCGCTTCCGCCCCGGTCCAGGTGGTGACTTCGCTGTTCGAGTGCACTGTGCTGGCGTACCGCAGCAGCGTGCCGATGGAGAGGTGTCCGTCCTGCATGGTGCTGAGCATGGGGCTACTCCCGGCGGGTCGTTCGACGGTGAAACGGGGTTGATTGCGACTCTAGGACCTGGATAGTGCGCCTCGCCACAGTCGTGTGGCCCCTCCCCGACCGGGCGAGTGCGCGCGTGTCGATTTCGCGGCATCGGCCCAGGTGGCGTTTACTGGGCGCGTGGACCAGACGGCCTGGCCAGCGCTTGCTCGCGCAAGCACCAGCTGGGTGCCCGGCCGTCGCCGCGAGAGCGGATATCCGAAACAGGAAGGATTAGTACGTTGGCTCTGCCTACGTTGACTCCGGAGCAACGCAAGGAGGCTCTGGCCAAGGCGGCCGAGGCTCGCAAGGCTCGTTCCGAGCTGCTCGCGTCGATCAAGTCCGGCAAGCAGAGCATCGACAAGGTGCTGCTGAAGGCCAAAGAGGACAAGACCATCGGCAAGACGAAGGTCACGCAGCTGCTCAAGGCCGTGCCCGGACTCGGTGCCGTCAAGGTGGCTGCCCTGCTCGAACAGGCTGGTATCGACCCCGACCGGCGCGCGGCCGGACTCGGCGAGCGCCAGCGCGAAGCGCTGATCGACGCGCTCAAGTAAGCCGGCGCCGGTGGGCACGTGACGCCACGCACGTCGCGCCACGTGCCCACCGAAGTGCGCCCACAATGGAGGGCGTGGACGCCGACGGACTGCTCGAGGACTACACGCCCGGAGATTTCTATTTCGGCACTTCCCGGCGGACGATCCTGGGATCCGGCCCCCAGCGGACGTTCACCGACGCCGACGTGGTGGCGCTGAGCGAGCACGTGTCGGCTGAGCTGGCCACGGGATCCGGCTCGCTGGCCGTGGGAGTGCTGCCGTTCGACACGACGGACACCCCGGGACACATCGTGGTCCCGGAGACCGTGCGTGTCGCCGGTCCCGCGCGGCCTGTTGAGCGCAAGACCGTCGGTGCGCCGAGCGCGGTGCGTGCCGTGCCCGAGCCCGTCCGGCACGTCGAGGCCGTGGCGCGGGCGATCAAGATCCTGCGGGACGGCGGCCTGCGGAAGGTCGTGCTGGCCCGCGCGCTGGACCTGGAGTTCGACTTCGAGGTGCCCGCGCGGGCGATCCTGAACAACCTGGCCAAGGACAAGGCCGGTGCGTACACCTACGCGGCCGGCCTGCCGAGTGGTCGCACGCTGATCGGTGCCACCCCGGAACTGTTGCTGTCACGCGTCGGCGGGCAGGTCATCTCGCACCCGCACGCCGGTTCGATGCCACGCTCCGCGGACCCGGTGACGGACCGGGAGAACGCCGACGCGCTGGCCGCTTCCCGCAAGGACCACATCGAGCACGCGGTCCTGACCGAGGCGATCGTCGAGACGATGCGCCCGTTCTGCCGCAGCCTCGATGTCCCGCGCGAGCCGTCCCTGGTGTCGACGCCGACGATGTGGCACCTCGGCACGGTCGTCACGGGCGAGCTGGCCGACCGGGATGTGACGGCGCTGCGCCTTGCCGCCGCCCTCCACCCGACGCCCGCGATCTGCGGCACCCCAACCGAGGCCGCCCGGCAACTGGTCGGTGAACTGGAACCGTTCGACCGCGGTTATTACGCCGGTGCAGTCGGCTGGATGAACGCCGAGGGTGACGGCGAATGGGCGGTGTCGATCCGCTGCGCCGAAGTGGATTCGCGGTCGCTCCGGTTGTATGCCGGGGGTGGGATCGTGCCGGCTTCGGATCCCAAGGCGGAGCTGGATGAAACGTCGGCGAAGTTCCAGACCTTTTTGCGGGCCATGGGGTTGGAGTTGTAGGTCCGGGCTTGGGTTGTCATCCCGTCGCCTGAAACCGGAACCATCACTTTGAGGCAGGCGCGCAACCTACAACACAACCGCCGCCCGACAGCACAAACCTTGCGCGGCTGACTCAAAGTGATATTCACAGACCGCAGGCGACGGGATGACAACCCACCCCGACCACCCACCCAAACGCAAGATCCCCTGGGCCCCCTCATCCCGGAGCCAGCCCGCCGGCGAGGCATCTTTTAATCCCTAAACCCGGACAAGAATCCCGCCGGGGCTAAATCTCCCAGGGCTTTTCGGTGATCGTCACCGGCTCTGTCGTCAGGAACGCGATCGCGGCGCGGTAGCCCTCGCCGGGGTTGAGGTCCGCCAGGTGGGTCGCTTCAGGATTCAGTGCCGCATCGGCCGACGCGGCCAATCGGGCGCCGTCGAGGGTGATGCTTTGCAGCGGGATCTTCAGGCCACGGCCCGTCGCCTTCATCAGCGCCTCTTTCCGGCTCCAGTACTGGAAGAAAGCGCTTGCACGCTCGTCCGCACCCAACCCCCGCAGCGCGGCCTGTTCGGTCTCGTTCAGCGCGTACTCGATCAGGCTGTCCTCGGCACGCCTGGTGTCCGCCTCGACATCCAGTCCGACCGGCACTGTCGTCACCGCGAGGCCGACACGCTCGCCGGAATGCGAGATCGAGAATTCGACACCGGGCAGCTTCGGTTTGCCATGGGGTTTACCGCAGTCCTCGCAAGTCGCGTCGAACCGGATATCGCCTGGCGCGACGCCCCGCCGCGCACCGAGCAAGGTCTTTGCCAGCACCCGCCCGGTCAGGAAACGCCTGCGGTCGATCTCGCGCCGGTATGCCTCGAACCGCCCCCGTTCGGGCTCGTCCAGCAGATCCAGATGCCGTGTCTCCACGGGCAAGGGCCGCGCCCACCAGACCTCACACTCGATCACCCGTCCAACGTACCGGTTTCTCCCCACATCCCGATCCGCTAGCCTGAGGTGAGCAAGCGCTTAATAACGCGGAGGCACAGACAATGGACTTCACCCTCAGCACGGAAGAGCGAGAAGTGCGGGACTGGGTCCGCACGTTCGTACAGCGAGAGCTGATGCCGCTCGAGCCCGAGGTGCTCCGCCGCGAACGCGCGGGCCAGCCGGGCATCACCGCCGACGAGCTGAGGGAACTGCAACTCAAGGCGAAGGAGTCCGGCTTCTGGGGTGTCCAGACACCCACGGAGTACGGCGGCATGGGGCTGTCCGCCGTGATGACGGCGCTGCTCGAAGCCGAGCTGGGCCGGACGTTCGTGCCGTTCCGGTTCGGTGGCTCCGCGGACAACATCTTGTTCTACGCCAACGACGAGCAGAAGGAGCGCTACTTGCTCCCGACGATCTCGGGCGAGCGCAAGTCCTGCTTCGCGATCACCGAGCCGGGCGCCGGATCGGACGCCAAGGCGATCCGCACCTCGGCCCGCAAGGACGGCGCCGACTGGATCATCAACGGCGAGAAGACCTTCATCACCGGCGGGAACGAGGCCGACTTCGTGATGGTCTTCGCGGTGACCGACTCGGCCAAGGGCGCGAACGGCGGCGTCACCTGCTTCCTCGTCGACCGCGAGATGGGCTGGAAGTCCGAGTACATCGACACGATGGGCGAGTGGGGCCCGGCGTCGCTGGTCTTCCAGGACGTCCGGGTGCCGGAGAGCCAGATCCTCGGCGAGGTCGGCCGAGGTTTCGAGCTGGCGATGCAGTGGATCGGCCGCGGCCGGTACCTCCTGCCGGCGCACGCGATCGGCTCGTGCGAGCGGCTGCTGTCGATGGCGATCGAGCACGCGAACACGCGGGAGACCTTCGGGCAGAAGATCGCGGAGCGGCAGGCGATCCAGTGGATGATCGCGGACTCCGGTGTCGAGCTGGAGGCGCTGCGCTGGCTGGTGCTGCACGCCGCGTGGCAGGTCGACCAGGGCATGGACTCGCGGCACGCGCAGTCGATCGCCAAGCTGTACGGCGGCCAGAAGGCCAACGAGATCGTCGACCGGGTGCTGCAGATCCACGGCGGCATGGGCTACACCCGTGAGCTGCCGGTCGAGCGCTGGTACCGCGAGCTGCGGCTGCTGCGGATCTACGAGGGCACCGACGAGATCCAACGTCGTACGATCGCCCGCAACCTGCTCAAGGGGCACGTGAAGGTGTCCGGCGTCCTCGGCTAGAGCCGCCAGACGATGACCGTGGGCAGCGTGAGGGCCCTCGGGATCAGGTGATCGAGCGCGCCGGCGTCGACCGGCGCCCGGGTGTCGGCGACCAGCCAGTGGACGCCGGTCGCCGACAGCCGGGCGAGCACTGCTCGCGTCGGGGCGCGGAAGGCGGCCAGCTCCGACGCCAGCCGCTGCTGATCCCAGAACGGCTGGTCGGCGTACCAGACCGTGCTCGACCATGCCGAGTCCAGATTGCGCGACGAGTACGTCCAACCTTCTACGTCCACCTCGCGCTGCGCGAACGCGCCCAGGTCGAACAGCTTCGCCGTGCACTCGTCCGGCGACTGTTGCGTGCACACCCGGTTCACCGCCAGCACGTCCCGCGGCCCGGCGTGCGCGTCCAGCCAGCGCCCGGCTGCCAGCTCGTCCCGGGTGACGGGCAGCGTGACACCGTCGTTCCGCGTGGCGGAGAGGTTGTAGCTGGGCTTCGTCGAGGTCTGGGTCAGGTACAGCCCCGTCGACAGCAGACCGGTGCCCAGCACGGCGAACATCACGACCGCCGACCGCCGCGAGAGCAGAGCTAGAATGGCTAGCGCCGCTACGAGCGCGATCAGCGGCAACAGCCAGCCGCTGATCGACTTCGGCGGGTGCGCCCCGGCGAACCACGTGATGACGAGCGTCATCGCCAGGCCGATCCCGAGTCCACAAGCGACAGTCGCACGGGTCCAGCGCAGCCGGGCGATGCCCCACGCCGACCCGATCACCCCGACCGGATACGCCGCGACCAGGAAGTAGATGTTCGAGTTCCCGGACTGGCGGAACGTGAGCATGGCCCCGAACCCGGCGATCGTGGTGCCGAGGAAGAGCCACATCGCGGGGTCGAGCGGCTGCCGCCGGAGCAGCGGCACGAACCCGGCGAGCCGTGGTAGCAGTGGCAGCAGGTAGAGCGTCGTTGTGGCGAGGAACGGCGCTAGCGGAACGTGCGGCAGCGCCAGATAGAGATCGCTGCCGCTCGGTTGTACGGCGTTCGGGAAGATCTCCTTGGCGGTCTGCCGGATCGCCCCGAACGGCGCGAACATCAAGCCGTAGTCCCCGGTGCCGTACATCGTGAACCGTGCCAGCAGCAGCACCCCACCGATGAAGACGTTCACCGCGATCGCCTGCGGCACGACCATCCACTTGCGACAGACGAGGAGCGCACCCAGCGCGAGCACCGTGCCGCCGAGCAACACCGCGAGATCGGCGGATTTCGCCCCCGCGGCAAGGAGGACCAGCGGCACGAACAACCCGGCCGGCACCGCGCGGTCGGCCGCCGAACGGCGCAGGAGCGCGACCACGCACCCCGCGACGGCGACCGTCGGCAACCAGCCGAACGCCGACGTCAGCGAGGAAGCCCAGTACGTCTGGATCATGAACGGTGCCGCCCCGTCCGTGGACCACGCCGTCGCGACGGTGGCCCCGGTGACGGTCAGCAGCCCGGCGCAGACCACGCCCGCGCGCACGCTGTCCGCGACCCGCCGCGCCACCACGGCCGCCAGCAGCACCACCGCCGGGAACAGTGTCGTCGGCACCAGCCGCAGCATCGAGTCGAACGGGTCGACGCCGGTGCCGGTGGTCAGGTGCGCGGTGATCGCGTGCAGGAACCAGTGGTACGAGTACGGTTCGCCGTGGACCAGTGGGTAGCCGGGCCACAGCGTGTGGCGCAGCTCGCCCATGACGGCGACCTGGAAAGTCGTGTCGTAGTAGTAAATCCGGCCGCCCGGACCGGGGTCGAGCGGGTTGAACCGCAGGTAGTCGGTCGTCATCCAGGCGATCGCGACGGCCATCGCGCCGGCCAGCCACAGGTTCGCCGCGGTGCCCCAGCCCGGTGCCGGCCGCGCGAGGATTCGCCGGCGGGTGACCGGAAAGGCCAGCAACACCAACGTGAACACCGGGCCGACGAGCCATGGCGGCGGTGCCCACGGCAGGACAACATCGAGGAACCAGCCGAGCATCCCGGTCAGGCAGCCGGCGACCGTGGCCCAGGCCAGATCTTCGAGCAGCGGCGCGGTCGCGGCGCGAACGGCACGCACGAGGGCGAAACCGGGCAGCAGAAGGCCGGGCACGACGGCGAGCGCCCATTGGGCCAGTTCGGCCGCCGGGGTGCCGGTGCCCAGGTGCACCCCGAGCCACGCGAAGAGCACAGCGCTCCACGCCAGAGCGCGCATCGCGGGCCCCCTGGTGCCGGGTGGGGAAAGGGGGGCCAGCTTACGAGGTGAAGATCAGCCGGGAAAGAGGGGCTTCCCGGGGAAGAAACGCCCTCTTACCCGGCTTCGGGCCGCTACGTGGACTGGGCGCGCATGGCCAGCGGTGCGCCGGCGAGATCCTCTTCGTTGCAGAGCAACTTGACGTCGTAGTACGGGGCGCCTTCCCGGTCGTCGTAGTCGAGGTGAAGCGCCAGCACATCGAGCGGCTCACCCAGCCACTCCTGTGCGGTTCGCAGCCAGGCCGCGCACCGTTCCAGCGCGGAAGCGAGATCGTCGTCACGGAATTCGACGGGGCGGTAGGGCACGTCCTGAACCTGATCGCGAGGGTTTGCCGGAACCGGAAGCCCCGGAGCGAGGCCTGAGTCGTTCAGTTCCAGATGGATCGTCTGCTCACTCACAGTTCGAGGGTCCCTCAAGTGAGCCGCCGCGGCAAGGTATTGCCCGAGGATCCCCAGCTAGAGGGTTGTTCCCCACACCGTGGATACCACCCGGCGAGCGGTGTCGAGCGCGGCCGGGCAGTCTTCCCCGCCGCTGTCGAGCATCCGCAGCGCCAGGCCCGCGTAATGGCGCGCCAAGTGGTCCAATCCGAGCGGCCCGCGCGGCGAATACCAGCGCGTGACACCGTTGCACATTTCCACCAGTGCGAGCCTGGTCACGGCCGGTTCTTCGGTGGCGAAGACACCCTGCTGGATACCGTCTTCGATCGCGTCCGCCCAGAACTGCTCGTATTCGTCGCGTAACTCGACGATACGTCGCCGGGTGGCTCGGGAAAGCACCTGCACCTCGTTGTCGACAACACGCGTTTCCGCGGGCTGTTGTGCGTGTGCGCGGACATGCAGCGCGACCAGCGTGGCGAGGCGCTGCCGCGGATCCGTGACGCCGTCCGTCGCCTGGCGCGCGGCGAGCAGGAGACGTTCCAGGCATTCGCGCATGATCCCGGCGAGCAGGTCCTCTTTGGTGCCCATGTAGTGGTACAGGCTCGCCGAGGAGATCCCGGCCTCCTGGGCGAGATCCCGGATGCCGGTGCCGTGGAATCCCTTGCTGGCGAACAGTTTCACCGCGGCCCGGCGGACCCGTTGCTCGGTCGTCAGCGCCACTCGCGGGCCACCCGGTCGTAGGTGGGCAGCTCGATCCGGCGCAGCTCACCCTTCGCGACCCGTTCGGACGGAGTCAACGGCAGGGAATCGGCGATGGACCAGAATCGCGGCACCTTGAAGTAGGCGAGCTTGGCCGCGCAGAACTCCGTGAGTTCATCCGGCGTTGTTTCCGTTGACAGCACGACGAAAGCTTTGATCTCTTCGCCGCGCAGTTCATCCGGCACCGCGATCACCGCGGCCAGTTCCACCGCCGGATGCGACATCAGCGCCCGCTCGACCTCGTCGGCCGAGATGTTCTCACCGCTACGGCGGATCATGTCCTTGGTCCGGCCCACGTAGAAGATCCGGCCCTGATGGTCCATTGTGGCCAGATCGCCGGTGTGGAACCAGCCGCCCGAGAACGCACGCGCGGTCGCCTCGGGATCATCGTGGTATCCGTGCATCATGCCGAGCCCGCGCAACACCAGCTCGCCGGGTTCGCCGCGCGGCACCGGGTGGCCCGCGTCGTCGACGATCATCGCCTCGCGCGTCCGGTTCGGCCGGCCGAGGCAGCCGGTGCCGACGAACTCGTCGTGGTCGGTCTCCGAAAGCCGGATGTCGCTGCCGGTTTCGGTCATCCCGAACGCTTCGAACCACCGCACGCCCCACCGCTGTTCGAGCTGGGCCTGCAGGTCGCGGGGGATCGCGGAGGCGTGGATCGCCCGTACGCTGTGCGCCCGGTCCAAGGTGGACTCCGGTTGCCGCAACAGTAGCGCCGGCATCAGGCCGAGGCAGTAGAACCAAGTGATCTCGTGTTCGCGGATCTTGGCCCAGAACGTCGACGGGTGGAAGCGGTCGAGCACCACGAGTGTCGCGCCGGAGGCCAGTCCCAACGCGACGTTCCATTGTGGATCGATGTAGTGGAACGGTTGCGCGGTAAGGATTCTGTCTTCGTCGGAGATGGCGGGAAAGCTGGTGGCCAGGTCGCGGGCGATCGTCAGCCAGTACCGCTGCGGCAGCACGCAGCCCTTGGGGGCGCCGGTGGTGCCCGACGTGTACTGGATGTTCGAGGGCAGCTCGCCGGGCACGTCGAACCGTGCCGCCGCACTGGATTCCGCGCTCAGCTCGGCCGGGGTGAGCACGCGTTCGAGCTTCGTGTCCGGGGCGATCCTGGTGAGCAGCCCGGCGAATTCCGGTGCGGCGACGGCGAACCGGGCGCCCGAATGTCGCAGTACGTGTGCGCCGTCGAGCTCCCGGTAGTTGATGTTCACCGGCACCAGCATCGCGCCGATCTTCGCCAATGCCAGCCACAGCAACGGGAACTCCGGCTGGTTGCGCAGCATCACGGCCACCCGGTCGCCGGGTTCGAGGCCCAGTTCGAGCAGCGCGAGCGCGAACCGGGTGCTGTCCCGTTCGACGTCGGCGAACGTGTAGCGGGCACCGGTCTCGTCGAAGATCCACGCGTCGCGGTCCGGCCACAGCTCGGCGGCCCGGCGGACCAGCGTCGCGAGGTCGTCGACGTCTTCGAGCGGGATCATCCGCGGCTCCGGAACGCTTCGGCCGACCGCGCGACCTCGGGTGTGTGCTCGGTGATCAGCGCGTGGCTGACCTCCAGTTCGAGCGCCGCTTCCAGGTCGATGCTCGCGTCGAGAGCGCGTTTGGCAAGCGAAACCGCGCCGTGCGGACGTTCCGCGATGCGCTTCGCCCAGTCGCTCGCGGTCGCGTGGACGTCGGGCACGACCGCGTTGACCAGGCCGAGTTCGAGGGCCTTCGCCGCGCCGATGCGTTCGCCGAGCAGCACGAGTTCCTTCGCCTTGAGCGGGCCGACGAGCTGCGGCAGCAATCGCGAGGCGGCGCCGGTGACGCTGAGCCCGAGACCGGCCTCGGGGAAGGCGAACACCGCGTCCTCGGCGGCGAGGATCAGGTCACAGCCCAGGGCGAACTCCGCACCCGCGCCGATCGCGTACCCGTGCACGGCGGCGATCACCGGCTGCCGCAGCGCGCGCAGGCGCCGCGTCACGTCCTGCAGCCGCTCCAGCCGGGCGCGGGAATCGCCGCCGGGAGCGGGTTCCTTGAGGTCGTGCCCGGCGCAGAAGGCCCGGCCCCGGCCGGCGAGCACGACGGCGCCCGCGGTGGAGCCGGCCACGGTGTCCAGCGCGGCGAGCAGGTCGTCCACCAGCGCGGGGGCCACGGCGTTGAGCCGTTCCGGCCTGTTGAGCCAGATCCGGGCCACGCCGTCGTCGATCGAGACTTCCACGGTGCTCATCTGACCGAGCCTAGCGGCCCGATCGATCGATCGATAGTCTCGCCAAATGCGGGTAGACGCGGTGTACGAGAACGCACGGGTGTTCACCGGCTCGTCGTGGACTTCGGCGGTGGCCGTGCTGCACGGGCGGATCGTCGCGCTCGGCGAGGACGCGGAATCCCTGTCCACGGCGAAGCGCGTCGACCTCGGCGGCGCGTTCGTCGTGCCCGGGTTCCATGACGCGCACAACCACATGGCCATGTTCGGGATGACCCTCGACGAGGTGCCGCTGGGCGAGTGCAAGCACGTCGACGAGGTGTACGCGGCGATCGCCGGGCGGGCGGCCGAGGTGCCGCGCGGCGGTTGGATCGTCGGCAGCGGCTACGACCAGAACCGCCTGATCGGCGGGCATCCGACCCGGCACGGGCTCGACCGCGTCGCGCCGGACCACCTCGTGCGGCTCCAGCACAACTCGCGGCACATGGTCGTGGTCAGCTCCAACGTCCTCGACCGGCTGGACCTGGCGAAGGTGCCCGTGGGCGGGGACGTCGTGCTCGACGAGGACGGTTCGCCGACGGGATTGCTGCGCGAACAGGCACAGTTGCTGCTGCGGCCGCTGATCTACCCGACCCCGCTGGACACGCTGGTCCGGGCGATCGACCGGGCCGGCGAGCGGTACCTGGCGGAGGGCATCACGAGTGTGCAGGAGGCCGGGGTCGGCGGCGGGCTGGCCGGTCAGTCGCCGGCGGAGGTGCTGGCGTACCAGCTCGCGCGGGAGCGCGGGGTGCTGCGGGTACGCGGCACGCTGATGGTGTCCTCGGCGATGCTGCACGAGCTGCCCGATGGCGCCGGTTTCGGGCTGGATCTGGGGTTGCGCACCGGGATGGGCGACGAGTGGCTGCGGATCGGGCCGATGAAGCTGTTCGCGGACGGTTCGCTCATCGGGCGGACCGCCGCGATGCACGAGGACTACGCGAACGAGCCCGGTAACCGCGGGTACTTCCAGCAGCCCGAGGAAGAGCTGGCGGACACGATCTTGCGCGCGCACACGGCCGGCTGGCAGATCGCGACGCACGCGATCGGGGACCGGGCGATTTCGACGATCGTGGACGCGTACGAGGCGGCGCTGAAGGCTCATCCGCGCGCCGATCACCGGCACCGGATCGAGCACTGCGCGGTCGTTTCGCCGGAGGAACTCGCCCGGATCGCGGCGCTGGCGCTGGTGCCCGTGCCGCAGGGCCGGTTCATCAGCGAGATCGGCGACGGGATGGCCGCCGCGCTCGGGCCGGCCCGGGAGGACTGGTGCTACCGGCAGCGCTCATTCGTCGAAGCGGGCTGTGTCCTGCCCGGCAGTTCTGACCGGCCGGTGGTGAACGGGGCGCCGCTGCTGGGTCTGGTCGACATGGTGCAACGTCGTACGTCCAACGGCTACCTGCTCGGCGCGGCTGAGCGTCTGACGCCTATGGAGGCCCTACGCGCGTATACGTACGGCTCGGCGTACGCCGCCTTCCGCGAGCACGAGGTGGGAACGTTGGACGTTGGATGTCTGGCGGATTTTGTGGCGCTGTCGGCGGATCCGACCACGAACGTGCAGGACGCGAGCGTGCTGGCGACGGTTGTCGGTGGCACGCTGGCCTACGAGAGGGGGATGACCGATGCCGGTGCGTGACGCCGAAGTCGCCGATGCCGAAGAGATCTGCGCGCTCATCGAGGAGCACGCGCGCTACGAGGGGAACGACAGCCTGGTCCTGGACCGTGCCGAGATGACGAAACACCTGTTCGGCCCGGAACCGAAGGCGTGGGTGCTGATCGCGGAGTCGCCCGGGCGGCCCGGCGTGGTCGCGGGGTTCGCGTTCTGCTCGTGGAACTTCTCGACCTGGTCGGGGCAGCCGGGGATCTGGCTCGACGACCTGTTCATCCGGCCCGAACACCGGCGGTACGGGCTCGGCGGTGAGCTGCTCGAAGCGCTGCGGGCGCGCACCAGCGGAAGGGTCGAGTGGGAGATGCAAGAGGGCAACGAGAAGGCGGCGGCGTTCTACAAGCAGCTGGGCGCGGTGTCCGTTTCGGGGTGGATCAAGTACCGCTGGACTTAGCCGATCCTTACTTGGCGGCGGAACACGTCGTAGAGTTGACATATGTCGGACAGCCCCAGTCGCTCGTCGTCTTCCTCTATCGAGGACTACATCCGGGTGATCTATGGCCTGGTGGAGCGCGGTGAGCCGGTCACGAACACGACCCTCGCGGGGCGTCTCGAGGTCAGCCCTTCGTCGGCATCCGGCATGGTCACGAAGCTTTCGCAGCAGGGTTTGGTCGAGCATGTGCCGTACCGGGGTATCGAGCTGACCCCGGCCGGCCGGGTGCTCGCGCGCGGGGTGCTGCGGCGGCACCGGCTGATCGAGACGTACCTCGTGCAGGAGCTCGGCTACACGTGGGACGAGGTGCACCTGGAAGCGGACGCACTCGAGCATGCCGTGTCCGACCGGCTGATCGAACGTATCTCGGCGAAGCTCGGCCACCCGGTTCGCGATCCCCATGGCGACCCGATCCCGGCGGCTGACGGCAGTGTCGAGGAGTTGGCGACGCGGCTGCTCGACGAGCTGGAGCCGGGGGCGGTCGGCCAGATCGTGCGAGTCTGGGACACGGACCCGAACATGCTGCGGTACCTGTCGGAGCATGAGATCGGGATCGGTGAGCGGATCGAGGTCGTCGAGCGGCAGCCGTTCGGGGGGCCGCTCGTGGTGAAGATCGGGGCGCCGCCCACGGTGACGACGCATGCGCTGGGCAAGGAGATCGCGCAGGCGTTGAGCGTCGCCGTACATTGAGGCGCGTACTGCGAGGTGCCGCTTCCCGGTGGATGCTTCACTGGGGCTGAGGGGTCAGGATCGGTGGCATGACTGATCGAGCTTTCCGGTTCGGCGTGGTCGGCACCGGCACCGACCTCGCCACCTGGACCGACGTCGCCCGTCGCGCCGAAGCTGCCGGTTATGACACCCTGGTTTCGCCTGACCCCCAGGTCGACATCGACCCGTTCACGATCATGTCGGCTGCTGCGGCGGTGACCGAGACCCTGCATGTCGGGACTTTCGTGGCCGTCGACAAGTTCCGGGACCGGCGTTTGCTGGACTGGCAGTCACGGTCGCTGCACCAGTTCACGGGGGGACGTTTCGAGCTGGGCCTCGGCACCGGCCGCCCGGACGCCGCCGCCAAGGTGGCCGCTCTCGGGGGTACCTGGGACCATCGGTACTCACACTTGGTCGAGACCATTGAGTTCCTGAAGAAGCAGGACGATCGGCCGCCCTTGTTGCTGGCCCCGGGCGGCCCGAAAATGCTGGCCCTCGCCGCGCGCGAGGCCGATATCGCGACCATGGCGTGGATGCCACGCACCACTGAGGCTGAGGCACAGTCCATGGTGGACACTTTCCGGGCTGCCGGCGACCGGGTGGACGAGGTCGAGCTGGCCGTGAACCTCCTTGCCGTCGGCGATGAACCGGCACCATGGCTGGAGAAGTTCATCGGCGCCAGCGTGACCGACCTGGCCGCCGCCGGCGCGGTGACCGTACTACCCGGAACGCCAGAACAGGCGGCGGAAACCCTCCAGCGCTGGCGGTCAGACCTGGGAATCTCCTACGTCACGGTGAACTCGGGCTACCTGGACCAATTCGCCAGAGTCATCGAGGCCCTGCGGGGATAAGCACCTACACAGCAACAAAAACCGCACACGGCAACACAACCCAACCCCCAACACCGCCCACTCCCTCCCCCGCCCCGATCCCAAGCCGCCCTTGCGGATGGGGGAGTTCGTCAAGGTACTCTTTCCCGCCTTGACGAACTCCCCCATCCGCGAACACTCAACGATCGGGGCGGGGGAGGGCCGACGCTGGGACGAGGGCGCTCCGCGCCCGGTTCCCCGAGCCCGGCAGGGCACTTGCCGAAAGCAAAAGGCAAAAGATCAAAAGATTGCCTCGCCGGCGGGCAGGCTCCAGGATGGCCGGGCCCAAAGGGATCTCACCTTGGGTGGTTGAGTTGGGTGGTCATCCCGTCGCCTGCGGTTTCGAGTATCACTTTTCCTCAGGGCCGCAAGCTTTGGTCTTTCGGCCGCCGGACCCAGCGCAGGTTGCGGCCCTGACGAAAAGTGATCGTGCCTGTTTCAGGCGACGGGATGACCACCCAACTCACACTTGTGTCGGCATTTTTACCCGTATCGTGGTTGGGTGCGTGCTGTCTTGTTCTCCGAGTTCGGTGTGGTTCCGCAGGTCGTGGAGGTTGCGGATCCGGTGCCTGCGCCGGATGGGGTGGTGGTCGCGGTCGAGGCGACCGGGGTGTGCCGTAGTGATTGGCATGCCTGGCGCGGGCATGACGCCGACGTCAAGCTTCCGCACGTACCTGGGCATGAGCTCGCCGGACGGATAATGGCCGTCGGGCCTCTCGTTCAGCGGCATCGCGTCGGGGAGCGGGTGACGGTTCCGTTCGTCTGTGCTTGTGGGGTCTGCCCGCAATGTGCGACCGGCAATCAGCAGATCTGTGATTTCCAGTCGCAGCCCGGATTCACCGGCTGGGGTTCGTTCGCGGAGTACGTCGCATTGGACCACGCCGACGTGAACCTCGTGCCGCTTCCCGACAGCCTCGACTCGGTGACCGCCGCCGCGCTCGGGTGCCGGTTCGGCACCGCGTACCGCGCTGTGTCGCGGCAGGGCGAGGTGCGCGCCGGCGAGTGGGTCGCGGTGTACGGCTGCGGCGGCGCGGGCATGTCCGCGATCATGCTCGCGGTCGCGGCCGGCGCGAGGGTCGTCGCAGTGGACCTCTCGCCCGACGCGCTCACGGTGGCGAAGCGGCTCGGTGCCGAGGCTATTGTGCACAGCACCGAACCCGTCGAGGAGGTCCGCGAGCTGACCGGCGGTGGCGCGCACCTGTCCGTCGACTGCGTCGGCCTGCCCGTGACCTGCGCGTCGTCCGTCGCGAGCCTGCGCAAACGCGGGCGGCACGTGCAGGTCGGGTTGATGCCGCCCGAACAAGGTGTACCACCGATCCCGATGCACCGGGTCATCGCCGACGAACTCCGGATCCTGGGCAGCCACGGCCTCCAGGCCCACGAGTACCCGGCGATGCTGGAGTTCGTCGCCCGGTCCGGAATGGACCTTGCCCGCCTGATCGGCCGCCGCATCGGGCTCGACGAAGCACCCATCGCACTGTCCGAAATGGACGAACCGGTACCGGCACGGGCCGGCGTCACGGTGGTGGAGCTGCCGATACCGTGACCCCACCGGGCAGTTATCAGGAGCTGACCGAACTTCTCCGCAGCCGATTGCCGAAACTGGCCGCGGGGCGGCTGCGGATCGCGCATCTGGTGCTGGCCGACCCGGAGGGCACCGCCCACCGTGGCATCTCCGACGCCGCCCGGCTCGCCGAAGTCCCCGAGTCGTCCGTCGCGCGGTTCGCGAATTCCCTTGGCCTGTCAGGGTATCCGGCCATCATGGAGCTGTGCCGGAGCTGGCTCGCCGAACAAGCACAAGTCGCCCGGCGCGCGGACAACAACGGTCACCCACCGCCGGGCGGCACGCTTTCCGCGATCCTCGAACAGGAACAGACCAATCTGGCACGCACGTTCACCCGGCTCGATCGCACGACCTGGCTGCACGCCGTCGCCTTGCTCGCCAACGCCGACACGGTGCACGTCCTCGGGTTGCGCGAAAGCCGGCCGATCGCGGACCTGCTGTCCCGCCGGCTGCACGCGCGCCGGCTCGGCGATTCACTGCCCGACGAAGTCCGTGAACTGTCCGGTGTGCTGGTCGCGGTCTCCGTCCGGCGCTACGCGGCCGACACGGTCCGCACCGCCGAGTACGCCCGCGAGCACGGCGTGCAAGTCGTTGCCCTGACAGACAATCCGGCGTCCCCGCTGGTGGAGCACGCGCATGCGGCGTTGTTCGCGGAGACGGCCGGAGTGGGCAATTCGCGCTCGCTCACGGCGCTCGCCGCGCTGGCGCAGGCATTGGCAAGGGAGGTCGCCCTCCGGCGTGGTGACCACGGCCCGGAGGACGACCTCCCGTTCGGCTTCTACTTCTGACTCACCAGCGGCCGTCGATCACCCGGCCGTTCGGGTACCACTGGATGAACCCGAACTGGAAGTCGTTGCGCCGCCCGCCATCGAAGTCGAACTCGCCCGACCGCGGATAGCCCAGATACGACCGCTCCCAGCCGAGCGTCGCCCACCGCGCCCGGATCGCACCGTAGATCTCGTGCGCACCCGTCGCCGGGCTGAAATAGATCGACGCGTCCTTGCTGAAATGGTTGTACCGCCCCACTCCGTCCGGCGTGATCAGCTCATCGGTGGTCGGATAGCCCATCGGTCCCAGCTCCCACCCGGTCGCCTGCCACGTCTGCCGGATCAGGCCCCAGACGCCGTGCGCGCCGGTCGCCGGGGTCCAGTAGATCGAGGCCGCCTTGCTGAAGTGGTTGTAGCGCCCCACTCCGTCCGGTGTGGTCAGCTCATCGGTGGTCGGATAGCCCAGCGGGCCCTTCTCCCAGTCGAGCTGGGACCACCGGTCCCGGATCAGGCCCCAGATCGCGTGCGCCCCGGTGCCCGGCGTGAAGTAGATCGACGCCGTGAGTGTCCCGGGCGTGCCGATGAAGTGGTTGTACTTACCGATCCCGTCCGGCGTCGTCGACTCGTCGGTCGTCGGCGCGCCGAACTTCGTGTGCCCACCGAGTTCGAGGTACTTGCCCAGGATCAGGCCCCAGAGCGCGTGCACCCCGGTCTGCTGCGACCAGTACAGCCGGCCGTGCTCGTACACCCGGTACCGCACGCCGCCGTCGGCGACCTCGGGCCCGGTCGGTGCGCCGAGCGTCTGCGCCAGCGCGGGGTCGGAGTTGTACCGCTGGTCGATCGCCGTGGTGTAGTTCGCGGTCAGCGTCAGATCCGACGACGGCATCTGGAGTGTGCGGGTCGCCGTGGCCGGCCCGTCCGCCCAGGCGGCGAACTTCGAAGCGCCGTCGGTCGCGGTCGGCGACGCGATCACGTCGAGCGTCACGCCGTCGGTCACCATGGCCGTGTTCGCGTTGTTCTCGGAGGGAATCCGCAACGACGCGGGCACGTTCGAGACCAGCGTCAGCCGGTGCTGCCGCGGCGAGGCGATGTAGGTCTTGCTCGCCTGCACGCCCACGCTGTCGGTGACCGTCGCGGTGATCAGGTACTGCGTGTCGGGATGGTCGGGGAACGGTGCCGTGAAGGTCGAACCCGTCGCGCCGGTGCCGGGATGCGAGTGGCAGGTCGCCGCCTCCGGGCAGTGCAGCTCGCGGCTCGTCCAGGTGACCGGCAGTGCGCCGTCCTCGGCGTCGGTCGCCGTCGCGGACAGGCTGACCGGATCGCCCACACCGTAGAGATCGCTCGGCGGCGTGCTGAGGGTCAGCTCCGGCGAGTGGTTGGACGGCGCCACGACGAGGGTCGTGCTGCCGGTCGCGCCGAGTGGGTCCGTCACGGTCAGGGTCGCGGTGAACCGGTCCGTGCCGGGCGTGTAAGTGTGGGCGACGGTCTTGCCGGTTCCCGTTGTGCCGTCACCGAAATTCCAGCTGTACGTGATCGGGTCGCCGTCGTAGTCGACCGAGTCGGACCCGTCGAACGTGACCGTGCGGGTGTCGGCGTCGGTGGTGCTGGTCGCGCCCGCGATCGGCGCGATGTTGCCCTGCTGGTAGCTGATCCGCCTGATGTTGCCGGACAGCAGGTCCGCGAACACCACGTCCCCGTTGGGCGCGGCGGCGAACTCGACGGGACCGCCGACTCCCGTCGCCCACGGCGGGCTCTGCGGCGCCTGGGTCAGCTTGCCGGTGTTGTCGTAACGCGCCGTCCAGATCTTCCCGGCCGCGTAATCGCCGAAGAAGTAGGTGCCCTGGTACTGGCTGGGGTAGCTGGTTCCGGTGTAGACGAAGCCGCCGGTGATGCTGTTGCCTTGGTCGACGCCGCTGCCGTGGTGGTACTCCCAGAACGGCGCAGTGTTCGACACCGGGCCGCACTGGGCGAGGAAGGCGCCGGCGTACGGGGTCTGGTGGTTGCCTTCCCAGCAGGGCCAGGCGTAGTTGCGACCCGGCTGGACGACGTCCAGCTCTTCCCAGGTGTCCCAGCCGACGTCGCCGACCACCGGCAGCCCGCTGCTCGGGTCGAGTGCGAGCCGGAACGGGCTGCGGAACCCGTTCGCGAACACCTTGCTGCGCACGGAGTTCGGGTTCGCCGCGTCGTAGAACGGGTTGCCGGGTACGCCGGCGCCGTTCGAGGTGAGGTGCATGATCTTGCCGTACGGCAGGTTGAGATCCTGGGTGCGCAGGGCGTTCGGGTCGGTGACGCCGGGCGCGAAACTGGAGTTGTCTCCCATGGAGACCCAGACGGTGCCGTCGTCCGCGGCGATGATGCCGGTCATGCCGTGCACGTTGGAGCCGGCGCTCACCGGAGCGTCGAGCAGCACCTGTTCGCCGCCGATGCCGGTCGGGTCGGGGGAGCCGGTGACGGTGAAGCGCGCCAGCCGGAAAGTCGAGGAACCGTTGCCGTTCCTGATGGCCCTGGTGAGGTAGACGTTGTGCGAACTCGCGTAGTCGGGCGCGATCGCGAGGCCGACGAGGCCGAGGTCGCCGTCGCTGTTGACCGGGAGCGTCGTGATGGTCTTGACCGCGCCGGTGGCGGAGATCCAGGTGATCTTCCCGCTCTTCGCCGTGGTGAGGATGCTGCCGTCGGGCAGATAGCCGAAGTCGGTCAGATCGTACGGGCCCTGGCCGGACGGCTGGTCGCGGATGACGAACCCGGTTGGAATGGTGGGTGCGGCGCTGGCCTGCGGCGCGGCTGCCACGCCGGCCACGCTCACGAGCAACGCGGCGAACGCCGCGCCCGTGGCACGTCGGAACCACTGTCTGTGCATGTATCCCCCTTTTGGGTGCCTTACCTCTTTTCGCCCGATAAGGGGGTTTCGTTGCCCACGGTTACCTAGTCGTGATTTTCCTCGACGTGCGATGTATTAGTGAGTAATTGACCAACAGATTTGGCCGAGGCGCGACGCGCGGATTTTTGAAAGCGCTATCCGGAATTAGCGCGTGCAGAGAAGGAACAGAATGCACGTTGGCGAAGTCCTGGTTGGGCTCGTCGAATGGGGTGCCGAATTCGAGGCCTGACCGCTGGTGGCCGGCGTCGTGGTGACCGAGGGGCCGGTGGCGGCCGGATCGCCGACGCCCGGATCGGTGGAGTCGGTCACGGTGACGGTCGTCGTCTCGCTGGTGGTGGTCCGGGAACGTCTGGGATTCTCGTTGATCCCGGCGACGACCCCGCCCGGCGCCTGGTTGGTCACCACGACCGTCGTGTTGGTCGCGGTCACCTCGGAAGCGCCTGGTGCGGAAGGCACCCCGCCGCCCGCGAGGCCGCCGGTCGGCGGGTGTGGCAGGTTGAACACGGACGGTGAGTCCGCCTCCGAACTCTGCGATCCGAAGTGGACCAGCAGCGCCGCGAGACCGCAGCCGAGCACGACCGCGAGCATCACCGCCGTCATCCGCATGCGGCCGTTCGGCCTGCGGCGCGGCTCTTCCCAGCCCTCTCGTTCGAGCAGTGCGGCCACCGACACTTCGTCGTTCACCGGACATACCTTTCGAACGGAGGGAAAGCGCCACGGTATTTGTAGCGCAGCCCGGCCGTCCGTCAATGGTCAGGGGTGGAAAAGACGCGGAAAATCACTGACCGTATCGCTGAACATCGTTAGGCGCCGGTTTTCGCGACCTTCCGCAACCGGTGTAGTGCCCGTTGGGGCAAACGGTGGAGTGCGGGTCCAGGGTTACCCGTTCGTGTGAGCCTCGAGGAGCGCGGGTGCGTGCTCGCGGACGGCGGTGAGCACCTGGTCGATGTCCGGGTTGACCATCGCGACCGGTCCGACGAACACCGTCGGCACGGTCTCGTTGCCGTCCGCGACCTCGCGGACACGCGTCGCAGCCGCCTTGTCCTCCCAGATGTTGACCTCGTGCAAGGGAAGGCCGGCGCGCTTGAGGTGGGCGCGCAGCATCATGCAGAACCCGCAGCCGGGCCGCCAGTAGAACTCGACGGCGGTTTCGTGCGCAGTGGTCATGGCTCCAGGCTAACCGTTCGCCGATAGTCGTTACCCATCGGTGATCTTGACCTGTAACACGATCGAGTGATCCGTCGAAGTGTCTGTTGCAGGGTGACGCGACCGTTGCGTCCCAATGGCGCCATGGAGGCACTTTGTTCATCCGGTCTCGTCGTGCTGTCCGGATTCTTCTACTCTCCGTAATTTCTCTTCTTGTTGCGTTGTGCGTCGCGCCCAGCGCCCTCGCCGACAACACGACGGCGGCGCACGACTCGCTGCGCACCGGCTGGGACAGCGACGAAGCCGGCTTGGTGCCCTCTCAGGTGAGCGCCGCCGACTTCGGCCAGCTGTTCTCCGCGAGCGTGGACGGTCAGGTCTATGCCCAGCCGGTGGTGGCCGGTGGCATCGTGATCACCGCGACCGAGAACAACAAGGTCTACGGCCTCGACGCGGTGACCGGCGCGCAGCGCTGGAGCGTCAACTTCGGACCCGCGTGGCCGGTGTCCACCGTCAACTGCGGTGACCTCGTGCCGACGATCGGTGTCAGTGCGACGCCCGTGTACGACCCGTCGACCGGCACCGTCTACCTGACCTCGAAGGTCAACGACGGGCCCGATCCCCAGCACCCGCACTGGTACCTGCACGCGCTGGACGCGAAGACCGGTGCCGAGCGAGCGGGCTTCCCGACCACGATCAAGGGCGCGCCGACCAACAACCCGAACGTGCCGTTCAACCCGATGACCGCGATGCAGCGCCCCGGCCTGCTGTTGCTCGACGGGGTCGTCTACGCCGGGTTCGCCAGCCACTGCGACTACACGCCGTACGTCGGCTACATCGTGGGTGTCAACGCGTCGAGCGGGGTCCAGACCACCATGTGGGCCACCGAGGCCGCCGCGTCCGACGAAGGCGGGATTTGGCAGTCCGGCTCGGGCCTGACGTCCGACGGGTCCGGCCGCATCATCGTCGCGACCGGCAACGGCATCGCACCCGCGCCGGGTCCCGGCGACACCCCGCCGGCGACGCTCGGTGAGTCGGTCGTGCGGCTGGCGGTCAACAGTGACGGATCCCTTACCCCGCAAAGCTTCTTCAGCCCGCACGACAGCACCAAGCTCAACCAGGACGACGCCGATCTGGGCTCGGGCGGCCCGATGGCGCTGCCGTCGAACTTCGGCACCAGCGCGCATCCCCACCTCGTCGTCCAGGTCGGCAAGGACGGCCGGATCTACCTGCTCGACGCCGATCACCTCGGCGGGGCGGGGCAGGGGCCGAACGGCGGCGACGCGGTCGTCGACATGGCAGGCCCGTTCCAGGGCGTGTGGGGGCGCCCCGGTTTCTGGGGCGGCGACGGCGGTTACGTCTACGTCGTCGGCAGCAACGGACCGTTGCGGGCGCTGAAGTACTCGTCGACCGGCCCGTCGCTGACCTCCGTCGGCACGACGAGCGACAACTTCGGCTACACCTCGGGCTCGCCGGTGGTCACCTCGACCGGCACCACGTCGGGCTCGGCGCTCGTGTGGGTCATCTACAGCACCGGCCCGAACGGCGCGAACGCCCAGCTGCGCGCGTATGACCCGGTGCCGGTCAACGGGGTGCTGAAGATGCGCTACTCCGCGCCGATCGGCACGGCCGTGAAGTTCGCCGTGCCCGCGACCGACAACGGCCGTGTGTACGTCGGCACGCGCGACGGCAAGGTCCTCGGCTTCGGCCGGCCGACCACCTCACCACTGGTGACGAAACCGTACGACTTCGGCTCGGCCGCGGTCGGCAGCACGGCGAACGCGTCCGTCACGGTCACCGCGAACCAGAACCTCACGGTGAACAGCGTGTCCGCGGACGCGCCGTTCACGTCCTCGCTCACCACGCCGGTGAGCCTGGTCAAGGGCCAGACCCTGAACGTGCCGATCTCTTACACGCCAACGACTTGGGGTGGGTCGACGGGCAGCCTGACGTTCCACACGAACGTCGGTGACACCGCGATGGACCTGCACGGCCAGGGCACCCAGCCCGGTCTCGGCGCAACACCTGCGTCGCTGGACTTCCAACAGGTCCGCACCGGCGCGGCGAAGGAACTGAGCGTCAACATTCTCAACACGGGCACGACATCCGAGACGATCACCGGCGTGACTTCGCCGACCGGTCCGTTCACTGTGGACAATGTGCCGGCCTCCGGCACGGTGCTGGCCGCGGGCGCGTCCGTGACGATCCCGGTCACCTACACCCCGGTCAACGGCACCGACACCGGGACCGTCAACAGTTCGCAGCTTGTCGTGTCGAGCGACCAGGGTTCGGTGACGGTGCCCGTCACCGGTATCGCCTTGACGGGGCAGGCGCATCTGACGCTCGAACCGGCGGTGCTGGACTTCCACACCGTCCCGGTTGGACAGTCGGTGACGCTGTCGTTCACCGTGTCGAACACCGGCACGATCCCGTTGCAGATCCTGAAGGCGAAGGCGCCGGCAGGGGTGTTCTCCAGCGCGAGCCCGCTCGGTGAGGGACAGCCGATCTCGGCGGGTGATTCGCTGCAGCAGAGCGTGACCTTCACACCGACCGACGCCAACCCGGCGACGGCGACGTACGAGGTCACGGCCGACGACGGCCAGAGCGCGCAATACGTGACCCTGCAAGGAAACACGGACCCGATCACCGACTACTACAACCAGCTCGGTGGTGCGCGCGGTTCGGTGCTGAGCGACCCGGTGTCGGCGCAGTACCCGACGGCCAACGGCGGCGAGGCGCAGGACTTCCGCGGTGGCACCATCTACTGGTCCGCGGCCACCGGCCCGCATGTGGTGATGGGCGCGATTCTGACCGAGTACAAGGCGGTCGGTGGCCCGGCGAGCAGCCTGGGCTACCCGGTCACCGACGAACAGGGCACGCCGGACGGAGTCGGCCGGTACAACCACTTCACGGGCGGGGGCGGTGCGTCGATCTACTGGACGCCGAACACCGGGGCGCATTCCATCCAGGGTCAGATCCGGGCCAAGTGGGCGGCGCTGGGCTGGGAGACGGGTCCGCTCGGCTATCCGGTGACCGATGAGCTGACGACTCCGGATGGGGTCGGGAGGTTCAACCACTTCTCGCGGGCGGACGGTGCGTCGATCTATTGGACGCCGAACACCGGGGCGCATTCCATCCAGGGTCAGATCCGGGCCAAGTGGGCGGCGCTGGGCTGGGAGACGGGTCCGCTCGGCTATCCGGTGACCGACGAACAGGGCACGCCGGACGGGGTGGGCCGGTACAACCACTTCAGCAACAACGGCTCGATCTACTGGACGCCGGCGAACGGCCCGTGGTCGATCCACGGTGCGATCCGGGACAAGTGGGCGGCGACCGGCTGGGAGGCGGGCCCGCTCGGGTACCCGGTGACCGACGAGTCGACCACGCCGGACGGCATCGGCCGGTACAACCACTTCAGCAAGCAGGGTTCGATCTACTGGAGCCCGAGCACGCCTGCCTCGGCGATCTACGGTCTGATCCGGCAGAAGTGGGCGGCGCTGGGCTGGGAGGCGGGCCGGCTCGGCTACCCGACGTCCGATGAGTACGGCATCGACGGCGGGCGCCGGAACGACTTCGTGCACGGGTGGATCACGTTCTGGTTCTCCAACGGCGCGGTGGTCGACACCTACCGGTGATCGGGTTTCGGGGCTGCCTCGGATGTTCTCCGGGGCAGCCCCGTCCTTTTAGGACCAGTTACGAGCAGGTGCGGCCGGTGATCCGCTCGTAGGCTTCCGTGTACCGGCGCCGCGTCGCTTCGACGACGTCCGCCGGGATTTCCGGGCCGGGTTCGGTCTTGTCCCAGCCCGTTCCCGTCGCCCACTCCCGGACGAACTGCTTGTCGAACGCGTACTGCGGGCGTCCCGGCTCCCACTGGTCCGCCGGCCAGAACCGTGACGAGTCGGACGTGAGCACCTCGTCGCCGAGGGTCAGCACCCCCGCGGAATCCCAGCCGAACTCCAGTTTCGTGTCCGCGACGATGATCCCGCGACCCGCCGCGTGCTCGGCGCCGCGACGGTAGATGTCCAGGGTCAGTGCACGCAGCCGCTCGGCGGTCTCCTGGCCTTCCTGTTTCACCACGTCGTCGAACGTGATGAACTCGTCGTGCCCCTCGCTCGCCTTCGTGGTCGGCGTGAAGATCGGCTCCGGCAGCTTGCTGCCCTCTTCGAGCCCGGGCGGCAGCGCGACACCGGAAACGGTGCCGTACTTCTGGTACTCGCGCAGGCCGAGTCCGGCCAGGTAGCCGCGCGCGATGCATTCGACCTGCACCATCTTCAGCGGCCGGCACCGGACCGCGCGGCCGGCGAACTCCTCGGGAACGTCCGTCGTGGACAGCACGTGATTGGGCACGACGTCGCGGAAGTACTCAAACCACCAGTTCGACAGCTGGGTGAGTAGCGCGCCCTTGCCGGGCACCGGCGTGGGCAGCACCACGTCGTAGACCGAGATCCGGTCTGACGCCACGAGCAGGATGTCGTCGCCATCGCGATAGAGGTCGCGAACCTTGCCCGCGTGCACATGCTCCATTCGCTCATCCTAGGCACGGCGTGGACGAGACAGATCGTTCGGTCGGGCCGCTTGCGGGAGCCCGCGAACGAGCAGTTACTCTTGCCCGCTACTGAGTGATGTTCCGTTACTTCTACACCCGGTTGAATCAGGGTGTAACGCGATGAGGTGGTGCCCGTATGTCGAATCCGTTGGTGGCGCAGAAACAGGACTCAACGACGGCACTTTCGGGAATCACGTTCCTCGAAGGCGGGCAGGCCATCAAGGACGGGATCGAGTCCGGTGACTGGGCTTCGGTCGCGATGGGCGCCGTGGGTGTGGGGCTGGACGCGATCGCGGCCGTCGCGGACCCGTTCGGGTCGATCCTCGCCGCGGGCGTCGGCTGGCTGATGGAGCACGTCGGCCCGTTGAAGGAGGCGCTCGACGCGCTGGCCGGCGATCCGGATCAGATCACGGCGCATTCGGAGACCTGGAAGAACATCGCCAAGGAAGTCGGCGACGTCTCCACGGACCTTGCGAACCAGGTCAAAGCCGATGTGCAGTCCTGGACCGGGCCGGGCGCGGATGCCTACCGCAAGCAGGCCGAGGAAGTCGCCAAGACGCTGGCGGGTACGGCGCAGGCCTGTGAGGGCGCCGCGAGCGGGGTGAAGACCGCCGGTGAGGTCGTGGCCGCCGTCCGCATGCTGGTGCGCGACATCATCGCGCAGGTCGTCGGCCACATGGTGTCCTGGGCGCTGCAGGTGCTGTTCACCCTCGGCATCGGCCTGATCTGGGTGGTGCCCCAGGTGGTCAGCCTGGTGGCGAAGACCGCCAAGCAGCTCGCCGAGCTGATCAAGAACCTCACCAAGGCGCTCAAGGCCCTGGGCGAGCTGCTGGGTAAGGCGAGCAAGCTGTTCGCCGACGCCGGGAAGGCGCTGAAAGGCATCAAGCCCAGCGCGAAGACGACCCCGAGCAAGATCGACACGCTGCCTTCCGGCGCGAAATCGGACACCGTGCCGTCCGGTGCGAAATCGATCGACGAACCGCCGAGCCCGGGCGGCGGCGCCACCCCGAGCGGGGCGCGCGGCGTCGACGACGTGCCCACCGGAACCGTGCCGGGTGGTACCGCGTCGCGGGGTCTCGACGACGCGCCGACCACACCGTCCGGCGCGGGTACGCGCGGCGCCACCAACTCGCGCTCGCTTGCCGACGAAGGTGGCAACCCGCGCTCCCCCGACAACGTCAAATGCGAGTTCGACCCCATCGACGTGTCCACCGGGCAGCTCGTCTTCAGCGAGATCGACGCCGAACTCGCTGGCGTGCTGCCGCTGGTGTTCGAGCGCACGCACTTCTCCGGTCACCGCGCGGGCCGTCTCCTCGGCGGTGCCTGGATGTCCACCGCCGACCAGCGGCTCGAGGTGTACCCGGGCGGCATCGCCTTCGCGGCGGCGGACGGCACGATCCAGCAGTTCGCGTGGCCGGCGGACGACAACTGGGTCCTGCCGGAGTACGGGGCTACGCGGGCGCTCGCGCGCACCCCCGACGGCGGCTATGTCATCGAGGACCGCGACCTCGGGCGGGTGCTGTACTTCGCGCCGGGCAACGGCGTGCTGCCACTCGCGTCGGTGTCGGACCGCAACGGCAACCACTACGCCTTCGTGCGCGACGACGACGGGACGCCGCGCGAGATCTGGCACAGCGGCGGGCACCGGGTGCGCTTCGACATCGAGGACGGCCGCATCACCGCGCTGTACGCCGTCGCCCCCGACGGCGAGGAACTGAAGCTCGTCTCCTACGGCTACACCGACGGGAACCTCACCGAGGTCACCAACCCCTCGGGCATTCCGTTCCACTACCACTACGACCGCCGCGGCCGGATCGTGGAATGGGTCGACCGCAACGGCGAGTGGTACCGCTACCACTACGACGAGCGCGGCCGGGTCGTGCGCACCGAGGGCTCCGGCGACGCGCTCACCGGCACGCTCGAATACGACACCGCGAACCGGATCACCCGCACCACCGATGCGTTGGGGCACACCAAACAGTTCCACCTCAACGCCCGCAACCAGGTGGTGCGCGAGGTGAACGAGCTCGGCCACGCGACGGCGTACGAGTGGGACGCGCACGACCGGCTGCTGCGGGAGACCGACCCGCTCGGCCGCAGCACCTCGTTCACCTACGACGAGCTGGGCAACGTGGTGGCGGTGCTGCGCCCGGACGGCCACCGGATCGAGATCGAGCGCGACACGTTCGGCCTCCCGGTGCGCATGGTCGAGGCCCCCGGTGTCGTGGTGACGTGGCAGTACGACGACCGCGGCAACGTGCTGAGCCGGACCGAACCGGATGGCGCCACCACCACCTACGAGTACGACGGCCTGGGGCACCTCGCCGCGGTCACCGACCCGGCCGGGGTTACCCAGACGGTCGCCTGCGACGCGGCCGGGCTGCCGATCGCCGTCACCGACGCCGGCGGCGCGACGACGCGGTACGAGCGCGACGCGCTGGGCCGCCTCGCCGCGGTCGGCGAGCCGACCGGCGCCGTCGAGCGTTTCGGCTACACCCCGGACGGCCTGCCGGCCTGGCACCAGCACGCCGACGGCACCGTCGAGCGGTGGATCTACGACGGCGAGGGCAACAACCGGGTGCACGCCGGCCGTGTCGGTGCGGTGACCCGCGCCGAGCCGACGCACTTCGACCTGCCGTCGAGCCAGGTCAACCCGGATGGCAGCCAGGTCGGGTTCAGCTACGACCAGCAGCTGCGGCTCACCTCGGTGACCAACGAGACCGGCGAGGTCTGGCGTTACGAGTACGACCCGGCGGGCAATCTCGTGTCCGAGACCGACTTCTCGGGCGTCACCCTGAGCTACCGCTATGACGCCGCCGGGCAGCTGAGCCAGGTCACCAACGGTGCGGGCGAGACCATCGCGTTCACCCGCAACGCGCTCGGCGAGGTCGTCGAGTCCGTCGCCGGCGGGGTGCGCACCCGGTTCGCCTACGACGCCGGGGGACATCTGCTGTCGGTGGACGACGGGACCACCCGCGTCGAGTACCGGCGTGACCTGACCGGCCGGGTGCTGGCCGAGTCCGTCAACGGCCGCACGGTGCACTCGGAGTACGACGCGGCCGGCCGCCGCGTGCGGCGGGTGACCCCCGCGGGCGCGGAGACCACCTGGGAATACGACGACGCCGGGCTGCCCTCGGTCGTCCGCGCGGGCGCTCGTTCGCTGCGCTTCGAGCACGACCTCGCGGGCCGCGAGACCCGCCGGGTGCTGGGTTCCGGTGCCGCGCTGACGCAGTCATGGACGCCGGGCGGGCAGATCGCGACGCAGGCCGTGCGCGGCGCGGCGGGTGACCTGCGGCAGGAACGGACCTACCTCTACCGCGGCGACGGCCTGCCCACCCACGTGCACGACCGGCTGGCGGGCCCGCGCGAGTTCGGGCTCGACGAGCTCGGCCGCGTCACCGATGTGTGGACGCCGCAGTGGACCGAGCAGTACGCCTACGACGCCGCGGGCCGGATCGCCGGGGCGGAGTGGCCGTCGCAGACCACCGCGGACACCCGTGGCGCGCGCACGATGTCGGGGGCGCTGGTGACGGCCGCGGGCCGGGAGCGCTACACGCACGACGGCAACGGCCGGCTGATCCGGCGCGAGCACGAGAACGGCGCCACCTGGCACTACCGGTGGGACGCGCACGATCACCTCGTCGCGGTGCGCACCCCCGAGGGCGACGAGTGGCGCTACACCTACGACCCGCTCGGCCGGCGCGTCCGCAAGGAGCACGTCGCGCGCGACGGAGCGACCGTCGTGGGCCGCGTCGACTTCGTGTGGGACGACCAGACGCTCGTCGAGGAGATTCGCTCGGGCCCGGAGGGCACCGAGATCACGGTGTGGGACTACGAGCTCGACGGTGTCAGCCCGATGCTGCAGCGGCAGCGCGCGAACCGCGGCGGTCCACAGTGGACGGAGGAGCGGTTCCACGCCGTCGTCGTCGACTCGTCGGGGGCGCCGGCGGAGCTGCTGGACGAGCAGGGCGGTGTCGTGCCGCTCGCCCGGATGAGCCTCTTCGGCTCGACGGTGGGGGAGAACGTGGCCGGAGCGGACATTCCGCTGCGCTACCCGGGACAGTATTTCGACGCCGAGACCGGGCTGCACTACAACTTCCACCGCTACTACGACCCGTCGCTCGCGCGGTACCTCAGCTCCGACCCGCTCGGGCTGACCGGCGGGCCGGATCCCCAGGCCTACGTCAGCAACCCCCTGGTGGCGATGGACCCGCTGGGGCTGAAGGGCTGTGGCAACAGCAGCAGTGGCAGCAGCAGCGGCCGCCGGCGGCGCAACACCGGCAGCGGCACGACCCCGTCGCTGGCGCGGCGTGAGACGTCGCCCGGCGGATCCGTCTACGAGGCGCGCCCGCCGGGCGGGGCGTACGCCGGTGCCAATCGCCGGCATGCCGCGGGATACGACAACCCGTCACACAGTCACAGTGCGATGCTGCCGTTGTGGCAGCGCGCGGCGGTGTCACCCGAGCCGCCGAACCTGAGCCGGACCGAGCAGCGGGACTGGCTGATGGACCCCAACCGGCGATTCCGCGCGACCACCCCGGGCGGATCGGACACCGGCATCATCACCGGTCACTCCAGCGGTGTGCTCGGCCACGAGCCGTCCGCGAGCACACACTGGAACACCGGCGGGATGGACCAGACCCGGGCGAGCAACTTCTCGCACAACCGGGAGACCAGCACCTACCACGGCATCGAAGACCGCGGGCGCTCGGACGCGAGCGGTGCCAGCGAGCCGCGCTACACGAGCCCCGGGCCCAGCTCCGGTGGGCACCGCAGCTACTGGGATCGTCAGGACCCGGGCTTCAGCAGCCAGGGTGGGCCCTGGTCGTCGTGGGAGAAGGTGCCGCCCCCGTCCTCGTCGACGCGGCCACCGGCCTCGTCCTCCTCGTCGTCGAGGTACTACCCGCCGTCGTCGTACCGGCCGCCGACCGCCTATACGCCTTCGGGGCCCGGGCCGATTCGCAGGCAGTCGAGCAGTTCCGGTTATCAGCCCTACCCGTCATTCGGGCGCAGCAACAGCAGCTCGGGGGGCGGTGGATACTCCAACAGCAGCAGTTCCAACGTCTACGGGCGTCGGTGGTAACCGGGACCGTGCGCTAGCTGTGGCGCACCGCCGCCCTTAGCGTCGCGGGCGAAAGCCGGGCCAGTACGAGGCCTGCTTTGGCCTCGGGGGTGACCGGGACGGTCGCCTTTCCGGTGGCGACCGCGCGCAGGATCTGCGCCGCCACCTTCTCCGGGCCGAAGTTGCGGCGCTGGTAGGCCTTCGTCGCGCCGGCCCGCTTGCGTTCCTGTTCGGCCGCGTCGACGCCGGAAAACGTGGTGGTGCGGGTGATGTTCGTGGTGATCAGGCCGGGGCAGATGGTCGAGACTCCGATCCCGCGGGCGCTCACCTCGGCGCGCAGGCAGTCCGACAGCATCAGCACCGCGGCCTTGCTCGTCGAGTACGCGGCCAGCGACTTCACCGGCAGGTAGGCGGCCGCGGACGCGACGTTCACGATGTGCCCGCCCTCGCCGCGCTCGGCCATCAGCCGCCCGAACACCTGGCATCCGTGGATCACGCCCCACAGGTTCACGTCGAGCACGCGGTGCCACTCTTCCGTTGTGGTGGCAAGGAAACTGCCCGCGTGCCCAATGCCGGCGTTGTTCACCACGATGTCCGGCACGCCGTGCCGCGCGACGACCTCGTCGGCGAACTTGCGCATGGCCGCCTCGTCGGACACGTCGACCTGGTACGCGTGCCCGCCCGTGGCTTTCGCGGCTTCCTCGTCGATGTCGCAGACGACGACCTCCGCGCCGGTCGCCGCGAACGCTTGCGCGGTGGCCCGTCCGATCCCGCTGCCCGCGCCGGTGACCACCACGAGCGGCGGGGTTTCCGTGCGGGCGCGGCTCAGGCTTCGGGTCTCGGGCGCTCCGCCGAGGTGGTCGATCAGTTCGGTGACCATCCGCGCGACCTGGGCTCCGTCGCGCAGCAGTGCGGACCAGTGCCCGGCGTGGAGGCGCCGGCGCCATAGGCGCGGCACCCATCGTTCGAGACCCTCGGCCAGCGCCGGGGTGGCGTAGCGGTCGGCGGTTGGCATTATTACCTGCACCGGGACCTGCGTGTGCCGTTCGCGCGGGTGGCTCAGCCGGGGCCGGAAGTTGGCGCGGTACAAGGAAACCCCGTGCGCGGCGTCGGATGCCATAGTTGGTGCGGGATGCCCTGCGCGGGGCGGTACGTTTTCGAGTGCGCTGAGGAACAATGGCCAGCGCTTCGTGAGGACGGTGCGCCACAACAGTTCTGGCAGTACTGGCACTTGGAATGCCATGATGTACCAGGAATGCAACTGCTGGCTGAGCACCTTCCGGAGATGTCGAGGCGTCGGGCGTCGCCGCATCCAGTAGGCCACGTGGTCCAGGCATGGCCCGGAGATCGAGGTGAACGACGCGATCCGCTCGTGTGCGCCTGGCTCGGTGACCGCCTCCCAGGACTGGATCGATCCCCAGTCGTGGGCCACGATGTGTACCGGCTGGTTCGGGCTCACCGCGTCGGCGACAGCGAACAGGTCGTCGGACAAATGCTCGAGTCGGTACGCCGCCTGGTCGCGCGGCACATCGGACTGCCCAGCGCCCCGAACGTCGTAGCGGACCACATGAAAGCGGTCCGCCAGCACGGCGGCGACGTCGTCCCACACCGTGTGCGTGTCCGGATAACCGTGCACGAGCAACACCGTGGGCGCGTCCAACGGCCCCTCTTCGAACACCGCGAGCCGGACCCCGCCGGACACCACCGTTCTCATGCTACCGAAAGTAACTGTGACCCCGGGTAACAGTCAAGCGTTTCCTTCCTTTCACAACCGGCACCCGGCACCACAACCCAGCCACCAACACCGCCCACTCCCTCCCCCACCCCGATCCCAAGCCGCCCTTGCGGATGGAGGAGTTCGTCAAGGTACTCTTTCCCGCCTTGACGAACTCCTCCATCCGCGAACACTAAAAGATCGGGGCGGGGGAGGGCCCACGCTGGGTCGAGGGCGCCTTGCGCCCGGTTCCCACACAGCCCGGCAGGGCACCCGAAAGACCCAAAAGTCAAAGACAAAAGAAAAAGATGCCTCGCCGGCGGGCTGGCTCCGGGATGAGGGGGCCCAGGGGATCTCACCTTGGGTGGGTGGTTGAGTTGGGTGGTCATCCCGTCGCCTGCGGTTTACGAATATCACTTTTCCTCAGGGCCGCAAGCTTTGTGTTCTCGGCTGCACGCCGTGCAGGGATGTTGCGGCCCTGACGAAAAGTGATCGTTCCTGTTTCAGGCGACGGGATGACCACCCAACTCGGCCCGTCGGCTTTCGCTGCCTGCCGCCTTTACGGCGCCTTCGGCACCGGTTGTGGCAATGGGTCACATAGGACGTCTGCCTTGTTTCCCGGTTTTCGTGCGGGGAGGTTTCCGGTGAGTAGGTAATCCGCGATCTTGTCGTCCACGCAGGCGTTGCCGCGTGGGGTGATTGCGTGGCTGGTACCGCCCGGCTCGGCGATGAGGACCGCACCGGGGAAGCGTTTCCGGACTTCGAGGCTGCCTTCGTAAGGTGTTGGGGCGTCAAGGGTTTCGTCGATCAGCAGCACATTGTGCACCTTGCTGCCATTGACGTTCACCGGCTTGCCCGCCTTCGCCGGCCAGTATATGCAGGGCGCGTTGTACCACGCGTTCATCCAGGTGAAGTATGGCGCCTGCTCGAACGTGCGCCAGTTGTCGAAACGCCACTGGTTCCAGTTCGTCGGCCACTGTACATCGGTGCACTGCACCGCCAAATATACCGCGAACCCATTGTCGTCGCCTCGGCCG
Organism: Amycolatopsis sp. GM8; assembly: GCF_021653975.1. Taxonomy (GTDB): domain Bacteria; phylum Actinomycetota; class Actinomycetes; order Mycobacteriales; family Pseudonocardiaceae; genus Amycolatopsis_E. Next base: position 155,855 of record NZ_JAJKFK010000012.1, on the reverse strand, counting down.
CCGAAAGACTCGAACAGTGACTTCATCGTCTGCCAGTCACCATTGTTGACGAACTTCGAGAAGGCGTCGCCGAGCGTCGTCCACCGTAGCTGATAGTACGAAGCCTGCAGGAAAACGTCGAGCCATTCGTCCGGCCCGATCACGCCGCCCGCCGGCTGGAACGAAAGCTTTGCCAGTTGCTCGTCGAACAAATGCTTCACGGCGGTACCAGTAGTACCCAGATGGTAAACCGAATCGTATTTGGCGACCCAGTCGGACCAGATCTGGATATTGCGATCGAAACCGAGATCCTGGTTCAGATTAGCTTGATAAAAAACATAACGCGGGTCCACATTGCTGTCGAGAACCATGCGCCGCACCCGGTTCGGGAACAGCGTGCCGTACACCTGCCCGAGATAGGTGCCGTAGGAGTATCCATAGAAACTGGCCTGCTGGACGCCGAGCGCCGCGCGGATCGAGTCCATGTCCTTGACGGTGTCGACGGTCTTCATGTGCTGCAACAACGCCGGATCGTTCTTCTGCGCGCACGCATCCGCATAGGATTTCGAGCGCTGGAGCCAAGTTTGCTCCAGGTTCGGCGTGATCGGCAGGTAGTTCGGCCGGTTGTAGTCCATGTACAGCGGATCACACGAGAGCGCGGGCTTGCTCGAGCCGACACCCCGCGGATCGAAGCCGATCCAGTCGTAGGCGTCGCCGGCGTGGTTCGGCAGGTTCCCGCCCCGCGCCGCGAGGTACAGACCAGAACCGCCGGGCCCACCGGGATTGGTGAGCATGACACCTTGGTACTGCGAGTCGGGCACCTTGTGCTTGACCCGGCCGACGGCGAGCTGGATCTTCTTGCCGCCAGGGTGGTCGTAGTCCACCGGGACGGACAGGTAACCGCATTCGCCACCGGCGGCGACGAGGGTCGGATCCGTGCACGGACCCCAGGTGATGGATTCCGCGGCCGCGACGGCGGGCGCCGCCGTCACGATCGAAGCCACGGTCAGTGCGGACGCCGCGAGGGCCACGAGACGCTTCACGCGGCGCAACGGTAGCCCGGATCCTCCCGATCGGGACCCGCCGGAAGTAGGTATGTCCGTTACCCTGACCGAAACCGGACACGGGAGGGCGAATGAGCATGCCGCGCGGCGAGGACGCCGAAGCGTTGCTTGCCGAGGCCCGCAAGGCGCTGTGGGTCATGGTCGGCATCCTGGTCGTGCTGTGGATCGTGCAGATCGTCAACGCCGCGCTCGGGTACGAGCTGAGCTTCGAATACGGCATCCGCGCACGGGAGATCGGTTCCCTCCCGGAGATCCTGAGCGCCCCGTTCCTGCACTTCAGCTGGGCACACATCGAGGGCAACTCCGGCCCGCTGTTCATCTTCGGCTTCCTCGCCGCCTACCGGGGCGTGAAGAAATTCCTCGGGGTGACCACGCTGATCGTGATCAGCAGCGGGCTCGGCGCGTGGTTCACCGCCGGCGCGGGCACGGTCGGGGCGGGCGCGAGCGGCGTCGTGTTCGGCTACTTCGGCTACATCATCGTGCGCGGGCTGTTCGACCGGCGGCCGATCGACCTCGTGATCGGGCTGGTGATGGCCCTGTGCTTCGCCTACCAGTTCTCCCTGCTGATCCCCGCGGGCGAGGGCATCGGCTGGCAGGCTCACCTGTTCGGGTTCATCGCCGGTGTGGTGGGCGGCTGGCTGTTCCGCGAGCGGCGGCCGAAGAAGACCGTCGAGACCGGCGCGACGACGCTCATCGACAGGCCGGAAATACCGCGGCGCGAAGCGCCTCAATGAGGGGCGGTGGTCGGGCGAGGGGCTGGCGTTAGCACTCGGCAGCGCGTTTGAGCAGCAGCTCCCGCTCACGGGCGTTACGGGTCATCGACGCGGCCCGTTCGAACTCGGCGCGGGCTTCCGCCGGGCGGTCGAGCTTCGCGAGCAGGTCGCCGCGGACGCTCGGCAGCAGGTGGTACTGCCGCATCGACGGCTCGTCGGCCAGCTCCTCGACGAGTTTCAGGGCCACGATCGGGCCGAACGCCATGGACACCGCGACCGCCCGGTTCAGCTCGACGACCGGTGACGGCATCAGCCGACCCAACGCCTCGTACAGCGCCGAAATCCGCACCCAATCGGTGTCCTCGGGCTTGGCCGCGCGGGCGTGACAAGCGGCGATCGCGGCCTGCACGGTGTACGGGCCGCCGCCGAGTTCCTCGGCCCGCGCGAGCGCCCGCAGCCCGCGCCCGATCAGCAGCCGGTCCCACAACGCGCGGTTCTGCTCCAGCAACAGGATGGGCTCGCCGTCCGGGCCGGACCGGGCACGCGAGCGGGACGCCTGGATCTCCATCAGTGCGACCAGTCCGTGCACCTCGGCTTGCCTCGGCTCCAGCGCGGCGAGGATCCGGCCGAGCCGCATCGCGTCCTCACACAGGCCTGGGCGCATCCAGTCGTCGCCCGCGGTCGCCGAGTAGCCCTCGTTGAAGATCAGGTAGACGACTTCGAGCACCGACGAAAGCCGGGGCGCGAGCTCGTCGCCACTAGGTACCTCGAACGGTACCTTCGCCTTGGCGAGACTGCGTTTGGCGCGCACGATCCGTTGCGCCACAGTCGATTCCGTGACGAGATAGGCGCGGGCGATCTCGTCGGTGGTGAGGCCGCCGAGCAGCCGCAGGGTGAGCGCGACGCGCGCCTCGGTCGACAGCACCGGGTGGCAGGCGGTGAACATCAGGCGCAGCACGTCGTCGTCGACTTCGTCCGGCTCGTGCCCGGGCTCCTGGACAGGCAGGTCGCGGCCCAGCTCCTCCTGCTTGCGTTCCAGCGTCTTGTCGCGGCGAATGCGGTCGATGGCGCGGCGCTTGGCGGTCGTCATCAGCCACGCGCCCGGGTTCTGCGGGACGCCGGACTCGGGCCACTGTTCGAGCGCGGCGACCAGCGCGTCCTGCGCCAGCTCCTCGGCCAGGCCGATGTCGCGCAGCATGCGGGTGAGCGCACCGATGATCTTCGCCGACTCGATGCGCCAGACCGCGTCGATCGTCCGGTGGGTGTCGGAGGCCGTCACGGCCCCCGAGCACACCACCTCCGGACGAATCGGGCAAGTCAGTTACCGCCGAGCTGCTCACGCAGCCGCTTCTGCTGGGCCAGGATGTCCGGCGTGACGTCGGTGAAGTCCTCGGCCTCGACGACCTGACGGATCTCGACCTCGGTCGTCTCGCCTCGCCCGATCGGGTCGTTCGGGATGCGCTTGACCCACTCGATCGCCTCTTCGCGCGACTTGACGTCGAGGATCCAGAAGCCCGCGAGCAGTTCCTTCGTCTCCGCGAACGGCCCGTCGATGACCGTGCGCTGGTCGCCCTCGAACCGCACCCGGGCGCCCTTCGAGCTGGCGTGCAACCCGTCGCCGGCGAGCATCACGCCCGCCTTGACCAGCTCTTCGTTGTATTGGCCCATCGCCTCGAGCAACTCCGCGCTGGGCATCACGCCGGCTTCGGACTCGGCGGTGGCCTTGATCAGGACCATGAATCGCATCGTCTCGCTCCTCGAACTCGTAGCTTGTGCCTTCACCTGGAGCGTCGAACGAGCAGGGGCCGGATCGACACGTCCTTCAAGATTTTTCTCGGCACACCCCGGACCGACTACGGTTGGTCAGGTGTCCGTCCGCGAGCTGGTTGTGCTGGGGACCGCTAGTCAGGTGCCCGGCCGTACCCGAAACCACAACGGTTATCTGCTGCGCTGGGACGGGGAGGGGTTCCTGTTCGACCCCGGCGAGGGCACGCAGCGGCAGATGCTGTTCGCGGGGGTGCCGGCGTCGGCGATCACCCGGATCTGCCTGAGCCATTTTCACGGCGATCACTGCCTGGGGCTGCCCGGCGTGGTGCAACGGCTGTCGCTGGACGGGGTGTCGCATCCGGTGCACGCGCACTACCCGTTGTCGGGACAGGTGTTCTTCGACCGGCTGCGGCATGCGAGCGTGTTCCACGAGACGGCTTCGATCGTCGAGGAGCCGGTTTCGGCCGACGGCGTGATCGCGACGGGTGAGTTCGGTGAGCTGCGGGCGCGGCGGCTGGACCATCCGGTGGAGTCGTTCGGGTACCAGCTGGTCGAACCGGGCGGGCGGCGGATGATGCCGGAGTTGCTGGCGCGCTTCGGAATCACCGGCCCGGAGGTGGGCGAGCTGCAGCGGGCGGGCTCGTTGCGGTTCGGCAGCCGGACGGTGTCGGTCGAGCAGGTCAGCGTGGTCCGCCGCGGCCAGCGGTTCGCGTTCGTGATGGACACGCGGCTGTGCGACGGGGTGTACGAGCTGGCGGACCGGGCGGACCTGCTGGTGATCGAGTCGACCTTCCTCGACGAAGACGCCGCCTTGGCGGAGGAGTACGGCCACCTGACGGCCCGCCAGGCGGCGCGGGTCGCGGCGGAGAGCAAGGTGGGCAAACTGGTGCTCACCCATTTCTCGCAACGCTACGACGACCCGACCAAGTTCTACGAAGAAGCAAGAGAAATCTTCGGCGGCGAGGTCGTAGTGGCCGCCGACCTGAGCCGGGTCAGCATGCCGAAGCGCCGTTGAGCCGCGGTTTTCACCGGTCCGGGTAAAGTCATCTAGGGCGTCTAGACGTTGCGCGTCTAGACGCCCTAGATTACATTGCATGGTGAAGGCGATGAGGTGTCGGGAGGTGCAGCGGGCGCTCCTCGATCAGGGCGCCGGGCACAAGGGAACTCGCGGAAGTCACGAGAAGTGGCTGTGTCCGTGCGGAAAGCATCAGGCGATCGTCCCGAACCACACCATCGTCTCGCCCGGAGTCATCCGGGACATCATCAAGAAGCTGGACTGCCTGCCGGAGGGATGGTTACAGTGACCGATACTTACACCGTCGTTGCCAAGCGCTGGGCACGCGGCTGGGAACTTCACATCGAGGGTGTCGGCGTCACGCAGACCGCGTCCTTGTCCAAAGCGGAAACCACCGCACGGGAGTACATCGCGTTCGCGCTCGATCTCGACGACGAGAAGGCTTTCGACGTGCACGTCGTGCCGCAGCTCGACGACGAATTGGCGGAGCAGGTCAGGATTGCCCGTGCCCAGGTCAAAGATGCGGAACGTCAGCAGCGCGAGGCGGCCGCGAAACAACGTGAGGTGGCCAGGAACCTGGAGCGAACCGGTTTGTCCGGGCGCGAAATCGCGGTGGTGCTCGGCCTGACTCCGCAACGCGTCAGCCAGCTGATCGGCTCGTCCTCGACAGCGGCGGCGGCCAAGGCCGTACGCGGCGGTCAGGTCGTCGCCCGAGCAGCCGTGACCAAGGCGGGCCGCACCGGCCAGCAGAAAAAGCCTGCCGCGGGACGCTGATCCACTGGCGGCTCCAAGTAAACCAACGCTGCGCCGCCGCGCGGCGCGCAACTCGCCGACGTGGCAGGCAAACTCGCCGACGTGGCGAGCAAACTGACCGACGCAGGGCGCAAATTCGGCGACGCAGCGCGCAAACTCGGTGTCGTGGCAAGCAAATTCGGCGACGCGGCGCGCAAACTCAGCGGCGCGGCGCGCAACTCGCCGACGTGGCGCGCAAATTCGCCGACGTGGCAGGCAAAGTCGCCAACGCGGCGCGCAAACTCACCGACGCAGCAGGCAAACTCGGCGTCGTGGCAAGCAAACTCACTGGCGTGAGTGTCGGACTCGGCGTCGTGAGTGTCGGACTCGCCGGGCGTTACGAGGCCGTGAGTTCGGGGTGGCGGGCGACGTGGAGGTGGGGCCGCGCGAGGAGGGCCTCGCGGAGGCGTTCGTTTTCCGCTTGGAGGTCCATCACCAGGCGCTGCTGGTCGCGCCAGGACACCGGGAGCGGCGTCGGCTCGTAGGTGTGCATCAGTTCCCGTGCTTCGAGTGGGATCGGCTGGCGGGCGGCGCGGTCGCGTTCGGCGCGGCCCAGCATGCGGGCCAGCTGCCGGGTATCGGTCGCCGTGATCCGGGTGCGGCCCAGGATCCGGTGCCGCAGCGGGTCTTCCGGGTTGTCGAGGTCCACGTCCGGCAGGTAGGTGCGCATCGTCCCCGGCGGGACCGCGTGCGCCGCGCCCACCATCTCGTTGAAGCCCGCCTCGACGGCCGGGTCGAGCAGGAAAGCGCTGCCCATCCCGACCAGGTGCCACGTCACTTCCCGCGCCCACCGCTCGAATTCCTCGCGCGGCTGGTGCCCCTGGCTGAGCATGTACACCGGCCCGCGGCGGGTCTCGTCGGCCAGGTAGTCCATCAGGTCGGGCAAGTGGCCGAGTGCGACCCACTGCGGGCTCGGCGTCACCTCGGTCCGGCCGTCGCACACCTCCAGCTCCCCGAGTAGCCCGCGCAACACGCTCGGCACCGACATGCACCGGTTGAACGGGGCCTCGCCGAGCCCCGTGCCGTCGTCCCGTGTCTCGATCTCGGTCCAGATCCAGCCCGGCGAATCCGGCCGCTCCAGCACGGAAATCGTGGTGCGCCAGACATCCCGCGGCTGCGCGTCCGGGTGCTGCCGCCGCCACTGGTACAGCTGCCCCCCACCGGCCCGGCTGTTCAGCACCGTGACCAGATCGTCGTGATCCAGCACGTACTGCCCCGCGCGGCCGGCCTCGAGGTGGATCTCCTTCGTCGCGAGCCACCTGACGAGGTGTTCGATGACGGTGCCGAGCAGCTGCTGACCGGGCGTGACATGCAGAAAAGACCGGAATCCGACAGCCATCACCGTCTCCTCGCACTCAGGGGTAATTGAAACCGCTGTGCCATTCAGTGAACCCAAGTGTGCAGACGGGGCCGGAGGGAAGTCAAGAGGCAGGCACCCCCGCCTTGATCACCGCGGGGGCCGTGAGGTCTTATTTCGCCGTGACCACAGCCGAGAAAGCGCCGAGCCGGCGCCGGGTGATCAGCTGGGCGTTCTGGGACTGGGGCTCGTCGGCCTTCAACGCCATCATTCTCACCTTCGTCTTCACCGTCTACCTCACGAAAGCCGTCGCGCCGGACCCGGACAGCGGTTCCGCGGACCTCGGGGTGGGGCTGACCATCGCGGGCGTCGCGATCGCGCTGCTCGCGCCCGTCACCGGCCAGCGCAGCGACGCCGGCGGCCGCCGCAAGCTCTGGCTCGGCGTGCACACGGTGATCGTCGTGCTGAGCATGGTCGGGCTGTTCTTCGTCCGTGACAGCCCGTCGTATCTCCTGCTGGGCATCGTGCTGATCTCGGTCGGCAGCGTGTTCGTCGAGTTCGCGGGCGTCAACTACAACGCGATGCTGGTGCAGGTCTCGACCCGCCAGAATGTCGGCCGGATCTCCGGTTTCGGCTGGTCCATGGGGTATTTCGGCGGCCTGATCGCGCTCACGATCGTGCTGTTCGCGTTCGTCCAGCCCGACATCGGGCTGTTCGGCGTCACCTCGCAAGGCGGACTGAACATCCGCGTCGTAGCGCTCTTCTCCGCGGTGTGGTTCGCCCTGTTCGCCTTGCCGCTGTTCCTGTTCGTGCCGGAGGCGCCCGCGTCCGGCGAGCCGGTCCGCCGCAACTTCTTCGCGAGCTACGTCGTGCTCGCCAAACGACTCGCGCACATGTGGCGCACCGAACGGCACACGCTGTGGTTCCTGATCGCGAGCGCGCTCTACCGCGACGGCCTCGCGGCGATCTTCACGTTCGGTGGCGTCGTCGCGGCCGGCACGTTCGGGTTCAGCGCCAGCGAGGTGGTGATCTTCGCGATCGCGGCCAACCTCACGGCCGGCCTCGGCGCGTTGCTCGGCGGCCGGCTGGACGACCGCATCGGGCCCAAGACCGTCATCGTCGCGTCACTGGCGGCACTCGTCGTGCTCGGCATCGCGCTTTCGGTGCTGCCGGGGAAGGCGACGTTCTGGGTGTGCGGGCTCGCGCTCGCCGCGTTCGTCGGCCCGGCGCAGTCCGCGAGCCGGACGTTCCTGGCCCGCATCGTCGCGCCCGAACGCGAAGGCGAGGCGTTCGGCTTGTACGCGACCACCGGGCGCGCGGTGTCGTTCCTCGGGCCGCTCATGTTCAGCGGTTTCATCGGCCTGTTCGGCACGCAGCGCGCGGGCATGGCCGGAATCGTCGTCGTTCTCATCGCCGGGCTGGCCGCCGTGCTCCCGGTCCGAGCCCCGAAGGGTGCGTAGTGAAGAAGACCTGGTTGCCGCTGGTCGCGGTGACGGTGCTGGTGTCGGCCTGCCAGCCGGGGATGCTGAAAACGCAGGCGCCGCCGGCGAACGCGGCGCCCGCGGGCGCGCAGCTGGCGGAACTGGTGATCAAGCCGCGCAGCGGGATGGGCGGTTACTCGCGTGAGAAGTTTCCGCACTGGGCAACGGTTTCGGGAGCCTGTGACACCCGCGAGACGGTGCTGAAGCGCGACGGCCAGGACGTCACGACGGACAAGGAGTGCCGCCCGACGTCGGGCACCTGGCACAGCCCGTACGACGGTGGCACCTGGACCAAAGCGTCCGATGTGGACATCGATCACACCGTTCCGCTGGGCCAGGCCTGGGAAAGCGGCGCGGCCTCGTGGACCACCGAGCACCGCAAGGAGTTCGCGAACGATCTCGTCCGCCCGCAGCTGCGCGCCGTTACGGACAACGTCAACCAGGCCAAGGGTGACCGGGCGCCCGACGAGTGGCGCCCGGGGCTCAAATCGGACTGGTGCACCTATGCGACGGACTGGATCACGGTCAAGCACTACTACCAGCTGACCGTCACCGACGCGGAGAAGGCGGCGCTGACGGACATGCTCAACTACTGCTGACCGATGAGTTTCGCGGACAGCGGGGGTCTCTCCACTACCTACAACGAAGGAGACCCCTGATGTCCACGAAGATCTTCGTCAACCTGGCGGTCAAGGACCTGACCAAATCGCTGCACTTCTACACGGAGCTGGGCTACTCGGTGAACCCGAAGTTCACCGACGACAACGGCGGCTGTGTGGTGATCAGCGAGGAGATCTACGTGATGTTGCTGACCGAGCCGTTCTTCGCAACCTTCACCGGCAAGACCATCATCGACGCGGCGCGCGGCATCGAGGTGATCAACGCGCTGAGCGCCGACACCCGCGACGAGGTCGACCAGCTGGTCGACAAGGCGCTCGCGGCCGGTGGCACGGTGGCGAAGCCGCCCATCGAGATGGACTTCATGTACAGCCGCAGCTTCCACGACCTCGACGGTCACGCCTGGGAAGCCGTGTACATGGACGCGACGCAGGTGCGGTGAACCCCGCGGAGGCGGCCTTCGCAGGGGGAGGGTCGCCTCCGTCACCCGAAGTTCGTGCTGATCTCGGTCGCGTTGCGCAGGGTCTGGAAGACCACGCAATAGCGCTCGGTCAGCTTCTCGAGCGTCGCGAGCTGCTCGGCGCCCGCGTCGGTGTCCAGCTCGAAGGCCAGCCGGATCGCGCGGAAGCCCACCGGCGCGAGCTTGTCCACGCCGAGTGTGCCGCGGAAGTCCAGATCGCCTTCGGCGTGGACGATGCCGCCGCGCACCTCGACGCCGAGCGAAGTCGCGACGGCGCGCAGGGTCACGCCGGCGCACGCCACCAGCGCGTCCAGCAGCATGTCGCCCGAGCAGGCCAGCGTGCCGTCGCCGCCGGCCGCCGGGTGCAGACCGGCCTCGACCAGCGCCTGACCCGTCCGCACCTTGCACGACACCGCGGTGCCGGACAGGTCGGCCTCGGATTTCATGGTGACCACGGCGGTTTCCGGGGTCTCCCGGTACCGGTCCTTCAGCGGCGCCTGCAGCTGCCGCAGTTCTGTGCTGTCCATGCCGCCAGCATGACCGACATCACCGAACCGTCAAAATCCCGGCAATAAGCCCCATCTCGGGTGTCATGATCGCGTCCGCGTCCCACTTCCCGGCGTCGGGCGTGGCCGATCGTGAGGCCATGACATTGGTTGAGCTGTTGCCGAGCGTCGGCGCCTGTGCGGAGCCGCCGTTGGAAAAACATCTGTGGCCGGCCGGCACGAAGCTGCTGCCCCAGGGGGATCTGGAGATCGGCGGTGTTCCCCTGACCAGGCTGGCCGCCCGCTTCGGTACCCCCTTTCAGTTGCTCGACGAGACCGAGGTCCGCGCGCGGGCCCGCGCGTTCCGGCACGCCCTGCCCGAGGCCGAGGTGGTGTTCGCGGGCAAGTCGCTGCCGTGCGGCTCGGTGTTCCGCTGGCTTGCCGAGGAGGGCCTGTCGCTGGACGTGTGCTCGGCCGGTGAGCTGGCCGCGGCCCGCAAGGCCGGCTTCCCCGCCGACCGGATTGTCTTGCACGGCAACGTGAAGACCGCCGAGGACATCAAAGCCGCGCTGTCCTACGGCGTGGGCCGGATCGTGCTCGACTCGTTCGACGAGATCGCCCAGCTGGTCCCCGGGCAGCGGGTGCTGATCCGCGTCACGCCGGGCGTCGACGCGCACACCCACCCCGCCATCACGACCGGGGTCGAGGGCCAGAAGTTCGGCTTCTCCCTGGACGCGGTCCCCGAGGCGGTGCGGCGGGTCGAGGAAGCTGGGCTGCGGCTGGCGGGCCTGCACTGCCACCTCGGCTCGCAGATCACCTGCGTGTCGGTGTACGAGGAGGCCGTCCGCCGCGTGATCGGGCTCGGCCTGCCGATCGAACAGCTCGATCTCGGCGGCGGCTTCGCGGCGCCCTACGTCCCTGGCGAGCAGCCGTTCGACCTCACCGGTTTCGCGAACCGGGTGCACGCCGCGCTCGGCTACGAGTGCGAGCACAACCGGATTCCGGTGCCCCGCCTGATGATCGAGCCCGGGCGCGCGCTGGTCGCGAACGCCGGGGTCACGGTTTACCGGGTGGCCGCGGTCAAGCCCGGCTTCATTGCCGTGGACGGCGGGATGAGCGACAACCCGCGCCCCGCCCTGTACGGCGCCCGCTACACCGCCCGCCTCGTCGGCCGCCATTCACGCGCGCCGCGCCACACGGTCACCGTCGTCGGCCGGCATTGCGAAGCGGGCGACGTCCTCGCGCGCGACGTGCAGTTGCCCGATGACGTGCGCGCCGGCGATCTGCTCGCGGTGCCGGTCACCGGCGCGTACCACTACGCCCTTGCGTCCAACTACAACTTGGTCGGCCGCCCGCCGCTGGTCGGTGTCTGCGACGGAATCGTGCGGGAGCTCGTCCGCCGCGAAACCGAGGAGGACCTGCTGCGCCGCGACCTGATGCCGGCCTGAGCGGCCGCGAGGAACAGGTCGTTCTCCGCGGGTTCGCCGATGCTGACCCGGCACCCGTCGTCGTCGAACGGGCGGACGAGGAGCCCGGACTGCCGGCAGTCCGCCGCGAACTCCATCGTCCGGGCGCCCGTGGGCAGCCAGACGAAGTTCGCCTCGGTCTCCGGGACCGGCCAGCCTTGCGCGAGCAGCGCGTCGCGCACGCGCGTCCGTTCCGCGACGACCGCGTCGACCCGTTCGCGCATCGCATCCTGGCTGTGCAGCGACTCGATCGCGGCGAGCTGCGCGATTGACGACACCCCGAACGGCACCGCGCATTTGCGGATCGCCGCCGTGACCGGGGGATGCGCGATCGCGTAGCCGACCCGGAGCCCGGCCAGCCCGTACGCTTTCGAGAACGTCCGCAGCAGGCACAGATTCGGGTGTGCGGCAAGGAAGTCCAGTCCGTTGACGGCGTCGGGGTCGCGGACGAATTCGACGTAGGCCTCGTCCAGCACGACGAGCACGTCCTCGGGCACCCGCGCGAGCAGCGCCGCGAACTCGTCCCGCCGGACGGCGGGCCCGGTCGGATTGTTGGGCGAGCACACCAAAACCAGCGTGGTCCGCTCGGTCACCGCGTTGGTAAGCGCTTTCAGATCGAGCCGGGATTCCGCGTCGAGCGGTACCTCGACGACCGAAGCGCCCGCGATCCGCGTGGTGATCGGGTACGCCTCGAACGACCGCCACGGATACAGGACTTCGTCGCCCACCGAGGCGACCGACTGCACGATCTGCTGGAGCACACCGACGCTCCCGGTGCCGACCGCGATGAAATCCGTTGGCACGGAAAGGAATTCCGAGAGCTCTCCGGTCAGCTCGGTCGCGGCGAGATCCGGGTACCGGTGCAGCGTCGCCGCCGCGGCGGTCGCCCGCTCCAGCACGCCGGGCAGCGGTGGGAACGGATTTTCGTTACTGGACAGCTTCACCAGCCCCGCGGCGGATTGTCCGGGGACATAGGCCGGCACGTCGTCGAGCGCGGCACGGATACGCGGATACATGATCAGCTCCCGAAGAATTCCAGTGCGGCCTGTTTGAAGGCCCTGCTCGATACGGCGTTGAAGTGGTGGCGCTTGCCCAAGGACACGAATGGTTCGGGCGCGCCGGCCGCGAACTCGTCGTCATCCCCGGCGGCGAACAGCACCGGCACCGGTGCGGTGCCCTCGATCCGGCTCCCCGCCATTCCGTCGACGCAGGCGGAGAGATCCTCGCCGCCCAGCTTTTCCTGTACCAGCAGCAGGTCCTCGCGTGCGGCGGGCTTTGATCCGATCCCGCCCAGCACCATTCGCCGGACCCGCCCGAGTTTCGCCAGCTGCCACGCGACGATCCCGCCCATCGAATACGACACGACATCCACAGTGGACAATCCGGCGGCGTCGAGGACGGCGATCGCGTCCTGGGCGAGGCCGTCCGGCGAGTAGCCGGTGACGGGCTTGTCGCTCTGCCCGTGGCCACGCAGATCCATCGTCACGTAGCCGAGTTCGCCGAGTGCGCGCAGCCAGCCCGTGTCACCCCACGTGCGACGACTGTCGGACGCGAATCCGTGCAGCAGCAACACCGGCGCCGGGCCGGGTGCGTGCTCGTACCAGAGCTTCGTGCCGTCGGCGGCGGTGGCGAACATTCAGTCCTCCGGCAGGGACAGGCGGACCCGCCGGGACGGCTTCTTCTCCGCCGGCACCGTGCCGACGATACCGGCCTGGTCGTCGTCGACGGTGAACGTGACGAGCGGCTCGCCGACCGCCAGCTCCTCGTCGGCCTCGACATGCAGGCGGGTGACCCGGCCCGACTGCGGCGACGGCAGTTCCACCGCGGACTTGGTCGTCTCCACCTCTACCAGCGGCGTGTTGCGCTCGACCCAGTCGCCCTCGGCGACCAGCCACTCCAGCACCTTCGCGCCGATCAGGCCCTCACCGAGGTCGGGCAGGGGAACGGTCACTTCAGCCACGGCGATACTCCAAAGTGGTCTGGACGGCGGTCAGGATCCGGTCGATGCTCGGCAGGTACTCGTCTTCGAGCGCGCCCGACGGGTACGGCACGTCGAACCCGGTGACCCGCTGGACGGGTGCGCGCAACGTGTCGAAGCAACGTTCGGTGACCACAGTGGACACTTCGGCGCCGAGGCCCGCGGTGAGCGGCGCCTCGTGCACGACCACGGCGCGGCGGGTTCGCGAGACCGACTCGGCGAGCCCGTCGGCGTCGATCGGCTTGAGCCAGCGCAGGTCCAGCACCTCCAGTTCGACACCGTCCTCCGCGGCCAGTTCGGCGACCTGCAGGCAGCGCGAAACCATGGCGCCCCAGGCGATCAGCGTCGCATGCTTGCCGGGCCGCACAATGCGGCTCGTGCCCACCGGAAGCTGCTCGGCCGGCGCGTCCGGGTCGAAGGATTCCCGTTGCCAGTACCGGGATTTCGGTTCCATGAAGATCACCGGGTCCGGGTCGGCGATCGACTGGCGCAGCAGGTGGTAGCCCTCGGCCGGCGACGACGGCGAGACCACCTTGAGCCCGGGCACGTGCGCGAACAACGCCTCCATGCTCTCGCTGTGGTGCTCCGGCGCGCGGATACCGCCGAAACTGGGCAGCCGCAAGGTGATCGGCATGGGCAGCGTGCCGCGGCTGCGGTAGTGCATCCGCGCGACCTGGTTCACGATCTGGTCGACCGCGGGATAGCTGAACCCGTCGAACTGGATTTCCGGCACCGGCCGCCAGCCGGCCATCGCGAGCCCGACCGCCATGCCCATGATCCCGGACTCGGCGAGCGGCGTGTCGAACACGCGCTGCTCGCCGAATTTCGCCTGCAGGCCGTCGGTCACCCGGAACACGCCGCCGAGCCTGCCGACGTCCTCACCGAAGATCAGCACCCGGTCGTCGTCCTCGCACGCGTGCCGCAACGCGAGATTCAGGGCTTGCTGCAAGGAAAACTCAGACATCGGCCGACTCCTGCCAGGTGCGCTGCTGGTCGAGCAGAGCCTTCGTCGGCTCGCGGTAGACGAACGAGAACAGCTCCTCGCCGGGCCGGTCGCCCAGCGCGAGCACGCCTTCGCGGACCTCGCGGACGACCTCCGCGGCATGACGTTCGGCGTCGGCCACCACCTCGGGCGGCAGTTGGGCGGCCGCGCGGGCGACCGGATCCTTCTCCGCCCACGCCTGTTCCTCTTCGAGCGTGCGGTACCGGCCGGGATCGTCCGAAGTGGAGTGTGGCCCCATCCGGTAGGTCATCGCCTCGATCACCGTCGGCCCGCCGCCCGCGCGACCGCGCTCGACCGCTTCGCGAGTCGCCTCGACCACCGCGAGCACGTCGTTGCCGTCGACCTGGACGCCTTCCATCCCGTACCCAGCGGCGCGTGCGGCGACGGACCCGCCCGCGACCTGCCGTTCGGTGGGCACCGAGATCGCCCAGCCGTTGTTCTGGCAGAAGAACACCACCGGCAGCCGGTACACCGCGGCGAAGTTCATCGCCTCGTGCACGTCGCCCTGCGAGCTGGCGCCGTCACCGAAGTAGGTGATCGCGACCCCGCCGGTGTCGTCGAGCTTCGCGCCCATCGCCCAGCCGACCGCATGCGTCACCGTGCCGCCGACGACCGCGTTGAACGGCGCGAGCCGCGAGGCGGCCGGGTCGTACAGCCCGCCGTGCCAGGTGCCCAGGTGCGTGGCGAGGTAGCCGACCAGGTCGACCCCCATCGCCACGGCCACGCCCAGGTCACGGTAGTTGGGGAAGGCGAAGTCACGGGTCTTTTCGAGCGCCGCGGCGCTGCCCACCTGCGCCGCCTCCTGCCCCTTCGTCGGCGCGTAGCCGGGAAGCGCGCCCTGGCGCTGCAGGGCGATCGCCTCCTCGTCGATCCGGCGTGCCACCAGCATGAGGCGGTGCAGCTCGGTGAGATCCATACAGAAAGACTGCTGGGAAGCCGATGCGGCTGGCAAGAGTGCTCGATTTCGCTGGCCAATCTGCCCAATCTGGCCAGTGATCGGTAGCAATGACTGGACAAGTTGCCAGAATCAACTACGGCGCAACTTGCTCCAGAACTTGCCCCGTTAAGCTGTACGCAAATCAACTACAGCGCAACTTTCTTGATGAGGTGGCAGAACGCGTGTCCGAGACCACGCCGAACGTGCCCGACCGGCCAGTGCTGGACGGTCTGGATGCCAAGTGGGCGGACCAGTGGGAGCAGACCGGTGTCTACCGGTTCCGCGCTCCTGGTACGCGAGCCGCGGTGTTCTCCATTGACACACCGCCGCCGACCGTCAGCGGTTCCCTGCACGTAGGCCACGTCTTCTCCTACACGCACACCGACATCGTCGCCCGTTTCCAGCGGATGCGCGGCAAGCAGGTGTTCTACCCGATGGGCTGGGACGACAACGGCCTGCCCACCGAGCGCCGGGTGCAGAACTACTACGGCGTCCGCTGCGAGCCGTCGCTGCCCTACGACCCGGACTTCGTCGCGCCGGAGCCGATGGTGAAGAAGGGCGAGCGACCGGTCCAGAACCTGTCGCGCCGCAACTTCATCGAGCTGTGCGAGCTGCTGACCGCCGAGGACGAGAAGGCCTTCGAGCAGACCTGGAAGCGGCTCGGCCTGTCGGTGGACTGGTCGCGCACGTACACCACGATCGGGCAGCATGCCCAGCGCGTGTCGCAGCGCGCCTTCCTGCGGCTGCTCGGTCGCGGCGAGGCGTACCAGGCCGAGGCGCCGACGCTGTGGGATGTCGGGTTCCGCACCGCCGTCGCGCAGGCCGAGCTGGAGGACCGCGAGTTCGCCGGCGCCTGGCACCGGATCGCGTTCCACAAGCCCGGCGGCGAGCCGGTGTACATCGAGACCACCCGGCCGGAGCTGTTGCCGGCGTGTGTCGCGCTGATCGCGCACCCGGACGACGAGCGTTACCAGGACCTGTTCGGTTCCACCGTGACCTCGCCGGTGTTCGGGGTCGAGGTGCCGGTGGTCGCGCATCCGGCCGCCGAGATGGACCGCGGCGCCGGGATCGCGATGTGCTGCACCTTCGGTGACCTGACCGACGTGCAGTGGTGGCGTGAGCTGAAGCTGCCGACGCGCACGATCATCGGCCGCGACGGCCGGATCCTCGCCGACGCGCCTGCGGGGCTGGACGGCGAGGCGGGCCGCAAGGCGTACGCGGAGCTGGTCGGCGCGACCGTGCACACCGCCCGCGAACGGGTCGTCGTCATGCTGCGCGAGTCCGGCGATCTCGACGGCGAGCCGAAGAAGACCGTGCGCCCGGTCAAGTTCTACGAAAAGGGCGACAAGCCGCTGGAGATCGTGTCCAGCCGGCAGTGGTTCATCAAGTCGATCGAGCACCAGGACGTCATGCTGGAGCGTGGCGCCGAGCTGCAGTGGCACCCGGCGTACATGAAGGCCCGCTACGACGACTGGGTGCGCGGTCTCAACGGTGACTGGCTGGTCAGCCGCCAGCGGTTCTTCGGCGTGCCGTTCCCGCTGTGGTACCCGGTGGACTCCTCCGGCGAGCCGGACTACTCCGCGCCGATCCTGCCGGGCGAGGACATCCTGCCGATCGACCCGTCGTCGGACACCCCGCCCGGGTACACCGCCGAGCAGCGCAACCAGCCCGGCGGCTTCACCGGCGACCCGGACATCATGGACACCTGGGCCACGTCCTCGCTCACGCCGCAGATCGCGTGCGGCTGGGAGGAGGACGAGGAGTTGTTCGCGCAGACGTTCCCGATGGACCTGCGCCCGCAGGCGCACGACATCATCCGCACCTGGCTGTTCGCGACCGTGCTGCGCGCGCAGCTGGAGAACGGCTCGCTGCCCTGGTACCACGCGGCGCTGTCAGGCTGGATCCTCGACCCGGACCGCAAGAAGATGAGCAAGTCCAAGGGCAACGTCGTCACCCCGGTGGGGCTCTTGGAGGAGTTCAGCCCGGACGCGGTCCGGTACTGGGCCGCGAACGGCCGTCCCGGCACGGACACGGCGTTCGACCAGGGGCAGATGAAGATCGGCCGCCGGCTGGCGACGAAGTTGTTGAACGCCAGCAAGTTCGCGCTGAGCTTCCCGGAGCCGTCCGCGGACGCGCGGATCACCGAAGCGCTCGACGAGGCGATGCTGTCCGCTTTGGACGATGTCATCCGGACCGCGACCGAGGCGCTGGAGGCGTTCGAGTACACCACCGCGCTCGAGCGGATCGAGCGGTTCTTCTGGTTCTTCTGCGACGACTACCTGGAGCTGATCAAGCAGCGGGCGTACGACGAGGAGGGCGGCGCGGCGACGCAGTCGGCCCGGCTCGCGTTGCGGAAAGCGCTTTCCTCCTTGCAGCGGTTGTTCGCGCCGTTCGTGCCGTACAGCACGGAAGAGGCGTGGTCGTGGTGGCACGACTCGTCGGTGCACACCGCGAACTGGCCGGTGCCGGCGGGCGTCGACTCCGACGCGGACGTGATCACCTTGGCCAGCACCGCGATCAGCGCGATCCGCAAGGCGAAGAGCGACGCGAAGCGCTCGATGCGCTCCCCGGTCGAGACGGTGCGGATCGCCGGCCCGGCCGGCCAGGTCGAGACACTCACCTCGATCGGCGGCGACCTCCGCGCGGCCGGCAACGTCGAGGCGCTGGAGTTCTCACCGGACGGCGAGGAACTGCGCATCGAGGTCCAGCTCGCGGAGGTGTGACCGCGGGGACGCGGCTGGTGTGCTGACAGCGCTTTCAGCGCACCAGCCCGTGGCGGAATGCGAGTGCGACGGCGTTCGCGCGGGTGCGGGCGCCGAGCTTGCGCCTGGCGGAGTCCATTATGGACCGGCCGCCGCTCGTGGTGAGGTCTAGGCGCTGGGCGGTGTCCTCGATCGTCATCCCGGCCGCGGCGCAGGTCAGCACCTCGATCTCGATCGGGGTCAGGCGCGGGCCGAGCGCCTGGCTGATCTCCGTCGCGAGCGCGAGCAACTGCACCGGCGTCGTGGCCGCGCAGTTGAGGACACCGCGGATGCCCGCCGGAAGCGCTGCCGGCGGCTCTTCGAACGGGCAGCTGACCAGAAACGCGCCACTGACCACAGTGGACAGCCGGTCGATCAGGACGATATCCGCGTCCGCCGCCGAACCCGCCCAGCGCAAGGAAGAATCGGATGCCGCGAGCGAGCGCGCGAACAGCTCGTGATGGGCGTGGTCACCGAGGTAACTCACTCCGAGTGCGATCACCGCGCGGACTCTAACGGCCGGACGACCCTTGTTGATCATGTACGAGCCGTCCGGGTGACCCTCAAACGGGTCTGAAGTGGACAGTCGCTCCGCGGGTCCCCGGTTCCCGCCGCGCGAGTTCCGCATTCCCGGTTGCCGGGCGAGCCATTACCCTGATCCGGTGAGCACCGAGTTGATCCTGCTGTCCCGCGTGGCGTTTCGCGGTCAGGAGATCACCGGTCCGCGCCTGCGGAACCTGCTCGCGCTACTGGCCGCCGACCTGCACACGGGCTGCGGCACGGCCCGCCTCGTGGACGGGCTGTGGCCGGACGAGAAGCCCGAGAACCCGGCCAAGGCGCTGCAGATCCTCATCTCCCGGGTCCGCGCCCAGCTCGGCCCGGACATCATCGTCCGCACCCCGGCCGGGTACCGGCTGTCCCTCACCGACGACCAGGTCGACGCCGCCGCGGTCCTGCGGTACGCGTCGGCCGCCTCCCAAGAACAGGACCCCGCCGCGGCCTTGCGCCAGGCCGAAACCGGCCTCGCGCTGTGGGAAGGCGGGGTCGAGACCGGTGACGACCCGCTCGCCGAGCTGCGCGCGGAACGCGCCTCGGCGCACCAGACCCTGAGGCGGGCCCGCGCGCTCGCCCTGGCTCGCCTCGGTCGGCACGCCGAGGCCGTCGACGCGCTGACCGAGGTCTTCCGCGACCGCCCGCGTGACGAGGAGGTGCTGCTCGAACTCCTTCGCAGCGAGGCGGCGACCGCGGGCGATTCCGCCGCGCTGGCCAGATACGAGCAGTACCGCCGCGCGCTGCGTGACGAGCTCGGCACCGATCCGGGTCCCGACCTGCAAACCCTCCACCAGCGGTTGCTGCAACCCTCGGTCCGGCACGGCATCCAGCACGAGCCCAACCCGCTCCTCGGCCGCGAAGACGACGTCGCCGCGGTCCTCGGCCTGCTGCGCGCGGCGCGGGTCGTGTCGGTCGTCGGACCCGGCGGCCTCGGCAAGACCCGGCTCGCGCACGCGGTCGCCCGGGAGGCCGACCAACGCGTCGTGCATTTCGTTGCCCTCGCCGGAGTTTCGCGCGACGAGGACGTCGCGGGCGAGGTCGCGTCGGTGCTCGGCGTCGGTGAAACCCGGCTGGTCACGGCGGGCGTCGTCGCCGGGATCGCGCAGGTCGCCGGCCCCGCGCTGCTGGTGCTCGACAACTGCGAGCACGTCGTCACCGGCGTCGCGGATCTCGTGCGCGCGCTCGTGTCCATGACCCGCGACCTGCGGATACTGACCACGACCCGGGCCCCGCTGGGGCTTTCCTCGGAATCCGGGTACCTCCTGCCGGAGCTGGACCTGCCGACGTCGGTCGAGCTGTTCACGCAGCGCGCCCGTGCCGCGCGGCCGGGTGCGGACCTTCCCTCGGACACCGTCGAGGAGCTTTGCCGCCATCTCGACGGCCTACCGCTCGCGGTCGAACTGGCCGCCGCGCGGGTCCGGACGATGTCGATCGCCGAGATCGGCCGCCGGCTCAACGACCGCTTCGCCTTGTTGCGCGGCGGCGCGCGCGACGCCCCCGAACGACATCGCACGCTGCAAGCCGTCGTCGAGTGGAGCTGGCACCTCCTCGACCCGAGCGGGCGCGACGCGATGCGCGCGCTGTCGGTGTTCCCCGACGGGTTCACCGCCGACGCCGCGCTGCGTGTCGGCGCGAGTGTGGACGAACTGGTCGACCAGTCGCTGCTGAAGGTCGTGGAAACGCCGACGGGCACTCGCTTCCGGATGCTCGAAACCGTGCGCGAGTTCAGCGCCGCCCAGCGCACGGACGACCGGGCCATCGACGATTTCCTCGGCTGGGCAAGGGAATTCGGGCTCGCGCACTACGACGGCCCGCTCGGCCCCGACCCCGGGGCGACGACCGGATTGATCCGTGCCGAGCAGGACAACCTCGTGCAGGCACTGCGGTACGCGCTCGATCGGGAAGACGGTGACACGGTCGCCGCCGTCGTCGCGGTGATCGTCGTGCTGTGGACGTTCGAGACGAACTACCTGCGGATGATGACGTTCCTCGGGGGCGTCGGTCACGTCCTGTCGCACTACCGTCCGGCGCCCGAATTCGTCGAGGTCACGCGGACGGCGGCGGCCCTGTGCACCGCGTACGCGTTCACCCTGCACGGCCCGCGTGCGATGCGCACGCTGCTGGTCCTGCACAAGCTTCCGCCCGCGCCACCGGACACGCTGATCCGGGCCGCGGCCGCCGCGCTCATCCGGATCGACCGGCTGGCCGAACTGTGCGACAGCCCGGAACCCCTGCTCGCGGGCTACGCGAACGCGGTGTTCAGTTATCTGCTGGAGAACACCGGCGACCTGCCGGGTGCACGCGTCGCGGCCCAGCGGACGTTCGAGGTCTTCGACACGGCCGAGTACCCCTGGATGCGGATCATCGCGCTGTTCCGGCTCGGCGAGATCCACATGCACCTCGGTGAGGGCGCGGAAGCGTTGCCGTACCTGCGAAAGGCCTGGGATCTGCAGGTTGAGCTGGGCGTGTGGGTGGACGAACCGGGCTTCCGGTGGTCGATGGCGCTGGTGTCCCTGCAGGCCGGTTCGGTCGCCGACGCGGAGCGCTGGTTCGACGGCGCGCCGCCCGGTATCACCGACGAGCGGTTCGCCTACCACTCTTTCGACCTCGCTGTCCGGGCCGAGCTGGCACTCGCGCGCGGTGAGATCGACTCCGGACTCGCGTCGTGGCGGCGGGCGCTGGCCGCGACCAGGGTGGAGGTGCCGGTCGAGCAGGCCGAGCCGGGCCGGACGCCGTGGGAGTTGGAGGTCAAGTCCGTGATGGTGGTCGCGCACGCGCGGCTGGGCCGGCTCGATCTCGTCGAGGACGTCGTGCGCGACCTGCCAGGCGAGTTGTCGTCGTTGCTCAGTGGTCTGGACCTCGCCCAGCCGTCGTACCTGACCGGATTTCCCCTGTGCGGCGCGCTTTTCCTGGCGCTCGGCATGGCGGACCTCGCGCTCGACCGGACCGCCCCGGGCGCGCGGCTCATCGCGCTGGCCGAACGGCTGCGCTACCTGCGCCAGTTCCAGCCGACGATGTCGCTGGTGCGGGCCCGAGAGGCCGCCGAACAAGCCGACAAACCGGCGTACGACGACGCGGTGTCGTCGTACGCCGGCCTCGGTGCGGCGGAACTTCACGCCGTCGCGCTGGCTACCGTGCGGGATCGCGGTTGAACAACTTCATCGCCCAGAGGTAGCCGAATACCGCGATCGCCACGGCCCAGCCGACGGCCATGATCGCGCTGTTGCCGATCGGCGTGCCGAGCAGCAGGCCCCGGATGGTTTCGATGAACGGCGTGAACGGCTGGTACTCGGCGAACTGGCGCAACCCGTCCGGCATCGAATCGGTCGGCACGAACCCGCTGCCGAGGAACGGCAGGAAGGTCAGCGGCATCGGCATGTTGCTGGCGCTTTCCACCGTCTTGGCCACCAGGCCGAGCGCGACCGAGAGCCAGGTGAGCGCGAACGTGATCAGCACGATCACGCCGATCGCCGCCAGCCATTCGAGCGGGGACGCGGTGGGCCGGAAGCCGATCAGCAGTGCCACCGCGAGCAGCACGACCAGGCTGATCAGCGTCTGGATCGTGCTGCCGACCACGTGCCCGGTCAGCACCGAGCCGCGCGAGATGGCCATCGTGCGGAAGCGGGCGATGATCCCCTCGGTCATGTCCATCGCGACGGAGACCGCGGTGCCGGTCGCCGCGAGGCCGATGGACATCAGCATGATCCCCGGCACCACGTAGTCGACGTAGGCACCGCGGCCGCCGGATCCGCCGAGGCCGTTGCCGAGCGTGCCGCCGAAGACGTACACGAACAGCAGCAGGAAGAGCACCGGCATGCCCGCGAGTTGGACGGTCATGCTCGGGTAGCGGAGCATGCGCTTGAGGTTCCGGCGCAGCATCGTCGCCGAATCGGTCAGTGCGTACGTCATGATGTCGGCACCTTCGAAGTTCCGGTGAGGGCAAGGAAAACGTCGTCGAGATCGGGTGTGTGCACGGACAGCTCCTCGACCTCGATCGAGGCCGCGTCGAGCCGGTCGAGCAGCACGCGCAGCGCCTTCACCCCGCCGTCGCCGGGAATCTGCAGCGTGAGCGCCTCGTCGTCGCGCTGGCCGCCGAGTTCGCGAACGGCCTTGGCGAGCTCGTGCGCGTCGGTGAAGCGCAGTGCGATGTGGCCGCCGGGGATCTGCCCCTTCAGCTCGGCCGGCGTGCCCTCGGCGACGATCTTTCCGTTGTCCAGCACGGCGATCCGGTTGGCCAGCTCGTCGGCCTCGTCGAGGTACTGGGTGGTGAGGAAGATGGTCACGCCGCGGTTCACCAGGTCGCGGATGATCTGCCACATCGTGCGGCGGCTGCGTGGATCGAGGCCGGTGGTCGGTTCGTCGAGGAAGATGATCCGTGGTTCGCCGATGAGGCTCATCGCGAGGTCGAGCCGCCGTTTCATGCCACCGGAGTAGGTGGCGGCGGTCTTGCGGGCGGCCTCGACGAGGTCGAACTGCTCCAGGAGTCCGGCCGCGCGCTGCTTGCCCGTCCGGCGGCCGAGATGGTGCAGATCGGCCATCAGGAGGAGGTTCTCCTCGCCGGTGAGCAACCCGTCGACGGCGGAGAACTGCCCCGTGACCCCGATCGCCGCGCGGACGCCGTCGGGCTCGGTGGCCGGATCGTGGCCCCCGACCCGGACCCGGCCCCCGTCGGATCCGATGAGCGTGGACAGGATGTGCACGGTGGTGGTTTTGCCGGCCCCGTTCGGCCCGAGCAGTGAGAAGATCGTCCCCTGGGGAACCTGCAGATCGATGCCGTCGAGCACCACGTGATCCCCGAACGCCTTCCTGAGCCCGGCCGCCTCGATGGCTGGTCCGTTCGCTGTGGATGACATGCCCCGAAGCCTGGCGGGCCCCGCCTTCGCCACGGTTTCACGGCGGTTTCAGGCGGTATCGTGCCTGGTGTGGGGCATAAAGGGATTCGTGACGGCGGCCCGGCCCGGACGCCCGGTTTCCGGCCGGAAGACGTCGTCGGCCTGCCCATCCGGCGAGCGCTGATCGACCTGAGCCACCAGGGTTTCGACGCCGAGATCGTGGACGGCCGCGAGCACCAGCCGAGGACTCTCACCTGGATCAGCAGTCGCGTGCACCTGGTCGTCGACGACGGTGTGGTCGTCCAGGTGTTCAGGGGTTGAGCGGCCGGTCCGCCCACGCAACCGGGACCGGTCCCGTGCCGGTGGCCCTACCTTCGGGGCCATGACGACTCCTGGTGGGAAGGCGCACCGGCCGCGGGGACGTGGCCGTGGCTGGCTGTTCTCCTTCGGCGCGATGCTGTCGTGGGAGGCCGCGTTCCTGATCTTCGGCGCCATCGCGTTCGGCCCGCCGGACGGGGACGCATTGTACTTCACCGTCGGCCCGCAGCTGGCCGTCGTCCTGCTGATCGGGACGCCCATCACGTACCTCATCGCCTGGCGCCGCAGCCGGCCGTTCTACCAGGTGTTGTTGTGGGCGCTGCCGGTGTTCCTGGTTCTGCTGGGAGTCGCGCAGACCCGTTGACCCCTACTGGTGACAGGTCGCGCCGCGGATCGCTTTCGGGGGCGCGGTCCAGACCTGGTTGCTGTCGGTGGCCTGGAGTTCGAAGCAGTACTTGCGCACCGGGTCGATCGGGACGGTCAGGCTGTGGTTCCGTTGCGCGAGCAGTGTTCGGTTGGGCTCACCCTCGCCGGCCACGATCACGGCGTAGTCGAGCACCTGCTCGCCCTCGACGGTCCAGCTCAGCTGCGCCTGGTTGCCGAGGTCGACCGGGTCGGCCAGGTTCAGCCGCACGGGTGCCGCGGCGGACGACGGCGTTTCCTGCGCCGGGGGCGGCGGCAGCCGGGGCGTGGTGTGCAACTCGCCGGAACCCTGCTGTGCCAACAGGACGGCGGCCCCGACGAGTCCCGCCGCCACGACGGCCGCTCCGGCGAGGAAGTACGGGCGCCGTGACCGCGTCGGCCGCTGGACCGGATCATCAGCGGGCACAACGAAATCGTCGAACTCGGGGGCGACCGGCGCGGCACCGGAAATACTCGGCGACGGGTCGGCCGGCAGCATCCCGGCCAGTTGTTCCGCCACCCAGGCGGCGCCGGACGGGCGGTTCGCGGCGTCCGGCGCGAGCAGCCTGGCCACCACTGTGGACAGTCCAATGGGGACGTCGGCGCGGTTGATCGCCGGCACGGGACTGCGCAACACGCGGAGCACCCGCTCGCCCGGTTGCTCGCCGAGCTTGCCGGGGTGCGGTGAGCTGCCGGTGAGCGCGTAGTGCAGCACGGCGCCCAGCCCGTACAGATCCGTGCGCTCGTCGACGATCCCGGTGCGAAGCGTTTCCGGCGGTACGCATTCGATGGCGTGCAACGGATCGCGCGGGAACGCCTCCCGGAGCGGGACGCCGAAGTCGGCGAGCACGGGTTCGCCGGACGCGTGGAACAGCACATTGTCCGGACTGATGCCGCCATGCAGGATCCTGGCTTCGTGCGCCGCCGAAAGCGCGAGGGCGAGCGCGTAGCCCAGCACCACCACATCCTCGGGCGGCAGCGCGCCGACCTGTTCGACGAGCCCGGTCAGGGACTGCGCGTACCGCGTCATCCGCAGCGCGTGCCGCCCGTCGCCGGTCTGCTCGACGGCTTCGGCGGGCAGGATCGGCGCCGACGCGGCCAGGGCGCGTAGCTGCTGCTGCTCGCGCTCGACGGCCGCGAGCGTCTTCCGGTCGAGCTTCGCGGGAAACACCTTGAGTATCACGGGTTTGCCGTCGCGGAGTACGGAGTAGACGGTCGCCACCGGTCCATGTGCGACCGGCTCGCCGGAGATCGTCACCTTCGCCCCCGTGTCCGCTAGCTGCCGAACGTGTTCCTCGACCGCGCTCATGCTGCGATCGTAATTCCGGCGCCCGGTTCGCGGGCCGGTGTAGGCAGCTTGTTGCCGTCGCGGGAAGGATCCTATGAGTACCACCAGACTCGTCCGGGTGACCATCGCCGCGCCGGGGCGGCGGGTCGAGCTCGCCGTGCCCGACGGCTCCCCGCTCGCCGAGATCCTGCCGGACCTGCTCGGCGCCGGCGATCACGTCGCCGACCGGGGGGTCCTCACCAGCGGTTGGACCCTTCGCCGCGCGGACGGCACGGTGCTCGAACCGGACGGCACGCTGGCCGCGCACGAGGTGGCCGACGGTGAGGTGCTGAGCCTGCTGCCCACCCGGACCGACTGGCCCGAGCACGAAACCGAGGACCCACCGCGGCCCGCCGCCGACCCGACCGAGATCGGCCCCGCGCAGCCGCGCGGGGTCTGGGGCCCGCGGCACACCGAGTGGACCGGGCTCGCGGCCGGCGCCACGACGATTCTGCTGTGCCTGCTCGGCGTCACGCGATCCGGATGGCCGGGACACGGCCCGGCGTGGTGGGCGCTCGGCCTCGCCGGACTGGCCCTGGCCATCGGTGTCGCGCTGACCCGTGGCCTGCGCGATGCCGTGGCCGGCAGCGTCTACGCGACCGTCGCGCTCGCCTGCGCGGTCACCGGCGGTGGACTCGTCTGGCCTCAGGACAGTGTGCTGGGCGCGGGGCTGGCGTTGCTGGTGGCGTCCGTGACGGGCGCGCTCGTCGGGGCGGGCCGGGTGGCGGTACTCGTCGCCGGCGCGACCGTGGGCCTGCTTACCGTGGTCACGGCTGGGTTGACCGCGTGGACGGGCCAGGCGGCAGCAGTCGTCGCTGGGGCGGGGCTGGCAGTGTCGCCGTTGATCGAGTCGTGGTCGAAGAGGCTCGGCCGGCTCGCGTTTCCGGTCCCGCCGATGCCACGATCCGCGATCTCGGCGCCTGTCGTGCGAGCCGACGATGTGCACACCGGCCTGGTTGCCGGGATCGCCGCGGTGGTGCTGCTGTGCCAGCTGGTGCTGGTTCGCAGTGGTGACACGGCGGCCCTGATCCTCGTCGCGATGCTGACCGCGGGATTCATGCTGCGGGCCCGGCTACAGCACAACGTCGCGCGGCGACTGGCGTTGCTGGCTGCGGCCGGTTGCGGCGCGGCGTGCCTGGCCGCCGACCCGCTGTTGACTCACCGGCCGGGCTGGTTGTCGCTCGCGGGACCGGTACTGGTCGGGGTGGCCGCGCTGATCGTGTTGGCAGGACTGCAATTCCGGCTCCGTGACCGTGATCCGCGCCCGGGCGGATACGACCTGCTCGAACTGTTTTGTTTGCTGGCGGTCGTTCCCGCGATCTGCGCGGTGCTCGGCCTGTACTGAGCTCAGCCCGGATCGATGCGGTATCCGACCCCGCGGACGGTGTGAATCACTGCCGGCGCGCGAAGTTTGCGGCGCAGCTGCGCGATCAGGACGTCCAGCAGGTTCGACCGCGGTTCCAGTTCGGCGTCCCAGCAGCGCGCGATGAGGTCGGCACGGGAAACCGGCTGACCCTGCTGCGAGATCAGCAGTTCGAGGACGGCGAATTCCTTGCTGGTCAAGGTAAGCAGGACGCCGCCCCGGCGCGCCTCGTGGCGTCCGGTGTCGAGTTCCACGTCGCCGCAGACGAGTTTCGCGGGCGGGCGGGCCGGGGTGCGGCGGCACAGGCTGTACACCCGGGCGATCAACTCCGCCATGGCGAACGGTTTGACGAGGTAGTCGTCGCCGTGTTCGAGTCCTGCGATGCGGTCGGCGACGGCGTCGCGGGCGGTCAGGAACAGCACCGGCACCCGCGATCCGGCGCGCCGCTGGGCGCCGACGAAAGGCAGGGAGTCGCCGGAGGGCAGCATCCGGTCGAAGACGGCGCAGTCATAGGTGTTCACCGCGAGCGCCTCGTCGGCGCCGGGAAGATCCGCGACCGCGTCGACGGCGAGCCCGGCGCCGCGAAGGGAAACACTGATCGCGACCCGAAGATCGGCGTCGTCTTCGGTGATCAGTACCCGCACGAGTGCGGAGTGTAATGCGCCCCGCCCCACAGCAGCTGCGGGACGGGGCGCGATGGTGGGTGTTTTATCGCTGGGGCGTCAGGTCCCCGGCGAACCAGCTGCGGACCTCGGGCCGCAGCAGCGGCTGGATCACGAGGAAGCTGAGCACGAGCGAGATGACCGAGGTCGGCTGGAACGACTCGCCCGCGGTGCTCAGCTGGATGATGGCCTCCAGACCGAGCGCCACGTTGGCGAACTCGATGACCAGGACCGTGACCCGGACCCACCGCAGGCCGCGGCGGAGCAGGATCGCGCCCACGAACTGGATCACGCCGATCACGAGGCCCACCACGGCGACGAAGCGCAGTTGGCCCGCGCCGTCCTCCTCCGTCATGTGGACCGAGCCGATCAGCACCAGGATGATCACCCCGCCGGCGATACCGAGCAGGGATTGGCCGTACAGCGCGAAAGTCGCGGAGCGCAGGGCCTTCGGTGCGGGTGTTGTCATGTCATGCCACCTTCCTTCCAGCCGGCTCGGTCGAGCCGGATTCGCTGAGCCAGCCGTGGTGAGCGGCCTTGGCGCCGGCCATGAAGCGGCTCCGCGCGCCGAGGCGGTTCATGAGGTCGGCGACGGAACGCCGGACCGTGCGGACCGACACCCCGAGTTCTTCCGCCGCGGCCGCGTCGGTGTGTCCGGCGGCGAGCAGCGACAGCAGTTCCCGTTCCCGGTCCCCGAATTCCGACTGCGCCGGGATCGCCGTGGCCCACAGCCGCTGGAAATGCTCGACGGCGGTGGTGACGACGCCGAGCAACCGGAACGGGGCGGCGCCGTGCTCGGCCGGGTACACCGCCGTGGTCCGGTCGATCACGACGGCGTCGGTGCTGATCGCCGGCACCGTGCGGACCTCCGCACCGGCGAGGGCGAGCTTCCGCAGCTGCGTCGTGAACGCCGGCGCGAGCACCCGGTAACGCACGCCTCGGCGCAGGTTCCGGTAGTCCGCGGCGCGCGGCACGAACACGCGGCTGGTCAGCACCAGCACTTCGGCTGCGGCCGTGGCGAGCAGCGCGTCGGTGGTCGGGCGGCGCTCTGCGATCAGAATCGTTGTCATCGCGGGAAACCTCCGATCGGAAGGGACGCGGCGAGCCCGGCGAGCTGGGCGCCGTCGAGCCGCGTGAGGTGGATACCGGTGGGGGACAGCAAATGGGCCGCGTGCGTGGCGGCGGCGTCGACCGCGGTCTCGGTCGCGGCCGCCAGGCGCAGCAGTGTCGAGGTCTCGCCGGCGCGTGCCGAGCGGGTGGCGGTGACGGCGACGCCCGGGTAGCGGGTGAGCAGGGTGCCGACCAGCCGTTGCAGGTCGGCCCGGTCCTGCCCGTCCAGCAGGAAACACGCCTGGACGACGCCCCGGGTCCGCACGAGACGCCAGGACTGGCGCAGCTCCTGGCGGCCGCCGCCGATGTGGGCGAGCCCGGTGATCGCGGTGAGCGCCGCGCCCGAATCCATCGGCCCGGTCCGTACACCGGACCGCTCCAGCACCTGCTGGATGCGATGCAATCCCTTGTGCAGCAACAGGATCAGCTCGTCGTCGGTCGCCATCCCGGGGGTCCGGGCGATGCTCACCGCCAGCCAGATCCCGGCCGCCCGGTCGTGCCGCGCCGGGGCGTGGAACACGGTCTGGACCTCGCACCACGGCACGCCGGCCGCGGCCAGCAGTTCGCCGGGCGCTGGGAAGGACGAGAGCAGCAGCTTGGTGACGGTCCGGGGACGGAGGATCGCGGTCAGCCCCTCGACGTGGCTGATCGTCACCACCGGACCCTGCCCGGTCTCGACGTCGCGCGCGACCGACCCGGGCATCAGCAGGCGGAGCAGGCCGCTGCCGTCGGGGACCCGGTGCCGCCGGGCACGCAGCACGGACCGGCACTGCAGGAGCATCACCTGGTAGAGCCGCCGGCCGCGGTAGCGGGCGACGCTCGCGGCGACCAGCACGCCCGCGCCGGCGACCGCGAGCGCCGCGGTCGGCCACGGCTGGCGTGCGGCCATCGTCGCGAGCACGATCGCGATCTGCCAGCACAGGATCTGGCCCGGGACGGGCTTGCGGAATCGCCGAGGCCGCGGTTGCGCCACGACGGGAGCCGCCATCGGGACCGCCGCGGATGGCGCCGCGTGCGGCCGGGCCGCGACCGACACCACCAGTGACCGGCGTTCGCGAGTGTCCACATTCACCTCCCGAGAGACCTGGCCCGTTCCGGCCAACCCGCCACCGGAGTGGCCGGTGACCGAATACGATCACCCGGAACATGAGGATTCGATGACAGGGAAACGCGGCGTGCGGGTACTGGTGGCCGAGGACGACGAGAACCTGCGGACCGCGGTGGGCACCGAGCTCGAGGCGGCCGGTCTCGAGGTGACCTCCGCGGCGGACCTCGCGACGGCGGCCGCTGCGATCGAGAACGGCGTTTTCGCCTGCCTGGTCCTGGATCGGATGTTTCCGGACGGGGACGCGGTCACCCTCGTGCGCGACCGCCGCCTCGCCGGTTACCCCACGCCGGTGCTGTTCCTGACCGCGCGGGACACCGTGGCCGACCGGATCGCGGGCTTCGACCACGGCGGCGACGACTACCTGGTGAAACCGTTCGCGATGGCCGAGCTGGTGGCCCGCGTGCGGGTGCTGTGCCGGCGAGGGGACGATGGCCGGCCGCCGATCCTGCGTTACGCCGACGTCGTGCTCGACTGCGCGCGGCGGGAAACGCGCCGGGGTGGTGTGTTGCTTACGTTGTCCGCCAAGGAGTTCGCAGTGCTGGAGTACCTGATGGTGCATCCGGATCAGGTGGTGTCGCGGACCGAGCTGATCGAGCACTGCTGGGACGAGGAGGCCGACCCGATGTCCAATGTGGTCGATGTGGTGATCAGGCGGTTGCGCCGCAAACTACGGGAGCCCGATCTGGTGCACGCGGTGCGGGGCGCGGGCTACCGGCTGATGTCCTCGTGAAGGCCCGCTCGGCCGCCGACCGGCTGCGCCGGCTGCGGCGCCTGCTCACGTGGTTGTTCACGGCCGTCAACGCCGCCGGGTTGATCGTCTTCGCGTGGCTCGCGGTCACGGCGGACGCAAGGCAGGGGGAGCAGCGTCTCGACGGCGGGAACCAGGTGGTGACCTCGACCGTGGCCCGGCTGATCCAGTACGACGCGACCCTGGTCACGGCCTACGTGAGCGCTGATCCGATCAACGATCAGTGCCCGCAGTTCGCCGTCCTGCAAGGGGGTGCGGGGAGCTTCCCGAGCTACTACAGCGCGCGGGCCTGCATCGCCGCGGACCCGGCGGTGCTGGGCGGCCTCGCGCACGACGCGGCGCAGAGTGGGCGGGTGCAGTACGGGAACGTCGACGTGGGCGGCGGGGTCGCGCGCGTGCGGGCCGAACCGTTCCGCAACAACTCGGGCCAGTACATCGGGGCGATCGTCGTGGTCGCCGACGCCGGGCCCACGCAGGCGGCGCACACCCGGTTCACGCTGCTCGTGACGGGCGGCAGTGTCGTGCTGATCGCGGTACTAGCGCTGGCCGGGCACCTCCTGTCGAGCCGCGCGATCAAACCCGCCGCCGACGCGCTGGAGCAGCAGCAGACCCTGCTCGACGAGACCGCGCACGATCTGCGCACCCCGGTCGCGGCGCTGCGCGCGCTGGCCGAGACCGCGTTGCACAACCCCGATCAGCAGGCGGAGCTGCTCCCGCGCACGGTGGCGCTGGCAGCGCAGATGGGCGGGATCATCGAAAGCCAGCTCATGCGTGCGCGTCTCGCGGCCGGGCTGCGCGAGCTGACGATCGAGCCGGTGATGCTCGATCAGCTGGTGACCGACGTCGTCGAGAACACCCCGGACGACGGCGCGATCGTGACGGTGACGGCGGCGCCGTCGCAGGTGCGGGCGGACGCGTCACTGATCCGGCGGGCGATCGGGAACCTGGTGGACAACGCGCTGCACCACGGGCACTACCCGGGCCAGCCCGCCATCGTGCACGTCACCGTCGCGGGCGGCCGGGTCACCGTCGCCGACCACGGGCCGGGCGTCGATCCGGGAATCGCCGACGACCTGCTGGACCGGTTCCGCACCGGCAGCGGCTCGACCGGGCTCGGGCTGTCCATCGTGCGCTGGGTCGCCCAGATTCATGGCGGCACGCTGAACGTCTACAACGCCGACGAGGGCGGCGCGATCTTCGAACTGGCGCTGCCGGCCATGTAATACGAGACGTGTTACACTCGGTTCATGACGTTGAACGTGCGGACTGACGAAGCACTGGAGCACGCTCTCGAAGCCCTGACCGAGCGGCACGGCAGCCGCTCGGAGGCGGTGCGTTATGCCATTCTTCGAACCTATCGGGAAACGCTGATCGAGCAGGCGCGGCAGGACGCCGAGCGGCTCAACGCCGATCCCGGCGACCAGGCCGAGATGCTGGCGATCCAGCGGTTCATGGGTGTTGCCGAGTGATCTTCCGGGGGGCGATCTACGAGATCAAGGCTCTCCCCGGCACTCGCGGCAATGAGCAGCAAGGCCGGCGTTACGCGGTGATCATCCAGTCCGACCGTTTCGCCGGCAGCACGATCACGGTCGCGCTGACGTCCGCCAGCGCGGGAGCCGCGATCTACCGGCCGGAGATCGACATCGACGGGACGAAGGCAAGGATCCTCCCGGACCAGATCTTTTGCGTCGCGCCGGAGCGGCTCGGCCGGTTCATGGGCTCGCTGGATGCCGCCGAACTCGTCGAGCTGGACCGGGCGCTCATTCTCAAGCTCGGCTTGATCTGACACCATCGGCCGTCCTTATTGGATGGCCCTTTGCGGCCAATCCGGGACCGGTCCCCGGCGAATCTCGCTAGCCTCCTTGCTGTGACAGACGAGACCTCGCGTGCCACCGGCCGGCGTCTGGTCGCGACTTCCGACGAGACCGCCAAAAGGAAGCCCCGCGGCTGGCGCACCCGTGGCCCGTTCGCGTTCGTGCTGGTGCTCTGTGTCGTGGCGCTGGTCGCCGCGCTGACCGGGGCCGCGCAACCGTTGCTGGGCACGCCGTTCGCGCTTTCCGGCCACTGGGTCTACAACTCCGTGCTCAACGCGGCGTTCCATGTGGACGGTGCGACCGCCAACATCGACGCGCAGGTACCGGTTCCGGCCGATCCCGGCAGTCAGGTGGTGCAGGGCGAGACCAGTGGCTACGTCGTCGGCAGCTCGCGGATCACCGAGTTCGGGAAGTCCACATTGTCGGTGGAATCGACGACCACCCCGCCGGCGAACGAGATCCCGGTGGGACTCGAGGTCACCGGTGGTCCGTACCTCGTGTATCGCAACGCGGGCAAGGTGGTGCGGCTCGGTGATCCGTCGGCGACGTTGTCCGCCGGCGGCCCGGTCGGTGACCCGGTGGCGACGCCGGAAGGCGCGGTTTGGCTCTACCGCACCGGCACCGGTCTGCTCTGCCAGTTGCCCAAGGGCGCCGACCGGATCACCTCCTGCCCGGTCGCCTCGCCGCGTGACCACGCGGGCGCGCTGACCGTGATCGGCGACCGGCCCGCCCTGGTGGACCTGACCGCCGGCACGGTGCAGCCCGTCGACGGCGACCGGCTCGGCGCGGGTGTCTCGCTCGGCGTACCGGTGTCCGCGGCTGCACGACCGGCGGCCAACGATGTGGCCGGCCGGGTGGCGATCCTGGACCCGGCCGCGCACCGGCTGATCCTGGCCGACACGGCCAACCCGCCCGCGAAGCCGGTCACGGTGGCACTGCCCAACGGTGACTACGACGGTCCGGTGTCGACGGGTTCCGCGGTCGCCGTGGTCGACCGTACGAGCGGAAACCTGCTGACGTTCGGTGTGGACGGTTCGCCGAAGGACACGAAGCCCCTGCCGCACGACGCGGGCGCGCCACGGCTGTCCCGCGGCGAGGATTCCCGGGCATACGTCGAAGACGCCGCCGGCACGCATGTGCTCATCGTCGCCAAGGACGGCAAGGTGCAGGACGTGCCGGTCACCGGCAAGCAGTCCGGGAACGCACCCGCGCCGCAGACGCACGACGAGCCCAACGTGGGTCCCGTGGTCAACCAGCCGCAGGGCGAGCGACCCGAGCCCGGCCACCAGCCGTCGCGGCCCCCCGCACAGCCGTCGCGGCCTCCCACGCAGCAGAAGCCGCCGCCGGCGGTACCGGCCAGCCCGCCGGGTGCCCCGTCCTCGGTGTCCGCGTCGGCGGGCGACGGCTCGGCGACGGTCACCTGGGGTGCGGCAGCGGACAACCGCTCGCCGATCACCTCCTACCGGGTGTCTTGGACGGGCGGGTCGACCACGGTCGGCGGCGGTGCCCGGAGTGCGAAGATCACCGGCCTGGCGAACGGAACGCGGTACGTCTTCACGGTGACGGCGACCAACCGCGTGGGCACCGGCCCCGGCGCGTCCGCGAACCCCGTGACACCGCAGGCGACGGCGTCCCCGGCGGCCGCGCCGGTCGCCCTGAGCGCGAGCTACGACGTCAACGACAGGCCGACCCGGGACGTCACGCTGAGCTGGAAGCAGCCCGCGCTGAACGGCGGCACGCTGGTGCACTACCTGGTCAGCGCCACCGGCCAGGCCGACCGCCAGGTGACCGGGACCCAGGTCACGTACGCGCAGATGCGGGCGGACCAGGTGGTCACCTACACCGTGCGCGCGGTGACCAGGACGCCGGACGGGAAGACTCTCACCGGCCAGCCCGCGTCGAAGACCGTCCAGGACACACAGCCGACGCCGAAGGTGACGATCGCCAAGGGTGCGCCGATGTCGACCGGCAACTGCGACCCGCCGAACTGCTACGCGGTGAACGTGACGATGACGGGCTTCAGCCCGAACACGACGTACAAGATCACGTTGCACTCCAACAGCAACAACAACGTTTGGACGGAGTCGGCGAAGACGGACTCCAGCGGCAACGCGACACACAACACCGGCGACTACGACGTTCCCGGCCAGCAGGTGTGGGTCACCGTCGGTGGGGCCACTTCGAACAAGATCACATGGAGTTGAGGGTGAACCAGATTCCGGCCGGCGAGGTCTACGAACGCATCGCGGCCAACGTCCAGACCGTGGTGCGCGGCAAGCCGGAGGTGGTCCGGCTGGCGATCGCCGCGCTGCTCGCCGAGGGGCACCTGCTCGTCGAGGACGTGCCCGGGCTCGGCAAGACGACGCTCGCCCGGTGCCTGGCGCGCAGCATCGGCGGCAGCTGGAACCGCATCCAGTTCACCCCGGACCTGCTGCCCGGCGACATCACCGGCGTGCAGGTCTACCACCAGCGCGACGAGCGCTTCGCGTTCCACCCCGGCGGGGTGTTCGCCAACGTCGTGCTCGCCGACGAGATCAACCGTGGCACCCCGAAAACCCAGTCGGCGCTGCTGGAGGTGATGTCCGAGCGGACCGTCACCGTGGACGCGGAGCGGCACGAGGTGCCCCGGCCGTTCCTGGTGATCGCCAGCCAGAACCCGATCGAGATGGAGGGCACCTACCGGCTGCCCGAGGCCCAGCTCGACCGGTTCCTGATGCGGCTCCGGGTCGGCTACCCGGACCTGGCGTCCGAAGTGATGGTGATCATGAGCGACTGTGCCGGGGTCAATCCCGACGAACTACAACCCGTGGTGGACATCCCCGCGCTGCAGGCCGCCGTGGCACAGGTGCGGGCCGCGCACATCGACCGTGCCATCGTCGAGTACGCCGCGAAGCTGGCCGCCGCCACCCGCGAGCACGTGGCTCTGCGCTACGGCGCGAGCCCGCGCGGGAGTATCGCGCTGGTGCGGGCGGCGCAGGCGGTCGCGGCGACGCACGGCCGCGCTTTCGTCACCCCGGACGACGTCAAGGAGGTCGCGCACCCGGTGCTCGAACACCGGCTGATCCTCACCTCCGACGCCGAACTGAACCAGCGTCGCCCGGCCGACGTCGTCGACGAGGTCCTCGCCGCCACCCCGGCGCCGGGCATGAGCACCGCGGGGGTCTAGCCGATGCGGCTCACCCGGCGCGGGGGCGCCGTGCTCGTGGCCGCGGCCGCCCTGTTCGGCCTCGGCCAATGGTTGGGGTATCCGGTTTTCCTTGCCCTGGCAGGGGTTTCGGCCGGTGCGGTGCTGGCCGCCGTGCTCGTCACCAGGCGGCGGACGCGGATCGCGGTGGCCCGGGAGGTATACCCCGACCGGGTACAGCGGGGACGTCCCGCCTTCGCCCGGCTGCGGGTGCACAATCCCGGCGCCCGCAGGCAGTCCGGGTTCACCGCGGGCGATCGGGTGGGCGTCGGTTTCCACGCCGTGGCGGTACGACCGCTCGCGCCGGGCGCGGAAGCCGTTTACCACTACGAACTTCCGACCACGACCCGCGGCCGGCACCAGGTCGGACCGCTGACCCTGGACCGCGCGGACGCCTTCGGCCTCGCCGGCAGCCGACTGTCCACAGGGGACACTACGACGATGTGGGTGCACCCGCGCGTCTATCCGATGACCGCGATCGCCGGCGGTTTCCCGCGCCACCACCACGAAGGCGAGGCCACCGAGTCCGCGCTGCGCGGTTCGCTCGACGTGCGGGAGGTGCGCGAGTACGTCGTCGGTGACGAGGTGCGGCACCTGCACTGGAAGGCGACCGCGCGGACCGGGCGGCTGATGGTCCGCGACTACGCCGATCCCGACCAACCGCGATTCACCGCGCTACTGGACAACCGGCGCACCGCGGGTCCGGTGTTCGAAGAGGCCGTGGACCTCACCGCCTCCCTTGTCGTGTCGGCGGCCGGGGCCGATCACCGGTGCCGGCTCGTCACGTCGTGCGGCGTCGACGTCGCCACCGCCGGCGGGACGGCCGCGGTCCGGCAGCTGCTCGACGAGCTGTGCGTGCTGGACCAGGCGGCGGATCCGGGACTGCCCCTCGTGCCCGGCGCGTTGTCCCGCGCCGGCGGCGGCACGCTTGTGGTGGTGTCCACCGCCTTGGCGCAAGCCGATCTCGCGGCCATCCGTCCGCATTACGCGGATCTCGTCGTGATCGTCGTCGGCGCGCAGGCGCCATCGATACCCGGCGCCCGAGTGCTCGATGCTATTGACGCCAAGGATGCCGCACGCAAATGGAACGCGGTGATCGCCTCGTGACCGCCCAGACATCTCGGATCATCGCCGCGTGCGTGCTCCTGGCCACGGCGCTGTCCGGTCTGCTGTTCGCGCCGATCTTCGGCCTGTGGCCACTCGCGGCGCCCATCGCCGTCGTTGTAGTGGCCTGCTACGCGGCTTTCGAGCTGTGCCAACGGTTTCCGTCGCTGCGTTCGTGGCGGCCGGTGCTCGCCCTGGTGGCCGGGCTGATGGGACTGA
Organism: Amycolatopsis sp. GM8; assembly: GCF_021653975.1. Classification (GTDB taxonomy): domain Bacteria; phylum Actinomycetota; class Actinomycetes; order Mycobacteriales; family Pseudonocardiaceae; genus Amycolatopsis_E. The sequence goes on along the minus strand of NZ_JAJKFK010000012.1, from coordinate 119,316 downwards.
CCGAAGTCACGCTGTGCAGAACCACGCTCGCGGGTCTGCCGACGTCGGCGACCGTGCGCGGGCTCGTCTCGGGCGTGACCGAGTCGTGGCAGCTGACCTTGCAGTCGACCTGGCCGGTCCGGCCCGCGCCCGAACTGCTGCTGTTCGTACCGCTGGCCGTGCTCGCCGCCGCCGTGCTGAGCATCGAGCTGCTGCGCTGGCCGGCCGTCGCTTTGCTGCCCAGCCTGGGAATTCTGGGGCTGACCCAGGTCTTCACACCATGGTCTGGACCAGCGGCGACCGTGGTCGCGCTGGGCTACACGGCGCTGTCCGGCGGCGTGTTCCTCGCTTCGAGGCCTGGCGGGGATTCGGCGCGGCGGCGAGCTGTGCTGGTGATACCGGCGGTGGTGCTGGCCGTCGTCGCGGCGGTCGTCGTCACCGGTGTCGACCAGGGCAGGCAACCGGCGTATTCGCTACACCAGAACCACCCGGCGCCGGCCCCGGCGGCTCCGGCGATCAACCCGCTCGACGAGGTGGCCGCCCGCCTGAAGCAACCGGACGCGCCGGTCTTCAGCTACACCAGCGCCGACCCGGTGGACCGCTGGAGGCTGGTCGTGCTCGACGACTTCGACGGCGTCACCTGGTCCACCGGCGATCGGTACCAGCGGCTCGGCGCCGATCTCGCGCCCTCGGCCGCCGTGCCGACGACGCCGCATTCCGCGCAGGTCACCATCCCGGCCGGCGACGAACCGTGGCTGCCCAGCCAGGCCATGCCCGCCTCGGTCACCGGTGCCGACCCGTTGGTCGACCCGGCCTCGGGCATGCTGCTCGACCCCGACCGCGCCGGCGTCCTGAACTACGAGCTGACCTGGCGTGAGCCTCAGGTCGACCCCGCGGCGCTCGCGAGCGCCGCGCTCGACCAGAGCGCTGTGCGCCCGGACGCTCTCGGCGTGATCCCGCCCGGGATCAGCGAACTCGCCAGGACGGCCACGGCCGGGATGCGTCCGTCGTTCCAGACCGCGCTCGTGCTGGAGCGTTACCTCAGCCAGAACTACCACGTCGCGGTCGGCGCGGACCTGCCCACCGGGCACGCCTGGCCGCAGCTGAGCCAGTTTCTGTTGAGCACCAAGCGTGGCACCAGCGAGCAGTTCGCCGCCGCCTATGTGGCCCTTGCGAAGATCGCCGGAATCCCGGCCCGGATCGCGGTCGGTTTCCACCCGCCGCAGGCGACGGGTCAGGTCGTGGTGCGTGGCGGGGATGTCCTTGCCTGGCCGGAGGTCGCGGTGGCCGGGATCGGCTGGGTGCCGCTCGACCCGACCGGCACCGCGAGCGATTCCGGTGCCGGCGCGCCCGGTCTGGCCCGGATCACCGCGCAGGCGCGGGCCGATCTCCCGGCACCGCAGGACATCAAGGATCCACCGCTGCCGGCCGGCGCCGACGATCAATCCGGTCCCGGCACCGGGATCCGGATACCGGTGCTGCCGATCGTCTTCGCGCTGCTGGCGCTGATCGTACTGACCGGGCTGGCGATCCCGCTGCTGAAGACGATCCGCACGTGGCGGCGCCGGCGGCGGGCGGGTGCGCACGGCGTGGCGGCGGCCGCGGCCGAGGCGCGGGATCTGTTGCGCGAACACGGTTTGCCGCTTACACGTGGGATGACGGTTCGCGATTTCGCCGGTGCCGTGTCCGAACAGTCCGTTGTAGACAGTCTGATGTCGTTGGCACGTCTGGTGGATCTCGCGCTGTGGTCCGGCATCGATGTCGGCGACGACACCGTGCGCGAGGCGTGGGCGGCGGTCCGCGCGGTTCGCCGCGGCCTCGGGCGGCGTTCGCTGTTCGCCCGTGTCCGGGCGGTGTTCGATCCGCGCTCGCTGTCCATTGTGGATTCGAAGGCGGCGTATGCCCTGAGCGGTGGGTGATCGTCCGGGACCGGTCCCGGTGACTGGGCCGGATGGCCTACAGTGGTTCGGTGCGCCCCGGGCAGTTGGTTGGCGGCCGTTACCGGCTGGACGAGGAGATCGATGCCGGCGGCAACGGCGTGGTGTGGCGCGCCCACGATCACGTGCTCGACCGGACGGTGGCGCTCAAGCACGCTCTTTCGCCGGAGACCGGCGGCGCCGACCGGGTGCGGCAGTTACGCCGCGAGGCCACGATCCTGGCGAAGCTGAGCCACCCGAACGTCGTCACGGTGTTCGACACGACGTCCGAGAACGGCCAGTGGTGGCTGGTCATGGAGTATGCGCCGGCGCCGAACCTCGCCCGCCACGGAAAGCTGCCGCCGGAGCGCGTCGCGCGGTACGGCGCTCAACTGGCGTATGCACTGCAGGCGGTGCACGAGCAAGGCGTGGTGCACCGCGACATCAAGCCCGCGAACGTCCTCGTCACCGCCGATAACCGGGTCAAGCTGAGCGATTTCGGTATTTCCCGGGTCATGCACGGGGACGTGACCGTCACCGACAGCGCCTTGATCGCCGGCACCCCCGGCTACATCGCGCCCGAGGTCGCGAAGGGACACGATCCGACCCCGGCCGCCGACATGTTCTCCCTCGGCGCCACCTTGTACGCGGTCGCGGAGGGCGTCTCGCCGTTCGGCCCCACCGACAATCAGGGCGCGGTCTGGCGGCGCACGATCGCCGCCGACGTGGCCGCGCCCGACCCCGGCTCGCCGCTGGCGCCCGTGCTGTCCCGGCTGATGGACGTGAACCCGGCGAAACGGCCCACGGCGGCCGAAGCCCGGCTCCTGCTGGAAAAAGTGGCGGATGGCGCGGTTGTCCGCAGGCCCCGGCGGTGGCGGGACGTGGCGCTGGTGACGGGCGCCGTGGTCGTTGTGGTGGCGGCGGTGGCGTGGCTCGTGTTCAGCCCGGCCTCCGGTTCCGGCGGCACTGCGACTCCGCTGCCCGCTCCGGTGACCAGCCGCGCGGCGGTGTCGCTGCTCGGAGATCCGCGCACGGCCGATCCGTGCGCGTTGAGCGACGCGTCCGCGCTGGCACGGTTCGGCGAGGCCGAGCGGGACGCCGAGTACGGCAACTTCGACCGCTGCGACGTCATCGTGCGCTCGAACGGCAGCGAGGTCGACGTCAAGACGGAACTGGACACGGCCGATCCGGACGGTCCCCCGGCCGGTGCGGTCCAGACCACCGGGCAGATCGGCGTCGTGCGCGAACCGCTCGACGGCGAAGAATGCGACCGCACCCTGCTGCTCGGGGACGGCAACCAGGTCGCGATCACCGCCCAGCAGAACGGGGACGGCCCGGCGGATCTGTGTGCGATGGCAGACACCGCAACGGATACCGCCGTCACGGTGCTCTCTCGCGGTGAGATCCCGCGGCGCGTCCCGGCGGATCCCGCGTCCTTGATCAAGGCGGATGCCTGCGCGCTGCTCGACGCCGACGCGCTCTCGCGTTTTCCCGGTGTCGACGCCGTGGACCCGGAAATCGGGTTCGGGGACTGGTCGTGCCGCTGGCACAGCACCACCAGCCAGGCCAACCTGCTGGTCCGCTTCGACCGCAACCAGCCGCCGACCGCGGACGACGGGCAGCCGACCCGGATCGCGGGGCGGCAGGCGTTCGTCGAGCGGCTCCCCGACGACCACGCGTGCCAGGTGGAGGTCGTGTACCGGCGCTTCAGCAGTGCCGATACCTCGGCCAAAGTCGAGCTCCTGCTGGTGGTGCTCACCGGTTCCCAGCCCCTCGACCAGCTCTGCGGCCTGGCGACCTCTCTCGCCGAACCGGCGGCCGCGAAGCTGCCGGCCACGTGATCCCGGGACCGGTCCCGCGCCGGCCGTTCATGCTGGTGAGGACGATCTGGAGACCATCATGAACAAGCGAGTGCCGCCGGCCGGCGGTGAACACCTGTCCGCCGGGCACGAGAGCCTGGCTCTCGGCGTCCCGGCGTCGGCCCCCGGCACGATCTACGCGCTGAGCGTGATCGGCGGCATCACCTTCGGCCCGCGCGACGGCCGGACCATCCTTTTCGGACGGAACCGGCCGGAAGTGCACGTGTGCGTCGGCGAGAACGACCGTGGTGTCAGCCGCTGCCACGGCGAACTGCGGCACCGCGAGAACCGTTGGTGGGTCGCCAGTATGGGACGGCTGCCCGTCAGGCTGCCGGGGTCGCGGTTGCTGTTCCCGCAGGACGAACCGGTCCCGCTCGCCGAGGGATACACGCCGCTGTTCGTGCCGGGTTCGGGCGAGCGCGAGCATCTGTTGGAGCTCTTCGTCACCGGACCGGACCACGAGCGCCCCGCGCCGCGGCACAACGACCCCACCGCGCCCCCGCGGACCTGGCATCTGACCGAAACGGAGCGGCTGGCGCTGATCGTGCTGGGGCAGCGCTATCTCCGGCACGAGGCGTACCCGCAACCGTTGACGTGGAAGCAGACCGCCGAGCATCTGGCCGACCTGCAGCCGGGATCCGGTTGGAGCGCGAAGAAGGTCGAGCACTCCATTGTGGACGTCCGCGCCCGGCTGTCCAAGGACGGCGTCGCCGGCCTCACCCGGGACGAGGTCGGCGAACCGGTGGGCAATGCCCTCAACGACAACCTGATCCGGCACCTGATGAAGAGCACCACGCTGATCCCGCCGGACCTGCGGCAGCTGGACTACCCGGACGACTGATCTCGCGGCTACGCGGTGGGCGCGTACCGCAGGATCCCCGCGACATCGCCACCTCCGGGCACGTCCTCGTGCCGGACCGCGAGCAGGCGGGCGCCGGAAAGCCAGGCGCGGCGGGCGATTTCGCCCACGACACCACCCGAACCTGCCTGCTGGGCCGCGAAAGTCACCTCGCCGAACTCGTCGATTTCGCCGGGGACGGCGGCGTCGATATCGACGAACAGCGTGTCCACGGCGCCACGGGTGGCGAAGTGAGCGAGCTCGGCGACGTCGATGGAGGTACGGCCCTGTTCGGCGCGCTCGGCGAAGGTCTGCTTGTCCTTCTCCAGCTGATCGGCGTACCAGCGGTCGAGGACCGCTCGGGCAGCCGTGACCAGTTCGGCGTCGCCGCGGGCCTCCGGGTTGCCGGGCACGCTGTACGGCACCAGGTCGGGGTATCGGCAGTGGGCGCGGAAGATCGCGTCGAGCGGCTCGGTCGCGGCGACGACCAGCGGCACGCCGTGGCCGGGCAACACCTCGCGCAACGCACTGTCGACCTGCCGGGAGAACTGCGCCATCCGCAGTTTCTGGCCTTCCGTGCCCTGCACCCGGCGGATCGGCGCCCGGTCCTTGATCGACGACTTGCCGACGGCGCTCGCCACGTCCGCCGGGAGTTCCGGCACCTGAACCTCGCGCGGCGGGGTGTCGGGCGTCGTTTCCAGCAGCCGGACCGACCCCTGCGCGAGCGCCAGCACGAACGCGGTCTGCGGGAACGTCACGGCACGCATGAGCGGCTTGACGTAGAACCGGTTCCCGCCGACCACGACCGGCGTGAGCCGGTTCGGCAGCCGGAAGCTGCGCAGCGACGCCGATCCGGCGAATACCGCGAGGCTGCGGGCCTGGTGCCGCCAGAACTCCTCGGACCCCGCGTCGTCGAGCACGCCGAGCTGCTCGGCCAGGCCGGTGAGTTCCTCCTTGTCGGCGTCCCCCACCTGGGTCAGCGCCTCCCGCACGGCATTCTTGTAGGCGATCCGCTCCGCCTCACCCGACGACTCGGGGGTGGTCTCCAAATAGATCGAGACGGCGGCCGGAGCCTCGGCCTGCCAAAGCGCATCGATCTCGGACCGGGTCGGAATGTCGGTGTACAGCGTCATACGTCCCCTCCTCCACGAGGCCGACAATGCTAGTTGCTGGTAGAGGCGACCGCCGTGCTCGTCGAGCCGGCGTCGGCTACGACACGCGAACGGGCGGGATCGCCCGGGTTGTCCACCCCGGGTGCATGCCGTGCGGTAGGAATTACGTAACGCGGGATGGTGTGACGATCGGGAGTCAGGTCTTGGGCGTGGGGGCATGTGGGGTGTGCGGTCGGCCGCTGCCGGCACGGAACCGTGGCCGGGGTGCGGTGTACTGCTCGGCCGCGTGCCGGCAGCGGGCGTACCGGGCGCGGCGGACCGGGGCCGGGGAGCAGGCCGTGACGGAGCTGGTCACGACCATCGAGCGGCAGGTGAAGGACCTGGCGCTCAGCCCGCCGGACACGTTCTACTCGGGCGTCAACGCCCTGTCGTCGCAGGTTGGGCGGCTGCGCCGGATCGCCCGGCTGGCGAGCGAGGCGGCGGGTGCGGAAAACGTCACGCCGGCCGGAGTGACGGAATCGCGGCCCGCGCTGGCCGTGGACGAGGGGACGTTCGCCGGGCTGGTGGAGCCGTACCGCGCGGAATTGCGGGTGCACTGTTACCGGATGGTGTCCTCGTACGACGACGCCGAGGACCTGGTGCAGGAGACCCTGCTCAAGGCGTGGCGCAGCCGGGAGGCATTCGAGGGCCGCGCGTCGGTGCGCACGTGGCTGTACCGGATCGCCACCAACACCTGCCTGGACTTCCTGCGCCGCCACACCCGCCGGCCACAGCGTTACGAGCCGGTGCCCGGGATCGACTCGGGCGAGGGCGCGCCACCGCCCCGGCTCGCCTGGCTGCAGCCCTACCCCGACGAACTGCTGGACCAGGTCCCCGCCGATGACGTCGGGCCGGACCTGGCGGCCGTGTCCCGCGAAACGATCGAGCTCGTGTTCCTGGCCGCGATCCAGTTCCTGCCGTCCCGGCAGCGCGCGGTCCTGATCATGCGCGACGTACTCGGCTGGCCCGCCGAGGACACCGCGAACACCCTGGGGATGACCGTGGCAGGAGTCAACAGCGCGCTGCAACGCGCGCGGCCCACGCTGCGGGAACGGCTGCCCGAGCGACGCACCGACTGGACGCCACACCAGGTCAGCGCGGAGGAGCGTGCGGTGTTGCGGCGCTACATGGCGGCGGCCGAGGCGGCTGACGCAGCCGCGATGGTGGGGATGCTGCGTGAGGACGCGGTGCTGACCATGCCGCCCAACCCGGTGTGGTTCGTCGGCCGTGACGCGATCATGCGGCAGGTCGGGCCGGTGTTCGACCCGTCGTCGCCGAGGTACTTCGGGCAATGGCGGTACCTGCCGGTACAGGCGAACCGGATGCCGGCCGCGGCCGGCTATGTGCGGCGCCCGGGCACGGCGGTGTACCGGGCGCAATTGTTGGATGTGTTGCGCATCGAGGGCGGGCGGATCGTGGAGATCACCACGTTCGAGTCGCACCTGCTGCCGGCGTTCGGCCTGCCGCTGACCCTGCCGGGGGCCGGCCGATGAGTCGGCGGGTGCTCGTGCGTCGGTATGGGCGACACGGTCGTGACAACGAACAGGAGCCAACATGACCAGCAAGTCCGAGTCGCCGATCCGGATCCAGCGCACCTACACCGCACCGGTGGAGCGGGTGTGGGAGCTGTGGACGACCGGGGCGGGCATCCAGCAGTGGTGGGCACCGGACGGTTTCACCGTCCGTGTCGACGAACTCGACCTGCGCCCGGACGGCAAGCTCGTCTACACGATGACCGCCACCGCGGCGGAACAGGTCGAGTTCATGCGCAACAACGGCCTACCGCTGGAAACGCAGTCGCACAAGACATTCACCGAGATCACACCGACCAGTCGCCTGTGCTACACAACCCTGGTGGACTTCGTGCCCGACGTGGCGCCCTACGAAGTCCTCACCGAGGTCGACCTGCGCCCCACCGGCGAAGGCACCGAAGTCACGATGACCATCGAGCCCATGCACGACGCGGAGTGGACACAGCGACTGGTCATGGGGCGAGAGAACGAAATGGACAATCTGGCGAAGCTGGTCGGCCAGACCCACTGATCCACCACCGTGGACAGTGCGTGACCACTCGAGTTCAGCACGACTGGCCACGCCGGCTTCGGGTTCTCGGTGCAAAACCAGCTGTGCGGTCCCGATTCTTTTGACACACTGCCCGGGTGCTCCTCATGATCAGCACCACTCACCAGCCGGCGACCGAGCTGGGTTTCCTGTTGCACAAGCACCCGGATCGGGTTCAGTCCTTCCCGATCTCGGCGGGCACCGCGCACGTGTTCTACCCGCGCGCGACGGAGCGGGAGTGCACGGCGGCGCTGATGATCGAGCTCGATCCGGTCGCGATGGTGCGTGATCGTCGCGACGAGCTCACCCAGTACGTCAACGACCGTCCCTACGCGGCGGGCTCGCAGCTCGCGGTCGCGTTGCGCGCCGTGTTCACCACGGCGATGACCGGCCGCTGCGACGCGCGGCCCGAACTCGCCGCGCAGGCGATCCCGTTGACGATCCGGGTGCCGTCGCTGTCCGCGCGGGCCGGTCTCGATGTCGTCAAGCGCTTGTTCGAACCGTTGGGATGGACCGTTTCCGGCACCGTCGCCCCGCTCGATCCGGAGTTCCCGGACTGGGGAGAGTCCCGGTACATCGACCTGACCTTGTCCGGCACCGTCCGGCTCGCGGACGCGCTGCGCCATCTCTACGTGCTGCTGCCCGCGCTCGACGGCACCAAGCATTACTGGGTGAACCAGGACGAGGCCGACAAGCTGCTGCGCATGGGCGAAGGCTGGCTCAGCGAGCACCCGGAACGCGAGCTCATCGCCAAGCGGTACCTCGTGCATCGCCGGGTCTACGTCAACTACGCGCTCGAGCGCCTCGCCGAATCCGATCCCGACGAGGTGCTCGCCGAGCCGCTCGTGACGGAGGCGCCGGACCAGCCGCAGCCACTGGCCGTGCAGCGCCAGGGCGCGGTGCTCGCGACGCTGCGCGGCGCGGGCGCGCGGCGTGTGCTCGACCTCGGCTGTGGCGGCGGCGCGCTGCTCAAGGTGTTGATGTCGGAACCGTCCTTCACCGAGATCGTCGGGCTCGACGTGTCGGCACGTGTGCTCGACCTGGCCGAGCGCAGGCTGAAGCTCGATCGCGTGCCCGAGCACGCGCGCGAGCGGGTCACGTTGCGGCAGTCCGCGCTGACCTACACGGACCCGTCGCTGTCCGGGTACGACGCCGCCGTGTTGATGGAGGTCATCGAGCACATCGAGGAGGAGCGCCTGCCCGCGATGGAACACGCGGTGTTCTCCGTCGCGCGTCCGGGCACCGTCGTGGTGACCACGCCGAACTCGGAGTACAACGTGCGCTTCGAAACGTTGGCCGCCGGCGCGTTCCGGCACGCCGACCACCGTTTCGAATGGACACGCGAGCAGTTCCGGTCGTGGGCATCGGCTGTGGCCGCGCGGTACGGCTACGCGGTTCGATACCTGCCCGTCGGCGTCGAGGACCCCGACCTCGGCCCGCCGACCCAGCTCGCCGTTTTCACCGCGAAGGAGGCCGCGGCATGAAGCTGACCATCCCCGACATGTCCCTCGTCGCGCTCGTCGGTGCCTCGGGATCCGGCAAGTCGACCTTCGCGCGTACTCATTTCGCGCCGACGCAGGTGCTTTCCAGCGACACCTTCCGCGGCCTGGTCTCCGATGACGAGAACGACCAGGCGGCCTCGAAGGACGCATTCGAGGCACTGCACTTCGTGGCGGGCAAACGGCTCGCCGCGGGCAGGCTGACCGTGATCGACGCGACCAACGTGCAGGCACCGGACCGTGCCGCGCTGATCCGGCTCGCGAAGGAGCACGACGTGCTTCCCACCGCGATCGTGCTCGACCTGCCGGAGCAGCTTTGCGTCGCGCGCAACGCCTCCCGGCCGGACCGCGACTTCGGCACGCATGTGATCAGGCGGCACCGGCAGAATCTGCGGCGCTCGCTGAAGACCTTGCAGCGTGAGGGTTTCCGGCGGGTGCACGTCCTGCGCTCCGAGGAGGAGGTCGCGGAGGCCGAGATCGTCATCGAACCGCTACTCAACGACCGGCGGGAGCTGACCGGTCCGTTCGACGTGATCGGTGATGTGCACGGGTGCCGCGAGGAGCTGGAAGAACTGCTCGCCGAGCTCGGATACGTTGCCGGCGCGGGGCATCCCGAGGGCCGGACCGCGGTGTTCCTCGGTGATCTCGTCGACCGCGGTCCCGACACTCCTGGCGTGCTGCGGATCGTGATGGACATGGTCGAGCGCGGGTACGCGCTGGTGGTGTGCGGCAACCACGAACAGAAGCTCGTGCGGGCACTGCGTGGGCGGCGCGTCCAGGTTTCGCACGGGCTGGCCGAATCGCTGGAGCAGCTCGCCGCCGCCGGCGACGAGTTCCGCGCGAAAGTTGATTCCTTCTGCGACGGCCTCATCGCGCATTACGTGCTGGACGGCGGGAAACTCGTCGTCGCGCACGCCGGGCTGCCCGAACGGTTCCACGGCCGCGCTTCTGGGCGGGTCCGCAGCACCGCGTTGTACGGCGACACCACCGGCGAGACCGACGAGTACGGGCTGCCGGTGCGCCAGCCGTGGGCGCGGGACTACCGGGGGAACGCGATGGTCCTTTATGGACATACACCGACCCCGGAGGTCGAATGGGTCAACGGCACGATGTGTCTCGACACCGGCTGCGTGTTCGGCGGCAAGCTGACCGCGTTGCGCTATCCGGAGCGTGAAGTCGTCTCGGTCAAGGCGAAGAAGGTCTGGTACGAGTCGATCAAGCCGCTGTTGCCGCCCGAAGATCTGCCGCCGTCCGCGACGCGTCATCGTGAGCCCGCAACCTTGGAGCTGGCGGACGTCACCGGGAAGCGGGTCGTGCAGACCCAGCACCACGGGCGCGTCGGCGTGTCCGCCGAGCAGTCCGCGGCGGCGCTCGAAGTGATGAGCCGGTTCGCGACCGACCCGCGGTGGCTGTTGTATCTGCCGCCGACGATGTCGCCCAGCGCGACGTCCACCGTGGAGGGCCACCTGGAGCATCCGGGGCAGGCGTTCGCCGAGTTCCGCTCGGCGGGCGTGCAGTCCGTGGTGTGCGAGGAAAAGCACATGGGCTCGCGCGCGGTCGTACTCGTCTGCCGACACGAAACCGTTGCACCGCGACGGTTTGGCACCGACGGGTCCGGTGTGGTTTACACGCGGACCGGACGGCCGTTCTTCCGCGGTGGCGAGAGCGACGCGCTGCTGGCCCGGGTACGGGACGCGGTTACGGCGGCGGGCCTGTGGTCCGAACTGGACACCGGCTGGCTCCTGCTCGACGCCGAGCTGATGCCGTGGAGTCTCAAGGCGGGCCAGCTGATCGCCGACCAGTACGCGTCGGTCGGGGCCGCCGCGCAGGCCGCGCTGCCCGTCGCCACGGAGGCGCTGGCCTCGGCGATGTCGCGCGGCGTCGACGTGGGCGAACTGTTGGCCCGCACCGAAGCCCGAACGTCCACTGTGGAGGCGTACCGGGCCGCGTACCGGCGATACTGCTGGCCGACCGAGGGCCTCGACGGGGTTCGGCTCGCGCCGTTCCAGGTGCTGGCATCCGAGGGCGCGGCGCACCATGAGCGCCCACACTCCTGGCACCTGGCGCTCGCGGAACGGTTGACCGCTGCAGATCCCGCACTGTTCACACCAACCAGGACGCTGACGGTGGACACCACCGACGAGGACTCGGTCGCGGCGGGCACCGCGTGGTGGCAGGAACTCACCTCGGCCGGTGGCGAAGGCATGGTCGTGAAACCGGCCGCGAACCTGACGCGCGGCACACGGGGGCTCGTGCAGCCGGGCGTGAAGGTACGCGGCCGGGAGTACCTGCGGATCATCTACGGCCCCGACTACACCCTGGAGGAGAACCTCTCGCGGCTGCGGGAGCGGAGCGTCAACCGCAAGCGCGCGCTCGCGCTGCGGGAGTACGCGCTGGGCCTGGAAGCACTACAGCGGGTTGCGCGCGGGGAACCGTTGTGGCGCGTGCACGAATGCGTATTCGCCGTGCTGGCACTGGAATCCGACCCGGTCGACCCCCGTCTTTGAACCCGGCGACCAGCATACGAACCTAAATCCGCTGGTCGGTGGCGAGGAAGGGTGTCAGGAGGCGGAGTAGTTCCTGGGGCTGGTCCAGTGGAATGATGTGGCCGCAGTCCTGAATGAGGTGGCCGGTGAGGTTGTCGGCGACGGGGCGCAGTTGCTGTTCCAGTGTGCGGCCGACCGGGTGTGCGCCGATCGCCATGGTGGGCATGGTGAGCCGCCGGCCGGCTGTCACGGCCTGGTTGATTTGACGTGCGCTGGTCGGCAAGGCGCGGTAGTAGGCGAAGGCGCAACGTAGGGCGTCGTGTCCGGTGTGGGCGCTGGTGAAGGCGTTGCGGATGTCCGGTGGTACGCCGCGGCCGCGGGTGCCTGCGGCGAGGAACCAGTCGATGTACTCGGCCTCGTGTCCGGTTAGGACGGTTTCACCCAGGCCGGGAACGGCGTGGAACCCGAACCACCACGGTGCGCCGTTGGCGAGGAAGTCTTCGGCGCCGGGCAGCGAGCCGAGCAGTGACTCCATCACGACGAGTCGCCGTACCAGATCCGGCCGGCGCATGGCGAGCAGGAAGGCGACCGGGGTGCCGGCGTCGATGGCGACCACGGCGGCGGTGGGTTCGGCGAGCGCGTCGAGGATGCCTTCGGCGTCGGCGGCCAGCGTGCCCGCGTCGTAGCCTTCCGCCGCGCGGGTGCTGGCGCCGAACCCGCGCAGGTCTGGGGCGATGACCCGGTGGTGCTCGGCCAGCGGGCCGATGATCTCGGTCCAGAGCCGCCAGGTGTGCGGGAAGCCGTGCAGCAGCAGGACTGCCGGCCCGGTGCCGGCAACGGCCACGTTGGCTTGGATGCCGTTGGTGGTGATCCGTCGCAGCACGATGTCGGCGCTGTGGCGTGGAGAAGTGGTTCCGGGCACGTCGTCTCCAGGGTGGTTACCATTGGTTACCAGCGAACGGTAAGTAACTTCGGTTGTGCTGCCAAGACGGCACCTTTCCCACAGGTGGTGAGTTCCAGGTGACCTCCCAGCGGGCGCGCTCGGCGGAAGGTAGGCGTGGTGACTTGTTCGATCCCGAGTGCCCGACCCGCCGGCTGTTGGACCGTATCGGCACGAAATGGACGTCAATGGCGGTCAAGGTCCTCGCGGAGGCGGCCCCGCACGAGGTGCGTTTCGCCGAGTTGCGGCGGCGGATGCCTGGTGTCTCACAGAAAATGCTGTCGGTGACCCTGCACAGCCTGGTCCGCGACGGCCTCGCCACCCGCCGGGTGGAGGCGACCGTGCCGCCAAGCGTGCATTACCGGCTCACCGACCTGGGCTCGTCGCTCGAGGTCCCGCTGGCGGCGTTCCGGACATGGGCCGAGGAGCACATGGCCCAGATCGACCGCGCCAACGCGACCAGCGACGCCCAAGCCGCCCCCGCCGCCAGAGGGTGAGGTGTCCCTACACCCGATCGACGACGATGAACCCGTTGCCACTGAGCCATGTCGCGTTGGTGATCCGCGCCGCCTTCTCCGACCAGCAGACGTAGGAGGCCGATCGGGGCGGCCATCATCCAGCCCGCGGACGAGGATGCCTCCGTAGCCTGACCACGGAGCAGCCGCTCGCCCTCCTCCCGGCCGGCGACGCGCGCGTTCTTCATGTGACACTCATGATCGAGATGCCATCGAACCCCGCCAGGCGTTCATACCGCAAACGACCGATTGCGATCACCGAGCCAACGACCTTGCCCTCGCCCGAACACGACCAAGCTCAGGCCGTCGCAGAGCAGAACGCATGTGGGTCACGAATGGCGCCCCCGGCAGGATTCGAACCTGCTACAGCGCTTTAGGAGACGGTTGTTGCGGCGTTCCGTGAGGTTCTGGCTGCAGTTTTCTTGTTAGCACCGTCGCACCATGTCTCGTTGGTCCCGTTCGCGCCGGTGGTTCGTACTACGAGCCACACCATGGCGTGGCTTCGCCGTGGATCGCGTTCGCTCGGAAACGTGGGTATAACGCTGCCGGCGCGGTATCGGCGGCCCGGTTACTGTTCGCCTCTGGCGCTGGCCCGAACTCGCTGCTGCTGTGCCGCTCGACCGTCGGCGGCGAGCTGGCGGGCCGATGGTGAAGAATTTCTCTCCAGCCCCCTACCGCCTGCATCGAACCGACCGGGTAGGAACCGGACACCGCGTCAAGATTCCAGTTGACGTCGAGCTTCCTTGTTCGCCGCTGCGCTTTCCGGAAGCAAGCCGAATCTCTAACTGCCGAGCACGACGACCACGGCAAATCTAGGAGAGTCAAAGCCTGGGGCCGAATCGCTCAACGGAACCTGAAGAACGAACGCATCCAGGGCGTTCTATGCGCGGCCTGGAGAGGGCATTGCCGTAACCGTGGCTGGGATCCTGGTGAGTGTGCGCTGAACGATTGGCTCGGCGGGGTTCAGGCGCCTGCGGCTTTGAGTATGGCGATGACCTGGGCAAAGCCTGCCAGTCGTTCGGGATCGGTTCGGTAGCGGGCAGAGTTGCGTTCGGCGAGTTCCAGCGCCTCTGTCGTTGGGATAGCGCCCCGGTCCAGCAACATGCGAACGATGACGGGCCACCCGCCTGCCGCAGCGCCAGCTAACGGTGTGCCCCGATATCCCTCGACGTGGTTAATGCTGGCTCCGTGGTCCAGCAGCATCTCCACGATGGCCGCAAGGCCCTGAACAGCGGCCAACTGCGACCCCGGAGCCCGCTCGCGGGCCCCACCCCGACCGTCGGGGTCGGCACCCGCTTCGAGTAGCAGGCGAAGAATGTCTGTCATGCCTCTAGGGGCGGCGAACCGAACCGGTGTGTTTTCGCCGTATTCGCCGATGGGTTGCTCGGGGTCCGCGCCCGAGGCTAGCAGGAGCCGGACCACGTCCGTTTGCTCCGCCCAAATGGCCCGGTCGAGAGCGGTACGGGGCCGACCGACGGGGTTTCTGGCGTCAACCGGAACACCCTCCCGTAGCAGCCGTCCCACCCGCTCCACATCACCAGTTTCCGCCGCGTACCCCAACTGTTGTATCGCATCCACGACCCGATATTCTGCCAGTTTCTCGGACATGGTGCCAAGTCTGGACTATCTTCCCTTTTCCGAACGGTTTGGTTACCTACCCGCGCCGCTTGGTTCCAAGACGACAAGGGTGTTTGAGATATCGCATGGGAGTGCCGGTTTCGATCGTCGACCCCCGCCGACACTCCCATGATTGGCATAGCCTTCACGCATTAGCTGGGATACATGGTGACGATGTCAACCAATCCGTAGGGACCGGGGAACTTGTCCACGACGAGGGTTATTGCCGTCGAGGGGCCTCCTCCGGCCTGGGCTGACTTGGTGCCAACGCCTGAGTAGGGGAACGTCTTTTCGTAGTAGTTGCTCGCATTCAATGCCCACAGGTTCGAGTCCTGAAGTCCCGTGTCGAGGATTTTCGCGAGGTCCCCGTTGGTTACCGTCGAAAAGAAGAGGCCCTTACTGCTGTCGACTTTGGACCCACCCGGGAAATGGGAGTCGTGGATGTTTGTGACGGCCTTCAGGTCCAACTGAACGTTGCCGGATGGGGGGTAGTTGTAGCATCCCGAGTTGGCTGCGGCTGCCATGTCGGCCGTGGGCACGCGCGCGAGACTGTTGGGCACGCAGGCCTGCAGGTAGTCGATCAACTGTTCGGCGATCGCCGCCAACAGGGCTTCTTCGGCGGCCGCTTGTTCGGCGAGGTGGGCGGCTTGGGCTTCTTCGGCGATGATGCGGGTGCCGATGATGTCGGCTAGGTCGGCGCCGGTGGCGGCGGCGTTGGCGAGGGTGGCGAGGCTGTCGAGTCCGAGGATCTCGCCGAGGTCGGCGGCGCCGCCGAGGATGACGTCACCCAGTGCGCATTCGGGGCAGAGGAGGGCAACCGCGCCGCCGAGGGCGGAAAGGACTACCGTGTCGAGCCATTTCGGTGGACTGGTGTCCACAACGGGGCGAAAGTTGGGGCTAAGCAGGTTGTTCGGGTCGAGACACAGTGCCAGCCCGTGGCTTCCTTCATAGTTGTGCTGGCGGCAGATCTCCTGCAGATGCCCGAGGATTCGTTCTTTGTCGGCAGGGGTTCCGGTGAACAGCAGGACACAGTTTGCCGAACTGAGGACCGCGGTCGACACGACCAGCCGGTTCATGTCTTCGCATTGGACCTGACGTTGCTGGATGAACTCTTGTTTTTCGTTTTCGGCCTTCGTTGCGACGGCCTGCCAGGCGTCGCGTGCGGCGAGGGCGGCGTCGGTGGCGTCTTTTCCTGCGGCGCGCGCTGCGTTGTAGGCGTTGGTGGCTGACGTGGCTGCCTGTTGCGCGTAGTTGGCGGCTTGGTTGGCTGAGTGTTGGGCCCAGGTGGCGGAGCGGGTGGCGCGGTCGGCGGCGGCTACTGCGGTAGCAGCGGCTTGGGTGGCGGTGTTGGCGGATTGCTGGGCTTGTTGCGCGGAGTCCGCCGCACGCTGCGCAGCGGCCTGGGCCTGGTTGGCCCAATCGGCGGCTTGAGCGGCAGCGGCCTGGGCTTGGTTGGCCCAGTTGGCGGCTTCGTCGGCGGCGTTGCGGGCGGTGGCTGCGGCGGCTTGGGCTTCGTTCGCGTTTTGGACGGCGGAGGACGCAGCGGCGGAGGCCTGGGCGAGGAGGCCGTCGATGGCGGCGTTGTGGGCGGCGGTGTTCTGATCCCGTCGGGCGGCGGTGTATTGGCCGGTGGTGAGGAATTCGTGGGCGAGGGTGGGTGGGCCGTCGAGTGCGGCTTGGGCCATGGCAGCCACTTCACGTGACCCGGCGGTGCGAGCAGCGGAGAGGACTTGGTTGACCTTGACGTTGTCGTCAATGGTCAGCGCGGTGTACTGCCCGGTCTGGAGGAATGTACGCAGTGCTTGGTCGTTGCCGGCGTCCAGCGCGTGCTGTGCGGCGTCGACCACGACGGTTCGGCCGGCGGTGCGCGCGGCGGACATGATCTGGTTGACCTGCACCGAGTCGTCGATCTCGCGGCTGGGGTAGTCGGGGTTGCGCAGGAAGTCCCGTACGGCGGTGTCGGTTCCGGCGAGGGCGGCGTCTGCGGCGGTCTGGAAGTTGGGGGTTGCGGAGTCTTTGAGCAGGTTCAGAGTTGCGCGATCGTCCTGGCCGGCGGCATCCCACAGTCCGGTGGTGACGTAGGTGATGGCTTCATCCTCGGTGCCGCCGAGCGCGGCCAACGCGGACTCTTTGGTCCATTGCCCGGTGCTGCCGGCCAGCGTGAGTGCGACCTTGCGGGCGTCGGTGACCGCGAGCGCGTGGTCGGTGCCGGGGTTGGTTGCCTCGGCGATGAGCCGGTTCGTCTCGGCATCCCAGGTACTCGCCTGGTCCACAGTGGACTGTGTGGTGGGTTGGGGGGTGACGGTGCCGAGTGCTGCTTGCGCGGCGTCGTCGGCTTCCTGCCCGGCGAGGGCGATCCGGTTGTCGTCCGCGGTCCGGGCCGCTTGGGCGATCTGGGTGGCCTGATTCGCCGCCGCGACGGCCGCGTTTGCTGCGGCGGTTGCGGCGTTGGCGTGGTTGGTGGCTTGCTGGGCAGCGTCAGCGGCTTGCCCGGCGTGCGCGGCGGCGTCGTCCGCTGCGGCAGCAGCGGCTTGTGCGTTGGTGGCGGCGGCGTCGGCGGCGTCTGCGGCCTGGCCGGCATCGGTGCTGGCTTCGCGTGCCCATGCCTGGCTGGCCTGCGCGGCGGCGACCGCACGGGCGGCCTGGGCGCGTGCCGCTGCCGCGGCGGCTTGTGCCTGCCGGGAGTCGGCACCGGCCGCGGCGGCGGCATTGGCGGCCTGGGTGGCGTTGTCGGCGGCTGTTTGTGACTGGGCGGCGGCGTCCTTCGCGGCGTCACCGGCTAGGCCTGCCTGTTCGGACGCGGTGCGGGCGGATCTTGCGGCGTTCGCGGCGGTTGAGGCACTGTCCGCGGCGGCCCGCGCCGCCACCGCTGAGAGGCTGGCGGCGGCGGCCTTGCTCTTGTCGCTCACGGCCGCGGCTGCGGCGTTGTAGGCGTTCGTCGCGGCGACACCGGCCCGCGATGCCGCCGCGGCCGCGCGGGACGCGGCCCCAGCGGCAGTGTTCGCCGCGCGGGTCGCCGCGTTCGACGCCCCGATCGCTTCGCGTGCGGTGGCCGCCGCCTGGTTCGCCGCATACGCCGCTCGGGATGCCGCATCCGTGGCCGCGCTGGCATTTCCCTGGGCCGCAGCCGCGGCGTCCTTTGCCGCCTGCGCCGCGCGCTGTGCCGCCGCAGCCTCCGCAACCGCGCGGTCGGCCTGTTGCTTCGCGGCCACGGTCTCACTCGCTGCCTGGGCGGACGCTGCTTGCGCCGTGGTCACCAACTGTGTGATCGAGTCGGTCTCCGCGTCGCGGGCCTGCGCGACCGGCAGGTCAACGGCCAGGAACGCGTCTAGCGCTTCGACCGTGTTGGCGTCCAGCGCCTGCTGCGCGGCTCTTTGCACCTCCGGCCCACCGGCCGACATGGCCTGGTTGACCTTCACGTCCTGGTCGATCTCGTACGGCGCCTGCCAGCCGCTGTCGACGAAGGTCTGCAGCGCTTCGGTGGTGTTTGCGTCCAGCGCGGCCTGCCCGGCCTTCCGCACCTGGGGTCCGCCCGCGGACATCATCTGGTTGACCCGCACGTTCAGGTCATTACTCGCCGCCGTTTGCCAGTCAGTGTCCAAAAAGGTCTGGAGCGCATCGTCGTTACCGGCGTCCAGCGCCTGCTGCGCCGCGGTCTTCGTCGACGGACCACCCGCGGACATCATCTTGTTGACAGCCACGTCTCGGTCGATCGACGCATCAGGATCCTTCTGCGTCGTCAGGAACGTCGTGATATCCGCATCTGTCCCCGCCAAGGCTGCCGCGGCATCGCGCTTCGTCGCAGGACCACCGAACTCCCACAGGCGCGCGACCTTCTGTCGATCGGTGGCGGAAGTGAGGTCCGACGGGGCAGGGTCGCTTGCCGCGGCTTGCACACGCGCCGCGGGTGCCGCCACCGATTCGGGTGCGGTGACAGTGCCGCCCGCAACGGCCAGGGTCAGAACCGTGGCCAGAATGGCACGGAAACGTCTCGGCGCGACGCGCATGAGGAAACCCCCAGGTTTCGATTTTCCGGGAATACCGCGCACAACGCGCGGTTGCCACAAGGCAGATTAACCACGCCAATCGGTAACCAGTTACCGCCAAATGGCCGTGATCCAGATCACCTAACAGTTTTCGAAAACCGTGGATTACGCTCACGTTTGCTGCCACCTGTTGGCGAACTCTGCGGCAAATGTCCGTATTGACCCGATCTGACGCTGTCGATGTGGGGGAACTTGTGCGCGCACTTCTTCGAATCCTGGCCGTTGCGGCAGTGGTATGCACCGCGGCAGTTGGCGGGACGGCAATAGCAATGAACGACAGCGGTCAGGAGTCCACTTCGGACACTCAGCCGTCGATCGTGGAGGACTTCGGCTATCCTGGCGCGGCGCAGATCCAGGCAACCGACAACGTTCAGCTGATCAGCGGCGACGGGCATATCGTCTACACCGACTGCCCCTCCGGCCCGGACACCGTCGGCCTCATCATGGTCCATACCAGTAACCTGGTCGGCCCGAACGGCGACGGGAAGCTGTGCTTCCACGTCCTCGCTGCCAGTGGCTACCTGACGATGATGATCGCCGACGTGTACTCCATTCGCGGCGACGGCCTGCAAGCAGGGCAGGGGCACAAACTCAAAGCGGCACTCACCACCGACGCCGGGGTGCACACCGTCGTCGACGTCAACCCCAGCGGCACCACCCAGGTCGGCATCACGACAGACCCACCCGGTGATCCCACCACGCTGCTGCGCCTCGACGCCTCATCCTGACCGCATCCACCAAGCGCAGGACGTGCCTCGAATTCACCTGATCCGTCCAATTCCTGGGGAGAATTTTCAATGCCTGTCGTTTCTCGAAGACGCCTAGGTGCCGCGGTCGCGCTGGTGCTTTCCAGCTCGACCCTATGTGCTACTTCAGCTGGAGCAGTGACCGGTGATGCGGCTCCGACTCCGGGTGCCGTAGTGAAGATCAACACTGTGAGTGGTGCGTGCAGTGGGGTGTTGGTGGCGCCGCAGTGGGTCTTGACGTCCACCGCATGTTTCCCCAATGCCACGGCGTATGCGGCACCTCCGGCCGCGACCATGGCGACGGTGGGGCGCACCACCTTGTCTGGTACCGACGGGCATGTGGTCGGGGTTGCGCGGGTGGTGCCACAGCCGGATCGGCCGGTCCTGTTGGCGCGTTTGGTCGCCCCGGTTACCGATGTGCTCCTCGCCCCCGTTGCCGCGACCCCACCGCAGGCGGGGGACAGCGTGTTTGTCGCTGGGTATGGGCGGACCGGTAGCGAATGGGTGCCCGATCAACCCCACCTGGCCACCGCCACCGTCGATGCCGTGAACCCCACGACGTTCGGTATCTCCAGCGGCAGTGGTCCGACCACGTGTAAGGGCGATGCGGGTGGGCCTGCCTGGCGCACCAATACCGGTGGGGGCGCGGAAGTTCTCGCGGTGCATCAGTCGTCATGGCAGGGAGGGTGTCTTGGGGAAACCGAGACCCGCACCGGCGCCACCGAAACCCGCGTCGACGACCTCCACGACACGCTGAGACAGCAAACCAGTAGCCCGATCCTCGCCCGCTACCTCGACCTCGGTGGCGTCACCTCGTTCCTCGGGGCACCCCAGGGCGGCGAATACACCGTGGCCGGTGGTAGCGGGCAGGACTACGAACACGGCAGCCTGTATTACTCGCCCGCTACAGGTGTGCACTCCGTGCAGGGCCTGATCCTCGGCAAATACAAAGAGTTGGGTGGGCCGGCGACATTCGGGTTCCCGCTCACCGACGAAACCACCACTCCCGACGGTGTCGGGAAATACAACCACTTCAGTCTGGCCTCCGGTGCCTCCATCTACTGGTCGCCGGCCACGGGTGCGCACGGGATCGAAGGTGCCATCCGCGACAAGTGGTCGGCGCTCGGGTGGGAAACCGGACTGGGCTACCCCACCACCGACGAAACCAGCACCGCGGACGGGGTCGCCCGCTACAACACGTTCAGCCTCTCCGACGGCGCCGCCATCTACGCGACCCCCGGCACCGGGGCGCATGAACTCCGCGGCGAGATCCTGAAGAAATGGACAGCCCTGGGAGCCGGACCAAAACTCGGGTATCCGACCACCGATGAAAACACCACCCCCGACGGGGTTGGCCGCTACAACCACTTCAGCCTCGCCGGCGGCGCCTCCATCTACTGGACTCCCGCCACCGGGGCACACGAAATCCGGGGGGCTATCCGGCAGAAATGGGCCGACCTCGGCTGGGAGACCGGACCCGGCTACCCCACCACCGACGAAAACACGACCCCGGACGGCATCGGCAAATACAACCACTTCAGCGGGAACGCCTCCATCTACTGGACGTCTTCCACCGCGGCCCACATCGTCTACGGCACCATCCGCGACACCTGGGCGTCGCTGGGCTGGGAAACGAGCCGACTGGGCTACCCGACCTCAGATGAATACGACATTCCCGGCGGACGCCGCAACGATTTCCAACACGGCAACATCAGCTGGAACGCCAGCACCAACACAACCACCGCCACCTACATATAGCAGCTCAAGGACTGACGGATTTCGTGTTCGGGATTGGGACTGAACGCCGGTCATCGCAGGCGAGCGATGACCGGCGTTTCGAGCCTGGGCCATGGTCGTCGGTTCAGGTGAGCACAGGCACCGCTGTCGCAGCGCCGATTGCGCCGCTGGTGCGCCTTGATGTCCCTCTCCTGCGGCTTCGTGTCCTTCTGCGCGATGCTGCTGCGAATCCAGACCACCGTGTTGTCGAGGTCGAGCCCGGGCCCAGCGCAGTGCGCACAGTTAACCGCAGTGAGCGCCCGTCGTCGTCGCCAGACGCGGGCGTGCGGCTGGCGCCGGTCCCGCGTGGCGGTTCGACACGGGCCGGGCGACCCCGCAGCCGCCGCAAGGGAGAAGGGAATATGCCTTCGCCGGGCAGGCTCCGGGATGGCCACGCTGTGTTTCCGGCCGTCATTTCTTGATGCCGTGTTCAATTCAAATTCATGGTGTTAGGGAAGTTTGGGCCAGGTCGCGGCCGCGACCGTCTTTGCGACGGCGCAGGGGTCGTTGTGAGGGGCGGGGACGCGGGCCCAGAGCGTCGCGTATTCGTAGACGCGGGGCCATTGCGTGATACCGACTTGGGTTCGGATGTAGCAGTACTCGTTATATCGTTCGACGATCGCTGTCTGGTTGTCGATCGTGGTCTTCGTTCCTCCGGTTGGCCGGCCGACGTAGTCGTCGCTGAGCTGAACCTCGGTGGTGTCGATGGGATTGAGCCAGGTGCACCGGTGCTGGTTCGGTGCTGGGATCACCTTGAGTCCGTTAGCCAGCGCGCCCAATACGTTGTGGGGATCGGGCATCAGAGTGCAGAGATCGAACTTGCCGAGATAGCTCTCGCGGTCATGATGGTCGACTTTCCTGGTGGTGACGTGCTCGACGAGTCCGGCGAAGACAGCCTTTTCCACGGTGCACAGCGCGGCACGCTGGTCCAGGGTGCCCGGGCTGGTGTCGGTGAAAGCGACGTTGACCGACAGGTGGGTACCATCGGCGAAAGTCAAGTACCGCAAACATGATGTCGGGCTGTTGAAATACGTTCCGAGCTGGACCTTCAGGCCCTGGTCCAGCGGCACCGCGTTGACGTCGGGACCCCGGTCCGGATCTTCCTTCGCGTCCGCAACGTTGCCCACCTGAACCACGATGGCTTGACCGCTGACGGTGCCGTACTCATCGCACAAATTGGGCCCAGAGACGACCAGGCCGCGACTTTCTACCCCTGCAGCAGCAGCCTTGTCCTGGTCCAGGAGACTGCAGAAGTCAAGCGAGGTCAAGTCGCCCAGCGCTTGCTCAGGGTGCAGAGGCTCCGGCGCGACCGACTGCGGAGTGGCTGGGGGCGGTGAAGGGACATCGCGTTGCGGCGCTGGGGCGTCGTTGGTGCCGGTAGAAGCGCAGGCCGCAAGAAGAACCGCAGCCAGGACGACGAGCCAAGATCGTGCCACGATCGGAACATCTGCCTCCTACGGGCTGTCGTTTCATGTCGTGACCGAACTGTGTCGGAAGATCGGCACCGAGGACGTGTGTTCAGCGCCGCGGCCGGTCAAAGTGCGACGAGCGGCGCGACGACCTGTGAATGCTGTTTGTCGCGCCGGGAGAGGGCTTCATTCTTCGCAGGTCAGGCCGTAAGTCGAAGTGGTGAAACGGGACAAAAATCCTTCCCCGCGAGTCGGTGCTTCGAGACCGCATGACTGGCATCTTGCAAGGCTCGGTCGTTGTTGGCGTCCAGGAAATTGTTGGAACCCTTGCACGGGTTTACTTGCCCAATTTCGCGAGGAGGCGAAGCGGGCATTCAACGATCAAACCGCCTTGGTTTATGTGCGGCTTCGTCTGAATAGGCATCTGCGCAATTCTTGAGCGGGTTTGACACTGTGGCGGGCCTGCTCCGGTGATCTCGTTGACCAGCCGAATGCGGACCTTCTCGGCTTCCTTCGCCGCGTTAGATCCAGCGGGGATCGTCTCGCGGAGGTGCCTGCGGGGCCTCACCGGCGTAGACCTTCACGCGCAGTGCGCCGTTCGCCAGGGTCTCGATCGCAGTCCGCGCGCTTCTGGGCACGTCACCAGCGCCAGTCGTGGTGCGAACATACGCCGTCCGGCACCGCACGCAAGCACGCTGACCGGCCAAAGCTGCCTCTGACCTGTGTGCCCCGGCGGGAGCACCAGGTGACGCTCGCGCCCGGTGACGCGCGGTTGCCGTTTAGTCGGTAGCACTGCAATACGTCACGGATGACCGCCGCCCGCTGTAGACCAAGGCGCTCAGCTTCGGCGCCGTCAACGAGGTTGATCTCGAAGACAACGTCCCATAGTTCTTGTCAGTGGTGAGCGCTGTGATGGCGCAGGTGAGGCGGACGGGGCACAGGCGACAGGTCTCTTTGCGGTCAGCCGCAGTATTGCTTCCAGGCTCGACGTCGATCCAGTCGACTTCTCGGTCTGCGTTTCGGCGTGCTGCGTGCACGTGCCGCTTCGGTGCACGCACCACCAGGAGCGTGGTCATGCGGCCGGACGAAGTGGGCCGCAGAGCAGATAGTCGGCGAGGTGCGGGGAGGCGGTGTTGAGCTGTGCTGCCACTTTGTGGCGGCTCAGACCGCGCCGCTTGGCTGCGGTTGATCGGTCTCCATGGTCGAGGAGCACATCGGAGACGAGGTCGGCTTCGTGGGGTGTGATGGCACCTGAGAGCATGGCTCCTGCGAGGACGAGGTCTGGGTGCCCGCTCACCGCGCGGGTGTCGACGGCGGTGTCGGTGAGTTCGGACCGGGCCATCGCTCGCCGCCTTTCGCTGTTGCAGGCTTCGTGGCCGCGCCGGAATGCGGACCAGTAGAGCTGTCCGAAGATCTTCGGCGATCGGGCGTCGACGATGTCGAGTGCCTGGAGGAAGCCTTCGAGGATTTCGGAGTCCAGGTCGTTGCGGTCACCGCAGAAGCGGGAGCCCAGTTTCCCGGCGATGGCTTTGAGGCCGGGCATCATCATGGCGGCTGCGACGGTGGTCCATGGCTCCGGCTTTGCGTGTGCCCGTCGGACCAGCTCCTGCCACACGGCGTCTTTGGTCACCCAACTTGTCTGCCGCTTCAGCAACAGCACGCGCACCTCATCCAGCGGCAGCACCTCGGTGGGTAGTCCGCATCCCAGTGCGGCGCAGTCAAGGGTGAGCGGCTGCGGGCCAGCAGTCATCGCCAGGAACCGCCGCTCGATCATGTCCAGGTGCGAAGGGGAGAATGAGGTCATCGGAGTGGAGCCTTTCCGGGGGACGGGGACATCTCACTGCCTAACCCGCCCATAGCGTCGTTCGACGGGAAGGATTCACCAGAACGGGTGATGTGTCGCTGTTGTCCTCGGCTTGGCACCCTGTGTTCGTACCCTGGATGTGTGATCGATCACGACGAGCTGCCGGAGACGGAGGCACCCGCTGATCGGTGGTCGGCCCTACTGCCGGCGCAGGAACTCATCCCGGCCTACCTGGCCTCGCGGTTCGCGGCGCAGTACCGGGTGATCGTCGACGTCCTGCCGGCCGAGCGGGACATGAGCCTGACCGGGTTGTCCTACGACGAGGTGGCCGCCGGCTGGTATCACGCAGATCGTCTGTCGGGTAGTTCCTTCGCGATCATGCGCAACAGAGAACAGAAGGTTCACACATCCCAGCGAGGTGTAATGGTGGTAGGGAGTCTCTGTGGCCGATTCGTGGGGGCCTATAGCCGATACAGCCAGCTGGGATGTGCTGATCCCGACCGATGACGAGTCGATCACTCGGCGCCGGCGTGCGTTGGCGCCGATTCAGGTACTCACCGATATCGAGCGGACCAAGGGCAGTTTGGACGGTGACTACTGGGACCGGTACGACCTGTTCACCATCGCGTTGGCCGTGATCGACCAGGTGGCCTTGGCGATGGGCATCTCGGCAGGGCGGACCTGGGAGGAGGCACTTGACTACGGGACCATGCAAGCCGCTCGCCAGGTTCCTGAAGCGTCAGCGTCGCAGTGGCTGTCCGTAGCGGAACGCGTCCTCGTATCGCTGGTCACCACGGACGTAGAGATCGTGAAGCACCTGGTGCACACGGCATCCGGGCCGGCATGGCGTAACCAGCGTTTCCGGCTGCTGTATCTGCACCCGACGGGTAGCGAGGGGATCGAGCACCTGCGTGCCTCCGAGCAGGCGATCAACATCTTCGTCGAGGCGCTCGACCTGGACATCGAGGCGGCCCAGATCGCCAACGAGGCGCAGCTCAACGCCCTCATCGCGCGAGGCGCCGTCGAGTCGGCCGTCGAGATCGCGAAGCACGCGCGATACCGGTCGATCCAGTATCAGGAGCGGGTACGCCGGATCGTGGCCGACACATTGATCGATCCCGACGTGCACGACTGGATCGGCGAGGTGCCGGCCTTGTTGCACGCTGCTCTCGATCATGTGAAGGAACGCCTGGACGCCGAGTCGGCACTACTCGACGCCGTCGCGGATCGCCGTGCGGAACTCGACGACCAGACCAAGCTGGATGCCGCCAACCAGCTGATCGAGATCCTGCGCGAGTGCCGTCGACGCCACGACGACCTGCACCGGCATCTCATCGGCGCCCGAAGTCGGCTCCGGGAAGCGCTCGACGACCGTTTCAGCCGTCCACCTCATGCTGTTCGGCGCTACGACATCGGGACCGACCTGCTTGCGCCCTACCTGACCAGAGGGACGGCGACCGCTGCCGATGCCGCGGACAGGATGGTGGCGATCGTGGGTGGCCTGCCGGCTCGCTGGTGGCCGTCGCTCACCACGCTCACCGACGAGCTGTGTGCACCGCCTCAGCCGCCCCAGCTCGGCGACGAGTTCCACCCACCGGAGACCGAGGTGGACGAGGAGCCCGAGTGGTGGGAGGTCTACGAGACCACGGTGGACACCGTGCTGGACGGTATCGAGCAGCCGGCCCGGTTGTCACAGCTACTGGCGCGAGTCGATCGGTTGACGGCCGAGGTCGAAGATCCAGACGGAGAGCCGCTGAACCCTGCCCTCCTCGCCGCGGCGATCGTGCACGCGGCGCACCGTGCCTGGGCGGCACGTCTCGCCGGACGGTCCGCCGGCGACCGGGTCGTCATCGCGGTCTTCACCGGGATCGAGCTCGACAGCGCGGGCATTCACGCCGACGACCTGCTCGTGATGCCGGGCGAGGTCATCGCCGACGTCAACGAACCCGCCGAAGTGCCACGTCTGCCACGGCATGTGCTGGACGAAGACGACATCGACAGAGAGGCGACCGGATGAGGTCCTCGACCGACGATGTGGATATCGGCCGTCTTCTCGCATGGTCGGCCCGGCCACGCGAGACACCAGGGCGCAACGAGGATCTCCATCGCGTCGTCACCCGCTACCTCGACGAGCCGGACTTCGCCGCCGCAGTGGACCGGGTGTTCTCCGGCGCGGGCCTGGACCTCCAGGTCGACGGCAGGGAAGGGATCGTCGTCACCGCACGGCACCATTCGCTGCTTCGGCTGCACGTCACGGACATCATGAAACGTGCGCAGCCGCATCATCGCACCGTCATGGGAGCCGTGATACTGGCCATCGCGCGCACCGTCTACCCGGAAGCCGGCATGCTCGACGATCCGGATCGGATCGCCGTGTTCACCACTCAGTCGGTCGTCGACACGCTGGATCGAGCCGGGCAGCGGCTCGCCGAGGCCGCGGCGGATGACAGTGACGTCGACGAGAGCCTCGTCGAGGGCTGGCGCCGATGGCTCGATCTGCCCCAGGCCCGCCCCAATGCCCAGCGACGTTCGACCGGTGACCGGGCCGGCGCGGTGAACCGCATGTGCAAGATGCTCACCGAGGCCGGCTATCTCAACCTGCGAGCCGAGACGGATGGCGGAACCTGGACAGCACGGCCACGGTTCCGGTACGCCGTTGCGGCCCTTACCGAGGACTCGGATCTCTATGCCCTCGTCAACGGCCTGCCGGACGCGGTCGATCTCGACACCGAGGAGGGCGTATGACGCGCTCCCTCTTCGCGGGACCGGTCGATCGAGAGCCGGACATGCCTGTCCCGCCGTTGCGGCTTCGACGGATCAGACTGCACGGTGTCGGTCCGGACGGCGCCAGGTTCGACCCGCTGGATCTCGACTTCGTCACCAGTGACGGTGCCGCGGCGCGCGTGCTGCTGTCGCTCACCAACACGGGTGGCAAGTCAACACTGATCACCTTGGTGTGCAGCCTCGTCGTGCCGGCGTCTCGGGCACAGGTGGGCGGCAAGGTGCTCGGGGACTACGTCCTCACCGGAGACACCTCCCACGTCGTGTGCGAGTGGGAGGACGTCACGTCGGGGCGGCGGACGGTGACCGGCGCCGTCATGGAATGGAAGGACGGCAGGCGGCAGCCCCCGCACGCGTCTCGTTCGACGAGCAACATGCACCGTTCCTGGTACCTGTTTCACACCGGACCGGGCCTGCCCGGCGTTGACGACCTGCCGTTCGTCGTGGACGGCCGGCGGTTGCCGCACCGCGCCTTCTGCGACGCGGTCGACGACCTGATCGCCGACCACCCGGGAACACAAGGGGTGCTGACCGACAAGCAGCAAGCGTGGACAACCGCGCTCGAGGAGCGGACGAGTGTCGACCCGACCCTGTTCGGCTATCAGATGAGGATGAACGATTCGGAAGCCGGCGCGGAGAAACTGCTCGCTTCGTTCGACTCTCCGGACAACGTCGTACGGTTCTTCGTGGCCGCGCTGAACGATCACCGCGAACTGGAGACGTTCACCCAGAAGCTCGAGGACTATTCGGCGCTCGCGTCCCAGCGCACCGAGCTCGAGGCGATCGCGGGCTTCGGCGCGGAGATCACTCCGGGGATCGAGTTGATCGTGAGCCGGTCCGCGGTCGTTGACGTCGCCGCCGCGCGGTCACGTCGCTCACGACTTCACGGTGGGGAGCACGCCGCCGCGTTGGTCAACCGGATCCACCAGGACGAAGAATCGCTCGGCGAGCTGCAGAAGGCACTGGACGCCGCGCGTGGGGAGGCCAACAAGGCACGCTACGCGTACGGCCAGATCAGCGACATCAGGCAGCAGCTGCAACTAGAGGAGGCCCGCGCACGGGTTGCGTCAACGAGGAAACAGGTCGAGCTCGCCGAGGCGGCAACGGCGGAAGCGCGGCGGCACGAGCAGGCTTGGCGTGCCGTGGACGTGGTGATCGACCTCGAGACGGCGCGGCAAGCACGGGACGCGGCGAAGCTCGCCTACAAGGCGGCCGACGCCGGGCTGGAACCGCTCCGGGAACGAGTGACGGACGCGGCCGAACGGACGGCAGGACGGCTCGACGCTCTTGTCGCTGAGTCGTCGGCGATCGCCGACGCCGCCGATGTAGCGGCGGGCGATGCGGCTGAGGACGCCGACCGGGCTCAGCAGGACAAGACCACAGCCACTCTCGAACTGGAGCGGGTCGACCGCGAACTGGGCGAGATCAAGAAGCAGAACGATGACGCGGAGACGGCGACCGCCG
Organism: Amycolatopsis sp. GM8; assembly: GCF_021653975.1. Lineage (GTDB taxonomy): Bacteria > Actinomycetota > Actinomycetes > Mycobacteriales > Pseudonocardiaceae > Amycolatopsis_E. Next base: position 90,429 of record NZ_JAJKFK010000012.1, on the reverse strand, counting down.
CGGCCGTGTCCGTCGGCTGGTTGAACGACGGCGAGCGTGCTTCCGCGTGTGTCAGCCGCTGGCAGGAAGTCAGAGGAGAAGCGAACCTGGCAGCGGACGGTGCGGACGAGGCCGCCCTCGCCGCCGACCGGACGTACGACAGCCTCGGAACCGAGATCGACATACTCGACAAGAAGCTCGTCGAGCTTCGGGCGACCGCTCAGCGAGCTGCCGCGAGACTGAACGACCACGACACGGAGTTCGGGACGGTCAGCGCTGACGAGACCGTGGTCCACCTGATCGGCGCGCGACCGGAGAGCACGGTCGAACTGGCGCGTGCCAAGCAGATGGCGGAGGAGTCCGCGCGCGCTGCGGACCGCAGGGCGGCCGAACACAAGGCGAATGCCCTTGCCGCCAACGAAGAATTGGCGCAGCTCGACGAAGCGGGCACGGCACCCGCAGGGTCGGACGCCCTTGCCGTGCTGGGAATCCTGACGGAGGCACGGATAGGTGCGGTCACCGGCCTGAGCTGGATCGAGCGCAACATAGCCGACTCGGAGCGACGGGCCCCGTTCATCGCGGAGAACCCGGACCTGGCCGGTGGTGTGGTCATCTCGGACCCACAACGGTTTACCGATGGGGTCGCACTGCTGGTTGAGAAGGAGGTGCGCACCAGAACACCGGTCACCGTGCGCACCGCGCCGACTTCGACGACCGGACCACGACCGGAAACCGTGACGGATGCGCGGCGGCACGTCGTCGTGCCCCACCGTGCCACCTGGGACCGAGCGTGGGCACTCGAGACCCGCAAGGCACTGGAAGAGACCGCGCTGGCCGAGGGTGACGCCCATCAGCAAGCAGCCGCCGCCGCACAGCGGTATCGCGACGTCGTAGCATTGTGCAGCGGTTTCCTGCGCCGATGGGGTGAAACTTCCCGGGATGAGCTGGCCCGCATGTCGACGGAGGCCGCCGACATCCTGGAGGCCGAGGACAGTCGCCGAGACGCTCTCGTTGCCGACCGGAAGGCTCAACGGACGAGAGCCGCTGAAGCCCGTGCCGATGCCAAGAAGTACCGAGGGCAGGCCACCATGGCCGATGGTCACGTGGCACGTGCGACGCGACTGGCAGAAGTGGTGCAGGCGGCTGAGGTCGCGACCGCCCGCGTCGCCGGGCTGACGATCAGACGTGGCCGAGCCAGGGAAGAGCTTCGGTCGGCAGGTGAAGCTATCGCCGCGGCCGCCGAGATGCTCAAGAACTCTCTGCAGCGCGCCGCCGATGCCCGGAGCGCGGGCGAGACGTGGGCACGGGAACGTGCTGAGATGGGCGTAGACGAAGCGGCGCTCAATTCCGAAGGCAACCTCCAGGTTCTCAGGGACGCTTGGCATGCCTTGCGTGCCGAACTCGCCGCCGCCGAGCACGGCATGATCGAGGCGGAACTCCTGAAACGAGCGGAGTCCGACGTCGGCAAGGCGGTAGGACGCACGAGACAGTTCGACGACAGGGCACTTGCCGACGCCGAGGTGCTGGCTACCACCGGCGAGGCGGCCTCGCCCGGTAGCCGTATCCGTGCCCAGCAACGGGTGGGTACGTCGTTGGACTCGGCGCGGGCGGCACTGGTCACCGCGACCACCAAACGGAAGCAGGCCGAGGACGACCTGGCCGAGGCACAGCCTGCCGGTCCGGATCACCAGAACTTCATCGATCTGTCCACGACGGACTGGGCACCGGCCACACCCGAGGACATACCCCGGTTGCAGGAGAAACTGGAGATCCGCAACGTCGAGCTTCGTGAGATCCGTGATGGTGCGGAACAAGCCGAACGAGACGCGGACGAACTAGTGCGGGCGGTGCAGGAGGACATCGCGTCACTCGGTGACACCCTGGACCTGTGGCCCGTCGAACGAATCCCGACCACACACGTCTTCCACGGCACCAGAGTCAACGCGCGTGACCTGATGAAGCAGTACGTCCAGGAGCAGCGAGAGACCGACGGGCTCGAGCGCGCCGCACGCGACGACTTGCATACCGCGGTCGTCGCGGCCCGGAGCACGGCGTTGGACTCCCGGTGGTCTGGTCTCGACGCCGCGGCAGCGATGCGAGTCCGGTCGTTGTCCGAAGCCGATCTGGTCACCGAAGCCGAGGTGCTGGCGAGGCGGATCAGGGCGATGGCCGGATCCGCCGCCGACGACCTACGGGAACTCGACGACCACCGTGCGATCCTGCGGGACAGCCTGCTGTCGCTGTGCCGCGACCAGCGACGCATGCTGCGCGAGGTGACCCGATCCGCCAAACTACCGGACGGGCTCGGCGATCTCTCGCAACAATCGGCGATCAAGATCCGGTTCGACGACGCCCCCGATGACGAAGCCGCCGCACGTCTTGTCACCCGGATCGACACGTGGGCTGTCGAGCTGTCCGGAAATCCGAAACGAGCCAAGTCCTCCGAGGTGCGGGCACGGTGGCTGGCGGATGCAGTGCGTGACACGGTGCTCGACCGCACGCGGGCGGGCGCGTGGTCCATCGAGATCCTCAAGCCGTCGATCGACGGCAGGGTGCTGTACTGCCCGCCTGACCGGATCCCCATCGAGTTCTCCGGCGGACAAGTGCTCACCCTTGCCGTGCTCGTCTACTGTGCGCTGTCCCGGGTCCGTTCCGCGCATCGGCAGGGCGGCCCCCGGCCCGCAGGCACACTCCTGCTGGACAACCCGTTCGGTGCGGCGTCGGCCGAAGCGTTGATACAGATGCAGCACAGGCTGGCCGCCCACTCCGGAGTTCAGCTCGTCTGCGCCACCGGTCTGCACGATCCCGCCGTTGATGCGGCGTTCACCGGCACGGGCTCGGTGATCATGAAGCTGCGGAACGACGGTGATCTCCGCCGCAATCTTTCGTACCTGCGGCTGCGGGCGACGACGGTGGACGGCGTTGACGTGGCCGAGTCGATCACCGGTGGCCGGGACCGGGCGGCCACCCGGAACTGGGTCGATGCGACCCGCTACGAGATTCGCGGATGACCTCGACACCACGTCGTTCGGAGACCGCCGCTCTCCGTGACGCGATACTGGACACTGGATCCGTCAGGATCGAGTTCACTGCGTTGTGGCGGCTCTGGTGCAAGGTCGCGCCGCGGTTCGTGGGGGATCCGGCCCAGGCCACGGCACTGCATAGCGCGTTGCTCGAGCTGTCGCAGGACGCCGTGATCGAACTGCCGAAGCGGGCATGGGACAACTCGACGGTGCCGGCACAACCTCGATTCGTCACGGTTCCTGCGGCTCGGCCGGCAGGCCGTGGACGGGCTTGGTGTGTGTTCCCGTGGCGTGCCGAGCTGGGCTGGGTGGCGTCGTTGCCGACGTTGTCGGATGTGCTGTTCGAGGATCTCGTCACCATCAACGACTGGCTCGGCCGGACAGAGGCCCAGGAGCTGCCTGTCGTTCCCGTTCGCTACCGGTCCGCCGAGATCTTCGCGAGAGAGAAACGACTCGACGAGCTGGAACGCACGAAGCTGTTCGGCGCGGAACGGTTGAGCTTGTCGTTGCTCGCGTGTGTTCGGATCGCGCCACCGGTTCCGGCCGCCGTCGTCGGTACCGGTGCGGACGTGCTCGTCGTGGAGAACAGCGACACCTACTGGGTCACGGTCGACGCGTTGCGCAACGCCCGTGGCCACGCCATCGGCGCGGTCTGCTGGGGCTCCGGCAAGACGTTCCCTGCGCAGGTGTCGTCCCTTGCGGTGGACGTCGCGGGTCAGGGCCCGTTACGTGGCACTGCTTGGTATTGGGGCGATTTCGACCCAGCGGGAACGTCGACGGCCGTCCTCGCCACGCAAGTGACGCGTGATGTGCGCGTACGTCCGGCTTCCGGTCTGTGGGCCGAGATGGTCGGTCTCGCTGTGCAGGAGGCCGGTGAGTTCAACTGGTCCGGCGCGGTTGGCAGGGAGTGGCTTGGCCCCGAGCTGTGGGACCGTCTGGAATATGTGCGATCCGCACACGGACGCATCGCCCAGGAACTCGTGCCGGTGGATGCGGTGGTCAGGTGGGCCGCAGACCATCACTCACACTGCTGACTTTGCGATGGAATTCAGGCATGAACAGTGCTGTTGCGGAGCTGTCGAGCCAGGACTGGGACCGGATGTCCGACGCGGAGTTGCTCGACTCGGTTCTGCAGGTCGAAGCATGGCCGCGTCGGCTGTATGAGGTCGCCCTTGGTGGGACAGTTGCCGCGGCCGGGGCGCCGCCAGCGTCACGGCCAGTCTGCGACACCCGGCCGTCCGCCGCCGCTCGTGCCGCCGAGCGGTTGGGTGAAGCGCAGCGTGTGCTCACGCGGTGCAAGCACGCCGTTAGGGGTGGTCAGCGCGGATCGAGCCTCCGTAGGAGACCAACGGGAACAGGGCCGACCTGGGAATCGGCGTTTCTGTCGCTATGCCGACCTCGCGAGAGGAACAGGAATGACCTGCGGAAACGCTTGATCGGGTGTTGTGCCCCCGGCAGGATTCGAACCTGCGACACCCGCTTTAGGAGAGCGGTGCTCTATCCCCTGAGCTACGAGGGCTTGCGGGGCCAGCCTAGCGGCAGCAGCCGGTCGAGCGACAACCAACGTGGGCAATCGTGCCAAGATATCGACTCTTGCGCTACCAGTGGGTAACCTTCCGTGATCGGAGTCGGAAACCCCGCTCCCAGGAAAACCCCGGAGGGCCCGTTGATCAAGCTGGTGTTCGCCGATGACGAAGAGCTGGTCCGGTCGAGTCTGCGCGGCATGATGGGGGGCGCGCCGGACATCGAGGTCGTCGGCGAGGCCAGTGACGGACGTTCGGCGGTGGAGACCGCCCGCCGCGTGCATCCCGACGTCATGCTGCTCGACATCAAGATGCGCGCCCCCGACGACGGGATCCGTGCGCTCCGCGCCATTCTCGCCCTCCCGACACCGCCCGCGGTCGCGATGCTCACCACCTTCGACATGGACGAGTACGTCAGCCTCGCCCTGCGCCTGGGCGCCAACGGCTTCCTGCTCAAGGACATCGAGCCCGCCGCATTGCTGCGCGCGGTCCGCGACCTCGCCCGCGGCGGCGCGGTGCTCGATCCGGGTGTCGCGGCCCGCATGGTGCGCGCGCATCGCGAGGGTCAGCGCGCCGCGCAACCCGCGCGCAAGCTGCTCGCCAGCCTCTCCGAGCGCGAACGCGAGGTCGTCGCGCTCATCGGCCAGGGCCTGTCCAACGCCGAGATCGGGGGCAAACTCCACCTGTCCGAAGCCACCGTCAAGGGCTATGTGTCCGCGGTCCTGTCGAAAATCGGTGCGGCCAACCGGGTACAGGCGGCGCTACTCGCCTACCGGGGCGGTCTCTTGGACCAGCTTTAACAGGTTCTTAGGCGAGTCTCAGCACGGTCAGTAACACTGTCCACATGCGCATTCTCGTAGTCGACGACGATCGGGCGGTCCGGGAGTCCCTCCGTCGCTCCCTGGAGTTCAACGGCTACCAGGTAGAGCTGGCCGGGGATGGCGCGCAGGCACTGGAACGGGTCATCGCCGATCGTCCCGACGCGATGATCCTCGACGTCATGATGCCCCGCTTGGACGGCCTCGAGGTGGCCCGGCGACTCCGCAGCACCGGCGATGACCTGCCGATTCTCGTCCTCACGGCCCGCGACACGGTGTCCGACCGGGTGTCCGGCCTGGACGCGGGCGCCGACGACTACCTGCCGAAGCCCTTCGCGCTCGAGGAGCTCCTCGCCCGCCTGCGCGCGCTCCTGCGCCGGGCCGCGCCGGACAACCAGCCGGGCCCGAACGCCGAACAGTTCACCTTCGCCGACCTGACCCTCGACCCGGGCACCCGCGAGGTCCGCCGCGGCGAACGCGACATCAGCCTCACCCGCACCGAGTTCGCGTTGCTCGAGCTGTTCATGTCGTACCCGAAGCACGTGCTGACCCGCAGCCGCATCCTGGAAGAGGTGTGGGGCTACGACTTCCCGACCTCCGGCAACGCGCTCGAGGTGTATGTCGGGTACCTGCGCCGCAAGACCGAGGCGGACGGCGAGCCGAGGCTGATCCACACCGTCCGGGGGGTCGGCTACGTCCTCCGGGAAACCCCGCCGTGAGCCAAGCCGTGACCGAACCGGTTGCCATCGTCGCGGTCGGCACCAGGGCCGGGCGCAAGCCGAGGAAGCGCATCTCCCTGCGGGCCCGCGTCACGCTGCTGGCCGCGGCCTGTGTCGCCGGGGTGACGGCGCTGGTGTCGATCGGCGCCTACGTGACCGTCTACAACAACCTGTACCAGCAGGTCGACGACACCCTGCAGGTCCGCGCGATCGCCGCCGCGCAGGCCCCGCAGGTGCGCCAGGGCATCCAGCAGTACCCGGGGGCGCTGCTGAGCAGCACGGACATCCAGATCGCCGTGCTCGACGCCGACGGGGTGCCGCAGATCCCGACCGGCGGCCGGCAGCCACCCATCGGCCGGGTCGAGCTGGCCGTCGCGCAGGGCAGCGCGAACTCGTCGATCCGCACCGACACCAAGACCGACATGCGAGTCGTGGCGCTGCACTACGCGCCTGACCAGGCCCTCGTGCTCGCCCAGTCGCTGACGCCGACGAGGCAGACGCTCAACCAGCTGGCCATCGTGCTCGCGCTGATCGGTGGTGGCGGCATCATCGTCGCCGCCCTCGCCGGCACCGCGGTCGCGCGCACCGGGCTGCGGCCCGTCGAACGGCTGACCGCCGCGACGGAATACGTGACCCGGACGGGGGACTTGCGCCCGATCCCGGTCAGCGGTGACGACGAGCTCGCCCGCCTGACGACGAGCTTCAACACGATGCTCGGCACGGTCGCCGAGTCACAGGAGAGACAGCGGCAGCTCGTCGCCGACGCCGGGCACGAGCTGCGCACGCCGCTGACCTCCTTGCGCACCAACCTGGAGCTGTTGCTCTCCGCCAGCCGCGCCGGCGCGCCCACACTGTCCGAAAAGGACAGATCTGATATCGAGACCGATATCAAGGCGCAGCTGGACGAGCTGACCCAGCTCATCGGCGACCTGGTGGAGCTGGCGCGACAGGACGAGCCGCACACCCAGTTCGAGCGGGTCGAGATGATCGAGGTCATCGAGCGGGCGCTGGACCGGGCCCGCAGGCGCGCGAGCGAGATCGAGTTCGACGTGTCGCTGCAGCCGTGGGTGCTGACCGGCGACCACAGCGCGCTTGAACGTGCGGTGCTGAACCTGCTGGACAACGCCGTGAAATTCTCACCGGCCGGCTCGGCGGTCCGGGTCCGCATGCACCCGCTGGGCGACGGCACCGCGGTCATCGAGGTCGCGGACTCCGGACCGGGCATCGCCGAAGCCGATCTGCCCAAGGTGTTCGACCGGTTCTACCGCTCCTCGGAAGCACGCACCCTGCCCGGTTCGGGGCTCGGCCTGTCGATCGTGAAGCAGGCCGCGCAACGGCACGGCGGCGACGTGTACGCCGGCCGCGCGCCCGAAGGCGGCGCGCTGCTGACCATCCGGCTGCCAGGAGCACCCGGCTGAGCGAAGTCCTGCGGATGTTTGATCGTGTAGGATTTTGTGTAGTTGGCGAGAAACGGGAGCAGCGGTGCTGGCGCGGCAGCGGCAAGCGGTGATTCTGGCGGAGGCCCGGCGTACGGGTGCCGTCCGAGTCAGCGAACTCGTTGCCAGGCTGGGCGTTTCGGACATGACCATCCGCCGCGACCTGGACGTGCTGGCCGGCCAGGGGCTCGTCGAGAAGGTCTACGGCGGCGCGACGGCGAACCTCGGCAAGAGCACCGACGAGCCCGGTTTCGAGGCGAAGTCCGAACAGCAGCAGGCGCAGAAGGAAGCGATCGCGACGCTGGCGGCCGGACTCGTCCGGCCCGGCACGGCTATCGGTATTTCCGCGGGAACCACCACGTGGAGCTTCGCCCGTGCGCTCGACGCGGTGCCCGAGCTGACGATCGTGACGAACTCCATCCGGGTGGCCGACGTGCTGCGTGACTCGGCGCAGGCCGAGCGCACAGTCGTGCTCACCGGCGGCGTCCGCACACCCTCGGACGCGCTGGTCGGTGGGGTCGCCGTGGCCAGCCTCCGGCGGCTGCACCTGGACCAGGTGTTCCTCGGCGTGCACGGGATGTCCGCGGAAGCCGGGTTCACCACGCCGAACCTGGAGGAGAGCGAGACCAACCGCGCATTGGTCGAGGCCGGGCGGGATCTCGTCGTGCTCGCCGACCACACCAAATGGGGAATCGTGGGCATCTCCACGTTCGCCGATCTGGAAGAGGCCGACATCGTGGTGACCGACGACGGGTTGCCGACGGCGGCGCGGGAAACGCTGGACGAGCACGCCGGTGAGCTGAAGATCGCCGAAGTGGACGAGGGGGAGGAAAGTTGATACGCACGGTGCGGCACCTCGCCGACGGCAGGGAGATCATCTACTACGACGAGTCGCCGCGTGAGCGCACCGCCGTCGACACCCGGGACCTGCCGCCGGTCGCGGCGAGCTCGGAGATCCGCCGCGACCCGTTGACCGGCGAGTGGGTGGCGATGGCCGCACACCGGCAGACGCGCACGTACAAGCCGCCGGCCGACCTGTGCCCGCTCGATCCGAGCAACCCCGGAAAACCCACCGAGATTCCCGAATCCGACTACGACGTGGTGGTGTTCGAGAACCGGTTCCCCTCGTTCTCCCAGCACGTCACCGGTGAGCCGGGCACGGTCGACGGGATGGGCCTGGTGCCGTCGGCGCCGGGGCGCGGGCGGGCCGATGTCGTGTGCTTCACCAGTGATCACAACGGTTCCTTCGCGCAGTTGAGCCCGAAGCGGGTGCGCACGGTGGTCGACGCGTGGGCGGACCGTACCGCGTCGATGTCCACTTTGGAGGGTGTGGAGCAGGTCTTCCCGTTCGAGAACAGGGGCGAGGAGATCGGCGTGACACTCTCGCACCCGCACGGGCAGATCTACGCATATCCGTTCGTCACGCCCAAAACGCGGCAGATGCTCGAAACCGCCCGCGCCTACCAGGCCGAACACGGCCGCCACGTGCTCGGCGACGTGCTCGCCGCGGAGCGGAAGTCCGGTGTGCGGGTCATCGCGGAGGGCGCGTACTGGACGGCGTTCGTGCCGCCGGCGGCGCGCTGGCCGGTGGAGGTGCTGCTGGTGCCGCACCGCCAGGTGCCCGACATCCCCGCGCTCACCGATGCCGAGCGCGACGATTTCGCTGAGGTGTATCTGCAGGTTCTCCGCGCCTGCGATGCCTTGTACGATCGGCCGTTGCCCTACATCGCGGCCTGGAACCAGGCGCCCGTGCGCGTCGGTCGCGAGTTGGGCTGGCTGCACCTGGACCTGCTCTCGATCCTGCGCGCGAAGGACAAGCTGAAGTACCTCGCGGGCTCGGAGTCCGGCATGGCGGTCTGGATCAACGACGCCACCCCCGAGCAGATCGCCGACCGTCTCCGGGCGGTGCTTTAGCACGCGCGCCATACTCATGTGGGAACCTCAGGTTGGGCTCAGCCGGCTCTCAGGACCGACCAGCATGGTGAGGACATGACGGAGAACGACCCCAGCGCGTCACACGGCAGTGGTGCTCCGCAGGAGCCGCAGCCGGAACTGCCCCAGCAGCCGGAGCTGCCGTCGCAGTCGCAGGAGGACGCGAGCACGCCGCCGCGCGGGACTTCGTTCGGTGGGCCGCCGCCGAGCCCGTGGTCGGTGCAGGGTCAGCAGCAGACGTATCCCTGGACGTCGCCGTCGCCGCACCAGCCGCAGAGCCTGCCGTACAGCACCGCGACCTTCGCCGCGCCGCAGCCCCCGATCCCGCAGCAGCGCCGCGGTTCGGGCCGGCTCGTCGCGGGGGTCGCCGTGCTCGCGCTCGTCGTGGGCGGTGCCGCCGGTGGGCTCGGGGGCTATTTCGCGTCCGGGAACGCCGGTGGCGGCAACGCCTACAACGCGCTCAACCAGCCCGTGCCCAGCCAGCAGACCAGCAACGCGCCGGCAGGCAGCGTCGAATCGGTGGCGCAGAAGGTCTTGCCGAGCGTGGTCGAGCTCGTCGTGTCGGGCAGTCAGGAACAGGGCGAAGGCTCGGGCTTCGTGCTGTCGACCGACGGCTACATCCTGACCAACAACCACGTCGTGGAGGTCGCCGCGCAGGGCGGCAGCATCCAGGCGGTGTTCCAGGACGGGTCGAAGGCGGGCGCGTCGATCGTCGGCCGCGACCCGTCGACGGATATCGCCGTGGTCAAGGTGCAGGGCGTGAAGAACCTGACCCCGGTGGCGCTCGGCAACTCCGACCAGATGCAGGTCGGCCAGTCGGTGGTGGCGTTCGGTTCGCCGTTCGAGCTGACCGGCACCGTCACGTCGGGCATCGTGAGCGCGCTACACCGGCCGGTCCGCGCCGGTGGCAGCAGCGGCGACCAGGCGACGGTGATGAGTGCGATCCAGACCGACGCGGCGATCAACCCGGGCAACTCGGGTGGCCCGCTGGTCAACCTGGCCGGCCAGGTCATCGGTATCAACTCGGCGATCTACAGCCCGCAGTCCTCGGGCGGGCTCGGCCAGCAGCAGAGCGAGGCGACCAACGCCGGCATCGGGTTCGCGATCCCGATCAGCCAGGCGCGCCGGACCGCGCAGGAGATCATCGACACCGGGAAGGCCACGCAGACCTACATCGGCGCGACGGTCGCCGACGCGCAGTCGGGCGGGGCGCAGATCCAGAACGTCGGGCAGGGCAGTCCGGCGGAGCAGGCCGGGCTCAAGACCGGCGATGTGGTGACCAAAGTGGACAACCAGGTCATCAACGACTCGGACGGCCTGATCGCGGCGATCCGCACCCGCGCGCCGAACGACAAGGTGACGTTCACCCTCAGCGACAACCGCACGGTGCAGGTGACGCTGGGCGGACAACCGGTCCCGGTGAACTGACTTCCGACGCTCGGCCGCACGTGCGGCCGAGACCAACTCCGGGCTCCCGGCGATCCGTCGCCGGGAGCCCGTCTGGCGTTCAGCTCGCGGCGAGTTCGGTGAAGTGGCGCGAATCGTGCGCGCCGGCCCAGACGACGCGCAGCGATGCCTCGTCCGCGATCTCCTCCAGCGCGCCGATTCCCAGCCAAGCCCACGGAAACCAGGTGCTGTCGCCGACGCGGACGTGCCCGCGGCGCAGCGTGTGCCCGGGCTCGACCTCGATCACCACCCGGCCGTCCGGCGCGAGCAACTCCCGTACTCGCCGCAGCAGCGTGACGGGGTCGCCGCCGATGCCGATATTGCCGTCGGCGAGCAGGGCGTGCTGCCACCGTCCTTCACCGGGCACGCGGCCGAAGACGTCGCGTCGCAACGCGGAACCGCCACGCAGCCGGGTCAACCGGACCGCCGTGCGGGACACGTCGATGCCCAGCGAGCTGATCCCGCGCGCGGTCAGCTCGCTGGTCAGCCGGCCCGGTCCGCAGCCGATGTCGAGAGTCGGCCCGCTGCAGCGGGCCAGCATCAGTTCGTCGCCGAGGCACGGGTCGGCCGCCCAGCGTTTCGCCGGCAGTTCGATCCGTTCACCGTTGGCCAGTTCGAGCACGCAGCTGTTGGTGACGAGGGCGCTGTCGAAGGGACTCCTCACGATCGCGCCGCCGCGACCGCTTCGGCGAACCTGCCGCCACACAGGCTCGCCACCCGTTCGGCGTCCGCCATGGTGTCCACATCGGACAGTTCTGCGAGCTCGGTCGTGTTCAGCCCGGCTGCGGTCAGCGCCCGCAGCGTACGGATCCCGGTGTCGTCGCGGGACATCGGGACATCGGCCAGAACCCTTGCCGCAGAAGGGTTTCCGAGTCCGAGCGCCCACCAGCCGCCGTCCTGCGCCGGGCCGAGCACGGCTTCCCGCTCGGACCTGAGCAGTGCCCCGGACTCGGCGAGCAGGTCCGGGGTGACCTGCGGGGTGTCCATCCCGATCTGTAGCACCGGCAGGCCGGCGACGGCCGCGTCGCAGTGTGCGTTGGCGAGCCGCTGTGCGAAACCGTTGCCGCGCTGGCGAATCACGGTCATCGGCCACAGCGCGTGCGCGAGTTCGGCGGAACGGGCGGCCGTGGTGAAATCGCCGGTGGTCGCGACGAAGGGCACGGCGCCGGGCGTCGCGCCGACCGCGTCGAGCGTGTCGAGCAGCGCCGCGGCGGCGATGTCGGCGGCCTGCTCCGGCGTGGCCGGCGGGCACAGCCGGGTCTTGGCGAACCCGGGCACCGGCGCCTTGGCCACGACCAGCAGGCAGAACGCGCCGGTCATCCGCGCAACACCTTCGCCATGTCGCGGGTCGCGCGGAGCGTGCCGCGCACGGAGCCCGAGACCTTCGACTTCGTGCCGGCGGCCCGCGGCCGGTAGGCGACATCGAACTCCTCGATGCGCAGTCCCGCGCGGCCGGCCTTGATGAGTAGTTCCAAGGGGTAGCCGAAGCCGCGGTCGGCGATCCCCAGGTCGAGCAGCGTCCGGCGGCGGGCCGCCCGGATCGGCGCGATGTCATGCACCGGGACGCCTTGCCGTCGCATCAGTGTCGCGAGGAGCAGGTTGCCCGCGCGCGCGTGCCACGGCCAGGCGTCACGGGTCACGGGCACGCGCCGGCCGGCGGCGAGATCGGCGCCCCTGGCCACGATGTCGGCCATCGGGATCAGGTCGGCCGGGTCGAGGGAACCGTCGGCGTCGAGGAAGCACACGATGTCCGAGGTGGCGTACTCGAGTCCGGTGTGCACGGCGGCGCCGTAGCCGCGGCGCGGTTCGTGAACCACCTTCGCGCCGTGCTCGGCCGCGATTCGCGGCGAGTCATCCGTCGAGCCGTTGTCGACGACGATCGCGCGAAATCCTCGTGGCAGGGTAGACAACAAATTCGGCAGCGCCGCCGCTTCGTCGAGGCACGGCAATATGACGTCTGTTGGATCTTGGCTCACGCAACGGAAAGTAAGTCCAGGGTGGACAGAGCGGAACCCTTGCCGGCATTACCAAACCATGACGTGTGCCGAGTCCTTACCACTGTATGACGGTTTCCGGTGTTCACTGAGCGGGCGATCGCGGGGGCGTTAAGGTGCGCGCATGACCAGCGGGACTTTGCCTGCGCGGACCGCGGGGGAGAAACGGTCGCGAAAGCACTCCCGCGATCTGTGGGCGGTTCTGATCGCCGCCGTTCTCGTCGCGGTCGCGGTCGCCGTCGGGGCGTATTTGAACCGGCCCGGCAGTGGTGTCGTGCTGTGGGCGCCGGCTGCGCCGCTGTTCGCGCAATGGCTGCCACATTTCGGGCCCGGCACGCTTTTCGCGGTGCTGATCGCGATCGCGGTCGTGCTCTGGGGACCGGATCTCGCGGCCCGGCTGCCGTGGCGGTGGCTGCTCGCCGCCGGGTACGTGAGCTCGCTGGCGTGGACGTTCGCGCTGGCCATGATCGATGGCTGGCATCGTGGGTTCACCGACCGGCTCACCAATCCCAACGAGTACCTGCACGAGGTGCCCGGCATCACCGACATCCCGGCGATGCTGCGCCAGTTCTCGTCGCGGATCCTCGATTTCCAGCCGAACTCGTGGACCACGCACGTGTCCGGGCATCCGCCCGGCGCGACGCTCGTCTTCGTCTGGCTGGACCGCATCGGCCTTTCCGGTGGCGCGTGGGCGGCGACGGTGTGCGTGCTCGTCGGATGCCTGGTGACGGTCGCGGTCCCGCTCACGTTGTCGGCCCTGCACCGGTGCGACGCGGCCCGCGCGACGATCCCGTTCGCCGTGCTGTTCCCGGGCGCGGTCTGGATCGGGGTGTCCGCGGACGGCATGTTCGCGGGTGTGACCGCGACCGGGATCGCGCTGATTGCCGTTGCCACGCACGGGTTCCGTGCCGGCCGCTGGCACGCGGTGCCGCTGTCGGTGCTCGGCGGGGCGCTGCTCGGGTTCGGCGTGTACCTGTCCTACGGGCTGCCGCTGATCGGCCTGATCGCGTTCGCGGTGACCCTGCTCGGGGGCAGCCTCACCCGTGCGCTGCCGTTCGCGGTCGCCGGTGCGCTGGCCGTCGTCGTGGCGTTCACCGCGGCCGGGTTCTGGTGGTTCGACGGCTATCACCTGGTGGTCGAGCGGTACTACCAGGGCATCGCCAGCGCGCGGCCGTACTCGTACTGGGTATGGGCGGACCTGGCGGCGCTGGTGCTCGCGGCTGGTCCCGCCCTGGTCGCGGGCGTGCGGCGGGCCGCGGCCGCTTCGGTGCACTGGCGGCTGAGCAAGCGGTGCGATCCGGTGGTCCTGCTGGTCGCGGCCGCCGTGGTGGCGATCGTGCTCGCGGACGTCTCCGGGTTGTCGAAGGCCGAGACCGAGCGGATCTGGTTACCGTTCATGGTGTGGTTGCTGCCCGCGGTGTCGCTGCTGCCTTCGCGGCGGGGATGGCTCGCGGGGCAGGCGTTGACCGCGCTCGCGGTCAACTCGCTGGTGCTGACGTTCTGGTAGGTGGGTGTGGCGGAGACAGGTCGGGTGCTCGTCGTCGACGACGACGAGACGGTGCGCGACGTCGTGCGGCGCTATCTGGAGGCGAGCGGGTTCACCGTCGATGTCGCCGGGGACGGGGTTTCAGGGCTGCGGTCGTTCGCGGAACAACCGGCGGACGTCGTCGTGCTGGACGTGATGATGCCCGGGATCAACGGCCTCGAGGTGTGCCGGCGGCTGCGGCAGATGAGTCAGGTGCCGGTCGTGCTGCTCACGGCGCTCGGCGAGGAGGAGAACCGGATCGCCGGGCTGCAACTGGGCGCGGATGATTACGTGACGAAGCCGTTCAGCCCGCGCGAGCTGGCCCTGCGGGTCGGCTCGGTGCTGCGGCGCGCGCGGATGCCCGCGGTCGCGCCGGTGGTCGATGAGGCGGTGGACGGCAATCTGCGGCTGCAGCCCGGGGCCCGCCAGGCCACTTTGGACGGTGTCGAACTGCCTTTGACAGCAAGGGAGTTCGACCTGCTGATGTTCTTCCTGGCGCATCCGGGAGCGGCGTTTTCGCGGGCGGAGCTGCTGGAGAAGGTGTGGGGCTGGGATTTCGGTGACCAGTCCACGGTGACCGTGCACGTCCGCCGCCTGCGCGAGAAGATCGAACGGGACCCGGCGAAGCCGGCGCGGATCGCGACGGTGTGGGGCGTCGGGTACCGGTACGACCCGGTGTCGTCGTGAAGGGCCGGGTGGTGCCGCGATGATCCCGGCCGGTGAGACCTGGCAGCAGATGGTGTCGCATGTCTGGGCCATCCTGCCGCTGGCGCTGGGGTTCGCGTTGCCGGTCGCGCTGGTCGGCGGGCTGGTGCTGTACCTGCTGCGGCGCGGTTCGCTCGCCACGACGCTGACGGTGCTCGTGCTGATCCCGGTGCTGTCCACGCTGGCCGGCGTGATCGGGATCAGCGGGTTCATGTTCACCCCGACCCTGACCACGATGCTGCTGGTCTGCCTGCTCGTCGCGCTGGTGACGGTGCCCGCGGCGATCGTGCTCGGGCGGGCGATCGCGCGGCGCAGCGTGTGGGAGCGCGAGGCCCGAGAGCGCGAGCGCTCGGCGGAGGCGGCGCGGCGCGACCTGGTGGCGTGGATCAGCCATGACTTGCGCAGCCCGCTCGCCGGGATCCGCGCGATGGCGGAGGCGCTGGCGGACGGGATCGTCTCGGAGCAGGACGACGTCGCCGACTACGCGACCCGCATCAGCGGCGAGACGGCCCGGCTTTCGGGGATGGTCAACGACCTGTTCGAGCTGTCCCGGATCACCGCGGGCGCGCTGCGGCTGACGATGTCCGCGGTGCCGCTGCGGGATGTCATCAGTGACGCGCTCGCCGCGCAAACCGTTGTGGCGAACCAGAAGAAGGTGCAGGTCCTGGCCGACGCGGAGGAGTGGCCGGTGGTGACCGGCAGCGATCCGGAGCTGGCGCGAGTCGTGCGCAACCTGGTGTCGAACGCGATCCGGCACACTCCGCCGGACGGCACAGTCGCCATCCACGTCGGGGTCGAGGGGCAGGATGCGCTGGTCGCCGTCGACGACGGGTGCGGTGGGATCCCGGAGGACGAGCTGGACCGGGTTTTCGAGGTCGCGTTCCGCGGGACGCAGGCCCGCACCCCGGACCGCTCGGGCTCGACGGGCGGTGGTCTGGGCCTCGCGATCGCGAAGGGTCTCGTCGAGGCGCATCAAGGCCGGATCGGCGTGCGGAATCACGGCGACGGCTGCCGCTTCGAGGTCCGGCTTCCGCTGGCCGTGTTGTGATGCCTTAGCGCCCGTCGGCTGGTGCTGGTGCTGGTGCTGGTGCTGGTGCTGGTGCTGGTGCCGGTGCCGGAGCTGGTGCGGGAGCCGGAGCCGGAGCTGCTGCCGGTGCTGGTGCCGGAGCTGGTGCGGGAGCCGGAGCCGGAGCTGCTGCCGGTGCTGGTGCCGGAGATGGCGCCGGCGTCGGTGCTGGAACCGGTTCCGGAGCCGGCGTCGATGCCTGAGCGCGGAGCGGCGCGGTCGCGAACGACGCGATGCCGGTCTCGAACGGGACGGTGGCACGGAAGCCGAGGAGCTTCTCGGCGCGGGCCGGGTCGGCGACGACGTGCCGGACATCCGCCGGACGGGCCCCGCCGACGATGCGCGGCGCCGGTCCGTCGCATGCCTTGGCCAGTTCGGTCGCCAGTTCGCCCACGGTGTGTGGTGTGCCGGAGCAGACGTTGACCGGGGTGAGTTCGCCTTGCGTGGCCCCGGAATGGAGCGCGAGCAGGTTGGCGCGGGCGACGTCGTGGACGTGCACGAAGTCGCGGCGCTGGTTGCCGTCTTCCAGGACGGTCGGCGCCTCGCCACGCACTAGCGCCGAGCGGAACAGCGACGCGACGCCCGCGTAGGGCGTGTTCTGCGGCATGCGCGGGCCGTACACGTTGTGGTAGCGCAGTGCCCAGACGGTGCCGCCCGTCTGCCGTGCCCATGCCCCGGCGAGGTGTTCCTGAGCGAGCTTCGTCGCGGCGTAGGTGCTCTGCGGTCGCAGGGGCGCATCCTCCGGCACGAGCTGTGACTCGAGCTCGCGTCCGCACTCGGGGCAGGTCGGCTCGAACCGGCCGGCGTCCACATCGGACTGCCGGCGCGGTGCGGGCGGGACGACGCCGTGGTCGAGGCAGGCGTACCGGCCCTCGCCGTAGACGACCATCGACGACGCGAGCACGAGCCTGCTCACCCCCGCCGCGTGCATCTCGGCGAGGAGGACGGCTGTCGCGTAGTCGTTGTTCAGTGCGTACGCCGGGGCGTCCGACGGGTCGAGTCCGTGCCCGACGATCGCCGCCTGGTGGCAGACTACGTCCACTTCGGACAGCAGGTCGCGTAGCAACCTCGGGTCACCGACGCCGCCTCGGACGAACCGGTGCGGCTCGACGTAGTCCGGCGCCGTGGCCGTGCGGTGCGCCTGCGGCAGCAGGTCGTCGAGGATGGTCACGGTGTCGCCGGATTCGGCCAGCAGGTCGGCGACATGGGAACCGATGAAGCCCGCGCCGCCGGTCACGAGTACTCGCACGACGGTCACGCTAGGGGCCGCCGGGGGCGGTCGCAGTAGGTCGGACGTGGCCGTCAGACTTCGGTAACAACGGGCTAACGTGTGCTCCATGGAACGCAGTGCACAGCGGCTCGGCCGCGCTCTCGTGGTGATCGTCGACGACCGCGCGGCTCACGGCGAGCACGACGACACCTCCGGCCCGTTGGTCACGGAGCTGCTGGAGGAAGCCGGGTTCATCGTGGACGGCGTCGTCGTCGTGCACGCGGACACCGTCGCGATCCGCAATGCGCTCAACACCGCGGTCATCGGCGGCGTCGACCTGGTGATCACCGTCGGCGGCACTGGCGTGTCGCCCCGCGACGTGACCCCGGACGCGACCGCCGGCGTGCTGGACCGCCCGATCCCCGGTATCGGCGAGGCGCTGCGCTCGTCCGGCCTGGCGGCGGGCGCGGTCGACGCGGGGATCTCCCGCGGCCTGGTCGGCGTCTCGGGGAGCACCCTGGTGGTCAACCTCGCCGGCTCGCGCGCGGCCGTGCGGGACGGTATGGCCACGCTGTCCTCGCTGGTGCCGCACGTCATCGACGAGCTGTCCGGCCTCGACGAGTCCTGACCCGTTGTCCGGCGACGAGAGCGAGGAGACCGGCCGGCCCACCACCCCGCCGGCCCCGAAACGCGACCGGCGCGAGCTGGACGCGATCTTCGGAGACGTCCTGCCGGAGACCACGTCCGACGAGCGCGACCCGGAGTCCAGCAGTGGCGACCGTGAGGCCTGGTACCGGGAGAACCGCCCCCCGCACCACGACCGGTAGCCCCACGAAGCCGGTAGCCGCACGACGTCGGTTGGCACACGGTCAGCCGTACCACGGCCGGTAGCCCCCATGACGCCGACAGCCGCCTTGGGTCGGCGCATCTACAGACGTCCCAGTGCGTTTCCGCGCCTCTTCCGGCGGCGATCGCCGCCACCGCGGCTGCGGTGCCACCACGGCCGCCGCCCCGCCACCACTGGTCCCCGCTGCACCACCACAGTCGCCGTGGGCTCGCGGCGGGCCTGGCTGGCCCGCGCGTCGTCACCGAGGCGGATCGGTTTGCCGCGCCGTTACGGCCCGACGGCGGCTGCCGCGCGGCGTGATGTGGCTGCTTACGACCTGGTCGTCTCCCTGCTGGTCTGACCGTCGCTGCTCTGACCGTCGCGCCGTTCGCGCAGCAGGTCGCGGATCTCGGTGAGCAGTTCGACGTCCGTCGGCTCGGCGGGGCCTGCCTCCTTGCCTTTCTTCCGGCGCGCCTGGACATGCTGTACGGGCAGCACGATCACGAAGTACACGACAGCGGCGATCAGCACGAAGTTGATCGCGGCGTTGATCACGCCACCGAAGTCGAGGAACGTCGAGTCGTTGCCGCCCAGGACGTTGAAGCCCAGGCCCTTCGCCGCGTCCGTCCCGCCGATGGCGTTGATCAGCGGCTTGATCAGGCCGTTGGTGAACGCCGTGACGATCGCCGTGAACGCGGTGCCGATGACGACCGCGACCGCGAGGTCGACGACGTTGCCGCGCATCAGAAAGTCTTTGAAGCCCTTCAGCATGTGCACTCCTTCCGAGCCGGGTCCTGGCTAGCGGAGGGTAACGGTTACCAACTTTCGTAGTGACAGTGCGGCCACTTGTGTCGCGGTATCGGTGGGTACGGCGATCAACACCAGTGGTCCCTTGGACTCGCCGCTCGTGAACCGGCTGCCACCGTCCGGCGGCGGGCGGATGTCGACCACCGTGGCCATGCTCGCCACGACCCTCCGGCTCAGGTCACCGTCGTCGGCGGTCACCACGTCCACGCGCGTTCCAGGGGTGAGCAGGTCCGCCACGCTGGCGTCCGCCAGGTGGATGGGAACTGTGGACAACCCGGGCTGCCGGGCTGTGGACACATCGGGGCTCGCTCGTGCTCGCGCGGGCTCGGCCGACGTCGGCGGCGAGGCGGCCGGACGCACGGCTAGCACCGCGGCGACGAGCAGCAAGCCAACGGCGAATGCTCGCCGGGCCAGGAGAAAGCGCTTACCGCGCAAGCGAAAACGCAGGCGGTTGCGCACAGGACTCGGCAGGAAACGCATCGCGGGCACACTCCGGATCGTCGGTGCGGCGGCCTTGGCCGGCCGCCGTCACCTCGACGTTAGAAGCGCACCCGCGGGGAGCGACAGAGGAAATTCAGGCGCCTGTGGATAACTGGGTGCCTGTGGATAACTCAGGAGGCAGCTGCGGCGGTCGTCGACGAGCTGCTCGACGACGAGGAGCTGCTGGAGGAGGACGACGAATCCGACTTGCTGCCGGACCCGCTGTCCTTGCTGCTCGACCCGCTGTCGCCATTCGAGCTGCTCGCCGACGACGGGGACTTGCTGCTCGACCCAGACGACGAGGACTTCGACTCGGACCGGGAGTCGTTGCGGTAGAAGCCGCTGCCCTTGAAGATCACGCCGACGGCGCCGTAAAGCTTGCGCAGCGGGCCGGCGCACTGCGGGCACTCGGTCAGGCTGGCGTCGGAGAAGGACTGCACGGCCTCGAACTGGTGGCCGCACTCCTTGCAGGCGTACTGGTACGTGGGCACTGGTGCTCCTTCGGGCATTGGCACTCGATCCGCGAGAGTGCCAACGCTGCACGATACTGGGCCATTCCCCCGCAGGTCAAACGGGGTTTCCGCGGACTGCAACCGAGCCTTGCCGCCGTCGCCGGCGATCAGCCGCCCGCGCCGGTATCAGTGGCCTGCTCGTTTGCTCTCATTGTTGGTCAACGGTCAGCGGAACTCCGGGAATGTCGGTGGGCGATGAGATCTTGGTCACCGAAGATCGGTCAGGGAATCGGCAGCGGAACGAACCCCCGCCGTGGCGTCAGCGCCGCGGTCATCCGGACGTCGTGGGGTTCGGTGGGGAGGTGGTCGACCAGTTCGTCGTCGCGGACCACCGCGACCAGCGCGGTGTCTTCGCCGGCATGCACCAGGGAGCGGTCGTAATAGCCCGCGCCCCGGCCGAGGCGGGCGCCGGCGTGGTCGACGGCAAGCGCGGGCACGAGCACCAGACCGGCTTCGCGTACCGACTCCGGGCCGAGGCGCGGGCCCGACGGCTCGAGAACGCCCCGCAGGCGTCCTGGTGAAAGCGTTTGCGGGCCGGTGTACTCGGCCCATTCGAGCGCGGCCCGGTCCGCTGGGATCACCGGCAGCAGCACCCGCGCGCCCGCACCGCGAACGACATCCAGCCACGCGATCGAACCCGGTTCGGTGCCGAACGGGACGTAGCAGCAGACCGTGTCCGGCAGGGCCATCGACGAGACCACGTCGACCAGAGCGCTCGCCTCCGCGACCCGCTGCGCATGGGAAAGATCCCTGCGAGCAGCGGTCAGACGGGTCCGCCACACCGCCTTGCCCGGGTCGCCATTCCGCCCGTCACCCATATCCGCAGGTTAGGCTTTACCTCCATGACGGGCGCCTTCCACGACAATTCGTTCCGCACCGCGATCGTCCCCGCCGCCGGGCTCGGGACACGCTTCCTACCTGCGACAAAGGCGGTTCCCAAGGAACTGTTGCCCGTGGTGGACACGCCGGGCATCGAGATCGTCGCCGCCGAAGCGGCGCAAGCCGGCGCCAAACGTCTCGTGATCGTGACCTCACCGGGCAAGGAAGCGGTGGTCAACTACTTCCGCTCCTCGCCCGATCTCGAGGACAACCTCGAGCGCAAGGGGAAGACCGCCTTGCTGGAGAAGGTGCGCCGCGGGCCGGGCCTGCTCGACGTCGAGGTCGCCATCCAGGAGGAGGCGCTGGGGCTCGGGCACGCGGTCGCCCAGGCCGAGTCGAACCTGACCGACGAGGACCAGGCCGTCGCCGTGCTGCTGCCCGACGATCTCGTGCTGCCGGCCGGGGTGCTCGAGCGGATGGCGCAGGTCCGCGCCACGTATGGCGGCAGCGTGCTCTGTGCCTTCGACATTCCGAAGGCACAGATCTCACCCTATGGCGTGTTCGACGTCACCGATACGGACGATGACGACGTCAAGCGCGTGCACGGAATGGTCGAGAAGCCGAAGCCCGAGGACGCGCCGTCGACCTACGCGGCGGCCGGCCGATACCTCCTTGACCGGGCGATCTTCGACGCGCTGCGCAAGATCAAGCCCGGCACCGGCGGCGAGTTGCAGCTCACGGACGCGGTGGCACTGCTGATCGAAGACGGACACCCGGTACATATCGTGGTGCACCGGGGCGGCCGGCACGACCTGGGCAACCCCGGCGGGTTCCTGCGGGCCGCGGTCGACTTCGCACTCGACGACCCGGAGTACGGCCCGTCGCTGCGCACCTGGCTCGCCGAGCGAATCGAGAACAAAGGCTGATGACCCCACCCATCCCGGAGCCGCCCGAGGCCGCTGAGCAGGAGTTCCGCCCCGTCGACGAGCAGATCGCGCTCGTGCTGGAGTCGGCGGTGCGCCCGCGCCCGGTGCGGGTCGCGATCTCCGAGGCGCAGGGCTTGCTCTGTGCGGAAGAGGTCGTCGCGGAACACGCCCTGCCCGGTTTCGACCAGGCCGCCGTGGATGGGTATGCCGTGCGCAGCGTGGACGTCCGCCCGGTTGAGGACGAGCCGGTGCAGCTGCCGGTGGTGGGCGAGATCCCGGCCGGGTCGCGGCAGCCGCGACGGCTGCAGCCAGGGCAGGCGGTCCGTGTCGCGACAGGCGCGCCGCTGCCGACCCTGGCCGACGCCGTAGTGCCGACCGCCTTCACCGACGGGCATCCGGCGAACGTGACGGTGCACCGTTCGGTGCCCTCGGCCGGCTATGTCCGGCGTACCGGGGAAGACGTGCAGATCGGTGACGTCGCGGTCCGCCAGGGCGACACGATCGGCTCCGCCCAGGTCGGGCTGCTCGCCGCGGTCGGCAGGTCCAAGGTGCTGGTCTACCCGCGGCCCCGGGTGTCGATCGTGTCCGTGGGCGACGAGCTGGTCGACATCGACCGCACGCCCTCGGTCGGCCAGGTCTACGACGTCAACTCCTATGCGCTGGCGGCCGCCGCGCGGGACGCGGGCGCCGAGGTCAGCCGGGTCGGGATCGTGCCCGGTGAGCCCAAGCGGCTGCGGGAAGTGGTCGAAGGCCGGCTGCTGATGTCCGAGGTCGTCGTGGTCGCCGGTGGCGCCGGCGGCAGCTCGGGCGACGAGGTGCACGCCGCGCTGTCCGATCTCGGGCGGATCGACATGGCCCGGGTCGCGATGCACCCGGGGTCCGCGCAGGGGTTCGGTCGGCTCGGCCCGGACTCGGTGCCGACGTTCCTGTTGCCCGCCAACCCGATGAGCGCGCTCGTGGTGTTCGAGGTGCTGGTCCGTCCGTTGATCAGGGTGGCCCGCGGGACGCGGAACCCGCATCGCCGCATGGTGAACGCGCGGCTGCTGTCGCCGCTGGCTTCGACCAAGGGGCGCAAGGGTTTCCTGCGCGGGCAGCTGCTGCGGGACGAGAGCACGGGCGAATACCTGGTGCAGCCGCTCGGCCTGTCGGGCGCGCACCTGCTGGCGTCGCTCGCCGAAGCGAACTGCCTGGTGAACGTGGACGAAGACCTCACGGAGGTGCCCGCCGGCGAGGAGGTACGGGTGACCTTCCTCGCGCAACGGGTGTAACGGTTAAATACGCCGGTGCAGGCAGCGACTTACGACCTCGAAGCCCGGCATCCCGGCTGGCCCACGCGACTGGGCCCGCTCAAGGTACGGGCGGGAGTCGTCGCACTGCGGCCCATCCACCTGCGGGACGCGGCGGAATGGTCCCGGATCCGGTTGCGTGACCAGCAACATCTGGAGCGGTGGGAGCCGACCGCGCCCGGGCCGTGGGCCGACCGCAACGGGTTCTGGTCGTGGCCGCCGCAGTGGATGGCGCTGCGCGGCCTGGCGCGGCGCGGTCAGTGCCTGCCGTTCGTGATCACCGTCGACGGCCGGTACGGCGGGCAGATCACGCTCGGTAACGTGATCAGGGCCTCACTCCGTTCCGCGTGGATCGGTTACTGGGTGTCCTCGACGGAGGTCGGTGGCGGCGTCGCCACCGCCGCGGTCGCCCTGCTCGTGGACCACGCGTTCGGCCTGACCGGGCTCCACCGGATCGAGGCGACCGTGCGGCCGGAGAACGAGCCGAGCATCCGGGTGCTGACCAAGGCCGGCCTGCGGCAGGAGGGTTTGTTCCAGCGATATCTCGATGTCGCGGGGGATTGGCGGGACCACCTGTGTTTCGCGATCACCGCCGAGGAGACCGGCCCCGGGCTCGTTGCCCGCCTTGTCCAGCAGGGCCGCGCCGAACGCGTGTGATCCGGCGTTACCACACTGGTGCCTTTTCACCTGATCCGGTGGCCGCATTTCGCGGTTTCAGCGGCGTGGCTCCCCAGCATCTGTTACTCCTGTGACTAACGTGACGGTATGTAGCAGGAGTCGGGGGAGGTGACAGAGGGGATGCCCAGCTCACTGATCATTGTCGCCCTTGCGGCGGCGTGGCTTGTCGTGCTCGTACCCATGGTCGCGCGGAAGCGTCAGTCAGTCGCGAAGACGACCGACGCGGCGCTCGCGGCGCGCGTCGTGCGGAGCGGCACCGGCGGGGAGACGGCCGAGGCCGCGCCGGAGGTCGCCGAGCCGGAGCTCGACGAGACCGAGGACGACGAGCGCGAGTACCGGCAGGCCCGGTTCGAGGCCGAGGAGGATGAGGGGCGTCCCTCTCGGCGAGGGGGCTTCGAGGATCCCGATGATCGGTATGAAGCGGATAGTCGTCAGTACCGTCCTGGCCGGGGTGGTTTCGACCCGGAGGCGGCCGAGATCGCGGCCCGCGCCAAGTACGCGATGCGGCAGCGGGTGGTGGTGGGGCTGATCCTGCTGGCCGTGGTGAGTGCTGTCGCCGCTGTTCTCCTGTCGCCGCTGCTGTGGTGGGGACATGGTGCGGTCGATGTCGCGTTCGTCTCGTACCTCGCGTACCTGCGGCGCCAGGTCCGGATCGAGAACGAGATCCGGCAGCGGCGCCTGGCCCGGCTGGACCGTGCCCGCCGTCGCCCCATGCCGCGCCGCGAACCGGTGCGGGACGAGTACGAGACCCCCGAAGAGCCACGACGCGAACTGGTCGGTATCGAGCGTCGCCCGTCACCCGCGTCCCGCCTGCGCGGCAACGCGGTCGTCATCGACGTGGACGACGAGGACCCGGCCTTCCACGAGCTGGACGACCCAGGCCAGCTGCCCTTCCGGTGGGCGGTCGGCGAGTAACCCCCACGCCGACCGCCCACCGGGCGGTTGCTATGCTTTCCAAGCTTCACCGAGGGGCTGTAGCGCAGTTGGTAGCGCGTCTCGTTCGCATCGAGAAGGTCAGGGGTTCGATTCCCCTCAGCTCCACAGCAGGTCAGAGGCTCTTTCCGGGTAGTCGGGGAGGGCCTTTTTCGTGCCCGTACAGCAGCAGGGTCATTGGAGGCTGTCTCCCAGTTTCTTGAGCGCTGCGCGCGTCTGCTCCGAGGAGACCTCGGTGTAGACCTCCATCGTGACTGTGAAGTTCGCGCGTCGGAGGATACGCATCGCGACGCGCGGGTGCACGTCGAGGTCAGCCAGCAGCGAGCCGCACGAGCGCCGGCCGTCGTGCACGGTGATGTAGCGGACGCCCGCTGTGGTGCACCGCGCGGTCCAGGACCGCAGGAAGTTGCGCGGCTCGATCGGCGTGCCGTACTGGGTGGTGAACAGCAAGCCGTCTTCCACCCACCCCTCGGCCTTCGCCTTGTCGCGGTTGCGCCGATCAATACGGGCCCTCAGCGCGGCCGTGACGACGTCGATCAACGGCAGGGTGTCATCAGAGTTTGGTGTCTTGGTCTGCCGGTGCAGAAGCTCCTTCTGTACCCGTTGCAGTTGCCAGGAGATGTCCAAATAACCCAGGAGACACCCGGCGCAAGACGATCACCCGGACAAACTGTCCGGGTGCCTTCGAGGAGGGACTAGCGCGATGCCGGAACGGCGGTGTTGATCGCGTCGAGCATGGCTGACCAGGGCAGTTCCCGGCCCGGTGCGCTGCGCGGTTCGTGCAGAGGCCACACGTTATCGCCGTAGACCAGGTGCACGCCAGCACGGCGTAGCGCCTCGATATGGCTGTCCCAGGACGGGTGGCGAGTGTGAGCAGCATTGACGCGCGGGAACACGATCACCGGCAGGTCACGAGTACCGATAGCCTCGTTGACCTGCGTCAATGCCTGATTGTCGGCGATACCGAGCGCGAGCTTGGCGACCATGTTCGCCGTGGCCGAGACGACCAGGTAGCAGTCCACCGCAGGATGCGGGCTCTTCTCGTCCGGCGCCCGCGGTTCCACACGCACGGAGTAGCCGGTGGCCTCTTCGATCTCGGTGAGCGCGCCGGACTTGCTCAGCCACCGGCCGGCCGTAGGCGTCAGCGTGACCGCCACCGTCCACCCCTGCTCCTGGGCCGGGCGGATCAGAAGAGGCAACAACTCTTCCACGCCACCGGAACCCGATCCGACCAGGCCGAGTACGCGTGCGCCCATCGGGCTACCTCACCGCGCCGCAGCGCTCGGCCAGTGCCAGCAGCACCGAGGACTTCTTGCCGCCCGTCGACGGTGCGCGACGGTACATCGACCGCACGACCTCCCGCACGGCCGTCGAGTGGCGAACGATCCCCGGTGACTTCTGCTCCGCCGTCAGCAGCGCCTGTAGGGCCTCGTCGTCCTTAGCCATCAGGCTCAGGGCACGGGCGAAGTCGATCAGGTGCGTGACCTGGCGCTCGGCGGGCAGGTGGTCGACGTCGATACGCGGGGCGTCCTCGATCACTCGCGTGACATCGCCCAAGTCGAGGGCAGCGGAGAGCCGGGTGCAGCTCAACGTTCGAGGGGCCGAACCCGGTCTGCCAGTAATTCGCATCCACCCCGAGCTGCTCACCGGCTCGCGTAGCGCGGGACAGCAGATCATTCGAGGTGGTTCGGTCCTGATGGCGAGCGGCGGCGACCGCCGTGCGCAAGTAGAGCATGCCGTAAAGGCTCAGCGCGGCCGGGTCACCAGCAGCCATCTTCGGCTCCAGCCACTTCGCAGCAGCCTCGCCCGGCTCCAACGCGTCCTCGAACCGACCGACCGCCAAGAGCGCGTGCGTGCCCGAGCGGGCCGCCGAGGCCAGGACCAGCGGGTCGTCCGCCTCCGTCCGCGGCCTGCATCGCCCGCTCTGCCGCAATCCAAGACAGGTCCGCCTCACCGATCTTGCTCAACGTGGTCGCCGTCAGATGATGCACTCGCGCCGAGACGGCCGCGCAACCTCGCTGGTACGCCGGATCACCCGCCGAGGCAGCCTCCATCTGCTGCGTGGTCTTGATCAGGTCCGGGAGCGCTCTGACGACGTGGCCTAGGTCGCCCTTCTGGTAGTTCGACCAGGCACTTTCGACCAATTGCGCCACCGGGGCGGGGTCGATGTACTCCGGCGCCATCGATCCGGAGAACAACGTGCGCGACAGCCGACGCGGAGCCATCAGCGCGTCACGGATGGCGGGAACGTCGTCGTTGCGCTCCTCGTCCTCCATCAGCACCGGCTCGCCGAGCAGATCCCCCAACGTGACGCGCAGGGCCTTCGCGACCTCAGCCAAGACGTCCAGCCTGCGGATATCGCGCTCACCGCGCTCGATCTTGCTCAGCCAGTCCTCGGTGCGGCCCACCAGATCGGCCAAGACAGCCTGGGACAGCCCCCGACGGCGCCGGTAGAAGGCAACACGCTCCCCGATGCTGAGTTGATCACCCGCACCACGCACGCAGCCAAGGCTAGCAGCGGTGGACCGCTCCCGATCTCAAGTTCGGCCAGACATGCCACCAATCTTTCCCGCGCCGCCGAGCTTCAGGTGATGGCGCCGGGGCTCCCGGCGAAGGTTGTACGGTCGCGACCATATCGCGTTAGATCACAATTGTACGCTGAGCTTATGAAAAAGTTATTAATTAGCAAACCTGTTCGCATCTAGGTTTGTATCGATTGTGGTGACTATCTCTGTTATGGAGTCTGCCGCCGTAAGCGCGTCGGAATCTGCTAGCGGCATTACCTCGCTCGAATTCAATGGATTCACATCACAGCTGTGCACTATCCGGTTACGGCGATTGACGATGAGGCTTAGCTGTTGCTTCGTCGAGTGAGCATCGTTGCCGAAAACTGTGGACCAGATCTTTCCGATGCCGACTGTTGCGAAGGCGGTCGCAATATCGTCTGGCTTCTGAAAAGTCTCACGACTCAGGCGGTCGGCAATATGCGCTCGCGCAAGAAGTTCGAGATCTGTTGGAGAGGTTGCGCTGACCAATTCACGTACCGCGCCGAAGTGCAGGCCAACCTGAGTCTTGCTCCCCGGCTCTTTTCGCTGAAGGAGAATATCGACTGCGTAGTCGAGCACGACGCCATGCACGTACGAGTCTAAAGCTGCGACCGCCTGAACCAGTGCTGCGCGGTACATATCCGCGGCATCTACTCTCCCGACGGTGAGACCCGCGATAGATTTCCCCAGACCTACAAGTTCGCGAGATCTTCCGATATTCTCGACGAATTGACGCTGTCTAGTCGGCGGCACCTCAGTGCCTCGCCTCTTCGGTCAGTGCGGTGATTCGGTCGCCCAACTCTTCGAACGTCTTCTTGAAATTCAAGATGTTCGACTCGGTGTTTCCCCATAACTTCCCTCCGCGTCCAACATCCTCTTGTGTCAGCGTGAAGACGGGCTTTCGTTTCTGTTGTGAGTGAGCTATCAGAGTGTTGAAGTCTGAGATCTCCGCCAGAACAAGATGACTATCAAGGCCCGCATTCTGATATTCGGAATTCTCTAGCATCATATTCGCGCCCGAGAGGGCGGGCACCAGAGTCTCGGCGACGGCTGAATTTAGCTTCTCGAAATACTTTTGGAACGCGCTGGTCGCCTTTCCGTTTTTTAGTCGAAAGCGTTGAATAATCACGCCGAGAAACTTGAGGTCTGGCTTTGGGAAAGGATAATCAGCTTCAGCGAGAACATCCAGCTTCGACGCGCGGTCCGCCCACGACGTCCACCTTGGGATAACACGCGCAAGTGAGTCGATTGCCATTACCGAGAAGACGTCCGGACTGCAAGGCACCAAGAAGTAGTCCGATGTAGCTACAAGGTTTTGGTTCACCGCACCCAGGCCCGGACTAAGATCGATTAGGACGTAATCCGCGCGGTACTTCTCGGCAGTTATCTCGAAAAGATGCGAGAAGCTTCCGGGAAGGTTCCTGAGACCCTGGAGTGATTCTGATAGTTGTTGGGCAATTCCCAGAGAAGTTTCGTCTTCTGCTAGTGCCACGTGGCCCGGGATTAAGAACAATCCGTCGCGTCCGGTTACGGGCACGCAGTCCACCGGTTTTAGCGGAACAGGTCGTGACTTGAATGCTGGTTCAAGAGCGTCTTTGAGGTTTCGGCCTGCGTTGGCTTTGTAAAACTCCTCAAGTGCGTCCTCGCCGCTCAAGTCCAGGACCATGCCAGTCAGGTTGCATTGCGGATCGGCATCGACCATGATCACGCGCTTGCCGCGCTGGGCGAGCATCCATCCGAGATTGAAGCAAGTCGTGGTCTTGCTGACGCCACCCTTGTTGTTGAAGAGCGCGATTTTGGTAGTCACGAGTGCCTGCCTCAGGAGTCGATATGCGAAACGCGGACGAACTTCAGGTTTGCGACTAGGAGTATCGCCGTGGTACGCACAGTGTTACAACCTGTCTCTCGCGTCCACGCAACGACTGTGCACTGCTGCCGAACTTGGCTCTATGGAATCAAGAGCGGCGCGCAAGCGCGCCGCGTGGCCGTCCGGCCTGCCGCTCCGCTCCGGCCGGCGGCCCCGATGAGCCCTCGCGGGACCTGTCGGCCCGTCGACCCGTTCGACGCAGCCCGTTAGCTGCGCTGGTTGCCGATCGGCACGATGTCCGACACTCCAGGCCACGCCATCGGTGGTGAATCTCCATAGGAGACGTACTCCAGACAACTCAGGTATCCGTCACGAACGAAGAGGAGAATCTCGCCCGGCGCGGCGCTCTCGTCCCCAGCGATGCCCGCCTCAAGGAGCAAGAGGCCGTCGCCAACGGGAGCGCGTACGGCGCCCGGCCGAGGGGCCAGGTCGATCGTGGGGCAACCACACCGACACCGCCGCACCGCGGCCGCGCCCTTGACCTGGTCACGCAGCTGGTCCACGCCGTCGAACTCGACCGATAGCAGCGCGGTTAAGGTGGCCAGCTCGGATGTTCCTAGCGGGCGCGGGAACTCGTTCCGCATGAACGCAATTTTGACTGGTCAGATGACTCGAAGCCAACTGATTTCGAGCCAAACCCCGGGGCTCTGCGCCGGACCCCGACACCGCTTCAGAGATCAGGGGGAGGGCACGTCCGGTGATCTCCCTACGGCGCGCCCGAGGGCAGCCAGACCGGGCGGCACCGATCAAGGGCGCTACGCGGCCTCCGGCAAACCCTTGACCGGCACCACCCGGCCTGGCAGGGGTGAACCCGCGCCGCGAGGAGATCACCTCAGCCCCAGGTCACTGGGGCGATTCCCAGCAACATCCCAACAACATGCCCGGGTCAACCACGGTCAACAAGGGTGCCCCACGCACACCTAAAACCCCAGGTCAGCGTCACTTTCCATACGCTCGGGTATGGTTCAAAAGCTGGCGATGGAGTGTGGCAGCGACAGCGTCAGTCGATCTCGATGTTGAGCCCTTTTTCGGCCGCACAGGTGAAGAGATGATCGAGGATGGCTTTGCGCTCGTCGTCGGTTACTTCTGCTCCGTCGTTCCAGTGGTGTATCTGGGCTCCGCTCACGACAAAGTCGACGGGGCCTTGTCTGAATCCTTCGCCTTGGAGCCGGATCGTTCGGCCGTTGAGCTCCAGATCCAAGCGGCCCCGTGATGGGATGCTGATCATGGCCACCGCGCCTCCAAAGTCCGAATCCGTTACTCCGGCAGCAAGGTGAACGCCTGCACGTGGCGCGGCCGAACTACCGTGAAGTGCCGTAGGTCCAGCGTGGCGATCTCCTCGACATCCAGCCGTTCGGCGAGGGCGATCACTGACGCGTCGCTCGTGCCGAGGGGAAGGTCGTGGTATTGCTCTACCAGCTCAGCCATCCGGGTGTAGTCATCCGTGGTTAGCTCGACCCGGGATGAAGTCGCGGTCAGCCAGGGCGCGCAGGAAGAACGCTTCCGTGCGGGCGCCAGCCTTGGTAGCGAGCAGGTGGCCGACCTCGGCGACGATGGGGGACGGCAAGAGCAACTGCCGGTTGGCCAGGCGCAGGCCCGTGAACAGCTCCACGCATCAATGGTGATCAGCGTCCTTGTAGAGCGCGGCCGCGACGATCGGGGCCGTGTCGCAGATGATCACTACCGGCCGAAGCCCTCGCTCAGCAGGTCGTCGATCTCTTCGGCGATGCTCCCGCCGTCGCCAGGAGCGCTGGCGAAGAAGGCCGGAGGCCAGGGCCGCTCGGAGACCGGCTGGAGGTGGCGCCGCATCTCGCGAAGGGCGTCGGGCACCTGGTCGTCCGGGATTTCCTGGACCAAGCGCAGTAGTTCGTCGCGCTCTGGGCTGCTCATGCCGGCAAGTCTACGATGACAGCAGCACGGCGTGCGGAACCGCTGGTCAGGGCCCTGCTGTACAGCACAAAGTACAGCAGCAGCACCGGCCCGGACCGACCGCGACCGGCCATTATGGCCCGAGGTGCGACCTCGCTAACCTGGGAAAACGCCGGGGCGGACAGTTCGCATCGAGAAGGTCAGGGGTTCGATTCCCCTCAGCTCCACAGCAGGTCAGAGGCCCTTCCTGAGTAGTCGGGGAGGGCCTTTTGCTGCCGTACAGCAGCAGCGTCATTGCAGGCTGTCTCCCAGTTTCTTGAGCGCTGCACGCGTCTGCTCCGAGGACACCTCGGTGTAGACCTCCATGGTCACGGTGAAGTTGGCGTGCCGGAGGATGCGCATCGCCACACGCGGGTGCACGTCGAGATCGGCCAGCAGCGATCCGCCCGAGGGCCGTCCGTCGTACACGGTGATGTAGCGGACGCCCGCCTTGGCGCCCGCGCGGTCCAGGACCGCAGGAAGTTCCAGCAGTGGACTCAAAAGTCGGACGTCGGGTCTGTGGGACGTCGTCGGGCCTCGGGACCGCGTTGCTCGCACGCATCAAGCGTCTGATCGGCGTCGCCGGACCGCGCCCACGATGACCTTGATGGCCACGCCGAAGACAACCAGGTCCGCGAGCATCTGCCCCGTGACCACCAGCCTGGCTGTCTCAGTTTTGCCGGTGATGTCACCGAACCCGACGGTGGAGAACACGGTCACCGTGAAGTAAAGCCCATCGGTGCGTGACAGGTGCCCGCCGAAGTTGCTGGCTGACAGCCCGGCCAGGACCACGTACGTCGCGGCGAATAGCAGCAGGAAGAACGGCACGCTGGTGGCCAGCGACTCGATGGCCCGCAGACCCGGAAACTGGGACCGCATGATCAGCCAGACCTGGACGGCGACAAGGGCGCTGAACCCGGCCAGCCCCACAAGGAGCATCGCGCCGGCGGCAGGGGCGGACGCGTGGTCCAGCGGCAGCGCGTAGTACAGCGCCACCAATGCGGCGACGGATCCGACTGCTCGTAGTGCTGTCCAGGCGATTCTGCCCGCAGCACTGGAAAACCGTCTCGTCATGCTGGCTGTGCAGTGGGATGTGGCGGCGTTGTGGTGGTGCGTTTGGCGAGTAGGCCTGCGAGCAGCATGACGAGCACGGCGAATCCTGCGCCACACAGTGTCCACAGCACCCGGTAGCCCTCGGCGGAGAAGTTGGATGGTTGGGGGAGGTCGAGCAGGATCAGTACTCCTGCGGCGATGGCCGCGCAGTAGAGCGCATAGTTCCAGAAGCGGATCGCGAAGCCGTGCATCAGGACGATGAGCGCGACCACTTCGAGTCCACGGGTGATCGCGATCAGCGTGGATCCGTGTTCATTGGCGGGTATCAGCAGTATCAGAGCAGCGGCGACGGCGCCGATCAGCGCACCGGCAAGGCGCTGTGCGGCTGTCAGCGTGCTCTGCTCGAGGCTCGGCTTCATCGCGACGATGGCGGCGATCGGCATCCACGAACCGTGAGACAGGTTCAGTCCGAACGCGATCGCGACGGTGCCGCCGATGACGACAGCGCGGATCACCGCGAACATGATCAGCGGCCGGGTCAGTGGGCGCCGCGAGGTGTCACCGGGCAGCTCCACGGCCACGGCGGGCCGGTCCTGGCGCCCGTGGATCAGCCAGCCGAGGAACGTGACCGTGATCCACAGCGCCGACCCACCGGCCCAGGCGAGCACCTGAGCCCAGGTGTAGCTGGTGATGTGGGGCTGCTGATGCAAGCCGAACGCGACCGCGACGGTGATGATGAACCAGACGTTGAGCAGTAGCGCCGTTACGAACCTGTGGGCCCCGAACGCGGCCGCCAGGCCTCCCGCCAGGGTGACTGCGAACGCCGCCAGCGCCAGCCAGCCCCAGCCGCTCCCGCTGATACCGAAGCCCAGCGCGGTCAACCCTGCGCCGATCAGCGCGAAAAGGGCGATATGCGACACGCGGTTTCCGTAGCTGCCGCCCGGGTCGGCCAGCGCCGCGAACAATGCGCCGAACAGTGCGCTCAGAAGGTATTCCTCGCGCCCGAGAGCCCAGAGAACGAGCACGGGGACCAGTGCGACGTCGAGGAACAGCACTGCTCGCGGCCAGTTGATCCCCGCCCGATTGAGCGCAAACACCTCCGACAGCCACTCCGCGACTTTCCCCGCCTGAACAGGCCGTGCATCTTCTCCGGGCGCGCTGGGCGTCGTCACCTTGCTCACCCACCTCCATGTCGACGTGGTCCACCCCGGCATCTCACGGTCGTCCCACACCCACGGCGCACCGGCTAGGGCCAAAATGCCCGTAACCCCAATCTGACAACATGCCGCGGTCAATGGGGGTACCCCAGGAACACCTGAAACCGCAGGTCAAAGGCACTCTCCAGGTGCTCGGATTTGGTTCCCAAGCTGCGTTACTCAGATGTGAGGTCGCCTGGGAGTCACGCGATCTCCTCACCAGGTCACTAGGTGGCACGATTTCGCCTCGTTGAGATCCGGCGCGTGGCCACCGATGGCAGACGGGTGCTTGAGCGGTCCGCGGACTCGTCCCTTCTGACTAGGAGCGATTCGGCGTCGACGCCAGCGGGCCTGCCGCGCATGCTGTATTGGACGACGGGTGAATCCGTTCGGTGTCAACCGTACGGGGTGGGACGGAAGGTTGTGTCCGCGATGTTGTCCGAAGCCGTGCCCGCCGCGTTCGGCGCCGCGATCTCCCCGCCTGCCCTGCTGTTCATGGCGTTCGTGTTGACCGGCCCGCAACCCCGGAGACGAGCGCTGACCTTCCTGACCGGCGCTGCGCTGATCGCCCTCGGCGCCGGCTTTCTTTTCGTGCTCCTGTTGCAGGGGAGCGGAGCCGAGAGCCCTAGGCACCACACCGTGCCGCACTGGATCGACCTCGTCATCGGCATCGTGCTGGTTGCCTTCGCCGTGATCATTTACTTCCGGCCACCGCGCGGGCCCAAAGCAGACAAACAGCGCCGCGAGCTTGGCGTGATCGGGTTGCTGGGTGTCGCTGTGGTGATGTATTCGCCAGGGCCGTTGTACGTGGCCTCGCTGCATTCCATCGCCAAGGCGCACAACAGCCTGCTGGTGACTGTGCTGAGCATCGTCCTCGTCGCCGCGATCTACATGCTGATGATCGAGATACCGATCATCGCTCACGCCATCTGGCCCGATGCCACGGTCCGCGGTGTCACCGTCGTGAACACCTGGCTGGCCAGGCACGGCCGCACGATCATCATCATCGTTGCCGCTGGCTTCGGCGCCTACTTCATTGGCTCCGGCATCGCCCACCTCGTGTGATCCGGCGATCCCAACGCAAAACGGCAGGTCAAACCGCAGGGTGCCCAGGAAGGTCGTCGTGGTACTGCCACATGGGCGCTTCAAGGTCTCCGGCGAGCCCTTGACCAGCACCACCCGGCCCGGCAGGCGTGAACCCGCGCCGCAAGGAGATCACCTCAGCCCCAGGTCACTGGGGCGTGAATGCCTTCACGTGCCGGGGACGGACAGCGCGGAAGTGCCGCTGATCCAGTGTTGCGATCTCGTCGACGTCCAGGCGTTCGGCCAGGGCGATCACTGCGGCGTCGCTGGTGCCGAGAGGGAAGTCCGCGTACTGCTCGACGAGGTCGGCCATGTGGTTGTAGTCCGCGTTGGTCAGGTCGGCCGAGACGAAGGCGCGCCTTCGGCGATGGAGGGGAAAACCGGCCTCGACCACAGCGTTGCCAACGCGGCCGAGCAGGTAGCCGACGAGACCCCGTGAACAGCTCGGTGCGGCGGTGGTAGTCGGTGTCTCGGCGGATCGAGGCGGCGACCAGCGGACCCGTATCGCAGATGATCACGTGCTTACTGACCGAACCCACCGGCGACCAGTTCCTTCGCGCGAGCACCGATCGCAGTTCCGTCACCTTCGATGCTTCCGAAGAAGGCTGGCGGCCACGTCACCTCGCGGACCGGGCGAAGGTGCCTGCGCACATCGGCGAGCACCTGCGGGACCTGCTCGTCAGAAGCTCCTCGGATGAGGCGGGCTCGAAGCGTTGTAACCCGGACCGAGCGTGACCGGCCATTATGGCCTCAGGTATGACTTCGCTGACCTGCGAAAACGCCGGGGCGGACAGTTCGCATCGAGAAGGTCAGGGGTTCGGTTCCCCTCAGCTCTACCGCGAGTTTGATTTTTATCCTTTGACCTGCGGCTGTGTGCGAGAGGGGCACTCCAAGGTTCGTGGTGCTGGACCGCGATGGCGCCGCTCGCGCGGCAGGCCTTGCCTTCATCGGCGACGGGGCGGTAGTCAACGCGGCGCTAGAAAGGTAGGCGGAGGCCAGGGCCACCGAGATCATCGCGGCGCGGACGGCGCTGGACTCCGATGCCGACCGCCGACGTGGACTGCCGCATCGCGAGCTGTGGCTGTTAGACGGGTCATCGTGGCGGGGCATCTTGCTCTGCGAGCAGGGTGGCGGCCGCTTCGCGGGTTGCTTGGACTAGCGGAGCGGCTACGTCCGGGTCAAGGTTGGGGGAGTGTGTGAGGGTCACCCGGCGGATCTCTTCCGGTACATCGGCGATGTGGGTGATGGTCACGCCGGGGGGAACGCGCGGCAGGAACTCCGCCGGCACCGTGGTGATCCCGGCGCCTTCGGAAACCAGGCTGAGCTTCGTGGCCCAATCGCGCGCCCAGTGTTGCACAACCGGCCGTCCGGGGAGGCCTGGCCAGACGCCGAGTTGTGGCTCGTCATCGGTCGACCTGCTCGCGATCCACGACGCGCCCTGGAGTGACTCCAAGGTCACCGGCTCCGGGCCGGCGTGGCGGCTGGCCGATGGCACGGCGATTGCGAGCGAAGCCTCAACGATGGTGTGCTGTTTCAGCGGCGGTTGCTCCTGGTCGGGCGAACGGAACGGCGGCCGACCGGTGATCAGTGCGGCGTCCAGCGTCCCGGCCCGCACCGCCGGGACCAGCGCTGGTGTGGTGCCCTCGCGGGTGGAGATCTCGAGGTCGGCACGGATGCGCCGGAGCACGGCGATCGACCGCGGCAGCAGCGCCGTCCCTGCCACCGGAATGGCGCCCACCCGAACCCGCCGCACCTGCCGAGGCTCGCCGGCGAGCACCTTTTCGGCCTGTTCGAGCGCGTCGAGGGCGATCACGACCTGGCGCAGCACGAGACCACCGGCGCGGGTCAGTTGCACGCCACGAGGCGTGCGCTCGAACAGCGCCGCGCCCAGTTCACGCTCCGCCGCCGCGATCTGGCGCGACACCGCCGACTGCGTGTAACCGAGGGCGGCGGCCGCAGCCGTGAAGCTGCGGGTCTCGGCTACGACGCGGATTGTGCGCAAGGCGGACAACGACAAATCCATGCTTAGAGAGCATACCCACGGTGCGTAATGTGCGTTGGTGGCATCGTGGATGCGGACGTAGGTTGAATCTTGTGACAGGGAAAAAGCCGGAGACCGGTCGCCTTCGACTGCTGGACCGGGACGAACTCGACGCCGAGCAAAGAAAACTCAGCGATCGGCTGATGGGAACCCGCGTCGCC
Source organism: Amycolatopsis sp. GM8 (assembly GCF_021653975.1). Lineage (GTDB taxonomy): Bacteria > Actinomycetota > Actinomycetes > Mycobacteriales > Pseudonocardiaceae > Amycolatopsis_E. The sequence continues at coordinate 53,931 of NZ_JAJKFK010000012.1, read as the reverse complement.
CGCGGACGGCAGGCCGGCTACCGCGCCGCTCTCGACGACGGCCGGCTCATCGGGCCGTTCAACGCTTTTCTGCGGGCGCCGGGCATCGGCGAACGTCAACTCGACTGGGCCGAGGCGATCTCGGCGGCGGACCTGCCCCCGGCAGTGCGCGAGGTCGCAATCCTCACCGTGGCCGCGCATTGGCGGGCGGAGTACGTCCTCTATGCCCACAGCGCGGCTGCGCGCGGCGCAGGCCTGAGCGACGAGGTGATCGAGCACCTCGCCGCCGCGCGCACTCCCGCGGGGCTCGACCGGCCCGCTCGGCTGGCCCACGACGTGGCGCTCGGCCTTGTCCGGGACCACGACGTACCGGACGAGCTGTACGGCGAGTTCCTGTCGGTCTTCGGCGAGACACGGGCCGTGACTCTCCTCGCCCTGATCGGCCAATACCTCGCCACATGCGCCGTGACCACGTGCTTCCGGGTGCCGGCGCCCGGCGCTTGACCTGTCCACAGCCGACCCGTCGTACCACTTCACACCAGGAGGAACACCATGCCCGTCATCGACATCTACCTGGAGCAGGGCGTGACCACTCGCGACCAGCGCAAAGCCATCTCCGACGCCATCCACGTGGCGATGGTCGAGACACTCGCCATTCCCGACGACGATCGATTCCACTTCTTCCACGAATTCCCAGAAGGCACGGTGTTCCGCGAGGACGTCGTTTTCGGAATCCCCCGCTCGGAGCGTTTTATGTGCATCACGCTGTCGTTCAATGACCGCACGGCCGACACCAAGAAGGCACTGTTCGAATCGCTGGTGAAACATCTCCGGCAGACAGCCGGGGTGTCCGAGGAGGACGTCGCCTTCCGCATTCTGGAGACCGCTCGCGAGAACTGGTGGGCAGCCGGTCGTGTGATCGACCCCAGCACCGGTTACGACGAGCGGATGACCTCAGTCGCGGAGTAGGCACTACTGACGGACAACGTAAGGCTTGGCTTGAGGCAGGGATTCCAGCGCGCCGTCGAAGCCTGGCCTCAGCCATGGCGAACGTATGTACCGCGCCAAGACGACCTGGCGGGTTAGGTACGTGTAGCCGTCGTCGGAAGTCCGCGCATCGTGTCCGAAACGAGCCGAGCACGCGGGATCACGATGCGGCAAGCCGCGCACGTCGTGGGTGTGGCCAGGTGGCCGATGCCGTCCGCATCAGCCGACTCCACCCATGATCTGAGCAGTGACGGCTGCTGTCGCGATACATCTCTGGGACCGGTCCCATTAGACCGGACGACACCCGAGGTTAAGCTAGCTTTCACCTGATGATGTGCAGATCAAAGCTAGTGTGGGACCGGTCCCAAAGGGGCACCTGCGACCGGTCCGTTCGCATGCTGGGACCGGTCCCGATCGCATTTGATCTCGAAAGGTCACACCATGCGTTCTCCTAGCTGCGTGAAGCGCGTCGTCGGTGCGGCGGCCGTGGCGCTCTCGTTCGCCGTCGCGATCGCCGGCTGTTCGTCCACCACGTCCTCCGGGGGCGGCGACGCAACAAAGCTGAGCTTGATGATCTGGGACCCCGCGCAGAAAGCGGGCGTGCAGAAGGCCGTCGACGGGTTCGAGGCGAAGTTCCCGAAGATCCAGGTCGACGTGCAGCAGGTCCCGCAGGACCAGTACTACACGAAGCTCGATGCCTCACTCAGTGCCGGCGAGGGCCCCGACGTGATGTGGCAGAGCTCGGCTGTGTCGCAGTACATCAACGGCGGCGCGCTCGAGCCGCTCGACGGGTACATCAAGCAGGACAGTGTCAATCTGTCGGACTACGCGTCCAGCATCACCAGCCTCTACAACGTCAACGGGAAGCAATACGGCATCCCGAAGGACGAGGACACCTGGACCTTCGTCTACAACACCGCCGTGTTCGCGAAGCTCGGCGTGACCGACGTCCCGACCAACGACTGGACGTGGGACGACATGGTGCGGATCGCCAAGGAGATCAAGGCGAAGCAGACCTCGCCGACCGATGTTCCGATGTCCTGTGACCGCACCTTCAACAACGGTGTCGCCAGCCTCATCCACCAACTCGGCGGCAAGATCGTCAACCAGAACAAGGGGGTCGTCTCGTCGCCGGAGGGTATCCAGGCCCTCACGATGATGAAGGGCCTGCAGGACCAGGGCCTGATCCCGGTGGTCGCCAATTCGGCCGACTTCAATCCGGCGTCTTCCCTCATCTCTGGCACAGTTGCGATGGCGGAGATCCCTTCGTGGAACCTCAGCCTGCTCTCGCAGGCCAACGTTCCGGCTGACACGTTCCACCTCGTGCGGGCGCCGTCGGTGAACGGCAAGTGGCTCACCGACACCAACGGCCTCGCCTACGTCATGAACGCCAATTCGCGGCACAAGGACGAGGCCTGGAAGCTGATCGAGTACCTGACCTCCACGCAGGGCGCCGAGCAGCACGCCGCGGGTGGCGCCGCGATCCCGGCGAACACCGACAAGGCCGCCTTCGACGCGTATGTCTCGGCCAACTCGAAGCTGGCCGGGCTCAGCGACGCCGTCGCGGCCGCGCGGCAGCAGAACTATCTCCGCACGTCGACGCAGTACCCCGCCACGCGAGCTCCGCTCCCGCAGATCGAGAGCACCCAGATGGGCCCGTTCTATGCCGGCTCGATCACCGCTTCCGACGCCGCGAAGGGCATCGACCAGATCCTCGACAAGGCGCTTGGATGAGCACAACCACCTCGCTGCGCGTACCCGACGCTCCGCCGGTGTTGCGTCGTGGCAAGCGGCGCCGCAGTCGGCGGGGCGCTCTCACCGGGTACCTGTTCCTGGTCCCGCTGCTGTTCGGACTCGCCGTCTTCCGGTTCTACGGCTTCGGTTACAACGTGTGGCTGTCCTTCACGAAGGCCGGCGCTTTCGGGCCGGCCCGGTTCATAGGACTGGACAACTACGTGGCGCTCATCTCGGACAGCCAGCTCGGCGTCGCGCTGGTCAACACCTTCAGGTTCGTAGTCGTCGCGGTCCCTGCCGTGGTCATCGTGTCGCTGCTGTGTGCGACCCTCATGCAGCACCGCTTCCGCGGCGAATCGGTGTTTCGCGCGATCCTCTTCCTGCCGGCGGTGTGCCTGCCGACGGCCATCATCTTTGTCTTCGGCTGGCTCTTCCAGACCCAGTACGGACTTGTCAACGCGACGATCCGGTCCATCGGGGCGTCGCCCGTCAGCTGGCTCGGCAGCACCACCGGTGTCACCGTCGTCGTCACGCTCATCGTGCTGTACCTGTCGTTCAGCGTGCCGACGATCATTCTCTATGCCGGCATGCAGGACATCCCCACGGAGTTCTACGAGGCCGCGACGCTCGACGGCGCGGGACCGGTGCGGCGGTTCTTCAAGATCACGCTTCCGCTGCTGGGCCCGTCGCTGTTCTTCGTGGTCCTCACCACGACGATCAGCGTGCTCAAGCTTTTCGACGTGGTGTATCTGCTGTTGCCGCCGGAGCAGTCGACATCGGTCAACTTCGGCATGACGGTCCTCTATTACTACTACCAACTCGCGTTCGTCGGGATCGGGCAGCGTGGCTACGCGGCAGCGGTGTCGCTCGTCCTGTTCGTGCTGATCCTGGTGGTCTCGCTCGTCTTCTTCCGCCTGCAGCGCAGGTTCGTGCACTACGGAGAGGACGGCTGATGGATTTCCACCGTGTCCGTTGGTGGACCTATGCCACGGTGATCGTGGTCGGCCTGCTGGTCCTCGCGCCGTTCGCGTGGATGGTCGCCACCGCTCTCATGAGCACCACGCAGACCCTGCAGGCCACCCCGTCGGTGATTCCGTCGCCGCCCACCCTGCAGGGCGTGCAGGAGGTTTTCGCCAAGCTGCCGTTCCTGCGCCTGCTGGGGAACACGGTCGTCGTTTCCTTGGGCCGGGCGCTGGCAACGCTCGTCATCGCGTCGCTCGCGGCGTACGCACTGGCGATCATCAAGGTGCCCGGCGCCCGGATCATCCTGGTGCTGGTACTGATGCTGATCATGGTGCCGGGCGACATCTTCATCATCCCGAGCTTCTCGATCATGGCCAAGCTGCACCTGACGAACACGCTCGTCGCGCTCGTGCTGCCGAACGTGTTCGATGTCTTCGGGGTGTTCCTGCTCTATCAGTTCTTCCGCGGCGTGCCCCGTGAGCTGATCGAGGCGGCGCGGATCGACGGTGCGTCGCATCTGCGGATCCTCTTCACGATCGTCGTGCCGATCAGCCGCGGCGGGCTCATCGCCCTCGCTATCCTGGCCGTGCTGAACGAGTGGAAAGAGCTGCTGTGGCCCATCGTCGTCAACAATGACGTCGATCAGCTCACGCTCGGGCCCGGCCTCGCGTTGCTGCGCGGTACGGCCGTCACCGACTGGAACGTGCTCATGTCCGCCGGCGCGCTGGCCACGCTGCCGATGATCGTGATCTTCCTGTTGCTGCAGCGGCACTTCGTATCGAGCTTCGCCCGGAGCGGGCTCAAGTGAGCGGCGTCGACGTTCTCGAGCTGCTGGGCCTGGCGCGGGAAGTGGCGGCGGAGGCGGCCGGCCTCGCGGCCGACATGCGCAGCGGCGGAATCCAGGTACAGGCGACGAAGTCCAACGATCTCGACATCGTGACGCAGGCGGACACCGCGGTGGAGGCATTGATCCGCAAGCGGATCGCGCTCACCCGGCCGGCCGACGGTGTGCTCGGTGAGGAGACCGGAGAAGCTGAAGGGACGAGCGGAATCACCTGGGTCGTCGACCCAATTGACGGCACTGTGAACTACCTGTACGGCTCCCCGAGCTACGCCGTGTCCATTGCCGCGACAACGAAGTCCGCCGATGGGCGGCGAATCTCTCTGGCCGGCTGCGTGCACGCGCCCGTGCTCGGCAACGAGTACACGGCGGCCGCCGGCCATCCAGCTCGGCGCAACGGCCAGGAGTTGCACGTCAACGTCGGCGTGCCGTTGCGCGAGGCGCTGGTTTCCACCGGCATCCCTTACGACCTCGAGGTTCGAGGCCGCGTCCTCGCGGATTTCGCCTCCCTCGCACCGCGGATCCGCGACCTGCGGCTGGTCGGTTCGGCCGCGCTGGACGTCTGCGGGGTCGCGGAAGGCCGTACCGACGCGCATGCCGGGCGACAGCTGCCGATCTGGGACTACGCGGCCGCGGCGTTGATCGCCATTCAGGCCGGCGCCGTCGTACGCGGTGCACGAGGCGGCCCTCCCAGCCTCGAGCTTCTGCTCGTCGCGGATGCGCCTCTCGCCGACGCGCTCGAACCCCTGCTCACAGATGGAGGAATAACCCATGCCTGACGACCGGATGTTCGTGCTGTGCGGACACCGCGGGAACATGGCCGACTCGCCGGAGAACACACTGATCTCGTTCGCCAGCGCGGAGCGCGTCGGCGTCGATGAGATCGAGCTGGACGTGCGCACGACCATCGATGGCGAGCTCGTGATCCTGCACGACCACACGGTGAGGCGGACGGCCGCGGCGCACACGCCGTTCCTCGACCTGCCGATCGAGCGGCTCACGTTCGAGCAAGTGCGCGGCATCGACATGGGTGCAGGGCAGAAGATCCCGACCTTCGCCGAGACCCTCGACTCGACCAGCGTTCTGCTACAGGTCGAGATCAAGGCCCCGGCGGCGGCCCGTCCGCTGGCCCGATTCCTGCGCGACCGGCCCGTGCAGGACCGCGACCGGTGCCTCATCACGAGTTTCGACCCACTGTCGCTCGCGGACTTCCGCGACGAGTGGACGGGAGGCGCCCGCGGGCTCGCCCTGCACATCCCCGACGTCACCGGCAACTGGCGCGATCACGCGGACCGGCTCGAGGTTTCCACCGTCTACATTCCGGTTCCGCAGCTCACCACCGCGCTCGTCGACGAACTGCACGACAGCGGACGACGCGTCGCGGCGTCGCTGATTGAAGGACCCGGCGACGTGCACCGCATCGTGCAGGTCGACGTGGACGCCACCGCCTCCAATTCGCCCGCCTACGCCCGCCGGCTCCTGGAGTCCAACGACGAGTTCGTGGCCCGGTTCCCGTCGTTCGCGTCGAACATCGCGAAAACGGCTTGAGACACTGGAACGCGTCGCCGCAGAACGAACGGAAGGGGCGATAGCTTGACCGCCATGCCACCCGGCCCGGACTCCCAGCCCGGTCGCCGGCCGAGCACCATCCGGGACGTCGCGGCCCTTGCCGGGGTTTCGAAATCGACGGCCTCCCGTGCCGTACTGGGCCAAGGGGGAGTCAGCCCCGAGAACCTCGAAAAGGTTCGGCGGGCGATCGAACAACTTGACTTCGTGCCGAACCAGATCGCGCGCAATCTCACCACCCGCTCGTCGGCCATCCTCGGTCTGTACCTCCGGCACACTCACTCGCCCTTCTACGCGAGCCTGGCCGGAGCGTTCGAGGAAAGCGCCGGTGTCAAGGGGTACGAGGTCATGTCCCTTGCATCAGGCGATAAACCCGACGAGGCCAACTACCGGTCGCTGATGCTCATGGCCGACATGCGGACCGCGGGAATCGTCGTGGCGGCGCCGACCGTCGACCCACGCACGATCCGCCAGGTCGCGTCGCGGGTTCCGCTGGTCCTCGTCGGCCAGATGGGCCAGCCCGCCAACCCGGGCGTGCCCTATGTCGCCCCGGACCCTCGTGAGGGTCAAACGCTCATCGACCACGTCGTCGGCCTCGGGCACCGCTCGATCGCGTTGCTGGCCTTCTCGCCCGAACAGTCGCCGACGCAGTGGGCGCGCATTGCCTGGATGCAGGACGAGCTGGAGCGTCACGGGTTGCTCAACAGGCTCGAGATGATCACTCCCGACGAAGATCTCACGAAGGTGGTCGACACGCTCCACCGAGCGGGCGCGACGGCGATCCTGGGCAACAACGACTGGACCGCGCTCGACGCGATCGCCGCCGCTGCCAGGCTGGGCATCGCGGTCCCGGGTGACCTGTCGATCGCCGGCCACGACGGGATCCCGCCGTTCGACCACGAGGTGTTCGGGCTGACAACCTATCGGGTCCCGGTGAACGGGATGGCCGAGGCGGCCGTCCGGCTGGTCGACGAGCTCGTCCGCGACAGCCACGTGGAAACAGGCGGGATCCTGCTGCGCGGCGAGTTGGTCGTCGGACGCACAACCGGATCGGCTCCGACGGGCTCGCAATCCGGGAGCGCTTGATGACACGCCGGGCATTGGTGCACACCAGGTGGATCGCGAACATCGCCGGCAAGCGCTGGGTTCAGAGCACGCTCTTGGCGGCCAGCAGTTGCAGCTCCTGGAACTGCCGCTTGTCGGTGGGCTTCGGCTCGCACAGCACACGGGCGACCTCGCGCACGCCGACGTCGCGCAGCAGCCCCGCCAGACGGTCGGGGGACCAGCGGTAGGCCGTCACGACCAAGTGGTCGAAGGACTGCGTCGGGATCGAGGGGTCGTCGGTGGCGAAGCAGCTGATCAGCAGATGGCCGCCTGGGGTCAGGACCCGGGCGAACTCCGCAATGACGGCCGGGAGTTCCCGCGGTGGGGTATGGATGATCGAGGACCGCGAGAGCAGCCCGCCCAGTGCGCCGTCGGCGATGTCGAGTGCGGCCATCGAGCCCACCTCGAAGCGCAGGTCCGGGTTGGCCTCGCGGGCTAGTTCGATCATCGCCGTCGAAGCGTCGACGCCGAAGGGGCGTAGCCCCAAGCTGCGCAGATGAGTCGTGATGTGCCCGGGACCGCACCCCAAGTCCGCGACCTCCTCGTTCCCGCCCGCGCGCACCAGCTCGGCGAAGGCGGCCAGCAGCGCGCGCTCCACGGGCCGGTCGCGCAGGGTGTCCGTGAACTGCTGCGCGTAGCGCGCGGCCACGGTGTCATAGGCGTCGCTGGTGGCACGGAGGGAGCCCGGTTCGATCACTCGGGGACCGTAGCCGACACCACTGACACGGGGCGGCGTGATTGCTGCACGGTGCGCACCACGGCGCACCTGTCCGTCTCCTCCGCTAGATCGAGCGCGGCCGCCGCAGCCACCATTCGGCCACCAGCAGGTTCACCACCCAGCTCAGCCAGGCGGCCACGGCGACCGCCTGCGCGATGCTCGTTTCGTCCGTGGGCTGGGCGCCATCCGCCAGCCCATGATCGTGGTGAATACCCACAGCACGCCGAGCATCGTGTTCGCCGCCTGCTGGTTCAGGCCCCAGTGCGTCAGCGGCGCGAACGTCAGCACCGCGAGCCCGCCGAAGACGCACGAGAACACGTAAACCCGCTCGATCCACCGGTGCGTCACGGGATACCGGCCCCGCAGCCACGGCCACAGTTGCAGGCAGCCGGCGAGCAACGCGAGCGAGCCGAGGAAGATGTGCGTGACCAGCAGCGGGTAGTAGTACGGCACGCCGTCCGGGGCGAGCGTGCGGGAACGCGCGGGGTCGAGGCCCAGATACGGCGGCAGCGAATAGCCGAGGAACGCCACGACCACGACCATCATCGCCACCAGAGGCGGTCGGAGCCGGACGCGGGTTCCAGGGCGGTCAACAGTCGTTGAAGTCATGCCGGAAGTCTTCGGTGATCACCCGCCGGGGACACTGGTGTTTGCCCTGGACTCGCGGTGGGGTAAACCCGAACCGTGTCCAGTGATGTCGTCGTGGTCGGGTCCGGGCCCAACGGGCTGGCCGCCGCCGTGCTCCTCGCCCGCGCCGGGCTGCGGGTCGAAGTCCGCGAAGGCGCGGCAGCACCCGGTGGTGGCATGCGGTCCAAGGCGCTGTTCGACTCGGAGATCGTGCACGACATCTGTTCCGCCGTGCATCCGCTCGCGGTCGCGGGCCGGTTCTTCCGCGAATTCGACCTGCCCACCCGCGGTGTCGAACTGCGTCAGCCGGAGATCGCCTACGGGCATCCGCTGGACGGCGGCCGGGCTGGACTGGCGTACCGGGCCTTCGACCGCACATGCGACGCGCTCGGTGTGGACGGGCCACGGTACCGGAAGCTGATGCGGCCGCTCGTCGAGCACTCACAGTCCACAGTGGATGCTTTGATGTCCGGTCAGCGGTCTGTTTCCTTGGCTGCATTGCGTTTGCCTGCAAGGCTTTTCACCCAGCGGCTCTTCCGCACCGAGGAAGCCGCCGCGATGCTTGCCGGTGTCGCCGCGCACGCCGGGGGCAGGCTGCCGAGCCTGCCCGCCGCCGGGATCAGCCTCCTGCTCGGGCATCTCGCGCACACGACGGGCTGGCCCGTCCCGCGCGGCGGCAGCCAGCGGATCGCGAACGCGCTCGTGGACGATCTCGTCGCGCACGGCGGACTAATCCACAGTGGACAGATGGTGACCGATCTGCGTGAGCTGGCCGGCTTCCGTGCCGTCGTGCTCGACGTCGGGCCGCGGAACCTGCTCGACCTCGCGGGTAGCCTGCTGCCGAGCGGTTACCGGCGCCGGCTCGAACGGTACCGTTATGGGCCCGCCGCGGCGAAGGTCGATTTCCTGGTGTCCGAACCGATCCCGTGGACCAACCCCGAGCTGCGCAAGGCTGGGACGGTGCATGTGGGTGGGCGCCGGGCCGCGGTGTACGCGAGCGAAAACGCCACCGTACAAGGGAAACTGTCGAACGAGCCGTTCGTGTTGCTGTCCGAGCCGATGGTCGCCGACGAGACCCGTGGCCTGCCGGGGAAACGGCCGGTGTGGGCGTACTGCCATGTGCCGAACGGGGATCCGGTCGATCCCGCCGACCTGATTCGCCGGCAGATCGAACGGTTCGCGCCCGGCTTCACCGACACCGTTCTCGCCAGCCGTACCGTGAATGCCTTGCAGCAGAACGAGTACAACCCGAACTACGTCGGCGGCGACATTTCGGCGGGTGCGCTCGATCTGTGGCAGGTCGTCGGCCGTCCGGTGCTCGCGTGGAACCCGTACCGCACCCCGCTGCGGGGCGTCTACCTGTGCTCCGCGGCCACTCCGCCCGGGCCGGGCGTGCACGGTATGGGCGGGTACTACGCGGCGAAAACCTTGCTGCGCGACGAGTTCGGGATCCGTGAGCTGCCGTCACTCGCGCCGGACAAGGAACGGGTCCAGTAGGCCCGGCACGGCGTCGTGCGCCAGCGCGACGGCTTCGGCGGCCGGCAGGTCCGCGCAGGTGTAATGCTGCCGTCCCGCCGCTGTGGTCGCGGTGAGCGACACCAAACCGGCGCGGCGCTGGAAGAAGGACCGGTGCACGACCCAGCCGATCACGCCGTCCGAGGACAGCATGTACCGGCGGCGCACCAGGCTTCCGTGCCGGAACACCAGCCGCCGGCCGAGCAGGACGTGGCCGAGGTTGCGGTAGCGGTCCTCGGCGAGCAGGGCACCGATCGGGAACAACGCGAGCGACACCTGCCACGGCAGGGCGGGCCAGCCCGCGAGCCACCACAAGAGCACGAACACGCCGGTCACGATCGCCGCGAACAGGAACGCCCGCGTGTAGCGGCGCCGGTGCGCCCTCCGGCCGTGGCGCACCGGTTCGCGTGCCGGGGGATCGGCGTCGCCGATGACCTCGCCCGCGACCCGCCGGACGTCGGAGAGCGGCGCCGGTGGAAGCAGCACGCTGCCGCCCATCTCGGCGCCGCGGCCCACGCGCAGGCCCGTCGTGATCGCCATGCAGCGGGCGCCACCCGCCACGCGCAACAGCAACGGCTCGCTGATTTCGGCGCCGCGCAGGCGCCGCACCTCGATCGTCGTCGACCGGGTGGTGAGCAGACCGCGGGTGACGTGCAGCGTGCCGTCCGTGCGCACCAGCCGGAAGTTCCAGAACGCCAGGATGTACGCGAGCGCGGACAGTACCGCGACGAGCACCGCCGCGAACAAGGTGATCTCCGCGATCGCGACGGCGACCGGCACCGAGGTGAGCTGGTTGATGACCGAGCGCAGCAGCCCGAAGTTGTCGGGGTCGAGGCGGGTTTCGTTGAACAGGTTCACCAGTGAGCCGACCACGACGCCGATCGTCGCGATCCCGGACAGGGTGAACGGTCCGAATCGGACCCAGCGCGGCGAGAGCCGGGCGATGGTCGCGCCCTGTGGCTTCGCCGGCTGTTCGACGGAAACGGTGCGGTGCAACAGTTCTTCACGCAGCCGCGCCGCCTGCGCGACCGCGAGCGCGTCGAGGGTGACGCCCTCGTCGTGGCGGTCCGACCGGCCGGTGCCGATCACGATCCGGCTCAGGCCGAGGATCCGTTGCAGCGGATGGGCGCTCAGGTCGACCGAGCGGATCCGGTCTCTGGGCACGGAAAGCTCGCGGCGGCGCAGCAGCCCGCGGCGCACGCGGATGTGCGTCGGCGTGATCTGGTACGTCGTGGTGAACCAGCGGAGCAACCCGCCCAGCACCGCGATGCCGAGGCCGATCAGGCTCCAGATCGGGCCCTGCCCGCTGCGGCCGATGAACAGGACGCCGATGAGCACGGGCAGGAACCGGATGATCTCCTGCACCGGGTGCACCGCGAGCATTTTGGCGCTCAGCCGGTGCCATGGCAGCGGCTCCATCACGTGGCGTCTCCGACGGTGGCCTGCGTGCGGGTGGCGAGATCGGCGGCGAGTCGTTGGGCGGTGTCGAGGTCGAGGCCGTGGATGTGCACCGGGCCGCGCGCGGACGCCGTCGTGACGGTCAGGTTGGCGAGCCCGAACATGCGTTCCAGCGGGCCGCGTTCGGTGTCGACGGTCTGGATCCGGGACACCGGCGCGATCCGGCGCTCCTGGTTGAACCAGCCGGACTGGGTGTACACGACCTGGTCGGTCGTCTCCCAGCGGTGCACGCGGTAGCGCCATTGCGGCATCACCAGCAGGTGCGCGATCGCGATCACCGCGGTGATGACCAGGGCTGTCGTCAGCGGGGTGCCGCCGTCGCCGAGGACGAGCCAGAGCAGTTCGGCGATCAGCGGCACCAGCCAGCCCAGTGCGGCTCTGGTCGTCCAGAACAGCACCGCGCGGCGGTTCACCCGGTTCGCCGGGGGCCGGAGATCGAGCACCGGTTCGGTCACAATGACCACTTTGCCAGGGCCGGGTATGAAGGTTCGACTGCCCTTGCGGACTCCGCCGGGCCGGGCCGGTTGCGGAACCCGGCTCGGACCTGGTCAGCTGGGGTGCATGGCAGGGCATATGTCGCCGGAGGAGTTCCGGCACTATGGCAAGCAGGTCGTGGACTGGATCGCGGACTACCTCGCCGGGATCGAGAAGTACCCGGTGCGCTCGCAGTCGCGGCCGGGCGAGGTGCGGGCGATGCTGCCCGCGCATCCACCCGAGCAGGGCGAGCCGTACGAGAAGGTGCTGGCCGATCTGGACCGCGTGATCATGCCCGGCATCACGCACTGGCAACACCCGAACTTCTTCGCGTACTTTCCGGCCAACGGCAGCGGGCCGGGCATCCTCGGTGACCTCCTTTCGTCGGGTCTCGGGGTGCAGGGCATGCTCTGGGCGACGAGCCCGGCCTGCACCGAGCTGGAGACGTTGACCGTCGACTGGCTCGCGGAGCTACTCGGACTGCGCGCGCATTTCCGGACGGATTCGGCCGGTGGTGGCGTGATCCAGGATTCCGCCTCGGGCGCGTCGCTCGTCGCGATGCTCTCGGCGCTGCAGCGGGTGAGCGGTGGTGTCGCCGGAGCGGACGGGATCGGGGAGCGGTACACGGTTTACGTTTCCTCGCAGACGCATTCGTCGTTGGAGAAGGCGGGCCGGATCGCGGGGATCGGCGCCCACAATGTCCGGACTGTGCGGGTGGACCCCGAAACACTCGAGATGGACCCGGCGCACCTGCTCACCTTGATCGACGAGGATGTCGCAGCGGGCGCCATTCCGGTGATGGTGTGCGCGACGATCGGCACCACGTCCACGACGGCGATCGATCCCGTGCGCGCTATCGGCGAGATCTGCCGGGAACGCGGAATCTGGCTACATGTCGATGCTGCCTACGCCGGTGTTGCCGCCGTTTGTCCGGAACTGCGGTGGATCAACGATGGCGTAGCCGAATACGCGGACTCGTATGCGACGAACCCGCACAAATGGCTGCTGACGAACTTCGACTGCACTGTTCTGTGGGTCCGGGACCGTAAGCCGATGATCGATACCCTTTCGATTCTGCCGGAGTTCCTGCGCAACCAGGCGAGCGAGTCCGGTGACGTGATCGACTACCGGGACTGGCAAGTTCCGTTGGGGCGGCGTTTCCGTGCGCTGAAGCTGTGGTCGGTGATCCGGTGGTATGGGGCGGAAGGCTTGCGGGACCACGTTCGGACGGGCATCGCCCTAGCCGAGCGGTTCGCTTCGCTCGTCGCGGCGGACCCGGACTTCGAGCTACGGTCGCACCACCCGTTCGGCCTGGTATGCTTCCGTCCACTTCGGACCGATGCGCATGACGTGATGGAACTTGTCAACGCCTCGGGCGAATTGTATTTGAGCCACACAAAGATCGGCGACGAGGTCTGGCTACGAATGGCGATCGGCAGCCCGGCCACGAAGGAACACCACATCGACAAGGCCTGGGAAACCCTGAGGGCGGCAGGAAAGCGGATCAGTCCGGGCAGACAGTAGCGGCGAAAGCCAAGGACCGAGTTGGATGACCACCCAACTTAACCACCCACCCAACGCAAGATCCCCTGGCTCCCCTCATCCCGGAGCCTGCCCGCCGGCGAGGCATCTTTTAATCTTTTGTCTTTTGGTTTACCGAGGCAGATAGCTGGCCAACGTCACGTCCAATATGGACGATAAATCCCGCGCCGCCAATCCACCCCACAACCACAAAACCGCCAGCCCGTGCACAGCCGCCCACAGTGACGCCGCCAATCCCTGGGTGTCGGCGTCGGCACGCCAGCCCGCTGCCTGCGCGTCCGCGACCAGCTTCGTGAACCTCACGAACAGCGCTTGATCCAGACCAGCCGTATCGATCAGATCGTGCCTGAACATCAGCTCGAACATCGCCGGGTTGCGTTGGGCGAACTCGACATAGGCGTGGCATGCCGCCAGCAACCGGGCCTGCGCGTCCGTCGACGGGAGGGCGGCCTCGCCGAGTTCCGCGAAGCCTTCGCCGGCCACGGCCGAGAGCAACTCCGCGCGGCCGCTGAAGTGACGCAGTGGGGCGCTGTGTGAAACCCCGGCCGCCCTGGCGATCCGCCGCAGGGTCACCGCCTCGACGCCGTCGGAGGCGAGCAGGGCGACGGCACTGGAGATCAGGCGCTGCCGGGGGTCGCGGGCCACGGGTTCAACTTGTCGGCGAGGACAGGCAACAGTTCGGGGCGTTTCGCGGTGAAGCCGTCGCCGGGGGAACGGCCCGTGAACCAGTCGCGGGTGCGGGCGGCGGCGGCCGGGAGCACCTCATGCCACATCCAGTGGGCGTGCGAGCCCAACCCCGGGTGGACCGGCTCCCCGGGAAGCGGTTCGAGCCAAGCCGGATCGAATGGCACGTCGAGCCGGGTCAACAGGTGCGCCGCAAGCCGCCGATGTCCCGGTTCCGACAGGTGCAGCCGGTCTGGGCCGAAGTAGCGCAGGTCGTCCACCTGCTCGTCGGCGAGGTCCACCAGCAGCGCGCCGTGTCGCGCGGCCGACTCGCGGATCGCGACGTTCAGCGCGTCGATGCGGGGGCGGATGGGCAGCACGCCGGGGATCCGGCTGGACACATCGCTCAGGGTGAACACCGCGACCGTCGGCACCGACCTGGTTAGCATCCGCACCGCCGCGTCGACGCGCCGGGCGACGACCTCGGCCCGCGAGTTCCGGTTCATGACGTCGTTCGCGCCGCCGAAGAGTGCCACGACGTCGGGCTGCAGGTCGAGCGCGGACGGGATCTGCTCGACGACGATCTGGTCGAGCCGCCGCCCCCGGACGCCGAGATTGGCATACCGGAGCTGGGGGTTGGCCGTGGCGAGACTCGCCGCGGCCAGATCCGCCCAGCCCCGGTAGCTGGTGCTGCCCGGGTACGGGTCGTACAGCCCCTCGGTGCAGCTATCCCCGAGGGCAATGAAGCGTTCGTACTGCATTCAGGTCTCCGTCATGAGTTGTTCACCCAAGAAGACCTTGATATCAAAAGATGTGGACAGTGTCTACTGAGACTACTTCCAGTCCACCTGCGGTGACCGATAGAAGTTGATGCCCTCGGCGTCCCATCGCGGACCCTGGTCGGCCAGCCGCTCACGGTAGGTGTTCCAGTCGTGCGTCGACTGTGGCGACCACCCGATCTCGGCGATCCCCGCGAGCCGCGGGAACGCCAGGTACTCGATGTCGTGGTTGTCGGTGATCGTCTCCGACCACAACGGCGCCTCGACCCCGGCCACCTGATTCTCGCTCACGCCTTGCACGGCCGTGGCGGGATCCCAGTCGTAGGAGTCCTGGACCTCGACGTACCCGGCCCAGTGCAGGCCGAGCGGGCTGTCCGGGTTGTACTGCTGGTCGATGTACGCCTTGTTTGCCGGCGACATCAGGATCTTGTTGCCCCGCGCGGCCGCGGCGGCCGTCGCGGCGTCCTGGCCGTCGGTGTCCCAGAACTGCGGGACCGTGGTCACGGGCGGGTTGACGCTCGCGATCTCGTTCCAGCCCTCGGCGAACTTGCCGTACTTCGCCACGATCGGGAGCACCTTGCCCATGAACGTCTGGTAGTCCGCCGGGGTGGTCGCGTGCGCCTCGTCGCCACCGATGTGCAGGTACTTGCCCGGGGTGATCGCGGCGAGCTCGCGGATCACGTCGTCCAGGAACTTGTACGTGATGTCCTTGTCCACGCAGAACGAGCTGAAGCCGACGTCGGTGCCGGTGTAGAGCGGCGGGGCCACGCCGTCGCAGTTCAGCTCCGCGTACGACGACAACGCCGCGTTGGTGTGCCCGGGCATGTCGATCTCGGGAATGATCGTGATGTGCCGCGAGGCGGCGTACGCCACGAGGTCCTTGTACTGGTCCTGCGTGTAGTAGCCACCGGCGCCGCCGCCGACCTCGGTGCTGCCACCGTGGGCCGTGAGGTTCGGCCAGCTCTTGATCTGGATCCGCCAGCCCTGGTCGTCGGCCAGGTGCAGGTGCAGCCGGTTGATCTTGTACTGGGCGATCTGGTCGATGTACAGCTTGACCTGGTCCGGTGTGAAGAAATGCCGGGCCACGTCGAGCATCGCGCCGCGGTAGCCGAACCGCGGGTAGTCGGTGATGCTGCCGCCGGGCACCACCCAGCGCGCGTGACGCTGCACGGACTTCGCCTCGATCGACGCGGGCAGCAGCTGGCGCAGCGTCTGCACGCCGGCGAACAGGCCGTCGGTCGTGTTGGCGCGGATCGTCACGCCGTGCCGGTCGGTGTCGAGCCGGTAGCCCTGGTCACCGACCTTCGCGGTCGGGCCGAGGTCCAGCTCGATCGTCGAGCCGCCACCGCGCGACACCACCGGCAACCGGTAGCCGGTGGACGGCCGCAGCAGGCCGCCGAGGTAGTCGGCGACCTGCCGGGCGTTTCGGTCGGCGACGATCACGGTCGCCGGGTCGAGCCGGAAATCGGCTCGCGGGTTGGGTTTCGCGTCAACGGGGATGGGGATCACGTCGGTCAGCTGCTTGCTGGTCCCCTCCGCGCTCGCCGGCTGGGCGAATGCGGTGAGCACCAGGAGAGCCGCGCCGAACAAACTTGCCAGGGACACGCGTCTACGCATCGGGCACACTCCGGCTGTCGGGGGGAGCGGATCCTCAAAGGTATAGACCACTTCATCCCGGTATGCAATGCCTCACAGTGGGTCCGCCCGAACAGCGCAGTTCTTTCGGTGGTCGGCTCGATGGTCCACGGGTGATCAGCCGATGGCGGGCATGCCGCCCATGGCGTTCAACACCGCGCCGTTGACGTAGCCGGCCGCGGGGGAGACGAGGAAGGCGATCGCGTCCGCGATCTCGCCCGCGTCGGCAAGGCGCTGCAGCGCGGTCGATTTCCCGGCTGTCTCGAACTGTTCGCCGAATGCGGCGGTGCCTTCGGTGCGCGTGGGGCCTGCGGCGACGGTGTTGACCCGGACCGCGGCGGGACCGAACTCGGCGGCCCAGGCCCGGGTCAGCGATTCGAGGGCGGCCTTGGTCGCCCCGTAGATGCCGGTGCCGTGGCCCGGAACGGCCGCGGCACCACTGCTGACGTTGACCACCGCACCGCGGCCGCGGGCTGCCATGCCCGGAGCGAGTGCCTGCACCAGAAGGAACGGGGCGCGCAGGTTGACGTCGACATGCGCGTCGAAGGTGGTGTCGTCGGTGTCGGCGGTACGCGCGAATCGGAAGATGCCCGCGTTGTTGACCAGGATGTCGATCTGGCCGGCGGCCTGGGCCAGGCGGCGGACCTCGCCCGCGTCGGCGAGATCGGCAGCCTCGAATCGGGCTTTGCCGCCGAGTGCCTCGATGCGGGTGACGGTGTCCGCTGCCCGATCCGGGTCGCGGCCGTGCACGATGACCTCCGCGCCGCGTTCGGCGAGGGCGAGCGCGGTGGCGCGACCGATGCCCGCGGTGGCACCGGTGATCAGGGCGATCGAGCCGGACAGGCCGGTCTTCTCCGTCGTCATGATCGCAGTTTCGGCCGCCTGCTGGCGCGGAGGCAAAGTTCCTTGCGGTATCGGCAAACTACCGGTTCACCGCAGGATGGGGCGGAGCGCGTCGAGCACCGCCGGGTCCTCGATGGTCGAGGGGACCGGCTCGTCCCGGCCTTCGGCGATGCCGCGCATCGTCTTGCGGAGGATCTTGCCGGACCGCGTCTTCGGCAGCGCGTCTACAATGGACACTTGACGGAATGCCGCCACCGGCCCGATGTCGCGGCGCACCGCGGCGATGAGCTCCTCACGCAGCGTGTCCTCCGGGATGTCCGCCCCGGCCTTGAGCACCACGAGCCCGCGCGGCAGCTGGCCTTTCAGCTCGTCGTGCACGCCGATCACCGCACACTCCGCGACCGCCGGATGCGCCGCGAGCACCGCCTCCATCGAGCCGGTCGACAACCTGTGCCCGGCCACGTTGATCACGTCGTCGGTGCGGCCCATCACGAACAGGTAGCCTTCGTCGTCCTGGTAGCCCGAATCGCCGGTCAGGTAGAAGCCCGGGTACTCCGACAGGTACGAGTCGATGTACCGCTGGTCATCGCCCCACAGCGTCGGCAGGGTGCCCGGCGGCAGCGGCAGCCGGATCGCGATCGCGCCCTCGTGGCCGGCCGGCAGCGGCTCGCCGGCCGGGTCGAGGATCCGCACGTCATAGCCCGGCAGCGGCACCGTCGCCGAGCCCGGTTTCACCGGCATGGGTTCGAGGCCGCGCGGGTTCGCCGCGATCGGCCAGCCCGTTTCGGTCTGCCACCAGTGATCGACGACCGGCGTGCCGAGCTTTTCGTGTGCCCACCGGTAGGTTTCCGGGTCGAGCCGCTCCCCGGCGAGGAACAGGGTCTCGAAATCGGCCAGGTCGTACGCTTCGAGTTCGCGGGCGTCCGGGTCGACGCGCTTGATCGCGCGCAGCGCCGTCGGTGCGGTGAACAACGCCTTCGCGCGGTGTTCGGAGATGACGCGCCAGAACGCGCCCGCATCCGGCGTGCCGATCGGTTTTCCTTCGTACAGCACGGTTGTCGCGCCGATCAGGAGCGGTGCGTACACGATGTACGAGTGCCCGACGACCCAGCCGACGTCGGACGCGGTCCACCAGACGTCGCCCGGCTGGATGTCGTACACCGCGCCCATCGACCACGCGAGCGCGACCGCGTGCCCGCCGGTGTCCCGGACGACGCCCTTCGGCTTCCCTGTGGTGCCCGACGTGTAGAGGATGTACAACGGATCGGTCGCCGCGACGGGCACCGGGGCGGCCGGCTCGGCGGTCAGGTCCTGCCAGTCGACGTCGCGCGGGCCCAGTTCCGCCTTGGCCGCATCCCGTTGCAGCACAACGATCTTGTCCGGCTGGTGCGCGGTCGCGCCGAGCGCCGCGTCGATGATCGGCTTGTACTCGACCACCCGCGTGGGCTCGACCCCGCACGACGCCGCGACGATGACCTTCGGCTTGGCGTCCTCGATCCGGGCCGCCAGTTCCTTCGGTGCGAAGCCGCCGAAGACGACCGAGTGCACCGCGCCGATCCGTGCGCATGCCAGCATCGCGATGACGGCCTCGGGCACCATCGGCATGTAGATGATCACCCGGTCGCCCTTGCCGACGTCGAGCGAGCGCAGCGCACCGGCGAAACGCGCGACCTCGTCCCGCAACTGGGCGTAGCTGTACGTCCGTTTGCTCGACGTGACGGGCGAATCCCAGATCAACGCCGCCTGTTCGCCGCGGCCGCGCTCGACATGCCGGTCCAGCGCGTTGTACGACGTGTTCAGCTCACCGCCGGGAAACCAGCGGTAGAGCGGCGCGTTCGTCGCGTCGAGCGCTTTCCGCGGTTCGCGGACCCAGTCGATGGCCTTGGCCGCGTCCAGCCAGAACCCGTCCGGGTCGGCCAGGCTGCGCTGGTATTCCTCGGCGTAGCCACCCATGGGATAGACCTCCTCGTCGTCGAGCCGGTCCCCACATCATGGCTCAGAGTGCCGAGATCAGCTCGTGCACCGCGGTCACGGTCTTCGCGACAGGGCCGCTGACCTCGGCCATCCCGGTCAGCGTCGCCTTGATCTTTTCCCAGCGGGACCGCACTTCCGCGGGTTTCGCGGCGCCGGACGCGACATCCTCCTGCAGCTGGGCGAGTTCGGCGCGCGCCTCGGGCGCGTCGTCGCGCAACTGGCCCAGCAGCTCCGCCAGCCGCGGGTTGTGCACCGTCGCGCCGCTCAGGTTCCCCTTGACCGTGCCGCCGACGTTGAAGGCGCCGTAGTTGTCGCCGCCGATATTGACGTTGTTCACTCGTCCCCGCCCTTCACGGTCGCGCCGCCCAGGTCGCCGAACACCTTGCCGCCGACGTTGAACGCGCCGAAGTTCCGTTCGATGGTGACGTCGTTGTTCACGACCATCGCGGCCTGGCGTTCGAACGTGGCGGGCGAGTAGCCGCTGTCACGCAGGATGCGGCTGATCGCCGGGATCAGCCTGCTGTGCATGATCTTCTCGTAGCGCTCGACGTCGACGAGCTGGAAGTAGCTCGGCACATCGCTGGCCGCGGCCATCTCCCGCAACGTGCGCAGCGAGCCGTACGCGTCGGGGTTGATCACCCCGCGCTCCCGGCGCAGCGGGTGGATCAGCCCGAGCGTGTGCACGGTGCGGCCGAGGATCGACGCGGGCAGCTTCACCCAGCGCAGCAACGCCTGGCCGAGCGGGACGGCGAGGTTCGACGTCATCCTGTCGACCGCGCGGTACCCCGGGTGGATCGGGGGCAGCACGGTCGGGGTCCATTCCAGGTACAGCGTGGTCTCGTCGACCGCCGCGTGCAGGTAGCTCGACATCACCAGGTCGCGGTCCCAGGTCTCGACCTGGAAGCACAGGTAGTAGCGCGCCCATTCCCGTGGCTGGCGGCGCAGCTCGGCGACCTCGGCGGGCGGCAGCGCCGGGTTCGGCGGAAAGTCCACATCGGACAGATAGAGGCCGGCCGCCGGGTCTTCGAGATGGTCGATCAGTTCCGACGAGGACGCGTACACCGCGTCGATGATCTTCAGGTCGCGCAGGCGCTGGTCCGGCGAGAGCGCCGTGCTCGCCTGCAGCGCCGACATCGCTTCGCGCACCTTGTCGTACAAGGAGACCGTGGTCAGCTCGTCGAACGGTGAGCCGTCCGGTTTCGTGTCCTTCGACAGCTTTTCCAGCGGCAACGCCATCGACCAGGGTTCGCGGTGCAGGCCGGCACCGACGAACGGGTTGTAGCCGCGATGCACGATCAGCGGCGCGCCGCCGTCGGGCCACGGGATGGCGGCGCGGTAGCGGTCGAGGTGGCGCACGAACCGGGGCGGGCTCATCGAGAGCATCTGCTGCTGCGCCTCGAACGGGTCAGCCGGTGGCAGGTTCCTGGTGCCGTAACCGAAGCGGGTGCGCAGCAGGTTCCACACGAACAACCGGTCGCCGATCAGCAGCACGCCGATCAGGGCGAGCGGGATCAGCGAGATCGGCCACAGCTCGACGGGTGTCTCGTAGGGGTAGTAGTCGTCGGCGTAGTACCGGCTGCTCGAACCGGAGTCGAGCATGTCCTGCAACCCGCCGGACACCAAGGCGATGATCAGCACGAGCCCTGCGGCCACGGCGATCGCGGCGCCGGCCTTGCGCGCCCGGCTGCCCTTGCCGAGCATCGACGGGACCGCCGCGGCCACGCCCACGATCAGCCAGCCGTAGAGCAGCCACGTGCCCCAGGCGAGCCAGATGAACAGACCCAGCAGCACCGCGAGCGCCCCGTCGCGGTACTTGCGGCGGGCGCGGGACGCGATGGCCTCGACCAGCACGCTCACCGGCTGGAAGCCGGGCGAGGGCGGGATCGGCCGCGTCGGCTCGACCACGAACTCGCGGATCGCCGCGTCCGCGTACCGGTAGTCGAGGTGCGTCGCCGCGCACAGGTAGCGCGTGGTGTCGTCCTGCATGGTGGCCGTGTCGGGCGCGGTCAACATCCGCTTCTCCCCAGTGCGTTCTCGTGTCCGAAAGGGCACCGAACGTAGCACGCATAACCCTTAAGGGTTACCGCCATTGGGGGAGAAACGGGTCAATCCAGGCGGGCGTGCCGGTCAGGCCGCCGACCCGGAATCCGACCGCAACCTGCCAGTCGGATCCTGCGTCAGAAGGACGAATAGGGTGGGGGCCCGACACACCCGAGCAGGAGGGACCGGCGGTGAACGCATTCGCGAGCTGGTTGCTGTCCCTCGCGCATACCTTGTTCAACCCGGGGTTCTGCCCCGGTGACTGGGTGTGGGCGACCAGTGCGGCCGGTGCGCTGATCGCGCTGTTCCCGGTGCTGGGCGCCGTGATCGTCGCGATGATGCGCAAGTTCACGGGCAACAGATATGACGCGGTGACCATCAGCGTGATCGCCGTGACCGGGGTGGTGCTGGTGTTCCTGGTGCCGTGGCTGCTGGCCAACGGCATCTCGGGCACGTTCCGCGCCGCGTTCACCGGGCACCAGTCCGGGTTGTCCGCGAGTGAGGTGGGCACGCTCAACCGGCAGTACTGCGGGTTCATCGGCAGGCAGAGCCAGTACCTCGGCGGCGGGCAGAACGTCTTCGAGACGCTCTTCTACCCCTCGGGCAGCACGCTCGCCTACGGCTACTACCTCGGCGCGCTCGTCGGGCTGCCGGTGCTGACGATGTTCTTCATCATGCTGCAGGCGCGGACGGCGATGCGGCGTGGGCAGAAGTGGCCGGGCCGGCTGCTGTGGGTGCCGTACGTGATCTTCGTGGTGTTCAGCGCGACCGTCGAGGCCAACACGGCCGTGCACCTGTGGCTCGGTTTCCTGCCGGTCGCCGTGCTGGGGCTGATCCCGGTCACGCTGGTCGGGCCGCCGCCGTGGTCGGTGATCAACCGGCCACGGCAGGAACGCAAGCCCGAACCGCCACCGCAGCCGCGACCCACACCGCCGCCCGTGCCCCCGAAGGAATACAAGCCGACGACGGTCGCGCCCGCACAGCAGCTCGCGTCCGCGCCAGGCCCGGTGCCCCTGCCGCCCGGCTCGACGGCCAATGGCGGCGAGCGATACCGGCGGGTCCGCAGGCTCGGGCACGGTGGGTTCGGCACGGTGTGGCAGGCGGTCGACAACCAGCTGGGCCGCACGGTCGCGTTGAAGATCGCGCACGCGCCCGACCAGGACACCGAGGAACGCATGCGCCGCGAGGCCCGCGCCCTCGCCATGGTCAGCCACCCGAACTGCGTGAAGGTGTACGACCTGGTCGAGGAGCCGGACGGGCTCGCGCTGGTGATGGAATACCTGGAGGGCCAGGCACTCGCCACGGCGGTCGACGCCCAGGGCCCGCTCGACGACATCGCCGCCGCACGCCTCTGGGCGACGACAGCCGGTGCACTCGCGGCCGCGCACGAGAAAGGTGTGCTGCACCGGGACATCAAGCCGTCGAACATCATCCTCGACCCAGGTGGCCTGCCGCACCTGATCGACTTCGGGATCGCCCGCAGCCGCGGCGACTCGACGATGACCGCCACCGGCATGATGATCGGCACCCCGGACTTCGTCGCGCCCGAGCAGGCGGCTGGTGCCGCTGCCTCCCCGGCTTCGGATGCCTGGCAGCTCGCGGCGACGGTTTCCTATGCGCTGTCGGGCTATCCGCCGCGCGGCACCCGCGAAAGCCCGATGGCAGCGTTGATGGCGGCGGCTCGGGCGGAACCGGCGTCACGCCTGCCCCAACGCTCGGCGCACGCCCGGCTGCTGATCGCCTCGCTCGACAACGAACCCCGGCGGCGGCCGACACTGAACGCCGTCCGGCGGGAGGTCGAAGGCTGGCTGGCCCGGGCAGGTAAGTCCGCGGACGGGCCGGTGACTCGGATCGTGCCCAGGCAGCAAGCGTCGGGTACGAGGGCATTGCCGCCGCGGGCGTGAGGCTGCGGCGCAAGCCGACGGCTCGAGTTGGGTGGTCATCCCGTCGCCTGACACCGGCACGATCACTTTTCGTCAGGGCCGCAACCTTGGCCGGGTCCGGCGGCCGAGAGACCAATGCTTGCGGGTCTGACGAAAAGTGATATTCGAAAACCGCAGGCGACGGGATGACCACCCAACTCAACCACCCACTCAAGGTGAGATCCCTTTGGGCCCGGCCATCCTGGAGCCTGCCCGTCCGGCGAGGACATCTTTTTCTTTTCCCTCGCGCTCCGCGCGAGGGGTCCCGGCGCTCCGCGCCGGGTGACGGTGTCGCGCCCACCCCGATCGCCGATCGTCTAACGGTTGGCACGTCGCGTCAAGGGCGCCTTCGGCGTCGCTTCGCGATGGACTTCGTCCACCCTTGACACGACGTGCCAACCGCTAGGGCGGCTTTCTATCGGGGTTGGGGGAGGTGTGGATGGGCTGTTCTTGTTGTTGCGTTCCGTTGCCAGGTTCCGGCGTGTTTGCCCGTGGCGCGGGCGTGTTTGCTTGCCGCGTTGGTGAGTTTGCCCGTGGCGTCGGTGAGTTTGCTTGCTACGCGGCTAGCGCCAGCTTGGTAGCCATAGTTCCGCTTGCCAGTGGGCACCGGAGATGGGGTCACCATTGAGGATTGGCCAGAGCCAGGCGAAGTTTGCGACCACGAGCCCGACGTACAGTGCCACCACCAACAATCCTGTGCCCCGGCGCTCGAAACCTCGCTTGGCGCTGCCGAGGATTTGCCCGAGCACAAGTGTCAGGCCCAGGGCGAGAAATGGGGCCATGGGTGTGGCATAGAAAAAGTACATCTGCCGGTCGATGTTGGTGAACCACGGCAGGTATCCGGCAAAATAAGCCGTCAGGACCATGGCATAGCGCCAGTCGAACCGGAAGAACCAGCGCCAGAAACCCCAGCCGATCATCGGTAGGGCCAGCCACCAGGTCGCGGGCGTCCCGATCAACATCGTTGCCTGGACGCAGTCCGTTGTGCCACAAACCGCCGTGCCCGACTCATAGTAATAGAGCATCGGACGCAGGCCCATCGGCCACACCCACGGCTTCGACTCCCACGGATGCGGATCATTTTTCGGCGTCAACAGGGTTTCGTGGAAGTGCAGCACGTTCATCGAGTAATCACCCAGCGAACGCAGCCCTGCTGGCACCCAGCCCCAGAAACCCGGCGCGATGTTCTTGATCTCCGTGTAATGCCGGTCGGTCGCGGACTCGCTCGCGAACCACGACCACCAGCTTGCCAGGTACAGCAAAACCGGAATGGCGACCATCGCCCACAGCGCGGGCAGGACATCGCGCCGCAGGGTGCCCAGCCATGGCCGGGGAACACCCGCCGCGCGCCGGGCCGCCACATCCAGGCCGACGACGAGCAGGCCGAAGAAAGCCATGTAGTACAAGCCGGACCATTTGACCGCGAAAGTGAGCCCGACACAAACCCCCGCGGCGAACCGCCACCAGCGGAAACCCAGCCGAGGCCCCCACGGCGACTCGTCCGCCCAGCCTTCCCGGACCGCGACCGCCAACCGCTGCCGCACCTGGTCCCGATCCACCAACAGGCACGCGAACGCGGCGAACGAGAACAGGGCGATGAAAATGTCGAGCATCCCCATCCGCGACTGCAAGAAAAGCACACCATCGCAGATGACCAGGATGCCCGCGACCCCACCGAGCAGCGTGGACCGCGTCAGCCGGCGTGCGGCCCGCACCGCGAGGACCACGATGATCGTGCCCGCGACCGCAGAACTGAACCGCCAGCCCCACCCGTCGTAGCCGAACATCCACTCGCCGACCGCGATCAGCTGCTTCGCCAGCGGCGGGTGCACCACCAGCTCGTACCCGGCGTTGTCCTCGAACCCGCCGTTGCGCAGCATCTGCCACGCCTGCGGCACGTAATGCTTCTCGTCGAAAATCGGGGTGCCCTTGTCGGTCGGGAACCCCAGATTCTGGAACCGGGTGATCGCCGCGACCACGCCCAGCACGATCGTGACGATCCAGCCGCGCAGCCGGTCCGACGGCATCGGCCGCCCCAACAGCGTCGCCTCGCGGTCCGTCGGCGGGCGCAGCGCCTCCACCGGATCCGGAGCTGGGCGCGTCAGCATGGCGGTCACGCCTGGATTCTAGGGGTGGCCCGTAAGCTGCACCTATGCCGCTCGTCCTCGCCGCCACCCCGCTCGGTGACTCACGGGACGCCTCACCCCGCCTGGTCAGCGCACTCGGCGACGCCGACGTCATCGCGGCGGAGGACACCCGGCGCCTGCGCGCGCTGGCCGCGGCGCTCGACGTCACACCGAGCGGACGCATCGTCAGCTTCTACGAGGACGTCGAGACAGCGCGGCTACCCAAGCTGCTCGAGGCATTGCACGCCGACGAGACGGTGCTGCTGGTGACCGACGCGGGCATGCCCAGCGTCTCCGACCCGGGATATCGCCTGGTCGCGGCCTGTGTCGCGGAGAACCTGCCGGTGACGTGCCTGCCCGGGCCATCGGCGGTGACCACCGCACTCGCCGTGTCCGGGCTGCCGAGCGACCGGTTCTGCTTCGAGGGTTTCGCGCCACGCAAGGCCGGCGAAAAGGCCAAATGGTTCGCCTCACTGGCCGCTGAGCAGCGCACCGTCGTGTTCTTCGAGTCGCCGCACCGGCTCGCGGCAACCCTGGCGGAGGCCGCGCAGACGCTTGGCGACCGTCGCGCGGCCGTGTGCCGCGAGCTGACGAAGACCTATGAGGAGGTGCGCCGCGGGACGCTCGCCGAACTCGCCGAGTGGGCGGCCGACGGCGTGCGCGGCGAGATCACCGTGGTGCTCGAAGGCGCCCAGCCGGCCGCGGTGAGTGTCAGCGACCTGGTCGAGGAGGTGGCGTCACGCGTCGCCGCCGGCGAGCGACTCAAATCCGTCGCCGCCGAAATCGCCGATGTCACCGGCGTCTCCAGGAAAGAGCTCTACGACGCCGTCCTCGCTGCGCGCCGAGGCTAGCGCGCGCTTCGCGGCGATCATCACCCGTTTGCTGACCACGGAGGCCGGCAGCTTGCGCACGGCCTGCACGTTCAGCTCGACCGTCAGCCGTCGCTGGTAGTCCCCGACGACGACATATCCGATGTCCCCCGGTATTGGATAGCTGACCTTTTTGTCATTCATAGCTCCCCCGATGACAAATCCCCACGGCCCGGACAACACTACCGCCATTCATCCCATTACCGGGGAGTAAGGTTTACTCCATGCGTGCTGTCCAAGTGACCGAGTTCGGTGGTCCCGAAGTCCTGCTAAATGTCGAACTGCCCGATCCGGTGCCCGGTGCGGGGCAGGTGCTGATCGAGGTGGACCACGCCGGGGTCAACTACGCGGACACCCATCAGGCCGAAAACACTTACCTGGCACCGAGTGAGCTACCACTCGTGCCCGGCGGCGAGGTGGTCGGGCGCACCTCCGACGGTACCCGCGTGGTCGCCCTCACCGGCAGCGGCGGATATGCCGAACGTACGGTCGCCGCGCGTCGGACCCTCGTCCCGGTGCCGGACGGGGTGGATGACCTTTCCGCGCTTTCGTTCATCGTGCAGGGTGCGACGGCGTGGTTGTTGTTGCGCAAAAGTGTGCATCTGGAATCAGGGGAAAGCGTCGTCGTGCACGCGGCTGCCGGTGGCGTCGGCACTATCGCGGTGCAGCTGGCGAAAGCGTGGGGCGCCGGGCGGGTGATCGCGACGGCGAGCAGCGAGGAGAAGCGTGCGCTGGCGCTGGAACTCGGCGCGGACGTCGCGGTCGACTCGCGGGCCGAGGACATGACGGCGACCCTGCGTGAGGCCAACGGCGGCGACCGGGTGGACGTCGTCCTCGACATGACCGGTGGGCGGGTCACCGACCAGAGCATCGACGCGCTGGCTCCGTTCGGCCGGCTCGCGTTCTACGGGATGGCGAGCCGTGAGCAGCCGAAGCCGGTGCAGCTGGGGTCCCTGCTCCGCCACTCGACGGCCATCGCCGGAATGTGGATTCCGCACGCGCTTTCATTGCCGGGCAACGTTTACGGCAAGGCGATGGCGGAGCTGTTCGAGCTGTCGCAGGCCGGCAAGATCCGCGCGATCGCCGGTGGTGAGTACGCGCTGTCGGAGGCCCGGGCCGCCCACGAAGCGCTCCGCTCCCGTGCCACGGTCGGCAAGCTGATCCTGGACCCGCGCCGCTGACGGACGCCGTGTTTGCCCGCCGCGCTGGTGTGTTGGCCCGCCGCGCGGGCGTGTTGGCGATTCGCGCGGGTGTGTTGGCCCGCTGCGCGCGCGTGTTGGCGCGGTACGCGGGCGTGTTGGCCGATCCCGGGGCGGTGGCTTCCCGTGCTGGCGAAGCCACCGCGCCCGGAGCCAACTCACTGACATGGCGGGCAAACTCGCCGACGTGGCGGGCAAACTCACCGACGTGGGGAGCCAACTCGCCGACGTGGCGGGCGAACACGGCGAGTGGACCTGCAGGGGTCAGTGGCGGGTCATCGTGAAGTCGGTGCCGTTGGAGATCGCGCCGGGGCTCCACGTGCCGGTGCCGCGGTCGTCGGCGTCGAGGCCTGACGGCGAGGTCGAGGCGAGGTTCGTGCCGTCGAACTTGACGCCGGTGAAGGCCACGCCGCCGCTGATGTTCGGGTACGAGTCGGTCGGCGACTCGATGATCGCCTCGGCCGACGCGTGCTGCGAGGCCAGCGACTTCGTCGTGGTCTTGGACCAGCCCTGGCTGGTGTCGCTGATCACGAGCTGGTAGCTGCTCGTGCCGGTGCGGGTCACCGTCGCGGTGATGTGGTCACCGGCGCTGACGGGTTCGTTGTAGTACACCGGCGCGGCCGGGTACATCTCGTACCACGCCTGGTACACCGGCGATCCGCTGGAGCAGTCGGTCGCGACGCCGGTCTGCTCGACGGTCGACGAGCCGTCACCGTCGATGCCGACCCACGGGGCGAACAGGTCGTTGGCGGAGTTGCAGGTGACCGACGGTTCGACCCAGCTGGCTGTCGCGCTGGTGAAACTGCCGAAACTTACGTAACCACCCCAGTTTCCACCGGAGAAGTTGCTGGCGCCGAACACGGGTGCGGCGCTCGCCGTGCCCGCGAAGGCGGTGGTGGCGACGGCGGCGATCGAGAGCAGGCTCGCGCACCGGGCAAGGGTCGATTTCATGGCGGATTCCAATCCGTTCACTGGCAGGGACTAGAGCGTGATCGGGGGTGTACCGCCGGTAATTATCGATTCGGAAATCGTTGGCCAACAGCTACTTTAGGCTCAAAATAACCAACCAAGCAGAGTTAAAGAACAGGCAAAGGGCCCGGGCACCATCGCCCGGCCCCTTCCTGCCTGATTCAGCCCTGCTTGGCCGCCGCGTCCACGAACTCCGTCGTGTAGGTCTTCGACAGGTCGATGGAATCCTTGCGGGGCTTGACGTTCGTCGAGAACGAGGACAGCACCTCGAGCACGTTCTTCGCGCCGTCGGAGTCCATCTTCCCGTCGGTGTTGAACATCCCGATGCTGTCCTTGATCGATTTCACGTACAGCGCCTGGTCGCCACCGCTGTAGGAGGGCGGCATCTTCGCCGCGATCTCCTCCGCACTGTGCTGGCTGATCCACTTCAGTGTCGCCACGAACGCGTTGGCGAGTTTCTGCACCACGTCGTGGTTCTGCTGGACGAAGTCGCAGTTCAGGTACAGCGACGTCGCCGGGTACAGCCCGCCGAGCGCGGACTTGGTGCCCTCCGGCGTGCGCATGTCGTAGAGCACTTTCGCCTTGCCCGTGTTGGTGAGCTGGGCGATCGTCGGGTCGGTCGTCATCCCGCCGTCGATCCCGCCGTTGTCGAGGCTGGCGATGAACGTCTGCCCGGCACCGACTTTCACCGGCGTGTACTGGTCGGCCCCGACACCCGCCTTCGCGGCGAGCGCCTTGGTCAGGAAGTCGGTCGACGAGCCGAGCGAGGTCACGCCCAGCTTCTTGCCCTTGAAGTCCGCGGAGCTGTTGATCGTGCTCTTGGTGCCGACCATTTCGGCCTCGCCGGGAATGTTGGCCATCTGCACCACGCTCTGGATGCACTGGTCCTTGGCCTGCAGGTCGATCGTGTGGTCGTAGAACCCGACGACGCCGTCGACCTGTTTGGCCACCAGCGAAGTCTCCGCGGTGGCGCCGGACTGCTCACCCTGGAGCTCGACGTCGAGGCCCTGTGCGGTGAAGTTGCCCAGCTGCTGGGTCAGCATCGCGGGCAGGTAGATGACTTTCTCCAGGCCACCGACGATGATCGTCACCTTCGGTTTGCCGCCGGCCCCGGTCTGCGCGACACGCGAGTCCTGGCAGGCGGTGGTGCCGGCGACGACCAGCGCGAGCGCGGCCACAGCGCCGGTGATACGGCGAATCCTCATTGATCCGGTGTCCTTTCTAGACAGCAGAAGTGCTGGTGCTCGAAACGGACGGCCGCCAGCGCAGCAGCCGGTTCTCCAGATGACCGATGCCCCATTCCGCGACCAGGGCGACGACGGTGATGATGATCATGGCGGCGTAGATGCCGGCCGAGTCGAACGTGCCCTGCGCGTTCGCGATGAGAAAACCGATGCCGGCCTTGGATCCGGCGTACTCACCGACCACCGCGCCGATCAGCGCGAAGCCGAACGCGGTGTGCAAAGAGGACAGAATCCACGACGTCGCGCTCGGCAACACGATGGAGCGCAACACTTGTAGCCGTCCCGCGCCGAGGATGCGCGCGTTGTCGATCAGGTTGCGGTCCACTTCGCGGGCGCCGGTGAAGGCGTTGAAGAACACCGCGAAGAACACCAGCACGATCACGGTCGCGACCTTCGACGAGAGCCCGAGGCCGAACCAGATGACGAACAGCGAGGCCAGCACGATCCGTGGCACGGCGTTGGCGGCCTTGATGAACGGCGCCAGCACGTCCGCGAAGTACTGGCTGCGGCCCAGAATCACGCCGAGGACGACACCGGCGAGCGCGCCGAGCACGAACCCGAGCACGGCTTCCTCGACGGTCACCCAGAGCTGGTACCAGATCGAGCCGAAGTCGGTGCCGGTGGTGAACCAGCCGGCGAGCCGGTCCCAGATGCGGGACGGCATCGAGTAGAAGAACGGGTCGATCCACAGCCTGGCGGAAAGTTCCCAGCTGCCGAGCCAGACGACCACGATCGCCAGCCGCAGCAGCCATGTGTTCACGCTCCGGCGGCGGACGTGTTTCCGTTGCCGGGCAAGGATCATCTCCTCGGTCTCCGGCTGCACGAGTATCGGCAGGGCTGTCTCAAGCGACATCGCGGACTCCTCCCCGGGCTTTGTCGACCTCGCCGCGCAGCGACTCCCAGACCTCGCGGTAGATCCGCAGGAAGCCCTCGGTGAGGCGCAGTTCCTCGACCTGTCGCGGGCGAGGCAGGTCGATGGTGAACACGTCCTTGACGGTGGCCGGGCTGCTGGTCAGCACGACGACCTTGTCGGCCAGCGCGATGGCCTCTTCGAGGTCGTGCGTCACGAACACGACCGCCGCCCCGCTGCCCGACCACAGGCGGAGCAGCTCGTCCTGCATCAGTGCGCGGGTCTGCACGTCGAGTGCCGAGAACGGCTCGTCCATCAGCATGATGCGGGGCTCGGTGACCAGCGTCTGGGCGAGCGCGACCCGCTTGCGCATACCGCCGGAAAGCTGGTGCGGGTAATACTTTTCGAACCCGGAGAGGCCGACGCGGCCGACCCAATCGGCGGCCTGTTCGCGCGCCTTTGCCTTGGGCACGCCGCGGAACCGCGGGCCCGACGCGACGTTGTCCAGGACCGAACGCCACGGCATCACCGCGTCGTTCTGGAACATGTAGCCGACACCGTCCGGAATGGACGTCACGGGCTCGCCGTTGACCCGAACCTGTCCGGCCGAGGCCGGTTGCAGCCCGGAGACGAGCGACAGGGTGGTCGACTTGCCGCACCCGGTCGGCCCGACGACGGCGACGAACTCGCCCGGGTCGACGGTGAGGTCGAGATCGCGAACCGCGGTGTGCACCGAGCCGCTCCCGCTCGGGAACCGTTTGGTGGCACCGATCAGTTCGATCAGTGGTGAGGACATCGGGTGACTCCTTCGTCACTCGGTGGGGGAACCGTGAAACGCACGTTAAGAACCCCGGCCTCGGCCGGTGAAGCTTGTCCGCGTTCTGCGTGCCCACTGCGCGTTCTTAGCGTTTTGCTCATTTTCCGCATGGTCTTGACCAGCGGGTACTGTGTCGCCGCATGGACAAAGGTGTCTTCGGGCGCATGCGGTTCTCGCGGCAGATCCTGATCCTGCAGATCGGGCTCGTCGTGCTGCTGCTGGCCGTGGGCCTCGCTCTGGTGAGCTGGTTGCTGTGGGGCACGTTGCGCGATCAGTACGGCGAGCGTGCCCTCGGGATCGCGCACACGGTGGCGGTCGATCCCGCGGTGGTCGCGAACGCCACCGCCAGGCAGCAGGGCGGCGAACTCGAGGAGCTCGTGCAGGCGGTCACCCGTCGCACGGGCGCGCTGTTCGTGGTGATCACCGACGACAACAGCATCCGGCTGGCGCATCCCGACGTGACCCAGATCGGCAAGCGGGTCAGCACGGATGCGTCGGAAGCGCTGGCGGGCAACGACGTCGTCAGTGCCGTGCAGCAGGGCACGCTCGGAGTTTCGGTGCGCAGCAAGACACCGATCTTCGCGGTTGACGGCCGGGTGGTCGGCGAGGTCAGCGTTGGGTACGAAATCGGTGACGCGACAGGGGATCTGGTCCGGCTGACCCTGACCAGCGCGTTGTTCGCGGCCGGCGCGCTGGCACTCGGCGTGGCCGCGTCGGCGCTGCTGAGCTGGCGCCTGAACCGGTTGACGCACGGTCTCGAACCGCATGAGCTGACGGAACTGTTGTACGAGCGGGAAGCCGTGCTGCACGGGATCGGCGAGGGCATGCTTGCGGTGGACGCGGCGGGCCGGGTGTCGGTGCGTAACGCGGAAGCCGAGCGGCTGCTGGGGAAACCGCTGCCGGTGGGCGCTCCGGTGTCCGATCTGGACCTTTCCCCGCGCCTCGGCAAAGCGGTGGCGGAAAGGCAGCCCGTGGACAATCTCCTCGCGGTGGCCGGAAACCGGGTGCTGGTGGTCAACTCGCGGACCGTCCACCGTGATGATCGGGACCTCGGCAGCGTGCTGACCTTCCGCGACCGCACGGATCTCGACGCGCTGACGCGGGAGCTGTCCGCCGTACGGTCCCTTTCGGACGGTCTGCGTGCGCAGCGGCACGAGTTCAGCAACCGGCTGCACACACTCTCCGGACTACTTCAGCTGGGGCACAACGGAGAAGCCGTCGAGTACCTGCAGGCGCTGACGGACACCTCGGTCAGCCCGGACGGGCTCGGGGACACGGTGACCGATCCCTACCTGCGGGCGCTGGTGTCCGCGAAGATCGAGCAGGCCAAGGAGAAGGGGGTGACCCTGGGGCTGGCCGACGACTCGTGGGTGCCGGCGAGCGTGACCGACCCGATCGCGGTGAACACGGTGGTCGGCAACCTGCTGGACAACGCCGTGCACGCGGCCCGGATGGGCACGCGTTCCACGGTGGAAATCGCGTTGCTGCGAAACGGTTCCACCCTGCACGTATCCGTTGTGGACAGTGGTGCGGGAGTGGCTTCCGAGGTGCGGGAAACGTTGTTCGACGAGGGGGTGTCGACGAAGATCGCGCCGGGGCACGGGCTGGGTCTCGCGCTGGCGCGGCAGGCGGCCCGTGCGCGCGGGGGCGATGTGTGGCTCGCGGATGCCGGTGGGGAGGATCGGGGTGCGCTGTTCGTGGCGGCACTGCCTGATGTGCTGGAGGACGCATGATTCGCACGCTCATCGTGGACGATGACTTCCGGGTGGCGGGAGTGCACGCGGGTTTCGTCGACGAGGTGCCGGGGTTCGCGGTGGTCGGCACGGCGCACACTGCGGCGGAGGCTCGCGCGCGGGTGCGGGAGCTGTCGCCGGACCTGGTGCTGCTCGACGTGTACCTGCCCGACGAGTCGGGGTTGAGCCTGCTGGCGGAGTTGCGGACCGACGCGATCATCCTGTCCGCGGCGACCGACACCCGCTCGGTCCGCGCGGCGCTCCGCGGCGGCGCGTTGAACTACCTGATCAAACCGTTCACCACGCGCCAGCTCGCCGAGCGCCTGACCGGCTACGCCCGGTACCGGCGGCTGGTGGGCGAGGACGCCAACCTCACCCAGGCGGACGTCGACCGCGCGTTCCGCGTGCTCCACGAACAGGACCGCGCCGCCGCCCCGAAAGGACAGTCGAGCGCGACGGCCCGCCTGGTGTCCGACCAGCTGCAGCGCGCCGCGACCCCGTTGTCGGCGGCGGAGATCGCGTCGGAACTCGGCGTCGCGCGCGCCACAGCGCAGCGCTACCTGACCGCACTGGCCGAAGCCGGCACGGTCGAGATGCGGCTGCGCTACGGCGCGACCGGAAGGCCGGAGCACGAGTACAGCTGGCGCGGGTGATCGGGCGCGAGGAGCGGGCCGCACCTAGCCTGGTCCGTATGAAGGTCGAACACACTGAGCAGATCGCGCAGATCACCGGGCCTGGGGCGATGAACGCCACCGACCGGCGGTTCGCGGTGCATGGGACCGATCTCGGAATCCTGTGGGACGGCGGGGACGGGCGCGTGTTCGTGCTCTTCGGGGACACGTTCGGCGAGGGGCGCGCGGCCCACGGCGGCGGGCCGAACGAGGCGGACTGGCGCTCCAACGTCCTCGCGTTCTCCCGCACCCGCGACCTTTCGCAAGGGCTCACGCTCGACGGGTTCATCCCCCGGCGCGACGGGACCGCGGCGCAGGTGATCCCGCGCGACAAGCGGCGCGACGAGGTCACCGTCATCCCCAACACGGGTATCGCGATCGACGGGGTGCAGTACGTGCAGTACATGTCCGTCCGCCAGTGGGGGCAGCCCGGTCAGTGGCACACCAACTACGGCGGGCTTGCGTCCTCTGTGGACGGTGGTGTGACCTGGGAGAAGCCGCACGGCTCCCGTTGGATCAACCGCGCCGAGCGTGACGATCCCTTCCAGATGGGCGCGTTCGCCCGCGACGGCGACCACGTGTACCTCTTCGGCACGACCAACGGCCGCCACGGCGACGCGTATCTCGCTCGCACGCGAACACCCGAGATCATGAACGCCGGCGCGTACGAGTATTTCACCGGAACCGGCTGGAGCGGCGACGAGTTCGCCGCCGCGCCGGTGCTGCCGGGCCCGGT
Organism: Amycolatopsis sp. GM8; assembly: GCF_021653975.1. Classification (GTDB taxonomy): domain Bacteria; phylum Actinomycetota; class Actinomycetes; order Mycobacteriales; family Pseudonocardiaceae; genus Amycolatopsis_E. The sequence goes on along the minus strand of NZ_JAJKFK010000012.1, from coordinate 19,353 downwards.
CGGCGAACTGTCCGTCGCCTATAGTGTCCACTTGGGACAGTGGCTCGCCATGCACCTCGACGACCCGGGCGGCGCGATCCTGCTGCACACCGCCGACCGCCTCGAAGGACCGTGGTCACCGGGCGAGGTCGTCGTCCCCGGCGCGCACTACCCCGGCCTGTACGGCGGCTACCTCCACCCGTGGGCCCTCGACGGCCCGGACATCTACTACCTGATGTCCCAATGGGGCCCGTACAACGTGTTCCTCATGCGGTCCCGCCTCGCACCTGGCTGACCAGCGACCGGGCGGCGGTCGCGAGCATCGAGGCGTCGTTGGAGACGACGGCGAACCCGCACCCCTGCCCGATCGCCTCGACGGCCGGAGCGGCGGCCGCGAACGCCAGCCCGCACGGTTTGCCGGCGGCCGACGCGTGCCGCAGTGTCTGCGCGATCATTTCCCGCACGGCCGGGTCCGCGGGCGTGGTGCCCATGGACATCGACAGGTCGGCAGCCCCGACGAACACCGCGTCCACCGTCGGCAATGCCAGGATCTCCGGCGCCGCCGCGATCGCCTTTTCGCTTTCCAGCTGCGGAATGCACAACACGTGCTCGCCGACGTACTCGGCGTTCGGCCGCAAGCCCCAGCGGCCGGCCCGGCTCGTACCGCCCGCGCCGCGGTCACCCTCGGGCGGGAACCGTGTCGCGCGGCCCACCGCCCGCGCCTGCTCGACAGTGTCCACATGCGGCACCAGCACGCCCCGCGCACCGGCGTCCAGGATTTTCTGGATCGTCGACGGGCTGTGGTCCGGCACCCGCACGAGCGGCGTCATGCCGAGCGCGGCCGCGCTGTTGATGAGCCGGTACGCCGTTTCCAGCGTCAGCGGCGCGTGCTCGAGATCGACGATCACGAAGTCGAAACCGGCGTACGCCATGATCTCCACCGGTTCCGGCCCGGCGATCTTCAGCCAGGTGCCGACCGGCACCTCCGCGTTGTCAAACATCCTGCGGATACTCCTCGGCGTTGAGGACCCACCCCGGCTGCGCGGCGAAGTCCTTGCGGGGCGGGGAAAAGATATCGATCAGCTGGTTGCGCCCGGCGGCCGCGGCGGCCGAGGTGTGCACGGTGGGCGGCGGGATGATCGTGACCGACGGGCTGCCGACACGCTCGTGATCGTCCTCGCGCCAGGTGCGCGAGTCGGTCGTCCACGGGGTGCGGATGTGGTGCACGTACTCGCCTTCGGCCGCGAGCGAGATCTGCTCGAAGTCGTCATGGTGATGCGGCGACAGTTTCGCCGGATCGCGCGGACCTTCGCTGAGCGGCAGGAAGTTCACCATGAACGCGCGGGTGCGGAAGATGCGCCCGAACCGCTGGGGATCCCGCGGAATGCCGGCCAGCGGGTACACGCGCAGCCGGTCACCACCAACCGGAGCGGGCCCCGGTGAAAGCGCTGTCACGCGCGGATGCGGTGTCTCGTAAGAAGAAGCGTTGCTCGCCCGGGAAGCCCAGCCCGGTTCGTCGTGCTGGATCAGCCGGACCAGATCACCGTCCCCAGTGGACACGACTTCGCTGACACCGGGCGGAATCACGATGATCCCCTGGCCCTGCAACGAAACCTGCTCGGCGCCCGCGACAACTTCCGCGGCCGACGAGTCGTTCACGAGGATCAGCACCTGCTCGAAGTGGAAGTCGCCCTTGCCGAGCGATTCGCCGGTGCCCGGCCGGGTGTAGGCCAGCACGACGTTCTGTGCCCGCGTGATCCAGGTGCCACGGCCCTGCCCGGAGAAGTCGTGATACTCCGGCGCGGCGATGTCGGAGGCGACTTCCGATCCGCCCAGCGCGGCACGTGGATCGTCCTTTGTGTACATGACGAGACTCCTCTCAGTCGAGTCCGAGCAGGTAGGACGGGTTGTCCCGGGTCATCCGCTGCAGGTCCTTCTCCGGCAGGCCGAGGTCGAGCAGCGCACCGCACACGCGCAGGTAGGCGTCGACCGGGGCCGGGTTCGTCGCCTGGCCGAGATCCGAGGACAACACCGTGTGCTCGGGCCCGATGCGCGAGATCCAGTCCAGCAACAGCTTCGGGTCCCAGCGCATGTTCCCTTCCGTGTCGTACATGCCGACCTCGTGCTCGATGAACGCGCCGAGCCGGACGAACTCCAGGCACTGCTCGGGTTCCGCGCCGATCACGAAGTTCGGGTGGTTCACGATGAGCCGCCGGATCCCCTTGCGCCCGGCCGCCTCGAACAGCTGCCGGATGTACTCGGGGTACATGTGCCCGCCCGAGAGCAGCGCGCCGGTTTCCCCGATGACGTCGAGGATTTCGCCGACCTCGGGCTTGAGTTCGCCGCGCTCGTCGACGATGTCGATGCGCTCGCAGGTCAGCGGCACGGTCTCGGTGGGGAAGCCGGAGCCCTCCGGATGGCATTCGATGTGCCGGCCCGACGACATCGTCGGGAACCAGACGACCTTGCCGCCCATCCGCAGCGACATCCGCACCGCGTGCGGGTTCAGCCCCCCGACGAAGCTGTTCAGCGCGATCCCGCCGAATACTTGCGTGCTCAGCTCCCGCAGCCGCGGTGCCATCGCGAGCACGTCCATCACGGTGTTGTGGTGGTGCGACTTGACCACGATGGCCCGCATGCCGAGCCGTTCCTGCGCATCGCGGGCAGCCTCGACGTGGTCGAAGCGGCGGGGGAACGGGCTCGGCCCGGAGTGGCAGTGCAGATCGACACTGCCGCGCAGGATCTTGGCCACGGACGTCGTTGTCATGTCACGGACCCCCTTCGTCGTTCGTAATCCAGGTTGCAGTTTCGCATTACGAACGTCAAGGGGTGTTTGCCTGACGCGAGTCACGCGGATACAGTCGGCACGTTCGCGATACAGAACACACTTGCGCGATGTGAACATCAATGGCGATCCTCACCGCAAGGAGCACCCGATGACCGAGACCCGCGCCGACCGCGGCACGCCGGCGACCGGCACCCATCCCAAGGCCAAGGCCGCGATCAGGGCGGGCGTGCTGGCCTATTTCGTCGACCAGTTCGACATCTACCTGCCGATCATCGCGCTCGCCCCGGCCAGCGCCTACTTCCAGTCCGCCGGAGTGAACGCGGGCACCGCGGCCCTGCTCAACGCGTTCATCTTCACCTCGACGCTGATCGCCCGGCCGATCGGTGCGGCCGTCTTCGGCCACTTCGCCGACACGCGCGGCCGCCGCCGCAGCACGCTCGTCGCGGTCGCCGGGTTCGGGGTCACCACCGCGCTCATCGCGGCACTGCCGGGGTACGAGGCGATCGGCATCGCCTCGGCCGGCCTGCTCATCGCCCTGCGGTTCGTGGCCGGCATCTTCCTCGGCGGCGAGTACACGACCGCGGTGCCGCTGGCGATGGAATGGAGTCCGCGCCGCCGCCGCGGCCTGATCTCCGGCACCATCACCGCCACCTCGCCCGCCGCGTACGGCGTGGTCGCCGCGCTGACGCTGATCCTGCTCAGCGTCATGCCGTCGGCCGGGGTGCACTCGGCGTACGCGCAGTGGGGCTGGCGGATCCCGTTCATCATCGGCGCACTGCTCGCCGTCGTGCTGTTCTGGCACTACCGCCGCGAGGTCGAGGAGCCCGCGACCGAGCGCACGAAGACGGGTTCGCCGTTGGCGGTGCTGTTCAAGGGCGAGCACCGGCGCAGCATGATCCAGGTGTTCGTGCTGATGACCGGCACCTGGCTCGCCACGAACATCGGGGTCGCGCTGCTGCCGGCGCTGCTCAAATCGCATGTCGGGCTCTCCAGCAAGCAGATCTCGGTGACGATGGTGATCGCGGAGGTCGTCACCGCCGCGACGTACCTGGCGTTCGGGCTGCTGTCCCAGCGCATCGGCCGTCGCCCGTTCTACATCGGCTACGGGCTCGCCATGGTCGTCATCGGCGCGCCCTGCTACGCGCTCATCTTGAACCTCCACAGTGGACTCGGCATGGTGATCGTGCTGACCACCCTGGTGGTGGTGTTCACGGTCGGCACGTTCGCCCCGATCGCGGCGTACCTGACCGAGCGGTTCCCGGCGAGCATCCGGGCCAGCGGGTACGGCGTCGGCTACAGCCTCGCGCTGATCATCCCCGCGTTCTACGCCTTCTACCTCGACGGCCTCGGCACGTTCATGTCCGCGACCCTCGCGCCGGTCGTGCTGATCGTGCTCGCGGGGCTGCTGATCAGCATCGGCGGGTTCGCCGGGCCCGAGACGAAGGATGTGGACATGGGCCATACGGTGTAAAGGAGCAGGTGGCGATGAGGGGGTTCGGCGTGATCGACGGTGCGGTGTCCTCCGGCGACATCCAGGCGGTGAGCCGGGTCGGGCAGATCCTCGGGCTGTTCTCCGTGGAGCACCCGACCACGACCGTCGCGGAGGCGGCGGAGCAGCTGGGGCTGAACCGCAGCACCACGCACCGGTACTTCACCTCGCTCGTCGCCGCCGACCTGCTCGAGCGCACCGACGAACCGTCGCGGTTCCAGCCCGGCGGACTGCTGCTGCAACTGGGCGCGGCGGCGCTCGCCCGGCGGCGGGTGCTCGACGTCGCGCCGCCGTTCCTGCGGCGGCTCTGCCAGTCGACGCACCTGACCGCGGTCATCAGCCTGTGGGGCTCGTCCGGGCCGGTGGTGTCCCGGACGGAGGAGGACAGCACGCGGTCGGTGCTGGTGACCGTGCGCGTCGGCACCCAGCTGGGGCTGCATTCGGCCCAGGCCAAGGTTTTCCTGGCGTTCCTGCCCGACCAGCTGCGGGTCGACCGGCTCCTGGCGACGCTGCCGACGGACGAGCGGGACGAGCTGACCGTCCAGCTCGACGAGGTCCGGCGCACCGGCGTCGGCACCGACCATCAGGCCGACTCGGGCATCACCGCGGTCGGCACCGGCGTGTTCGACGAGCACGGCATCTGCGCGACGATCGCGCTGCTCGGCACCCTCCGGACCCTGCCCACCGACGGCGCCTTCCGCGAGGACCTCATCTCGACGGCCGCGCAGATCTCCGAACGCATGGGCGGGGTGAGCCCGGTCGAGCCGCCGGAAAGCACGGTCGCCTAGAGGCGGGTCGCCGTCCGGATGAGGGCGGCGACGGCGCGGGAGCGGCTGTGCGGCGGCCACGCGATCACCGTCGTTACGGTGGGCGCGTCCAGCACCGGCACGGCGGCGAGGTCTTCGCCCAGATGCGCGCGGACCGATTCCGGCATGATCACCGAAGCGCGGCCGAGCGCGACCAGCTGGAGCAGCTGGGTGTGGTCCCGGACCTGCGGACCGGGACCGTCCGGGTAGCTGCCGTCGCGGCGGGGCCAGCGCGGCTTCGGCAGGCCGGGCAGCTCGGCGACGTCGGTCAGCCGCACGTGTGTCTCGCTGGTGAGGGGATGTCCGGCCGGCAGGACGACGACCTGCCCTTCGGCGTGCAACTCCTCGGCGTCGAACCCGGCCGTCGAGTCGAACGGCTGGTGCAGCAACGCCACGTCGGCCCGTCCGTCGCGGAGCCACCCTTCCTGCTCGCCAGGGCCGCACAGGACCACATCGACGGCGACCGAGTCGGGTTCGGCGGCGTAGGCGTCGAGCATTTTCGCCAGCAGTTCGCTGGACGCACCGGCCTTCGTGGCGAGGACCAGCCCTGGCCGGTCGGTCGCCGCACGGCGGGTCCGGCGGTCAGCGGCGTCCACCGCGTCGAGTGCCGCCCGGCCCTCTCGCAGCAGCACCGAACCGGCCTCGGTCAACGTGACCGCGCGGCTGTTGCGTTCCAGCAGCGTCGCCCCGAGTCGTCGTTCGAGCTGGCTGATCGCGCGCGACAACGGGGGTTGCGCGATGCCGAGCCGCTGCGCCGCCCGGCCGAAATGCAGCTCCTCGGCCACGGCGACGAATTTTCTAATGCTCTCTGAATCAAGCGCTGGCCTGGACAAATCAACCACGTCCCCTCCTAAGTCCATCGACAACCGCGTCGGAACGAGACGATCGCCCATGTAGGTGGCGCTCGTCCGGCCGTCCCATCCTGCCCCCACACCGGACCCCCGTGGGTACGGTGCCCGCGACCTACGGCGTAGACCTGCCGCGCCGTGCGGTTGATCAAGCGGGCCGCAAGTACGGCATCGTGTTGTTGCTGGCGACCCAATCACCCACAAAGGCAGCATCCCCCGTGAGGTCACCCGCAACGTGTCCTGCGGTGTCGCGTTCTCCGTGGCCGATCAGGTCGCCAACGACGGCCTGTTGGGGTCCGGCAAGTACGCGGCCGGTATCCCGCGCGACCGAGCTACGCATCAACACCGACAGGGGAACGTGCGTCGCGGTCGGCATCACCGATGAGACGTTCGAGTTGGTGCGCACGTTCTACGTGCCGGTCGAGGACGGGGCCGATGACGTGACTCCGGTCGTCGCCCGCGCCGTCGCGTTGATCGAGGAAGCAGACCGAGCGGTCGAGTCCAGTGCACGACCGCCGATCGAGGCGGCCAGCCCCGCCGAGGTGGACGAGTTGGCCGATCTCGCCGACGTGATCGGCGGAGACGAGCGGGTGCGGACACAGCACGTGTTGGCGCGACTGGTGGAGCACGACCCGGATCACTACGGCGGGTGGAGCTTCGCCGCGCTGGCCGCGATGCTCGCCGAACACGGCATCACCGCGCGCAAGTCCCACGGCGTCATGACCGTGCACGCGGCCGACGTGACGGCCGCACTCGCCCGCCGCGACCCCGGCGAGACGCCCGGGGACGCGGGCGGGGAGCAGCCGGGGACGCGGGGAGTTCTCCCCGCCACGTCCCCCGACCAAAGTCCCTCCAATGACCAGGGGAAACACGGTGAGGGGAGGCGGGGAGGTGCCAACCCGGACACCCGCTGAACCGCCGGAAACTCGGGTATTCGTGACCGCGCTCGGGGCCATCCCCGGCTCCCTATCGACCGGCCGAGGGGAGGTGATCATCCCTTGACCAACCACAGCACAAGCGATCTACAACCGACCACCTCGCGACACCCACGAAAGGACAGCGCCCATGACCGCAACGATCACCACAGGACAGAGCACGACCGAGCCACCGGCAACGGCGACGGCTCCCCGGACAAGAATCCGAACGGAACACAGGGCGGCAGTCCGGACGGCAGCGGGAAGCGGTCGGACCCGGACCGGCCCCCGCGCGACCGGCAGAGCACCCCCGCACGAAAGCCGCACCGGGCCGTGGGCCGCGCGACACCGAGCACGCCGGACCATCCGGCCAATGCAACATCCGACCGCGCGACGGGCACAGCAGACGGGACAGGCGCGGCGTTCGCTCGACAGCGTCCAATGCCCACGCCGGAACAATGGGCACAAGAACAGTTGGAACACGCGCCGCAGCGGTCCCGAGCGTGGGCCGGGAAAGTCGCGTCCATCTACGGTCTGGACGTTCCCGAGGAGAGCTGATGGCGCGTTGACAAGCTCACGTGTTGAGGAGGTCGAAAGGCAGGCGCCGGTCGGGCTCCACGTTGCGCCTGGTCATCAGAGGGTGGCGGTGGGTGGGAAGGTGTTGACGGCGTTGGCGAGGGTTTGGGCGAGTTGTTGGTAGTAGGCGTTGTTGGGTTGGTTGCCGGTGAGGTAGGTGGGGTTGATTTGGTTGGGGTTGGTGGTGTTGGCGACGGCGGTGTCGAGGTCGACGAGTTCGTCGGCACCGTATTGGGTGTAGTTGGCGCGCAGGTCGTTGTTGAGGGCGACGCGGAGGGTTTCGCGGGGGTCGGTTGTGGACAGTCCGAGCGGGGGGATGGTGGTGATGATGACGTGCAGGGGTGTGCCGTCGGGTCGGTAGGCGTTGTGTAGGGCGTAGCCGCCTGGTGACGAGGACTTGAGGGTGTTGGCGAGGTTGTTTTCGATGGTGCTCGGCGGGGTGTTGGTGAGGACGTCGTTGGTGCCGATGGTGGTGATGACGGTGCGGAGGTTAGGTTCGGCGAGCAGGGTTTGATTCAGGGTGGTGTCGGGGCTGGTGCCGACGAGGGCACCGCCGGTGTCGCTGATGTTGCCGAGCTCGAGGGCGTTGGGGGCGCCGGGCATGGGGCCGGGTTGTTGGGCAGGTGCGGCGGTGTAGAGGGCGGGGATGTCGAGGGCGGTGAGGGTGTTGTGGTAGACGCGGACGTCGGACACGGAGCCGGTGAGGTAGTCGCTGGGGTTGCCGTTGGTCTTGTCGCGGCCGATGGTGAGGTTGCCGGTGACGTCGGGCGAGGTGGTGGTGGCGGCGGTGTTCTGGGCGTTGCCGTTGACGTAGAGGGTCATGTTTTGGTTGCTGGCGTCGAATACCCCGGTGAGCAGGGTCCAGGTGCCGGTTTGGGGTGCGGTGGTGGACAGGGCTCGGGTGAGGGTGGGGTTGGTGGTGTCGGCGCTGGCGCGGGTGAAGGCCCACCGGTTGTCGGCCTTGTCGTATTCGAGGCGGAAACTGCTGGTGTTGGTACCGTCCTGCGCGACCACTGTTTGGGAATTGTTGGTGTTGGTGAGGTTGACCCACGCGGAGATGGTGAAGCTGCGGGCGGTACTGACGGCGGCGCCATTGGAGGTGATGGCGCCGGTGCCATCGAACACGGCGCTGCCAGCGAGGTCCCCGGCCCAGGCGGTGCTCCAGGTGACCCCGCCGGAGAGGGTGCCGGGGTGGGTGCCCGCAGTGTCGGCGGCCGTGGTGCCGGTGCCGTCGGCGAGTCTCCACCAGTCCTCGGCGGGTTGACCGGCGCGGCTGACGTTAACGACGCTGCCGGGCAGACTGCCCGCGAGAGCCGCCGGTAGGTCATCGACCCAGGTTTGCTGGTCGCTGCGACCCGGGCCGGCGGCACCAGCGGTGGAGGTTTGGTCGCCGAGGATCGCGATGGTGCCGGCGGTCGGGTCGGTGGTGGTGGCATCGAGCGCGGTGAGGTAGTAGTCCCCGGGAAGCGTGGTGGTGTAGGGGGTTCCGCTGCTGTCGGTGGTGCTGTTGCCGGACGCGAGGTAGGTCGGTGTCACGAGGCCGGTGTGGACGGGGGCGCGGGTGACGGCGTTGGGCAGGTGGATGCTGACGACGAGGTTCCCGCTGCCCCCGCTGGTGGCGGGGAAGGCAATCGGGTCGCTGAGGATTTCACCGCCAGCGGGCAGGGTGACGCTGCTGCTGCCGCCGAAGGTGAGCGCGGTGGGGGCGGCGAGGGTGGTGGGCCCGGCACCAGTGGTGCCGGCTTGCGCTGCGATGGTCGCGGCGTCGACGGCGACGGTGGTGGTCACGGTCTGCGGGGGCGAGGCCAGACCGGCTCCAGCGTTGGACAACCGGATCCGCACCTTGTTCCCGGTGGTGGTGGGGTGGACGATCATGCGGATGGTTTGGTTGGCGAACCCCGCGCCGCCGGGGGGCACTGCGGCGGTGTCGGCGGGGGCGGCCCAGGCGCCGAGCCATCCGGCCGCCCCGGTGGGAACCGGGCCGCTGCTGGCGGGGCGGGGTGCCATCGCGAGCACGTGCAGGGCGGCGGTGACCGGAGTGCCGGTGTTGCAGGTGTTGGTGAGCTGGCCGGTGCCGGTATAGGGCAGAGTCACCTTGGCCACAGTCTTGGTCGGATCTGCCGGCAGGAACACGGTGTAGAATTTCCCGGCCCGACCGGACATCCTCGCCGCGGTCGAGTTGTCGATATAGGACAGCACGGCGGTCGCCGAGGTGTTGTCGCCGTACACCCAGTCCGGCACGGACGGGACTGTGGCGAGGCTGTTTGTGCCGTCGGTGTAGGTGATCCGCGCTCCGGCGGCGGGGCTGGCGCCGCAGGTGCTGGCCGCGAGCAGACCGATCGCGTTGGCCTTCACCTGTTGACCGGCCAGTAGTGGGATGGTTTGGCCGTCGGCGAGGATGTTGTCGTTGCCATTGTTTGCGGCGGGCATGGTGAAGGTGGCGCCGGAGATGGTGACGGTGGAGCCGGGGGCGTAGCCGGCATCGGCCATGGCAGGTCCGGAGAAGCTGTTCCCGCCCCACAGGTCGAGGTTCGCGGGTGCACCGCCCACGGCGATGCCGTGGTTGTTCATCGCCGCACCGAAGTTGGCGGCGGTCATGTTGTTGATCGCTGCCACGGTGAGGTAGTCGATCCCAGCCTGGAACCCACTAGAACTCGCGTTCTTACCGGTGACCGTGACAGTGATGACGTGTGTGCCGGCGGTGAGGTGGATACTGCCGAAGGGCCGGTAGGTCCAGGAACTGGTGGCGCTGTAGGTGTCGATGGGGGCAGTGTCGGTGCCGGCGAGCACGGTGGTGTTGTCCACAGTGAACTCGAGCTGCCCATAGTTGGAGCGGGTGGTGAGGTTCGCGCCGAGCGCGTAGTCGGCCTCCACCGGTACGGTGACAGTGAGGTTTTCGGCCTGGTTCGCCGCCGTGGCCGGGTAGAGCAGCTGGGCGCCGCCCCGCCATCCGGAGCCATTGTCGTTGGCCTCCGGGACCGGGGTGTGGTTTTGTCCAGAGGTGTCGGTGGCCTGAACCAGTTGGGGGGATTCGAGGTCGATCTGGTTGCCGGGTTTGAGGAATATGCCGTCGATCCCGGCCATGTACCGATTGCCGGTGGAGGCACTGTTCGTGCCGACCACGGTGATGGTCAGAGTGTGGTTACCGGGTGTGAGGTAGGCGCCGCCCAGTGTTTGAAATTTCGTGGTGACGGTGGCGCTGTAGGCGTCAATGGGTGACGTGGTCGGCAGGCCCAGAGATTTGCCGTCGAGGGTGAAACTGAGTCGCCCGTAGTCGGGCGCCTTCGTGAGGGCGGCGTCGAACTCATAGTTCGCGGCGACGGGGGCATTGACCGTCATCGAGAAGGACTGCCCTTGGGCATTGCCCTGGAACCACAGCTGCGCCCCGCCGCCCCAGCTCACACCGCAGCAGTTGCTTTGTGCTCCGAGAGGGACGTTCTGCCCGGCGGGTTGGCTGGTGGGCAGGGTCTCGGCCTCGACCCAGCCACCGGACGCACCCGTCGGAGGCGCGACGTAGAAGGTATAGGGCTGAGACTCGGGAGACAGGTTGTGGGCGTAGTCGAAACTGCGCACATAAATGGTGTGATAGCCAATGCCCAACCCGTTGGGCATTGTGAGGTTGGCCCAGCCGGTGGAGTCGGCGGCGACGTACCCACCAGTGGTGCCGAACGTTTGATTATAGTTGCATTGCGACGTCGACGGCGCCGACTCGGTGCCCGCGCCGGTCAGGGTCCAGGTGAACCCGGCGACATTCGACGCACCATTGGCGGAGAAGAACACCGTTTGCGCGTTGTCACTCGGCTGGCCCCAGTAGTTGGCCGGATAGTCCTGACTATTGATGTACGGCGCTTGTGTCGGTGGGGCGAGACGGGTGAAGCCATACCACGGACTGTAGGAGCCGGCCCACATTTCCTGCGGCGTGCCCTGCTGCGTGGACACGTTGACCCGGAACTCGTAGTCGCTGTTACCGCTCAGGGGCGCGGTGTCGGTCCATGCACCGGTCGTACCGGAGGCGATCGTGACCGGTCCCGCGCTGGTGACGATGCCGGTGGTGCCAGCACCGTTGTACAGGTCGTACCACAGCTGTGGGTTCAGCGGCGGATTGTTGTTATCCGTCGCCGTCGCATACAACGTCGGTTGCGCGTCCGACGTATAGACGTGCCCGGTGCAGGTGACCGCATTGGACACCGCCAGCCCACCGGCGGGGTTGGGCGGATAGCTGTAGTTGATCACCAGCGTGGGGTTGTCGGCGAACTCCTTCCATTGGTACTGGTTGCCCTCGTCCGGGGCGCGCAGGTCCATCGTCAGGTTCGGCCAGCCCTGATCCGCGGCCAGCTGGGCGGCGGAAGTGACGTCGAAGACCACGTTGTTCGCGCCGCCGCAGTTCGTCCCAGCCGCGGACCACTGTTCGTTGATGAACCCGGCCTCCGGCCCGGGCCAACGGGTGTTGCCATCGATCGCGCCAGCCAGATGCACATCGACCGGTTGGGCGGTACAGCCATCGGCACTCCACGCCTCGTTCGCGTAGAGCTGGGCGTTGAACACACGGGCGCCACGGCCGTTAGGGTGCCCGGAGATGTCCTCGGTACCCATCTGGAAATAGGACCGCGCCACCGTCAACCCGTTACACCCGTTCCAGCTACCACAGTCGCCGACCTGGGCCCACTGGGTCTGGTTGATGTAGTACCAGCCGTTCGCGGTCACCTCCGCCCAGAACTCCTCACCCCGGCTCATCGACGGGTCAATGTAGACCGGATACGTCACCCCCGACCCGACCAGCGCCGACGACGGCGGATTGATCGAAACATCCACAGTGGACGTCGTTGCGGTGCCCGATGTCTTCGCGGTCGCGGTATTCGTGGTGGTGGCCGGCAGCGTCGTGACGTGACCGGTGCCGGGGTTGGTCGCGGTCGGCTGGGTGCCGGCGTGGGGGTCGTAGGCCGAGTCCCACATCACCGGGGTCGCCCCACCGAACACCACCGCCCCCGTTGGGTCGGTGGCCACCAACGCGCCGTTCGCATCAGTGGACAAGGTGAGGTTCGTGGCTGTCGCGCTCACATGCACGTGCGCCAGATTGGAGTTCGCGGCCGCGGTGGCGTCGTGCACCACCAGCACCTCCGAATAGGAGTCGGCCTCGGCGGTGAGCTGGAGATCCACTCCCGGCATCACGCCGGGATAGGTCGCGGTCGACCCGGACACCTGCGGTGTGGGCAGCGTTGTGGGCCACGACAGGGCGAGTGAGGCCGTGTCGTTGGTCAGCGTGACCAGTGGGCTCGTGCCACCACTGGAGAAGGTGACGTTCTCGGTCGTGGCGGCCGGGGCGAGTGTGCCGTCCAGGTTGGCATGCAACGTGGTGTCGATCGGCACCCACGCCCCGTTCTTCTGCGCCCGCACCGGAACCCGGTTCGAGGTCAACGTGAAGCTGCCGTCCGGATTGGCCATCACCTGACGGGTCGCGGCGGTCTCCGCCGTCACCTCCACCGGCTTCCCCGTCTGCTTCGCGATATCCGACGCCGTCGGAGCCGACACCGGCGGCGGAGGCGCAGGAGCGGGAGCGGCGGGCGGCTGACCCACATTCGGCGGCGACACCGGCGTCTGATCGGCCGGCAGCGCACGGTGATCCGGCACCACAGGCGCAGGCGGCGGCGCGGCGGGGTTGAACGGATCGACAGCTTGCGCGGTCCCGGTCGCGAGCCCGATGGACGTGATCGCGACCACGATGGCGGTGAGAATCCTCGCGGCGAGTCTATTTTTGCGCGCAGGCTCGCACACCGATTGACGTTTTCTCATCGGATCCCCAGTCATCGAAGAACGCGCCCAGAAAATGCAGGCTTCGACACATTAACCAGCGAGAATCGCTGCGTCCTACGGCCGAATGAGTGAACTACGCACCGTGGAACAACTACACAAACAAGCACTCGATTTCAGTTCTAATATCCCATTTGTGGTGTTATCAGTGTGAGCCGTCACTGTTTCGGACACGAATAAATAACGACGGGGGATGTTTTCTTGGATCTTCGCTAATGATGTTCGGCGGCACGTCGTGTCGCATTGCTTGCCAGCAGAGTCCATTCGGATTAATTGCGTCCGTTCGGTCTAACAAGGGGGCCTGGCCCGATGGGTTTTCTAACAAGTCGGAATAGCGGTTACTTTCCGACTCGACGGCGGTGGGTGCGGTTGCCGGTCGTGCTCATGACTCTCCTCGCGCTGCTGGTGTCCACATTGACCACGCCGGCGATCGCGAACGCGGCGCAGAACAAGCAACCACCGATCCCCGCGACGGCGCAGATCCCGCACAAGGATGTGCCGCTGCCAGCGCAACCACCGGCAGGTAAGCCGCCTGCGGCGGTGCCCACTGCTGCGTTGCCAGCCGCGGGCAACGCCGATGTCGCGCCGTGGAAGGACACTGCCCCTGGGCGGGTAGGCACGATGCCGATCACAGTCGCCGCGGCCAGGCCCGGTGCGGCGACACCCCCGATGAAGGTGCACCTGGCCGACCCGGCCGCGGCACGCGGCGCCGGGGTGGCGGGCGTGTTGTTCTCGGTTGAGCTGGCCCAGCCCGGTGGGGGGACGACGGCGCCGGCCACGCTCGGTGTGGACTACTCCCAGTTCCGGGACCTCACCGCGGGGTTCGGGGACCGGGCACGCCTGGTGCAACTTCCGGCGTGCGTTCTCACCACGCCGACGGTGCCCGCGTGCCGGGTGCAGACCCCGGTCAAATCCTCGCTGAACGACCGGAAGGCCAACGTGGTCTCCGCCCAGGTCGACTTCAACCCCACGAACAGCACCGCCAGCACGGCAGCCCGGCCGAACACGACCAGTTCGACGAGCTCGCCGATGGTGGTGATGGCGACCGCCACAGACGCGGGTGGCTCCAATGGCACATTCACCGCGTCATCGCTGTCCCCTTCGGGAACCTGGTCGGTGACGGGGGATTCCGGCCAGTTCTCCTGGTCGTACCCGATCGCGGTGCCGCCGGCCGCGTCCGGGACGGTCGCGCCGACGGTCGCCCTGTCCTATGACTCGTCCTCTGTGGACGGCCGGACGTCGAGCACGAACAACCAGGTGTCGTGGGTTGGGGAGGGCTGGGACTACGCGCCCGGTGACGTCGAGCGCACTTACCGCCCGTGCGCCGACGACATCACATTGCCTGCTGCCCAGCAGACGGGGGATCTGTGCTGGGCGGGGCAGATCGTCACGATGAACCTTGGCGGTTCGAGCGTGCAATTGGTGCGGGACGACGCCACCGGCGCCTGGCATCCGGCGGCCGACAACGGGTCCCGGGTCGAGCTGCTCACCGGCGGGGCCAACGGCGCGTTGAATGGGGAGTACTGGAAGGTCACCACCACCGACGGCACTCAGTACTTCTTCGGGCGCAATATCGGCCCCGGCTACACCAATCAGGCCACGACGAACTCCACCTGGACCACACCCGTCTACGGCGCGCACCCCGGAGACCCGTGCTACAACGCCTCCGGGTTCGCGGCGTCGTCCTGTAACCAGGCGTGGCGATGGAACCTGGACTACGTCGAGGACCCGCACGGCAACGTCACCACCTACTACTACACACCCGAAACGAACTTCTACGGCGCCGACAACGGCACCACCGGGGTCGCCTACACCCGCGGCGGCTACCTCAACCACATCGACTACGGCCTGCGCGACGAGAACGGCACCATCTACGCCCACCCCGCCCCCGACCAGGTGCAGTTCGCCGTGGCCGAACGCTGCTTCCCGTCTGGGCAGATCACCTGTGATCCGTCCCAGTTCACCGCCGCCAACGCCGCGTCCTGGCCCGACACGCCGCAGGATCAGCAATGTCTTTCCGGCGCGGTGTGTAACAACCACGGTCCGTCGTTTTGGACGACCAAGCGGCTGACGAACATCACCACCCAGTACTACAACGGCACCGGCTACACGAAGGTGGATGCCTACAGCCTGGCGCAACAGTTCTCCAGCTCCGGGGACCCGGCACTGTGGCTGAACTCCATCACCCGCACCGGTTATAACGCCGATGGCACGTCGATCGCGTTGCCGCCGGTGTCGTTCACCGGGCAGATGATGGACAACCGCGTCGCCGGCTACAACAACCAGCCCCCGATGGCCCGATGGCGCGTCACCAACGTCACCGCCGAGACCGGTCAGCGCATCAACGTCACCTACAGCCCACCGGAATGCACCTCGACGAACGTGCCAGCGGATCCGTCGCAGAACACGAAGCGCTGTTTCCCCGTCTATTGGACGTTCCCGTACCAGACCAGCCCGACGCTGGACTACTTCCACAAATACGTCGTCAATTCCGTGCAGGTCCAGGACCCGAACGCGGTGTCCCCGTCGAAGCTGACCACCTACACCTATGTCGGTGCCCCGGCGTGGCATTTCGACGACAATGAGGTGGTCAAGCCCGCCAACCGCACGTACGGCCAGTTCCGCGGCTACGGCGAGGTCGACGTCGCCACCGGCGACCCCGGCAACACCACCAACGGCCACGCCGACACCACCACGCTCACCAAAACCACGTACTTCCGCGGCATGGACGCCGACACTCTCCCCGGCGGCGGTGTCCGCAGCGCGACCGTGACCGACTCGCTCGGCGAAACCGTGCCCGATAGCGACGTCTACGCCGACACCGCCCGCGAATCCCAGGTCTTCAACGGGTCCGGTGGCCTCAGGGTGTCCAGCACCATCACCGATCTGTCCACGCTGGCGACCACCGCAACCCGCAACCGTAGCGGGCTGCCGGCGCTGACCGCGGTGGTGTTCGAGCCGACGAAGAGCCGCGAGATCCAGGACCTCGCCGCCGGCGGCACCCGCACGGCCACGACCACATCGGTGTACGACACGCTGGGCCGGATCGTCGAACGGACCGAGTCCGGCGACGGCGTGCCCGATGTCTGTACGAGCACCTCCTACGCCGACAACACGACCTCGTGGATCCGGACCCGCGTCTCGGAAACCGTTACCTCGCAACAGGTGTGCCCCGCGCCCGGCACGACGCCGACGCCGATCCTGGCAGACGCCCGCATGTTCTACGACGGATCCAGCACACTCGGCGCGATCCCCGGCGCCGGTGACACCACCCGCACCGACACCGCCACTGTGAACAACGGCGGAACACTCACCTTCGCCACCACCAGCAGCGGCACCTTCGACGCGTCCGGGCGCGCCCTGACCACAGTGGACGGCCTCAACCGAACCACGACCATCGCCTACACCCCCGCCGACGGCGGCAGCCTGACCCAGACCGTCACCACCAACGCGCTCAACCAGACCTCCACGGTCAATGTCGACCCGGCGCGTGGCGCCACCACCACCACGATCGACGTCGCCGGCCACCGCACCGATGCCAGCTACGACGCACTCGGCCGGCTCACCACCCTATGGCTGCCCGGTCACAACAAAGCCACCAACGATCCCGCTTCCGCCACCTACGCCTACCAACTGTCCGCCACCGCACCATCCGCGGTCACCGCCAAGACCCTGGTGCCCAAGACCGGCACCACGAACACCTACGTCACCTCGATCAAGATCTATGACGCGTTCGGCCAGCTGAAACAAACCCAGAGCGACGCCGAAGGCGGCGGGCGGACCGTGTCGGACACTTTCTACGACTCCCACGGCTGGGCCGCCAACGCCCACGACCGCTACTACACCGACGGTGCCCCCTCCACGACGCTGATCTCCGTCGCGGACTCCGCGGTCAACAGTCGCACCGTCAACACTCACGACGGCGCCGGGCGCCTGATCGACGCCGCCTCCTACAACGGCCTCACCTTCACCTGGGACACCAAAACCGTGTACGGCGGCGACCGCACCACCACCGTCCCACCCGCCGGTGGAGTCACCAACACCGCACTCACGGACGTGCGGGGACACACCACTGAGAGCCGTGCCTACACGACACCGCCCACGATCAACGGCAGCGTCGTGACCGGCGGCACCTACCAGGCCACCACCCAGACCTACACTCCACAAGGGCAAGTCGCCACGAGCACCGACCCGAACGGCAACGTCTGGGCCTCCAGCTACGACATGCTGGGCAACAAAATCCATGCCGTTGACCCGGGCACCGGCACCACCAACTACACCTACGACATCGCGAATCAGCTCAGCACTTCCACCGACGCACGGGGCCAGACCCTGGCCTACACCTACGACAACCTCGGCCGCAAAACCAACGAATACACCGGGTCGGTGACCGGCACGAAACTCGCGTCATGGGTGTATGACACCGTCCAAAAGGGAAAGCTGTCCTACTCGACCCGATACACCCCGCAAGGCAACTACCTTGTCGGCTACGGCGGATACGACGGCGAAGGCAACCCCACCAGCCTCACCGTGCAACTGCCCACCTCGGAAACCGGGCTGAACGGCAACCACACCACCCAGTTCGAGTGGAACGACGCCGGCGTTCTCGGTAACGTGCTCCCCGCCCCCGGCGGTGGGCTACCGGGCGAATGGATCGGTACCACCTATGACGCGCTCGGCAAACCGTCAAGCCTGAGCGGCTACAACGGATACGTCTCCTCGGTCACCTACACCCCCTACGGCGAACCCGCCCAGGTCAACATGGGCGACATCGGCATGGCGTCCTGGCTGACCTACACCTACGACCCACAAACACGTAACACCACGAACGTCAACTACTCCGCCCAAACCGGCACCCCGCAACTGGACAACACCGGCTACACCTACGACCCGTTCGGCAACCCCACCCGCACCGTCGACGTCCAAGGACCCAACGGCGGACCCACCCAAACCCAATGCTTCGGCTACGACACGCTGGACCGGCTCTCCCAGGCCTGGACCGCCACCGACAACTGCGCCGGCGCGCCCTCGGCCGGCGTGATCGGTGGCGTCGCACCGTACTGGACCTCATGGACCTTCGACCCGACCGGTCTGCGGCAAACACAAACCCAGCACGCCGTACCCGGCGGGCCGACCGGGGACACCACCACCAGCTACACCTACCCGGGCACCGGTAGCCCGCAACGCAGCGCCCTGACCTCCACGGCCACAACCGGCCCCAGCGGCAACTCCTCCACCAGCTACAGCTATGACGCGGTCGGCAACACGGTGTCCCGCAACGTCCCTGGCGGGAACCAGACCCTCGCCTGGGACGCCGAAAACCACCTCGCCTCAGACACCACCCCAGCCGGAACAACCTCCTACGTCTATGACGCTGACGGTAACCAGTTGGTGCGGCACGATCCCGGCTCCACCACCCTCTACCTCACCGGCGAGGAGCTGACCTACACGACCGCGACCGCGGCTGTGACCGGTGTCCGCTACTACACCCTCGGCGGTCAAACCGTCGCCTTGCGGGCGGGTGGCGCGAACCCGACGTATCTGGCCGCCGACCAGCATGGCAGCGGAATGGTCGCATACCGCCCCGACACCGGCGCCGTGACCCGCCGCAACCTCGACCCCTACGGCAACCAACTCGGCACCATCACCACCACCCTCAACGGCACCACCAACCCCGGAACCTGGCCCGACAACCACGGATTCCTCAACAAACCACTCGACGCGAACACCGGCCTCTCCGACGTCGGCGCCCGCACCTACGACACCACCACCGGCCGCTTCATGTCGGTCGACCCACTACTCACGCTGTCCGATCCACAAACCAGTAACGGCTACGCCTACAGCGCAGACAACCCGCTACTCAAGAGCGACCCGACCGGCCTGTCATGGATAAGCGATATCTGGGACGCGATCACGTCGCCGCCCAGCGTCCCACAATGGGCGATCGACGTCGGGACATGGGTGAGTGGATTTTTCCCGAGTCCCTCGGATGGCGGTGTTGGGGACCAGTTGCTGACCATCGGCCCGTCCTACGGTGATGGTGGTGGTTACGACAACGCCAACGCCCCCGGTGGCGGGGGTGGCGGCTGCAACTGCGCCGGGACCGGTTACAGCCACGGTGGCGGCCACGGACATACGACGGCCG
>NZ_JAJKFK010000011.1:9626-221047 GCF_021653975.1 Amycolatopsis sp. GM8 | reverse complement strand
GGACCGCCTTCACCACCTCGGCCTTCAATTCCGGCGAATACCTTCTCTGTCTCCTGGCCATAAAAACTCCTCCGGATCCTCCACCAGCCTACTTGGAAGACATGTCCGGAAACCTCGGAGCACCTCACTTCCCATCCTTGACAAACCCTGCTTCCCGCGAACACTCAAAGATCGGGGCGGGGGAGGGCCCACGCTGGGCCGAGGGCGCCTTGCGCCCGGTTCCCGTGGTGGTGAGCCGAAAGATCAAAAGACCCAAAACCAAAAGCAAAAGATCAAAAGATGCCTCGCCGGCGGGCTGGCTCCGGGATGAGGGGGCCCAGGGGATCTCACCTTTTCGAGGTGGTTGAGTTGGGTGGTCATCCCGTCGCCTGCGGTTTTCGAATATCACTTTTCCTCAGAGCCGCAAGCATTGTGTTCTCGGCCGCAAGCCTGGCAAAAAGGTTGCGGCCCTGACGAAAAGTGATCGTTCCTGTGACAGGCGACGGGATGACCACCCAACTCGCCCCATGGGCTTTCGCCCCGTGGCCTTACGCCCCTTGCGCCTCCCTGAGAACCTCCTCGAGCCGAAGCTCACCCTCCCGGCTCTGTACGCCAGCCGCAAGAAGCTTGTGGGCCAGTGCGGCGACGTCCTCGACGGAGAGTCTGCTGACGAAGCTGCTTTCGAGGGCGAGGTCGCGTTTGGTGTAGTCGGCGGCGTCGACGGCTGTCTTGACGATGCCGATGATGGTCGGGCCCACGGAGGCGATGCGGCGTGCCAGGGTGGTGACGAAGTCGTCGAGTTCGTCTGCTGGTAGGGCGCGATTGATGAGGCCGTAGCGCTCGGCGAGTTCGGCGTCGACGAGTTCGCCGCCGAGGATGAGTTCGAGGGCGCGGGAGCGGCCGATGAGGGAGGGCATGTACTGCGTCCCGCCGCCGGCGGGGTAGATGCCCATCAGGGTTTCCGGTTGTGCCTGCCCGGATTTGCCGATCGCCGCGAAACGCATGTCCAGTGCCATCAGGAACTCGTTGCCGCCGCCTCGGGCGAGGCCGGCGAGCTTGCCGATGGTGACCTGCGGCAGCGAGCGGATCTCCTCGTTCACGGCTTGGACCGCGTTGGTGCCGGGTGGCACGTCGCCGCCGGCGTCGATCGGTGCCTGGCCGGTGAGGAAGTGCATGTCGCCGTGGGCGATGAAGAACTCCGGGTCGGCGCTCTGGAAGACGATCACCTGGACCGTGTCGTCGTGGCGTACCTCGGCGGCGAAGCGACGCAGGTCAGGGATCAGTTTTCCGTCGAGCAGGTTGAGTGGCGGGCTGTCGATCGTGACGGTCGCGACGCCCTGCTGGATGTCGACACCGATGGCCGACAGGTTCTCGTAAGTCATACGAGTATGCTAAATTCTCACGTCCATGTGAGTTTCAAGTCTCTGTGGCGACGAACACGCGGAGGACCGGATGCGCATCGGGGATCTGGCGGCACGGGCCGGAGTGAGCATCCGCTCGCTGCGCTACTACGAGGAGCAGGGGCTGCTGACCAGCGCCCGCAGCTCAGGCGGTCATCGCCGCTACACCGAGGATGACGTCGACCGGATCAACTACCTGCAGCGGCTCTACGCGGCGGGTTTGTCGAGCCGGACGATCCTCAGCGTGCTGCCCTGCCTGACGTCGCCGAGCGCCGCCACCTCTGATCAGGCGTTCGCTCATCTCGTCGAGGAGCGCGACAAGCTCATCGACCACATTTCCGGGCTGAGTCGTACCCTCGAGTCCCTCAACGAGTTGATCGACATGAACCGGGCGCGCCGGGCCGCCAACCGCGAGGAGAAGGACCCAAGTGACCGACCCGAAAGCGTTGCTGGACTGGGTGACCGAGCAGCGCGAGGACATGCTGGCCGATCTGCGAACGTACGTCGAGCTGGAATCTCCCAGCAGTGACAAGGAATCCCTGAACGCCACATTGGCGTGGCTGGACTCCTGGCTCGAAGAGCGGCTCGGCGAGGCGGAGCGGATCCGCCGGGTCGACGGCGGCGGGCGAGGCGACATCGAGGTGCGGGACTATCCCGGCCACGGCGACAAGCCGGTCCTGGTGCTGTGTCACTACGACACGGTCTGGCCGCTTGGCACGCTCGCCGAAATCCCGTTCCGGATCGAGGGTGATCGCGGTACCGGGCCGGGGATCTTCGACATGAAATCCGGTCTGGTGCACGCGGTGTGGGCCCTGAAAGCGCTTTCCGCCGCGGGCCTGGAGCGGCCGCCGATCCGGTTGCTGCTCAACGGGGACGAGGAGACGGGCAGCCTGTCCTCGCGCCCGGTGATCGAGGAGGTGGCGGCGGACGCGGCCGCGGCGCTGGTGTTCGAGGCGAGCGCCGACGGTGCGATCAAGACCGCCCGCAAGGGGGTCGGCATCTTCCGCGTCGACGCCACGGGGGTCGAGGCACACGCGGGCCTGGACCCGGCGAAAGGCTGCAGCGCCATCGACGAGATCGCCCGCGTTGTGCTCCACCTGCACGGATTGACCGATCCGGGCAAGGGCACCACGGTCAACGTCGGCGTGCTCGACGGCGGCACCCGGACCAACGTCACCGCCGGCAAGGCCGGCGCGCAGCTGGATGTCCGGGTCGCGAGCCAGGGCGAGGCCGACCGGATCGACCGCGCGCTGGCCGCTCTGCGCCCGCACGACGCGCGCGCCACCCTTACCGTGTCCGGTGCCTGGAACCGGCCGGTGATGGAGCGCAGCGAAACGACGTTCGGGCTCTACGAACGCGCCCGCACGCTCGCCGCCGAGATCGGCCTGGATCTGCGCGAATGCTCGGTCGGTGGGGCGAGTGACGGCAACTTCGTTGCCGCACTGGGCCTTCCGGTGCTCGACGGGTTCGGTGCGGTCGGCGACGGCGCGCACGCGCGGCACGAGCACATCAGCGTCCAGGGCATGCTGGAACGCACCGCCCTCGCCGCCGCCGTGCTGCACGCGCTCAGCTGAAACGCGGCCTGGGACAATGGCGCCCATGACCTTCGTGTACGCCATCCCCCTGCACAACCGGTTCCGCGGCATCACCGTCCGGGAAGGCATGCTGCTGCGGGGGCCGGCGGGCTGGGGCGAGTTCTGCCCGTTCGGGGACTACTCGGACGCGGAGAGCGCGCCGTGGCTGGCCTCGGCGGTCGAGGCCAGTGAGGCCGGCTGGCCCGAGCCGGTGCGGGACCGGATCGAGGTCAACACGACGGTGCCGGTCGTCTCCCCGTCGCGCGCACACGAGCTGGTGGCGGCCTCGGGCTGCCGGACCGCGAAGGTGAAGGTCGCCGACCCCCGTTCGTCCCTTGTGGACGATTGCGACCGGGTCGCCGCCGTCCGCGCCGCCCTGGGCCCCGGCGGCGCGATCCGGATCGATGCGAACATGGCCTGGGATGTCGAGACCGCGGTGAAGTCCATCCGCAAACTCGACCGCGCCGCAGGGGGTTTGGAGTACGTCGAGCAGCCCTGTCCGTCCATTGAGGACTTGGCAGCCGTTCGGCGTCAGGTCGAAGTGCGGATCGCGGCGGATGAGTCGATCCGGCGGGCCGAGGATCCGTTGAAGGTGGCCGTGGCCGGGGCCGCGGATATCGCCGTGATCAAAGTGGCGCCCCTCGGCGGGGTGCGGCGGGCTCTCGAAGTGGCCGAGGCCTGCGGACTCCCCTGCGTGGTCTCGTCCGCGGTGGAGACCAGTGTCGGCCTGGCCGCGGGCCTTGCCCTGGCAGGAGCCCTGCCGTCACTGGACTTCGCCTGCGGGCTGGGCACTCGTTCTCTCCTCACCGGGGATGTGACCAGCAGCGAACTGTCCCCAGTGGACGGTCACCTCCCGGTCCTGCGAACAGCACCGGAACCGGACCTGGTCGAGACGGTGACCGCGCCCCCGGAGGTGGCGGCACACTGGCGGGCGCGGCTGGAGCGCGTGCGCGAGATCTAGCTACGCCACGGCTTCGTCGGCGTCCTCCGACTTCGCGCTCGTCCGCACCGGCAAGGTGTCGAAAGCCGCCGGCGGCTCGCGCCACGGGTCGGCCGGCGTACCCGACTTCGCAGCCTGGATCGCCCGCCACACTCGCTGCGGTGTCGCGGGGATGTCGATGTGCCGGATGCCCAGGTGCCGCACCGCGTCGATCACCGCGTTCTGCACCGCGGGCGTGGAGCCGACCGTGGCGGACTCGCCGATTCCCTTGGCACCCAACGGGTTCCGCGGCGACGGAGTCTCCGTGTTGGACACCTCCAAGTCGGGCACATCGGCAGCCGAAGGCAGCAGGTAATCGGCGAACGAGGCGGTCACGGGGTTGCCGTCCTCATCGAAGGAGACCTGCTCCCACAACGCCTGCGAGATCCCCTGCACCGCGCCACCATGCTGCTGACCCCGCACCAGCAGTGGGTTCAGCACCCGCCCACAGTCGTCAACAGCGATGTGCCGCAACGGTTTCACATAACCGGTTTCGGTATCGACCTCGACGACGGAAACATGCGCACCGAACGGGAAAGTCGCGCCGTCGGGCTTGAAGTCCGCCGACTCCACCAACGGCCGGTCCTCTTCCCCGGCGGCGGCAGCCAGCTCCGCCCAGGTCATCGTCGCCGTCGGAACACCTTGCACGCCAACGGTTCCGTCCTCGGTCAGCACGATGTCCTCGACCGCGGCCTCCAGTTTGGACGCGGCCAGCTCCTTGGCCCGCCGCAGCACGAGGTCCGCCGCAGTGCGCACCGCGCTGCCACCGAGTTGCAACGACCGCGAGCCACCCGTACCAGAACCCCGCGGCACCAACGCGGTGTCCGACTGGACGAAGGTCACCCGCTCCATCGGGATGCCCAGCGCGTCCGCGAGCAGCATCGAAAACGCGGTCGGGTGCCCCTGGCCATGCCCCGAAGTGCCGACCTTGATCGTCGCGCCACCGTCGTCGCCGATCTCGACCGAGGCGAACTCCCCGCCGCCACCACCGGTGATCTCCACATACGCGGACATCCCGATACCCAGCAACACCGTCTCGCCCGCCTCGATCCGCCGCGCCTGCTCGGCCCGCAGGTCTTCGTACCCGGCGATCCGCAGCGCCTCCCGCAACGGCAGGTCGTAGTCACCGGTGTCGTAGCTCGCGCCGGTCAGCGTCGTGAACGGGAACTGTTCAGGCTTCAGGAAGTTCCGCCGCCGCAGCTCGGCCGGATCGACGTCCAGCTCGGCCGCGGCCAGGTCCATCATCCGCTCCAGCATGGCCGCCGCCTCCGGCCGGCCCGCGCCGCGGAAAGCGCCCATCGGCGTGGTGTTCGTCAGCGCGGCGATCCCCGCGTAGCTGACCTTCGGGATGTCGTAGACGCCCTGCACCATGGTGCGCGTCGGGCCGAGCGCGAGGTTGCCGCCGAACCCGGCATAGGCACCCGTGTCACCGATGACCCGGCACCGCAGCCCGACGATCGTGCCGTCCGAGCGCAGGCCCAGCTCGGCGAACTGCACCTGACCCCGGCCGTGCGGCATCGCCTGCATGTTCTCCGAACGGGTCTCGGTCCACCGCACCGCCCGCCCGAGCCGCCGCGACGCCTCGACGACGACCGCGTGCTCGGCGACGATCCCGGCCTTGCCACCGAAGCCGCCACCGACATGCGGGGTCACCACGTGGATCCGCTCGGGCTCCCAGCCGAACACCGTCGCCACGGCGGTCCGGAAACCGTGCGGCATCTGGGTCGAGACGTAGATGGTGGCGTCGTAGTCGCCGTCGCCGGGCAGGGCCGCGATCGCGTTGCCCTCCATCGGCGCGACCGCGAGGCGCTGGTTCTCGATCCGGGCCCGCACCACGACGTCCGCCCCGGCGAGCACGTCGTCATCGGCGTCCCGCACGCCGACCGCGATGTTCGAGCCGAGCTCGGGAAACTGTGCCGGCGCACCGGGTTCGAGCGCCTCCTCGGGGTCGATCGCGGCGGGCAGCGGCTCGTAGTCGACGTCCACCAGCTCCAGCGCGTCCGCCGCGGCGACCGCCGACTCGGCCACGACCGCGACCACCGGCTCACCCACGAACCGCACCCGGTCCGACGCCAGCGGGTACCGCGCGCACCGCGGGTTGACTTCGATGAACACCGGCAGCGACGGCAACCCCAGATCTTCGGCCGTGTAGACGGCCACGACGCCGGGGGCCTTGCCGGCCTCGGTGGTGTCGATCGCGGTGATCAGCGCGTGCGCGAACGGCGAGCGGACGAACGCCACGTGCAGCGCACCGTCGAACCGGAGATTGCCCACGTAACTGCCCTGGCCGCGCAGCAGCTCGGGATCTTCGACACGGCGAACCTCGGTACCCAGCAGTGAACCCGGCATACGACGACTCTATAGCGGACTTCGCTCCCTGCCCACGTGAACCAGCTCCAGCTAGGGGTTGCGAAACCCGGGTCGGCTCAGGGCCGTTCCCTGATGTTCACGGGCCCCGCGCGGCCGAGCATTGATGTCATGACGAACAACGTGGACACAGCCAAGAAACTCCGTCGCAGCAGCAGCGACCGCATGATCTCCGGGGTGTGCGGTGGCTGGGCCGAGTACCTGGGCGCCGACGCCTCGATCGTGCGGATCGCGCTCGTCGCCGCCACGATCTTCACCGGCGGCGCGGCCGCACTCGTGTACGCCGCCTGCTGGTTCATCACCCCGGAAGACACCGCCGAGTAAACCGAAAAGGGGCTCCGGTGCCGAAACACCGAAGCCCCTTCCCGAACAACCGGACTATCAGAAGTCCATGCCGCCCATGCCACCGGTCGGGTCGCCGGCCGGAGCGGCCGGGGCCTTCTCCGGCTTGTCGGCGACGACGGCCTCGGTGGTGAGGAAGAGCGCCGCGATCGAAGCGGCGTTCTGCAGCGCCGAACGGGTGACCTTCGTCGGGTCCGGCACGCCGGCCGCGAGCAGGTCCTCGTACACACCGGTCGCGGCGTTGAGGCCGTGGCCCGCGGGCAGGTTCCGCACCTTCTCCACGACGACGCCGCCCTCGAGGCCGGCGTTGATCGCGATCTGCTTGAGCGGAGCCTCGACCGCCACCTTGACGATGTTGGCACCGGTCGCCTCGTCGCCCGTGAGCTTGAGGCCCTCGAACGCAAGCTGAGCTGCCTGCAGCAGGGCGACGCCACCACCGGCGACGATGCCCTCCTCGACGGCGGCCTTGGCGTTGCGCACCGCGTCCTCGATGCGGTGCTTACGCTCCTTGAGCTCGACCTCGGTCGCGGCACCGGCCTTGATGACGGCCACGCCGCCGGCCAGCTTCGCGAGCCGCTCCTGCAGCT
Organism: Amycolatopsis sp. GM8; assembly: GCF_021653975.1. Classification (GTDB taxonomy): domain Bacteria; phylum Actinomycetota; class Actinomycetes; order Mycobacteriales; family Pseudonocardiaceae; genus Amycolatopsis_E. The sequence continues at coordinate 213,819 of NZ_JAJKFK010000011.1, read as the reverse complement.
TCTCGCGGTCGTAGTCGGAGTCCGAGTTCTCGATCTCCGCACGGATCTGGTTGACCCGGCCCTGGATCTGGTCGGCGTCGCCGGCACCCTCGACGATGGTCGTCTCGTCCTTGGTGATGACGGCCTTGCGGGCGCGGCCCAGCAGGGTGATGTCGGCGTTCTCCAGCTTGAGGCCCACGTCCTCGCTGATCACCTGGCCACCGGTCAGGATCGCGATGTCCTGCAGGATGGCCTTGCGGCGGTCACCGAAGCCCGGCGCCTTGACGGCGACGGACTTGAAGGTGCCGCGGATCTTGTTGACGACCAGCGTGGCCAGGGCCTCGCCCTCGACGTCCTCGGCGATGATCAGCAGCGGCTTGCCCGACTGCATGACCTTCTCCAGCACCGGGAGCAGGTCCTTGACGTTGGCGATCTTCGAGCCGAACAGGAGGATGTACGGGTCCTCCATGACGGCTTCCTGACGCTCGGCGTCGGTGACGAAGTAGCCCGAGATGTAGCCCTTGTCGAAGCGCATGCCTTCGGTGAGCTCGAGCTCGAGGCCGAAGGTGTTCGACTCCTCGACGGTGACGACGCCTTCCTTGCCGACCTTGTCGAGCGCCTCGGCGATCAGCTCGCCGATGGTGCGGTCCGCGGCCGAGATCGAGGCGGTGGCAGCGATCTGCTCCTTGGTCTCGACCTCCTTGGCGGCCTTGTGCAGCTGCTCGACGACGGCCTCGACGGCCGTCTCGATGCCGCGCTTGAGGCTGATCGGGTCGGCGCCGGCGGCGACGTTGCGCAGGCCCTGCTGCACGAGCGCTTGGGCGAGCACGGTGGCGGTGGTGGTGCCGTCACCCGCGACGTCGTCGGTCTTCTTGGCAACTTCCTTGACGAGCTCGGCCCCGATCTTCTCCCACGGGTCCTCGAGCTCGATCTCCTTGGCGATGGAGACGCCGTCATTGGTGATGGTCGGCGCGCCCCACTTCTTTTCGAGCACGACGTTGCGGCCCCGGGGGCCGAGCGTCACCTTGACGGCTTCGGCGAGGGTGTTGAGGCCGCGCTCGAGACCGCGGCGGGCGTCCTCGTCGAACGCGATCAATTTGGCCATTGCGGTGTTGTCCTCCGGTATTGGGCGCTGCGTGGCCAGTCTGGTTCGTCTGCCAGCAGCAGGACACGTCCTTCGGCCAGGCTCGGTGCCCGCGACGGACGACCCTCCCCGGGTTGCACCCCGGTTCCGGCCTCACCGTCCCGACCTTTCAGGCGAGCGGTCGGCGACCACCCGTCTGGCACTCGACGGTGCCGAGTGCCAATCCCGTGTTTAGCACTCTCGCCCCCAGAGTGCAAGAAGTGGCGGTTGGCGGTCAGGACGACGGGCGGATGGGAATGCTCGCCGGCGGCGGGTTGTTGCCGGGCGAACCGGGGCCGGCGCCGCCACTGGGGCCGACCGGAATATCGGGCGAGGTCGTCTGCGGTGTGCCACCACCGCCGCCACTGCTGAGCAGGATCGCGGCGACCACCCCGCCGGCCACGACGATGGCGCCGAGCAGCAGCCAGAGCCACAGCAGGCTCTGCTTCTTCTTCGGCGGCTGGTGATACCCCTGCGGCGGGCCGAAGCCGGGCTGCGGATAGCCGGGCTGCGGGGCGCCGAACGGCGGGCTGTTGTACCCGGACTGGTACCCGGAAGGCTGGTAGCCGAACTGCTGCGGTGGGCGTTGCTGCGGCGGCGCCCAGGCCGGCTGCTGATGCCAGCCGGCCTGGTGCGGACCCCCTTGCTGCGGCGCGGGCTGCTGGGGATACGCCGTCTGCTGCGTCGGCTGGGATTCGAGGCTCCACGGCTGCGAGTCCGGGCCCCGCTGCTGAGGGCCCTGCTGTCCGGGCGACTGCATCCGCGCCACCTCCGTACGGCCATCCGTCGTGGCAGCCTCGAGCGTCTTGCGCGCGCTCGCGATGAGCTGCACGCAGTTGTCGTACCGGTCGGCCGGGTTCTTGGCCATACCCTTGCGCACGACGTCGTCGATCGCCGTCGGCACCGAGACCACCCGGGAAACCGCGGGCGGCTCCCCGGCCAGATGCCCCTTGATCACGGCGGGCACGTCGCCCTTGAACGGCGGGCCGCCGGTGAGGCACGCGTAGAGCACACAGGCGAGCGCGTACTGGTCGGTCCGGCCGTCGAGCGGTTCGCCACGCAGATGCTCGGGCGCGGCATAAGTCGGCGACCCCAGGAAATCGCCGCCGCGCGTCCGATGTCCTGTCGCACCACGACGCGTGAGCCCGAAGTCCGCGACATAGACGTGTTCGCGCGCCGACTCGCGACTGGTGACCAGCACGTTCGCCGGTTTCACGTCGAGATGCACCAGGCCACGGCTGTGCAGGCTGTCCAGGGCGTCGGCGACCTGGTCCAGCAGACCCAGCGCGCGCTCGGGCGGCATCGGGCCCGCCGAAATCAGGCTGGCCAGATCCGCCCCGTCCACCAGGCGCATCGCGATGTAGTGCATGCCGTCGATCTCGCCGAAGTCGTACAGCGGAACGACATTGGCGTGATCGATGGCCGAGGTGTTCCGGGCCTCGTCGACGAAACGCTCGCGAAACTCAGCGTCCGCACCGAGGTGCTCACCGATCACCTTCAAGGCGACCTTCCGCCCGAGCCGGACGTCGGTGGCCTTGTACATGACACTCATGCCGCCCTTGCCGAGCACTCCGTCAATACGGTAGTTACCCAGCCGGCGACCGGTGAGGTCCCCCGACACATCGCCTGTCACACAGCGCAGCCTAGCCGTTGCCCCTAGGACAGCTTGCGGACGTCCGCTGCCTGACTACGGCCGTCTCGACCGGCCTGGATCTCGAACTCGACCTTGTCTCCCTCGTCGAGAGTGCGGAATCCGTCAGACTGAATCGCCGAGTAATGCACGAATACGTCTGGGCCGTCGGGCGAAGCGATGAACCCGTAGCCTTTTTCGGAATTGAACCACTTGACCGTGCCGACTGCCACGGCGTCCTCCTTGCGACCAAAGAACACTGGGAGACCGCGCCGAACCGGAGTCCCGAGATGCGATCACGCTACCGGATTAATGGCCCCGGGCAATGGTCAATTCACTGAGATTTTCGTGCCTGAACCAGGATCGTGCCCGGTCCGGCGAAGTCAAGCGCGAGTCCTTCGCCCGTCCGGATGGACTGCGGGCCCGACGGATCGAGCGCGCGCAGCCGGCACTGGACGGTGTCCGGGTAGGCCAGCAGGTACGGCGGGCGCACCGTGACGAGCTCGCCCGGCTCGATCTTGAACGCGTCGACCGGGCCCGCGCACGCGAGCACGAGCGGCCCGGTTCCGCTGTAGTGCTCCAGAAAACCGCCGTCCCCGCCGAAAAGCGCCTGCAGCGCCTGCCAACCCGCGTCGACGCGAACCGTGGACGGCCGCGCGAGGAACGCGGCCTTCGCGACGCTCCAGCCGGTGCGGCCGTCGAGTTCGAGCGGATAGACGTCGCCGGGACCGGGGGGTGCGAGATCCACCCAGCCGCCGTCCTTCGGCGCGGTGAACACCGACGGCACGCCCTTGCCGTGGGTGCGCAGGCCGCCGCGCGACTGCTGCACCTCGGTCACCCCGAAGCTGCTGGCGAGCATGGTGTCGGGCACGGCCTGCACCCCTTCGCCGGGCGCGAGGGTCACCCGCGCGACCCCGAAGGCCGGCGTGTGCCGCGTGTGGACCTGCACCGATACCTCCCCCAACGGCTCACCGGACCGGGGTGAGTGTCGCATGCGGCGCCGCCGGGGCAGGATGGTCATCGTGGTTTCCGTCGACGAATACCGTGCCCAGATCGTCTCCCTGCTGGGCACCGCGCCCCCGGTGAGCCTGCCGCTGGCCGACTGCGCCGGGCTGGTGCTGGCCGGGGACGTGCTGGCCGGGGTCTCGCTGCCGCCGTTCGACAACTCCGCGATGGACGGCTACGCCGTGCGCGCGGCGGATGTCGCCGGGGCCAGTGCGGACAATCCGGTCGAGTTGCCGGTCGGTGAAGACATCCCGGCCGGCCGCGTCGATGTGCCCGCACTGCCGGCCGGCACCGCCCACCGGATCATGACCGGCGCGCCGATGCCGCCCGGCGCGGACAGCGTCGTGATGGTGGAGCGCACCGACGGCGGGACGGAGCGCGTCCGCATCCACGAGGCGCCGGAGCCCGACGCGCATGTCCGGCACGTCGGCGAGGACGTCGCCAAGGGTTCGGTCGCCCTGACGCGGGGCACGGTGCTCGGGCCGGCGCAGCTCGGTCTCGCCGCCGCGGTCGGGCTGGACCGGCTGACCGTCCGGAAACCGTTGCGCGTACTGGTCGTCTCGACCGGCTCCGAACTGGTGGTGCCGCCGCACGAGCTGAAGCACGGGCAGATCTACGAGTCCAACAGCATCACGCTCGCGTCCGCCATCCGCGCGCTCGGCTGCGAGGCCGAGGTCTCGATGAGCATCGACGACGTCGGGATGTTCCGCTGGGGCATCGAGCCGCGGCTCGGCGAGTTCGACCTGGTCGTCACGTCGGGCGGGGTCAGCGCGGGCGCCTACGAGGTGGTCAAGGACGCCCTCGACGGGCTCGGCGTCACGTTCCAGAAGGTCGCGATGCAGCCCGGCGGGCCGCAGGGCAACGGCCGCTGGAACGGCATCCCGGTGGTCACGCTGCCGGGCAACCCGGTGAGCGTGCTGGTGTCGTTCGAGGTCTTCCTGCGCCCGGCGCTGCTGAGCGCGCTCGGCCACACCCAGGTCGACCGGCATCGCGTGCGGGCGACGCTGACCGAGGGGCTGCGCTCACCGGCGGGCCGGCGGCAGTTCCGCCGCGGGTACTACTGGCAGCGCGACGGCCAGGTGACCGGCGAGGTCGGCCCGCGCGGCGGCCCCGGTTCGCACCTGCTCGCCGCGTTCACCCAGGCCAACTGCCTGATCGTGCTGCCGGAGGACGTCACCGACGCGCCGCAGGGCACCGAAGTCGACGTCCTGCTGTTTTAAGCTGATCACCATGGGGTTCTTCGCGTGGGTCGTGTTCGGGGCGCTGGCCGGGTGGGCGGCGAACCTCGTCGTCGGCGGGCGTGACCGGCAACGGCAGGGCTGCCTGGTCAGCGTGCTCGTCGGGGTGGTCGGCGCGGCGCTCGGCGGACTGCTCTACCGGCTGGTGACCGGCCACGAGAAGACGTTCGACTTCGACTTCCCCAGCTTCGGCGTCGCCGTGCTCGGCGCCGTCGTGCTGCTCGGCCTGATGCGGCTGGTGCTGGTCCTCACTCGGCGGCGTCCGCGGCGGTGATGTTCCGGGCCGCGCGCTCGCGGGCGGCGCACACGATCGCGACGGCGGTCGGCAGGTCGACCAGGTTCGGCATGGGCGCGCTGCTGATGTCCCTCCGCCATTGTTCGAACAGCTCCTCTAGCCATCCCTCGGATGAGATGCCGGGCGCTGACATGACGGGGTCCTCTCTGCTGTTACTACGTTCTGCATCGGGCGGCACAACTTTGCGTTAACAGATGTGCCCCGCCCGGGTTCCCCCACACAGCGTGCCCGGGCGACGCCGGTAGCGTGGTTACCCAGATCGGCGAACCACCACGCCGGTCGAGGCCCGGTCGATATCAACCGGTTACCTTTGACCAACCCTCGGGAACGTGATGAGCCGTACATCGCCGGAGCAGGCGAGCAACCCGGTTGCCCATGCCCTGCAACTGGCCCGCGAGACCCTTCCTCCGATGCACCCGGCCGGCCGGCCGTTCGTCGCCGGCGGCCTCGCCGCCACCCTGCTGCTGCGCAGACTGTGGAAGCCGCTCGGCACCATCGCCGGGCTGGCCACGCTCGCCACCGCCGCGTTCTTCCGCGAGCCGCGCCGCGTGCCACCGGAACGCGACGGCCTCGCGCTGGCCGCGGCCGACGGTGTCGTGTCGCTGATCGAGGAGGCCACACCGCCGCCCGAGCTGGGCCTGCCGGCCGAGCCGCGGATGCGGGTGAGCATCTTCCTGTCCATCTTCGACGTGCACGTGCAGCGCGCGCCCGCGACCGGCGTCGTCGAGCGGGTCGCCTACCGGCCCGGCAAGTTCCTGTCCGCGGACCTCGACAAGGCCAGCGAGGACAACGAACGCAACGCCGTGCTGCTGCGCACGGCCGACGGTCACGAACTCGTTGTGGTCCAGATCGCGGGACTGATTGCCCGCCGCATCTTGTGCGAGACCGCGGAAGGCGACAAGATCTCGGCCGGTCAGACCTACGGCCTGATCCGCTTCGGCTCACGCGTGGATCTCTACCTCCCCGCGGGTAGCCGGGTACTGGTCAGCAAAGGCCAGCGCACGATCGGCGGCGAAACCCCGCTCGCCGAGCTCCCCCAGGGGAAGGACTAGAGCATGGTCCGAGTGGTGACCCCGACCGTGCGGCTGCTGCCGAACGCGATCACCGTGCTCGCGCTGTGCGCCGGCCTGTCGGCGGTGCAGTTCGCACTGAGCCACGAGTACGTACTGGCGATCGGCGCGATCGGCGTGGCCGCGGTACTGGACAGCCTCGACGGCCGGATCGCGCGCCTGCTCGACGCGACGTCGAAGATGGGCGCCGAGCTGGACTCGCTGTCCGACGCGATCTCCTTCGGTGTCGCGCCCGCACTCGTGCTGTTCATCTGGCACACCGACACGCAGCGCATCAGCTGGGTCGCGTCGCTGGTCTTCGCGGTGTGCATCGTGCTGCGGCTCGCCCGCTTCAACACCCTGCTCGATGTCGAGAAACCGCCGTACGCCAACGAGTTCTTCACGGGTGTACCGGCGCCGGCCGGCGGCCTGCTGGTGCTGCTGCCGCTGATCCTGACCCTGCAGTACGGCGACGGCTGGTGGTCGTCGCTGCCGGTGGTCTGGGCGTGGACGGTGGCGATCGCGGCGCTGCTGATCAGCCGGATCCCGACGCTGTCGCTCAAGACCGTGAAGGCCCCGGCGCGGGCGGTCGCACCGTTGCTGGTCGGGGTCGGCCTGCTGGCCGCGGCGGTCATCCAGTACCCACTGGTCGCGCTGATCGTCGCGCTGCTGCTGTACCTCGTGCACATTCCCTACGCGGCGCGCCGGTACCACTGGCTGGCCAACCACCCGGAGGCGTGGAACGTGCCGTTGCGGGAGCGGCGGGCGATCCGCCGGGCACGCAGTACGCGGCGTTTGCGGTTACGGCGCCCGAAGCTCGCCGGTGCCGGGCGGCTCTCGGTCCGGTTGCCGCGCCCCAGCCCCGGGCACATCGTGCGGGTCCGCACGTTCCCGCCGGACAGCGAGCAGCGCAACCGCCGGCGCAGCTGGCGGCGGATCGGCCTCCGCCAGCGCGGCGACAACTAGCTTGACGCGGACCGGCGTTCGACCCGTCGCCGGTCCGCGGCGTGCGCTTCCCGGAGCGCGGACAGGGCGCGCGGGCTGGTGCGCGGTCCGGGGTTCACGATCGCGACCCACCCGTAGGGTCCGTAGAGCGGGTGCGGCAGAAATACGTCGACCGCGCTGAAGTCGACGGCCGCCGAGTCGATCCGATCGGGCGCGTAACCGATCAGCTCGGCGAACAACGCGGAGCCGGCGTGGATGTTCAAGCGCCACCGGTCCGGCGCGTCCAGTCGCGAGGCGGCGTCGCCGGGGTAGTTCTTCGTGACGATCGTGGCGTAGGGCTGCCGGTTCCGGGGAACCGTGCCGCCGGGTGCGTAGTAGAAGAAGTGGTCGCCCCAGCCCACCTCCGGGAAGTCGCTGCCCGGCTGCGGCGCGATCTCCAGCACACCGGGGAAACCTCTCAACTCCACGAGAATCTCGTTCATGCTCATGGTTCAAGTCTGACCTTGAAGTGCTTATGGAGGCTTCGGCCGTGGAAGAGACGCCGAGCGAGTACACGACGGCCGGCTTGGCGGCCGCGGTCGGCTACTCCGTCCAACAGGTCCGCGACCTCGAACGCGTCGGCGCCATCCCGCCGGCCGTACGGCAGGCCAACGGGTATCGCCGCTTCGGCCCCGACCACTTCATCGCCCTGCGCGCCTACCGCGATCTCGCCAGCGCCGTCGGCCCGGTCGAGGCGCGCAACGCCCTGCGAGAGGCGCGGACCCTGCCCTACGACCAGGCAGTCGCGCGGATCGTCGCACTCCACGTAGGACTGTCACGCTCGCGTGAGGACACCCTGGCCGCCCTGAGAGCGCTCGACGCCATCGTCAGTGAGAGCGCAGGCGAGGCAACGCCGACACCCGCAGACGCGATGACCATCACCGAGCTGGCCGCGGCCATCGGCGTGCGCTCCTCCACGCTCCGCTTCTGGGAACAAGAGGGACTGATCACCCCTGACCGCGTCACCAGTCTCAACGTCCGGCGCTATCCCCTCGCCGCGATCCGGGAAGCACGCATCATCGCTGCCCTCCGCGCCGGCGGCTACCGCATCCCCGCGCTCCGGGCCGTCATGAACTCCCTGCGCGAGTTCCAAGACCTCGACAACGCACGCGACACCCTTCGGGCCCGGCTCCAGGAAATCGCCACCCGATCCCACGCCCTGCTCCGCGCCGGCGCCGACATCGCCAACCTCGTCGACAAGGCGGGGCCGTGCTGCACCCCCAGGTAGCAGCACGGCCCCGCCTTGAGTACGCGATCAAGCCGCGGTGAGTTGCTCATGGCTCGCGGGTGTTTCAGCCCGATAGCCGAGCCGCCCGCGGGTGGCGATGATCAGCACGACCGCCACCGCGGCGAACGCGATGAGCACGATGTGCGGGGCGTACCGCCCGTTCGCCGCCGGGAAGATGCTCAGCCAGGCCACCGACATGAAGTTGTTGACGCTGGTGTGCAGGATCATCGCGACCGGGAGGCTTTCCCTGGTCCGGTTGAACACCCAGGTCATCACCACGCTGATCATGGTGGCCGCGACGACGAATTCGACGACCTGCAGCGGCTGGACGTCCGGGCCGCCCCATTCGGTCAGGAACAGCGGCAGGTGCCACAGGCCCCACAGCACACCCAGGATCAGCGTGCCGCGCAACGGACCGAACCGCGGCTGCATGCGGGGCAGGGCAAAATCCCGCCAGCCGGGCTCCTCGGCGAGACCGGTGGTGAGCATCTGGAAGACGAGACCGATGACGTACACCCCGAACACGGTGACCGCCGGCAGGTGCGGTCCGCCGGAAAACGGGAGGCTGGTCAGGGTGAGCGCGAGCGGGACGCCGAGCAGCACCCCCACATACCACCGCCAGCTGACCCGCCATTTCAGGAACCGGCCCAGCCACCGCCGCAGGCCCGGCCGCCCGTCGGCCAGCGCCGTGACCAGGAACGCCGACAGGATCGGTCCGAGGTAGGCGCCCGGCAGCACGCCCAGCAACTGGGTGGAGCCCATGATCACGGGAAACCGGATCGGCGCCAGACCGAGCCCGTTTTCCGAGAGTACGTAAGGAGTCCAGGCCAGCCAGCTCAGGGCGAAGGCCAGGGTGAAGAAGCTCGCCAGGGGATGGCGGGCGACGAGAGAGCGCACAGCACTGTCCTTTCCGGACGGTTGGTTGGCGGATTTCACCGGCGGCGGCGGTAGTTCACGACCAGTGCGGCGATCCACAGCAGCGAGCGAGTGGTGTGGACCTTGGCGGGAACGTTGTTCGTCATGCCGGAAACGCTACGAAGACGGGGCCGCGCGAACGATCCCGTCAGCGAGACACCTCGTGGTACAGCAGGCTGTACCCGGTATGGTTCCGGCGCCTGAGGAGGTGCCCATGCCATCGGCCGACGCGCAGGCGCGTCCCTGGGTCGCCCGCGCTCGCGCGGCGCTGGACGCGCTGGAGCACATCGTCAACGGGCTCGGGACCTCGGTGCTGGCGCTGGTCACGCTGGTTCTGTTGATACCCGTGACGGCGCTGTGCCTGATCGGTGTCGGCCTGCCGCTGGCGCCCCTCCTGGTGCGGATGGTCCATACCGTCGCGGACCGCGAGCGGGCGCGCCTCACCCGCTGGGGCCCGGACGTGATCAGCCCCGGCCCGCCACCCGCCCGGCTCGCGGACGCGCTGCGGCACCGCGGCACCCAGCGGGAGATCGCCTGGGTGGCGCTGCACGCGATCGCCGGGTTCGCGCTCGGCGCGCTGGGCCTGACGATCGCCCTGGACACCGTGCGGGACGGTCTTTTCCCGCTGTACTGGTATCTGCTGCCCGATGGCGAGGCGGTGCCGTCGCTGGGGCTGTGGGTGGTGCACGACGTGCCGGGCGCGTTCGCGGTCGCGCTGCTGGGTGTCGGCTGGGTGTTCGTGTCGGTCGCGCTCCTGCCTGGGATGGCGCGGCTGCAGGCGCTACCCGGACGCCGTTTGCTGCAACCGGGTCCGGACACCGACCTCGCGCTGCGGATCGCGCACCTCACCGCGACCAGGGCGGCCGCGCTCGACGCGCACACCACCGAGCTGCGGCGGATCGAGCGGTCGCTGCACGACGGCACGCAGAACCGGCTCGTCGGGGTGAACGTGCTGCTGGGCGCGGCTCGCCGGGCGCTGACCCGCGATGTGGCCGAAGCGGACGCGATCCTCGGCCGTGCCCAGGACGCCGCGGAGTCCGCGCTGGCGGATCTGCGGGCGGTCGTGCGGAGCATCCTGCCGCCGGTGCTGGCGGAGGGCAGTTTGGTCGGCGCGCTCACCACGCTCGCCGCCAACTGCCCGGTGGAGACGCGGATCGACGCCGATCTGCCCGGGCGGTACGCGTCGTCGGTGGAGGCGTCGGTGTACTTCATCGTGGCCGAAGGGCTCACCAACATCGCCAAGCACAGCGGCGCGGAGCATGCCTTGGTGACCCTGGCCCGCCGCGAGGATCTGCTCCGCGTCGAGATCGCCGACGACGGCCGCGGGGGTGCGGCCGAGCACGGCGGCACCGGGCTCGGCGGCATCCGGCGCCGGGTCGAGGCACACGACGGAACCTTCACGCTGGCCAGCCCGGCCGGCGGACCGACCACACTGATGGTGAGCCTGCCGTGCGGATTGTGATCGCCGAGGACGACCCATTGCTCCGCGAAGGCGTCGCGCTGCTGCTGCGCGCGGAGGGACTCGACGTCGTCGCCACCACGGACAACCCGGACGACTTCCTGCTCGCCGTCGACGAGCACAAGCCGGACGTCGCCATCGTCGACGTCCGGATGCCGCCGACCCACACCGGCGAAGGGATCGTCGCGGCGGTCGACGCGCGCCGGCGCCGGCCCGACCTCGCGGTGCTGGTGCTGTCCGCCTACGTCGAGCAGGCGTTCGCCACGGACCTGCTCGCCAGTGGCAGCAGCCGGCTCGGGTACCTGCTGAAGGAGCGCGTCGGGCGGGTCACGGAGTTCCTGGACGCGCTGCGGCGGGTCGCCGGCGGGGGTACCGCGATCGACCCGGAGGTGGTCGCCCAGCTGCTGTCGCGGACCCGGTCGGACGACCGGCTGGACCGGCTGAGCCCGCGCGAGCGCGACGTGCTGGCCCTGATGGCGGAGGGACTCGGCAACGGCGCGATCGCCGAGCGGCTCGTCGTCACCGACGGCGCCGTGCACAAGCACATCCGCAACATCTTCGCCAAGCTCGACCTCGCGCCCGACGACAGCGCCGACCGCCGTGTCACCGCCGTGCTGCGCTACCTGGAAAACGGCCGCGCGACGCCGGGTCGCGCCTAGAGTGGGGCCGTGAGCGATCCGCAGATCACTTTGACCGTGCGGCACACGCCGTCCGCGCTCGACACGCGCCGCGGGGTGGTGCGGCTGCACCCGGAGGTGCTCGACGCGCTCGGCCTGCGCGCCTGGGACGCGGTGCACCTGACCGGTGCCCGCCGCAGTGCCGCGCTCGCCGCGCCGGCCGACGCGGGCAACCCGCCCGGCACCGTGCTCGCCGACGACGTGACGATGTCCAATCTCGGTGTCACCGAAGGAACCGAGATCGTGGTCGCGCCCGCCGAGGTGTCGGCCGCGCGGACGGTCACGGTCGCCGGGTCGCGGCTGGCCAGCGTCTCGGTCTCCGAGCACACGCTGCGGCTCGCGCTGATCGGCAAGGTCATCACGGTCGGCGACGCGGTTTCGTTGCTGCCACAGGATCTCGCGCCGCCGCCGGGGGCGGATGTCGCGTCGGTGCGCGGGCAGCTGTCGCGCACGATCGGCGCCACCTGGACCACCGAGCTGCTGACCGTCACCGCGACCGAACCGGTGGGCGTCGTGGCGGTCGGGCAGTCCACGGTCGTCGGCTGGCGCAATGGCGCGACCACACCGGCCGCGGCCGCGGCTCCGGCGACGACCACGGTGCAGACCGCCCCGCCGGCCCCGATGTTCGAGGAGGGCGGCGAAGCGGTGCCGGTGGCCGATCTGGTGGGCGCGCAGGCACAGGCGCGCACGCTCGCCGAGTGGTTCGATCTCGCGTTCCACCGGCCCGAACTCCTGACCCGCCTCGGCACCTCGGCGCGGCTGGGCGTGCTGCTGTCCGGCCCGGAAGGCGTCGGCAAGTCGACACTCGTGCGCTCGGTCGCGGCCGCGGAGAAGATCCGGGTGCTGAGCCTCGCCGCGCCCACCATCGCCGTGCTGGAGCCGAATGCGGCCGCGGCGGCGCTGCGCGACACCATCGCCCGGGCGACCACGGGCGAGCCCACGGTGCTGCTGCTCGCCGATGTCGACGCCTTGCTGCCCGCCGCCAACCAGCCCCCGCTCGCGACGATCGTGCTCGACGAGCTGCGGACGGCGCTGGGCAGGCCCGGCTTCGCGCTGATCGCGACCACCGCTCGTCCCGAGGACTGTGACGCGCGGCTGCGCGGCCCCGACCTGCTCGACCGCGAGCTGGCGATTCCCTTGCCGGACGCCAAAACCCGCACCGAACTGCTGCGGATCCTGCTTCGGGACGTGCCGGTCGAGCCCGGTCTGGACTGCGGTGGGCTGGCCGAGAAGACGCCCGCCTTCGTGGCCGCGGACCTCATCGCGCTTCGTCGCGACGCCGCCCTGCGCGCCGCGCTGCGTCAGCGTGACGCCGAGGAACCCCGGATCTCCCAACAGGATCTGTTCGACGCGCTCGCGACCGTCCGGCCGATCTCGATGTCCACTTCGGACACCCTGGCAACCGGCGGGATCTCCCTCGACGACGTCGGCGACATGCAAGAGGTGAAGCAGTCGCTGACCGAGGCGGTGCTGTGGCCGTTGCGCTACCCGGATTCCTTTGCCCGCCTGGGTGTCGCGCCACCGCGCGGGGTGCTGCTGTACGGGCCGCCGGGTGGCGGGAAGACGTTCCTGGTGCGGGCGCTGGCGGGTACCGGGGCGCTGAGCGTGTTCGCGGTCAAGGGTGCCGAGCTGCTCGACAAGTGGGTCGGCGAGTCCGAGCGCGCCGTCCGCGAACTGTTCCGCCGCGCCGCGGAAGCCGCGCCGGCGCTGGTGTTCCTGGACGAGATCGACGCGCTCGCCCCACGGCGCGGGCAGTCCAGCGACTCCGGCGTGTCGGACCGGGTCGTGGCCGCGCTGCTCACCGAACTGGACGGGGTGGAGCCGATGCGCGACGTCGTCGTGCTCGGGGCGACCAACCGGCCGGACCTGGTCGACCCGGCCCTGTTGCGGCCAGGACGGTTGGAGCGGCTCGTGTACGTGCCACCGCCGGACGCCGAGGCCCGCGCGGACATCCTGCGCGCGACGGCGAAGAACACCCCGCTGGCGTCCGATGTGGACCTCGACGTGCTGGCGTCCACTTTGGATGGCTACTCGGCCGCGGACTGCGCGGCGCTCATCCGCGAGGCGGCGCTGACCGCGATGCGCGAGTCCCTGGACGCGACCGAGGTGACGGCCGCGCACCTGACCACCGCCCGCTCGGTGGTCCGCCCGTCACTCGACCCGGTGCAACTGGCCACCCTGGCCGCCTACGCCGAACACCGAACGTAGAACTCGCCGTCCTGGCTGTCGGACTCGGCGTCGCGAGCGTCGGACACGCGCAAGCCACACACCCGCCCCGGCGAGTCCGACACTCACGACGGTGAGTCGTACGTTCGCGACGGTGAGTCCGACGCTCGCGACCCTCAGGAACCCTTGACGCGCAAGCCCTGGTAGTCGTTGGTGACGATGACGATCACGCCGGGGCTCGCGCTCTGGATGCCCTGGAAGCGGACGTCGGACTTCATGCCGAACGATGTCGCGATCGCCTTCGCCGCGGTCTCCTCGTCCGTTCCCGGGGTGTAGAACGCCGTCGTGGTCGGGATGATCCCGTACGGATAGTTCGACACCTCGGCGACGTTCCAGCCGTCGGCCCGCAGGTCGTCGGCGGCGCGCGCGGCGAGCCCGTGGATCGTGCTGTTGTTGTAGACCCGCACCGGCACCCACTTCGCCGCGGCCTGGTCGGCCGGGACCCCGCCGTTCGGTCCGGGCGTCGGCGCCCCCGCGGGAGCGGAAGACGGCGGCGCGGCGGACGTCGTCGCGGGCGGTGGGGTGGTCGCGCTGGGCGGCGCGGCCGACGGCGAAGTGGTCGGCGACGCGCTGCCGCCACCCGGGCCGGGCGACGGCGGTGCGGCGGACGTCGTCGGCTCGGCCGTGTTGGTGGGGCCACCGGACACGGCGGTCACGATGCCGACGATCGCGGCACCGGCGGCGATCACGAGCAGCACCGCACCGGCCAGGCGCATCGGCCGGGACAGGCCCTGGAAGAAGTTCATCGTCCCTCGATTCCCAGCCGCCGGGCCACCCGGCTGCGCGCGCGCGTGGTGCGCAGTTTGCGCAGTCGCTTCACCAGCATCGGATCCGCCCGCACTGCCTCGGGTTTCTCGAGCAACTGGTTGAGCAGCTGGTAGTACCGCGTCGGCGAGAGGCTGAACTGCTCGCGGATCCCCTCCTCCTTGGCCCCGGCGTAGCGCCACCACTGGCGCTCGAAGGCCAGGATCGCGACCTCGCGCTCCGACAGGCCGGCAGGGCGGGGCGGGGACGGCCGACCGCCGGCCATCGACTCCGCGGCGTCCATCAGACTCCTCAAATCACCGAAGAACACGGTTGTCATTCCGCCGCGTCATTCAACCACGGGCAGGGGGCCCCAGTGCGGGATCACGGCCCGGCGCGTCACGATGCGGCGGTAGGTACGATCGCCGATTGTGACGATTCACCCCATCTGCATCGCCGGTGATCCCGTGCTGCACCACCCGACGCGCGAGGTCGACAAGTTCGACGACGAGCTGCGCACGCTCGTCGACGACATGTTCGAGACCATGTACGCGGCCGAGGGGGTGGGGCTCGCGGCCAACCAGATCGGTCTCGACCTGCGGCTGTTCGTCTACGACTGTCCCGACGACGAAGGCGTCCGGCACAAGGGCGCCGTGGTGAACCCGAAGCTGGAGACGTCGGAGATCCCGGAGACCATGCCGGACCCGGACGACGACTGGGAAGGCTGCCTCTCCGCCCCCGGTGAGTCGTACCCGACGGGCCGCGCGAAGTGGGCGAAGGTGACCGGGTTCGACGTCGAGGGCACGCCGATCGAGGTGGAAGGCACCGGCTACTTCGCGCGCTGCCTGCAGCACGAGACCGACCACCTCGACGGGTACATCTACCTGGACCGCCTCATCGGCCGCTACGCGCGCGAGGCGAAACGGATGCTGAAGAAGAACAAGTGGGGCGTGCCTGGGCTCTCCTGGCTGCCCCCCAAGGAACCGAAGGACTGAATTCCGGCCGGACGCGCGGCTACTCGCAGGCCACGCCGTCCTTGTCGCGGTCCAGCGCGGGCCGGTAGCCGGGGTCTCCGATGTGGAGCGGCGCGGCGTGCGCCGCCTTGGCCTCGGTGCAGTTCGCGTAATACACGCCACTGTCCACATCGGGCTCCGTGGTGCGCTCCGCAGTGGACGGCCGCGCCTCCTCCGTCGTCACGCGGGTGGTGGGCTTCGGCTTCGTGGTGGTGGTCACCGGGACCGGGCTCGGCGGCGGGGGCGGCGGCGTGAACGCCGGGTGGTCGATGTCACCGTTGCAGGGTGGCGCCCACAGACCGAGAACTGCCGTGCGCGCCTTGGCCTCCGCCGCCTGCAGGGGTGCCACGCCGGCCCTCGCGTACCCGGCTCCGATGACCGCGCTCGCGTAGTCGGTGCCGTTCGCCAGCACGATGCCTCCGTCGGCGGCGAGGGTCAGCCGCTGGTTCGCCAGCAGAGTGGTCGCCCCGGCAATGGACTCCGGCGCGAAACAGGCCGTCGCCGCCAGGGGCGCCTTCACACCGGGCACCTGCACCGTCTTCCGCGCACCCTGGGCATCGCTGACCACGACCGTCGCCGCGTCGACGACGGTCACCACCGTGTACCCGTCGGCCGGCGGCTGGGTGGTCGTCGTGGTGGTGACCGGTGCCGGTGCTGCTGTGTTCGTGGGCGGTGATTTCGCACCGAAAACAGCGCCGAGCAAGAAAAGTACCGCCAGTGCGCCGAGTATGATCAAGAGCCAGCGTGGCGGGCGCCGGGAAACCGGCGCGACGGAAGTCATGCCGGTTTCCTCGCGCCGGATGGTCATTCCGTTACAGCGCTCATTGCGAGTACATAACGGGCCGTCACGCGACGCGTGAAAATTCCGATGATCCGGACGTGCCCGAAGTCATCGACGTACTCAGACTGTCCCGAACCGGCCGGTTCGACCCCCGTGGCCTGGAGTTCACCGCGATCGACTTCGAAACGTCGGCGCTGGCTCCCGGTCATATCGTGGAACTCGCCGCGGTCCGGACCACCGCCGACGGAATAGTGCTCGGCGAACTGTCCACAGTGGTCAATCCAGGTCCGGGTATTTCCCCGGGACCGGTTCACGTGCACGGGATCACCCGGGGAGAACTCGATTTCGCACCCACTCTCCCGGAGGCTTTCGCCTATCTTTCCGACTTTCTGCGCGACAGTGTGCTGGTCGCGCATAACCTCGACTTCGAGGCGCGGTTCCTGCGGCGGGAACTGGACCGCTACGGCATCGGTCTGGCCGGGCTGCCCGGGCTGTGCACGCTGACCACCGCGAAGGACACCTTGCGGCTGCCTAACTATCGCCTCGCCACGGTCGCGCGCTCGCTCGGCCTGGCGGACTTTCCGGCGCACACGGCGCTCGGTGACGCCCGCGCCTGCGCCCAGGTGGTCACGACGCTGATGAGCGCGCACGGCCTGCGTCTCACGGACCAGCCGCGGTTCGCCATGGTGCCGCAGTTCGCGAAGTCGCGGCCACTGGCGCCGCGCCGCGCGACGCTACCCGCGCGCGTCCCGGCGTGGACCGCTGAGCTGCCGGAGCGGATCCCCGCGGCCGCGGCCTCCTCGCTGGAAGAGGCGTATCTGGACCTGCTGGGGAATGCCTTGGCGGACCGGCACATTTCCGCCGACGAGGCGGCGGCCCTGACCCAGCTCGCCGCTGCGGCTGGACTCGCGGGCGAGGACCTGCGGCGAGTCCACACCGGATTCGTCGAGGGCATGCGTACGATCGCGGAGTCCGACGGGATCCTGACGGCGGAAGAGGTGGCCGACCTGAAAACGGTCGCGGCCGCGCTGGACGTCCCCGGCCTGGTCGCAGGCCTCCGCCCGACCAAGCACGCGGGCGGCCCGACGCGGGTACTCGTCCTGGGCGGCGAGGCGGATGCGGACGTCTTCCGCGCGGCGGTGCTCAGCAACGGCCTGCAGCTGGCGCAGCGGCTCACGGCGTCCGTGACGCATCTGGTCGCCTGCCCGGACGTCGCCGATTCGGAACCCCGACTCGGCCGCGCGGCGGAACTCGGCATCCCGGTACTGGACGTCGACACCGCACGGACCCACCTCCTGCCCGCGCCCGAACAACAGTCGGCGCCCGCCGCGCCACCCACGCCGGAAATCCACACGCCGCGACAGCCCCCGGCATTCACCCCGGCCACCCAGCAGTGGGCGCCTCCGCAGCCCACCATGGCGTTCGCACCCGCCGTCCCGCCGCAGACTCCCCCACAGCCGCCCGCGCAGGCCGGCGCCAGAACGCACCTCGCGCGCTTGGGCGGCTTGGCGATCACCGCCCTCGGCCTGATCCTCGCCTTCGCGGCCGCCGTCGCCGGGTTCGGTGGCAGCGCCTTCGGAACCGATCTCGTCCTCTTCCTCGTCGGCGCCGGGATCGCCCTGGGCGGCTGGTATCTCGGCGAGCGGTGGGCCCGAGTTCGCTCCTGGTGAACGAATCGCACGACCGGACATCGCGGGCGCACACTGGATTGCAGAAGTAACGCTGTAATCGAGGTGGTGGTTGTGGTGACGGACGCCGATGCCCTCGATGCCTATTCACGGACGGTGAGCACGGTCGCGGCGGAGATGACGCCGCATGTGGCGAGCCTGCGGCTGGCGCGCGGCGGTGGTTCGGGCGTCGTCTTCACCGACGACGGGTTCCTGATCACGAACGCGCACGTGGTCGGCCGGGATCGGACCGGGGTCGCGACGTTTTCCGATGGCACGGAAGCGGACTTCACGGTGGTGGGCGCGGACCCGCTGTCGGATCTCGCGGTGGTCCGGGTCCGGGAGGCGCCGCCCGCGGCGACCCTCGGGGACGCGGACAAGCTGGTCGTCGGGCAGCTGGTGGTCGCGGTCGGCAGCCCGCTCGGGCTCGCCGGGTCGGTGACGGCCGGGGTGGTCAGCGCGCTCGGGCGGTCACTGCCGGTGCGCACCGCGCGGGCGGGGCGCGTGATCGAGAACGTGATCCAGACCGATGCGGCGCTCAACCCCGGCAACTCGGGCGGCGCGCTCGCGG
This sequence comes from Amycolatopsis sp. GM8, assembly GCF_021653975.1. Lineage (GTDB taxonomy): Bacteria > Actinomycetota > Actinomycetes > Mycobacteriales > Pseudonocardiaceae > Amycolatopsis_E. Next base: position 195,235 of record NZ_JAJKFK010000011.1, on the reverse strand, counting down.
ACTCCGGCGGGCGCGTCGTGGGCGTGAACACGGCGGTCGCCGGGATCGGGCTCGGGATGGCGGTGCCGATCAACGCGACGACCCGGCGCATCGTCGACACCCTGCTGGTCGAAGGCAAGGTTCGGCGCGCGTATCTCGGCGTGGTCGGCGTGCCGGCGCCGCTGCCGGACGAGGTCGCCGAGCACACCGGCCAGCGCGCGGGACTGCGCGTGGTCGAGGTGGTGCCCGGCGGACCGGCCGCGCGGGCCGGCCTGAGCGCGGGTGACCTGGTGCTGACCGTCGGTCGCGCGCGGGTTTCCGACGCGCAGGACATCCAGCGTCAGCTGTTCGGTGAGGTGATCGGCACCCGGCTGCCGATCACGGTGCTGCGCAACGGCGCGATGGTCGACGTCATCGCGGCGCCGACCGAGCTCGCCGGTTGACAACGCTCGGAAACGCGGGGCCGAGGGCCTGATGACAGCGAACAAGAGCCTCAAACGCCACGTCCGGGCGCGTATGCGTCGTACCGGGAAGTCGTATACCGCTGCTCTCAGCAACCTTCGGCGCGATCCGAGGAGACACCTGATGCAGTGGCAACGTGTCGAGAAACCCGATTTCGGTTACGCCGTCCGGATTCCGCGGGGCTGGGACGAGCGGCCGCCGAACCTGAAGAACAGCCCGTGGGAGACCGCCCGGTTCGGTGACGTGCCCGATCGCCGGCACAGCGTGATCGTCTTCCGGCAGCCGGTGAAACCGGACCGGGACGTGATGGAGCTGGCCGAGCTGGTCCAGCCGTCGCTGGCGCGATCGGGTTTCACCGATTTCGAGATCGCTTCGGCGACGATGGCGGGCCGCCCGGCGGCCCTCCTGCGGTGCGCGAAGCACGACGCCGGGCGCACCTGGGCGGTGCGGGAGTACCTGTCCGTGCGGGACGGTGTGTCGTTCTGCCTCGGCTGCGGCACGTCGGTTCCGGACGAGGACGAGGAGCTGTTCGCGAGCATGGCCGAGGGCTTCGAGCTGCTGTGATCCGGTGCGGGTCCCGGCCCTGCGCCGGGGCCCGCACTTGTTCTTCGCGTCGCCGCATGGCATGGTCGAGAGCACAACAGAAATCGCGGGAGCTCGCGCCTTGGCGGGCTGAGAGGGTGACTGGTCGTCCGTTCCGGACCCGGTGTCACCGACCGCCGAACCTGACCGGGTAATGCCGGCGTAGGGAGTGACTCTGCTTTGACGACCCTGGAGAACAACGCTGCCGTCAGCGTCACCACAGGTCCGATCACCGGGTCACGGAAGGTCCATCACGCCACGGAATCGGGGCTTCGGGTCCCCGCGCGGCGGATCGACCTTTCCAACGGTGATCATTTCGATGTCTACGACACGTCCGGCCCGTACACGGATCCCGACGCGCGGATCGACGTCCACAGTGGACTTCAGCCGCTGCGCAGCGGCTGGTCGCAGGAGCACAACACCCAGCTGGGCTGGGCGAAAGCGGGTGTGATCACCCGCGAGATGGAGTTCGTCGCGGCGCGGGAGCGGGTCAGCGCGGAGTTCGTCCGCGACGAGGTCGCCCGCGGCCGGGCGGTGATTCCGGTGAACCGTAAGCATCCCGAGAGCGAACCGATGATCATCGGGAAGAACTTCCTGGTGAAGGTCAACGCGAACATGGGCAACTCGGCCGTGTGGTCCTCGGTCGAGGAAGAGGTCGACAAGATGGTCTGGGCCACCCGCTGGGGTGCCGACACGATCATGGACCTGTCCACCGGTAAGCGCATTCACGAGACACGCGAATGGATCGTGCGCAACTCGCCGGTGCCGGTCGGCACCGTGCCGATCTACCAGGCGCTGGAAAAGGTCGACGGGGAGCCGGAAAAACTCACCTGGGAGATCTACCGGGACACCGTCGTCGAGCAGTGCGAGCAGGGCGTGGACTACATGACCGTGCACGCCGGGGTGCTGCTGCGCTACGTGCCGCTGACCGCGAACCGGGTCACCGGCATCGTGTCGCGCGGCGGGTCGATCATGGCCGCCTGGTGTCTCGCGCATCACCAGGAATCCTTCCTGTACACGCATTTCGAGGAGCTCTGCGAGATCCTCCGGCAGTACGACGTCACGTTCTCCCTCGGTGACGGCCTGCGTCCGGGGTCGATCGCCGACGCCAACGACCGTGCCCAGTTCGCCGAGTTGGAGACCTTGGGCGAGCTGACGCACATCGCGCGTGCGCACGACGTGCAGGTGATGATCGAGGGCCCGGGCCACGTGCCGATGCACAAGATCAAGGAGAACGTGGAGCTGGAGGAACGGCTCTGCGGCGAGGCGCCGTTCTACACGCTCGGTCCACTTGCGACGGACATCGCGCCGGCGTACGACCACATCACGTCGGCCATCGGGGCTGCGCAGATCGGCTGGTACGGCACGGCGATGCTGTGCTACGTCACCCCGAAGGAGCACCTCGGCCTGCCGAACCGGGACGACGTGAAGACCGGGGTGATCACGTACAAGATCGCCGCGCACAGCGCTGATCTCGCGAAGGGGCACCAGTACGCGCAAGACTGGGACAACGAATTGTCCAAGGCGCGCTTCGAGTTTCGCTGGAACGACCAGTTCAACCTGGCGCTCGACCCCGACACCGCGCGTTCGTTCCACGACGAGACGTTGCCCGCCGAGCCGGCGAAGACCGCGCACTTCTGCTCCATGTGCGGGCCGAAGTTCTGTTCGATGCGCATCACCCAGGACGTGCGCAAGTACGCCGCGGAGCATGGTCTGTCCACTGTGGATGCCATCGAAGCCGGTATGCGCGAGAAGTCCGACGAGTTCAGCGAGCACGGCAACCACGTGTACCTCCCGGTCGTCGACTGATGACCGGAACACCGCGGACTGCCCTCACCATCGCCGGTTCCGATTCCGGTGGTGGTGCGGGCATCCAGGCCGACCTGCGGACGTTCTTCGCCTGCGGGGTGCACGGGATGACGGCGGTCACCGCGGTGACCGTGCAAAACTCGCTGGGAGTGCAAGGATTCACCGAGATCCCGGCGGAGGTGGTCAGCGCACAGATCAAGGCCGTCGCCGACGACATGGGCGTGGACGCGGCGAAGACCGGCATGCTCGCGACGGCCGAGATCATCGAATCGGTCGCCAAGACGCTCGACGAGGTCCACATCGGACGGTCGGCGGAGACGCCGTTCGTGGTGGATCCCGTTGCCGCCTCGATGACCGGGCATCCGTTGCTGCGTGAGGAAGCCCTGGAGGCGATTCGCACCGAGTTGTTCCCGCGGGCGACACTGGTCACCCCGAACCTCGACGAGGTGCGATTGTTGACGGGTGTCGAGGTGACGGACCGGGACAGCCAGCGCCGTGCGGCTGAGGCGTTGCTGGAGTTCGGGCCACAATGGGTGCTGGTCAAGGGCGGGCATCTGGAGTCGGATCCGGAGTGTGTGGATCTGCTGTCGGATGGTGTGCAGTACATCGAGCTGAGCGGGCCGCGGTACCAGACGAAGAACACGCATGGTGGTGGTGACACCCTGGCCTCGGCGATCACCGCGTCGCTGGCGCAGGATCTCGGTGTGCCCGATGCGGTGGCCGAGGGCAAGCGGTTCATCGAACGGTCGGTGTTGGATGCGTACGACCTGGGTGCGGGTGTCGGCCCGGTGTCCCCGTTCTGGCGGCTGCGACACTAGGCGGATGGTTCCCAGTGCGCTGACGATCGCGGGTTCGGACTCTGGTGGTGCGGCGGGTTTGCAGGCTGACCTGCGAACCTTCCTGACATGTGGCGTCCACGGGCTGGTCGCGGTCACGGCGGTGACAGTGCAGAACACCCTTGGCGTGCACGACCGGGCGGACATCCCGCCGCATATCGTCGCCGGCCAGATCGAAGCCGTCGCCACGGACATGGGCGTCAACGCGGCGAAGACCGGCATGCTCGCGTCGGCGGAGATCATCAAAACGGTCGCGGAGGCCTGCGACCGGGCCAACATCGGCCGGGATGGGATGATCCCGTTCGTCGTGGACCCGGTCGCCGCCTCGATGCACGGCCACCCCCTCTTCGACGAGGCAGGCCTGGCCGCCCTGCGAGACCTACTCTTGCCACGGGCGACGGTGCTCACCCCGAACCTCGACGAGGTGCGCCTGCTGACGGGTGTCACAGTGACCGGACGGGCAGACATGCACGAGGCCGCCGTTGCCCTGCATACACTGGGGCCGCGGTACGTTTTGGTCAAAAGTGGACACTTGACGGACGACCCGGACTGCGTCGACCTTCTCTACGACGGCAAGACTTTCCTGGAACTGCCGGGCCCCCGCATCGCAACACCCCACACCCACGGCGCAGGCGACTCAATGGCATCGGCACTAACAGCAGGACTAGCACGCGGCATGGCGATGCCAGAGGCAGCGGAATTCGCAAAATGGTTCGTCAGCAACGCAGTAAAAAACGCCTACCCCATGGGCAAAAACGTAGGCCCAGTCTCAGCCTTCTGGCGCCTAGCCCCAGAAACGCGGTAAAAACAAACCGCCACCGGGCAACACAACCCAGCACCGCACACCGCCCACTCCCTCCCCCACCCCGATCCCAAGCCGCCCTTGCGGGAAGCGGGTTTTGTCAAGGCATCTTTCCCGCCTTGACAAAACCCGCTTCCCGCGAACACTCAAAGATCGGGGCGGGGGAGGGCCTGCGCCGGGTCGAGGGCGCCTTGCGCCCGGTCCCACCACAATCCGGCAGGGCACCTGCGGGAGCCAAAAGCCAAAGCCAAAGATCAAAAGAAAAAGATGCCTCGCCGGCGGGCTGGCTCCGGGATGAGGGGCCCAGGGGATCTCACCTTTTCGAGGTGGTTGAGTTGGGTGGTCATCCCGTCGCCTGCGGTTTTCGAATATCACTTTTCGCCAGGCCCGCAAGCATTGTGTTCTCGGCTGCACGCCGAGTACGGATGTTGCGGCCCTGACGAAAAGTGATCGTGCCTGTTTCAGGCGACGGGATGACCACCCAACTCGCCCCGTGGGCTTTCGCCCCCCTGCCTGCCGCCCCTCGCCTGCCTAGTCCTCGTCGGACAACAAGGCTTCCATCGCCAGCAAACCCCTCGCCAGATCATGTTGCAGTTCTGGGGATAGGCGGTCGATGCGTTTGTTCAGTTCGTGTACGCGGGTGGAGCGGAGGCCGGACAGCATGCGCTCGCCGTCCTCGGTCGCTGTGGCCAGCCAGGCTCGGCGGTCGATGGGGTCGGGTTCGCGGCGGGCGTATCCGGCGTCGACCAGGCCTGCGACGATCCGGGACATGGTCGCTGCTGCCACGCCTTCTTTCGCTGCCAGGTCACCGAGCCGCATCGATCCCGAAGCGGCCAGGGTCGCCAGGGCCGAGATCGACCCGTGCCCGGGACCGGGTGACCCGGCTTGCCGCAGCGATCGGGACAGCCTGCCCACTGCCAGGAACAACCGCCCGGCGACATCTTCGGTCGTCGACGTGTCCACCTCGGGCTCCTTCTGTTTGCCGTTCCCCCCACCAAGGGTGCGGACAACCATACGTGGTTCCGCTGTCTGAATACGGTGAACACCCGTATCGCAGTAATCCGTGCGGTGAAACGTCACCGGGCGGGCGACGAGGCTTGCGCCCAGAAACGTTGCGGGATCCGGCCGGCGCCCCGGGCGAGGCGTCCGGCGACCACCGCCGAGCGCATCGCGTGTGCCATCCGTTCCGGGTCCTGTGCCCTGGTCACAGCCGTCGAAAGTAACACCGCGTCACAGCCCAGTTCCATCGCGAGCGCGGCATCCGAGGCGGTCCCGATGCCCGCGTCCAGGACGATGGGCACCCCGGCCCGCGAAACGATCAGCTCGATGTTGTGCGGGTTCCGGATCCCGAGACCCGTACCGATGGGCGCACCGAGAGGCATCACCGCGGCACAACCGGCCTCCTCCAACCGCAACGCGAGCACCGGATCGTCATTCGTGTAGGCGAAGACCGTGAACCCATCGGCCGCCAGTTGTTCGGCCGCGTCGAGGGTTTCCACCGGATCAGGTAACAACGTCCGGTCGTCGGCGTGCACTTCGAGCTTGATCAGGTCCGTCTCGAGCGCCTCCCGCGCCAGCCGCGCCGTCAGCACGGCCTCGGCGGCGCTCCGGCAGCCCGCGGTGTTCGGCAGCAGCCGGATACCCAGCCGTCGCACCAATTCCAGCACCCCGGACCCGCCATCGGCATCCGCTCGCCGCATCGCGACGGTGGTCAGCTCCGTGCCGGACGCGACGAGCGCCCGTTCCAGCACGGCGAGGTTCGCCGCACCACCGGTCCCGATGATCAGCCGCGAACTCAGCTTGTACGGCCCGATCGCGAGATCGTCACCTTCGAGCATGCGATCACCCACCTTGTACCGCCGTCAGGATTTCCAGCCGCGCCCCGGCCGGCACGACCACCTCGGCCCAGTCGCCCCGCCGGACGACCTCGCCCTCGAGCGCCACGGCGATACCCTTCGGCAGCGTGCCGAGCGCTTCGAGCAGCCCGGCGACCGTGGTCCCGTCCGGGAACGCCCGCCAATCGCCGTTGACCTGTACTTCCATCAGTTCACTCCCAGCCGGTGTGGATGAGCCGCCTCGACCTGTGCGGGTGGGGCGGTGCCGTCGAGCAGGGCGACGATCGCGTCCGCGGTCACCGGGGCCCCCAGCAGCCCGTTCCGATGGTGCCCGGTCGCCGCGAGCACACCGTCGCCCAGCTCGCCGATGAACGGCAGCGTGTCGGCACTCGCCGCGCGCAGGCCGGCGGCCGATTCGATCAGTTCGTACTCGTCGATGCTCGGGAAGATCCGCGCCGCGCCTTCGAGCAGCTCACGCACCCCGCGTGCGCTCACCGTCTCGTCGAACCCGGCCTCGTACTGCGTCGCGCCGAGCACCAGCTCGCCACCTTCCCGTGGCACGAGGTAGATCGGGCGCCCCTCGACGACGGCCCGCACCGTGCGTGAAGGCGGCGGCAGGCTCGACCGCCGCGCACGCAACCGCAGGATCTCGCCCTTCAGCGGCCGGACCGCCAGCGCGGGATGCAACCGCCCGCTGCGCGCGCCGGCGGCGATCACGGCGACATCGCAGGTCACGGCACCGGAGACGGTCCGGACCCCGCCGGGCCCGACTTCGGTCGCGTGGTCGTCGACGAACTTCACGCCCCGCCGGATCGCCGCGGCCTGCAAGGAACGCAACAGCTTCCGGTTGTCGACCGCGAGATCACCGGGCACGAGGAGCGCCCGCGACCCGCTCACGCCCGGTTCGAGCGACCGCAGCCCGCGCCCGGTGACGGACTCGACCTCCCGGCCGACCGAACGGAGGTAGTCGGCGAGCACGCCCAGCTGGTCGGCGTCGCCGCGGTCGAGCGCGACCACGACGGTGCCCGCCGTCGACAAGCCTGGGTCACCACCGTCCGAGGACAGCGCGTCCGCGAACTCCGGCCAGCGCCGCAGCGACTCCTCACCCAGCCGCAGCGCGGGTTCCTCGCCCGGCCAGGCCTCGGTGATCGGCGCGAGCATCCCGCCCGCGACCCACGACGCGCCGCGCCCCGGCGAAGGATCGATCACCGTCACGTCGTGCCCGGCGGCCGCGGCACGCCAGGCCACGGACAGCCCGATCACACCGCCACCGACGACCGCCACTTGGTTGACCACAGAAATCACGCTCCCTGCGCCGGCATGATCCGGATCAGGTTCCACGGTCGGAGCGGTTCCGGCTCCCTCTCAGCCCGTACCTCGGGCTCCCGTGCGGACAATCCCACGTTACCTCTCGGCTAGCGTGGTGACCATGCCAGGGCTCACCGGAGACGACATCAGGAAACGGCTCGACGCGGCACGGCTGTACCTGTGCACCGACGCCCGCGGCAGCCGCGGTGACCTCGCCGAGTTCGCCGACGCGGCGCTGTCCGGGGGCGTCGACATCATCCAGCTCCGCGACAAGACCGGCGGCGCGCCGCTGGAGGCGAAGCAGGAACTGGCCGCGCTGGAGGTACTCGCCGAGGCGTGCGCCCGGCACGGCGCACTGCTCGCGGTGAACGACCGCGCGGACGTGGCGCTCGCGGTCGACGCGGACGTGCTGCACCTGGGCCAGGACGACCTGCCGGTGCCCCTCGCCCGCCGGGTCATCGGGGACGAGCCGGTCATCGGCCGCTCCACGCATTCGGTCGAGCAGGCCCGGGCCGCCGAGGCGGAACCGGGCGTGGACTACTTCTGCACCGGCCCGTGCTGGCCGACCCCGACGAAACCCGGCCGCCCGGCGCCGGGACTGGACCTGGTGCGGACGATGGCGGGGTCGAAGCGGCCGTGGTTCGCGATCGGCGGGATCGACCAGGAACGCCTGCCCCAGGTCATCGAGGCCGGCGCGACCCGGGTGGTCGTGGTGCGGGCGATCACCGAGGCCGAGGACCCGGCGGCCGCGGCCCGCCGGATCGTCCACGGACTCGCCGGTCCGCGATGAGTTCCGGCCGGTTCGCGCGTCTGTCTGTACGACGCGAGACACCAGGAGGACACCATGACCGCGCTGCCCGGCCGCCCACCCATCGTCGACCTGGCCACCTGGCAGGCCGCCCGTGACGAGCTGCTGATCCGCGAGAAGGCCCATACCCGCGAGGGCGACGCCATCGCCGCGGCCCGCCGGCGGCTGCCGATGGTGGAGTTCGACGGGACGGTCGAGGTCGTCGGAGCCGACGGCCCGGTCCCGTTCCTGGACCTTTTCCAGGGCCGCGAGGAGCTCGTGGTCTACAAGCACATGTGGTACGACGGCGCGCCGCACCAGGGACAGTGCGAGGGCTGCACCACCACGGCCTGGCACCTGCGGGACGCCGTCTACCTCAACGCCCGCGGCGTCTCGTTCGCCATCCTGACCACGGGCCCGTGGGCCGAGGTGGCCGCGTACACCGAGTTCATGGGCTACACCCAGCCCTGGTACTCGGTGCGCGACGTGGCGGCGCCGGTCGGCGACCGGATGGGTCACCTCACCTGCTACCTGCGCGACGGCGACCGCACGTTCCTCACCTACGCCACGACCGGCCGCGGCAACGAGCGGGTCAACGGGGCCCTCGGCCTGCTCGACATGACGCCCTACGGCCGCCGCGAGGCGTGGGAGGACACCCCGGCGGGCTGGCCCGAGGGGTCGACCTTCCAACCCGGCGACTTCACCGCGAACGGCGCGTGCTGGTACTGGCGCACGGACGCGGATGGGCACGCCGACTGGGGCCCGGCCAGCCGCCCGGTCCCGCAGTGGACCCGCCCCGGCGCGACCCCCGCGGACACCCTCGGCCGCCGGCAGGGCCACTGACGAGCTAGCTGCTCGGCGTGGGGCTGGCGGTCTGCTGCGTCGGCGTCTGCGAGGGGGTCGCGGTGGCGCTGCTCGGCGGCTGCACCTGCTGTGACTGCGGGGTGGGCGTCGTCGACGGCTGGCTCTGCTCGCTCGACGGGGCCGTGGTCCTCGACTGCGACGAGGGCGGCTCGGTGACCGTCGTGGTCTCGTGCGTCGTGGTCGAGGGGCTCGGCGCGGACCGGCCCACGACCTGGCTGAACGTCGTGCCCGAGCCGCCCGACACGGCCTGCCCGGTGACCTTCTCGAACCCGGTCAGCGCCAGCATCCCGATCACGAACGCGACCACGCTGGTGCCGATGATGAGGAACCACCGGTTCTTCCACCACGGTTTCGTGGTCGGCGGCTGCTCCGGCGGCGGGACTGGGGCGTCCGGGCGCGGGAGGAAGACCGTACGTTCCTCGCCGGGCCGCTGAGTCACCCCGGCCGACGCCATCGGCATGGTGCGCTGCGGATCGAACGCGGCCGTCGGCGCCGGTCTTCGCTGGACCAGCGGGTTCGCTGGCGCCGGCCGTGGCGGCTCGGCGTACCGCGTCTCCTGCCGGAGCCGGGTGTCCAGGGCCAGCGCGGAAGCCGTCTTGCGCGCGGCCTCCCTGGTACGCCGCAACGAGCGCAGGTACAGCTCGCCGCCGACCGTCGTGATGACGCTGGCGATCCCAGCGCCGGCGATGGTGCCGCCCACCCCCAGTGTCGAACCCAGGAACGCGGCGGTGATCGCGGCCAGCGCCGAAGCGAACACCTGTGCCGGCTTGAGACCGGACTTCCCGGCCTCGTCCTTTTCCTCGGTCATGATTCCGATCTACTCGCGAGTTGCCAAAACGTTATCTACAACGTGCTTGTCGACCGGAATGCTCCCGACGTTAGCCGCTTCGTGAGAAGCGCCACGACGGACAACCGTCCACTATGGACTTAACGGAAATCACGCACCTGCGTCGGCGGCCCCTCCACCGCGCAGTGCAGGCATTTCCCAAGATCAGATTTCTCTTGCGGCGCAACGTCTTCCGACTTCAACACGGAGTTACGGACACCGAGCCCGAGTAGCGCGCCGACCACCCCGAGACCGGCGCACACCGCGAGCGCCGTCCGCCAGCCCTCGGTGAGTGCGACCGGGTCGGAATACGCCCCGCCGGTCAGTCCGGCGATCGCCGGCAGCACCGCGATCGCGATCAGATTTCCGGAACGGGCAATCGCATTGTTGACCCCCGAAGCGACACCGGCGTGCTGGTCCGGCACCGCGGCGAGCACGGTCGCGGTCACCGGCGCGACCATCGTCGCCAGCCCCAGCCCGAACACCACGACCGCGGGCAGCACCGTGCCGAGGTACGACGCGCCCGGCCCGACGCGCATCAGCAACAGCATGCCGGCGGCCAGCACGAGCGGCCCGGCGACGAGCTGCGCGCGCGGCCCGATCCGCTGCGCGAGCGCGCCCGAGCGCCCGGACAGCAGCAGCATGATGATGGTGACGGGCAGCGTGGCCAGGCCGGACGCGGTCGGCGAGTAGCCGAGCGCGACCTGCAGCACCAGCACCAGCAGCATCAGCACGCCGCCGAGCGCCGCGTAGACGACGAACGTCAGCCCGTTGGCCAGCCCGAACGTCCGGTCGGCGAACATCGCCGGCGGCACCAGCGGGGTCGCCTCGTGCAGCTGCAGCCACACAAACACAGCCAGCCCGGCGACGCCCACCAGCCCGGCGACGATCACCAGCGGGTCGGCGAGACCCCGCACCGGCGCCTCCACCAGCGCGGCCGTGATCCCGGCCAGCCCGAGCGCGCCGAGCACCGAACCCCGCACGTCGAGCTTGCCGGTCACCGTCTCGTCCCGGGACTCGGGCACGTACCGGCGGGCGAGCCCGACGCACACCACCGCGATCGGCACGTTGATCAGGAACGCCAGCCGCCAGGACCACGCCTGCACGAGCAGGCCGCCGACGAGCGGCCCGACCGCGGCAGCGATCCCGCCGAGCCCGGACCACGTGCCGATCGCGCGCGGACGGTCGTCGTGCGCGAACGTCGCCTGCAGGATCGCCAGCGAACCCGGGGTCAGCAGGGCGCCGCCGATGCCCTGCAGCACCCGGGTCGCGACCAGCATCTCGGTCGACACCGCGAGACCGCACAGCACGGACGCGGCGCCGAACCAGATGACGCCGAGCACGAACATCCGCCGCCGGCCGTAGCGGTCGCCCAGCGAACCCGCGATCAGGATCAGCGAGGCCAGCGCGAGCAGGTAGCCGTCGAGGATCCACTGCAGTCCGGCGACGGTCGCGTGCAGCTCGGCGCCGATCCGCGGCAGCGCCACGTTGACGATCGAGCCGTCGAGCATGGCCATCCCCGAGCCGAGAATGGTCGTGGCGAGGACCCCGCGCGCCTGCGGCGACCCCCACCGGACGGTCACGGCCGGCTCAGCGTCGTGATGAACTTGTAGCGGTCACCGCGGTAGATCGACCGGACGAACTCGACCGGTTTCCCGTCCGAGCCGAACGAGTGCCGGGACAGCAACAGCACGGGCATGCCCACGTCCGCACCCAGCAGCTCGGCCTCCTGCGGGCCGGCGAGCGACGTTTCGATGGTCTCCTCCGCGCGCTCCATCTCCACGTCGAACTGCTCGCGCAGCACCGCGTACAGCGAGCCGCCGGCCGAGACGTGCTTGCGCAGGCCGCGGAACCGGCTCAGCGGCAGGTGCGTGGTCTCCAGCGCCATCGGCTCGTTGTCGGCGAGCCGCAGCCGCCGCATCCGCAGGATCTTCGCGCCGCTGCGGATGCCGAGCAGTTTCGACATTTCCGGTTCGGACGGAAGTTCCTCGATCTCCAGCAACTTCGACGACGGCTCACGACCTTGGGCGCGCATGTCCTCTGTGTACGACGAAAGCTGTAGCCGCTGGGCTAGCTTCGGCTCGGCCGCGAAGGTGCCCTTGCCCTGCACACGGTGCAGGCGGCCTTCCGCGGTGAGATCGGCCAGCGCCTGGCGCACCGTCGTGCGGGACACCCCGAAGTCGTTCGCGAGCGCGCGCTCGGTGGGAATGGACGAACCAGGCGGCAGGCTCTCCAGCAGGTCGAGCAGATGCTGCTTCAACGTCCAGTACTTGGGCTCGCGCTGTCCGCGCGTAGGTGACTCCATGACCGACTCCCTCTTTTGCCAAAACGCACACCGGGCGCAGGACGAAACTACCCTTTCGCCTCGTCACCGCGCCTGGGTTAATATTGGTCTAGACCTTAATGGGCAGGTACTGCGAAGATGCGGGAAACCTACCCGATCACGGGCACGATCCAGGTGCGCGACGCAGCGGGCGGCACGCGCACAATGACGACTGACGAGAGGACGGCTATGACGACCCCCGGACAGCACATGGCAGCAGAGATCGCGGAGCAACCCGCCGTGCTGGCCGGCCAGGTGGCCCGCCGCGCGGAGTTCGCCGAGATCGCTCACGTCATCGCCCGCCGGCCGCCGCGGTTCGCGCTGCTGGCCGCGCGCGGATCGAGCGATCACGCGGCGCTGTACGCGAAGTACCTGATCGAGGTACTGCTGGGGCTGCCGGCAGGTTTGGTCTCCCCGTCGACCGTGACACTCTACGGTGCCCGCCCTGACCTGCGCGATGTCCTGTTGATCTCGGTCAGCCAGAGCGGCGGTTCACCCGACCTGCTGGAGTTCACCGGCACCGCGCGCAAGCAGGGCGCGCTGACCGTGGCGGTCACGAACACCCCGTCCTCGCCCCTCAACGGGGCCGCCGAGCTGGCCGTGGACATCGGCGCGGGCGCCGAGCAGGCGGTCGCGGCGACGAAGACCTACTCGGCGACTTTGCTGGCGTTGTACCTGCTCATCGATGCCGTGCGCGGCGGCGACGGCTCGGCCGCGGCGGAGCTGGGCACGCTCGCCGAGGAGGCGCTGCAGGCTCCCGTACAGCGTGCGATCGACCGGTACCGCTTCGTGGACCGGATCATCACCACCGGCCGTGGCTATTCGTACGCGACAGCGCTGGAGTCGGCGTTGAAGCTCGCCGAAACGAGCTACCTCGCGGCCCGTGCCTACAGCGGCGCGGACCTGTTGCACGGTCCCGTCGCGGCGATCGACGGCGACACCGCGGTGCTCGCGGTGACCGGCACCGGGCGCGGCGGCAGCGCGATGAACGACGTGTTGAAAGCGGTTTCCGAACGCGGTGCGGACGTGCTCGCGCTCGGCTCGGCGAGCGAGGAAGTGCCCGCCGCGGTGCGGATCCCGGTGCCACCGGTCGCCGAGGAGCTGGCGCCGGTGCTGGAGGTACTGCCCGTGCAGCGGCTCGCGCTGGGCCTGGCGATCGCGCGCGGCGGCGACCCGGACAACCCACGCGGCCTGCGCAAGGTGACCAAGACGCGATGAACTTCGTCGTGGGGGTCGACGCGGGCGGCACGTCCACCCGCGCGATCGCGGTCGCCGCGGACGGGACGGTGCTGGGCACCGGGCGTTCCGGCGGCGGGAACCCGAACTCGCACCCGCCCGCCGAGGCGGCGGCGCATCTCGCCGAAGCGGTCGGCGCCTGCCTTCGTGGTCTGGACCCGCAGGACGCAAGCGCTTGCGTGGTCGGCATGGCGGGTAACAGCAAGCTCACCGACCCGGCCGTGGCCGCGTTGTTCGAGACCACCTGGCAGCGCCTCGGGCTGCGCGAGGTGCTCGTGCTGAGCGATGCCGAGGTCGCGTTCGCGTCGGCGACCCCGGCGCCCGAGGGCACCGTGCTGATCGCCGGCACCGGCTCGATCGCGGGCCGGATCCGCAAGCGGCGCATGGTCTCGACCGTCGGTGGCTACGGCTGGTTGCTCGGCGACGAGGGTTCGGCCTACTGGCTCGGCCGCGAAGCCGTCCGCAGCACCTTGGGCGCGCTGGAGACCGACGGCGCACTGGGCGATCTCGCCGAGTCGGTGCTCGCCGAGGCCGGCGTCGACGGTTCCGATCGGCGCCGGGCGTGGCAGCAGTTGATCACTGTCGCGAACGCCGAGGCCCCCATCCGGCTCGCCCGGTTCGCCCCGCTGGTCAGCGCCGCGGCGGACGCCGGGCCGATCCTGGACCGCGCCGCCGAACATCTCACTGCGATCGCGCTGGCCGCCCGCGAGCCCGGCGAGGACACCCCCGTCGTGCTCGTCGGCAGTGTGCTCGGCGGACCGGTCGGCGACCGCGTTCGCGCGCGGCTCAGCGGACTCGACGTCCTGACGAGCGAAGACGGCGTTTACGGCGCGGCCTTGCTGGCCGCGGTCGAGGCCTTCGGCGAAGGGGCTACTTTTCCTCTGCCGGTTTCTCGGCGGGTTTGAGCCGCAGCCCAGGGTGATCGTCCGGCAGCAGCCGGTACAGCACCCAACCGCTGACCGCGATCGTCAGCGCCTGCAGCGGCCAAGTGAGCACGGTGCGTGTCACGCCGAGCGCGACCAGTTGCCCCGCCCACCACAACGGCAGGTAGACGGCCACCCGCAACAGGTACTGGCACGACCAGGTCAGGCTCGCCCACGAGTAGGCCCGAAGCAGGGCAGGATCCTTGCGCCACTTGGTTTTCTGCCCCAGCAACAGTCCGACCACGACACCGAGCAGCGGCCAGCGCACGACCACGCTCGCCGCCCACAGCAGCGCACTGGCCACATTGGACAGCAGCTGGATCAGGAAGAAGTCCTGTGCCCGCCCGGTGTGCAGCGCGATCAGCGCCGCGACGATCACAGCGGCGAGGCTTACCACTACAGCGCGTGCCTTGTCGCCGCGCACGAGCCGGAACACCCCGACCACGACGGCTGTCGCGATCGCGGCCACCGAGCCCCACGCGATGGAGTTTCCGGTGAAAAGCCAACCCAGAACGAAGGCGAGCGGCGGTAGGCTCGCGTCGATCGCGCCGTTGCGTCCACCCAGCACACTGGCCAGAGATTCGCGTTCCGGAGTCGCAGGTGAGGTCACCCTTACATGCTGCCCGATCTGTGCCGTTCGGGGGAACGGTCCGCGAGATCTTGCCCACAAGGCTGGTTTCAGTCCGGTAATGAAGCGGCGCAGATGGCCGACAAGGTAAGAAACTATGACGTCCGAGGAAACCGGCGATGCCCATCAGGGAACAGCGCGGCGGCCTCGGGTTGTTGACACTGGGGCAGGGTGCGGCAGAGAGGGGATCGCAGCGTGTACGGCTACGAAAGCTATGTCGCCTTGGGTGACAGCTTCACCGAAGGCATGAACGACGCACTCCCCGACGGCAGCTACCGCGGGTGGGCCGATCGCCTCGCCGAGATCCTCGCCGGGGGCAGACCCGGTTTCGAGTACGCGAACCTGGCGCTGCGCGGCAAAATGCTCGCCGAGATCGTCGACGAGCAGGTCCCGATCGCCCTCGAACTGAAGCCGGATCTGGTCACCTTCTGCGGTGGCGGCAACGACGTGATCGTGCCCGGCACGGATGTCGACGAGATCTCCGCCAAGATCGACGAGGTCGTCGGCACGCTGCGCGCCGCCGGCATCGAAGTCCTGCTGTTCAACGGCCCCGACACGAAACGCCTGTCGGTGATGAGCGTGCTGCGCGGCCGGATCGGTATCTACAACACGAATCTGTGGGCGATCGCGGCCGCGCACGGCGCCCGTGTCGTCGACCTGTGGGCGATGGACGCGCTGCGCGACTACCGCGCGTGGAGCGACGACAGGCTGCACTTCACCGCGGAGGCGCATCGCCGGATAGCGCTGCGCACCGCCGAACTGCTGGGTGTGCCGGTGGCCGACGACTGGCGTGAGCCGTGGCCGGCGCTGGACGCCCCGCGCACCTGGGTCACCCAGCGCCGCTCGGATCTGGCGTGGACGAAGACGCATCTGCTGCCGTGGATCGGCCGGCAACTGCGCGGCGAGTCCCTCGGCGACGGTCTCGTACCGAAGAGGCCGCAGCTCACGCCGTTCGTCACCCCGTCGCGCCCCGCGGACGACCGCGCCTCCGCCAGCTGACTCGCGCCCGGCCCTACCGCGGCTTACAGTCGCGATACGCGGTAGGGGGTGGTGGCGTATGCACTGGCTCTGGCTCGTGGGGGCGTTCGTGCTGGGCGTGGCCGTCGGCGCGCTCATCGTCCGGCTGACCCGAAGACGCGTCCCGGTGGTCCCGCCGCCGGTCCCGGCCGAACAGACGATGTGGATTCCGCGTGTCCCGGACGAGTACGTCGACCCCGAGACGCGGGACGCCGACCACGGCCGCCGCTCCGGAACACTCCCGATCGACTGGCCGCCTGCGCACTGACAGTGACCTTATTGGTAGTTTTCACCACATGCCGCTCCCGCACTGGACCATGGAGGGGTCACTCCCGCCAGGGCGGCTGCCCGCCGATGTCGCCGACATCTATGAGCGCCTCGTGTTCGACGCGCCGCACCAGAACGAGCGGGAGATCCTGTTCAGTGCCCTGAACAGCTATCTCGGCGCGGTCGCGCGGATCATCCCCGGTGGCCGCGCGTGGATCGGCGGCGCGTTCATCACCCGCACCGAGCGCGTGCCGGGTGGACTCGACGTGGTTCTGATGCCGGACGACTGGGGCAGCCTCAAGCGCATGACCGGCCCGGCGCGTGACTCGCTGTACGGCCTGGTCACGCTGCGCGGGGTGATCATCGGCCAGCCCGCGATGTACCTGGACCAGGTGCAGCCGGTGGGTGGCCTGCTCGACGGCTTCCTGTGCTTCCCCGGCGACGAGGAGACCTGGGAGCAGACCTGGTCGGCTCATGGCACGCGCGGATTCCCCGAGGTGATCTGGTGACCGAGTTCCGCAGGATCGCCGACGAGATCCCCGGTGGCACCTGGCTCGACGATCTGGCGCGCGCCTCGGCGATGGCCGCGCACGCCAAGTTCGAGCGCACGTCCCGGTCGCCGCTGCTGCGGGTGTCGATGCTCGGCCCGACGAACCTCGACGCGTACACGTTCTCCGACATCAGCCGCGCGCTGCAGGACGCGACCGCGAAGGTCGGGCACATCATCCGCAACCCGCAGGCCGAGGTCACCTACGTGCAGCCGGCCGACCGCGACAAGGCCCCGCTCATCCAGCGCGGCCAAGCCGGCAACACGATCTTCTTCGGCTTTCCCGAGCCCGCGCTCGACGACGCGCTGATCCATGACGGCATCGAAAGCCTGTCCGAGCGCGCGGTGAAGGAGCTGTGCGACTTCCTGCCCGCGAACGGCTCCGACGACGGGGCGCTCGACGCGATCCTGCTGCAGCGCGACACCGTGCGCAACGCGGTCAGCGACGTCGTCAACGCGGTGGTCAAGAACGCCGGAATCGGCCTGCAGCTGACCCCGACCGCGGGTGACGAAGTGGCCCGCAGCATGACGCTGGACCAGGCGAAAGTGCTGAACAGCAGCCTGCGCGAAGCACGCGAGGCGGTCGGGTACGAGACCGTGTCGGGGCGGCTCGACGGGGTCCGCACGCGTAAGCGGATCTTCTACCTCGAGCGCGAGACCGGCGGCACGATCCAGGGTGCGGTCGCGCCGGATCTGCTCGGCAAGATCAAGGAGAACCTCGACCGTCCGGTGACGGCGAAACTGCGCGTGGTGCGGGCGACGACGATCGACGGGCGGCGTGGGCGGCCGGTGCACGAGCTGCTGGAGATCACGCCCGAGGTGAATCTGTTCGACCAATGAATGCGGCCCCGTACCACCAGTCCCGATCTGGTGGTGCGGGGCCGCACCCGGTGCAACATTGTCAGCGGTCGCACAGGACTTACCCGAGCGAGGAAGGACCCACACCACCGACGACAACCTCGGACCGCCCCGTCGCCGAGGCGGTGGCGACACCGTAACAGGCTGCGTCGGGTTCGCTACACGCGGCCTGCTGTTAGCTTCGTTACTACCGGGTCACCGGGGTGAAGTCCCGGCCGGCGATGAAGGTGGGCCGCGGTTTACTCGCCGCGAACGGCTCGACCAGCGCGTTCTCGACGCTGTTGAACACCAGGAAGATGTTCGAGCGCGGGAACGGCGTGATGTTGTTGCCCGAGCCGTGCATGATGTTCGAGTCGAACCACAGCGCCGATCCGGCCGCCCCGGTGAACTGGTCGATACCGTGCTCGGCGGCCATCGTGGTGATGTCGTGGCGGCTCGGGACGCCGATCTGCTGGTCCTGGAGCGACGACCTGTAGTAGTCCTCCGGGGTCTCCCCGACGCACGGCACGAACGTGCGCTGCGAGCCGGGCATGATCATCAGGCCGCCGTTGAACGGGTAGTTGTCGGTCAGCGCGATCGAGCAGCTCACCGACCGCGGGCCGGGCATGCCGTCCTCGGCGTGCCAGGTCTCGAAGTCCGAATGCCAGTAGAAGCCGGCGCCGGTGAATCCCGGCATGTAGTTCACCCGGCTCTGGTGGATGTAGACCTCCGAGCCGAGGATCTGCCGGGCCCGGTCGAGCACGCGCGGGTCGCGGACGAGTTCGCTGATCAGCTCGCTGATCCGGTGCACCTCGAAGACGGACCGGACCTCGCCGCTGGTCTTCTCGGTGATCACCCGCTCGTCGGCCCGGAGGGACTCGTCGCCGGACAACCGGACCAGTTCCTGCCAGTAGGTCTGCACCTCACCCGGGGAGAGCAGCCCGTCGACGACGTGGAACCCCTTGGCCTCGTGCGCCGCCAGCGTGGCCGCGTCTGCCGGACCGTCGCCCTCGGTTCCCCAGACCGTCGGCTCGGTGCGGTCCAACGGTGTCGCGGTCCCGGTGACCCTTGTCGGGTAACGGTCCTCGATACCGGTGTCCATCATGGTCAAAACGGTTCGCCTCCTTGTGGCTTCCCCTTTTTCGTGCGTGGCGGGAAGTTCAGTCCGCTTCGGTGACCAGCGGGTACACGCCGTTCTCGTCGTGCACCTCGCGCCCGGTGACCGGCGGGTTGAACACGCACACCGTGCGCATGTCGGTTTTCGGCCGGACCTGGTGCTTGTCGTGGTCGTTCAGCAGGTACAGCGACCCCGGCTTGAGCAGGTGCGTCTCGCCGGTCGCCTTGTTGGTGATCTCGCCCTCGCCCTCGAAGACGAACACGGCCTCGATGTGGTTCGCGTACCAGAAATCGTTCACGGTGCCCGCGTACAGCGTGGTCTCGTGAACGGAGAACCCGACCTTCTCCTTGGCGAGGATGATCCGCTTGCTGCGCCAGTTCGGCGTCTTGATGTCAGCGTCGGTGTCGGTGATCTCATCGAGGGTACGGACGATCAAGTCTCTCTCCTTTTACTTGCCCAGTACGGCTTTGACCGAGGCGTCGATGATTTCGAGGCCTTCGTCCACTTCGGACTCGGACAGGGTCAGCGGCGGTAGTAGTTTGGCGACTTCGCTGTCCGGGCCGGAGGTTTCCATCAGCAGCCCGCGGTCGAACGCGGCCCCGCACACCCTCCCGGCGATTTCGCCGTTGGGAAATTCGATGCCGCGGGCGAGGCCGCGTCCCTTGGCGGTGAGCCCGTGCTCGGGGTAGGCCTCGGCGATGCTCTGCAGCGCGGCGCCGACCCGTTCGCCCTTGGCGCGGGTGGATTTCTCCAGTTCGTCGTCGCTCCAGTAGGTGCGCAGCGCCTCGGCGGCGGTGACGAACGCCGGGTTGATCCCGCGGAAGGTGCCGTTGTGCTCGCCCGGCTCCCACACATCCAACTCGGGTTTGATCAGCGTCAGCGCGAGCGGCAGCCCGTAGCCGCCGATCGACTTGGACAGACACACCATGTCCGGTGTGATGCCCGCGTCTTCGAAGCTGAAGAACGGGCCGGTGCGCCCGCAGCCCATCTGCACGTCATCGACGATGAGCAGGATGTTGTGCCGCTGACACAGATCCGACAGGCCGCGCAGCCACTCGAACCCCGCCGCGTTGATACCCCCCTCACCCTGCACGGTCTCCACGATCACCGCGGCCGGCTCGTTGAGACCGCTACCCGAGTCATCCAACAGCCGTTCGAAGTACAGAAAGTCCGGGTACACCCCGTCGAAGTACTGGTCATAGGGCATCGGGGTGGCGTGCACCAGCGGGATCCCGGCGCCGCTGCGCTTCATCGAGTTACCGGTCACCGACAACGCACCCAACGTCATACCGTGGAAGGCGTTGGTGAAGTTGATGACCGACTCCTTACCGGTCACCTTCCGCGCCAGCTTCAGCGCCGCCTCCACCGCGTTCGCCCCACCCGGACCAGGGAAAATGACCTTGTAATCCAACTCCCGCGGCCGCAGAATGTTCGCCTCCAGCGTCTCCAGCAGATCACGCTTGGCCACGGTGAACATATCCAGCGCGTGCGTCACGCCGTCGCGGCCGATGTAGTCCAGCAGGGCTTTCTTCAGCACCGGGTTGTTGTGCCCGTAGTTGAGCGCGCCCGCGCCGGCGAAGAAGTCCAGGTACGGCGTGCCGTCCTCGGCGTAGAGGTGACTGCCGACGGCGCGGTCGAACACGACCGGCCAGCCGCGGCTGTAGCTACGCACTTCGGACTCGAGTTTTTCGAAGATGCTCACGTACTTTTCCTACTCCCGAGTGATATCCGAATCGAGGGACTTTTCCGCGCTATTAACGGGAAAGTGGTCCGATTCGGTAGAGGTCCTCCGGCTCGTGCGGCTCGTCTTCCGCGGGGAAGTCCGATGACTCGAACAGTCGCGTCTGCTCCATCGGCGCGTTCCAACGCTGCGCGAACGACGCGAACGTTCTTATCGACGCTTCGTTGTCCGGGGTGACGGTGGTTTCCAGGTACCGCACCCCCCGGCCCACCAGGCGTGTGAACAGCTCGTCCAGCAGAGCCCCGGCCAGGCCTTGTCCCCGCTGCAACGCGTCAACGGCCACCTGCCACACCAGCGCCGCATCGGGCGCCACGGGTCTGCGGTACGCGATGACGAATCCGACCGGCTGACCGTCCACTTTGGCCACTACCGATGTGTCGGCGAAATCGCGGCACCACAACAAATACGCGTATGGCGTGTTGAGATCCAGCTTCTTCGAATCCCGTGCTATTCGCCACAGCGCGGCGCCGTCGGCCTTGGTCGGAGAGTCGATCAAGTGCTTTCCGGACATGTCAAAACAAGTTAACAGAGCTTTCTGAGCACTTCAGCGGCCGGCGAAGCATGCAGGCTAACTACCTGCAACGACGACGAAACACATGTGATAATGCCAACAAAAAGGTATCTTTTTTCAGTAAAATGTGCTATAAGCTCAGCACATTCCCGCCCACGTCACTAACGTGGGTTCACCACCCTGCAAAGCGTTACCGCGGCAGGCTTCGTTACACGGTAGTGGCAGCGGTCACAACACGCGAGTCCGAACTTCTGGATCACATACCGCCCAGAAGCGAGTGCCGAACCGCGACACTCGCACTGTGTGACGGACCAGCCGGACCCGTTTCGCCGTGGCGCTCGCCGCGCGGACCAGCTCGTCGGTCGCCAGGATCTCGTACTGCGAGCTCAGCGCGGCCTCGGCGGCGGTGATGTCGATCAGCCCGAGCCCGGCCAGCCGGGTCAGGTAGCTGGGCACCTCGTCGAGCAGGGTCACGCCCGCCGTGCTACCGACAGTAGAAGCGTTGCGCAGCAGAATTCGCTCCCCCCTGGCCACGACGTCGACCGCGGGATAAGCGGGACTGCCGTTCGACAGCACCGAGAGGATGCGGGCCTCGTCCGGGGTCAGCTGGCGCAGCACGGTCGCGTACAGGTATTCGCGCGCCCGGTCGCGATCGAAGGTGACGGACCGGTCGAGCAGTTCCTTCATCGCCGCGCGCAACGGCTCGGGGGTGACCACGAGCTGACCGGCGGGCTCACCGCCACTGGACGCGGCGCTCAACGCGACCACGTAGGGATCGTCGACCTCGTCGAGGCGTTTGCGCAGGGTGGAGAACACCTGGCGCTCCACGAGCCGCAGGCTCTCGGTCGCGTTGTCCACGCCCGGCAGGCGGCGGCCGAGCGACACACCGGTGCGCGCGGCCCAGCCGGCGAACCGTCCGGCCCGGTGCAGCAGGGAACCGTCCGCGGCGGATACGGGCAAGTCTTCGCTGGTCACAGACCAGAGATTAGCTTTCCGACTGGAGCGCCTTGTGCGCCCGCCTGGTCGCGCGGCGCAGCTGGGCGATCCGGGCGCCGCCGACGAGCGCGACCAGCAGCGCGCCGCCGATGGCGGAGAGCAGCATCGCGACGCCGAGCGGCAGGCCGGCGCTCATCCCGAGGAACTGCACGGTGGCGTCGCCGAGGTTCTGCAGGATGAAGATGAGCAGGAAGACGAGAACGATGAGAGCGACGATCACCGCCACCCAGGTGCCGCTGACCCGAGTCCGCTTGATCTTCGCCGGACCGGTCGGTGTCGCCGGGGCAGCGGTTTCCGGAAGAGCCTGGGTGGTCGGCTCGTTGTCCTGAGCGTGGGTCATATGCGGATTATCGCCCGGTCGGCGGCGTTTTGCTGGGTTCCGCCGTCCGATCGGGTGACCAGACCAATGTGATCATGCGTCGTGTACCCGATCGGCCCCCCGCCAGTGCGGCGGCCAGCTCCTCGGTGCGGTCGGCGCCCAGGCAGAGGCGACGGCGAGTGACCGCGACCAGCTCGTCGAACGGGACCGGTGCCGAAGGTTGTTGCCAGCGCACCACTTCCGGCTCGACCCCCAGCTCCCGCAACGCGATCACGGCGTCGTCCGCGGTCGGCCCGTGCGGGCGGTCGAGGTTGTGAAAGCGCTTCCAGAGGTCGTTCATCGCGGTCAGCGGATGGGACTCGGTCAGCTCCAGGACGACCCGCCGCGCGTGCCGCCCGAGCGCCTCGACGAACGGCGACAGGTCCGGCACGTTGTAGAGAACGTTGGCACAGACGGCGACATCGACGAAGCCGACTTCGTTCGCCGCGTCCGGCCAATGACCTTCGATCGTGCGGTATGGCAAGGAAAGCGCCGCGGCTCGCACGGCGAACTCGGCGAGCAGCTTGATATTCGTGTCGATCGCGGTGACGTGGGTGATCGCCCGCGCGCACGGCAGGCTCGCCGCGCCGGCTCCCGCGCCGACGTCCAGCACCGTGCCGCCGTAGTCGAGCACGGCCTGGTGTGTCGGCGTGGACGGCGTGCCGAGCTGCCGGTCCGCCCGGCGGACGAACACGTTCCGGGACACCCCCCACGGCGATTCTTCCGCCCGCGCAAGGATTTCCGGCGGGATCGCCCAGCCGGCCAGCTCCTCGCCCCAGTGCTCGACGGCGGTCACGGCAGGCGCCCGCCGACCGCGATCACCAGCCCGTGAATGTCCAATGTGGACCATCCAGCGAGGTGCGGATCCGTGCCCATGGACCCACCCTAGAACCAGGCTTTCGCCACCTCGACCGCCTCCCGGGTGATCATGAGACTGGTGAGATGACGATGTGTCGTCAGGTCCGCGCCACGCGGGCGCCGGACCGGAGCCGTGAACGCGAGGGGCGGGGGCCGGCAGCACCGACGCGAAGGGGTCACGCCAGGTCCGGGTTGTGCTCGCTGGGCAGGTTCAGCTTCGGCAGCGCCCGCTCCATCTACTTGCGATCCGGGCTGTGCTCGCTGGGCAAGTTCAGCATCGACAGCGAGCGCTCGACCTACTCGCGATCCGGGTTGTTCCCGCTGGGCAGGTTCAGCATCGGCAGCGGCTGCTCGACCTACTCACGATCCGAGTCGTTCTCGCCGGGCGGGTTCAGCTTGGGCAGTGTGCGCTCGGCCTACTCGCGATCCGGGTTGTTCTCGCTGGGCAGGTTCAGCTTGGGCAGTGCCTGCTCGATCTGCTCGCGGTCCGGTTCGAGCCATGGGGGTAGCTTGAGCGCACGGCCGAGTTCCAGCAGCGGCTCGTCGATCGCGAAGCCCGGTTGGTCGGTCGCCACTTCGAGCAGGGTGCCGCCCGGCTCGCGGAAGTAGATCGAGCGGAAGTACTGGCGGTCGAGGATCGAGGTCACGTTCACCCCACTGTCGACCAGTTCCGCCCGCCACGACACCTGCGTCTCCTCATCCGGCGCGCGCCAGGCGACGTGGTGCACGGTGCCGGCCGCGACTAGACCGCGCGGGGCATCCGGCGTGACCAGGACGTCGACCATCGCGCCCGGTCCGCCATCGCCGGCACTGAAGCGCAGCCGGTTGGAGTCCTGGCTGGTGAAGGTCAGGCCGAGGTCCCGGAACATGTCCGCGGTCGCCTCCTCCTCCGCCACCGACAGGGTCACCGAGTGCAGCCCGCGGATCGCGTGCTCGGCCGGGACGTGCCCGTTGTCCCAGGGGTCGCGCGGGTCGCCCTGCGGGTGCGCGACGAGCGCGATCTGCAGGCCGTCCGGGTCGTCGAAGGTGAGTACGTCCTCGCCGTCGCGGCTGGCGATGCGGCCGGTGGTGATACCGGCTCCGGCGAGGTGGTCACGCCACCAGCCGATCGACGCGGCCGGGACGGAGAACGCGGTCGTGGTTGCCTGCCCGTTGCCGCGGCGGCCGCTGGGCGCGTCGCGCGACGGGAAGAACGTCATCAGCGAGCCCGGCTTGCCGGACGCGTCGCCGTAGTACAGGTGGTAGGTGCCTGGGTCGTCGAAGTTCACCGTGGTCTTGACGAGCCGCAGGCCAAGCGTGCGGAGATAGAAGTCGGCGTTGCGCTGTGGATCACCGCCGATCGCGGTGACATGGTGCAGGCCGGTCGTCTTGATGGACATCAGTCCTCCTTCGAGAGGCGTGCCGGACAGAATCTATCGCCAAAACCTCTATCGGCAGAACCTCTCGCTAGCAAGATATATTCCGGCGAAATACGTCTGCTTATACTGCTTGCGTGGCAGATGACGACGAGATCGTGACGTGGTGGGGCCTGGTCATCGAGGGGTACCTGGCCACCCAGGACAAGGTCATGGCTGAGATCGAGCAGCGGTTCGGGCTCGCGCCCGCACAGTTCGACATTCTGCTCCGGCTCGTCCGCACGCCCGGGTACCAGATGCCGATGACGCGGCTGGCCAAGGAAGCGGCGCTGTCCAGCGGAGGGTTCACCAAGGTCGCGGACCGGCTGGAGGCGGCGGGCCTGATCGTGCGCCGGCCGAGCCGGGACGATCGGCGGGTCACCTATGCCTGCCTGAGCGAGCACGGCAAGAGCGTGGCCGAGCGGGCTCGCCGGACGTGCGCGGAAATCCTCCGGCACCGGGTGCTGGAGCCGCTGGGCCCCGACGCGTCGAAGGCCCTGGCCGAGGCGATGCGCACGCTGCGGTCTGTCAACGCAGAGTAGTCGGCTGACGGAATTGCCTCCTTTTCCTTGCAGGCGCACGATTATGAGATCGCTCTGGTGAGGAGGCAGCCATGCTCACGAAATCCCAGGTCATCGTCTTCGTCCCGGTGCAAGACGCCGAGCGCGCGGGCCACTTCTACGCCGACACGCTGGGCCTGCACGAGGCGCCCACCGGCCCGGACGGGACCCGCCACTTCGAAGTGGGCGGCGGCAACGCGATCGGGCTCCGGGTACTGCCCGACGCCCGGCCGAGCGAGAACACCGCGCTGAGCTTCGAAGTCGCCGACATCGCGGCGGAGATCCGCGAGCTGGAGGGGCGCGGCGCCCGGTTCCTCGACTACGACTCGGACGACCTGCGCACGGTCGGCCACATCGCCACGCTCGGCAACGAGAAGGCCGCCTGGTTGACCGACTCCGAGGGCAACTACCTCTGCTTGCACCAAGGAGGCTAAAACCCCAAACCTGGGGCGACCCGAGACGGTCGACCACCGGGACCACTCCTCAGGCCGGTTGCCCGTTACGGGTTCTCGAAATGGACGAGCTGCCGGCCCGGTCGATGGCGCACCTTCGCCGCAGCCTGTCGGCGAAGGTGCGACTTACGGCTGTCCCGGTCTCGTCGGTGAGCCTGACGAAGTACTCAGCGAAGTGGGTGGTGACCGGGCGCTCTCGGGGCCCTCCACCAGCCACCGCCGCCACGTTGACCTAGCACGGCGACGGCTCGATGTCTCGACCCTCGCCACGGAGAACGCCGGCGAAGCACGCGAAGGTGTCCGTGACAATTGGCGCTAGATCCCCAACCCCGGAAAGAGTTTCGCCGCGTTGCCGGACAGGATGTCGGTCAGTACGCCCTCCGGCAGGTCCAGTGTGGACAGTGCGCGAACGTTGCGGGCCGTGCCCGGGACGCCGGGCCAGTCCGTGCCGAAGACGAACTTTCCAGCCAGGCGGGGAAAGTCGAACCGCGCGTAGTACTCGGGTAGCTTTTTCGGTGGTAGCCCGGCCAGGTCCAGCCAGACGTTTTCCCTGGCCAGCGCCATGAACGCGGCGACGTCGTACCACCAGCCGCGGCCACCGTGCGCGAACACGAAGTTCACCGCCGGGAAGTCCTCCACGAGGTCCGACCACAACTCCGGGTTGCCGAAACTCGCGCGCGCACCGGGAAAACTGCTGGTCCCCGAATGCAGGATCACCGGCACACCGCGTTCGGCGCACACGTGGTACGCGGCGTACAACTCCTTGTCCGCCGGCGAGAACGCACCGTGCACCGGGTGGATCTTCAGCGCCACCGCGCCGAGATCCAGCTGCCGCTCGACCTCCGCCGCAACAGGATGATGCAGGTGCGGGTTGACGTTCGCGACCAGCCGGAACCGGTCGGGATTGTGCCGCACCAGCGGCAGGTTGTCCTCGATCGGCTGGATACCGGTCGCGCGCGGGCTGTACTCGCTGAACAGCAGGACCCGGTCGACGCCCTCGGCCTCGAACAACGCGTCGAGCGCCGCCGGCACCGGATCGCCGTTCGCGTCGTAGGCCGACCGCCAGTCGTGAGGCCCGGAGAACTGCTCCGCCCATTCCAGCCAGGCCGGTTTGAGCGTGCTCAGCCGCGGCGCGTGCACATGCGCGTCGACGACCGTCCTGCCGTCGATCACGCGAGCGCCCCCGGCCGCAGCGAGCCCCGGACCTGCTCGCGGATGACATTGCGGCGGATCTTGCCGGTCGCGGTCTTCGGCAGTTCCGCGACCACGACGACCGCACGCGGCCGTTTGAACGAGGCCAGCCCCTCCCGGCAGAACTCGATCAGCACGTCCGGGTCCACAGTGTGCCCGGCCGCCGGCACCACACACGCGACGGGTTTCTCGATCCCGTCCTCGTCGGGTGCGGCGACCACGGCAACCTCGGCCACGTCGGGATGTTGCAGCAGCCGTTGCTCCACTTCGGACGGTGACACCCAGATCCCGCCCGCCTTCAGCATGTCGTTGAACCGGCCGAGGCAGGTGAAGGTGCCGTCCGGATTGCGGACGTAGCTGTCCCCGGTACGCAGCCACTCCCCTTGGAACACGCGCTTCGACGTCTCGTACCGGCTCCAGTAGCCGAACGCCGTGGACGGCCCGCGCACGAACAGTTCGCCCGGTTCCCCGGTGGCTTCGATCGGCGCTCCCGCGGTGTCACGGATTTCGACGTCGTACCCGGGCACGGCGACGCCGGTGGTGCCGGGCACCACCGCGCCCGGCCGGTTCGACAGAAAGATGTGCAACGCCTCGGTGGACCCGATACCGTCGAGGATCTCGACGCCGAAGCGGTCCCGGAACCGTTCGAACAGCACCGCGGGCAACGACTCGCCCGCGGAAACCGCTTGGCGTACCGACAAAAACGAGTCGTCCGGGATGTCGCTGGCGAGCAGGGCCGAATAGAACGTCGGTACCCCGAAGAACAGTGTGGGGCGTTCCGCGCGGACCCGGTCCGCGACGAGTCGCGGTGACGGCCGGCCCGGTTCGAGCACCGTGCACGCGCCGACCGAGAACGGGAAGAACGCGGAATTCCCGATGCCGTAAGCGAAGAACAGCTTCGCGACCGAGAAACACTTGTCGCCGTCCCGAATACCGAGCACGTTCCGCGCGTACGTCTCGCACACCGCGCGAATGCTGGCGTGCCGGTGCATCGCCCCCTTGGGCTCGCCCGTCGTGCCCGAGGTGTAGAGCCACAGTGCGGGCGAGTCCTCCCACGTATCGAACGGTGCCGCGGGGTCCGATGTGGACAGTTCGGTCCAGTCATGGGTGTCCACGCCGGGAAAGTCGAGCGGGTTCGCCCGGTCGAGCACCACGGACCTCAGTTCCGGCGCCAGCTCCAGGGCTTCCTTGGCGGCAGCGGTGAACTCCGTGGACACGCACAGCACCCGGGCGCGCGAGTCGGCCAGCACCTTGCCCAGTTCCGCCCCGGTGACCATGGTCGACACCGGCACCGGCACCGCGCCCGCGTACATCGCGCCGAGAATGCCCGTGAGCAACTCGATCCCGTCGACCATGCAGAGCATCACACGCTCTTCGGGCCGCACGCCGATCGCGGTGAGGCCACCCGCGACGCGATGCACCGCGTCGGCGAGGTCGGCGTAGGTGAGCGTCCCGGACGGGGCGACGACCGCGGTCCGGCCGCCGTCGCCGTCGCGTAAATGCCTGTCCAGCAAGTAATCCACCGCGTTGAACCCCGCCATGGCGCCCGCCTCCTAGAGGTACACGTACTCGTAATCGAACGGCTTGCCGTTGATCCCCTGGCGCGGCGGCGCGACCCAGCTCGCGATCTTCCCGCGCTCGTACACCGGGCGCATGAGCGAGCGGACGAAGGCGAGGTCCTCGGTGCTGGGCAGCCAGTGCTTCCGGCCGCGCCGCCAGGTCTGTTCGTCCACGATCGTCCCATCCGGCGTGATGTGGTGGCCGGAGTTTATGCCGACATACCGGTTGAAACCAGGGTGCGGCAGGGCGAACCGGAACGAGATGCCGGCTTCGTCGAGAATCTTGTTCCACCGCTTGACACCGGTCTCGCAGTCGGCGATGTACTCGCCGCGCAGGTCCAGGTTGAGTAGCACGATCTTCTGGAGTTCCGCGGTTTCCCAGGTGCCGTCGTCGCGGGGCCGCGCCAGCTGGGCGCTGTCGTCGGTCAGCCGGTGGTCGTCCTGGCGGCGCGGTTCCAGCCAGCGGCCCTTGAGCCCGGCGGTGTAGTAGTTCGCCGCGTTCGTCGAGGTCTCGCTGCCGAACAGGTCGAGCGAGACACTGTAGTGGAAGTTCAGGTAGCGCTGGATGATCTCCAGCGGGATGCCGCCGTGCGCGCCGATGTCCATCGTGTCGTGCTCGCGGATCAGCTCGGCGCTACGCTGCACCACGCGGTCGATCCCGGTGGTGCCGACGAACATGTGGTGCGCCTCTTCCTTCAGCATGAACTCGCAGGTGCGCGAGAGCGGGTCGAAAGCGCTTTCCTTGAGCGTGCCCAGCTGGTACTTGCCGTCGCGGTCGGTGAAGTAGGTGAACATGAAGAACGCGAGCCAGTCCGCGGTCTCCTCGTTGAACGCGCCGAGGATGCGCGGCGCGTCGGGGCTGCCGGAGTTGCGGTGCAGCAACGCTTCCGCCTCCTCGCGGCCCTCGCGGCCGAAGTAGGCGTGCAGCAGGTACACCATCGCCCACAGGTGGCGGCCCTCTTCGACGTTGACCTGGAACAGGTTCCGCAGGTCGTACAGTGACGGCGCGGTGAGGCCCAGCAGCTTCTGCTGCTCGACCGAAGCCGGTTCGGTGTCGCCCTGGATCACGATCAGCCGCTGCAGGTCGGCGCGGTATTCGCCGGGCACCTGCTGCCACGCCGGTTCGCCCTTGTGCTCGCCGAACGCGATGGTGCGGCCGGGGTCGCGCTCGGCCAGGAAGATGCCCCAGCGGTAGTCCGGCACGTTGACGTGGTCGAAATGCGCCCAGCCGTCGCGGCCGACGCTCACCGCCGTGCGCAGGTACACGCCGTGGGTTTCCAGCGTCGGCCCCATTTCCGACCACCAGTTCATGAACTTCGGCTGCCAGCCCTCCAGCGCGCGCTGCAGCCGGCGGTCGTCGGCGAGGCTGACGTTGTTGGGGATCTTGCTGTCGTAGTCGATCTTCTCCGGCACTGCTCACACCCGCTTGCGATCGAAGGACGGCTTCTGCCCGGTGCCGTAGCGGCGCAGCGCGCCTTCCGGCCCGGCGGCGTTCGGTCTCGTGAAGATCCAGTTCTGCCAGGCGGTCAGCCGCCCGAAGATCTTGGTCTCGATCGTCTCCGGCCCGACGAACCGGTGGTTGGCCTCCATCCCGGTCAGCGCGTCGGGGCTCAGCGCCGCCCGGCCCTCCAGCACGATCCGGATCTCGTCCGCCCAGTCGAGGTCGTCCGGCGCGTCGGTGACCAGGCCCAGCTCGACCGCCTCGGCCGGGGTGAGCGGGTGGTCGCGTTCCCGCTTGAGCCAGTCGAGGTGATCGCTCTCGCCGTAGAAGCGTGACTCCAAACGCGACAGTCCATTCCCCATCGGGAAGGCGCCGAAATTGGCTTCGGACAAGAGGATCGAGGAACGTTCTTCGCTGTCCTCGTCGTCGCTCGGCGGACCGTCCAACATGTACTGACGGTCGCAGGCCAGCGCCAGCTCCAGCAGCATGCCGGCGAAACAGCTGCCCGGCTCGATGAGCGCGATGAGGCTGCGGCTGGTCACGTCGAGGCGTTTGAGCGTGCGCTTGTAATAGTGCGCGATCTCGTTGGACAGCCAATCGCCGCCGCCCAGCACCTGCCGTTCGTGTTCGAGGACGGCCGCCGGGTCGCCCTCGGTGCGGATGACCCACGTGCCCAGCTCGGGTTCGTTGGTGCGCAGGCGCAGGATCAGGTCGTCGAGCTCGCGGGTCATCGCGAGGAACCAGTCGTCCGCCCCGGGCCCGCGGACGGTGATCTCGACAAGGCCGTTCCCCAGTTTCGCGAAGACGTACCGGTACCGGATCTCGTCCTCGGTCTCGGTGCGCTCCAGGGGCGCGAGCACGATGCCCTTCGCGTCGGCCGGACGATCGGTGCGGGCCGCGATCTCGCGGGCCCGCGCGGCGACCACCTCGCGGAACTCCTGGCGGGGCACGAGTTCGTCGACCAGCCGCCAGTCCACGGCCGTCTTGCCCTTGATCCCGTCCGGCCGGGTGGCGAAGACGTCCGCCCGGTCCTTGCGGACGCGGCGCTTGTCGGTCACCCTCGTCAGCCCGCCGGTGCCGGGCAGGACGCCGAGGAGCGGCACCTCGGGCAGCGCGACGGTCGAGGAGTTGTCGTCGACGAGCAGGATCTTGTCGCAGGCCAGCGCGATCTCGTAGCCGCCGCCGGCGCAGCTGCCGTTGACCGCGGCAAGATACGTCTGCCCGGAGTTCTCGGTGGCGTCCTCGATGCCGTTACGGGTCTCGTTGGTGAACTTGCAGAAGTTCACCTTCCACTCGTGCGGCGAGCCGGCGAGCATCCGGATGTTCGCGCCCGCGCAGAACACCTTGTCCTTGGCGCTCGTGATGATCACGGCGCCGACCTCGGGATGCTCGAAGCGCAGGCGCTGAACGGCGTCGTACAGCTCGATGTCGACACCGAGGTCGTAGGAGTTGAGCTTGAGCTCGTAGCCCTCGACCAGCCCGCCGTGCTCGTCGACGTCCAGCTCCAGCCAGGCCACCGGCGGCTCGATGCGCAGGTGCCAGTGCCGATAGGTGGCCGGATCCCGATCGAACGACACCTTCGTCATGGCCCAATTCTCTACATGTTCCTCACGGGCGTCAATGTTCTGTAGATAATTGACTCGTTCCAGACTGCGTCGGCCTGACGGCGGTTCTATCGTGCTTACCATGGCCGATTTGAAGCCGCGATCCCGTGACGTGACCGATGGACTCGAACGCGCCGCTGCCCGCGGGATGTTGCGCGCGGTGGGGATGGGCGACGAGGATTTCGCCAAACCGCAGGTCGGCATCGCGTCCTCGTGGAACGAGATCACACCGTGCAACCTTTCGCTGCAACGGCTCGCGCAGGCGGGCAAGCAGGGCGTGCACGCGGGCGGTGGTTTTCCCCTGGAGTTCGGCACCATTTCGGTCAGCGACGGCATCTCGATGGGGCACGAAGGGATGCACTTTTCGCTCGTGTCGCGGGAGATCATCGCGGATTCGGTCGAGACCGTGATGGAGGCGGAGCGGCTCGACGGGGTCATGCTGCTGGCAGGCTGCGACAAGAGCCTGCCGGGCATGCTGATGGCGGCCGCGCGGCTCGATGTCGCCGCGGTTTTCCTTTACGCCGGTTCGATCCTGCCCGGCACGGTCGACGGTCGCGAGGTCACGATCATCGACGCGTTCGAGGCGGTGGGCGCTTGTGCCCGTGGGCTGATCTCGCGCGAGGAGGTCGACAAGATCGAGCGTGCGATCTGCCCTGGTGAAGGCGCCTGTGGCGGGATGTACACGGCGAACACCATGGCGTGCGCGGCGGAGGCGCTCGGCATGTCGCTGCCCGGTTCGGCGAGCCCGCCCTCGGTGGACCGGCGGCGCGACCGGTTCGCGCGGGAAAGCGGCGAGGCCGTCGTCGGCATGCTCGCGGCGGGAATGACCGCCCGCGACGTGCTGACCCGGGAGGCGTTCAAGAACGCGATCGCCGTCGTGATGGCGCTGGGCGGCTCGACGAACGCGGTGCTGCACCTGCTCGCGATCGCGCACGAGGCCGAGGTTCCGTTGACCCTGGACGATTTCACGCGGATCGGGGACCGTGTTCCGCATTTGGCGGATGTGAAACCCTTCGGGCGGTACGTGATGACGGCGGTCGATCGGGTCGGCGGGGTACCGGTCGTCATGAAGGCGCTGCTCGATGCCGGGTTGTTGAATGGTGATTGCCTTACCGTCACCGGGAAAACCGTCGCGGAGAACCTGACCGAACTGGCGCCCCCGGAGCTGGACGGCGACGTGCTGCGCCGGCTGTCGAACCCCATTCACCCCACCGGCGGCCTCACCATTCTGCACGGCTCACTCGCCCCGGACGGTGCCGTGGTCAAGAGCGCCGGGTTCGATTCTTCGCGTTTCGAAGGCAGGGCAAGGGTTTTCGACGGCGAGCAGGCGGCGATGGACGCGCTGGGGACGCTCGAGCCGGGCGATGTCGTGGTGATCCGATACGAAGGTCCGCGGGGTGGGCCGGGGATGCGGGAGATGCTGGCCGTGACCGGTGCGATCAAGGGCGCGGGCCTGGGCAAAGACGTGCTCCTCCTGACCGATGGCCGGTTTTCCGGCGGCACCACGGGCCTGTGCATCGGCCACGTGGCCCCGGAAGCCGCCCACGGTGGCGCGATCGCGTTGGTCGAGGACGGCGACCCGATCGTGCTGGACATGGAGTCGCGCACCCTCGACCTCCGCGTCGACGAGCAAGAGCTGGCGAAGCGGCAAGACGCATGGACAGCGCCGGCGGCCCCACGGCGCAGGGGCGTCCTGGCGAAATACGCCGCCCTGGTCGGCTCGGCCGCGAACGGCGCCGTCTGTCAATAAAAAACAACAAAAACCGCCACCCGGCAACACACGTAACCACCAACCCAGCCCACCCATACCTCCCCCAACCCCGATAGAAAGCCGCCCTAGCGGTTGGCGCGTCGTGTCAAGGGTGACCGCGCCAGCGGTCATCGCGCAGCGACGCCGAAGGCGCCCTTGATACGGCGTGCCAACCGTTAGACACTCGGCGATCGGGGTGGGCGCGGTGCCGTTTTACGTCGCGCTCCGCGCGACGTTCCCTCGCGCGGAGCGCGAGGGAAAAGAGAAAAAGATGTCCTCGCCGGACGGGCAGGCTCCAGGATGAGGGGGCCCAGGGGATCTCACCTTTTCGAGGTGGCTGAGTGGGCTTACGCCCGCGCCTTGCCGAAGAAGCTCACGATGTCCGTCACCAGGTCTTCTGTGGCCTGGTGGGCCGCGTAGTGGCCGCCGGCGCCGTAGGTGTGCCACGAAACGATGTTCTTGTGGTCTCGTTCCGCGAACCGGCGGATGGATTGGAAGTCGCCGGCAAAGGACGCCAGGGCCAACGGCACGGTCGTGGGGCCTGTCGGGGGTTGGGCGAGTGAGTCTTCCCGGTACAGGCGGATCGCCGACGCCGCCGTTCTCGTGAGCCAGTAGACCGCCAGGTTTGCCACGGTGAAGTCGAGGTCCTGATCGAGCATGAGCTGGCCATTCCAGCCTGCCAGGCCGGCCGGCGAGTCCATCAGTGCGTGCGCGACCGTTTGCGGCTGCTGGGAGTGCAGGACATTGAAAGCCCCGATGGTGTCCCAGAACCATTTCAGGTGGGCCAGCGCGGCGGTCTCTTCCTCGCTCAGGCCCGCCATCTCGGCCGGATCCCCGCTAGGGAAGGAAAAGATCTGCGTCACGTGCACACCGACGACGTGATCCGGGGCGATGCGACCCACCTCGGGCGAGATCATCGAACCACCATCGTTGCCGACCGCCTCGTACCGGTCGTAGCCCAGAAGGTCCATGAGCGACGCCCAGGCCTGCGCGATGCGGTACCGGCTCCAACCGGTTTCCGTGGTGGGGCCGGAAAAACCGTAACCCGGCATGGACGGGATGACGAGGTCGTAACCGGCCGCGGTCAGAGGTTCGATCACATCCAGGTATTCGACGACCGAACCCGGCCAGCCGTGCGTGAGGATCAGCGGGAACGCATCCGGCACTGACGATCGGACGTGCAGGAAATGGATGTGCTGCCCGTCGATCTCCGTCGTGAACTGCGGATACGCGTTGAGCCGCGCCTCCAGGGCACGCCAGTCGAAATGATCACGCCAGTATTCGACCAGCTCACGAACCCGCGCCACGGGGACGCCGTAGCCGGGCAGCTCGTCGGCGAAGCGGGTGCGGGACAGCCGGTCGGCCAGGTCATCGAGGTCGCTCTGCGGGATGTCGATGCGGAAGGGCTTGATGTTTGTCATGCCCGGAACACTAAGAGGCCATTAGGCACACTTCGTTCCTATTGAAGTGCCAGAATGAAAAGATGTTGGAAACCTCGGCGAGGCTGCTCCGGCTGCTCTCCCTCCTGCAGACCCCTCGCGAGTGGACCGGCGCCGAGCTGGCCGGACGCCTCGACGTCAGCACTCGGACGGTCCGCAACGACATCGACCGGCTGCGCAATCTCGGCTACCCCGTGCACGCGACCCGCGGTTCGGCGGGCGGTTACCGGCTCGGGGCGGGTGCGGCGTTGCCGCCGTTGCTCCTGGACGACGAGGAGGCCGTCGCGGTCGCGATCGGGTTGCGCACCGCTGCGGGCGGCACGATCGTCGGCGTCGAGGAAACCTCGTTGCGCGCCTTGGCAAAGCTGGAACAGGTGCTCCCGTCCCGCTTGCGCCACCGCGTCAACGCGCTTCAGAAGTATTCGGTGCGCGCGCAGACGGAGGACGGGCCACGGGTCAGCGCCGAGACGCTCACGGCGATCGCCGCCGCGTGCCGCGATCACGAGCGCCTCCGCTTCGACTATCAAACCCACGGCGGCGACCGAACACGCCGGAATGTCGAGCCGTACCGGATGGTGAACTGGGGCCGCCGCTGGTATCTCGTCGCGTGGGACGTCGACCGCGACGACTGGCGCACGTTCCGCGTCGACCGGATGGAGCCGAAGATCCCGACCGGTCCCCGTTTCACCCCGCGCCCACTGCCGGACGAGGTCACCGACCGGGTCATGCGCGGCGCATCAGCCGCGGCCTGGCGCTATCGCGCGAAGGTCACCGTGCACGCACCCGCCGAGGCGGTCACCGAACGGATCAACCCGGCCGTCGGCACCGTCCAGGTCGTCGACGAGCAGACCTGCGTCCTCGACACCGGCGCGGACTCGCTCGAAACGCTCGCCGTGTACCTCGGCATGCTCGGGATGGACTTCACCGTCACCGAACCGGACGAACTGGTCGACCATCTCAGATCCCTGGCTGACCGCTATCGCAAAGCCACGTCGGAATGCGCACGACCGCCAACGGGTTGAACCAGGCATGGCCGATCTTGCCGAACGCGCTCTCGCCGCCGCGAACACCATCGCGGTGGTGGGGCTGAGCCGGAATCCCGCCAAGTCCGCGCACTCGGTGCCGGCGGCACTGCAGGCGCACGGGTTCCGCATCATCCCGGTGCACCCGTCCGCGGACGAGTTGCTGGGCGAGAAGGTGTACCGCTCGCTCACCGAAATCCCCGAGCCCGTCGACATCGTCGACGTCTTCCGGCCCGCCCCGGAAGCACCGGGAATCGCGCGGCAGGCCGTCGCGATCGGCGCGAAAACCCTGTGGCTGCAACAGGGAATCGTGTCCGCGGAAGCGCGGCGGATCGCGGCCGAAGCCGGGCTCGACTACGTCGAAGACCGCTGCATCGCGGTCGTCCGGGCGCTGGCGCAAATCACCAAAATCGGCACGCACTGATTTCCGGCGAAAAACGCCTCTGCCGATTCGAGGACTTTCGACCCTGACTGCGGTTACCTGACATTTGGCGACAATGCTCCAATGACAGGCGGGCCTGGGAGGGGTTGACAACCGTGACCATGGAGAACGTCACGCCGATGACGTTGCTGGACCAATACACCCCGCATTTCGACTTCGTGCTCCGAGAACACCTTCTTGTCACCGCCAATCCGGACGAAACATACAAAAAGGTCGGCGAGGTTCCCGCGTCCTTTCAGCCACTCGGCGTGCCGTCACCCCTGCGACCACGCCATTGCGCCCCGGGTTTCGACGAGATCCTCGCGCACGGCCGGTGGACGGTACTGGGCCGGCGGCCCGGCCAGGAACTCGTGCTCGGTGCGGCCGGCCGGTTCTGGACCGCGTTTTCCGACTGGCAGCACATCACCGCGGAGGAGTTCCCGAATTTCTCGCGACCGCGGCGGGGTACGATCGCGATCGCTTTCGTCCACCGGCCCTACGGCGAGGAGCAGACCCTCTTGACCTTCGAGGCACGCGCGACCACGACCGACCCGGTCGCCTACCGCTGGGCCGAGTGGTACTGGCACACCGTCAAGCCGACCGCGCGGCTCGTGATCCGCCGGATCCTGCGCGGGGCGGCGAACTGATCCAGCAGGAGACCCGGCCGCGCCCCGTACCGCTCCCGGCGCGGCCACATACGGGCCGGTGGGCGGCGGAACTCGTGCTCGGCGCCGTTTTCGCGGCGGTGGTGAGCATCGCGCTCCAACTCATCGTCGGCCGCCTGCACATCACCCCGGGCACGTACGTCCCGCAGGCCCTGATGGCGCTGGCGAGCACGGTGATCGTGGTCGTCCTGTTCGCGTTGCTGGCCTATCGCCGCGGCGTGCGCTGGCGCCCGTGGCTGAAGATCGTCGGCGTCTGGACCGCGCTGAGCGCCCTGGCCACGCTGATGATCGCGCTGCCGCTGCAGGGCACCCGGTACTACCTGTACGGCGCGTCCGTCGACAACCCGTTCCGCCTGCAGTTCATGGAGCGCATGACCGCGAGCCCGGGGCTGGCGGACATGAACTACTTCGGGATGCCGACCTACTACCCGGCCGGCTGGTTCTGGCTCGGCGGGCATTTCGCGAACGTCGTGCACCTCGAAGGCTGGGCCGCGTACAAGCCGTACTCGATCACCTGGCTCGCGATCACGGCCGTGGTGGCGTTCACGTTGTGGAGCCTGGTGACGCGACGCAGCCTAGCGCTGCTCGCGACCGTAGCGACGATATTCGCCGGGTTCATCTCGCAGGGCATCGAAGAGCCGTACTCGTGGCCGTCGGCGGCGTGGCTGCCGCCGATCGCGGTGCTCACGTGGACGCTGCTGCGCAAACGGGAGCGCGTCCGCTTCTGGCCGCTCGCGCTGATCGGCGGCTATCTCGGCTTCGCGGCGGCGACGTACACGCTGTACTTCTTCTTCGGCGTGCTGGTGGTCGTGGTGCTCGCCGTGGTCGTGGGCGTGCGCGAGCGGACGTTCGCACCGCTGGTCCGCCGGGTCGCGGTCATCGCAGCCGTCTCGGCGCCGCTCGCCCTGGTCACCTGGGGCCCCTTCCTGCTCGCCGGCGGGCTCGGCAAGACCAACACCGCCGCGCACCACCTGCCGGCGAACTCCACGTCGTTCCCGACGCCGTTCGTGCCGGGCAGCGTCTTCGGCGTGCTGTGCCTGGCCGGACTGGTGTGGCTCCTGCTGCGCGCCCGGCGGGACGCGATCGCGGCGGCGCTGCTGGTGCTGACCGGCGTCGGCTACCTCTGGTTCGTGCTGTCGACGCTCGCGCTCGCGGCGCACACGACGTTGCTGTCGTTCCGGGTGGTCATTCCGCTGGACGTCACGTTCGCCGTGGCCGGCGTGTTCGCGGCGGTCGCGTTCCTGCGCTGGCTGCCGCGGAAAGTGCCGACGCCGGCACTGGTCGTGTCCTGCGCCGCGGCGGTCGCACTCGCGCAGATCAGCGTCTCCGACGGAGTGCGGGACGCGCTCGCCCAGGCCGAGGCCGACTCCTACCCGACGGGCGTCAACCCGAGCGGCCAGCATGATCCCAACGAGGACCGGGGCTGGGCCGGGCAGCTGATCACGACGATCAACCAACTGTCCGGACGCCCACCGACGGACGAGATCGTGTTGTCCGCCAACGGTTATCTGCTCTCGTACCAGCCGTACTGGGGTTTCCAGCACACCAGCGCCCAGTACGCCAATCCGCTGGCCGACTACAACCAGCGCAACGACGAAATCCGTTACTGGGCAACGTCTTCGAGTCCGCAGGAGCTGCTCGCGCGGCTGGCCGCGAACCCGCACACACCGCCGAACGTGTTCGTGCTCCGCAACCACGACTCGACGTTGCTGATGGGCGTTGTCGTGGATGTGTTCCCGCGCACGCCCGACATCCGCGTCGACGACGTCACCTTCGACCCGAAACTCTTCGACTCACCCGAATTCGTGCGGCGCGTCGTCGGCCCGTTCACGGTCATCGTCCGCCGGTAGCCACGAACCGGTCGCGCAGCACGAACTTCTGGATCTTGCCCGAGCCGGTCATCGGGAACTCGTCGACGAACTGCCAGATCTTCGGGGTCTTGTGCGGCGCGAGGTGTTCGCGGACGTACGCGAACAGCTCGTCCTCGCCGGCGGTGGCGCCCGGCGTGCGCTTGACGAAGGCCGCGACCTGCTCGCCCCACGTGTCGTCGGGGATCCCGACCACCGCGACGTCGACGACCTCCGGATGCGCGAACAGCACCTGCTCGATCTCCCGCGGATAGATGTTCTCGCCGCCGCGGATGATCATCTCCTTGACCCGCCCCGCGATCCGGCAGTAGCCGCGGCTGTCCATGGTGGCGAGGTCACCGGTATGCAGCCACCCTTCGGCGTCGATCGTCTCGGCGGTCTGGTCCGGCAGGTCGAAATAGCCGGTCATGACATGGAAACCGCGCGTGCACACCTCGCCGACCTGCCCGTACGGCACGGTCTCGCCGGAGGCGGGGTCGACGATCTTCACGTCGGCGCCGGGAATGGGGCGGCCGAGGGTCTCCGCCCGGTCCACCGGATCGTCGTCGAAGCGGCTGGTCGTGATCCCGGGCGAGGCCTCGGTCTGGGCGAAGGTCTGGGTCATCGGCACGCCGAGCGTGCGTTCGATCCGGCGCACCAGGTCCGGCGGCACGGTCGCCCCGCCGGACAGCGCGAACCGCACCGACGACAGGTCGGTACCCGGGAAGTCCGGATGATTCAGCAACGCGATGAGCATGGTCGGCACCCCACCGAAGGACGTGCCGCGTTCCGACTCGATCAGCCGCAGCTGCAGGGCGGGGTCGAAGTACGGCAGCAGCGCCTGCGCGCAGCCGCTCGCGATCGCCGACAGCGTGATCAGGACGCAGCCGGCGGTGTGGAACAGCGGCATCGGGTTGACGAACACCTCGCCGGGACGCAGGTCGAACGTGCGGGAGTAGGTCAGCCGCGCGCTGTTGGTGATGCCACGGTGATGGAGCACCGCCCCCTTCGGCACACCCGTCGTACCGGAGGTGTACTGGATCTGGGCGGCGTCACCGGGATCGACGTGCGGCAGCCGCTGCGTGGCCGAACCCGAAGCCAGGAATCCTTGCCAGTCCTCGAAAAACACCACCTCGCGCAGCTCCGGCAAGTTCCCGCGCACGCGCTCGAGCGACTCGGCCATCGGGTTGGTGCGATACGCCTTCAGCAGGAACACGCCCGCCGAGCGCGACTGCCCGAGCACGTGCGCGAGTTCGGCGGGCCGCAGCGCCGGGTTCACGGTCACCAGCGTCACCCCGGCGAGCGCGGCCGCCATCTCGAGCACGACCCATTCGGGAATGTTGTTGGCCCACACGGCAACCCGCTCGCCGGGCGCGAACCGGCCGAGCAACGCCCGCGCCGCCTGCTCCGCTTCGCCCAGCAAGTCCGCGTACGTCCAGCGCCGCCGCGCCTCCGGCTCAGCGACGCCCTCGATCAGGGCGGTCAAGGACGGAAACCGCTCGGTCGTGGCGCGGAGCAGGTCGCCCACCGTTTCATCGCGCACCAATTCGGTATCGCGTGCAGCCCAGTACGAAATGTCCGCCATGTATCTCACGGTAAACCCGCGGGACCGGTGGTCAAACAACTTCTGCCCTTTCGGTTCACAGAAAGGTATTCACGCGCCTCGTGTAATCCTCGGCGAGTTGTCGCAGCAGCGTTCGCATGCTGTCCGGATCGACGTCATCCGAATTGCAGAGAAACCTGAGCAGGTGGCCACCGGCGGCGAGCGGAATCATCTGCAGTTCGATCCAGGGCATGTCACGGGGGTATTCCGGGTACTTGTCCCGGTAGTGCTCGTCGGTGATGCCGGCCACGGGATCGGTCATGTAGTTGATGATCAGTTGCCGCCGGCCGTAGGAACCCCAGTCGAAATCGGTGTTTCCCGCGCAGGCCGCGTTCACGAACTGCCATGGTGTGTGCAGCCTGGGCAGAATGTGCTTCCACCCACCGCACACGGCTGCCAGCGCCGTACCGAAATCGCTCATCCCATCCTGGGTGACCCGCAGCGGAGTGGAGGTCGCCAACCAGCCGTAAGTGGCCGTGAAGCCCGGCGCCCGGCCATGGTTGACGATCGCGCACGACAGGTCGTCGACACCCGTGCCGGCGGCGATCGTGGCGGCGAAGGACGCCACGGCGAGCGTGAACGGTGTGGCGCCGGCCTTTCGGGCAGCGCCGAGCGCGGCCGCGGCATCGACCGGGACATGCACGCTGAGCGCGACGGTTCCGGCGCCACGGCCGGGAACCGCATCGCGGACACCGGGCAGCCCCGTCGCCCGCCGCGGTGCCGCGCCGGCCAGCACCTGGTTCCAGAATTGTCGCGTCTCCGCGTGGAAATCAGGATCACCGAGGTCGAACTCGCCGCGCTGGCGCCGAACCCACTCGTCGTAACGACCGCCGCCGCGCGCCGGGTCCGGCTCAACGCCGGTGCTGATCTCGCGGACCATCAGCGCAACAGTCAGTACGTCGGCGATCAGATGGTCTACAACCAGCACGGCGCTGGGTCCGGCGTCGGCGCGGGTGAACACAACCAACCGCCACAAGGGTCCGCCCGGCTCCCACGCGGCATCACGCGCGGTTCGCGAGCAGCGCCGCACATCGGAATCGTCGGCACAGGAAACCTCGCTGAGGGGAGCGGTGAGGTGATCGGCGTAGGTGACACCGTCCCGGTCGAACGCGACGGCGCGAAGCCCGGGCTCACGATCCATCATCCGGTCCACCCGCCGGCGCAGCTCATCCGGGGAAACCGACGGCTGAAGCTCGAACTCCTTCCAGATCACGTCGCGGCCGTGCCCCTCGTGCAGCGCCGACTCCTGTTGGATGGACAGGGGTCCGCGGGTCAGTGTGGTGGTCATCAGACCGTGACCAGCTGCGCCGCGAAACCCTGCGCCCTGGTGTGATCGGCGTGCACCCGCCCGGCGTCGCGGTGCGCGAACAGCGCCCAGCCCAGGCGCAGCGACGACAGCAGGTCCGAGGTTTTCGCGATCGGGTCGCCGTTGCGGACCCGGACCTCCAGCCGACGGCAGGTCGGCAGTTGCCTGATCTGGTCGAGGACCTCCACATTGGACACGACACCACCCTGGCGGGCGACGAACATCGC
This sequence comes from Amycolatopsis sp. GM8, assembly GCF_021653975.1. GTDB lineage: Bacteria > Actinomycetota > Actinomycetes > Mycobacteriales > Pseudonocardiaceae > Amycolatopsis_E. The sequence continues at coordinate 153,305 of NZ_JAJKFK010000011.1, read as the reverse complement.
CACGGTGACCGACCGCAGGTGCGGGACGTCCGGGAGAAAGTCCCGGGTGCCGAGGAGATACCGGACCGTGCGGCGGACTCCGCTGTCGCCGGTGGCCAGTTCCGCCGCGGCGGCCATGCCACTGCCCGCTATCCGGGAGTTGATCTCGACCAGCCGCGGCCCCTCCTCGGTCGACATCACCTCCGTGTGGGCCGGACCGAACCGGAAGCCGAGCGCGTCGAGCGACCGCCGGACGTAGTCGATGAGATCCGCGTGAGCCGGGTCGCGGGTGGGCAGGAACTCGACGTCCTGGTACACCGCGAAGCTGTCCCCCACCGCGATTTTCGTGTACCTGCACACGTCGGTGACGACGTGCCGGCCGTTGTGGGAGAAGGTGTTGACGACGTACTCGGTGCCGAACATCCGGCGTTGGATGACCACTTCGTCGTTCACCACCCCGGTGGCATTGGTCCGCCCGAGCAGCGCCGTCACCGCGGGGCGCCAATCCTCGCCCGCGGGCACCAGGGTGACACCGTCGGTGGACACGCTCGTCGCCGGTTTGACGACCAGGTCGTGGCCGGCGAATTCGGGGCTCGCCAATGCGTCGGTGGCGTGCCGGGGATCGCGGACGCACAGCGTGGGTGTGATCGCCAGCCCAGCCGCTTGCATCGCCCGGGCCATGTGGCCCTTGTGACTGCGGCTCGCCGCCAGCTCCGGCACGTGGGCCAGCTCTGGGGTCAGCCGCTGTGCCAGCCGGTCCGCCAGCGCCACTCCACTCTCCGCACCGGGCAGCACCGCGACCGGCGTCAGCCCGGCCAGCCGGCCGAGCAGGTCGCCGGCGTCGGCGGTCAGCACTTCGTCGAAGTCGCCGGGCCGGAAGGTTTTCGTGAACGAGTCCGCGGGTCGTGGCCAGGAGAGCACCGCGACCGGGGAGAACCCGGCCCGGCGCAAGGCGGGTGCGTAGGACACCCCGGACGAATAGGGATCGACGATGACGACGGTCGCGCGGTTCATGCCGCTGCTCCGATCTGCTTGCCGGCGAGCTGCTCGGCGAGCGCCCGTCGGTCGACCTTTCCGTTGGGGGACAACGGCATCCGCGGCAAGGCGACCACATCGTCGGGGGCGCCCGGTCCGAGTTCCCGGCGCAGCCGCCGCAGCAGGCCCGCGGCGGCCAGGTCGGATGCGGGCTCGACGAACAGCACCAGCGCGCCGCCCTTTTCCGGCCCGGTCTGCAGGCAGCAGGCGAGCCGCACGTCCGGCTGGCCCGCGGCCGTCTCCTCGATGACGGTGAGGTCGACGAAAACGCCGAGCCGCTTCACGCGGGAGTCGGAACGCCCGGTGATCACGAGGGAACCGTCGTCGGTGACCATGCCCAGGTCCTTGCTCGCGAACGTGGTGACGCCGTCGCGGCGGACGAGCGCCGCATGATCCGCGGCGGACGCCGTGCCCGGCAGGTAGCCGAGCGAACCGTGCGGTGTCTCGATGGTCACCGGGAACGGGGTGCCGGGTGCGGCGCTCGTGAGCAGGCGCGTGCCGGGCAGCGGCCGGCCCACCGGTTGCACGCCGGGGAGGGGGTTGTCCGGAACGCGGTACCAGAACTTCGCCAGCGTCGTCTCGGATGGACCGTAGACGTTGATGATCTCGCTGTGCGGCGCCGATCGCCACCAGCCGTGGACGTGGCCCGCGTGCAGCGGCTCGCCGGCGAACACGGTCCACCGCAGCCGCGGCAGCCGGTGACCGGGTGCCGCCTCCGTCCAGCGGGTGGACAGGCCGGGGACGACGTGGACCAGTTCGGCCTCCTGGTCGGCCAGCCACGGCACCACGGCGGCGGCATTGGCGCGAACCCGGGACGGTGCGGCGAGCAGTTCGCCCCCGCCGCACAAGGTGACGAACAGCTCTCGGATGATGACCTCGAAGGTCGGCGGGCTGAGCTGCGCGACACGCGTGCCGGGTCGCAGCCCGAGCGCCCCGATTTCCCACTCCACGAAGTGGAACGCGCCGTTCTCGTTGGCGACAATGCCCTTCGGCGGCCCCTGGGTGCCGGAGGTGAAGCCGAGGTAACCGGCGGCCGGATCCAGGACGCGCGGTGTCGCGGCACCGGGTTCGTACTCGGGTGTGCCGGCCACTCGCATGGTCAGCGCGGGCCGCGCGGCCGCGAAGACAGCCGCCCGGCGGGCCGGCGGCATGTGCGGGTCGACCAGCAGCGGGACGAGACCGGCGGAGCGGGCCGCGAGGAACGCGGGGCCGAGGAACAGCGGGTCCGCCACGACCAGTGCGATGACGGAGCCCGGCGGAATCGCCCGGTCAGTCAGGTCCCGCCACCAGGCGGTCCGCAGTTCGTCGAGTTCGCCGTAGTGCAGCGAACCCTGTGCGCCGGTGATGGCGGGTGCGCCCGGCCGGGCCGCCGCGACCGCGCTGATCCTGGCGACGAGCGGGGAACGCACCGCCGGCTCGGTGAGGGGGAATGCGGTCGTCATGCGGTCACCTCGCGCGCCTCGGTCAGGGACCGCACCAGTGCCTCGTGGATCTCGGTCAGATCCTCGGCGGCGTAGATGGTGAAGACGTCCACCTCGCCGCCGAACTTCTCCTCCAGCAGCAGCGACAGGTGGGCGGCAGTCAGTGAGTCGCCACCGAGGTCGAAGAAGTTGGCATCGGACGCGGCGGTGGCGATACCGATCACCTCGGCGATGACGGTCATCGTGTCCTCGATGGCGGGAATGGTGTTGTTCATGGGATCTGCTCCGTTTCAGTTGGTGGTGGGAAAATTCGGAATGTCGAAGGGCCGGCCGGGGGTGGCCGGCACATCGGCGCGGTACCTGCTCAGGCGGGTCAGCAAACAGTCGCCGGACAACTCGATGATGTCCACAAAGGACATGTAGTGCGGGCCGAGCTCGCCCCGGACCCGGCCGACGACCACGATGGTGTTGCCGTCCACCAGGATCCGGTCGATCAGGTGACAGGTGGCGGGCCGGTCCCACTCGGCGATCCGGCGCAGCAGCGCCGGCCTGCCGCGACGGGGTTCCTCACCCGGTGCGCTGTCCACCACCTGCTCGTGCAGCAGCGAGGCGTACCCCTCCAGGTCGAGCCGGTCGCGGTAGTAGTAGGCCAGCCGGACGTGCTCGACGCAGATCGCGGTCCGTGCGGGAAGGTCCCGCACCTCGGCGCAGACGAGGCTATTCATCGGCCGTCTCCTGGGACGTGGTCACGCCTCGCGCCTCGCGCAGGTCGGACAGGGCGAAGCGGAACTCGGAGGTGTAGCGCTCCCCCGCCGGTCCCGTCAGCCACGTCTGGTCCGGACCGGGCAGCATCTCGACGATCTTCAACGCCGGTGCGGCGCCCTCGGGCGAGTTCCGCGCCGCCCGCCGGGCGGCGGAGGTGAACATGTCCACGAAAACCGGGCTGGCGAAGTCGACGTAGAACGGCTTGGTCTCGGTCGGCGATTTGACGAACACCCGGCGCGGCAGCCCGAGGGAGCGCGCCCAGGCGCGGGTCGCGGCGAACCGCGCCACGTCGTCGTTGCGGTGCACGAAATCCATGTCCGCCACGGGCACTCGCCACGCCTCACGGACCAGGACGAGGTCGTCCACCATCACCCTCGGCCGGTGTCCGGCGACCGGCAGCAGATCGAAGTGACCGAGCATCAGCAGCTTGACCGCCTCGGCGAACAGGTCCATGACGTCGAATTCCGCGCCGTCGGGCGTGCGAATGGTGAGCTGCCCGGCACGCTGCTCCACCACCGCATCGGCGGCGGGCAGCACGTTGTCGGTGTGCGGCAACGGTGTGTGCGGCACCATCGCGATCCGGTGGTCCTCGTCCCGGATCAGCGAGGGATGCGAGCGCACGGTGAACCGCGGCCGGCTTTCCGTGGGCAGCAATGGAAGCAGGCGGGGTTCGGGGAAGGCCGCGTCGTTACTGGCCCGCAGCATGCCGGGCGAGTGATGGGTCCGCACCAGGGACACATAGTCCATCGAGTTCACCGCCACGTGGATCTCGCCCAGCACCACCTGGTACCGGCCCGATGCCAGTTCATCCGGGCCGTCCGCGGAGATCATCACGTCCGGGCAGACCATCCTGGCCTGGCTCCAGCCGCTGTGTGGCGCGTCGAACTGTTCCTTGACCCGGACGGCCAGCTCGGCCGTGGTGCAGTCCACTTGGGACTCGTCGCTGCGATAGGGCAGGATCGCGGACCACCGGTCGTGGAACTCGGCCAGCGCGGTCGTGACGATCTCGTCCAGCCGGGTGGCCACGGTCGTCAGCGCCGCCATCCACAGGCTTGCGACGTCGACCGGTTCCCCCGGCGCGGTCCGCTGCCGCTGGGCCGCGTAGGTGGCCTGGATGTGCGGTTCGATGTCCTGCCGGATCCGCCAGGTCAGCCAGCGGATGCTGTCCACGACGGGGATGATCGGTGCGAGGCGGTCGGTGAAGGACTGCCCCAATCGCACCGAGACGTCCCGGCGGCATTCGAGATAGGCGAGCGTCCGGCCGCCGTAGGCCTGGCCGTCGTGCCGGGTGGCCGACGAACCAGTCAGCTCGACGAAGGACTCGGCCATCCTGCTCAGCTCGCCGGGCAGCTCGGCCGGACGGTTCCACACCCGGCGGAGGCGCTCGCGGCCGTCGATGAGCGTACGCACCTGCGCGGACGCCGCGGTCCGGATCTCGTCGTCGTCGATCCCCTCGACCAGCGCCAGCAACTCGTCCTCGGCGGTCAGCGAGGCGGACAGCTCCAGCTTCCAGATCAGCCAGCGCCGCTTCCGCAGATCCGCCATCAGCGCGAACACACTGTCCACTGTGGACTCCGCTGAACTCGCGCACAGCCGCTCGGCGAGGTCACGGGCGGTCAGCGTGCCGTCGGCGGCACGCAGCAGCGCGAGAGTGAGGTCATCCACCGGGGACGGGGTGCCGCCCGGCAAGCAAGCCACGTGACCGGTGAGCCGGAGCAGGGGACTGCGCCGGGGCCGCAGCCACGGTTCGAGGTCGAACTCCGCGGCCAGCTTGCGCGCGAGCACGTCGACCGGCCAGCGTTCCAGATAGACGTTGGCCTGATCGGTGACCTCGGTTCCGGTGCGCACCGCGATGTCGCCGTCGTCGGCCGCCACGGTGGCCCAGGACACCGGCCCGAAGAACCCGATGGACTCGTTCTTCAGGCAGTAACGCTGCCAGTACGTGGCGATCGTCTGTTCCCGCCGGCGGCGCTTGGCGTTACTCCGGTCGCCGCGGTCCAGCTGGCGCAGGAACGGTTGCACGCCGCTGTCCAGCAACTGCCGGTTCTGCCAGCCGACCGCCAGCTGAAACTGTTCCGACCGCGCCACCTGTCCCAGTTCCCGCGCGAACCGCTCGGCCGCGTCCTGGAAATCCTGCCGGAAGGTTTCGTCCTCGGCCGCGCCCTGCCGGTCCGCGCGTTCGGCGAGCGCGAGGTCGGCCAGGCGCTCGACCGCGTCGGCGGGGAACCCGGCGCCGCGGACCATCGCCGAGGACCACATCGCCCATTCGCTCTCACCGAGACGGATCAGGCTGCCGTCGGCCGGAGTCGTCGTGTCCCTGTTCATGATCAGTCCTTTGCGTTGAGATGACGGAAGAAAGTCGGTCACGCGACCGCGTCGCGCATGTCGTAGCGATCAGCCACGTGGGTCAACCCGGCGAGCAGCCGCGCCGAGGACAGCTCGGGATGGCGGCCGGGCGCGGGCCGCAGCGGCATCCGCCCCACCTCCGCCCAGACCAGCCTGCCCCGGGAGTCGATCGCGGACCTGGCCCGTCCGCCGTTGTCCGGGTGCAGGCAGTACGGCACGTCGAGATACCCGCGTCGCAACGCCAGCAACAATGCGCGGCCGACGTCTTCGGAGAGTTCGAGCGTGGCCTCGATGAGAGTCCTGGCCTCCGCCAGTGTCGTATCATCCACAATGGACGTTGCCGCCGGAGTGGCGTCAGCCGTTTCCTCGGCCGCAGCGCGCAATGCCTCGATGTTCTCCGCGATCGTCGGGATGCGCCGCGCCTCGACCCGGGTCTTCACGATCAGCCGGTCGGCGCCGGCCCGGGCGGCGAGCCGCGCCGCGTCGCGGGAAAGCGACAGCGCGCCCTGCTGGGTGTACGGGAACACGCCCATGTAGGTGTAGAGCACGATATGCCAGTCCACATCGGACAGATAGTCGGCGGCGAGGGTACGGAGGGCGGCGATGGCCTGGATGTCCTGCTCGTGGTCGGTCTGCTGGGCGTAGCTCAGCGAAACGCTGTGCAAGCCGTGGTCACGAAAGAACATTGCTTCCAGCACACTGACCGCGACCAGCAGGGACGGCGGGCACAACTGGCCCATCAGGCAGCCGCCGAAGGTCTCCAGGTGCGGTTCGGCATCGGGACCCCGTTGAGCGGCCAGCAACTCGCAGGCATGCCGCCAGTTCCGGATCGATTCGGCGAGCGGGACCCGGCCGTAGGGCAGGCAGTAGGACACCGGGCCGCCCTCGGTCGCGTACAGGTCGCAATCGACCATCGCCCGGATGATGTCCGCCGGTGCCGCGGAGCCGTGCCGCACCTGGACCTGGAAGTCCGGGCCGATCAGATCCGCCGTCATCGCCCGGGTGACACCGCGGTCCTCGGTGACGATCGGATAGCCGTTCAGATCCCCGCGGCGGGCGAGGGCATCACGCACGGCGCGGTAGTCGCCGAGCCTGGTGTAGCTGTCCAAAGTGATGGTGCCCGCCGTCTGGGCGCTGAGTCCGGCGGTCCGGCGCAGACCGGTCCGCATCGCGGTGGGACTGGCGAAACCCATCCTGGGCTGCACGACGACCTGGCCGCGGGCCCGGCGGACCCGGCCGCCGAAGTCGTGGTGCGGTTCCGGTGCGAGTGCGGTCATCACCTGCCTCCTTTCTGTCCTGAATGGACCAGGCTCCGGCCCGTGGCGTGCTGAAGCCGATCGAGGTAGCCGAGGAATCGCGGTATGCTGTCCGCTCCTTCGAACACTTCGTCGAAACCGGCCCGGATCAGCCGGTGGCGGCGGTCCGCGGCGCCGGTGTCGCCGGAGGTGCCGAGCTTGCCGCCGATGACCGCGGGCAGGGTCGTCAGCGCGGGCACCTCCCGCAGCCTGCGGATCAGCCGCTCGCCGTCGTCGGCGCCGTGCCCGTTGACCGAGCTGAGCATCAGCAGGCCGGGCCGCTTCAGCAGGCAGGTGCGCAGGAGCAGGTCGTCCGGCACGCAGGCGCCCAGGTTGCGGACGCGGTGGCCGCGTTCGCGTAACAAAAGCTCGAGATAGACCAGGTTCCAGGTGTGCGCGTCGGAGGAAACGGTGCTCAGCAGGATCGTGGGGGTCATGGTGATCTCCTTGTCCATGCCGGCCCTCACGTGGCGAAGTCGAGGGTGCCGAGCCGGCGGCCGCGCCGGACGAATCTGGTGAAGGTGAGCAGGCAAACCACCAGCCAGCCCGCGCCCACCAGTGCCTCTTGCGCCCCCTGGATCGCGGCCGCGGCGAACTGGCCGTCGAACACCAGCCGGACGCCCGCCAGGCCGTGCGTCACGGGCAGAATCTCCGAAACCCAGCGCAGTGGCGCCGGATAGGCGTCGAGCGGAACATTCGCGCCGCACAAGGTCATCAGCGTGACCAGGCCGACGTTCGTCGCGATGGTCTCGACGGAGCGGAAGCCCAGCAACAGGCCGCCGGCCAGGGTGCCGAAACCGTAGGCGGACCACGCCACCAGGGCGATCAGCACGACCACCGGCAGGAGCTGCCCCCAGCCCAGCGGTATGCCGAACAGCCGGCAGGCCACCACCAGGGCACCCGTGGCGGACACCGTGCCGTCGGCGATCAGGTAAGCCCCCCGCGCGGCCAGCACGATGGCGGGATGCGTGGGGCTGGCCGCCAGCAACGCGAAGGTGCCGATGCTGCGCTCGGAGCTCACCATGTTGATCGCGAACATGCCGCCGATGGCGGCGAGCATCACCGCATTGCCGATCAACAGGAACCGGGTCTGCTCCGGCGAGCCGAGCAGCTTGCCCAGCAGGGCGAAGAACGAAACCTGGGCGAGCACTCGGACGAACCACGCGGACAGCCAGGTCTTCCAGGTGTAGATCGTGCGGTATTCGCTGGCGCCGATGCGGAACGCGCGGCGGATCACGTGCAGGACGGTCATCGCAGGCTCAACTCCCCGGTGTGGCGGACACGGTGCAGGACGCCGGCGATCGCCAGCCGGGCGCCGATCAGGGCGACCACGCCCAGAAGTGCGGTCATGAGCAACCCCTGCGCCGCGTGCGGCACCGGACCGGACTTGACCGCGCCCCGCAGCAGATCGGCCGACCAGGACAGGAAGACGCCGTCCGAGAGCGGGCGCAGCCAGATCGGCAGCAACGCGGTGGGCACGAGAATTCCGCCCAGCAAATAGAACGGGAAGCTCGCCGCGTTGGAGAACGTGACCGCGTTGCGGGCCAGGACGAACACCGCGGCCAGCAACGACGCGGTGGCGGCGGTCGCGAACAACGTGAGTGCGAAGGACGCGATCAGCAAGGGCCAATGCCGGATCGTCACCGGGGCGTCCAGTACGTAGCGGGCGAACAGCCAGGTCTCCGCGAACGCCACCGTGCCCGGAACCATCGTGGCGGCCGCCCGGCCGAACACCACCGCGCTGAAGTTCGCGGGTGCGGACACCAGATATTGGAGGGTGTCCTCCCAGCGGTCGGTCTGGATGATCCAGCCGCCGCTGAACAGCGCGAACCACCACAGGGACATGTAGAACGGCGCGAGCGAGCTCTGGCCGAGCAGGTCGGTACGGCCGTTGTGCCGAATGATCATCGTGAAGATCACGCTGTACAGCGGCGCTGTCAGCAGCGGCACGAGAAGATCGGGATGGTGCCGGTAGAAGATGAGCTGCAGGCGGAACGCGGTGGCGACGGTACGCATCGGCTCAGACCTCGAGTCCGCGGTCGCCGATCAGCCCGAGGTAGAGATCCTCCAGCGTGGGCCGCATGGTTCGCACTGACGTCAGGCCACGGTCGAGGAGCAACCGCAGCACGTCGTGGACGCTTTCCTCGTTGTGCACCCACACCCGGGAGACCTCGGCATCGCCGTCCACCGAGCGCACGCCGGGCAGCGCCCGAAGCGCGCCGAGTGTGACCGCGTCCGGGCCGTCGATCTCCACTCCGCGCGCGCTCGCCGCGAGGTCGGCCAAGGCACGCGGGGAACGGGTGTCGATCACCTTGCCGCCACGGACAAAGCTGACCCGGTCGCACAGCGCCTCGGCCTCGGCCATGTCGTGCGTGGCGATCACGATCGTGCGCCCTTCGCCGCGCAGCTCGCCGATGAGCACCCGGAACTCCCGGGCCGCCACCGGATCCATGCCCATCGTCGGCTCGTCGAGGAAAAGGACCCGGGCATCGGCGACCAGTCCACGCGCCAGGTGCAGGCGCTGCCGCATGCCGCGCGAGTAGGTCTCCACCCGCCGGTCCGCCGCGCTGGACAGGCCGAGCCGGTCCAGCAGGCCGGCACAGCGCTCCCGCAGCGCCTTCGCGGGAACTTGTTGCACAGCCGCCCAGAACTCCAAGTTCTGTCGTCCGGACAACCGGCTGTAGAGGCCGCGGTCGCCGCCGAAGACCACACCGATGAGGGGGCGGACCGCACGTGCTTCGGTGACGACGTCGTGGCCGCAGATCCGGGCATATCCCGTCGTCGGCAGCAAAACGGTGGAGAGGATCTTCACCAGCGTCGTCTTCCCGGCACCGTTCGGGCCGAGCAGGCCGTGCACCTCACCCTGCGGCACGTGCAACGACATTCCGTCCAGTGCGCGAACCGGCGTGGCCTTGCGACGGGAGAACTCGCGGACGAGATCGACCACGTCCAGCGCGGGCGCAAGCCCATCGCGGGGTACCGACGGTGCGCGGTCTAGGGCTGCCCCGTCGAGCAGCGGTCGGGTTCCGGCGACAACGGACATCGGGACTCTCCTTGGGGTTGAGCGGAAGGCGGCTCGGTGGTCGATGACCAAACCGTCCCGAAGCCCGTTATCGGACCGCTATCGCTCGGCACGGCAGGCGGCCACGCACCGAGGGATAGCGCCGGGATGGCAGGGGATAGGCCGAGGCGACGCGAGGAATAGCGGCGGAATCGCGCCGCTGCATACGGTTTTTCTCAGCAAGCGAGAGAAACTTCGGCAGAGGAGAGTCAGATGCTCGTCACGATCGCCGTCATCCGTCAGGCCAACGCCAACAACAACAACGACCCGTGGGGCTGACCCGGTGCTTCAGTCGTTCGTCAGCGACGTCAGCAGCCTGCGGGCGGAGTGCAGATCCGCTGTCATGCCGCTTTCCTGGAACGTCGCAATGGATTCCATGACCAGCGCTTCGGCCTCGCCTCGCCGGCCCAGCCCGGCGAGCGCCCGGGCCAGGCCGAGCCGGACGACGGCCGCATTGTGCGGGTCCCGGAGCTGTTCCCAGACGCTCACCGCACGACTGAGATAGTTCGCCGCCTGCTGGTCATTGCCTCGATGGGCGTCCAAGTCGCCGAGGCAGTGCAGCACATGTGCGGCGCCGATCAGGTCCTGGTTCACCTCGACCAGCGCTAATGCCTCGTGGAGAACCTGCTCGGCCTGCTCCAGTTCACCGTCGTGGACGAACAGCTGACCCAGCCGCCACAGCGCGAGCGACTGCCCCCGTTGATAGCCGACGGACCGGTACACGGTCAGCGCCTCGTCGAGCCGGGCGCGTGCCTCCGCCCGTTGTCCCCGCCGCGTCCAGATATGGGCGCTCTGCGTCAATACGCTCGCCCTGCCGACGACGTCGCCGCTGCGGCCGAAAGCGGCGGCGGCCTGGTCGTAGAGCTCCAGCGCCTGGTCGTCGCGACCCTCCAGCCGCCGGACGAACGCCAGGTCACGCAGGCACAGGCCACGGCCTTCGTCGTCGCTGAGCTGGTCGAACGTGGCCAGCGCCGTGGTCAGCGACGTATCGGCCTCGTCGAGCCGGCGCTGGGCGAGATACAGCGCCCCGAGCGAGGCCAGCACCGCCGCGGTGCCTCGCTGGTTGCCGGCCCGCCGCACCGCCGTCAGCGCCAAGCGGTGGGTACTCTCCCAGTCCTCGATGTGGCCCCGCGCTTCGAACACGGTGACCAGGGTCGTGGCCAGGTCCCAGCACAGCTCGTCCAGTTCCGCGCGAGCGGCCAGCTTGACCGCGGCACACAGATTGGGCAGCTCCGTCTCGAACCAGGTCATCGGATCGGCCAGCAGCGAGCGCACGTAGGACTGGGGCGGGTGCCACCGCGGTCCGGAACCGTGCAACACCAGATGGTCACCGCCGTAGATCTGGCGGTGCGCCTGCTCCGCCAGCGACATCCAGCCGCCGATCATCCGCCGGATGCCCTCCTGCTGGCTCTCCGCCGAGCATTCCGCGATTCGCTTGTCCTGGGCGAAAAGCCGGGTGGTTTGGTGGAACCGATAGCGGAACGGGCCTGCCGCGTCGATTCCCACCACCTCCAGCATGTGCATGTCGACCAGAGGTTCCATCGCGTCGGCGACGTACGGCGCCGGACCGTCGAGCAGTGCGCCGGCGAGCCACTCGGGCAACGTCGGTCCCTCGGCCAGGCTCAGCAGCTGAAGGAGCTTGCGGTCGGCCGCCGCGAGACCGTTGTAACTAACCGAAAGGCTCGCTCGTACGGTCATCTCGCCGTGTGCCAGTTCATCGAGATAGCGCTGTTCGTCACCGAGGCGGGCCACCATCGTCGCCAGTTTCCAGTGCGGTCGCGCGGCCAGCCGGGCCGCGACGATGCGCAACGCGAGCGGCAGTCCGCCGGCGATACGCAGCAGGGCCGTCGCGGCCTCCGGCTCAGCCGTCACCCGCCCGGGTCCGATGACCCGGCCCAGCAGTTCGAGGGCCGGGTCCGCGTCGAACGGCTCCATCTCGAACACGTGGGCGCCGGGCACCGCCGTCAGCCGGGCGTGACTCGTGGCGATCACCGCGCAGGCCGCCGACCCCGGCAGCAGGGGCGCGAGCTGCGCCTCGTCCGCCACATCTTCCAGCACCACCAGCACTCGCTGCTCGGCCAGCGCCGCCCGGTACATCTCGGCGAGCTCGTCCAGCGACCTCGGCAGTCCGACGCCGGGCACACCCAGTGCGAGCAGGAACCTCCGAAGCACCTCCTCGGGTTTCAACCGGTCTGGGTGCATGCCGCGCAGGTCGCAGTACAGCTGGCCGTCGGGAAACCGCCGTTCGCTCAACCGGTGGGCGATATGCGTGGCGGTCGTACGCTTGCCCACTCCCGGCCGGCCGGTCAGTACGGCTACGGCGAGCGCATGTCCCGAGCGGTGGTCGATGGCCCGTTCAACGTTTTCGACGAGGTCCTTCCGGCCGACGAAGTCCGCGATGTCCGCCGGGAGCTGACGCGGACCGGTCGGAGCAGCGACCGGGGCACCGGCCGGGATCTCGACGGGCGCGACCGCTTCCGGAGGCTCGAAGGCGCGCGACACGAAATCCAGCGCGGGATCGCCGGCGAGGATCGCCGTCTCCAGCATCCGCAGCGACTGGCTCGGTTCCAGCCCGAGTTCGTCGGCGAGCACCTCCCGGCCGGTTCGGTACACGGCAAGCGCCTCGGCCTGACGGTCGGCCCGGTACAGCGCCAGCATCAGGTAGCCGCGCAACCGCTCCCGTAGCGGGTGTTCGGCGACCAGCTGCACCAGTTCACCGATGAGCTGGTGGTGCCTGCCGAGGCCGAGTTCCAGCTCCAGGTGGGTCTCGATCGCGGACAGCCGTTCCTCGTCCAGGCCCTGTGCCCGCCGGGCCACCTTGCCGCTGGCGATACCGCTCAGGCAGTCGCCATGCCACAGCGCCACGGCCGAACGCAACAACGCGGCGGCGTCGGCGTCCCGGCCATTTTGGACATGGAGGTCGGATTCCACTACGTGCCGCCGGAACATGGCGAGGTCGGTGACATCGTGCTCGGCTTCCAGCACGTAGCCGCGGTTCCGGGTGACCAGGCGCACCGCGTCACCGGCCCGCTTCAGCGTCTTGCGGATCCGGGAGACACAGATCTGCACCTGCGCACGGGCGGTGTCCGGCGGGTTTTCCTCCCAGATGGCGTCCACCAGTGCTTCGCTGGGCACGACCCGGTTGAGTTCCAGCAGCAGCATGGCAAGCACCACCTCCTGCCGGCCCGACGCGATCTGCACGGGGCCATCCGGCCCATGGATCTCCAGCGGCCCGAGCAGCCGGAAGAAAATGGACGGACCATCGACCCGGTCCACCGTGGACTGAGCCGCCGACACCCCGTACAGGTTCGTCCACACGAAATCCTGGTCTGCCGGCTCAGTGGACTGAACCACCTGCGGGTGCGTCGGCTCCCTCTGGTTCAGACCGGACGGCGGGTCCTCTGGATGGCGCATACCCAGCCCTCTCGATCGGACGCTAACGCCGGTGCCCCACCGGACTGAACCCTTTCGATCATGTGCACGGACGACACAGCCCACCACTTGTTTGTGACCCACGCAACTACGTGCTCGCCGAACCTGCAAAAGCGCACTTGCAATCGTAATCCGATTGGTCCGATCCAGCGGTCCAGCCGCAAAATCCGCCGCAGCACAGGGAACACGCTAGCGTGCCCGATCGGACAAGACAATTGCCCAATCGTCCCCGCGACTTACCCGGACTATTCCTGATAATGGTTTCTTCGCCGTCGTGCCTCAATGATGTGTTGCGTTCTCGTGAACAAATCGCACAACACGCGGTGACGGCCGTAAATCGATCTTGACACCCGCAGCACGCCTTGTGACGATTCCCAATAGAACGTTCGTTTCAGGCGATGCCGCCGAGGAAACCGGTGCGGCGCAAGCACATATCGCCCTGGCGTGAGTCGCGAAGCTCACCTTCACGAGAGGAGACCCGATGCGGCTGATCGTCGCCAGTAACAGCGCCCCGCGATGGCGCGACGGCGTCGGACTCGAACCACGCTCCCCCGGTGGCTTGGTGCCGCTGCTCGCCGGGTTGCTGGCCGAGCACGGTGGCGATTGGGTGTGCACCGTGCCGCCGGACGAGCCGGCCGGGTCCGCCGAACCGGTACGACTGCCCGGCGGGATCACCATCCACCAGGTCTTCGAACGGCCCGAAGTCCTTGTGGAGCATTACCTGACGGTCGGCGTCCGACTGATGTTGTGGCTGTTCCACTACCTTTTCGACACCTCGGCCACACCGAGTTTCGACGCCGGTTTCGCGCGCGCGTTCCGAGCCTACGAACAAGTCAACCGAGCACACGCCGACCGCCTGCGCACGCTCGCGTCCGGTCCGGACGACGTGCTGCTGGTCAACGACTATCACCTTTTCCTGGTACCGGAAATGCTGCGCGGCGAGGGACTGCGGCACGAGGGCCGGATCCTGTACTTCCACGGCCTGCCCTGGTGCGAGCCGGCCTACTTCGGCATCCTGCCGCCAGCGCTGCGCGACCGGATCCTGACCAGCCTGCTGCACTGCGACGTCGTCGGCTTCCACGATTCCCGCTGGGCCCAGGCATTCATCGCGTGTTGCGAGCGCTATCTGCCCGGCTGCCGGACCGATGCGGACACAGTGCGGCTGGACGGGCGAACCACTCGTGTCACCGTGGCACCGTTCCCTTTGGACACGTCAGTGCTCGATGCGATGCGGACCGACCCGCGCACCGTGGACTGGCAAACCCGGCTCGGCGAACTGGCGGCGGGCCGGCGGGTGCTCGCCCGCGCCGACCGGCTCGACCTGTGGAAGAACCAGGTCCGCGGGTTCGCCGCGTACGGCGCCCTGCTGGAGGAACAACCGGACATCGCCAAGGATTGGTGGTTCTGCGCGGTAGCCACTCGGCCCACCCGCGGCACCGAGCGCAGCGACGCTCATCGGCAGCAGTGCGAGGCGATCGTCGAGCAGCTGAACAACAAGTACGGCACACCTGATCGTCCGGCCATCTCGCTGATATACCCCGACGCGGCGAGCACCCGCAACTGTGCCGTGGCCGCCCTGTCGTCCGCCTCGGCGACCTTGGTGAACCCGACCATCGACGGCATGAACCTGGTGTCGAAGGAAGCGCTGTACCTGGCACCCGACGCGCCCAGCGTGCTCTCCGTCAACGCCGGCTCGTACGAGGAGCTCGCACCGTACGTCATCGGTGTGCAGCCCTACGACGTCCTCGCCACCGCGGACGCACTGCGCACCGCGATGGCTCTCGACGGCGCCGGACCGGCGCCGCGTCAGCGCGCCGCAGTCTTGTCCACTTTGGCCGGTCGCGGGCCGGCCGGGTGGCTGTCCCGGCTACTCGGCGCCTGAACCCGTTACAAGGAGGCAGATTTGAGCTCGACCGCCGCGGCCGATCCGATCGGACGAGACGTCGTCATCCGTCATCTTCAAGCTCTCGGCAGCCTGGAGGCCGAGACCGGGCCTTCGTTACCACTCGGCATCACAGGTGTCCGGCTGGAGCCTGACGGCTCACTCAGCCTCGACGGGCGCAACCTCGTCATGACCGAACGCCGATTGTCCGATCTGCTCGACGTCGACCCCGGGATTCGCTACCTGGCCGACCCGGACGCCGCGTCCGAGTTGTACCGCTCCGGCCAAGATCCAGTGCTGTACCGTGCTGTCCGCCGGTTCCTGCCTTCGCGGAGCCTGACCAGCCGCGACCTCGTCGTGGCCGGCAATGACGACGAGGCGCGGGGCCTGCTGACGGCCGATCTGGTGGTGTACGAGCCGGGCGTGCTCCCCGGGGGCGAGCCCTTCCGCTCCACTGGCCACTGGAACCTGCCCGGCCAGCTGGAGATCTTCGAGGTGCTGTCCGGGCGGATCGCCATGCTCGTGGCCGGGCGCAACCGCTCCGGTGAGGCCTTCGCGTACGTGCAGATCTGTCCGGCCGGCACGACGATGGCCGTGCCCTTCGACATCTGGCACGTGAGCTACGTGCTCGACGGACCAGCGGTCGTGTTCAACGTCTCTGCCCGGCTGCAGGAAGCCGGGCTCGCCGCGGGGACCGACAAGTACCACCGGGCAAAGGCGGTCGGGCTGACCCTCAAGCGCGACCTCACCGTCGTCGGTGACGACGACGCGTTCCGGGAATGGGGAACGCCCGGTGGAGCACCCGCCACGGATTGGTTCACCGATCTCCTCGCGCCCGGGCAGAGCCTGGCCGATCTGCACGTGCACGGCAGCCCTGAGCAGCTTTCCACCGTGGTGCGCACCGCCCTGGACGCGTACGACGAAGGCTGGCCGATGATGCCGCGGTGATAGGACGACGACAGCGCGGCCGCTCAGACTGAGGCACGAAACCCAGTCGCTCCAGAGAGGACTCGTCGTGCCGGTCATGACCCGTATCCCGTTGTCGTGGCAACAAGAATCGTTTCTGGGGGTGCCGGACAGGGTCGGTGAACCCGAAGCGATCCCGGAGCAGTTCACGGTGCCGGCCGGGGTCACCGCCGACGAGGTGCTCGCCCGCCTGACGCGCATCGTGGCCGAGGAACCGAGCCTGCGCATCGTGTCGGTTTCCCTGTCCGGGGTGACGATCGCCGACCAGGTGCCGCTGCCGGTGACCCGGTGCGTCGTCAGCGATGCGGAGGAGATTGCCGACGTCGTGGCCCGCCACAAGGAGACGGTGCTGCCCCGGGACGGCCGGCCGCTGTGGCGGGTCCTGCTGATCGAGCACGGGACGGCGGTACGGGTTTTCGTGCAGTTCGACCATTTGATCGCGGATCGACTGACGCTCGGGCAGTTCCGCGCGGAACTGTGCACCGGGATCCGCCCGCCCGCGGGCCGGGGCGGTGGGGGTTATCTGGACTGGGTCACGACGCAGCGAACGGAATTCTCTGCCGACCGCCGTGCGTCCTCCGCCGCGGCCGAGTTCTGGCGGCGGCACCTGGACGGCACGTCACCTCATCGGGCACCACGGATGCCGTTGACCTACAACGAAACCGACGGGCAGCGTCAGCCGGGAACAGCATTGCTGGCTGCCTACATGCCGATCCCCGCGGATAAGGTCGCGCAAGCGTGCAAGAGCGTACGAGCCACGCCACTGTCACTCGTATTGGCGTCGACGGCGGCGACGCTCGCGCGCATGGGCGGTGAAGAGGACTTGACCCTGAAGGTCCTCACGGCCGGGCGCCGGCCACGCTCGGCCGCGGTCTACGGCTGGCTCAACTCGGTGGTGCCGCTTCGCTTGCGGGACCCCGGGCTGGCCAGTTTCACCCGCGCGCTGGACGTCACCCGGACGGCCTGGCGGGAGGTGCTGCCGCGCCAGCACACGCCGTGGGAGTTCATCTGGCGGATGTGTGAGCCGGGTGCGCCGTCCGGCACCGGCTGGGTGGCCGGGGCAGGCCAGTTGATCGTCAACATGTTCCCGGACGCGTTGACCGGCCTGGACCCGCGCACGTACCCGGACAAATTCCTCCCCGGCGCCCGCCGCGACTGCGCGGACCTCGAGGTCTCGTCCTTCGGCGCGGACGGCTACCTGATGCGCCTGATCTGCGACACCGCCTGGGGCGCCCCCCACGAGATGCGATCCCTGATCGACGCAATCCGCGACGACTTCATGGCCAACGTCCGTTCCATTCTGTCCGGAGGGGAGCACTGAGCCGAGATCGCCGACATGGTCATGCGGATCAGGGCAGCTCGAGACGACCGAAAAGTGCTTGCGGTACAAGGCGGGCGCGACCTTTCTCCCGGTCGCCACCGGGCAGCGACGACGGCGTGGCTCAGGTCCGCCGGTATCGACCAACCTCTCGTCGACGCGCTCTATGCCCGGTTGAGGGAGCCCGCAGCCTGGATTCCGTACGAGGATGCGCACGAAGTGTTCGGCGAACTCGTCCGCCGTCGGATACCGATAGGGCTGCTGAGCAACACCGGCTGGGACCTGCGGCCGACGCTGGAGCACCACGGACTGGGATGTGCTGTGTCGGCCGTGATCCTTTCGTGCGAGGTTGGCCTCGAGAAGCCCGATCCGAGGATCTTCCGGCTGGCCTGCGCCGCGCTGGGTACGAGCCCCGGCTCGACTCTCATGGTCGGCGACAACCCGGACACGGACGGCGGAGCCGCCCGAGCCGGCATGCCGGCACTGTTGCTACCGCCCGCCAGCAGAAACGATACGTCGGGCGGACGCCGCGCCGTCCTCGGTTTCGATCACGATGGCTAGATCCGATCCATCAACGTCCGCTTCTTACTTTCGAACTCCTCAGGAGAGAGCACGCCGGCGTCGCGCAACTCGCCCAGCTTGCGCAGCTGCTCGTACAGATCGTTCGAAGCCAACGGGGGCGATGCCGGATGTGTGGGAGCCGATCCTGCCCGTCGGGCTAGACGACGCCGGAGCAGATCCGAGATCTGCTGCCCGTCCTTCTTGTTAATCTGCTTGATCTCAGCCTTGTTGCCAGATGTGTAGACCGTCAGCGAGCCGACGCCGATTCCGCCCGACCACTGCACAGAGGAGATCTTGACAATCGGGAAGTCTACGGTCTGCTTCACCAACCCGTACTTCAGGAACAACAGCCGAAGATCCGTCAAAACGACGAGTCCCGTGCCCCGGCTGTAGATGCCAGAAGCAAGAAGATGGACGCTCTCGTTCTCCCACAGATAGTCAACGAGTCTCTTCAGCTCACGACCGGCTCCGAGCCGCGCCTGCATCTTGTCCCTCGCGGCTTGAATGTCCGGCCTCAGTTCAGTCGCCACACCCGACCTCCAGGTCACATCATCGGTTAACCCTGTTCGTCGTGATCACGATGAGATCCGCTACGTCACGTCATCGAACTGATACATCCGTAGTCGGGGAACGAGCTATGTATCGTCGTTGTCGTCGCGCAGGGAATGGATCATGCTCCGCAGGATTCGGAACGCGTCTGACTGCTCGGTCTCCGTCATCCCGGCCAGCATTCTGACCTCGACGGACCGGACTGCTTTGCTCGCTTTCTCCAGGCTCCGTCGTCCGCGAGGCGTGAGCCGCGTGGGAAGAACCTTTCCGACGGGTGCCTCCGCGGGCCTGGTCACGTAGCCGTCTCGTTCCAGGGCCTGGAGCAACACGTTCATCGACTGCCGTGTCACGAACGCGCCCCGCGCGAGCTCGGAGTTCGACAAGCCCGGTCGTTGAGCCAGCAGTTCGAGGCAGGAGTAGTGCGTCACGCTCATCCCGAGCGGCCGCAACACCTCCTCCATGGCCGCGCGGAGGGCACTCGACGCCTCTTTCAGCAGGTAGCCCAGTGACGTCTGCAGATCGACACCGTCTTGACTCATGTCAGTATTCTGACATACATTGATCCGTGTCAGTAACCTGACACGGACTAAGGAGCATCATCATGCCCGCTATCGGCCCCGACTTCATCTCGCTCCAAGCGCGCGACCTCGACGCTTCCCAGGCGTTTTACGAGCAGTACCTCGGCCTCGTGCGCTCGCAGGCCGGGCCGCCGCACGCCGTCGTCTTCGAGACGAAGCCGATCGCGTTCGCACTCCGCGACATCGTTCCCGGCACCGATCTCGCATCCGTTGCCCAGCCGGGCATCGGCGCCGCGATCTGGCTCCACGCCACAGACGTCCAGACCATTCACGATGCTCTCGTCGCCGACGGTCACACCATCGTCTCCGCGCCGATCGACGGCCCCTTCGGCCGGACGTTCACCTTCGCCGACCCCGACGGCTACCAGATCACGCTCCACGACCGCGCCTGACAAGACTCCGTGAGCGCCGGCGTCCCGGCTGCCCTCACCGAGCTGTCCTGACGGGTCACGCACGACCTCTGAGCAGGGCGGCGAGGTCGGGGTGGCCGTTGTAAGCGGCGATGCCGGCCGGGGTCGCGGCCCAGCGTTCCTCCCGCAGGGTCGCCGAGGCACCGCGATCGAGCAGCAGCTCGACGGCGGCTCGGTGACCGGTCGCGGCGGCGGCGTGCAGTGCGGTGAGGTTGTGCGCGAAGCGGGTATCCGGGTCGGCTCCGGCGTCGAGCAGCGCGACCAGCACGTCGGTCCTGCCGACCCCGGCGGCGATGAACAGGTCGTCCACGCGGACACCTGCCGCCACCAGCGCAGCCGCCGAGCGGGGCCGGCCGAAGCTGATCGCGGTGACGATCGGCCGGTCGCCGGGGCCGCCGTCGATCCGGGCACCACCGGCTGCCAGCACCCGCACCAGCTCCCCGTCCAAGCCCGCATCGCGGGGGAACACGCTGGTCAGCACGAGGACGAGGGTGGTGTCGGCGGCACCGTAGATCTGGCACTCGGCGTCGGGGTCGGCGCCGCGGGCGAGGAGCAGCTCGGCGACAGCGGGCGCGTTCGGCGGGGTGCGCTGGCGCGGGTCCTCAGTCCCGTTGGCCCCGCAGTAATGCAGCAGCGTGGCCCGGTGCGGCCGGGAGGAGCGGGCCCGGACCAGCGAGGGATGGTGGTCGAGCAGCTCCCGCAGGTCGGCGAGCCGGCCGAACGCCACCGCGTCGGCAGCCCGCTCGAATTCCTGGTACTCCTCGCCCACCGCCCCAGCATGCCGGTCACACAAGAGCCGACTAGGGGACTCGAACCCCTGACCTGCTGTTTACAAGAGCGCTGAGGTAAGCCGTCGCTGTCCATATCTGCTGGTCAGGATGACCTGTCACCTGGATTGCATGCACACGCTGTCTGCGAGTGGCGGGGTTTCGCAGTCATCGTGATCGTCACGCCGGTCAGCTCGCTCCGCTACCGCGGGCGAACTTCTCACCCAGACCCGCAACTCTGGGTCCGCCTGGGCGCCATACTTGCGACTCGGCGTGCGCCAGCGTCGTAAGACGGAACGACAGGCTTCAGAGATGACGCTAGAGGACCGCAGTCGCAGGAGGCTGTAACGCTGTGCTGCCGGCGGTTGATTAGCCTTCCGAACAAGTGCAGGAGGTCAGTAGGGGGTTCCAGGTGGCCGTTGAGGTGTCGGAGGCTCAGGTCGAGAAGGCCTACAAGCTCTTCTTGAAGTACGCCGACGTCAGTTCACCCAAGGAGGCCGCCGACGACCTCGAGGCCGCGGGCATGGACCCTGCGGTGATCCAGAGGGTCCGGGAGAAGCACGAGGCCGAGACGGTCCGGATCCGGAACCTCGACGAGCCGCCCTCGGTGTGGCTGGACGGCCGAATCACCTGGTACACGGGGCCGAAGGACACCGACCGCAACTGGCCAGCCATCGTGAGGTCGATGCAGAAGAAGAACTTCGGCGACGCGAACATCAAGTCCGTCGACGAGGCGTCGACGAAGATCCTCTCGCTACTCGACCACCCGAAGCAGAACGCCTTCCAGACCCGCGGCCTCGTCGTCGGCTTCGTCCAATCCGGCAAGACCACGAACTTCACCGCCGTCATGGCGAAGGCCGCCGACCGCGGTTATAAGCTCTTCATCGTCTTGTCCGGCATTCACAACACCCTGCGCCGCCAGACCCAGCTCCGCCTCGGCGGCGACCTGATCTACCCCAACCCCGGCCAGTGGTACGAGGTCACCACGCCCGAGAAGGACTTCGCCCCGCCCGGCGGCAACGCGAAGGCCTACTTCGCGTCCAAGGGCCAGACGATGCTCCTGGTGGTCAAGAAGAATGCCGTGGTGCTGCGTAAGCTACGGGACTGGCTCGACTCGGCCGGCGAGTACCTGACCAACATTCCCACGCTGATCATCGACGACGAAGCCGACCAGTCCACGGTCGCCACAGCGAAGATCAACCCGTTGCTCTACGACGTCATGAGCAAGTTCCCCAAAGTCGGCTACATCGGCTACACAGCCACCCCGTTTGCGAACCTGCTGATCAACGCGGGCGACGAGCAAGACTTCTACCCCCGCGATTTCATCGTCAACCTGCCCCAGCCCACTGGCTACCACGGCACCGAGGTCCTGTTCGGCCGCGAGCTCCTGCCCGGTGAGGACCCTTCGGAACTCGAGGGCGGCTTCAACATGATCCGCACCGTGCCCGACGAGGAGGTCGACGGGCTCAAGCCCAAGACCAAGAAGGATGCGGCCGACTTCTACCCGAGCATGACGCACTCCCTGCGCCGTGCCGTCGAGTGGTTCTGGCTGGCCACAGCCGCGCGCAAGGTCCGGGGCGGGGGGAACCCGCACTCGACGATGCTCGTCCACACGACGACCGACACGACGGTGCACGAGCGCTTCAAGGACCCGTTGCTGGAGCTGCGCGAGCGGATGCTGCGCAGCCTCGACACCCGCAGCAGCGAGCTGCTCAGCCGGCTGCGGAGCATGTGGGCTCGTGAGACGGCGCTGGTGCCGGCCGAGGACCTCGACGAGGCCCCGGTCGCCTTCGAGGCGCTCCTGGAGCACCTGCCCAAGGTCGTCCATGACACGAAGGTCGTGATCGACAACTACCGGAGCACCGACAGGCTCGACTACGAGTCGGGTCCGGTCACGGCCATCGCGGTCGGCGGCAACACCCTGTCGCGTGGCCTGACACTGGAGGGCCTGATCTCCAGCCTGTTCGTCCGCGCTGTGTCGGCCTACGACACGTTGCTGCAGATGGGCCGCTGGTTCGGCTACCGCAACCACTACGCGGACTTGCCCCGCATCTGGATGACGGACGAGCTCAAGGATTGGTTCAGCCACCTGGCCACCGTCGAGGCCGAGATGCGCCAGGACATCAACCGCTACATGAACCCGGGCGTCAACCCACTCAACTTCGCCGTGCGCCTGCGCACGCACCCGAAGATGAGCATCACCGCCAAGGCGAAGATGACCGGCGCTGTCCGGGCCACCGCGGCCTACGGCGGTCTCCTCGTCGAGTCTCGTTTCTTCGACGTCACACCCGACGGCACGCCCTGGCTGGAGCGCAATGCCGCGGCTGCACGCGAGCTCATCGGCCGGGCGGCCAAGGACGGGATCCGTACGCAGTCCCGGGAGGAGACCGCGCTGTTCACGGGCGTCCCGCACGAGGACGTGTTGGGCTTCCTGAGCTCTTACTCCTTCCACGAGCGCTCGTCCGACGCCGACACCGCCCGGATCTCCGAGTACATCCGGCGACGGGTCCGAGCCGGCGCACTGGGTCGATGGAGCGTCGGCGTGATCGGCAACTCCCAGGCCAATCCCGATATCAAGAGCTGCGACCTCGGCAACGGAGTGGACGTGCGGATGGTCCGACGCTCTCGGATGCCGCATGAGGGCGACGGCGAGTTCGACGGCGTCGCCGACATCAAGACCCTGACCAGCCGCCGGGACGAGGCACTGGACCTCGATGCACCCAGCACCACCGACATGAGCCGCCAGGACCTCGTCGAGCTCCGTCGACGCCGGCGACCGACCGAGGGGCTCCTCCTCCTGTATCCGATCGAGCCGAGGTCGGAGCCGACGGCCAAGCGTCGCGTGGCACTCGAAGCCCCGACCGACGACGTTGTCATGGGAGTCGCGCTGATCTTCCCCGAGCCGCGGGACAAGGACTCCGACGTCGAGTACATGAGCGCGGACCTCTCGCAGATCGTCGTCGAGGAAGAAGACACCTCGATCCTTGATCAGGACGACGTATGACCGCGGACGGCGCGCGCCTCGAGGAACTCTGGTCCGCGGCCGCGGCGGAGCCACCCGTCAGTCTCTTCCGGTCGGCCAGCTGCGACCTGGTGACGCCACACGGCCCCGTCCTCGCGGCGGTCCGCGACACCGGCGCGCGGTACCTGCTCGTCCCGATCGACGCGAAGCACACTCTCAAGGAGGACGTCGACGGTCGGGCAGTGACACTGCGACGGCAGATCCTCGAAGACGACACGAGCTACAACGCGTACGCGGCGCTCGCCCTGGCCGACGACCGCCTGCGTGACCTCTTCACGGCGTTGTGCGCCGAAGTGGTGGAGAGGATCGCCGCCAAGCCGAACCAGGCGGTCGCGGCCCTGCGGCAGACTCTTGCCGACTGGCGTTCTCTGCTGTCGGGGTCCCGGCGGACCTTGAGCCCCTCCGGGCTGGCCGGGTTGTTCGGGGAACTGACGGTGCTACGGGCGATGCTCGAGCACGATCCGGGCGCGGTCGCGTTCTGGACGGGCCCCACGAAGAGCCAGCAGGACTTCCACCGCGCCGACATGGCGCTGGAGGTCAAGTCGACGACCTCGCTCGAGTCCCACACCGTTCGCATCCACGGTCTCGGGCAGCTCGACGGCGGCTCGGGTCGACTCCTGCTGACCTGGGTCCGCCTCCGTCCCGGCAAGGGCCGGTCGGTCCCCGATCTCGTCGACGAAATCCTCGCCGTGACGGACGACCAGGCCGCATTCCTTAGCGCTCTCGTCCAGGCCGGCTATCTCGAGACCGAGCGGGAAATCTACTCGCGACGGGTGTTCGAAGTGGCCGAACGACGTGCCTTCGAGGTGGGCCCCGGTTTCCCTCGCCTGATCGTCGCCGGACTCGCGGGGGATGCGACCCTCGCCGGCCTCGACAACATCGACTACGACGTCGACCTGGAGAGCGCGCCCGCCGCCGCGGCACGCGTCGACGTCGATCCGATCAAGGCCTTCCTGGGGCCCGCGTGACAACGCCGACGTGGTGGTCCCAGCCGTTTCCCCCGACGGGAGCGATCGCGTCGGAGGGCATCCGGAATCAGCTCGGACGCCCTCCCGTCGATCCACTCACGGTGTTCGTGAGGGAGACGGCCCAGAACTCGTGGGACGCACGCATCGGTGACCGTCCCACCGAGTACCGCCTCGAGATCAGCACGGTCGCTCCCACCCACCGCCCGAACTGGGAGCGTCTGCTCAGCCCTCCGCACGGACGGGAACCACACTTGGGCATCGGCAGGCTCGTACGGACCCCGAACCTACGGCTGCTGTCCGTCGTCGACCGCGGTACGCGGGGGCTCGGCGGCCCCACCCGCGCCGACGAGCTCGCCGTCGATCGCCGCGACTGGGTCTCGTTCGTGCTCAACGTCGGCGAGAAGCGCGACACCTTCCAGGGTGGGGGTACCTACGGCTACGGCAAGGCCGTGCTCTACCGCCTCTCCCGGGTCGGAACGATTCTGGTCTACACCCGCACGGCGGTCCCCGACGTGGGGCTCGAGTCCCGGCTGATCGGCATCGCCATGCGCGACTCGTTCGACGGCCGAGAGACCCCGACCGACGAGCCCCGACCGTTCACCGGCCGGCACTGGTGGGGCGATGTCCGGAAAGACCACGTCGAACCCCTGCGCGGCACGGACGCCGACACCGTCGCCCGCAGCCTCGGCCTGCAGCCGTTCGCCGAGGACGAGTCCGGGACCACGCTGACGGTGCTCGATCCCGACCTCGACGAGTTCGAGGGCATCGAGGAAGCGGCCCGCCACCTCGCGAACACCATCGCCTGGCAACTCTGGCCGATCATGC
This sequence comes from Amycolatopsis sp. GM8, assembly GCF_021653975.1. GTDB lineage: Bacteria > Actinomycetota > Actinomycetes > Mycobacteriales > Pseudonocardiaceae > Amycolatopsis_E. Next base: position 128,125 of record NZ_JAJKFK010000011.1, on the reverse strand, counting down.
TGCCCGAGCGCGAGGAGAAGCGGCTGATCGCCGAGGTACGCGCGGGTGGGACGACCTTCCCCGTACCGGACCCAGCCGACACCTACCCGCTGGAGATGTTCGTCGCCGCCTACCGCAGGCAGCGTGACGGCGGCGGCACCGTCCTGGAGTGCCGCAACCCCAAGCGTGTGCTCGGCCGCTTCGCCGTGGAACACGAGTTCGTCGTCCCGATGACACCGGGATCCGCCAGTGTCGCCGCCGAGTGCGCGGGTGTCCCCGGCGACCCGCACCACGTGTGCCTGATGCGCTCGCCCGAGCTCGTCGTCCGCTACCTGGAGCAGACCGAGACCGGATCCGTGAACCGTGCGTACGCCGGGGTATTCCGCACCGATGACAGCCTCGACGACGTCTTCGCGGCGAGTGAGCCCCCGACCCACGACCAGTGGGTCCACGAGCAGCTGTCCGGGCACGACAAAACCTTCGTCCGTGTGGCCTTCCGCCGGATCAGGGAACAGCTGGCCGGCTACAAGGCCGCCGTCGTCGCCACCGTGCGCGCCGAAGGCGGTACCGCACTCGGGGCGGCGAGCAACTTCCTCGGCGGGATCGTCGCCGCCGCGTTCGCCCGGCCCGACGCCGTCCCCCAGGGCGGGACATCCGGAGGCAGAGGTCCCGTGGGAACAGTCGGAGCGGGCGACGGCGGCTCGGGGGGAAGCGTTCGTCCGTCCTCGATCCCGCGCGACAAGATCCGCATCATCGCGCTGACCGAGCCAGCCGTCAACGAGCACGAGGGTCGGATCGTCCTCGTCCAACGCTTCTCGATCACCGGACCGGGTCCCGTCCTGCTCCAGGCCCGCCTATCGGTCGGGCTCGGGGACCGGGCCAGGGAGGATGAGGCACCCGTCGGCGCCGCACGTCCTCGGGTGCTCTCCTGGGCCACGCCCGACGGCCGGCACGGGTCGGAAACCTGCATCGTGGCCAGCCCCTCCGAGGTCGAGCTCGCCGTCCTGCCGGCGCCCGACACGATCACCGACATCACCGTCGTCGGGACCCGCGTCGAGGAGGCGGTCGTGTCGTGAGCCGCGCCTATCCCTACCGGCGCCCACCGGTCGACGTCGTCACCACCGGCCCGTGGCTGCGCCTCACGGCCGACTCGATCGACGAGCTGCCGCCCGATCTACCAGAATGGGACTACGGCACCGTCCTTCACCTGCGCCGACCGATGAGAGTCGACGGCCTGCGCGCCCGCTCGGACTGCGGCCTGCATCCCGACTCCGAGCTGATGTTGACCGTCGTCTGGTCCGCGGCCAACTCCTCGCTGCGCGGTCGAGCCTGGCAGGTACCGGTCACCGCCGCGGCCGAGGCCGAGCTGGAGATCGACTTCGAGCTCTCGGGCGATGAGCTCGGCGGCCGACTCGACCTCGAGACCTGCCTGACACTCCGTTCTCCCGGATCAGCGGGCTCGCCGGCGGCGCCGACCCGCCCGGGCAGCGTGCTCTGGCGCGATGTCCGCTCCGTGATGCTGCAGGGCGACGCCGTGCTCTTCCCGCTCTCCATCGTTGACTTCGAGCACCTCCCCTACCCCACCGGCGCTGCCTGGCATCTCGAGCTCGGCCACGATCTCGAGTCGCAGGCCCTCGGCTCGATTCTGTTGCTGGCCAACAAGCGACGCGAGGTCGTCACCGCTGCGCTCGAGGCGGCATCGGACCCGACGGACGCCGACCGACGCGTCCTGTCCGCTATTCGAAACGACGTCATCCGATCACTTGTCGAACGCGCCCTCGTCGATGACGAGTTCGACCCCGAAGCCGACTACCCCACCGGATCCGTTGGGGCGCTGCTGGCGTCCGTCCTACGAGCGACGTTCCCCGAGCGCTCCCTCGAGGCGCTGCGCCGCGACCGCGATCACGAGCCGGTCTTGTTCACCACGCGCATTCAGAACGCCACCGGTCTGTTGGCGGACGCATGAGCAGCAGCATCCTCTACCCCCGGCTGCTCGACGCCGCCGCGACGGACATGCACCAGCGCTACGCCAACTTGACCGTCGAGGAGCTCAAGGACCGCCACGCTTTCCAGCACCCGTCGGCGGTCTTCGCCGCCACCGGCGGTGACCGCGTACCCCGCCAGCACCTCGAGGACCTCCGCGAGCGTGTCCTGAAGGCCGCCGAGGCCGCGGGCTTTCCCGGCGGCGGACGCCGCCGGGACCACACTGAGTTCGACCTCGACGTCGCCCGCCTGCTCCACGAGCGCATGGGTCTCGTGGCCGCCGAGGCCGCGGTTCGGCCCATCTGGGCGTTCCTCGCCCTCGTCGTCTTGCCCGACGTCTCCTACTGGCGCTACCGCGACCCTCCCGTCGACCGGATCCTCGGCACCGACATCACCCGCCACGTGTGGGGTCGGCTGTGGTGGCGGGCGCACCTGCTCGCCGTCCCAAACGAGACGGATCCGTACCGGCTGCTCGGGATCTTCAACGAGTCGGACTTCGACCAGATCTATGCACGTCGCTCGCTGCTGGGTGGCAGCCGTTCGGTGATGCGCGCGTTGGCCGACGTGTGGCCGAGCGTCGACACGGGAGGCTTCCCACCCCGCCGGGTGCTGCGGGACGTCCTCAAGCGGCTGCTGCGTGCTGCGGCCGTCATCGAGTTCGACGCGCTCGACTACGCCGATCTCTGCGGCGAGATCCGCCGCGAGGCCGCCACCTCGGTCGCCGCGTTCCGCGACGAGGACCGCCAGGTGCGATGAATCAGCCGCGCACGGCGCGCTCCACGACGTCGACCGCAGATAGAGGATCCTCGTGCTCCCAGAACCTCAGCACAGTCCAGCCCAGATCCTGCAGGTGCGCATCAGTGGCGCGGTCCCGCTCCTGGTTCGCCTCCAGCTTCGCTACCCACCACTCGCGGTTCGCACGAGGGATGCTCGTGTGCTCGGGGCACGAGTGCCAGAAGCAGCCGTCGACGAAGACCGCGACCCGGGCTCGACTGAAGATCATGTCGGCGCGGCGACGGGGCATCCCGGGAATCGCCGCGTCGACCCGATAGCGCAGCCCACGGCGATGGGCTTCCTTGCGGACGAGCATCTCGGGCTCGGTGTCGCGGCGTCGTGCCTTGCTCATCCGCGCCGCAACGGACGGGCTGGAGGCGGCAGGGCGGTCTGCCGACATTGCTACCCTCCCGACCTCGATCCGGTTCCGAGAACTATCACAGACCGCGTGGCCGACACGCCGGCCGCCCTGAACCGAACTGTCGCCGGGGCCGGCTAGATTATGCTCGTGCCTATCCGTCTGGTCGACCTCTTCGCCGGTTGCGGCGGGCTGACCAGGGGATTTCTCGACGCCAGCGACGATCCCGAGATCAATGCGACGTTCGAGGTCATCGCCGCCGTCGAGATGGACCGGGCGGCTGCCGCGACGTATCAGGCCAACTACGGCAAAGCTCATCACCTCTTCCACGGCATGATCGAGGACTGGCCCACCGAGGACATTCCCGACGCCGACGTCGTCGTCGGCGGTCCGCCCTGCCAAGGCTTCTCCAACCTCGGGAAGCGGGACCCGTCCGACCGGCGCAACCGTCTCTGGCGTGAGTATGCGCGGACGGTCGAGAAGATCCAGCCCGACTACTTCGTCATCGAGAACGTCGCCGCGTTCTACAAATCACCGGAATGGCAGCTACTGCGCCTCGCGACGGACGACGGCGGACCACTCGAGAACTATCAGCTCCTGCCCTACACGCTCAATGCCGCCGAGTTCGGAGTCCCCCAGATCCGCAAGCGTGCCGTCGTGATCGGACACCACCGGAGCCGACCTCCGCTCCCCGAGCCGGTCGGCGAGTTCGCCGGGAAGCCGGAGAGCTACAAGACCGTCAAGGACGCACTCCGCGGCCTGAGCGAGTTCGTGGACCCGGACCTCATCGAGCTGCCCGAGGGCACGTACGACTTCGACGGCGGCCTACCCGGACCATTCGAGACCCGCGAACTCCACCTGACCCGCTTCCTGACGCCACTTTCGCGTCGCCGGTTCGCCGCAATCCCCGAGGGCGGCAACCGGACGAATCTTCCCCGCCACCTCCAAACACCGGGCTGGCGCAAGCACACAACCGGCTCCATGGACGTCATGGGACGCCTCCGATGGGAAAAGCCCTCGGTCACGATCCGCACCGAATTCGTCAAGCCCGAGAAAGGCCGCTACCTCCACCCGACCGAGGACCGGCCCCTCACCCTTGCCGAGGGCGCACTCCTGCAGACCTTTCCCCACGACTACAAGTGGTGCGGCGCAAAGGTCTCCATCGCCCGACAGATCGGAAACGCAGTGCCGGTCGCGCTGGCTCGTAGACTCGCCGAGTTGGTGGCAGGCGGATACGCGTAGCGCTCCGAGCGCAGTACGGCCGCACCGAGCGGCGTATTTACGAGAGTTCGTCTCCGGTCATGCCGAGCACTGCCAGCTGACGGGAAAGACCACGGTCGGAGCGTCGCTGAGGACTGGTCGGCGTGTGTGGCGCGCAGGATCGCGCTCCACGCGAGGGGCGCGACCAACGTGCACACCACGATCAACCCAGGACCAGTGGGTTACGTTCACGGGCGGCGGCCACGACGAGCAACCCGGCCAGGATGGCTGAGAGCAACCCCCCGTAGGCGACGACACCCCACGACAGCATCGGGAGCAGCCTCTCTTGACACCCGAGAGCAATCGGCAATGGCGACTGAGCTCGACTTCCTCCGTGGAGGATGCGCTAGGCGTGATCGCCGCTGACGCGATCAGCATCATCGCAGGCGAGCGAGACGGAAGATTGGCCTTGTGCGCATCGCCGACCTGCCAAGCTGGCTTCTTCGACACCAGTCAAAGCCGCACCCGCAAATGGTGCGACATGAACACCTGCGGGAATCGCCAGAAGAAGACGCGCTTCAAGGCCAACCAGCGCAAAAACCCCAGATCAGCGGAGTGATAGTTACCTCGGTACATACAACTGGACCCCACGCCTGCGACACATCTGTCGCGTTGGGTGCATGCCGACGGCAGAAGACCGGGCCGACGAGGCTGCCGGACATGGTTCAAGGCCGCCGCCGAAGAGCTCCCTGACGCGATCCCGGTGATGCACCCGTTCCCTGTCGTCCGCCTCGCCGACGATGGCTGGACCGGTGCCGCCACTGCGTTCAGCGAGACAGTGCTCGCGCCGGCGACCCACTCTACAGGCCCATCCGCACCCTGCACACCGGCGCGGGACTTCTCACCGAGAACCAACGCACCCGACCGGTGGTGGTGGTGGTGGTGGTGCGTTTCCGCTGTAGCCGATCGATGCCATGACTCCTGGACGCGGTCCACGGCAAGCCCAGCACGGAATTGACGATCGCCGACGTAGGCACCGGAAGAGGCAACGGGCTGATTGTCGGCGAGTCAGGGGTCTGCGGTCGGCGCGCAGCCGATCAGCGCAAGGCGGTTGGCGGTGACCGCTCGGTCGGGGCGTCAGGCCAACGGCTGGGGTTCCGCTGACCAATTCTGGGGTGTCGCCACTGCATTGGCGTGTGGTGCGACTGGGCTGAAGTGAATACGGCGATTCAGCGTTGTATGCCCGGTTTCCACACGGAGTCGTATAGGTCCACCCAGGCCCCAGAGTTCGACGGACACCGCGCGCCACTGCAAAATCCGATTTGCGCCGTTCATCGTCTAGAATTCAATTTTCATCACACGAATTACGGTTTCGCTGATCAAACACATGTGCGACTGTGAGCATTGCTGTTCGCCAATCTCGGCGACGACGATCCGGCCGCCGAGAACGGCTGGCGTCTCGCGTGCGCCGAAGCACTGCGTGCGCAGATCGGCCTGGAGACGACGCGCATCTTTGTCGCACCGGCACACGAGGGACTTGTGGCCTGCGGCATCGACACCATTGAGGACTGGCTTCCTGGTCCGCATCTGCACAACGGCCGGATCGGTCACGTCATCGGCTTGGTCACCGATCCACGTCACCGACGACAGGGAACACAGCTGGTCCATCATAGAGCGACTCCTCGAATGGTTCCGCGCCCGCGACGTTGCACGAGTCGACTTGCACCCCCCACCTATGGGAGCGCCGCTGTACCGCTCTCCCGGCTTCGTCCCGCATTGTGCCGCTGGCCGTGACGCTCATGCAGGCACACCACAGGGCCGCTGGCTACCTCACCGAGTACGTTGCTTGGTTGACCGCGGACCATACGACGCCAAGATATGCGTTCGAGACATCGAAGTCTTCCGCACCTGCCCCGCTCCTCTCCCGGTCGATCGGGCAGGCCATTCCGTCCACCCGCATGCTCACCTCCGGCGCGCGAATCGTCACAATTCGTACGAGAGCCGACTAGGGGACTCGAACCCCTGACCTGCTGTTTACAAGACAGCTGCTCTACCAGCTGAGCTAAGTCGGCGTGTGAAGCGTGGTCATCATACGTCGGGCCAGTTCGGGGAGCGGCCCAGGAGCGTCAGGATGCGGTCGAGCAGCGGCCCGCCTGCCGAAGCGGAAGGCAGCGCCGGCGCGAACGCCGCGCCCGGGCGGGTGCGGGCCTCGCCGCCGGGCACTCGGGCCGCGATCACCAGCGCGGGCTCCAGCAGCGTGTCATCGAACGACACGGACGTGCCGAGGGCGCGGGCGAGATCCCAGGTGTGCACCACATAGTCGATGAAGTGGAACCCGATCGCCTGCTCGGCCGGGAACGGGTCCGGGCCGATTTCGGGCAGCAGTAACGGATTCCGCGCGCTCGCGAAGGCGACCAGCACCTCGCTCGCCGCCGACAGGTAGTCCGCGACCGGGTCCGTCGCGACGACCGGATCCCACGACGCGCTCTCCCCGCGGGCCGCCGCCGCGAAGCCGCGGTGCTGAACCGTCATATGCGCCAACAGATCCGCCACCGACCAGCCGGCGCACGGCGTCGGCCGGGGCAGGTCGGCGGCGCGCACCCCGCAGGCGATCGAGACGCTGGCGAGCACGGCATCACGGTGCAAATCAATAAGCATGAGCTTACAATAAGCTCAGACTTACGATAAGCGCAAGCTATCCTCCCAGCATGAACCGGCCCGACCTCGCGGCGATGATCGTTCCCCTCGGCCGCGCCCTGACCCGTGCCGAGGAACCGATCCTGCGCGAGCACGGCCTGACCATGTGGGCGTACATCGTGCTGCTCGCCCTGCGCGAGCAGGAGACCCGCACCCAGGCCGCACTCGCCGAGCGCATCGGCGCCGACAAGACCCGGCTCATCCCCGTCCTCGACGAGTTGCAGGACCGCGGCCTGATCGAGCGCCACCCCGATCCGGCCGACCGCCGGGTGCGCCTGCTCGCGATCACGACCGAGGGCCGCCGGCTCACCGCGAAGACCCAGGCGGCCATCCAGCGCAACGAAGAGAAGCGACTGGCCCGCCTCGACCCGGCGGACCGCGAGGCATTCCTGCGCGCCCTCCGGACTCTCGCCGAGTAGCGCGAACCCGTGTTTTGTGGAGGATCGGCAAGGTGGCGCACGCCACGGTTTCTTCCTTGCAACACAAGCCGGGGTGACGCCGATGGTCACCGGGAGAACCCAGTGAGGAGGTGGCGGCCCAATGAAAAGCAACCAGCGCGCCCGGGGCCCGGTGACCCGGCGGCGCGGCTGGCACATCCTGGAAGCGCCCCAGGATCCGAACATCGACAAAGAGAACCGGCGCAAACGCCCAACCGAGCCACGGCGCCGCGCGTGGCACATCCTGGAAGCACCCACCGGTGAGCATCCGGCGCCGCCCGAAGCGGAGTACGGCCCATCGCTGCCCGACGATGCGACCGTCAACTTCGTGCTGGATCTCGCCCTGCGCATCGGCGAGGTCCAGATGGCCAGTGGCGCCGGCGCGTCCGACGTCACCGCGACGATCCTCGCGCTGACCTCGGCGCTCGGCCTGCCGCACTGCGAGGTCGACGTCATCTTCACGTCCATCACCGTCACCTGCCATCGCGGCACCGACATGGCGCCGGTGAGCGCACTGCGCGTGGTGCGCTCCCGCAGCCTCGACTACACCCGGCTGTCCGCGACCGAGCTGCTCGTCCGGAAGATCACCCGTGGCCAGGTCAGCGCGGAAGAGGCGTACGCGGCACTGCAGCGCATCACCACCGCCCCGCACCCGTATCCACGCTGGGTCGCCACGCTCGCCTGGGGCGGCATGGCCTTCTTCATCACCCTGCTCATCGGCGGTGGCGCCGACATCGCCGTCGGCGCGCTCGTCATCTCCGCACTGGTCGACCGGCTCGGCCGCCAGCTCAACAAGTACGCCCTGCCGTTCTTCTTCCAGCAGGTCGTCGGTGGCCTGGTCGCCACCGGCCTGGCGACGCTGACCGTCGAAACCGGCCTGGTGCCGACGAAATTCTCCACCCTCGTCGCGGCCGCGGCGATCACCGTGCTGCTGTCCGGACTGTCCACGGTCTCGGCCGTGCAGGACGCCATCACCGGCTACAACGTGACCGCGGCCGGCCGCACCATGGAGACCGCGCTGATGAGTGCCGGCCTCATCACCGGCGTCGCGCTCGCCCTGCAGCTCAGCAAGGCGCTGCGCTTCATCCAGGTCGAACCCGAGCTGCCCGCGCAGTCCGTGCTGACACTGCCCGTCATGATCGTCGCGGGCGCCGGCACGGCCGCGTGCTTCGCGCTCGGCAGCTATTCGACCCTGCGCACGCTCCTGGTCGCCGCCACGGCCGGCGCGATCGGCGCCGGTGTGTACGGGGCGCTCGTCGTCACGAAGTTCGACCCCATCACCTCGTCCGCGCTCGCGGCGACGCTCGTCGGGTTCTGCGGCGGCGTGCTGTCGCGGCGGCTGAAGGTGACGCCGCTCGTGGCCGCCGTGTCGGGAATCACGCCGCTGCTTCCCGGCCTGTCCACTTATCGAGGTCTGTACGAGCTGGCAACACAAGGAAACGGCAACGTCTCTACCCTGATGAAGGCGGTCGCCATCGGACTGGCCCTGGCCGCGGGCGTCGTGCTCGGGGAGTACCTGGCACAGCCCGTGCGCAGCGGGCTGGGCAGGCTCGAACGGAGGATGGCCGGGCCACGGCTGGCCGGGCCGCTGCGCTCGGACAGCAGGCTGGAGTAGGACATTTCAGCCACCGCGCGGTCGATCTTGTCCGCTGGGCACGAGATAGTCTCTCGTAACGCCGCGCGAGAGCGAGGAGCAGCAAGCGTGGGTGATGTACGGATCGGGAACGGCTCGGCGGATTTCGTCGTGGTCGCCAACAGGCTGCCCGTCGACCTCGAAAGAGGCGCCGACGGCACCCAGCGCTGGACGGCGAGCCCGGGCGGCCTGGTGGCCGCGCTCGAGCCGTTCCTGCGGTCCCGCAAGGGAGCCTGGGTCGGCTGGCCCGGCGTACCCGGGGTCGAGGTCGACCCGTTCAGCGACGAAGGCATGGTCCTCTACCCCGTCACCCTGACCGCGGAAGACGTCCGCGACTACTACGAAGGCTTCTCCAACGCGACGCTCTGGCCGCTGTACCACGACGTCGTCGAGCGCCCGGTGTTCGACCGCAGCTGGTGGGAGTCCTACGTCCGGGTCAACCGCCGCTTCGCCGAGGCCAGCGCGGACATCGCGGCCGGCGGCGCCACCGTGTGGGTCCAGGACTACCAGCTCCAGCTCGTCCCGAGCATGCTCCGCGAGCTGCGGCCGGACCTGCGCATCGGCTTCTTCCTGCACATCCCGTTCCCGCCGGTGGAGTTGTTCATGCAGCTGCCGTGGCGGGCGGAGATCGTGCGCGGGCTGATCGGCGCCGACCTGGTCGGCTTCCACCGGCCCGGTGGCGCACAGAACTTCCTGTGGCTGGCCCGCACCCTGGTCGGCCTCGAACCGAGCCGCGGCGCGGTCGGCGTCCGGTCCCGGCCCGGCATGATGCAGGTCGGCAACCGGACCGTCCGGGTCGGCGCGTTCCCGATCTCGATCGACGCCGCCGGACTGGACACGCTCGCCCGCTCCCGGCAGGTCGTCGAACGGACCGCCGAGATCCGCCAGGACCTCGGCAACCCCAAGACGGTGCTGCTCGGGGTGGACCGGCTCGACTACACCAAGGGCATCGACCTCCGCCTGCAGGCGCTGCACGAACTGCTGCACGAGGGCCGGGTCAAACCCGAAGACGTCACTTTCGTGCAACTCGCGACGCCCAGCAGGGAACGTGTCGAGCACTACCAGCGGATGCGCAGCGACATCGAACAGATGGTCGGCCGCATCAACGGTGAATTCGCCAGGGTCGGCCACCCGGTGGTGCACTACCTGCACCAGTCGGTCAGCCGCACCGAGCTGGCCGCGTTCTACTCGGCCGCGGACGTGATGGTCGTGACCCCGCTGCGCGACGGGATGAATCTGGTGTGCAAGGAGTACGTCGCGTGCCGCCACGATCTCGGCGGCGCGCTCGTGCTGTCCGAGTTCGCCGGCGCGGCGGCGGAGCTGACCAGTGCGTTTCTGGTCAATCCGCACGATCTCGACGGGGTGAAGAACGCCCTGGAGGCGGCCATTACGCTCGACCCTGCCGAGGGCCGGCGCCGGATGCGAGCATTGCGGCGTCAGGTCCTCACCCATGACGTGGACCGGTGGGCGCGATCGTTCCTGGAAGCACTCGGCTCGGAACCGACTTCCTGATTCGGCCGACTTGTCGACAACGATGTTCTGAACTCCTTAAGGAGGAGTGGTGACCGCCGAGTCCCTGCCCGCCGAGCTGCGCCGTGCGATCGTGCAGATCGCCCGCACGCCGCGACTGCTGGTCGCGTGCGACTACGACGGGACCTTGGCTCCGATCGTGACCAACCCGGACGAGGCGCGGCCGCTGCCCGAGTCCGTGGGCGCGCTGCGTTCGCTCGCCGGGTTGCACGAGACGACCGCCGCGGTGATCTCCGGCCGGGCGCTGCGGGATCTGGCGATCCTGTCGCGCCTGCCGTCCGAGGTACACCTGGTGGGCAGTCACGGGTCGGAGTTCGACATCGGGTTCGTGCACGCGCTGGACGCCAAGGCCCGCGAGCTGCACCGCACACTCGAGCACGAGCTGGAGAAGCTGGCCGGGGACGTGCCTGGGGTGCAGCTGGAGGTCAAGCCCGCCAGCATCGCCGTGCACGTCCGCCGCGCCGAGCGCGAGGACGCCCGCCGGGTCCTCGATGCGGTCCACAGTGGACCGTGCACTTGGGACGGTGTGACGACCACCGATGGCAAGGAGGTCGTCGAGCTCGCGGTGGTCCAGACCGACAAGGGTCGCGCGCTGGACACCCTGCGCCACCAGGTCGGCGCCACGGCCGCGCTGTTCCTCGGTGACGACGTGACCGACGAGAAGGCGTTCGCGCGACTGTCCGGGCCGGACCTCGGGGTCAAGGTCGGCGACGGGGAAACCCTTGCCACGTACCGGGTCCGCGGTACCGAGGAAGTCGCGATGGTGCTCGCGTTCATCCTCGAGGAGCGGCGGAACTGGCTCTACGGCGAGCAGGCGCCGCCCATCGAGCGGCTGTCGATGCTGGCCAACGAGCGCTCGGTCGCGCTGATCACCCCGGACGCGCGGCTGACCTGGCTGTGCCACCCCGGCCCCGACGCGCCCGCGGTGTTCGCGGACCTGCTCGGCGGCGCCGGTGCCGGGCACTTCTCGATCAAGCCCGCGCGCGGCGATTCCGCCCAGCGCAACGGGAACCTGCCGCTGGGCCAGCGTTACCTGCCCAGCACGATGACGGTCGAGACCCGCTGGTCCCGGCTGCTGGTCACCGACTACCTCGAGCCGGAGACCCCGTCGCACCGGACCGATCTGGTGCGCGTGATCTCCGGGTCGACCGCGGCCTCGGTGTCGTTCGCGCCGCGGCCCGAGTTCGGCGCGGTGCCGGTGAGCCTGGTGCCCGAGGCGGACGGTCTTCGCGTGGTCGGCACGTCCGAGCCGATCGTGCTGCGTGCGCCGGGCGTGCGGTGGGAGATCACCAACGACGGCCTGCACGACACCGCCACCGCCGTCGTGAACCCCACGCTCGAAAACCCGGTGGTGCTCGAACTGCGTTGCGGCACAACGGATCTCGGCCCGGCCGAGCTGTCCGAAGTGGACCGGCGGACGCGCGCGGGCAGGTACTGGAGCGACTGGGCGTCCGGGCTGAAGCTGCCGAACATCGAGCCGGAGCTCGTCGCGCGCTCGGCGCTGACCCTGCGCGGGCTGGTCAACACCGACACCGGCGGCGTGCTGGCGGCGGCGACTTCGTCGCTGCCCGAGGAGATCGGCGGCGTGCGGAACTGGGACTACCGGTACTGCTGGGTCCGCGACGCCGCGATGACCGTGCGGGAACTGGTCGGCGTGGGGTCGCTCGCGGAGGCCGACGGGTACCTGAAATGGCTGCACGGCGTGCTTTCCACGCTGGCGGGCCCGGAGCGGTTGCACCCGCTGTACACGCTCGCCGGCACGACCCTCGGCGCCGAAGCCGTCATCGACACCCTGCCGGGGTATGCGGGCTCGCGGCCCGTGCGCGTCGGGAACCTGGCGAACCACCAGGTGCAGCTCGACGTGTTCGGACCGGTCGTGGAGCTGGTGTGCGCGCTGGCCGAGGCGCGCGGCGAGTTGCGCGACCAGGACTGGCAGATGGTGCGCGCGATGGCGGAGGCGGTGACGCGGCGCTGGTCGGAGGCCGACCACGGCATCTGGGAGGAGCGGCACGTGCCGCGGCACCGGGTGTACTCGCGGGTGATGTGCTGGTTGACGATCGACCGCGCGATCAAGCTCGGCGAGGTCTACGAACGCGAAATCCCGCACGGCTGGGAGGAGCTGCGCGCGACGATCGCGAACGACGTGCTGGAGAACGGCTGGAACGAGGAGGTCCAGGCGTTCACCACCGCGTACGACGGCACGGACCTCGACGCGGCTTCGCTGTTCGTCGGTCTTTCCGGGCTGCTGGACCCGTCCGACGAGCGGTTCCAGTCCACGGTCACCGCGATCGAGGCGGAACTGCGCAGCGGCTCGACGGTCTACCGCTACCACCGCGACGACGGCCTGCCCGGCGGCGAGGGCGGGTTCCACATCTGCGCGGCGTGGCTGATCGAGGCCTACCTGTTGACCGGCCGCCGCAACGAGGCCGAGGAACTGTTCGAGCAACTGGTCGACGCGGCCGGCCCGACGGGCCTGCTGCCCGAACAGTACGACCCGATCGCGGAGCGTTCCCTGGGCAACCACCCGCAGGCGTACTCGCACATCGGCCTCATCCGCTGCGCCAAACTCCTGGCGGCCCAGTAGTCGCGGTGTGGCGCGTCCGCGCCTCAGGGAGACCAACCGCCCCGGGCATGCTTGCCCGATGCTGGGACCAGTACCTATCGAAGAGTGGTTCGCGGCCGAGCACCCGTCCGACGGGTCTCGGCTCGAACTGATCCTGGGTCACCTCCACGTGACCCCGCCGCAAGACGCCCTTCATCAGCACGCGATGGCGAAGCTCGCTTTCGCGGCCGACAAGGCACTCGGATGTGCTTGCCGGGCCGATCTGACCGTGCTGCCCGGCGTCGGTGTGCGGATCAGTACGCCGTTGCGTACCGCGCTGATACCCGACGTCGTCGTAGTCGATATTGATTCGGATCGTCCGCTGTTCGATGCCGAGAACGTGCTCCTCGCGGTCGAGGTGTGGTCCTCGGACAACACGAAGGCCGAGCGTGAGACAAAGGTGGCCGCGTACGCGGCCACCGGTGTGCCTTATCTGTGGCTCGCCGAGGCCGGGACGTTCAAGGGCTACCGCCTGACCGGCAACGGTTACCGGTTGGAAGTCCAGGCCGAGGCAGGCGAGACCATCACCGCACCCGGACCGGTGCCGGTCAAGATCGACACTTCCGAACTCGCCTAGGCCTTCATCGCCGCGTTCACCGCGTCCGCGACGCTGCCTGCCTCCAGCACGCGGATGCCATCCGGCAACTTCCCTGGGTCCGGCGGCACGATGGCGTGCGTGAAGCCCAGCCGCTGGGCCTCCGCGAGCCGGCGGCCGACGCCGGTCACCCGGCGGATCTCGCCGGCCAAGCCGACCTCACCCAGCGACACCAGGCGCGGGGAAAGCGCTTCCTCCCGCACCGAGGACGCGATCGCCAGCACGACCGCCAGGTCCACCGCCGGCTCGGTCACCTTCATCCCGCCGACCGTCGCCGCGTACACGTCCTGCTCCCCGAACCGCACACCGCCGCGCTTCTCCAGTACCGCCAGCACCATGCCGACCCGCGCGGCGTCCAGCCCGCTCACCGCCCGGCGCGGCTGCGGCAGGCTCGACTTCGCCACCAGCGCCTGCACCTCGCACAACAGCGGCCGCTTGCCCTCGACCGTCACCGTGATCGCCGTCCCCGGCACTTCGTCGGTATGCCGGTTCATGAACAGCCCGGACGGATCCGGCACCCCGATGATCCCGTCGTCCCGCAGCTCGAAACAGCCGATCTCGTCGGCCGGGCCGAACCGGTTCTTGATCCCGCGCACCAGCCGAAGCGTCGAATGCCGGTCACCCTCGAACTGCAGCACCACGTCCACCAGATGCTCCAGCACCCGCGGCCCGGCGACCGAGCCGTCCTTCGTGACATGCCCGACCAGCACGATCGGCAACCCACGCTCCTTCGCGAGCGCAACCAGCCCGGCCGTGACCGCCCGCACCTGCGTGACCCCACCGGGCGCGCCCTCGACCTGCGGGGATGCCATCGTCTGCACGGAGTCCACGATCAACACCCCGGGCCCGACCGCGTCGACATGCCCGAGGATCGCCGACAGGTCGCTCTCGGCGGCCAGGAACATGCGCTCGTGCAGGTTCCCCGTCCGCTCGGCCCGCAACCGGACCTGACCCGCGGACTCCTCGCCCGTCACGTACAGCGCGGGCTTCGCCGCGGCGGCCGCCCACTGGTAGGCGACCTCCAGCAGCAGCGTCGACTTGCCGACCCCCGGCTCACCGGCGAGCAGGACCACCGCGCCCGGGACGAGCCCGCCACCGAGCACCCGGTCCAGCTCGGGCACTCCGGTCGGCCGCGCGCGGGCCGACTCCAGGTCCACCTGACCGATCGGCCGTGCCGGGGCGCTGGGCGCACCGGCGGCCACCCTGGCTATCGCCGGTCGCGCGTCCCCGCGCTCCTCGAGCGTGCCCCACGCCTGACACTCGGGGCAGCGGCCGACCCATTTCGCGGCTTCGTGACCGCATTCCGCGCAGCGGTAGCTGTTGCCCTTCTTGACCACGGTCGCCGACGTTAGCGGTCGGCACCGACAATCTCAGTGACCCGTTTCGGCCTGTTGCGGCACGGTCTGGCAGTTGGGCAGCTCTTCGGTGGGCGCGTTGACCGGCAACTCCATCGTCACCGAGCCGGCATCCCGGAAAACGAACGTCACCGGCGTCAGCTGACCGGGCCAGACGACCTGCTTGATGCCCTGCAGCTCGATACTCGCGCGCCCGATCTGCGGCTTGCCCGCCGCGGAGCCGCTGGTGGCCGGCGACGCGGACGTGCTGGTGGCCGCGGACTCGGCCTGGTTGGCGGGGCCGACCACGACGCTGGTGCGCGCGGTGAGCGTCTGCTGGCCGCTGACCGCGGCGCTCGCGGCGTTGGGCGAGGAGACCGAAACCAGCTGGTCGTCGGCGGCGCCGTCGTTGGTGATGACCAGCGACAGCGGGGCGCTCGACCCGGGTGCGTAGGCCTGCTGGCAGCTGTTGGTGTTCGCGAGACCGGCGTTGCGGACGGTGATCTTGCCCGTCGTCGCAAGCGCGCCGTTGACCGCAGGCAACATGGTGTCGGTCTGGGTGATCTGCCCGGCACCACACCCGGCCAGTGCCAGCGCGGCGCCGAGGCCCAGCACGCCCGACGTGAGCACACGACGTTTCTGCAGCCTCACGGTCTTCAGTCCCTCCTAGAGCCCGTTACCACTGCGCAGACTAGCCGGGGCACTTCCACCCGGTAGAACCCGGTGGCCACTGCCCGCGCCCGACCGTCCACAGTGGATTCGTGATCAACCGGTGGACCACCTGCATGAGCACGCCAAAAGTGGATTTGTCAACCCCCTCGACGGTGCGCGCATGGCCCCTGACCTGCGAGGACGATCTCGGCCCGGTGGATGGGCCCCATCACAGCGTGCTAGCATGGAGCCAGCGAAAGGGGCAGAGGACACATGGTTTTCAAGGTCGGAGAGACCGTCGTCTACCCGCACCACGGTGCCGCACTCATCGAAGCGATCGAGACCCGCGTGATCAAGGGCGAGGAAAGGCAGTACCTCGTCCTCAAAGTCGCGCAGGGGGATCTGACGGTTCGCGTTCCCGCTGACAATGCCGAGATCGTCGGCGTGCGGGATGTCGTCGGCCAGGATGGTCTGAACCGCGTTTTCGACGTGCTGCGTGCTCCCCACACCGAAGAGCCCACGAACTGGTCTCGTCGGTACAAGGCCAACCTCGAGAAGCTCGCCTCCGGCGATGTGAACAAGGTGGCCGAAGTGGTGCGCGACCTCTGGCGGCGAGAGAAGGACCGTGGCCTTTCCGCTGGTGAGAAGCGGATGCTGGCCAAGGCTCGGCAGATCCTGGTGAGCGAACTCGCCCTGGCGGAGGGCACCGACGAGGGCAAGGCGGAGACCCTCCTCGACGAGGTGCTGGAAACAGCGTCGGTTTAGCCGGCACCGAAAGGCGCACCGAGGGTCTGTGAAAAGCGGCTCATGAAGACGGCTGCGCTCGTCGTCGCCGACGCGGTGGGTTTGGACGCTCTGGTCCAGGGAGAGTCACTGCTGGCGCACGCTATCCATGGCGTGCTCGCTGCGGGCTGCGTGGATGACCTGCGAATCGTCGCCCCGGCGCGACAACTCGACAGTTACGAATCGATCGTGCGGGCGGTGCCCGGAACCGGAAACCGGTGCCGGGTACTGCCGTGCGGCGGTTCCCGGGCCGAATCGATTCGGCTCGCGTTCGAAAGCCTTCCCATCGGCTTCGATGTGATCCTTCTTTGTGACGCCGACCGCGCGTTCGTGCCATCTCCCGTCATCCGGGCGGTGGCGGAAACCGTCGCGGGGGGCGTGCCCGCGGTCGTCCCGGTCCTTCCCGTGACCGACACCGTGAAACTCGTGAATTCTCACGAAGTGATCATCGCAACCGAAGATCGCGCGCGGTTACGCACCGTTCAGACCCCGTTCGGCTGCATGCCGGAATTACTTCACGAAATGTGCATCCGCGGTATCGATCCACTCGCCGAACCGCCGGCCGGCGTGCGCACGATCTCCGGACACCAGAACGGGATCCGGGTCAAAACGCCGTTCGATATCGCCGTCGTGACGGCACTACTGAGCGAGGAGCAGGCGTGAGGGTCGGTACCGGCGTCGACGTGCATCCGGTCGAGCAGGGGCGCGAGTGCTGGGTCGCCGGGCTGTACTGGGACGGCGTTCCCGGGTGCGCCGGGCATTCGGACGGGGATGTGGCGGCGCACGCGCTGTGCGACGCCATGCTGTCGGCCGCCGGGCTGGGTGACCTCGGTTCGGTGTTCGGTACCAGCGACCCGCGCTGGGCAGGCGTGCACGGCCCGGAGTTCATCGCCGAGGTCCGGCGTCGCGTCGAGGCCGCGGGCTGGCGGCTCGCGAACGCGTCGGTGCAGGTCGTCGGCAACGCGCCGCGGATCGGCAAGCGCCGCGAGGAAGCGCAGGACGTGCTGAGCAAGGCCGCGGGCGGCCCGGTCAGCATCAGCGGGACCACCACCGACGGCCTCGGGCTCACCGGCCGTGGTGAGGGCATCGCGGCCATCGCCACCGCCCTGCTCCTCGCGGCCGAGTAGGTCACAAGTCGCCCGCCGCCCGGCTGTGGCCCACTAGCCTGGAGACGTGACGATTCGGGCGGTGATGTTCGACTTCTCCGGGACGTTGTTCCGGCTCGAACAGAACGAGAGCTGGGTGGCTCACCTCAAGGACTCCGACGGCGTACCGCTGGATCTCGAGGCGCAGGCCGAGTTGATGCGCCGGATGACCGCCCCCACCGGCAAGGTCGTCGAACTGTCCGAGGAGTACCAGTACGCCTGGGAGAACCGCGACCTGGACCCGGCGCTGCACGAGAAGATCTACATCGAGGTGCTGCGCAAGTCCGGCCTGCCGCGGCTCGACCAGGCCAAGGCGCTCTACGACCGGCTGATCGATCCGGACGAGTGGACGCCGTACCCGGATACCGAAGCCGCGCTCAAGAGCAGCGCGGGCAAGGGCCTCAAGGTCGGGGTGCTGAGCAACATCGCGTTCGACATCCGGCCGGCGTTCGCCGACCACGGCTTCGACCAGTACGTGGACTCGTTCGTGTTGTCCTTCGAGGTCGGCGCGATCAAGCCGGACCCGGCCGTCTTCCACGCGTTGCTGGACCAGCTCGGCGTCCCCGCCGAGGAGACCCTGATGGTGGGCGACAGCGACGAAGCGGACGGCGGGGCGCGAGCGCTCGGCTGCGCGTTCGCGCTGGTCGACCCGCTGCCCACGAACGAGCGGCCGGACGGCCTGCTCGCCGCGCTGCGCACGCACGGGGTGCTCTGACCACGGGTTCCGGTCGGCCCCGTACCATTTGAAGGTGGCCTTACACCTTTTCGACACCGCGACCAGGGACGTGCGGGAGTTCCATCCCGCTCGTAGTGGAACGGCGTCCATCTACGTGTGTGGGGCCACCGTGCAGGGCATTCCGCATATCGGGCACGTCCGCGGCGCGCTGAACTACGACGTGCTCCGCCGCTGGCTTGTCCACAATGGACTCGACGTGCTGTTCGTGCGGAACGTGACCGACATCGACGACAAGATCCTCACCAAGGCCGCCGACGCGGGCAGGCCGTGGTGGGAGTGGGCCTTCAAACACGAGCGCGCGTTCGAGGACGCCTACGAGGCGCTCGGCTGCCTCCCGCCGTCGATCGCGCCGCGCGCGACGGGGCACATGCCGCAGATGGTCGAGCTGATGCAGCGGCTCATCGACGGCGGCCATGCCTATGCGGAGGGCGGCGACGTCTACTTCTCGGTGGGCAGCTTCCCGGCGTACGGCGCGTTGTCGCGGCAGAAGCTCGACGAGGTCCAGCAGGGCGAGACGCTGGCCGAAGGGAAGCGGGACCCGCGCGACTTCACGTTGTGGAAGGGCGCCAAGCCGGGCGAGCCGTCGTGGTCGACGCCGTGGGGCCCGGGGCGCCCCGGCTGGCACCTGGAGTGCTCGGCGATGGCGACGAACTACCTCGGCCCCGAGTTCGACATCCACGGCGGCGGCGTCGATCTGGTGTTCCCGCATCACGAAAACGAGCGCGCCCAATCGAACGCGGCCGGCGACCCGTTCGCGCGGTTCTGGCTGCACAACGCGTGGGTCACGCTGTCGGGCGAGAAGATGTCGAAATCGCTGGGCAACACGGTGTCCATCGAGGCGATGCTGCGGAACTACCGCGCCGCGGAACTGCGGTACTACCTCGTCCAGCCGCACTACCGCTCGACCATCGAGTACTCCGACGCGGCGCTGTCCGAGGCCGCGGCGGGCTATCGGCGCATCGAGCAGTTCGTCCGCCGGGTCAGCGAGCGCACCGGCGACGTGGCGCCGGGCCTGCTGTGCGCCGACTTCACTGAGGCGATGGACAACGATCTCGGTACCCCGGCCGCGATCGCCGCCATTCACAACGTGGTCCGTGAAGGCAACGCGGCACTCGACGCGGTGAACGAGACGGCCGCCCGGTCGGCGGCGGGTTCGGTCCGCGCGATGATGGGTGTGCTGGGGCTGGATCCGCTCGATCCGAAATGGGTGGACACCGCGAACGCCGACTCGCCGGCCCGGCACGCACTGGCCGACCTCGTCGGCAACATGCTCGCCGAGCGCCAGGAAGCCCGCGCGGCACGCGATTTCGCGCGTGCGGACGCGGTGCGGGATCGGTTGCTCAAGGCCGGTATCGCGGTCGAAGACACCCCGGATGGTCCACTGTGGACCGTTAAGGACGCTTAGGAACAATGGCAGGAAACTCGAAACGCCGGGGCGCGACCCGCAATCCCGGCAGCAAGAAGGGCGCCGTCAAGGGCTCGGGCGGGCAACGCCGGCGCGGCCTCGAAGGCAAGGGCCCGACGCCGCGCGCGGAGGTGCGCCCGGGGCATCCGGCGCAGCGACGCGCCGCGGCCGCGTCGAAGGCCGAGCGGGCGCGAGACAAGAAGGCCGAGGGCCCGGAGATCATCGCCGGGCGTAACCCGGTGGTCGAGGCACTGCGCGCGGATGTGCCGGCCACGACGCTGTACGTGGCGTTGAACATCGAAGCCGACGACCGGGTGAACGAGGCCGTGCAGATGGCCGCGAACAAGGGCATCTCGGTGCTCGAAATCCCCCGCGAGGAGCTGGACCGGAAGACGAACCGCGCGGTGCACCAGGGTCTCGGCCTGCAGGTGCCGCCGTTCGAGTACGCCCATCCGGACGACCTGCTCGACGCCGCGCGCGACTCCGGTGAGCCGCCGCTGCTGGTCGCGCTGGACGGCGTGACCGACCCGCGGAACCTCGGCGCCGTCGTGCGCTCGGCCGCGGCGTTCGGCGCGCACGGTGTGCTGCTGCCCGGCCGGCGTAGCGCCGGCATGACGGCTGTCGCGTGGCGGACGAGCGCCGGCACCGCGGCGCGGATGCCGATCGGGGTGGCACCGAACCTGACCAGGCAGCTCAAGGCCTGGGCGAGCGAGGGCCTGATGATCGCGGGCCTGGACGCGGACGGCAGCGTCGACATCGACGGGATGGACCTGGCCACCGATCCGCTGGTCATCGTGCTCGGCTCGGAGGGGCGCGGGCTTTCCCGGCTGGTGCGCGAGACGTGCGATGTGACCGTGTCGATCCCGATGGCCGCGGGCGTCGAGTCGCTCAACGCTTCGGTGGCCGCGGCGGTGCTGCTGGCCGAAGTCGCCCGCCGCCGCCGCATCGCGGGCCGCGTCTAGCCCCGGGTGCGGTTGGCGTCACGGGCATTTTTCACCGGGTCGCGCGGATGGTCGGTTAAGGTCAGCAGGCTGATCCTGATGGGGGGCCCGCGCACCGATGTCGTTCGTCTCGCCGTTGTTCCTGTGGTACTTCATGCCGGCGTTGCTCGTCGCCGTGCTGGTGCTGCCGCGGACCTGGCGGAACGGCATCATCGCGGTCGCGAGCTTCGTCTTCTACGCGAGCGGCGCGGGCGCGTTCCTCTTGCTGCTGCTCGGCTGCATGGTGGTCAACTACTTCGTCGGGATCGCGCTTGAGCCGAACGACTGGGAACGGCGCGCCTCGCTGCGCAAGCGGCTGCTGATCGGCGTGATCTGCTTCGACGTGGCGATGCTGGTCATCTGGAAGTACGCCGGGTTCGCGACCCAGCAGTTCGACTATCTGGCCCGGGTGTTCGGCGGGGACTTCCCGATCGTGCACCTGGCCTTGCCGATCGGCATCTCGTTCTTCACCTTTCACCACATTTCGTATGTGGTCGACATCTATCGCGGCGAACGGCGAGCGCTCCGTAATCCGGTTTCGTTCGTGACCTATATCGCGATGTTCCCGCAACTGGTCGCCGGGCCGATCGTGCGCTATCGGGAGATCGCGGACCAGCTACCGCAGATTCGTTCACACCGGCTGGACGACATCGCGGCCGGATTCCCGCGGTTCGCGCTGGGACTGTGCAAGAAGACGATCATCGCGGACTCGCTCAACCCGATGGTGGAGGCGTGTTTCCGGACGTCGCCGGACAATATGACCTTCGGCGTCGCGTGGCTGGGCGCGGTCGGGTACACCTTGCAGTTGTTCTTCGATTTCTCGGGCTATTCGGATATGGCGATCGGGCTCGGCCGGATGCTCGGTTTCCGGCTGCCGGAGAACTTCGCGCGGCCGTATTCGTCGGTGACCGTGACCGAGTTCTGGCGGCGCTGGCACATGTCGCTTTCCCGCTGGTTCCGCGACTATGTGTACATCCCGCTCGGCGGTAACCGGCGCGGCGCGGCGAAGACCTACCGGAATCTGTGCATCGTGTTCGTGCTGACCGGTTTGTGGCACGGCGCGAACTGGACTTTCCTGGTGTGGGGTTGTTATCACGGGGCGCTGCTGATCATCGAACGCGCCTTCGGCTGGGACACCACGCCGGCGGCGCGCCTGCCCCGCCTGGGCCGGCGGGTGCTCACGCTCGTGCTCGTCGTGTTCGGGTGGGTGTTCTTCAAGTCGCCGGACCTGACGCACGCGCTGACGATGATCGGGCACATGTTCCTGCCGGACTTCTCGGGCCTGACCGACGTGGTGTCCTCGGCCCTGACCAACCAGCGGCTGGTGATCCTGCTGCTGGCGCTGCTGGTGGTCTTCCTGCCGGCGGATCCGGTGACCGGGCCGCTGCTGGAATCGTCCCGCGGCAAGCCGGCGACGAGCCTGCGCATCGGCGTGATGACCGTGGGCCTGGCCTACGCGGCGATACTGGTGGCGAACGGGACGTTCAGCCCGTTCCTGTACTACCAGTTCTGAGGGACGCCTGCCGGGAGGCCGCATGCGGCACAGCGCTCACCCGCGCGGGTTCGACGTTCAGGCGTTGTTCGGCGCGCTGGACGAACGCCGCGACCGTGAAGGGCTCAGCTGGGCGCAGGTGGCGAGCGCCATGTGGCAGCTGTCGGCCGACCTCAACGCCGGCAGTGAACGAAGCCCGCACCGGACGCGGGGCCAGCTGGGCACAGACGGCGCCGCGCCTGCACTGCACGCCGAGCCAGCTCACCGGGCTGCGGACCGCCAAGTTCGCCACGAGTATGCGGCTGGCCATGCGCATCTGCCAGGGACTCCGCCGCCCGGCGGCTGACTTCGTGCACCCCGCCGGCTGGTAGCACCTGTTTCCGGGCAACGAAAAGCCGCCTTCCCGTCAAAGACGAAAAGGCGGCTGAGGGAGGAGAGGAAAAGGTCAGGCGGGAACCTTGCCCGAATCCTCGGCGGGGACGAGCTGCTTGAGCGCTTCCTGCAGCGCGGAATGCGTCGCGGTGAGCCGCTCGGTGACTTCTGCCTTGAACTCGAAGGCCTGCGTGCGGTTCTGCTCGGCCTCGGTGAGCTGACGCTCGGCGTCCGCCACGAGCACGGCCGCCCGCTCCTCGGCCTCCAGCGTCTGCCGGGAAAGCCTGCTCTCCGTCTGCGACACCTTGGCCGCCAGCGACTCCTCGGTCTGGCGGACCTTGGTCGCGAGCCCCTCTTCGGTCGCGCGGACCTTGGTGCTGAGGTTCTCCTCGGTGGTCGAGACCTTCTCGGCAAGCGCTTTCTCGGTGGTCGAAACCTTGGTGGCGAGCGCTTCCTCGGCGTCGGAGATCCGGATCGCCAGCTCGTCCTCGGCCTGCTTCTCGGCCTGGGCACGCTGCAGGTTGGACGCCTCGTCGAGCCGGGCGCGCTCGGCGTCGGCCTCGGCGTTGAGGCGATCGATCTCGCCGCGCGCGGTCTTCATCAGGTCGTCGTGCTCGCCCTTGAGGCGGGTGGTCAGCGCCTGGTACTCGGCTTCGAGCTCGTTGCGCCGCTCCGCGATGTCGGCCTCGCGCTCGGAGACCCACTTGTCGGTCGCCTTGCGGGTGTCGAGGTCGTACTTCTCGGCCTCCGCCCGGATCGCCGCGGCCTGGTCGTCGGCGTGCTGGCGCAGCTCGGCGATCTCTTCC
The DNA here is from genome assembly GCF_021653975.1 of Amycolatopsis sp. GM8. Lineage (GTDB taxonomy): Bacteria > Actinomycetota > Actinomycetes > Mycobacteriales > Pseudonocardiaceae > Amycolatopsis_E. The sequence continues at coordinate 104,633 of NZ_JAJKFK010000011.1, read as the reverse complement.
TCGGCGAGCGTCATCATCGAGCGCACGCGCTCGGTCATGGTGGTGGCGCTGTTCGGGTCGCTCGCCATCCGCGACAGGGCGGTCTTGGTCTCGATGAGCTCCTGCTGCGCGTAGCTGAGCGCCTTCGTCAGCTCCGCGACCGAGGTCATGGCCTCGTCACGGGCCGCCGAAAGATCCTTCATGTCGGCCGCGACCTGGTTGAGCCGCTCGTCGACCGGGACCCGGTCGTAACCGCGGAAGACCAGCGGGAAGTGAGGCGCACCGAGCGAAGGTTCGGTTGATTGGATGGGGGACTGGGCTGGGGGCATGCGGCGACCTTAGTAGGTCCGCGAGTTGGATTCCATACCGCCATTCGAACGCTTCACTCTAGGTAAATGGCAGGTTCACCTCCCGCCGCCCCGCGCGGCGCGACTGTCCACGTTGGTCAGCCGTCTCCGGTGGTGGGTGAGCAGGGCGTTTCCGCACTCCATTAGCCTTGTCGGGCGAGACTGGAGGGAGGTTCCGGGGGTGGCACAGGACCTCGCCGCGCACTGGCCGCTCTATCTAGCGATCCCGTTCATCGCCGCGCTGATCGGCTACGTGACCAAACGTGTCGCGATTGAAATGATGTTCCGCCCGCTCGAGTTCGCCGGCATCCCCCCGCTGCTGGGCTGGCAGGGCATCGTGCCCAAGCACGGCGGCCGGATGGCCGCGATCGCGACCGACCTGCTCACCTCGAACCTGCTGGACCTGAAGGAGATCTTCGCCCGGATCGACCCGGACCGGCTGATGGCCACAATGGAGCAACCGCTGCTGCGGGCCGTGGACGACATCACCCGCGACGTGCTCGCCGAGTACCAGCCGCGGGTCTGGGAAGCGCTTCCAGCGATGGCGCGGGAGCTGGTCGTCAAACAGGTCCAGGCGGGCGCGCCACGGCTTGTCCGGGACCTGCTGGCCGATCTTCGGGACAACCTCGACGAGGTGCTCGACGTCAAGCACATGACCGTCCAGCTCCTCACCCGCAACAAGGCGTTGCTGGTCCGGCTGATCCGCGAGACGACCCGGCCGGAGATGGCCTTCATCGCGCGCTGCGGCATCTACTTCGGCTTCGGGCTCGGCCTCGTGCAGGCGGTCGTCTGGGCGCTGACGAAGAACCCGTGGGTGCTGCCGGTCTTCGGCGGCTGCATCGGGTTGTTCACCGACTGGCTCGCGATCAAGCTGATCTTCCGGCCACGCCGCCCGGTCCGGCTCCTGCCGGGACTGGTCGTGCAGGGCAAATTCCACAAGCGACAGCGCGAGGTCGCCCGCGACTACGGCCACGTGATCGCGCAGGAGGTACTCACCACACCGAACCTGCTCGACGCGATCCTGCGCGGGCCGCGGGCCGACCAGATGGTCGCCATGGTGCGGCGGACGGTCGCGAAGGCGGTCGATGAACAGGCCGGGCGGCTGGTGTCGGTGACCGTCGGCGCGACGCGCCTGCACGAACTGAAGGAGGCCGCGGCGGACCGCGCGGTGGCCCGGCTGCCCGAGACCGTCCGGTATGCCGAGGACTACCTCAGCGAAGCGATGAACGTGGCGAACATGGTGGAGCAGCGGATGCTCGCGCTGACGCCGGTGCAGTACGAGGGACTGCTGCGGCCGGCGTTCCGGCAGGAGGAGTGGAAGCTCATCGTCGTCGGCGGGGTGATCGGCTTCCTCGTCGGCGAATTGCAGGTTCTGCTGCTGTTGCACTGAAGCAGCGGATACCGTGAGGCCGTGGCGCAAGAACCGCAGCAACTGCCCGCCGTGCACGAGGCGTGGCTCCCCCGGGAGCATCCGCTGCACCGTCCCCGGCATGGCGGCAAGCAGCTGACCGCGTTGATCAGCGCCCTCGTGTTCTTCGTGACACCGACCCTGATGTGGGTGTTCGGCGTCCGCCCGACCGAGATCGAGAACCACGCGCTCGCCGGCTTCCCCAGCATCTCCTCCGGCTGGGGCTTCTTCACCGCGCTGCCGACGTGGGCGACCGACCAGCTTTCCTTCCGCACGGCGGCGATCGGGGCCGCGGACGGGATCAGCCGCGGTGTGTTCGGCGAGCCGCTGCCGCACGACACAGGCGGCACCTCGAACTCCGGGCCGCTGCCCGGCGGCCCGCCGCCCGCGAACGGCGGCACCCCCGGACCGGAGGTCGGCGCCGGGCCACTGGATCAGGCCGGCTACCGCCAGGTGATCGAGGGCAAGGACGGCTGGCTGTACTACGGGGTCGACGCCGAGGCCAAGTGCGCGCCCACCCGTGCGCTCGCCGACACGATCGACCGCATCGAAACGGTGCGGAACTTGGTCATCGCCTCCGGCCGCCAGTTCGTGTGGGTGGTGCCGCCGGACAAGTCGACGATGGTGCCGCAGTTCCTGCCGTCGAGCTATCCCGGCAAGGACTGCCAGCAGGCCGCGGAGGCGCCGACCTGGTCACAGCTCGACCGGGCGGGCGCGCTCGACCTGCGCCCGGAACTACGGGCGATCACGGCCCAGCTGGGCCATCCCGTGTACACGCCGGCGGACACACACTGGACCGACGAGGGCGGGCTTTCGCTGACCCGCAACGTCGCCGAGGCCGTGCAGCCCGGGGTGACCAAGACCTGGAAGAGCCCGGCCATCGGCTCGTACACCGGCAGCGCGGACCTGCCGAAGCTGCTCGGCAAGACCGGCACGAAGACCAGCGTCCTCTACAACCTGCTGCCGGATGGCGCGACCAACCGCGCCGGGCCGATCGTGACCGACATCGAGACGCCGGCCAGGCACACGGCGCCGCCGATCACCGGCACCGTCGACAAGAAGACGCTGGTGTACGGCGACTCGTTCAGCATCGCGTCCTCGCGCTATCTCACCGGCGCGTTCAGCGATCTCACGATCCTGGCCTACTCCACCAACAAGACCACCCCGGCGCAGGCCGTGGACGAGTTCGTCGGCGCTCAGGCCGTGGTGATGGAGACCGTGGAGCGCAGCATCTCCGCCGGGGCGTTGCCGTTCTTCGACAACGGGTTCATCGACCAACTGCGGACGGCACTCGCGCAACATCCGGTGCGCTGATCCGGCTGGCGCGCGACCGGCGGTACGCGATCAGCCGGCACACCAGGTAGATCAGGAACGAGATCGCGGTGACGAAGGCGCTGACCGGCACGCCGGGCGCGAGCGACAGGATGATGCCGCCCAGCGCGGCGATCTCCGCGAACAGAACTGCCAGCAGCGTCGCCCGCCACGGGCTCGCCGTGACACGGACCGCGGCCGCTGCCGGGGTGACCATGAGCGACACCACGAGCAGCGACCCGACGATCTGCACGCCGAGCGCCGTCGCGATCCCGACGAGCACCGCGAACACCACCGACAGCAGCCGGCTCGGTACGCCCCGGGCGGCCGCGACATGCGGGTCCACACTGGAAAACAGCAGCGGCCGGTAGATCACCGCGAGCACGAGCAGCACCACGACCGCGGCGGCGATCAGCACGACGATGTTCGTCGAGTCGATGGACACGATCTGTCCGATGAGGATGCCGAACTTGTTCGACGTCCGTCCCGGATAGAACGTCAGCAGCAGCACGCCGAGGCCGAGCCCGAAGGACAGGATCACGCCGATCACCGAGTCGCGATCGGACTCACGCCCGCCCAGCAAACCTAGCAGCAGCGCGGCGATCACCGATCCGGCGAGCGCGCCGTACTCGACGCCGATGCCGAGCAGGAGTGCTCCGGCCGCGCCGGTGAACGCGAGTTCCGCCGTCCCGTGCACCGCGAACGACATCCGCCGGGTCACGATCAGCGGGCCGAGCATGCCGGCGACCAGACCGAGCACCGCGGCGGCGAGCAGCGCCGTCTGCACGAACGGTTGCGCCAGCAGCTGCCCGGTCAGCCCGAAGTCGAACAGCTTGTCCACTCAGGACACCCGCTCTTCCACACCGAGGTGATGGGCCTCGTCCTCGCACAGCGCGCTCTGCGTGCCGACGACGTGGATCTGCCCGCCGACCCGGATGACCTCGACCTTCGTCCGGTACAGCTCGGAGAGCGTCTTCGAGTTCATCACCTCGTCCGGCGTGCCGATCCGGAACCGGCCGTCCACCAGGTACAGCACTCGGTCCACATAGGACAGAACGGGGTTGAGCTCGTGAGTGACGAACAGCACGGCGGTATCCGCCTCACGGCGGCGCCGGTCGATCAGGGCACTCACCGCGCGCTGGTGCGCGAGGTCCAGCGACGCCAGCGGCTCGTCGCACAGCAGCACGTCGGGTTCGCCGATCAGTGCCTGCGCCACCCGCAGCCGCTGTTGCTCGCCGCCGGACAACCGCCCGACCGGGGACTTCGCGTAGGCCTGCGCGCCGACCGACTCGATCGCGGCCGCGACCCGGCGGCGCCGCTCCGCCAGCCCGAACAGGCCGAGACCCCAGCGGTGCCCGTCGAGGCCGAGCCCGACGAGGTCGACGCCGCGCAACGCCAGCGCTTCCTGCATCGCGCGCTGCTGCGGCACGTACCCGACCGGCCGGTCACTCGCCATCCGCCACGAGCCCGCCGACAGCTGCTGGAGCCCCAGCAGGATCTTGAGCAGGCTGGTCTTGCCCGACCCGTTGGGGCCGAGGATCGCGAGGAACTCGCCGGGCTGGACGGTCAGGTCCAGCCCGGACCACAGCGTCCGCCCGCCGAAGGCGAGGCTCGCACCGGAGATCTCGACTGCGGCACTCAAGAGTTCAATGCTCCAGACAAGGCGTTGACTTCGCTGGTCATCCACGAAATGTAGTCCGTGGCGCCGACCGGCAGCGTCTCGGTCACGTCCACGACCGGCAAGCCGGCCTTCTTCGCACTGTCGACCACCTGCTGTGTCACGGGAGTCACCGTCTGCGCGTTGTTCACGACGGCTTGCACCTGCTTGCCCGCGATCAGGCTGTTGACCTCGGCGAGCGCGGCGGCGGGCACGTCGCTCTCCTGCTCGACGGCCTCGGAGAACTCCTTCGGGGTCGCGTCGGTGATCTTCGCCGTCTCCAGCAGGTAGTGCGCGACGGGCTCGGTGGCGATCACCTTCTGGCCCGGGTGCGCGGCGCCGGCCTGCTCGGTCTTGGTCGCGAGGTCGGCGACCTTGGCCTTGAACGTGGCGGCGTTGGCGGTGAAGGCCTGGGCGCTGGCGGGACGGATCTGCCCGAGGTCGGCCGCGACCTGGTCGGCGACCTTCTCGACGCTCGTGAAGCTGTACCAGACGTGCTCGTTCTCGTCGCCGGTCGCGGCGATGTCGTACGCCACGAGCTTCTTGGCGTTCGGCGCCTGGTCGGCGAGCTTGGTGAAGAAGTCGTCGTAGCCACCGCCATTGCCCAGCGTCAGCGCGGCCTTCTGCGCGGCCAGCGCGTCCTGCGGGGTGGTCTCGTAGGAGTGCGGGTCGGCGGCGGGGTCGTGGATGATCGAGGTGACCTGCACCTGGTCGCCGCCGACGGCGGACAGCAGGCTGCCCCAGACGTCGGTCGACGCGACCACATCGAGCTTCCCGCCGCTCCCACTGTCGCCGGTGGTGTTACCACCGCCACATCCAGCGAGCACCAGAGCCAGTGCGGAGGCGGCGGAAGCCAGGCCGATCAGGCGTGGCGAACGACTGTGACGAAACACGAGTACTCCCGAAAGTGGCAGGTAGGGACACCGTCAGTGTTAATGGAAACGATTTTCGAGTTCACCTTACGCTATCGGGTGACGATCTTGCTATCGCGGGTTAAGTCGATCTGAACGCCGCGTTGCGCCTGCTGAGCCAGGAGGCTGCCGCGCTTCGACTTCTGGAATCCGATCTGAACCGTTACGGTTCCCCTATGGGGCGTCCTATGCGCATGAGGCGACAGGCGACGCTGGCGTCGCTCGCCGCGGAACTCGGCGTGTCCAGGACCACCGTCTCCAACGCGTACAACCGGCCCGACCAGCTCTCCCCCGAACTGCGCCGCCGGGTGCTGGAAACCGCGCGGCGGCTCGGCTACCCCGGGCCCGACCCGGTGGCCCGCTCGCTGCGCACCCGCAAGGCCGGCGCCGTCGGGCTGCTGCTCACCGAGAACCTGTCGTACGCGTTCCGCGACCCGGCCGCGATCGGTGTACTGGAAGGGCTCGCGCTCGCCTGCGAGGACGCGGGCGTCGGGCTGCACCTCGTGCCGGCCAGTCCGGGCCGCGACGACGTGGCCGCCGTGCACCGCGCCGGCGTCGACGGGTTCGTCGTCTACTCCGTGCCGGACGACGATCCGCACCTGGCCGCCGTGCTCGCCCGCCCGGTGCCGACCGTGATCATCGACCAGCCCCAGGTCGAGGGCATCGACCGGGTCGGCCCGGACGACGCGGCGGCGATCACCGGGCTCGCCGAGCATCTGGTCGGCCTCGGTCACCGGCAGGTCGGCGTGCTGTGCATGCGGCTCGGGCGCGACCGCAACGACGACTTCGTCTCGCTGGAACGCCAGCGCTCCGCGCATTTTCACGTGCAGAGGACCCGGCTGGACGCGCTCGCGACGGCGTTCACCAAGGCCGGGGTGGACTGGGCCACCGTGCCCGTCGTCGAGCGGTTCGACCACACCGTGGACGAGGGCGCGGCCGCCGCCCGCCAGCTGCTAGGCGCGTATCCGCAGGTCACCGCCCTGATCTGCACCTCGGACATCCTCGCGCTCGGCGCGCTCGCCGAGGCCGACCGGCGGGGGCTGCGGGTGCCGGCGGATCTCACGGTCACCGGATTCGACGGCATCGCGGAGGCCGAGCGGATCGGGCTCACCACCGTGCACCAGCCGGTGCTGGAGAAGGGCCGCGCCGCCGGGAAGCTGCTGCTGACCGCGGCCGATCACGTCAACCCGCAGGTGATCACGCTCCAGACCGACCTGCACATCGGGACGACGTCAGCTGCGCCACGAACGCTGGAGGAGCACTGGTTCGGCCCGTAGGGTGAACAGACCAACGCCGGGAGGGGCCGTAATGACCGCTATCGACGTCTTGCTCAGTCGCTATCACCAACTCGAGGACCGGGTCCGCGGCGACCGCTCCACGCCCGAACCCTCGATGCACATCGCCATTCTGACCTGCATGGACGCCCGGATCCGGGTGTTCGAGCTGTTCGGGCTCATCCAGGGCGAGGCGCACATCCTGCGCAACGCGGGCGGTGTGGTCACCGACGACGTGCTCCGCTCGCTCGCGCTGTCGCAGCGCAAGCTCGGGACGCGCGAGGTGCTCATCGTCCAGCACACCAGCTGTGGACTGTCGATGGTGACCGAGGACGACTTCAAGGACGAGCTGGAGAAGGACACCGGGCTCCGGCCGACGTGGGCGGTCGAGGCGTTCCGCGAGGTGAAGGACAGTGTGCGGACGTCGATGCGGCGGGCGCGGCGCAGCGACTTCCTGCCGTACACCGACAATGTGCGCGGCTTCGTCTACGACGTGCACACCGGTGAGCTGACCGAGGTCGAGTAGCTTGTCCGGGTGCCCATCGACCCCGAGATCCTGATCGACTGGTTCGACCGGACCGGACGCGATCTGCCCTGGCGCCGGCCGGAGTGCACCGGCTGGGGTGTGCTGGTCAGCGAGATCATGCTGCAGCAGACGCCGGTCGCGCGCGTGCAGCCGATCTGGGAGGAGTGGCTGGCGCGCTGGCCGGTCCCGTCCGCGCTCGCGGCCGCGAGCCAGGGCGAGGTGCTGCGCGCGTGGGGCAAGCTCGGCTACCCGCGTCGCGCGCTACGGCTGCACGAGGCGGCGTCCGTCATCGCCGCTTCGCACGGGGACGTCGTACCGTCCGATGTGGACACTCTGCTGGCGTTGCCGGGCATCGGCGCGTACACGGCGCGGGCGGTGGCGGCGTTCGCTTACGGTCGTCGCGCGCCGGTCGTGGACACCAATGTCCGGCGGGTGGTCGCCCGCGCGGTGCATGGCGCCGGTGACGCAGGCCCGGCGTCGAACACGCGCGACATGGCGGATGTCGAGGCGCTGCTGCCCACGGCGGAGGCGCGCGCCGCGCGGTTTTCCGCCGCGCTGATGGAACTCGGCGCGCTGGTGTGCACCGCGCGCTCGCCCAAGTGCGCCGACTGCCCGATCTACGACACGTGCGCGTGGCAGCGCGCGGGGCGCCCGGAGTACACGGGACCGGCCAAGCCGGTGCAGAAGTTCGCGGGCACCGACCGGCAGATCCGCGGGAAACTGCTCGACGTGCTGCGCGGCACGCCGGAACCGGTGTGGAAGGAACGGCTCGACGTCGTATGGCCCGAGGACGGCGGCCGCCGCGACCGGTGCCTGGCGTCATTGCTGACGGATGGTCTGGTGGAACAGATCCCCGACGGCCGCTTCGCGTTACCGGGAGAGCACCGCGCCTGACCTCGCGAACGTCGGACTCGGCGTCGCGAATGTACGACTCGCGGTCTCGAACGTCGGACTCGCGAGAGACTAGAGCGTCGCGGAGAGGAAGGCTTCGACCGCGCCGCGGTATTCGTCAGGGGCCTCGTCGTGGACGACGTGACCCGCGCCTTCGATCACGATGTGGCGGCCGTGCGGGGCGCGCGCCGCCAGCTCCGCCTGCTGGCCCGCCGGCATGAGGGTGTTCCCGGCCTCGATCACCAGCAGCGGGCACTTGACCCCGGCCACGAACGACCAGTAGTCCCGCCGGCCCCATTCGGCCGCGATCTCGTACAGGTCCTCGAGATCGGCGATCAGGTGGTAGCCGTCCGCACGCTCCTCCACGCACTCGGTGAAGTAGTTTCCCGTGCTGCCGAAGAACTCCCGCACGTGCGCGAGCGACTGGAACGGCACCGGCCACGAGTCGAAGTACGCGCGCCAGTCGTCGACCGTGCGCCCGCGCTGGTCCGGCGCCATGTCCTCGACGACCACCGCCCGGACGAGATCCGGGTGCGTCGCCGCGGTCGCCCACGCGTGCAGCCCGCCCATCGAATGCCCGATCAGCACGGCCGGCTCGTCGAACGTCCGCAATAGCGAAGCCACGTCCTCGACGAACCGTTCCGTGGTCCACGGTCCGGTCTTCGGCGCGCGCCCGTGCCCGCGCGCGTCGAGCCCGACGACGTGGCCGTACCGGGTCAGCCACCCGGCGACCGACCACCATGTCCGCGCGCGTCCCATCAGCCCGTGCAGCAGCACGATCGGCTGCCCCTGCCCGCCGAAATCGACGATCATGCGCTGCCCAGCAACGACTTCGTCAACGTCGCCCGCGAGTCGTTCATCTCCCGCAGCGCACGCGCCAGCGCGGCGTCGTCCACCGGAACCGGGTGTCCCTGGACGCCTTCGTGCAACTGGTGCAGCACCGCGCGGCGCAGCAACTCCTTGATGAACGACGCCGTCACGCCATCAGTCTGCGCCACGACAGGCTCGAGATCCGCCCGCAGGTCGACGTCGCGTCCGTACAGTTCGAGCAGCTGCCGCCGCCCGGCCGCGTCCGGTTTCGGGATCTCCACCGCCAGGTCGACTCGGCCCGGCCGGTCCGCAAGTGCTTTCTCCAGGTCCCGCGCGCGGTTCGTGGTGAGCACGAAGGTCACGTCGGCGTCCGCGCCGAGCCCGTCCATCGTGTCGAGCAGGCTGAACAGCAACGGGTTCGTGCCCGGCCCCATCGACCGGTCCTGCGCGACCAGGTCGACGTCCTCAAGCACCAGCAGCGACGGTTGGAGCCGCCGGGCGAGTTCCGCCGCCTTGGTGATGAAACGCATCGCGCCGCCGGTCAGGATGATCACCGTGTGCCCGTCGAGCCGGCCCATCAGGTAGCGCAGCGTATGGGTCTTGCCGGTGCCCGGCGGGCCGTGCAGCAGCAGCCCGCGCTTGAGATGCTGCCCGACCGCCCGCAATCGCTCGGCATGCTCGGCGATCCCGACGGTGTGCCGTTCGATCGTGGCCAGCACGCCGTGCGGCAGCACCACGTCCGACGACGCGAACTTCGGCCGCGGCAGGAAGGTGACCAGCTCGTTGCCGCGGTACTCGCTGCTGCCGAAGGAAAGTACCTGTCCACGCAGCACGTCGTGCGCGAGGACGAGCCGTTCGATCCGGTCCCGCACCGCGCCGGCCACCGCGCGGTCGGCGGCGAGCACCTCGAACCGCACGGTCGCCATCGGCCCGTGCTGCGGATTCATCCCGCGCACCGCGACCAGCACCGGCGTCCCGTCCGGCGCGGTGGTCTCGACGAGGCCGAACTGCACGACTTCCTCGGCCTCGTCCGGGCCGACGGCCTCGGTCTTGTAGTCCACCGCGCCCGGCTCGAACGTCCCCTCGCGGCGCGCTCGGGCGAGCATGCCGAGCAGCTCTTCGCTGCTGCGGTTGGCTCCCGCGATACCGAACCACTCGTGCCCGCCGCCCCGTTCGGTGAGATACCGCTCGACGCCGCGGTGCACGTTGACGTGCTCCCACGGCGCGAACTCCCGGGTCACCAGGATCAGCTCCGGCAGCGGGGCGCCGAGGTGACCGGTCACCCGCGCGACCAGCTCGGCGGCCGGCGTGCCCTCGTCCACCACGGTGGCCGCCGAGCGCAGGATCCGCCGCAGGTCCGCGGCGAGGGCCCGCACCCGGGCCACGTCGTTGTCCCCCTCATCACTCACTCTCGCAGCCTGGCAGATGAGTAGGGTGGTGCGCATGGCAGTAGTCAAGATCAATGCGATCGAAGTCCCCGAAGGCGCCGGCCCCGAGCTGGAGAAGCGCTTCGCCAACCGGCTGCACGCGGTGGACAACCAGCCCGGCTTCCTCGGCTTCGAGCTGCTGCGCCCGGTCGCCGGCGAGAACCGCTACTTCGTCTACACGAAGTGGGAGTCCGAAGAGGCGTACAAGGCGTGGGCCGGCGGTCCGGCGCGCGAGGCGCACGCGGGTCAGCGCGCCAAGCCGGTGGCCAGCGGCGCGAGCCTGCTGGAGTTCGAGGTCGTCCCGCTGGATGCGGAATAACGAGGACCTGCGCCGCGCGGCCGAGCTGATCGTCGGCGCGGACGCCCTGCTGGTGTGTGCCGGCGCCGGGATGGGCGTCGACTCCGGGTTGCCCGATTTCCGTGGTGACGAGGGGTTCTGGCAGGCCTACCCACCCTACGAGCGGCTCGGCCTGCGGTTCGTGGAACTCGCCGACCCCTGGCATTTCACCGAGGATCCGCCGCTGGCCTGGGGTTTCTACGGTCACCGGCGCGAGCTGTACCGGGAAACCGTGCCACACGAGGGTTTCAGCTTGCTGCGCAAGTGGGGCGAGGCCACACCCGGTGGCGTCGCGGTGTTCACGTCCAATGTGGACGGTCAGTTCCAGAAGGCCGGCTTCCCGCTCGTCGCGGAGGTGCACGGCTCGATCCACCACCTCCAGTGCACGGTCCCGTGCGGTCCGGACATCTGGCCCGCGCTCGACGGACCGCGGGTCGACGAGAGCACGATGCGCGCGGCCGAACCGCTGCCCGAATGCCCCGCCTGCGGCCGCCTGGCCCGGCCGAACATCCTGATGTTCGGCGATTCCGACTGGGTCTCCGGCCGCAGCGACGAGCAGTTGCGCGCGGTAAACGACTGGCGGCGCGATCAGCGGCAGGTCGTCGCCATCGAGCTGGGCGCCGGCCAGGCGGTGCCCACCGTGCGGCGCTACTCGGAGCTGGCGAGTGCCGCCACCGGCGCGCTGATCCGGATCAACCCGCGTGAGCCGGAGATCCGGCACCGTCGCGGGATTTCCCTGCCTTACGGGGCGTTGCAGACGCTCACCGCGATCGACGAGCTGCTCACGGCAGGGTGAGCTCGGCCAGCACCGCCCGATGGTCGGAGTTCGGCACGTCCAGCACTCGGTAGCTCTGCACCGCGACGCGCGGGTCCACGAGGACGTGGTCGATCGTCACCGGCGGCGGGAAGAGCCGGGACGGCCAGGTCGGTGTGAAGCCGGCGCCCCGGTTCAGCGCCGCGTCGGTGTAGCCGGCGCTCAGCAGGTCGCGAAACGTCGCGTGATCGACCGTCGAGTTGAAGTCCCCCGCGAGAATCCGCACGGGCCCGCCGCTGTCGGGCCGCGGCAGCCCGCCGACTTCCTTCTTCCACTCCGCCGCGTCGGTCGTCGGCGGGATCGGATGCACCGCGACGATCTCGACCGGCGTGCCACCGACATCGGCCCGCGCACTCGGCTGCTCCATCAGCGACGGGCCGGCCAGCGACAGCTCGGTCAGCGGGTAACGCGACGCGATGCCCGAGCCCGCGCCGCCGTACTGCGGTTTGAACACCCGGTACGGCAGCAGGTCGAACAGCCCGGCCTGCTCCAGCTCACCCGCCTCGCGCGGGGTCAGCTCCAGCAGGTTGAGCACGTCGACGCGGTTGTCGCGGACCAGCTGCACCACGGTCTTGACGTCCGCGTGCCCGAGGTACTGGTTCGACGACATGACCCGCAGCTGGGCGCCGTGCGCCGCCGGCCGGGCGGACGCGAACGCCCGCGGCAGCAGCGTCCCGACCAGCGCGAGCGCCACCACGAGCACGACCCCGCCGATCCACCAGTGTCGTAGCCCCAGCGACACCCCGCCGAGCACCAGCCCGCCCACCGCCCAGTACGGCAGGAGGGCGAGCAGCGCGGCGGTCAGCTTGGTGCCGTCCACCCCGATCCAGCGCATCGCGGCGATCTCCAGGAACGCCACGGCCAGCACGAGAAGAGCGATCATGCGGAGATTCCTGCCAGATGACCGGTTCCGGGGCGGGGCCGGGACCTCTGCGATGTGCACACGATCAGTTCTACGCGAAGTTTGTCAGCTCGCTGTCAGCGCGCTGTGCGCCGGCTGCCAGCGCCGGCGCGCATCTTTGGTCCGTGCGACGACCAAGGAGGATGAGATGTCGCTGGCGATCCAGGCGGAAGGCCTGGTCAAACGTTTCGGGGAAACGGTCGCGTTGAACGGGGTGGATCTGCGGGTGCCGACCGGGAAGGTGGTCGGCGTGCTGGGTCCGAACGGGGCCGGCAAGACGACGGCGGTCCGGATCCTGGCCACGCTGCTGCAACCGGACAGCGGGCACGCCACCGTCGGCGGGTACGACGTGGTACGCGACCCGGTCCGGGTGCGCTCGCTGATCGGGCTGACCGGCCAGTACGCCTCGGTCGACGAGGATCTTTCGGGTAACGAGAACCTCGTGCTGATCGGGCGGCTGCTCGGGCTGTCCCGGCCGGCAGCGAAGGCGCGGGCCGCCGGGCTGCTGGAGCAGTTCGAGCTGACCGAGGCCGCGGGCCGCGCGGCGAAGACCTACTCGGGTGGCATGCGGCGGCGGCTCGACCTCGCCGCGAGCCTGGTCGGCCATCCGCAGGTGCTCTACCTCGACGAGCCGACCACCGGGCTGGACCCGCACGCGCGCAACGAGGTGTGGGCCGTCATCCGGCGGCTCGTCGCCGACGGGGCGACCGTGCTGCTGACGACGCAATACCTCGACGAGGCCGATCAGCTGGCCGACTCGATCACCGTCATCGACCACGGTCGCGTCGTGGCCGAGGGCCGCGCGGACGAGCTCAAGCGGCGGGTGGGCGGCCAGACGATGCTGGTGCGGCCGACCGCACTGTCCGATATGGACATCGTGGAGCGCATCCTGGCCGACCTCACCGGCGTGAATCCGGTGCGCGACAACGACACCGGACTGCTCACCGCTCCCGTGTCCGATCCCGTTCTACTGTCCACAATGGTCCGGAAGCTCGACGACGCCGGTATCACCGCCGACGAGCTGGCCCTGCGCCTGCCGAGCCTGGACGAAGTCTTCCTTGCCCTGACCGGAAAACCTGCCGAGGAGGTGGCCGTATGACCGCCGCTGTGCTCGCGCCGCCGCGCCACATCAGCCCGGCGAAGGCGGCCCAACACGGATTCTCCCTTGCCTGGCGCGGAATCCTGAAGATTCGCAAGAACCCGGAACAGCTGATCGACGTGACGATCCAGCCGATCCTGTTCCTGGTGCTGTTCGTGTACCTGTTCGGCGGCGCGGTCGCCGGCAGCACGGGCGCGTACCTGCAGAACCTCGCGCCGGGCCTGCTGGTGCAGAACACGATCATGGCCAGCCTGTCCGCCGGGGTCGCGCTCAACACCGACGTCAGCAAGGGCGTGTTCGACCGGTTCCGCAGCATGCCGATCGCGCGGTCCGCGCCGCTCGTCGGCGCGGTACTCGCCGATATCGTCCGGTACCTGGTCGCGATCGCGGTGCTGCTGATCACGGCGACGATCATGGGTTTCCGCATCCACACCGACCCGGGGTCCGTGCTCGTCGCGGTGGCGGTGCTGGTGGTGGCGGGCCTGTGCTTCTGCTGGATCGCGGTGTTCGTCGGCATGCTCGTCTCGAACCCGGGTTCGGTGCAGGGCATCATGATCGCGTTCATCTTCCCGCTCACGTTCGGCAGCAACGTGTTCGTGCCGAGCAACACGATGCCCGGCTGGCTGCACGCGTGGTCCGACATCAGCCCGGTGAGCCTGCTGGCGGACGCGATCCGCGGCCTGCTGGTCGGCGGCGAGGTCGGCGGCCCGTTGCTGGGCGCGCTGGCCTGGATGGCCGGTGTGGTGCTGGTTTTCTTCCCGCTCGCGATGCGCGCCTACCGGCGCCGCGTGGGCTGACCCCAGGGGGTGCGAGCAGCCGGTCTCCTCAGGAGGCCGGCTGCTCGCCGCCGGGCGCCTCGAACTCCGCGCGCACCGCCGTGATCGCGTCGTCTTTGGACAGTTCCGCGCCGGCACGGTAAGCGCTTTCATACTCCGTCTCGCCGAGCCGTTCCTTCAGCCGTGCGATCAGCTCGGCCAGCTCCGGGTCGCCCTGGTCGAACGCCCCGCGCAGCGCCTTGCTGACACCCAGCGTCCACGCGGCGCGCTCCCACTGGCCTTCGGCGCCCAGCAGCAGGGCGCCGACCTGCGCGGCGTTCGCGATGTCCGGCATGTCCCGCCGTTCGCTCGACAGCCAGATCGCGGTGGGCAGGTGCGCACGGGCGAAAGCCAGGTCTCCCTCGGAGACCGCCACCGCCGCCCGGAACTGCGCGACCCACTCGTCGGCCATCATCATCGGGAACGGCAGCCGGTCGGACACCGAGATCATCCAGTCCAGCTCCCGGTGTGCCTCTTCGAGATCGCCGGACCGCCGGGCGAGATCGATCAGCGTGAACCGGACGACAGCCCGGTCCTCGAGCCGATCGCCGGCCTCGGCGATGGCCTGTGCCTCCCGGATGTCGCGCCACGCGCCGGGCCAGTCACCGGAGCGCATCCGCTCGGCCGCGAGCCGCGACAGCTGCTGCACGACGTCGTCACCCGAATCCAGTTCCCGCGCCAGCTCCAGGCCCTGCAGGTAACCCGCGATGGCCTCGGTATGCCTGCCGCGCAGGGAAAGCGCGCCCGCCCGCATCGCGAGCGTCATCCCCATCCCCCAGCGGTCACCCGCCTGCCGGAACCCGGCCAGCGCCACCTCGCGCGCCTGCTCGGCACCGTCGAGATCGCCGCGGTCATCGAGGACGAAGGCCCGCACCCACTGCGCGCAGGAACGCGCCCAGGGATCGGGATTCCCGAGCGCGCGGCGCATTTCGCGCTCGGCCAGCTCCGGGTCCCGGGCCAGGAAGGCCAGCATCGGAATGGCCAGCGACAGCGGCGGATACCGTTTCCACACTTCCGTGCGGACACATTCGTCGACCACCTCACGCAGGTTCGGCATCGGCCCGGTCATCGGCGCCGCCCGGAACAACGCGTGCAGCAGGGAGAACGCGGCGTGGAGATCCTCGGGAATCCGGCCGGCGAACCGGAGCACATCGGCGAAGAACTCGGCCGGCTGGTCCTGAAATCCGCGGATCACCCAGTACCAGGTGAGAGCGCGGATGAACCGGGACGCCAGCAACGCGTCGTCGGCCTTCACCGCGCGGCGCAGCGCGGTGACCATGTTGTCGTGCTCGGCCGCGAACAGCGCGATCGCCCGCAGCTGCTCGCCCGTGCGCAGGCGTGGCTCGTTCTCCTCGGCGACGCGCAGGAAATACTCGGCGAACCGGGCGGTGATCAGTTCGGGTTCGCCCGCCTCGCCGAGCCGTTCCTCGCCGTAGACGCGGATGGTCTCGAGCATCCGGTAACGCCCGTCGACGGTGTCCACAATGGACTTCTCGACGAGTGAGCCGAGCACGTACACGATGTCCTCGGCCGGCAGGAGCTCGTCCGCGCAGATCTCTTCGATCGAGGAAACCGTTGCCCCGCCAGGGAAAACCGACAGCCTCCTGGCAAGCACGCGTTCCGGTTTCTCCAGCAGGTCCCAGCTCCACTCGACGACCGCGCGCAGCGTGCGCTGGCGCGGGAGCGCGACGCGGCTGCCGGAGGTGAGCAGTTTGAAGCGATCGTCGAGGCGCCGCGTGATCTGCTCCGCGCTCATCGACCGCAGCCGCGCCGCGGCGAGTTCCAGGGCGAGCGGCATCCCGTCCAGCCGGCGGCAGATCTCGCGCACCGGTTCGGTGGTGACGTCGTCGAGCACGAACCCGGGCCGGACGGCCGCCGCGCGCTCGGCGAACAGGCGCATCGCCTCGGGATCTTCGAGCGGACCGAGGTGGCACAGCAGTTCGCCAGTGATGGCGAGCGCCTCGCGGCTGGTCGCGAGGATGCGCAGGTTCGGCAGCCTGGTGAGCAGTTCGTGGGCCAGCTCGGCGGCGGCCTCGACGAGATGCTCGCAGTTGTCGAGCACGAGCAGGCCTTCGCTGCCGCCGATCAGCTCGGCGATCCGGTCGAGCGGCTCGGTGGCCTGGCGGGCCGGGACGGTCACCCGCATGTCGAGCGAGCCGAGCGCGGCGAGTACCGCGCCGGTCACGTCGCCGGCGTCGCGGACGGAGGCGAGCGCGACGAACCACACGCGCCCGCGCTGGTGGGCTGGATGGCGGACGGCGGCCTCGGTGGCAAGCCGGGTCTTGCCGGCGCCGCCGGGTCCGGCGAGCGTGACCAGCCGGGTTGTCTCCAGGGAGCGCGCCAGCAGGTCCAGCTCCCGGTCGCGGCCGACGAAACTGGTGAGGCGGACGGGCAGGTGGTCGTGCTCGGGCCGGGGTTTGGCGATTTCGCCGCGCAGGACCGCGAGATGGACCTGCTGGAGCTCGTCGGACGGATCGACGCCGAGTTCGTCGGCGAGGGTCGCACGGACGTGCTCGTACACGGCGAGCGCGTCGGGCTGGCGGCCGGCGGCGTACAGCGCGCGCATGCGCAGCGCGGCAAGGCGTTCGCGCAGCGGGTTCTCGGTGCCGGCGGCTTCGAGATCCGCAAGAACGTCGGTGTGCCGGCCGAGTTCGAGTTCGGCCGCGAAGCGGTCCTCCATGGCGGCGAGCCTGATCTCGGCAAGACGCGCGGCGGGCGCTTGCGCGAACGGGGCGTCGAGCACGTCTGAAAGCGCTTCCCCCTGCCAGAGGGCAAGAGCCTCGGTCAGGACAGCGGCGGCCTCCGCGTACCGCTTCGCGGTGAACGCCTGCCTCCCGCGCGCGGCGAGATCCTCGAACCGGTGGGCGTCGACCTCTTCGACCTTGAGCAGGTAGCCGCCGTTCGCCGAAGCGAGGCGGGCGCTGTCGCCGAGGGCGCGGCGCAGGCGGGAGACGAGGGACTGGAGCGCGTTGGCGGCGTCCGCGGGCGGATCGGTGCCCCACAGCCCGTCAACGAGCGACTCGGCCGTAACGGGCCGGTTGGCTTCGAGCGCCAGCCGGGCGAGGAGCATGCGAAGGCGGGCGCCGCCGATATCGATCGGCGCACCGTCGTCGGCTTGGACCCGCACGGGGCCGAGCACGCACACTCGCACTGGTCCAGCTTTCCAGATCTCTCCGGACGAGTCCCACAACAACCCGATCTCTCAGGCACTCCGATCCAGCTGGCTACTCGAAACGACGACATCGTGGTCGTCGAAGTCCGCGATCACCTTCATGCGCCCGCCCAGCGCGGTGATGTACCGGTGGATCGTGTCGAGCTCCATTTGCCCCGGGTCGCCCTGTTCGAGCTGGCTGATGCGCGGCTGGCTCACACCCATCCGCTTCGCGAGTTCGGTCTGGCTGATGCCGACCTCCTCCCTGAGCTGCGCGAGCCTGAATCCGAGTACGTAGGCCCGGGTGGCTTCGCGAGCGTCGGCGCGAGCCTTCGCGACATCCCGCCCGGCCGCCTCATCGCGAGCCAGCTTCTGTGCCTTGACTTCCCGCCAGTCGCGTCCCATGCCTCAGCCCTCCTCGATCGTGGTCAGATGCTCGTCGTAGCGTTGCTCGGCCAGCGGCACATTGACCTCGTACCAACGCCTCCAGTTACCCGCTTTGTCCCCTGCCACAAGAAGAATCGCCCGGTCGAGCCGGATCGAACGCGAACAGGATCCTGATCTCGGTGGCACCGGCTGACGCCGGTCGAAGTTCCTTCAGATCGTGTAGGCGCCGTGCGCCCTTGATCCTGTCCACGAGCGGCCGCCCCAAGGCCGGTCCCAGCCGCAACCCTCAAAAACGAAGCGCCCCCAGGGAGTCCCTGGGGGCGCTTCGTTTCTCGGAAAAACTACTCGGCCTCGGCCTCGCCGCGGCGGTCGTTCGCGGCGCCGATCGACACGGGCGGGGCGTCCGGCACCTCGAGCGGCTTGGGCTCGCCGCGGAAGGTGAAGTGCGCCTGGTCGTCCTTGTCCTCGGGGTTACCGCTCCAGCCCTCGACGTCGACGATGATGATCTGACCCGGCTGCACCTCGCCGAACAGGATCTTCTCGGACAGCTGGTCCTCGATCTCCCGCTGGATGGTCCGGCGCAGCGGACGGGCACCGAGCACCGGGTCGAAGCCGCGCTTCGCGAGCAGCGCCTTCGCCTTCTCGGTCAGCTCGAGAGCCATGTCCTTGGCCTTCAACTGGGTCTCCACCCGGGTCACCATCAGGTCCACCATCTGGATGATCTGCTCACGGGTGAGCTGGTGGAACACGATGATGTCGTCGATCCGGTTGAGGAACTCCGGCCGGAAGTGCTTCTTCATCTCCTCGTTGACTTTTTGCTTCATCTTGTCGTACTTGGCTTCGCCCTCGTTGCCCGAGGAGAAGCCGAGGGACACGGACTTGGAGATGTCCTGCGTACCCAGGTTCGAGGTGAAGATGAGCACCGTGTTCTTGAAGTCGACCGTGCGGCCCTGACCGTCGGTGAGGCGCCCGTCCTCCAACACCTGCAGCAGCGTGTTGTAGATCTCCTGGTGCGCCTTCTCGATCTCGTCGAACAGCACCACCGAGAACGGCTTGCGCCGCACCTTTTCGGTGAGCTGGCCGCCCTCCTCGTAACCCACGTACCCGGGAGGGGCACCGAAGAGCCGCGAGGCGGTGTACCGGTCGTGGAACTCGCCCATGTCGATCTGGATGAGCGCGTCGTCCTCGCCGAACAGGAACGCCGCGAGCGCCTTGGACAGCTCGGTCTTACCGACACCGGACGGGCCGGCGAAGATGAACGAGCCGGACGGGCGCTTCGGGTCCTTCAGGCCGGCACGGGTGCGGCGGATGGCCTGCGAGACCGCCTTGACGGCGTCCTCCTGGCCGATGATCCGCTTGTGCAGCTCGTCCTCCATGCGGAGCAGACGCGTGGTCTCCTCCTCGGTGAGCTTGAACACCGGGATACCGGTCCAGTTGGCCAGGACTTCGGCGATCTGCTCGTCGTCGACCTCGGCGACGACGTCCAGGTCACCGTCCTTCCACTGCTTCTCCCGCTCGGACTTGTGGCCCAGCAGGGTCTTCTCCTCATCACGCAACCGGGCAGCGCGCTCAAAATCCTGCGCGTCTATCGCGGACTCCTTGTCCCGGCGGACGGCGGCGATCTTCTCGTCGAACTCGCGCAGGTCCGGCGGCGCCGTCATGCGACGGATACGCATCCGGGCACCGGCCTCGTCGATCAGGTCGATCGCCTTGTCCGGCAGGAACCGGTCGTTGATGTACCGGTCGGCCAGGGTGGCCGCGGCGACCAGCGCGGAGTCGGTGATCGACACCCGGTGGTGCGCCTCGTAGCGGTCGCGCAGGCCCTTGAGGATCTCGATGGTGTGCTCGAGCGACGGCTCGCCGACCTGGATCGGCTGGAAGCGGCGCTCCAGCGCGGCGTCCTTCTCGATGTACTTGCGGTACTCCTCGAGCGTGGTGGCACCGATCGTCTGCAGCTCACCGCGGGCGAGCATCGGCTTGAGGATCGACGCCGCGTCGATCGCGCCCTCGGCGGCACCCGCGCCGACGAGCGTGTGCAGCTCGTCGATGAACAGGATGATGTCGCCGCGGGTCTTGATCTCCTTGAGCACCTTCTTCAGCCGCTCTTCGAAGTCACCGCGGTAGCGCGAGCCGGCGACCAGGGAGCCGAGGTCGAGCGTGTACAGCTGCTTGTCCTTCAGCGTCTCCGGCACCTCGCCCTTGACGATGTTCTGCGCCAGGCCCTCGACGACGGCGGTCTTGCCGACGCCGGGCTCGCCGATCAGCACCGGGTTGTTCTTGGTGCGCCGGGAAAGCACCTGCATGACCCGCTCGATCTCCTTGCCGCGCCCGATGACCGGGTCGAGCTTGCCCTCGCGGGCGGAGACGGTCAGGTTGCGGCCGAACTGGTCGAGCACCAGCGAAGACGACGGGGTGCCCTCGCCGCGGCCGGCACCGGCCTCGGCCGGCTCCTTGCCCTGGTAGCCGGACAGCAGCTGCAGTACCTGCTGGCGGACACGGTTGAGATCCGCGCCGAGCTTGACGAGTACCTGCGCGGCCACGCCTTCGCCCTCGCGGATCAGCCCGAGCAGGATGTGCTCGGTGCCGATGTAGTTGTGGCCGAGCTGCAGCGCTTCGCGCAACGACAGCTCGAGCACCTTCTTGGCACGCGGCGTGAAGGGGATGTGCCCACTCGGGGCCTGCTGGCCCTGGCCGATGATCTCCTCGACCTGCTGGCGGACGCCCTCCAGCGCGATGCCCAACGATTCGAGCGCCTTGGCGGCGACACCCTCACCCTCGTGGATCAAACCCAGGAGGATGTGCTCGGTGCCGATGTAGTTGTGGTTGAGCATCCTGGCTTCTTCCTGAGCCAGGACGACCACCCGCCTCGCGCGGTCGGTGAACCTCTCGAACATTCCCACTCCCTCGACTGCTGCGCCGGCGGTGAGTCTCCACCATCGCGATGGATTCAGCACCGTGAGTCCACTGTAGTAGCCAACGGCGCAGACCGGACTACCACTAGGTCGGATTAGGTCACAGAAGTCAGTTCGCCGGCCCGTGCCGGCCCGTACGTTCTCGCTGGTAACTGACATAAGGACCAACGCGGGGCGGGCGAAAGGGATTCCACTGATCGCGTTTGTCCGCTGACCGCGAACACGTCGAATGGCACCCCTCCGAAACCCGTGTAAGGTAAGGCACGCCTAACACTCGAATGGAGCAGCGGGAGGTCGCCATCGACACGGTGCGGCGACACGGCGCCGCCATCGGCCTCGCGGCTTCGATCAGCCGGGTCGCCCCGCGGCAGCGGCGCACGGAGTTCCGTTCCGACCTGCCCCGCAACGAAAACTGGCAGCGCTGTTCGGACGTACTGGCCGACCCGGCGCGCTTCGACCTGTGGCGCAAGCGGCTCGCCGAATGGCTGTGCGGCCGCTTCGGCGATGCACCCGCTCGGACCACCGCCGGTTACGTGATGTCGTGGTACCTGCACGTGCCCGCCTACGCCGCGGCCCTGCTGCTGCACCACGAGCGGCGGGTCCCGCTGCTGCGCCCGGAGGAGCTCGCCTTCCGCCTCGGCGACGACCGCCCGCACCCGGAAGGGATCGCCGTACTCGGGGCCGATTTCTACTGCCTGCCCGGCGATCCGGCCGCCGGGCACCCGGAGGCCACGGTCGTCGCGGACGAGCGGGCGCTCACGGCGATGCTGCGCGCCCGCTACATCGCGCACGCGGAGAAGTTCGTGCACGCCTACGCCCCCGTCAGCAGGCTCGGGCGCCGCATGCTCTGGGCGGGCGCGACCGACGCGCTGGAGAACTCACTGTGGTGGGCCGGCCGGCAGACCGGCGACGAGGGCGCGGGTGTAGCGAACGCCACACTCGTACTCGACGCCTGCCATCCACCGCTGACTTCGGCTTCGGCGCTGCGCTTCGACGCAGACGACGGCTGGACGCGGCGCCGGGAGAGCTGCTGCTTCTCTTATCTCCTGCCCAATGAGACGGAATGCGCCGAATGCCCGCGCCTCCGCCGCCCGTCGTGACCTACGCCACTACGGTCAAGATCCGATTCCCCGCCGCACCGCGAATTTCCGATCGCGGATGACCGGTTGAACAGAGAACAATAGGTTTGCCCGAATGGGCAAACCATCCCGCCGGATTGCCGAAACCGCTGCCCGGAACCGCAACGTGCAACTTGCATCGGGGTCCGGAGGAACTCACGAATGATCCCGGAACACGAACAGGGCCCGCCGGGATTCGTTCCCGGCGGGCCCTGGCCGCTCAGCGCTTACCCAGAGACGTGTCAGTTCTTCTTGTGGTAGGCCTCGACGACCTCGGACGGGATACGCCCGCGGTCGGAAACCTGAAAGCCGTTCTTCCGGGCCCACGCGCGAATGGCCTGGTTCTGTTCGCGATCAACAGAAGCCGAGCTGGCGGCGGGTTTCGCCGACGGGCGGCCACCGGCACGCTTACGGCCACCGGCGCGGCGCGCGTGCTCGACGTACTGCGCGAGCGCGTCCCGCAGTTCTTCGGCATTGTCGCTGGAGAGGTCGATCTGGTAGTTGATCCCATCCAAACCGAACTCGACGGTCTCGTCCGCCTCCGAACCGTCGAGGTCGTCCACGAGGGAGACCAGCACCTTCTGTGCCATCAGTTTCCTCCTGTTTGAAGTAGCGCAAATGTCTGGGTAGGGCGAGAGCCCCGGTCAGAAGCCATTGACTACGACATTAATACAGGTAATCAGGTCGCAACGCAAACTTGAGTTTGCAATGCGCGTGTTCACGCGGACGGCCGGTTATTCGGGGCGTACCAGCGGGAACAGGATCGTCTCCCGGATACCGAGCCCGGTGAGCGCGATCAGCAACCGGTCGATCCCCATTCCGACGCCACCGGATGGCGGCATTCCGTACTCCAGGGCCCGGAGGAAATCTTCGTCCAGCCGCATCGCTTCGCTATCCCCGGCGGCGGCCAAACGGGACTGCGCGGTCAGCCTTTCCCGCTCGATCACCGGATCGACCAGCTCCGAGTATCCCGTGGCCAGCTCGAAACCCCGCACGTAGAGATCCCACTTCTCGGCCACCCCGGGAACACTCCGGTGCTGCCTGGTCAACGGTGAAGTCTCGATCGGGAAATCACGAACGAATGTCGGGGCGTGAAGGTGATCGCCGACGAGATGTTCCCACAGTTCTTCGACGAGCTTGCCGTGCCCCAGCGCGGGATCCACCTCGATCCCCCTGGCTTCGGCGAACGAGCGCAGCTTCTCGGCCGAGGTGTCCGGAGTGACCTCTTCGCCGAGCGCTTCGGACAACGATCCGTACATCGTGAGCGTCGTCCATTCACCCGACAGGTCATAGGGCGAACCATCGGCGAGTGTCACTTCCAGCCCGCCGAATACCGACTGCGCCGCCTCCTGGATCAGCTCGCGGGTCAGCACCGCGTTGGTGTCGTAGGTCGCATACGCCTCGTAGAACTCCAGCATGGCGAATTCCGGCGAATGCGAAGAGTCGCTGCCCTCGTTCCGGAAGTTCCGGTTGATCTCGAAGACCTTCTCGATGCCGCCGACCACGCAGCGCTTGAGGTAGAGCTCCGGCGCGATGCGCAGATACAGATCGATGTCGAACGCGTTGGAGTGGGTCACGAATGGCCGAGCGGCCGCGCCGCCGTGCAGCGTCTGCAGCATCGGCGTTTCCACCTCGGTGAACCCGCGGTGCTCGAAGGAATTGCGCAGCGAACGGTTGACCGCCGCCCGGGTGCGCACCACATCACGAGCCTTCGATCGGAGGATCAGGTCGACATATCGCTGCCGGATCCGCGTTTCCTCGGCCAGTTCCTTGTGCGCGACCGGAAGCGGGCGCAGCGCTTTCGCCGTCATCTGCCAGCGGTCGGCCATGACCGAGAGCTCACCGCGCTTGGACGTGATGACCTCGCCGTGTACGAAAACGTGATCGCCGAGGTCCACCTCCGCTTTCCAGTCGGCGAGACGACCCTCACCCACGCCGGCCAGACTGATCATCGCCTGCAGTTCGGTGCCGTCGCCTTCGCGCAGAGTGGCGAAACAAAGTTTGCCCGTATTGCGGATGAACAGCACGCGCCCGGTCAGGCCGACGATCTCGCCCGTCCGGGTATCGGCCGGCAGTTCCGGATACTTCGCCCGGATCTCGGCGAGCGTGTGGGTGCGCGGCACCTCCACCGGATACGGTTCGCCGCCTTCGGCGATTATCCGATCGCGCTTGGCCCGGCGAACCCGCATCTGTTCCGGCAGGTCTTCGTCAGGCTGGGGGCGCTCGGCGGCGGCGGATTCGGTCATGACGCATAGAGTACGAACCCGGTGGGTTGCTGAGCCAACCGGATTACGGTTCCTCGCGAATAGTATCGATCGCGTGACCGATCCCACTCCCGCAGATCAGGAACTGTACGCCCGGCGCGCCCGCTCGTTCGGTGCTCGGGCGAGCGCCTACGCCGAACACCGGCCCGATTACCCCTTGCCCGCCCTCCGCTGGGGCTTGCCCGAAAGGGCAGGCGAAGTGCTGGACCTCGCCGCGGGCACCGGCAAACTGACCGAAGGCCTGCTCGAACTGGACCTGCGGGTGACCGCGGTCGAGCCCGATCCGGACATGCGGGCAGAATTCGTGCGCCACCATCCCGAGGTGCCCGCATTCGAAGGCACCGCCGAGCGGATCCCGCTCAGCGACGGCGCGGTCGACGCCGTGCTGGCGGGCCAGGCGTTCCACTGGTTCGATCTCGACCCGGCGCTGACCGAGATCGCCCGCGTCACCCGCACGGGCGGCACCGTGGTCGCGCTGTGGAACCACGACGACAACTCGGTGCCCTGGGTGGCCGAGTTCAACGAGCTGACCAAAACGGGCGTGAGCCGCCGGTTCCTGTGGGAGGCCGCGGAACTGCCCGGGCATCCCGCCTTCGAACCGTTCGAGCGCCGGCAGTTCCCGCATGTCCAGCGGCGCACCGCGGAGACCCTGGTCGACACGATCGCCACGCATTCGCACCTGCTGACCGCGTCCGCGCAGGAGCGCGAGACGGTGCTCACCCGGCTGCGCGAGTTCCTTGCGCGGACCCCGGAGACCGCCGACGGCGAGTTCGACCTGCCGATCATCACCACGGTCCTGCGCGCCGTCCGCACGTAGCGGGGCGGCGGTCAGCGCAGGTGCTGGCGTTCGAAGACGAGGCGGAGGCCGAGCAGCGTCAGGTCCGGGACGTGATCGGTGATGGTGTCCGACTCGTTGATCACCAGCGGGGCGAGGCCGCCGGTGGCCAGCACCGCGACCGGCCCGTCCCCGGACAGCTCCTTGACGATTCGCCGGACCAGGCCGTCGACCTGGCCGGCGAACCCGTACAGGATGCCGGACTGCAGGCATTCCACGGTGTTCTTGCCGATCACCGACCGCGGCGGCACCAGCTCGACCTTGCGCAGCGCCGCCGCCCGCGCCGCCAGCGCGTCGACGGAGATCTCGATCCCCGGCGCGAACGCGCCACCGAGGAACTCGCCGCGGGCCGAGATCGCGTCGACGTTGGTCGAGGTGCCGAAGTCGACGACCACGCACGCCGTCTTGTGCAGGTGATGCGCGGCGAGCGTGTTGACCAGCCGGTCGGCGCCGACCTCGCGCGGGTTGTCGACCAGCAGCGGCACACCCGTGCGAACGCCGGGCTCCACCACGACTTTCGGCACTCGCGCGTAGTACCGGCCGAGCATCACCCGCAGTTCGCGCAGCACCGCGGGCACGGTGGACAGCGCACTGATGCCGGTGACCTCGTCCGCGTGGGAACCCAGCAGCCCGCGCATGGTGAGCGAGAGTTCGTCGGCGGTCATCTGCGCGTCGGTCCGCATCCGCCAGTCACCGATCAGCTCGGTGCCCTCGTACAGCCCGAGCACGATGTTCGTGTTGCCGACATCGATCGTCAGCAGCACCTAGCTCTCCGTGTGCAGGAGGGCGTCGAGCCGGGCCGCGTCCACGGTTTCCGCTGTCGGGTAAGCGCTTTCACCATCCGGCTGGACCGTCACGCTCCCGCTGAGCAGCCCCGAGCCTTCGGGCGCGTACGCCGGGTCGGAGCCGTCGTGCTTGATCCGGTTTTCCCGGTCCACGAACACGATCCGCGGCCGGAACGACACCGCTTCGGCCCCGTCCATCTGCGCGTAGGAGATCAGGATGACCAGGTCACCGGGGTGCACCAGATGCGCTGCGGCGCCGTTGATGCCGATCACCCCGCTGTCCTTCTCGCCCGCGATGACGTAGGTCTCCAGCCGGGCGCCGTTCGTGATGTCCACAATGGACACCTGCTCGCCGGGCAGCAGGTCCGCCGCCCGCATCAGCGTCTCGTCGATCGTGACCGAGCCCACGTAGTGCAGATCGGCCTGGGTGACGGTCGCGCGATGGATCTTGGACTTGAGCATCGTGCGGTACATGGCTACTCCCTCTCATTCCCCTGCGGCGCCGAGCAGGACGGGCACGTTGTCGATCAGCCGGGTGCGGCCGGCGCGGGCGGCGATCAGCAACCGCGCCTCGCCGTCGGCGGGAGCGGGACCCAGATCGGTTCCGCGCAGTTCGAGATAGTCCACGGCGACGGACGGCCGGGCGGCCAGCGTCTGCTTCGCCAGGGACAGCACCGCGTCGGCGCCCTCCCGGCCGACGTGCGCCCCCGCGGCCAGCGCCGCGGACAGCACCCCGGCGTCGGCTCGTTCCTCCTCGCTCAGGTAGACGTTGCGCGAGGACAGCGCGAGGCCGTCGTGCTCGCGCACGGTCGGCACCCCGATCACCCGCGTCGGCATGTTCAGGTCCCGCACCATCCGCTTGACCAGCACCAGCTGCTGGTAGTCCTTCTCGCCGAAGAACGCGTAGTCCGGCGTCACGATGTTGAACAGCTTCGCCACGACGGTCAGCACACCGGCGAAATGTCCTGGCCGCGCCGCGCCTTCCAGCTCGTCGCCGAGCGGGCCGGGGTGCACGGTGACCGCGTGCCCGTCCGCGTACAGGTCGTCCGCCTTGGGCACGAACGCGAGCTCGGCGCCGATCCCGGCCAGCACTTCGAGATCGCGGTCGAGTGGGCGCGGGTAGGCCTCGAAGTCCTCGCCTTGGCCGAACTGCAACGGGTTCACGAAGATCGACGCGCCGACGACGGTGTTGGGCAACCGCTTGGCACGGCGCAGCAACTCGCGGTGCCCGGCGTGCAGCGCGCCCATCGTCGGCACCAGCGCGACCTTCCGGCCGACCGCGTGCAGGGCCGCGGTGACCCGGTTGATTTCGCCGGGCGTCTGGAACGTGTTGAGCTGCCCGCGGGTGAACTTCGGGGACGGGTTCACGGCTTTTCGTTTCCTTCGAGGAGTTCGGTGATCTCGGCGGCGGTGTCCTTGCCGAGCAGGCCGGCCGCCGACGCACGCTCGGCGGTCCGCCGGGCGAGCGCGGTGTAGCAGGGCCGGATGTCCGGCGCCTCGGCGTCCAGCACATCCAGATGCTTCCGTACGGTGCCCGTGTCGCCGCGCGCGACCGGGCCCGTCAGTGCGCGGTCGCCGTGGCGCAACGCGTTGTCCAGCGCCGCCGACAGCAGCGGGCCGAGCATCCGCTCGCCGTTGGCGATGCCGGCGCGGGCGAGTAGTTCCAGGCAGTCTTCCACCAGCGTGACGAGGTGGTTCGAGCCGTGTGCCAGCGCGGCGTGGTAGAGCGGCCGCGCCTCCTCCGGCACCCGGACGGCCTCGCCGCCCATCTCCACGGTCAGCGCCTCGCCGACGCTCCAGGCGATCTCGTCGTCGCTCGCCGCGGTGACGCCGACACTGCACGCCGCCATCCGCTGCAGGTCCTCCTCGCGCCCGGTGAACGTCATCACCGGATGCAGCGCGAGCGCCAGCGCCCCGGCCTCGGCCGCGGGCCGCAACACGTCGACGCCGTGCGCGCCGGAGGTGTGGATGACGATCTGACCCGGCCGCCAGTTCCCGGTCGCGCCGAGTCCGGCGACCAGATCCGCGAGCGCGTCGTCGGGAACGGCGAGCAACACCAGATCCGCGGCGGCGACGACCTCGTCCGGTGGCAGCAGGGGAACGCCGGGCAGCAGCCGTTCGGCGCGCTCGTGCGAAGCGGTGGAAATGCCCGATGCGGCGACAACCGTGTGCCCGGCCCTGGCGAGGGCGGCACCCAGCACACTGCCCACCCGGCCGGCGGACACGACTCCCACGGCCAGCCTGGCCGGCCGCGTCATGGCGTGCCCCGATGGACGCTCATGGCAAAAAGCTCCTCATTTCGTTCCAGTCCCGCTCTTCGGTCGCGGGTACCGGACGACGGCGCGAGAGTAGCTCGGTCCAGCACGATTGTTCCGGTCCTGGTGACCAGCTTCACCCGACCCGGTCTAGGAGCCCCGGGGATTTTCCCCCGCCAGCCTGACCGCCTCCGAGCGCGATTCGCGCAGCGTATCGAGCAGTTCGGCCTCCTTCACGGTACTGCCGGCGCTGCCATTGCGGCGCTTGAGGAACGCGAGCTCCGTCACGCTGTTCTGGTACGCCGCCACCGCCTTCGCGGCCCGCCGCCCGGACTGCCGCCGCGCCTGCCGCCGCCATTCGCGGCGCCCGTTGAGACTGGACAGCAGATCGACCTCGGAGGCCGCGATCCACCGTGACTTCACCATGCCCGGCAGGGCGGCCTCGACGGTGCGCTGCTCGCGGCGCCGCTGCAGGATCACCACCAGCACGACCGCGACGAAGATCGGCACCATGACCAGGAAGTACACGTTCAGGAACGTCTTCGCGCCGCCCAGCGTGGCAGCCCCGTTCCAGAGCGCGTGCAGCAGGACCGCGGCGAGATAACCGCCCAGTGGAGCCAGAATCCGCACCGTGCGGCTGGTGGTCCGCGCGGCGTAGCCGAGGCCGACCCCGGTGAGCGCGGTGAACAGCGGGTGGGTGAACGGCGAGAGCACCCCGCGCAGCACGAACGCCGCGATCACCCCGGTACTGGTGCCGTTGCCGAACCCGTAGTCGGAAAACGCGCGGCCGAAGTAGTAGATGTTCTCGGTGAACGCGAAGCCCGCGGCGGTGATCCCGGCGTAGACGATGCCGTCGATGATCCCGTCGAACTCTTCGCGACGGCGCAGCAGGATGAGCAGGACGAACGAGCCCTTGGCGGCTTCCTCGACCAGCGGCGCGGAGACCAGCGCGCTCACCTTGCTGCCGTTTCCCATGCCCAGCAACAGATCCCCGACGCTCTCCGCGGTGCTGTTGATGAGCAGCGCGGTGATCGCCGCGATACAGGCGCCCCACGCGAACGCGATCATCAGCAGCTTCGCCGGTTCCGGCTCCCAGCGGTCGATCCACAGCACGGCCGCGACCACGATCGCGACCGGCACGAGGGCCGCGGCCACGCCGATCACGACGCCCAGCGGACCGACCCGGACCGTGGCGAGCGCGAGCAGGGTCAGCCCGCATACCGCGACCACGATGAGGCCGAGCACAGGCAGCAGAACGGTGATCCTGCGAGAAGCCGTCGTCACAGTCCGGCACTTTACGGTGACTCCGCAGAGCCGCCGAAGCTAGTCCTCGGCTCGCCGGCGGCGGCGCGGGATCGCGTCGGTGGTGCCGTGTGCCGCGAGCAGGTCACTGACCGACCGACCGGCCGTGTGCGAGCCGCTGTCCTCGGGTTCCGGCGCGGCACGGCGGCCATCGGCGACCTCGGGCCGGGCGTGGCTGCCCGTGGCATGCCCGCGCGAAGGCGTTTCCCACGCCGGCGGCTCACCATCTGGACGGCGGCGGCGACCGCCACCGGACTGCTCCGCCGGAGACTCGTCCTCGGCCCGGCGGCGACGCCCGCCGACGCGGCCTTCCTGCGCGAGCCGGCGGACCTCCTCCGGCAACGTGGGGTTCGCAGGTGGCGGCGGCTCTTCCGCGGGCGGCGGCACGGGCGCGACCTTCGGCCGGGACAACTCGAACCGCGACTCGAACGGCTCCGGCTGCGGCGCCGGAGGCGGCGGGGGCTGTGGCGGCTGGACAGGTTCCAGGCGCGGCCGGGAGATCTCGAACCGCGACTCGGCCGGCTCCACGCGCGACGGCATCGGCTGAGGCGGCTGGACGGGCTCCATCCGGGGCCGGGAAGTCTCCATGCGTGGCGGCTGTACGGGTTCCATGCGGGGCCGGGAAGTTTCGAAGCGCGGCTGCACCGGCTCCATGCGCGGACGCGACGTCTCGAACCGCTGCTTGGGGGGTTCGGGCGGCTCAGGCGGTGGCGCCACGGGCGTCATCCGCGGGCGCGACCGCTCGGCCGGCCGGGCCGGAGGCTGCGCCGCCGCACTGCCGTTCGGCGAGGGATTGTCCTTGACCAGCCCGGATTCCCACGACGCGGTCCAATCGGCGTCGACGGGCTTCGACAGCTGGGTCGGCTCGTCAACGGGCGTGGGCTCCGGCGGACGGCGACGCCGATCCGACGGGCTGAAGGCGGGGCGGGTGGCTTCGGCCGAGCCGGTGAATCGCGGCTTGGGCTCCGCCGTTGGCGCCTGGTTCACCGCAGTCTGCTGGGCACGCGCCTCGGCGGCGGCCTTCGACACGCTGGCCGCGGCATGACTGCCGCGCCCCGGTCGCACCGGCTCGCCCTTCGCCACCCGGCGGGGCGGGAGATCCATGGATCGTTCGGGGCGACGAGGCTCCGGCGCGGCCTGGCGCCCAGCGGGCCGCGCCTGCTGTTTTTCCCGGACACGGTCGACCAGTTCCGACGGTCTCTCCTGATGCCGGTCTGGCGCGGCCGTCAGCTGTGCCGGGGTGGGCCCGCTGCCGGACTCGACGATCCGCTGTTCCTCGCGCAGCGCGCGCATCCGCGTCGCCTGTGCCGTCAGCGCGAACCGTTCGAGCAGTACCTCGCCGCCGCCGAACAGCGACTGCAGGTTGTCCCGCAGCGCGGCGACCTCGGCCCGCAGTGCGTCCAGCTCGGTGCGCGAGTCGGCGTGTGCCTTGGCGCGGACGTCGTTCTCGACTTCCAGCTCGTACTCGCGCCGGGCGGCGATCTCGCGTTCCAGTTCCAGCTCGTAGACCTCTTGCGCCTGCGCGACCGCATCTTCCGTGCTGGCGGCCTGTTTGCGGTACCGGACCGCGAGAAACGCGCCGACGAGCGCGGCCCAGAGCGCGGCGACGATACCCAGCCGCAGGTAGCGAATGTCGTCCGCGAGCACCAGCGCGAGCGTCGCGGCCACTGCGAGGGCCAAGCCGACGACGAACCACGGCCGGCCCAGGAGGCGGCCGCGCGAGTCGTCACCCACGCTAGTCATGCCGAACACCGTACCCTCTAGTTATCCGTCTGAGACCTAGTCGGTACTTCGAACGGTAGGTTCTCCGCGTTAACCGGTCGAGTGATGTTCGGGATCGTGATCACGTTGTTCTGGTGTCCGGCAGCAGTGTTCGAGCCACAGCGCGGCCGCGATCAGCACCACCGCACTGATCGCGCTGATGATCGCGCTCCGGACGTCACTCGCGGCCGCGGTCACCTCGTCCGCGTTGGGGAACAAGGCAATCAGCGCGCCCAGCCACACACCGAGCATCAGCGCGCCCAGCACCGATGAAGCCTTCGCCAGCGCGACCGCGCGCGCGACGCCGATCGCACCCAGCAGCCGCCCGCTGCGGATCCGCGAGCGGATGGTGAACGCCAGCACCGTCTCGATCACGGCGATCACGACGAGCGTGATGCCGGCATAACGCGGCAACCGCGGCAGGGAACCGTAGGCGAACTTGAACGCGAGGTAGGCCAGCACGACGCCGACCAG
Organism: Amycolatopsis sp. GM8; assembly: GCF_021653975.1. Classification (GTDB taxonomy): domain Bacteria; phylum Actinomycetota; class Actinomycetes; order Mycobacteriales; family Pseudonocardiaceae; genus Amycolatopsis_E. The sequence continues at coordinate 72,882 of NZ_JAJKFK010000011.1, read as the reverse complement.
CCCGGCGATCACGAGCTCGCGGGGCCGCGTGAAGTGCATGCCGTCAACGGTACCGTGCGAGACTTGACTCTCCAGCCAGTGGAGACATCAGCATGGACCGTGTGGGCAGGACGTTCACCATCGGGGAGCTGGCACGCCGGACCGGGCTGCCGGTCAAGACGATCCGGTTCTACTCCGATGAAGGACTCCTGCCGCCCACCGACCGCACCCCCAGCGGCTACCGGCTCTACGACACCCGGTCGCTGGCCCGGCTCGAGCTGATCAGGACCCTGCGCGAACTGGGCCTCGGCCTGGACGACGTCGCGCAGGTGCTCGGCTCGCGGGTCAGCGTGCCGCAGCTGGCGGCCCGGCATCTCGAGGCGATCGAGGACCAGCTCCGGCGGTTGCGGCTGCGCCGGGCGGTGCTGCGCGCGGTGGTGAAACGGGAATCCGAGCTGGAGGAAGTGAAACTGATGAACAAGCTGGCATCGATGTCCGACGAGGAGCGCGTACGCCAATAGACCAGCAGCGCGAAGCGCTTCCGTCGGGGGTGGCGGTCGGGCGACGGGTGGGGGAGTTCTGGAGCGAGGTCTTCGGCGGGCTGAACGTGGACCCGGACTTCTCGGCCGGGATGCGCTCGGCGAAACCGAACCTGCCCGATGATCCGACGCCGGAACAGCTGGAGGCGTGGGTCGAACTCGCGGAACTGATCCAGGATCCGTCGTTCCGCGCGACCATCCGCGGGATGAGCGAGCAGCACGCGGCGGAGCGCGACGCGGGCCGGGATCCGAATCCGACCCAGGCCCAGCGGGAGCATTGGTTCGAGTGGAACAACCGGGCCCAGGAGTACCTGGAGGCAGGCCGCGAACCGGCATCGGCGGAAGGTCGTTCGCTGGCGGAGGAGATCGTCCGCGTCGCGGAGGTGGAATCGGCGGCCGGACTGGCCGATCGCATCGAGTCCAGTAGCGATCCCAGGGCCGCTCGCTACTGGTACCTGCTCGCGGTCATGAACGGCTGGCAGCCGGTGCCGTGGCGGCAGCCGGCACTGGACTGGACCATCGCCGCACTCAGGGCACTCGGAGCGTGAGCGCCGGGCGGGGGTGCACACCCGCCCGGTCCGCTTCCGGCAGCGCCGCAAGGAGATCACGGATCGGACCGTGACCGGGGAGGACGGCGTCCGGCTCGATTTCCAGCCACGGGATCAGCACGCTCGCGCGATCCGGCGTGCCCGGGTGCGGCAGCAGCAGTTCCGAATCGTCCGAACGCACACTGTCCACCGTGACCACGTCCACGTCCAGGGTGCGCGGGCCCCAGCGCAGTTCCCGCACCCGGCCCGCGGCCTTCTCCAACGCCTGCCCGGTGCGCAGCCACGCCCAGTGGTCGCGCGCGGGATCGTCCACGATGCATACGGCGTTGAGGAAATCCGGCTGGTCCTCGACACCCCACGGTTTCGTTTCGTACACAGTGGACACTGCGACGAGCGCGTCACCGAGGCCGGTCACCACCGATCGCAGATAACCGAGCCGGTCGCCGAGGTTCGAGCCCAGCGACAGGACCGCGCGGCTCACCGCTGCCGCCGCACGGTCACGGCCACGTCATCGAACGTCAGCGGGATCGGCGCCGACGGCTTGTGCACGGTGACCTCGACGGCCTGCAGACGCTCGTCTTCCATGACCTCGTCGGCGATCTTCCCGGCGACGCTCTCGATCAGGTCGTACGGCTCGCCGCCGACGATGCCAGCGGCAAGCTCGGCCAGTTCGCCGTAGTGCAGCGTTTGGGCCAGGTCGTCGGTCTTCGCCGCTGCCGTCAGGTCGAGCCACACCATGATGTCCACGACGAACTCCTGCCCGTCGCGCTTCTCGTGCTCGAAGACACCGTGCCGGCCGAACACGCGCAGCCCGGTCAGCGTGATGCGGTCACTCATGCCCGCGCCGCCAGGCGGACGCGACGGTGACGGCGTCGAGGGAGGCGCCGACGGTGTGCACGCGGACACCCCACGCCCCGGCCGCGGCGGCGAGCGCGGAGATGGCTGCGGTCGCGTCTTCCCGGCCGGACGGCGGCCGCGGCTTGTCGTGCTCGTCGGCGAGCAGGCGACCGAGAAAGCGCTTTCGCGAGGCGCCGACCAGCACCGGGTAGCCCATGTCCACAAAGGACTTCAGGTGGTGCAGCAAGGCCCAGTCGTGCGGCGCGTGCTTGGCGAACCCGAGCCCGGGGTCGACCACGATGCGCTCGGGCGCGACCCCGGCGGCCAGCGCGGCGTCCACTCGCGCGCTCAACTCGGCGCGCACGTCGGCGACCACGTCGCCGTACTCGGCGAGGCTGTTCATGTCCTTGCTGTGCCCGCGCCAGTGCATCAGGATCCACGGCGCCTCGGTGGCCGCCGCGACCTTCGCCATGTTCGGGTCGGCCAGTCCGCCGGAGACGTCGTTGATGATCCGCGCGCCCGCGTCGAGCGCCGCTTCGGCGACCGCGGCGCGCGTCGTGTCGACGGAGAGCCGCAAGCCGTCCTGGGCGAGCACGCGGATGACCGGCAGCACCCGGTCGATCTCGGTCTGCGCGTCCACGCGCGCCGCGCCCGGCCGGGTCGACTCACCGCCGACGTCGATGATGTCCGCGCCACGCGCCCACATCTCGTGCGCGTGGGCGAGCGCCGCGCCGGCGTCGAGGTACCGGCCACCATCGGAGAACGAGTCGGGTGTGACGTTCAGGACGCCCATCACGACACACCGCCCCGGCGAAGGCAGGGCGGCGGTCATCGACGGCCCTTGATCAACTCCAGCGCCTCGGCCCTCGTGGTGGCCGAGGACTGCAAGATCCCGCGCACCGCTGAGGTCATCGTGCGGGCACCCGGCTTGCGGATACCGCGCATCGACATGCACAGATGCTCGGCCTCGATCACGACGATCGTCCCGCGCGGCTTGAGCTTGCGGTCCAGGGCGTCCGCGACCTGTGAGGTCAGCCGCTCCTGCACCTGCGGCCGCTTCGCGTACAGGTCGACCAGCCGCGACAGCTTCGACAGGCCGGTGACCTTCCCCTGCCCGTTCGGGATGTAACCGACGTGCGCGACGCCGTGGAACGGGAGCAGGTGGTGCTCGCAGAACGAGTACAGCGGGATGTCGGTGACCAGCACCATCTCTTCGTGCGCCTCGTCGAAGGTGCGGTCCAGCACCGCCGAGGGATCGGTGTACAGGCCCGCGAACATCTCCTGATAGGCGCGGGCGACCCGGGCCGGGGTGTCCTGAAGACCCTCCCGGTCCGGGTTCTCGCCGACGGCCAGCAGCAACTCACGCACGGCTTTCTCGGCACGTGCCTGGTCGAACACCGGCCCGGGTTCGCGGGTCAGCTCACTGTCGATGTTGACCATCCTGCTCGTCGGGATCGCGGCGGTGCTGGCCCTCACCGGACTCGCCGAACCACTTGCCGCGCTGCTCTTCGCCCTGTCTGCGCCATTCGTCCGACGGCGGGCGCCACTGCTGGCCGCCACCGGTCGGCTCGGTCGCCGGCCGCCACCCCGGAGGGGCACCGTAGTTCGGCGGGCCACCCTGGCCGCCCTGGCCGCCGGACGGCTGCGGCCACTGGCTGCTGCCGTTCGCCGGGCTGTAGCGGCCGCCGCCGTTCGGCGCCCCGGGCGGGGCGTACGGGTTGGCGTTGGCGGGCTGTTCGGGCTGGCTGTACGGCGGCGGGGCCACGGGAAGGTCCGCTCCACCCGACACGCTGCCGACGGGCGCCGGCGCCGGACGCGGGGCCTTCTCCTCCTGCGGCGGCGGCCACGGCTCGCCGCGCTCCATCGCCAGCTCGCCCGGGGTCTTCACCGGCGGCTTGTCCGACGGCGTGCGCTCACCGAACTCGTTGAACACGGTGATGTGCGGGCGCTTCTCCACGGTCGCGAAGATCCGCGCGAGATCCTTGCGCTGCAAGGTCTCCTTCTCCAGCAGCTCCACGACGAGATCGTCGAGCACGTCGCGGTAGGTGTTGAGCACCTCGTACGCCTCGGTGTGCGCGGTCTCGATGAGCTTGCGCACCTCTTCGTCGATCTCGTGCGCCACTTCGAGCGAGTAGTCCGGCTGCCGGCCCGCGGACCGGCCCAGGAACGGGTCGCCCTGCTCCTGCCCGTACTTCACCGCACCCAGCCGGGCGCTCATGCCGTACTCGGTGACCATGGCGCGAGCGATCTTGGTGGCCTGCTCGATATCGGACGACGCGCCGGTGGTCGGCTCGTGGAAGACCAGTTCCTCGGCCGTGCGCCCACCGAGGGCGAACACCAGCCGGGCGATCATCTCCGAGCGGGTCATCAACTGCTTGTCGTCCTCGGGCACGACCAGCGCGTGCCCGCCGGTGCGGCCACGCGGCAGGATCGTCAGCTTGTACACCGGCTCCAGGTCCGGCATCGCCCACGCGGCGAGCGCGTGCCCGCCCTCGTGGTAGGCCGTGATCTTCTTCTCCTTCTCGGAGATGATCCGGCTCTTGCGCGCCGGCCCGCCGATCACGCGGTCCACCGATTCTTCGAGCGCGGTGTCGGTGATCACGTGCCCGTTCTGCCGGGCCGTCAGCAGCGCCGCCTCGTTGATCACGTTCGCCAGGTCCGCACCGGACATGCCGACGGTGCGCTTGGCCAGCGCCTGCAGGTCGACGCCCTGCGCGAACGGCTTGCCCTTGGAATGCACCTCGAGGATCGCGCGCCGGCCACTCAGGTCGGGCGCCGACACCGGGATCTGCCGGTCGAACCGGCCGGGCCGCAGCAGCGCCGGGTCCAGGATGTCGGGCCGGTTGGTGGCCGCGATCAGGATGATGCCGCCGCGCGCGTCGAACCCGTCCATCTCGACCAGCAGCTGGTTCAGCGTCTGCTCGCGCTCGTCGTGCCCACCGCCGAGACCGGCACCACGCTGGCGGCCGACCGCGTCGATCTCGTCGACGAAGATGATGCACGGCGAGTTCTGCTTGGCCTGCTCGAACAGGTCACGCACACGGGAGGCGCCGACACCGACGAACATCTCGACGAAGTCGGAACCGGAGATCGTGTAGAACGGCACCCCGGCCTCACCGGCGACGGCCCGCGCGAGCAGCGTCTTACCGGTACCGGGCGGGCCGTAGAGCAGCACGCCCTTCGGGATCTTCGCGCCCAGCGCCTGGTATCGGGACGGGTTCTGCAGGAAGTCCTTGATCTCGTAGAGCTCTTCGACCGCCTCGTCGGCACCCGCGACATCGCCGAACGTCGTCTTGGGCATGTCCTTGTTCAGCTGTTTCGCCTTGGACTTGCCGAAGTTGAGCACGCGGTTGCCGCCGCCCTGCGCGTTGTTCATCATCCACATCAGCAGCAGGAGCAGCAGGCCCAGCGGGATCAGGTAGATCAGCAGCTGCGAGATCCACGACTGCTGGCTGACCGTGGTGGCGAACTTGACGTTCTTCGCGCCGATCAGCTGGTTGTAGATCGTATCGGTCGCGCCGGACGGGTACGACGTGATGATCTGGTCGACCTGCTGGCCGTCGACGTCGATCTTGTTGTTGAGCGACAGCTTGAGCTGCTGCTCCTTGTCCTGAAGGTTCGCTTCCTTCACATTGTTCGCGGTGATCTGCGAGATCGCTTGTGAAGTGGGAACCGGGGTGTAGCCGCGATTGCTGTCGAAGATGGAGCTGAACGCGAAGTACAGCAGCAGAACCGCGACAATCCACACAAGTGGGTTCCTGAGCAGGCGCTTCCGGTCCATATGCCTCGGCCGTGCTGGCCTTGACCCTCCCTGGTAAGGCGGTAGATGCTGACATCCGCCGTCACGGTGTACACAACGACTATCGGTGCGCGGGGGACACCCGTTCAACCAGGGTACAGTCCGGTCGAGCTGGACACCCGCCTGAGCCTCCGGCAGCTCAACGGCCGGTCGGCCCGGAGGGTTCCCCGCCGATCAGGACGCGACGCTCGCGACCATCTCCGACAGCCTCGTGCGGAGGGTCTTCGCGTCGGCCGGAGCGACCGTCACCCACTCCCGCCCATCGCCGCCGGCCCGGGAAAGGCTGAGGTAGCGGCCGGTCTTGGTGTCGAACCAGGCCAGCACCGGCGAGCGGCGGCGGCCGTTCACCTCGTTGCGGCTGTTCGCTGCGAGCTGACCGCCGCGCAACCGCGGCTGGCCGGCGAGCCGGGCGTAGGACTCGCGCGGGTCGGCGACCTGGTCGCTCAGCGAGGTCCGGCGGCGAGACCTGGCGGCGCCCTTGGTGGTCGGCGCCGCCTCGCCGTCGGGTGTCACCGGGACCCTGGCCGGCGGGATGCCCAGCGCCTCGTCGACGGGCAGCGTGATGGAGGCCTCGGTGCCGCGGTTGCCCTGCGGCAGCAATTCGACGACGGTCGAGGCGAGGCCCTCCGCGAAGGTCGGGCGCAGCCAGACGCCGTCGGCGGTCTGGGTGGCGATCACGCCGATCCGGCCGTCGGACGCGGCGAGAATTCCGACCGGCGGCGCCTGGAAGTCGGGGATGTGCAGCGCGTCGATGCTCAGCGTCGGCCGGGCCAGCACGCCGAACCACTCCTCGACCCACGGTTCGAGCCGGCCGAAGTGGTCACGCAGGCCCCGCGCCTGCAGCTCGTTGTCCGCCCGCCGGCGCAGCATCGCGCGCTCGTCCATGGTCACGCCGTGCGAACGCACCCGCAGCGGGTACGGCAGTTCGCCGAGACCGGCGGACTCCCACAGGAAGTCGAACGTCAACGGGGTGAAGAACTCCGCTCCGGCGGTCGTCACCATGCCCCTCCCGGTGCCACGCCTGGCTGTGCTGTCGTGCTGGCGGCACCGGTGAGCATCTCATTGAGCCGTTGACGCAGGGAAGCCGCGTCGGCGGGCGCGATCGTGATCCAGTCACGGCCGTCGTGACCGCTGCTGGCCTGGGTGAAGTAGCGGCCCGACTCGGTGTCGAACCAGCTCAGCACCGGCATCCGGACCTTGCCGGCGAGCCGCCCGCGGGCGTTCGCGCCGATCTGCCCGCCACGCAGCCGCGGCTGCGCCTGCAACCGGGCGAGTGCCTTGCGGTCCTCGTCCGCGCTGACCCGTCCGGTGGCGTCCGCCACCCGCCGCTGCAGGAAATCCGCGCCGGTGCCGGTGAGCAGCTGCGCCAGCGGCACCGTGATCGACTTCTCCGCACCGCGAGCCGCGCCCGGCAGCAGCGAGATGATCGCCGACGCCAGGCCGTCGGCCGGGGCCGGATGCAGGTGATAGCCCCGCTCGTCCCGCACCGCGAGCACGCCCTGGCCACCGAGCGAGGCGGCCACCGCGAGCAGCGGCGGCGTGTTCGGCGCCGACAGGTGCACCGAGTCGAGGCTCACCTCCGAACCGGCGAGCACCTCGAAGAAGTTCTCGACATGCGGCTCGGGGCGTCCCCGGCCGTCCGCGACACCACGGCGGGCCAGCTCGGCCATCGCCTGCCGGCGCAGGTGCGCGCGTTCATCCAGGGTCGCCCCGTGTGACCGGAGCTCCAGCGGGTACGGCAGTTCGCCGCCCCCGAACGACTCCCACAGGAAGTCCAGCTCCAGCGGAGTCAGCAGCTCCGCACGCGTCACTATTCGTCCTCTTCCTCGGTCCAGGCACCGATGACCGGCGGCGCGGTCGCCACGTTGGCGCCGAACGCCGCGTCCGGGTCGGCCTCGACGAGGTACGAAGCGCGGCTGTGCTCCTCGTCCTCCTGGCCTTGAGCGCCGCCCGCACCCATCCCGCCCATGCCGCCGCCCATACCGGCGGGCGGCGGGGTGGTGGTGCCGCCGATCGTGCCGTTGGGCGACATCACCGGCTGCTGCGGCATGTTCCCGGCCGCGCTGTTGCCCTGCTGCTGCGCCTGGTCGGTGCTCGCCGCGGCCGTCTCGTCCGGGTTCTCCTTGGCGCCGCTCTTGTTGCCACGGCCCAGGACCGCCTTGCCCGCGGCCGCGCCGAGCCCGGCACCGGCCAGGCCGAGCCCGACGCCGAGCGCCGCACCGCCGCCTCCGCCGCTGGTCGGCACCGGCGTCGCGTGCGCGGCCGGGGACACGCCCGCGCCGGAGACCACACTCGGGCCCGCGGGGGTGCCCGGAGTGCCTGGGGCACCCGGCGCGCCGGGCGTTCCGGGAATCTGGGCACCGGGACCGCCGGCCGCACCGGCACCGGCGAACTGCGCGGCGTCACCGATGTGGCCGCCGAAAGCCGAAGCGTGTCCGGCGAAGTCGCCGCCGCCGACCTGCATGCCAGTCATCGGGCCGAGCGAGCCGGCACCGTAGGCACCGGGGATCGCGCCCGCCGCACCGACCGAGGACGCCTTCGTGGTGCCGGCGATCGAACCCTGCGGCGGGAGGCCGAGGGACTCCGGGCCGAAGCTCGGCGTCGAGTCGTCCACCTCCGACATCGCCTGGGTGTAGGCGTTGAAGTACTGGACCTGCTGCTCGTGCACCGACTTGGCCTCGTCGGCCTGCTGCTTCATGTCGGCGACCATCGCGGCGGGGCCACCCGCCAGCATCGCCGCGGTCTGCTTCGCCGGGTCGAACTCCTTGGGCGCCGGCATCTTCTTGACCTCGGCGGCGGCCGAGGCCTGCTGCGCCATCCGGCTCGACATGGTGTGCGCGGCGTCGCCGGCCTGCTGGCTCGAGTTGGCGATGCCGACCAGCGCGCCCTGCGCGCCACCGGCACCCTGGCCGATCCAGACCGCGCCGAGCTCGGTGATCGCGTTGTACAGGTCGTTGGCCGCCTGGTGCAGCTCGTCGCCGTGCGACTTCCAGGTGTGCCCGGTGGCCTCGGCCGTCGCCGGATCGTTGTTCTGGGTGGCGCCCTGGTACAGCTGGTCGCTCTCCTGCGAGGCCCAGTTGGGCGGGCTGGCGATCGCGCGGTCCGAGCCGTAGTCGAACCCGCCCGCGCTGCTGCGCGCCTGCTGGACGATCGCCGCGCTCTGGCTGTTGTCGCCGAGAGGCACGGAACTGGTCGGCGTGCCGCCGCCGTACTGGTTGTCGCTGCCGGTCATGCTGCTCGCCCCCGGATTCACGCCTGCCCGCCGGACAGCGCGTCCGCGGCAGCCTGGTCGATCTGCTGGTAGTGGCGCATCGCCTCGACGACGCCCTGCTCGGCCTGCTCGTACTGGCTGTAGAGATTCTGCAGCGCGGTGGTGTAGGAGTCGCCGCCGCCGTCCGCGCGCTGGGCGAACTTGGCAGCGATGGCGTCACCGACGGGGTTCGCGCCCAGCTTCGGGGGCTCCGCGAGCGCACCGGCGCCGCGCAGGAGGTTCTCGACCGAGTCCTTGCCGGCGCGGATCTTCTTCAGCACGTTCTGCGCGGCGTCCGGGTCCACTCCCAGCTGACCGTTGACCGCCGCGTTGCGAAACGCCGCGGCATCCGCGTAGCTGTTCCCCATCGGTTCTCTCCTGCCCCAAAGTCGATGCCGGGAGTGGCCGCCCGGCTACCCCTGTTCGCATAGGCTAACGCACTCGGACAAGGAGTATGACGGCTTTCCCCGCTGTCAGGTTCCGGATTCTCGCAAGCGTGCGCCGCCGTTCACCGTCTGTTACTCAGGCGCTGTAGACCTTGGGGTCGAGGGTGCCGATGTAGGGGAGATCGCGGTAACGCTCCGCGTAGTCGAGGCCGTAGCCGACGACGAACTCGTTCGGGATGTCGAAGCCGACGTACTTCACCGGCACGTCGACCTTGACCGCTTCCGGCTTGCGCAGCAGCGAGCAGACGTCGAGCGACGCCGGGTTGCGGCTCGCGAGGTTCTTCAGCAGCCAGGACAGCGTCAGCCCGGAGTCCACGATGTCCTCGACGATCAGGACGTGCCGGCCCGCGATGTCCCGGTCGAGGTCCTTGAGGATCCGCACCACGCCCGACGACGAGGTCGAGGACCCGTAGGAGGACACCGCCATGAACTCCAGCTGCGCCGGGATCGGCAGCGCGCGGGCGAAGTCGGTCATGAACATCACCGCGCCCTTGAGCACGCCGACGAGCAGGAGATCGCTGGTGTTGCCGTCCCTGGTGTAGTCCGCCGCGATCTGCTTGGCGAGTTCGGTGACCTTGTCCTGGATCTGCTGCTCGGTGACGAGCACGGAGGCGATCTCGCCTTCGTACACGGGTCATTCCCCTCTGGCTGCTTCGCGACGATTCATGCTCAGGGTGCCATGTGTCCGCGCCACCACCAAGCCGCCCGGCAGCCACACACCACCCTGACCACGCCATTCGCCGATCAACGCGTCGACAGAACGCAGGTGCGAGTCGGAAAGATCACACCCGCCGCGGTCCAGTAACCAGCGCCGGAGCACTCGCCGGCGCAGCGCGGGCGGGACGTCTTCGAGTGCCTTCGCGTCCAGGGTCTCGCCCTCGTGGGTGAATTCTTCGGCGAGCGCGTCCAGGGTCTCCAGGTCCTCGCGCACCTGTGCCGCGGTGCGGGCGAGCGCCGACGCGACGCCGCCGGCAAGGACGTCTTCCAGCAGTGGCAACACTTCCGTGCGCAACCGGACGCGGGTGAACCGCGGGTCGGCGTTGAACGGGTCCTGCCACGGCCGGACACCCAGCGCCGCGCAGGCGGCGACAGTGGCCGACCGTGGCACGTCCAGCAGCGGGCGTCCCCACGGCGGATCGAGCGGTTTCATGCCGGCGATCGAGCGCGGCCCGGAGCCCCGGCCGAGGCCGAGCAACACTGTCTCCGCCTGATCGTCCCGGGTGTGCCCGAGCAGCACGAGGCCACGGCCCTTGCCGGACAGGGCCGCGTAGCGGGCCCGCCGCGCGGCCGCTTCGATCCCGCCTGACCCGCCGACTTCGACGGTTAGCACCTCAGCCTCGTCGACGCCGAGCGTGCGCGCCGTGGCGGCGGCCGCCTCGGCGATTTCGGCGGAGCCGTCCTGCAGACCGTGGTCGACGACCAGCGCGCGCACCCGCAGGCCGAGCTTGTGTCCCTCGTGCGCGGATGCCTCGGCGAGGGCGAGGGAATCGGCGCCACCAGACACCGCGACGTCGAAGTCCGCCTCGGCGTGCGCGGCCAGAAACCGCCGCACCGCAAGGCGGACCGGGATCAGGTCGTCAGCCGTGCACACGCCGCACCCATGCCGCCGGGTCGGCGATCTCGGCGCGGCTGGGCAGCGTGTTCGGCGAGGTCCACACGGCGTTGAAACCGGTCATGCCGACGCGGTCGACGACATGCCGGGTGAACGCCGCGCCCTGTGCGTACTGGCGGATCTTGGCGTCGATCCCGAGCAGGGTGCGCAGCAGCCGGTCCAGCAGGCCGCCGCCGTTGCGCCGGGCGGTGAAGCGGGCGCGGATCTGCTCGACCGCGGGCACCACGCCGGGACCGACCGCGTCCATCACGTAGTCGGCGTGCCCCTCCAGCAACGTCGACAGGGCAAGGAGTTTGTCGAACACCGCGCGCTGCTGCGGTGAGCGCAGCAGCTGGCTCAGCGCCACCACACTGCCGTCCGCCTTGGCGCGCTTGGCTTCCCGCAAGGCCGTGGGCAGCCGGCTGACGAAATCGGCGACCCCGTCGTCCTCGGTGGCGAGCCCGCTGACGAGGCGCTCGACCTCGTCGGCGAAGTAGTCGCGCAACCAGGGCACCGCGGTGAACTGCAGGCGGTGTGTGCACTCGTGCAGGCAGACCCACAGCCGGAAGTCCCGGCCCGGCACCTGCATCGTGTGCTGCGCGGTGACGACGTTGGGCGCCACCAGGAGCAGGCGGCCGCCGGCCCCGCCGAACGGGTCGTACTGGCCGAGCACGCGGGACGCGAGAACCGCCAGCACCACCCCGGTCTGCACCCCGGCGCCGCCGGCGAGCACGGGCGCGAGCGGATTCGACGGGAGCGCGCGCAAAGCGTTGCTGGTCAAGGAATCCAGGCCCGCGGCGGCGGCACGCACCCAACCCGGCCGGTCGACGACCTCGCCGGGAAGGAGTGGCAGCCCCGCACCGAGCCCGGTCAGCTCCCGGACATGCGCCTCGGCGTTCACGGTGAGCTCCCGCAGCTCGCTGACCGCCAGCTGCGCCTCCTCGCGTGACACCGCCGGGCCGCCCCGCACGAGGAACGCACCCGTCGCCGCGGCGAGCGACCAGTCCACGACCGGACGCGTCTTTTCCTCGGTCACCGTGTTCATTCTCCCGAAGCTACCCGCCCCTATCGGCATCCGCAGCCACGTAAGGTTGCCGCGACCGCGTCGAGGGCGGGGCGGGCTTCGAGGATGTTGGAACCGTTGGACATCATCGCGAACACCAGCACTCGGCCGTCCTTGTCGAGCACCACCCCGGCGAGCGTGTTGACACCCGAAAGCGTGCCGGTCTTGGCCCGCACCCAGCCCTTGCCCGTCGACGAGTTCGGCGTGTTGTAGCGGTCCGCGAGCGTGCCGCTGCCACCAGCCACCGGGAGCCCTTCCAGCAGCGGGCGAAGCTTCGCCGTGCGCGGGTCCTTGTTGTCGGGCGCGGCGGCGACGGTGAGCAGCTGCGCGAGCAGCTTCGGCGGCACCTTGTTCAAGACAGACAGCCCGCTGCCGTCGTTGAGCACCACACCGGACACATCGAAACCGTTCTGTGCCAACGTTTTCAGCGTCGAGTCCGCGACGCCGCCGAACGTGGCGGGGCCACCGGTCGCGATCGCCGTCTGGCGGCCGACCGCTTCGGCGAGGTTGTTGTCCGAGATCTGCAACAGGTTGTCGACCAACTCCGTGAGCGGTGCCGAGCGCACCTCACCCAGCACCTTGGCGCCCGCCGGCGCGGTCGCGTTCCCGGCCGCCGTCGCGCCGAGCCGCTGCGCGAACGTCTGCAGCAGTACGCCGCCCGGGTCACCGGTGCGTGGCACTTCATCGACCGTCGGGTTCGACCGGCCGCCGTCGAGCATCCCCGGCACGACTGGCACGGCGTAGGTGGACGGCGCGTCCTCCGGCGCCCAGCCGGGCGCGGCCGGTGCGCCCGCGTAGAGCGAGGCGTCGAGCTGCACCTTCTTGATGGCGCCGCCGGACGCCTTCTTGACCTGGGCCACCAGATCGTCGAGGTGCGCGGCACCCGGGTAGACCGAGTCCTTCCCGCCGGGCAGCGAGGACAGCGTGGGATCGCCGCCCGCGACGATGACCGCGGTGTCCGGCGAGGAGCCCTGCACGACCTTCGTCGGGATCTGCAGACCGTGGTCCAGCGTGAGCAGCGCGGCCGACGTGGTGAGCAGCTTCGTCGCCGACGCCGGGGTCAGCAACTGGCCCGAGTTGTGGTTCCACAACGTCTCACCGGTCGCCGGGTCGATGACGACACCGGCGAGGGTGCCCAGCGCGCCGTTGGCCGCCGGGCCCGCGAGGGCCGCCGAGATCCCGGCGCCGGACGGGGTCGGCGCGGAGGAGTTGGGCGGCCGCAACGCCAGCGTGACGGCCGCGGGCTCGGGCAGGTCGCCCTTGGGCAGGTTCGGCGCCCACGGCAGGCCGAGCCGGTTCGACACGTACGGCGTCGCCCCGGCGACCCCGGCGGCGATCACCAGCACCAGCACGATCGCACCGCCGACGAGCAATCCGCGCCGGCGGTTGCGCGGCGGTTCCGCGGGCGGCGGCGGGGTCGGCTCGGTGGGCGGCGGCTGGGTGGGTTCGGCGGGGTGCGACTCGCCGGACGGTTCGATCCGCATCGGCTGGGCGTGCATCTGCCCGGCCGGTGGGACAGGTCGTGGCGGCGGCACCGGGCGTGACAACGGCTGGAACAAGCTCGGCTGTTCGACCGGGCGGGTCACCTGCTCCACGGGCGGCTTGACCGCGGGCATGAACGCCGTGCGCTCCTCAGCACGTTCCTGTGGCGCGGGCTTCGTCGGTTCCTTGGGTTTCTCGACCGGCTTGACCGCGGGCAGGAAGGCGGTGCGCTCCTCAGCACGCTCCTGCGGCGCGGTCGTCTGCTCTGATTTCACCGCTGGGAAGAACGCTGTGCGCTCCTCGACGCTCTCCTTTGGCGCTTCGGCCTTCGGTTTTTCGACCGGCAGCGGCGTGAACAGGTTCATCTTCACCGGCGGGAGAAACGCCGTGCGCTGCTCCACCTTCGGTTCTTCCGGTTCGTCCTTCGGGAGGTCCTTGGGCGCCTCGACCCACAAGGTCGCCTGCTCGGGCAAGGAGACCTTGGGCGCGGCCGGCTGCTCGGCGGCCTCGCCGTCCTCAGCAGGCTCGTCCGCCTCCTCCACGGCCGCCTTCTCGACAGGATCCTCGGCGGACTCGGACTCGTCCGCGGGCTCGGGCTTCTCGCCGGGCGCGCCGACGTCGGCCACGTCCGAATCGTCGGACGGCCAGGCCGGCTCGTCTTCGTGCGGCGGCACGCACCCCTCCTCATCGCGTCGGCGCACCAGGGGCCAAACTCACAGTAGTCAAGATGACATTGGTGCGGCTTCCCAACGGCGCGTGGTCCACACTAGTGAAGACAAGTCAGCGAATCGTGAGCCGCCAGGGGCGGCCCCGAAAAGACGAGTTCAGCGAGGATCGCCGTGGAGTTCGACGCCACCATCGAAATCCCCAAAGGGGAGCGCAACAAGTACGAAGTGGACCACAAAACCGGGCGCATCCGGCTGGACCGCACCCTGTTCACGGCCACCCAGTACCCCGCCGACTACGGGTTCATCGACGACACCCTCGGTCAGGACGGTGACCCGCTCGACGTGCTGGTCCTGGTGCAGGAGCCGACGTTCCCCGGTTGCCTGATCCGCTGCCGCGCGATCGGCATGTTCCGGATGACCGACGAGAAGGGCCCGGACGACAAGGTCCTCGCGGTGCCCTCGGACGACCCGCGGCTGGAGCACCTGCGCGACATCCATCACCTGAACGAGTTCCACAAGCTCGAGATCGAGCACTTCTTCCAGGTGTACAAGGATCTGGAGCCGGCGAAGAGCGTCGAGGGCTCGGACTGGGTGGGCCGGGTCGAGGCGGAGGCCGAGATCAAGCGCTCCTACCAGCGCGAGACCGACCGCCTGGCCAAGGAAGCCGCCGAGGCCGGCGAGCACTGACCGAACGCGAAAACGGCCGGCTCCCACCAACGGGAACCGGCCGTTTTCGTGTGCTCAGGCCTTGTAGCCCGGGACCGGGTACGCGACCAGAAGCTCGCGCACCTCGCCCGCGATCTTGTCGAGCGCCGCGTCGTCATCGGCCGAAGCGGCGGCGACCGTGCGGTCGATCCACTCGGCGATCTGCGGCTGCTGCTCGGGGGTGAGGCCGCGGGTGGTGATCGCCGCGGTGCCCAGCCGGATGCCCGACGGGTCGAACGGCTTGCGCGGGTCGAACGGCACCGTGTTGAAGTTGAGCTCGATGCCCGCCCGGTCCAGCGCCTTCGCGGCCGGCTTGCCGCCGATCTGCTTGCTGGTCAGGTCCACCAGCAGCAGGTGGTTGTCGGTGCCGCCGGAGACGAGGTCGAAACCGCGCTCGGTGAGCGCGGCGGCGAGCGCCTTCGCGTTGGCGACGATGGCGTGCGCGTAGTCGCGGAACTCCGGCTTGGCCGCCTCGCCCAGCGCGACCGCGATACCCGCCGTCGTGTGGTTGTGCGGGCCGCCCTGCAGGCCCGGGAAGATCGCCTTGTCGATGGCCTTGGCGTGTTCGGCGTCGGACAGGATCATCGCGCCGCGCGGGCCACGCAACGTCTTGTGCGTGGTGGTGGTGATGACCTGCGCGTGCCCGACCGGCGACGGGTGCGCGCCACCGGCGATCAGGCCCGCGATGTGCGCGATGTCGGCGACCAGCACGGCCCCGACCTCACGCGCGATCTCGGCGAACACCGGGAAGTCGATGGTGCGCGGGATCGCCGTGCCACCGGCGACGATCAGCTTCGGCCGGTGCTCCTTGGCCAGGTCACGCACCTGGTCGAAGTCGACGCGGCCGGTCTCCTTGCGCACGCCGTACTGCACGGCGTTGAACCACTTGCCGGTGATCGACACCGGTGCGCCGTGCGTGAGGTGGCCGCCGGCGGGCAGCGACATGCCCAGCACCGTGTCGCCCGGCTGCGCGAACGCGAAGTACACGGCCAGGTTCGCCGGCGAGCCGGAGTACGGCTGCACGTTCGCGTGGTCGGCGCCGAACAGGGACTTCGCGCGCTCGATCGCGACCGCCTCGAGCTGGTCGATGACCTGCTGGCCCTCGTAGTAGCGCTTGCCCGCGTAGCCCTCGGAGTACTTGTTCGTCAGCACGGTGCCGGTGGCTTCCAGCACGGCCTGTGAAACGTAGTTCTCCGAAGCGATCAGGCGGATCTTCTCGGCCTGGCGGCGGGCTTCGTCCTCGACGAAACCGGCGATCTCGGGGTCGGCGGCGGTGAGGGTCGGAATCGGTGGCTGGTGCGTCATTCCCTACTCCTGAGACTGGCCACACCCAGGCGCGCGGTGCCGGCCTCGTCGGTCGCTTCCCGGTGGTGCTCCACCTCTACGGCGCCAGTCGCTTTGCGCACCCCAGACTAGTCGACCGGGGCGACGCTGTCGGCGTGCCGCCGGGCCAGCTGCTGGTAGACGGCGGCGTTGTGGTCCACCCAGGCGCGGGCCGAGTCGGTCAGCGGCACGAACTTCTTCGCCGGGCTGCCCATCGCGATGTGCTCGGCCGGCACCCGCGTGTTCGGGGTCACGGTGGCCCCGGCGGCGACGAGCGCGCGCTCCCCGATGACCGCCTGGTCCAGCACGGTGGCGCCGTTGCCGATCAGCGCCTGCTCGCCGACGGTGCAGTCGTGCACCAGGCACAGGTGCCCGACGGTCACGTTGCGGCCGATCTCGCACACCCCGGTGTTGACGTGCAGTACCGAGTTGTCCTGGATGTTGGCGCCCTCGCGGATGACGATCTTGCCGAAGTCGGCCCGGATGACCGCGCCGTACCAGATCGACACGTCCTTCTCGATGACGACGTCACCGATGAGGGTGGCGGTGGGGGCGATCCAGGCGTCGGGGTGCACGGTCGGGCTGACGCCCTCGAACGAGAACAGTGGCATAGCCGCACCTTAAGCTGGCCGGTCGCGCTCCGGTCCGGGAGGCAGGCTCTGCCGAGCGGCAGACCACAATGGACAGTACGGTGCCGTCATGGTCGCTCGCGCGTGGTTCGCCCTCACCGCACTGACGGTGCTCGTGGGAGTCGTGGTGCAGCTGATCGACACCGCGCACGCCACGGGCGGGCTCTTCGCCTCGCCCGCGGCGCGAGTGGCCAACGTGTTCTGTTACTTCACGATCCTGTCGAACCTCATCCTCGGCGCCACCAGCCTGCTGCTCGCGCTGCACCCGGATCGCCGGTCCACCGTGTTCCGCACACTGCGGCTCGACGGCGTGCTCGCGATCGCGGTCACCGGCGTCGTCTACCACATCGCGCTCGCCGGGTTGCTCGAGCTGACCCCGGCCGGGCAGCTCGCGAACCAGTTGCTGCACACGGTTTCGCCGCTGCTCGGCGTGCTCGGCTGGCTGGTGTTCGGTCCACATGGGACGCTCAGCCCGCGCACCGTGTGGTGGAGCCTCGCGTATCCGTTGCTGTGGCTGGCTTTCACGCTCATCCGCGGCGCGGCGACCGGCTTCTACCCGTACCCGTTCCTGGAGGCCGGCCGGCTGGGCTACCCGCAGGTCGCGCTGAACTGCGTACTCGTCGCCGTGTTATTCCTCGCGCTGGCGGGTGCGGCGCTGCTGCTCGATCGGTGGCTTGGCCGGGTTGTTGCGGCACGACGTCAGCCGGCGGCCTGACCCGCGTTCGGCGCGCAGCAGGTGGCGGTGGCCTCGGTGCCGAAGGTCTGAGAGTCGGCCTTGACGGTGTAGACCTCCCACGGTTCCTGGCCGGGACCGTGCACCCACACCTTGTCCTGGACGGCATAGCAGCAGGTGGTGTCGTCCTCGGTCAGCGTCTCCAGCCCCTCGCCGGTGAGGCGCTTGCCGGCGGCGCTGACCTCGTCGGTGGATTCGACTTCGACCCCGAGGTGATCCAGCGCGGTCGCCTGGCCGGGCTCGCCTTCGAGGAGGACGAGCTTGAGCGCGGGCTCTTCGACGGCGAAGTTGGCGTAGCCGGGCCGCAGCTTCGCGGGCTCGGTGCCGAACAGCTTCGAGTAGAACTCGATCGAGCCCGGCAGGTCGGCGACGCGGAGCGCGAGTTGCACGCGGGACATGGTCATCCTCCTTGAATAGACGGTTGTCGAATCAAGAATTGCCCACTGAATAGATCGCTGTCAAGATAGACGCATGTCGAAACAGCTGCCGGTCGTCGTGATGGACGCCTGTTGCTCCCCGCTGGCCGACACGCCGCTGTCGGCCGAGCAGGCGGTGGAGTTGTCGCGCTTGTTCAAGGCGATCGCCGATCCCGTCCGGCTGCGGTTGCTGTCGCTGATCGCCTCCCACGGCGGCGGCGAGGTGTGCGTCTGCGATCTGACCGGCGCGTTCGACCTCACCGGCCCGACGATTTCCCACCACCTCAAGGTGCTGCGCGAGTCCGGCCTGATCACCGGCGAGCGCCGCGGCACCTGGGTCTACTACCGGGCACAGCCGGAGGTGCTGGCCCGGCTGTCCGCCGTCCTGGTGCCCGCCGGCGCCTGAAGATCCCGGAACTTTTCGCCTCGGGCCGACGACCTCGACAGCGGTGAGAACACCGCCTCGCGACGAGGCCACGACCGAGAGGACGACCCATGGCTCAGATGACCTTCGCCGTTTCCGGCATGACCTGCGAACACTGCGCGGCATCGGTGCGGGAGGAGGTGGGTGAGCTGCCCGGCGTCCGCTCGGTCGAGGTGGATCTCGGGCGGGGCAATGTCCGGGTCGCCGGCGACGGGATGCTGGACATCGAGCAGCTGGCGGCCGCGGTCCGGACGGCGGGCTACGAGCTGGTGCGATGACCCAGGATGGGCACCTCGACGAGACTGCTGCTCTTCGGCGTAGCGCTGATGGTCGTGTTCGGGTTGGGGTGGCTGCTGGGCGGAACGGTCCGGTAGCGCCCGCCGGGCCCGGCCCGGTCACCGAGACCGAGCTGGCGATCGGCGGCATGACCTGCGGTGCCTGCGCCGCGCGGGTCGAGCGGAAACTCAACAAGCTCGACGGCGTGCGGGCGATGGTCAACTACGCGACCGAGAAGGCGCACGTGGAGATCCCGGACGGCACCTCGGTCGAGGACATCGTGCGGGCCGTCGAGGCGGCCGGGTACACGGCACAGCCGCCCCGGCCGCGCGCGGAGCCCGAGCCCGCCGCACAGGTGACCGGCGATCCGGCGCGGCGGCGGCTCATCGTCACCGCGGCGCTCGCCGTGCCGGTGATCGCGCTCGGCATGGTGCCGCCCCTGCAGTTCACCAACTGGCAGTGGCTGTCGGTCATGCTCGCGGCGCCGGTGGCGGTGTGGGGCGCGTGGCCGATCCACCGCGCCGCGTGGACGAACCTGCGCCACGGCACCGGGACCATGGACACCCTCGTCTCGCTGGGCGTGGCCGCGGCCTTCCTGTGGTCGCTGTACTCGCTTTTCCTCGGCAACGCCGGGGTGCCCGGGATCCGGCACGAGTTCTCGTTCACCCCGAAACCGCTCGACCACGACGGTATCTACCTCGAGGTCGCCGCCGGGGTCACCGTGTTCATCCTGACCGGCCGCTACTTCGAATCCCGCTCGCGCCGGCGCGCGGGTGCGGCGCTGCGGACGCTGCTCGACCTCGGCGCCAAGACCGTGACGATGCTGCGCGACGGCCGCGAGGACCGGGTGCCGATCGAACGCCTGCGCGTCGGCGACGAGTTCGTCACCCGCCCCGGCGAGAAGATCGCGACCGACGGTGTGGTCATCGACGGCGATTCGACGGTCGACCTGAGCACGGTCACCGGCGAGTCGATGCCGGTGGAGGTGACCGCGGGCGACGAGGTCACCGGCGCGACGATCGCGCTCAGCGGGCGGCTCGTCGTGCGCGCGACCAGGGTCGGCGCGGACACCCGGCTGGCCAGAATCGCCAAGATGGTCGAGAAGGCCCAGAGCGGCAAGGCCGCGGCACAGCGCCTGGCCGACCGGGTGGCCGGGGTGTTCGTGCCGATCGTGCTGACACTGGCCGTCGGCACGCTCGGGTTCTGGCTCGGCACCGGCGCGAGCGCGGACGCCGCCATCACCGCCGCGGTCGCGGTGCTGATCATCGCCTGCCCGTGCGCGCTCGGCCTTGCCACACCGACCGCGCTGCTCGTCGGCACCGGTCGCGCCGCGCAGCTCGGTGTGCTGGTCAAGGGGCCGGAAGCGCTGGAATCCACCCGGCGGGTCGACACGATCGTGCTCGACAAGACGGGCACCGTGACGGCAGGCCGGCCGAGTCTGGTGCGGGTGCACGCCGGCAAGAACGTGGACGTCGACGATCTGCTGTGGCTCGTCGGCGCGGTCGAGGAGGCATCGGAGCATCCGATCGCCTCGTGCATCGCCACGGCCGCCACCAAGCGGCTCGGCCAGCTGCCCGCGGTGCGGGACTTCCGGTCCGTCGCCGGGGCCGGCGTGCAGGGCACGGTCGACGGTTACCGCATCACCGCGGGAAAACTCGACCTGCTGACCGGCTTCATGATGCCGATGTCGTTGCTGCGGGCCAAGAACGAGGCCGAGGCGGCCGGCTGCACAGCGGTGGTCGCCGGCTGGGACGGCATCGTGCACGCGGTGTTCGTCGTCGCGGACACGATCAAGCCGACGTCGGCGACCGCGCTGCGGCAGCTACGCGGGCTCGGCTTGCGGCCCGTGCTGCTGACCGGGGACAACGAGACCGTCGCCGGCTCGATCGCCCGCGAGGTGGGGATCGACGAGGTCATCGCCGGGGTGTCGCCCGAGGGCAAGGTGCGCGTGATCGAGGATCTGCAGGCCCGCGGCGCGGTGGTCGCGATGGTCGGCGACGGGGTCAACGACGCCGCCGCACTCGCGGCGGCCGACCTCGGCCTCTCCATCGGCACCGGCACGGACGCGGCGATCGAAGCCGGCGACCTGACGCTGGTGCGCGGCGACCTGCTCGCCGCCGTCGACGCGATCCGGTTGTCCCGCAAGACTCTCGCGACGATCAAGGCCAACCTGTTCTGGGCGTTCGCCTACAACCTCGGCGCGCTGCCGCTGGCCGCCGCCGGGCTGCTCAACCCGATGATCGCCGGTGCGGCGATGGCCCTGTCGAGTTTCCTGGTGGTGTCCAACAGTCTCCGGCTGAAGCGGTTCCGCGGGACCCCGGCGCCCGAGCTCACAACACGTCATCGTCGCGCAGCCGCGTCGCCTTGAGCAGGTCTTCGCGGGCCCGGGCGATCCGGGACCGCACGGTGCCGACCGGGCAACCGCACACCTGCGCCGCCTCCTCATAGGACAGTCCCAGAATTTGGGTCAGCACAAGGATTTCCCGCCGCTCGGGCGACAGGTCGGCGAGTAGCAGCCCGAGTTCGACGACGTCCTCGAAGCCCCCACTGGTGTGCCCGTCGACGGGTTCCCATTCGGCCTGCGCGACGAGCCGCGGCCGCGATGCCGCCGCGCGGATGTGGTCGACGAGAACCCGGCGCGCGATCGAGAGCAGCCACGTCCGCGACGACGACCGGCCGGCGAAGCGAGGCAGGCCGCTGAACGCCCGCAGATACGTCTCCTGGGTCAGGTCGTCGGCGCGATCGGTGTCCGCCAGATGCGCCAGCAGCCGCCACACGTCCGCCTGCGTCGCCCGCACCCACTCGGCCAGCGCGCCCCGGTCGCCGCGGCCGGCCGCGATCGCCAGTGCGGTGACCCGGTCGTCGTCGGCGCGCGTTCCTGGCACGGCGGTTGAGGCTAGTACATGGTCACCGGGAACTTTCCCGCGCTGGGCACGACTAGGAAGGCGTGCGATGCGAGACTTTCCGGGAAGCGCTGTCCGCGCGGATCGACGGTGAGCCGGAGCCGGTGGACCCCGCCACCGTCGACCGGCATCTGGAGTCCTGTGCGGACTGCCGGGCGTGGTACTCCGGCGCGCAGGACCTGCGCCGCTGGATGACGGTGCGCGCCGCGCCCGCGATGCCCGACCTGACCGGCGTCATCCTGGAGCGGATTCCCGCCCCCACCGGCGAACGGTGGCCGGTCCGGATCGGACTCGGCATCGTCGCGCTCGCACAGCTGGCGTTGTCCGTGGCGCAGTTGCTCGGCGCGGCGACCGGGATGGACGCGATGTCCGGCGCGTCGATGCTGGAGCACCTCACCCACGAAAGCACCGCGTGGAACATCGCCGTCGGTATCGGCCTGCTCTGGGCCGCACTCCGGCCCCGGGCCGCGGCCGGGCAACTGCCGGTGATGACCGGGTTCGTGCTGGTGCTCACCGGGCTGTCCATCGCGGACCTGCTCGGTCACGCGGTCTCCCTGGGACGCCTCGCGTCGCACGTGTTCGTCGTGATCGGGCTGGCGCTGCTGTTCGTCGTGCGTCACCAACACCGCGACGACCGGCTGCCCGGCGCCGGTGACGCGCTCACCCCGGGCCGGCGCGTCGAACCGTCCGGCAGCACGAGCGACGCCCCGGACGCGCCGCAACCGCATCATCCGCGCTGGCACCGGCCGGCGAGCCGGCACCACGCGGCCTGAGTTCCCCCGCTCAACCGTCCCCTCTGGAGTGTCCCCATGTCCCGACCCCTCCGCCGCCTTGCCGTGCTCGCCGCGGCTGCGGCCGTCGCGCTGCTGGCCGCACCCGCCGTGGCCTCGGCGCACGTCACCGCCAACCCGAATTCCGCCCAGCAGGGCGGCTACGCCAAGGTCTCCTTCCGCGTGCCGACCGAACGCGACAACGCCTCGACGACGCAGGTGGAGATCGACTTCCCGGCCGACCACCCGCTCGCCTCGGTGTCCACCCGCGCCGTGCCGGGGTGGACCGCGAAGGTCGAGAAAACCCCGCTGGCCCAACCGATCCAGACCGACGACGGGCAGCTGACCGAGGCCGTGTCGAAGATCGTCTGGACCGGCGGCAAGATCCCGCCCGGCTCGTTCGAGGAGTTCGACGTGTCGATGGGCCCGTTGCCGACCGACACCGACCAGCTGGTGTTCAAGGCGCTGCAAACGTATGACAGCGGCGAAGTCGTCCGCTGGATCGACACCACCAGCCCTGGCGGGCCCGAGGCCGAGCACCCCGCGCCCGTGCTGAAGCTGACACCGAAGAACGCGGCCACCAGCGCCGCGGTCACTGCCGCCGCCGTGAGCACCGGCTCGGATTCTGGCTCGAGCACCGGAACGGTGCTCGGCATCATCGCGATCGTGCTGGCCGCGATCGCGCTCGCGGTGGGCCTGCTGCCGCGGCTGCGTTCCCGCTCGCGCGCGGAATGACCGCAGCCCGCGCGGCTCTGCTGTTCGTGCTGAGCGGCTGGCTCGTGTTGTTCGCCGGCCCGGGTATCGCGTCCGCGCACGCCGCGCTCGACGTGACCGATCCCGCGCAGGGTGCGGTGCTGCCCACCGCACCCGCGCGGGTTTCGCTGAAGTTCAGCGAAACGGTACAGGTCGCCACGGACGGCGTCCGCATCTTCGGCCCGGACGGCAGCCAGGTCGACGACGGGCGGGCCACCCATTTCGGGCCCGCCGACACCGTCGGGGTCGCGTTGCGCGACGGAAACCGCCAGGGCACGTACACAGTGTCCTGGCGGGTTATCTCCGCCGACTCGCATCCGGTCGCCGGTGCGTTCACGTTCTCGATCGGTCATGCCTCCGCCGGTGGCGCCGCCCCCGCGACGCCCCAGGGCAGCACCACGGTGAGCGTGCTCTACGCGATCGCGCGCGGGCTCGCCTTCGCCGCGTTCGCCGTCCTCGTCGGTTCCGTGACGTTCGTGCTCGCGTTCCTGCCGTCCGCGCAGGGCTCCCGCGCGATGCGGCTGGTCATGTTCAGCGGATGGGCCGGTTCGGTCGCGGGCGCGCTGGGCTGCCTGATCCTGCAAGGCCCGTACGGGTTCGGGCTCGGCGCCGGGCACATGTTCGATGCCGACCTTGTCGAGCAAGTCCTCGCCAGCACGCTCGGGATCGCGTTGCAGGCCAGGCTGCTGGTCCTGTTCATCGCCGGGATCTACCTGACGCTGCTGTGCACCGCACCCATGAATCCGTTGTACCGCCGCGTTTTCGGGGTGACCGGAGCGGTGCTCGCGATCGGGCTGGCCGCGACGTGGTCGGCGAGCGATCACGCCGCCGTCGGGCTCCAGCCGGAGATCGCGCTACCTGCCGACGTGGCCCATCTCGTCGCGATGGGCGTGTGGCTCGGCGGCCTGACCGCGTTGCTGGTCGCCCTTTTCCGCCGCAGCGCGGGGGAATCGGAGCTGACGCGGGCGGCCCGGCGGTTCTCGCCCGTCGCCGCGGCGTGTGTGCTCGTGCTCGTCGCGACCGGCAGTTATCAGGCGTGGCGGCAGCTGGGCAGCTGGGGCGCGTGGTTGTCCACCGGCTACGGGCGGCTGTTGCTGATCAAAGTGGTGCTCGTCGCTTGCCTGCTCGCGGCGGCGGCGTTCTCCCGGCGCTGGGTACGGCGGCGCCCGATGGCGTTGCGCCGCAGTGTCTTCGCCGAGGCCGCGCTGGGCCTTGTCGTGCTCTCGGTGACCGCGCTGCTGGTCGAGGCCGAGCCCGGTCGCACCGCGACCGCGGCACAACCGCAGCGTCGCGAAGTCTCCTACGACACAGGTGGTCCCGGCGGCAGCGGCCAGGTCGACGTCGAGCTCGCTCCCGCGGCCGGCGGCCCGAACACGGTGACGCTGTCCATTGTGGACAAATCTGGGAAACCCCGTGACGTGCCGGAGTTCCACGCGAAGCTGACGCTGCCCGCGCGTGGGATCGGCCCGCTGGAGATCCCGTTGCGGCAGACCGGTCCCGGCGGTTATGTCGCGACGGCGGTGCAGATCCCGGCGGCCGGATCGTGGCAGCTGGCCCTGACCGTGCGGACCTCCGACCTGGATGAGACGACGGTCGCGACCACGGTGGACGTCCGCTGACCGGTCAGATCAGCAGTGCTGCCATGAGCCCCATGCCGAGGCTCATCACCCCGTCCACGGCGAGTCCCGCGGTCCGCAGCCGCACCGTGCCCTCACCGCGGCCGGTGTCGACGGCGTGGGCCAGCCAGCCGACTCCGGCGACGAGGAAGACGAGCGCGAGCACGACGGCGACGATCACGACGTGCGCCGGGGTGTCCATCGTCATGCCGGACATCGTCATGCCGGACATCGCGGAGGGCATCACCAGCACCATCCACGCCATGCCGGCCATCATCAGCGCGTGATGCCCGAGCGAGAGCCGCCCGTGCGCGCCGTGGCCGTCGGTGCCCAGCACGAGCATCCCGACGAACCACACCGCGGCCGCGCTGAAGAGAAGTAGCTGAGGGACGTGCGCGAAGTTCATCCCGGCCGGCCACGACATCGCGACCATGCCGGCGCACATCAGCGTGTGCAGCACGTCGGCAACCCGATGCGTGGCCGGTCCGTGGCTCAGGCACCGGTAGAGGCAGAACCCACCCGCCACGGCGAACACGAGCGTCACACCCCAGCGCAACCCCAGTTCGGTGATCATCGTGCTCCCTCCGCGCTCACCAGAACCAGTCGTCCGGTGCGGCGGAAGAGTTCCGGGGGCTAGGCGAAGAAGTGCAGGACGGAAGCGCGAACGGAGCTGTCGTAGCAGATGGCGGAGGCGGTCTTGCCGATGCCGACGACCTTGCTGGTCGCAGACTTCCCGTCCCAGCAGGCCGCGGCGATGCCGTAGTGCCCCGCTGACCATCCAGGTACAGGGCTACGAACGAGACCAGGCCCTCCTCGGTCTCCCGAGAAGGGCCTGGTCAATGGTGGAGCCGCCTGGGGGAATCGAACCCCCGACCTGCTCATTACGAGTGCCTGGTACGAAGACCACTAGGGCTTTTACCAGCTATTTTAGGTGATCGCAGATGGCTCCACGTCGCCGCGGAGACTCCGTGGCACCACAGTTCGCTCCACGACTGGCTCCACGACGGGACGTGTTGCATGTCACAGTGTCGGCGGGGTCCTACGCACCGCCGAGCAGATCCCCGCCGCCCGGGTTCGGCAGCGACCGAGAAGGACCTGCTGCGCCGGAACTCGCGGCGACGAGACCTCGATGCGCGAGCCCAAGATCGCCGTCGGAACAGCGCAGGTTGAGTCACTCCGCACGGCCGGTGCTGACCCTCGACTCAGCCGCCTTGCGCACTCACTGAGAAAAGGGCATTTCGATTTCGGTCGAACTAACACCGAACACCGAGATGTCCTGTCCGCTCACGACATCCGGGGCGCCGCGCGGGAAAACCAGGAAGCGGTGGGACAATGCCCCATGGCTCAGAACCAGGACGGAACGCTGGCACAGATCATGGCGGCCGTCCTTGACGACACGGTGCCGGTGAGCAGTCTGCTACAGAAATGCGTCGTCCTCGGCGGACTGACCCGCTCGACGACGATGAGCGACTGGGCGAGCAAGGAGCTACACGGCTACGACCGGACGAAGGATGAAATACCGGACTACCGGCGTGTGAGCGGGACGCTGACGGTGCGGTTGACCAACATGGCTGGCTACCAGCCGGTGGAACGAGTGTTCTCCCCGATGCGCGAACTGCCTGAGCAGATCCGCAATCAGAACGACTGGGAGACGGCCCACCTAACCAACGATATTGGCGAATTGGAGGGCTGGGTCGACGCCAGCGACGGAACAATCAGACTCAGTGTTCCGTGGGAGACACCGCTGATCAACTTTGTGGGCCCAGCTTACGGTCAGCAGGCGACACGCGTGGAAGCCTTTTACCTGGCGGTATCCACCGCCACCATAAATGGGCTACTGGTTCGGGTGCGCACGGCCGTAGCCGAACTGGTCGCCGAATTACTTAAGCTGACGCCCGAAGGGCAGGACGTGCCGGATAGGTCCGCCGCCGACGAGGCCATGCACGTCACGATCAACGGCCACAACAACACATTCACCTACGCGCCGCAGCGTGCGGGCGATGGCGGCATCAACACCAACACGATCGGCACGTCCACGGCCGGTTCAACAACCGTCGCCGGGGCCGCCAGTGCAGCGGTTGGCAGCCAGAGCGGCAGTGGGGACCACGCCACCGTGGTCGGTGGCCAGGCAGTTCACGGCGAGCACAATGCCGTGACCGGCCGCGACGCCACACCCGCCAGCGGCACTGACCATGCAGAGACGGGAGGCTGGTGGACACGACTGCGCCACCGGGGCTTGTTCCTCACGGTGGCCACTATCCTCGCGGCGATCGTCGCGGTGCTGACCTGGTTGGGATTCACGCCATCGTCGCCTAGCACGGGTCAGCCCTCGTCACCAAGAACAAGCGCCACCATTACGCCGACGGCGTTGACACCGATCACCGCCGCCCGCCCCGGCTCCAATAAGTAATGGCGACCAGCCGGTTGAGTTGGCCTCCCCCGCAACGACCCACACGAAACGCGCGTATATCGGACAACCGCACCTCGACGCCGAGTCGGTGCCAGATGCGTCGAGAATCGATACCATCCGTGTCGACGCGGCGACGAAGGGAAGAACATGGCCAACACGCCGGACCTTGGTGTCGAAAAGACGCTGGTACTGCTCAAGCCCGACACCCTCGTGCGCGGCTTGGCTGGCCGCATCATCACCCGGTTTGAGGACGTCGCGCTGAAGATCGTCGGTGTGAAGATGAAGCACATGGACGCCAAGTTCGCGCGCAAGCACTACTTCGACCTGGAGGAACGAGCAGGCGCGGAGATCTACAACACGACCGCCGCGTTCATGCAGTCCGGCCCGGTCATTGCACTGGCACTTGAAGGTGTGGACGCTGTAGCCAAGGTTCGGAAGATCATCGGCAGCACGTTCCCGAACGAAGCGGCGCCCGGCACCGTGCGCGGCGACTTTGCGCACCAGACGAAGGCGTCTTCCGAGGTCAGCGGCAAGGCCGTGATGAACCTCGTCCACGCATCGGGCAACTCCGAAGAGGCCAAGTACGAAGTCGACCTGTGGTTCGACGGCTCGGAGCAGTTCGAGTACGAGACGCTTGCGGAGAAGCTCGCCTACTGACCCTGGGAGGCAGCCGTGACCGGTGACGGGGAGAGCCGGATCTCACTGCATGATCTACAGATCGCGTTCGAGCGCGAGGTGACGGCCGACAAGCGCGCCGCCGCTGAGACGGCATACGCGCTCGCGTTCCGGTATCGGAACCAGGACGTAGACGGACGTCGCCGATTCGACCTCGCGAAGCAATGGGCTCGTCGGGCCATCAAGCTGCTCGACGAGCTTCCGTCGGACAGGCTCGACCAGATCGCCACTACCCGCGCTTCCGTGGGTGGTGTTGATCTTCCCGGCCTGCTCCATGCAGGTGTGGTGCGCGAGCGCCTCGCGGACGTGCTGTTCTAACAAAGACCGGCCGTCGCGACCCGAGGTCGCGACGGCCGGAATGGCAACGCAGTGGCTGGCTGCTACTCGCTGTCCTGCTGACCAATGAGCGTGTTGAGCAGGCCGACGATCTGCTGCTGTCCGGCCGCCGTCGCGTCGAGCTTGCCCCGCACTTCGGCGAATCCGTTGTCCACCTTGCGCTCCAGAACGTCAAACCGTTCGCGCGTCTGTTCGCCCAGCGCGTTGATCGCCGCCCTGTTCGCGTCGACCTTCACCCCGAGGTCCGCGATGTCGCGATCCCGGGCAGCGGCAAGGTGCCGAGCGGCGGCAGCCTCTTCGCGGGCCGCCCGCGCGTCCGCCGCCAGCTGCCCAAGCCGGGCTTCCAGCGCGGCCACCCGCGCCTCCAGCTCGTTCGATGCGGTCATGACCGGCAGCCTACCGGCTGATCACGCCGACAACGCCGAGTCCAGGTGCTCCTGGACCGGGCCGAAGAACCCGTACGGCACGTACTCGGCGAGCTGATCGCGCTTCAGCCAGGCGAACTCGTCGAGTTCCTCGTCGTCCACCACGCTGGCCTCTCCGCTCAGCACGTCACAGGCGACGTAGACCATGGTCCGACCCGTGTTCGGGTGGACACGCTCGCCGAGGACCTGCGACTCGGCGACGGTCAAGCCCGTCTCCTCCTGGGCCTCGCGCGCCGCCGCCTGTCCTGGCGTCTCTCCAGCCTCGACCTCGCCCGCCGGGAACTGCCACGACAAGCTCCCCTCCTTGACGCGACGCCGGACGAGCAGGACCTGGCCGTCCTTGACGATCACAGCAGCCGCGATGGGCGGCCGGGGAGTCTCAGTCATTCGGTAACCTCCAAAGCTTCGAGTATTGGCAGGAAGATCTGTTCTGCCGGGATGAAACGGGTTAATTTCGCCTTGTCAACCCAGACAACGCTAACATTCTCGACTACGTCCTTGTTTTCAGCCTCCCCGGCCAGGTAGTCGCAAAGTAGATACTCGCAGAAGACGTTCGTGATGGGATGAAGCCGGGTACCAAGGCTTCGGACGACAGCACAATGAACCCCCGTCTCGGCGAGAGTCTCACGAATTGCAACCGTCTCCGCTTGCGCTCCCGGTTTAATCATTCCCGCCGGGAATTGCCACGATATTCCGCGCCCGTCGTCTCCCCTTCTACAGACGGCCAGAACTTCCGAATCCCTGGACACAACCGCGATCGCGACGCGAAGCGCCTGTGCACTGTCCGGAGGTTCCGACGTCTCCGGACCGGCATCGGTGAGCGTCGCGAACCGCGCCTTCGCGACCTCTGGGGCGCGGTCGAGCGCGGTGTCTAGCAGCTGCTGCATCTCCGAACGCGGCGTCACGTCGGGTCGCTGGTGCCAGGTGGCCACGGTGCGAACGGCCACCCCGAGATGCCGCGCGAACGACTCGTTCGACATCCTCAGGGCCGCCTGGAGAACGCAGGCAGTTCGCCCCGTCCAGTCGTTCACGAATTCCATGGCCTACACCCCCAACGGCCGGGAAATGCACTGGTGTTGCATTGGTTCTGCACTGGCGACGCACTGGTTATGCATGGGTTCCGTCGACGATTCGACGTTGACTGAGAGGCATGCAGAACAGCCATTCAGCCCACCTACCGACGGCGCCGCTCACGTTCCGCGGCAATGTGCTCCACCACGGACGCAACGCCGGTATTGATGTCGTCGATCTTCTTGTCCAGCGCGTCGAACTCGCGGAGACGGTCGGTAATTTCCCGCAATTGGTGCTCAATGACCGCCAAGCGGCCGGAAATGTCATCCTCCGAGCGATAAAAAGGCTCGCCGACTTCCGGGGGACGGCGGCCGGCGAGCGCCGCCGCCAGGTGAGCGGGATGCCACTCAAGCGCAAGCGAGAGCGCCTCCAGCGTCCTGTCACTGCGGCGACGCTGCATCAGGTTGTGCTGGATCTCGCGGACCACGGACTTCGAGACATGCGAGCGCGCGACGAGGTCGCGCTGGCTCAAACCCAGCTCGACCATGCGCCGATTGATGGCGCTCGCGACCGCCGCCCAGTCCTCCGTCACCTATTCCTCCGCGCTCCGCCTCAGTAGCCGAGAGTAGCGCGCGGACGATTTCAATCCGCGCCTTCACGCGCATTTGCCGAGGATTCGGCTCTTCTTTGTCCCAGTCGGGACGAAATCAATCTTTTTTGCGGGATGAAATAGACCCGTCGAGCTTTGGGGATCATTCCAATGGAACACAACTTCGAGGGCGCAAGCCCTGCCTTCTACACGGTCCGGGAGGCTGCGCGAATTCTGCGTGTCGTCCCGGCCACCCTCTATCGCGCGATCAGAGAGGACGCATTTCCCGCGCTCCGTATCCGGACCCGATACGTCGTTCCGGCCGCCGCCCTCCACGAGTTGATGGCGAAGGCCGCCGAGTCGGGCGGATGCGTCGACGTGGCCAAGCTGGCGGCCGAGCGACGCACGGCTCGGGAGGTCGAACGGCTCATCGGGGGTGACCGATGAGGCCGGACGACTACGCGGAGATGGCGAAGGGACTCGATCGGGTCGCCGACGTACCCGACGAGGTGCTCGCCGACCTCGTGACCCGAGATGGCCTCTGCTTCTGGGTGTTCGACCGTTCCGAGATGCCGCAGCTGACCGGCGAGAACACCCCGGACCGCGAACTGGCGGCCCGACTGTGCGCCGGATGCCCAGTCATCGACGAGTGCCTGGAACTCGAACTGCGGCAAGCCGGGGAGACGACGGTCGGCGTTTGGGGCGCACTTGCCGACACGGACCGCCGCGCGGTCTATCGGTTCTGGCGATGGCGCCGCCGCTCGCACGGAAGCAGGGGTGACGAACGATGAGCATCGACTTGACGCCAACGGAGATTCTCGTCGGGGCCGGTGGCCTGCTCGTCCTCGTCCTGGTTTGGCGTTACGGAGCGCGCAAGGCTCGGCGCGCGGCACAAACCTCACGAGCAGGCGCGCGGGCCGTCTCGCTGGTGGGCCGAGTGCTACTCATGGCGGCCGGGATGGTCGGCGTGCAGTGGCTACTCGTCACGCATGCGTCCGACATCACGCTACGGGTCGTAGCGCTGGCCCTGCCGGACTTGATCGCAGCGCACGTCCTTACGCGGGCGCTGACGGTCACCGACCTCAGCACCAGGCGGCGAGGTGACCGGCGATGACCGGAACCGAGCGGCTGCCGTTCGTGAACGGGGTGTCCCGGTCATGAACGGCAACAACGAGGCTATGGAGAAGGCGGAACCGGTTTACGACGCTGAACTGGTCGACGACACTTTGCCGCAACCTCGCCGCCGAACGGCTCGCGAGCGGTTCTTGCAGTGGTGGCACCGCTCGCCCCGGGTGCCCCGCAGCTTGAAGAGCCGCGCGCAAGCCCGGCAAGCGGCGAAGGACGCCACGGTCACAGCCGTGAAGCTGCCATACCGGTACCTCGGGTCCGTCGCGCGAGGGCTGATCGCGGGTGCTCGCTGGTGGCGCCGCTGGGTCACGGTCCGGGACTACCGGGAGGCCGCCGAGCAACAGGAGAAGCTGGCGGACAAGTTCGCGGAGATCCGCGAACTGACCTTGTTCCGCTGGCGCGTCACCGGAGCCGTCGCGGTCGCCAGCGCGTTCGCATTCACGCTCGTGGTTGTGCTCTGGGGCTACGGACCACTGTGGATCGCCGGTGCGTTGCTCTCGGCATCCCTCGCGATGCTGGGCCGAAGGAACGACGGGAGCCCAGGCCGGAAACCAGCGTTGGCAGGTCCGCGCACGCTCACGTGGACGATGGACCCTCAAGTCCTCGTCGACGCGTTCCGGGACGCGAAGCTCATCGGCAAGGACGAGGTTCTCCGGCTGGTCGAACGGGCAACGCGAGTAGGCAACGGTTGGGCGGTCACGGTCGATCTTCCAGCCACCCGGAAGGCCGCTGACGTGATCAAGAACCGGGAGGCACTGGCTTCGGCTCTCGCGGTCGACGAGATTCAGCTGATCGTCGAGAGGGTGCGCGGCAAGGGCGGACATGCGGGACGGGTGGCGATGTGGGTTGCTGACGAAGACCCGTACTCGTCGCCGCCCTTGCGGACACCGCTCCTCGGTGTGGATCGATGGGACGCCTGGCGTCCTGTCCCCTTCGGACGAGATGCACGGGACCGAAGGATCGACCTGCCGCTGGTCTGGACTTCTGTGCTGGTCGGAGCGATTCCACGGCAGGGCAAGACCTTCGCCGCGCGGCTTGCGGCGGCTGGGTTGATCCTTGATCCGCACACCCGGCTGTACGTGGCCGACTTCAAGGCAGGAAAGGACTGGGACGCCGCCGCGCAGGTGGCTCACCGGTTCATGTCGGGCGACGAGACGGAGCACGTGCACGCGCTCAAGGATTGGCTGGTCGAGCTGGTCGGCGAGGTTCAGGGGCGGTATCGGCGCATGCGGACACTCGACGACATCGTCTGTCCGGAATCGAAGATCACTCCGGAGATCTCGCGCGACACGACTCTGAACATGCCAGTGACAGCGATCATCGTCGACGAGGTTCAGGTTCCGTTGGAGGACCGCACTCCCGTTGCGGTGCAAGGAAAGAAGCTCACCGCGGGCGAGTACATCGGCGAACTCCTGACCTGGCTGGCGAAGAAGGGACCAGCCGCCGGCATCGTGCTCATCTTGGCCACCCAGCGTCCCGACTCGAAGACGATCCCCTCCGGCTTACGAGCGGTGCTCGGGTCGCGGTTCGCCTTGCGGGTAATGGACTGGCAGGACAGCAACATTGTGCTCGGCGAGCAGATGAACACCAGGGGCTACGACAGCAGCCGTTTGCTGCCGTCGCACAAGGGTGTCGGGATCTTGCGGCCAGATGGAGAGACTCAGGCGGGGGCTGACGTGCTCGCCGTGACCGTCCGGACCTACTACATGCCGAACGAAGACTGGCGGACCGTCTGCGAGCGCGGCCGGGCCTTGCGGGAGTCCGCAGGGACTTTGACCGGTCACGCGGCCGGTGAGGAGGCGCCGCCGGAACTCGATCACGCGGCAGTCGCTCGCGTGATCGGCACCGGTACGGCGGCAGCGGCACCCGAACCGGCCCGGCCGGTCGAGCTGCCGGAGCCGCTCGCCTCCGTCGTGGATTACCTCGGCGATGACCTCGACGAGCGCGAGTTCGTGCCCTCGGCCGAACTTGTTGAGGCGCTGGACGTCGAGCCCACTGCATTCGGACGGCAGATGGGCGACCTCGGTTGCCGCTCGGATCGCCAGCGCGTACCTCGCGACGACGGCAGCGTCCGGCAGATTCGCGGGTACTACACGGCCGATATCCGAGCCGTCGTCGATGGCTGGGCGGACCGCGAGGACGACCCGTAACCCGTCACAACCCGTCTCGGCTACCCGTCACGCCGTCACAAGCAGCGTGACGGGTAGCCGATGGCGTTGACCAGTGGAAACAGTCCGTGTGACGGGTGTGACGGGTTGCGGAGCAACTCGTCACCAGGCTGATCGTGCGCTTGCGGACCGTCCAGTCGCTATCACCCACCATCAGCGCTCGACGACGAACGTGCCCCTCACCCGGACCGTCTGGACGAGGCCGCGATGACGAAGTTCGGCCAGAGCGCGGCGCACGGTGACCACCGCGACGCCGTAGCCGAGAGCCAGGTCGCGTTCAGTGGGCAGGCGGGTACCGGGTGGCAATTCGCCAGCATCGACGCGTTGGGCGATATGGTCAGCCACCTGGACGTAGACATAGACCGCGCTCGACCGGTCCGGCTCGAACCAGTCGGCTCGCCCGCTCACGTGTTCAACAGGAACCATCGAATTTTGCACCTATTCCGCCGCTATGAAGTCCCCCGGTAGTCGTGATGAACCGGGCGCTCGATGCTGGCGGTCCCGATGTCGTACGTGACGTAGGTTCCTTTGGACTTCACTGTCGTGACCAGACCACGTCGCCGCAGAAGCTCGGTGGCGTGGCGAGCAGTGCCCAGTGACACTCCATACTCACTGGAGAGCTGGATCTCCCCGGGGAACTTCTGGTATCGGCGAAACCGGCCTCGGGTGATCAACTCGGCGAGGTAGTCCGCCAACCTGTCGTAGAGGTACTCGGGGACATCGCTGGTCGGGTCGAACTCGTGAAGATCGTCGTCGGTCGTTTCATCAGCCATTGGTTCATGCACCTGCCCGCGCATAGGACCAGGCAGCGGCGTGACGCGCCTGGGTGCGGCGACGGCCAAGCCGAAGTGCCGAATAGGACATCCGCGACGGCGTGAGCACGAGGTCCAGGACGCAGAGGTGCCGCCGACACTGCAAACAGTTCGCGCCAGGCGGGGCCAACAACGAGTCGATCAGTACTTCGTGCCCGCAAACTGCCTGATAGCGGCCCAGGCGTCGATGAGTACCGGCCACGAACTCCTCGTCAGTCACCGCATGCTCCGCACCGTCGCGCACGCACCGATACCAGGCCACGAACGGGCGGTCTACGCGGCGTTCTTCCATCTCAGTCTCTCCCAACCGAACCGCAGGGACGAAATCGCCCCTTGTGTCAGAATGAAATCGACACTGCACGTAGTTCGGAGTTGACGACACGTCGTAAGCACGACCGGCAGCCGCCATACCGATGACTCGTCACCGAGAGGAGAGACCACGAATGTCCGCGCCAAGCCCGTCCGGTTCAGCTCGCACTTTGCTCGAACAGTTGATCAGGGAGCGTCAGCAGACGTTCGAGGAGTTCGCCGAGTATGCCGAGAGGTTCGCCCGTGACCATGGTGAGCCAGGGACACTCAGCGTCCGCCACCTGCAACGGCTCGCGGCAGGTCGCCCTTCGAGCGGAAGAGGCCTGTCTGTCCGCCCTGCAACCGCGCGACTCCTGCAACGTGTACTCGGCGCGGGCGTTGACGAACTCCTGGCGCCCCCACAACAAGCAGCAGACGTACAGCCGCTCCGGGTTGCCCTGGCGGTAGTCGTCCGAGACGAGTACGTGCTGCTCGTGTGCCGTCGAGACCAAGGCGAGGCTGGCATCTCATGGCAATTTCCCGCTGGAGTTGTTAAGCCAGGCATGTCACCGGACACGGTCGCGATTCGAGAGACACTCGACGAAACAGGCGTACATTGCATCGTTGCACGTCGTCTAGGTCGCCGCCTGCATCCGGTAACCCGCGTTCTTTGCGACTATCTCCTGTGCGACTACGTCCTAGGCGAAGCAACGAACAAGGATCCCATCGAAAACGTAGACGTACTTTGGGCAACAAAGGCGGACTTGACACGGCTTATCCCGCCGAACCAGATCTACACTGAGGTCTTCGCGGCAATTTAAGTCTAAACAAATGCGCGCGCGAACACGAGTGGTCGCCGTTGCCAGACGCCATCGACTGCTTACTATTGCAACTCAGGCGCTTTCGGCCCGACATACGTGAAGTTGTGCCCCTCGAATTCCGCCGTGTCTATGCGCGCATCTTCCACCGTCATGAAGAACCCTGCAACATTGATAGCCAAGCGACTAGGATCTTCTATCTTAGCCCATTCCCCCGACTCCAGCGAAGGAAGGTCCAACGCGATATATGACGGCAGGAATCGCTTATCGTTAAGATGATCAATCAAACCTCGATAATCCGAGGGCTTAAGTTGCCCAAGGTAGCTATGACGTTCAACAGTGTATGTGACAACCAGATCTCTGACTGGGACAACCCTCACTTCTCCATCCTCGGCAACACCTTCAATGGCAAGGCTCTGCTCCAAGAGGAACTCGTGCTCGACACCTGTCTCAAAACTAAGCTCCCCCGAGTCCCACGCTTTCTTAAATTCAGCCGCAAAGTCATATGGTGAACCTGCATCCAGCGAAACAAAGGGGAAGGATTTGTCATCTCGAAGCTGTATAGTCAGCGGAGCGTCTTCGACGTAAATCTGCGATCTGTAATTTACGTAGGGATTGATCCTGTGCCAGAGCGTAGGAACTGTCAGTTCCAGTTCCCATCGCTTTGATTTCGCATCACTAAGACTGTAGAGTTCAACGCCAATGTTTCGGGAGTACGTCATGGCGTTTTTGGAGAATCCCCCACTGCAGATAAGTATTCCGCGGTCAGCACGAACATCCTGAATAACCGAGCGAAACTCGCCGACGACGTTCACATCCGCAGACCGGCGCTTGTAATCCCTAACCTGAACAATCAGTAGGCGCTCGACATCTCCGTCCGTCCATCGAGCAGAAACGTCAATTTGCCGACGCGCCTCGGAGTCGCGACCAACTACGTGATCGTCATGGGTGACCGCAGCGTGCGGACTAAGTTCAGCAATGATTTTCGCGGCGAGCTTCTCGTATTCTGCCCACTCTGGTCTTTTCTTGCCAGCCACACGATCTCCTCTTACGAACTCTATTGTCCGCCACCACAGGAACAAGAGATCCGCGTACTTTACTCTGCTATAAGGACGATCAGCACTCTGACGGGTCAAACCCTGATCCGGTGCTTACAACACCACCGAACGTCGACCCCGGCTCACAGTTAGTAGTCCAGCTACTCTCAACTCGGCTATCGCGCGTTGTGCAGTGCCAAACGACACCCTGTACCGCGCAGCGAGGTTAGCGACCGTTGGGAGTTGCTCACCGGAACTCAGGACGCCGCTGACGATGGCGCCGCGAAGATCGGCGGCAATGCGCATGTAGGGACTCTCATCCTCCTCGCGCGGGGAGGACACGGACGAGGCTAGTTCACCGCTCTCAACAAGCGATGCTGGCAGAGCAGGCATCCGCCCCGCGAGCGTGCCAGCCGCACGCTGGTCAGTCTCGGAAACCCAAGCGCTGTAGACCTTGAGCGTGGTCGCTCCGCCGCCGCTGTGCCCAAGCCGTCCCGCCACGGTGCGGACGTCGACACCAGACGTGATGAGTTCCGTCGCCGAGTAGTGGCGGAGCTGGTGGATGTTCATGTCCCACCCCAGGCGAGCGCACATCCGGGAGTAGCGCTGGCTGACCGTGTCCGGCTTGATCCAGGTGCTCCCGTCCGGCGACAGGGAGAAGATCCGGGCCTTGCCGGGCATCTCGTCGCCGAGTTGGGCGCGCTGCGCACAGTGCCGCTTGAAGGCCCGCAGGAGCGTCAGAGTCTGCTCGTCGAGGGTGATTCGGCGTTGCTGGTGGGTCTTGGTGTCTTTCTCCCACGTACGGCCGCCTCGCTGGCCGATGCTGGACCGGATCGTCAGGACGCCGCTCCCGAAGTCGAGCCGGTCCCACTTGAGCGCGCACAGCTCGCCTCGGCGCGCGCCGGTCGTCATGGCCAGCCAGACGAGCATGCCCCAGTCCAGGTCTAGCCAAGCCTCGCTGACGATCGACGCCGCCTGCTCCGCTGTGGGCGGTTTCGGGTCCGGGCGCGGAGCTGGGACCGGCTCGGAGAGGTCGAACGGGTTCACGCCCACCCAGTTCCAGCGAACCGCACGCTTCCCAGCCCCGGAGAGAACGGCCCGAATCTTGCGGATGGAGCCCTCACCGAGCGGAGCGCACTTGTGCGGTCCGCAACGGTGGTCGCACTCGTGGGGCCGGGTAGTCCGATGCTCGACGTACTTGTGGCCCCGGCAGTGACCGCGGCAGGTACGAAGTTCCTTGTAGAACGAGTCGAGAACCTCACCGTCGATCCGGCCGAGAGGTTGCTTCCCGATCAACGGACGGATGTGAATCCGCGCGAGCGACATGTAGTCGGTCAGGGTGTTGTCCTCGACCTTCAGCAACTCGAAGTGCCGGTCGAGGAGCTGGTTCACCGACGCCCGCGTGCGGGGATTCCGGCGCTCGTCGACCTGGTTCAGCAGCTTGGTACGGACCTTCTCCGCGAGCTTCTCGGCGTCGGGTCCCGCAGGGATCACCTCTGTGAGGTAGTTGCGCTTCCCCGAGACCGGGTCGATCCCCGCGTAGACGCGCACCCGGAGGGAGCCACTCGGCAGGGACTCGATCTCTCCGCGAGTGCGCTTCTGGGGCTTCGACAAACGCGCCATGGAGCCAGCGTAAGCCGGTTTGGCTCCACGTCTAGCTCCACAAATGAGTCAGGGGCCCTCCGACGAGGGCCCCTGACCTGGGAGCCGCCTGGGGGAATCGAACCCCCGACCTGCTCATTACGAGTGAGCCGCTCTGGCCGACTGAGCTAAGGCGGCGAAACCACGGATCAGTGTACCGGCATGGCGCACGTCACTTTTCACCCCGGCCCTCGTTAGTCTCTCCAACGCCGGTCGCAGCCGCCCGGCCCGGTGACCTGGAGGACAACCCGCATGCGTAGAAGCCTGCCTCGCACGCTGGCTCTGCCCGTGACCGCCGCGCTGCTCATGCTCTCGGCAACGCCGGCGATGGCCGACACCACCATCCCCACGACGCCGATCCCCCAGCCCGTGAACCCCGGCCAGCCGCCGATGTCGGCGCCGCAGGGCCCGCAGCCACTGGGACACGCGGTCGGAGACGCGGCCGCGGCCCTCGGGGTGGTGCGACTGCTCCCCAACACCGTCGACACGAGCACGATCCTGCCCGGCTTCGGCGAGACCCTCCCGAAGCAGTCGGTCCTCGAAGCCGGCATGGGGTTGTCCAGCGCGCAGGCGAACTCCGAGTCCTACCTCAGCTACGAGCGCGCCATCGCGCAGTCCTCGCCACTCGGGCTGGCCGTCGCCGGCAACGCCCCGCAGGCACCGGGCAGCCTGGTCCAGACCGCGTTGCCGGACAACGAGAAGGGCCTCACCGGCGGCTTCAACGCACCGCAGAACCCGCTGCTCAACGTCGGCCTGCTGAACGGGAACGTGCACGCGCGCTGGAGCGACACGCTCGGCCCGTGCGTCGGCACGATCGCGGACGCCAGCACCTCGATCGCCAGCCTGTCGCTGCTCAACGTCATCCCTTCGCTGCCGAACCTGCCGCTGTCCGGGCTCAACGGGCTGCCGCAACTGGCCCAGGGTTTCGACGCGACCAAGGGACTGCAGTCGCTCGGCGGGCTCCTCACCGGCGGCGGGCAGACGGCGGCGGACGGCTCCGGCTCGCTGCTGAGCCTGCCGAACACGCTGTCCTCCCGGTCGGTGATGCAACTGGTCGACCTGCCGAACTCGAAGAACAAAGCCGTGCAGTCGGTCTCGACGCTGCAGGCCGCGGACATCGAGATCCTCAAGGGCACCCCGCTGGAGCTGTCGCTGAAGGTGGTCAGCCAGCCGACGCTGAAGGTCACCTCGACCGGCGACAAGGCCACCTCGAAGGTCGAGTACACCGCGCCGGTGATCACCATCCAGCGCGGCGACCAGGTGCTCTACACCCTCGACGCCACCCATCCGACCAAGGACATCCCGATCGGACTGCCCCTCGAGGGGCTTTCGCAGCAGTTCGGGCCGATCCAGAACCTGCCGGTGGTGGGCGGGCTGTTCGCGACGCTGAACGACGGCGTCAAGCAGGTCACCGACACCACCGGCAAGGTGCTCGACCTCGGCGTGCTCCGGCTGAGCATCGGCGAGCTCGACCAGAAGGGCCAGCAGCTCGACACCCCGTTCGCCGGGTTCCAGCTGGGCGCGTCCGCCCGGATGCTGGACCTGCAGGTGCTGCCGACGAGCGGGCTCAAGAACCTGCTGCCGGCCGGGTCGGCGGACTCGCTGCCGTCGTCGCTGGCGCAGCTGTCGCTGGGTGAGCAGATCGGCCGCGTGTACACGCCGACCGGTGGCGTCGTGTGCGGCAGCACCAACCCCGTGACACCGCCGCCCGGCAACGCGGCGCCGGGCGTGCCGCAGAAGCTGGCCTACACGGCGGGGGCGTACTCGGCGGTGCCGCTGTTCTGGACCGGCACGGCGATGTTGCTGCTGGGCGTGATCCTGGTGGCCGCGATCCCGGGTCGCCGCCGCAAGCCGGCGATCGTCAAGCCCTCGCCGCGGCCCCGCTCGGAGTAGGCGTCAGCCGTGGCGTAGCGCCGTCACCATCGCCTCGACCGCGATGCGCGGCTTGACGTTCAACAGGATCGCCTCGCGACAGGCCAGCACCGCTTCGAGGCGGCGCAGCGTCGAGTCCGGCGTCCAGGTGCGCGCCGCTTCCTCGGCGTCGGCAGCGTAATCGGGGTGGTTCAGCACCGCCTTGGCGCCGCTCGCGGTGACCAGGACGTCCCGGTAGAACGCGGCCAGGTCGACCAGGGCGAGGTCCAGCGTGTCGCGCTGGGTGCGGGTCGCGCGGGACTTCTGGCGTTTCTCCAGCGCCTTCACCGCGGCCTCGGCCGCCCGCTTCGCGCCCGCCACGCCCTTGCCTGTCGCGTCGCCGCCCATGGCGTTGCGCAGCTCGGCTTTCTCGGACTCGTCGCGGACCTTGCTCTCCTCGCTCGCGTCGCCCTCGGCGGCCGCGATCAACTCGTCGGCGCTGGCGAACACGTCCGCCGGACGGCGCAGGCCCAGCGGGATACGCAAGACGGTCTCGCGCCGCTTGCGCGAATGCTCATCGGTGGCCAGGCGCCGCGCGCGGCCGACGTGGCCGCTGGAGACCGACGCGGCCCAGTGCGCCAGCTCCGGATCCACCCCGTCCCGCTCGGTCAGCACCTGCGCGATCGCTTCCGGCGGCGGCGTGCGGAGATTGACCAGCCGGCAGCGCGACCGGATGGTCACCGAGACGTCCTCGGGATGATCCGACGGCGCGCACAGCAGGAACACGGTCCGGTCCGGCGGCTCCTCGACGGCCTTGAGTAGCGCGTTCGACGCGCCTTCGGTGAGCCGGTCGGCGTCCTCGACGATCACGACCTGCCACTGTCCGGTGGTCGGCCGGCGCGCCGCCGCCTGCACGAGCGCACGCATTTCGGCGACCGAGATCGACAGCCCTTCGGGCACCACCAGCCGGACATCGGCATGCGTGCCGTGCAACGTGGTGCGGCAGCCGGTGCACTCGCCGCAGCCCGTGCCGGTGGCGCACTCCAGTGCCGCCGCGAAGGTTCGCGCCGCCACCGAACGGCCCGAACCGGGCGGGCCGGTGATCAGCCAGGCGTGCGTCATCGCTCCCGGGGGCACCGGTTGCTTGGCGACGATCTTCGCCGCGGCGTCCGCGGCAGCCGACAACACCTCGACCGCGGGCTCCTGCCCGACTAGCTGAGACCAGACCGACGCCACCGTGTCTCCCCGTGCCTCCACCGCGAATCCGTGCCGTTCCCAGTGTGGCGCATCAGGCGTCGACGGCCTCCAGCGGCGCGAGTCCCGCGTGCCTGGCTACCAGCACGGCCCGGACGGCTGTCTGCACGCGCTCGCTGACCTCGTCCGTGCTGCCGTCCCCGTCGACGACGACGTAGTGGTCCGGGTCGGCGGCGGCCATTTCGCTGAGCAGGCTCTGCACGCGCCACCGGTCCTTGATCGGGCTGGGATCGGACGGTGTGTCGCCCGGATGTGCGTCCAGCAGGACGGTCACGTCCGGCCGCAACCGCCCCGTCGCCCAGTCCGCCAGGCCCTCCAGCTCCTTCGCGTCCAGGCCGGCGATCGCCGACAGGTGCGCCAGCGGCGAGTCGACGAACCGTTCCATCACCACGATCGAACCGGCGTCCAGTGCCGGCTGCACGTCGCGTTCCACGAGATCGGCGCGGACCGCCGCGGCCGCCAGCGCCTGTGCCCGCGCGCCCGTCAGCGACGCGCCGCTGACCAGCTGCACGAGGCGATCGTCGTCCAGGCCGGGATCGGCCGCCAGCACGACCGGCCGCGGCCCGACCGACTTCAGCCACTGGACGAGGTTCGCCGCCTGGTGCGCGGTGTCCGCGGACGCGGTGCCCTCCAGTGCGATGAGCAGGCCGTTCACCCGCTGCGGGCGGCGGCGGAGCACGTTCCGCAGATCGGACATGATCGTCTCGGCGCGGCGCGAGTCCATCTGCTTGTACGCGATGACGCCGACCACCGCGGCCAGGATCCCGCCGCCGAGCATGACCGGCCGGGTGCCGTCGATGATGATCGGGTTGCCCCAGACCTGCACCGTGCGGGGCTTGGTCAGGCCGATCAGCAGCGGCACGATCGCGGTCGACCCGAACACGATGATCTTCATCATCGACTGGTAGATCGCGTTGATCCGGCCCCGGATGGCGTCGTCCACCTGCGAGCCGATGATCGTGATCCCGGTCAGGAACGCGGCTCCGGCGCAGGCCCCGACGATGGCGACCGCGACGAGCGACACCGCGAGATGCGGCGAGACGGCGACCAGGATCAGCGCCAGGCCGGCCAGCACGATCGAAATGCCGAACAGGCGGTCGTGCGGGAGCCGCCGCGCCAGCTTGGGCGCGCCGCCCATCCCGGTGGCCAGCCCGACGAACACCGCGACCAGCAACAGGCCCCACGCCGCGTCCCCGGCGAGCAGGCTCGACGAGTACGGCTTGGCCGAGCCGACCACCGCGCCACCCGCCGCGAACGCGCCGGCCGCGCCGATCAGCAGGCCGCGGATCAGTGGCGTGCTCCGGACGAACTTCGCGCCGTCCCGGATCAGCGTCTTCAGGCCGACCGGGGCCTCGCTGTCCGTCTTCGGCGCCACGGCCACCGGGGCGTGCACGTTCCGCTTGGACAGCTCCGGGATGCGCGTGATGATCAGGAACGCGCTGGTCAGGTACAGCAGCCCGATCAGCACCACGATGATCTTCGCGAAGCCCAGGTCGCCGAACATGGTCGGCGGCAGGTGCAGCGTCGGCCCGATGCCGGTGATGATCGTGTAGATACCGCCCGCGGACAGCACGGCCAGGCCGTAGGTCATCACGAGGCCGAGCTGGTTGGCCGTCTCGACCTGGTCCGGCCTGCGCAGCAGGTTCGGCACCGCGGCGTCCTTCGACGGGATCCACATCATCGCGCTGGCGCTGGCCAGGAAGTTCGCCGCGTAGAGCCACCAGCCGGTGCCGACGAACGCGATCGACATGACGAACCCGCAGCGCAGCAGGTCCGCCACGAACATCACCTTGCGCCGGTCGAACCGGTCGGCGAGGAGCCCGCCCAGCGGGGCGAAGATCAGCCCGGGCAGCAGCGCCGAGAGCAGCACGCCGGTGAACGCGAAGTTCTGGGCCGTGTAGTTGTGCGTCAGCTTGGTCGCCAGGCTGGTGACACCGAGGATGGTGAGCCAGTCGGCCACGCTGCACAGGTACGTGACACCCCAGAGCCGGCGGAACGGCCGGATCGCCAGCACACTGCGGGCGCGGTGGATCGTGGATCCGCCGCCACCGGCCGGCGGCGCGCTCGCCCCGGCCTTCGTCTGCACGACCTCGCTGATCCGACCCACCCCGCTAGGTTCGCCCGTGGCGCCGGCGACACCCCCTGGCGTTTGCCATTTCGTCACCGGACCGGTGTGGCCAGAGTAGCTCCGGCGGGTGGGGCGCGCCCTTCGCGGGCTGGCGAATGTCGCCAAAACAGCTTGTGGAGTGGGGTTTCGGGCCGGCGAATCGGCCCGATCGGGCGAGGCGGCCCTAGTTGAACAATCCGGAAATACTGCTGATCAGGCTTGACAGGAACTCGATCGCGACAAATGCGTACACGAGGATCAGCAGCACCGCCACGATGATCGCGGTGGAGCCTGTCGACGGACGCCGGGCGCCGGGCTGCGGGAGCCGAGG
Source organism: Amycolatopsis sp. GM8 (assembly GCF_021653975.1). Lineage (GTDB taxonomy): Bacteria > Actinomycetota > Actinomycetes > Mycobacteriales > Pseudonocardiaceae > Amycolatopsis_E. The sequence continues at coordinate 29,251 of NZ_JAJKFK010000011.1, read as the reverse complement.
CATGCGCAGCTGCGGCCGCCGGAACGAGGGCAGGCTCGGTCGGGTGCGCTGCCGCGGCAGCATCCCGAGCGGGGGCGCCGGTGGGATCGCCGAGCCGGGCGAGGCGGTGCCGGCCTGCGGGCTGCCGGGCTGCTGGGCGTCCGCCATCGACGCGTCCACCAGCTCGCGCACCGCGTCCGGATCGGGCCTGACCGGTGAGGCGACCCTGGTCATCTTGAAGTCCTCGTGGTCGTCCGGCTCGTTCAGCGAGCCGGTCAACGCGTCGCCGAACGCCACCGGCGGCAACGCACTCTGCGTACCGTCGCCGAAATCGGCGTCGTCCTTCGCAGACATCACTACTCCCAGTCCTCGGTCGGCCCACGCACGCGCCAGCGTCCCGCCCAGCGTAGTCGCCATTTCGCCGGAGGTACTGGCCCATCCGGGTTCTGGCAAGATCACGCAGCGCGAGCATGATCAGCCACATACCGGCTCCAGATGCGTCTGCACCGAATGCCGGATCCAGCTCGCGACGTGCTGACCGCTCGCGGGCGCGAAGAACAGCACCCAGCGCCCGTCCGCGCCGACGCTCGTGAACACCAGGTAGCGGCCGAGGTCGGTGTCGAACAGCACCACCGCGCCGCGCGGATGCTCGGCGACGATCTTCCGGCCGACCGTCAGATCGAAGACCATCGTGGCCAGCCGGGGCCGCGCGGCCAGCGCACGCAACTCGGCGACCGCCTCCGGCGCGATGCGGCCCAGCGGGTCAGCCTGGATCCGGACCAGCTCACCCGGCCCCGGCTCGGCGGCGGGCAGGCGGGCCGCCACCTGCTCGGGCAACCGCGCGGCAGGGCTCACCCCGAGCCGCACCTGCTTGCCGGCGTACTCCAGGACGGCACCGGTCTCCTGATCGCCGAAGAAGTGCAGCCGCAGCGGTTCGAGCCGGTCGGCGACCAAGCCCGTGACGGCACCGCGGACGGGTCCACGCCGCATCACCCGGAACAACGCCACGGCCTTCGGCGTCAGCGCGCCGTCCCGGGACAGGCCGATCGCACCGAGCGCGGCATGCCATCTCGTCTGCCGCTCGGCGGCCTCGACGATATCCGCCGACGGCGGGCCCATCGGTAGCCCCGGATCGCCGTCCGGGTCGTAGTACCTGCGGACCGACAGGCGGCGGGGCACCGCCAGCGTCAGCGGCCGGATCACCTCGTCGACCAGCTCGAATACCGTCGGTGCCAGGCTCAGATCGCTCATGGCCAGCAGTCTGCACCCGACCACCGACAGTTTTCGTCGAACGCCTGTTCGGACGCTACTTCTTCGCGGCGGCCTTCTTACGAGGCGGCGCCTTCCGCTTGGGCGCCGGGCCCTTCGCGCGCTTCTCGGCCAGCAGCTCGGCCGCCCGCTCGGCAGTCAGCTCCTCGACACTGTCGGCCTTGCGCAGGGTCGCGTTGAACTCGCCATCGGTCACGTACGCGCCGAACCGGCCGTCCTTGACCACCATCGGCTTGCCCGACACCGGATCGTTCCCGAGTTCCTTGAGCGGAGGCTTGGCCGCGCCCTGCCGGCCGCGGCGCTTCGGCTCCGCGTAGATCTTCAGCGCGTCTTCCAGCGTGATGCCGAACAGCTGGTCCTCGGTCTCGAGCGACCGCGAATCCGTGCCCTTCTTCAGGTACGGCCCGTACCGGCCGTTCTGCGCCGTGATCTCGTCGCCGGACTCCGGGTCCTTGCCGACCACCCGCGGCAGCGACAGCAGCTTCAGCGCATCCTCGAGCGTCACGGTTTCGACCGACATCGACTTGAACAGCGAACCGGTGCGCGGCTTGGGTTTCTTCGCCTTGCTGGTCTTCTTGCCGTCGGCCGGTTCCTCGGTCTCGGGCAGGATCTCGGTGACGTACGGGCCGAACCGGCCCTCCTTCGCCACGATCTCGTGCCCGCTCACCGGGTCCGTGCCCAGCGGGCGGCCCTCCTGCGGGGTCGCGAACAGCTTCTCCGCGATCTCCGCGGTCAGCTCGTCCGGCGGCAGGTCCTCGGGCAGGTTCGCGCGCTGCGACGCGCCGTCGACCTCGCGCTCGAGATACGGGCCGTAGCGGCCGACGCGCACGTACACCGTGCGGTCCGCTTCGTCGGTGAACAGCGGGATCGAGTTGATCTCGCGGGCGTCGATGTCCTCGACACCCGTCCCGACCAGCTTCTTCAGCCCGCCGAGCCGGCCGATCGAGCCGTCGACACCCATGTCACCGCCGAAGTAGAACTTCGACAGCCAGCGTGTGCGCTGCTCGTCACCGGAGGCGATCCGGTCGAGCTCGTCCTCCATCGCCGCGGTGAAGTCGTAGTCCACGAGCCGCTCGAAATGCCGCTCCAGCAACCCGACCACCGCGAACGCCACCCAGGAGGGCACCAGCGCGGAGCCCTTCTTCCACACGTAGCCGCGGTCCTGGATGGTGTTGATGATCGACGCGTACGTCGACGGACGGCCGATCCCCAGCTCTTCCAGCTTGCTCACCAGGCTGGGCTCGCTGTAGCGCGGCGGGGGCGTGGTGTTGTGACCGTCCGGCGTCAGCTCGGCCGCCGCCAGCGCCTGGTCCTTGGTCAGCTGCGGCAGGCGGCTCTGCTTGTCGTCCGCGTCGCCGCCGGCCTCGCTGTCGACCGCCTCGACGTACGCCTTGAGGAAACCGGGGAACGTGATCGTGCGGCCCGAGGCCGAGAACACGCACTCCTCGCCGGTGGTCGCCAGACCGACGATCCGGACCGACATCGTGGTGCCCTTGGCGTCGGCCATCTGGGACGCGATGGTGCGCTGCCAGATCATCTCGTACAGCCGGAACTCGTCGGCCTGCAGCTCGCCCGCGACCTGGCCCGGGGTGCGGAAGACCTCACCGGCCGGCCGGATCGCCTCGTGGGCCTCCTGCGAGTTCTTCACCTTCCGGGTGTACTGGCGCGGGCTCGGCGAGACGTACTCGGAGCCGTACAGGTTCGTCGCCTGGCTGCGGGCGGCGGTGATCGCCGTCTCCGACAGCTGCGTCGAGTCGGTACGCATGTAGGTGATGTAGCCGTTCTCGTACAGCCGCTGCGCGACGCGCATCGTGCGCTCCGATGAGAACCGCAGCTTGCGGCCGGCCTCCTGCTGGAGCGTCGAGGTCATGAACGGCGGGTACGGGCGCCGGGTGTACGGCTTCTCCTCGACGCTCGCGACCTTGAAGTCCTGGTCCCGCAACGCTTCCGCGAGCCGCGTCGCACCGCCCTCGTCGAGTACGCGCACGTCGCTCGCCGACGACTTGAGCCGCCCGTCGGGGCCGAAGTCCTTACCGGTGGCCAAGCGGGCGCCGTCGACGGTGATCAGCCGCGACGGGAAGGTGCGCGGCGAGGCCTCCGCACCGGCGTCCATCATCGCCGCGATGTCCCAGTACGAAGCCGAGGTGAAGCGCATCCGCTCCCGCTCGCGCTCCACGATGATCCGGGTCGCCACCGACTGCACGCGGCCCGCCGACAGCTTCGGCATGACCTTCTTCCACAGCACCGGCGAGACCTCGTAGCCGTAGAGCCGGTCGAGGATGCGGCGGGTCTCCTGTGCGTCGACGAGGTCGGCGTCCAGTTCACGGGTGTCGGCCGCGGCGGCGCGGATGGCCTGCTCGGTGACCTCGTGGAACACCATGCGGCGCACCGGCACCTTGGGCTTGAGCGTCTCCAGCAGGTGCCACGCGATGGCCTCGCCCTCGCGGTCGGGGTCGGTGGCGAGGTAGAGCTCGTCGGCGTCCTTGAGCAGGCTCTTCAGCTCGGTGACCTTGGTCTTCTTGTCCGGGCTGACCACGTACAGAGGCTCGAAGTCGTGGTCGACGTTCACGCCGAGCCGCGCCCAGGCCTCGCCCTTGTACTTGGCCGGCACGTCCGCCGCGCCACGCGGCAGGTCGCGGATGTGCCCGACCGAGGACTCGACCACGTACCCGCTGCCGAGATAGGGAGCGATCTTGCGGGCCTTGGTGGGCGACTCGACGATCACGAGCCGTCGACGGCCGGCGCCGTTCGTCGCCTCACTGTCGGTCTTCTTCGTCCGTGTTGCCACGCTGCCCGCTCTCCGCTCATGTCCATCGCCATCCCGCGACGCTGTTCAACCAGCCAGTGTGCACGCCGCGGGCCGGTTCTGTCCGTCCAGGTGGCGCAACACGCCGTCCTTCGTGTGTGAAGCGCATCGGTGCCGGGCCCGGCGGCGTTTCCTTTCCACACCTAGCACGTGATGCTCACCACGTGCTTCCCGGGGTCGTTCGGTGACTGTTCCGCTACGCAGCGGCGTCGTCCCCCACACGGGCCGCCGCAACCGGCCTGACCTGCGGCCAGACGGCCACCGCGGCCGGTGGCGGTGGCCCGATCAGCTCTTCGAGAGTGGCCAGTCGGCGCCTGCCCGTCACCCGGATGGCCGGACCGCCTGCCCGGGGCCCGGCGAACTGCGCCGGCAAGCCGAGCTGGCGGCAGGCATCCGCCAGCAGGGTATGCGTATCCGGTGCCCGTTCGTCAACAGCGAGCAGGTAATGGTTGCCGTTCGGCTGCCCGGATGCCAAGGCCCACAAGCGCAACGCGCCACCGGTCAACCGGAACCCGGTTGGTAATTCCTTCACCTCGCCGGCCTGCCACGAATGGGCGAGCGGGATCAGATCGACCCGGAACGCCGTGCGCACCAGCAGCCCTGTCTCGCCCCGGAAGACGTCCGCGTGCACCCCGCGGCGGGCGAACTCGGCGGCGAGTGCCCGCGCGCGCCACAGTTCGCCGACCGGTACCGACAGCCGCGCCGCCGTCCGGCCGAAGGCCGTCACCTGCCCGGGCCCGCACAGCACACCGGCCAGATCGGCGAGCACCGGGCCGCTCGCCTCCGCGGAGAAGAACGAGAGCTGATCCACAGCGAGCAGGATAGAACACCAGTTCGATGCTGCAAAACCCTTGCAGTTGACGTCGCGTCAACCTCTACCGTCGAAATCAAGGACGGCGGGAGGCGAGATGGCGGACGAGGCACTGTCGATCGCGCAGGTCGCGAAGCTCGCGAAGGTCACTTCGCGGACCCTGCGGCACTACGACGACGTCGGCCTGCTGCCACCGGCCTACACCGACGACAGTGGGAGGCGCTTCTACCGGCGCGAACACCTGGTGCGGCTTCAGCAGGTCCTGCTGCTGCGGGAGCTGGGCCTCGGCTTGGACCGGATCGCGGAGATCCTGTCCGGCTCGGTCACGCGAGCCGAGGGGCTGCGGCTGCACCGGAAATGGCTGCTGGCGGAGCGCGATCGGCTGGACCGGCTCGCCACCACCGTCGCCAGGACCATCACCGAACTGGAAGGAGGGATCAAGATGCGGACCGAGGAGATGTTCGACGGGTTCGCGCCCGGCTCCGAAAAGGCCGACGCGCTGGCGAAAGAAGCCGCCGAGCGCTGGGGTGAGGGCGTCACCGAGTCCTACGACGGCACCAAGAAGTGGTCGAGGCAAAAGTGGGACGCGGTCAACCGGCAGGGCGCCGAGGCGACCGAGCGGCTCGCCGAACTGGCGAAGGCGGGGGTGCCGGTGGGCGACGAGCGCGTGCTCGATGCGGTCGCCGCGCACTACGAGTGGATCAAGAACCACTGGACACCCGACGCCGAGTCCTACACCGGCCTGGGCCGTGTGTACGCCGAGGACGAGCGCTTCCGCCGCCAGTACGAGGCAGTGCAGCCTGGCTTCGCGGACTACCTGAGGGACGCGCTGGCCGCCTTCGCGGCGGCACGGCTCACGAAGTAGCGCGGACGGTCAGCTGCTGGCAGACCGGGGCGTGCGCGACCGCGAACTGGAGATCGGGGGCGTCGAACCCGGCCAGCAGGTCCAGTTTCGACACCTCGTCGAGCGGTCCGTGCGCCTCACCCAGCGTCTGCTGACTGATCGTCGGAGCGTCACCCGCGTCGTCGAGGCGCTTTTTCGCCGCGGCGGCGCGATCGCGCACACCGGTCAGCCTGGTGACGGTGCCGGCGCGCGCCGCGTCACCCTCCGGCACCGGCGCGGGTGGCAGCGCCCGCAGACCGGTCACGGCCTTGTCGAGCCCGCCGATCATGGAACCGAGCAGGTCGCTGGAAGTCTGGACAGCACGGCGCGGCGTGCTCGGATCGACGGTCGGCATCGTCGCGAGGCCGTCGACGAGCGAACCGACCGCGATGCAGTAATCGTTGGCCCACCGGGTGATCGCGTCCTGTCGCTGCACCTCGACCTGGGAAATCCCTGGTCCGCCCGGCTGGATCTCGTTCCGCTCCTGGCGGGCCGGAGTCTGGCCACAAGCCACCAGGCCGACGCAGAGACCCGTGAGTACCGCCAGGAAACCGATCTTCCCGGGTCGCACGCGAACACCTCCCGAATATGGCGGTATGTCTCGACGGTACCCACCCGGTTGCACTGTGCAAATCGTGGGGCCACAACCAGGACACGGAAACGGGCCCGCCCCACGTCACGCAGGACAGGCCCGTTCCGTTCGAACTCAGGCGGTTTTCGCAGGTTCCTGCGTGTCCGCCGGGGTGTCCGCGATGACGCTGCTGCGCCGCTTCGACACGACCACCGCGACCACGATGATCACCACCGCGACAAAGGAGATCCCGAGCCGCACGCCGAGCGAAGCGTCCGGGCCGACCGAGAACTGCACGATCGCCGGCGCGATCAGCACCGAGACCAGGTTCATCACCTTGATCAGCGGGTTGATCGCCGGGCCGGCGGTGTCCTTGAACGGGTCGCCGACCGTGTCGCCGATGACCGTCGCCGCGTGGGCTTCCGAGCCCTTGCCGCCGTGGTTGCCGTCCTCGACGAGCTTCTTCGCGTTGTCCCACGCGCCACCGGAGTTGGCGAGGAAGACCGCCATCAGCGTGCCGGTCGCGATCGCGCCGGCCAGGTACCCGGCCAGCGCGCCCGTGCCGAGGCCGAAGCCCACGGCGATCGGCGCGAACACCGCGAGCAGGCCCGGCGTCGCCAGCTCCCGCAGCGAGTCACGGGTGACGATGTCGACGACCCGGCCGTACTCGGGACGGGTCGTGCCCTCCATGATCCCGGCGATCTCGCGGAACTGGCGGCGCACCTCGTACACCACCGCGCCCGCCGCGCGGGACACCGCGTTGACGGCCAGGCCCGAGAACATGAACACCACCGCGGCGCCGACGATCACGCCGACGAGCGTGTTCGGGCTGACGATCGTGTCGATGAACGACTTCATGCCGTCGGCGGTCGCGCCGATCCCGCTCAGTGCCTTGGTGATGGCGTCCTGGTAGGACCCGAACAGCGCGGTCGCGGCCAGCACGGCGGTGGCGATCGCGATGCCCTTGGTGATGGCCTTCGTGGTGTTGCCGACCGCGTCCAGCTCGGTCAGCGTCTGCGCCGCCGCCTCGTCGACGTCGCCGGACATCTCCGCGATGCCCTGCGCGTTGTCCGAGACCGGGCCGAAGGTGTCCATCGCGACGATAACGCCGACGGTGGTCAGCAGGCCGGTGCCGGCGAGCGCGACGGCGAACAGCGCGATCGCGCCGCCGAGCAGGTAGGCGCCGAACACGGCCGCGCCGATCACGAGCGCGGTGTACACGGCCGACTCGAAGCCCACCGAGATACCGGACAGGATCACCGTCGCCGCACCGGTTTCCGACGTCTTGCCGACGTTCTTCACCGGACCGTGCTCGGTGCCCGTGTAGTAGCCCGTCAGCCGCAGGATGAGGCCGGCGAGCACGATGCCGATGATGACCGCGACGGTCGCGATGACCGCCGGGTTGCCGTCATTGGCGTACTGCTGGCCGAACTCGGCGAACGAGCTGGGCAGGAACACGAACGAGGCGACCGCGCACAGCACCGCCGAGATGACGGCGGAGATGTAGAAGGAGCGGTTGATCGTGACCAGACCGCCCTCGCTCGACCGCGCCCTCGTGATGTACACGCCGATCACGGCGGTGATCACACCGATGGCCGGCACGATGAGCGGGAAGATCAGCCCGGACGCACCGAACGCGGTGCTGCCGAGGATCAGCGCCGCGACCAGCATCACCGCGTAGGACTCGAACAGGTCCGCGGCCATACCGGCGCAGTCACCCACGTTGTCACCGACGTTGTCGGCGATGGTGGCGGCGTTGCGCGGGTCGTCCTCGGGGATGCCCTGCTCGACCTTGCCGACCAGGTCCGCGCCCACGTCCGCGGCCTTGGTGAAGATGCCGCCGCCGACACGCATGAACATCGCGATCAGCGCGGCCCCGAAACCGAAGCCCTCCAATACCTTCGGCGCCTGCCCGGTGTAGGCGAGCACGACGACCGCGGCACCGAACAGACCGAGTCCGACGGTGAACATCCCGACGGCGCCACCGGTGCGGAACGCGATCCGCATCGCCTTCTCGCGGCCGCCGTCCTCCCGCGAAGCGGCGGCGACGCGCAGGTTCGCCCGGGTCGCCAGCCACATACCGAGATAGCCGATGGTGAATGAGAAGACCGCACCGACGAGGAAGAAGATCGAGCGGCCGATGCGCTCGCTCCAGTCATCCGCCGGAAGCGCGAACAGCAGCAGGAACACCACGACGCCGAAAATCGACAGGGTGTTGCGCTGGCGCTTGAGATAAGCGGTCGCCCCCTCCTGCACCGCCTTGGCGATATCCTGCATCTTGGCGGTGCCCTGGCCGGCGGCCAGCACCTCCTTGAGCAGGAAGTAGCCGATGACGAGTGCGATCAGGGCGACCACGGCGACCACACCCGCGATGGCGTAGTCACCCCCGGAGAGCTGCAAGCCCTCCGCGAGGAATTGCCGGGACATCCGTCCTCCTGGAAACGTCGCCTTGCACCAACGACGGCTTCACCTTCGGACAGCGATGCCGGCGTTGGCATGGAATGAACACCACATGTGGTGTCGGTTTGCCGGAGTGTATTGGTAGTGCTCCGGGCACGGTCAGGGCGTCCCGTCTCGATCACGCTGCGTGCATGTGAGTCTGCTCACTGTTCATGATCGACAACGGGTTTCGGGGAGCTGTCGTACATGTGTGCGATCCTGGATCGGTGGCAGATATCGAGCGGGCCCGGCGACTGCTGAGCCGCGCCACGGCCGGCATTCCGGAGTCCGCGAATCCCGTGACACACGTGGCCGAGCAGCCGGCCCGCGCCGCCCGTTGTGCCGAATGGCCTTCGTGGGCGGACGAAGACGTGGTGACGGCGCTGCGCAAGTCCGGGGTCGAGCAGCCGTGGACGCATCAGATCGAGGCGGCGACGCTCGCGCACTCGGGCCGGAACGTGGTTGTCTCGACGGGCACGGCGTCCGGAAAGTCGTTGGCGTATCAGCTGCCGGTGCTGTCGGACCTGTCCGAGGACGAGCGCGCGTGTGCGCTGTACCTGTCGCCGACCAAGGCGCTCGGCGCGGACCAGCTCCGCGCAGTGTCCTCTTTGGACATCGACAGCGTGCGCGCGGCGACGTACGACGGTGACACCCCGATGGCCGAGCGGGACTGGGTTCGCGCGCACGCGCGGTGGATCTTCACCAACCCGGACATGCTGCACCGCGGCATCCTGGCTTCGCACGCGCGCTGGTCGCGGCTGTTCCGGAAGCTGTCGTACGTGATCGTCGACGAGTGCCACGGCTATCGCGGAGTGTTCGGCTCGCACGTGGCGCTGTTGTTGCGTCGGTTGCAGCGGGTCGCGCGGTACTACGGGTCTTCGCCGGTGTTCGTGCTCGCGTCGGCGACCACGGCGGCGCCGGCCGAGTTCGCGTCGCGGCTCGTCGGGCAGGACTGCGTTGCGGTGACGGACGACGCTTCGCCGCGCGGTGCGCGGACGGTGGCGTTGTGGGAACCGCCGCTGCTGGAAGACTTTTCGGGCGAGAACGGCGCGCCGGTACGGCGATCGGCGGGCGCGGAAGCGGGCCGGATCCTGGCGGAGCTGGTCATCGAGGGGGCGCGCACGCTGGCGTTCGTGCGGTCGCGGCGGGGCGCGGAGCTGACCGCGCTGGGTGCTCGCCGCATTCTGTCCGAAGTGGACACTGCGCTGGCCGGCAAGGTCGCGGCGTACCGGGCGGGGTACCTGCCCGAGGAACGGCGGAAGCTGGAGCGCTCGCTGTTGTCCGGGGAGCTGCTGGGTGTGGCGACGACGAACGCGCTCGAGCTCGGGGTGGACATCGCGGGGCTGGATTCGGTGGTGCTGGCCGGATATCCGGGCACGCTCGCGTCGTTCTGGCAGCAGGCGGGGCGTGCCGGGCGGTCCGCCGACGACGCGCTCGTGGTATTCGTGGCGCGGGATGATCCGCTCGACACCTACCTGGTGCACCATCCCGCGGCGATCCTGGACCGGCCGGTGGAGACGGCGGTGCTGGATCCGGCGAACCCGTATGTGCTTGCGCCGCAGCTGGCGTGCGCGGCGGCGGAGTTGCCGTTGACGACGAAAGAACTGGACACGTTCGGCGGGGCCGCGGCACGCGACGTGCTGGACATGCTGGTCGCGGACAAGTTGCTGCGGCGGCGGCCGAGCGGCTGGTACTGGACTTCGCGGGACCGGCCGCAGTACGAGGTGGACATTCGCGGTTCCGGCGGGGACCAGATCGCGGTGGTCGAGGCTGACACGTCGCGGTTGCTGGGCACGGTGGATCCCGGTTCGGCGTGCTCGACGGTGCATCCGGGGGCGGTGTATCTGCACCAGGGTGCGTCGTATGTGGTGGACGAGCTGGATCTGGAGTCCGGGGTCGCGCTGGTGCACGGGGAGGATCCGGACTGGACGACTTCGGCGCGCGAGGTCGCGGACATCAGTGTGCTGGCGGTGCACGAGCGCGTCGACTATGGCGGGGTGAAGGTGTTCCTGGGTGACGTGGCGGTGACTTCGCAGGTTGTGGGTTACCTGCGACGGCGCCCGTCGGGGCAGGTTCTTGATCAGGTGCCGCTGGACCTGCCGGAGCAGAAGCTCGAGACGCGAGCGGTCTGGTACACGATTTCGGACGAGTTGATCGAGGCGCCGTCGGCGACCGGGAACGACCGGTCGCCGATGCCCGAGAGCGGGGCGGGGACCGGAAGACTCTCGGACATCGGCGAACCTGGTGCCAGGGCGCCGGGGGGCGCTGGGCTGGAGCCCGCGCGCATCCCCGGCGCCCTGCATGCCGCCGAGCACGCGGCGATCGGCCTGCTACCGCTGTTCGCTACGTGCGACCGCTGGGACATCGGCGGGGTGTCGACCGCTTTGCACGCTGACACCGGGGAGGCGACGGTGTTCGTGCATGATGGCCATCCCGGGGGTGCGGGATTCGCCGATCGCGGTTTTGCCGCTCTGGTCCCTTGGCTGGCCGCTACGCGGGAGGCCATTGTCTCCTGCGAGTGCCCGGCGGGCTGCCCGTCCTGTGTGCAGTCACCGAAATGCGGGAACGGTAACGATCCACTGGACAAGGCAGGGGCGGTGGCCGTACTGGATACCGTGCTCGGGGCGGTGCGTCATCACGGCGGCCGGCACGACCACGTCGGTGTTGCTCAGGCCGCGGCGGAAGCCCCGACCAGCTGCTGACCCCGGACCCAGCTCTCGCTCTGGTCGAGAGCGCGGGCGAGGACGCCGTGCACCGCGTCGGCTTCCGGCAGGCGCCAGCCCCACACGTCGGGCTTGACCCGCCAGTGCACGACACCGTGCTGGAACGGGGTGGGCGGCAGCGGCACCCAGCTGCCCGCGCCGTGCCAGCGGATCTTGCCGCTGACGGCGAGCCGCTCGGGCAGGCTGTCGGCCACGGTGCTCAGGAACAGCCAGCGACCGTCCGGGGTCGCGACGATCGGCGCCGGGTGCCCGGTGGCGCGCAGCAGGCATGCGGCGCGCTTGCCCAGCTCGACGTCGACCTCGACGGCGTCCACGACCTTGCCGGTGGCGACCAGCAGGCTGTAGGGCTTGCGCCACCAGCCGGCGACGTCGTCGGGGTGCGCGCCGAGACGGTCGGCCCAGTCGCGGTGCACCGGGACCGGCCATGACCAGGCCTGGTCCCCGGACTCCGCTGCCGGCGAGGTACCGGGCAACACCGGCCACCCGTGGCAGGCGAGCCCGATCGCCTCGGCACGCAGCTCTATGTGGAACGAGCCACGCCAGCTATCCGACCATTCCGTGTCCAACATCCGTCAACAACTCCTCGTTCTTTCCACCGCCCGTGGTGGCTTCTGATCCAAATAAAGGGCAATTTGCAGAGTGCCGGTAGTGGGCGGTCGACAACCGGCCGTTACGGGACGACGAGCGAGCCTCGGGTCACCGCCCGCACCGAACGCGGTTTGTCGATCACCGCGCGCCCGGCGGACGGCGCGGCACGTGTCGCCCGATAGTGATCAGTCATGCGGTTTTTCCTTTGCTAGCAGCAGGTTCTGGTAATCAAAGCATCAACTAGTGTGTCTGCGGGCCGACCGCTCGACGCGTGAGGACGACCGTCCGTCCTCCTTCGTCGCGGGAACCGTTCGTCTTGCCGGATGCCATTCATCGTGCGACCGGCCCGGCTCGCGCGTGTGCCGACGCGACCCCGAGACCGCCCGGCGCATCGGCCTCGACTTCGACAAGCGCGTCCCACTGCTCGAACCGGCAGCCGACCAGCCGGACCGACATCCGTTCCGCCACCGACCGGGCCTGTGCGCACGCCGCGCTGGTTCCCTGCTCGGCCTGGCCGGCCGCGGCCAGCGCCGCGAGGTCGGCCGCGTCCGTCGCTCGGTGCCGGGTGACGACGGCCGACCCGAGCGCGAACAGCAGGCCCGCGACCGCGAGCAGTGCGGCGATGGCCCCGGCGGTCCACACGGTGGCCGAGCCCCTCTCATCCCGGAGCATCGGGAGCTCCAGGCTCGAGTAGGGCATAGGCATGCCCGCGCAGGTGTACGCCGGGCAGCAGCCCGCCGGCCGGTTCGGCGGTCACGTCCACGGTGACCGCGTTACCGGTCAGGTCGACCTGTAGCCGTGCGCCGGGGGCGATCTGGGTGACCGCCTGTTCGGCGAGCGGCCGGTCGCCGCGGGCGATGAGGCGGGCGGCTTCCCGTGCGGCGTCGGCGCACCGGAGCTGTCCCGCCACCGCCGCGACACCGGCGAGGACCAGGCCGAGCACGAGGGTCAGCGCGCCCAGCGCGATCGCCGCCTCGACGGTGACCGCCCCGCGATCGGCCTCGGGCCTCGCCGGTGGCGACATCAGAGGTTCACCGACAGGGCGTGCTCGATGAGCGAGGTCAGCCCGGCGGTGACCGTGTCACCGGTGACGATGCTGTACAGCACCGCGGCCAGCGCGGCGGCCGCCACCGTGCCGATCGCGTACTCGGCGGTGCTCATCCCGTCGTCGGCGATGAGCACCGGTCGTCGCCAGCGGTGCCACCATCGGATCTTGCGCCGGGCGTGACGACCGGGTGTCTGCCAGAACATGCTGTCTCCTTTCGTTGGATCCTTTGTGGACGTTCAGAAAACGGTGAGCCTGGTGGCGAGCCCGACCACGACCGGCACCACTCCCAGGCACAGGAAGGCGGGCAGGAAGCAGAGGGCCAGTGGTCCGGCGATCAGGACGCCGGCTCGTTGCGCCGCGGCCTCGGCCTTGTCCGTCATCGACAGGCGCAGGTCGACGGCCAGTTCCTCGGCGACCGCGGCGAGCGCGGTCCCTGACCGGGCCGTTCGCTGGGCAGCTCTGGCGAGCTCGGCCGTGCCGGGGCCCGCACGGGCGGGTGCCCAGGCCTCCGCCGGACCGGCGCCCAGGCTGAGCAGACCGGCCGTCGCCCTGAGCGCGTCCGCCTCGCGCCCGGCTTGTCCGTCGATCACCGCGGAAATCGCGGCGGGCACGGGAAGTCCGGCTCGCAGGCAGGCGGCGAACAGATCCCAGGTGGCGGCGAGACCGAGGTCGTCGGGTTTCGCCCTGGGGCGCCGGCGAGGCAGCCTGAACCGCGGTCCGGCCGGTTGGAAGAGCCGGGTGAGCCGGAGGTGGGCCGCAGCCTGTCCGGGCAGGATCAGCAATGCCAGACCGGCGAGTGCGGCGCTCATGCTGATCATCGGGCCAGTTTCGTGAGCTGAGAGGTCCATACCACTCCGGCAAGGATCAGTGCGGACCCGAGCACGAGCAGGAGGTGACCGGCGGCGGTGCCGGTCAGGACGTGCAGGGGTTCGGCGCCGACCGCTTCGCCGAGCAGGACGCCGACCACGGGCAGAAAAGCGAGTACCGCCGCGCTGGCCCGTGGCCCGGCCATGTTCGCGTCGGCCCGGGTCAGAAAGCGAGTGCTGGCAACGACATCGCGGCGAACCGCGTCGAGCAGATCGGCGAGCGGAAGGCCGTGCCGTCGGCTGAGGATCCAGGCTTTGGCCACCTGGCCTTGTGCGCCGGGGAGTTGCGGGGGTTCGACACCGAACCGGGCCGCGGTGGCCAGCGCGTTCATCGCCGCGGCCACTTCGGGTGGCGCGTCACCGGCCGCCGCCGCAGCGGCGATCGCCGGCGGCGCGCCGTTGCGTAGCTCGGCAACGGTGATGCGGAGGGCTTCCGCCAACGCTTTCGCCGCCGCGAGTTGCGATCGGATTCGTTTGCGTGACCTGCGCTGGTGCCAGAGCGCGAAGGTAAGGAGGGCGGTGGCGATCGCGCCGGCAGGACCGAGTAGGGCGACTGCCGGGAGTGCGGACAGGGCCAGGAACCAGCGGTGGTTTGGATGCCAGGGTTGGCGGGGTTCGTGGGGCACGAGTGCTGTCAGGCGGGTGGTTGCAGTTCTGGCTGCGGGCCAGATCAGCAGGGCGGTTGCGGTGGTGAGCAGGGTGGGGATCATGGCGCGACCGCTCTCCTGGGACGGTGAGGGAAATCTCGGTTGCGCCGCACGGCGGAGACCAGTGGGCTGGTGGTCGCCGCGCCCGCCGGGCCGAGTCGGGCGGCTGCTGGCGGCGCGGAGTGGGGTAGGAACCAGCGGTGGTCAGGGCGGCAGGGCTGGGGAGGTTTGTGCGGCGCGAGTGCGACAAGGCGGGGCGCTGTGCTGAACAGGGTGAGAGTCACGACGCGAACACTCCCCGGCGACGTAATGAGAAATCTCGTTGGCGGCGCGGATAGGGGTAGGAGCAGCGGTAGTCAGGGCGGCAGGACTGGCGGTGTTCGTGGGGCATGAGTGCCGTGCGGCGGGGCGCTGTGTTGAACAGGGTGAGGGTCATGACGCGAACACTTCCCAGCGACGGACAGAGAAATCGCGGTTGCAGAGCACGGCGAAGAGCAGTGGTCCGGTGGCGATCGCGGGGCCGAGTTGGGGGGCTGCTGGCAGTGGGGATGGGGGCAGGAAGCGGCGGTCAGGGCGTCGGAGGTGGCGGCGTTCGTGGGGGCTAAGTGCCGCAAGAGACAGTGCCTCGGGGTTGGAGGCGGGGCGGGTGAGGAACGTGGCTGTGGCGCGGAGTGGGGCGACGGTGACCGCTCCTTGGTGGTGGTGCGAGAAGTCTCGATTTCGGGTGGTCAGCATCGGAAATCCACTCCTCGTGATTCCAGTAGGGCCGTGAGTAGGAGGCGGCGTTTGGTCCAGACGCCATTGGTCCAGACCGAGACGACGCGGACGTCGCCGTAGTCGGTTCGGGTTAGGGCTGCTAGCTCGGCCAGGTGGCGGGTGCCGTCGGCGGTGCGGCGCATGTGCAGGACGATCTGGACCGCCGCGGCGAGTTGGCTATGTAGGGCTGCGCGGGGTAGACCGCCGAGGGCTGCTAGCGCTTCGAGGCGGGCCGGGACTTCGGCCGGTGAATTTGCGTGCAGGGTGCAGGCACCGCCGTCGTGGCCCGTGTTCAGTGCGTTCAGGAGTTGACAGACCTCGCCTCCACGCACCTCGCCGACCACCAGGCGGTCCGGGCGCATGCGCAGCGCTTGGCGGACCAGATCCCGCAACGTGATCTCGCCCGCGCCTTCGACGTTCGGCGGGCGGGCGATCAGCCGGACGAACTGGGGATGCGCCGGCTGCAGCTCGCCGGCGTCTTCGACGCAGACGATGCGCTCGGCGGGGTCGACCGCACCCAGCATCGCCGCCAGGAGGGTGCTCTTGCCGGCTCCCGTGCCACCGGTGACGAGGAAGGCCAGCCGCGCCGCGACCACGGCTCGAACCAGCCGGGCACCGTCGTCGTCGAAGGTGCCTAGGTCACGAAGCGCGTCGAGACCATGCACCGCCGGGCGCAGCACGCGCAGCGAGACGCAGGTGCCGTCGGCGGCGATCGGTGGCAGCACGGCGTGCAGCCGCACCCGGCCGTGCGGGCCCGCGCCGGGCAGCCAACCGTCCACATAGGGCTGTGCGTCGTCGAGGCGGCGGCCCGCGGCGACCGCCAGCCGCTGGGCCAACCGGCGGACAGCCTCATCATCCGTGAAGCGGATCCCCGTACGCCGCAAGCCTTCCGGGCCGTCGGCCCACACTTGGTCCGCGCCGGTGACGAGGACGTCGGTGGTGCCCGGTTCCGCCAGCAGCGCCTCCAGCGGGCCCACGCCGGTGAACTCGTCGTGCAACAGGCGCAGTGCGTCCAGCACCTCGGCGTGCCCGACCGGGCCGCCCGCCTCGGCACGAATCGCTTCCGCGACCGCGGCCGAGTCGGTGGCGGAACCGTTGCCCGCCAATCGAAGGCGGACTCGTTCGAGCAGCTCGGGGGTCATCCGAGATCACCCGCGCCGGGCCGAACAGTGTTGGCAGGCGCCGAGTCGGCTCCGCGGTGAAAGGCACGCTCAGGCAGAGCTGAGCGAGCGCGCCGGGTAGTGGCTCGCGGGACCTTCGGGACCGTCGGGTTCGTGGCGGATCCGTTGCCCGCTAACCGAAGGCGGACTCGTTCGAGCAGCTCGGGGGTCATCCGAGATCACCCGCGACGGGCCGAACGGTGTCGGTGGGCGCTGAGTCGGCTCCGCGTCGAAGGGCACGCTCAGGCAGGGCTGAGCGAGCGCGCCGGGTAGTGGCTCGCGTGGTCTTCGGGACCTTCGGGTTCGTGACGGAACCCTTGCGGGTCAAGCAAAAGTCGAGGGGCTTCGGCATGACACCGGCGGAAGCGCGCATCACGCCGCCACCTCGACAGAGCCCACGGTGCCGCGCAACTCGGCAAGGACCATCCGGGCCGCGGTGACCAGGGCGCCCCGTGCACGCGGGGCGAACTCGCCGTTCTCCACGCAGCGGTCGAGGTTCCGCTCCGGGGCCATCGACGTCAGCAGTGGTACCCGGACGCTCTCGGCCGCGTCCTGCGGGGCGAGCCCGCCCGGCGCCGGCCCCCGGACGACCAGCTTCACCTTGTCCGCCCGGTCGCCCAGGCCGTCGACGACCCGTCTGGCCGACACGCACGCACGGACTTCGGCCGGTACCACCAGGACGAGGAGATCGGCCCGGTCGACGACCGGCCAGATGCCTGAGTTCAGGTGCCGGGGCAGATCGCAGATCACGACCTTGCCCGCACGGCGGCCGGCGTCCACAACGGACGCGAGCGCGTCGGCCGACGGGCCGGCACCGTCGCGATCGCAGGAGAGGAAGGGGAGCCGGCCGTGCCGATGCGCGTACTGGGGTAGCGCTCCACGGAGCGCCTCCATCGAGATGCGGCCGCCGTCGAGCCCGAGGCTCGGCCACCGCGCTCCTTCGACGGATTCCGCGCCCAGCAACAGATCCAGGCCGCCGCCCAGCGGGTCGCAGTCGACCAGCAGGGCGCCGTCTCCGGCGGCCAGGCCGAGCGCCGCGGCGAACATCGAGGCACCGGCACCGCCGCGGCCGCCGAGTACTCCGATGACGCAGCCACCGGGCACGATCGGGCCTTCCGCGACGTCCGCCAGTGCGCCGACGATCGCCGATTCCGCGTCGGGCAAGGAAAGCACTTGCTGTACCCCGGCGGCGAACGCGCGCTCCCACGTGGATGGCGGGGGCGAGCCCTTGGTGAGCAGGAGGACATCTCGCCGGCGTGGCAGCTCGACCTCGCCCTCGATCACCTTTTCGTCGATCAGTACCAGCGGGGCGCGCGCCCAGGCACGGCCTGCCGATCGCAGGTCCAGCGCGCGTTCGAACTCGCAGCCGACGGCGGCGGCAAGGCGGAGGATTTCGTCGAGCAGCGTCTCGTCGGACACGATCACGAGCGGGCGAACGTCGGTCATCTCAGGCCCCCAGAAACGGTTGACGGTAGGAATTCGAGCTGGGATCACCGTCGCCTGAGGGTGCCTGGGGGGACAAGATGGAGTTGGGTTGGCTGTGGACAACCGGGGTGTTGTGGACAACTTCAGGCGCTCGTGTGGATAGCCGTGCGGCCATGGGAAATCGCGTCATGCGACCCGGGTGAGAGGCGGCCCCCGCCAGGGGGGAGAGACGGGGACCGCCAGGGGTTCAGCCTCGGGGGTTGGGCTGAACCAGGCCGGTGAACACACCGGATGGCAAATACTGTAACGCCGCGATCGGCGGTTTAGTGTGGCCTGCACCGCCCACAATTCGGTAACGTCGTGAGCAATCGTTTTCCAAGTGTGGTAGCGAATTTTCCCTCACCACGGCGCGTGCGTGGTCACCTGACGAACCAGTGCGCCGGAAGCTTCTATCCTGAGCAGGTGGCAGAAACGATCAGCTCACCGGCGAGCGCAGCGCGCGTCGCGGCTTTCTTCGATCTCGACAAGACGATCATCGCGTCCTCCAGCGCGCTCGCGTTCAGCAAACCGCTGTTGCGCCAGGGCCTGATCAGCAGGCGTGCGGCGCTCAAGAGCGCGTACGCCCAGCTCGTGTTTTCGTTGTCCGGCGCCGACGAGGACCGCACCGAGCGGATGCGCGCCGAGATCTCCGCGCTGTGCACGGGCTGGGACGTGGCCCAGGTTCGCGCGATCGTGAACGAGACGCTGCACGACATCGTCGACCCGCTCGTGTACGCGGAGGCGGCGGAGCTGATCGCGTCGCACAAGGAGCGGGGGCACGATGTGATCGTGCTGTCCGCGGCCGGCGAGGAGGTGGTGAGTCCGATCGCGGCGATGCTCGGGGCCACCCGCAGCGTCGCGACACGGATGGAGATCGTCGACGGCCGGTATTCCGGACAGGTCGAGTTCTATTGCTACGGCGAGCAGAAAGCGGTCGCGGCGAAGCAGCTGGCCGCCGATCACGGTTACGACCTCACGGCGAGCTTCGCCTACACCGACTCGAGCACGGACGTGCCGATGCTCGAAGTCGTCGGTCACCCGTTCGCGGTCAATCCGGACCGGGCGCTGCGCCGGGTCGCCATCGAGCGCGAGTGGCCGGTGCTGACGTTCAGCAATCCCGTCTCCCTGCGCAGCCGCATCCCGTCGCCCTCACCCACCGCGTTCGCCGTGGGAGTCGTCGGTATCGGGGCGATGGCCGCAGCCGGCGTGACCTGGTACGGACTGGCCCGGCGGAAGCGCAGCGCGAACAGCGCGTAATCGCCGGGCGTGCCGTTAACACCGGATCGAGTTCTCTGTACCGGTGCACCCGCCAGACCCCTTGAAGTGACGGCGGTCACTGGGTACAAAGTGAGTGCGGACATCTGGTCGGCCAGGGAACGAGGCGAAGATAAGCCTCGATCCACCCCGAGAGATCTCCGTGCGCGGGCCTCGGGCACCCACGCGCAGCGCGCCGCGGGAGGCTTGTCGTCAAGGGACTGCGTACCGGGACGCCGGACGCCGAGTCCAGGTAGGTACGACTTGAGTTGCACGCTTGGTCACCCGAGTGATCCGCGCGGGCGGGGGGGGGGCCGCCGAGGGGGGGGGGGCCCCCCCCCCGGGCGGGGGGGGGGGGACC
>NZ_JAJKFK010000011.1:0-9616 GCF_021653975.1 Amycolatopsis sp. GM8 | reverse complement strand
TTTCTCCTTCTGGTGGTCCCGGTGGGCCCCCCGTTGTTCGCGGGGGGGGGGGGGCGCCACCGGCTTTGCCGGTGGCGCCCCGCGCACGTTCGGGGGGTGTTTCCCCGGGTCGGCATTCCGACGCCGCCGCATCACAGGGATGCCGTCCCGGGGGAACCGCCACGTCAACGGCCATCCGGACGTTGACCCGGATCCGGACAAGTGAGTAGCTTTCCCGCTACCGGCAGCTTTGGTGGAGTTCTTCCACCGCGCGCCGGTACTGAGGGAGGCGCTCGTGATCCGGAGGAAGCATGCGCTCGCCGCGTCGATCGCCGGGCTGCTGGTCGTGAGCGGGGTGAACGTGGCGGACGCGGCACCGGGCTCGTGGGCCGTCCGGGTCCTGCGCGGGATGAGCCTGGAGGAGAAGGTCGGCCAGCTGTTCGTGCTGGACGTGCAGGGCAGGACCGCGGACGATCCGGGCAATCTGGCGAAGTACGGAGTCGACACTCCGGCCGAGGTGATCGAGCGTTATCGCCCGGGCGGAGTCATCTATTTCAACAATTCCGGTACCGACAACGTCGACGACCCGGCGCAGGTGGCGAACCTGTCGAACGGGCTGCAGCGCGCCGCGCTGTCCTCGGGCGCGCGCCTGCCGTTGATCATCGCGACCGATCAGGAGGGCGGCCGGGTCACCCGGATCTCCGCGCCGGCGACCGAATATCCGGCGAGCATGGCCGTCGGGGCCGGGCGCAGTGCCGAGGACGCGCGGCAGCTCGCCGCGATCAACTCTCGCGAGCTGCGGGCGATGGGCATCAACCAGGATTTCGCGCCGGATGCCGACGTCAACTCCAACCCGCTCAACCCGGTGATCGGCTCGCGGTCGTTCTCCGCCGATCCGGCGCTGACCGGTCGGCTGGTCGCCGCCGAGGTGGACGGTTACCAGAACTCGGGGCGGCCGGCCGAGACGGTTTCCTCTGCTGCCAAGCATTTCCCCGGCCATGGTGACGCCGCGACAGACAGTCACACCGGCCTTCCGGTGATCAGCCGGACGGAGCAGCAGTGGCGCGAGATCGATCTGCCGCCGTTCCAGGCCGCGATCAAGGCCGGCATCGACGTGATCATGACCGCGCACATCACCGTGCCCAGCCTCGACCCCTCGGGTGAGCCGGCCACGCTGTCCAAGCCGATCATGACCGGCATCCTGCGTGACGAGCTGGGCTACAACGGTGTCGTCGTCACCGACTCCCTCGCGATGGCGGGCGTGCGGCAGATGCATCCGGACTCGGAGATTCCCGTGCTGGCGCTGGAAGCGGGCGTGGACCAGATGCTCATGCCGCCCGACCCGGCGGCCTCGATCAACGGTGTCCTCGACGCGGTGAAGAGCGGCCGGCTGACCGAGCAGCGCATCGACCAGAGCGTGCTGCGCATCCTCGAACTGAAGCGCAAGCGGGGCATCGTGGCGCAACCGCTCGTCGATCCGCGCGCCGTCGGGCGAACCGTCGGCACGCGCGCGCACCTGGACGCCGTCCAGCGGTTGACCGATCGGACGACGACCGTGCTGCGCAACGACGCCGGGCTGCTGCCGTTGCACAACGCCGGCAAGGTCCTGGTGACCGGCTGGGACAACCCGGCTTATCCCGGCTATCCGGCCGAACCCGTTGCGACACTGGCTAACCAGCTCGGCGGCACGGCGGTCTCGACCGGCGCGAGCCCGGCGCCTGAGCAGATCGCCGCCGCGGTGAACGCCGCCCGGCAGTCCGACACCGTGATCGTGCTGACCAACGGCCTGCGCACGTCGGCGCAGCAGCAGGAGCTGATCAACGGTCTGGTCGCGACCGGCAAGCCCGTCATCGCGGTGACCGTGCAGGAGCCGTACGACCCGGGTTACGCCGACGTGCCGACCTGGGTCGCGACCTACGACTGGCGGGACGTGACGATGAAATCGCTGGCGAAGGTCCTGCTGGGGCAGATTTCGCCGCAGGGCAAGCTGCCCGTTGCGATCCCGGCGGGCGACGAGCCGGGCAAGGTCCTGTACCCGTTCGACACGGGGCTGACCTGGTGAACCTCAACCGCCGCGGCTTCCTCACGGCCGGCGCCCTCGCGACGCCACTGCTCGCCGGTGGCTCCGGGATCGCTCGCGCCACAACGGAAACCGCCGTGATCACCGCCGCGGACCAGCTCGCCGCGCAGGGCTGGCGCAAGCTCGCCGGGCGCAAGGTGGGGGTGCTGTCGAACCCGACGGGGGTGCTCGCGAACCTCGACCACATCGTGGATTCGATGGTCGCCGCCGGGGTGAAGCCGGTCGCGGCGTTCGGCCCTGAGCACGGCTTCCGCGGCAGTGCGCAGGCCGGTGGGTCCGAAGGCGACTACACCGATCCGCGCACCGGGATCCCGGTCTACGACGCCTATGGCGCGACGGCCGACAGCCTCGCGAAGATGTTCACCAAGGCCGGTGTGGACACGGTCGTCTTCGACATCGCCGACATCGGCGCGCGCTTCTACACCTACATCTGGTCGATGTACACGGCGATGGTCGCCGCGGCCGGCGTCGGCGCGTCGTTCATCGTGCTCGACCGGCCGAATCCCGTTGGCGGCCAGGCATTCGGCCCGATGCTCGACCCCGCGTCCGCTTCCGGCGTCGGCCTCAAGCCGATCGTGCAGCAGCACGGGATGACGGTCGGCGAGCTCGCCCGGTTCTTCGCCGGGGAGTTCCTGACCGCGAAACTCGACCTGGATGTGATGCGGGTCCAGGGCTGGCGCCGGGACACGTTCTTCGCGCAGACCGGGCTGAAGTGGACACCGCCGAGCCCGAACATGCCCACCCCCGACACCGCGCTGGTCTATCCCGGACTGGGCATGGTCGAGGGCACGCTGTTCAGCGAGGGTCGCGGCACGACGCGGCCGTTCGAGATCGTCGGCGCGCCGGGAGTGGACTGGCGGTGGCGGGAAGCGCTTTCCGGGCTCGCGCTGCCGGGCGTCGAGTTCCGCGAAACGTATTTCGTGCCGACGTTCTCCAAGTTCGTCAACGAAACCTGCGGCGGCGTCGAACTCACCGTCACCGAGCCGCGCGCCTTCGACGCGATCCGGACCGCGGTCGCGATGTTCGTCACCGCCAAACGCCTGCACCCGGGCCTGTTCGGGTGGCGCCCGGACCTGGCGATCGACAAGCTGTCGGGCTCGGACCGGCTGCGGAAGATGGTCGACGCGGGCGCCGGTGTGGAGGAGATCGTCGGATCGTGGCAGGCCGAGCTGGCGAGTTTCGTCGCCCGCCGGCAGCCGTACTTGCTCTACTGGTGAGGTCAGCATGCGTGTCGGCAAACTTCTGGTCGCGTTCCTCGTCGCGACCCTGACCGTGCCGGGAGCGAGCGCCATCGCCGAGCAGCCGTGGGCGGGCCGATTCGACCGGCCGCAGCAGGGTTTCGCGCCCGCCGGCACGGTGCTGCGCGACGGAAGCCCGGCCGATGTCGGTCTCGACCCCGCGCCGATCCGGTCCGCGGAGCAGTTCCTGGCGAGCTGGGCGCAGAACGACCCGACCACTGGTCATCCGCACTTCTCGGGCGCGGTCGGCCTGCTGGCGCACGACGGCGTGGTCGTGGACCGGTACGCGACCGGGCAGGCGCTGCGGTACGCCGACGCCGCGGGCACCGAGCTGCCCGCGGACCAGCAGGTGCCGATGCGCGCGGACACGATCTTCGATATGGCCTCGGTGACCAAGCTGTTCACCTCGATCGCGGTCATGCAGCTGGTCGAGGCGGGGCAGGTCGAGCTGTCCGCGCCGGTCGCGAAGTACCTGCCCGAGTTCGCCACGAACGGCAAGCAGTACGTGACGGTCGAGCAGCTGCTGACGCACACCTCCGGCCTCGACGCCGATCCGGCGCCGTCGCTGTGGCAGGGCTACCCCGACCTTCCCGCACGCCGCAAGGCGGTGCTCGACAGCCCGCTGGTGCACCTGCCGGGCTCGACCTACCTGTACTCCGACATCAACCTGATGACGCTGGGCTTCCTGGTCGAGCAGCTCACCGGCTCGCCGCTGGACAAGGTCGTGCACGATCGGATCACGCAGCCGCTCGGGATGCGCGACACCGGCTTCAACCCGCCGGCCGGCGAGCTCGGCCGGATCGCGGCGACGGAGTACGAGACGGATCCGCCGCGCGGCCTGGTCCGGGGTCAGGTGCACGACGAGAACGCCTGGGCGCTCGGGGGTGTCTCCGGGCACGCCGGCATCTTCTCGACAGCCGGTGACCTGGCCGTGCTCGCGCAGACCATCCTCAACGGCGGGAGTTACCGCGGTGCGCGGATCCTGAAGCCCGAGACCGTGCGGCAGATGCTGACGAACCACAACGCGGGGTTCCCCGGTGACGACCACGGGCTCGGGTTCGAGCTGGACCAGATGTTCTACATGGGCGCGCTGTCCTCACCCGTGACCGCCGGGCACACCGGGTTCACCGGCACCACGTTCGTGATCGACCCGGAGTCGAGGTCCATCGCGATCCTGCTGACCAACCGGGTGCACCCGACGCGGAACTGGGGTTCCATCAACCTCGCGCGGGAGACCTGGGCGAGTTCGCTGGCGCGGGCGATGGCGGTGCGGCCCGTGCGCGGGCCGGACGCGTGGTTCAGCGGCATCGGCAATCTCGCCACGGCGACCCTGACGACGCCGGTGTTACACCCGGCTGGCTCGACGCTCATCGATTTCGAGGCGTTCGTCGACACCGAGGCCAGCGATCCGCTCGTCCTCGAGTCGAGCGCGGACGGTGTTACATGGCAGCCCGTGCCGGTACGGGCAACCGGTCCGGGTGCTCCCGACGATTCCGTGCTGACGCTGAGTGGCCACGGACACCGGGTTTGGTGGCGGGTGGCGGCACAAGTACCGGCGGCTGGTCAGGTGATTCTCCGCTGGCGCTATACGACGGACACGTCGTACACCGGGCGGGGTGTCTTGATCGACGGTGTACGAGTAACCAGCACTAACGGCAAGCTGGTGGATGCTGAACGGACCCCGTCCTCACTCTCCGCTGTCGGATGGGCGCAAAAATCGCGGTGAACAGGGAGGCGATTTCCGGCCGATCACGACTTAATATGCGGCCGGGGATTCCCTAGCACCGATCGAGCGCCGCGGGCTACCGACGATCGTTGGCTGTTTCGGGAACCACAACAAGTTGCCAAGTCGTTAACAAGTAGACGTTAACAAGTTTGACCTGGTTGGCGACTTTCTGGGCAACTGAGTCAGCGCAGCTCGGACGTGCAGGGGCGGACGTGTTGCGATCATCCCGAAGGATGTGGGTAGCCTTGTCTCAAATGTCGACGGTTAGTAACTTTCCCACGGATACTGATACCGATTCCGTAACCGATCCGGCACAGACGGAGACCGTTCCGGCCGTCCGGGAGCCCGAAACCAGTCCGCTGGTGCGGATTCGCTCGCTTCTGCCCGGATTGGCCCGTGCGGAACAGCGCGTAGCCAAGGTCGTGCTGGAGGATCCCTCCTCGGTCGCCCGCCGGAGCATCACCGAGGTCGCGCTCGCGGCGAACACCAGCGAAACCACGGTCACCCGGTTCTGCAAGGCGGTCGGTGTCGGCGGTTACCCCCAGTTGCGGATCGCGCTCGCGGCGGACACCGCCCGCACCGAGGCGCGGACGACCCGCAACCTCGGCGGCGAGATCGGCGTCGACGACGACCTGGCCGCCGTCGTCGGCAAGGTCAGCTTCGCCGACGCCCGCGCGGTCGAGGAGACCGCCGACCAGCTCGACATCGCGACGCTGGAGCGGGTGATCGGCATCCTCGCCGAGGCCGGCCGGATCGATGTCTACGGCGTCGGCGCCAGCGCGTTCGTGGCCGCCGACCTGCAGCAGAAGCTGCACCGCATCGGCCGGGTGTGCTTCGCGTGGTCCGACACGCACATCATGCTCACTTCGGCCGCGGTGCTCGGCACCGGCGACGTCGCGATCGGCGTCTCGCATACTGGCGCGACCACCGACACCGTCGAGGCGCTGCGAGTAGCCCGCGAGCACGGCGCCACCACCGTCGCGCTGACGAACTTCCCGCGGTCCCCGATCACCGAGGTCGCCGATTTCGTGCTGACCACCGCCGCCCGCGAGACCACGTTCCGTTCGGGTGCGACGGCCAGCCGGATCGCGCAGCTGACGGTCATCGACTGCCTGTTCATCGGCGTGGCGCAGCGGCACATGGACGACGCCTCGCGGGCGCTGGACGCCACCCGCGAGGCGGTCGGCACACATCGGCTCGGCGTGCGGCCCGACGGCAGGCGACGCCCCCGCGAGACCGGTAAGTGAGCGACGGAAATGAGGCGCATGATGACGGTGCCGAGCCAGGTGGTGCACGTCGATTCTCCGACCGAGCAACGGAATCCCGGGACGACCGACATCGACCGCATGCCGACGCTCGGCATCCTCACCATGATCAACTCCGAGGACCGGAGGGTGCCCGAAGCCGTTGGTGAGGTGCTGCCCGAGGTCGCCGTCGCGGTGGACTACGCGGTGGAAGCGCTGCGGACCGGGCATCGGGTGCACTACGTCGGCGCCGGCACCTCCGGGCGGCTCGCCGTCCTCGACGCCGCCGAACTGGTGCCCACCTACAACGTGCCCGACGACTGGTTCGTCGCGCACCACGCCGGTGGCACCCAGGCCCTGCAGAAGGCCGTCGAGAACGCCGAGGACGACGCGAAGTGCGGGGCCGCGGAGCTTTCGGCCGCGGTCGAGCCCGGTGACTTCGTGCTCGGGCTGACCGCGTCCGGGCGCACCCCGTACGTGCTCGGCGCGCTGGCCGCGGCGAGCCGGAAGGGCGCGCGCACCGGGCTCGTCTCGGGTAATGCGCGGGCGGTGCGGCCGGCCGGGGTCGACGTGCTGATCGCGGTCGACACCGGGCCGGAGGTGATCGCCGGGTCCACCCGGATGAAGGCGGGCACCGCGCAGAAGACGATCCTCACCGCGTTCTCGACGGCGACGATGATCAAGCTCGGGCGGACCTATTCGAATCTGATGGTCAGCATGCGCGCGACGAACGCGAAACTGCGCGGGCGGACGCTGCGGATCCTGCGCGAGGCGACCGGCGCGAGCGAGCAGGAATGCGTCAACGCCCTCGCCGAGGCGGACGGCGATCTCAAGATCGCGCTGATGCGCCTGTTGTGCGGCGTGGACGCCAACACCGCGACAGCCATGCTCGCCGCCAGCGGCGGGCATGTCCGGGACGCCGTCGACGCCTGCGCGGCCTTGACGGCGTAGGCGTTTCCACCGGGCAGCTTGTCGGGGCGGCAAGCAACCCGGTGGAGCGAAAGCGTTTTCTCAGCCTGCCGCTTCCGCGATCCCGCGGGCCTCGCGGGCACCCTTTTCCATGGCGTCGCACCAGAACAAGAGCCAGTCCCGGACGCCGTCCGGTTCCCCGGTCGCGAAGGCCGCCGCGGCTTCCCGGTAGCGCGTGACCCGGCGCAGGCAGGCCACCTCCGGCACGGTCAGGGATTTCGGGTCGGTGCCGGTCGCGACCATCGTCAGCCGGGCCGCCGCGCGTGCGACCACGCCGTCCGCGGTGCCGAAAGGCTGTAGCGCCAGCAATTCGCCGTGTACGACGGCTACCTGCAACGGGCCGGGGGCCGAGGTGGCACCGGTGAGCAGTTGGGTCAGCAGTTCGAGGCGGGCCCCCGTCCCGGCGCGGGGACGGCCGAGCGCCTCCGCGTCCGAGACCAGATCGGCCGCAGCCAGTACGTGCATGCGCGCGAGTGCCTGCGCGGGCGCGCGACGCCACGTCGGCAGGAGCGCCTCAAGCGTCTCCGCGACCCGCAGCGCGCCGGCCAGCAGCGGATCCGTCACCTCGGCGTCCGCGGGGATCTCCGGGTCGGCCCCGTCGATGGCGGCGGACGCCCGTGCCGCGCGGACCGACGCTTCCGCGGCGGTCGCCGGGCCGCCACGGAGGTTGGCCGGATGACGGTGCACGGCGAAGATCGCGTCCTGAGCCGATTTCACGGCGGCCGCGACCCCGTCGAGGTCCAGCAGTGGAGCGAGCGGGTCTGTCACGCTTCCAGCACCTGCCCGGCTCGCTGGACGACCGGCGGCTGCGCCGACCACGCGAAGTTGATCCACTTGTCGGTTCGCCGCCAGACGTACTCGCACGCGACCTCGGACCGCGGCTTCTCGTAGATCACCGCGCAGCGCACCTCCGCGACGTGATCGGCGCAGAAGTCGCGCACCAGCTTGAGCGTCGCACCGGTGTCGGCCACGTCATCCGCGACCAGCACCTTCGCGCCGGCCAAGTCGACCACGTTCGGCACCGGCGGCAGCACCACCGGCAGGTCCAGCCGCTGGTCGACGCCGGTGTAGAACTCCACGTTCATCACGTGCAGGTTCTTCACGTCGAGCGCGTAACCGAGCGCGCCGGCGACGAACAGGCCACCGCGCGCGATCGACAGGATCAGATCGGGTTCGAACCCGTCGTCCGCGATCATCCGCGCCAGCGCCCTGCTGGCCGAACCGAACATCTCCCAGGTGAGCTCTTCCCGCTCAGCCATGCGCCCTCCTCAGGACCACCCCAGTACCGGCGAGCATATGTGGCCCGAACTGGCCTTTTGGAAAGTGGCATCCGCAGCAGTCCACCCGATGATCGCGGTCGTGCAAGGATGAGATCGAATCATCCACAAGTCCCATGTCACAGCACCTGTGGAACCGCGCCCTTTCGCTGTGCGCACCACGTCGATACCGTGCTTCCGGCGTAAAACCACAGCCGAAGATCTCAGGAGGCCGTACACCATGACCGAGCAGTCCCCCGGCTTGTCCAATCTGCTCACCGAGAACCGGACGTTCCCCCCGTCCGCCGAGTTCACCGCCCAGGCGAACGCGACCGCGGACTGGTACGAGCGGGGCAACTCCGATCGTGAGGCGTTCTGGGCCGAGCAGGCGGAGCGGTTGTCGTGGGATACGCGGTGGTCTCAGGTGTTGGATTGGTCGGGGGCGCCGTTCGCGAAGTGGTTCGTGGGCGGGAAGCTCAACGTCGCCTACAACTGTGTGGATCGGCATGTGGAGGCCGGGTTCGGGGATCAGGTCGCGATCCACTGGGTGGGTGAGCCCGGTGATACCCGCGATATCACCTATGCCCAGTTGCAGGATGAGGTGTGCCGGGCGGCGAATGCCCTGTTGTCGTTGGGGGTGGGGGCGCGGGATCGGGTGGCGATCCAGTTGCAGATGATTCCGGAGGCGATTGTGGCGATGCTGGCGTGTGCCCGGATCGGCGCGTTGCATTCGGTGGTGTTTGGGGGGTTTTCGCCGACGGCGTTGCGGTCGCGGGTGGATGACGCGCAGGCCAGGGTGGTGATCACCTCGGATGGGCAGTATCGGCGGGGGAAGGCCGCCCCGATGAAAGCCAACGTCGACGAGGCTTTGGAGGGCGCCGAGTCGGTGGAGAAGGTGATCGTGGTGCGCCGCACCGGGGCGGCGGATATCCCGATGCGCGAGGGTCGGGATGTGTGGTGGCACGACCTGGTCGACACCCAATCCCCGACACACACGCCGGAGGCGTTTGATGCGGAGCATCCGTTGTTCATCCTCTACACCTCCGGTACGACGGGGAAGCCGAAGGGGATTCTGCACACCTCCGGCGGCTATTTGACCCAGGCGGCGTATACCCATCATGTGG
>NZ_JAJKFK010000010.1 GCF_021653975.1 Amycolatopsis sp. GM8 | reverse complement strand
CCGCCAACGACCACAACGCCCCCGGATCCGGATGCACCCACTCCAACGCCGCCCGCTGCTCCCCCATCGACTCCCGAGCACGCTCACGCATCTGACCCAAATACCGCAAATAATCCTTACGATCCTCATTCATCTCCGCTTTCTTCGCCCCACCACCACGCCCACCACCAGCAAACATGCCCCCCATCGATGCCAGCAGAGTCAGCGGGAGCAACAGCGTCAACGGGCTGCGCGCGGCCGACCCACCGCTGGTGAACAGCAGGACGACGATGCCGAGCGACGCGACGATCATGACCACCGGCAACAGCTTCTGCACGATGTTGCCCGGGATGGTCCGGGGCACCTCGGGCGGCGGCTCCAGGTGCACCTCACCACCGGGCGTCCGGGGCGCGGGCAACCGCGGCGACCTCTTGAACTGCAGCGTGCTCATCAACGGGTCCCTTCGCGGTGTTCTTCGGTTCAGGAGGTCTCGACGCTGCCGACTGACGCGGCGCGTTCGCGCCACTTCTTCACGGTGGGACCGAGGCGCAGTGCGGAGACGAGGAAGAAGATGCCGCCGAGTGTGGCGTATCCGGCCAAAGTGGACAGTCCGGCGCCGTTTTGCCCTGCCTGCGCGACGAAAAACGCTCCGGCGAGCACGGAGATGGCCCCGCTGAGAATCATCGGCCATTGGCCGCCGAGCCTGCGGCGGGCGGTGCCGACGCCGAGCTGGACGAGGCCGGACACCACCGCCCAGGTTCCCCACACACGAAGAACGCCGGGGATCCCGGACATGGTGGCGTAGGCCAGCCCGGCCGCGGCCAGCAGGCTGATCACGACGTTCGCGTACAGGCCCGGCACCGGGTTGGTGCCCTGGGCCGAGCGCGCGTCGACAACGGCGGCGGCCACGTCGAATGCCGGGTACAGCACGAGCAACGCGACGCTGAACGGGTTGAGGGTCGAGGCGGTCGCGATCAGCAGGCCGGCCCAGACGAGCGCGAACGCGAAACGCACGAAGTACAACCGCTGTAAGGCCGACGGGATGCAGTGGCCGGCGGAAGCCGTGGTTGTACCCACGGAGTCTCCTTCGGGTTCAGTGGGGATCACGTGGAGCGTGGTGGGGGGGGGCCCCCCCCCCCCCCACCACGAGACTTCGTCGCCGCCTACGTGTATAGAGCCCTCATTACACGGCCAATGTAGCGGCGTTCCCCACCACCGTCAAGCCAGAACGGTCTATCTCCCACTGCACCCGAAGGGGCCGCCGGTCCGCGTTTACCCAGGCGTCACATCCAACTCAGGTACTCGTCGTCGGGCAAGGGGTGGTCGACCGGGACGACCCGGGAGTTCACCGCGGTCAGGCAGCCAGGGCAGAACAGCTGCCGGAAAACGACCTCCGCGTCGACGTACTCCGACGGGTCGTGCCAGATGTGGGGCCCCGCTTCGGCCGGGGCCGAGTCGCGCCGGGCCAGCCCCGCGACGAACTCGCCGCCGGCCAGCGGCCCGATGTCGGTCCCGCAATGCACACACACGACGGTCTTGCCTTCCGCCGATTCCCGGACGGCGAGGTTGTCATCGAGCCGGCGGACGGTGGTCAGGTCCGGCGCGCCCTCCAGCGTGACGGGTGTTCCGGAAAGACCGGCGTCGGACGCGCGACGGCGCCGCGCCTTCTCGCGTGTCTCGTCGGTCGCCGTCACGTCGACCTCGCCGTCCTCCCGGAGCAGCACGCCGTAGACGGACTGTGCGGCCTCGACCGAGACCCGGGCCTGACGCACGTCGTCGCGCACGTTCTCGGCCGGCCGGAGCAAGGGGTCGCCGTATCCGCCGCCCGCCTGCCAGTGCAGGTAGAGCGCGTCACCGGCGGTGAGGTTCGACTCGCCTTCGCAGGGCAGCACCTCGATCTCGCCGCCGAGCTCGTCCAGATCGGCGGGGATGGCGGCCGCCTGGGCGAGCTGGGGCACACTGATGCCGCGCACCACCAGGTCCAGCTGGGAGTTGCCCGGATAGCCACCGGCCAGGCCGACGTTCTGGTTGGCGACCTTGCCGGTGCCGGACACGACCAGCGACATCGTCCCCTTCTGGTCCGGGTGCTGCACATAGCAGACCGAACCGCTCATCCCGCCGCGCTGCCGGCCCGGCCCGCCGGAGTCGGTCTGCTCGCGGCGCCACAGGGCCACTACGGGATAGAGGTACTCGGTCATCTCGACGTCTGGTGCCCGCGCGGCGGGGATGATCAGCCGGCCGCCGGTGTCGACGCCGTCGTGGTACACCTGCGCGCCGTAGCCGCCGGCCATGACGTCGAAGATCGGCGACACGAAGCCCTTGCTGCCGCCGTCCCGGACGTCCACGCCGGAGATCACGCACAGGTCGGTGGTGCCGTTGCAGATCGACTGCACGTCGCTGCGGTGATCGGGTTCGGCGTCCAGCATCTTGGCGAGCACTTCCGCGACGAGGTTGCCCGATCCCCACGCCGGCCCGAACGGGCCCTTCCCGACCGCGGCCGGGAACGACGCATTGGTGATGGTGTCCTCGTCGGTGATGATCTCGAAGCAGCGCATCAAACCGCCTGCCGCCCAAGGGATATCTCCCGCCAGCAGCGGCAGCATCGTGAACACGATCCCGGCGCGGAGCCCCGGATAGGGACAGTTGATGATGCCGGTCTGCTCGGCGGTGCCGCGGAAGTCGAAGATCAGCCGGTCGGCTTCCTTGGTCATCGCGACCTTGATCGCGTGCAGGTCGCGGTCACCGGTCTGCGACTGCTCCTGGTAGCCCACCGCGGTCCAGGTGCCGTTGGGCAGGGTCTCCAGCTTGGCCCGCAGCCGGCGCTCGGCGTCGTCCATCATCCGGCGCATCACGATCTTGACGGTGTCGGCGCCGTACTTGCTGATGAGCCGCAGGACCTGCTCCGCCGCGTTCTTGTTGGCCGCGATCTTGGCCCGCAGGTCGAGCCCGACCATGTGCGGGAGCCGTGACCGCCGGACCCACGCGTCGGCGACGTCGCGCTGCAGCACCCCGCCCCGGACGACCTTCATCGGCGGCGTGGGGACCGCCTCGCCGAACACGTCCTGGGCCGACGGGCTGAACGAACCCGGGCGCGGGCCGCCGAGGTCGACCTGGTGGGCGATGGCCGTGGTCCAGCCGAACAGCTTGCCGTCGTGGAAGATCGGGGCCAGGATCGCGGCGTCGTTCTGGTGCAGCCCGCCGCCGATCCACGGGTCGTTGCACAGGAACATGTCGCCCTCGGCGATGCCGGGGTTGTCGCTGCGGTTGCGCAGCGTCCACACGATGGCGAGATCCATGGAGCCGATCAGGCCGATGTTGTAGCTGCCGACCTGGACCTGCTCGCCGAGCTCGTCGCAGATGGAGAAGTTGAAGTCGTTGGACTCGGTCACCACGTGCGAGCCCGACATCCGCCGCAGCGTCTCGCCCATCTCCTGGGTGATCGCCCAGAGCCGGTGCCGGATGACCTCGTAGGTCAGCGCGTCCACCGAGTCGGCATGGGTGTCGTCGACCTGGTGCAGCGGCAGCTCGGGCGAGATCTGCCGCAGCAGCTCCGCGCGCGGCATGGGACGGCTGGTGAACTGGTCCGCCCCGGGAATCCTGGATGTCATCGAAGCCGTCCTTACTTGTAGCTCAACACGAGATTGCCGAGGCGGTCGACGCGACCGGTGACGCCGGCGGGAACCACGACCACCGTGGTCGGCACGTCGACGATCGCCGGCCCGACGAGCTCGTGTCCCGCGCGCAGCCGCGCGTAGTCGTAGACCGGGGTCGGCACGAAGCCGAGCTGCGAGTCGAGGCAGACGGAACGCTCCCCGAGCAGGGCCTCCGCGGGATCGGGGCCCTCGGCCTCGGCGATCTCCGGCAACATGACCGGGAAACCCAGGCCCGCCTTGGCCCGGGCGCGGTAGGTGATCGCCTGCACGCCCGCCTCGCGGTAGCCGGCACCGCTGCCGTTGATGCGCTCGTACTGTTCCTCGAAGCGCTCGACGATCTCGTCGCCGGTGCGCTCGGAGAACTTGGTGTCCGGCACCGGCGTCGCGAGTTCGGTGACCTGCATCGAGTAGCGCAGGTCGATCTCGCGCTGCACCGTCACGTCGTGGAACTTCACCTTCTGCCGGTCGAGAGCGCGCTGCAGGTCGGCCTCGAGCCGGGCGTAGTGGGACTCCAGCACCGCGTGGTCGACCGGGAAGGCCGACGGGTCGGAGATCTCCGCGCTCAGCACGACATCCGAGGCCGCGAGCCCGTAAGCCGAAAAAGCCGACGCGACGGGACCGAGCGGCACGACGACCTCGGCCACGCCCAGATCGTGGCAGTAGCCGGCGCAGTGGGCGGGTCCGGCACCACCGAAGGCGTAGGCGACGAAATCGCGCGGGTCGTAGCCGGCCTGCACGACCGCCCGCCGCAGCAGGTCGCCCGCCTGCGCGTTCTGCACCTCGTGGATGGCGATGGCGGCTTCCTCGACGGTCAGGCCGAGCGGCTCGGCCACGTGCTCGCGGATCGCCTCCCTGGCCAGGTCCATCCGCAACGGTTTCCGGCCACCCAGCAGCCCGCGCTCGCTCAGGATGCCGAGCACCAGGTTGGCGTCGGTGTTCGTCGGCCGCGTCCCGCCGTTGCCGTAGCAGGCCGGGCCGGGGACCGCTTCGGCGCTCTGTGGGCCGAGCCGCAGGTTCCCGCCTTCGTCCACGGACGCGAGCGCCCCGCCACCCGAGCCGATGGTGTGCACCCGGATCGTCGCGGCGTTGATCGGGAACTGGTTGACGATGGAGCCGGGCGCCATGACCGGCTCGCCGTCGACGATCAGCCCCGCCAGGAACGTCGTGCCGCCGACGTCGGTGGTGATCACGTTGCGGTGCCCCAGTTGCTCGGCGAGCCGCATCCCGCCGACGACACCGCCGGACAACACCGACCCCACCGTGGTGATGGCGTGTTCCGGAGCCCGGTCGGCGGTGATGGTGCCGCCTTCGCTCTGCATCACCAGCAGCGGCCCCTTGAGCCCGCCCTCTTCCAGTTGCTTCTGCAGCGGCAGCAGGTAGGTGCGCAGCCGCGGGCCCACCTGGGCGTTCATGATCGTCGTGGAGGTCCGCGCGAACTCGCGGATGCGCGGGCTCACCTCCGAGGAAAGGGTGACGTACATGTCCGGGGCGATCTCGTGGATCAGCTCCCGGACGCGCCGTTCGTGGTCGCCGTTCTTGAACGACCACAGCAGGCAGACGGCGATCGCCTCGACGCCCTGGTCCACCAGGGACCGCGCGACCCAGCGGACCTCGTCCTCGTCCAGTGGCACCAGGACCTTGCCGGCGTGGTCGATCCGCTCGGTGACCTCGAGCGCCCGGTACTTCGGGATCAGCGGCGCGGGCTTCCGCTGGCGGAGCGTGTCCTGGATTTCGTGGGCCGACCGGCCGAGGGTACGGCCCTCGGCGTTCATGATGTAGATCGAGTCCCGGTGCCCCTTGGTGGCGATCAGCCCGACATCGGCGACCTGGCCCTGGACCAGGGCGTTGATCGAGGCGGTCGTGCCGTGCGCGATGAAGTCGGTCTGTGCCAGCAGGTCGCCGACACCGATCCCCAGCTCACCCGCGAGGTCCTCGATCGCGCGCATGACGCCGACCTCGCGGTTCGGCGGAGTGGTCGGCGTTTTGGCCGACACGATCCGGCCGGCCCCGTCGGAGGCGACAGCGTCGGTGAACGTGCCGCCCACGTCGATGCCCAGTGCGTATGGCATGGTGCGTTCTCCTGGTGATCCTGTTATCCGTGGTGGGCGGCGACGCGCCCGGTGACTGTCTGCAGGAGCTCGTCGGGACGAGCGTCCGCCCCGCCCATCCAGGCGACGTGCTGGTCTGGGCGCACGAGCAGGAGC
Organism: Amycolatopsis sp. GM8; assembly: GCF_021653975.1. GTDB lineage: Bacteria > Actinomycetota > Actinomycetes > Mycobacteriales > Pseudonocardiaceae > Amycolatopsis_E. Next base: position 247,926 of record NZ_JAJKFK010000010.1, on the reverse strand, counting down.
GGGGCCGGATAGCGGCCGTCACAGGACCCCGGCAGGTCGACCACGGTCAGCGGAATCCCCAGCTCCCCGGCGGCCGCGACCCAGGACGCCACCTCGGCACCGGGGTCGGTCCGCACCAGCGTGAATTCGGGCCCGAGCGCGTCGAACAGGGCCCGGCCGTCGTCGAGCCAGACGTGCGGCAGCCGGAACCCGGGCTGTGCCCGTTCCTGGAAGCCGCCCATGGTGATGGCGTCCTGGTCCTCGCCACCGACGACGAGGGGCGAACCCGCGTAGTGGTAGCCGAAACTGAAGCCGTCGGGTGAGTACCGGTGCGGCTCGGTGATGGCCAGCCGTTCGGCGAGCTCGGCGCGGGCGCGCTCACCGTCCGGTCCTGGCAGGTGGATGTCGGGCGAGACGTCCTGGAACGACGTGCGTGCCTTCGCTCCCACCGCCCCGGCGAACTGGTCCCCCACGGGCTTGCGCTCCAGCTCGTACGCGGCTAGCAGGTCCGGCGACGCCCACCCGCGGTGGACCGCGGCGAGCATCCAGCCCAGGGTCGCCGCGTCCTGGATGCCGGCGTTCATGCCGAATCCGCCGACCGGGATCCAGATGTGCGCGGCGTCCCCGGCGAGGAACACCCGGCCCTCGCCGTACCGCTGGGCGACCAGCCGGCGGCCGGTCCAGCGCACCACCCCGAGCACCTCGTGCTCGACCGGACCACCGACAGCGTCCCGCAGGAGCTGCTCGGGATCCTCTTCTTCGGTGTCGTGGTCGGGCGGGAACGCGACATGGTTGAGCCACAACGAATCCCCGTCGATGGCGATCAGCGACGCGATCCGCTTGCCGTAGGTCCAGTACGTCCACGCGCGGTCCCGCGCGGCCAGCCGGCCCAGCTCGGCCGAGCGGACGAAGGTCGACACGAACTGCTGGATCGCATCGACTCCTTCGTAGCGGATACCCAGCTGGCGGCGGACGGTGCTGTGCGCCCCGTCGCAGCCGACCACATAGGCGCAGTGCAGGGTCCGGCGAACGCCGTCCTTCTCGACGATCGCCTCGACGTGGTCGTCGAACTGCCGCAGCTCGATCAGGCTGGTGCCGCGCTCGAGGGTCACCTCGGGAAGCCGGTTCGCGTGCTGTTCCAGGATGGGTTCGGTGTAGAGCTGCGAGACCCGGTGCTGTGGTTCCGGTGTGGGCCAGCTTTCCCGGTCCACACCGGCGAGCACGTCGCTGGTCGAGGGCTGGTCGAGGCGGAAGATCTCCTCGCCGCGCAGCGTCGTCCGGTACTGGATCGACGTCGGATAGTCCTCGGGCAGCCCGGCGCGCCGGATGTCGCCGGCGAGGCCGAGCCGCCGGAAGATCTCCATCGACCGGGCGGACGTGGTGTTGCACCGGGGGTTGCGGCCCCGCTCTTCGGTGGCCTCGATGACCCGGCTCGGCACACCGCGCCGGGCGAGGTCGATCGCGAGGGTGAGGCCGGCGGGACCGGCGCCGACGATGAGGACGCCGACCCGGTCTCCGGGGCTAGTGGGTTGCTGTGTCATGCGCTCAGAAACTCCCCAATCAGGCTGCAGAACTCGTCCGGCCGGTCGACGTGGATCCAGTGCCCGGCACCCGCCACGATCTCGAGGCGGCCCTGCGGCAGGCGCTCGACGAGCCGCCGCGAGACGTCGACCGGTGAGACCCGGTCACATTCCCCGTGCAGAGCGAGAACCGCGTTGGGGATCTTCGTGGGATCGACGGGCGGCGGCCCGTCGGCGACGTCGGCGAACATCGACCGGAAGGCCGCCTCGGCACCGGGACGCAGGGCCTGTTCCAGCCGGAAGTCCGCCAGCTCGTCGAGCAGTTCGGGGTGGGCGTTCTCGTCCGCGACCAGGCGGCCCAGGGTGGCCCGCATGGACTCCTTCGTCGGCTGGTCGTAGAACGGGACCGTGCGCGGCAGCGGGCCGGTACCCGCCCCGCCCATCAGGACCGCGCGGCCGACCCGTTCGGGCGCCAGCGCGAGCAGCGCCAATGCGGCGGCACCGCCCGCGGCCGAGTTGCCCACGACGTGCACGCGTTCCTCGTCGAGACGGTCGAGCAGATCGAGGACCTGCCCGGCGCGCGCCCGGGCCCAGGCCGCGGGTCCCTGGAGCTCACCGGTGCCCGCGCCGCCGCTCGTGAGCTCGGTCCCGAAGCCCAGCAAGTCGGGGGCGAGGCAACGGAACCGGGCCGAAAACCAGGGGTACACGGCGGCCCAGTTGCTCGTGGCGTCGACACCCGGGCCGCCGCCGTGGAGCAGCACGAGAGCCGGGCCCCTGCCCGGGTACACGACATCCGCTGCGGCCGGCACCTACCGCCTCCTGTCTCGGTCGTACATTCGCGATCGTCGTCGTTTCACGGTAACCGCGCGAGGAACTGGTCGGTCTCGACCAGTTGCGACGAGGTCAGGGACATCACCCGCAACGCGGCCAGATGCATTTCCGCTGCGGACATGGCACCGGCGCCCAGGTCCGGATAGTCACACGACGCGCAGGCGTCCGCCACCACCATGGACCGGAACCCGCGTTCCAGCGCGCCGCGGGCCGTGCCCAGCACACAGCATTCGGTCGTCATCCCGGTGAGGACGACGGTCTCCACCCCGAGTCCGCGGAGGATCATCTCCAGATCGGTGGCGTAGAAGGAGTTGTAGCGGTGTTTCTTGATCACCGGCTCACCGTCGCGCGGCGTGAGGTCGGGGTGGATCTCCACCCCACGGCCACCGTCGACCAGTGCTTCCCCAGCCGCCACCGGCGGATACAGATCGCGGTGCACCCCCATGTCGGCCCCACCGGCGCGGTGCACGTGCGCGGCGTAGATGACCGGCATCCGGCGGCTGCGGGCCGCGTCGAGGATCTTCTGGATGGCGGGAATCACGCCCCGGCCTTCCGGGAATTCCAGCGGCGCGCCTTCTTCCACGAAGTCGTTCTGCATATCGATGACGAGCACCGCGGTGCTGTTCACGTCGATCACGGAATTGGTCATGCTTCCGCCACCTCGTTCCTGACAGTTGGGAGTTCGGTCGAAGAATCGTGCCCCGCCCGGCCGAACCGCGCGAAGAAGATCATGGCGAGGGCACCGATCAGGCCGGGGATGGCGAAGATCCGGAACATCGACCCGGCGGCCCAGCCGGTCTCCAGCAGGAACCCGGCGAGCACCGGCGCCAGCACGGCGCCGAGCCTGCTCACGGCGACCGCCAGGCCGAGCGCCGTCGCCCGCGCTTCGGCCGGATACGTGCCCGGCACGATCACGTTGATCCCGGCAACGGTGCCGTTGAGGAAGAGCCCGACGAGGACCGCCACCACCAGCGCGGCCGCCAGGGTTCCGAGCGAGACCGAGAAGAGGACGAGGACGAGTGCGCCGAGGGCGAAATAGGCCGCGGTCAGCCGGCGAGGCTGGACCCGGGACGCCAGCACGCCCAGCAACACCACGCCCGCCACACCGCCGAGACTGAGCAGCAGACCGCCGCTGATGCCCTGCTGGCTGGACATGCCCGCCTGCAGCAGCAGGCTGGGCGTCCACGAGCTGGCGAAGTAGAACATCAATTGCGCCGCGGTGAACGCGACCCAGAGCAGCACGGTGCGCACCGCGTTGCCGCCGCGGAACAGCGATTCGAGCGCGATCTTGCGTGACCTCGGCGTCGCGGCGGGCAGCTCGTCGGTCGCGGGGTGGCCCATCGACACGAGGATCCGGTTGAGCCTGGCCAGCGCCTGCCGGGGCCGGCGCGCGACGAGGTAGTCGATCGACTCGGGCAGGAAGCGCAGTCCGATCACGAAGAGGATCGCCGTGGCGATGCTGCCGAACACGAACACCGAGCGCCAGCCGAGCGATCCCAGGAGCAGGCTCGACGTGACACCGGCGATGACCGAACCCAGGCCGTAGCCCGTCGTGATCAGCGCGATGGCCAGGCCGCGGCGCCGGTTGTTCGCGTACTCGGAGGTGAGCACCGGCAGGCCGGCCGCCATCGCCCCCACTGCCGCGCCGGTCACCACCCGGCACGCGAGAAGCTGACCGAAGTCCTGCGAAAAGGCCGCGGCGAGCATGCCCAGCGAGGCCAGGGCGAGACAGCCGAGAGTGAGCCGCCGGCGCCCGATCCGGTCGGCGAGCGGCGCCAGGAAAAGCGCCCCGAAAGCCATCCCGGCCAGGCCGCCGCTGAGCAGAACCCCCACCTTCGACGGGGACAGGCCCCATTCCCGGGTGATCGCCGGCCCGACGAAGGACGTCACGAGCAGGTCGAACCCGTCGATCAGGTTCATCACGAGACACAGCGCGACGGCGCCCTTCTGGGCGCGACTCATCGGCGAGTTCTTGACCTGTTCGAGAACGTTCACGGAACCTCGCTTCGTTGCGGGGATTGGGGTTGGCTGGCGAACCGCATTCTGGGCCCTGTATGTAACGCTCACTCTACAATGGGCCAAGCGCTTTGGCTACAGCTTCGCCGCGATAGGCGACGGAGGACTGGGATCCGGATGTTCGAGAGCACGGGATTCCCGCACGTAGAGCGTTCGGCCACGGCTCAAACTAGCCAGCGCGGGCTTCGCCCGTCAACACCGAACGTTCTATCTCATGCCTCGGTGCTGGAATAGTACTCGAACAGGATCGGGACCAGCGCCGGTTTAGGACGCGCTCCAGCCCCCGTCGAGGGTCAACTCGGTGCCGGTGATGGACGTGGCCTCCGGCGAGCACAAGTACGCCACCGCACCGGCGACCTCCTCAGGCTCGATCAGCCGCTTCACCGCCGATCGAGCCAGCAGGACGTCCGAGACCACCTCGTCCACGCTCAACCCGTGCACCGCCGCCTGATCCGCCAACTGGTTCTCCACCAACGGCGTACGCACATACCCCGGACACACACAGTTGCTGGTGACCCCGTTGGCCGCACCCTCCAGTGCGATCACCTTCGACAACCCCAACAACCCATGCTTGGCACTGACATACGCCGACTTGAACGCACTAGCCCGCAAACCATGAATGCTGGAGATATGCACAATCCGACCCCAGCCACCCTCATACATATGCGGCAGCACAGCACGGCTGAGCAGGAACGGCGCCTCCAACATCAACCGCAACATGAACGCAAACCGCGACGGATCGAACTGGTCAATCGGCGCAACATGCTGCACACCAGCGTTATTCACCAGAATATCCGCCTCAAACACCCGCTCAGCCAAATCGGCGGTATTACTCAAATCGAGCACCAGCGACTCACCGCCGATCCGCTCAGCCGTCCGCGCCGCACCCTCCGCATCGATGTCACACACCACAACATGGGCACCAAGAGCCGCCAACCGGGTCGCCACAGCCGCACCGATCCCACTCGCCGCACCGGTCACGATGGCACGCCGAGCGGAAAGGTCAGGGCCGTTCAGGGCGTTCGTCATGAGTTCGGGGACGCGAAGGGATTGGGGTTGGTGTGCTCGTGTCCCCAGACGTCGGAGAAACCGAAGTCGTGGGGCACCCAGTCCTCGCCCACTTCGATGCCGCCGCAGCCGATCTCCAGGTGGAAGCCGCTGGGGTTCTGCACGTAGAACGAGATGGCCTTGTCGTTCATGTGCCGGCCGAGCCCGATCGAGATCGGGGCGTCGTTGGCCTTGGCGCGATCGTAGGACCGCCCGACGTCGTCGATCGAGCCGTGCTCGAACTCGAGGTGGTGAATGGACGGCGTTTCGGCGCTCGCGAGCGCGATGGCGTGGTGGGTCGGGTTGCAGCGGAAGAAGAACAGGCCGGGGGCGCGGTAGTCGGTCAGCTTGAACTCGAGCACCGATTCGTACAGCTCACGGAGTTCGGCGACCTTGGGGCTGGCCAGCACGAAGTGGCCCAGGCCCGTGGTGCCGGGATGCCCACCGGGACGGTCGACGCCGGTGCGGACCTTGGCTTCACCGATCGCCAGCTCCACGCGGTAACCGACCGGGTCGGTGAACCAGCGCAGATGCGTGGCGCCGCGAAGCTCCCGCTCCTCGGCGGTTCCCTCGGCGACGGTGAAACCGGCGTCGGTCAGCCGCTGGGTGAGCCGGTCGAGCTCACCCGGTGAGTCGACGATCCAGCCCACCTCGCGCGGCGTGTCCACTGTGGACGGATAGAGCGCGACGCGGTACTTGAACTCGTCCAGCTCGGCCAGCGTGACCTCGTCCGTGCCGAACTTGGCGCGGGTCACGCCGATCCCCAGAGTGCGGCCGAGCAGGTCGGTCCACCCGTCGACGTCGGTGACGTTCAGGCCGACATAACCCAGCTTCCTGATCCCCATGGTGCTCAGCCCTCCGTCGCGGCCGCCGCGCCGCCGTGCAGAAATTCACGGACGATGTGGTTGAACTCGGGCGCACGTTCATACTGGACCCAGTGCCGGCAGTGCGGCAGCACACGCAGCTCCGCGTTGGGGATACCGGCGAGGATCGTGGGCGCCCAGGTGAGCGGCACGGTCTGGTCCTCGCGTCCCCACACGAGCAGCGTCGGCGCGCTGATGAGCCCCAGGTCCGGGGTCAGATCGCCGTAATTGGGCGGCATGGGCATCTCGGGGTGCACCCGCAGGCTCGATTCGTACCGCTCGTCGATGAGCTCTTCGGTCGCCAGGCTCTCGTCGAAGACCATGAGACGCACGACCTCGGCCATGGCTTCACGAGAAGGCTTCTCGTCCGCCATGTAGGCGAAGATGCGCTCGAGCCCGACGGGCCACGGCGGCGCGTCCGTCGGCAGGACCCCACCCGGCGCCATGAGGACGATCCGGTCCACGCGCTCGGGGTGGCTCATCGCGATCCGCATCGCCACACCACCACCATAGGAGTTGCCGACCAGGTGGGCCCGCTCGATGCCCAGCGCTGTCATCGCCCGGCACACCCGCTCGGCCGCGTGGAAGATCAGCGGCTCCTCCAGCTCGGGGCGGGGCGAGCCACCCCAGCCCGGCAGGTCGACCACGATATTGCGGTGGTCCTGAAAGGCGGCCAGGTTGCCACCGAAGTTGCTCATCCCCGTCGCGCCCGGGCCCGAGCCGTGCAGCCACACGACGGGGCTGCCCTCGCCGACTTCGGTGTAGGTCAGGTGGGCGTCGCCGACATCCAACGTGCTCATCGCTCCGACTTTCCTCCGTGTATGTAACGCTCACTATACAGCAGAGCACGAAGCGATCAAGGTCGAATACGGAGCGATCCGGCGGTTTTTCCCAGAGGATCAACGATTGTCCGGCACGGGGCGCGCAACTACCGCTGCTTGCGCTTCCCGGCCTGGCCGCCCTGCTCCGCCAGCCCGCGGACCAGGGCGACGAACCCGGGGACCTGCGAGCTGTAGGTCAGGCCGTCGAAGCTGTTGGCCACCGACAGGCCGTCGGTCAGGGCGCGGCCGAGCACGGCCAGCTGCTGCACGAGGGTCTCGTTTTTCTTGCCGCCGTTCGGCGCGAAAACGGGCGTGAGTGCTTCCACCCAGGACGAGTGGGCGTATTCGCGGATGCGCCGCACGGTTTCCTGCACCATCTCGGAATCCTTCTGCGGGCCCACACTGATCGCGACCAGCAGGCGAAGGTAGTCGGGCCGCTGGTCCAGGGACCGGCACGCCGCCGTGAACCACGCTTCGAGCCGGTCGAGCGGCGAGCGGGGGTCGAACGACGCCGGGTTGGGGAACAGCGCGTGCAGCTCTTCGAAGGTGCGTTCGAGCAGCGCCGCCAGAACACCGAGCTTGTTGCCGAAGTGGTAGTAGATCGAACTGGGCGGAAACCCGGCCTGCGTGCACAGATCCGAGATCGCCATGCCGTCGTACCCCTTTTCGGAGATCAGAGTACGCGCCGCGTTCAAAATAATGTCGCGACTGCTCTCGCCGACCGCGGTCGACGCTGAGCCGGATCCCCTCACCATGAAATAATGATAGGGCCGACTCGCCGTCGCGGGGCGGAGTGGTCGGGCCGGCGACCCGCGCCGGCCCGGCCACCCGGCATCAGGCGACGGTCGCGTCGATGGTCACCGCGATGTTGCCGCGCGTGGCATTCGAGTACGGGCAGACGCCGTGGGCTGCCTCGACGAGCTTGTCGGCTGTCGCCTGGTCAAGGCCGGACAGTTCGACGTGCAGCGCCGCACCGAGGGTGAACCCACCTTCGGGGGTCGGGAACACCTGAACCTCGGCGACGACAGCGGAGTCGGTGATCTGCGTCTTCTGCTGGGCCGCGACGGCCTTGAGCGCCGAGTGGAAGCACGAGGCCCAGCCGGCCGCGAACAGCTGCTCCGGGTTGGTGGCGCCGCCGGGGCCGCCCATCTCCTTCGGGATCGCGAGGGAGACGTCGAGCAGGCCGTCGTCGGTCCTGGCCTGTCCCCCCGCCCTGCCGTCGCCGGTGGAAGTGGCAATGCCGGTGTACAGAGGTTTGTTCACAGCGATCGAATTCCTTTCTTGGTCAGCACAACCAGGACGCGCTGAGCAGCCAGGTCAGTCCTCGTGAGACTGAACGTTCTCCTCATTGACTTGAGCATGCCACGAGACCGTGCTCGGGTCAAGACCGAACGTTCTACTCAATAGGGTGGCGTGCCCCGGGTGCCGACCGTCAGCTCACACCGCGGCCTGCTCGGCGACCGGCGCGTCGCGGTGCTTCAGGATTCCATCGACGCCGAGGAGGAACGTTTCGCAGATCGGCTCGGGGTCCGACAGGCAGCCCGCGGCCATCGCGCCATCCCGCAGCATGACGAAATGCCGGGCAGCGGGTTCGGGCGCCGTCTCGCCGGTGTCGCCCAGCAGTTCCGTGACGGTGTCCAGGAACCACTGCCGGTGGTTCAGGACGGCCTGGTGCACCGGGTGCGAAGTGGAGGGATACTCGGCCGCGGCGTTGAGGAACGCGCACCCGCGGAACCCGTCGGAGCGGATATTGTCGGCGATCGACCCGGCGACAGCCCGGACGACGTCAGCCGGAGACTGTCCCGACGTGCGAGCTTGTTCGGCCTGAGCCCGGATCTGGCCATCCGCCCCCGTCAGGTAGGCGACGACCAGGTCGTCCTTGCTCGGGAAGTGCCGATACAACGTGGCACGCGTAACGTTGGCTTCGGCGACAATCCTGTCGATACCGACTGAGTGCAATCCCTCCGAATAGAACAGTCGGCTGGCTGTGCTGAGCAGCCGCGATCGTGCTTCGGACACCGGTTCACCTGCTTCCTCGTCAAACCCCTAGTCTACAGGTAGAACGTTCGGTCTTGGAAGCATGTTTCATTTTTTGGTCGGCTGGATGCGGAGAGGATACGGATGGTCACCGAAATGGCGCGGATCGAAGTCGTCGCAGGCCAGGAGGAGGCCTTCGAGAAGGCCGTTGCCGAGGCGATGCCCCTGTTCCGGCGGGCCGAAGGCTGCCACGGCGCGCGCTTGTGCCGGAGTGTCGAGTTTCCCCGGCGCTACTGGCTGATGGTCGACTGGGAGACGGTCGAGCACCACATGGTGAAGTTCCGCGAGTCCGCCGATTTCGCGCGGTGGCGGGAACTCGCCGGACCGCACTTCGCCGGCACACCCGAGGTCGAGCACGTGTCCACCGTGGTCGGCTGACCTCCTGGACAGCGCGGCGGACTCGGTAGCATCAGTCTGTGCGGGAAGAGGACGTGTACCGGCTGCAGAGGCAGGTGAAGAAGCTGTACCGCCGCGTGCAGCGGGAGCAGCCGGTCGTCGCGGGACTCTCGACCACGACGCTGCAGATGCTGGTGGCCTTGGAGCGCGCGGCGGGGCCGTTGCGGCCGGGTGAGCTCGCCGCCGAGTTGGAGATGAAGAACTCGAACGTCGCGTCGGCCTTGCGCGGGCTCGACAAGCAGGGCCTGATCAACCGGCGCGCCGATCCGGCGGACGGGCGCAAGGTGCTCATCGACCTGACCGGGGAAGGCCGCCGCCGGATCGCCGATGCCCGGCGCCGCCGCACAGCGTGGCTCCAGGAGGCGGTGGACGAGCTGCTCACACCGAAAGAGCAGAGCCTCCTCTTCGCGGCCGCCGATCTCATGGAGCGCCTGGCCGAGCAGGGCGCGGACGACGAGCCACAGGCGCGTCGCAGGGCCGGATAGCGCCGCGCTCGGTGGTTCAATCGGCTCATGGCGCCGATGCAGCGGCGGGCCGCCGATCCCGGTCAGGACGGCCAGATCGAGTCCGCAACCTGGAATCCGACCACCGGTTGTGACCAGGTCAGCCCGGGCTGCGACAACTGCTACGCGCTGGCGTTCGCCAAGCGGCTGAAGGCGATGGGCAACCCGGGGTACCGGCACGACGGCGACCCCCGCACCAGCGGCGCCGGTTTCGGCCTCACCCTGCACCCGCGCCGACTGGACACCCCACTTCACTGGCGCAAGCCGCGGCTGGTGTTCGTGGACTCGATGAGCGACCTGTTCCACCCCAAGGTCCCCGACGAGTTCCTCGCCGAGGTCCTCGACGTCATGCGGCGCGCCGACCGGCACACGTTCTTCGTGCTGACCAAACGGCCGAACCGGATGGCGTCGGCGATCTCCCGGCTCCAACCGCACCCACTGCCCAACGTGTGGTGGGGCACGACCATCGAAAGCAACGAGTACGTGCGGCGCGCCGACCGGCTGCGCGCCACGCCCGCCGCGGTCCGGTTCCTGTCGCTGCAGCCACTGCTCGGGCCACTGCCCGACCTCGACGTGACCGGGCTCGACTGGGTCTACGTCGGCGGCGAGTCGGGGCCGGGCAACCGCCCCATGCGAGCGGACTGGGTGCGACCCATCCGCGACCACTGCGTCGCCGCGCGCATCCCGTTCCTGTTCAAGCAATGGGGCGGCCGCACCCGCAACGCCGGCGGCCGCGTGCTCGACGGCCGCACCTGGGACGAGATACCGCCGCACGCGGGCGAAATCGGCATCTCGTCCCAGCTCGGTGGCTGACGATCAGGACGCCGTCGACCCGTCGCCCGTCTCCGGCGCGCCCGTCGGCAGGACCCTGACCTGCTGCTTCGTGATCGCCTGCGGCCGCTTCGTCTCCTGCGGCCGCTTCGTGGTCTCCCGGGCGACAGGCTTGCATTCTGGCGTCGCGGTGGCGGGGAGAGGCGGCATCGTGGCGGGTACCGGAGTCGCCTCCCTGGTCACCGGCGCGCAGACGACCGTCGCCGGGCTGTCAGCGCTCGCCAGCGGTGCGCTGAGCAGCCCACCCGCCACGACGAAAAGCCCGGTCCCGGCGATGAGTCCCCATCGTTTCACTGCTGTTCCTCCTGGTTCATTTTCACCAAATCCCCGCGCGGCGCGCGGGGTTGCCCGAATCGGTCAGGAATTCTCGAGTACCGCGTAGACGATGATGTTGTCGCGATAGCTGTGCGCGGCGTGGTCGAAGCTGCCGCCGCAGGTGATCAGCCGCAGTTCCGGGCCGGTGGTGTCGCCGTAGACCGCGTCGGTCGGGAACGCGTCCTTGTCGATCTGGTCCACTTTGGTCACCGCGAACCGCACGGCCGAACCGTCCTTGCGGGTCACGGTCACCTCGTCGCCGGGCCGAAGTTCTTTGAGGCGGTAGAAAATGCCCTTCTGCTGGTTCCCGTCGACATGCCCGAGGATCACCGCCGGGCCGACCTGGCCCGGCACCGGGCCGTTGCGGTACCAGCCCGCCTGCAGCGGCTGGCTCACCGGCGGCACCTCGATCGTGTTGTCGGGGTTGAGTCCCAGCGGCACGAGCGTGGAATGCGCGCCGATCTTCGGGATGTCCACTATGGACGGTTCTGGCGGTGGAGCCGCCTCGCTGGTCGCCGCGGGCGGGGACACGTCCACCACGGGGTCGGCGGCACATCCGCCCAGGAGGACGATCCCGAGCAGCACCAGTACCCACCGGAACGCTGAGAACTTCATGCCGACAAGGCGCCGCTGCCGGGGCGCCCGTTGCAGCCGAGACTAGATCGTGACCTGGATCACATATCGAGCGTGACCACGTAGGCCGCGGGCGAGCCGAACAGCCGCGCGGACGCGTGGGCGCGCTTGAAGTACAGGTGCGCGTCGTGCTCCCAGGTGATGGCGATGCCGCCGTGCAACTGGATCATCTCGGCTGCCGCGTGTTCGAAGGCCTCCGAGCAGACGATCTTCGCGGTGGCGGCGTCCGCGGATAGGTCCGTACCATCGGCGAGCGCGGCGTGGAGGGCCGAGCGGGCTTGTTCGATGTGGACGTACACGTCGGCCATCCGGTGTTTCAGGGCTTGGAAACTTCCGATGGGGCGGCCGAACTGGTGTCGTTGTTTCGTGTGGTCGACGGTGATTTCGAGCGCCCGGGCGGCGGCGCCGACCTGTTCGGCCGCGAGCGCGATGACCGCGGTGTCGCGGACCCGCGCGAGCGGGTAGCCGCCGTGGTCGAGCCTTTGTGCCGCGGCGCCGGTGAGTTCCACGATGCCGAGTTGCCGGGTCGGGTCCATGGCCGGGGTCGGCGATCGCCGGGCCGCCTCGGGCGCGATCTCGAACAGGCCGGGGCTGTCCGGTGTCCTGGCCAGGGCGAGGATCACATCGGCGTTTCCGGCGTCGAGCACGTAATGCGCTCGTCCGTCTACTGTGGACTCTGTCGCGACGCAGGCAGGTGTCCACGATCCGTCTTCGCCGGACCACGCGACGGCCGCGATGGTGGCGCCGGCCGCGATTCCGGGCAGCAGGCAGTGGCAGGCCTCGTCGTTGCCGGTCGCGAGCAACGCCTCAACGGCCAGCACCGAGCCGAGCATCGGGCTGGGCGTGAGGGTCCGGCCGAGTTCCTCCTGGACCACGCAGACCTCGGCGAGGGTCGCCCCGGCCCCGCCGTAGTCCTCCGGCACGGCGAGCGCCGCGACCCCGATCTGCTCGCACAAGGTCGACCACAGCTTGTCGTCGTAGCCGAGCGGGGAGCCGATCGCGGCCCGGACATCCGATCGCTTGGCCAGCAGCGCCCGCACCGCGCCGCGCAATGCGCGGGCCTCCTCGGTCGCCATCGGATCCGTCATGACAGCGACTCCAACACCCGAGCACGATGGAACGCCGCATCACCCCACGCGCCGAGCAACGCCCGGACCTTCGTCAACCGCAGACCCAGGTCATGCTCAGCCGTGTAGCCGATCGCGCCGTGCACCTGCAACGCGGTGCGTGCGGCGAGGTATGCCGCTTCGCCTGCCTTGATCTTCGCCGCGGACACGTCGCGGGCGAGGGTGCCGCCGCCGTCCTGCGCGGTGACCGCCGCTCCGTGCACGAGCGGCCGCGCCAGCTCCAGCTGGGTCGCGACATCGGCGAGAAGATGCTTGACCGCCTGGAAGCCGCCGATCGCACGGCCGTACTGGTTCCGTTGCCGTGCATAGGATGTCGCCTCGTCGAGCAGCCATTGCCCGGCGCCCAGCAGCTGCGCGGCGACGGCGAGCACACCCAGATCGAACGCCCGCCCGGCCGGGCCCAGCGGCACCCGCTCACCGTCCACTGTGAACAGTCGGCGCGCGGGATCGATGGAGCGCACCGGTTCGAGCGACTCGACCCGGACCGCCGCCACCTGCCCGTCGCGAAGATCCAGGACGAGGTCCGCGATGTCGGCGTCCAGCCCGAGCGGGTTCAGCACGGTGACGAGCGCTTCGCCGGAGGCCAGTGCGGGCAACCACTTCCGGCTGCCGCCCAGCGCGGCCGGTGCGACGACCGCGGATTCGACGATCGGGCCCGGCACCACATGGAAGCCGAGCACCTCGAACGCCACCACCATGTCCGCAACGTCGGCCTGCAGACCGCCGTACTCCGCCGGCACGAGCAGCGCCGGCACACCGAGATCGGCGATGGCACGCAACAGTTTCCGGCCGGGCTCGTGCTTTCCCTCCGCCCACGCCCGGACGGTGCCGGACGTGCCCGCCAGCAGCTCGTGCAAGCTCGCCGCGAACTGTCGCTGTTCCGCCGAAAGCGCGAACTTCACGGGCGTGCCTCCCTCGGCAGCCGGAGCAGCCGCTCGGCGATCGTGTTCCGCTGGATCTGGTCGGTGCCGCCGTAGATCGGGCCGGCCAGGGCAAAGAGATAACCGTCGACCCACTGCTCATCGGTTTCGCCGTCCGGGCCCAGCAAATCGAGCGCGGTCTCGTGCAGGGCGATGTCCAGCTGCGACCAGAACAGCTTGTTGACGCTCGACTCCGGCCCCAGCTCGCCGCCCTCAGCGAGCCGCGTGACCGTGCCGAATGTGTAGAGCTGGTAGGCCCGCGCGCCGATCCACGCGTCGACGACCCGCTCCCCCAATGCCCCTCCCCCGCCGCGTTCCCGCCACAGGTCCACCAGCCGGTTGGCCGCGGCCAGGAACCGGCCGGGGCTGCGCAACGACAACCCGCGCTCGTTGTTGGCGGTGGTCATCGCGACCCGCCAGCCCTGGCCGGGCGCGCCGATCACGTCGGCGTCGGGCACGAACACGTCGTCGAGGAAGATCTCGGCGAAGCCCGGTTCGCCGTCCAGTTGCGGGATGGGCCGCACGGTGACGCCGTCGGCGCGCAGGCCGAACATGAAGTAGGTCAGCCCGTGGTGCCGGTGCGCGCCGGGATCGGTCCGGAACAGGCCGAACGCGGAGTCCGCGAACGCCGCGCGGGAGCTCCAGGTCTTCTGCCCGGACAGCAGCCAGCCGCCCTCGGTGCGAACCGCGCGGCTGCGCAGCGCGGCGATGTCACTGCCCGCCTCGGGTTCGGACCAGGCCTGCGCCCAGACCTGGTCGCCGGTCGCCATGGCAGGAAGGATGCGGTCGCGCTGGTCCTTCGTGCCATGCTCGAACAACGTCGGTGCCAGCATGAAGATGCCGTTCTGGCCGACCCGGCCGGGTGCGCCCGCGGCGTAGTACTCCTCCTCGAACAGCACCCACTGCAGCAGCGACGCGTCGCGACCGTGGTACTCACGCGGCCACGAGACGACCGAAAACCGTGCGGCGGCAAGCTTCGCTTCCCATTCCCGGTGCGCCGCGAAGCCTTCCGCGGTGTCCATCGACGGCAGTGCGGGCGACGGCACGTTGGCGGCGAGCCAGTCGCGCGTCTCGTCGCGGAAGGCCACCGACGCCGCGTCGATGTCCAGGTCCACTACCGGGCCTCCTTGTTCGCGTCCCGCATCGAGCGCGCGGACTGGCCGCCGAGCGAGTCGGCCGAGGTTTCCGCGTTGTGCGCGTGGGCGAGGTGATGCAGCCCGAACGCGGAGTCCATGCCGGACCGCAGGCCCATCAGATCTTCGGCCTGGTTGACGGCTTTCTTGGCCAGCGCCAACCCGAACTGCGGCATCGCGCTGATCCGCTCGGCCAGTTCGAACGTCGCCTGCTCCAATTCGTCGCGCGGCACGATCCGGTTGATCATGCCCCATTCCTTGGCCTGCTGGACGGTGAACCGCTCGCCGGTGAACAGCACTTCCTTGGCCGCGCGGGGCCCGAGCACCCAGGGGTGCGCGAAGTACTCGACGCCCGGGATTCCCATACGTACCACGGGATCGGCGAAGAACGCGTCGTCGGAGGCGACGATCAGGTCGCACACCCACGCGAGCATCAGCCCGCCCGCGATGCACGCGCCCTGCACACCGGCGATCATCGGCTTGGGGATCTCCCGCCACCGCCGGCACATTCCGAGATATACCTCGGATTCCCGGGCGAAGCGCTGATCGCCGCCCTCGCGGCCGACGTGGTCCCACCAGAGGACCGCGCGCCGGTCGAAACTCTGATCGACATCGCGGCCGGGCGTGCCGATGTCGTGCCCCGCGGAGAAATGCTTACCCGCTCCGGCGAGCACGATCACCTTCACCTCGGCGTCGTCGACCGCACGCGCGAACGCGTCGTCCAGCGCGTAGGTCATCGCGGAGTTCTGCGCGTTGCGGTAGTCGGGACGGTTCATGGTCACCACCGCGACCGGTCCGCGGCGCTCGTAGCGCACGACGGCGGAACCGTTGACACTCATACGTTCTCCTCACTGAGCAGGCGCTTGAGGACCTTGCCCGAAGCGTTGCGCGGCAGCCGGCCGACGAACCGCACCGAGCGCGGCAGCTTGTAGTTGGCCAGGCGGCCGCGGCAGAACGCGAGCACAGCCTCCTCGGTCAAGTCCTTGTCCGCCACGACAAACGCCCGGCCGACTTCGCCGAGCCGGTCGTCCGGAACCCCGATCACGGCCACGTCCCGCACACCGGCCAACCCGGCGAGGGCGTGCTCGATCTCCGCCGGATACACGTTGAAACCGCCGCAGATGTACATGTCCTTCAGGCGGTCGGTGATGGTCAGGTTGCCGTCGGTGTCGAGCACGCCGACGTCCCCGGTGTGCAGCCAGCCCCCCTCGACGACGGCCTTCGCGGTCGCTTCGGGGTCGTCGAGGTAGCCCAGCATGACGTTCGGGCCCCGCACGATGACCTCACCCGCGTCGGTCGCGACCTCGAACCCGGCGGTGGCGCGGCCCGAGGTGCGCGCGATGACGTCGATGCCGTCGCCCGGCCGGCACATGGTGACCACGACCGCTTCGGTGAGCCCGTAGGCGGTCAGCACGGTCTCGAAACCGAGGTCCGCGCGCATCTTCTCGACCAGCGATGCGGGCACCGTGGCGGCTCCGGTGACCGCGAGCCGCAGCGACGACAGGTCGCGCCCGGCGCGGGATTCGTGCAGCAGGGACTGGAAAATCGTCGGTGCGCCGGGCAGGACCGAGATCCGCTCGCGCTCGATCAGGCCGAGGGTTTCGCGGACGTCGAACACCGGCTGCGGCACCAGCGTCGCGCCGGTCAGCAGGCCGACGACGATGCCGGCCTTGTAGCCGAAGCTGTGGAAGAACGGGTTGATCACCAGGTAGCGGTCCGATTCGGTGACCGCGCCGCAGTCCGCCCAGGCGGCGGCGACGTCGATCACCTGGCGATGCGCCGACAGCACGCCCTTGCTGCGCCCGGTGGTGCCGGAGGTGAACAAGATGTCGCTGACGTCGCCCGGCGACACCTTGTCGGCCCTGGCCTCGATTTCGGTCTCGGACACCTGCTCGGCCAGGGACACGAACTCGTCCCAGCCGGACGGCACGCTGACCACGGTGTCCAGCCACGGCAGCCCCTCGTCGCCGGCTGCCTCGTGGATCGCGGCGAGCCGGTCCACGCCCAGGAAGTCGCCTGCGACGACGAGTGCGCGGGCCCGGCTGCGGCGCAGCAGGTCCACCGTCTCCGGTCCGGTGAACCGGGTGTTGACCGGCACCAGCGTCGCCCCCGCGTACAGCGCGCCGAGCGCGCTGAGCACCCAGTACCGGGTGTTGGGCAGGTTCACCGCGACCCGGTCCCCCGGCTGGACACCGCACGCCGCGAACGCCCGCGCGACCTCGCGAACACGTTGCAGCAACGTGGCGAAATCGAGCCGCACCGGGCCGTCGACAAGGGCCTCCGAGGTGCCGAACCGTACTGCCGCGACACGGATCGCGGCCGGAATCGTGTCCTGCTCCATCACACCTCCCACTGGACCCAAGAAATAGAACGTGTTCTCATTATCCTGATGCGAGAGAGAACGGCAAGGCTCCGGCGCGAGGTCGCGGACTGGCTGGCGGACAACCTGACCGGCGAGTTCGCCGGCCTGCGCGGGCTGGGCGGGCCCGGGCGCGAGCACGAGGCCTTCGACCTGCGGCTGGCCTGGGAACGCCGGATGGCCGCGGCGGGCTGGACGTGCGTCGGGTGGCCCCGGGAGTTCGGCGGGCGCGGGCTTTCCCTGCACGAGCAGGTCGCGTTCCACGAGGAGTACGCCGCCTCCGGCGCCCCGGCACGGGTGAACCACCTGGGCGAGCAACTGCTGGGGCCGACACTGATCGCGTTCGGCACGCGCGCGCAGCAGGCCCGGTTCCTCCCGAAGATCGTGGCCGTCGAGGAACTGTGGTGCCAGGGCTATTCGGAGCCGGGCGCGGGTTCGGACCTCGCCGCGGTGTCGACGACCGCCGAACGCGAAGGCGACGAATGGGTCGTCACCGGGCAGAAGATCTGGACCTCGCTCGCCCACGTCGCCGACTGGTGTTTCGTGGTGGCCAGGACGGAGAAGGGTTCGAAGCGCCACCACGGGCTGTCGTACCTGCTCGTGCCGCTGTGCCAGGACGGCGTGACGATCCGCCCGATCCAGCAGCTCACCGGCACGTCGGAGTTCAACGAGGTGTTCTTCGACCGCGCCCGCACCGCCGCCGATCTCGTCGTCGGCGAACCGGGCGACGGGTGGCGGGTCGCGATGGCGACCCTCGGGTTCGAACGCGGCGTGTCCACGCTGGCCCAGCAGATCGGGTTCCGGCGCGAACTGGACGGCATCGTCGCCGAGGCGAAGCGGACCGGCACCTACGACGATCCGGTGTTACGCGCCGATCTGACCCGGGCACGGATCGGGTTGCGGGTCCTGCGCGCGCACGCGCTGCGGACGCTCGATCAGGAGCCGGGCCCGGAAGTGGCGGCCGGGAAACTCATGTGGGCGGGGTGGCATCGCGGTCTGGGTGAACTCGCCATGCGGGCCCGCGGCGCCCGTTCCCTGGTGTACGACGGGGAACTCGACGAATGGCAGCGGCTGTTCCTGTTCACCCGCGCCGACACCATCTACGGCGGCTCGGACGAAATCGAGCGCACCATCATCGCCGAGCGCGTGCTCGGCCTACCGAGAGAGGAGCGCCGATGATCCCCGCCTATCCGCCCGGTCATGACCTGCTCGCGGGCAAGGTCGTCGTGATCACGGCGGCGGCCGGTACCGGCATCGGCTCGGCCGTCGCCAAGCGGTGTCTCGAAGAAGGCGCGAGCGTCGTGATCAGCGACTGGCACGAACGGCGCCTGCGCGAGAAGGCCGACGAACTGGCGGCGCTCGGCAAGGTGCACGCGATCGTCTGCGACGTCACCGACGACGACCAGGTCCAGGGCCTGGTCAGGGACGCGGCCGGGCAGTTCGGCCGGATCGACGTGATGATCAACAACGCCGGGCTGGGCGGCACGAAGTCGGTGCTCGACATGACCGACGAGGAGTGGTCGCGGGTCCTGGACATCACGCTGAACGGCACCTTCCGCTGCACCCGCGCGGCGCTGCGGCAGTTCGTCGCCCAGGGCGGCGGTGGCGCGATCGTGAACAACGCGTCGGTCATCGGCTGGCGCGCCCAGGCGGGACAAGCGCACTACGCCGCTGCGAAAGCCGGTGTCATGGCGCTCACCCGCTGTTCGGCGCTCGACGCCGCCGAACACGGAATCCGGATCAACGCGGTGGCGCCGAGCCTCGCCATGCACCCGTTCCTGGCGAAGGTCACCAGCGACGAACTGCTGCGGGAACTCGAACAGCGCGAGGCGTTCGGGCGCGCGGCGCAGCCGTGGGAAGTGGCGAACGTGATGGTCTTCCTGGCCAGCGACTATTCCTCTTACCTCACCGGTGAAGTCGTCTCCGTCTCCAGCCAGCATCCTTAGGAGTTCCTTGTGTCAGAAGCCTTTCTGCTCGACGCGCTGCGCACCCCGATCGGCCGCCGGGGTGGTGCGCTCAGCGGTGTGCACTCCGCCGATCTCGGCGCGCATGTGATCAACGCCGTGCTCGAGCGCACCGGGGTGGATCCGGCGCTGGTCGACGACGTGATCTTCGGCTGCACCGACACGCTCGGTTCGCAGTCCGGGAACATCGCCCGCACGGCTTGGCTCGCGGCGGGGCAGCCCGATCACGTGCCGGGCGTGACCGTGGACCGCCAGTGCGGTTCGTCGCAGCAGGCGGTGCATTTCGCGGCGCAGGCCGTGTTGTCGGGCACGGCGGACCTGGTGCTCGCGGGTGGTGTGCAGAACATGAGCCAGATCCCGATCAGCGCCGCAATGCTGGCCGGCCGCGAGTTCGGGTTCGACGATCCGTTCTCGGGTTCCAAGGGCTGGCAACAACGTTACGGCAGCGCGGAGGTCTCCCAGTTCCGCAGTGCCGAAATGATCGCCGAACACTGGGGTATCACCCGGGAGGTGATGGAGGAATACGCCTACCACAGCCACCGGCGCGCGATCGCCGCGCAGGACGAGGGCCGCTTCGACGCGGAAATCGTGGCGGTGGAGGAATTCCGCCGCGACGAGGGGCCGCGGCGGGATACCAGCCTGGAGCGCATGGCGGGCCTGAAACCGCTGAGCGAGGGTTCACCGCTGACCGCGGCCGTGGCCAGTCAGATTTCGGACGGCGCCAGCGCGGCGCTGGTCGCGTCGGAAACCTTTGTCCGCCAGTACGATCTCATCCCGCGCGCCCGGATCCACCACCTGTCCGTGCGGGCCGCGGACCCGGTGTGGATGCTCACCGGCCCGATTCCCGCGACCGCCCAGGCACTGCGCAGGACCGGACTGTCCATTGAGGACATCGACCTGTTTGAGGTGAACGAGGCGTTCGCCAGTGTCGTGCTGGCCTGGCTCGACGAGACCGGCGCGGATCCCGCACGCGTCAACGTCAACGGCGGCGCGATCGCACTGGGCCACCCGATCGGCGCGACGGGCACGAAACTGCTCGCCACCCTGCTACACGAACTCGAACGCCGCGGCGGCCGCTACGGCCTGCAGACCATGTGCGAGGGCGGTGGCACCGCCAACGTCACCATCATCGAACGGCTCTAGGGAGTGTTGGAAAGTGGCTTGCGTGGCGGTGCGGGTGGCGGAACCTGAGGCGGCGCGAGCTGCTTGCCCACGGCAAGCGGCTCCGCCGCTTCGAAAAAGAACCTAGCCGGCCATCACGCCGAGGCCGCGCATGATCTTCGTGGCCTCGGTGACCGTGCCTTCGACGATTTCCGCGACCGGGGGCAGGTCGTCGATCATGCCGACGACCTGGCCCGAGGCGAGCACACCCGCATCGGTCCGGCCGTCGACCAGGCCCGCCCGCAGCAACATCGGCGTGTTGGCCGCCATGATCAGCTGGCTCCAGGTCAGGTCGTTGCCGTGCTTCATCGCCAGTCCCTCACGGACCATCGCGGCGAGCGACAACCCGGTGATCTGCCGGAACCGCACGGCATTCCGGACCGCGCCGGCGATTGCCCGCAGGTTACCCGAGTTCTCCAGCCGCTCGACGAGTTCCGTGCGCAGCACGCGATGCGGGAGCCCATCGACGCGGCGGGTCACGACGGTCGCGGTCAGCCCCTGCCGCAGATAGCTCCGCTTGACCTCGTCGGGCACGGTACTTTCCTTGCTCAGCAGGAAACGCGTGCCCATCGCGACCCCGGCCGCCCCGTAGGCCAGCGCGGCCGCCAGCCCGCGCCCGTCGAAGAACCCGCCCGCCGCGACCACCGGGATGTCCACGGCATCCAGCACGGACGGCAGCAGCAGCGTCGTCGCGACTCCCCCGGTGTGCCCGCCGCCCTCGCCGCCCTGCACGATCACCGCGTGCGCGCCCCAGGACGCGACTTTCTCCGCATGCCGCGCGGCGCCGATCGACGGGATCACCACGATCCCGTGATCGGCGAGCTTCGCGATCATCTCCTTGCGCGGCGCGAGCGCGAACGACGCGACCTTCACGCCCTCACGGATGAGCAGATCGACCCGTTGCCCGGCGTCGGCGGCGTCGGCGCGCAGGTTCACTCCGAACGGGTTTCCCGTGCGGCGCTTGACTTCCGCGACGGCGGACGCCAGCTCGTCGTAGGTCATCGTGGCCGAAGCCAGGATGCCGAGACCACCGGCTTCGGCGGTCGCCGACACGAGGCGGGGCCCCGCGACCCAGCCCATTCCCGTCTGCACCACAGGATGCCGGATCCCGACGAGCCGGGTCAGCGCCGTTTCCAGTGTCATGACGGCACTTCTCGCTCCCGGAAGGCCTCTGGATCGAGCACCTCGCGGATGAACAGCAGTTCCTCCGCAGTGGGCTCGCGCGTGGTTCCGGCCTCGGTGAGATCGAGTGCGAACGACGTCGCCGCGCGGACGACGTCGGCGGTCACGCCCGGATGCAGCGACACGGCACGCATCGAGTGATCGGGCGTCGCGAAGTCGAACACGCCGAGGTTCGTGACCACGCGGTGCACATCGTGGAAACGCTGGCCTGCCTTCGCGGCGTTGTCGTAACCGACACCGGATACGATATCCACATTCTCCACGAACACCCGTTTGCTGTGGCGCGGCACCCAGTAACTGGTCCGGTGGTTGACGGTGTTGCCCGGCGCGCCGCGCACTCCGAGCAGTTGCTTGGCCGGCCGGGCGTGGTCGCCGATAGCGGAGATGTTCTGGTTGCCGAACCGGTCGACCTGGTTGGCGCCCATCACGACATGCCGCCGTCCGTGCGGGACGACGGTGTCCAGCATCTTCCGGAACGGTTGCCAGCCCTCGATGGCGCCCTCGGTCGTGACGAGACAGGCCTCGCCGTCCGACATCAGCAGGCCGGGCTCGAACGTCAGCCGGGCGAGTTTCGCGCCCAGCTGCGGGATCAGGCCCATCGGGCTGGCCACGATCTCGCCGTCGCCACGGAACAGCTCGGCCACCGCGACGACCGCGACCTCGGCTCGTGTCACGTTCACGCCGCCGCTCCAAACTTGTCCACTTCGGACAGATAGGCGCGCTCGTCACCGGAGAGGAACCGGTCCACGAAACCGGGCCAGGAATCCAGATCCTTCGCGCAGTTCGCGTAATGCCGCTGGAACCGTTCGTCACGCCCGTAATCCGGGACGGCGGTGGTGAAATGCGCACCACGCGGCGTTTCCACCACGCCGTCGACCGAACCGCGGTCGAGCAACAGCGACTGCACCGGGGCCGCCGCCGTCAGGTCCACAGTGTCCACCACCTTCTCCACCGACACGAAACTTCGTTTCGCCGCAAGGCAGAACACGTCGTCGAAGTACGGATCCGGACCGAGGTACTGCGCGTTGCCCTGTGCGTCGGCGCGGTTCAGGTGCACCAGCGCGACGTCCAGTTCCTGCGCCGGGACCGCGAGCAACTCCTCCCCATCGGCGTAGGGCGAGCGGACCGTGCGCAGCCCCAGGTTGAGCCGGGTGACGTCCGAACCGAGACCAGCCCGGGTCGGCAAGAACGGCAACCGCTGCGCGGCCGCCGACAGCGCGGCGCCGAACATGCCCTCGTCGTACTCGGTCACCTCGATCGCGCCCGACTCGCGGGCGCGGGAGAACCACGGGTCGAACGGGATCGAGTCGAGCGTGACGAACCCGAACACCACGCGCCGCACCTTGCCCGCCGCGCACAGCAGCCCGACGTCCGGCCCGCCGTAGGACACCACGGTGAGGTCCTTGACCGGGCTGCGCAGGATCGCGCGCACGAGCGCCATCGGCTTGCGCCGTGACCCCCAGCCGCCGATCCCGACGGTCATCCCGTCGGCCAGTTCGGCCGCCACGTCGTCCGCCGTCATTCGCTTGTCAGCCACCGAGAAACTCCTCACGCGCTTCGTCCGCCGCGCCCAGTAGGTTGAGTTCGAAGGTGAATCCCTGTTCGAACCGGTAACTCCGGTGGACCTGCTGGGTGTCGATGCCATTGAGGGCTTCCTTCGCGGCGCGGATCACCCGCGGATCCTTGGCCGCGATGTCCCTGGCGACCGCGAGCGCGGCTTCGTCCAGTTCGCCGCGCGGCACGACCTGGTACACCGAACCGTGGGTGTGCAGCTCGGCGGCGGTGATCCGGCGCGCGGTGAAGTACAGCGTCCGCATCAGGTGCTGCGGCACCAGCCGGGCGAGGTGGGTCGCCGCGCCCAGCGCGCCGCGTTCCACCTCGGGGACGCCGAACGTGGCGTCGTCCGAGGCGATCACCACATCCGCGTTGCCGACAAGGCCGATCCCGCCGCCGAGGCAGAACCCTTGCACCGCAACGACAACCGGCACCGCGCACTCGTACACCGCACCGAAGGCCGCGTAGCAGCCCCGGTTCGCGCCGACCAGCGCGTCGTATCCCTGACCACGCTGGATTTCCTTGATGTCCACGCCCGCGTTGAACCCGCGCCCTTCGGCCCGCAGGACGACCACGTGCACGTCCTGGTCCTCGCCGGCCTGGTTGATCGCGGCGGCGAGGTCGAACCAGCCCTGGACCGGTACCGCGTTCACCGGTGGATAGTCGACGGTGATGATCTCGACGTGCCCGTCGCGTTTGGTGTTGATGCCCATCAGCTCGCTCCATAGACAGGTTCGGGTGCCGGCGCTTGGTCGAGCAGCTTCGCCACCACCGGCCCGAGTTCGGCGGGCTGCCAGCGCGCGCCCTTGTCGGCGGCGGGTCCGTGGCGCCACGCCTGTGCGACCGACACCTTCCCGCCTTCGACCTCGAACACCCGGCCCGTGACGTCGCCGGATTCCTCGCTGCCGAGCCACACCACCAGCGGTGAGACGTTCTCCGGCGCCATCGCGTCGAAGCCCGATTCGGGCCGGGCCATGGTGTCCGCGAACGCCTGCTCGGTCATCCGGGTGCGGGCGGACGGCGCGATCGCGTTGACCGTCACGCCGTAGCGCGCCAGCTCCGCGGCCGCGACGACGGTGAGGCCCGCGATCCCGGCCTTCGCGGCCGAATAGTTGCCCTGCCCGACACTGCCCAGCAGCCCCGCGCCGGAACTGGTGTTGATCACCCGCGCCCGGGGTTTCCGCCCTGCCTTGGCTTCTTCCCGCCAGTGCGCCGCCGCGTGCCGCAGCGGCGCGAAGTGTCCCTTGAGGTGCACCCGGATGACCGCGTCCCACTCGTGCTCGGCGAGGTTGACCAGCATCCGGTCCCGTACGAACCCGGCGTTGTTGACCAGCACGTCCAGCCGGCCGAATCGCTCCAGCGCGGTGCCGACCAGGTCGCGGGCGCCGTCGAAGTCCGCCACGTCATCGGTGTTCGCCACCGCCATGCCGCCGAGCGCCTCGATCTCCGCGACCACGCCCGTCGCGGAATCGTCCACGTCGTTCACCACCACCAGCGCTCCCTCGGCGGCGAACGCCAGCGCGTGCGCGCGCCCGATCCCCCGCCCCGCACCGGTGACGATGACGACCCTGTCCTGGCACAGACTCACTGACCCTCCTGGTTGACGTCGGTCGCGGAGTGGAACGCCGGCATCTCGCCGCCGCCGTGCACCAGCAGGCGCGCCCCGCTGACGTAGGAAGCCAGGCCCGACGCGAGGAACGCGGCACACGCGCCGACCTCTTCCGGCTCGGCGAGGCGGCCCAGCGGCACGGTCTTGCCGACCGCCTCGACCGCGGCCTCGCTGCCGTAGTGCAGGTGCGCCTGCTCGGTGCGCACCATGCCCACGTCGAGCGCGTTGACCCGGACCTTCGGCGCCCACTCGACGGCGAGCGTCGCCGCGAGGTTGTCCAGACCGGCCTTCGCCGCGCCGTAGGCCGCGGTGCCGGGTGAGGGGTGGGTCGCGCTGACGCTCGACACCATCACGATCGAGCCGCCGGTGTCCTGCCGCTGCATCACGTCGTTGGCGTGCTGGGCGACCAGCAGCGGGGCCAGCAGGTTCAGCTGGACGATCTTGTCGTGGAACCGCGGGGACGCGGTCGCCGCGGGCGCGTAGGGGGAGCCGCCGGCGTTGTTGACGAGGACGTCGAGCCGGCCGTGGTCGGTGGTGATCCGCTCGACGAGCGCTGCAACCTGTTCTTGGTCCCGCACGTCGCACGGCAGGAAGCGCGCTTCGCGGCCTTCCCCGGTCACGGGTTCGGGCGGCTCGTGGCGGGCGCAGATCACCACGGTCGCGCCGTGCGCCAGGAACACGCGGGCGATCCCGCGCCCGACGCCGCGCGCGCCGCCGGTCACCAGCACCACCGCACCGGTCAGCTCCAGCTCGGTCCGTTCCACCCTCAAAAAGTAGAACACGTTCTCGATTTGGACAAGGTCATCCCGCGGCGCGGGCGTAGCGGCGGGCCAGCAACCCGAACGCCTCCCTCAGCTCGACCGGGCCGACGACCTCGATGTCGGCGTCGAACCGGCCGATGGTCGCGGCCAGCCCGGGCCACGACCAGGCGCCGAGGACGAGCCGGCAGCGGTCCGGGCCGAGCTCTTCGACGATGCCGTCGCGGACGTAATCGGACACGGCGGCCGCGGGCAGGTCGAGGATCACCTCGCCGCGGCAGGGCCAGCCCGAGCCGTCCGAGCCCTGGAACCGCCCGGCGACGAACGTGACCACGTCCCCGCCGGGCAGTTCGCGCGGGCTGAAACGCGGCCCGCCCGGGGTGCGCGGGGCGATCCGGTCGGCGCGGAACGTGCGCCAGTCCTCGCGGGCGAGGTCCCAGGCGACGAGGTACCAGCGCCCGCCCCAGGTCACGAGGTGATGTGGCTCCACCCGGCGCGGCGGGAACGCGCCGCCATAGTCGAACCGCAGCACTTCGCGGGCGTGCACGGCGGCGCCGAGCGTCACGAGCACTTGCGGATCGACCCGCGGATTCCGCCGTTCCACGGCGGTGATCCGGAAAGCGTCGACACGATGCCGCAGCCGCGTGGGCATGACCTGCCGGACCGTGTTCAGCGCGCGGGCCGCGGCTTCCTCGATGCCGGCGCCGGTGGTCGCGACCGTCTGCAGCGCCACGGCGAGGGCGACGGCCTGCTCGTCGTCGAACAGAAGCGGCGGCAGTTCCGCGCCCGCGCCGAGCCGGTAGCCCCCATCGGGACCTTTCACGGTCATGATCGGGTAGCCGAGCTCGCGCAGGCGGTCGACGTCGCGGCGGACGGTACGCGGGCTGACCTCCAGCCGCTCGGCCAGCAGCGCCCCCGGCCAGTCCCGGCGCGCCTGCAACAGCGAGAGCAGCGACAGCAGTCGTGCTGACGTTTTCGGCATGGCGCTGATTTTGCCCGAAGAAGAGGCCACAACCTGTCCTCTTCCTCTGCGAGGCTCGTGCCATGCCAGAAACCACTCTCGACACCGAGCGGGCCGAACTGCTCGCCTCCCTCGCCGACGCGCGCGCCGCCCTGATCGCCACCACGCGTGGCCTCACCGACGAGCAGGCCGGCGAGTCCCCCACCATCAGCGCGCTGTGCCTGGGCGGGCTGATCAAACACGTCGCGTCCACCGAGGAAACGTGGCTGCGCTTCGTGCTCGACGGCCCGTCGGCGATGCGCTACGACCTGCCCGACGGCGTCACCTGGGCCGATTTCGCCGCCGGCACCGTACGCGAGTTCCCGCAGTGGATGATCGACCGCGAGAACGACTTCCGGATGCTGCCCGGCGAGACGCTGGCCGGGATTCTCGCGCGGTACGAACAAGTCGCCGCACGCACCGAGGAGATCATCGCCACCGTCCCCGACCTGTCGGCGACGCAACCGCTGCCGGAGGCGCCCTGGCACGAGCCGGGCGGGACGCACAGCGTGCGCCGGGTGCTGATGCACGTCGTCGCCGAGACCGCGCAGCATGCCGGCCACGCGGACATCCTGCGTGAGACCCTCGATGGCCAGAAGTCGACCTGACACATGACCGTTCTCGGCGATCGGGCGCTCAACCGCGCGACGCTCGCGCGGCAGTTGCTGCTCGACCGCGCCGGCATCCCGGTGCTCGACGCGGTCGCGCATCTCTGCGGCCTGCAGGCGCAGGAGCCGCAGGAACCGTTCGCCGGGCTCTGGTCACGGCTGCGCGCGTTCGACCCGGCGGAGCTGTCGGGCCTGCTGACCGGACGGCGCGTGGTGCGAACCCATCTCATGCGCCGCACCGTGCACCTGCTCACCGCCGGGGACGCCCTGGCCTGGCGGGCCCGGCACGACGCGATGCTGCGCCGGCGGGTGCTCGGGAACTACCGCCGCGAGCTCGACGGGATCGACCTCGACGAGCTCGCGGCGGCGGGGCGCGCGATGCTGGCCGACGACGAACCGCGATCGATGATGGAACTCGGGCGGGCGCTCGCCGAACGCTGGCCCGCGCCGGGACCGCGGGCGCTGGGCGAAGCGCTGATCGCCGCGCTCGTGCCGGTGGCGCAGCTGCCGCCGCGCGGGTTGTGGCGTACCAAGGCAGGCGTGCGCAATGTCTTGCTGTCGTCCTGGCTGGGCCGCGAGATCGAGTCTATTGTGGACGGTTCGGATTCCGTTGGCCAGGAACTGGTGCGGCGGTATCTGGCCGCCTTCGGTCCCGCGGCCACGGCCGACCTGCGCGCGTGGTGCGGCCTCGCCGGACTGCCCGTCGCGGTGAAGTCGATCCGCGGCGAACTGGTCGCCTTCCGCGACGAACGTGGCCGCGAGCTGATCGACCTGCCCGGCGCGCCGCGTCCCGATCTCGAAACCCCTGCCCCGGTACGGTTCCTGCCGGCGTTCGACAACGCGATCCTCGGCTACCACGACCGCCGCCGGATCATCGACGACGCCCACCGCGGCCTCTCGGTCGCCGGGGAGCGCGTGACACTGGTCGACGGCCGGGTCGCGGCGACCTGGACCGTCGACGACGACACGGTTCTCGTCACCCCGCTGCGCCGGTTCACCCGGGCCGAACGCACCGCCGTCACGAAGGAGGCACGGGAACTGGCGTTGTTCCTGTCGGAGAAGGAAAGCGACCGCGCGCGGCTGGTAAACTAGACCCTCTGGTCCAGAAATGGAGGGCTCATGGTCGCCGTCCGAGTATCCAAGCTGACCGCCAAGGGAGCCGCGACCCGGCGCCGCATCATCGAGGGCGCGGCGGCGGAGATCCGCGAGCACGGGGCCGCCGCGACCACGCTGGACCAGGTGTGCGCCCGCACGTCGACGAGCAAGAGCCAGATCTTCCACTATTTTCCCGGTGGTAAGGAGGAACTCCTGCTCGCCGTCGCCGAGCGGCAGGCCGATCTCGTCCTGGAGGACCAGGAACCGCATCTGAGCAACCTGACCACGTGGCAGGCGTGGACCGGCTGGCGGGACGCGGTCGTCGCGCGCTATCGCAAGCAGGGCATCAACTGCCCGCTCGGGATCCTGATCACCGAACTGGGCCGCACCACCCCCGCCGCGCAGGCCCTCACCGCGCGTCTGCTGGAGCAGTGGCAGGCAGCCCTGCGCACCGGGATCCGGCACATGCAGGAATCCGGCGACATCGACCGGCGGCTCGACCCCGACCGCACCGCGGCGGCGATCCTGGCCGCCGTGCAGGGCGGGGTGAGCATCCTGATGTCCACCGGCCGGATCACCCATCTGGAAGCGGCGCTGGACACGTCTCTCACCCTGCTGCGGGCCACGGCCTGACGGATCGAAGTCGGTGGCCGCCGCGGCGCCGACTTCCGCAATTTCCCTGCCGCAGTGCCGAAAAGTGCGTCGCGGGATGTCGCGTCATGGGCCTGGGGCCGCGACGTCGAGTCGGCATGGACCCCAGGGACACCCATCCGCCGAGACCCGCCTCTTTTGCCGCAGCTGTGGGAAATATTCTGCGTGAGGCGCGAGTCCGGCAAGGATGGACGAGGGCGGAACTGAGCGAGCGCACCACGGGCCTCGTCGCACCGTCGTCTATTTCCAGCTACGAAAGCGGCCACCGCGCGATCAAGGTGGAAACCCTGGTCACCCTGTGCGCGGCACTCGACGTCCGGATCGAATCAGTCTTCCGTGCCGCCGAACGACGCCTGGGCTCGTGACCTGTTGGCGACCCGCCGACTTCATGTTACCTTTGGTAACTGTAAATCAGGGTAACAGGAACCGTCGGCAGGGAGAGCCGCATGACCAGCGCCGAGACACGCCACGAGCCCGGCCGCCAGTCAGTCGCACGCCGGCTGCTGGACTCGTCGGAGACCTTGTCCTACGACCCCGTCCGCGAGGTCGACTGGCAGACCCCGCTCGACGAGACCCACCACGGGGCGAGCCCGGAGTGGAGCACCCTCTACGGCACCCCGTACTGGGCGGAGCTGACCCCCGCGCAGCGGCGCGAGCTCACCCGGCAGGAAGCGGCGTCCGTCGCGAGCACCGGGATCTGGTTCGAGATGATCCTGCAGCAGCTGATGCTCCGGGACTTCTACGCGAAGGACCCGACCGATCCCGCGTTCCAGTGGGCGCTGACCGAGATCGCCGACGAGTGCCGGCACTCGATCATGTTCGCCCGTGGCGCCGCCAAGCTGGGCGCGCCCGCATACCGCCCGCGCCGCCTGGTGGTCGAACTCGGGCGCGCGCACAAGAGTTTCGCCTCCGGCGAGGCCGCGTATGCCGCGATCCTGGTCGCCGAAGAGGTCCTCGACGTCATGCAGCGGGACTGGATGCGCGACGAGCGGGTGGCGCCGTTCGTCCGCACCATCAACAACATCCACGTGGTCGAGGAGTCCCGGCACATGAAGTTCGCCCGGGAGGAGACCCGGGCGCGGCTGCGCGGCGCAGGCTGGCTGCGCAGGCAGATCAACAGCCTCGTCGTGGCGATCGCCTCGTACTGCATCGTGACCAGCATGGTGAGCGAAAAGGTCTATGCCAATGCCGGTCTCGACCCGCGCCGCGCCGTCCGCGAGGCCCGGGCGAACGAGCACCACAAGTCGATGCTGCGCTCGAGCTGCGCCGGCCTGATGGAGTTCCTCGGCTCCGCCGGCCTGCTCACGAAGGCGTCGGCGTGGGTCTATCAGCGCGCGAATCTCCTGTAACGCCATGGCTTACGCGATCACCCAGACCTGTTGCGCCGACGCGTCGTGCGTCTCGGTGTGCCCGGTCAACTGCATCCATCCGGCGCCCGGCGAGCCGGACTTCGGCAGCACCGACATGCTCTACGTCGACCCGCGGGCCTGCATCGACTGTGGCGCCTGCGCCGATGCCTGCCCGGTCGACGCGATCTTCCCGGTGGACGCCTTGACCGCTTCCCTCGCGGGCTATTCGGAGATCAACGCGAGCTACTACGCCGGGCGGGAGCCCGCGCCCGACCCGTCGCCGAACTTTCACCCGTGGGGCCCGCCGGTGTTCACCCGGACCATCCCGAGCGACTTCGCGCCGCTCGACGTCGCGGTGGTCGGAACCGGGCCGGCCGGGATGTACGCCGTCGAGGATCTGTTGCTGCACACCAATTCCCGCGTCACGCTGATCGACCGGCTGCCGGTCGCGGGCGGCCTCGTGCGGTACGGGGTCGCGCCGGATCACGCGTCCACCAAGAAGATCGGCGAGACGTTCGCGCGGTTCCACAGCCATCCGCGGCTCCGGATGCGGCTGGGCGTGGAGGTCGGCAGTGACTTCACCGTCGAGCAGCTGGCCGCGCGGCACGACGCGGTGATCTACGCCGTCGGGGCGTCATCGGCGCGGCCGCTCGGCATTCCCGGTGAGGAACTGCCCGGCAGCGTCGCCGCGACCGCGCTCGTCGCCTGGTACAACGGGCATCCGGACGTCGCGGCGGACACGATCGACCTGTCGGCCGAGCGGGTCGTCGTGGTCGGCACCGGCAACGTCGCGTTGGACGTCGCCCGGATCCTCACCGCCGACCCGGCCACGCTGCGCGGCACGTCGATCGCGCCGGAAGCGTTGGCACGACTGGAATCGAGCAAGGTGCGGGAGGTCGTGCTGCTCGCCCGGCGCGGGCCGGAAACCGCGGCGTACACGGGCCCGGAGTTGCTGGCGCTGCGCGAGCGGGACCTGGTCGTCGACGCCCATGATGCGGAGGTTCTGGCCGCCATCGCGGAGGGCACCGGCAAAGCCGGTCTGCTGCGGGGTGTGCCCACCGAGCCGGTCGGCTGGTCGGCGCCGCCGCCGGACGGCCGCCGGCGCATCGTGCTGCGCTTCCACTCCGCCCCGGCCGCAATCCTCGGCGACACCCAGGTTCGCGGCGTGCGCACGGCCAG
Organism: Amycolatopsis sp. GM8; assembly: GCF_021653975.1. Lineage (GTDB taxonomy): Bacteria > Actinomycetota > Actinomycetes > Mycobacteriales > Pseudonocardiaceae > Amycolatopsis_E. Next base: position 216,485 of record NZ_JAJKFK010000010.1, on the reverse strand, counting down.
TGGCGACGAGATCACGGCGGGCCAGGTCGTGTCGGCCGTCGGCCAGCGCGGAACTCCCTTGCCGGGCCTGCCTTTCGACGAGGACAGCGGCACGATCCCCCACACCGGCGGGCGCGTGCGCCCCGGGACGTACGTCGTCGGCTGGATCAAGCGCGGCCCCTCCGGCGGCATCGGCGCCAACCGAACGTGCGCCCGGGAGACGGTGAGCAGCCTCCTTGAGGACGCCATCGCGGGGCGGCTCAATCATTAATTAGCCCAATTGTCCCATTTTTCCCTTATGCAGCAACAAAAATGCTTCATACACGCGAAAGAGCCCGTTCACCGTCGCGTCGCTGATCGGATTTAGGTTCTCTTCGACCCCGAGGAGGCCCTAATGTCGCACACTGTCAGCCGCCGCAACGCACTCGGACTGCTCGGCGCCGCCGGGACCGGAGCCGCGGCCGGGCCGCTGCTCGGGTTGAACGTCGCGAGCGCCGCGGGGGTGGCGCCGACGACCGGTTCCGGGGCGACCCCGGTGCAGGGCCTGCACCTGACGTTCGGCAGCGACCCGTCGCGCCAGATGGTCACCTCGTGGATCACCGAGAGCTCGGTCCGCCGCCCGCGCGTCGTGTACGGCACCCTCGAAGGTGGTTTCGGCTCAACGGTTCAGGCCGACACCCGGACCTATGTGGACGGAAAGTCCGGCCGCACGGTGTGGATCCACCACGCGGAACTGGACCGGCTTCGCCCGGGCACCGACTACATCTACGCGGTGCAGCACGACGGGGCGACACCCGACGCGGGCACCTTCCGCACCGCGCCCGCCGGCCGCGCGCCGCTGACGTTCACCAGCTTCGGCGACCAGTCCGCCCCGCAGGTCACCTGGGCGGCCAACGGCACCGTCGGGCTCGACGCGAACTCCACGCCCGCCACGAAGGACATCGTCACCGGGATCGAAACGGTCGCGCCGCTGTTCCACCTGCTCAACGGCGACCTGTGCTACGCGAACCTGGACGTCGACCGGGTCCGCACGTGGAACAACTTCTTCACCAACAACACGCGTTCGGCGCGGTTCCGGCCGTGGATGCCGGCCGCCGGCAACCACGAGATCGAGCGCTCCAACGGGCCGATCGGGCTGTCCGCGTACCAGGCGTACTTCGCCTTGCCCTCCACCGAAACCGACCCCGAGCTGGCCGGCCTGTGGTACTCGTTCACCGCCGGTTCGGTGCGGGTGATCGTGCTGCAGAACGACGACAACTGCCTGCAGGACGGCGGGGACGTCTACATCAACGGTTACTCGGGCGGCCGCCAGCTGGCGTGGCTGGAGCGGGAACTGCGCGCGGCGCGGTCGTCGCGGGACATCGACTGGGTCGTCGTCGCGATGCACCAGGTGATGGTGTCGAGTTCGGACGCGAACGGCGCGGACCTGGGGCTGCGCGAGAAGTACGGGCCGCTGTTCGACCGGTACAGCGTGGATCTCGTGCTGTGCGGGCACGAACACGACTACGAGCGTTCACTCGCGGTGCGCGGGGTGGTGTCCGGCAGCGAGACGCTGACGCCGAACCCGGTCTCGTCGCGGACGGATGTCATCGACTCCACGCACGGCACGGTGCACATGGTGCTCGGCGGGGGCGGGGTTTCCGGCACGACGAACCAGAGCTTCTTCAAGGATGGCACCGGAAAGGTCATCACAGCGGTATCGGCGACGGCGGACCCGGGCACCGGCAAGCGGGTGTCCACCTACGTCCGCGAACAGGCCGTCTGGAGCGCCGTGCGCGACGAGGAGCACCCTTACGGCTTCGCCGCGTTCACCGTCGACCCTGGCCGGCACCCCGGTGACGTGACGTCGATGTACGTGACGTACTACAACGTGAACAAGCCGTCGGGGGAATTGTCGGTGTTCGAGAAGTTCACGTTGCGGCGCCGCCGCTCGGACGGCTGAAACCCGGCAACGGCCGGCCGGGGTAGGGAAAATCCCGGATGCCGCCGCGCGTCGCGGTCTCTAGCGTCGAGTTCGTGACCCGACGGATGCTGCTGGTGTTCCTCGGCGCGGCGGCGGTGTGCCTCGCGCCGTGGATCGTCTATCTCGCCCATACGCTCCCCGACCGGTACGACACCGGACGGTGGCGCACCGCGTGGGTGGGGTTCGACATCGCGCTGCTGTGCTGTTTCGCCGGCGCGGCCTGGCTCGGGCTGCGGCGACGCCGGGCGGCGGTTCCGTTGCTGGCGGCGACAGCGGCGCTGCTGTGCTGCGACGCGTGGTTCGACGTCGTACTGGACTGGACATCATCCGACCGCTGGACCAGCGTCGCGCTCGCGGCGGGCGCCGAGGTGCCGACCGCCGTGCTGCTGCTCCTCGCGGCGCGGCGGCTCCTCGCCGACCGGCTCCCGGACCGGCCGCTGACGGTCCGCGACATCGAGATTTACCACGACCCGTCGGCGCGGCGAATCCTTGCCGCTCTTCCATCCACAGTGGACAACTTGGCCGGGGAAACCGGGCTCCCGGCAAGCGAAATCGCGACCACCCTGCGAGTGCTCGCCGCGGACGGCTACGCCAGGGAAGGCCGGGACGGCCGCTGGAGCGCGCTCCCGCAGAGCGTGCTGGAGCCCAGGCTGGAGGAGATCGCCGAGCCCCATCGCACACGGATGGCCCAGTACCTCGATGCGAAGTACGAGCGCGAGCTGAAGCTCCTGGCCTGGGCTGCCGAGCACCGTGGCGAGTTCGGCCCGTGGGGCAAGGCATCTCGCGCCGCCGCCCGGCTCACCGAGGCGGACCTGCGCGCGTTCGAGGCCGAGTACCGGGAGCTGCTCGCCCAGTACTGCCAGCTGCGCCGCCACCCCGCACCAGGCGTGCGGGAGGTGGCGGTGCGCTTCTACGCCTTCCCACCGCCCGCCCTCGACTGAGCCCGAGTCCACTCAGGACAGTCAGGCGGCGTCGAGGCGGGCGAGCTCCTCGGGCGAGAGGGCCAGCTCGACGGCCGCGGCGGAGTCGCGGATCGTCTCCGGGCGGCTGGCGCCCGGGATCGGGATGACGACCGGCGCCTTCGCCAGCTCCCAGGCGAGGCACACCTGCTGCGCGCTGACCCCGTGCTCACGGCCGACCTCGGCGAACGCGGCGAACCGGGAACCCAGCGCACCCGCCTTCGCGATGCCGCCGAGCGGGCTCCACGGCAGGAACGTGATCTCGCGCTGGGCGCAGAAGTCCAATTCGGACTCACTGGAGCGGAACGCGGGCGAGAACTGGTTCTGCACGCTCGCCAGGCGGCCGGCGAGGATGCCGTTCGCGTCGCGGATCTGGGACACGGTCGCGTTCGAGATGCCCGCGAACCGGATCTTCCCGGCGTCGAGCAGATCCCGGATCGCGCCGATCGAGTCGGCGTAAGGCACCCGCGGGTCGGGCCGGTGGAACTGGTAGAGGCCGATCGCGTCGACGCCGAGCCGCTTGAGCGACGCGTCACACGCCTGCTTGAGATACTCCGGCGAACCGTTGACGGTCCACGAACCGTCGCCGGGGCGCAGGTGCCCGCCCTTCGTCGCGACGAGCACGCGCGACGTGTCGCCGCCGTAACTGGCGAGCGCCCGGGCGATCAACGTCTCGTTGTGCCCGACGTCGTTCGCGCGCAAGTGATAGGCGTCGGCCGTGTCGATGAACGTGATGCCGGCGTCGAGCGCGGCGTGGATGGTCGCGACCGAACGCTCCTCGTCGGGCCTGCCCTCGATGGACATCGGCATTCCACCGAGCCCGATGGCGCTGACCTCGACATCGCCGAGACGGCGAGTACGCATGGTGTTCCCCTTTGGTCATCCGGGACTACACCAGCAACCCTCCCCGAACCCGATTAAGCTGTCCAACAGAAGATTCTGATCAGTTCGAGCAGTCTGGGTGATGAATCGTGGAACTCCGGCAGCTCCAGTACTTCGTCGCGGTGGCGGAGGAGAGCCATTTCACTCGTGCCGCGCAGCGGATGCGGGTCGCGCAATCCGGACTGTCCGCCTCGATCCGGGCATTGGAGCGGGAACTGGGCGCGTCGCTGTTCCTGCGCAACACCCGCCAGGTCGAGCTGACCACCGCGGGACACGCGTTCCTCGCCGAGGCGCGGCGGGCACTCTCGGCGACCGACGCCGCGCGCGAGGCCGTGTCCGCCGTACAGGGCCTGCTGCGCGGCAATCTCGCGGTCGGCTCGCTGCAGTGCCTGCACGTCGTGCATCTGCCGAAGGTGCTCGCCGCGTTCCTGAGCGCGCATCCGGGACTGGAACTCCGGCTGTGCCACGGCCGTTCCGGCGACCTCGTCGAGCAAGTCCGAAATGGACAGCTCGATGTCGCGTTCGTGTCGGGCACCGCCCGGGTGCCCGACGGGCTCACCGCCGAGGCACTGGCCGCGGAACCGCTCGTGCTCGCCTGCGCGCCCGGGCATCCGCTGGCCGCGGAGAACCGGATTTCCTTGTCCCTGCTGGGAGATGAGCGATTCGTCGACTTCTCCGCCGGGTGGGGCACGCGTGATCTCGCCGACGAGGTGCTGGCCGCGGCGGGGGTGCACCGCCGGGTCGCGTTGGAGGTCACCGATGTGCACTCGCTGCTCGACCTCGTCGCGTGCGGGCTGGGGGTGGCGCTGGTGCCGCAGTCGTTCTCGGTCAAGACCGACCAGGTGCGGTTCCTGGGCATCGACGGACGGCCGCCGCAGTGGGAGACGGTGAGCGTCCGCCGTTCCCCGGCGAGCGCCGCGGCCGCCGCATTGCTGCGCGAGGTGACCAGGGCGAAAGGCGGATTGGCCGGAGCGGCTCGCTGAGCTGTGGCAGCGGTCAGCCCAGTTCGCCGAACTGCGACAGCGGTTAACTCAGTTCGCCGAGATGCGGCAGCGGGTCAGCCCACGTCGTCGAGCTGCGACAGCGGTCAACTCAGTTCGTCGAGCTGTTGCAGCCGGTTCAGCCCAGCTCGTCCAGCTGCGGCAGCGGGTGCAACCCAAGTCGCCGAACTGCGACAGCGGTCAACTCGGCTCGCCGAGCTGTTGCAGCCGGTTCAGCCCAGCTCGTCCAGCTGCGGCAGCGGGTTCAGCCCAGTTCGTCGAGCACACGCCCCGTGTCGGCGCCCAACTCGCGCGCCCGTCCGGCCGGGCGGCGCGCCACCGGCGGGGCCGGCTCCGGGTTCGGGCCGTCCCCGAGGGAACCAGTGAGCACGGCGGACGCCTGGGCGCGCAGCGTGAATTCCGCGAACCACCACCCGCCGCCGAGCCGGCACGCGGTCGCGGCCAGCGCCGCGCTGACCCCGGTCAGCGGGGCGGCGATCGCATCCCCGCACGGTGCGGCCACCCCGGCGGCCACGTCGTAGGCGACGAGCCCCGCGGCCGCCGCGTCCTCGTCGCCGGAACCGCCAGTGATACGCAGCCAGCACTTGTCCTTGGCATCCTCCAGCGGTTCGAGCAGGCCGTCGTCGATCACCACGTCCGCGGCCTCGACCAGCCGCGCGGCGCCCGCCGGATCGAGCGCGACCGACTCCTGACCACTGTGCAGGAGATCGAAGAATTCGCGCGGGCCCGAGCGCGCGACGTCCGGCCGGGCGGGGTCCTCGATCTTGAGCACGCGGGCACCGAGCCGGGTCAGCAGGTGCCCGCAGAGCGGTCCCGCCCAGCCCGAGGACAGGTCGGCGACCAGCATTTCCGGTAGCCGCCAACGCTTCCGCTCTGTCCACAACGGATGATCGCCCGGCACCGCGCGCCGGGCGAGTCCATTGAGGACGAACGGCGGGCCGGGTTCGCCCATGACGCACCGCACCAGCCCGGCCTGGTAGGTGCCATCCGCGGAGCGCGGTGCGTCCCGGCGGAAACCCGCGATGGCCGCGCGTTCGGAGAGCACCCGCGGGCCCGGCAGCACCGCCTCCCGGCCGCCGAGCCGCGCCAGCAGTTCCGTCGCGAGCAGCGCACCCCACGCCACGCTCGCCGGCTGCCCCGGACACCGCAGGGGCGGACCTCCCCGGCGGCCGGTGAGCATCATCGCGCCCGACGCCGCCCAGTCCTCCAGCGCCGTGGTGTCCACGGTCCGCACCGCGGGCACCTCCGCGGTCGCGGGCAGCGTGCCGGCGGCGTCGATGACCCCGTCGGCCTCGCGCCACGCGCCGTCCTCGCCGGGGTCGACGACCGCACCGAGCGCGGCGAGCAGCCGCCCGGCGTGCCAGACCGCCGGGCCCGATCCGCACACCGCGACCCGCAGCCCGTCGAGCGGACCACCCGTTTCAGGTCTCCAGCCGGCCACAAAGGACGATTCTGCGCCACCATCGACACCTTCGCCCGTTGTAGGACGTCCTACGTTCTATGTCCTTCAGGTGAGCCGCTCGAATTCGTACGCGTACTGGATGTGCAGGTTGAAGAACCGGCCCTTGCTCTCCGCGGCCATGAACTCCTTGTACACCGCGCTTTCCACGTTCTCGTACCGGTACACCTGGCCGCTGCGGAACTCGACGTCGAGCGCGCGCCGGGCCGGGTCGTAGCCGACCGCCCTGATCACCGAGGACGCCACCGGCCACCGGGCTATCCGGGGCTTCTTTCGGTGCGCCATGCCCTCAGTGTCGCTCAGCCGGACTCGTGCACCCAGTCGATCTCCACCTCGGCCGGCCCGGTCACCGCGCCGATCCGGTCGATCTGGAACGCCAGGTGCATCGGTCCGCGGGGAATGTGCGCGGTATAGACGTGCCAGACCTGCCCGTCGACCGAAACCTGCACTTGGGAAGCGCTCCACTCGATGCCGTAGGTGTGCCACTGGGTCATGTCGACGCGGAAGTCGCCGGCGTTGTCGGAGTCGTCGGCGCCGGAGAGCCCGGCGTAGTGGATCCACGACCCGAACGACTGCCGGCTCGTGTCATAGCACTCGAGCCAGTCGATCTCCCCCGCCTGCGGCCAATCGCCGTCGTTCTCGGGCCAGTACAGGAAAACCGGCGCCAGCCCCTGCCCCGCCGGAACGCTGAAACGCGCGCGTACCTCGGCTTTCGCGTACGTCCGCTGGGTCAGCGACGCGACCCCGCAGACGCCCGAGCTGTCCGCGCGCAACTTCAGCACCCCGCCCGACACCGTGCACTGCGCCGCCCGCCAGGTCTCCCCGGAGGCCCGGTTGAAACCGTCATAGGCGGTCCAGTGCGTGGAATCGAGCGACGAACCGTCGAACTCCTCGGACTCGCCGGGCGCCGGCGCGCTCGAACAGCCCGCGACGAGCACCAGCAGCACGACCACCAGCCACGCCTTCACCCGCCGAGTAGATCACGCCGGACGCCGCGCGCCGGTGAAGGCACGCAGCGTCCGGCGGGGGCGGATCTCAGCCCGCGACCGCGGTGCCGCCGATCTCCTCGGCGACGGCCTCGGTGCGCCTGCTCCGCCTGCCCGGCTGACGGAGGAAGAGGCTGAGCAGTGCCGCGAGCAGCGCGCACCCACCCGCGAGCAGATACGCCCCGGTGTAGCCCCAGACCACGACGACAGCAGCGGCGACGCCGCCACCGCCGATGCCGCCGACGAGTTTGGAGCTGTAGACGATTCCGTAGTTGGTGGCGTTGTGGTTCTCCCCGAAGTAGTCCGGCACGAGCGTGGCGAACAGCGGGTAGAACGCGCCGCTGCCGAACCCGGTGAGGAACGCGGCGACCATGAACAGCCACAGGTTGTGGGTGTTCCCCGCGTACAGCACGCCGAACTGCGCGACGGCGGCGATCACCAGCACGATCGTCAGCGTCTGCCGCCGGCCGATCGCGTCGGACACCCAGCCGACGAGCGCGCGCCCGGTGCCGTTGACGATCGAGAGCACCCCGGCGGAGGACGCGACGACGAACGGGCCGAACCCGCTCTCCTTCGCGAACGGCACCTCGAAGTTGATGCCGAACAGCGAAACCATGCCGATGACCACCATGCAGCACCACATCAGCGGCAGCATGCCGGTGCGGATCGCTTCCATCGGCGAGAACTGCCGGACCGCGGGCGGGTTCTTGACGAGGCTGCGGATCGCCGCGGTGCGACCGCCCGCGGCCCAGCGCAGCGGGTCGATCTGCGCGGGCCACCAGTTCTTCGGCGGGTCGCGGAACATCAGGCCGCACACCAGGACCGCGATCAGCATGTAGCCGCCGACGATATCGAGGATCAGCGAGAAATTGTGCGGGGTCATGGCGTAGGAAAAAATGTAGACGAGCGGCACGGTGCCGTACGCGAAGGCGCCGTTGACGAAGCCGACGCGGGCACCGCGCTTCTCCGGATACCACTTGCCGACCATGTTGATACAGGTGGCATAGACCAATCCGGCGCCGATTCCGCCGAGCACCGAATATCCGATGAACGCGATGACGAGATTCCCGACGTGTGCGAGCGTGAAATACCCGATGCCGCAGCAGACCGCGCCGGTGACCATGGCGGTACGCGCGGAGAAGACCCCTTTTTCGCGCAGCCGCCCGGCCGGGAACGCGACCCCGGCCTGGAAGACCGCCCAGATGCTGGCCAGCCAGAACGCCTGGGTCAGCGTCCAGCCGTACTGCTGTTCCACGGTTTCCTCCACGGCCCCCCAGCCGTATTCGAAGGAACTCACCGCGAACATGGCCACCCAGGGCAGCCACATCATCCACACCCGGGACCGGCCGAGAATGTCGTGCGGCGATTCACCGACGCGGTATGTTCGCCCGTTCTCGTCCGTTATTTCGGAATAGCTTGCGGGGCTTGGTTCCATGAGAGCCTCTTTCGACAGTGAAGCCGGCTTCCCTGGCTGCTGGTTCCCTTTCCGCCCACCCCGGCAGCAGCAGTGCGCCCCGCGCGCCGACCGGCACTGCGACTGTGGACACTGTAGGCTGTATACCGTATGTGGTCGCCTTTCATGGGTACACCCCTCGCCCGGCGCTGTCCAGACGGTCGCGATGTTTGCGTTGAATGTCTGATTTATTGGTGGATGATGGTCCCGTCGCAGAAGGCGAATGCACACAAGGAACGCGGAACTCGCACCGCGGAACGGGCGACTCGCGCAGGGAGGTGGGGCTCGCGCGCGAGTTCTGTCTTCCGGGGCCTGAGGACGGACGCCTCAGCCGCGACGAGTGAGGGCGCGGAGGAAAAAGGCCAAATTCGCCGGGCGTTCGCCGAGGCGGCGCATGAAGTACGAGTACCACTCGGTGCCATACGGCACATACACGCGCATCCGTAAGCCACGCCCGGCGAGTTGCTGCTGTTCCTGGGGCCGCACGCCGTAGAGCATCTGGAACTCGTACTCGTCCACCGCCCGGCCCGCCTCCGCGGCGAGCCGCTCCGCGATCTCGATCAGGCGCGAGTCGTGTGTCGCGACCATCGGGTAGCCCTTGCCGTCCATCAAAACCTTGAGACAGCGGGCATACGAACTGTCCACTTCGGACTTGTCGCGATACGCCACCGACGCCGGCTCGTCGTAGGCGCCCTTGCACAGCCGGATCCGCGAGCCCGGCCCGGCTAAATCAGCACAGTCGCCCTCGGTTCGCTTGAGATAGGCCTGCAGCACCGTTCCGGTGGAAGGAAAATCAGCCCGCAGCGACCGTACGATCGACAGCGTCGAGTCGGTTGTCGTGTGATCCTCCATGTCCACCGTGACAGTCGTGCCCGCCGACGCCGCCGCCTCGCAGATGCGCCGCGTGTTCTCCAGCGCGATCTTCTCTCCGTCCACGGGCAACGCCTGCCCCAGCGCGGAAAGCTTCACCGAGACCTCGGCCCGGTCACCGAGGCCCTCCGCGTCGAGCCGCGCTAGCAGTGCTAGATAGGCGAGCACCGTCCGCTCCGCCTGCGCGCGATCCAGGGTGTCCTCGCCCAGATGATCGAGCGAGATCAGCCTGTCCACCGCCAGCTCGTGCGCGACGCGCACGGCATCGTCCACACCCGCACCCGCGACGAACCGGTCGACGATCGGGCGCATCATCCGCGCGCGTTCGACAACGGACCGGCAGGTGGCCGACCGGGAAGCGGCGATCAACGCGGAACGCAGCATGACCGTCTCCTTTCAGCCCTGGTGCGGGTAGCCGCTGGCCTTGGGCGGCAACAGGTTCTCCTTGATCGACCGGGGGCTCGCCCAGCGCTGGAGGTTGGCGATCGAGCCCGCCTTGTCGTTCGTGCCCGACGCCCGCGCGCCACCGAACGGCTGCTGCCCGACGACCGCACCGGTCGGCTTGTCGTTGACGTAGAAGTTGCCGGCGGCGAAGCGCAGCGCCTCGCTCGCCTGCCGCACCGCGGCCCGGTCGGTGGCGATCACCGAGCCGGTCAGCCCGTACGGGGCACCCTTGTCGACCTGCGCGAGCACCCGGTCGTAGTCGCCGTCGGCGTACACGTGCACCGCCAGCAGCGGGCCGAAGAACTCCGTTGTGAACACCTCGTTCGCCGGGTCCTCGCCCACGATCACGGTGGGACGCACGAAAAATCCCTCCGAGTCGTCCGCCCGGCCACCGGCGACCACGTCCAGATCGGACGCCGCGTTCGCCTTCCCCAGCACGCCGGCGAGCCGGTCGAACGCACGCCGGTCGATCACCGCGCCCAGGAAGTTCCGGAAGTCCGTGACATCGCCCATCGCGAGCGAGTCCACTTCGGACACCAGATCGTCCTTCAGCTTCGCCCAGACCGAACGCGGCACGAACGCCCGCGACGCGGCCGAGCATTTCTGCCCCTGGTACTCGAAAGCGCCGCGCACCAACGCCGTCCGCAGCACGTCGACATCCGCGGAAGCGTGCGCCACCACGAAGTCCTTGCCGCCGGTCTCCCCCACCAGCCGCGGATACGTGCGGTAGTTCGCGATGTTCGCGCCGACCGTCGACCACAGATGCTGGAACGTCCTGGTGGACCCGGTGAAGTGGATCCCGGCGAGCGCGGGGTCGGCGAGGACCACATCGGACACCGCCAGCCCGTCGCCCGGCAGCAGGTTGATCACGCCCGGCGGCAGGCCGGCTTCTTCGAGCAGGCGCATGGTCAGCTGCGCCGAGAGCGCCTGCGTCGGCGAGGGCTTCCAGATCACCGTGTTGCCCATCAGCGCGGGCGCGGTCGGCAGGTTCCCGGCGATCGCGGTGAAGTTGAACGGGGTGATCGCGTAGACGAACCCTTCCAGCGGCCGGTAGTCGGTGCGGTTCCAGACACCGGGGCTGCTCGCCGGCTGCCCGGCGTGGATCTGACGCGCGAAGTGCACGTTGAACCGCCAGAAGTCGGCCAGCTCGCACGCCACGTCGATTTCCGCCTGCACAACGGTTTTCGACTGGCCGAGCATCGTGGCGGCGTTCATCGTGTCGCGCCACGGCCCGGACAGCAGGTCGGCGGCGCGCAGCAGCACCGCGGCGCGCTCGTCGAACGGCAACTCGCGCCACGCGGGGGCGGCGCGCAGCGCGGCGGCGACCGCGGCCTTCGCGTCCTCGTGCGTCGAGTTGTGCATCGTGCCGAGCACGTGCGCGTGATTGTGCGGCTGCACGACGTCGATCGTGGCGCCACCAGCCATCCGTTGCTCGCCGTCGATGGTGGCGGTGAGCTCGAACCGCTCGCCGGAGAGCCGGGCGAGTTCGGCGGTCAGGCTCGCTCGTTCCGGTGAGTCGGGGGCGTAGTCGCGCGCCGGTTCGTTGCGCGGCGCGGGCGGGTGGGTGAGCGCGTCCATGCGCCAAGGCTAGGCAGCGAACCAGGCCTGCCGGACTGGTCGATCGGCTAATATCGAGAGGGTGACCTTGTCCGATCGCACAACACCCAGCCTGCCGCTGCGCCAGCTGCTCCTGGCCGTCGGCGAGCCGCTGCTGCAGCCCGTCGCGGGTGGTCTCGACGTGCCCGTGCGCGGTGTCGGGATCTTCGACGACGACGCGGGCGGTTTCCCCGGCGAACTGGTGCTGCTCGTGGGCGCGCGCGGACGGAACGCGGTCCGCTCGGTGCGCGCCGCGGCGCGAGCCGGCGCGGCGGCCGCCGTCGTGAAGCACGACGGCCCGCTCGACGAGCTGCGCGCGGCCGCGGAGGAGGGCGGGATCGCCCTGCTGACCGTCGGGTCGCGCATGCGGTGGGACCAGCTGCAGACCCTGCTGCGCGAGGTGCTCGAGGCGGCGAGCCTCACCGCGGATTCCACTTCGGACAGTGGAGACCTGTTCTCCCTCGCGCAGACCGTGGCCGTGCTGACCGCGGGCAGCGTGACGATCGAGGACGCGGGCCACCGGGTGCTCGCCTACTCCCGGTCCGACGACGAGATCGACGAGCTGCGCAGGCTGTCGATCCTCGGCTGGGAAGGGCCGGAGCAGTACCTGGCGCTACTCCGCGAATGGGGCGTCTACCAGCGGCTGCGCTCGAGCGAGGAGGTCGTGCGCGTCGACGAGCGGCCCGAGCTGGGCATCCGGCGGCGGCTCGCGGTCGGCATCCGCGCCGGCACACAGCATCTCGGCACGATCTGGGTGCAGGAGGGCGCGCAACCGTTCGCGGAGCGCGCGGAAAGCGCTCTCTTGGGCGCCGCGCGACTGGCCGCCGTGCAACTGCTGCGGCGGCGCTCGCCGAGCGTCCGGCCGCGCGAGGACCTGGTCGAGGGCCTGCTGGACGGGCGGATCAGCGCGGATCTGGTGGCCGGGCAGCTCGGGCTGGACCCGTCGGCGCCGGTGACGGTGCTGGCGTTCACGGCACGCGAAGTCGAGCGGGACCGGTCGGAACATGAGCTGCACCAACTGGAACTGAGCAATGTGGTGTCGGTGCACGCGACGTCGTACCGGCGGGGCGCGCTGGTCGGCACGGTGGGCTCGCGGGTGTACGCGGTGCTGCCGGAAGCCGGCCCTTCACTGTCCACTGTGGCCGGTCATATCGTGGGTGCCCTGGCACGCGCCGGGATGCGGGCGCAGGCGGGCATCGGGTCGGCGGTGCCGGCGCTCGGCGACGTGGTGCGGTCGCGCGCCGAAGCGGACCGCGTGCTCGACGCGATGGCCCGCACCGGCCGCGACGTGGCGACGATCTCCGACCTGCGCGCCGAGATCCTGCTCGACGAGACACTGTCGCTGCTGGCGGCGAACCCGGAGCTGCGCGACCCGGCGGTCAGCGCGCTCGTCGCGCACGACGCCGAGCACGGGACGGAGCTGGTCACGTCGCTGCTGGCCTACCTCGACGCCCTCGGCGACGTCCGCGCAGCCGCGACGGTGCTGCACATCCACCCCAACACCCTCCGGCACCGCCTCCGCCGCGCGACCGAGGTCGGCGGCCTGCACCTCGACGATCCACGCGAACGGCTGGCGTGGCACCTGCAACTGCTGCTCACGGCCCGATAGGGGTTTACCGTGGTGGTGAGCGGGTAGCCCGGCGGGCCGATTCCAGGAGGGGCGCAGCGATGACCGACTACAACAGGCAGCTCCGGCTCGATCCGGCCCGGCTGTGGGCGGGCGGCGCCGCGACCGCGGTGGTCGCGGCCCTGACGGCGGTCGTCGGCATCCTGATCGCGCGGGGTCTCGCCGGGGTGTCGATCCTGGCGCCCAAGGGCTCGGGGGTGTGGGGCAACGCCAACACCGTCACGTACGCGATCGCTTCCGCGCTCGTCGCGCTGGCCGCCACCGGGCTGCTGCACCTGCTGTCCATCGCCACCCCGAAGCCGACGACGTTCTTCGGGTGGATCATGGTGCTGGTGACGCTGATCGGGGTCGTGGTGCCGCTGAGCCTCAACGTGGCCCAGGAGACCAAGATCGCGACCGCCCTACTGAACCTGCTGATCGGCCTGGTGATCACGCTGCTGCTGGTCAGCACCGCAGGCGCCGCCCTCCGGCGGACGAACACGCGGACCACGCCACCGCCACGGGACTGGGATCAGACCCGGCCGTACGGTCAGGGTTCGCAGTACTACGACCGGTAAGAACCGCGCGAACGTCGAACTCGGTGTCGTGAGTGGCCAACTCGGCGTCGCGAGCGTCGGACTCGCCGTCGCGAGCGTCGGACTCGGTGTCGTGGGGGTCGGACTCGCGGGGGGTCAGGTGGTGTGGATGATGCCGCGGGTGGCGAGGGCGGCGATGTCCGGTTCGGTGTAGCCGAGTTCCGTGAGGACCGCGGCGGTGTGCTCCCCGTGGGCCGGGACCGGGCCCATCCTGGCCTCGGTGTCGGCGAACGTCGCCGGCGGCAGCACCGCGCTGATGTCACCGACCGGCGTGCCGACGGTGCGCCATCTGTCGCGTTCGGACAGTTGCGGGTGCTCGATCAGTTGCCGCACCGTGTTCAGCCGCGCGGCGGGGATGCCGGCCGCGTCGAGGCGGCGGGTCAGCTCCGCCGCGGAAAGCGCTTTCGTGCCGGCCGTGACCGCCTCGTCGACCCGCGCGCGGTTGCGCACCCGGGCGATGTTCGTCGCGAAATCCGGGTCGTCCGCCAGCTCCGGACGGCCCAGCACCTCCGTGGCCAGCCGCACCCAGCCCCGATCGTTCTGGATGCCGATCAGCACCTCGGTGCCGTCCGCCGTCGGGTACGCGTCGTAGGGCACGATCACCGGATGGCTCAGCCCCGCCCGCGGCGGCTGCTCCCCGGTGTGCGCCGCGAGGTAGAGCGGATGACCCATCCACTCCGCGATGGCGTCCAACATGGACACTTCCAGGTGCGCGCCCTCGCCGGTCCGCCCGCGCCGCAACAGCGCCGCGAGCACACCCGAGTACGCGTACATCCCGGCCGCGATGTCGGCCGTCGGGATCCCGGTCTTCGCCGGTGCCTCAGGCGTGCCGGTGATCGACACCAGCCCGCCTTCGCTCTGCACCAGCAGGTCGTACGCGCGCCTGTCCCGGTACGGACCCGACGAGCCGTAGCCCGACATGTCGACGACCACCAGCTCCGGCCGCCCGGCCCGCAACTCCGCCGCGGACAAACCCAACCGTGCCGCCGCACCCGGCGCCAGGTTCTGCACGAACACGTCCGCCCGGGCGATCAGTGCCCGCAGCAGCGCGAGCCCCTCCTCGGTCTTGGCGTCCAGCGCGACGGATTCCTTGCCCCGGTTGAGCCACACGAAGTGCGAAGCCATCCCGCGCACCGAACCGTCATACGCCCGCGCGAAATCCCCGCCGTCGACCCGTTCGATCTTCAGCACGCGCGCGCCCTGGTCCGCGAGATGCCGCGTCGCGAACGGCGCGGCGACGGCCTGTTCGAGGCTGACGACGGTGAACCCCTCCAGCGGCAGCATCGCGCGTCTCCCCTACTGCTGCGCGAGCAGTCGCCGGGCGCGTTCCAGCACCGGCCGGTCCACCATCTGACCGTCCACAGCGGACGCCGACGCACCGGCCGTGAGCACCTGCCGCGCCCACCGCAGCTCCTCCTCCGTCGGCAGGAAACCCTTGCGCACCACGGGCACCTGCTTGGGATGGATGCACAGCTTGGCGCCGAAACCGAGCCGGCGGGCGTGCTGGATGTCCGCGATGAGAGCGCTTTCCTCGTCGAGGGTGGTGGTGACGCCGTCGATCGGCGGCGCGATCCCGTTGGCGGTGCTCGCGAGCACCAGCCGCGAGCGGGCGTAGCCCAGCGCCAGCTCGTCGTCGTGCCGGACCCCCAGCTGGGTCGCCAGATCGACACTGCCGAACGCCACCCGCGCCACGTTCTTCACCGCGCACAACGCCATCGCGGCCTCGATCCCGAGCGCCGTTTCCAGGATTGGCACCAGCGGCACCTCGATCCCGGCCAGCACCCGCGGATCCTCGGCCTTGGGCAGCACCACCGGGCAACCGTGCTTCGCCACGAGCTCCAGGTCGGCCTCGAACTGCGGCGTGCCACTGCCGTTGATCCGCACCAGCGCCTCGCCACCGCGGGAAAGCCATTCGTCCACCTGCGAACGCGCCGCGTCCTTGTCGGCGTCGGCGACGGCGTCTTCGAGGTCGACGATCACCCCGTCGGCACCCGACGCGACAGCCTTGTCGAACCGGTCGGGGCGGTCACCCGGCACGAAGAGCAGCGCCCGTGCGGCGACGATCTGTTCGAAGTGGACGGTCATGCGAACCTCACCTCGGCCGTGGCGTTGCGCTCTTCCTTCGCGGTGGCGATGCGCAGGCTCACACCGCCGCCGGCCGGATCACCGAGCGCCCGCAGGTGCTCGCCGGCGAACACCGGCCGCCGCAGCCGGTAGGACAGCGAGCGGACTTCCTTGTCCCGCACCAGTTCCAGCATCAGCAGCACCAGCAACGGGCCGTGCACCACCAGTCCGGGATAACCTTCGACGTCTCGCGTGTACGGCTCGTCGTAGTGGATGCGGTGCGCGTTCGCGGTCAGCGCGCTGAACCGGAACAGCAACCGCGAATCCGGCCGCGCCGCCAGCTGCAGTTCGGCATCGGACTCCGGCACTTCGTCCACAGTGGACGACAGCATGCCGCCCCGCCGCTCGTCCTCGCCCGAGCGGTACACGATGTCCTGCTCCTCGACGACGCACAAGCTCGAATCCTGGCTGATCTCGTGGCGCACGGTCACGAACAGCATCTCGCCGGTGCTGCCCTGCTTGACCGCGACCTCGCCGAGGCTGCTGACCCGTTCGGCGGGCGTGCCGGGCGTCAGCGGCCGGCGCACGTCGAGCCGGCCACCGGCGAACATGCGGCGGCGGGCCGGGATCGGCGGGAGGAAATGCCCGTCGCGCGGATGCCCGTCGTCGCCGAGCTCACGCTGCGGTGGCCAGTCGAGGAAGTACAGCCAGTGCCACAGCGGCGGCAGCGCCCCGCCGGGCGGAGCCTGGTCGAAGACGGCGGCGAGCGCGGCCGCCGGACCGGGCGGCAGCTCGTCGGCCGAGGTCACCGGGCCCGGCTGCCAGTCCGCCACGTACGAGCCCAGATCCATGCCACTCCTTTGTTCGGCCGGTTCGAGTTTCGGTCGGCGGCGCCGTCCCCGTCAATGTGAGAGGAACAACGACACGGTCGTGCACAACCCGCACGCGAGCACCGCGACGGTCACCAGCCATAGCCGGACCCGCGCGCTGGGCACCGACCGGGCGGCCAGTGCGCACAGCAGTACGACGAACGCCGCGCACGCGCCGGCCGCGATCTCGAGTGGCGAGCCGCCGACGATGCCGCTGCGGATCAGCAGCACGGCGACCACCGCGGCGGACAGGCCGGTGCGCTGCCACGCCAGCGTGGTGCGTTCGGGCTGCAGCCCGGGGTCGCGGGTGGTCACGCCGTGTGCGTCAGGACGAGGACGAACACCACGAGCCCGGCCAGCGCCGCGGCCCAGCCGACGATCAGCGGCAACCACGTCATCGGCAGCGGCCGGTCGTTGCGCATCGCGCGCTGGACCTGGGCCCACCGCCGGTAGGACAGCGCCGCGAGCAGCGTGCCGGCCACGGCCAGCAGGGCGGCCAGCCCGGTGCGCAGCCCGGCGATGCTGAACCGCGGGAAGAACTGGGCGAGCGCGATCGCACCGGCCAGCAACGCGAGCGCGGTGCGCAGCCAGGCGAGGAAGGTCCGCTCGTTGGCGAGGGTGAAGCGGTAGTCGGGCTCCTTCCCCTCCTCGTACCAGTGCGGGTGGCGGGGCTTGTCAGGCATGATCACAAGTTAGTGCTGGAGCCCCAGCAGATCGAGCGCGCGCAGTGCGACCTCGATCTCGAACCGTGCCGTCGGGTCGCGCAGGTCCGCGCCGAACGCGTCTTCGATCTGCCGCATCCGGTACCGCACGGTCCGCGGGTGCACTCGCAGGCTCGTGGCGGTCTCCTGCACGTTGCCCTGCGCCTGCACCCACGCGAACAGCGTGCCGGCCAGCCGCGCGCGCTGCTTCGCCGGGAAGGTGTTGAGCGGGGCGAGCCGGCGCTTGGTGACCTGGTTGAGCAGCGAGGGATCGCTCAGCAGCCAGAGCGTGGACCAGTGGTCCGCGCACACCGTGACCGGCACATCGGGCAGCACCCCGTCCGCGACCAGCCGCAACGCCTGCCGGGCCCAGCGCAGCGACGACGGCGCGTCGGCGACCGGCACGGTCGGCCCGACCGCGACCCGGACCCCGTGGAACGCGGCGGACAGCCGTTGCAGCCGTTCGCTGGTGACCGGTCCCGGCAGCAGCAGGCACGGTTCGGGTTCGCGCAGATCGGCGAGCACGTCGGTGCCCAGCACGGGATCGGGGCGCAGGTGCCCGGTGGGCTCGGCGTCGACCGCGACCAGCGCGCACTGCTCGGGCACCGGCCAGCCGATCGTGCGGGCCAGGTCGGCGATGGTCGTGGGCGGCACAGCGGGTCGCTTCAGCATGAGCTGCAGCAGCCGCCGGCGGATCCCGCGGCCGGCGTCGTTCGCCCTGCTCTGCGCCTCGCGGTGGCCGCGTACCGACAGCGCGGCCAGTTCGTCGAGGAACCCGAGCAACCGGTCGGCGAGCAGCGAGACGTCCGCGGCGGGCAGGGAGCGCTGCCGCTCGACCCGGACCACCCGCCGCCATCCGACGCGGCCGCCGGTGCGCAGCGCCGCGTGCAGCGGGTCGAGCGTGCGGCCCGCGTGCCCTTCCGCGCGGCCGATACCGCGGAACATCCGGTTGGCGTCGGCGCGGGTCGGATGGGGATGTTCGAGCAGGTCGAGGAACAGTTTGACGGTGTACTGCACCCGGTCCCTGAGCACGCCCGCGCGCGCGTCGTCCAGGGGTTTCCCGTACTCGGGCACTGCCTGGCGGATCTCCCGTGTCATCTCGTCGACGAGGCCGGGCAGCTCCAGGCGGAGCAGCGCGGCGAGCCGGCTTCTTCGTTCTTCCAGCACGAACCCATCACGGCTCTGTCACCGTTCCGGTTCGGACAGCGGCGTCCTAGCGTCTCGGAAGCGGGAGCCCGACCGCCGGGGGAAGGGGCAGCAGAACCGGGTCTGCCTGGAACGACTGGAGCATCAGGGCCGCGAAGCGGCGTGAAGCCGCCACCCTCAACTGGGGCGAGTCGGCGCGGATGCCTTCGTTGGCCATCAGCGCCAGAACGACGTCCTCCAGCACGAAGTCCGCTCGCAGCGGGCCGGTCTCCTTGGCGCGCCGGATCAGTTCGCGCAGCAAGCGCAGCGTGCGATCACGCTCCGCCGCGAGGGCGGCCGCGTCGGGCAGTTGCGAGGTGAACGCGCTCGCGAGGCCGCGGTCGAGGGCATGCAGTTCCATGAATTTCTCGATCACCGACCGAAACCCGTGCCAGGGGTCGGCCGCCGCCAGTCCTTCCGCCACGATCGCCGAGCAGGTGGCCATCCGCTCGGCGAACGCCTCGGTCAGCAGCGCCTCCTTGGCCGGGAAGTGCCGGTAGACGGTGGCGACACCGACCTCGGCGCGCCGGGCGATCTCGCGGATCGGCACGTCGAGGCCCTCGGCGGCGAAGGCGGCGCGGGCGACCGCGAGGATGCGCGCGCGGTTGTCGCGGGCGTCCGAACGCAGCCGCACTCTCGCTTTGGCCGTCACGGTTCTCACTTTAGCCAAACGGACGGGGTGCTTCGTTACGGTCGGCGCATGAGATCAGTTCAGTTCGCCGAGTACGGCCCGGCCACCGTTGTCCACGTCGCCGAGGTGGCGGCGCCGCACGCCGGTCCGGGCGAGATCCGCGTCGCGGTCCGGGCCTCCGGGGTCGCGCCCGGCGAGGTCCGGATCCGCTCCGGGGCGATGCGTGCGGTCGTGCCGGTGGAGTTCCCCTTCAGGACCGGATTCGACGCCGCCGGCGTCGTGGACGAGATCGGCGGCGGCGTCACCGGCGTGGGCATAGGCGACGAGGTGTTCGGCATGGCCGCCACCGCCATCCGCGGCACCAACGCCGATTTCGCGATCCTCACCGCCTGGGCGCCCAAACCGGCCGCGTGGACCTGGACGGAGGCGGGCGGCGCCGCCGGCAGCGCCGAGACCGCCACGCGGGTCTTGGACCGGCTCGCGGCCGGCAGCGGGCACACCGTGCTCATCCAGGGTGCGGCCGGCGCCGTGGGCACGGTCGCCGTCCAGCTCGCGGTCGCCCGCGGCGCCACCGTCATCGGCACCGCAAGCGAGCACAACCACGATTTCCTGCGTTCCCTCGGCGCGGAACCGACGACGTACGGGGCGGGGCTGGCCGAACGGGTCCGCGCGCTCGCACCGGCAGGAGTGGACGCGGTTTTCGACTGCGCCGGCGGGTCACTGCCCGACCTGGTCGCCATCGCCGGGGATCCGGCGCGCGTGGTGACGATCGCCGACGTCGGCGCGGCGTCCCACGGCGTACACCTGTCGCACGGAGCCCCGTCCGACGGCGAAGGCTCGGCCGTGGGACACGCCGACCCGGTGGCGGTGCACGGCCTCACGATCGCGGTCACCCTCGCGGGCGAGGGCCGGCTACGAGTGCCGGTCGCGGCCGAGTTCCCGCTCGCCGAGGCCGCGGCGGCGCACGAGCTGAGCGAGACCCGTCACGCGCGCGGAAAAATCGTGCTGGTGAACTGATTGGCGCGGGAGCTCACAGGTTCCGCAGCCGGCCTTCCAGGTACCGCCGCTCCGGGATGCTCGCCGTCCCTCGCGCGGCGCGCTCGTAGTACTCGCGGGCCTTTTCGGTGTCGCCGGCCATCGCGAGCAGATGCGCCCGCGTCGCGTCGAGACGGTGGTGCCTGGCCAGGCCGACCGTGTCGAGGACGGCCAGCCCGGCGCGCGGTCCGTCGACCATCGCGACCGCGACCGCCCGGTTCAGCGTCACCATCGGGTTCGGCGCGATGCGCTCCAGAATCCGGTACAGCACCAGGATTTGCGCCCAGTCGGTGGCCGCCATCGACGGTGCTTCCGCGTGCACGGCGGCGATCGCCGCCTGCACCTGGTACGGCCCGAGCGCCGAGCGTGCCAGCGAGTCCGAGACGAGCGCGACGCCCTCCGCGATCGACGCGGTGTCCCACCGGCCGCGATCCTGTTCGGCCAGCGGGATCAACGCGCCGCCGGCGCCGGTGCGCGCCGGGCGCCGCGCGTCGGTCAGCAGCATCAACGCCAGCAGGCCCGCGACCTCCCCTTCCCCGGGCAACTGCGCGTGCACCGCGCGGACCAGCCGGATCGCTTCGCTCGTCAGGTCGTTGCGCTGCAGGTCCGGGCCCGAGCTGGCCGTGTAACCCTCGTTGAAGATCAGGTACAGCACGTGCAGCACCACCCGAAGCCGGTCGGCGACCTCCGGTGGCGGCGGCATCCGGAACCGGGCCCCGGCCGCTTTGATCCGCTGTTTCGCGCGGCTGATCCGTTGCGCCATCGTCGCCTCCGGGACGAGGAACGCCCGCGCGATCTCCGCCGTCGTCAGCCCGCCGACCGCGCGCAGGGTGAGCGCGATCTGCGAAGCCGGGGACAGTTCGGGGTGGCAGCACAGGAAAAGCAGCGTGAGCGTGTCGTCCTCGTCCGGTGGTTGCTCGCCGGGCACGGGCATCGCCGCGACGGTTTCCTCGCGCCGCCGCCGTGCCTCGTCGCTGCGGGTTAGGTCGACGAGCCGGCGGGACGCGACGGTGACCAGCCAGCCGCGCGGGTTCCCCGGCACCCCCTCCGACGGCCATTGCACCGTCGCGGCGAGCAGGGCCTCCTGTACGGCGTCCTCGCACGCGTCGAACCGGCCGTACCGGCGGATGAGCGCACCGAGGACCTGCGGCGCGCACTCGCGCAGCAGGTCCTCGACGCGGGCCGCTGCGGTCACATCTCCATGCCGGCCGAGAACATCACCGGCCGCACCTCGACGCCCCACCCGTCGATCGACGCGTCCGGGATCAGCGCCGCCAGCGCACAGGCGCGGTCCTTGTTTTCCACGTCGACGAGGTAGTAGCCGCCGAGGTACTCCTTGGTCTCCAGGTACGGCCCGTCGGTCACGACCGGCACGCCGCCGCGCACCCGGACGACCGCGCTCTCCGACGGGTCGCCGAGCGCCTCGGTGCTGATCAGCTCGCCGGACTCGCGGATGGTTTCGATGAACGTGCCGTGCCCGTCCATCACCGCCTGGCGCTCGGCTTCGGTCAGCGACTCCCAGCTCGCCGGGTTCATGTGCATGATGAGCAGGTACTTCACGGTGGTCACTCCTTCGCTCGCGGTGCCTTTCGCGTACTGGTCGGAGCACCAGGCACGTTCTCGACATCCTCTCGCGAAGAAATTCCTACCGGACGATCAGCTCCCCGGCCGGACGACGAGCACGGGGCATTCCGCGTGCTGCACCAACGCGTGGCCGACCGAGCCGAGGGCGAGGTCCGGGAAGCCGCCACGGCCGCGGTGGCCGACGACGACGAGTTGCGCGTGCCGGCTCCATTCGAGCAGCAGCTGCCGCGGCCGGTCACGCACGGCGACCCGCTTCACCGGGACCTCGGGGTACTTCTCCTGCCACGGCGCGAGGCTTTCGACCAGCACGCGGCGTTCGGCTCCGGCGATCTCCTCCCAGCCGAGGTAACCGCGTGCCGACTCGTCGAATTCGCTGTCGCTCCAGGCATGCACGGCCATCAGCGCGACCCCGCGGTCCGCGGCCTCCTCGAACGCGACGGCCATCACCGCTTCCGACAGCGGACCGCCGTCGAGGCCCGCGACCACCGGCCCGTCCCCGTGCCCCCGCACCACCGCGACCGGGCACCGGGCGTACGCCGCGAGCTTCGCGGGCAGCGAACCGGTCGGCACGCCGGGCACGGCGCCCTGTCCGGTCGCGCCTAGCACCAGCATCGCCGCCGTGCTGGACTCGGCCAGCAGTGCCTCGGCCGGCGACTGCTCGCGGATCGCTTTCGTCACCACGATTCCCGGCGCCGCGGTGGCCGCTTCGGCCAGCAGCTTCCGGCCCTCGACATGCAGGTAAGCGACCACCCGCGCGAGACCGGGCACGCGTGCCGCGGGCGTCGCGACCGCGTGCACGAGCCGCAGCGGCGCGCGCTGCCGCGCAGCCTCGTCCGCCGCCCAGCGCACAGCCCCCATCGCCGCCGCGGATCCGTCCACTCCTACCACGATCGGGCCGCCGCCCAGTGCCTCCGACATGCTCCGCTGCCCTTCCACCACCCCACCCCGACGGTAGGGGCGGCGCGGCGGCCCCGCCGCAGGCGTTCGGCCCCGATCCACGAGGACTTTCGGCCCTGCGCCGATCGTCAGTGCGAATGCGCCGCCCGCCATTCCCGCGCCGAAACGCCATAGGCAGCCCGGAACCGGCGGCTGAAATGGGTCGGATCGGTGAACCCCCACTGCCGCGCCACCTCGGCGACCGGCCGCCCCGGGCCACCCTGCGCGAGCTCCGCCCTGGCCCCCTCCAGGCGCTCGCCGATGATCCACTGTTCCAGGCTGAAACCGGCGTCGGCACAGAGTTTGTACAGGTGTCGCACGGAAATGTTGTGCGCCTTGGCGATCGTCGCCGGGCGCAGCGCCGGGTCGGCCAGATGGGCCCGGACGTAACCGCGGACCCGCGCCAGGAGCGGACCGGCGAGGGCGTCGGGCCGGCCCGCCGACACCAGCAGCGCCCGCGCCAGCTCGACCGTCGCGGCGCCCACGCTCGCGCCCACCGGGACGAGCGCGTCCGGATCACGGGTCACCTCGGCCACATGCCGGGCCACCAGGCGATACAGCGGGCTCGTCCGCAGCGCGGCACCGGCCCGCCGCGCCACCTCCACCGGCAAACCCAGGCTGGACAGCGGGATCTGGACGCACCGCGCGGCGCCGTGCCCGATCCAGGAAAAGTCGTGGGACGACGCCAGTTCCGTCATCAGGAGCGCGCCGGAGGGCTGCGCCACGGTACCCGCCTCCGGCACGGCCAGCGCGACGATGGGCTCGTGCGGGGCCTGCTTCACCGTGTGCGGCAAGCGGATTCCGGCGGACCAGGTGCGGAACACGGTGACCTCGCCCAGCTGCCACAGGTCCATCCCGACGTCGAGCACACCGCGTTCGACCATCACCGCCACGAGGCTCACAGTACCGGCGACGTCCGATGTGGACAGTTGTCGAGCAGCACGCGTTAGCCGCCATCCGTTCACCACTGAACCCGCCCCGGACACGGAGCGCGTAACACGCGCGGCCCCACACCGATAACTCGGGCATACCCAACAGCCCGAGGTGATGCGTCATGCACGTCGACTCCGGCGCCGCGCCCACGCGGTACCGCTGGTGGTGGCTGCTGTGCGCGCTGATCTTCACGGTCACCGCCGGCATGCAGGTCTACCTCGCGGTCAGCATGACCGCGTGGTGGGCGTGGACGGTGGCGTCCCTGCTGGCCGCCATCGCGCTCGCCTGCGTGGTCGCCGCCTACCGGGCACGCTGAACGCCCACGCGGGCGGAACCCGCGTGGGCGCTTCGGGGAGTGGATCAGCAGTGGACGAGCAGGCCCGTCAGCGCGTTGCAGGTGGCGCTCGCCGTGTCGTTGGCGGCCTGGGGATCCGTCGGGGTGCTCGCCTGCCGGGTCACGGTCGTGGTGAGCTGGCCCAGGGTGAGCAGCCCGGTGTTCGCCGAGAAGCTGACCGTGCGGCTGGTGCCAGAGGGCAGCGCGGCGATGTCACAGGTGACCTGGCGGGTCGTGCCGACACGGGCGCACGTCGCCGAACCGCCGTAGTTCAGTCCGGACGGGTAGGTCGCGGACAGCCGGACACCGGTCGCGTCACCGGGGCCGGTGTTGGTCGCGGTGATCGTGTAGGTGATCTGCGAGCCGCGCGCCGAGGCCTTCACCGCAACACCGATGTCCGCGGTGCGCGGCGTGCCCGTGATCGTGAGGTCCGGACCGCCGAGCGTGTCGAACGCGTAGTTGTCGCCGGCGAACTGGGTTTGCAGGGTGACGGTGCCGGGGTCGACGTCCGCCTTGGCGCGCAGGGTGAACGTCACCGTCCGGCTCTCGCCGGCGGGCAAATCACCGACCGGGGCACGGAAACTGCTGCCGTAGACGAAGCAGTCGCTCGTCGTTCCGGTGCAGGACACCAGATCCGCGATGTCGGTGAGCGCCCGCGGCGTGCTGTAGAGCGCCGCCTTGGCGAACGTGACGGTGAAGTCCTGCGGGTTGTAGATCTGCTCGGTGACCGTGAAGGTCTCCCCCTGCGCGACCGACGCGGGACTGACCTCGGCCGAACTGAACGGCGGCGCCGCGGCCGCCGGTGCCACGGACAACGCCGTGGCGCCAGCCGCCACCAGGGTGAACATCATGAGTCTTCGGCGATTGCGTTTCATAACCCCTCACCGGTTGTGACCGTCGC
This sequence comes from Amycolatopsis sp. GM8, assembly GCF_021653975.1. Taxonomy (GTDB): domain Bacteria; phylum Actinomycetota; class Actinomycetes; order Mycobacteriales; family Pseudonocardiaceae; genus Amycolatopsis_E. The sequence goes on along the minus strand of NZ_JAJKFK010000010.1, from coordinate 191,518 downwards.
GTTTGGACACGCGCTGACGACCATCAGTCGGCGGTCCGTACCGGGGTGTTACGAATGATCCGGTATGTCGTCGTCCACTTCGGACACCTGGTGGCCGGCCGCCCGGTTCGGCCACCCCGCCGCCGCGGTCACGCAGGGTATCGAGTCGCCGCCGCAAGCTGGCGTTCAACTGCAGGCCCCCGGAAGTTCAGCCGTCACTGGTCTACTACGCAGCGCTCATGTTCGTCCTGGCGGCAAGGGAAACATTGACTCAGTTCGCACCCCCCGGCGGCGATGGAGACCCGTTCGCCGCGTTCGACGCCGAGCTCCAGCAGATCAAGGCGAGGGCGGAGGAGGTGCAGGAGCGCCTCCGCACCGCGTCCGCCACTGTGCGGGCCCCGGACGGCGCCGTCACCGTGACCGTCAACGCGAGCGGTGTCCTGCAGGAGATCCACTTCACGCCCGCCGCCTACCGCCGGCCGCCGGAAGCGCTTTCCGCGATGGTGATGAAGCTGATCGGCGAGGCGCAGCAGCGGGTCTCCGCCGAGGTGTCCGGCGCCTTCGGCGATCTCGTCGGCCCGGACTCCCAGGCGATGGAGATACTACGGGAGTTCGTGCCCGAAAGTGACGAGGAAGATGACCAGGAGGGCACACCTGCGCCTCCCCCGCCACCGCCGCCGCCCCCGCCACCGTCTCAGCCGCGGCAGCAGGCCCCGCAGCCGCCCCGCCGCCCCACGCGCCCCGCGCCGGTGGACGACGAGGACGAGGACAACAACCCCTGGTAGGAGAGAAACGGTGGCCGGAGACGCGTACAAGGTCGATCCCGCGGAACTGCACAAGTTCGGCGAGTACCTGACGAACACCACCGCGCCCGCGGTCAAGAAATCCTCGGACGCCGTGCACGCCGCCAACGGTGGCGACATCAACGCGTTCGGCATCTTCCTCGCGCAGATCCTCGCCATCCCCGCGCGGATCGCGCTGGCCGCGGTCGGTGACAACGTCACCAAGGCGTCCCAGGACATCACGGACGTCGCCAGCACGACCGTCAAGGCCGCGGATGCCTACAAGAACCAGGACGACGCCGCGCTGGCCGGACTGGGCGACTTCGCTAAGGAGCTGGGGCAGTGACCGTTGTAGAACCGATCACCTCGTCGAACTCGACGAGCGGCGCCGGGGTCATCGACAGCTGGCACCAGGTGGCGATCTCGGCCGACGAGATCAAGAACGCGCACGGCGCCGACGCGGCCGCGATCGGGGTCGAGCTGGGTATCAACGTGGCCAGCGCGGTGCTGGACACCGTCGCGTTCGCGCTGGACCCGCTCGCCAAACTGATCGCCGCGGGACTGGGCTGGCTGATCGAGCACATCTCGTTCCTCAAGAAACCGCTCGACTGGGTCGCCGGGGACCCGGCGGGGGTGAACAAGCTCGCCGAGGAGCTGCACACGATCGCCGAGGACCTCCGCAATGCCGGGAAGGACCTGGATTCCGCGCTGACGGCCCAGATCACCCAGTGGCAGGGCTCCGGCTACGACAGCTTCAAGACCCGGATGGAAGGGCACAAGGCCCAGGTCGACGAGGCCGGCCACTCGGTCGACATCGCCGGGTACGTGGTCAAGACCACCGGCGCGCTCGTCGCCGCGGTGCGCACGCTGGTCCGCGACATGATCACGACGGTGCTCGGCGACATCATCGCCACCATGCTGGTCGCGCTGGCGACGGCGATCATCACGTTCGGCGCCTCGATCGTGGTCGGGGTGACCAAATGCGTCATCACGGCGACCGTCCAGGTGGCCGCGATGATGGCGAAACTGGCGAAGGTGATCTCGTTCGGCGGCCGCGTGGCCAAGCGGCTGGCGGACCTGGCGAAGACCGGCAAGGGTGCCACGCCGCGGCCGGGCAGCGCGCACGAGATGACCCCGGTGCCGCACACCGGCGGTGGCACGCCGCACGAGACCCCGCCGGCCACGCCGCACGACACCCCGAACACCCCCCACGACGAAACGCCACCGGCCAGCCCGCACGACGAAACACCACCCGCGACTCCGCACGACGAGACACCTCCGGCCAGTCCCCACGACGAGACACCGCCGGCCGGCCAGCACGAGGACGACCCGTTCGACACGTGGCTCGCGGCGGACAACCACTTCAACCCGCCGCACGAGACGCCACCGGCCACGCCGCACGACACCCCGAACACTCCCCACGACGAGACACCGCCGGCGAGCCCGCACGACGAAACACCGCCAGCCAGTCCCCACGACGAGACTCCTCCGGCCAGCCCCCACGACGAGACACCGCCGGCGCACGACGAGACCACGCCGTCCGGGAACACGCCGCACGAGGAGACCCCGCCGCCGGCGAACACCAACGTGCCCGATCCGGCGTCCGCCTTGAAGCCGCAGGAAATCGCGGTGCTGAAGAAGCACGAGAACTGGCTGAAGGGCAACTTCAAGGACAGCTGGGCGAAGGTCAAGTACGTCGACGACAAGCTCAAGGCCTGGTCGAAGAAGGCCGCGGAGGACGCGGCGGCCGGCCGTCCGGTCAACCCGGCCCAGCTGAAGGCCTACGAGATCCTCAAGACCATGTCGGACGCCAAGAGCACCAAGAACTGGGCCGGCTGGGTCGGCAAGGACATCGTGCAGGTGGACCGGCAGATGACCGACATCCAGATGCAGGCCGAGGCGGCCTGGAACTCCTCGGACGAGAAGTGGCGCGCGGAGCACCCCGATCCCGCCGCCCAGGGTCAGCAACCGCCCCCCGCCTGAGGGCTACACAACGGAGAACGCCGCCCCGGCAGCCGGGGCGGCGTTTCCCGTTTCAGGAGGCTTTTCCTTGTGACAGCACGGGAGTCTCCAGCTCCGCCACATAGCGGCTGCCGCGGAAAGCGCTTGCTCCGGCGGCGATCAGGCAGGCGGCGATGGCGAACCCGAACGCGATGTGCAGGCCCGAGTCGAACGGTCCCGCGATGAGCTCCGGGAAGAACGAGTGCCCGGTCAGCGCCGCCGCGTCCGCGGGCGGCAGCTGCGAGATCACGTTGTCCCCCAACAGATGTTCCATCGGGTTGTAGCCGAGGAACGCGGCGAACAGCACCGACACCGGCGGGCTGCCCGCCACCTGCGCGGTCGCCGCGGCGGGCACGTGGTGCGCGGAGAGGCCGGCGGTCAGCGCCGAGGGCAGGGTCGCGGCGAGCCCGGCGATCATCAGCGAGAAGAAGATCCCGATCGAGAACACCTGCGCCGAGTTCTGGAAGGTCGAGTTCATCCCGCCACCGGCGCCGCGGTCGCCCGCCGGCAGGCTGTTCATCACCGCTGCCCGGTTCGGCGACGCGAAACAGCCCATCGCGAGCCCGTTCAGCAGCAGGATCGCCGCGAACGCCGGATACGAGAAGTCGATCGGCAGCAACTCCAGCAGGACGAACGTGAGCGCCGCGCCGAGCATCCCGGAGGTGGCGAACGGCCGCGCCCCGAACCGGTCGGACAGGTAGCCCGAAACCGGCCCCGCGGCAAGGAAACCGATCGTCAGCGGCAGCATGTAGATGCCCGCCCACAGCGGGGTCTCCTCGAAGCTGTAGCCGTGCAACGGCAGCCAGATCCCCTGCAGCCAGATGATCAGCATGAACATCAGCCCGCCGCGGCCGAGCGCGGACAGGAACGTGGACAGCGTGCCGAACGTGAACGCGCGGATCTTGAACAGCGGCAGGCGGAACATCGGGAACCGCACCCGGGTCTCGATGATCCCGAAGGCGATCAGCAGCGCGACCCCGACCGCGAGGCTGCCCATGACGAGCGGGCTCGTCCAGCCCATCGTGTGCCCGCCGTAGGGCTGGATGCCGCTGGTGATGCCGACCATCACCAGGATCAGCCCGACCGCGAACGTGATGTTGCCCAGCCAGTCGATCGGCTCACCGGAGCGGCGTGAGACGTCGCGCAGCCGCCGGTAGGCCCAGACCGCGCCGAACACCCCGCACGGCACGGAGATCAGGAACACCAGCCGCCAGCTGATCGGGGCGAGCAGCCCGCCCAGGACGAGCCCGATGAACGTGCCGCTGATCCCGGCGACGTTGTTGATGCCCAGCGCCAGCCCGCGCTGGCCGGCCGGGAACGCGTCGGTGAGGATCGCGCCGGCGTTGCCGACCAGGAACGCGCCGCCGACCCCCTGCACGATCCGCCACACCAAGAGCCAGATCGCGCCGGGGTGCCCGGTCATCCAGTCGATGGTGAGCAGGAGCGAGGCGAAGGTGTAGATGACGAACCCGAGGTTGTACATCTTGACCCGGCCGAACAGGTCACCGAGCCGCCCGACGCTGACCACCAGCACACTGCTGGTCACGAGGTAGCCGAGGATCATCCAGAGCAGGTAGAAGCTGTTCTCCGGCAACAGCGGGTCGAGGTGGATGCCACGGAAGATGTCCGGCATCGCGATCAGCATGATCGACGAGTCGATCGTGGCGAGCAGCACGCCGATCGTCGTATTGGTCAGTGCCACCCATTTGTACCGATCCCCACGCACGTCCGCCGCGGCCACGCGCCCTCAACTCCTTAGCGTCAGCAAGTATCCACCGACACCGATTCCAGCCGATCGCACCACGTGAAGGCAAGCTCACTACGGTGGTGGAACAGCGCAAATCCGCCGCAGCGCACAATTTCCGCGGTCACGAAGGGCGCAATATGGCCGAACAGGACGAAGACCTCGCGGCGGCGCAGCGCCGGCACTGGCAGCGCACCTACGACGAGCACCCCGGTATGTACGGCGCGGAGCCGTCCGCGCCCGCCGTGTACGCCGCCGGGGTCTTCGCCGGCGCGAAAACGGTGCTGGAGCTGGGCGCCGGGCACGGCCGGGACGCACTGTTCTTCGCCCGCCGCGGCTTCGTCGTGCACGCCACGGACTTCAGCGCGACCGGTCTCGCCCAACTGCGGAAGGCGGCCGCAGGGGACGAGCGGGTGCACACGCACGAGCACGACGTGCGCGATCCGTTGCCGCTGCCCGATTCCTCCGTCGACGGGGTGTTCGCACACATGCTGTTGTGTATGGCGTTGACCACACCGCAGATCCACACCGCCGTCGCCGAGGTCCGGCGTGTGCTCGTGCCCGGCGGCACCTTCGTCTACACCGTGCGGCACACCGGCGACGCGCACTACGGCGCCGGTGTCGCCCACGGCGACGACATCTTCGAGCACGGTGGCTTCGCCGTGCACTTCTTCTCTCGCGAGCTGGTCGACGCACTCGCCGAAGGCTGGCGGCTGCGCGAAGTGCATCCGTTCAGCGAAGGCGACCTGCCGCGCCGGCTGTGGCGGATCACGATGAGTACCGGCACTTAGCGGGCTGCCGGGGTGGGGCTTCCGCCGCGTCAGAACCGGCGGGTGAAGGGCGCCGGCTTGCGCATGCGCACCAGTAGCAGGAGCGGCACCAGCACGTACGGCAGGTTGAACGCGAGGAACTTCGCCGGGTTCGGGGTGCGCCACTGCGGCTCGCCGAAGAACTCGACGCCGAACACGACGATCCCGGTGAGCGTGACGATCATCGTCGCGTAGATGACCGCCGGCAGCTGGATCCACTCTCGTCCGGTGACCAGCGCGTACACGAGCACCAGGTAGAACGGCATGTACCCGAACGCGGACAGCCCGGTGATGATCCGCATCCACGACGGCGGGTCCATGAACAGCGGATCGGTGTCGTGGGCGTACCAGTAGTTGGAGTTGACGAAGAAGTTCCCGGACGCGTGCGAGAAGTCCACCCCCACCGTCGGCAGCAGGTCGCTGATCAGCGACGTGACGGTGAACGCCGTGAACACGATCGCGAAGAAGATGTCGATCCCGCGCCGGCGCAGCGGCAGAGTGGTCATGGACGAACATCGTAAAGTGACCATGTGCTCCTGCTCTGCGTGTACATCTTCGGCGGCGTGGTGCTCGGCACCTGGCTGCTCTCGCTCGCGACGAGGGAATACTCCTGGGTCGACCGGATCTGGTCGCTCGTGCCGATCGCCTACGTCGCCGTGTTCGCGGCGGGCGCGGGGTTCGCCGACGCCCGCCTCGACGTGCTGTTCGCGCTCGTCACATTGTGGGGCGCCCGGCTCACCTTCAACTACGCGCGCAAGGGCGGGTACGCGCCCGGCGGCGAGGACTACCGCTGGGGTGTGCTGCGGGCCCGGCTGAAGCCATGGCAGTTCCAGCTGTTCAACTTCTTCTTCATCTCGCTGTACCAGAACATCATCCTGCTGCTGATCGCGCTCCCCGCCTACACGGCGCTGCGACACCGCTCGCCGTTCGGCGCGTGGGACGCGGTGCTGGCCGTGCTGTTCCTGGCTTTCCTGGCCGGTGAGACGATCGCCGACCAGCAGCAGTGGACCTTCCAGCGGCGCAAGCGCGCGGAGCTCGACGCGGGCCGCGAACCCGCCGCGCGGTTCGTGCGGACCGGGCTGTTCCGCTATTCGCGGCACCCGAACTTCTTCTTCGAGCAGCTGCAGTGGTGGGTGGTGTTCGGATTCGGCGCGGCGGCCGCCGGTTCGCCGTGGCAGTGGACGGTGGCCGGGGCAGTGCTGCTGACGCTGCTGTTCCTCGGTTCGACCCGGTTCACCGAGAGCATCAGCGTGCACCGGTACCCGGAGTACGCCGAGTACCAGCGCCACACCTCCGCGCTCGTGCCCTGGCGGCCCGGTCACAGCGCGCCGTAGACCACCTCGCCGCCGAGCAGCGTCGCGCGCACCCCGGTACCGGCCAGCTCCGGCACCGGCACGTCGAGCGGATTCCGTTCCAGGACAACGAGATCCGCGAGCTTGCCGGCTTCGACGGTGCCGGACAGGTGTTCGCGGCGGCAGGCGCGGGCGGCGCCGATCGTCGCCGCGGAAAGCGCTTCCCCGACGGTCAGCTTCTCGCCGGGACCGACGGGCCGCCCGGTGTTGGACCGACGTTCGACCATGAACTGGATGGCCCGCAGCGGCGCTCCCCCGGTGACGGGACGGTCCGAACTGGACGCGACCGGGATCCCGGCGTCGAGGAACGCGCGCCCGCGGTAGAGCCAGCCCGCGCGCTCCGGGCCGAGCACGCCGGAGTAGTCGTCGCCGTTGTCCCACAGGAACTCCGGCTGGATCACGGCGGTGAGGCCGAGCCGCGCCAAGGGTTCGAGCTGATCGGGCCGGACCACGCCGCAGTGCTCGATGCGGTGCCGGGCGTCCGAGCGGGGCTTGCGGGCCTGTGCCTCGGCGATCGCGCCGAGTGCGATGTCCAGTGCGCGGTCGCCGATCGCGTGCACGGCGAGCTGCCAGCCCGCGAGGTGCCCGTCGATGATGATCTGCCGCAGGACCGCCGGATCCTCCTGCAGCTGCCCGGCGCTATCGCTGTCCACATAGGACTCGGTCAGCGCGGCGGTGCGGGCCATGATGCCGCCGTCGAGCCACACTTTGAGCGCCCCGATGCTCAGCGTCTCGTCGCCGAACCCGGTGCGCAGTCCGAGATCGATGCCACGGGTGATGCCGTCGCCGGGATGTCCGGCGAGATCGCGCAGCCCGTCGGACGCGACCATCAGCTGGGTCCGCACCGGCAGCCGCCCGGCCTCCCGCGCCGCCTGGTACGCCGCGACCTCGACCGGCGGCGTGGCGATCAGCCCGCCGCCGATCCCGGCCTCGGCACAGGTCGTGATGCCCTGTGCCAGGCAGGTGCGCCCGGCGCGCTCGATCGCGTCGACGAGTTCGCTCACCCGGTACGGCAACCTCGCCTCGCGCACGGCGGTGTGGGCGCGTTCGAGCAGCAGCCCGTTGTCGTGGTCGGCGTCCAGGCCGTCGAGGATCGCACTGTTCACCACGCCCGCGTGCCCGGAGGTGTGCTGCAGCCACAGCTTCCGCCCGTCCGCGACCGCGTCCAGCTCGGTGGTGGTCAGATGCCCGCCGATGGCGCGCTGGTCGTAGCCGGTCACCTCCACCCAGTCGCCCGGGCTCGCCGCGGCGCACGCCCGGCGCAGCACTGCGAGCACCTCGGCGCGCTCGCGCAGGCCGGTCAGGTCGGTGCCGCCCTGGCTCATACCCGACCACACCAGGTGCGTGTGCGCGTCGACGAACCCGGGCAGCACGGTCGCGCCGCCGAGGCGGATCGTGCGCCGCGCCGCCATCCCGTCCAGCTCGTCGTCGACGCCGGCGAGACGGCCCTGCCAGATGCCCACCCGGGTGGCCCGCGGCCGCGCCGGGTTCATCGTGAGCACGGTCGCGTCCTCGATCAGGAGGTCGATCATGCCGTTAAGGCTATCGTCGTCGCGGTCGACAGGATCGCGCCGAGCTGGACCCCGACCAGCTTGGCCAGCGGGATCGCCTGCGGCATATCGGCTTCCGCGAGCCAGCCGGCGTAGACCTCGCCGAGCCGGCCGTGCCCGGCGCGGATGGCCGGGGTCCCGTTGCCGATGGCGAGCTCCCCCGCCAGCGCCCGCAGCAGCATCCCGCCGAACCGGATCCGGGCGGACTGGAGGCTCGACGTGGACCGGAACCGCTCGGCGACGACCGCGGGCCGGTCGGCGTCGGGCAGGGCGGCACGGGCGAGATCGGACCCCGCCGCATCCTCCAGGTACGGCACGAAAGCCTCGGTGGCGCGCAGGAACGGCGAGCGCGCGGTGAGGTCCGCGCGCACGCAGTCGAGGATCCCGGAAAGCGTTTTCGCGGTCTCCTCCATGCGCTTGCCCCGCTCGGCGAGCAGGGCCGCGTACGACATCCCGATCGGGGTGTGGTCATCGGCGTCGCCGTCCGCCCAGTACGGGACTTCCGTTGCCAGGTAAGCGGTTCCGTATCGGGCCGCGTAGGCCCCGCTGGACGCCCCGGCGGTGCGCCGCGCCGGGTCGATGCCCAGCGCCAGCATGAAGTCGCACTCCTGCTCGGCGGTGAAGTTCCGGAACACAGCGGGCGCGATCTGCTCGATGAACGCGGCCTCGCCCTCGCCGGTCTGCAGCGGGAGCCCGAGGCCCGCCGGGAGCGCGGCGAGCTGGCGGTTGAGCACGTCACTGGTGTGGCTCAGGTAGTAGAACACGCCGCCGTACTCTCCATTGTGGAGTGAGCACAGCAGCGCCGGGCGGGTCTCGTCGATCAGCCGCATCAGCGCGATCGTCTCCGGCATCACCCGGTCGAAGAAGAATCCCTTGTACGAGAACGGAAAACTCCACTCGACCTGCTCGTCCGGCGCGGGCCGGTAGAACGAGCGGCCGTAGGACTCCAGGGTCATCGCCCGGGTGAACCACGGCTCGTTGAGCCGGGTGCCGTCGGGATCGATGCACGGCACGATCTGCCAGGTACAGCCCAGCTCGTCGCGCAAGCCGGGGTCCGCCAGCAGGACTCGCGCCAGCTCGACCGAGGTCAGGCCGCCGATCGGCTCGTTCGGGTGCACGGCCGCGACCACCACCACCTGCTTCGGTCCACCGTGGACGGTCAGGCACCACAGCGGCTCCCCGAGCCGGGAGGTGCCGATCCGGCGTACCGCGGCCGTCTCGGGGTGCTCGTGCGCGAGCTCTTCGATCCGTGCGCGCAGCTCGTCCACCCCGGCGAACCGGCCGGGATCCGCGACCCTGGCCGCGAGCCGGGAAATACGTGCGAACAACCGATCTTCCTCCTCGGGAAAGCAGGCGGCGCACCGCGTCCGAACGGGCGAGGTCTCAAGAAAGAAGTCGTCTCGCAGCCTATCGCCTGCCCGCTGAACGCGGGCCAGTAAGTGCTAGCGGCACTCAGTGCCAGTCAGTGCTCCGGCCGTAACGCCACCGAAATCTGCTGAACGACCTCCGCCATCGACGCCGTGGACGCCATCACCGCGACCACGGTCCGCTCGTTTTCCTTGCCCGGCGCGGAGAACGCGTCGACGACGAGCTGGAACGCCTCGGTGGCGTCGGCCTGGATGTCGTGCTTGCCGCCGCCGCGCAGCCACCGCCGCAGCACGTGGTTGTTCGCCGCCGCGATCGCGGCCGCGGCGACGGACGCCCGCAGCCCGGCCGCCGGGTCGCCGGCCGCCTCGAACCGCTCCCGCAGATAGCTCGCGAACACACGCTGGTAGCGGTCGACGGTGGCGACCTCGCGATCCCGCAGTGACGGCACGGTTCTGGTGAGGGCGAAGCGTTTCACCGACACGTCGGGGTCGGCGACGTAGTAGTCGAGCACGAGGCGCACCGCCGTGCACGCGACGCTCACCGGGTCCTGTGCCGGCGCCGCGGAGGCGAGCGAGCGCTCGATGTCGCCGAGCACCTCCTCGTGGTCGGGGAAGATCGCGTCCTCCTTCGACCGGAAGTACCGGAAGAAGGTGCGCCGCCCGACGCCCGCGGCGGCGGCGATCTCGTCGACCGTGGTGGCGTCGTACCCGTTGTCTCCGAACAGGTCGATGGCCGCGACGGTGAGGGCGTGACGGAGCCTGCGGCGCCCGGCCGTGGTGCGGCCGGCACGGGGACGCGGCGCTTGCCGGGACTCGACGGACATGCCCTCGAAGCTAGCAGGCGCGGTTGCTAAAGGCACTCAGTGCCGTTAGGATCGGGACAGGCATCAAGGACGCGGCCGGAGGGACGATGATGACCATTCAGCGGGAGGCCGGGACCGGTGCGCTGGACTACCGGCGCGTCTTCGGCTGGCCGGTGCGCTGGGAGAACGGGGCGCTCACCCTGGTCACCGGCTCGGGCATCGGCGCGATCGCGATTCCCCGGTCGATCTCGGAGCGGGTGCTGGCGAGCGTGGCGCGGCAGGGCTGCGCGGGGCCGGCCGTCTCCATCCCGACCAAGCACGGCGCGGTGGTGATCCTGCTGGTCGAGGCCGACGTGCTCGCCCCGGGGGCGCTGCCCCCGGGCGTGCGGGTGCTCACGGCCGGCACCGCGATCCCACTGCCGGACGAACGCGTCCCGCACCAGCTGACCCACTGGATCGTCCCGCCCGACACGCACAACCGCTGGCTGCCGAGCCTGACCGCCGTGCTCGCCTGCATCCGCCCCTGACACTCCGGCGCTCCCGTCCGATGTGGACGGTCGTGGGGCGCGTTCGACCGAGCGCACGGCAGCTTCCGCGCACCCGGAGTCCCGGCCGAGGCTCAGCCGACGGCGACGATCTCCGCCGGGCTCGTGTCCTGTTGTTCGGGCTCCGGCTCCGCCTGAGCGGTCGCCCGTACGCTCGCCACCACCGCGTCGAAGACCGGCGTCGGCTCCTGCTCCCCACCTGCCATGGCGGAATTGTCACCCCAACCGCGGCATACCGCACGGCGAAGGAGTTTCACCCCGGATCGCACCGCGTACCGGCCCGTAAGCTGGCAGCGTGCGGACGAAACCGACCCTGACCTGGACGCCGACCGGCGAACCAGCACCGCGCACGACCGATCTGGACGAGGTCGTGCGCGCCGTGGCCGAGGGCGGTGTCGTGGTCCTGAGCGGCGCGGGCCTGTCCACCGAATCCGGCATCCCGGACTATCGCGGCGCCGAGGGCAGCCTGCGGCGGCACACGCCGATGACGTACCAGGAGTTCGTCACCAGCGAGGAGGGCCGGCAGCGGTACTGGGCGCGCAGCCACCTCGGCTGGCGGACGATCGCGCGGGCGCGGCCGAACTCCGGGCACCAGGCGGTGGCGACGCTGGCGGCGCGGGGGTTCGTGTCGGGGGTCATCACGCAGAACGTCGACGGGCTGCACCAGTCCGCGGGCACCGGTGCGGTGATCGAGCTGCACGGCAGCCTGGACCGGGTGGTGTGCCTGGGCTGCCGCCGCATCAGCGCTCGCGAGGTGCTCGACCGCCGGTTGCGAGCGGCGAACCCGTCGTTCGCCGCGGCCGCGACCCGGATCAACCCGGACGGCGACGTCGAGCTGGCCGACGACGTCGTGCGGGAGTTCCAGCTCGTGTCGTGCACCGCGTGCGAGTCGGGCGTGTTGAAGCCGGACGTGGTGTTCTTCGGCGAGAACGTGCCGCGGGAGCGGGTCGAGGAGTGCTACCGGCTCGTCGACGACGCCCGGGCGCTGCTGGTGCTGGGCTCGTCGTTGACGGTCATGTCCGGCCTGCGCTTCGTCCGCCACGCGGCGAAGTCCGGCACCCCGGTGCTGATCATCAACCAGGGCGTCACCCGCGGCGACACGCATGCCCGGGTGCTGGTGGATCTCCCGCTGGGACAGGCATTGACGAAGCTGACGGAGCGGCTGGCCTGACGCCTCGTCGGGCCGACGAGGTGCCCGCCATGGAGCGAGGCTGGCGCGATCTCGAGGACCGGGTCGGGCTGCGCGGCCGCAAGTTCTACGGCGTCGTTCGGGAGCCGGACTATCTCGTCGCGGCCGCCGTCCGCGAGGACGATCCCGCCGACCGGTTCGGTCTCGAGACCGGCACGCTCGCCGGTGGCGCGTACCTGTGCAAGCGCCTTACGGGCGAACCGCCCGGGGTGTACGAGCGGATCGGGCCCGAGGTCCGGCGGCCGCCGACGCCGACGAAAGCCGGCACCTGGTCGAGTTCTACCACCGCGAGATCGGGCTCTGGCTGCCGGTCACCCCGTCGCGCGGGTGAAGGTCTCGACCAGTTCACTCGCGTAGGCGTCGAGGTCCAGCGACGGGTCCGCGGCGAACGCCTCGGCCGCGCCGTCGATCGCGTGCACGATCGTGCGGGCCATCACCTCCGGGGCGAACTTCCCGAACGCGCGCTCGCGTTGCCCCTGTCGCAGCAGCCGCTCGATCTGGCCGGCCTGGAGGTCCTTCAGCATCGGCCCGGCGACGGACCAGCCGTCCGGATCGTCCGCGTTCGCCGCCACCTCGCGCAGCACCTTCACGCATTCCGGGCAGTCACGCAGGAACGCGACCTCGGTCTCGATCTGCGCGCGCAGCATCTCCCCGCGGTCGGCGGTGCCGCCCGCGCGCTCCTGGAGGAACTTCTCCTTCATGCCCAGCACGGTCGTCACGACCGCCTGCATCAGCCCGGCCTTGGTGCCGAAGTGGTAGCCGATGATCCGGGTGCTGGACAGGCCCGCCCGTTCCTTGATCCGGGCGAACGTCGTCCTGCGGTAGCCCAGCTCGGCGATCGCCGCGATGGTGACCGAGATGAGCTGCGCCCGCCGCGCCGCCTCGGTGACGCTCAGGCCCAGCTCGGGCTGGAGGTCCACTTGTACTTGCATGAGTAGATAATAACTCGGCTGAGTAACTCAGGCAACGCCAATAAGCTCGGGAAGCGCGCCGAGGCCCGATCCCGCACAATCGATCTTCGTGATCTCAAGGGCCGTCGCGGCCGGTATCGCGGGCGTGGTGATCGCCGTCGGGCTGGGGCTCTGGCTGCACTCGGTGGACCGGACCACAGGCGAGTCCTGGCATTCCATCGGGGCCGGCAGCCCGGATCGGGTCGACGTGTACGCGACGGTCCAGCGGGTGGACGCCGCCGCGCGCGAGGTCGTGCTCCGCGTGCTCGTGATCCCGCGCGGGCGGCTCGGCGAGGACGACGGGAGCGCGCCGGCCGGCGAGTTGCGGCTGCTGACCTCGTCGAGCCTGCGCGGCGACCAGCTGCTCCCCGCGCATCAGCGCATCGCCGGCAGCGACCTGCCGGTCCCGCTGTCCGGCGGCCCGGTCACCGACTATCCCTTCGACGGGTACCGCACCCACGTCGAGTTCGCCGCGCTGTACAACGGAGAACCGGTGCCGGTGTTGCTCACGCTCGTTGCGACCGCGATTGCCAGCGCCCGCAAGGTCATCATCATGAACAGAGCGAAGACGAGCACGGCGGTGGAGCGGGTGAGGTGGAGGTCGAGCCCGCTGTCGCCGCCGGGCGCCACGCCGACCGCGAAGAGGCTGTCCAGCTTGTCCACACCGGGTTCGCCGCCGCTCGGGTCGCTCCTGGACTACACCGCGTTCCTGTGGGCCGAGGTGGTCATCGCGCTGACGGTGGTCGTCGCGGTGCTCACCGGTGCCGTCGTCGAACGGCGCCGCTAGCGGTACTGCGGTTCGCCCCGCAGGTACGCGAGCAGGTTTTGCGGCGCGTACGAATGGTCGCGTTCGGTGCGCTCGACCGTCTTGAACGACACGTACTCGTGGCCGGAGTCGGTGACCCCGAGCGTGCGCACGAACGGTTTCAGCAGCTTGTAGTACGACGTCCGCGAATTGTGCACGGCGCGCAGCGCGGCGTCGGCATCGAGCTGCGGCAACGTACCCGGCTCGAACACCAGCCCGCAGCGGCGAGCCTGCTCCATCATCCACAGCAACGTGATCTCCGACAGCGTCGGATCCGGCACCCCGCCACCGACGTCACCATGACAGCCCGCGAACCAGACCTGTTCGCGTTCCTGCTCCGGCGCGTCGTCGGGTTGCCAGATCGCGGGTACGAACGGCCCGCGCTGCTCGTCGATCGCCAGCGCCTGGAACGCCGACGCCACGATCTTGGTCAGCTTCGTGTCGTGGAACTGCCATTGCCGGTTGATCAGGCCGACCAGCGGCAGCCCGCTCACCGGAATCCCCAGCGCGCCAACGGTGTCCCAGACCCCGATGAAGCGGATCGGCGTCACGTCTTCGACCGCGTAGTCCTTGCGGAACCGCGTCGCTTCGGCCTCCGTGGGGTGGGTGCTGGGATCGCGATCGCGGTAGAGGGTGTACGCCTCGTCGATCCGGCCGAGCTCCTCGCGCCGCAGCACGCCGCAGTTGCGGATGAACCCGACGGTGCTGCGCGCGGTGTACGCGCCGCGGCTGTACCCGAAGAGGAACAGCTCGTCGCCGGGTTCGTAGTGCTCGGCCACGAACCGGTACGCGTCACGCACGTTGTGGGACAGCCCGAACCCGAACGCACCACCGAGAAACCGGTCGTACCACTGGTTGCCGACGCCTTCGTGGTAGTTGACGAGCTGATCGTCGCGTTTCGCCAGCGCGTCGGAGATTCGCACGACATTGGTCGGGGCGGGTTGTTTCCGCGAGTTCCAGGTCCCGTCACAACAGATCACGATGCGCTTGGCCATCGCGCGAAGCTAGCAGGTTTTCCGCTGCGTCAGGGCGTTTTCCGGGGATCGACGTGGATCTTCGGCCCGCCCGCACCCGGCCGCTCGCCCGCGAGGACGGACGCGACCTCGTCGAGCCCGACGGTCGCGGCGACGAGCGGCCGTGGATCGACCGCGCCGCGCGCGTAGTGCTCGATCGCCCCGGCCAGCCCGGGCGACCCGCTGAGCACGCCGACGGCCGTCACGTCCTTGAGTGCCAGCGACCGGGTGTCGATCCGGCTCGGGCTGCCGGACAGTCCAATGTAGACAACCCGTTTGCCCGGTTCGACGAGTTCGACGGCCCTCGCGGGCAGCGCCGGGGCGTTCGACGCGTCGATCACGGCATCGAAAGGCAGCCACGGCAACGACTCCATGGTCCACGCGTACTCGAAACCGAGCGAGCGCACGAAATCCTGCGAGCCGGGCAGGCCCAGTACGTGCACCTCCGCCCCCGCGGCGCGGGCGAACATGGCCGCGAGCAGACCGATCGTGCCTGGTCCGAGCACGAGTAGCCGGTCACCGGGCCGCAGGTCCGCGCCACGCACGGCGCGCAACGCGTTGCCACCGGGCTCGACGAGCGCCCCGCTCGTGACGCCGACCGTGTCCGGCAGCTCGTGCAGCGCCGTGACCGGCACCGGCAGCTGTTCGGCGAGCGCACCCGGCCGGCCGCCGCGGATCCCGATCTCGGCGCGGAACTCGCAGACGTGCTGGTATCCGGTGCGGCAGCGGCGGCATTTCCCGCAGCCGAGCATCGTGTCGCCGATGACCCGTTTGCCGAGCCAGCCCGGGTCCACTCCGTCGCCGACGGCGCGCACCGTGCCGGTCCACTCGTGCCCGAGCCGCATGGGGAACTGCGCGTGGCCGTCGTGGAGGTACTGCATCTCGCCGGTGAAGAACTCGACGTCGGTGCCGCACACCCCGACCCGCTCGACGTCGACGACCACCTCGCCCGCCACCGCGACCGGCGGTTCGACCTCTTTCACGCCCGCTTCGCCGGGGGCGGTGACGACGAACGCGCGCATCGAGCGGGGATCAGCCGGCTTGTGCGGCGGGCACGGCCTCGAGCAGGTACCAGCGCCAGAAGGCGCGCCGCTTTTCGTTGTCGCCCACGCCTTCTTCCCAGACGGCGCCGCCCGCTTCGGCGATCGAGGCGTAGAAGCACGGCGACCATTCAGCCGGGTCGACCTCCAACTCGCCGTCGCCCTCGGGCACCTCGGTCACGTCGCCGACGGCGTCGCGGGCGACGGCCCAGCAGGCGTTGCCGGCGTAGATCGCGGCGAAGGCCTCGTCACCGCGGTCGAACGCGCTGTCCAGGTGCACCCGCAATTCGCCGAGCTCACGCGCCAGCCCCGAGCGGGCGGCCAGCGCGGCCTCCATCACCCGCACCGGCTGCTCGTCGCCGGTGAACATCGCCTCCCACACCGGGAAGACCCGGCGGGCGCACGATTCTTCCAGGCGCAGCAACGATTCCGCGTCCAGCTCGCGGCGCACGGCGATCCGGTCGGCGTAGCTCGGTTCCCCGTTCTCCGGCAGAGACTCCGCGAGACGGTCGAGAACGGCCGGGTCAATCAACTGTCATGCTCCCGTCTGGATGGAAGGTCCTGGTGATACCACCGGGTTCGGTCACGATCTGCGTCTGTTGCCGGTGCGCGGCGAGCGCCTTGAAGAAGTCCTGGCAGTCCGGGCACATCGGCAGGTTGATCCTAATGGGCGCACCGGGGTCCAGCACGGCTGCCTGACGCTCGGCGTGCGAGGCGAAGTACTTGCCGGGCACACCCTGGTCCATCGCGCCCGCGCGTTTCGCCGGGTGCCCGATCTCCTGTTGCAGGTCGAGCACGTCCTGCGGATCGGCGCGGGTGATGTTCGGCGGGTCGGGTTTCTTGCCCTGCCAGCCGCTCATCGTCTCCACCGCGTCCGTCTCGCCCTCGCATTTCTTGCGTTTCGCGAGGCCGAACGGGTCGATCCAGAACTGCGGGTTGGGCACGTAGCTGTGCGGGTTGAACCCGCCGCCGAGACCGAGCGGGTCCGCGCTGGCGTAACCGCCGGACGCCGGGTCGTAGTAGCGCGAATAGTTGTAGTGCAGCTGCGTTTCCGGGTCGAAGTACTGGCCGGGGAAGCGCAGCGGCGTGGACGTGGTCGCGTTGAGCGAGGCCAGCGCCTGGCCCCACAACGTCCGGTCGGCGTGCCAGGCGAGATTGCCCGCCTGGTCGACGAGTTCGGTCGGGGTGCCGACGAGATCGGTGATGATCGAGTAGAACTGCCGGTCGACCCAGTCCTGCGGCGCGTGCCGCGCGGACGTCCGCTCGGTCTGGCCGATCACGCGGAAGCTGTCGGGCTCCCAGTCCCAGGTCAGCGCGTTCCCGCCGAGGGTGACCTGTTCGGCGATGACGACCGCGTCCCAGTGGAAGTTGACCTGCTCGGCGACGCGGGTGCCGTCCGGGGTGAGCCGCTGCTTGGCGATCCGGCGGCCGAGCGGGTCGTACCGGTAGGCCCACCGGCTGCCGTCCGGGGTCACCACGGCGACGAGCCGGTCGTCGGCGTCCCAGGTGTAGTGCCAGGTGTCGGGTTTCGCCGACAGCCGCCGTTTCTGCCGCAGCACCACCCGGCCCTGGGCGTCGTGCTGGTAGTGCACGTTGCCCGCGCGCCGGACGAGCGTGCCGTCGAACTCTCGCGGCCCCTGCTCGGTGGCGTCGCCCGGGGCGCGGGCGGCGGCCAGCTGACCGGACGCGTCGTAGGTGTACTGCTCGGTCCAGCCGCTGCCGGTCACGGCGGTGACGCGCCCGGCTTCGTCGAGCTCGAACCGGCGGGCGCCCTGGATCCGGTCCTCGACGGCGTCGAGCAGGCCGTCCGCGCGGTAGTGGTAGCCGCGGCGCTGGATCAGCCGCGGCTGCCGGGTTCTGGCCACAGTGGACACTGTCTGCTCGGTCAGCCTGCTGTTCGCGTCCCAGGCCTGGGCGAGGATCGTGCCGGTGTCCAGGAGCCGCTCGATCTCGCGGCCGGAGGAGTCGTAGCCGAAGGTGACGGTGCGGCCCGCGGTTTCCAGCGCCACCGGGCGGCCCGCGCCGTCGTAGCGCCAGCGGCTCTCCGCCCCGGTCGGGGTGCGGCGGTACACGCGGCGGCCGAGCGTGTCGTACCCGGACGCGACGGTGTGCCCGTTGACGGTCTCGGCCAGCACACGGCCCAGCGCGTCGCGCTGGTAGACGAGTTCCGCGTCGGCGTTGCGCGCCCGCCGCAGGCGGCCGATCGGGTCGTACTCGAAGGTGGCGACCGATTCGCCGGAATACCGTTCGACGATGTTGCCCAGCGGGTCGCGGACGAACCTCGTGGTCTGGCCCGCCGCGTTGGTGCGCGCGACGAGCTGCCCCGCGGCGTCGTAGGCGTACCGCACGGTGCGGTCGTTGAAATCCGTTTCGGAGACGAGGTTTCCGGCCGCGTCGTAGTGGTAGCGCCAGACCCGGCCCTGCTGGTTGGTGACCGAGACCAGCCGCAGTTCGGTGTCGTAACCGAATTCGAGGCGGGACCCGTCGGGCGCGATCTCGTCGGCGGGCAGGTCGAAATGCGTGGTGCTGGTGGTGCTGACGCGGCCCAGCGGGTCGGTGTACTCGATCTGGTTGCCTTCGCCGTCGTGCCGCCAGCGGGCCGTCGTGCCGTCGGGAAGCGTGCGGGACAACAGGTTGCCCTCGATCGTCCAGGCCTGCCGGTGAGTGTGGCCCGCCGGATCGGTGAGCGCCACGATCCGGCCGAACTGGTCGCGTTCGTAACTGGTGGTGGCGCCGAGCGCGTCGACGGAAGCCAGCGGCAGTCCCGCCGCGTTGTTGCGCAGGCGGCGGACGGCGCCGGTCGCGTCGGTGACCGCGACGAGACCGCCGGTGCCGTCGTAGTCGTACCGCGTGGTCGCGCCGGCGGGATCGGTGACCGACGTGAGGTTGCCCTGCTCGTCATAGCTGTAGCGCCAGCCGGAACCGTCCGGCTCGACCACCGCGACCGGCAGCCCGAGTTCGTTGTATTCGGCCAGCGCCTGCGAGCCGTCGGGCCGGGTGATCGTGACGAGGTGGCCCTCGTCGTCGTAGGTGTGCCGGGTGGTGCGGCCGAGCGGGTCGGTGATCGCGAGCCGGTGGTCGAACCGGTCCCATTCCTGGGTGGTGACGGCGCCGAGCGGGTCGATCCGGCGGACGATCTGGTTGCGCTCGTTGAGGTGGTACTCGGTGGTCTCGCCGAGCGAGTTCGTGTACCGGGTGATCGGGTATTCCTCGTCGTAGTCCCAGGTTCCGGCGAGCGCGCCGCCCGAGCCCTCGGCCCGCACGCAGCGCCCGCGGTCGTCGAAGTGGTAGCGGTACCACTCGCCGTTGCTGTCCTGCCAGCGCGTGATGCGGCCCGCGAGGTCGTAGTCGAAGCGCATCGGCCGGTTCGAGGAGTTCACGATCTCGGTGAGATTGCCGGACTCGTCGTAGTGGTAGGCGATGAGATCGAGGTCGCCGCCCGGGCCGGCCATCGACAGCTTGGTGACCTGCCGGCCGGATGTCTCGACCTTGATCCGGTAGCCGCCGGAGTGCCGGATCTCGGTGGGCGCCAGGTTCGCGTCGTAGTCGAAGTCGATCCAGTGCCCGCTGCGGTTGACGATCGAACCCAGCGGGTGCACGTGCCCGTCGCCCGCCAGGAAGCTCAGCGTGCGCCCGTTCTCCGGCTGCCGGATGCGGAACTCACCGTCCACAAGGGACAGTTCCCAGCGGGGCCCGTCCACGGCGAACACCGGTTCCCCGCCCGGCGCCGGCATCGGGTAGATCAGCCGCACCCCGCCGTCGTCGGCGAAGTAGACGCCGTCGCCCTCGACCTCGATGCGCTGGTCCACAGTGGACGCCCAGGACCGGCCGAAGAACCGCCCGGCACGGTAGGACGAGAAATGTGTGCGCTTGACGATCAGCGGCAGCATGCCGGGCAGCTCGACGTCGAGCTGCGTGGTGAACATCTGCCCGGTGGCCAGGTCCACGGGGTCGCCCGAGCCCGGCAGGCATTCGCCTTCACGCGAGTCGGTCTTCGTGTCGTCGACGCTGTTCTTGACCGAACCGTCGGAACCGGCGGGGGTGCCGTCGCCGCTGTGCGTGCCCGACGGAGTGGTGCCGTCGGGCAGGTCCGGCGAATCCGGCGCGTCCGGGGTGTGCGGCGTGTCGGGCGCGTGCACGTCCGGCGAGTCGATGTGATGCGCCGCCGACGGGGTGGTGGCGCCGTCCGCGCGGCGGGCGAACTTCTTGCCCAGCTTGGAAAGCTTCTCGATGATCTCACCGAGCTTGTCGACGATCTTGCGGATCTTCGGCGTCACGTTGCCGATCGTCTTGATCAGCTTGCGCACCAGGTCCGAGACCTTCGAGATGGTGCTCGTGATCGCCGTCGTCGCCTGCGCCGCCACCAGCGGGGTCGCGAAGCCGAGCGTGCAGGCCTCTTCGAGCACCCACGAGATCAGCTTGCCGACCAGCTCGGCCACCAGGTCGCGCACGGTTTCCCGCACCATGGCGACGACCTGGCCCATCACCATCACGCCGGTGGAGATCCCGTCCGCGAGCGTCGAGGCCCCCGCGATCGCGTCCGTCTGTTCCGCGACGTGCTGGCGATACGCGTCGCCACCGCCGCCGGTCCAGCCCGCGGTGCCGGTCTTCGCTTCGTTCGCGAGGTCACCGGCGACCGCGTTGACCTCCTTCGCGACGTTCCCCCAGGTGTCGGCGTAGGACTGGATCACCGGCGGGTTCCCCGCGAGCCAGTCGAGCGCCTCCTTCAACGGCTGCACGTGCTCGATCAGCCACGACGCTCCGTACTGCGCCAGCGTGCCGATCGGATCCATCACCATCGACAGCGCTTCCATGCCCACGCCGAGCGCGCCCATACCGAACTCGACCCACGAACCGTCCTTGACACCGTTGGCCAGATCGCTCGCCGACTCCGCGATGCCGATCCCCGTGACAGCGGTGGTCTGCGACTGCGCCTGCGCGACCAGCGGATTCCCGTCCGCCATGATGACCCCCTCGACAGTCGAGGTTACGACGTAACCATGCGGGCATTTGGTTCCACAATCACCTGAATGCCCGCATGGCCGCCGGGTCTGCTCAGTTCGTCATGGCGGCGAACATGCCGGCCTCGTACGAACCGCCCTTCTGGTGCACGATCACGGCAAGCCGGTTGGCCGCGTTGATCAGGGACGTCAGGCAGACCAGTGCGGCGAGCTGGTCCTCGTCGTAGTGCTTGCGCACCAAGGCCCAGGTCTCGTCGGACACGCCCTGGTAGGCGTCGGCGAGCCGGGTGCCCTCCTCGGCGAACGCCAGCGCGGCCTGCTCCGCCTCGGTGAACACGGTCGACTCGCGCCAGGCGGCGACCAGGTTGAGCCGCACCGGCGACTCGCCCGCGGCCAGTGCCTCCTTGGTGTGCATGTCGACGCACCAGCCGCAGCCGTTGAGCTGGCTCGCGCGCAGCGACACCAGTTCCTGGGTGGACGCCGGCAGCGGCGACTGGTGGATCACCAGTGCCGCGTTGGCGAACCGCTTGGCGAACTTCGCGGCGAGCTCGTTGCCGAGCATGTCGAATCGGGTGTCCATGGGGTGGCCTCCTGCCGTTTGCTGTCGGAACGGCCACCAGACGCCGGCGCCGCGGTTCCTGTGACAGCCCGCGGTGTCACACAACGGCGAGGAGCGGAGTCTGAAGGGCATGCGACAAGATCCCGCCACCGAAACGTTCCTGGCGCATCGGAACCTGCTGTTCACCGTGGTCTACGAGATGCTCGGCTCGGCGGCCGACGCGGAGGACGTGCTGCAGGAGACCTGGCTGCGATGGGTCGGGGTCGACCTCGGCACCGTGCGGGAGCCGCGGGCGTACCTGGTGCGGATCGCGACCCGCCAGGCGCTGACCCGGTTGCGCACGCTCGGCCGCCGCAAGGAGTCCTACGTCGGCACCTGGCTGCCAGAGCCGTTGCTCACCGCGCCCGACGTGGCCGAGGACATCGAACTGGCCGAGAGCGTCTCGATGGCGATGCTGCTGGTGCTGGAAACGCTCGCGCCGACCGAGCGCGCGGTGTTCGTGCTGCGCGAGGTGTTCGACCTGGGCTACGACGAGATCGCGGAAGCCGTCGGCAAGAACGCGGGCGCGGTCCGCCAGATCGCGCACCGGGCACGGGCCCACGTCGCGGCGCGGCGGCCGCGCGGCACGGTGACCGCGGCCGAGACCCGGGACGCGCTCGAAGCGTTCCGGCACGCGGTCGAAACGGGTGAGCTGCAGGACCTGCTCGACCTGCTCGCACCCGATGTTGTCCTGATGGGTGACGGTGGCGGTGTAAAGCAGGCGGTGCCCCGGCCGATCGTGGGCGCCGACAAGGTGGCGCGGGTGCTGTCCGCCGGGCTGTCCAGGATCGACGCGACGTGGCTGCGGCCGGCGCAGGTCAACGGCTACCCCGCGCTGGTGATGCGGCTGGACGGCGAGATCGACACCGTCGTCGCGCTGCGCATCGACGACGGGCTGATCACCGGGCTCTACGCCGTGCGCAATCCCGCGAAGCTCTCGCACATGGAGCGCGAGACCACGCTGCGCCGCTGACTCCCGTAGTTTGAGCACGTGACCGCCCCCGGGGAGACGTCGCCGAAAACCGTGCCACGGCTGTATCTCGCACTCGAGTTCGCGGTGGTGTTCTTCGGTCTGGTGATCGTGTACACGGTGTTTTTCCGTGGCACGAGCCCGATCCCGGTGCTACTCGTGCTCGGCGCGGCGGCCGTGGTGTACCTGCTCCGCTCGCCGTCGTTCGACCGGAAGTCGTTCTGGCGGGCGGGCGCGCTGCGCGGGCAGCTGCGCCCGATGCTGATCTTGTGGCTGATCACCGCGGCCGGCTGCGCGGTCGTCGTCGCGCTCGCCACGCCGGACCTGCTGCTGAGCCTGCCGCGCCAGAATCCCGGCCTGTGGGCGCTGATCGTGGTCGGGTATCCGCTGGCCAGCGTGTACCCGCAGGAACTGTTGTTCCGCGCGTTCGTGTTCCAGCGCTACCGCCCGGTGTTCGGCGAGGGGGCCGGGATGGTCGCGGCGAGCGCGGCGGCGTTCGGGTTCGTGCACATCGCGTTCGGCAACTGGGTCGCGGTCGTGCTTTCCGCCGCCGGCGGCGTGATCTTCGGCAGCCGCTACCGCCGGACCCGCTCGCTCCTGACCGTCTCCGTGGAGCACTCGCTCTACGGCCTGCTGATGTTCACGGTCGGGCTGGGCCAGTACTTCTACCACGGCGCCGCCCAGCCGTGAGGTGCGTCAGGCTTCCGTCGCCTTGCGGTAGGAACGCTCGACGATGTCGCGCAGAGCCTGGGGATCGGCCTCGTCGACGCGCTTGAGGTACAGGCAACCCTTGCCGGTCGTGTGCCGTCCGAGCCGGGCGAGCAGGGCTTCGTACTGGTCCAGACCACTGGTCAGGTACAGCACCGTCTGGGCTTTGCGCGGCGAGAAGCCGACGGCCGCGATGTCACCCTCGCGGCCGGACTCGTAGCGGTAGTGCCGCGAGCCGACGTCGATCATGACGGCGCTGGCTGAGAAGTGAATCTTGGGAGTTTTCCGGGGATCGGACATGTCGGACGCGTGTAGAGGATGGCGACATGACCGACTCCCAGGCCTGTGACCTGGGAGCCTGCTCAGATGATGCTCCCCCGGTTGGACTCGAACCAACAACCCTGCGATTAACAGTCGCATGCTCTGCCAATTGAGCTACAGGGGAATGCCGCATGTGGCCGGATCGCCCCGGCCAACGAAGAGAAACGATAGCGCACCACTGATCGCGCTCAGCAAGCACCCCCGGCACGCCGGGGCACCGTGGGGGACAATGGCCGGGCGGGCGCAACTACCGGTGAGGAGGCGTAGGCATGAGAACTTTCCTGCTAGGCGCGGCAGTCGGGTACGTACTCGGGGCCAAGGCCGGCCGTGCGCGGTACGACCAGATCGTGCGCACGTACCGTAAGGTCGCCGACCACCCGATGGTGCAGGGCGCGGCCGGTGTCGCGCGGGCGAAGGTCGGCGAGAAGGTGGGCGACAAGGTGCCGTTCTTCCGCAACGGGCACCGCGTGAGCGAGCCGAGGGTGACGCAGCCGTAAGCGGTCAGGGAACCCGCGCCACGGCGAAGATGCGCCGGAACCCGAACCAGGTCGTACCGTCGGCGCGCGCCGGGTACGCCTGGGCCAGCAGGGGCGCCAGCTCCGCGCGGAACCGGGTCCACGAAGCGTCGTCCAGCGCGGCCCTGATCGGCCGCAGGGCGGTGCCGGACACCCATTCCAGCACCGGATCCGGGCCGTCCAGCCGCTGCACGTAGGTCGTCTCCCACGCGTCCACCTGGCAACCCGCGTCGGCGAACAGGTCGGCGTACTCCTGCGGCTCGCCGACCGTCTCGTCGCCGCGGAACACCACCGGCTCGAGCACCGGCGCCCACGCGGGGCTGCTGGCGAGCTCGCGGATCAGCGCATGTGACGGCGCGCCGAAGTTCCCCGGGACCTGCATCGCGCACCACGCCCCGGACGGCAGCTCCCCGGCCCACCGTCGCAGCAGGTCACGGTGGTCCGGCACCCACTGCAGGACCGCGTTGGACAGCACGACGTCCGTGTCCGGCGCGGGCTTCCAGTCGTGCACGTCGCGCACCTCGGCCGGGACTCCCGCCGCCTGAGCGGCGGCCACCATTTCGGGTGAACTGTCCGAGGCCTCCAGGATCGCCGACGGCCACCGCGACGGCAGCGACTTCGTCAGGTTGCCGGGGCCGCAGCCGAGATCGACGACCCGCCGCGGCGCGACCGCGCCGACCCGGCCCAGCAGCTCGTAGAACGGGCGTCCTCGCTGGTCAGCGTAGTCGAGATACTTCGCGGGATCCCACACAGTACGAGCGTACTGCTAGACCTCGGGCTGCGCCAGCCGCTGCGCGGCCTCCCGGGCGATCGCGGCGACCACGTCGGGATCCACGCCCGGATCCGGCCGGGCCTGCAGCACCGTCCCGTCCTGACCGGGCACCTTGCGCTGCACGAACCACACGCCACCGCTCGCCAGCTCGTGCCGGTGCCGCCCGCGAATGGAAGCGTCCACCCGCTGGCGCACCATCACCGGCAGCTTCCCCGGCCGCGGCAAGGCGAACCGCACGGGTTCGCGGTCGGCCAGCACCACCGCCGCGCCCGCGGAGCCGACCTCCCTGGCCTCGATGAGCGTGAGAATTCCCTCACCCCACACGGCTTTGCTGATCAGATGCCAGCCGACGCGCCGCCCCTCCGGCAGCCACAGCCCCAGCTCGGTCACCACGAGATGCCCGCCGTAGGCCACTTCCGCGACCGACAGCGCGTTCTCCGACGCCGCCAGCTCGCCCGGGAACCCGTCGGGCAACCGGTCACCGATCAACCACCGCAGCCACGACATGAGCTCAGGCCATCCCGCCGATCGCCTGCTCCCGCAACGCCTTCCGGTACTCCTCCAGCGCCACCAGATCCCCGAACAGCGCACGGTAGTCGTCCGGCGCCTCGACCGGCGACAGCCGCTGCAGCCGCGACTTGATCTCCGTGATCTGCCGGCCGACCAGGTTCTCCTGCACCGCGGCGACCATGCTGCCGATGTACCGGATGTCCGCCTCTCCCTTGGCGTGCAAGGGTTCCACCGCCAGCTCGGACAGCAGCGTGCGCACCGTCCCCGGTGGCACGTTCGCACTCGCGGCGTCGATCAGCGCGGGCCCGGTCAGCCCGCAGCTCGCGCCGCCCGCCTTCAGCACCGCGCGATGCACCGCGATGTACGCGGGATGGGTGAACGCGTCCTCGGGCAGCGCGTCGTACTGGGGCCCGGCCAGCGCGGGCTCCTGCAGCGCGGCCTTGAGCACCTCGCGCTGCGCCATGAACCGCGGGTCCTTCGGCGCGGGGCGCGGGACGTCTTCGGCCGGGGCGCTCGCGGGCGCCGCAGGCGCGGAACCGTTGCGGCGCCCGGGTTTCACGGGCACACCGGCCGCGCCGCGCACCCGGCGCACCACCATGTCCGCGTCCTGCCAGCCGACCCACCACGCGAGCTTCGTCGCGTACCCGTCGCGCTTGGCCCTGTCCTTGATCTGCGCGACCAGCGGCACCGTCCGCTGCAGCGCGGCCACCTGGCCGTCGACGGAGTCGAGGTCGTACTCGGCGAGCATGCTGCGGATCGCGAACTCGAACAGCGGGATCCGCCGGGCCACCAGGTCGCGCACGGCCGTGTCGCCCTTCTCGATGCGCAGCTCGCACGGGTCCATCCCGTCCGGCGCGACCGCGATGTACGTCTGGCCCGCGAACGTCTGGTCGCCCTCGAACGCCTTGAGCGCGGCCTTCTGACCGGCCGCGTCGCCGTCGAACGTGAAGATGACCTCGCCGCGGAACGTGTCGTCGTCCATCAGCAGGCGCCGCAGCACCTTCATGTGGTCCTCGCCGAACGCGGTGCCCGAGGACGCCACCGCCGTCGGCACCCCGGCCGCGTGCATCGCCATCACGTCGGTGTAGCCCTCGACCACGACCACCTGGTGCCGCTTCGCGATCTCCCGCTTGGCCAGGTCGAGCCCGAACAGCACCTGGGACTTCTTGTAGATCGGGCTTTCGCTGGTGTTGAGGTACTTGGCCTGGATCTGGTCGTCGTCGAACAGCCGGCGCGCGCCGAAGCCGACGACGTCACCGGTGATGTCCTTGATCGGCCACACCAGCCGCCGGTGGAACCGGTCGATCGGGCCCTGCCTGCCCTCGCGCACCAGCTGTGCCTTGAGCAGCTCCGGCAGCTCGAAACCGTGGTTGAGCAGGTACTTCGTCAGCTTGTCCCAGCCGGCCGGGGCGAACCCGCAGCCGTAGGTGCGCGCCGCGGCCTCGTCGAAGCCGCGTTCCCGCAGGTAGTCGCGGGCGAGCGCGGCGTCGGGACTGCGCAGCTGCTCCGCGTAGAACTCGGCGGCGGCCTTGTGCGCCTCGACCATCCGGGTGCGGGTACCGCGGTCACGCTGGACGCTGGCGCCGCCACCCTCGTAGGTGAGCCGGAAGCCGACGCGGTCGGCGAGCCGCTCCACGGACTCGACGAACCCCAGGTGGTCGATCTTCATCAGGAACTTGATGACGTCGCCACCCTCGCCGCAGCCGAAGCAGTGGAAGGTGCCGTGCGTGGGCCGGACGTTGAACGACGGGGTCTTCTCGTCGTGGAACGGGCACAGCCCCTTGAGCGCGCCGCCGCCGGCGTTGCGCAGGGCCACGTACTCCCCCACGACCTCGTCGATCCGGTTGCGGTCACGAACCTCCGCGATGTCTGCTTCCCGGATCCGACCTGCCACCCGTCGAGGATACTGTCTTGGTCATGGCACTGGCTGAGGAGTTCACCGGCCACCGCGCGCACCTGGTCGCCGTCGCCTACCGGCTCACCGGATCGGTGTCCGACGCCGAGGACGCCGTGCAGGAGTCCTGGCTGCGGCTGGCCGGGCTGAGCGAGGAGAAACGCGCCGCGATCCGGGACCTGAAAGGCTGGCTGACCACGGTCGTCGGCCGGATCTGCCTGGACCGGTTGCGCTCCGCGCCCGCACGGCGGGAACGCTACGTCGGGCAGTGGCTGCCCGAGCCCGTCGTCACCCCGTTGAGTGGTGCGGCCGCGGACGACCCGCTCGACCTCGCCGTGCGCGACGAAGGGCTGCGGATGGCCGCGATGGTCGTGCTGGACAAGCTCACGCCGGAGCAGCGGGTCGCGTTCGTGCTGCACGACGCGTTCTCGGTCCCGTTCGACGAGATCGCCGCCATCCTCGGGTCGAGCCCCGACGCGGCGCGGCAGCATGCGTCGCGGGGGCGGCGCGCCCTCAAGGACGCCGAGCCGCCGCCGCGGGCGAGCCTGGCCGAACAGCAGCAGATCCTCGACCGGTTCCTGCAGGCCCTGCTCGCCGGGGACGTGCGGGCCGTGGCCGAGGTACTGCACCCGGACGTGATGCTGATCGGCGACTCGAACGGCAAGGCGCGCACGGCCCGGCAGATCGTGGTCGGCGCGGACAAGCTCATCCGGTTCTTCTTCGGCCTGCTGGCGATGTACCCGGCGGACGCGCTCACCAGCGGGCGCCCGATGCTGGTCAACGGCGATCTCGGCCTGTTCATCCCGGCCGCCGAGGTGCCCGGCAAGCAGCGGCTCGACGCGCACCTGGAGGCTGTGGCGGTGCGCGATGGGCGGATCGTCGCGATCTACGACATCGCCAACCCGGACAAGCTCACGCGAGTCCCGGCAGCGGAACCCGGCACGCCTCGCCCGACGTGAACCCCTGGTCGGTGATGCCGAGCGCGCTGTTGACGCGGCTGCGCATATTCTCGAGAGCGATCTGATAGGTCAGCTCGACGACGCCCTTGCGCCCGAACTCGCGCTCCAGCTCGGCGACCTGCTCGTCGGTGACGGTGACCGGGGTGGCGGTCATGGCATCGGCGTACGCGAGTGCCAGGCGTTCCTGCCTGCTGAAATGCGGTGAGGTCGGGTAGTCGTCGATACCCTTGAGGCGTTCGATGTCGAGCCCTTCGTGCTTCTGCAACATCGTGCCGAAGTCGACGCACCACGAACACCCCAGCCGCACGGCGACGCGGTACACGGCGATCTCCCGCACGTTGACCGGCAACGTATGCGACGCCTTCTCCACCGCCAGCTCGTGCACCGTACCCGCCACCAGCAGTCCAGGATGCTGGGCACTGACGGCGAACGGCGCCGGAACAGCACCATAGCGGCGGCGAGCAACCCGGTAAACGAACCTCGTGAACAACCCGGCGTCCTTTGTGGACACCACCGGAATACGCGACATGGCTCCTCCTCTAGTGATCTCGCAGGAGGGACGGCGTGCGGACGCCGGATGTGACAGCGGCGCAGGCCCACGGGCCGAGTTGGGTGGTCATCCCGTCGCCTGAAACCGGCACGATCACTTTTCGTCAGGGCCGCAACCTTGGCTGGGTCCGGCGGCCGAGAACACAAAGCTTGCGGCTCTGGCGAAAAGTGATATTCGCAAACCGCAGGCGACGGGATGACCACCCAACTCAACCACCTCGAAAAGGTGAGATCCCTTGGGGTCAGTCATCCTGGAGCCTGCCCGTCCGGCGAGGACATCTTTTCTCTTTTCCCTCGCGCTTCGCGCGAGGGTCCCGGCGCTTCGCGCCGGGGTTGTCGCCGGGCCCACCCCGATCGCCGATCGTCTAACGGTTGGCACGTCGTATCAAGGGCGCCTTCGGCGTCGCTTCGCGATGACCGCTGGCGCGGTCACCCTTGACACGACGTGCCAACCGCTAGGGCGGCTTTCTATCGGGGTTGGGGGAGGTATGGGTGGGCTGGGGTCGTTGTTGCGTTCCGTTGCCGGGTTCCGCCGTGTTTGCTTGCCGCGCGGGCGTGTTTGCCCGTGGCGCGGGTGAGTTTGCTGGCTGCGCGCGTGAGTTTGCTTGTCGTGACGGTGAGTTGGCTGGCTGCGCAGGTGCCAGGCGGCTGCGCGGGTTCCGGGGTTGCGCGGCGTCGGCGTGTTTGCTGGTTGTGCGCGTGTTTGCCCCTCACGCGCGCGTGTTTGCCCGTGGCGCGGGCGTGTTTGCGTCCTGCGTCGGTGAGTTGGCGTTCTACGCGGCTGCTGTGAGGGGGCGCACATCCCACAGCCACACACCGTCGACGTACCGGGCCGGGGTGTTCAGCAGTGCCTCGACCGTGGCCTGCAGCGGTTGCTGGTTGGTGGTGCCGGGCGCCAGGACCATGACATCCGCGTGCCAGTAGCGCAGGTCGGCGATTGCGGCGGCGCGGTCGGCATCCGTTACGGCTGGGACGTCGCCGTTGTCCTGGACCTCTTGCAACAGGTGCGTCGTGGGACGTTCGGCGGCGCCGTAGCGGCCACGCTTGTCATCCGGGCCCGCCGGGCCGACAAAGTAACCCGCCGCGAGGGGGAAACCTGAGTCTGCCCGCACCTGCCAGTGCAAGGCCCGCGCATCACCCGTGCTGGGCAGCGGGACGGTGACCACCGAACCCGAGGAAACATAGGACCGCCAGGTCCCGTCGTAGAAGAAAGCCGGGGTGGCCGGGCGCGTGATGGTCTCCAGCGGGGTCGGCGCGATCGGGAGCAGGACCGCGACCAGCGCGCCGATCCACAACCACCGGATCGGCAACTCCTTGTCCCGGAAAGAGGGCGCCGCCTCGAACACTCGCTGGGTCGCGATCGCGAGGAGGGCACCGACCGCCGGGATACACGCCATCGCCAGGCGTGATTCGAGGAGCGAGTCGAACAGGGGCAGCTTCGCCAGCCACTGCCACGGGCCGGGGACACCCGTCTCATGGTGGTCGACGGTGATCACGAGCCCCAGCGAAAGCCACGCCATCACGAACATCGAGATCGCGATCGAGCGGGCGACAGCGTTGCGCCATAACCAGATTGTCAGCACGACCATGAACACGATGAGCGGCCAGCCGAAGAACGCGTTCTCCTCGGTCCGGTTCAGCGACACGTCCGCGGCGGCCTCGGGCTGACCGGCGATCGACTCCGTCGCGAACCGGGTGAACGCCGCGGTGTCATTGCCGACCGAACCATGTTCCAGCGTCCGGTAACTCTGCGGGCCCATGAACTGCCACCACAGCGGGAAGATCACCACCGCGAGCGCGAGCACGCCACCGATGACGAGGCCGATCACCATGGGCCGCACCATTTTCACGGCCTCGCGCCAGCGGGTCACGGCATAGGCGACCGCGAACACGACAAAGCCCAGCATCGTGATCAGCAGCGGTTCCTCGCCGAGGAAAACCTGGTACGCGATCAGCCCGCCGAGGATCAGCCCGTCACGAACCGGGTGCTCACCCTGCGCGAGGCGGATCAACCGCAACACGATGAACGGCAGCAGGAACAGCACGACGAAGTTCGGGTGCGCGTTGCCGTGGGAGATCATCGGCGGCGCGAAACCACAGAACACCCCGCCGATCGCGGCGGCGACCCGCGAGCTCACCAGGTTCCGCGAGAACACCCAGTACCAGGCGAACGACGTGCCGGCCAGGCCACCGGTCAGCGCGATCGCCCAGGTCACGGTCGGCCCGAACAGCAACGTGATCGGCGACAACGGGATGCTCAGGCCGAGCATCGCCGTGTTGGCCATCATGTTGACGCCGTCGGGATAGTTCTGCAGCACCGACCCGAGCGGGTTCTGCCCACTCCACACGGCGTGGGCGGTGGTCGAGAAGAACCACTCCCACATGTTCTGGTCCTGCGCGCTGTTGTACAGGTAGCCACTGCCCAGGTTGACCCACAACCCGGCATAGATCACCAAAGCGGCCAGGAGGTAGCACAAGCCGACAATCGTGTCGGCACTGTTCCACCTGCGCCGTCCGGGCTCAACCACCTGCACCGTCCCGGGCGCCTCGAGCAACGCGGTCACTTCTTACCTCACGGTTCGACAACGCGGGCGAAAAAGTAGACCACACCCGTCTCGGCGTGCCGCACGAGGAGCAGGAAAGGCCGGTCCACGACGACCTCGACCGGGTCCACCGGGGTGATCATGGACAACGTCCGGAACACCACCGCGGTCGCCGCCGCGCCCTCGAGCCCCTGCTCGTCCAGCCGCAGCACGGCCTGGTGAACGACGTCGTCGACGAACACCCGCGGGTCCGGCGTGAGGGGGGTGAAATCCGAGTCGTGCGCGGAGAACATCGTCCGCACACCCAGCCCGGCGAGCGCCGGCTTGAGCTCGGCGCGCATATCGAGTTTGATCTTCGGGAGGGCGAGCCGGACCTGCCGGCTCCTCGCCGCGGACAGCAGCGCCGCGAGCCCCCGCTCGTCCAGACCGGGCTCGCGCGCGGCGAGATCGCCGTCGGGCAACAGGATCGTCGCCCGCACCCCGCCCGCGGCGGGCAACTCGACCAGTTGCCAGCCGTCTCGCGCGGCGTAACCGAACGACTCCGTCTGGTGCATCATCGGGACCCGGCGGGTGCCGGACGGGCTGTGGAAGTCGCCGTCCTCGGTCTGCTCGTCCCGGAACCGGTGCTGCCACGCGACTTTCAGGTAGAGCGCGTTGACCAGCGTCGCGATCGTGTCCCGGTGCAGGGCGCCCGGGGCGAGCAGCTCCGGGATCAGGTCCCGGGTCGTCTCGGCGACATCGGCGTTGATGATGCGGCGGGCGGCATCCGGATCGGTGCCGAAGGGCGCGCTCTTCACACCGCCATTCGGCCAGGCGGCGAGGCTGCCGAGGAAATCCTGGTTCAGCGGCGCGTCTTCGGCCGCCCACAACGTGTTCGCGACCTCGAGCACCGGCGGCTCGTGGCGACCGCGTTCGGTCAGCGTCGCCGCGGTACGCAGCAGCTCGGCCTGCTTGGTGACGTCGGCGTCCGCGCCGGCCAGCAGCCGCACCAGTTCCTCGGAGGTGGCACCGCGCGACGCCTGACTGGTCAGGCCCAGAGCGCTCGCGACCGAATAGGGCGAGAAGCACGAATCACCACTGCCCGCGACCGCGCGATGCAGGGCGAGGCTGAAGCGCAGGTGGTCCACATCAGGTTTCGCCATCAGCCCCGACGCTACCGGATTCTCAATGGCGCCCGGTGTGCCAGGCATGCCACGCATGCGCTTGCGCGTCGGTCAGGGACGCGACCTGGTCGATCACCACGCGCAGCTTCGCCGCGTCGTCCCCGGCCGCCGCCCAGGCCGGGTGGAACGCGGCGTCGAGCGCGTCGGGCGCCCGTTCGACCAGCAGCCGCACCAGCTCCCGGACCATCTGACGCTGCCCGTCCTGCATCGCCAGCCGCCGCGGATCACTCATCACGTAGCGCAGCGCGAGCGCTTTCAGCAACGCGACCTCGGCGCCGACCTGGTCGGGCACGGCCAGATCCGCGTCGTAGCGGGTCAGCGGCCCGTCCCCGTACCGCTCCCGCGTGGTGCTGACCGCCGCCCCGGCGAACCGGCCGACCAGCTCGCTGGTCAGCCGCTTGAGCGCGACCTGCGCGCCGAACGAGTTGTCCTGCCCGCGCTGGGCCAGCTCCACCACGACGGGCAGGGTCAGCAGCTCCCGCGCCGCGTTCTCCAGCGCCGCCACCGACTGGTCCGAGAAGTGCTTGGCCGCCAGCTCCGCCACGGCGGTGCGCTCCTCGGCACTCGCCAGCACCGGCAACGAGATCCGGCCGGACAGCACGCCGTCCTCGACGTCGTGCACCGAGTACGCGACGTCGTCGGCCCAGTCCATGATCTGCGCTTCGAGACAGCGCCGCCCGTCCGGCGCGCCCTCCCGCATCCACGCGAAGATCTCCGCATCGTCGTCGTACACCCCGAACTTGACCAGCCCGGGACGCCGCGGCCACGGGTACTTCGTCGCCGCGTCGAGGCAGGCACGGGTCAGGTTCAGCCCGACGGGCTCCAGCTTCGGCTCGAGCCGGGTGAGAATGCGCAGCGTCTGCGCGTTGCCCTCGAACCCGCCGCACGGCTCGGCGACGCTGTTGAGCGCCTGCTCCCCGTTGTGCCCGAACGGCGGGTGCCCGATGTCGTGCGCCAGGCCCGCGGTGTCCACCAGGTCCGGGTCCGCGCCCAGCTCCTCGGCGATCCCGCGGCCGATCTGTGCGACCTCCAGCGAATGCGTGAGCCGGGTGCGCGGCACACCGCTGACCTCCGCGCCCTCCCCCGGCCCGACCACCTGCGTCTTGCCGGCGAGCCGGCGCAGCGCCGCGGAATGCAGCACCCGCGCCCTGTCCCGCGAGAAGTCACTGCGCACGTCAGCGCGGGAGCCCGGCAGCGCACCGGATTTCGGCGGCTCGGCCACCCGGCGCTCGCGATCGTGTTCGTCGTACACGGGGCCAATGTACGGGCACCCACCGACATTCTCAGCCGAGTCCCGTACCACCGATGTCATCGGCGGGAGTTTTGGTCACCAGGTAGAACAGCAGGGCACCGGTCTCGCGGAAGATGTACATCGCCTGCGTCCGCCGGGTCTGCACGATCGGGCCGCTGTGCGTGGGCGAGGCCCACGAGTCCAGCCCGGAGTCGTCGGCCATCACCCGCGCCCGCAGCGAATGCCACGGATCGCTGACCAGCACCGCGGTGTGCCAGCCGTGCCGCGCGACGACGTCCGCGACCGCGCGCAGGCTGCCCAGGGTGTCACTGCCCTCCCCGACCGGCAGCGTGCCCGACTTCGGCACGCCCTGCTCGATCAGCCACTGCGCGCCCGCGGACGCCTCGGTGTACTCGTCGCCGGTACGGTTCCCGCCCGCGGTGATGATCACCTTCGCGACACCGGCCTCGTACAGCTGCTTGGCGTGCCGCAGCCGCGCCTGGAAGATCGGTGACGGTTTCCCGTTGTACTGCGCGGCACCGAGCACGACGATCACGTCGGCCGGGTCGCGGTCGTCGGCGCGGGCGACCTGCCAGACGCGGAACGCGGTCCCGGCGATCGTCAGCACGACCACGAGCGCCGTGCCGAACAGGGCACGCCGCACCCAGCTCGCTTTCGAGACGCGGTGTCCGGACATCCGCGCCATTGTCACAGCCAGCCGTTCTCCTCCGCGAGCCGGACCGCCTCCGCCCTCGTCCGGGCGCCGGTTTTGCCGATGGCGGCGGAAAGATGGTTGCGCACCGTGCCTTCCGACAGGTGCAGCCGGCGCGCGATATCCGCGACCGTGCCGCCGTCGCTGGCCGCGCGCAGCACGTCGTGCTCACGCCCGGTCAGCGGGCTCGGCCCGGTCGCCAGCGACTCGGCGGCCAGCGCCGGATCGACCACCCGCAGCCCGTTCGACACCCGGCGCACCGCGTCGACCAGCTGCTCGGGCGGCGAGTCCTTGACCACGAACCCGGCCGCGCCCGCCGCCATCGCGCGGGCGAGGTAGCCGGGCCGGCCGAACGTCGTGCACACGATGATCCGGCACGCGGGCAGCGCGGCGTGCAACTCGGCGGCGGCGGTCAGCCCGTCCTTGCCCGGCATCTGCACGTCCAGCAACGCGACGTCCGGGGCGGACTCCTTCGCCGCGGGCAGCACCTCGTCGCCGGACCCGACCTGCGCGACCACCTCGATGTCCGGCTCCAGACCGAGCACGGTGGCCAGCGCGCCGCGCACCATCGCCTGGTCGTCAGCCAGCAGAACGCGGATCACGACGCGACCTCCAACGCGGGCCGGACTTCGGCCCGCAGCACGAAACCACCACCAGCACGCGGCTCAGCCCGCAACGTCCCACCGACCTGCTCCAGCCGCTCGGCCAACCCCCGCAGCCCGTTCCCGCACACACCCTCAGGCGCACCGACCCCGTCGTCCTCGATGTCCAGGCAGGTCCGGCCGAACCGCACCTTCACGTGTTTCGCCCCCGAGTGCCGCAGCACGTTCGTGACCGCTTCCCGTAGCACGTAACCGAAAGTCTGCTGCAGGTCCGGCCGCACGTTGTCCACCGCGTGCGGCAGGTCCGCCTCGATCTCCGCGGCCCGCAGCGCCACCCGCGCCCCCACCAGCTCCGCCGACAACGACACCTCGCGGTAGTCCGAGACGGTCGCGCGCACGTCGGCGAGCGCGCTGCGCGCGAGACCCTCGACCTCGTGGATCTCGGTGATCGCCCGCCCGGGATCCTGTTTGCTCTCCAGCATCCGCCGCGCCAGCCCCGCCTTCACCGTGATCGTGGTGAGGCTGTGGCCCAGGATGTCGTGCAGGTCCCGGGCCAGTCGCGCCCGCTCCGCGCTGACCGCGAGGGTGGCGATCTCGTCGGTCGCCGCGCGCAGCCGCCGCACCGTGTGCAACAGC
Organism: Amycolatopsis sp. GM8; assembly: GCF_021653975.1. Lineage (GTDB taxonomy): Bacteria > Actinomycetota > Actinomycetes > Mycobacteriales > Pseudonocardiaceae > Amycolatopsis_E. The sequence continues at coordinate 155,945 of NZ_JAJKFK010000010.1, read as the reverse complement.
CGGCCCATGAAGAACATCGCGGTGGTGACCCCGGCCAGGGTGCCGACGTCGCCGAGGGTGCCGTGCGCGCCGACGTGCAGCTGCACCAGCACGAGCGCCGCCACGATCGACGCGCCGTCGAGGATCAGCGCCCAGCCCGGCGGCAACCCGAACGCGATCATCGCCAGCGCGTAGAGCAGCACGTACACGTTGCCGTCGACGACCATCAGCGTGCCCAGCCAGCCCAGCGCCAGCGTGCCGAGGCAGAAGGCCAGCTTCAGCCGGAGCGAGTAGTCCCGGAACAACACCAGCGGGAACACGGCGTAGGCGCCACCGTAGGCGATGGTCAGCACCAGGTCGGCCACGCCGCCGGACGAGGTGCTCGCGTGCCGCACCGCCGGGATCAGCACCGGCAGCAGGAACGCCACGGCCACCACCGGCCAGCGGAACTTGAAGAACCGGTCGCGTGGTTCGCCGGTGGCGGCATTGTGCCACCAGCTGTCCCAAGCCAGGCCTCGCCGAGCCGCCACGTTCGCCTCCCCTCAGACCCGGGCCGAGTCTTTACGGTAGCGCCGCACCACGGCGAACCCGAGTACGACCGTCCAAATCCCCAGGTAGAGCACGTCCTTGCCGAGGCTCGCGGACCCCGCGGTGATGGCCCCGCGGCCGATCTCGCCCATCCAGTAGCTCGGCAGCACGTGCGCGATCTTCAGCAGCCAGTCCGGCATCGTGGTGACCGGGATGAAGATCCCGCCCAGCAGCGCCATCGGCAGCATCACCAGCTGCGTGATCGGCTGGGTCGAGTCCGCCGTGCCGATCTGCCCGATGAGCAGGCCGATCAGGGCGAACGGGATCGCCGCGAGCCACACCCCCAGCGTGGCCCGCACCCACCCCGACGCGTCGAGCGAGACACCTTCGCCGAGCACGGCCACCAGCGGTACGAGGATCGCCGGCGCGAGCGCGAGCGTCATGCCGGTGGCGGCCTTCGCGGTCAGGTAACCGGGGCCGGACAGCGGGGTCAGCCGCAGCTGCCGCTGCCACCCCGACGCCCGCTCCAGCGCGACGCGCGTGCCGGTGAACAGGGCCGCCGCCATCGCGCCGAACGACGTCATGCTCACCATCAGCACGGCCTTCGTGCCCGGGTCCTTCGCGAAAATGCCTACGTACAACAGGAAAAGCAGCACCGGGAAGCCCACGGTGAAGATCAGGAACCGGGGCGAGCGGGTCACCCGCCGGATCTCCAGCGCCAGATACTTGATGCTCATGGACGTCCTCACTTCCCTCGTTCCTCGGTGCGCGACGACGCCCATGAGGCTCGAGTGCGCTGTGTCGATTTGAGCGCTTCCTCCCTGCGGTCGTCAGCGCTCGGTTCTTCCTCCTCGTCGGAAGTCAGGGTGAGGAACGCGCCTTCGAGGCCGATCGCCGTGATCTCGATGTCGTGCGCGTGCGGGTACGCGCTCAGCAGTGCGTGCAGGGTCTTGTCAGAATCGCTGCTGGAGACGGCGATCTGCTCGCCGCGGAGCCGGAACTCGGTGACGCACGGGAGGTTCGCGATCGCCTCGTCGGTCGCGCCGGGGACGACCGCGCGCAGCGTGCGGCCGCCGGCGAGCGCCCGGACCTGCGCGACGGACCCGTCGGCGACGATCCGGCCGCTCCGCATCAGCACGACGCGGTCGGCGAACTCCTCGGCCTCTTCGAGATAGTGCGTGGCGAACACGACGGTGCGGCCGGAGTCGGTGAACGCCTGCATGGACCGCCAGAACTCACGGCGGCTGCCGACGTCCATCGCGGCGGTCGGCTCGTCCAGCAGCAACAGGTCCGGGTCGGACACGAGCGCGACGGCGAACCGCGCGCGCTGCTTCTGGCCGCCGGACAGCTTGTTGCCGCGCCGGTTCGCGAGCTCCTCGATGCCCGCCCGGGCCAGCGCTTCGCGGACCGGCATCGGGCTACGGTGCAGGGACGCGACCATGGCGACCATCTCGCCGACGGTCGCGTCGTCCAGCAGCGCGCCGCCCTGCAACATCGCGCCGATGCTGCCGGTGCGGACCGCACCCGCGGGCGAGGAACCGAACACCGTGACGTCACCGGCGTCGGGCTCGGTCAGCCCCAGGATCATGTCGACGGTGGTCGACTTCCCGGCGCCGTTCGGCCCGAGCAGCGCGACGACCTCACCGGGCGCGATCGTGAGGTCGATGCCGTCGACGGCCCGGACCTCACCGTAGGCTTTCCGCAGGGCGGCGAGCCGCACCGCGGCCCCGGCCGTGACCGCCGCGTCGCGGACGGGAGTACTTGGGTTCATACCCCGAACTGTGCCGCCGGGGCCAACGCCGCGGGCAGGCCGCTCGTCACGACCTGCCCATGACAGGTGTCAGGGGTTTCGCCCACAATGAGGCCATGCGAACCCTGATCGACCTGCCCGACGACCTGCACGGTCAGGTCCTCTCGATCGCACGCGATACGTCGCGCACGCTCAGTGAGATCGTGACCGAACTCGTGCAACGTGGTCTGCGTCAGAGCAAACCGGCTCCGGCCGCACGGAGCCCTCGCACAGGACTGCCCGTCGTGCGGCTCGGCAAGGTCATCACCACCGACGACGTCCGGTCACCGGACGACGCACAGTGACGAGACGACACTTTCGCCACCTGCCCGGTCACACAGGGGAGTCTGGTGCGCTTGTTGATCCGCGAAGGACAGCGGGCGGAAGACGCTCAAGCCCTGCTCAGCGCGATCGAGGCCGGTGATCGTCACGAGTTCTGGCCGGACTCGATCACCTACCGGGACGTGCCGATGAACGGCATTCTGGGCCACCGCCAGGTCACGGACTCCTACCTCGCGCACCTCGACGAGTAAACGGCGGGCGGCTCGCCACCTTCGACCAAGGCCTCGCCAAGCTGCACACCGACATCGCGGACCTCCTGCCCACGATTCCCGCCCAGCCGTCCCGCTGAGACGACTGGGCGGGCGCCGCTCAGCAGCCCAGCAGGCGGGTGGCCAGGTAGGTCTCCACCTTGTCGAGCGCCACCCGCTCCTGCGCCATGCTGTCGCGCTCGCGGACGGTCACCGCGTTGTCCTCCAGTGAGTCGAAGTCGACCGTCACGCAGAACGGGGTGCCGATCTCCTCCTGGCGGCGGTAACGCTTCCCGATGGACCCGGCGTCGTCGAAGTCGACGCTCCAGTTCCGGCGCAGCGCAGTGGCCAGGTCCTTCGCCTTCGGCGTCAGATCCGCGTTGCGGGACAACGGAAGCACCGCGACCTTGTACGGCGCGAGCCGGTAGTCGAGCTTCAGCACGACCCGCTTGTCCGTGCCGCCCTTGGCGTTCGCCACCTCGTCCTCGGTGTACGCGTCGAGCAGGAACGCCATCATCGGGCGGCCGACACCCGCGGCGGGCTCGATCACGAACGGCCGGTACCGCTGCCCGGTGGCCTGGTCGAAGTACGACAGGTCGACACCGGAGTGGTTCGAGTGCGTGGTGAGGTCGAAGTCGGTGCGGTTCGCGATGCCCTCGAGCTCACCCCATTCCTGCCCCGAGGAGAACTGGAAGCGGTACTCGATGTCGACGGTCCGCTTCGAGTAGTGGGACAGCTTTTCCTTGGGGTGCTCGTAGTGGCGCAGGTTGTCCCGGCTGATGCCGAGGCCGGTGTACCACTCCGTGCGCAGGTCGATCCAGTACTGGTGCCAGCGCTCGTCCTCGCCGGGCTCGACGAAGTACTCCATCTCCATCTGCTCGAACTCGCGCGTGCGGAAGATGAAGTTGCCGGGCGTGATCTCGTTGCGGAAGGACTTGCCGATCTGGCCGATGCCGAACGGCGGCTTCTTGCGCGACGTGGTCTGCACGTTGAGGAAGTTCACGAAGATGCCCTGCGCGGTCTCGGGCCGCAGGTAGTGCAGGCCTTCCTCGCTCTCCACCGGGCCGAGGTAGGTCTTGAGCATCATGTTGAACTCGCGCGGCTTCGTGTATTGGCCGCGCGTGCCGCAGTTCGGGCACGGCACGTCGGACAGGTCGTCCTCGGACGTCTCCTTGCCGGTGCGCTCGGCGTACTCCTCGGCCAGCTGGTCGGAGCGGAACCGCCGGTGACAGCTCAGGCATTCGATCAGCGGGTCGTTGAAGGCGTTGACGTGCCCGGACGCCTCCCACACCTTGCGCGGCAGGATCACCGCCGAGTCCAGGCCGACGACGTCGTCGCGGCTCTGCACCATGGTCTTCCACCACTGGCGCTTGATGTTCTCCTTCAGCTCGACCCCGAGCGGCCCGTAATCCCACGCCGACCGGGTACCGCCGTAGATCTCCCCGCTGGGGAAGACAAAGCCACGGCGCTTGCACAAGCTGACGACGGTCTCGATCGTGTTGGCGGGCACTCCACGCTCTCCATAGCTGCGGAAACACTGATGGGCTGTCGGTCCAGCGTATCCGGCCCTTGACCACAGTAGGTCAAGGGGTGCGGCCCACTAGACTGGTGATCGACCCGTAACGACAAGGCTGGAGATCGACATGACGGCGGTGAGCCAGGCGCCGGGCGAGGTGCACGCGGACGGCCCGGTCAAGCCGAGCACGCCGGTTCCGTCGGCCACCGCGCTGGCCGGGGCCGGGGAGCTGCTGCGCGCGCTCGCCGCGCCCGTCCGGATCGCGATCGTGCTGCAGCTGCGGGACGCCGAGCGCTGCGTGCACGAGCTGGTCGACGCGCTCGATGTCGCGCAACCGCTGATCAGCCAGCACCTGCGGGTCCTCAAGGCGGCCGGGGTGGTGTACGGGGAGCGGCGCGGGCGCGAGGTCGTGTACCGGCTCGTGGACGATCACCTGTCCCACATCGTGGTGGACGCCGTGGCACACGTGCAGGAGGACGCATGACGAGGTTGGCGCCGGTCCCCGGCCGCCGGTCGACGAAGCAGCGGTCCGCGGTGGTCGAGCTGCTCGCCGAGATCGACGACTTCCGTTCGGCCCAGGAACTGCACGATGAGCTGCGTAAACGTGGTGACGGGATCGGGCTGACCACGGTGTACCGGACGCTGCAGTCGCTGTCGGAGGCCGGTGAGGTGGACGTGCTGCGCACGGACACCGGCGAGGCGATCTACCGGCGCTGCTCGTCCCACCACCACCATCACCTCGTGTGCCGGCACTGCGGGCGGACGGTCGAGGTCGAGGGGCCGGCCGTGGAGCGCTGGGCGGAGAAGATCGCGTCCGGGCACGGGTTCTCGGAAATCACCCATACGGTCGAGATCATCGGCACCTGCGCCACCTGCGCCGGTCAATCCTCGTAGGGATCCGCGGGCTGCGGGATGCGGTTCGCGGAGAGCACGGTGAACTCCGGCGTGAAGCGGTTCGCCTTCGTCGCGGTGCCCGGCACGACCTGTCCGGTCACGTCGAGCCATGTGTCGTCCGGGTAGCCGGCCGGCCCCAGCATCCGCACTTTCAGCGGGTACGCGTCGGCCGCGCAGCAGGTGATGACCATCCGCGCCAGCAACACCGAATCGCCGGTGTGGGTGACGAACCCGGTCAGCCGGACGGTCCGGCCGTTGAGCGAACCACCGGAATCCCAGCCCGCGCGCGTCACGAAATCGGTCAGGGACAACGGGATCACGTCCCCGGCGGGGAGCGGCGGGAACACGGCCTGGCTCTGCGCCGGGGCTCGGGCCTCGGTGCGGGTCACCGAATCCGAGCCGAGCGCGGGCGGCGCGACGAGGAACACCGCGAGCACCGGCACCACCAGCAGCCACGCCGACCTGGCCAGATGATGGTGGTGCCCGTCGCCCGTGCGGCCGCGGGCGACCAGGTCGCGCACGATGGCGATCGCGCCGAGCGCGGCCATCACCGCTCCCCCGGCGATCACCCACACCTGCTGCGACGGCTTGACATAACGCAGGTAGTCGCCGTTGATGCCGATCTTGAGCAGCGCGCCGCCGAGCAGCACCAGCAACACGTTCTGCGTCTCGCGCCTCATCGAGCACCGCCGATCAGCAGGGTGCCGACGACGAGCGCACAGGCGACCGCGACGACGAACGTCACTGGCGCGAAACGCAGCGCGAACGAACGCCCGAACGTGCCTGCCTGCAAGGCGAAGAGCTTGACGTCGATCGCCGGGCCGACGACCAGGAACACCAGTTTCGGCAGCAGCGGCAGGGCGGTCAGCGAAGCCGCGACGAACGCGTCCGCCTCGCTGCACAAGGCCAGCACGACCGCGAGCACCGCCATCACGACCACGCCGAGCACGAGCTGGCCGCCGAGCACGGCGAACCACGACGGCGGCACGAGGACGTTGAGCGCGGCCGAGATCAACGCGCCGAGGACGAGAAACCCGCCTGCCTCGACGAGATCCGTACGCGCGATCTCCGCGAACGTCGCCCAGCGGCCGCGCCCCTCGTCCGGCAGGCGCTGCAACGCGCGCTCGACGATCCAGCCGAGCTTGCCCCAGCGTGCCCACAGCAAGCCCATCACGACGGCCGTGGCGAGCGAACCGAGGAAGCGGGCCAGCACCATCTCGGGCCTGCCCGGGAACGCGACGGCGGTGGCCACCAGCACGACCGGGTTCACGGCGGGCGCGGCGAGCAGGAACGTCAGCGCCGCCGCCGGGGCGACGCCCTGCCCCATCAGCCGCCGCGCGACCGGGACGGACGCGCATTCACAGCCGGGGAGCGCGACGCCGGCAAGGCCCGCGACGCCGACCGCCGCCGCGGTGTTGCGGGGCAGCGCCCGCCGCAGCACCCTGGCCGGCACGAACGCGGCGATCGCGCCGCTGATCAGCACGCCGAGCACGAGGAACGGCAGGGCCTGCACGCACACCGCGACGAAGATCGTCGAGCCGGTGCGCAGGGCGGGCACGTTCAGCACGTCCTGCAGCCACGACTGCCCGAGGATCGCGACCAGCAGCACCACGCAGAGCACCTCGACCGAGGTGATCCGGCGGCGCTTCGCGCGCGGGCGGTCGGTGAGCACGTTCACAGCCGTCGATGATGCCAGCAGCCACCGACAGTCCGGGCCCGCGCCCGCGAGTCCGACGCTCAGGACCGCGAGTCCGACGTTCCCGACGCCGAGTCGGACACTCGCGACCGCGAGTCCGACACTCAGCCCGCCGGGACCGGGATGTTTCGAAGCGCCGGAGCCGCTTTTCACCACGCTGTCAGCTTGCGCCGCTGCGGGTTCTGAGGTGGTTCCTGGCGAGGACAGCGCCGACGTGATGGCGACACTGCCGCGCGAAGGGTGTCCAGGAGGGGTGGTGGGCCGGCGGGAGGGGCCGCCACCCGCACCGCTCGGCAAGCCGCGTTCAGCCCGCCGGGACCAGTTCCGCCCGCAGCTGTGACGCCGTCGAGATCACCAGCATCAGCAACGTGCCCAGCGCGGGGATGTCCAGTCCCTGCGCGGGAAACGCGTACCGCAGTGTCAGGTCCAGACCACGCTCGGTGTGCGTGACGCCGAGCGTGCCGAACAGGCCCTCGCCCGCGCGCTCGGCCGCCGACGCCGCGAGCCCGGGCTTGTCGGGCAGGTCCCAGGCCACGACACAGGTCAGGCTCAGCACCGTGAGCCCCTCGGCGAGCTGGGTCGACTGGATGACCCCCGGCACCCCGGCGTGCGCGAACGTCAGCGCGCCGTCGTCGTCGACGTGCACCTCCAGGTAGCGCTCCAGCGCGGCACGCGCGCGGCCCAGCAGCTCCGCGGTGTCCGCGGCTTCGGTTGTCATGAGGCACCTTTCGCGGCGTCGACGGCGGCACCGAACCGGCGGTCCCGCTTGGCGAACTCCAGGCACGCCGCCCACAGTTGGCGCCGGTCGAAGTCGGGGAACAGGGTGTCCTGGAAGACGAACTCGGCGTAGGCCGACTGCCACAGCATGAAGTTCGACGTGCGCAGCTCGCCGGAGGGCCGCAGGAACAGGTCCACGTCCGGCATTTCGGGCTGGTACAGGTACTTCGCCAGCATCTTCTCGTCGACCTTGTCCGGGTTGATCTTGCCCTCGGCCACGAGTTGCGCGATCCGCCGCGCGGCGTCGCCGATCTCGGCCCGGCCGCCGTAGTTCACGCACATCGTCATGTTGAGCAGCGTGTTGTGCTTCGTCTTCTCCTCGGCGGCCTGCAGCTCCTTGATGACGCTGCGCCAGAGCTTCGGTGTGCGCCCGGCCCAGCGGATGCGCACCCCGATCGAGCCGAGGTAGTCGACCTGGCGGCGGATCGTGTCGCGGTTGAAGCCCATCAGGAAACGCACCTCGTCGGGGCTGCGCTTCCAGTTCTCCGTCGAGAACGCGTACACCGAAAGCCATTTCACGCCCAGCTCGACCGCGCCGCTGGCCACGTCGATCATCACGGCCTCGCCGCGCTTGTGCCCCTCGATCCGCGGCAGGCCGCGCTGGTTGGCCCAGCGGCCGTTGCCGTCCATGACCAGGGCGACGTGGTTGGGCACCAGCTCCGCGGGGATCTCGGGCGGCCGCTCGCCGGACGGGTGCGGGTCCGGTGCCCGCTGGGCCACGGTGACCGGACGTCCCTTGCGCAGCACCGTCGATTCGCCTCCATAGCTCGGTTTCGCGACCCGACAGTACCCATGCGCGAGGCCCGTCCGACGGCCGCATCGCTACCCTACGTGGGCAGTGGTGGGGATGTGCGGCGGTAGGGAGCGATTTGTGAGTGCCGATGGCGAACGGGCACCGGCGGCGCCGGCCGAGGTCGACCTGGACCGGCCGAGCACGGCCCGGATCTACGACTGGTACCTGGGCGGGACCAACAACTACGCCGTCGACCGGCATTTCGGCGAGCAGGCGGACAAGCAGTTCCCGCTGATCAAACCGCTGGCCATGTCGAACCGGCAGTGGCTGGGCCGGGTGGTGCGCGCGGCGCTGGACGCCGGCATCACCCAGTTCCTGGACCTGGGCTCCGGGGTGCCGACGGCCGGCAACGTGCACGAGATCGTGCGGCAGCACGCGGGCGACGAGACGGACACGCGGGTGGTGTACGTCGACTACGAGGCGGTCGCGGTCGCGCATTCGGAGTTGATACTGGACCAGCAGGACGCCACGGGCTGGGCCGGGATCGTGCGGGCGGACCTGCGCGAACCCGAGGTCGTGTGCGAACACGAGACCACCCGGCGGCTGCTGGACTTCACCAAGCCGGTGTGCGTGCTGATGGTGTCCGTGCTGCACTTCGTGGGCGGCGCGGACAACGTGCCCGGCGTGCTGGAAAGCTACCGGCGCCGGCTCGCCCCGGGCAGCTGGCTCGCGGCCAGCCACATCACCACCGACGACGCCCCGGCCGAAGGCGCGGCCCAGATCAGCGCGCTGGCGGAGTCCTACCGGAACACGCAGAACCCGGCCTGGCTGCGTGACAAGGCGGAGTTCGGTTCGTGGTTCGCGAACTTCGCGCCGGTGGAACCGGGCATCGTGCACCTGACCGAGTGGCGCCCGGACACCCCGGACGTGCTGTTCCCCGAACTCGATTCGGCCGCGGTCCGCCCGTTCTACTGGGCGGGCGTCGGGCAGGTGCGGGAGCGCCCGGCCTAGAGAGAGGTGGCGGACAGCCAGGCGAGCTGACGGCCCAGGGCGAGCGGCTCCGCCCCGCTTGGGAAACCGAACCTAGCTCTTGACGGCGACTTCCCGGGGGCGCCGCTCCACCAGCGGCAGTGACCGCAGTTGTCGTTCGAGGTGCCACTGCAGGTGGGCCGCGACGAGACCGCTCGCGTCGCGGCGGGCGCCCTGGACCGACGCCTCCGCGATCTCCCAGTCGCCGTGCAGCAGCGCCTCCAGCAGCACCAGCACCTCGGGTGCGGGACGCACCGACCCCGGCGCCCGGCAGTTGCCGCACAGCGAGCCACCCGCCGGCACGCTGAACGCCGTGTGCGGGCCGGGCAGGCCGCAGCGCGCGCATTCGGTGATGGCGGGCGCCCAGCCCGCGAAAGCCATGGCGCGCAACAGAAACGCGTCGAGCACGAGGGAGGCGTCCCGCTGCCCGTCGGCGAGCGCCCGCAGCGCACCGGTGACCAGCAGGTACAGCCGGACCGCCGGCTCGCCCTCCTCGGCCGTGAGCCGGTCGGCCGTCTCGGCGATCGCGCTGGCCGCGGTGTAGCGCTGGTAGTCGCCGACCAGCGGCAGCGCGAACGCGTCCACGGTCTGCACCTGGGTGATCACGTCGAGCGTGCGGCCGGTGTAGAACTGCACGTCGACATGGCCGAACGGCTCCAGCCGCGCGCCGAACCGCGAGGTGGTGCGGCGCACGCCCTTGGCGACGGCGCGCACCTTGCCGTGCCGGCGGGTGAGCAGGGTGATGATCCGGTCGGCCTCACCGAGCTTGTGCACCCGCAGCACCACACCGGTGTCGCGATAAAGGCTCACGGGCACATCCTCTCATCTCCCACCGACAAAACCCGGCATCGTGGCGGGCAAACTCACCGACGTGGCGGGCAAACACGGCGACGTGGCGGGCGAACACGCGTGCGCGTCAGAAACCCAGGCGGCGCAGTTGCTTGGGGTCGCGCTGCCAGTCCTTGGCGACCTTGACGTGCAGATCGAGGTACACCTTCGTGCCGAGCAGGGCCTCGATGTGCCGGCGCGCCTCGGAGCCGACCGTGCGCAGCCGTTCACCCTTGTGCCCCAGGATGATGCCCTTCTGGCTCGGCCGCTCGACGTACAGGAACGCGTGCACGTCCAGCAGATCGTCCCGGCCTTCGCGGGGCAGCATCTCCTCGACCGTCACGGCGATCGAGTGCGGCAGCTCGTCCCGCACGCCTTCCAGCGCGGCCTCGCGGATCAGCTCGGCGACGAGCGTCTGCTCGGGCTCGTCGGTCAGATCCCCGTCCGGATACAGCTGCGGGCCTTCGGGAAGCCGCGCCACCAACAGATCCTCGAGCTGCTTCACCTGGAAACCGTCCACAGCGGACACCGGGATCAGCTCGGCGAACTCCATCACCTCTTGCAGCGCCAGCAACTGATCGGCGATCTGCTTCCGGTCGGCGAGATCGGTCTTCGTGACGACGCCGACGACGGGCGTGCGCTTCGCGATCTTGCGCAGCTCGCCCGCGATGAACCGGTCGCCGGGGCCGACCTTTTCGTTGGCGGGCACGCAGAATCCGACGACGTCCACTTCGGACCAGGTCGAGTACACGACGTCGTTGAGCCGCTCGCCGAGCACCGTGCGCGGCCGGTGCAGGCCGGGAGTGTCCACAATGACCAGTTGCGCGTCGGGCCGGTGCACGATGCCGCGGATCGCGTGCCGGGTCGTCTGCGGCTTGCTGGACGTGATCGCGATCTTGGTGCCGACGAGCGCGTTCGTCAGGGTCGACTTGCCGGCGTTGGGCCGGCCGACGAAGCACGCGAAGCCGGAACGATGCGTCACCGCAACACTTCCTGGACGTCGCCCTTGAAATCCGCCCGGAAGATCGGCGCCGCCGCGGCCAGGTCGCGGACAGCACGCACCGACGCGTCGTCGACCGGACCGGCCGTGACGACCGCCGCGGCCTCCAGGCCTTCCGCCCCGCTGGACACCGCCGCGGCGATCGCCGCCTGCAACGCGGTGACCTGGAACGAAGGCAGCGCGACGGTGGTGGCCGCGTAGGTGCGGCCGTCGGTGTCCCGCACCGCGGCGCCCTCGGCGGCCTGCGTGCGCGCGCGGGCCGATCGGGCGAGAATCACGATCTTCTCGTCTTCCGGCGCCAGCTCAGACATCCTCGATACTCCCGTCACGTTCCTCATCGCCGTTACGAACCTTACGTTCCGCCGCTCCGGCCACGGCGCGCGCCACCACCGTCGTGATCCGCATCCGGCCCCGGCGGTCCTTGCCGCCCTCGGCACTCAGGTGCAGCCCGTCGACCTCCGCCTCCGCGCCCGGCAGCGGCACCCGCCCGAGCTGCTGCGCGAGCAGCCCGCCGACGGTCTCGACGTCATGTTCCGACAGCTCGATGCCGAAGAGCTCGCCCAGGTCGTCGACACCCAGCCGCGCCGAGACCCGGATCGAGCCGTCCTCGAGATGCTCGACCGGCGGGCGTTCCTCCTGGTCGGACTCGTCGGTGATCTCGCCGACGATCTCCTCCAGGATGTCCTCGATCGTCAGCAGGCCGGCGGTGCCGCCGTACTCGTCGACCGCGATCGCCATGTGGTTGTGCGAACGCTGCATGTCGCGCAGCAGGTCGTCGAGGCGCTTGGAGTCGGGCACGAACGTGGCCGGGTACATCAGGTCCGCGACGGGTTTCGCGGCCCCGTCGTCGAGCGCGGCCTGCACCAGGTCCTTGAGGTTCAGCACGCCGACGATGTCGTCGACGGACTCGTCGATCACCGGGATCCGGGTGAACCCGGTGCGCAGCGACAGGGCCAGCGCCTGCCGGACGGTCTTGGCCCGCTCGATCCAGACGATCTCGGTGCGCGGCACCATCACCTCGCGCGCCACGGTGTCGCCCAGCTCGAACACCGAGTGGATCATCTCCCGCTCGGCCGGTTCCACCACGCCGCGCTCCTGCGCCAGGTCGACCAGCTCGCGCAGCTCGATCTCGGAGCTGAACGGCCCTTCGCGGAAGCCCTTGCCCGGCGTGATGGCGTTGCCGACCAGGATCAGCAGGCGGGACAGCGGGCCCAGCACGGTGCCGAGCACCCGCACCACACCGGCCACGGCCGCGCCGACCCGGTACGGGTGCTGGCGGCCGACGGTGCGCGGGCCGACCCCGATGAGCACATAGCTGACCACGGTCATCACGGCCGCCGCGACCACGACGGCCGCCCACTCGGGCGAGATCCAGCGCAGGAACACCACCGTGACCAGCACGGTCGCGGTGAGCTCGCAGATCATCCGCAGCAACAGCAGCAGGTTGATGTGCCGGCGGCGTTCGGCGACGACGGCCGCGAGCTGGCGGGCGCCGGGGCGGCCCAGCCGGATCAGCCCGTCGACCCGGGCCGGTGACACGGTGCTGACCGCGGCGTCGGCCGCGGCGAACACCCCACCGAGCAGGACCAGCGCGACGGCGATCACCAGCAGGGAGGTGGAGCTCGCCATCGGCTAGTTGTCGTCCACTCGGTCGTGCAGAGTGGCGTCCAGCCCGGCCGCGCCCAGCAGGCGGTCGTCGTTGGTGCGCTGCGCGTCCCGCCGCTTCGCCGCCGACATCGCGACCTTGAAGTCGGCGAGGATCCGCTTCTGCAGCGCGAACATCTCACGTTCCTCGGCCGGTTCCGCGTGGTCGTAGCCGAGCAGGTGCAGCACGCCGTGCACGGTGAGCAGGAACAGCTCGTCCATCAGCGGGTGCCCGGCCTGGCGGGCCTGGTCCTTCGCGAACGCCGGGCACAGCACGATGTCGCCCAGCAGCGCGGGCGAGGTGTCCCCGGCGTCCGGGCGGCGGGCGGAGTCCAGCTCGTCCATCGGGAAGGCCATCACGTCGGTGGGCCCCGGCAGGTCCATCCAGCGGACGTGCAGGTCCGACATCACGTCCAGGGTCACCAGCACCACCGACAGTTCGGCGAGCGGGCTGACCTCCATGCGGTCCAGGGCGAACCGGGCGGCGGAGACGAGGGACGTCTCGTCCACCGCCATCCCCGACTCGTTGGCGATTTCGATACTCATGACTGCTGCTGGCGGCCTTTCCAGCCGTTGGTCGGGTCGGCGTCCTGCACGGCCTGCCACTTCTCGTAGGCGTCCACGATATCCGCGACCAGCCGGTGCCGGACCACGTCCTGGCTGGTGAGCTGCGCGAAGTGCAGGTCGTCGACGCCGTCGAGGATCTCCCGCACGACGCGCAGGCCGCTGCGCTGCCCGGTGGGCAGGTCGACCTGAGTGATGTCACCGGTGACCACGATCTTCGAGTTGAAACCGAGCCGGGTCAGGAACATCTTCATCTGCTCGGGCGTGGTGTTCTGCGCCTCGTCGAGGATGATGAACGCGTCGTTCAGGGTGCGGCCGCGCATGTACGCCAGCGGCGCGATCTCGATGGTGCCGGCCTGGATGAGCCGCGGGATCGAGTCCGGGTCGACCATGTCGTGCAGCGCGTCGTACAGCGGCCGCAGGTACGGGTCGATCTTCTCGGACAGCGTGCCGGGCAGGAACCCGAGCCGCTCACCCGCTTCGACGGCCGGGCGGGTCAGGATGATGCGGGTGACCTGCTTGGCCTGCAGCGCCTGCACGGCCTTCGCCATCGCGAGGTACGTCTTGCCGGTGCCGGCGGGGCCGATGCCGAAGACGATCGTGTGCTTGTCGATCGCGTCGACATAGCGCTTCTGGTTGAGCGTCTTGGGCCGGATGGTGCGCCCGCGCCGGGACAGGATGTCCATGCTGAGCACTTCGGCGGGCGACTCCTTGCCGCCGGCCGAGAGCATGCCCACGGTGCGGCGCACGGTGTCGGGGCCGACCTGCTGGCCGCGCTCGGCGAGGGTGACCAGCTCCGCGAAGACCCGTTCGGCGAAGGCGACGTCGGCGGGCGCGCCGGTGATGGTGACCTCGTTGCCGCGCACGTGGACATCGGCTTCGAGCAGGTCCTCGGCCATGCGGAGGTTCTCGTCGCGGGAGCCGAGCAGCGTCAGCGCCGCCGTGTCGGGGATCGGGAACCGGGACTGCGCGCTCGGCGACATCGCGGCGGCGCTCTCGTTGTGGGTCTCTGGGACGTCGGGGCGGACGTCGGATCGGGCGCCTGGACCCTGTGCGGTTCCGGCCACGTGCTTTCGGGCCTGCTTTCTGCGCGTGCGCTAGTCGGCGGTGCTGTTACCCATGATGCTAGCGGCACTGCCCGCTTCATCGCAGGTGGTTACTCGTACCGCCCGAACAGGCCGAGCTGCTCACCGCCCAGAACATGCGCGTGTACGTGGAAGACGGTCTGCCCGGCGTCACTGTCCGTGTTGAACACAACGCGGTAGCCGGTGTCCTTGATTCCCTCGAGTTCAGCGACCTTCGCGGCGGTGGCGACGACGTCGGCGAGCAGCTGCGGGTCGGCGGCGGCGAGCTCGGCGACGTTGCGGTACCGCTTGCGCGGGACCACCAGCACGTGCACCCGCGACTGCGGCCGGATGTCGCGGAACGCGAACGTGGTGTCGTCGGAGTACACGACGTCTGCGGGGATCTCCCCCGCGATGATCCGCTCGAACAACGTCTCGGCCTCACTCATACCGGGAAGACTAGTCAAGCGCCGAGGACGTCCTGCGCGGGACCGAAGACCTCGTCCAGGGTGAGCTTGCGCGGCAGCAGGCCCTGCTCGAAACAGGTGTCGATGATCATCTCGACGGGGTGCCGCAACCGGTCGAAGCCGAACAGGGTGGGCCGCGGCGCGTCTCCCGTGCGCACCACCGTTTCGTCGGCACGCTTCAGCAGGGTGTAGGCCTCGCGGACGGCGGCCGGGTCACGGCGGCAGGCCGTCATGCCGGCGACCACCATGTGGTTGATCGGCACGAAACCGTGGCGGCGCGCCCATTCCCGGTCTCGTTCGTCGGCATCGGGAATCACCGGCACGAACTCGTCCCCGCCGGGCAGGTCGTTGCCGAAGATCGCGGCGTCGATCCCGCCCGTGCGCAGCAGGCCGGACAGGCTGTCGTCGCCCAGGCCGTGCTCGACGAAGGGCGGGTCCTCGAACTGCTCGACATGCGCGCCGTCGCGGGTGATCCACCGGACCCGGCCCAGGCGCAGCCCGTAGTCCTCGGCCAGGTGCGCGCGGATCCAGAAGCCCGTGGTCTGGGTGAACGCGCGGACCCCGACCCGCTTGCCCGCCAGCTCTTCCGGCGCCGGTACCGCGCGGGAGGCCGTTGCCAGCAGGCATTTGCGCTGGAACCGCGACGCGACGACGGCGGGCAGTAGCACGACTGGGCGCCCGTACGCGATCGCCTGCAGGCAGGTGACGATGGCGAGTTCCGACAAGTCGTAGGCCTCCTGGCGCACCATCGGCGCGAAAGCCTTGTGCACAGGCGAAACTTCGTGGAACTCCAGCCGCACGGCCGGGCTGGTGAGCTCGCCGCGCTTGAGCGGCGCGGTGTGCGGGTAGTCGCCGAGGACGGTCCGGAGCACGCTCGTGTCAGCCATGCACCAGCACGCTACTCGATCGTTGACAATTTTGTCAGCGATATCGTGCCCAATTCTTGGCACTTTCTGGACTTGCTGGTCCATTTTTTGCCCGGCAGGCTGGTGGTCATGTCACTGGATCAGTACTACTTGCTGGGCCGTTCGGGGCTGCGCGTGAGCCGGCTGGCGCTGGGCACGATGAACTTCGGCACCAGCGGATTCCATGCCTCGTACGGAAAGACCGAGGACGAGAGCCGCCCCATCTTCCGCCGGTACCTGGACGGGGGCGGCAACTTCGTTGACACCGCGGACTTTTACACCGCGGGTGAGAGCGAGACGATCCTCGGCCGGCTCATCGCGGAGGCCGGCGTGCGCGACCGGCTGGTGCTCACCACGAAGTTCACCAACAGCGTGGATCCCGGGGATCCCAACGCCGGGGGCAACGGCCGCAAGCACCTGATCCGCGCGCTCGAAGCGTCACTTAGGCGGCTGCGCACCGACTACGTCGACCTGTTCCTGCTCCACACCTGGGAC
This sequence comes from Amycolatopsis sp. GM8, assembly GCF_021653975.1. GTDB lineage: Bacteria > Actinomycetota > Actinomycetes > Mycobacteriales > Pseudonocardiaceae > Amycolatopsis_E. The sequence continues at coordinate 139,507 of NZ_JAJKFK010000010.1, read as the reverse complement.
CGCATCACCCCGGCCGAAGAAGTGGTCCAGACCTTCGATGATCTGGTGCGGGCGGGCAAGATCCGGTACCCGGGACTGTCCGATGTGCCCAGCTGGTACGCCGCGCGGGCGCAGACGTACGCGGAGGCGCACGCGCTGGCGCCCATGATCAACCTGCAGCTCCCCTATTCCCTCGCCGAGCGGGCCATCGAGACCGAGCACGTCCCGATGGCGCAGCACCTGGGGCTGGGCATCTCGGCGTGGAGCCCGCTCGGCGGCGGGTTCCTGTCCGGCAAATACCGTTACACCGAGCAAGGCCTGACCGGGGACGGCAGGCTCAGCCTGCCGGACAATCCGAGTCGCAAGTGGACAGACGCGGACTGGCGGCTACTCGGCACCCTGCAACGGGTCGCGGAGGAGCTGGACGTGACGATGGCCCAGGTCGCGATCAACTGGGCCGCCACCCAGCCCGGTATCGCGTCGGCGATCGTCGGGGCCAGCAGCGCGAACCAGCTCGACACGACGCTGGCGGCACTCGACTTCGAAATTCCCGCCGGACTGCGCGCGGAACTCGACGGGGCCGCCGCCCCGGTGCCGGAGTCGGTTTACCGGATGTTCACGCCGGACTACCAGGGCTGGATCATCAACCCCGGCGCGAAGGTTGGTGACAAACCGGCCGGATACCAGCCGCCGGTGCGGAACTGGACCGCGTGAGCTCAGGCATACAGGCCGAGACTGAGGAACAGGACCGAGAGCAGCGGCAAGGTGCCCTGGGTGGCGGCCGACCTGGCTTTGCCGGGTGAGGTCACCAGCAGCACCAAGGCGGCCAGGAGCATGCTGCCCGCGCCGGCGTAGACGAGCGCCGCACCGATGCCGATGTAGTCACGCGCCAGTGCGACCACGCCGGCCGCCGCCACGAAAGCCAGGAACAGGTTGTAAAAGCCCTGGTTGAGGGCCAGCTCCTGGGTGGCGATGGCCTCCTCGGCGGTCGTCCCGAAGACCCGCCGCGCCCGCGGTTTCGTCCACAGCACGGACTCGAGGACGAAAATGTAGACGTGCAGGAGCGCGGCGAGCGCCGCGAAAACATAACCGACCGTGATCACGGGCGGCACTGTAACATCCCACCGTCCACCTTGGACACGACCGAAAGGGCGACGTATCCGGCTGGGCGCCAGAACGGTGTCGCGTCGGCGTAGGCCGTGTCGGACGCCAGCCCGGCCTCCTGTGGAGTGATGGTGACGGTTGATGGAGCTACTGGCCGATTTCAAGATCAAGAGATGTCCTCGCCGGACGGGCTGGCTCCGGGATGATGGGGGCCCGAGGGGATCTTGCGTTGGGTGGGTGGTCGGGGTGGGTTGTCATCCCGTCGCCTGCGGTTTGATGTATCACTTTGCTCCGGGGCCGCAAGGTTGGTCTTGTCGGCCGCCGGTTGTGTTTGTAGGTTGCGGCCCCGGCTCAAAGTGATGGTTTCGGTTTCAGGCGACGGGATGACAACCCAAGCCCTCAGCTTTTAAAGACAAAACCGCCCCTCCCGCGCCTGCGTGGGAGGAATTCGGCGAGCACCGCCCAGCGCCCGCCCCACCCTCACGCCACAACCTGCACCCGGGCACCGACCCCCAACGCATCGAAAAACCGCGCCGAATCGGCATCCGACAAATGCACGCAGCCGTGCGAGGACTTTTCGAGGCTGCCGGCGTGGAAGGCGATGCCACCGGCAGCGAAGAACACCGAGTTCGGCATCGGGTCATCGTTGTACTCACTACTATAGTGCTCACGATCCTTCCACTCGACGTGGAAGAGACCAACCGGGGTCGGCATTTCCGGCCCGCCGGGTTCGATGCGTACCGGCCCGTCGGTCACCGCGCCGTCGCGCAGCAACCAAGCCAGTTTGCGCGAAAGGCTCACGCACGCGGTTACCGGCGCGGCGCACGGCGGAGGCGGCGGAGTCACCGGTTCCGGCGTGGACGGCGCGGGCTGAACGGGTGACGGGACAACGGGCACCGGAGGCGGTACAGCCGGGGCGGGCGCGCACGCCGTCACCGACGCCAGGGCGAGGAAACCCAGGAGCGTTCTTGCTTTCACGCAAGCTGTTACGGGCGAGTAGACGAAAAAGTTGTCACGCGGTGGCGGATCAGCGACAGCAGCACACTGACCGCCGCGAACGCGGTGGCGAACAGCCAGATGTGGTCCGCGCCGAGCCCCGCGATCACCGCCCCGCCGACAGCCGAACCGAGCGCGGCGCCAAGATACATCGCGGACCCGTTGAGCGACAACAACATCGGCGACAGCTTCGGCGGCGCGTCGGCGATCATGCTGTGCTGCTGCGCCGGCAGGAACGCCCAGCCGACCACACCCCACAGGATCACGAACACGATCGCCGACGCGAGCGAGCGCGCGGCCAGCGGCTGCAGCGCCAGGTTCACCGTGAACACGGTAAGACAACCGAGCAGCACCGGCCGGGCACCGAACCGGTCCACCAGCATGCTGCCGCGCCACAACCCGATCAGCGCGCCGAACCCGTGGGCCATGATGAGCAGGCCGACGAAACCCGCGCCGACCGCGGGCGCGGCGGCGAAGATCGGGCCAACGTAGGTATAGACCATCAGACCGGCCGTCATGCCCGCGACGGTCACCGCCAGCCCCAGCAGGACGTCCGGGCGGCGGAGCGGCGCGACCCGCTCCCGCAAGGAAACCGCGGGCGTGGCGCCACCCGCCGGCACGCTCAGCGCGACACCGATGGTGGCCACCACCGCGACCGCGGCCACGAACACGAACGCCATCCGCCACGACGACAGGCTGGTGATCCACACCCCCAGTGGCACCCCGGCCAGGGTGGCGATCGAGATCCCGCCCATGATCATCGCCAGCGCCCGGCCCCGCCGGTCCGCCGGCACCATCCCCGCCGCCGCGGCCCCGGCCAGCGGGACGTACAGGCCGGCGACGCAGCCGGCCGCGATCCGCGCCACAGCCATCACCCACGGCGCCCAGGCGGCCGCCGCCAGCACGTTGACGACGACGAACAGCGCGATCGAGACCAGCAGCAACCGCCGCGGCGAGCGCACCCGCACCAGCGTCATCACCGCCGGCGAGCCGAGGGCGTAGGCCAGCGAATAGGCGGTGACGAAAAGCCCGGCGCCGGCGACGGACATGCGCAGATCGTGCGCCATCGGGAACAGCACGCCGGCGACCAGATAGTTGTCGGTGCCCGCGCAGAACGCGCCCAGCGCCAGGATGACCACCGGCACCCAGCGGGCAGTCGCACGCGAGGACGCGGCGATCGTCTCGGACGGCATGGCGTTCACGGTAACGGCGGCGCCGGCCCGGCCGGGCGATCCATTTCCGAACGGACTCCAGCCATAACCGATGCCAATCCGTCCCATGTGGACGGTTCAGTCCACTGTAGACTGCAGGTACTTCCTCGTCGCGTCAAGGCTTTCCAGGAAAGCCTGCACCGCCTCGTTCGCGCTGTCGACGCGCCAGGCGGCCTGCAGGTCCACCACCGGCTCGGGATCGACCAGCGGCACCACCTTGAGCCCCATCGACCGCGGCTCGTCGATGCTGACGAAGGAGGCGAAGCCGACATACGGCCGGGCGGCCACGATGATCTCCGTGGACACCGAGTCGTTCATGTACTCCACGATCCGCGGGAACACCCCGGCCCGCTCGGCGGCGGCCATGATGGCGTCGTACATCGCGGGACTTTCGTCGCGCTGGAACATCACGCACGGCAGCTCGGCGAGCTCACGGATGGCGATCGAGGACCGGTTGGCCCACATGTGCCCGTGCCCGACGAGCGCGCCGATGCGCATCGGCACGAGCTGCCGGGACAGCAGCGGCCCGTCGCCGTTCGACCCGCGGCCGTAGAGCAGCCCCACATCGAGCTCTCCGCGGGCGAGCGCGGCGAGCTGCGGGCCGGAGCGCCCGGAACTGAGCCTGGTGGTGATGTTGGGATAGCTCGCATGCAGCTGCGCGAGCGAGCGAGGCATGATGAGCTGGCCCGCCCGGCCGTTGAAGCCGATGCTGATATTGCCGACGCGTCCCGCGGCGATCTCGCGGGCCGTGCTGGTCGCCCGGTGCACCTCGCCGAGGATCCGCTGCGCGTCGGCGCGGAATGCCTTGCCGGCCGGGGTGAGCTGGACCACCCGGGACGACCGGGACACCAGCTCCACGCCGAGATGCCGTTCCAGGCGCTTGAGCTGCTGGCTCACCGACGGTTGCGTGAGGTGGAGCCGCGCGGCGGCCCGGCCGAAGTGCAGCTCGTCCGCGACGGCGAGAAAAGCCTCGATATGCCTTGTCTCCATGGTTCGCGCGCCTCGCCTGTGGGTCGGGACTCGACCTGACATGTTCGACACGACATGTATAGCGGGGCCTCGCGTCTTCCCGGAACCTGACCATGAAGCGCAGATGAGCGTTGTCCGAACTCTTGCCACCCGGCCGTGCGTGCCGTAACAACGTGGCAACATCAGCCGACGGGCGCACCACCGTCCACTATGGACGAATTCGCCGGAAAAGCCGCCGGGTGGCAATGTGCTGGAATCATCCATATCGGACGGAAATTGATCAATAGTTTGTTTCCTGTTGCCGCGCCGGGCGGCCTGGTGGAACGCTTTTGGCGAGGTGAACGGCATCATCCGGCTGCCGTTCGAAATTCGACAGAAGTTCCGCGTTCCGCGTTGCCGGTGAAAGAAATGGCTGTTTCCAGCGATTCCACACCTGTACAAGGAGTAGTCCAAATGACGACCACGGTTGCCAGCCGGCGTGACGCCGAGTCGGCGCTGGCGGAGCTCTTCGCTCCCGAATCCCGACCGAATCCCTACGCCCTGCTTCGCGAACTTCGTGCGGAGACGCCACTGGTCGCCAAGAACGGCGATCTGGTCGTCATCGCCCGGTATGCCGACGCCCAGCGGGTGCTGCGCGATCCCTCCGTCCGCAACGACCCTAAGCTGTCGCGGCTCGGCCGCAACCACCCGGACCGGCCGGAATCCTTGCTGTTCCTCGACCCGCCGTCGCACACCCGCATCCGTAGGCTCGTGTCGAAGGCGTTCACCCCGCGCGTCGTGGCGAGCGTGGAGCCCCAGATCCACGAGATCATCGCCGAGCTGCTGGAGAACCTGAGCGGCCGCACCGAGTTCGACGTGGTCCGCGACTTCGCCCTGCCGCTGCCGGTCCGGATCATGTGCCTGCTGCTGGGCATCCCGGTCGAGGAGTACGGCGACTTCGAGCCGGCCGCGCGGCGGCTCGGCCGCGTCCTGGACTTCAGCATGGTGGTGCCCAACAACGATCTCGACGACGCCGAAGGCGCTCGCAACGAGCTGCAGGACTACCTGAAGGACCTGATCGCGCGCCGCCGCGGCAACCTCGGCGAAGATCTGCTGTCCCGGCTGATCCAGGTCGAGGAGCAGGGCGAGATGCTGACCGAGGGCGAGCTGCTCGCCACCTCGGTGCTGCTGATGGTCGCCGGGCACGAGACGACCGCGAACATGATCGCGAACGGGGTGCTCGCGCTGACCCGCAACCCGGACGAGCTGGCCCGGCTCCGCGCCGAGCCCGGACTCGGCATGAGCGCCGCCGACGAGTCGCTGCGCTACGACGCGCCGATCCAGTTCGTCATGCGGATCGCTACGAAAGACATGGACGTCAACGGGATGCACATCACGCCCGGCACGGCCATGTTGGTGCTATTGGCTTCGGCGAACCGCGATCCCGAGCACTACCCCGACGCCGAGCGGTTCGACGTCGGGCGCGGCGCGGCCGACCACCTCGCGTTCTCCGCGGGCGCGCACTTCTGCCTGGCCGCGGCACTCGGCCGGGCCGAAGGGGCGGCCGCGCTGTCCGCCTTCGCGACCCGCGTGATCGACCCGGTGCTGGAGCCGGGTTCGCTGAGCTACCGCTCCAACGTGAACCTGCGCGGGATCCAGCACCTGACCGTGCGGCACAGCGGGATCCGCCCGGATTGATTCGCGAGTCGAATCGTTCGCTGCGACCTGCTTCACGATGCGACTGTTCGGCTCTCGTTAACCCGGCGGGAGTTTTCCCTGGACTAGTTTCGAATTCACCATTTGCGTCCATTGTGGATACTCTGCTGAAAGGGCAGGCATGAAATCGCATCGTCGAGGCCGTCGGGCCGGACTGGTGATCGCGCTCGGCGCGGTCGCAGCGCTGCTCGCCGGATGTGGCCAGAGCGGCTCGACGGCCGCCTCCGGCGGTCCCGTCACCATCACCTTCCTGTCCTACACCGTCGGCCAGGCCAGCGCCGTCGGTGACGGGACCAAGAAGCTCATCGCGGACTTCGAGGCCGCGAACCCGGAGATCAAGGTGGAGGCACAGCCGGTGCCGACCGCCGATGTCCTGACGAAGCTGCAGGCTTCGGTCGTCGCGGGCAACCCGCCCGACGTCGCGCAGATCGGCTGGAGCAAGGTCGCGCAGGCGGCCGGAACGTTGCCGCTGCGCCCGTTCGAGGACATCACCTCCGCCGAGGACTGGAAGAACACGCTCGACGGCATCGTGCCGTCGGTGCTCAAGGCGACGCCCGTCGCGGGCCAGCAGAAGATCGTGTCGATGCCGTTCCTGATGGCGACGCCCGTGCTGTTCTACAACACGGACCTGTTCAAGGCCGCGGGTCTGGACCCGGCGCACCCGCCCACGACGATCGACCAGATGAAGCAGGCCGCGCTGACGATCAAGGCCAAGACCGGCGCCGACGGCACCTACGTCTCGGCCGTCGACCCCGGCAAGTCCGACTACCTGACGCAGTCGCTGGTCGACAGCGCCGGCGGCGGGCTGGTGACCCCGAACGGGGACATCACGGTGGACTCGCCGCAGGCCATCACCGCGCTGTCCGCCGTCCAGGACCTGACCAAGTCCGGCGCCCAGCCGGCGGTCCAGTTCGACTCGGCGCAGAGTGCCTTCAGCGCCGGCAAGCTCGGCATGCTGGTCACCACCGCGGGCGGGCTGGTAACGCTCGACAAGGCGGCGAAGGGCAAGTACACGCTGGGAGTGGCGCCGTTCCCCGGATTCGAGGGCATGCCGGCACATCCCACCTTCTCCGGTAACGGCCTGTCGATCCTGGCCAAGGACAGCGCCAAGGCCCAGGCGGCATGGAAGTTCGTGCAGTTCCTGACCAGCGAGAAGAGCTTCGAGTACATCGCCTCGTCGATGGGTTACCTCCCGCTGCGCGCGGCGGCCGCGTCCGCGGCGGACCCGCGGCTCGGTCCGGCGCTGCAGCAGTTGGCCGATCTCGCCCCGTACACCACCTTCCCCGGCAAGAAGTCCAACCAGGGTGTGGTGGTCCTGCAGGACGAGGCCGTGGAACCGATCGTGCTCCGCGGCGCCGATCCGGCGGCGACACTGCACGCCGCCGCGGCAAAGATCCGCTCGCTCGGCTGAGGCCGGGCGAGTCCGTCCCCACCAGGGCCCGATGACGTGCCCTGCCCCAGAAAGGTTACGTAGCTTGTCGAAACAGCTCTCCACCCAGACGTCCCCGGACGGAGTCCCGACCGGCCTTGCCCTGCTCAACAAGATCGGCCTGACCGTCAACGTCTGGTCCGGCAAGCAGCTCCTGCGCTCGGACTTCGACGAGATGCGGTCGTTCCTCGACGAGGCGGCGGCCGCCGGGTTCGGTTATGCCGAGCTCGGTGGCTGCGGCCTGGGCGTGGTGATGGCCGGTCAGGTGCAGCGCTCGCGGCTGGCGGCACTGCGCGACTCCCTGGCGGACTGCCCGCTGCGGCTGACCCTGCACAGCGCGTGGTTCTCCTCGGGGCGGACCGGCAACCTGCTCGACGCGACGTCCGCTTCGGTGCAGTACCAGGGATTGCGGGCGGATCTGGAAGTGGCCGCGGCGATCGGCGCCGAGGTACTGGTCTACCACGCCGGCGTGCTGGCGAACCGGTACAGCGACGGTGCCGAACTGGCCGCCGGGATGGCTACCGAGCGAGAGCAGCTGCGTGACCTGGCCGACGAGGCGGGCGCCCGCGGCATCATGATCGCCGTGGAGAACCGGGCGCCCACCCCGGCCGTACTCACCCGCCGCTCCTACGGGATGCGGCTGGACCTGGTCGCCGAACAGGTGCGCGAGATCGACCACCCGCAGGTCTCGATGTGCCTCGATGTCGGCCACGCCTACCTGGCTGCCAGCTATTTGCAGTACGACTATCTGGCCGCGGTGAAGGCGGTGGCCCCGCTCGTCGGGCACCTGCACTTCCACGACAACTTCGGCCGGATGGCGAAGCAGCCCGAGGCCGACGCCTACGAGCTGGAGCTGCTCGGCGAGGGCGACCTGCACCTGCCGCCCGGCTGGGGCACGATCCCGCTCGCGGAGGTGCTCGCGGTGCCGTATCCGCGCGAACCGGCCGTCATCATCGAGATGCGGCACGCGCGGCACTACGCGGAGGCGCTCGAAACCACGCGCGGCATGCTCACCGCACCGATCCGGGCATGACGCTCGCGACACAGACCAAGGCCGGGCCCGCGCGCAAAACGGGCTCGGCCTTGGCGTGGTTGTACTTCACGCCGGCCATCGTCTCGCTGCTGATCTGGGTGTACGGCCCGCTGCTGTTCACCGCGGTGCTGAGTTTCCTGGACTGGAACCTGGTTTCCCCCGACGCGGCGTGGCAGGGCCTGCGGAACTACGGAACCCTTGTCACACAGCCGGAATTCGGCAACGCGGCGTGGAACACCGTGCTGTACGGGCTGTGTGTGCTGCCGTTCGCGACCGTGGTGCCGTGCGCGCTGGCGATCGCGATGTGGAAACGTCCCGGCCGTGCCAGCGAGATCTACCGGATGCTGCTGTTCCTGCCGGTCGTGGTCGCGCCCGTGGCGAACGCGCTCGCCTGGCAGTTCATCCTCGATCCCTTGCACGGCGCGGTGAACCAGACCCTCAGGGCGGTGGGGCTGCCGGCGGTCAACTGGCTCGGCGACCCGCACACCGCCCTGCTGACGATCGTGGCCGTCACGGTGCCGAAGGTGGTGGCGCTCAACACTTTGCTGTTCGGCGCGGCGCTGGCGAACGTGGACCGGCGCACCGTGGAGGCCGCGCGGATGGACGACGCCCGCGAGGGCGAGATCACCAGGGCCGTCGTCATCCCGCAGCTGCGGCGGACCATGATCCTGCTCGGGATGCTGTCGCTGGTGGTGGTGTGGCCGTGGCTGTTCACCAACATCTCGGTGCTCACCAGGGGCGGGCCCAGCAACGCGACCGACAACGTGTACTTCCGGCTCTACACCTACGCGTTCACCTTCTTCGACGCCGGCACCGCCTCCGCGGCGGCGATCGTGATCGCCGTCGCGTTCGGCCTGCTGCTCGCCGGCTACGCATTCCTGTCCAGGAGGTTCCGTGCGAGTCGGTAACGCCGTCGGCCGGCACGCGCTGCTGATCGCGGCCGTCGTCCTGATGCTGCTGCCGGTGGTGTGGGGGCTCAGCACGTCGTTCAAGCCGCTGTCCACGATCTACGACATGAGTCCCATCCCGTGGCCGGGTTCGCTGGAGAACTACCAGGCCGCGCTCGGCCGGTACGCGATCGGCCGGCTGCTGCTCAACACGCTGGTGATGGCCGCGGGCGTGACCGTCGCCAACATCCTCGTGGCACTGCCCGCCGCCTATGCCTTGGTGCGCTTCGAAAAGGCGCGCGGCCGCGGCCTGATGCTGGGCGCCGTCGGGGCCGCGCTGCTGATCCCGCCGCAGGCACTGATCATCCCCCAGTTCCTGCTCACCACGCAGTTCGGCTGGCAGGGCAACCCGATCGGGCTGATCATCCCGCAACTGGGCACCAGCGCGCTGGCGGTTCTGCTGCTGCGCGACCATATCCGCGCGCTGCCGCCGTCGCTGATCGGCGCGGCGATCCTGGAAGGCGCCACCCCACTGGAAATCCTGTGGCATGTGGTGCTCGGCCTGCTGCGCCCGGCGCTGGGCGCGGTCTCGATCCTGCTGTTCATCAACACCTGGAACGAGTACCTGTGGCCGCTGCTGGTGATGCCGAACCCCGAGGACACCACGATCCAGCCGGGGCTGGCGCTGTTCACCGGCCCGGAGAACCCGCAGTACGGTCCGCTGCTCGCGGCCGCCATGCTGGCGTCACTGCCGGTGGTGACCATCTACGTCCTCGCGTCGCGCCGGATCGCGGACGCCTTCCTGCATTCGGGGTTGAGATGACCAGTGCCAAACTGATCGAGTCGCCCGTGCCGGGCGCCGAAAACGCGCCACCGGCCGGTGTCCTGCTCGACGGGGTGAGCAAGCGTTTCGACAGCGGCCGGGCCGCGCTCGACGTGGCCAGCCTGCACGTGCCGAGCGGCTCGCTGACCGTGTTCGTCGGCCCGTCGGGCTGCGGCAAGACGACCGCGCTGCGGATCGTTTCCGGGCTGGAAGAGCCGACCGCCGGGCGGGTGCTCATCGACGGCACCGACGTCACGCACGCCCCGCCGGGGCGGCGCGGGGTGTCCATGGTGTTCCAGGACTTCGCGCTGTACCCGCACATGACGGTCGAGCGCAACATCTCCTTCGGGCTGCGGCTGGCCGCGAAGCACCGTAGCGAGTCCGGTTTGGACAGTGCCGAGATCGAGCGCCGGGTGACGCAGGCGTGTGAAAGCCTCGGGCTGACCGCGCTGCGCCGGCGCCGTCCCGGGCAGCTGTCCGGCGGCGAGCGCCAGCGGGTCGGGCTGGCCAGGGCCATCGTGCGGCGGCCGAAGGTGCTGCTGCTCGACGAGCCACTGTCCGCATTGGACGCTCAGCTGCGCCAGCAGGCGCGGGCCGAACTGGTCCGGCTGCATCGCGAACTCGGCAACACGGTCGTCCTCGTCACGCACGACCAGCTCGAGGCGCTGTCGATGGCCACGCACCTGGTCGTGCTCAGCAAGGGCCACGTGCTGCAGGCGGGCAGCCCGGCCGAGGTCTACCGGCGCCCGCAGGACGAGTTCGTCGCGACGTTCCTCGGGAGCCCGCCGATGAACCTGGCCACCGTGACCGTGCACGACACCGGTGACCGGCTCACCGCGCCCGGGCTCGGCGCGCGGCTGCCGCGGCCGCTGCGCGGGGTGCCGGCCGAGGTGCGGCTGGGCTGGCGGCCCGGGGACGGCACGCTGCGTCACACCGAAGCGCCGGGGCTGGTCGCCGACGGTGTGGTGGATCTGGTCGAGTTCACCGGGGACGCGATGATCGCGCAGTGCACCGGTGATTCGGGCCGGTGGGCCGTCACGGTGCCGGCGAACGATCCGGTGCCCGCCGCCGGGGAGCCGGTCCGGGTGCACGTCCCCGCCGAGCGGCTGCATTTGTTCGACCCGGCGACCGGGATGCGGTTGGAGGCCTGAGCGAGTGAAAATCGGAGGCCAGCGGTGCGCGTACTGATCACGAATGATGACGGCTACCGGGCGCCCGGATTGCGGGCGCTCGCGGAGACGGTGCGCGTGCTCGGCTGGGACGCGACGGTGGTCGCGCCCAGCGAGCAGATGTCCGGCGCGTCGCAGTCGCGGCGCAGCGGCGTGCCCGCCGAGTGGGCGTGGACCGAGCCGATCGCCGGGATCCCCGCGATCCACGTGCGATCCACCCCGGCCGGCTGCGTCGTGTTCGCGCTGACTTCGGGGGTGCTGCCGCCGCCGGACCTGTGCCTGTCCGGGGTCAACGCCGGCGAAAACCTCGGCGGCTCACTGATGGTCAGCGGCACCTATGGCGCCGTGCTCGAAGCGGCTTGCCGTGGGGTGCCGGGGATCGCGGTGTCCCGCGAGTTCGGCGGACCGTGGAGCGAGCCCGGAACCTGGGACTGGAGCTGGGTTTCCGAGGCGGCCGCCCGGACCCTGCCGCCGTTGCTGGCGGCGCCGTCGGGCTGGTTCACCGCGAACGTCAACCTGTCCGGCACCGACCGCGGCACCGATCCGGCCTACACCCGGGTGAGCCGGGCGCTCTACTACACCGACACCTACGACGCCGCCCTCGGCCGGATCTCCACCGTGATCGGCTACCGTCCCGAGGAGCTGTCCCCGGACGACGACATCTACGCGTTCGGGGAGCAGAAACGGTCCAGCATCACGCTTTTCCCGCGGGCGCACGCCACCTGATCGGCGATCGGCACTGACACTTCGGGAGGACGATGTTGCCCTTACGCGCGTTCCGGCCATGGCGTGCGGCCAATGCCCCTAAGGTTTGACCCATCGCCGTCGCGTTCGTTGGGGGACAACACCATGCCGATCTCGCCCGCCGCCGTCTTCGACCGGCTCAGTGAGCCGAAGCCGCCGACGGACACGCCTGTCCTGTTCGGCACCGCGATCGTCATCGGCGGCAGCGTCGCCGGGCTGCTGGCGGCCCGGGTGCTCGCCGACCACGCCGAGACGGTGCTCGTCATCGAGCGCGACGACCCCGGCGCGAGCAGCGAGCCGCGGGCTGGAGTGCCGCAGGGCAACCAGATCCACGCGCTGCTGCCCGGCGGGCTCCGGCAGCTGGAACGGTGGTTTCCCGGGTTCGCCGAGCAGGCGCTGGCCGGCGGCGCGCGCCCGGCGCCCGCGTCGGTCCGGCACGCCTACACGGACGGCGTGCGCAAGGTCAGCGGCTCGCAGGCGATGATGCTCAGCGGCAGCCGCCCGTTCCTGGAGGCTCAGATGCGCCGGCACACACTCGCGCTGCCCAACGTGAAGGCGATCACCGGCCGGGCCACCGGCGTGCGGTTCGACGGCGACGCCGTGACCGGCGTGCGGCTGGAGGCCGACGGCGCGGAGACCGTGGAGCGGGCGGACTTCGTGGTGGACGCGATGGGGCGGTCCAGCCGGCTCAGCGACTGGCTGGAGCAGGGTGGCTGGCAGCGGCCCGCCATGCAGCGAATGATCGTCGACCTCAACTATGCCACCGCCGCCTTCCGCCGGAACGGGGACGGGCCGGATGTCAACGCGCTGCTGGCCGTGTGCTCGCCGGAGCTGTCCCCGCACGTTGCCGGCGTGGCGATCTGCCAGGTCGAGCGGGACCGGTGGCTGGTGATGGCCGGCGGCTACGCCGAGCACCGGCCGGGCCGGACCACCGAGGACCTGATCACCTTGTGCCGCACGGAGTTCCCGCCCGTGTTCGGCCAGGTGGTGTCGAACGAGGTCGTCGAGGACGTACGGACCTACCGGCACGCCGACAGCCGGCGGCGCGACTTCCACCTGCTCGAGCGGATGCCGGCGCGGCTGGTCGTGGTCGGCGACGCGGTCGCCTCGTTCAACCCCATCTACGGCCAGGGCATGTCGTCCGCGACGCTGCACGCCTCGTGCCTGTCCGAATTCCTGCGCTCGCGGCCTGACCTGTCGAAGCCGGCGCGCGGCTTCTTCGAGTTGCAGAAGGTCGTCGTGGACGCCGCGTGGTCCATCTCCACCGGGGCCGACCTCGCGCTGCCGCACGTCGACGGGCCGTACCCGCGCTTCTACAAGGTGCTCCAATGGATCAACGGCCAGATCATCGCCGCCTCCGTGCACGACAGCGAGATCTGCCGGCGCTTCGACGAGGTCACCTTCATGCTCAAGCACCCCAGCACGCTGGCGAGCCCGGCAGTGCTGCTCCGGTCGATCCTGGTGAACCTGCGGGCGAAACGGCTCGCTACCCACGAGAAGCGGGCTTGAACGGCTCGGAGCGCAGCCGGTCCTTCAGGATCTTCCCGCCGGGGTTGCGCGGCAACGGTTCCGAGCGCACCGAAAAGTACTGCGGCACCTTGAAATCCGCGAGCCGGTCACGCAGGTAGGCCAGCACCGCGGCCTCGTCGAACCCGGTGCCGGCCACCGGCACCACGACCGCGCCGACCTTCTCGCCCATCATCGAGTCCGGCACGCCCACCACCGCCGACTCGCCGATCCCCGGCGCACCGGCCAGCGCGTTCTCCACCTCGACGCAGTACACGTTCTCGCCGCCGCGGTTGATCATGTCCTTCGCCCGGTCGGCGATCGACACCAGGCCCTGTTCGTCGATCCGGGCGAGGTCGCCCGTCCGCAGCCAGCCGTCGACGAACGTCGCGGCGGTCGCGTCGGGCTTGTTCCAGTAGCCCGCAACGACATTCGGACCACGGATCAGCAGTTCTCCGACACCCGCGTCGTCCGGCGAGTCGAGGGCCAGGTCGACCACGGGTGCGGCGAACCCGACCGACTCGGGGTGCTCCAGCGCCCACTCGTGCGGCAGGTAGGTCGAGATCGAGGACGTCTCGGTGAGCCCGAAACCGTTGGCGAGACGGGCGTTCGGGAAGTGCTTCGCGATCTGCTCGACGAGCGCGGGCGCGACCGGCGCGCCACCGTAGGCGACCCGGTTGATGCCGCTCAGGTCGAAGTCGCCGAAGTTCTCCTGCCGGAACGCCAGATAGTAGATCGCGGGCGTGTTGGTGATCGAGGTGACGCGCTCGTCGACCATCGCACGCAGGAAGGTCTGCACGGCGAACTTGGGCAGCACGATCGTGCTGCCGCCGATCGCGAGCTGCGGGATCAGCTGGCTGTTGCACGCGGTGACGTGGAACAGCGGCACGGACACCAGGTTCCGCAGTCGCGGTCCCTCGCCGTCGGCGATGCCGACCAGGCGGCGTGTGTTCTCCACAGTGGACAGAAAGTTGCCGTGCGTGGTCATCGCGCCCTTGGGGCGGCCGGTGGTGCCGCTGGTGTAGAAGATCGCGGCCAGATCGGCGGAAACCGCGCCGTCATAGGCATAAGGTGCGCCGTCCGGCAGTGGCGCACCGGGCCGCAGCGCGTGCGAGACGGCCGAGTCGGTGAGCACGTACTCGATCTCCGGGGCGGCGAACCGGGTGTTGACCGGCACCGGCACCCCGCCGGCCAGCACGCTGCCGAGGAAGCCGAGCACCCAGTCCGCGCCGTTGTCGAGCAGCACGCCGACCCGGTCGCCGGGCCGGATTCCGTTGTCCCGCAAGCCTCCCGCGACGCGCGCCGCGCGGTCCCACAGCTGCCGGTAGGACAGGTGCTCGCCGTCGACCTCCGCGATCGCCTCCTGCTCGGGCCACTGCTCCACGGTGGCGCGCAGCATCGCGACGAGCGACTCAGGCTGGTTCTCGTACTGCGCGATCCCGGCGTCGTCGCGGTAGATCCCGTTGGTGGCAAAGGGTTGCACGGTCATGCCGCCGCCTCGAACAGGGCCCGCAGGTTGTCCTCGGTGAAGAAGTCGCGGCCGTTGAGCCCGCCGGCCATCATCCGGAACCACTGCTGGGTGTGCTGGGGGCTGGCCGGGAGCGCCCGCATCACTTCGAGGTAGTTGTCCGGGAACACCAGTTTCGACGACTCGCAGGTGAACCTGTACATGCCCTTGCTCGACTTGTCGCGCTGCGCCTGGTATTCGGCGAGTGCCTCGGTCAGCGGCCGCGCCCCGGACAGGCCTTCGTGCGCCCGCTCCGCGAGCAGGTCGGCGTAGCTGAACGCGTCGCTGATCCCGAGGCCGGTGAACGGGTCCTTGTGGTAGCCGGCGTCGCCGACCAGCGCCCAGCCCTCGCCGTGCGAGACCCGGTAGAAGTTCTCGGGCTGCCGCGCGACGTAGAACCGCTCGTCCCGCTCGCCGGTGCCGACCAGCTCCGCGAGATCGGGCGCGGTTTCCTTGAACGCCCGGTGGAAGTTGCCCTCGATGTCCGTGCGGAACTCGCTGAACCGGTCCACCATCTGCACGACCCAGAGCAGCGTCTTGCCGTCATGGGTGGGCCAGCCGCCGACCGCCTGCCGGTCCCGGATCCGCAGCTGGCTCTGCATCTGCAGGCCGGTCCAGTACGAGTAGCAGGTGAAGGTGTGCGCCGGCACCACGTTGTACTGCTCGGCGCCGGTGAGCTGCGCGACGGTGGAGGCGCGGCCGTCCGCGCCGATCACCAGGCGGGCGTGCTCGGTGATCGTCCGGTCCTGCTCGTCGCGGCCGGTGATACCGGTCACGGTTTCGCCGTCGCGGACCAGCCCGGTGACCGCGATCCCTTGGCGCAGCTCGACTCCGGCCGCGCGGGCGGCGTCCTGCAGCAGGTTGTCGAGCACGATCCGCCGGGGCGCGTAGATCTCTTCGATCCCGTCGATCGGGTCGGAGAAACCGGAGAACATCGCGTCGTCGTAGGACATCGTGATGGTGTGCACGGGCGTGCAGCCGGTGGCCTTCAGCTCGTCCAGCAGGCCCCAGTCACGCAGCCGGGCGAGACCGCCCTGGCGGAGCAGATGCGTGGAGACCGTGTCCTTGGGGAAGGTCGCCCTGTCGACGCAGAGCACCCGGTACCCGCGCCGGGCCAGCAGCATCGCGGTAGTGGCACCGGCGCAGCGCGCGCCGACGACGATCACGTCGTACATGGTTCCTGCCTTCCGTGGTCAGGCATCGAGGACGAGCCGGTCCGCGCGGGCGCGGGAGACGCAGATCAGCATCGTCCGGCCCGATTCCTGTTCCTCCGGCGTCAAAACCGAGTCCCGGTGGTCGATCTCGCCTTCCAGTACCGTGGTCTCGCACGTCGCGCACGTTCCCTCGCGGCACGACGACGGCACGTCCGCGCCCGCCCGCTCCAGTGCGTCCAAAATGGACATGTGCGCGGGCACTTCGACGGTCTGGCCGGACAGCGCCAGCTCGACGGTCAGCGGGCGATCGGGCCCGGTCTCGATCTCCTTGGGGTGGAAGCGTTCCGTGCGCAGAATCGCCGGCTCCGCGCGCTGCTCGACGGCGGCCAGCAGCGGTTCGGGGCCACAGCAGTAGACGAGTGTGCCCTGGGTCACCTGGCCGAGGATCTGCTCCAGCGGAATGAGCCCGCATTCGTCCTCGGGATACCAGCTGACCTTTTCGCCGTAGGCGGCCAGTTCGGCGGCAAACGCCATCCGCGCACGCTGGCGGCCGCCGTAATGCAGTTGCCAGGCGGCGCCACGTCCGTCGAGTTCGCGGATCATCGGCAGCAGCGGGGTGATCCCGATCCCGCCCGCGATCAACACGTAGGATTCCGCTTCCGTTAACGGAAAATTGTTACGCGGCTCGCGGATCTCCAGTATCGATCCGGGCTTCACCTCGTCGTGCAGGTGTGCCGAACCGCCACGGCTCGGCTGCTCGCGCAGCACCGCGATGCGGTAGCTGTCGCGGTTCGCCGGGTCACCGCACAGCGAATACTGGCGCTCCAGACCGCCGGGCAGCAGCACATCGACGTGTGCGCCGGGGGTCCACGGCGGCAACGGCGCGCCGGAGGGGTCGGAGGGGTCGGTGAGCACAAAGGACAGTACGTCTTCGGCTTCCCGGCTGACGGACAGGACTCGCACCGATGTGCTGATCACGCGGACCAGTCTCGCAGGATCCCGTTCCCGCGCGGGCATCTATTAGAGAAACCGATGGTCGGATCGCAGCTCGGGAATTCGCTATCCGCGCCCCCTCTTCTGCTGCCAGAAATAGCACGTGAACGAACGGAAACGAGGCGGCACGGTCCTGCTGACCGGGTTGCCGAGTTCGGGGAAGACCACACTGGCCACCGCCACGCGGGACCTCGCCACCCGCGCCGGGCAGGCCGCCGAGGTGCTCGACGGCGACGACGTGCGCCGCCGCCTCTGGCCGGAGCTCGGCCTCTCCCGCGAAGACCGGGAAAAGAACCTCAGCCGGATCACCACCGTCGCGATTTTGCTGGCCCGCCACGGTGTTCTCGCCATCGTGGCGGCGATCGCGCCGTACGCGAGCGATCGTGACCTGATGCGCACCCGGCACGACGACGCCGGGCTCGCCTTCATCGAAGTCCACGTCGCGACCCCGCTGGCGGTCTGCCAGCGCCGCGACGTCAAGGGCCTGTACGCGAAGCGGGCCAGCGGCGCGCTGGCCGGGCTCACCGGGGTCGATGCCGCCTACGAGGAGCCGATGCTGCCCGACCTGCGGATCGACACGTCCGGCGAGACCGTGTCCGAGTCCGCCGGCCACGTGCTCGATCTCGTGATCCACCGGGGCCTGATCGAGGCCTCGCTGACCCCGCAGGGAGGCTGACCGTGCACCGGCTGGTGCCCTCGCCGATCTTCGTCCTGACCGCGCCCCGGTCCGGTTCCACGCTGCTGCGTTCGGTGCTGGACAGCCATTCCCGCGTGCACGCGCCGCACGAGCTGCATCTGAACCTGCTGAGCGTGCGGGAGCGGGAGTGGGTGGCCAACGGCTTCAGCGACCGCTACGCCAGTATCTCGCTGGACGCGCTCGGGCTGAGCATCCGCGAGCTCGAACACCTGCTCTGGGACCGCCTGCTGCACCACGAACTGCTGCGCAGCGGGAAGGACCTGATCGTCAACAAAACGACCAGCAGCGTGCAGTCCTGGCGGCGGATCGCCGAATGCTGGCCGGACGCCCGGTACGTCTTCCTGTTCCGCAACCCGCTGCACATCGCCGACTCGTTGGCCCGCGCCTGGCCCGACCGGCCCGATATCGATCCGGCGCGCAGGGCGGCGGAGTTCGTCGCCGTGATGAACGAGGCCCGCGCCGAGCTGCCCGGCCACGAGGTGCGCTACGAGGAGCTGACCACCCGGCCCGCGGAGACCGTCCGGCGGTTGTGCGATTTCCTCGGTGTGGCTTGGGAACCGGCGATGCTCGACTACGGCCGGTTCGATCACGGGGAGTACGTGCGCGGGATCGGCGACTGGAGCGAGATCATCCGGTCCGGCGTGATCCAGCCGGGCCGGCCGGTCCCGTCCGGCACGGCCATGGCCGAAGCGCTCGAACCCGCCTGCCGGTCCTGGGGCTACTTGCCCGATCCGGTGGGCACGCAGTAGCGCGCGGCCCAGCTCGCGAGCATGGTCGCCACGTACTCGGCGTCGGCGCGCTGGGTGAGCAGGTGGTCGGCGCCGTCGAGCGCGATGAACGACTTCGGATGCCGGGCGGCGTCGAAGATCCGGCGCGCGTTGGCGATTCCGACGAGTTCGTCCGTGGGCGAGTGCAGCACCAGCAGGGCGGCGCCGAGCTTCGCGATCCGCTCGGCCTGCCGCTGGGCGGCGATGTCGTCGAGGAACTCCTTGCGGATACAAAACGTCCGGCCGGCGAGCACGACGTCCGCCTCCCCGCGCCGCTCGATCTCGGCCCGGCTCTCGCCCAGCAGGCCCAGCACGTGCTCGGGGTCGGCGGGCGCCGCGATGGTCGCCACGGCACGCACGGCGGGCAGCCGGTGCGCCGCGGCGAGGACGGCGGCACCGCCTAGTGAGTGTCCGATGAGGATGGACACCGGCCCGAGGTTCGCCTGCACGTACTCGGCGGCGCGGCACAGATCCTCGACGTTGGAGGTGAACCCGGTGTTCGCGAAGTCCCCGCCGGACCCGCCGAGGCCGGTGAAGTCGAACCGCAGCACCGCGATCCCGAACCCGGTCAGCGCCCGCGCGATCCGGGTCGCCGCGACCACATCCTTGCCGCAGGTGAAGCAGTGCGCGAACAGGGCGTAGGCCCGGATCTCGCCCTCGGGCAGCTCCAGCCGGGCGGCCAGTGGCGCCCCCTGCGACCCGGGAAACTCGATCTTCGTGCTCGTGCCCACGAGCACAACCTACGGTGACCGTGGCGCGGCACGGTCACCGAACGCGCGGCACGTAAGGATCTCGTCGTCGTTCTTACGGTCCGGTGAACGATCCGGGCAGCTGCCAGCCCCGCCAGAGCGAGACCAGCCTGAGCACGACGGCCACCACGGCACCGGCGACGGTCGCGGCCGGCACCGACCCGGTCAGGGTGTCCAGCGCGACGGTCACCCCGGCCCCGGCCAGTGCCGAGACGGCGTAGAGCTCGCGGCGCAGCACGATCGGGATCTCGGTGACCAGCACGTCCCGGACGACTCCCCCGCCGACGGCGGTGACCGTGCCGATCAGCACCGCCGCCAGCGGCCCGGCGGCGTGGTCCAGCGCGTAGATCGCGCCGGTCGCGGTGAACAGGCCCATCCCGAACGCGTCGAACAGCAGTTCCAGCGGGCGCAGCCGGGACAGCCGCGAATGCAGCACGAACACCGCGAGCGACGCGGCGACCGCCGAGACGAGGCTCGGCCAGTGCGTGAACGCCAGCGGCGGCGACACGTTCAGCGCCAGGTCGCGCAGCACCCCGCCGCCGGTGCCGGTGGCCACCCCGACCACGACCACGCCGAGCAGGTCGAGGCGCCGCCGGACCCCGACGAGCGCCCCCGACACGGCGAACGCGGCGATCCCGGCGAGCGAAAGCAGCTCGCCGATCACCGCGGGTCGTTCCTCTTGCCAGTTCCCACGGGGAGTCAGTGTCGCGCGCCGGGGGCGTGCGCGCGACACTGACACGGGCTCACGCCAGGGTGAGCCAGAGCAGGCTGCCGAGTCCGGCCAAACCGCAGTAGATGGCGAACGGGGTCAGCGTGCGGGTGTGGAAGTAACGAATCAGGAACCGCACGGCGAGGTAGGCGCTGACGAACGACGCGATACTGCCGGCCAGGATCGGGCCGTGGATGCCCGCGCCGAGCGGTCCGGTCAGGTCGGGGATCTTGAGCGCGCCGGCGGCCAGGATCACCGGTGTGGCAAGGAGAAACGAGAACCGGGCGGCGTCCTCATGGGACAGTCCACGAAGGAGCCCGGCGACCATCGTCACCCCGGAACGGCTGATTCCCGGCAGCAGCGCGAGAATCTGCGCCGAACCGATCAGCACCCCCCGGCCCATCGGCAGCCGTGCCAGGCGCTCGTCCGGTGATCCGACGTCGGCGGCGGCGGCGCGGCGGCGGAGCCGTTCCCCCAGATACAGCACGACCCCGTTGGCGATCAGGAAGCTCGCCGCGGGGATGGGTTTGCCGAGCGTCGTGCGGAAGAGATGTTCCAGTGCCAGCCCGGCGATCCCGACGGGGATGGTGGCCAGGATGATCAGCCAGGCGAGCCGCTCGGCGGGAGTTTTCACCCGGCGGTACCGGATCGAGGTGAAGAACCCGCCGATGATCCGCACCCAGTCGCGCCAGAAGAACAGCAGGAGCGCCAGCGCGGTCGCCACGTGCAGGCCGACGATGAACGCCAGGTACGGCGACTCCGGCGCGGACACGTCGAGATCCTTCGCCCACTGCCCGCCGACGAGCGCGGGGATGAGCACGCTGTGCCCGAGGCTGGAGACCGGGAACAGTTCCGTGACACCCTGGAAGGCGCCGACGACGATGGCTTCGAGATAGGTCAGGCTCACTGCTGAGAGGTCCCCTTGCGGCGGGCGCGCAGCAGTTCACGCGCTACCGGGATGAGCGACAGCAGCACGATGACCGCGATGATCGGCAGCAGATAGGTGTCGATGCTGGGGATCTGGCTGCCCAGCAGGTACCCGGCGAGGGTGACGCCGAGCGACCACACGAGCCCGCCGATCACCTGCCACAGCGTGAAGGCCCGCGCGGGCACGCCGAGGGCACCCGCGAGCGGGTTGAGCACCGTGCGGACCAGTGGGATGAACCGGGCGAGCACGACGGCCTTGCCGACGCCGTAGTTGTTCAGCACCTCGCGGGCGCGCACGGTCGCGGCGTGCAGCCTCGGCCGGTCCGGGCGATCGAGCAGCGCGGGCCCGGCGCGGCGGCCGATCAGGTAGCCGGCCTGGGCGCCGAGCAGCGCGCCCACCGCCGCGGCGACCAGCACCCACGGCAGCGACAGGTGCAGCGCGGCACCCGAGGTCGTCGCGCACAGCAGGCCCGCGGTGAACAGCAGCGAGTCACCGGGCAGGAAGAAACCGATCAGCAGCCCGGTTTCGGCGAACAGGACCACCGCCACCCCCAGCGGGCCGAAGGTGGCCAGCAGGCTGTGCGGGTCGAGTGGGTTCAACGCGAGAACATGCACGGTCGAAGTCTCGCCGGGCACGGGTTAACGGGTGGCTAACCGACCGCAAGGGCAGGGTCATCGATCGGCAGCAGCAGCGAAAAAGTCGGCGGCGCGGGGCGCGAGAGCCACAGCCGCCCGCCTTCGGCCTCGGCGAGACCGCGCGCCAGCCCGAGCCCGATCCCCCGGCCGGTGCCGGATTCCCGGCGGGCGAACGGGTCGAGATCGTCGCCGATACCGGGACCTTCGTCGGACACGTCCACCGCGAACGCGCCGCCGGCGTCGCGCGCGGTGACGGTCACGGTGCCCCGGCCGTGGCTGACCGCGTTGTCCAGCAGCACGGCCAGGATCTGCCGGATCGCCGCCTCCGACGCGCGCGGCGCGGGCGGGTCGTCCACGACGATGCGCAGCTGCCGGCCCCCGGCCGCGAGCAGCCCGCGCCAGCCCTGCTCGACCTCGGCGAGCAGCGCGCCCAGATCGGCCGCGCCGGTGGCCGGGCGCTGGTCGCGCGCCAGCGTGAGCAGGTCGTGGATGGTGCGTTCCAGCCGGTCCGCGGTCTCGATCCCGTCGCGGACGGCGGCGTGCACCTCGTCGGGATCCGTCGTGTCCAGCGCCGCTTCGAGCTGCAACCGCAGCCCGGCCAGCGGCGTGCGCAGCTGGTGGGAGGCGTTGGCGGAGAAGGCGCGTTCGCGTTCGAGCATGTCCCCGATGCGCTCGGCGGTGGTGTTCACGGCCGTGCCGGCCGAGTCGATCTCAGCCACCCCCGCCGGCCGCGCCCGGACGGTGAAATCGCCCTCCCCCAGCCGCCGCGCCGTCCGCGACAGCTCCTCCAGCGGGCGCGCGAGCCGGGCCGCCATCCGGCGCGCGACCAGCCAGGTGAGCCCGAGCGCGGCGACCGCCAGCCCCAGCATCACCAGCCAGGTCAGCACGATGCGCAGGTAGAACTCAAACCGCCCGCCCGTGGTCCGGACCACCCCGACCAGCACGCCGTCGTCGGTGACCGGGGTGGCGAACGCCAGATCCGGGTCGCCCCGCACCGGTTCGCCGGCCATCGCGCGGGCCACGATCTCGTCCGCGGTGGCGGGACCGGTGCCCGCGAGCAACCGGCCGTCCGGCGCGTAGACCGCGACGTCGGCGTCACCGCCGGTCGCCGGCAGCTGGACCGTCGCGGGGTGCCGGGCGAGGTCGTCGGCGAGCGCGAGCGCGGTGGAGTCGGCGACCCGTTCCAGCTCGGCCCGCTCGTCGTCGAGGTAGTACTTGGCGACCCCCGCGGCCAGCGGCAGCCCGAACAAGCTGATCGCGAGCACCGCGGCGGCCACCGTCAGTGCGACGATCCGCTTGCGCACGTCCCCTCCCCTGGTAGCTCCAGCCGGTAGCCGTGGCCGCGCAGCGTGGAGATCCGAGGCACCTCGTCCGGTGCGGGCGCCGCGTCGGCGAGCTTGCGGCGCAGCGCGGCGATGTGCACGTCGAGCGTCTTGGTCGAGCCGTACCAGTGCGCGTCCCACACGTCGCTCATCAGCGCGTCCCGGCTGATCGCCGCGCCCGGGGCCTGCGCGAGGCGGGCCAGCAGGTCGAACTCCTTGGCCCGCAACACCACCTCGCGCCCGCCCAGGTGCACCCGCCGGGCGGTGACGTCGACCCGCAACGGCCCGACCTCGAGGGCGTCCGCCGGGGCACCGGCCGGGCCGCGCCGCAGGTGGGCGCGGACCCGGGCCAGCAACTCGGCGAGCCGGACGGGTTTGGTGAGATAGTCGTCCGCCCCGGCCTCCAGGCCGACGACGACGTCCATCTCCTCCTGCCGGGCGGTGAGGATCACCAGCACGGCGGACGGCTGCCCGGCGCGCAACCGCCGGCACACCTCGATCCCGTCCAGGTCGGGCAGGCCCAGGTCGAGCAGGACGAGGTCGAAGATGTCCGCCTCGGCGGCCACGAGCCCGCCCGCGCCCGTACGTTCCCAGCGGACGGTGAAGCCGTGCCGGCGCAGGCTCGCCTCCAGCACGCCCCCGATCGTCTCGTCGTCCTCCACCACCAGCAGCCGTGACATGTCCGCAGCCTAATCGGGGAACAGTCCTGGTCACGGGCACGCCCAGGTGGACCGGAATGTCCCTTTACAGGCGTCACGCAGCTGATCGATCCGCGTCACCTGACGTTCGTTCCGGCTTGGCCGGTTCGACGTAGCGTCCGGTCGGCTTGTTTCCCACCCCGAAAGGCACAGCCATGTGCGATCCACACGGCGCCGATGAGGCATCGGCGAAGACGGGACCAAACCGGCGAACCTTCCTGCGTACCGCGGGTCTCGCCGGTGCGGGGGCGGCGGCTCTCGCCCCCCTCGGCGCGCTCCCCGCGTTCGCCGCCGACAACCAGCAGCAAAGAAACATCGGCCGCTGGAACCCCGATCCGGACAGCCTCCAGTTCACCCTGGCCGTCATGCCCGACACCCAGTTCCTGTACTGGGGCAGCCAGAACAGCATCAACTCGCTCCCGCAGGAGGAGTCGTTCCGCTACGTCATCAACAACAGCGGCAACGACGGCAACCCGAACAACATCGTCTTCATGGCGCACCTCGGCGACCTGACCCAGGACGCCGACCCGTCGTCGTTCCAGGCGGTCGGCAAGGCGTTCGAAATGCTGGACTCGCGCAACGTCGCGTACAGCGTGCTGGCCGGCAACCACGACGTCAGCGGTGACGACACCCGCGGCTCCACGCCGTACCTGCAGACCATGGGCCCGCAGCGGTTCGCCCGGTCGAAGACGTTCGCCGGCGCCGACCCGAGCGGCTACAACACCGCGCACATCTTCCAGGCCGCCGGCCGCGAATGGCTGCTGCTGGCGATGGACTGGCGGGTTTCCGCGCAGGGCTTCGCGTGGGCCAACCAGGTCATCAAGGACCACCCGAAGCTGCCGGTCATCCTCACCTCGCACGAGATCGTCGGCTCGATCTACGACGACAACGTGTACCCGTACGAGTCGGGCGATCCCGAGAACAACGCGGTGTTCACCGGCTACGGCGAGCAGGTCTGGCAGAACCTGATCACCAACAACGACCAGATCTTCCTCACCCTCAACGGCCACTTCTGGCCGCCGGGGCGGGTGACCCGCCAGAACGCGGCCGGCCACGACGTGCACCTGCACATCACGAACTACCAGAACCGCTACTTCGGTGGCGGCGGAATGCTGCGGCTCTACCATTTCGACCTGGCCCGCAACACGATCGACGTCGAGACCCTGTCGCCGTGGATCCTGGCCCAGGAGCCGGAGCAGCGGAACGCGCTGGCCGCCCAGGAAGCGCGGCTCACCACGAGCGTCGACAACTTCTCCATGGCGATCGACTTCGAGCAGCGGTTCTCGAGCTTCATCCCGGTCACCACCCGCCCGGCCCGCCCGGCGAACAAGGTGCTGGTGCCGGGCACCCTGGCGTACTGGCGGTTCGACCAGGGCGGCGCGAACGGCACCCCGGTCACCGGTAGCCAGCAGGTCCGCGACCTGTCCGGGCACGGCAACGACCTGACGCTGCTGTCCGTGCCGGGCAGCGCCGCCGACGCGCTGACCTGGTCCGACGACCACCACCCGGACCAGCCGGGGCACGCCAGCGTGCGATTCGCCGGCGGCCGCAACCCGCTGCACGGCGCGTACCTGACCACCGGCCAGCAGGCTCCGCTGAACGCCGAGACGTTCGCCCGCGGGTACACGATCGAGACGTTCATCAAGATCCCGCTCGGCTGGGACGCCGGCAACAACGGCTGGGCGTCCGTGCTCAGCCGGTGGGGCGAGGCCGGCAAGGCGGGCAAGAGCGGCCGCAACACCGACCCGCAGGAGCCGGTGGCCACGCTCAGCATTTCGAACAACGGCCGCGAGCCGCAGTTCAACTGCTACCCGCTGAACAACACCTACCCGACCACCAACTGGGGGCACGGGCTGGTCGAGAACACCTGGTGGCACCTGGCCGTGGTCAACGACGGCCGGCACACGATGCTGTACGTGGAAGGCGCCCCGGTCGTCGACAACCCGTCCACGATCTCGGTCGGCATCACCTCGCTCGGCCTGCCGTGGCTGCTGGGCGGGCACGAGTACGGCGGCGCGATCGACATGGTGTTCCTCGGCTGGATCGGTGACGTCCGGATCGTGAACCGCCCGCTGTCCATCCCGGAGTTCATGACCGGCAAGTAGCGCCACGCTCCCGTCGCCGGCCTCAACGCCGACGCCGGGACGGGAGCACCCGCTTGACAGTCCGGGCCGAAGTCGTGACCATGCGCTGATGCGGCCCGGCACAGTGACCACCGTCGTCGACGGCTTCGCGTTCCTCGAAGGACCACGCTGGCACGACGGACGGATCTGGTTCTCCGATTTCTATCTGCACCAAGTGTTTTCGGCCCGCGAGGATGGTTCGGACCAGCGGGTCGAAGCGGACGTCCCAGGCCAACCGTCCGGGCTGGGCTGGCTCCCCGACGGACGGCTGGTGATCAGCTCCATGCGCGATCGCAGGCTCCTGCGGCGCGAGCCCGACGGCACGCTGGTCACCCACGCCGACCTGAGCGGGCACGCCGGCGGCCATCTCAACGATCTGGTCCTCGACGCGCAAGGCCGGGTGTACGTCGGCAACTTCGGCTTCGACCTGATGGATGGCGCCGCGCCCCGCCCGGCCGCGCTGCACCGGGCCGATCCCGACGGCACGGTCACCGAGGTCGCCGCGGAGTTGTGGTTTCCCAACGGAAGCGTGCTCACGGACGACGGGGGACTCCTCGTCGGCGAGACGTTCGGCAACCGGGTCACCGCCTTCGACGTGACCGGCGACGGACGGCTGGTGAACCGCCGCATCTGGGCGGAGTTCGGTCCGCTGCCGGTCGACCGGGCGCCCGGCGAACCCTTGCCACGGCTGGTTTCCCCGGACGGCTGCTGTCTCGACGCGGAAGGCGCGCTGTGGATCGCGGACGCCACCGGCGCGCGGCTGTTGCGGGTCGTCGAGGGCGGCGAGATCACCGATGAGATCGAGCCGGGCACACCCGTGTTCGCCTGCGCGCTCGGCGGTTCCGACGGGAAGACTCTTTTCGCTTGCGCCGCACCGGATTTCGCCGAGGAGGCACGGACGGCCGCGCGCGAGGCGAGCCTGATCGCGATCCCGGTCGACGTGCCCGCCGCCTGACGTCAGCTCCGGCGCAGGCCGTCCATCAGCAGGTCCAGCAGCCGGTCTGCCTGGTCACGCCGCTGACCGCAGGCGACCAGGATCCCGAGCACGCCGACGACCACGTCCTCAGCGCGCACATCGGCGCGCACCGTGCCGGCGGCGGCACCCGCGTCGAGCAGTTGTTTCGCGGCGGCGGACAGCTCGGCGCGGGCTTCCGCCGAGGTGACCGTGCCGGAGACGATCAGCGCGCGCAGGGCGTCGCCCAGCTCCCGTTTGGTCGCCACGTAGTCGCCGAACCGGTCCATCCAGGCGCGCAGCGCGCGGTCCGGGGACAGGGTGGCCAGCAGTTCGCCGGCGCTGTCGTGCAGCCAGGTCCGTTCGGCCCGGTACACGGCCTCGACCAGCGCCTCCCGGGTCGGGAAATGCCGGTAGAGGGTGCCGATGCCGACGCCGGCCTCGCGGGCGATCGCCTCCAGGGACACCTTGTCCTCGCCCGTGGTGAACGCCTCGCGGGCCACCTCGACGAGGCGCTGCCGGTTGCGCCGCGCGTCCACGCGCACGGCCTTTCCCTGAGTCCCGGCCATACCGGAGGGTCCTCCGATTCTGCTACGCTTCGTTGTACCGGAGGGACCTCCGGTACATCCTCGACCACCACTATGCCATTCCGGCAAGGGAGCACGACATGAGCGACACCACCCGGCAGGCACCCGGGGGCACCACGACACTGGCCGGGCACCGGGTCGCCCGGGTCGGTTTCGGCGCGATGCAGCTGGCCGAGTCACCCGGCCGCCCGCCCGTCGACCGCGAGACCGGCGTCGCGGTCCTGCGCGCGGCGATCGAGCAGGGCGTCAACCACATCGACACCGCACAGTTCTACGGAGAAACCGTCGCGAACGAGCTGATCCGGGCCGCGCTGCATCCCTATCCGGACGACCTGGCACTGGTGAGCAAGGTCGGCGCGGTGCGCGACGAGCACGGCGACCTGGTCGCCGCGCAACGACCGGAGCAGCTGCGCGCGAGCGTCGAGGCGAACCTCGCGACGCTTGGCGCGGACCGGCTCGCGGTGGTCAACCTCCGCCGGACGGACACCCCGCCCGGGATCGTCGCCGAGGGCGACCAGCGCGTCGATCTCGACAGCCAGCTCGCGGAACTGGTAGCGCTGCGGGACGACGGCAAGATCGGCGGGATCGGGCTGAGCGCCGTCAGTGCCGGGCAGCTGCGCCAGGCGCTGCCCGCCGGCATCGTGTGCGTGCAGAACGCGCACAGCCTGCTCGACCGCTCCAGCGAACCCCTGCTCGACCTGTGCCGGGAGCACGACGTGGCCTGGGTGCCGTTCTTCCCGCTCGGTTCGGCGTTCCCGGGCTTCCCCAAGGTCACCGAGCACGCGACCGTGCGCGCCGCGGCCACCGCCCTGGGTGTCACCCCCGCCCAGGTCGGTCTGGCGTGGGAGCTCGCGCACTACGCGCGCACCCTGCTCATCCCCGGCACCGCGAATCCGGCCCACCTGACCGAGAACGTCGCCGCCGGAGCCATCCGGCTCAGCGCGGAAACGATGGCCGAACTCGACGGTCTCGCCACTCGCTAGAGCAGGAACCACACCACCGGGCTCGTCGTCGGCTCCCGCGAACCGCCCGCCGGTTCGATGGTCATCGCCACCTCGTCGGCGCCACCGAGGGAGCCGAACAGCAGCGGCGTCGCCGTCCTGCCGGCAGGCCCGAGTACGCCGATCGACTTCGCCGTCCCGTCGGCGATCACCCATGCCTGGTAGGTCGAAGTGGCGGGCTGGTCCGGCATCCCCGACACGAACAGCAGCCCGCGGTCGAGCTGCCGCGACACCAGCACGCTGCCCCCGCCGGCCCGGCCGCCCTGTGCCGGGATGGCGCGCAGGTCAGGTGCCGACAGCAGCTCGGCCACGGCGTTCTGCGCCGACCGCACCTGCGAAAGCTGCGCACGCGCGGCGTCGAGCCGGCTCTGCGTCTGGTAGGCCACCACGCCGAGCGCGGCGGCCACGGCGACGGCGACCGCGGCCGCCACCGACACCAGCCGGACCGGCCAGCGATGCCCGCGCCGCGCCGGCACGCGCGGGTACCCGATGCCAGGTGGTTCCTGGCGCACCTGCCCGATCCTCGCCAGCACCTGCTCCTTCATCCCGGCAGGCGGGGTTTCGGACACGGCGAGTCCCAGCCGGACAGTGGTCTCACGCAGCCCGGCGACCTCCTGCACACACTCGGGACATTCGGCCAGATGCCGCTCGAACTGGCGGCGTTCGGGCTCGTCGAGCGCGTCCAGCACGTAGGCACCGGTGAGTAGGTGCACGTCGGGCGTGGTCATCGGGTCACCCCCAGGCAGTCACGCAGCCGGATCAGCCCGTCGCGGAGCCTCGTCTTGATCGTCCCCAATGGACTGCGCAGCAGCTCGGCCACCTCGGGGTAGGTGTGCCCGCCGTAGTAGGCCAGCAGCACGGACTCTCGTTGCAGCTCGGTCAATGTGGACAGGCACCGCCGCACCTGCTCGCGTTCCAGCCGCGCGGTCACCGCCTCGACCACTTCGTCGAACTCCCGCCCCGGCGCCATCGTGCCCACCCGCTGCTCGCGGTCGGCGCTGGCCTGCGCCGAGCGCACCCGGTCGACCGCGCGGCGGTGCGCGAGCGTCAGTGCCCAGTTCACCGCGCTGCCCTGCGCGGGGTCGTACCGCGGTGCCGTCCGCCACAGCTCGACCAGCACCTCCTGGGCGACCTCCTCGGACTGCGCGACGTCGCGCACCACGCGCCGGACCACGCCGAACACCGGGCCGGCCACGATGTCGTGCAGCTGCTCGAAGGCCGCCTCGCTGCCCCGCGCGACCTGGGCCAGCAGGTCTTCCGGGCTGAGGCCGCCGCCTCGCAGCGACGGTATGGCGCGCACCGAGTCGTCCATTCATCGATCCTCTCGTACTTCCGCGCCGCTTATTCGGTGCCGGCGCGACGCCGGATTGGTCCGGGAATCCGGACCAAACCGAGCCCGCCGCAGCTTCGAAACCGGGGACGTGAAGCGAAGACTCGCCCGGCTCGGGCTGGGCGCCCTGATCGGCGTCCTCGCCGCGGCCACCGCCCTCGGGACCGGTGAGCTCGTGGCCGCCTTCACCGGCCCCGCCACGGCTCCGGCGCTCGCGGTCGGCACGGCGCTGATCGATCTGGCACCGGTGTCCGCGAAGGAGTTCGCGATCCGCGAGTTCGGCACCAACGACAAGCCGGTGCTGATCGGCGCGGTCCTGATCGTGCTCGCGGCCGTCGCGATGGTCGCGGGCGCCTTGGCGTTACGGCGTCCGTGGCTCGGCGCCGCCGTAGTGACGATGCTCGGCGTGGCGGGGATGGCCGCTGCCGCGATTTCCCCCGTGGCGACCGGTCTTTCCGTGCTGCCGTCACTCGCGGCCGCGGTCGCCGGCGCTGCCACGCTGATGGCGCTGGCCCGGCCACGGCCGGCATCGACCGGCCGCCGGGCACTGCTGATCGCGGGCGTCGCGGCGGCCGCCTGGGCCGGTGGCCGGCTGCTGCAAGGCAATTCGGGTTCCGCGAACGTCCGGATCCCGCCGCCCGCCGAGCCGGCACCGCAACCGCCCGCGGGTCACGAATTCCCCGTCGCCGGTCTCACCCCGTACCGTACGTCCACAAAGGACTTCTACCGGGTGGACACCGATCTGGTGCTGCCACAGGTCTCGCCGGACGAGTGGACGCTGCGCGTGCACGGGATGGTGGACCACGAGCTGCGGCTGAGCTTCGCGGACATCCTGCGGCGGCCACTCGTCGAGCGCGACCTCACCTTGTCCTGTGTTTCCAACGAAATCGGCGGACCGTATGTCGGGAACGCGCGCTGGACCGGGATTCCGCTGGCGTCCCTGCTGCGTGAGGCCGGTGCCCGGCCCGGCGCGGAACAACTGCTGAGCACCGCCGTCGACGGGATGACCATCGGCAGCCCCGCCGAGCTGGTCCTCGACGGGCGCGACGCGCTGCTGGCCGTCGCGATGAACGGGGTGCCGCTGCCGGTCGAGCACGGCTTTCCGGCACGGCTCATCGTGCCGGGCCTCTTCGGCTACGCGTCCGCGACGAAATGGGTCCGCGAGCTGAACCTCACCACGTTCGCCGAGCAGCCGTACTGGGTGCGGCGCGGCTACGACCGCACGGGGCTGGCGAAGACCGGCTCCCGCATCGATGTGCCACGCGCTTTCGCCCGCGTACCAGCGGGTCCGGTGACGGTGGCTGGCGTGGCCTACGCGCAGCACCGCGGGATCGCGACCGTGCAGGTGCGCTTCGACGGCGGACCGTGGCGGGACGCCGAACTGACCAGCCAGGTCAGCCCCGACACGTGGCGCCAGTGGCGTTACCGGTGGGAGGCGACCCCCGGCGCCCACCGCATCGAGGTCCGCGCGGCCGACGGGCGCGGCCAGATGCAGCCCGAGCAGCGGGCTCCCGTTTTTCCCAGCGGCGCGACCGGCTGGGAGTCGATCGTGGTGACCGTCACCGCGTGAGGAAAGGAAGAACAATGCAGCTCAAGCGAATCGTGCTCACGGTGACCGCGGTGACCGGCCTGGCCGCCGGACTCGCCGCCTGCGGCGGCTCCGGGGATTCCGGCAGCAGCGGTGCCGGCGCGCCCGCGACGCCGCCGATGAGCAGTAGCCCGGCGGCGGCCGAGGCCCAGTTCGGTGCGGCGTGCGGTCAGGTTCCGGCCAGTGGCGCGGGCAGCTTCCAGGGCATGGCGCAGGCTCCCGTGGCCACCGCGGCGAGCAGCAACCCGCTACTGTCCACTTTGGTCACCGCGGTGCAGAAGGCGAACCTGGCCGACACGCTCAACAGCGCCCAGGGCATCACGGTGTTCGCACCGGACAACGACGCGTTCGGCAAGATCCCCAAGGCCGATCTGGACCAGGTGCTCGCCAACACCGACACGCTCACGAAGGTGCTGCAGTACCACGTGGTGCCGCAGAAGATCACTCCGGCGCAGCTCGCCTCCGGCGATTTCACGACGCTGGAGGGCGCGAGCGTGAAGACCTCCGGCAGCGGCGACAGCTTCACCGTCAACGGCACCGCCAAGGTGGTGTGCGGCAACGTGCAGACGGCCAACGCGACCGTCTACATCATCGATGGCGTGCTCATGCCCTCCTGACGGGCCTTCCGGCCGCCGCGTCGGTGCCGGCGCGGCGGCCGCCCCCGGCGTCCTCGGCCTCCCACCGCAGCAGGTCGCCCGGCTGGCATTCGAGCACCTCGCAGAGCGCGGCGAGGGTCGCGAAGCGGACCGCCTTGGCGCGGCCGTTCTTGAGGACGGCCAGGTTCGCGGGCGTGATCCCGACGCGGTCCGCGAGCTCCCCCACGGACATCTTCCGCCGGGCCAGCATCACGTCGATGTCGACGGCGATCGGCATCAGATCACCTCGTCCAGCTCGGCCCGCATCCGCGTCGCTTCGACGTCGCGCGCGACGGCCTGGGCGAGCAGCATCCGCAGCACGAGCACGATGAGCGCGACCCCGAGGATGGCCACGCCGACCCCGCCCATGATGAGGGTGACGCCCGGGTCGTCCCGCTGGCCCGGCGCGTTGATGATCGTGACCGCGAACCACTCGAGGGCGGCCGCCACGATCGCGCCGATCACGATGTCCACGTACCGGAAGGCGGCGTGGGAGAACACGGTTCCGCGCCGCACCATCGTCACCAGCCGCCAGACGCAGACGACGGCGACCTGTACCGACACCATGCCCAGGATCGCGATCACGCGCAGCGGTGTCAGCGGGAGCGACCCGTCCTCCGGGTCGTTCCCGCTGACCACTGTCCACACCATCAACACCTGGATGAACAGGGTGCCGGCGAGCACCACCGCGAGCACGGCGCGCAGCGCCTGCACTGTCAGCTTTCCCATGACCCGTCCCTCGATCGATTTACGATGCAAACCTATCGAATCTCGATAGCTCGGGCAAGGGCCGGACGCCGCGGTGTTTGCGGCGGCCGCCGGACGCGGCGACGATAAGGGGTCCGCCGAAGGGAGTACCCGTGAGCCTGTTCGCCCTGGCCGTAGTGCTGCTGGCCGGCCTCGCGGGGCCCATCCTGGCCACCGTGAAACACGCGCGCGTCCCGGTCGTCGTCGGTGAAATCCTGATGGGCGTGGTGGTCGGGCGCACCGGCACCGGCTGGGTGCATCCCGATGATCCGGTCCTGTCGTTCGTGGCCTCGGCCGGGTTCGCCCTCGTGATGATGGTCGCCGGGAGCCACGTTCCGTTGCGCGACAAGGCATTGCGGCTCGCGCTGCGCCGCGGGTCGCTGCTCGCCGTCGTGGTGGGCGTACTGGCGGTGCCGGCCGGGATCGGGGTGGCCGCCCTGGTCGGCACCGGGCACGGGCCGCTCTACGCGGTGCTGCTCGCGTCGAGCTCCGCGGCCTTGGTGATGCCGGTAATCGACGAGGCGCGGCTGGACACCCCGCCGGTGCTCGCGACGATCGTGCAGGTCGCGATCGCGGACACGGTGTGCATCGTCGCGCTGCCGCTCGCGGAGGACCCCGCCCGGGCCGCCCGCGCCGCGCTCGGCGCGCTCGCCGTCATCGCGGCCGGCGGCGTCTTCTTCCTGCTGCTGCACTGGCTGCACGCGCGCGGGCTCGTCGACCGGGCACACAAGCTCAGCAAAGCCCGCAATTTCGGACTGGAACTGCGCGTCGCGTTGATCGTCCTCTTTGGACTCGCCGGATTGGCGGAGGCCGTCGGCGTGTCGGTGATGCTCGCCGGGTTCGTCGCCGGTCTGGCGCTCGCCGCCGTCGGCGAACCGCGGCGGCTGGCCCGCCAGCTGTTCGCGGTCACCGAGGGGTTCCTCGGACCGGTGTTCTTCGTCTGGCTGGGCGCCTCGCTGGACCTGCGCGCGCTCGGCCAGCACCCGGTGATGTTCGTGCTGGCCGCACTGCTCGCCGCCGGCGGCGTCCTCGTGCACGCGGCCGCCAGCCTGGCCGGCCAGCCGCTGCCGCTGGCGGTGCTGGCCGGGGCGCAGCTCGGGGTGCCCGTCGCGGCGGTCACCATCGGCACCAGCTCGCACCTGCTCGCCCCCGGCGAGGGCGGCGCGATCCTCGCCGCGGCGCTGGTCAGCATCGGCGTCACCGCGTGGGCCGCGTCCCACGCCGCGAAGAGCCGGGAAGTCCACATTGGACGAACCCAGCGGTCCGGGTGAACAGAACCCGAACAACACCGGTCAGGGAAGGTACTGAGCCGTTCGTTACCAATCCGACCACAGTCACGGCTACCCGGCTTGTGTAGCAACGGTTACGCATTGCCCGGGGTCCGCCTACTTTTGGTCGGATCAGTAACGAGATCCCGGAAAACCTGCCTGGGAGGCATCCGGCCGCGAGCGCGCCCGGCCGGCGTGGCCGGCGGACCCAGCGCGGGCTTCCGATGGTGTGCCTGATCCGGCCGGCCCCGCACGCCGGGCTGCTGCGCGGATTGTCCTGGCGGCTCACCGAAGCCCGCCCCCGCCGGGTTCCGCACAGCCACCTGCGGCTGTCGGCGGACACCGTGCCCGCCGGTGGCGAGGCCGAAGTCCAGCGGATCCGGGAGATCCTCGCCCATGCCGCGCAGGCGCTGGGCAGCAGCCGCAACGCGACCGGCGGGCGCATCCGGTTCCGCCGGTTCGGCCTGCTGGACTGGCTGATGAGCCTGGAACTCGACGAGCCCGACGGCGCGCGGCGCAGCGCCGAACTGCGGGCCGGGCTGCGCGCCCGCGATGTCACGCAACGCTTCGACGACGCCATCACCAGCGTCGACCAGGACGTCCCGGTGTCCGGCTGGCTACGGCTGGCGGCCCGGCTGATCCGGCTCCTCCCGCCGTTGCTGTTCGTCCTGCGGGTGACCGGCCGGGTCCCGCTGATCGGGCAGCAGTACCGGTGGTTCCTGCGGCAGCCGCACCTCACCCCGGAGGTGCCCGGCGGTTTCCCCGGCTTCGCCGAACGGCTCACCGGCGGCGCGGACGGCTGGCGGCAGGAGAACGCCGTCCAGCTCACCCGCTTGCTCACCAACGCTTTCCTGGAGGATCTGCGCCGCGCGTGGCGGATGCCGTGGCGGGCCGGCGGACCGCGGCGGATGACCTACGCGGCACTGCTGCTCGACGACGTCACCGCGGACAACGGCGGCGCCACCCTGTTGCGGCTGATCAACCACGTGCGCAACGAAGTCGGGCTCTTCGATCCGCTGCTGGTGGTCGCGGCCGGTGAGCAGGCACCGCTGGAGGGCACGCGGCGCGAGATCTTCTGCGCGGAGAACGCCGACCGTGCCTATGCGTCCTGGCTGCGGTCCTTGCCGGAAGCCAGGCGGGCCCGGACCGGTTCCGCCTGGCATCTGCGGATCGAGACGCCGGACGCGGCCGGCGAGGACGACGACACCTGGCAGGTCGTCGCTGGTCTGGATCACTACGCGTTCGCGCGCCCGCCGTGGTGGGGCCGGCGGATCGTGCCGGTCGGCGCGGTGGCCGTGCTGCTGGCCGCTGCCGTCACCGGATATTCGGCGTGGAGCGACCGGCACTGCGGGCCGGCGGCGGGCTCGACGCTGGCCTGGATGGACGACCCGTGCATCGGGGTCACCGACGGCCACTACCCGTTCGACCCGGCGCTCGCCGACGTCAGCCGGACGATCCTGGACCAGAACCAGGACGCGGAGGAGAGGCACGGCGAGAATCCGGAGCGGGCCTACCTCACCGTGGTGGACCTGCAGGCGCTGACGCGGGACGACCCCTCGGGCCTGCAGCCGCTCATTCGGGTGCTCATCGGCAACGGCGGCACGAACATGACACACGGGACGACGGTGGCCACGCAGCTGCGCGACCTGCCGATGACCGACGCTCCGCTGGTCGGCGTGATTGGTCTGGACCACAGCACGAAGGGGGTCGACGACACCGTCCTCGCGCTGGCCCTCGACGGCCTGCCCACGATCGGCGCCAGCCTGTCCGAGGACCAGTTGAGCGACTCCAACCCGCTGTACTACCAGGTTTCGCCGCAGAACCACCGGGAAGCCGACGTGGCGGCCGCCTTCGCCACCCGGCTGCGGGCCGCGAACACGATCGACGACGAGATCGAGGTGTTCACCCCGGACGATGAGAACGACACCTACGCGCAGAACCTCACCGCGGATGTGCTGGACAGCTTCACCAAGAGCGGGTTCCGCGTCCGGACAGTGCGGTTCGCACCCACCAACACCCCGTCGGCCGCGGTCAAGCCCGGAATCCTCTACCCCAACCAGAACGGCAAGAACGCCTGCGGATTCCCCGGATTGGTCTACTACGCCGGCGACGGCATGCCGGATTTCAGCGCCTTCATCGAAGGCTTCCGCAACTGCCCGTCGCCGTCGGCGCTGCTCGCCGATGACGACGTGACCCGTTACGTCGCGGATACCGCGGCCCGGGAACAGACCCGGTCGGTCCCGTTCTGGTACACCTCGTTCGCCACGGCACCCACCGCGGCATCACAGGGCCCGGCAGCCGACTTCTACAACGCCGGGAATGGCCTGTACGCGCTGTTCCCGCATGACAAGGGGGAAAACGAGGACCCGTCGCTCGACGGGCACGCGGCACTGTCCTACGACGCGATGCAGGTGCTGATCACCTCGGTCCAACATCTACGGCTGGGCAACGCGTCGATCCCCATCACCCCGGGCGGCGTGTGGCGGGAAGTCCTCAGCATCCGGAGCCGAACATTCGTCCGGTGGAGCAGGGCGAGGTGAAGGGCGTCGCGTTCTACTGCGGCGCACCTGGCGATGCCGGACAGGGCCAGGGCTGCCCGTTCGACCACAGCTGAAGCGTCACGCCTTTTCCAGCAGCAGAAGGGTTTTCTTGACGCTTTCGCCGCCGACGTAGGCGCCGTAGCCGCCGTCGGAGCGGATCACCCGGTGGCACGGGATGATGACCGGCAGCGGGTTCGTCGCACACGCCGTGCCGACCGCGCGAACCGCCCTCGGGCTGCCCGCGGCCCGGGCGACCTCGGCGTAGCTTTCGGTTCGGCCATAGGCGATCTCCGGCAGATGGCTCAGCACCTGCCGGCGGAAACCCTTGGCCAGCCGCAGATCCAGCGGCAGCTCGAACCGCCGGCGCCGCCCGCCGAAGTACTCGTCCAGCTGGCGCGCCGCACTGTCCAGCCGGTCCGGTGCGTTCAGGATCCGCGGGCTCACCGCCTCCGCCAGCGCCGCGAGCACCTCGTCGTGCCGGTCGTAGGCCACCCGCACCAGACCCTGCCCGGTCGAGGCCAGCAACAGCGTGCCCACCGGGGTGTCCACCGTTCGGTAGGCCACGTCCAGCAGGCCGTCACGCTCGGCCGTCACCGCCAGCCGCGCGCGCAGCCGCGCGATCGTCTCGTCCTCCATTGTGGACAGACCAGCCAGAAACTGTTCACTCATCACGATTTTCCTCCTTCGCCGTACGCGCCGCGCAGGGCCTTCATGCCGTCCGCGGCCGCCCGGCGCGCCGCGTCGGTGCTCCCTCCGGTGATCGCGGCGATCTCCTTGTACGGCAGCCCGGCCACGTAGTGATAGGCCACCGCCGCGCGCTGCTTGTCCGGCAGCCGCGCCAGCGCGTCCCACACCTCGGTGCCGCCGTCCCCGGGCACGCCGTCCCGGCTCGGCCGGTCCGGCGGGCTGTCCATGGGAATCGCGTGCCGCGCCCGTGCGCGGGTCGTGTCGATCGCCTTGCGATGGGCGATGGTGACCAGCCAGGCCTCGACGTTGGCGTCCGGCGGCAACTCCGGGTACGCCTTCAACGCGGCCAGAAACGTTTCCGACCAGGCGTCCTCGGCGTCGACCGGCCCCAGCACCGCGCGGCACACGCGCAGCACCATCGGCCCGTAGTCGGCCACGACTTGCTCGAACGGTCGCACCATCACCCCCCGAAGACGTCCCGGCCCGCCGGAACGTGAGATCTCACGTTTGCCGGGCCTCGCGCGTCTGCCTGACATGAACACACACACGGTGCTGCCGACCCGGCTCGGCGATCTGACCATTGTGCGCGACGGCAACACGATCGTCGGCCTGTACTTCCCGCACCACTGGTACCGGCCGGCTGCCGAGACCTTCGGTCCGCGCGACGACGAGGGATTCGGCGACGTGGCCGCGCAACTCGACGAGTACCTGGCCGGCGAGCGGCGCGAGTTCGACCTGCCACTCGACGCTCGCGGCGACCCGCTGCAGCGGCGGGTGTGGGCGCTGATCGCCGAGATCGGGTATGGCGAAACGACCACCTACGGCGAACTCGCGCGGCGGCTGAACGGGGACGCCAATCCGCAGCAGGTGGGCGCCGCCGTGGGCCGCAACCCGCTGTCCATCCTCATTCCGTGCCACCGGGTGGTGGGCGGCAACGGGAAGCTGACCGGCTACGCGGGCGGGCTGCGGCGCAAGCGCGAGCTGCTCGACCTCGAACAGCTCACGCTGCTCCCGCTCTGACGGCCTACCGGACCGCGCGCAGGCCCATCCGCCGGAGTTCCCAGCGCGCGAGTTCCGCGATGACGACGGGATCCTGCTCGCGCCAGCCCTCGGTGACGTCGGTCGTCGTGGCCAGGCGTGGCAGCCGTTCCGCTGTCAGTGCTCGCAACGCGAGCAGGTCGAAACCCGCGGTGCCCAGACCGCGCAGCCGGGCGCCGGCGGTCGCCCGGCGGGCGAAGCGCCACCGCAGCGGCAGCCAGGTGACGACGAGGAACGTGACGGGCACCGCGATGATCAGGAACGCGAGCCAGAAAGCCAGATGCTGCACCGCGTCGATCTGCCACCGGCCGGCGTCGGCGAGCTTGATGCCCGCGGTGGACCCGGTGTGCAGCGCGCGGGCGAGCGTGCCGCCGACGAGCGGAACGTCGTCGGCGCTGTTCGCCGCGGAGTCGAAGGTGTTGCGCAGCCCCGAACCGGCGTCGACCAGCCCGTCGCCGGGTGCCCGCAGTTCCATCACCTGGGCATGGACCTCCAGTCCGGTCCGGATCGCGAGCGCGGTGACCGCGAGCGCGAAAAGATCGCTGAGGAACTGGGAAACGCGGCGGAACGGACGGTCCGCGTAGAGCTTCATCGAGGGGCCCTTTCGACGTGGCGTGGTCGCGAGCACCGGGACCGTACCGTCGGAAGGTTTCAGCGCGGCCACTCCGGGCGCTCGTCTTCGGTGCGCGGCGGCGGATCGGGCAATCGGTGCTGGCCCGAGGTCCGCCGGGGCGCGGGAGGCTGCGGGTGTTCGCCGGGCGGCTGGGGCGGGCGGCGGCGCCGCGGGGCTTCGAGGCCGGGGACGGGAGTCGGGTGTGTCGGCGCCTTGCGCTGTGGCCGGGTCACCTCGGCGGGCTTTTCCACGGGAGGCAGGACGGGGCGGGTGCGCTCGGCCGCGACCGGCGCGCGCCGGGGTCGCGGGACGACCCGGGTCTTCGGGCCGGTCTGGGCTGTCCTGGTTCGGGGCGGTGCCTTGGGCCGTGGCGCGACGACCGGATCCCGCCACCGCGGCTGCGATTCCGCCATCACCACGCCCAGCACGAGCCACATCGCCA
Organism: Amycolatopsis sp. GM8; assembly: GCF_021653975.1. Taxonomy (GTDB): domain Bacteria; phylum Actinomycetota; class Actinomycetes; order Mycobacteriales; family Pseudonocardiaceae; genus Amycolatopsis_E. The sequence goes on along the minus strand of NZ_JAJKFK010000010.1, from coordinate 100,252 downwards.
TCGCGATCCGGGACAGGTTCGCCGGGTCGTCGAGCAGGCTCATCAGGAAGAACCCGGTCAGCCCGGCCAAGGCGGCGACGCCTGTCGCCCTGCCCCGGGCGGCGAGCCGGACCGCGCAGTAGACCGCGGCGACCGTGATCACGGTGAACGCCAGGAAACCCGCGCCGCCCGTCTCGACCAGCCAGTTGAGCCAAAGGTTGTGCGCGTGCGCGAACGGGCCGGCGGTGGTGTTCGCGCTGATGACCGCGCCGGCGCGGCCGAGCCCGACGCCGAACAACGGATCCGACTCCGTCACGCGAATCGCTGTCCCCCAGGCACTTCCGCGGCCGTAGAGCGAACCGCCGCCGCGCGAGAGAGCGATGAGCCCGACGGTCAGCGCGACCAGCGCGCCCGCGCCGCCGGTCACGACGAGCCAGATCTGGTTGCGGTTGAGCCGGGGCAGGATCCAGCGGACGACCACGATGACCAGGAGTCCGGCGAACGCCGCGACGTAGGCGGCGCGGGAGAACGTGGTCAGCACGGCGCCGAAGCCGACCACGGCAAGGCCGGTCAGCAGCAGCCGGGTGGTTCGCTCGGTGGCCAGCCGCGGTGCTAGCGCCGCTAGCGGTGCGAGCAGCAGCAGGAACGCGGCGAGCACGTTGGGGTTGGCGAAGGTGCCGATCGCGCGGACCGCCGAGTCGCCATGCCCGCAGACGCCTTCACCCAGGAGTCCGCCGGCGCAGAACCCGGTCGGGGTCTGGTTGCTGATCTGGGCGAGTGCGACGGTGCCCGCGATGGTCACCGCGACCAGAGCCAGCATCGACATCGGTGCCGACGGCTCGGGCCGGGACCGGAAGAAACCGACGACGAGGTAGAACAGCGCGACTTCGGTGCACAGTTCGCGAAACGGCGCGCCCGATCGGTGACCGAGCACGGTGCCGGCGAGCGCGACCAGCAACAGCACGGCGATCGGCACGTCGATCCGGGTCACGAAGGCGCTCGCCCGGGCGCCGGTCGCCACGAGCGCGATCAGCGCGGCGCCGATGACCAGGCGCAGCGGGGTGATCACGCTGATCAGCCCGTTGTCCGGGAAGACGTCGGTCGCCGACTCCAGCACGGCGACGGCCACCGCCGCCACCGGGAGGTACACCCCCAGTGCGCGTGCCGCGGCCTGTGCCGGCGCGGAGAGCCGCGTGGTCAGGAGCACGGCTCACCGTTGCGCGGCCAGGGTAGGAGCGGGTTTCGATTACGCGTACAAGCGGTGAGAACTGAGGGCCGGTTGAGCGAACCCTCGCGGCGATCGGGCGGATCCCGCCGATTAGGCCATTCGGCCGGATCGAGGGCCCGGTCTCCTCCTCGTTCTTGACAGCGTCGGCGTGTGATAGGTCACACTGGCCGGGCCTGGCACCGAGGAGGCTCGCCCATGGCCCGGCTCAACGGATTCGGTTGTTTCTACTGCGCGCTGCCGGTTCGCTTCACCGGCGATCACCGCCATCCCGGCTACGTCGTGATCGATCACGTGGCACCCGCGATCCCGGCGGTCGATCTCGGCGGCTTACCCGATCTCCGCGTCCTCCACCGATTCTGCTGCCACACGGCCCGGACCGGCGGCACCGGCACCTGCTCGTCGATCATGCTCCGCCGCGCGTGGCTGGGCTGGGCGACGGGCGAATTCGAAGCAGGGCGGCACGACAAGCATTACGGTATCCGCCACTACCCGCGGCTCGGGCTCCATCCGGCGCGGTTGCGCGAGCCGCAACTGTTCCGCAAGTACTGGCGGATCCGCAAGATGCAGTGCGCCGCGCTCGCCTGCCGCTACTACACCGGCTTCGGTGTACTTCACAGTGACGCCACGTCCGAGGTAACGTGATCTAGCCCGCAGGCGCCGCTGTTGTCGTTCCCGTGCGGAGGATACGTGCTCGTCCGGATGATTCTCGGCATCGTGATCACAGTCGTAGGTCTCGCCCTGGCCCTGAGACGAACGGTCTGGCTGAACCGCCTGATCAAGTCCGGTCAGCCGCTGGAAGGCCGCACCGAAAACCTGCGCGAGCGGGTCGGCACTCATCTGGCCGAGGTCTTCGGCCAGCGCAAGCTGCTCAAATGGTCGGTCCCCGGGCTGGCGCATTTCTTCACGTTCTGGGGATTCGTCATCCTCGCGACGGTCTACCTCGAGGCCTACGGCGCCCTGTTCGACGAACACTTCAGCATCTGGTGGGTCGGGCACTGGGGGGTGCTCGGTTTCCTGCAGGACTTCATCGCGGTCGCGGTGCTGGTCTCGCTGATCGTGTTCACCGTGATCCGGATCCGCCAGGACCCGCATCGCAAGGAGCGCAAGTCCCGGTTCTTCGGCTCGCACCTCGGCGGCGCGTGGCTGATCCTGTTCATGATCTTCAACGTGGTCTGGACGATGTTCCTGTTCCGCGGCGCGTCCTCGGCGGCCGGCACGTTCCCGTACTCCTCGGGCGCCTGGGTCTCGATCGGCATCGGCCACCTGCTGTCCTCTGTGGACCACGGCACGCTGGTCGTGGTGGAGAACGTCGGGTTGCTGCTGCACATCGGCGTGATGCTGGTGTTCCTGAACATCGTGCTCAACTCCAAGCACCTGCACATCTTCCTGGCGCCGGTGAACGTCACGGTGAAGCGGCTGCCGGACGCGCTCGGCCCGCTGCTGCCGATGGAGTCGGGCGGCAAGCCGATCGATTTCGAGGAGGCTGACGAGGACGCGATCTTCGGCCGCGGCAAGATCGAGGACTTCACCTGGAAGGGCATGCTCGACTTCGCGACGTGCACCGAGTGCGGTCGCTGCCAGAGCCAGTGTCCCGCGTGGAACACCGGGAAACCGTTGTCCCCCAAGATGGTCATCATGGACCTGCGGGACCACCTGTTCGGCCAGGCGCCGTATCTGATCGGTGGCAAGGATCCCGCGGACCGCCCCGAGCTGCCGCTGGTCGGTCCCGCGAGCGAAGGCGGCGTGATCGACCCGGACGTGCTGTGGTCGTGCACCACCTGCGGCGCGTGCGTCGAGCAGTGCCCGGTGGACATCGAGCACGTCGACCACATCGTCGACATGCGGCGGCATCAGGTGCTGATCGAGTCCGCGTTCCCGACCGAGCTCGGCACCCTGTTCCGCAACCTGGAGAACAAGGGCAATCCGTGGGGGCAGAACAACTCCGAGCGGCTCGACTGGGCCAAGGATCTGGACTTCGAGGTACCGGTGTGCGACGGGAATCTCGACGACGCCGTCGAATACCTGTTCTGGATCGGCTGCGCCGGCGCGTTCGACGACAACGCACGCAAGACCGTCCGGGCCACCGCGGAACTGCTGCACATCGCCGGAGTGACGTTCGCGGTGCTGGGCGACGGCGAAACCTGCACCGGTGACCCCGCACGCCGTTCCGGCAACGAGTTCCTCTTCCAGATGCTCGCGCAGGAGACGAAGGAGACGCTCAACGCGGTGTTCGAGGGCCGCGAGCCGGGCACCCGCAAGATCGTCACCACCTGCCCGCACTGCCTGAACACGCTCGGCCGCGAGTACCCGCAGCTGGAGGGGCATTACGAGGTCGTGCACCACACCCAGCTGCTGAACCGTCTGGTGCGCGAACGCAAGCTCGTCCCGATCGCCCCCGTCGCCGGCACGACGGTCAACGGCGTCGGCCCGGTCACGGGCAGGCCGCTCACCTACCACGACCCCTGCTATCTGGGGCGGCACAACAAGATCTACGACCCGCCACGGGAACTCGTCGAGGCCACCGGCGCCACGCTCACCGAAATGCCCCGGCACGCGGACCGTTCGCTGTGCTGCGGCGCCGGTGGGGCCCGCATGTGGATGGAAGAGAAGATCGGCAAACGGATCAACCTGGAACGGGTCGACGAGGCCATCGCCACCGAGGCGGGCACCATCGTCACCGGCTGCCCGTTCTGCAAGGTGATGCTGTCCGACGGACTCGTCCAGCGACAGAGCGAAAACCAGGCCGCGGATGTCACCATCCGCGACGTGGCCCAGGTGCTGCTCGAATCCACCACCCGCGGTACAGCGGCGCCCGCGGCCGCTCCGGCGTCACAACCCGGCTGACCGCGGGCTCGCTCCTTACAACTCGGCGTGAAAGATCAGGGCTGGTTCTTCGTAGCGGGCCTCCGGTACCGCGTACAACTTCGCGATCTCCTCCGCGCGGGCGGGGAAATCGGCGATCATGACGGCGAGCTCGTCCGGCCGCGGGGTCAGCCCGGCGGCGGCGAGCAGGGCCGGCACGACGATGGTGGGATCGGCTTCCATGAGTGGTCCTTTCTACAGCGCGGGCACCTGCAGGTGCCAGGAAGTGCTTTGCTGGTAAGCGAAACCGGCCGCGAGGACCGCGGCCTCGTCGAACGGCCTGCCGACGATCTGCAGGCCCAGTGGCAGCCCGTCGTGGGTGAAACCCATCGGCACGGACATCGCCGGGTTGCCCAGGGCGTTCCAGTACGGCGTGTGCAGCGCGTCGATAATGTGGCCCAAGGTCAGCTTGTCCACTTCGGGCGCGCCACACGCGCTCGTCGGCGTCAGGATCAGGTCCACGTCGGCGAACAGGGCCGCGACCTGACGCTGCCCGACCCGCCGCACGCGCTGGGCCTGCACGTAGTCGCCCGCGCTGACGAGTGCCCCAGTGGCCACCGCCGTGCGGGTGCCGGCGCCGTAGTCCGCCCACCGGCTACCCAGGTCCGGCTGGTGGTAGGCGTACGCCTCGGCGGCCAGCCCGATCATGGTGGCCGACGTGAGCTCGTCGTACAGCGGCAACCGCACCTCGACCACCTCCGCGCCCGCGGCCGTCAGTTCGGCGACGGCGGCTTCCAGCGCCGGCTGGAGTTCCGGCACGGTCATCGGCGAGCGGTCGAGCAGCATGTCGATCCCGATGCGCATCCCGGCCAGGGAACCGGTCAGGCCGCTCGTGTAGTCGCCGACGGGCCGGTCGACCGACGTCGCGTCGCGGGCGTCGTGCCCGGCGAGCACGGTGAGCATCGCGGCGCAGTCCTCGGCGCTGCGCGCCATCGGGCCGATGTGGTCGTAGCTGTAGCCGAGCGGCACGCAGCCCGCCTTCGGCACCCGCCCGAACGTCTGCTTCAGCCCGGTGATCCCGCAACTCGTTGCCGGGTAACGGATACTGCCGCCGGTGTCGGTGCCGAGACCGCCGAGGAACAACCCTGCCGCCACGCCGTTGCCGGTGCCCGAGCTGGACCCGCCGGGATAGTGCCGGGTGTTCCACGGGTTGCGCGGGATCGGGAAGGGCTTGTCCGGGTCGGGCGTGCCGATCGCGTACTCCATCGTGGTGGTCTTGCCGGTGATGACCGCGCCCGCGGCGCGCAGCCGGGCCACCACGGGTGCGTCACCCACCCCCCACGAGCGGTCGAGGATCAGGCTCTGCGCGGTGGTCTCGCCCTCCTCGGTAGTGATGATGTCCTTGACTCCCAAGGGAATCCCGTGCAGCGGGCCGCGGTCGGTGCCGCCGGCCAGCTCGGCGTCGGCCTTCGCGGCGGCCGCCAGCGCGGTCTCGTCGAACCGGGACAGGTACACGCCGAGCGTTTCGTCGTGCGCGTCGGCGGCCGCGTACGCCGCTTCGGTGAGTGCGACCGACGTGGTGTCCCCGGCGCGCAGCGCGGCGGCGGCTTCGGTGATGGTCAGATACATCGGGCTCCTCCTCAGGCGGCCGCGGGCAGGGCCGGGCGGCGCAGGTGATGGGCGGTCGCGGCCTGGTAGGCGCTCCCGAGCGCGAACAGGGTCGCCTCGTCGCGGGGGCGCCCGACGAACTGCAGGCTCACCGGCAGCCCGTCCACCTCGCCCGAGGGCACGACGAGCGCGGGACTGCCGGTCAGGTTGAACGGCACGCTGACCCGGCAGGCCGCATCCAGCCACGGCACCTCCCGGTCACCGAGATCGGACGTCATCTCCGGCGCGATCAGCGGCGGCAGCGCGGTCATGCCGGGCGTGACGAGCGCGGCGCAACCGTCCATTGCGGACTCCAGCTCGCGCTGGAAGACCGGGCGCAGGCGCAGCGCCCGCAGGTAGTCGGCGGCGCTGACGAACGGGGCCGCGCCGAGCAGCGAGGCGCCCATCTCGTCCCGATCCTCTATTGTGGACAGATGGTCCTCGTGCAGGGACAGCATTTCCGCGTAGATGATCCACCAGCCGGCCACCGCGGCGAGGTCGAACGTGGGCAGCTCGACGTCGACGATCTCGACCCCGAGCGCGGCCAGTTCACCGAGCGCCGTCTCGTGGGCGGCGGCCACCGCCGGATGCATGTCGCCTTCGAGGAAGGCGCGGTCGCGGGCGACCCGCAGCCCGCTGACGTCCTGGCCGACCGCGGCGGTGAACGGAACCTTCTCGGCCGGTAATGCCGTCGGGTCAAGGGGATCCGCGCCCGCGATCACGTCGAGCATCAGCGCGGCGTCGGCGACGCTGCGCGTCATCGGCCCGGCGTGGTCCATCGTCCACGACAGGCCCATCACGCCGTGCCGGGGCACCCGGCCGTAGGTCGCCTTCATCCCGGTGATCCCGCAGAACGCGCTCGGGATCCGGATCGAGCCGCCGGTGTCGGTGCCGATCGCGAGCGGCACCTGGCCCAGCGCAACCGCGGCACCGGAGCCCGAGGACGAACCACCCGTCGTGCGCCGCGGGTCCCACGGGTTCCGGGTCGGGCCGAACGTCTTGTTCACCGCGCCGCCGCAGGCGAACTCGAACGTCGCGAGCTTGGCGAGCAGCACTCCCCCGGCGTCGGCGAGTCGGGTGGCGAGCACGGCACCGGTCTCGGGCACGTGGTCGCGGTAGAGCGCGGAACCACCGGTGGTCGGGATCCCGGCGGTGGCCACGATGTCCTTGAGGCCGTAGGGAACCCCTTCCAGCGGGCGGGCGGTGCCGTCGCGCCAGCGCGCGTCGGACTCGGCCGCCCGCGTGCGGGCGGAGTCGGCCAGCAGCGTGATCACCGAGTTGATACCCGGGTCGGTGGCCTCGATCCGGGCCAGGCAGGCGGCGACCGCCTCGCTCGGGGTCGCGGTTCCCGCCGCGAAAGCGGCCAGCAGCTCGGTCGCGGTGAGGTCGGCGAGGTCACTCATGCGTTGCCTCCCTTGGCGATCCAGGCGAGCGCGGTCGCGGGCTCGGCGACCGCGCCGGTGAACGGCAACGGCAGCTGCCGCAGGCGTTCCAGGTACGGCCGGTAGTGCGCGTGCGTGTCGTAGGCCTGGGCGAGCCGGTCCGGCGTGAGCACGATGTCGGAGTTCGCCGCGAACACGGTGAACTCCTCGGGCGCGGGCATGGGCACGAGTTTCTCCTTGGCAGGCAACGTTTCCCGGACGGTGAGGGTGAGCAGCAGGCCGCCGAACAGGAGGGCGGCCGTGGCGGCGAGCGCGGTGTGCACCCCGCCGATGGCGATGCCGGCGCCGGCGAACACCCCGCCCGCGAGCATCCCGATATCGCAGGCGATCCGGTAGGCCGCGAGCGCGGTCTCCGGCGTTTCGGCAAGATCGATCGTCATCGCGGCCGGGACCACCCAGGTGGCGCCGACCGTGACCCCGGTGGCGAGCGCGCCGAACGTGAACGCGACCGGGCCGCGGACGACCGTGGCGAGCGCGGTGACGGCCACCGTGCCCCAGGCCAGTGCCGCGGCGAGCGGCAGCAGCCTGCCGTACCGGTCGGAGAGGCCGCCGCCGAAATGCATCGTCGCGACGTCGGTGACCGACAGCGCGAACAGCGCGAAGCCGAGAGCGACCCAGCCCATCCCGAGCCGGGCGCCCAACAGCGGCACCAGGGTCAGCGCCAGCCCGGACCGGACGGCCTGGCCGATCCCGGTGAGCACCAGCACCGACCACATCCGCCGCCCGCGCACGCCCAGCCCCGCCGGCAGGCCGAACCGCGGCCGGTCCGCGGAAACCCAGCGGGGCGCGAAAAACCACGCCGCGACCGCACCCGCCAGGTTCACCGCGCCGCACACGCCGAACAGCAGCCGCAACCCGTCCGGCCCCGGCGCGGCGGCCGCGATCAGGCCGCCGCCGAGCGGGCCGGTGGCGACCCCGAGGAACCAGAACGCGTTGAACGTCCCGATCGCGCGGCCACGGGTGTGCTCGCCGACGAGCCGGACGGCGAGCGCGATCCCGCCGCCCATGAACAGCGCGGTGCCGAACCCCTGCAGTACCCGCGCCAGCCCGACAACCTCCCAGCTGGTGGTGACCGCGGAGAACACGCAGCCGATCCCGAACACCAGCAGGGAGACCGTCAGCGCGGTGCGGGAGGACACCCGCGGCACGAACCGGGTACCGAGGAAGTCCATCAGCAGCAAGGACAATCCCATCGAGGAGACGACGTACGCCGCCCACGACGGGGAGCCGCCGAGCCCGACCACGAGCAGCGCGGTGAACGGCGCGGTCAGCCCGAATCCGACCCCGGCGACGAGCACGACGAGGTGGAACCGGTGCCGCGAGCCCGGGCCGAGGACGACCGCCGGCCGCGCGGCGGCGGTGTCGATCACCGTGACCCGGCCGTTTCCGCGGTGGCCCCGCCGGGCATCACCCCGGCCAGGTCCTCGATCACCGCACCCGCGCGGAAGGTCAGGGCGTCCTGCCACAGCGGCGCGATTATCTGGATCGACGTGGGCATCGAGGTCTCCGGGTCGACACCGCTGGGCACCGCGAGCGCCGGATGCCCGGACAGGTTGAGCACACAGGTGTTGCTGACCATCGTGGTGCCCCGCGCGAGCAGCTCGGGATCCTCGGCGGGGCGGTCCAGCAACACGGGTGCGACCTGCGGTGTGGTCGGCGTGACGAGCAGGTCGAACTGCCCGAACGCCGCGTCGAGCTGCGCGATCAGCGTCCGGCGCAGGTTCGCGGCCTTGGCGAAGTAGGTGGAGAAGTACTTGTCGTGCAGGTAGCGGCCACCCATCAGCCACACCTTGAAGAACGGCGGGAACGAGTCCGCCTCCAGCCGCCGCACCAGGCCGAACGCGTGCGTCCGTTCGACGTCGACCTCGCCGAGGTGCGAGTAGCCGGCGCCGTCGGACTGCGCGGTGAGCCACGCCTGGTGCAGCAGCAGGGTCGTCTCGATAGCCCACGCGTCCGTCCACAGTGGAATGGACACCGGGGACACGGTGGCACCCTCGGCCGCCAGCGCCGCACACGAAGCCTCGAACGCGGCCAGCACTCCCGGCTCGCACAGTGCCGGGTCCCGGCTCTCGGTCACGACGCCGATCCGCAGGCCGCCCACCCCGCCGGCCAGCGTCGCGGCGGCGGTCGTCGCTGCCGGCATCCCGCGGACCCATTGCGGGTCACGGTCGGAGTGCCCGCTCATCACGTCGAGCATGCGGGCCGTCAGCTCGACCGTGGCCGCCATCGGGCAGACCGCGTCGATCGTGTGGTCCATGTAGGTCAGCCCGTGCGAGGGCACCAGGCCCTGGCTCGGCTTGATGCTGACGATTCCGTTGAACGACGCGGGAATCCGGGCCGAACCACCTTCGTCGACGCCGATCGCGAGATCCACCGCGCCCGAACGCACCGCCGAGCCCGACCCGCCGGACGAGCCGCCCGCCGACCGCGTCGGGTCGACGGCGTTGCGCGCCGGGCCGTACCAGCTCGACTCGCCGGTGCCGGAGGTGGAGAAGTCGTCGAGGTTGGTCTTCCCGACGACGTCGGCACCCGCGGCGAGCAGGCGGGACACCACGACCGCGTCGGTCGTCGGCGTATAGCTCAACGTCCGCGACGAGTTCGTGATCGGTACACCCGCGACCGCGAGATTGTCCTTGACACCCACCGTCAGTCCATTGAGGACCCCTTCGGGCGCGCCTTTGACGTGGCAGCGGCGGATGAACGCGTGGAACGGATCGTCGGTGTCGCTGACGGGTCCGCCGGGGTCGCGGTCGGTGTAGACCAGCGGCGGCACCGGCGCGTGCAGTTCGTCGATCCGGTCGACGCCGGCGAAGGTCTGGTCGAGGATCCGCGCGTACTGCTCGGCCTCGCGCGGGGTGAGCGAGAGGTGCTCGGCCGCGCCGAGCGCGGCGACCTCGTCGGCGGTGGGGCGGCGGACGAAGCCGCGGATGCGTCCACGGGGCATGGCCATGGTTGATCTCCTTTCAGGACAACGGAAAGCTCAGCCGACCGAGAGCTGGGTCAGATCGGCGAACCAGGACTGGGCCTGGACGAACCCGTGCACGCTGGAAGCGAGTACGCGCGGGTTGCGGTCGTTGACCACGACGAGCCACGGCGAGTCCTTGCCGAGCTGTTTCGCGGCCTGCGAGTAGAGACTCGCGCGGGCCGAGTCGTCGAGCACCGTCCGCGCCTTGGCGAACAGCGCGTCCACCTCGGGGTTGCTGTACTTTCCGGCGTTGATCGCGGAATCGCTGCCGAACCAGCTGCGCCAGAAGCCTTCCTGCTGGTAGCTCAGCGAGATGTTGAGCGCGTCGGCGTTGTCGGGGATCTTGCCGGTGAAGAAGTCGTTCAGCATCGCCGCCCATTCGATGGGCTTGAGCTCCACCTTGACGCCCACCGCGGCGAGATCGGCCTGCAGGGCGGTGTTCATCGGGGTGGGCACCATGTTGCCCGAGCCGCTGGTCGGGTACGACAGGGTCATCGTGAACCCGTTGGGATACCCGGCTTCCGCGAGCAACTGCTTGGCCTTCGCCGGGTCGTAGCCGTACACGTCGTCGGCGGGTTCGTAGGCGGCGTCCGCGTGCGGCACGTACCCGAGCGCCGGTTCGGCGGTGCCCTTGAGGATGTTGTCCACCAGTGCCTGGCGGTTGATCGCCCAGTTCAGCGCCTCGCGCACCTTGACGTTGTCGAACGGCGCCTTGGTCATGTTGTAGACCCACGGCCAGATGTGGTTGTAGGAGTTGGTGAGCACCTGGAAGCCCTGCGACTTCAGGCTCGGCACGTCGTCCGGCGGCGGCACCTCGATCCAGTTGACCTCACCGGAGCGCAGCGCCGCGGTGCGCGCGGTCGGGTCCGGGATCGGGCGCAGGATCACCTTGTCCACCTTCGGCCGGCCCGCCCAGTACTGGTCGTTGGCCACCATCACCATGCGCTGGCCGCGCACCAGCGAGTCGAACTTGAACGGCCCGGTGCCGACCGGCTTTTCGGCGAAACCCTGGTTGCCCTCGGCCTTGATCGCGGTGGGGCTGCCGAAGTAGACCGTGGCGAGGTCGCTGGGCAGGTACGCCCAGGGGCCGTTGGTGTCGATCTGCAGGGTCAGGTCGTCGATCTTCTTGTACGCCTTGATTCCCGCGATCGACAGGCCACCCTGGGCGTTGAGGTCCTGGTAGAACTGCGGGCTGCTCTTGTTGGTGTAGCGGTCGAAGTTGAAGATCGCGGCGTCGGCGTTCCACGGGGTGCCGTCGTGGAAGGTGACACCGGGCCGCAGCTTGAACGTCCAGCTCGTCAGGTCGGCGTTCGGCGTCCACGACTCGGCGAGGTCGGGGATGATCTTCGGGATCTGGTTGTCCTTGGTCAGGTCGAACTTCGTCAGGCCGTCGTAGAGCTGGTTGCCGACGAAGCGCAGGCCCTCGTAGCCCTGCCCCTGCGCCAGACCGGTGTCGAGGACGGGGATGTCGGACGCGGTCATGCCGATGATCAGCGTGTTGCCGCCGGCTCCGCCGGCCGAGGTGGCGCTGCCACCGCACGCGGACACCAGCAGCGACAGGGTGGCGAGCAGTGCGCCGAAGAGGGTGAACCGCCGTCGGCGGCGGCGAGTGAGGTAGCGGGGCACGATTTTTCCTCTCGGGGCGGGGATTTCGGGCGTACGGGAGCAGCCCGGCGGCCGCGGTGGCCGTCGGCGGGGAGTCGTGCGGTGGTGCGGAGGTCAGCCCGGCACGGCGACGGGGCTCACGTGGACACAGGCGGCTTGGTGGCTCGGTGCCGCCTCGGCCAGCGGCGGCCATTCGGTCTGGCAGGCCGTTTCCGCCACGGGACAACGGGTGCGGAAGCCGCACCCGGACGGCGGGTCGGCCGGGTTGGGCAGGTCACCGGAGAGCACGATGCGCTCCCGTCCCTGCCCCGGGGTCGCCGAGAGCAGGGCACGGGTGTAGGGGTGCCGGGGATCGGCCCACAGCTGGCTGGCCGGGGCCAGTTCCACGACCCGGCCGAGGTACATCACGGCGACCCGGTCGGAAATGTGTTCCACCACGGCGAGATCGTGCGAGATGAACAGGAACGCGACCCCGGTCTCGGCCTGCAGGCCGGCCAGCAGGTTCAGCACCTGCGCCTGCACGCTCTTGTCCAAAGCGGACACTGCCTCGTCACAGACGACCAGGTCGGGTGAGGTGGCCAGGGCACGGGCGATCGCGACTCGCTGCAACTGCCCGCCGGACAGCTCGTGCGGGTAGCGCTCGGCCTGTACCGCGGTGAGCCCGACGCGTTCCAGCAGTTCCAGGATCCGCGGCCGCCGGGCCGCCCGCTCCATCCCGTGCGCGCGCAGGTTGAACTCGATCGACTGGCGCACCCGCAGCCTGGGGTTGAGCGAGGTCTGCGGGTTCTGCGGCACCACCTGCAACCGGGCACGCAGCGCGCGCAGCCGGCCGCGGCCGAGCCCGGCGAGCGGGACCCCGTCGAACGTGACCGACCCGCTGTCGGGGGCGAGCAGGCCGAGCAGCATCTTCCCGGTGGTCGATTTCCCGCAGCCGGACTCGCCGACGACGCCCAGCGTCTCTCCCTTGTGGACGGTCAGGGAAACGTCGGAGACCGCGCGCACCCCGTTGCCGAAGGTCTTGCTCAGGTTCTCGGCCTGCAATAGCACGTCGCTCATCACGCCACCACCTGTTCGGCGTTCACCACGGGACACGCGGCGACGCGGTCTTCGGCGACGGCCACCAGCGGCGGATCCTCGTGGCCGCACGAAGGTCGCGCCTGGGGACACCGCGGGGCGAACGCACAACCCGCCGGGAACGCGCCGACCGGCGGCGGGGACCCGATGATCGAGCGCAGCGAACCACGCGTGACGCCCGGTGTCGGCAGCGAGTCGAGCAGTCCCGCGGTGTAGGGATGGCGTGGTGTGGAAAGGACTTCGTTCGCCGGCCCGTCCTCGACCAGGCGGCCGGCGTACATCACGCCGACCCGGCCGCCGAAGTCCGCGGCCACCCCGACATCGTGCGTGACCATCAGCACCGCCATCCCCAGCCGCTGCTGCAGATCCGCGAGCAGCTCGAGGATCTGCGCCTGCACGGTCACGTCGAGCGCGGTGGTCGGCTCGTCGGCGATGAGCACCTGCGGGTCGCAGCTGACCGCGATCGCGATCACCGCCCGCTGCCGCATCCCGCCGGACAGCTCGTGCGGGTAACTGTCCGCGACCCGCTTCGGATCGGGGATGCCGACCATCGCCAGCAGCTCCTCGGCACGGCGGCGGGCGGCGGTCTTCACCCCCTCGACGCCGTGCACGCCCAGCACCTCGGCCAGCTGGGAACCGATGCGGCGCAACGGATCCAGCGCACCCGTCGGGTCCTGGGGGACGAGCGCGATCTGCCCGCCGCGGATCGCCCGCAGCTGCTGCTCGGGCAGTTCCAGCAGCTCGCGGCCGGCCAGTCGCACGCTGCCGCCGACGTCGGCGGAGGAGCCGTAGAGCCGCATGATCGAGCGCGCGGTGACGGACTTGCCGCTGCCGCTCTCCCCCAACAGCATCATCGTCTCGCCGCGGCGGATGGTGAACGACACCCCGCGCACGACCTCGGTCCGGCGGCGCCCGGCGACGAACGTGGTGGTGAGATCAGTGACCTCCAGCGGCGGGATCACGCTCATGCCCGCACCTCCCCGCGCACGTCGAGCAGATCGCGCAGCCCGTCGCCGAGCACGTTGAACGCGACCGAGGCGACCAGGATCGCCAGTGCGGGGATCGCGGCGAGGAACGGCGCCGAGTAGATGTACTGGGTGTGCTCGCTGACCATCAGGCCCCACTCGGGGGTGGGCGGTGAGATACCCAGTCCCAGGAAACTCAGCCCGGCTGAGTACACAATGGATAGTCCAATGAGGGCGGTGCAGTACACCACGACGGGCGGTGCCACGTTCGGCAGCACCTGCCGGAGCGCGATCGCCGAGCGGCTCGCGCCGCTGGCCCGCGCCGCCTCCATGTAGTCGAGATCGACGAGCCGTCGCGTCTCGGTCTCCGCGACGCGCGCCACCGGCGGCACGAGGATCACCGCGAGCGCGATGATCGCGTTGGACAGCCCGGAACCCAGCGCGGCCGCGATCGCGATGGCCAGCAGCACCGCCGGGAACGCGTAGAACACGTCGAGCGTGCGCATGATCAGCCGCTGGCCCCACTTGCCCGACAGGCCAGCCGTCACACCGAGCCCGGTGCCCACGATCGCGGCGAACAGCACCGGGATCAGCCCGGCCAGCAAGGAAAGGCGGGTGCCGTCGACGAGCCGGGCGAGCACGTCGCGCCCTTGGCCGTCGGTGCCGAGCACATGTCCCGCGGTGCCGGCCGGCAGCAGCCGGTGCGCGGTGTCGCCCGCCACCGGATCGCCGACCAGCAAAGGTCCGAACAGGGCGGTGAGCACGATCAGGACGACCACCACCGCGGCCGCCGTGGCACTCGCGGTCATCCGGCGGCGCCGGGGTTTGCTGATCGTCGTCGTATCCGGCAGGGATGCCGCTTCGGTCAGTGCGGTCAACGAGACTCCTCGTTCGATGGGACGGGGATCGGCGCCACTGTGTTATGCGGGACACCCCGCACCCGGTCGGTCCTCGCCCGCCGCACTCCTGCGTCGTGCTCGGCTCCTCCGGGCCTCCAGCCGTCAGGTGCGGATGCGCGGGTCGACGAGCCCGTGCAGCGCGTCGACCACGAGGTTGATGAGCACGAACGCGAACGCGGACACCAGCACGCCCGCCTGGATCACCGGCAGGTCCCGCTGGGTGATCGACTGGTAGACCAGCAGCCCGATCCCGGGCCAGGCGAACACCGCCTCGACGAACACCACGCCACCGAGCAGGTAGCCGATCTGCAGTCCCGCGACCGTCAGCAGCGACGGCACGGTGTTGTGGAAGGCGTGCCGCATCACCCGGGCCCGCGAAAGCCCGCGCGCGGTGAGCGCCTCGACGAAGTCCATGCTCATCACGTCGAGCACGGACGAGCGGAACATCCGCGCGATGATCCCGGCCGGCACCAGCGCCGCCGTGATCGCCGGCAGGATGAGATGGTTGAACAGGTCGACGAAACCGCCGCCGCCGTTGGGATTGTGCATGCCGCTGACCGGGAACAGGCCCGCGTTCGACGCGAGATAGATGATCAGCAGCAGGCCGATGGAGTACTGCGGGACGGAGATCGAGAACAGCGCGAACGCGTTGCCGATCCGCGCCGCGATCCCGGTGCGGCGCAGGCCCGTGAGCGCGCCGATGAGCAGACCCAGCACGATCGCGAGCGCCCCGGCGGCGAGGGTGAGGATGAGGGTGTTCACCAGCGCGTCGAACACGATCGGCGCGACCGCGTCGTGCCGGGCGAGACTCGTGCCGAAGTCCCCGGTGACACTGTGCGCAAGCCAGGCGAAGTACTGCACCGGCAACGGATCGTCGAGCCCGAGCCGCGCGTGCAGGGCGGCGCGGGCCTCGGGACTGCCGGTCGGGCCCAGCATCGAGGCGACCGGGTCGCCGGGGATGATCTTGATGGTGATGAAGATGACGATCGAGACGCCGACGAGGATCGGGATCGTCATCAGCAGCCGCCGTCCGAGGTAGCCGGCCATCACGCCTCCTGCGCGAACTGGTGCGGGCGGCGCTGCCAGCGTTGACGGGGAAGTTGGGCCAGCAGGGCGATCCGGTCGCCCCGCACCCTGGCGAACGCGTACTCCAGCGGCCGCCCGGTGCGGTCGCGGACGAGCCGCTCGAACAACATCAGCGGGGCGCCGGGCAGCACTTCGAGCAGCGCGGCCGCGTCGTCGTCGGCGAGGATCGCCTCCACCGCTTGGTCGGTGACGCCGAGTTCGAACCCGGCGGCCTCGTAGACGGCGTACCACTCGGTCACCTTCTGCCCATGCCTGACCACTCCCACCAGTGGCAGCGGCACGTACGCGGTGCAGGCGTAATACGGTTCGGCGCCGAGCACGGCGAGGTACTCGATGACTCCGCATTCCGTGCCGGGCAGGAGACCGAGCCGTTCCGCGACGCGGGGCGCGGCGACCTGCTGGCTGATCGCGAGAATCCGGTGGGACACCCGCTCCATCGCGGGCTCGGGACCGTGCAGATGACTGAACGAGTGCCGCACCTTCGAGGCGACGGAGAACGTGCCCGTCCCCTGCACGCGTTTGACGAGGCCCTCCTCCCGCAGGAGTGCCAGCGCGTCCCGGACAACCTGACGGCTGGCGGAGAAGGACAACATCAGTTCGGCTTCGCCGGGCAGTGCCCCGGCCGGGAATTCCTCGTGCACGATGGCTGCCCGGAGCAGATCTCGTACTCGGCGGGCAGTGCTCAGGCGGCGTTTGGTCCGGGGATCCATCCTGGCCTGCGTCATGCAGGTAGGGTGCGCCCGCATCCGATTCGACCGGAAGGCCGGAAGGGTAACGCCGTCGTTAAGCCGGGAGCGTGATCGCGACACCGGGCCTGAGCTGCGCGCCTCCCCTGCCGACCGGCCGAAACGCCGGATGTTGGCCCCATCAGGCCGGAAGATCGGCACCGCGCGCCGCCGCGCGCCTTCCGTGATGCACGTCATCGTGCTAGGTAGAACGTTCGGTCTTGACGTGGGCTCCTGAGCGAGGCAGTATTGCTTTGCGAGAACGATCAGTCTTTCTACCTAAGGAGGCCACGATGGCCGTCAAGCTCACCCTCATCTACGCGAACCCCGTCGACCCGGAGGAGTTCGAGCGCCGCTACAAGGAGCACAAGCAGCTCGTCGCGCAGGTGCCTGACCTGCTGCGGGCGGAGTACGGCAAGGTCTTCCCGAAGGAGGACGGCACCCCGACGCCGCGCTGGCGCACCGCCGACCTGTACTTCACCGACTACGCCACCGCGGTGGCGGCCTTCGAGACCGAGCAGGGCGGCGCCGTCGCCCGCGACGCCTTCGACTTCGCCACGGGCGGCGTCGAGTTCCTGCTCTCCGACGTCGAGGACTGAGTCGTTGCCGCGGAGGCCGGGGCGGCCTCCGCGGCTCATCCGCGCCACAGCCGCGGGTGCAGCACGATCGAGGCGGCGCCGAAGCCGGCGAGGAGCGAGAAGGCCCAGCTCAGCGATTCGGTCGGGTACAACGCGAGTGACCGGGCCAGTGCATAGGTCTCGCCGCCGATGAAACCAGCGATCGCGGTGGCCAGCTCCGCGAACGCGACCGCCGCCCATCCCCACGCCGGAGACGAACCAGCCGGCGATCAGGATGACCAACGCCGTGGTCCCGCCTATAAAGGTCTGGGTGAAAACCGCGGCGAGAAGGCCGGTGGTGACCAGGATGAGCCCCACGAATTGGGGTTTCGGCAGCCATCGGTCGGCGAGTTCGGGCTTGAACCCGGTGAGGGACCACGCGAGCAGACCGGCGCCGACGGCCATGGTTCCGGCCACGATGCCGTGGCCGAGGCCGGCGATCATGGCGAGGGAAACGATGCCCGCGCCGCCGAAATAGCACAGGCACAGCAGGAACAGCAGCACGATTTTGCCCAGGCGCGCCCGTTCCGGCCCGACCTGGAGGCGAAGGATGCGCAGGCTCGCGGTCGTGGCGAGTACGCAGCCGGTGACCAGCAGGATGATGCCGGTGTTTCCTTTGGGCAGCGCCGCGAACGTTGCCAGGACGAGCCCGCCCAACAGCGCGGTCACCCAGGTCAGCGACGGACGCGCCGCGGTGCTGGTTTTCCACGGCACCAGATTGATCTTTTGCCCGATCAGAATGCGGCCGATGACGACAAGGACCGCCGGCCAGGCAAGCGCGGCCCGCCAGCCCCACGCAATGGTGACGGCGGCGTTGACCACCGGGCCGACCAACGAGGGCAACAGCCACATCATCGCGAAGAGGCCGTAGACGCTGGTGCGTTCGTTATCGTCGAACAATCCGCCGAGAATCGACAGCCCGAATCCGGCGAGCATGCCCCCGGCGATACCGCGAACAATGGTGCCGATCAGAATCATCGGCATCGTCACGGCCGCGACCGCCAGCACCGACCCGACAATGAACAGCGCGGTCGCCATACTCACCAACGCAAGGGGCCGCAGCCGGGCGAACGGCGCGGACCCTATTGCCAGAATGAGAATCTGCGTAAACGACCCAGCGGCGAGTGTCGCGCCGTACAGGTTGGTGCCGTGCAGATCCGCTGCGGCAATGGGGAGCACCGATGAGTAAGCAATACTCTGCACGGCCCCGCCGAACTCGGTGAACAACAAAGCGACCAGCAGCGCCCCACGACGCCCGGAGAAGATGACCCGCAAACTCGTGGACGCGTTACCGGTGGTCTGTTTCCTCGATCCCCCCACCACGCCACTCCGGCGGCCAGATTCCGTTGAGTGGATCAAGATACTTGCCATCTGGGGTGACCTGCAAGGAAGCGTGCGCTTCACGACGCCTGTGCTCGGGCCCAAGCTCGCATCTCGTTGTTGGTTTCGTCGAAGAACGCCGACTTGGCCCGCGTGTAATCGTCGTAGTCCCCATCCTCGGCATGCGCCCCGGCCAGCCGACGCTTGGTCTCCTGATATCGCTTCGCCTGCTCCGGGTTGCTCCGAAGCCAGTCGCGGAAGATGACGACAAACACCGCGAAAGGCGAGTCCACGCGCCGGATATGCAAGATCGCCGCACGGGCCGGATCGTGAAAGAGCCGCTTCTCGTACAGCTCGTCGTCAGCCGGGTCGCCCCGACGCGGAGTGTCGCGGTGCACGCCTGGCGAGTCCGGTCGGGCCCCTCGCGCGGGAACGAATCCGGTGGACGCCAGCAGGTCCGCGAGTTCGTCCAGGCCGGGCAGGGAAGGCATCCGCACCTGCAGATCAACGATCGGCTTCGCGGCGAGACCTGGCACGGCCGTCGACCCGATGTGGTCGTAGACAAAGCGATCAGAACCGGCGAGAGGCCCGAGCGCGTCCTTCACCTCGGCGAGGAGCCGTCGCGCACGGTCGGGCCAACTCGACTCGTAATCGACAACCACGGCAACGGGCACGACTCACGCTACCAACGAGCAACTCAGGCCGCGTTTTCCAGGTGGCCGGGGATGGCCGCGAGGAGTTCCTTCGTGTACTCGTGCGCAGGCCGGTGCAGGACGTCGTCGGCGCGGCCGTACTCGACCAGGTCGCCTGCGCGGAGGACGCCGACGTGGTCGGCCACCTGCCGCACCACGGCGAGGTCGTGTGAGATGAACAGGTAGGCGAGGCCGAGTTCTTCCTGCAGCCGCACCAATAGTTCCAGGATCTGGGCCTGCACGGAAACGTCCAAAGCGGACACTGGCTCGTCGCAGACCACCAAGTCCGGGCGCAGGGCGAGCGCCCGCGCGATGGCAACGCGTTGCCGCTGCCCGCCGGACAGTTCAGCGGGTTTACGTTTGAGCATGCTCGCGGGCAGCGCGACCTGGTCCAGCAGCGCGGCGGCGTCCTTGCGGCTGCCGGCCTTGAACGCGCGCAGTGGTTCGGTCACGATATCGGCGATGCCCAGCTTTGGATTCAGCGAGGCATAAGGGTTCTGGTAGATCAACTGCATCCGGCGCCGCAGCAGGCGAAGGCGTTCGCCGCGCAGGTTGGTGATGTCCTCGCCGTCGAACCGGACACGACCGGCCGTCGGGGTCTCCAGGCGCAGCACCATCCTCGCGGTGGTCGTCTTGCCCGAACCCGATTCGCCGACGAGCGCGAGCGTTTGCCCTTTGGCCAGCTCGAAAGACACGTCGTTCACCGCGCGGACCGGGCCGAAGTCCTTGCGCAGCCCGGAAACACTGACCAGTGGCTCCCCCGTTTCGCGGCGGGGACGCAACGGTTCGGCCGACAGGCTCGGCGCGGCGGAGAGCAACTGCCGGGTGTACGCGTGCCCGGGTGCGGCGAGCAGGCCGGCGCTCGGTCCGCGTTCCACCACCTTGCCGTCGGACATGACCGCGATCTCGTCGGCCCGGTCGGCGGCGACGCCCAGGTCATGGGTGATCAGTAGCAACGCTAGATTTTCTTCGGCCGCTAGCGCGCCGAGGTGGTCGAGGATGCGCCGCTGCACGGTGACGTCGAGCGCGCTGGTCGGTTCGTCGGCGATGATGAGCTTCGGCCGCCCGGCGAGGGCGGCGGCGATCAGCACCCGCTGCCGCAGCCCGCCGGACAGCTCGTGCGGATATGCCCGGGCGCGCCGCGCCGGGTCGTCGATTCCCGCCCGCCGCAACAGGTCCGCGGCCGCGGCGGGGGCCGAGCGCCGCGACTCGAGGCCGTGGATGAGCAAGGTTTCCGCGACCTGCTCGCCCACCCGTTTGACCGGGTCGAGCGAGACCGCCGGGTCCTGCGGGATCAACGCGATCTCTCGGCCGCGCACCGCGCGCCAGCCGCGTGCGGACAGCGCCGTCAGCTCCTGCCCGGCGAACGTGATGGACCCGCGGTCGATCCGGCCGCCACGGGGCAGCAGGCCGATCACGGCATGCGCGGTCGTGCTCTTACCGGAACCCGACTCGCCGACCACGGCCAGCGTCCGTCCACTCTCGACGGTGAGATCGACCCCGCGCACCGCGGGCACCTTGCGATAGGAGACCGCGAGATCCCGCACCGCGAGCAGCTCACTCATGCCCGTTCTCCTTCCAGCGCACGGGAAATCCGGTTCGCCGACAGCACGACCGCGGCGATCACCAGTCCCGGCAGGGTCGTCATCCACCAGGCGCTCGCGAGGTAGGACCGGCCGCCGGCGACCAGCGAACCCCATTCGGGCGTGGGCGGCGCGGCGCCGTAGCCGAGAAAGCTGAGCGCGGAGATCTCGAGCACCGCCGTGCCGAACGTGAGCACGCCGAGCACGAGCACCGGACCGGCGGCGTTGGGCAGGATGTGCCTTGTCAGCACGTCGAACCAGCGCACTCCCCCGGCCCGCGCCGCTTCGACGTACACCCCGGCCCGCACCCGCAGCACTTCCGCGCGCATCAGCCGCGCGAAGTTCGCCACGTTCGCCACCCCGACCGCGATGGCCACCTTCGTCGTGCCGAACCCGAGCCCGGTGACGAGAGCCAGCGACAGCAGGATCGGCGGTACCGCGAGGAGAACGTCCATCACACGCATCAGGACCGCATCGAGCCAGCCGCCACGCGCGCCCGCGACGAGCCCGAGCACCGAACCCGCCACGAGTGCGATCAGGACCGCGGAAACGGCTGCCCGCAAGGAAAGCGCGGCGCCGTGCACGACCCGGGCGAACACATCGCGGCCGGTCTCGTCCGTGCCGAACAGGTGCGCCGCCGACGGTCCGTGCAGCTTCTCGCGCGGCACCCCGGACAGCGGGTCGTAGTGCGTGAACAGATCCGGCACAAGCGCCCAGGCGAGCACCAGCAGCAATACGAGCGCCGCTAGCGCGAGTCCCGGTCGGCGCAGCACGAAGCCCGCGCGAGGGGCGAGCACCTCAGCCATGGACCAGCTCCTTCCGCGTCCGCGCCGCCGGGTTCTGCCGCACTCGCGGGTCGAGCAGCGGGTAGACCAGGTCCACCGCGAGGTTGATCACGACGAAGAAGAACGCGGCCAGCACGATCACCGCTTGCACCACCGGGATGTCCTGGCCGTTGACCGCCGCGGTGGTCACCCGGCCGACACCGTCCCGGGAGAACACGGTCTCGGTCACCACCGAACCCGCGAGCAGCTGGCCGGCCACGACTCCGATCATCGTCAGCACCGGGATCGCCGCGTTGCGCAACGCGTGTCCGAAGTGGACTCTGCCGCGCCCCGCTCCCTTGGCCCACACCGTTTCGATGTACGGTTCGGCGAGCTGGGTGCGCAGGCTCTTGGCGAGGACCTGCCCGATGACGGCGCCGGTGGGCAGGGCGAGGGTGATCGCGGGCAGGATCAGCGACTGCGGGCCCTGGTTGCCGAGCGCGGGCAGGACCCGCAGCTGGAACGAGAAGATCTGGATGAGCACCAGCCCGACCCAGAACACCGGCAGCGAAATCCCCAGTGGTGGCAACGAAAGCAGCAGGTTGGCCAGCCATTTCGCGCGGGTGTACGTGCCCGCGAGCGCGGCGCCACCACCGAACACGATCGCCAGGACGAGCCCGAGCCCGGCGATGGCCAGGGTCGGCGGCAGCGCGCTCAGCACCATGTGCGTGGCGGTGTCGCCGGTGGCGATGGAACGGCCGAAGTCACCGTGCAGCGCGGCGAGTAAGCGCTTTCCGTACTGCACGGGCCAGGGGTCGTTCAGCCCGTACTCCGCCCGTGCCTGCGCGATCTGTTCCGGGGTGACCGTCGCCGAGGCCTCCCCGCCGCCGAGCTTCGCCAGCACCGCGTCGCCCGGCAGCAGGTAGAGGATCACGAACGAGAGCGTGAACGCCGCCCACAGCACGACCAGCGCCTGCGCGACCCGACGTAGGACGTAGGACGTCATGAGCCGGAGACCCAGGTGTCGAACAGCTGCAGCCGGGAGGACGCCTCGAACCCCACCGCGTGCGCGTCCGGTCCGAGCGCGACCACCTGCCTCAGCTCGAACACCGGAATGGCGTACGCGTGCTCGACGATCAGCCGCTGCGCCTGCTCGGCGGCCGGCTTGCGCACCGCCGGGTCGATCGAGGCCGCCTGCTGGTCCAGCTGCGTGTCGAGCGGGTTGCCCGGCTGCAGGAGGCTGCGGTTGCCCGCCTTGGTGGAGAAGATGTTGCGCAGGATGTCGGGGTCGGCGCGGGTGACGTTGTACCAGATGAACTCGTAGTTCCCGGCCTGCTGCAGCTGCTGGGTCTCGGCGGTGGTGCGCAGGTCGATCCGCAGGTCGAAGCCGATCTTGCGCAGTTGCTGCTGGATCAGCTCCAGCACGCTCTGGTTCTGGTTGAACACCGGGGAGAAGACCACGGCCGCGGACAGCCGCTGCCCGTTCTTCACCCGGATCCCGTCCGGGCCGGGCGCCCAGCCGTCCGCGTCGAGCAGTCGCGCCGCACCCGCCGGGTCGAACGCGAGCGGGCCGGACAGGTCCGTGTAGAACGGGGTCGTGGAGGCCAGAATGCTCGTCGCCGGTTTGTAGTTCGGGCTGAGCACGGTGTCCACCACCTCCTGGCGGTTGACGGCCTTGCTCACCGCCTGCCGCACCTGCTCGTCGGCCAGTACGCCCTTGGTCACGTTGGCGTGCAGGTTGAACACGATCCCGGGGTTGGGCCGGGTCTGCTCGCTGAACCCGTTGCCCTGGAACTGCGCCTCGTCCACCGGCTGCACCTCGGTGGTCGCCGTGAGCTGCCCGGACAGCAGACTCCCCGTGCGCACCCCCGGTTCCGGCACGATCTTGTAGTCGACCGAGTCGAGATAGGCCTCGCCCGGGTGCTTCCACAACGAGGAGCCCCAGTCGTAGCCCTTGCGTTTGCTGATCACGACTTCGGAGTTCTGCTTGAAGCTGGAGAACACGAACGGGCCGGAGCCGATCAGCCCGTCACCCTGGCAGCGCTGGTCCGGCGTCTTCCGGTACGCGGCCGGGGCGAGCACGCCGAGCGACATCGTGGAGCTCGCCTGCAGGAACTGCGCGCTCGGCGAGGAGAAGTCGAACCGCACCGTCTGCGGATCCACGACCGTCGCACTCCGGTACGCGGCAAGGTATCCCGAGCCGAGCAGCGCCTTCGGGCCCAAGGCCTTGATACCGTCGAAGCTGGTCTTGACCGCCGCCGCGTCGACCGGGGTGCCGTCGGCGAACGTGGCGCCGGGACGCAGGTGGAAGGTGAAGCTGGTCGAGTCCGCGTTGCTCTCCCAGGACCGGGCGAGCCACGGTGTGATCTCGCCGGTGGCCGGGTCCTGGTCGGTGAGCGAGTCGACGAGCTGGCGGCCCACGTTGAGACTCGCGTTCGTCGAGGCCTGCTGTGGATCGAGGCAGTCGGGGTTCGAACCGATCGCCAGCGTCAAGGTGCCACCGGCACGCGGCGGGCCCGCGTCGGCCGTCGTCGCGCCGGACGAGCAGGCGACGAGGAGCGACCCGGCCGCGATGGACAGGAACAGGGCAATCGCACGGAAACGCACGATGGTCACGCTAAAGTGCGAACGCTTTTCCCGGCAGGGATTCCAGATCGTGGACATCGGTCCATAGTGGACAATCCAGGATCTGGGAAGGGCTGGCGATCCCGGTGGCCGGGGGCTAGAGTCCGCCGCGCGCTCGCCGTGACCGCGTCCTGCAACGGAGGTAGCAGCGCGGCGCGCGCCGGATGGACCGCCGCAGCCGTGTCCACTTCGGACTCGATCAGCCCCGCGCGGCGTCCGCCACCAGGGCGGCGAGGTCCGAGATCCGGCCGGGATCGTCGGGCAGCTGGCCGGTCGCGATCCGGATGTGCTGCTCGCGCGGTGGTTCCACGAAACAATGGCTGCCCGGCGCGACGGAAACCCCGTGGCCGGCCAGGGTCACCAGTGCCCTGGTCTCGTCCGGTACCGGCACCCACAGCATCAGCCCGTCCCGGACCCGCACGTCGAAACCCTCTGCCCGCAAGGCTTCCGCCAGCGCGGTACGCCGTAGCCGATACTGCTCCCGTGCCTGCCGCAACAGCAGCGTCGTCGCCGGATCGTTGATGAGAAACGCCTGCGCGTCCTGCAGGATCCGACTGGTCCAAACCATACTGAGGCTGTGCCGGGATCGGACCCGCTGGACGAGCGGCGCCGCACCGGCTACCACACAGCTGCGCAGCTCCAAGCCGTAAGCCTTGCAGTAGGAGCGGATCAGCAGCACGCGCTCGGGCAGGTGCCGGCCGATACTCACCAGCGGCGTCGTGGCGAGCGGGCCGAGGTGGTCGTCCTCGACGACCGCCGTGCCCCGCCCGTGCGTCTCCAGGATATCCGCCAGTTGCGCGACCCGGTCCGCGGACACCGACCGTCCATAAGGGACATGGGCGCGCGGCTGGTACACGAACGCGGCCGGCCGGTGCTCGAGCGCGCGGGCGAGCGAGTCGGGCCGGGGACCTTCCTCGTCCCACTGCACCGGCACGATCCGGATCCGGGACCCGCGCAAGGCGTCCAGCAGCCGCGGCGCGCTCGGTTCCTCCAATGCCACCAAGTCTCCGGGGCGAGCCACCGCCCGGCACGCCAGCAGGCTGCCCTCGTACCCGCCAGCGACCACCGTCCACGCCTCGGGGCTGAACGGCCACGTCGGCGCGACCGCGGCGAGCAGGCGCGGCGTGATGAAGTCCTTTTCCCTGCTGTTGAGCCGTTCCGTGCGGGCACCGGCGGCGACCGCGTCCGCCAGCGGCGGGAGCAGCGCCGGATCGGGATCCCCCCGTTCCAGGTCGATCGCCGACCAGCCGTGGAAACCGTTGCCGGGCCGCGTTCCCGGTGGTGGTGGCAGCGCCGTCGTCCCGCGCCGGCGCCCGGTGTCGATCAGCTGCTCGCCACGCAGGACCGACCAGGCCTCGGAGACCGTCGCCGGGCTGACCGACAGTGCGGCGGCCAGCTCCCGCACGGTCGGGAACCGGGTGCCTGGCGGCACTTCGCCGTCGCGGATCAGCGCCGCGACCGCCAGCGCGATCCCGCGCGCGGTGCGCTCCCCGATCCGGCCGGCGAGCCAGGACAGGTCGAGCCGCGCGACGGCAACGGATTTCACGGGCCCGTTTCCTCTTGCAGCGCACGCAGTCTCGCGGTGAAAAACCGGTTCTCGTCGCGACTGCTGCCAGGTGTGCGCCCCTTCCCCCAGCCGAGCCAGCGCCGGTACTCGCCGAACCGGCCGGCGGCGGCCAGGGCGGCTTCGTCGGTCAGCCCGGATCCGGGCGGCGCCGGATCGGACAACGGCGCCACGAAGAGCGCGTCGGCCGGGCAGTAGGCCTCGCACAGGAAACACGTCTGGCAGTCGGCCTGCCGCGCGATCACCGGATGATCGTCCGCGACCGCGTCGAACACGTTCGTCGGGCAGACTTCCACGCAGATGTCGCAGTCCACGCAGCGGTCCCCGCTCAGCACTTCGATCATGCCGCCGTCCAGATCTTGTCGAGGCCACCGGTCCGGATCCGGTGTGCCCTGCCCGGGTCCGCGCCGGGCCAGTCGTCGCGGATCTGCAGCCCGCGGGACTCGGGTCTGGCCAGTGCGCTGGTGTACATCCACCGGGCGTGCGCGAGCATCGCCGCTGCTTGGCGGCTGCGCAGCCCACCCTCGGCGTCGGGGCCGAGCCCGGCGACGACGTCTTGCCACATTGAGTCCAATATGGACAAGGACTCCCGTAGCCCGTTCTCGGTGCGGAACCGGTTCCGCGCCAACGGAAGTACGTGCTCCTGCACCGTCGCGATCACCTCCTCGTGCCGGATGCCGCCGCGGCCGCGCGGCCGGATCCCCGCCTCCCCGGCCGGCCGGGTGACCGCCGGCCGGGGATGTTCGGTCGCGAACCGGGCCGCCGCGGCTCCGGCCCAGCCGCCCGACGAGATCGCCCAGGATCCGTTATGGCTGCCGCCGCCGGTCACCGCCCCGGTGACGAGCTCACGTGACGCGGCGTCGCCCGCCACGAACAGGCCGGGCACCGTGGTCGCACAGCCGGTGCCGGCGACCCTCAGCCCGCCGGTACCGCGGACGGTGCCCTCCAGCACGAACCGCACCGGAAACCGTTCGGTGAACGGGTCGATGCCCATCTTGTCCAGTGGCAGGAAGAAGTTCGGCTGCGACCACCGCATCCGCTCCCGGAGGTCCGGCGGGGCCTTGTCGAGGCGGGCGTAGAC
This sequence comes from Amycolatopsis sp. GM8, assembly GCF_021653975.1. GTDB lineage: Bacteria > Actinomycetota > Actinomycetes > Mycobacteriales > Pseudonocardiaceae > Amycolatopsis_E. The sequence goes on along the minus strand of NZ_JAJKFK010000010.1, from coordinate 73,589 downwards.
CGGCCCGCGCAGCGCGGCGCGTTGCACGGTGACGTTGCCGCTCCCGAGCGAGGAGTCCGCCACTTCCGTGCCGTCGGCGTCGGTGAACGTGGCGAACTGGTACATCAGCCCTTTCGTCTGGGCGCCGAACGCGGGCGCTATCCCGTACTGGCAGGAGAATTCCATGCCGGACAGCTCCGCCCCGGCTTCGGCGGCCATCAGCGCGCCGTCGCCGGTGTCGACGTTCAGCCCGAGCGCACCCGAGAGGAACGCGCAGCCGCCGGTCGCCAGCACGACCGCGCCCGCGCGCAGCTCCCAGCGTCGCCCGCCCTCCTGGCGCCGCACCCCGGCGGCCCCGGCCACGACACCGTCCGGCGCCAGCAACAGCTCCACGGCCGGGGACTGGTCGAGGATCACGACGCCCGCGCGGGTGACCCGCCGCCGCATCAGCCGGAGGTACTCCGGTCCCTGCAGGCTGCCTCGGTACTGCTCGCCGCTTTCGGTCACCGGGAACGGGTAGCCCCAGTCGGCGAGCTGGGCGACGGCCTCCCAGGTGCGCTCGAGAATCCCGACCATCCACGCGCGCTCGGTCAAGCCACCCGCGGCCGCTTCGCGCGCGGCGATCGCCTTCTCGCGGCCGGGGCCCGGCGGCACGTACCAGAGGTTGTTGCCACCCGCGGCCGCCGCGCCCGAGGTGCCGCAGAATCCCTTGTCCGCCAGCGTGACCCGGGCGCCCGCGGCCGCGGCGGCCAGCGCCGCCCAGGTGCCGGCGGGCCCGCCACCGAGAACGAGCACGTCGGTCTCGGGCGGGACGGCGGTGGCTCGTGGCCGGGCCCTGGGCATCAGGCGGCCGCGACGCCGGGCGCGACCCAGCTGTTCACGTCGAACGGGGCCGCGGCGAGCTTCTGCGCCACCAGGAAGTTCAGCGTGTCCTGCACCGTCCGCACATCGGCGGCCGTGGGCCGGGGATCACCGAACACGCTGGCCGGATACGACGCGCGCACGACGTCCACCGGCAGCCCGCTGATCTTGGCCACGTAGGCGTAGTACTGCTCCGGGTCGGCCTTGAGTTTCGTGGCGGCGTCGGCGATCGCCGTGTTCCACGCGGCCGCCAGCTGCGGGTGCTGCTTCGCCGCGTCCTGCGAGATGGTGATGTAGCTGTTGCCGGTCAGGCCGGGATGCGCGCTCGCCTTGTCGATCGCCGTGTATCCCTTGGACAGCAGCAGCGGACCGGTCGAGACCGGCGCCGCGTACGCCGCGATGTCGCCCTTGTCCAGTGCCTGCTGGGCGCTGTTCGCGAGCAGGAACGTCACCTTTACCGAGGAGGCCAGCCCGGCCGAGTCGAGCAGGCCGACGAGGTACCGGTGCATGTACGAACCCTGTTGCGTGGCAACGGTCTTGCCCTTCAGGTCGGCGAGGCTGTGCACGCCGGGTGCGGCGATCAGCCAGGCTTCCTGGCCCCGGACGCTCACGCCGGACAGCTGAGTGGGCAGGTCCGCCGCGCGGCCCGAGATGGCCGGGGTGTCGCCGAGCACGCCGACATCGAGCGAACCGCCCTTGAGCGCCTGGTTGAGGTTGGGGCCGTTGGGAAAGCCGACGAACTGCACCGAGTCGATCCCGGCGGCCTTCAGCCGGCTCTGCAGGATTCCCTGCTGGTACGCCCAGTTTTCGATACCCGAAGGCTCGTTGCCGCTCGCGACGATCACGCCGACGCGCAGCGTGCCGCCGGACGCGGAGCTGCCGCCACCGCAGGCGGCCAGCGCCAGCATCAGCAGGAGCACGGGAAGAACGAGTTTTCGCACGGTGGGATCCTTTGCGGGGTAAGGGAGTTCAGGGGCGCGGCACGCCGAGCCAGGTCAGCAGCCGGGCGCGCAGCGCGGCGAACCGCTCGCCGCCCGGGTCTCGCGGGCGCGGCAGGTCGACGGTCAGCTCCTCGGTCAGCCGCCCGTCGCGCAGCACGACGGCCCGGTCGGCCAGCACGAGCGCCTCGTCGACGTCGTGGGTGACCAGGATCGCGCTGAACCCGTGACGCGCCCACAACTGCGCGATCAGCTGCTGCATCTTCAACCGGGTGAGCGCGTCGAGCGACGCGAGCGGCTCGTCGAGCAGCAGCAGCTGCGGGTCGCGCACGAGCGCGCGGGCCAGCGCGACCCGTTGCGCTTCCCCGCCCGACAGGGTTTTCGGCCACGCGTCGGCGAGTCCGGTGAGCCCGACCTCGGCCAGCGCGGCCAGGGCGCGGCGCCGCCGGTCCTGGGCGGGCAGTCCGAACGCGACATTGCGCCACACCCGCCGCCACGGCAGCAACCGGGGTTCCTGGAACGCGATCGAGCTGCGCGCCGGTACCGCGACGCGGCCACGCGCGCCCCCGTCGAGAGCGCCCACGATGCGCAGCAACGTGCTCTTGCCGGAACCGCTCGCGCCGAGCAACGCGACGAACTCGCCGTCGGCCACCCGCAGGTCGGCCCCGCGCAGGATCTCCCGGTCGCCGAACGCGCGGTGCACGTCCTCGACGATCACCGCGGCGCTGGCCGGGGCACGCACTTCGAGGTCACGGAGTTCGGTCATGTCACGCTCCCGCGAAGCTCTGCCGCCAGGACAGCAGCACACGTTCGAGGACGCGCACGATCGCGTCCGAGAGCAGTCCGAGCAGGGCGTAGATCACCAGGCACACCACGATCCGGTCGGTCTCGAGATTGTTCTGGGCGTTGAGCATGAGATAGCCGATCCCGCCGTCGGCGTTGATCTGCTCGCCGACGACGAGCGCGAGCCACGCGGTACCGAGCGCGAGCCGGATCCCGACGAGGATGTTCGGCAGCGCGCCCGGGACGATCACCGACCAGGTCAGCCGCCAGCGGCCCGGATCGAACGTGCGCGCGGCCTCGACGAGCTTGCCGTCGACGTTGCGGATCCCGACGAACGTGTTGATGTAGACGGGGAAACACACGCCGAGGAACACCAGCGCGATCTTCGGCGTGTCCCCGACCCCGAACCACAGGATGAACAGCGGCGTGATGCCCAGGAACGGCAGCGTCCGCAGCATCTGCATCGGGCTGTCCACCAGGTCCTCGCCGGCCCGGAACAGCCCGCTCACGAGCGCCAGCAGCAGCCCGGCCGGGATCCCGAATCCGAGTCCGAGCCCGACCCGGCCGATCGAGGTCAGCATCGCCTCGCCGAGCTCCCCGCTGGAGATCATCCCGCCGGCCGCCGTGACCACCTGTGCCGGCGAGGACAGGGTCTGCTCAGGCAGCCAGCCCAGCACCGAAACCAGTTGCCACACCCCGAAAAGCACGACGATGACCGCGGCGCGACGGAGCCAGCGCGGGAGGTGGACGACGCGCCGCTCGCCGGTCAGGGCCAGTTCGCGCAGCGCCGGCGCGGTCATGACTTGCCCCCGGTCTCGTGCCGCAGCGGGATGGGCGGCACCAGCGCGGCGCCGGGTGTCCGCCCGTGGCCCCAGCCGAGCGCGGCCCGGTAGCTGCCGAGCAGTCCGTCGGCGGCGAGCCGCCGCTCGTCGGCCGGTTCGGGCAGCGGATGTGTCTGCGGTGCCACGTAAAGCGCGTCGACCGGGCAGTAGGCCTCGCACAGGAAACAGGTCTGGCAGTCGGACTGGCGCGCGATCACCGGGATCCCGCCGGGGCCGGATTCGAACACGTCGGTCGGGCACACCCGGACGCATTTGTCGCAGGACACGCAGCGCTGCGCGGAGACCAGCTCGATCACGACGCCCTCCGGTTCGCCGCCGCGGACTCCGGCGTCACCCACACGTTGTCCAGACCACCGGTCAGCAACCGGTGGTGCTGGAAAGGATCCTGCCGCGAGAAGTCCGCGCGCTTGTGCATGCCCCGGGTCTCGGTTCGGGCCAGCGCCGCCGAGTACATCCAGCGAGCGTGCGCCGTCATGGCCGCGGCCTCGCGGGCGCGGACGGCATCACGGCCGGTGCCGTGCAAGGATTCCCGCGCCCTCGCCCACGTCGTGTCCAGCGCGGCCAGCGCGGGCGCCAGCCGGGAACCGTCGCGCAGGAAGTTCTTGTCGTAGGGCAGCACTTCGTCCTGGACCGCCCGCACGATCTCGCGATGCTCGCCGGGAGCACCGGGGCTGCCCGAGGGCCGCAGGCCGGTCGTCCCGGCCGGGCGCAGGCGCCGCGTGGTCCCGCGGAACCGCCGGGCGTGCAGCGCGGCCGCGCGGCCGGCCCAGGTGCCCGACGACATCGCCCACGCGGCGTTGTGGCTGCCACCGCCGGTGAAACCACCACAGATCAGTTCGCGGGTCGCCGCGTCACCGGCCGCGTAGAGCCCGGGAACCCCGGTGGCGCAGTCGGATCCGGTGAGCCGGATGCCGCCGGTACCGCGCACCGTGCCTTCGGCGAGCAGCGTCACCTCGAACTTCTGCGTGAACGGGTCGATGCCGAGCCGGTCGAAGGTGAGGAAGAAGTTCGGCTGCGCCAGTCGCATCGCTTGGCGCACCTGTTCGCCCGCGTGGTCCAGTTGCGCGAACACCCGCTCGGACAGCAACGCGCGGGCGATCACCGACCGGCCGCGCTGGCTGCCCGCGCCGTCGAGCACGGTGCCGTCCTCGTGGTAGAAGGTCGCGTAGGTGTAGAACGCGGTCTTGGTGACCGACGTGAACGCGGGGGCGATCGCGTAGGCGTTGGAGAACTCCATGCCCGACAGCACCGCCCCGGCCTCGGCCGCCATCAGCGCGCCGTCACCCGTGTTGACATCGCAGCCGAGCGCACCGGACAGGAACGCACAGCCCCCGGTGGCCAGCACCACCGCGCCGGCCCGCACCCGGTACGCCGCGTCCTCCTGCCGCCGGTGGCCCGCCGCACCCGCGACCGCGCCGTCGCTGTCGAGCAGCAGCTCGGTGACCGGGCTGTGATCGAGGATCAGCACCCCGGCCCGCCGCACGCGGATCCGCATCCGCCGCAGGTACTCCGGTCCCTGGACACCCTGGCGCCGCTGGCGCCCCTCGTCGTCCAGCGGGAACGGGTAGCCGCCGGCCTCGGCGAGCTCCGCCATGCCTTCATACGTCTGGTCGAGGACGCGGGCCATCCAGCCCCGGTCCGCGAGATACCCGCCGAGCCCCTCGCGGCCGGCCATCGCGGCCTCCCGGCTCGCCGGATCCGGTGGCACGTACCAGACTCCGGTCCCGGCCGAGGCGGTCGCCCCGCTCGTCCCGCAATATCCCTTGTCCGCCAGCACCACATCGGCCCCGGCTTGGGCCGCCTTCACCGCCGCCCAGGTGGCGGCGGGTCCACCGCCGATGACCAGCACATCCGCCGCAAGCTCCGTCATGGTTGAACCCTGAACGACGCCCGCGCCGTTGTCGATGAGCTCCCACATGCTGGCCGTACAAAACCTGAACAAAGGACTGTCTACAGTGGATTGTCTAGTACCGGAACCATTCCCCGGCCAGTAACTCGTAGGAACGGACCCGGTCACGGTGGCCGTGGGTGATGGTGGTGATCGCAAGTTCGTCCGCGCCGGTCGCGTCCCGTAACTGCCGCAGTTTCTCCACGACGGTCTTCGGGGAGCCGACGAACTGGGTGTCCACTCGGTCCGCGACGAGCGCACGATCCTCGCTGGTCCACTTGTGCGCGGCCGCGGTTTCCGGGGCAGGGAACGGGATCGCGCCCTGGCCGGTGCGGATGCCGTGCACCCACAACCCGTACCCGGCCGCGAGTTCCCGCGCCTTCGCGTCGTCTTCGGCGACGACGACATCCGCCGAGACCGCCACATACGGCCGTGACAAGTACCGCGACGGCCGGAAAGCCGCCCGGTAACCCGCGACCGCGTCGAGCACGGTCGCCGGGCTCACGTGATAGTTCGCCGCGAACCGCAGTCCCCGGCGCCCCGCCACGTTCGCGCTCTGCCCACCGCTGCTGCCCAGGATCCACACCTCGACCTCGGCGCCCTCACCGGGAATCGCATGGGCTTCGTGCCCCTCCGCCGAGCGGTAGGTTCCTTCGAGCAGCGCGAGGATGTCGTCGACCTGCTCGCCGTAGTCCGGCGATTCTGCGCCGGGTTGCTGCAACAGCGCGAAGGTGAGCGCCACGCGTGGAGAGCCGGCGAGTTTCCGCAGGTCGACCCGTTGCGGGACAAGCAATCCGTTGTCCGGCGCCGGCGCGGCCGGTGGCGGTTCCGGCCGCGCGGCGCGTTCCTTCAGGAGCTGTTTGCCACTGCGGCCCAGCCCGATGTCCAGCCGGCCCGGATGCAGGGCGTCGATCAGGCCGAACTCCTCCACCACCGACAGCGGTGTCCGGTGGGCCAGCTGGACGCCCGCCGAACCCACCCGGATCCGCCGTGTCGCGTCCGCGATGAGCGCGGCGACCACCGGTGGCGACGTACCCGCGACGCCGGCGTTGAGATGGTGTTCGGCGAGCCAGTATCGCTTGTACCCCAAGAGCTCTGTCCGCTGGGCGAGATCGATCGCGTTACGCACCGCGACAGCGGCCGTCGCACCTTCACTGATCGGGACGAGATCCAGCACGGACAACGCGATCTCGGGCACGCGCGAACCTCCCGCCGTCGGCAGTTTGCCGACCATCATGCGCGCGGCGATGCTCTCTTGTCGCGGGCTCTCACATTGTGAACACCCGGCCAGGAAGCTCAGTCCACTATGGACCCGACAGCGGCCGGCACCCGGACGGCGGTGAAGGTCGTCCGTTGCCGCAGGCGGAACCCGAGCGACTCGTACAGCCGGATCGCGTTCGTGTTGGACGCGGACGCGTGCAGGAACGGGGTTTCACCGCGCTCTCGGATCCCGGCGGCCACGGCCAGTACGAGCCGGGTCGCCAGCCCGTGGCCGCGGAACGCCGGGTCGGTGCACACCGCGCTGATCTCCGTCCAGCCCGGCGGGTGCATCCGTTCGCCCGCCATCGCGATCAGCGCGCCGCCGCGGCGGATCCCGAGATAGGTGCCCAGTTCGATGGTGCGCGGGCGGAACGGGCCCGGCTTGGTCCGCTCCACCAGCGCCAGCATCTGGGGCACGTCCGCCGCGGTCAGCCGGACCGCTTCCGGGTCGTGCTCCGCCGCGACCCCGGCGTCGACCATCTGCACGCCGGGAATTCGGTCCACCGTGTCCCAGTCCGGTGGCGGCGTGATCCCGCCGGGGATCGGAACCGTCGCACCCGGCCCGGCCAGCGCCGCGATGTCGTCCCACACGCGCTCGTCCGGATCCGGTGCCACCGCGAGGAAAGGCGCCACCGCCACGGGATAGCGCGCGGCCTGGCCGTGGCGTTCGGCGAACCGTGCGTGCGGCCCGGTCAGTGACGCCCACGCCGCGTTGTCCAGTATCACGTCGTTCACGCGGCCTCACCGACCCACGCCGGACCGGGGATGTCGCTCCGCAGCGCCGGCGCGATCTCGCTCTGGAACAGCTCGAGAGTTTCACGGTGCTGCTTGTCGTTGAGCCCGTCGCCGTCCGCGTGCAGGTGCACCACCTGGTGCCCGAACTGTTCGTGGTAGCGGTGCACCTTGTCGATGATCTGCCGCGGGCTGCCGATCAACGCCGAGCTGCGCTCGACGAAATCCTCCAGCGTGCCGAACACCACCGGCAGCCCCAGTGAGCGCTGCAACGCCAGCCGCCCTTCGAAGATCGGCCGGTACACGGCCAGCGCCTCCTGCGAGGTCCGCGCCGCGTAGAACCCGGCGGTGCCCGCACCCACGATCGCCGCCGCCGGGTCGTGCCCGTGGAACGCCCACCGTTCCCGGTAGTACCGGATCAGTTCGGCATAGGGATCGATCGGGTTGGTCACGTTCGCCGAGAACAGCGGATCACCCCATTTCGCCGCCAGATCCACCGACTCACGGCTCGTCGCACTGCCATGCCACACCCGGATCGGCTGCTGCAGCGGACGTGGCCATGTCTCGGCCCCGGCCAGCGACGGCCGGAACCGCCCGGACCAGGTGACCTCGTCCTCCCGCCACAACCGCCGGAACAGCTCGTAGGCCTCGATATTGCGCGCCCACTGGTTTTCCGGTGTGACGTGGAACAGCGCACGCTGCGCCGCGCCATTGCCCTTGCCGATGATCAGCTCCAGCCGGCCGCCCGAGAGGTGATCCAGTGTCGCGTAATCCTCGAACGCCCGCACCGGATCCAGCAGACTCAACGTGGTCACCGCCGTGAACAACCGGATCCGCGACGTCCGGGCCGCGATATGGCTCAGCACCACCGGCGGCGAGGACGAGATGAACGGCCGCTCATGCCGCTCGCCGACCCCGTACCCGTCGAACCCGAGTTCCTCCGCCAGCACGGCGTTGTCCACCACCTGCCGGAACCGCTCCGTCGTCGACGAGCGAACCCCGGTCACCGGATCGGGCACATGCGTGATCAACGTAATGAGCAGGAACTTCACCGTTACCTCCCTCGGGCCCACGGTGATCAACGTCCCGCCTCTCCGTGCGATTTCTCGTCCCAGCTTGTGAGAATGCCCTATTCCAGCGCGAGGGCCTCGGCGCGATCGGCGCCTTTGCCGACCAGGGCCCGGTATCGCGCCACCCATTTCGCCGCGCCGAAGCCGACCACACCGACCAGGCGCTCGTCCGCGAAGTAGCCCGCCACCGTGCCCTTGACCGCACCACCGGCGAGACCCTCGCCCTTGAGCCGCACCACGGTGTCCCCCAGGTCCGGATGCCCGATGCCCTGAATCTTCAACCCGAACTGGTCCGACCAGAAGTACGGCAGGCCGCGTGGCTGCGGCTCGGCGCCGACGATGTCCCGCGCCACCACGGTGGCCTGGTCCACGGCACTGGTCCAATGCTCGTGCCGGAAGTGCTTGCCCCGCACCGGATCCGCCCAGGCCGCGACATCTCCGACGGCCCATACCCCGGGCGCGCCGAGCACCCGGCCCGAGGCGTCACAGGCGATCCCGTTCGTCACGTCCACATCGGACCGGCTCAGCCAGCCCAGGGCGGGTGCCGCGCCTATCCCGACGAGCACGACATCGGCCGTCACCTGCTCGCCACCGGCCAGCTCCACGGTGTGGGCGTCGACAAACCTCGTCAAGGTGGCGCCCAGCCTCAGCTCTACCCCGCCCTCGGTGATCAACCGTCCACAGAGGACACCCACTTCGGGCCCGAGCGCGCGTTCGCACGGCACCCGCGCGGCCTCGATCACCGTCACGCGCAGGCCCTGACCGGCCGCGCCGCTGGCGACCTCGGCGCCGATGAAACCGCCACCCACCACCAAGAGGGACTTCGCACCCGCCAAAGCCGCCCGCAGCGACAACGCGTCGTCCAGGGTGCGCAACGTGTGCACTTCCTCGGGCTGGCCGGGCAATCTGCGGGGGTCGGCCCCGGTCGCGATCACGAAGGCGTCGGCGTCCAGTGTGGTCCCGTCGGCCAGTTCCACCGTGCCCTCGTGCAGCGCGACCGCCGGCACACCGAAACGGGTGTCGACATCGATCTCCGCGAGGGCGGCGAGGTCACGCAGCACAACCCGTTCCGCGGCCCAGGCTCCGGTGAGTACCTGCTTCGACAGCGGTGGCCGGTCGTACGGCGCGTGCGGTTCGGCTCCGACGAGGCTGATCGCACCCTCGAACCCCGCGCTCCGCAGTTGTTCGGCGGTCCGCACCCCGCCGAGCCCCGCACCGATCACCGCGACGTGCCCGGGCTGCGCCACGCTGCCTCCCCTCAGAGGGTCGCCCCGAAACGTACCGCAGTGACGCCACGCACAGGCGTGCGGTTCGCCACAACGACCGCTACCGGTCACACTCTCAGCAAGAACGACCGACCCCCTGGGAGAACGAGAAGTGGCCGAAACCCCACCCCGGCGGACGCAGGAGCAGCGACGCGCCGAGACCGAACGCCGGGTGCTCGACGCGGCAATGGACCTCATCGCCCGCAACGGCTCGCGCGGGGTCACGCTCGCGCAGGTGGGCGAGGCCGCGGGATACAGCCGCGGGATCGTGTACCACCATTTCGGCAGCCGGGAGCGTCTCCTGGAGGCGGTGGTGGACGCGGGACGGTGGTTCGAGATCCCGCCGTACGAGGGAAACGGGTTGGCGCACCTGACCGGGCTCGTCGAGGCGTACCTGCGCAACATCGCCGACCGAACCCCGTCGACTCGGGCGTTCCTGCAGTTGTGGGGTGAGGCGATCGCGGCGGATCCCTTGCTGGCGCCGCTGTTCGCCCAGCGGGACAAGAGTTTCCGCCGGTACCTCGCCGACCTGGTGCGACAGGGGGTGGCGGACGGTTCGATCCGGGGCGACGCCGATCCGGCCGCGGCCGCGGTGTTGTTGCTGGCCCTGCTGCGCGGGACCGGGATGCAGCTGATCGCGACACCGCCGGTGCGGAATCTGCCGGCCGTCATCCGCGAGGCGACGCGCTCGGTGCGCGCGGCCTTCAGCGGCTGACTCCCGGTTCCTGTCGGCGCAATCTCCGTGGTGGCACACGGTCTTCGTCCGGTGCTATAACTTGCGTGTACGCATGCACATTTATTCTGCCGATGAGGAGCCAGTAATGTCTCGCGTCCCGCTTGTTCTGGTGCACGGCAACCCGGAAAATGCCACCGTGTGGGGGCCGCTTCTCGCGGAGCTGGGCCGGGACGACGCTTTCACGCTCTCCCCACCCGGCTTCGGTTCGCCTGCGACGCGCGATTTCCCGGCCACCGTCGAGGCATACGGGGAGTGGCTCGCCGAGCGGCTGGGCCAGTTCCGTGAACCGGTTGATGTCGTCGGGCACGACTGGGGTGGCGGCCATGTGGTCCGGATCGCGATGACGCGGCCCGATCTGGTCCGCAGCTGGGCGTCGGACGCGCTCGGCCTGTACGCGGCTGATTACCGCTGGCACAAGCGGGCTCAGGTGTGGCAGCAGGACGGTCTCGGGGAAGAGTCGGTCAAGGAGCTGTTCGGCGGCCCCTTCGCGAAGCGGCTCGCCGTGGCCGAGGCGCTGGGCATGACCGGTACGGGCGCGGAACGCGTCGCCGCGAGCCTGGATGACGGGATGGGGCAGGCTGTTCTTTCCCTGTACCGGTCGGCGATCCAGCCGGTGATGGCCAAGGCCGGGCGCGAGCTCGCGAAGGCGCGGCAGCGACCGGGGCTCGCGCTCGTCGCGACCGAGGATGTGGGCCTGGGGAACGGAACCCTTGCGCAGCATCGGGCCGCGGCCGAGGCGAGCGGGGCCGAGATCGCCGAACTGGCGGTCGGACACTGGTGGCCGACCGAGAGCCCGCGCCCCGTAGCCACCGCGCTGGAAGCGTTCTGGGCCAAGCTCGACGGGTAGCGGACGTTTTCGGAACCGTTCACTCAGGACGCGGAGCCCCGCTCCCCCAGAGCACGCCGGCTGGTCGGCGTGCTCTGGGCACCGCCGCTGGTCAGGGCTTGATGTTTTCCAGGTCCTCCAGCAGGCTCGGGTGCTTCGGCTCCCAGCCGAGCGCCTGCCGCGTGTGGGTGCTCGACGAGGGCTGGTCGGCGGCGAAGATCTGGCCGAGCGCCCCGTAGCTCTCCACCGGCACCGACTGGACCGGCAGGCCGAGCCGCCGGCCGATGACCGCGGCGATGTCGCGCACCTGGTCCCCCTCGTCGGCCACGGCGTGCCAGGCGGTGCCCGCTTCGGCCTGCTCCAGGGCGAGCCGGAACAGGACCGCCGCGTCCAGCGCGTGCACCGCGGGCCAGCGTTGTGTGCCGTCGCCGGGGTAGCCCGACACTCCGCTCTGGCGCGCGATGCCGGTCAGCACACCGGCGAACCCGCCGTCGCCCTCGTTGTGCACCGTGCGCGGCAGGCGGATGGCCGTGCTGCGAACCCCCTGCGACGCCAGGTCCAGGACCGCCCTGACCGCGAGGGAGCGGCCACCGACCGGACCGTCGGTGGTGAGCGGGTCGGCCTCGGTGGAGACGCGGCCCGGCACATAGGGCGTGCCCGAGACGGTGACCAGGGGCCGGTCGCTGCCGATGAGTTCCTCGCCGAGCGTTGCCATGGCGGCGGTTTCCTCGGCGACCGCGCGGGCGACGGTCTCCGCGCTGCTGAAGTCATTGGCGAACGCGAGGTGGATCACCCCATCGGCCCGGGCCGCGCCGGCGCGCAGGACGTCCAGGTCGGCGAGGGTGCCCCGGAGCGACTCGGCGCCCGCCTGCGCCGCGACCTGGGCGGACGCGTCGGAGCGGACGAGGGCGAGGACGGTGTGGCCGTTGCCGAGCAGTTCGGCGACGACGGCGGACCCGATCAGACCGGTGCCGCCAGTGACGAAGACGCGCATGGAACCCTCTTCCACGTGATGGGACTCTTGTCCCGTCACTTTAGCAGAGTGATGGGACAAGAGTCCCGTCACATATGATGGACCCATGGGCCGATGGGAACCAGGGGCACGCGAACGTCTCGTCGTGGCGGCCGTCGACCTGTTCACCGAGCAGGGCTACGACGCCACCACCGTGGTGCAGATCGCGGAGCGCGCCGGGGTCACCAAAAGCACGTTCTTCCGGCACTTCCCCGACAAGCGCGAGCTACTCGTGGCCGGGCAGGAAACGCTGAGCCTGCTGCTCACCGAGGGGATCACCGAGGCGCCCGCCGACGCCACTCCCCTCGAGGCGGTCGCCGCCGGTCTCGAACGCGCCTCGACCGCGATGGGCACCTTCAACCGCGAGTTCGCCCCCCGGCTGAGAGCGGCCATCGCCACCAGCACCGAACTCCAGCAGCGCGACGCCCTCAAGACCGTCAGCCTCGCCTCCGCGATGACGACCGCCCTGACCGCCCGCGGCGTGCCCGACCCGACCGCGGCACTTGCCAGCGAACTCGGCGTCCTCGCCTTCAAACGCGCCTACGCCGAATGGGCCGACGGCGACCGCGACGGCGACGACAACTTCGCCCAGTACGCGTTGGCAGCCCTGGACGAACTGCGGGCAGCGAGCGCCTCACTGGAATGACAGGACCGATCCGCACGACCACGGTTCCGCACTGAAATGGAGGACTCGGTGCGCACAACCTTCGAGAACCACCTGCAACACACCGCCACGCAGGCGATCTCCGCCATTCCGGCTACCGAAACCAGCGATATCTACGTGGTGTCGCTGCTTGTCGAGGACGAAGACGACGACCCATCCCGACCGACGGTGACGATCGGCTACAACACCGAAGCGCGCGTCCAGCAGATGCTGGCCGCGCAACGCGGGTCGACCTTGCTGCGCGCGGGGCCTCCCGCCGACCACGCCGAGGCACGCTGGAACTACGCCTTCTGGCTGCAGAACCAACTCGCCGTCAGCTCCCAAGATGCGGCCGGCGCGCACCTTCGCGGCGAGTGGATCCGGAGTCTGGAAGTGGAATCGGAGGAGCAGGTCTCGCAGCGCTTCGTCGACGTCTGTGTTCGGCTGGCCGGCCACCTGCACACCACCGGCCTGATCGAGGCGATCTTCAAACGCCCCATCCCGGTGCTCGTCCACGAATTGGAGTACTACGACGCGATCGCCGAGCAAGCAGTGGCGGCGAACCCGCCTGGTCTCGCCGCGGACTTCATAGCGTGGGTCCAGCATCAGTAGTCATTCGGGGCAGTTTCCCCTTCAGACAACCGAAAAGGTGGTGCCGATCCCCATCCCGGTGATCCACTCCGGCACTGGCTCGTAGCTGGTCCAGACCAGGGGCAGGCCGACGGCGATCTGGCCGATCAACCAGCATCGCACCTCGTGGCCGCCGCTGCCGGCGTGGTCTTCGAGGTGCTCGTGGCCCTGCGCGGCGATCCCGGCGGCGTCATCGGCGGCCAGCCGGTCGAGGAACCAGCGGTCCCATTCGGCGTTGACCCGCGCCGCCGGGTTGCCGCCCATCGCGCGCACTCCGGGTTCTCGCGCGGTGGCGAACGTCCGGACATCGGCCCGGCCGTGGATGAGGGCCGAGCGCCGGTCACCGGCCACGGCCGGGTCCCGCGGATCGTTGGAAGGCAGCCAATGCGACAGGCCCCCGCTAGCCACAACCAGGATCCGCCCCGGGAAATCGGCCGCACGCAGCGCGGCGCCGAGCGCCTGCCCGAGAGAAACACAGCGCCGCAACGAAGGTAGCGGCGGCGCGGCGGTGTTCACGACCAGCGGCACCATCGGCAGCGCGGTACCACCGGTGATCATCTCGTAGCTCTGCACGATGCCGTGGTCGACGGTCAGCGAATAAGACAGCGACAGGTCGAACCCAGCCGCGGTCAGCGCCGCGTGCAGCGGCCAGGCGAGCTTGCCCGCCACCGGCAGCGGGCCGGGCGTGCTGCCGTAGTCGCCGAACCCGACGGCCTCCTCGACACCGAGCACGAAAGGCGGCATCACGTCGTAGAAGTTGGCGTGGAAGTGATCCGGCCCGATGACGACGACCGCGTCCGGCGCGAGGTGCGCCACGGCCTCGCGAACGCGGCCCGCGTCGGCGAGAAACAGCGCTCCCGGGCCGTTTTCCCCATCGGGCGGCAGCAGGTTCGCGAACGGGCTGTGGGACATGCCGGCGAAACCGGCGATCTCCGCCATCAGGACGGGACCTTTCCGAACAGCAGCCAGGCGCGGTGCACGTCCAGGAACTCGGCGACCTGTTCCCATTGCGGCCAGTGCCCGGCGTCCTCGATGACGTGCAGACGCGCGTCGGGGAGCCATTCCAGCAGCAGCTCGGCCTCGTCGAGCCCGCCGGTCGGATCGTGCGTGGTCCACAACAGCAACGTCGGCGCCGCCACCTTCGAAACCCACGACGGATCCCACGCGAAGTCCTTGCGGATCTCGGGATCCTGCAACACCAGTGTGTTGGTGATCGCCTGCACGAAGCCCGGACGCGAGTAGACCGCCCGGCGCAGGTTCACCAGCTCGTCGGTGACCAACTCCTTGTGGTGGAACAGGAACTCCACCCGACGGCGGACCGTGGCATCGCTCGGGTCGCGGACGGCGGCCATCGTGCTCTCGCGCATCCGATGCATGACTCCCGGTTTGTTCGCGATGTTGCCGGGCGTGTTGAGCACCAGCCGGTCCACGCGACCGGGATGGTGCGCGGCGGTCCAGGCCACCACCCAGCCACCGAGGGACTCACCGGACAGGTGCGCCCGCTCGATGTCCAGCACCTCCAGCAGTGCGACGAGATGCTCCGACAGGACGTCGATGGTGTACGGCAGGTCCGGCAGATCCGACCAGCCATGGCCGACCATGTCGTAGGCGGTGACGTGGAAGTCCCGTGCCAGGCCGGCGAAGTCGCGGGAGTAGGCCTCGAGATGCCCGCCCGTTCCGTGCAGCAGCACCAGTTCCGGGCCGGCCCCGGCCTGCAGCACCCTGGTGCGCACGGTTCGCCCGGCCAGCGGGACGTCGACGTGCCGCACGGTGTGGTCGAGGTCGGCGAGTTCGCCCCAGATGCTGATGTGCCCGGGGATCGGCAGGTCGGTCATCGTTCCTCCTCGCAGTCGAACCGGGCACGGGCCTCGACCAGGGTGGCCAATCCGGCGCTCTCCCGGCGGGCCAGTCCGAACAGGGCGAGCAGCCGGGAGTTCTCGATGGTCAGGAACTCGGCCGGCCGGTCAGCCGAGTCGTTGAAGTGGCGGTGCCAGGCCCACGGTGGCGTGTAGACGAACGAACCCGTGGTCCACGTGACCGTGACGGGCTGCCCGTCCGGGTCCTCGGCGCTCTGGATCTCGCTGTGCCCATCGCCGGTCAGTACAAAGTGGACGGTCTCGTGGTAGTGCCGCTGCATGTCCGAATCGGCGCCCGGCGGGATCACCTGCCGGAACAACTCGAACGTCGCGGTCGGCAGCGCGCCGGCGACGCGCAGCGTGGTCGGGTTCGGCACCGAGCCGGGCGGGATCGTCTCCAGGTCCTCGTCGTGCACGACCAGCGGGCGCCCGGCGCCGGGCCGCACCACGTGGGTGAGGCCGGCGAGGAAGTCGGTCATGGAGAACTCGGGTCCTGCGGTCGCCATCGCTGTTTTCCTCTCACCAGGGGGATTCCGTACGCCCGCCGTCGACGGTGAGCACGGTGCCGTTGACGTACCGCGCCTCCGGCGAGGCCAGGAACGCGACCGCGGCGGCCACCTCGTCCGGCTGTGCGGGGCGGCCTGCCGGGATGGCCGCGGCGTCCTCGGCGGCAGCGGCCGCGAGGTCGGTGCCGGCCGCGGCGGCGCGGCTGCGCAGGATCTCACGGCGTCGCGGGGTGTCGGTCGCGCCGGGGGCGACGCAGTTGACCGTCACGCCGTGGCCGGCGTGTTCCAGCGCGGCGAGCTTGGCCGCCGCGGTGACCGCGGACCGCAGCACCGTCGAGGCCGCCAGCCCGGGCTGGGGCTGCCGCACGGCGGTCGAGGTGACCACCACGACGCGGCCGAAACCACGCTCCGCCATGCCCGGCAGCGCGGCGCGCATCAGGGCCAGCGGACCGAGGAGCAGCAGGTCGAGGTCGTGGTGCCACTGCTCTTCGGAGATGTCGAGTACCCGTCCCGGCGCGGGGCCGCCGGCATTGGCCACGACGACGTCGACCGAACCGTGCCGCTCGCGGACCTCCGCCACGATCCCGGCCGCGTCGGCCGGATCGGACAGGTCCGCCACGATGTGGTCGACCTGGTTCGCGGAGCCTTTCAGGGCGGAGGCGGTTTCGGCCAGCGTCGCCGGCGTCCGCCCGGCGAGCACGACACGGTGTCCGGTGGCGAGCAGCGCCGCAGCGATGGCCGCGCCGATCCCGCCGGCGCCACCGCCGACGAGGGCGGTGCGGGCGTTGGGGTGACTGGTATCCATGGTGGGTTCTACAGTGGACGCATGAGCGGAGCGGACCAAGCATGAGTCCCGCTCACCGGGACTTGCACGCCGCAGCGGACGGATCGCTGGCGCGCGCGGCCGCCCTGCTCGACGCGTTCGACGTCACGCATCGTGAGCTGGGGCTGTCCGAACTGGTCCGGCGCTCCGGGCTGCCGCGCTCGACCGTGCACCGCACGGCGGCGCGGATGATCGAACTGGGCTGGCTGGACAAGCCACACGACCGGTACCGGATCGGCAACCGGCTGTTCGAGCTGTCCGGCCTGGTGCCGGTCCGGCACGAACTTCGCGAGGCGGTGCTGCCGTTCCTGCAGGACCTGTACGCGGCGGCCAAGACCACGGTGCAGCTCGGGGTGCTCGAGGGCACCGAGGTGCTGGTCGTGGAGAAGATCACCGGGCACCGGCCGATGCCGATGCTGTCCCAGGTGGGCGGCACGATCCCGGCGCACTGCTCCGGTCTCGGACGGGCCATCCTGGCCTGGTCCGGCGAGGACTCGCTGGAGTCCGTGATCGCCGCCGGGCTGCACCGGCGCACCCCGCGCACGATCACCAGCCCGACCGCGCTGCGGCGCGAACTCGCCGCCATCCCGGATCGCGGCTGGGCCTACGACCGCGAGGAGGGCAACGTCGGCGTGAGCTGCGTCGCGGGCCCGATCTTCGACGCGACCGGCACCGTGGTCGCGGCGCTGTCGGTCACCGGCCCCAGTCACGCCGTGCGTCCCGACCTGATCGGGCCCGCGGTCCGGATGGCCGCCGCGGCCGCCAGTCGCGCCTACTCGAGCCGGCGATGGGTGGCCCGCCCGGACCCGCCGTCCCAGTGAGCGGGACCATCGATTGGCGATCCGCCGTCCCGGCCGCACGCTGTGGTTCCTACCGCAACGGCGCCGGACACGAGGAGCAGCCATGCGCGTCGCGATCATCGGGGCCGGGGTTGCCGGGCTCACCACGGCCAAGGTGCTGACCCAAGCCGGTCATGACGTCGAAGTGTTCGACCGGACACCGGACGTCGGCGGGGTGTGGAGCCGGACCCGGCGCTATCCCGGCCTCACCACCCAGAGCCCCAAGACGCAGTACTCGTTCTCCGATCACCCGATGCCGCGCGACCTTCCCGAATGGCCGACCGGCGCTCAGGTGCAGCGATACCTGGAGTCCTACGTCACCGAGTTCGGGTTGTCGGCATGCCTGCGGTTGGAGACGACCGTCGAGTCCGTCGTCCGCGACGGCGATGGCTGGGCGGTGACCTCCCGCGCCAACGGCAAGGCGAGCACCGCCACCTACGACCGGGTCGTGGTCGCCAACGGGGTCTTCTGCGAGCCGTCGATCCCCGGCTTCGCCGGCCGCGAGGAGTTCGTGGCCGCGGGCGGGCGATTGCTGGCGGGCTGCGAGTTCCACGACGTCGAGGACGCCCGGGACAAGCACGTACTCGTTGTCGGCTATGGCAAGTCGGCGTGCGATGTGGCGGTCGCGATCAGCGAAGTCGCGGCCCGCACCGACGTGATCGCCCGGCAGATGGTGTGGAAGCTGCCCCGCAAGATCGGCGGGCTGCTGAACTTCAAGATGCTGATGCTGACCCGCCTCGGCGAGGCGTTGTTCCGGTACCGGCGGCTGCGCGGTTTCGAGAAGTTCTTGCACGGGCCCGGAAACCGGCTGCGCCGCGCGATGCTGAACTCCGTCGGTTCGGTGTCGGTGCGGCAGTTCGGACTCAACCGGCACGGGCTGCTGCCGCGCGGCCGGATGGAGGACATCGTCAAGGGCGCGATCGGCCTGGCCACCGAAGGCTTCTTCGAAGGCGTGGCCGGCGGCTCGATCCACGTCCACCGGGACACGACGATCACGCGGCTCGGCACGGACGGCGGCCGGCCCAGCGCCGAACTCGCCGACGGCACGGTGCTGCCCGCGGACCTGGTGGTCTGCGCCACCGGTTTCACCCAGGGCGTGCCGTTCCTGGACGGAGGAGTGCAGCGGCAACTGTTCGACGAGCGCGGCAACTTCATGCTGTACCGGCAGATCCAGCCGCTCGGCGTCCCCGGCTTGTACTTCAACGGCTACAACTCGTCGTTCTTCAGCCCGCTCAACGCCGAGATGGCCGCGGTCTGGATCGCGGCCGACCTCGCCGGCGCGCTCACCCTGCCCGAGGAGGAGACCCGCCGCGCCGACGTCGTCGGCCAGCTCGCGTTCATGGACGAGGCGACCGACACCCACCACTGCCGCGGCACCAAGATCCTCCCGTTCTCGATGCACAACGTGGACGAGGTGCTCGGCGATCTCGGCCTGCAGATCGGCCGCCGCACCCGCGCCGCGCACTGGCTCGGCCCGATCTCCCCCGCGGCGTACCGCAAGGTCACGCCCGCGCTGCTCGACCGGCTCGCCGAGCGGCCCAGCCCGCCGGCGGTGACACCACTCGACTCCGCGCCCACCAGTATCGCGCTCTGAGGAGGAACCATCATGACCACCCGCGAACACCGAGTCGTCCGCTCCGGCGAGGGCACCAACGTCGGCGCGATCGGCCTGGGCATCTACACCCGGCTGACCGGCGCCGACACCAAGGGGGCGTACTCGCTGTTCGAGTACGTCGTGCCGCCGGAGCTCGGCGGACCGCCGACGCACATCCACAGCCGCGAGGACGAACTGTTCATCTGCGTCCAGGGCAAGGTCACCATCGAACTCGACGGCCAGGAACACGTGCTCGGCCAAGGCGACTCGCTGCTCATGCCGCGCGGCGTGCCGCACATGTTCTACAACCCGTTCGACGAGGAAACCCGGGTCGTCGCCGTCGTCTCACCGCCCGGCCTGGAGAACTACTACCGCGAACTCAGCGAACTGCCGCCCGGGCCGCGGGACATGACGCTCGTGGCGCAGGTGATGACCCGTCACGGGCTCTCCTTGCAGAAGAAGTCATGACCGCCGTCGACCGCGAGAAGATGGTGCACGCCATGTGCGCCGCCGTCGACGCCGGTGACGCCGAGTCGTTCGGCGACTGGTTCGCCGGCGACGCGACCTACACCTTCGGCAACGGCGAGACGCTCACCGGCCGGGACGCCATCGTGGCGGCCACGGCCGGTGCCGCCGGCGCGCTGCCGTGGACCCGCCATGTCGTCGACCAGGTCGCCGAGATCGGTGATCAGCTGTTCTGCCGGTTCACCATCGAAACCGAAGCCCCGGACGGGACCGCGCTCGCGCTGCCGTGCGTCACGGTCATCTGGCTGGCCGGCGACCGGATCACCGACTACCGGGTCCACATGGACATCACCCCGGCGTTCGGACCGGGCCCCGCCCCGCTCGACCTCCGCTCGGCGGACCCCGGCGCCGTTGACGTCGCACTCACGGCGTTCCGAGCGCTGCAGCGCGGCGCGGCCACCGGCGACTGGGACGGCTTCGTCGCGCTGCTGGCGGACGACGTGCGGATCATGATCCCGGTCCCCGCCACCGAGCAGAACCCGCCGGAAGGCCTGCTCACCGGCAAGGACACTGCCCGCGCGATCTTCGCGAGCCACCACGGCGAAGTGGTGTCCAGCGTCCGCCTCGAAGGCAAACGCGTCGCGGCCAACGGTCCGCTGGTGGTGATCGAGGCGAGGGTGGAGGGATCGCTCGACGGTGAACAAGCGGCCAACCACTTCGTGTTCGCGTTCGAAGCCCGCGACGGGTTGATCGCCTCGATGTACGAATACGCCGCCTGGACGGCCAAGTCACCCACCAGCGGCTGGGGCGATCCCACCTTCGCCCGCGAGGCCTGGACAGCGACCCTCATCCCGGCGAACGGCTGAATCGGCCCGCGGGGTCAGCCGGACTCGTCCTTCGTCACGCCACCGGCCGCCCAGTGGGCGGGCGGGATTTCCCGCACCAGGATCCGGATCGAGCTGGCCGGGGCGTCGAGCGCGCCTTCGACCGCCTCGTGCACGCGGCGGATCAGCTCCCGGATCTGCTCCGGCGGGCGCCCTTCGAGCAGGTTGATCTCCACGATCGGCACGGTCATCCTCCCTCGATGTGCACGGTGCCCAGGTGACTGAACTCCGCGGTCACGATTTCCTTCTGCCGCAACGGAATGGCGTCGGTGAGCCCGCCGGTCAGCACGAGCCAGCCCGCTTCCAGCCCGATACCGCGCCGCCCGAGGTCGTTCGCCGCCAGTGCCAGCGCTTCGGCCGGATGGCCCTGGACCGCGGCACCCGTGGCCGAATCGACCGGCTCGCCCCGCACGCTCAGCACGCACGCCTCGAGCCGCAGGTCGAGCGCCGACGGCGGGACACCGGTGGCGCCCACGACGAACCGCGCGGCCGAGGCGTTGTCGGCGACCACGTCGGGCAGGGTGAACCGGAAGTCTGTGTAACGGCTGTCGATGACCTCGAACCCGGCGTGCACCGAGGCGACGGCGCCGAGTGCGACCGCTGCCGTGATTCCCGGGCCCCGCAAGGGTTTCCCGAGCACGAACACGATCTCCGGCTCGACCCGTGGATGGATCAGCGGCGGCACGGGCTCACCCGCTGCCAGCACCATCCCATCGGTGAGCCACCCGGTCAGCGGGGACCGGATACCCATCCGTTCCTGTTTCGCCCGCGAGGTCAGCCCGAGCTTCACCCCGACGACCCGCTCCCCCGCGTCGACCTTCTTGCGTACCAGCGCGTCTTGCGCCGCATACGCGGTCGCGAGATCCAGTTGTGGCCATTCGTCGACGAGCCGCCCGCCGTCCCGCCGGTCACGCTCGCGGGCCAGCAGTTCGTCCGCGACCCGCTCGGGCGTCCACTCCGTCACGACAGGAAGTCTCGCACGAGCCGGGTGAAATCGGCGGTCCGCTCGATCATCGACCAGTGCCCGCAGTGGGAGAACACGGCCAGGTCCGCGTTGTCGAGCAGCTCCGCGAGCCGGTAGGAATTGGCGAGCGGGATCACCTGGTCCTCGCGGCCGTGCACGACGAGTGTCCGGTGCGGCAACCGTTTCAGCTCATCCTCCGGGGTCGTCATCGCCGCCACCCAGCGCTGCCTCGGCGCCGGGAACATCGCGGAAAACGCTTCCTGGAAGCCGGGCTGGATACTGCCTTCGTACCGCACCTGGGCGAGTTCGTCGTTGACGATCTCGCGCGAGTACGCGAACACGTCGAGCACCTTGCGCATGTTCTCGAACGACGGCTCGTAACCCCACACCCGTTCCAGGCCTTCGGTGATCGGGAAGTCCACGCCCATGCTGCCCATCAGCACCAGCCGCCCGACCCGCTCCGGATGCCGGGCCGCGAGCCGCAACGCGATCGCGCCGCCGAAGCTGTTGCCCACCAGGTGTGCCTTCTCGATGCCGAGCGCGTCGAGGAAGCCGATCGTCTGCCGTACCCAGGTTTCCAGGCCGTACTCGATCCCTTCGGGACGGTCGGTGTAGCCGAAGCCGGCCATGTCCGGCGCGAGCACCCGGAACCGCTTCGCCAGCTCCGGCAGCACCAGCCGCCAGTTGGCGTACGCGGTCACACCGGGACCGGAACCGTGGATCAGCACCACCGTTTCCGGTCCGTCACCGGCCTCGAGGTAGTTCGTGGTGATGCCGCCCGCCTGGACACTCCGGCCGATCTCCGGCTTGGTCACGCTGTTTCCCCTTTCCCCGTACGATGTTTGAGGTGCTGCCACAACCGTTCCAGCAGCGGTCCTTCCGCCGCGCGCCAGGCGCGGACGTCCTCGTCGCCGAGCGGCTCGGGTTTGCCGCTCGCGTGCGCGTCCGTCCACACGCGACAAGCCATGTCCAGCAACCACATCCGCGCGACGGCCAGCCCCGGTGTCGCACCGAAGGTCGCTCCTCCGTTACCCCGCAACAGGATCGCTTCGCCGTCACCGACCGGGACCGCGGCCGCCAGCTCCGGCGTGCGCACCAGCCGCGGCACCGGGTGCACCGGCACGCGGGCACCGAGCCAGCACGCCTGCCCGTGCAGCGGGCGTAGCTCGTCGGTCACGGCGGCGGCCGTGAACAGCGATTCCGGTTGTGCGCGGGCGATCGCGGCGACATCCGGCCTGCGCCGGTAGATCGCCAGATGCAGCCACGTTTCCGGTGGTGCGCCCGGTGGTAGCTCGGCCGCGTCGAGTGACACCGTCACCAGGTCGGCCTCGTCGACGGTCGCGAGATCCACCGGCGGGGTCACCAGGACCGTGTCGTGCCGCCGGGCGGAGACATGGCCGAACGCGGTGACCAGTCCCAGCCCGGCGAGCACGCGCGCGGCCTCGGCGACTCCCGTCACGTGCGAACCAGCCCACCGTCGACGTACAACGTCTGACCGGTGGTGAAAGCCGCGTCGTCGGAGACCAGAAAGGACAGTGTGCCGACGAGATCGCCCGGTTGCTGCAGCCGTTTGATCGCCTGCAACTGTGGGACGATGTCGAAGAACTCGGCCGGCCCGGCCTCGGTGCCGGGCGTCCGCACGAGACTCGGCGCGATGGCGTTGACCGTGATGCCGTGTTCGGCGACCTCCGTGGCGAGCCCGCGGGTGAACCCGATGACCGCCATCTTGCTCGACAGGTAGTGCGTGAACCCGGGGATGACGAGACCGATGGAGTTCGAGCTCATGTTCACGATCCGGCCCCAGCCCGAGTCCTTCATCCCGGGCAGGAAAGCTTGTGTCACGCGGAAAAGCGTGTCCACGTTGACCTCGAACATGGTCCGCCAGTCGGTGAACGTGAGCTTCTCGAACGGCTTGTTCGGGTAGATCCCGACGTTGTTCACCAGGATCTGCGGGGTACCCAGCCGCTCGGTGATCTCTTCCGCCGCGGCGTCGAGCGAGTCCGGGTCGGTCAGGTCGGTCAGGACGCCGATGCCCTTGCCGCCCGCGTCCTCGATCTCCGCGATGGTCACGTCCGCGGCAGCCCGATCGAGCACGGCGACCGTCGCGCCATCCGCGGCCAGGCGCCGGGCGTAGGCGCGGCCGATCCCGTTGGCGGCGCCGGTGACGACCGCGATCCGCCCGCTCACCGGGCGGCCTCGGCGGTGGATTCCGCGGTGATCTCGGTGAACAGCGGGGCGAGGTCGATGTGCACCCGCAGCGAGCTGACCAGCCCGTCGCGCCGGTCCAGAAGGGACACACACGGCAGGTTGACTTCCGTACCGCCCTTGGTGGTGTAGTGCACCAGCGTCTCCAGCACGGCGGTGTCCCCATCGTTCACGTACCACACGTTCCGGCGCTCGTGGCGCAACCCGCCGATCATCGACCAGAACCCGCCGATCGCCTCCCCGATAGCGGCTTTGCCGACGGCGGGCGGGTTGTTGGCGAAGATGACGGTCGCGTCGTCGGTGTGCCGGGCGACGTACTCATCCAGGCGCATGGCGTCGACATCGGTGAAGTAGTCGGTGATCCAGTCTGACATTTCGGCTCCTCGTCGAGCTTCTCTTACTGGGTTTCCCCGCGGGCGATCCGGCGCACCGCGGTGAGTGTGGACGCGACCGCGTTCAGGTAGTCCTGCGTCGTGGTGTCCGCGTGTTCCTTCTCCGCGGCCGAACCGGCCGGGGCGCCGGCGACGGCGAGCGCGAAGCTGAACCGCAGCGACAGATCCTCGTCGCCGCTGCCTTCGATCTCGTTGGTGATCGTGCCGAGCACCGGGCCCGACAGCCGCGTGAACACCACGCGATGCGGTTTCTCCAGGGTGATCCGTTCGGTGAACGCCTGGCCGTGCAGCTTGATCTCGCGGTCGAAAACCGTGTCGCTATACCGTTCGATCACTTCGCAGTGCGACATCACGGCCACGAACGGCAGGGCGTTGCCGGCCTTGGCGACCAGCCCGTCCCACAGCGCGTCGCGGGTGACGACGGGTTCGCCGGGCTCGTTCACCGGCAGGCTGTGCGTCACGAAGATCATGACATCTCCTTACGTGGTAACGGAAAGCCTCAGCTGGGGCTGGCTCGTGGTGCGCTGGGTGGGGCCCAGCCACATGTCGATCGCGCCTGGCTCGGCCGGGTCGAAGAACCGTGGCCGCCACGCCGCCTCGTCGGTGATCCGGCGGACGCCGAACGAGTACTCGTAGGTGAAGCCCTCCGGTCCCTGGAAGTAGAGGAAGACCGCGCCGGACTGCGGATGCCGGCCGGGGCCCATCTCGATCTCGACACCGTGGTCGAGCAGAAAATGCCAGTTGCGGAAGACGTCGTCGAGCTCGGCGACCTGGAAGTTCATGTGGCACAGACCGGGTTCGTCGCCCTTGAACACCGCGAGCTTGTGGTGCACCGGGTCGATCCGCATCAGGCAGGCCCCGTCGCCGATCCAGTCCGACACCCGCGCGTTGAACGTCGAGGACCAGAAGCGGTACGCCTCGTGCACATCCGGCGCGTCCAGGCACAGGTGCCCGAACTCGGTGATGCCCGCACTCCGCGAAAGCCGCACCGGGCGGGAGAGCGTCTGCTTGCCGTGGACGAGTTCGATCCGGTTGCCGAACGGGTCGTCGAAACCGATGAACTCGCTGACCCGCCGGGACCGGCACTCCTCCGGCCCGCCGCGCGTGACGTGGAAGCCTCGACGGTCCAATTCGGACTCCGCCAGCGCGAGGGCATCGGAATCGGCGACGGTGAACCCGGACGCGATGACCCCGGATTCGCCCTCGACGAGCGCGAGACAGTGGTGATAGGAGTCGGCGCGCAGGTGCGCGACCCCGGGTTCGCCGCCGTCGATCAGTTCCAGGCCCACGATGTCGGTGGCGAACTCGACGGCGGCCGCGAGATCGGCGGCGCCCGAGCGGACGTAGGCGATGTCGGTGAGTTCGATCATGCTCGAAATCCCTTCAGTAGCCGAGATAACCCTGGGCGACGGCCTCGGCGGGCCAGTGCGCGCACACCGCACCGGTGAGCTGGGTGCGCAGGCATTGCGGCGGATCGCATGGGCAGGTGCGGATCTCCTCGGGCGTTCCCGCGGCGGCTTTCGCGGTCCAGTCCGGGTCGGTCAACAGCGGGCGGGCGAGGCCGATCGCGTCCGCGTCCCCGCGCTCGAGCACCGCGGCCGCCGCCGCGGGATCGCCGAGACCGCCATTGGCGATGATCGTCATGCCGGTGGCCTGGCGGAACGCCGCGACGTCGGCCAGCCCGTAGCCCGGGCGCCCGTACAGGCCCACGTTCGGTGGCAGCCGCAACGACTCGAACGTCGCCGGGATCGGGAACACGAAGTCGGCGCCCTCTTCGGCGATCGACGGCACGAACCGGACCCCGTCCTTGATGGTCCAGCCGTCGGCGGTCAGCTCGTCGCTCATCAGGTGCACGCCGACGACGAACTCC
This sequence comes from Amycolatopsis sp. GM8, assembly GCF_021653975.1. Taxonomy (GTDB): domain Bacteria; phylum Actinomycetota; class Actinomycetes; order Mycobacteriales; family Pseudonocardiaceae; genus Amycolatopsis_E. The sequence continues at coordinate 47,726 of NZ_JAJKFK010000010.1, read as the reverse complement.
GGGCCGGTGCGGCGGCGGACTTCCCGCAACACTTCGAGCGTCAGCCGGACACGGCCGTCGAACGAGCCGCCCCAGTCGTCGGTGCGGCGGTTCATCGCCGGGGACAGGAACTCCGAGAGCAGGAACCCTTGTGCCGCATGGATGTCCACACCGTCGAACCCGGCCTGCTGGCACAGTTCGGCCGCTCGGCCGAACGCCTCGATGCTTTCCTCGATCTCCGTTGTGGTGATCTCGGCGGGGGTCACCACCCGCCCGGGCGTCAGCTCGAACGAGACCGGCGACGGCGCGAGCCGGCGCGCCTGCTCGTACACATCCCACGGCCCGGCGTAGCGGCCCGCGTGGACCAATTGGACCAGCGCGAGCGCGCCGTGCCGTTTGATCTCGGCGGCCAGTTCGGTCAGCCCGGGCAGGTGCTCGGGCCCGGCAACCAAGGTCTGGCGCGGCATCTGGCGGCCCGCGACGTTCACCGCGAAGTTCTCGGTGATGATCGTGCCCGCCCCGCCCTGGGCACGGCGGGCGTAGTGCTCGATCTGCGGCCTGGTGACGAAGCCGTCGGTATCGCCGTAACAGACCGACATGGGCGCGTGCACGATGCGGTTCCGCGCGGTGCGGGAGCCCAGTCGCAGCGGTGCGAAAAGGGGTTCGTACACCGGTGTCACCCGCCCAACGGCACGGTGGACACGGCGCGCACCGGGTTTTCCAGGACACCGAGCGGCCCGATCTCGACCCGGACGACGTCGCCGTCGGCGAGCGACACGCCCTGCGCCACGCCCACGCCCGACGGGGTGCCCGTCGCGATCACGTCGCCGGGCTCCAGGGTCATCAGCCCGCTGGCGGCGGCGATCAGCTCGGCCACCGTGAAGATCATGTCCGCCGTGTTGCCGTCCTGTTCGAGCTTTCCGTTGCGCCACAAGCGGATGGGCAGATCCTGCGGGTCCGGCACGAACCAGGCCGGGGTGATCCCCGGGCCCGTGGGCGAGAAGGTGTCCCGTCCCTTCGAGGCCAGCCAGTCGTAGACGAACGGTGGAGCCAGTGGGGCGGGACGGGCGTGCATGCCTCGCGCGGACACGTCGTTCATGATCGTGTAGCCCGCGATGTGGGCCAGGGCGTCGGTGACCGCGATGTCGCGCCCGCCGGTGCCGATGACGACCGCCAGTTCTGCCTCCCAGTCCACCCTCGCCGCGGTGTCGCCGGGGATGACGATGTCCGCGCCGGGACCGGTGATCGAGGTCGGCGGCAGCATGAAGAAGTACGGTTCGAGGTCGGCGGGCAGTTCGGTGATGCCCATTTCCCTGGCGTGCCCGCGATAGTTCGCCCCGGCACACAGCAGCTTCCGTGGCGACCGGACCGGGGCGAGCAGGCGGGCCGGACCGAGCGGCGCACCGTCGGCGGGTGCCCAGCGAGCGAGCAGCGGCGCGACGGCTTCCCAATCCCGCAGCACGTCGTCCACTTCGCCATAGCCCGCCAGCGGCGGGATCGTGCGCGGACCGGACTCGGTCAGCGTGGCGACCCGCACCTCACCGTCCTCGTCGGACAGTGCGTTCACCAGGCTCCACATGGGTTTTCTCCCGTCAGTGATCGAGCATCTCGTGGTTGACCGGGCCCCAGGCGTTGACCGTGGCCAGGTCGACCTCCCACGTCCGCGGCCCCATCGGCGTGGTCTCGTGCCACGGGCGGGGCTCCCAATACCCCTTCGCCTCGTCGTGGATGACGTCGAGCTGGGTGAACAGTTCGATCGTGTTGCCGTCGGGATCCTTGTGATAGGTGAACAGGTTGTGCCCCGGACCGTGCCGGCCCGGGCCCCAGTGCAGCCGGTAGTCGTTCGCGGCCAGCCGGTCGAGCATGGTGATCAGATGGGCCGGATCGCGCATCTCGTAGGCGATGTGGTGCATGCCCTGGTACTTGCCGCTGGCCATGAAGTTCGCGGCGTGGTGGTCGGCGTTGCAGCGCAGGAACACGAAGAAGTCGCCCACGGTGTCCGACCAGCGGAAGCCCAGCAGATCCTGGTAGAAGTCCTGCATCGGGGCCAGCGCCGGGGTGAACGACGCGACGTGGCCGAGTTTCGTGGGGCGCAGCGGCGGGGTGTCGCGCACACCGCTGGGATCCTGCGACGTGATCAGGTGCAGCGGCACGTCCGTGCCGGGTTCGTCGAGCACCAGGACGTCCGGCGTGCCGGGCCCGATGTCGGTGCGCCGCTCCACTTCGTACCCGGCGTCGGAGAGCCGTTGCTGCGCGGTGCCGAGGTCTTCCCAGATCTCGTAGCCGACGGCCACCCTCGCCTTGGCCTCGCCCTGGGTCAGCACGACGCAGTGATGGTCGGCGCCGGTGGTCAGGAAAGCGCCGTCCGGCGCGGAATCCACCAGTTCGAAGTCGAGCACGCCGTGGTAGTACTCGGTCATCCGGGCGACGTCCGGCGTCTCGAACCCCACGTAGCTGAGCTTCGACACGCGTACCGCCGGCTGGGCATCCGGGTTGCTCACGGCACCCTCCTGATCCTCGTTGACGTTTCCTAAAGTGTGCACACTAATTCGGTGGTTGTCCAGAGACTGGATACAGCAAGGATCAAATGTGCGACCCACCAGGGCCATCAGACAATTAGTGCATACACCTTTAGAGGGTGAAGGAGCCGCCCTCGGCGGGCCCGGACCGCCCCATGACCACGGCCAGCGCGGCGCGGATCGAGACCGGGTCGAACTCGGGCGCGATCTCGGCCAGCAGCATCGTCGCCGTGCGGGCCCGGTGCCGGGCCGTCTCGATCTCGAGATCGCCGAACCGGCCGGCCCGCACCGTGTCGACCAGCGCCTGGTGCTCGCGGTACCGGGCGTTGTCGAGCTGCTCGCGGTCGATGCTGGAGCGCAGCAGCTCGATGTACTGCTCGCAGCGGTCCCCCAGCGACCGCAGCGACTCGCGCAGGTGCGGGGCCGCGGCCCGGACGGCCTGGTCGTGCAGCGCCCGGTGCGCCGTGTGCCAGGCCGGCCGGTCCGGCGCCTCCGCCATCCGCACCAGCGCCTTGTCCATCGCGTCCGCGTCCTCGGGGCCGAGCACCCGCGCGGTGACCCGGATGGCGAGGGTCTCGATCATGATCCGGTTGGCGAACAGGCTGTCCAGATCGGTCGCGTCGAACCCGCTGACCCGCGCCTGGTGGTTGACCTGCCCCTCCAGCAGGCCCTCCTCCATCAGCATCCGCATCGCCTCGCGCACCGGCGTCCGGCTCACCCCGAGTGCTTCGGCCAGTGAGCTCTGCGCCAGCACGACCCCCGGCCGCAGCGCGCCGCCCAGGATCAGATCCCGCAGGTAGGCGTGCACGGCGAGGGAGGACTCCCGGCGGTTCGGGATGGTCAGCGCCTTGATCTCGGGAGGCGCGGGGGCCGGCTTGCGGCCGCGGCGCGGCGCCGGTGTCTCCTTCTCCACGGTCCCTCCCGGTGTCATTCCGAGCCAGTTTACCCGGAGGGTGTATCCAGAATCGTCAGCGGAACCCGGCGGACACGCCGCCGTCCACGGAGAAGTTCTGGCCGGTCACCCAGGACGACTCGTCCGAGGCCAGGTACACCGCCAGCGGAGCGATGTCGCTGCCCAGGCCCGGCCGCCGGATCAGGTGCATGCCGAGCTGGAAGGCGCGCAGTTCGTCCCCCACGGCGGCGTCGGTGGCCGGGGTCTTCACGAAACCGGGCGAGATCGCGTTCGCCCGGATCCCGGCTTCGGCGCCTTCCGCGGCCAGCGTCTTCGTCAGCGCGATCACGCCGCCCTTGGCCGCGGCGTGCGCGGCCTGGCCGAGCGGGGCGATACCGCGGATGCCCGACATGGACGCCGTGTTGATGATCGACCCGTGCCCCGACCGGGCCAGGTGCTTCCACGCCGGCTGTGTGGTGTGGAAGACGATGTCGAGTTCCACGTGCAGCACGTGCCGCCACAGGTCCAGGGTCATGTCCTCGAACGGCGCGAAGCCGAACCCGGCCGCGTTGTTGTACAGCACGTCGAGCCCGCCGAGACGCTCCGCGGACTCCTCGATCCAGTTCCCCGCGGCGTCCGCGTCACCCAGGTCCACCGTGTCCCCGGTGACGTCGAAACCCTTGTCCCGCAACACTTTCGCGGTCCGCTCGGCCGCGCCCGGCTGGATGTCGCAGCCGATGACGCGGGCACCTTCGCGGGCGAACGCCTCCTGCGCCGCCTCGCCCTGCCCGCCCGCGGTACCCGTGATCAGAACCCTCTTGCCGGCCAGTCTCATGCGTTGCTCCGTTCCGTTGGTGTCGCTGTCGGATGGGTTTCGGTTTGGCGTGAAAACGACGAGAGCGCGCGGCACAGCCGGGCGACCGACGCCCGGTCGCCCAGGACGGCGAGCATGAGGATGGCGCCGGTGACGACCTGCTGCCAGAAGCTCGGTACGCCGGCGATGCTCAGTCCGTTCTGCAGGATGCCGATGAACAGCACGCCGATGACGGTGCCGCCGACGCCGCCGGACCCACCCGACAGCGCCGTGCCGCCGAGCAGCACGGCGGCGATCGCCGACAGGGGCAGGGTGGCGTCGACGTTCGGCGCGGCGACGCCGACCCGGCCGATCGTCACGAGGCCGCCGATCGTGGCGCACAGCGCGGACAGTCCGTACACCACGACGTAGGTGCGTGTGGTGCGGATGCCCGACAGCCGCGCCGCCGTCAGGCTGCCGCCGACCGCGTAGACATCACGGCCGAAGAACGTGGACCGCTGCACGTACAGCGCGACCAGGAAGATGCCGATCATGATCCAGATCGGCGCGGGCAACCCGGCGTACTCGTCGACGCCGATCTGGGTCGCGACCGGGGTGTCGACGACGAACGACTGGGTGCCCGACCAGAGGTTCACCACCCCGGTCAGCGCCGTCATCGACGCGAGCGTGACCACGAAGAACGACAGGCCGAACAGGCCGACGAACACGCCGTTCACGACGGCACCGACGAGCGTGCCGAACAACAACGTGACCAGGACCGCCGGCCAGCCGGGGACACCGGCCGCCACGATCTTCGCGAAGAAGATGCCGGCCAGCGAGCCGATCGCGGCCACCGACAGGTCGGCGCCGGCGGTGACCACGACGAACGTCATCCCGATCGCGGTGATGAACAGGACGGACACGGCGGTGAGCAGGTTCTTGAGGTTGGCGGTCGAGTCGAATCCGGGCTGCGTCAGCGCGAGGACGGCATACAGCACGATCGACAGCCCGAGCACGGGCAGGAAGCGGCGCGACCGCGACCACAGCGCGGTGGGCACTCCGGTCAGGAACGTGGTCATTCAAGTCCTCCGGCGTAGTGAGCGATCTGAGCCTCGTCGGCCCGCCGCGCGTCGAGCACGGCGGTGACCCGGCCACGGAAGAACACGACGATCCGGTCGCAAACCTCAAGCAGTTCGTCGTTCTCGGACGAGCTGACGAGCACGGCGCCTCCGTCGGCGGCGAACTCCCTGAGCAGCCGGTGGATGTCGGCGCGCGCCGCGGCGTCGACGCCGCGGGTCGGCTCGTCGAGCAGCAACAGCCGCGATCCGGCGGCCAGCCACTTGCCGAGCGCGACCTTCTGCTGGTTGCCGCCGCTCAGGGCGACCACCGGGGTGGCCGGCGACGGCGTCCGCACTTGCAGGTCGCGGATGATCCGCTCGACCGTCGTCCGATCCCCGCCGTGCCGGCCGGGGCGACCCAGCCGGGGCCGGCGGTGCGTCGAGACCATGCGCAGGTTGTCCTCCACACTCATGTCGAGCACGAGGCCCTGCGTTTTTCGATCGGGCGGCAGGAAGCCCACTCCGGCGCGGATAGCACCGCCGGGGTTGAGCAACCGTTGCCGCTTCCCGTCGACCTCGACCACACCGGCATCCGGCCGGCGGATGCCGAAGAGGCATTCGAGCAGCTCGCTGCGCCCGCAGCCGCTCAGCCCGGCCATGCCGACGACCTCACCGGACGCGACGCCGAGCTCGACGCCGGTCACCTGCGGCGCGCTACGCAGTCCGCGGACCGTCAGGCGCGTCGGGCCGACATCACTGTCACGTCGCGTCGTGTGGTCGGCCGGAACATTGGTCTCGCCCACCATCGCGTCCACAAGCGACTCTGGTGTGAACTCGCCGATCGGCCCCTCGGCGACGGTGCGCCCGTCGCGCAGGACGGTCAATTGGTCGACGATGTCGAACACCTCTTTCAACCGGTGTGACACGAAAATCGTCGAGACCTCGTTGGTGCTCAGTCGCCGTACGGCGGCGAACAACCGCTCGACCTCGTAGTCGCTGAGCGAACTCGTCGGCTCGTCCAGGATCAGCACCCGGGATTCGAGGGACATCGCCCGCGCGATCTCGACCATTTGCCGCTGGTCGGGGCGCAGCCGCGAAACCGGCCAGCCCGGGTCGTAGTCGAGCCCGAGCGCGTCGAGCGCGGCTCGGGCGCGGCGCTCCGTGGCCCGCCGGCTGACCCGCCACGGCGATCCGCCGAGCCGCCCGCCCATGAGCATGTTCTCCGCGATCGACAGCTCGGGCGCGACGGCATTTTCCTGCGACACCATGGCGATGCCGTGCCGCAGCGCGACGCTGGGCGAGGACAGGTTCAACGTTCGCCCGTCGAGAACCACCGCGCCGCGGTCCGCGCGCACCTGCCCGGACAGCACGCCGAGCAGGGTGGATTTCCCGGACCCGTTCTGACCGAGCACGCCGTGGACCACTCCGCCGCGCTCGACGACGAGCCGGGCGCCACGCAGCGCGTGCACGCCGCCGTAGCTCTTGTGCACGTCGGTGATCGCCAGCAGCGGCGCCGCGAGAGGCCGCGCCTGGTCCGTCCCCGACACAACCGAGCGGGTCATCCGACCGGCCTCTGCGCATTGACGTTGTCGCTGGTGACGAGAGCGCCGGGCACCACGGTCAGGCGCGGCAGCGGAAGGTGCTGCTTGGTGGCCAGTGCGTACGCGGCGTCGACCGTGAGCGCTCCGATGGCTTGCCAATCCGGTTGGTAGGTCAGGAAAATGCGCCCGTTCTTGATGCCCTCGTACGCCGAGGACTGCCCGACGAATCCCGCGACCAGGATGTCGCGACGGCCCCCGGCCCGGATGGCTGTCGCGTCGGCGGCGGCACTGTCGTCGTTGTAGGTGAACACCGCGTCGATCGACGGGTACCGGGCCAGCGCGCCCGCCATCGACGTGGTGGCCGCGGCCGAGGTGTCGTCCTGGTTGTCGACCTCACCCAGGAAGTGCAGTCCGAACCGCTCGCCCCAGTACTTCTGGCGTTGCGCGAAGTACTGCAGCGCGGCCACTGGCTGGGCCAGTCCCTGCACCACGAACTTGGCGCCGGGTTTCTTGGCGGCCACCGCCTTGGCCCGGGTGTAGGCCGCGGTGTCGAAGCCCTGCAACACCGACGTCGCATACCCGGCCGGACTCGGCTGATCGGCTCCGACCGGTGTCTGGATCGCGATCACCGGCACGTTGCGGGCCGCCGCGCGATCGATGTTCGGTTGCAGCGCCGACGGCACGAGCGGGTAGACCACGATCGCGCTGACGTCCTGGCTCAGCAACTGGTTGAAGTTGTTGACCTGGATGGTCGGGGAAAGCTGGTCGTCGAGCACGATGATCTGGCAGCCGAGCCGCGCGGCCTCGGCCTGCGCGCCGGCCGCCTCGGCGCTGAGCGAGTGCTGCTGCGCGGACAGGTTCTGGTATCCGATGACACAGCGCGTACCGGCGGTTTTGGTCAAGTCGCCATAGGACTGCGGCAGGGTGGCTTCCGGGCCGTCGTAGACCGCCGCCGCCGGAGAACTTCCGTCTTTCGCGTCGGCGGCAATCTGGTCGCCGGTACCGCTCGAGCCGTTGCCGCACGCGCTGACCGCCGCCGTTGTGACCACGGCCAATAGCACCAGCCATGTTCTCTTCACGTCGGGACCTCCTTGTCACGACCACCGAGAAAGTACATACAGTTTTGCGGGGACAGTAACCTGGGCAACCGGAGCCGGTCAACCTTGCTGGCGAGTTCGGTGCGCGCCAACCAAATCACTGTTGACCCGCCCTCCACTAGTACATACAGTTTTTACCGCTACGCGGCACTCACAATGTGGTGGAGGCGAACATGAGCGTGGACCAGAGCGACCGGCCGGGCCCGGAAACGGGCATCGAAGGCTGGAGTTGTTACACCGCGACACCCGCACGATCGATGGCGTTGTTCGAGGAGACCCGAGCACGGCGCCCGGTGGCGCACAGCGATGAGCACGACGGCTTCCACGTCCTCGTCCGCTACGACGACGTCAAGGAAGCCACGGCGGATCACGAGACCTACTCGTCGGAACCGCAGGTGCTCCGCCCGATGTTGCCACGCAAGCCGATTCCCGCCCTCGAGATGGACCCGCCCCGGCACCGGACGTGGCGGGCGCTGTTCAACAACGCGGTCAAACCGCGCACCATCCGGGAACTGGAACCGCTGGTGCGCGCGGACATCGGCCGGCACATCGACTCGTTCATCGAGGACGGGCACACCGATCTGGTCACGTCACTGGCCGAACCCGTGCCCGCGGAGGCGATCTGCCGGCTGGTCGGCATCGACGACGAGCTGGTGCCGGAAATCCGGGAGCTGGCGCTGGCGATGTTCGCCGCGCAGGGCGATCCGGAGGAGTTCGGCCGCCGCCAGGCACAGTTCGGCGCGGTGACCGTGCGGGAGGTGCACAAGCGGCGGGCCGAGCCGAGGGACGACTACCTGACCGAACTGGGGCAGGCCGACGTCGAGGGCCGCAGGCTGGACGACGACGATCTCGTGGTGCTGCTCGCGGCCTTCCTCGGCGCGGGCCACCACAGCACCACCTCGGCGATGTCGAGCCTCATCCGCGAGGTGTTCTCCGCGCCGGACATCCTCGCCGGCGTCCGCCGTGATCCGGCGAAGATCCCGGCCGCGGTGGAGGAGGCGCTCCGGCTGCGGCCGCCGTTCTACGGATTCTTCCGGCGTGCCGCGAAACCGGTCACCGTCGCCGAGGTGGCGGTCGGCACCGGCGACGACGTCTATCTCGGCTGGGCCGCCGCGAACCGCGATCCCGCGATGTTCGCCGACCCCGGCGAGTTCCGGTTGGACCGCGACCGCAACCGGCACCTGTCGTTCGGGCACGGCGTGCACGTCTGCCCGGGTGCGCCACTGGCCCGGATGGAACTGCGCGTCGCACTCGAAGAACTGCTGCGGCGGACCCCGGACCTGCGGATCGAACTGGCCGAGCCGGTCTACGAGTTCGGCGGCGGCGACTACGCGTTCCTCCCCGCCCTGCCGGTGTCCTTCACTCCTGGGACACGGTTGCCCTGAGCTGGTGCAACCGGAGGCCCAGCCGCAGTTCCAGGTCGTTCTCCTGACGCCAGTCGACGCCGAGCACATCGCTGGCCCGGTCGAGGCGCTTGAGCAGCGTGTTGACGTGCACGTGCAACGCCCGGGCTGTCGCCGCGACGTTGGCGTGGTGGGCGTAATAGGCGCTGAGAGTGCCGACGAGATCGGCGCCACGTCGCTGGTCGTAGTCCAGGAGCGGGCCGATCGTGCCGGCGATGAAGCGGTCGAGCTCGCGGACCCGTTCGGTGTCGAAGATCAGCGCGTAGAGGGCGTACCGGCCGGTTGTGGCGCCCAGGTCGGTGTTCCCGATCGCCCGCATCACGGCGCCGCAGCGGCTGGCCAGTGAGAAAGCGCGTGCCCAATCGTGGTTGACCGCCCGTTCTCCGGCGACGACAACGGGCACACCCAATGCGCCGCGAAGCCGGCGGTGCACCGCCTCGACGGTCCGGTCGTCGTCGGCGCTGGGCAGGATCAAGGTCGCCCTGCCCAGATGTTCGCCGGCCAGCCCGGAACAGTCCCGGGCGATGTCGTGCAGGTGGTGGGAAAGATCGGTGGACGACACCGCCGGGGACTCCGCCACGACGACGAGATCCAGGCCGTCGGCGTCGATGTTGCGGGCCCGAGTGCGGGCGCGCTGGGCGGGGCTGATCCCGGGGCCGCCGACCATGAGCTCGGTCAGCAGCTCGCCGCTCAATCGCTCGCTGGCCTCGGCGATCGCCCGCTCCTTGAGGATGAACAGGCCGAGGATGTGGGTGGCCCGCTCGAGGGTGCGCAGGTCCATCCCGTCCGGCACACCGTGGCCGGCGGCCTCTCTGGTCCATACCAGTGCGCCGAGGTAACTGTCGCCTGCCTGGATCGAAGCCACACTGCGTGCGATTCCCGCGGTGTCGACCGAAGTCGTGCAGCGGCCCGAGCGGCGTGCGTCCTCGGCGGCATCGGCGAGGTCGGGCTCCGAGGGCGTCCGGCACGGGCTCGACGCCGAGCCCCGGCGGACGAGCGCGGCACCGGTCCGGTCGAGGAGGGTGACGCTGCCGCCCAGTTGATCGGCCAGCAGCTGCGCGACTTCGCCCGATGTCCCGCCCCCCAGCACGACACCGGTCAGGGCTTCGTGGATCGCTTGCGCGCGCTCGATCTTCCGGTACGCGATCCGCAGTTCCGCTAGGGCGGTCCGGCTCGCGTCGTACAGCCGGGCATTGTCGAGGGCGACCGCCGCATGATCGGCGAAAGCGCTCAGCAGCGCGATTTCGTCGGCCTGGAAGGAGCGCTCGGAGCGGTCCGCGGCGAACAGGGCGCCCACCGCTTCGCCCCGGATGACCAGTGGCACACCGAGAAGCGCGACAAGGGCCTCGACATCGACGAGGCGGTCGAAGTTCGGATCGTGGTCGATGAGCGTCGTGGCGGCGTAGTTGCGCACCCAATGCGGGCTGCGGGAGGCCAGCACCTTGCCGCCGAGCCCGACATCGGCCGGGATGCACGCGGCGCGGAACGAGGCGGAAATCGTTCCCTCCGACGCTTTCGCCGACAGTCTGCCGTCCGCGCCGACCAGCGACAGATAGGTGAAGTCCGTGCCCATCAGATCGTGGGCGTGGTGCACGATCGACTGCAGTACCGCATCGAGCTCGCCGAGCGCGGTGAGCGACTTGGCGGTCGCGTACAACGACGCCAGTTCGCGCTGCCGGCGCAGGAGCGAGCGCGGCTCGTCCCCGGAATCGCTGGCCACAGTGCCATCCTTCCGCAGCGTCGGGTGGGAGAAACCCCCACCGGATCGGCGCGAGGTGTGGGTGGTCCACACCTCAACGACAGGGTAATGGCGCCCTAATATGACCGCCATCACTTTGCCTGCGCGATCGACGAAGGCGGCATTTATGGCAACCCCGCTCGCCCAGCCCGAAGGACAGTCCGGCCAGGTCGACGCCGGCTCGTCCGCACTCCCCCGCCGGTCCTTCCGCAAACTCCTCGCCGCGGGGCTCATCGGGAGTTCGATCGAGTGGTACGACTTCTTCCTTTACGGCACCGCGGCCGCGCTGGTGTTCCCCCATGTGTTCTTCCCGCACTCCTCACCGCTGATGGGAACGCTGCTCGCCTTCAGCACGTTCTGGGCCGGCTTCGTGGCCCGTCCGATCGGCGGGGTGCTCGCCGGGCACTTCGGGGACAAGTACGGGCGCAAACCGGTCGTCGTCACCTGCCTGGCACTCATGGGGGCCGCGACGTTCCTGATCGGCTGCCTGCCCAGCGCGTCGGCCGCGGGCGCGCTGGCCCCGACGCTGCTGGTCATCCTGCGCTTCATCCAGGGACTCGCGACCGGCGGCCAATGGGGCGGCATCGTGCTGCTGCTCACCGAGTCCGCCAGCCCCAAGCGGCGCGGCTTCGCCGGCACCTTCGGGCAGACCAGCGTCCCCGTCGCCGTGATCATCTCGAACCTGATCTTCGTGGCGGCCAGCGGACTGATGCCGAACGACGCCTTCCTCAGCTGGGGCTGGCGGATCCCGTTCCTGTTCAGCATCGTGATGTTCTCGGTGGTTCTCTACATCCAGACCAAGGTGGAGGACACGCCGGAATTCCGCGAGCTGCAACGGGAGGCGGCACAGTCGGAGAAGGCGGTGGTCCGGGCTCCGCTGGCACAGGTCGTCCGAAGCAAATGGGGAACCATCCTGCTGGGGTGCGGGCTCCTTTCGGCCACCAACAGCCTTTTCTACGTCAGTATTTCCGGGCTCCTGAGCTATGGCACCGCGTCGCTCGGGCTGGCGCGCAATCCGCTACTCGCCGTGGTGCTGGGCAGTTCCGTGGCGATGCTCGTGATCATCCCCTGGTCCGGCCACATTTCGGACAAGGTGGGTCGCCGGCCGCTGATCCTGATCGGTGGTCTGGGCGTTGCCGTCTGGGCCTTCCCGTACTTCGGGCTCGTCGACACCGCGTCGCTGCCGCTGATCTTCGTCGCGGTGGTGGTGGGTTTCGTGTTCCAATGCCTCACCTACGGCCCGATCGCGAGTTTCCTCGGCGAACTCTTCGCGCCCGGCATTCGCTATTCGGGCGCCTCGCTGGCCTACCAGCTCTCCGCGATCATCGTCAGCGGCGGCACGCCGTTCCTCATGACCGCACTCATCGCCGAGACCGGGAGCACCGTGCCGGTCGCCGTCTACATCATGCTCATGGGGCTGATCACCTTTGCCAGCGCGTGGTTCCTGCCCGAGACGAACCCCGCCGAGATCCGCGACCAGCCCGACGTCATCCCGGGCACGCAACTCTACCGCTGAGAGGACCAGCGTGAGCACTCGCCGGCTCGCCATCCTGGCGACCATGGTTCTGGTGGCAGGAACCATCTTCAGCGCCGGGCCCGCCACCGCGACGACGACAGTGCCGGGATGTACTGGACTGGACCACCTGAAGATCCCGGCGTCGGTGATGAGCCTGCCGACAACGGGTGGTCGCGTCGAGTCGGCTTCGGTCATGACCAGCGTCGTCAGTGGCCAGACGATTCAGTACTGCCAGGTCGAGGCCGACCTCTTTCCCGTCGATCCGGCCGCGCCCAACATCAAAATGCGCCTCGATCTTCCCGATGACTGGAATCGCAAGGCGATGATGTTCGGGGGCGGCGGCTACAACGGCAGCATTCCCGATCTGACCCAGAACGTGCCGTTCGGCCCCGCGGACCAGCCGGTGCCGTTGGCCCGGCGCTATGCGACGTTCGCCAGCGACTCCGGCCACGAACAGAACCCGGCGGCCCCGCCGTCACTGGACGGGTCGTTCGGCGTGAACGACGAGGCCTTGAAGAACTTCGCCGCCGGTGACGCGCTCAAGAAGACGCGTGACGCCAGTCTGTTCCTCATCCGGCACGCCTATGGCACGAATCCCGCCGAGGTCTATTTCGCCGGAGGTTCGACGGGCGGCCGCGAAGCCCTCACTGTCGCGCAACGATGGCCAACGGCGTTCGACGGCGTGATCTCCGCCTATCCCGCCTGGAACAACCTCGCCGAAATCCTGGATCTGGGCTACCTGGCGCAAGTCCTGTCCCGGCCCGGCGCTTTCCCCGGACCGGATAAGCAAACACTGCTCTACAACAGCGTCATTGCCGCATGTGACGGCCTCGACGGCGTGAAGGACAACGTCATCTCGAATCCAGGTGGCTGTCATTTCGATCCTCACACGCTTCGCTGCCCGGCCGGTGCCGATACCGGTCCGGGCTGCCTGTCGGATCCTCAGATCGCGGCCGTGATCGCCATGTCCTCCCCGTTCACGTGGCCGTACCGGATCGCCAGCGGCGAGACCGGATATCCAGGCTTCCCGTTCCTTTCCGGGTCGGACATGAGGACGCCGTTCCTCGGGTTCGGCACCACCCCGCCGGCCAATCCCATGCCGGTGACGAGCGGCTACGGCATGCAGTACTGGGATCAATGGGTCAAGTACTTCCTGACCCGGGACCCTGCCTACAACTCCCTCGACCTGGATCCACGGCATCCCGGGAAATGGCTCGACCGGATCAGCTATCTGTCCACAATAGAGGACCGCAACAATGCGGATCTCCGCCCGTTCGCCCGCGCGGGTGGCAAACTGATCCTGCTCCACGGCGCCGCGGACGAACTGGTCTCGCCCCTCTCGACGAGCGACTACTACCGGCGAGTGCTCGACACGATGGGCCCCGGGGCAACGCACGCGTTCATGCGGTACTACGTGGTGCCCGGGGCCAACCACGCGAACTTTGGCACCCCGGCGTTCGCCGCCGGCTGGGACTCGCTCTCCGCGCTCGAGCACTGGGTCGAAAGTGGACAGTCACCGGCGAGCCCGGTCGTGGCCGACGTGAACCACAACCGGACTCGCCCACTGTGTGAATATCCTTACTGGCCAAGGTATCGCGCCGGTGATCCCAACAGCGCCCCGAGCTTCACCTGCACGCGGTGATCACGTACGGCTGATCGCGGGTGAAACCGCGACCGGCTCACGGTGTGCCTTGTGGTGGTTGGCATTACGCGGTGTGGCCAGCACGACCCGGGTTTCGTCGTCCAGCAAGGCTTCGGACAACAGGCCCCGGCTCGACAGCACGGTCTCCAGTGCGGTGACCCAGTGTTCGTAGTAGCGCCACGGTTCGCCGCCGTCGCCCTGTTCCCAGCGGCGGATCGCGTCGACGAGCGAGAGCTGGAACTCGCTCCACTCGTAGTGACCGTTGTGGTAGGCGGCCACGGCCATCGCGAACGCGCGCAGCTCCCACGGCTGGTCGAAAGCCTGCTCACTCCCTCCGGGCAGATCGCACACGAGTGCTTCCACCCGCCGGCGGGCGTCGCCGAGTTCGGTGGCGTCCTGCCGCGCGGTCACGACGCCACCGCCCCGACGCCGATCATCGAATCGCGCGTCACGAGCGCTTCGAGTTCTTTTTCGCTCAGGCCTTCCGTGCCCGGCGGGCGCTCGGGCAGCACCCAGTAGCGCAGTTCGGAACTGGAGTCCCAGACCCGGATCTCGACGTCGTCCGGGACACCGAAGCCGAAGTCCTCGGCGAGTACCTTCCGCGGCTCGCGGACGATCCGGGACCGGTAGGCCGGCATCTTGTACCAGTTGGGCGGCAACCCGAGGACGGGCCACGGGTAGCACGAGCACAGCGTGCAGACGATGACATTGTGGACGGTCGGCGAGTTCTCGACGACCACCATGTCCTCGCCCTGCAACCCGCCGATCCCGAGCTCGGCGCAGGCGGCCGTCGCGTTGTCCAGCAGGCGCGCCTTGAACTCCGGGTCGGTCCACGCCTTCGCCACGACCTTGGCGCCGAGCTGGGGGCCGACCTCGTTCTCGTAGATCTCGGCGAGCCGGTCGACCGCGGCGGCGGTCATCACGCCCTTCTCGATCAGCAGGGCTTCGAGCGCCTTGACCCGTGCGGTGATCTCTTCCTGCGTGCGCAGGCGGGTGTCGGTCGGTCCCATCTCAGGCGGCTCCTTCGGTCGTGGCGAGGGTCAGATACGGCTCCCAGACGTCGAAGTAGACGACGCCCTTGGGGTCGGCGCTCCCGGCGCCCCACAGCTCGGCGGCCGTGAACCGCACGGTGTAGACGTGTTCGGGCGCGTCCTCCCCGCCGTTGCCGGCGCTGTCGGGGTAGATGAACGTGCCGTGCGCGCCGGTGATCTCCCCGGTGCGCCCGCGGATGTAGCGGGCGCGGCGCGTGTGGCCCGCCGGGCTGTCGGTCTTGACCGTGACGGTGTCGCCGACCTTGAACGCGGGTGGCTTGTCCGACTCCCGGGCGGCCGGGGCGCCGCCCTTGACGGCCGCGTCGACGAACGCGAGCAACTCGGGGTCGTCGCGTTCGGGCAGTGGCGCGTCCGGGTTCTCCAGGTAGAAACGCGTCCGCTCGGCGAGTTCTTCGGGTGTGATCATGCCCGCCCGCTCGGCGTAGAACTCGGCGGTGTGCGCCCAGTGCTCGTAGTAGTTGGACAGCAGGTACTCGGCCGGGTCCATCTGCTCGATCCCGTGCCGGAACATGTCCACATTGAACAGTCCGGCGCGGAAACACGTGGCGAACAAGGCGAACGCGGCCTTCTCCCACTCGGCACGGAAAACCGGTTCCTGTTCGGGCGGGAGGACGGGGCCGAGCCCGTCCGTGCCGCCGAGATCGAAGACTCCGTTCATGCGCTGCTCCCCGTGGTCGCGGCGACCGGTGGCATCGGAAACCCGCCGGCCGCCTGTTCGTAGGTGTGCGCCACACGCAGGACGGTGGCGTCGTCGAAGCGTTTTCCGATGATCATGAGTCCGGCCGGCAGCCCGGCCACCAGCCCGGCGGGCACCGAGCACGCGGGATGCCCGGTCACGTCGAACGGCGCGGTGTTGCCGATCATCGACAGGGCGGTGTCGAGATAGTCCGGCAGCGAGACGTCCGCGGGCGGAATTTCCCTTGCGGTGTAAGGAAGAGTGGGCATTACGAGCACGTCGTACTCGGCCAGCGCCGCGTCGTAGGCGGCCCGCAGTTCAAAGGCGAGCTGACGCGCCATCGCGTAGTACCGGCCGCCCGCGACTTCGTAGGTGTAGCGCCCGGAAAGCCCGACGAGCTTGACCGTCTTCGACAGGTCCGCGCCGTGCTCGCGCCGCCCGCGGGCGAAATGCTCGATCAACTCGGGATCGTAGAACTCGTCGACGTTCATCCCGAACGCGTTACCGTCGATCATCTGGTACGCGGCGCCTTCGGTCGCGATCACGTTCCACACGTGCATCGCGTCCAGATGCCACGGGATCGACACCTCGCCCACCACGAGCCCGGCGTCGCGAAGCGATCCGGCGGCGGCCCGGACGGCCTCGTCGACACGCGCCTCGGACACCGGAGTGCCGAAGCCCTCGGTGACGATCCCGACCCGCAGCCCCGTCGCGGGTTCCGCGAGCGCGGCGAGGTAGTCGGCCGGCTCGATCGTGCTGGGCTGCCGCGAATCCATCCCGTCAACGCCGGCCAGCACCGTCAGCGCGGCCGCGGCATCGGTGACGCTCCGGGTGATCGGGCCCAGGTGGTCGATGGTCCGTTCGATCGGGAACGCGCCGGTGTAGGGCACCAGCCCATATGTCGGCTTGTGGCCGACGAGGCCACAGAACGCGCTCGGGATGCGGATCGAGCCGCCCTGATCGCCGCCGAGCGCCAGGTCGACCTCACCGGTGGCGACCAGCGCCGCGCTGCCGCTGGAGGAACCACCGGCGTTGCGGCTCTCGTCCCAGGGATTGCGCACCGGTCCCGGCCAGGAGGTGAAGCTGCCACCCGAAAAACACAGGTCCTCGCACACCGACTTGCCCTTGATCGTCGCCCCGGCTTCGAGCAGCCGGCGGACCACCGTGGCGTCGCGCAGCGGCACGAACCCTTCGACCGTGCGGGAGCCGTTCATCATCGGCACGCCCGCGACCGCGACGTTGTCCTTCACCGCGACCGTGCGCCCCGCCAGCGGGCCCTGCTCCGCGCCCTCGATCGAGGTCGTGACATACCAGGCGCCGAGCCGGTTCCGCTCCGGCGCGGGCGTGGCCCAGGACCGCTCCGGTGGTTCGGGCCGGGTCTTCGCGTAGAGCCTCTCGACGGCGTCCGAGGCCCCGAGCGTGCCCGCCACCGCGGGCACGTACTCGTCCAGTTCCGCCGGTGACAGGCCGAAACCGTAATGCTCGTCGAGCGCCGCGAGCCTGGCGGCGTCAGGAGGAGGCAAAGCGCCCATCGACTGATTCCTCTCGAATGAGTTCAGCGGCCCGGCCGCGCGCCAGGACCCGTTCCGCGAGCGGTCCGAACACCAGGCCGAAACTCGCCCACAGCACGAGCTGTCCGGCCACAGTGGACAGCCGGAACGCGGCGAGCACGTCGGCCGGGAATGCCGGGTACACGATGGCGCCGTCGGCCGACCGCGCCGGTCCGGGCACCTCGGCGAACGACGGCAGCAGCGCCAGCACGACACCGGTCACCACGACGAACGCGGCACCGGCGACCAGCGACGCGTTCCAGTTCCCCAGGCGCGGCGCGAGCCGGCGGCCGAGCCACACCGCACCGCCGAGCGCGATCCCGGTGATGACGATCGCGAGCAGGTAGCACGTGGTGCGCGAACCGATCGTGTCCGGATGCCCGACCGACGGCGGGTTGGCGGGATACTTCACGAACGGCACCAGGAAGAAGACGAGCAGGCCGGCACTCGCGACGAGCAGGGCCAGCACCCGCGGCCGGATCCGGCCGACCCGGCCGAGCGCCACCGTGAACACCACACCGGCGAGCGTGCCCATGGCCAGTCCGAACAGGATCACGCCCACGCCCAGCCCGAACGTGCCCTGCACGGTGCGGCTGAACAGTTCCACACCCTCGTCGTGCATCCCGACGGAATCCACAGTGGACAATGCCGCGTCACGACCACTTTCGTAACCGATCGCCGCCTCGATGGACGGCTCGGCGAAGATCCGGGAGAACACGAACGTCAGCAGACCCGCCAGCGCACCGGCCAGCATGCCGCGAAAGACCAGGTTCCGGCCCATGGTTCACCCATTTCCGTTCAGTGACAGGGGAAACCGAGGAAGTGGCGGGCGTCGTGCACGAACTCGTGCACGTGCGAGTCGCTGCCGAACACCGATGTCGCACCCTGGTCGATGCCGACGAAGTAGTACAACGCCAGCGCCAGGAACACCGCGCCGGTCAGCCACAACGCGGCTTTCGACGCGGAGAGCACGACCGGGGTCGGGGAAAGGGCTTCAGCGGAAGCAGTCACCAGAGACCTCCTCACCGGGGCGGGGAAAGCGGCCCGGCTCGAACGAAGTGGACATCTCAAGCTAGAAGCCGCCGCGCTGACATGTCAATAAGAACTGACCTATTGACGTGTTACGGTCAGGTAAGCGCGAACGCCGTGCCCTTGGCCTCGAACAGATGCAGCGGCTGGACCGCACTGTCCCCACCGGACAACGTGACCGTGCCGCGCGGCAGTTCGAACCGGCCACGCCGCATCTCGTCCGCGATCAGCTTCGGTTCCTCCGCGCCGACCCGGCGCGCGACCGACCACCACATGTGGACGGCTTCGAACACCGACTCGGTCAGCGTCGACAACGGCGGGGCCCAGCGGCCGAATTCGCTGCGGTAGCGGGTGAGCAGCGCGTCATTGCCCGCGGTGGGCAACTGTTCGAAGTAGCCGGACACCGCGTAGAGGCCGCGCGCCGCGTCGGGCCCGACCCGTTGCAGAGTGGACTCGTCCATGGCGGGGGCCAGGGTGAGACACCGCTTCCCCAGCCCCGCCCGGTGACCCTGCCGCTGGAACTCGGCCGCGTCGGCGCCGACGAACGTCGACAGCACGATCTCCGCGCCGGAAGCCAGAATCGCCTCGATGACGGGCGAGAAGTCCTGCGTCCCCAGCGCGGCGAACCGCTCCCCGACCAGCCGGGCGCCGAACCGCGGCAGCACCTGACGGGCTGCCGCATGGGTGCTGCGCGGCCAGCAGTAGTCGTTGCCGGCGAGGAACCACCGCCGCCCGCCGGCCGCGCGCATCATCCGCGCCGCGGCCGTCGCGAGCTGGTCCTCGGGCCGTTCGCCGTACTGCAGGCGCAGCCGCCCGGATTCGCCGCCCTCGTTCATCAGCGTCTGCACCACCAGGACGTCGGTCCCGGTCAGTGCGCGCGAAACCGCGACGAACGTGGCCGACGTGGTGGCGACCAGCAGCGTGCGGCAGCCCGCCCGGACCAGCCGCCGCGCCTCCGCGACCCCGACCGCCGGGTCCGTCGCGTCGTCACCGACGACCAGCTCCACCGGCCGCCCGTGGATCCCGCCCTCGGCGTTGACCTCCTCCAGCGCGAGCGCCGCGAGATTGTCGGTGGCCGCCGCGAAGAGGTTGCCCGGTCCGGACTTGCTGGTCAGCAACCCGAGTCTCGGGTTCGGGGATTCGCGGCGTCCGGCCGGGAAACCCCGCCGCCGCAACAACCATTCCAGCCCGGACTCGTCCAGTTCGGCCACCAGCCGGACGGTCGTGCCGCCGCGGTCGGGCCGGAAGCGGAGTTTGATCCGCCCGCGCCACGGCTGGTCGTGCACGATCTCGAGATACTCCTCCGGCCGCAGTGCCCCGATCCGGCCGATGATCTCGACCACGTCGGCACCGCCCAGCGGTGCCCGCAGGCTCACCGCCGACCCGGTCTCGACCCGGTCGCAGACCGCGTCGAACACCCAGCCCGCGCCCGCACCGGCGCCGAAGAGGCCGAACGTCACACCCCGCGGGGCGGCGGTCCACTGCTCCGCGTGCAGCAGGAGTGCAGGCATGGGGGCACCATCCGGATCAGGCAGAACGGATATCGCGATCGGTCGTCTTTCCCCTGGCGTCCGCCGCGCGCCCGGCATCGGCCAGCGCGCCCTGGAACAGCGAGTGCAACATGTCGATGACGTCGCGCGCCGGGCCGGTCGGGTCGATCGAGTAGTAGCGGAACCGGCCGGCCTTGCGCTCGGTCACCAGTCCCGCGGCACGCAGCACCCGCAGGTGGCTCGACACGCCGGTCCGGCCGACGCTGTCGATGTTCTCGACCAGTTCCCCCACGCTGCACTCCGCACGCTCGGCCAGCACCCCCAGGATCTGCCGGCGCACCGGGTCAGCGAGCGCGTCGAACGCCAGCTCTGTACCCACCGGTCATCGTCCCCTCCATAGGTCAGCGAAGATTGACATATCAAGGGTAACCCAGCAAACCACGGCTGGGCCCCAAGGATGTCTCAGCGTCGCCGAAGTCGGTGTCGCGGAAGCAGGCGCGGCGGCGCCGAACGCCCTGGTCTCCGCCGAGGTCGTGCCGTGGCGGCCGCATCATCGCGATCGGCGACGAGCCGTGGGCGACAAGGCAGAGGTCGCGTCGTGGCCGCAGCGGCTCCACCGCGAGCACCACCCAGCGCGGAACCGTGCGAGGCCTACCCGAGGCGGAACCGTTCGACGAATTCGATGAGGGTGCCGTCGGGGTCGCGGATGAACGCGATCCGCCGACCGAGGCCGGCGGCGACGAACTCGGTCGGCGGGCCCGCGAGGGGCACGCCCAGATCCTCGAGTTCCCGCAGGGTCTTCGCCAGGTCGGGGACCCGCAGCGCGATGCGCGAGAGGCCGGCATCGTTGCCGTTGCGGTGGACGCGTTCGCCCGCCTCGGCTCCGAGGTACTGGATCAGGTCGATGTAGGAGGTCCGGTTCCGGTCACCCCACGCCAGGAAACAGCCCCGCCACTTCCGGGCGCCGGGCGAGCCCATCGACGCGCCGAAGGTGGGCCCTTCGTCCGAGCTGCCTTCGCCGATCAC
Source organism: Amycolatopsis sp. GM8 (assembly GCF_021653975.1). Classification (GTDB taxonomy): domain Bacteria; phylum Actinomycetota; class Actinomycetes; order Mycobacteriales; family Pseudonocardiaceae; genus Amycolatopsis_E. The sequence continues at coordinate 26,725 of NZ_JAJKFK010000010.1, read as the reverse complement.
GCTGGCGCCCAGCACCCGCGTGTAGAAATCGAGCGACTCGTCGAAGTCCGAGCACACGACGCAGACATGAATCATGTGACTGGCAGTCACCGGCATGGCCAACCCCTTTCCCGTGGCGCTCACTATAACGTACGGGGTTAGTTCGATATAGTCGAGCCGGACCGCCCGGCACGCCCGGCGCCGGGCGCTGACAGGCTCGTGGGAGTTGATCAGTTGTGCAGAGGCAGATCTTCGAGGCGGAACACCACGCGTTTCGTGACTCGGTCACCTCATTCCTCGATCGTGAGGTGATCGATCGGTTGCCCTCCTTCATCGCCGACCGGCAGATCCCGCGCTCCTTCTGGCGAGCCGCCGGCGACGCGGGTCTGCTGGGACTCGAAGCCCCGGCCGAGTACGGGGGCGGCGGTTCGGCCGACTATCGCTTCAACGCGATACTCGTCGAGGAATTGGCGAGGGTCAGCGCCGGGCTCGCGTCCGTGGTCGGGCTGCAGTACGCCATGGCCATGCCCTACCTGACCAAGGTCGCCACCGAGGAGCAGAAACGCCGGTGGCTGCCCGGCGCCTGCTCGGGAGAGATCATCCTGGCCATCGCGATGACCGAACCGAGTGGCGGTTCTGACCTCGCCGCGCTGCGGACGACCGCGGTCGAGACCGAAAAAGGGTGGCGTATCAGCGGATCCAAGACGTTCATCACGAACGGCGGTTCCGCGGACCTGATCATCACGGCGGCGCGCACCGGCGGGACGAAGGCAACCGACAGCATCACGCTCTTCGCGATCGAGGCCACGGATGCCGGCTTCTCCCGGGGGCGCAAGCTGGACAAGGTCGGCCAGTCGGAGGCCGACACCGCCGAACTCTTTTTCGACGACGTCGAAGTGGGCCACGACCGCGTCCTCGGGGAGGTCGGCCGCGGGTTCGTGCACATGATGTCGCTGCTGCCCTGGGAGCGGCTCAACGCGGCGTGCGCCAACCTCAGTCACACGCGCCGTCACCTTGCCGACACGCTCGAGTACGCGAAGCAGCGACGCGCCTTCGGATCGAACATCGGATCGTTCCAGGCGAACAAGTTCGCGTTCGCGGAGATGTTCACGCAACTCGATGTCAGCCAGGCCTTCGTCGATCACCTGATCGTCAGCTGCAACGGACCGGGCCTCGATCCCACCGACGCCGCCAAGGCCAAGTGGTGGACGGCGTCGGTGCAGAACGAGGTGATCGATCGATGCCTGCAGATGTACGGCGGGTACGGGTACATGGACGAGTACCCGATCAGCCGGGCCTGGCGGGACGCGCGGGTGACCTCCATTTGGGCCGGTTCGAACGAGATCATGAAGGAGATCATCGGGCGCGGCCTGGGGCTGTAGTCACCGGTGAACCGCCGCCTTGACAAGGCCCGGTCCGCCAACCAGACTATTACGTACTAAACCCGTACGTTGCACGATCACGTCGGGTCCGGCGAGGGTGCCGCGCAGCCCTGAGCCGGTCCGCTGAGAAGGTGAAGGGAGCCGCGAGTGTCGTTCGTGGCCAACGCGCGCAAGCATCCTGGGAAGACCGCAGTCATCCTGGGTGACACCGGAGACTCGATCACCTACGGCGAGCTGAACGACCGGTCCTTGCGGTTCTCGCAACTGCTCCGCGTTCGCGGCCTCTCGCCGGGCGACACGGTGGCCCTGTTCATGGATTCGGGCCTGCGCTTCCACGAGATCCTTTTCGGCGCGCTGCGAAGCAATCTGTATGTCGTGCCGATCAGCAAATACGCGACCGCGGAAGAGGCGGCGTATCTGGTCCAGGACTGCGACGCGAAATGTGTGGTCGTCTCGGCGCGGCTTCGCGACATCGCCGAGCAGTTGCGCGCGCAGTGTCCTGCTGGGACGGTCCTGCTGTCGGTCGAGGGCCCGGTCGACGGCTATGACGGCTACGAGAACGCCGTTGCCGGACTCCCCGCGGAACCCACCGCCGAGGTCGAGATACTCGGTGACTGGATGCTCTACTCCTCTGGCACGACCGGCCGCCCATTGGGGATCCGCCGGCCGTTGCGGCACGAGCCGTTCGATGGCCCCCTTCAGGTGGACGAGTCGGGCGCCCAGCTCTACGGGCTCGATGACCAGAGCGTCTTCTACACGCCCGCACCGCTCTATCACTCGGCCCCGCTGTGCTACACGTCCGCAACCCTGTCGCTGGGCGGAACCGTCGTGATCTCCGCCAAGTTCGACGCCCGGCGGTCGCTGGAACTGATCGAGCGCTACCGGGTCACGACGGGGCAATGGGTTCCGTCGATGTTCGTGCGCATGCTCAAACTTCCGCGCGAGGTGCGTGACAAGCTCGACGTGAGCTCACAACGGCTGGCCGTACACGGTGCCGGACCCTGCTCCAGGGACACGAAGCAGGCGATGATCGACTGGTGGGGCCCGATCTTGGTGGAGTACTTCGGAAGTACCGAGTTCACCGGCCTGACCCGGTGCGACAGCCAGGAGTGGCTCGCGCATCCCGGCACGGTCGGGCGCGCGATCCTCGGCACACCGCACGTGTGCGACGAGTCCGGGCGCGAATTGGCGGTGGGCGAGACCGGCTTGATCTACTTCGAGCGCGACGAGATTCCCTTTGCCTACCACAAGAATCCGGGGCGGACCGAGGAGACCATCCACCCGGTCCACCGCACGTGGACACAGGTCGGCGACATGGGGTACCTCGACACCGACGGCTACATCTATCTGGTGGACCGCGCCTCGTTCATGATCATCTCCGGTGGCGTCAACATCTACCCTCGAGAGATCGAGGACGTTCTCATCGGTCATCCCGCCGTGGCCGACGTCGCCGTTTTCGGCGTCCCCAACGAGGAAATGGGCGAGGAGGTCAAGGCCGTGGTGCAGACAGCGCCGGGAATCGCCGGCGGCGATTCGCTGAGCCGGGAACTCATGGAGCTGGCCCGGACGCGGCTCGCCGCGTACAAATGCCCGAGGTCGATCGACTACATCGACGCGATGCCACGACAGGACACCGGAAAACTGTACAAACGCATTCTCCGCGACGCCTACCTCGCTGCCGGTTCGGCGCGGCTGCCGTGACGGTCGACGTCGTACCGGCGGCCATGCTCGAATTCCTACGGGCGCTCAAAGTACCGGTTGAGGGCGGGCTCGACGAACTCATGCTGACCTTCGACCCCGTCATGAACGCCCGGCCCTGGCCCGCGGCGGGCACGAGCTGGCGTGACGTGGTCATCGAGCCGGCATGGGATGACGCCGACACGTTGACGGCGGAGGTCGTCGCTCCTGCCGGCGACGGCCCGCACCCGGTACTGCTGCACTTCCACGGTGGCAGCTGGCGATACGGGAGTGCGGGATCCCATCGCCGGCTCGCGCGAGAGTTCGCCGCCCGGGGTCTGCTGGTCGTGATGCTCAACTATCGGCTGGCTCCCCGCTTCCGCTTTCCCGCCCAGATCGAAGACGGGCGGGCCGCGATCACGTGGATCGAAAAGGAGATCCACCGGTTTGGTGGCGACAGCTCGCGACTGGCGCTCAGTGGCGACTCCGCCGGCGCCCACATCGCCGGCGGCGTGTGCGTCGCCGAGTCGATGGACCGGGAGCGCAGTCCGGTCCATGCGTTCGTCCCGATGTGCGGCATCTTCGACTATTGGGCCAGCTTGCCGGTGATCGGATCCGTTGTGGGCCATGGGTTACCGGCCGGGATGACGCAGCCATTGGTGGCGAACGGAAGTCTCGAACGGTTGCGAGACGATCCGCTGCTCAATGTCTTGAAAGCGGCAGCACAGCTGCCGGCCACGTACATCCTGTGCGGCAGTGAAGACCCGTTGCTCCCGCAGTCACTGGCACTCGCCGATGAACTGGCCCGCGCCGGCGTCCCCCACCGCCTCGACGTCGTCGAAGGCGCACCGCACTCATGCGTGCAACTTCCGCAGTTGCCGAGCACCGCACCGTCCCTCAGCCGGGTCGCCGAATTCGTAAGAGGAGTTTTCTCATGACAGAGCTGAAGAACATCGACATCTCGATCAGTGACGCGATCGCCACGGTGACCCTGAATCGGCCACCGGTGAACGCCGTGACCCAGGAGATGTACCGCGAAATCAGGGCGGTTTTCTCCGACGAGAACACCTATCTGCCCGATGCCCGGGTGGTGGTGCTGACCGGTGCCGGAAAGCATTTCTGCAGCGGAAACGACCTAACCGAATTCCAGACCATGACGTCGGAGAACGCCGCTGCCCGGATGGAGACCGTGCGCAACGCCTTCTTCGCGATCCGTGACTGCGTCCTGCCGGTCATCGGCGCCGTCCATGGTGTCGCCGTCGGCACCGGACTGGCGATCGCCGCCTCGTGTGACGTCGTCCTCGCGAGTCGCGACGCCACGTTCTCGCTGCCCGAGGTCGGCGTCGGGGTGCTGGGCGGCGCGAAGCACGCCACCCGGCTGGTGCCGCAGAACGTGGTCCGGTACCTGCACCTGACGGGAGACGCCCTGACCGCCGAGGCCCTGGCGCGGTACGGCGGAGTCCACGAAGTGACGTCGAACGAGGACCTGATGCCCGCGGCCTACCGGCTGGCCCGGCGGATGAGCCGGCACAGCGCGATCGCCCTCCGGTACGTCAAACGCAGCCTCAACGGAATCGAATTCATGGACACGAAGAGCGGATACATCTTCGAGCAGGGCCTGTCCGGGGAGATCGCCGATCACCCGGACGCCAAGGAAGCCGTCAACGCGTTCTTCGAACGTCGCGAGCCGAACTATTCGAACACCCTGGCGCTACCGTGAACCTTGCCCGTCGGTGAGCGGTTGCCGCCCACGCCGCGTCCGGGGCGGCCGCTGCCGCTCGCTGAGATCCATTCCCGCGCCCTCGACCGCCAGTGCGACGAGCGGGCGGATGAACGCCTCCCGCGCCGGTTCGTCCAGCAGCAGTTCGGGGTTGGACATGACGCGGGTGTAGACGGCGCCGTTGATCACTTCGAGCAGCAGGTTCCCGTTGGCGGACTTCTCGACCTCGCCGCGCTTCACGGCACGCCGGACGATCTGCCGTGCGGCCTCCGACAGGGGAACGGAGACGCGCTCGCGGTAGATAGGGTCGAGTTCGGGATAGAACTTCATCTCCACCTGCAGGCGGGCGTACGTAACGCCCACGACGGACTCCCACCAGGCGAACAGGGTCCTCGCCCAGGAGACCAGGTCCTCGCGGAAACTGCCGTAGTCGGTGGCGACGAACTCCCGGCTCAACTGCTCGATCGAACCGCCGAGCAACTCTTCCTTCGAATTCCATCGCAAGTAGACGGCCGGCTTGCCGACCTTCGCCTGTCTGGCAACGGACTCGAAGCTGAAGCCCACCCAGCCGTCGCGCGCGTAGCACTCCAACGCGGCCCGCATCAGGCGGTTGTCGATGCTGGCGTCACGCTTGCGCCCAGGGCGGCGCGCGGGCGAGGTCTCCTCGTCGCGACTGTTGGTACTCACAATCCCTGCTCTCGTCGAAGTATTGCCCCAGTCGGTGTCGACACGACAGCAATCAGGGTAGACGTTCACAGTATGGCCCGGCCGGCCGGGCCAGATTGCGTACGACCAGCGGCCGATATAAGATCGCGGAGAGCTCGTCCCGCCTAGATGACACCCTGGTTCCGAAGGTCCGCCATTTCCTCCTGGGAGAGGTTCAGAATCCGGCTGAGTACTTCGCTCGTGTCCTCGCCGTAGTTCGGGCCGTTACGCCGCCGGGCTCCGCCCATGCATGCCGGCGTTTCACTGAACGTGACCGGGTGCGTCCGCACGGGCCAGGTCCCGTTCTCGCTCTGGGGAAGCTCTACCTGCCAGCCCAGTGCACTGAGCTGCGGGTCGTGGTCGACGCGGTCCTCCGCATCCTGGGCTGCCCCGGCGGGGACGTTCCTCTCCTGCAGCGCATGCATGAGCTCGTAGCGGTCCCAGTTGGCGGTCTCCTGCCCGATCAGCCGGTCCAAGTCCGTTTGGTTCCCGAGGCGGTCGGCCAGTGTTTCGAATCGTAGGTCTTTCGCCCAGTTCGGGCTGCCGAGCACGTCGATCACCGCTCGCCAATGGTCCTCGGTGAAGCACGAGATCGCTATCCAGCGATCCTCGCCCGCCGCCGGGTAGATTCCGTTCGGCGCAGCGGGCTTGGCGGGCGAGCGATTCCCGTACCTACTCCAGGTCCTTCCATTGACGGTGAAGTCGAGGATCGCGGTCCCCGTCAGGTAAAGGCCCACCTCGACCTGAGAGGCATCGATATACATTCCTTCGCCCGAAGTGTCCCGCCGATAAAGAGCCGACAGCACTGCCGTGGTCACGTTGTACGCGCCGAACCAGTCCAAATAGGAGTAGCCGATCCCGGCCGGCGGCCAGGGTTTCGCGAAGCCGGACATGTCCGTCAGGCCCGCGAAGGCTTGGGCGGTGGGGCCGAACGCCTTCGCCGCGCCGTAGGTCCCGAGTTGGCCGAGGCCCGACTGCTGCACGTAGATGATCTCGGGGTTGAGTTCCTTGAGGCGTTCGTATCCGAGGCCCATCCGATCCATCGTGCCCGGTGAGTATCCTTCGATCACGACGTCCGCATCGGCGACGAGATCCTCCAGGATCTTCTTGCCACGCGGATCCTTGAGATTCAGCGAGATCCCGAGTTTTCCCGCGTTTATTTCCATGTAGTTGGCTGACTGGTTGACCGTGTTCTGCACCGGGATCTGAAGTGGGCCCGTGGCCGCGTGGCGCTCCGCACGTCCGCCGGGCGGGTAGACAACCGGAGTGAAGCGCATTCCGTCGAGACGGGACAGGTGCTCGACCTTGATGACTTCAGCCCCGAACGCTGCGAGGAACCGGCCGGCACCCGCCGACGCCAGCATCCAGGACAGGTCGATGACACGAATGCCCGACAACGCGGCGCTGGGCTCCGACGCAGTCGATTTCGGAGCCCGGCGGTAAACCAGCGTAGGGCCCAGCCGTTCTGTGCCCCAGTCTTTTCTCACCTCGTCGTTGTGCTCACCCAGCCGCGGTGCTCGGCGGTCGAGCTTCCACATCGCTTGGGCGGAAACCCAGCGGGCGCCCATATACCTGAAACTCTTGCCCAATTCGGGATGCTCGACGCTCGTGAAGGTCGCACGCACTTTCCAGTGTTCGTCTTCCAGGTTCTCTTCGGGTCGCCGAACCGGTGCCCACGACAGGCCGGCAGCCAGCATTTCGCGCCAGAGTTCCCTGTCCCAGGTGAACCGGGCGATGAGCCGGTCCATCACGTCGGCCAATTGCTGGCGATGTTCCGCACGGTAGGCGGGGTCCTCCCAGCTGGGATCGTCCAGCTCTGCCTGCATTCCGTACTTTCGCAGGGTGGCGATATCGGTGTCCCAGCTGCTCGGGAAGTTCTGGACATACGTCGCATAGGGCAGCAGGTAACGGCCGTCCTTGGTCGGCGCGATCGCACGGACCGAGAGGTCGTGGTTCGAGTGGCGGCCGGTCTGGCGGTATTGCGGGCGGCGGAGAACGACCCAGTTGGGTATGTCCATCTCGGTATTGGCGGCGTTGGCCTGGTGCACCGAGGTCGACAGGTACTGGCCGCGACCGGTGGCGAGCCGGAAACGCACAGCCGCGAGCAGCGAGAAAACCGTGCATTCACCAGCCACGTGGTATGCCTGCCACATTTGCGGCGCGACCGGCGGCGTGTCGTAATGGAAGAACGGATCCGGATCGTAGCCCGAGTTCATCACCATACCGCCGAGGGCGAGATGAACGAGATCACTCCCGGCATACCCGGCCCAGGGGCCTTCTTCGCCGAATGGGGAAATGTGTGCGTAGACCAATCCCGGGGCCGATCGCCGCAGGTCTTCATAACCGACCTGCCGCGCCGCCAGGTAGCCGTCCGGTCGTGCGTCGAGGACCACGTCGGCCACCGCGGCCAGCTTCTTGAACGCCTGCTGCCCGGCCGCCGAGTCGAGATCCAGCGACACCCCACGCTTGCCGTGGTTGTAATGCCAGAAGTGGAGACTCCGCTCCGGGCCGGGCTCATCGTCGAGGAACGGGCCGTACCACCGCGTTTCTTCACCGTGTGGCGGCTCGATCTTCACCACATCGGCCCCGAGCCCGGCAAGGACCTTTCCGGCGTACTCCCCGAGCTCGTTGCCGATCTCCAGTACCCGGAGCCCGTTGAGGTAGGTTCCCGCGAAGTGGCCTCGGCTCATCGCTGCAATACCCCTTCGTATTTACGTACGACAAGCGTAGGATTTAACGTGGATCGAGTCAACCGGCACTTTCGCATTGACCAACCTCGTCTCGGCCGAGACCCGGGAGCGGTCTACTTCTCGTCGATCATCGGCGCCCGGCCGGCCGATCGACCCACTCGATCGTCTTCGGCGCCGCCTTCTTCTCGGCGCCCGGCCGAGGCCTGTTCGCCACGCTGGTCCCGCTCAGGCGGAAGCTGATGCGGGGCTTCGCCTGACCGGTGACAATATTGCGTACGGCTAGCGTTCGATATATGGTCTCAGTGGGCTTGTCCTTTCGGGCCGGGCGGTCCCCTACCCGGCTTCCGCTATCAGACAGAGGTTGCCGTCGCCTATGCACAGCTTCGATCCGTCCGACGTCCGTTTGCGACTGGACGACCACCAGCTTCGGCGCGCACTGGCCGGAGCCAACCTGCCGACCCTGCAGCTCGTGATGACGCTCTTCGAGGGCGACGTGACCTGGCTTTCCGGGGACTACGCGCCCACTCGCAGCCGGGGCGCCGGCGACCACGATCAGTCCGGGCTCGCCGCGACCGTTCGCGCACCGTTGCTGGATCGCGCGTTCACCATTCTTCGCGAATGGCGCGACGGAGAGCGTGACCTGCCCGAACCCCCGGACGACAAGACGCTCGTCACCTGGATGGGACTCTCGCTGGGCGAGGAGGTGCCGGCCGAGTACGGCGCGACACTGGCCGAACAGATCGGTTTCAAACGCGCCTTCGACATCCCGTGGCCGAGCGGCGAGGCGCCCCCCGAAGCGAGCAGGCTCCGGATCCTGGTGGTGGGCGCCGGACTCGCGGGCATCGCCACCTCCGCGATGCTCACCTCGCTGGGCCTGCGGCACGACATCATCGAACGCGGTGCGGAAATCGGCGGAGTGTGGCGCGACAACCACTACCCGGGTGCCGGGGTCGACACACCGTCGCACCTCTACAGCTACTCGTTCGCGCCGTCGCGAGAATGGAGCCGTTACTACGCCAAGCAGCCCGAGATCCTGAGCTACATCGCCGAAGTAGCCGACGAACTGGGCGTCGGGCAGCGGGTGAAACTCCGTACGGAACTCGTACGGGCGAGCTGGGACGAGGCCGCGAAATGCTGGCGGGTCACACTCGACGAGCAAGGTCAGGAGGTCGGCGCCGCCTACGACGTGATCATCACGGCGGTGGGATTTCTCAATCAGCCTGTCGTACCGTCGTTTCCCGGGATGGACACCTTCGAAGGCCCGATGTTCCACTCGGCCCGGTGGAATCACGATGTGGACATCCGGGAAAAGCGTGTCGCCGTCGTCGGAACCGGTGCGTCGGCGATGCAGATCGTGCCGACGATCGCGGATTCGGTCGCGAGCGTGACGGTGTTCCAGCGCTCTCCTCAGTGGGTGATACCGAACGAGAACTACCTCAAGTTCCTCCCAGAGAGCGCAAGAATCCTGATGCGGCTGGTGCCGTACTACGCCGGTTTCTATCGCGCCAGGCTGATGTGGCTCTTTCAGGACAAGCTGCTCGACTCCCTGCGCAAGGACGCCGCGTGGGAGCACCCCGAGCGGGCCGTCAGCAAGCGAAACGACCGGCACCGGGAAAGTCTGACCCAGTACGTCGATTCCGAACTGGGAGACCGCCAGGACCTGCGGGCGGGCGTCCTGCCGACCTACCCGCCATACGGCAAGCGGCCGCTGATGGACAACGGGTGGATGCGGGCGCTGCGCAAGCCCAACGTCCACCTGGTCGAAGACGCCGTCACCGGCTTCGACCGCACCGGTGTCGTCACGAACTCCGGCGAACATCACGAGGCGGACGTCGTCGTGCTGGCGACCGGGTTCCACACGAGCCGGATGCTGTGGCCGATGGACATCGTCGGCAAGGACGGCAGGTCGATCCGGGAGGCGTGGGGGGTGGACGATCCGCGCGCGTACCTGAGCGTCGCGGTCCCGAAGTTCCCGAATCTCTTCCTCGTCGGTGGACCGAACTCCGGGCTCGGCCACGGGGGAAGCATTCTCTACAACATCGAATGCGCCATCGCCTATATCGGCCGGTTGCTCGTGAGCATGGCCGGCAACGGCTACGCGTCACTGGAAGTGCGCGAGGAGGTCTCAGACGCCTATAACGCTCAGCTCGACGCCGAGCACGACAAGCTGATCTGGACCCACGAGCAGGTGCGCACCTGGTACAAGAACACGACCGGGCGGGTCACCGGCATCATCCCGTGGCGCGGCGTCGATTTCTGGGCGATGACCCAGGAACCGGACCTGGACGACTATCTGGTCGAGCCGGCGCCGGATCGCACCTGAGGGTTTTTCTTTTCAGGCCGAGAAAAGTCATTGGCAGACACCACCACCTATTGCGTACGCACATCGTTCGTTATAATGTGTACCGACGTCGCAGCGCCGCGAACGTGCTCACCTGTGGTCCTCCGGGCAGTTGGCGATCAGTGCTGCTGACTCCTGCTTCATGAGCAGGAATCGATGCCGGCAGGAGGCAATGGTGAATGCACCAGCAGGAAAGCCGCGGCTCGAGCTCAGCGCCGTGTCCAAGACATTCGAAGGCACCCGTGTCCTTCATGACGTCTCGATGCGCATCGCGCCGGGCGAGGTGCACGCACTCATGGGCCAGAACGGATCCGGCAAGTCCACGCTGATCAAGATTCTGGCGGGCTTCTACAAAGCGGACCCCGGCGCCGGCGTGGTCGTCGACGGCCGGCCGCGGACATTGGGCGACCCCGAAGACATCCATCAGGCGGGCGTCCGGTTCGTACACCAGGATCTCGGCCTGGTGCCTGCTCTTTCCGTTGTGGACAACCTCGCGCTGGGTCACGGATACACCACCGGTTTCGGCGCCCGGATCGCCTGGCGCCGGCAACGGGAGGCGGCCGCGGCCGCGCTCAGCGCGGTGGGTCATGAGCTTGACGTCCGCCGGACGGTGGACGAGTTGCACCCGGTCGAACGGACCGCGGTAGCGATCGCCCGGGCGCTGCAGAGCGCTCGCGGCGAGATGTCGGTGCTGGTGCTGGATGAGCCGACGGCGACCATGTCGAAGAGCGACGTCCGACGTCTGCTCTCGATCATCAATGCCGTACGCCGACAAGGCGTCGGCGTGCTCTACGTTTCGCACCACCTGGAGGAAATCTTCGAGATCGCGGACCGGGTGTCCGTATTGGTCGACGGACATCGGGTGGCCACCGAGCGCTGCTCGGATCTCGACCTGCGCTCACTGGTGGACTTGATGACCGGCGGTGTGGTCGACGCGCCCGAAAGGCCCAAGCTGGAGCCGAAGTCCGCGCCCGGAGAACGGCTGCTGTCGCTGGAAAAGCTCAACGGCGCCGAAATCGCCGGCTTGGACCTGCACGTCGGGTCGGGCGAGATTGTGGGCGTCGCGGGTATCGCCGGCTCCGGTCGCGAAGAGCTGTGCTCCCTGATCTTCGGAACCCGGCCCCGCGAAGGTCGCGTGACCGTTCGGGGCCGCGAACTCCCTGGCGCGCGCCCGGACAAAGCCTTCGCCCTCGGCTTGGCATTGGTCCCCGCGAACCGGCTGCGTGACGGCCTTGTGGCCGGCCTCAACGTACGCGAAAACATGAATCTCACCACCGTCAGGTGGCTGGTCCGGCACGGCCGTATCCACCCGGGGGAAGACCGGCGTCAGGCCGCGAAGATCGGCACGAGAGTTTCGCTCAAAGCACCTTCGCTGGAAGCCCCGATCGAGACCCTTTCCGGTGGCAATCAGCAGAAGGTCGTCTTGGGCAAATGCCTCCAAACCGATCCCGGTGTCCTGTTGCTCGACGAGCCCACCCAGGGTGTCGACGTGGTCGCGAAGGCGGAGATCCACCACCTGATCGATACGGCGGCGAGCCAGGGGGCGGCGGTACTGGTGTGTTCCTCCGACGAGACCGAACTCGAACGTCTTTGTGATCGGGTGATCGTGCTCCGGTACGGGCGGGTCGTGACCGAGTTCCGCGGCGCCGGGATCCAGAGCCGGCGCCTGGTCCGGTCGAGTCTGGGGCTCGATTCCGAAAAGGACACCGAAGGAGCAGCGGGCAATGACCTCTAGCAGCCGAACTTCGAAACTGCCGACCGGCAACGCCACACCGACCCCCAGTCCGCCGAGAACGAAGTCCGCCGGATTGCTGACGTCCTTGCGCCTGGACACGTATTCCGGTCTCTATCTGGCCGTCATTCTCGTGCTCGTCTTCACGGTGCTGTTGCCCGACACGTTCGGAACCGCCAGCAACGCGCGAGTGATCGCGAGCAGTGCCAGCATCTCCGGGATCCTCACCCTCGGCGTCGCGGTATCGATGGCTGCCGGCATGTTCGACATCTCCCTGGCCGCCAACATGACCTTCTCGATCGGTCTCCTCGGGGCGCTCCTGACCAAGACGGACCTGCCGTGGCCGGTTGCCGTCCTCCTGACCGTGGCGGCGGGCGCGCTGATCGGGATGGTGAACGCCGCGATCATCATCCGCCTGGGCGTCCAGCCGATCGTCGCGACGCTCGGCATGTCTTCGGTCCTCGCAGCCGGGGTGTTCTGGGTCGCCGACGGCAAATCCGCTCTCCTCGACAAGGTGCCCGCGAGTTTCACCGACGCCGGAACGGCGACGATCGCCACCATTCCCATCACCGTCTACTACCTCGCGGCGGTGGCTCTGGTGCTGTGGTTCGTTCTGGAGCACACCCCGTTCGGCCGCTATCTCTATGCCGTCGGGTCGAACGCCCAGGCCGCGAAGCTCGCCGGCGTCAAGGTGGTGCGGGTGCAGGCGATCTCACTCATGATCGCCGGCACATTGGCGGCAGTGGCCGGCGTGGTGCTCACCATGCAGCTGGGATCGGCGTCCTTCGGCGCCGGTGCCGCCTATCTGCTCCCCGCCTTCGCGGCGACGTTCCTCGGCAGCACCCAGGTCATCCCAGGCCGGTTCAATGTCCGCGGCACCATCGTCGCCCTCTACCTGCTGGCGATCGCCGTCAAGGGCCTCGAGCTCCAGCTCCCCGACCTGCCCTGGATCAAGGATCTGGTGGAAGGACTGGTTCTGATCGTCGCCGTGGGTATCACGGCACGAGCCATTCGCCAGCGCGGGACCCGGTGATCTCGACCGCGCTGAACAGAGAAAGGTTTTCCCATGCCCTCACATCGCTCTTCCGGCCCATTACGGAAACTCCTCTTGACCGGACTGACCGTCGCACTCACGGCTGTCACGGCGGCCGGGTGCAGCACGACCGGCGACCGGCACAATTCCGCGTCCGGCGGGGAACTGTCGGCGGCACAACAGCAATGCATGGCCGCGGCGACCGCGTACCTGGGCAAAACCGGCCTGTTGCCCAACGCGCTCCCGCCCGAGCTCACCCCGCTCAGCAAGCCCCCTGCCAAAGGGCTGACGATCACCCGGGTCGGCCAGCAGAGCCCATCCTCGGTCGCGCTGGGAAAGCGGCTCGAGGAGATCGCGGCGACCGTCGGCTGGACCGGAAAGAGTGTCGTGTACGACGGCAGCATCGAGGACCTCAACCGCAAGGCACTGGACGCGGTCAACCATTCCGATGTCGTCGCCGTGGACGGCGTCCCGGAAGCGGCTGTGCTGGCGCCCATCAAGGCGGCGAAAGATCGCGGGGTACTGTTCATTCTGGGCTCGGAAACCGAAACCCCGGAATCGGTTCCAGGGTTCGGTGCCACGGCCGCCGGCGGAGACCTCTACAAGAAGATCGGTGAACTGGCCGCCTACACCTTCATGCAGACGACGAAGTGTCAAGGCAAAACGCTGGTGGTCGGACTCGCCGACGCCGAAGCCCTGCGGGTCGAGGCCGACACCATGAAGAGCGTCGTGTCGCAGAAATGCGTGGACTGCAGCGTCTCCTACATGGAAGTCCCGTTCACCGACGTCGGTTCGCCGTCGGTCACCAACGCCGTTGTCTCGAACCTGCAGTCGGACCGGTCGCGCAACTTCGTCTATTTCACGTTGGGCGACCTGGCGATCGGGATCGAGCCCGCCCTCAAGGTGGCCGGTGTCGACGTCCAGATCGGTGGCGCGATCCCGATTCCCTCCAACCTCTCTGAGCTGAAGAAGGGCGAAAACGCTTTCTGGCTCGGTGTCCCGCAGGGAATGACCGCGTCGATCCTCGTCGACACCTCGCTGCGAGCCCTCGAGAGCGGTAAGCCCTATGTGGGCGACCACTACCCGGTCCCCGTGTTCACGCCGGAGAACATCACCTCTACCGATCCCATTCCCGTCTACCCACAAGACTACGAGGCAGAGTTCAAGAAGCTATGGCTTGTCAACTGAGATCCGGAACGCGCAAGAGCCCGTATCGCGCCAACCGCGCGATACGGGCTCTCTCTTTGTGACCTACTTGATCGTGCTACCCGCGTCGACCGGCAGGGTGGCGCCGGTGATGTACCGCGCGTCCGAACTGGCGAGGAAGAGCACGGCCTTGGAAACGTCGACCGGCTCGACCCAGGGCACCGGGAGCAGATTGAGGGCCGCCGACGCGGGTTCGAAGTCCTCCCGGGTCGGCTGTTCGAGGTCGGGACGGAAGAACCGGTAAGTCCCTTCGTTCTGGATCATCGGCGTGTCGACCTGGGTCGGGTGGATCGAATTGACCCGTACCCCTGAGGGCCCGAGTTCGTTGGCCAGTGACCGCATGAGGCCGACCAGACCGTGTTTCGCCGAGACGTAGTGGGCGATACCCGGATATCCCTTGAGCCCGGCGGCCGAGCTGATGATGACGATCGACCCGCCGCGACCGCCCGCCAGCATGTGCGGCAGGCCGGCTTTGATGGTGTGCCACACGCCGGTGAGGTTGATGTCGATCATCTGGGTCCAGGACGCCGTGGAAATCTCGTGAGCGGGAGCTGGGCCGGTGGAGATCCCGGCATTCGCACAGATGACGTCGAGGTGCCCGAGTTCCGACACCGCCTTCGTGACCTCGGTTTCGAGCCGACCGAGGTCTCGCACATCCGCCTCGATGCCGATCGCTCGTCGTCCGAGTTTCTCGACGGCGCTCACCGTTTCTGCCAGTTCCTCGGCCGTTCCCGTCGGATACGACAGCCCCACCGTCTCTCGCGGTACGTCGATCGCGATGACATCCGCGCCTTCGGTCGCCAGCTGAATGGCGTGTTCGTGACCCTGGCCACGGGCCGCTCCGGTGATCAATGCCACCTGTCCGGCGAATCTGTTCATGAGGTCTCCGTTCGGGAATTGTGCTTACCGGGCCGAAATCTCTGCCGGAACATGTGAGTTCGGGGAAGCGTCGGCCAGCCGCGCGAAGAATTGGGTGATTTTCTCCAGGAGAACCCGCGGTTTCTCCTCGGCGATGAAATGACCACACTGCTCGATCACTCCGCCTTCGACGTGATCGGCAACTCGCTCCCAGGCGCTCCGGACGTCACCGAGACAATGCGACGCACCCCAGGCGCTCACGGGGATCGCGAGCTTGTGGTCCAGGTTGACGATGTTCTCGGCATCTTCCCGCAGACCCGCGGCATACCACTGGCATCCCGCGCGAATCGAACCGGGAAGTGAATGCACGCGCACGTACTCGGCGATTTCACTCTCGTCGAACACGTTCGGGCTGTAGTTGAGGTCGAGCGACGACAGGAACCGGCGGAGATATCCGTCCACGTTCTGCGAGATCAGCATCGTCGCGACGTCCGGCTGCCCGCCGAGAAAGAACATGTGGTTGAGCCCGACCGCGTATTCGAGCGGGACGGGCTCTCCGGCGCGGAAACCGTTCGGAACCATGTCCAGCACCATCAGCCGTCGCACGAGATCCGGATTGTCGTAGGCGAAGTAGAATGCGACGGCCCCGCCCCAGTCGTGGCCGACCGCGCCGACCTCGGTGAGGCCGAGGTGGCGGACCAACGCGCTCACGTCAGTGGCGATGGTGCGCTTGGCGTAGCCGCTGGCGGGCTTCTCCGAGTCCCCCAGCCCTCGCAGGTCGGGGGCGATGATCTGGTACTTCTCGGCGAGTGCCGGGATCACCTTCCGCCACGCATACCAGCTCTGTGGCCAGCCGTGCGTGAGGACCAGTGGATATCCGGATCCCGCCGTGACGTAATGGATACGCAGGCCGTTGACGACCGCCTGGTGATGCTCGACCTGAACGCTCACTTGCTCTCCTGTCCACTGTGACCTGCGGCACTTCGGCGAAACCTATACCAGACGCGAACCGTACGCAATAGCTCGGCCAGCGGCGTCGGTCGCATATTGCGTACGCTTTTAGTTCGATATAGTCTGCATCACGTCGCAGTGCCGCGAGATGGTGAGAGGAAACGTGATGGCGTTGGAGATGCCTGCCGGGTTGGGGGAAGCCCTGGACGAGCGCACCGCGGCCGCGAAGCTCGAGAGCTGGCTGCAACGCTTCGCCGATAGTGTGAGCTCCGATGGTGGCGACCCGGTGGACTCACTGTTCGTCGAGGACGCCTGGTGGCGGGATCTGTTGACGCTGAGCTGGGATATCCGGACTTTCGCCGGCGCCACGGAGATCACCAGGGCGCTCGAAGGCCACCAGACCGGCCATTGGGGATCGTTCGCCGTCGATCTCGGCGCCGGTGTGACCGTTGCCGAGGGCGACGGGCCGACTACCATTTCCGGGTTCTTCACCTTCGTCACGCACGACGTCAAGGGCCGTGGTTTCGTGCGCCTATTCGAAAGCGAGGGCAGGTGGCGGGCCTGGACACTGCTCACACAGGTCGACGGTTTCACCGGCGTGCCCGAGCCCGTCGGAGTCCACCGGCCGCTCGGACTGGAGCCGGTCGCCGTCGAAGGGCGGGACAGCTGGTGGGACGCCGCCCGGCGCGCCGAGGTGGATTTCGCGGACGGGAACCCGGATGTCGTGATCATCGGCGCGGGCCAGGCAGGGCTGTCGCTGGCCGCACGGTTGAAGGTGCTCGGCGTCCCCACACTGGTACTGGAGTCCAACCAGCGAGTGGGCGACAACTGGCGCAAGCGGTACCCGAGCCTGACGTTGCACGACCCGATCTGGGTGAACCGGCTGCCCTACCTCGACTACCCGGCGACGTGGCCGGTCTTCATGCCACGGACCAAGTTCGCCGGCTGGCTAGAGTCCTATGTGGACTCCATGGATCTCAACGTGTGGACCGGGTGTGCGGACACCCGGATCTCCCGCGGCGACACCGGGCAATGGACGGTCGAGGTCACCCGCGACGGCGCCAGGCGCGTCCTGCACCCGCGTGACGTGGTGGTCGCCACCGGCCTGAACGGGGCGGCCCACATCCCGGATATTCCCGGCCTGGCCGAGTTCGAGGGAGTCGTCTCGCACTCGTCGGCGTTCGCCGGCGCGCGGGATTGGCGAGGCAAGCGGGCCATCGTGGTCGGCGCGGGCACGAGTGCGCACGACATCGCGCAGGACCTGTGCGAGCAGGGCGCGGAGGTGACGCTGGTGCAACGGTCGACAACGCTCCCCGTGCGGCGCGACGTTGCCGCACGGGGGTACGCCGAAATGTACGACGAAGCGGGCCCGCCGATCTCGGACGCCGACATGATGATGTTCTCGGTGCCGTGGAACCTGCTCGTCGAGATGCAGTCCGACGACCGTGCCTGGCGCGACGCCCATGCCGACCTCATCGCGGATCTCGAACGCACGGAGTACAAGGTCGAATACGGCGGCGGTGTGATGGCCCGCTACCTGTCCGGCGTGAACGGCTACTACCTCGACGTGGGCGCGCTCCGGTTGATCGCGGACGGCAAGATCCGGGTGAAGCAGGGCGTGCAGATCGAGTCCGTGAGCCAGGAGTTCATGAGTTTCGCGGACGGCGAGAAAATCTCCGCCGACCTGATCGTCTTCGCCACCGGCTACGGACCGATGGAGGAGGCCGTGCGGGCTGTCGTCGGAGACGCCGCCGACGGCATCGAGTCGATTCACCGCCTGGACGACGAGGGCGAGCTGACTTCGGTCTGGCGCCCCACGGGCGTGCCGGGCCTGTGGATCATGCTCGGCAACATCCTGATGGCGCGCTACTTCTCGCGCATCCTCGCGCTCCAGATCAAGGCACGACACCTCGGCCTCGTGGCGGATTAGAGATTGTTGTGAAAGTGGCTTGCGTGGCGGTGCGGGAAGCGGAACCTGAGGCGGCCCCTGGCTCCGGGATCTCCTCCTCATGAATGCCACCCCGCCGGCGAGAAAGGACAATGAAGTGCCTCGAATCGGTCTGCGTTTCGATATGCGGTGGACTGGTGAAGGATCGAACGCCGATCGCTACCGCGCGGCGCTCGACATGGCCGAGTGGGCCGACGACCACGGTTTCGACTACGTCCGGCTCAACGAGCATCACGCGTCCGCCGACAGCTACCTGCCGTCGCCACTGGTGATGGCAGGTGCCGTCGGGGCGAGAACGCGGCGCCTGGCCGTCCGGGTGACCGTGCTTCTCCTGCCCCTGCACGATCCCCTGCGTGTCGCCGAGGACGTCGCCGTGGCGGATCTGATCAGCGGCGGCCGCCTGGAGGTCGTGCTCGGTGCCGGCTACTCCCCCGCCGAGTTCGAGATGTTCGGCAAGCGACTGGAGGACCGGGCCGGCGACCTCGAGTCCGGCATCGAAGTGCTCCGCAAGGCCTGGACGGGAGAGCCGTTCGAGTACGCCGGCCGCCAGGCCAGGGTCACTCCCCGGCCCGCCCAGGACGCGATGAAGATCCTGTTGGGTGGCACGACAAATGCCGGTGCGCGCCGGGCCGCCCGCCTCGCCGACGGTTTCGAGCCCACAACCGAGCAGGCGGTGGAGGTCTACGAGCGCGAACGGCGCCGGCTCGGACGGGAGAACGAGACCGAGCCGGCCAGGCCCGTCGCGACCAGCGGAGTGCGATTCCTCCACGTCGCCGAGGACGTCGAGAAGGCGTGGCACCTGATCGGGCCGCACGCCATGCGCGAGTCCAATTCGTACGCCCAGTGGGTGGACAAGTCCCGGCGCACGGTGGCCGCCTATCAACACCGCGCGTCCATTGAGGACGTCCGCGCCTCCGGCACCTATCTGGTCGTCGATCCGGATCAGTGCGTCGACTACGCCTCGTCCTTGGGCGACAACGATGTGCTGGAGTTTCATCCGCTCATGGGCGGCCTCGACCCGGAGGTCGGCTGGGCCGGCCTGCGCCTCTTCGCGGAGCGAGTACAGCCGCGGCTGCGATCGACGCGGCGGAACGGACGGTCATGACCGACAACGAAAACACCCTCGCGCGGTTCTATTCGCATTATCGAAACCGGGACTGGACGGCACTCGCCGGGCTGACCAGCCCGGATGCGGTCTGGCGTCAGGCCGCATCGCTGCCCTGGGCCGGCGAATGGCGGGGGCTCGACGGGTTCGCCGCGATGCTGAAGAAGATCGACGAATCCCTTGCCCTCACGGTCGTCTCGACCCGGTTGAGCCCGCACAGCGCGGGCGTACTGGTCGAGGTCGACGCCACCTTCACGGCGCGGCCGACCGGCCGTGAGATCGCGATGAGAGTGCTCGAACTGTACCGGGTCGAGAACGGCCAGGTCTTCGGTGCCGACGCCTTTTACTTCGACACCCACGCGATCGTCGAACTCCACGAGGGGACGGAGTCGAGGTGAATTCACTGTCGTGGAATGACGCTGAAGTGGGCGCCGAGCTTCCGGAGTTGCCGTTCCCGATCACGCTGAAGACCTTGGTCATGGGTGCGATGGGGACCCGCGATCTCATGCCGTACCACCACAACGATCAATTCACCCGATCGCTCGGAATGCGTGGGGCGTTCGTCAACACCATGTTCAACCAGGCGCTTTTCGGCCGGTTCGCCACCGACTGGGCGGGCCCGACGGCGAGATTCCGCTCGGCTTCGGTGAAGATGACCAATCAGCTCGTACTGGGCGACGAGGCCATTGTGCGCGGGAAAGTCACCGACAAATGGAAGAGCGAGAGTGGCGACGGTCTGGTTCGCCTCGATTTGTCGATCTCGAACGCGCTCGGGATCACCGGCCTGTCCACAACGGTTCTCGCGCTTCCCACGGTTGCCGGTGACCATGCGGAATTCCGGGAATTGGACGAGCCTGAGCCACCCCGGCTATCCAGTGAAATGCCGGCCGAGGCACGCGAGCAGGTCGGAGTTCAGTCGCTGCGTCCCGGCCCCTATCCGGTCAGCGAGGCACAGATCGGTTACCTCGCCGAAATGGTCCGCGACGCCAATCCGCTCTACACCGACGAGGACTACGCGACTGCTTCGCCGGCAAGGGGTGTGATCGCGCCGCCACCGTCGCTGATCGTCTGGGTCATGGATCGCGGGAGCCAGGTCGGCATCGACCTCGACCACCCCGACGTCGAGCTGCCCGGCCACCCGCCGTGGCCGTATCCCGCACACAAGCGGGCCGCGCTGCGGCTGCTGCCCGGGATGACCGACGTCGTCGTCCAAGAGGTCCTGCTCGAATTCGGGCCGCCGCTGCGCCCCGGTGACCGGGTGACCTCGGTGAACGAACTCGTCAACTGCACCGAGACGAAACGCACCAAGCTGGGGCCAGGGCATTTCCTCACGGTCCGGGACACGTTCGTCAACCAGCGGGACGAGCCCGTGGGCCGGTCGACCATGAATCTGTTGCAGTTCCAGTCACAGAGCTGAGAGAGGATGCCCCGAACGGTGAGATCGATCAGCAACGAGGCCGCGATCGTCGGCATCGGCGCCACCGAGTTCTCGAAGAACTCGGGCCGCAGCGAGCTCCGGCTGGCCGTCGAGGCGGTGAAAGCCGCCCTCGATGACGCCGGTCTGGCGCCGCACGAGGTCGACGGGCTCGCCGCCTTCGCGATGGACAACAACTCGCAGACGGCGGTCGCCCGCAGCCTGGGAATCCCGCGCCTGAGTTTCCTGCCGCTCACCCCGGCCGGGGGCGGCGGAGGCTGCGCGACGGTCGCCATGGCCGCCGCGGCGGTCGCGACGGGACTGGCCGAGGTGGTGGTGTGCTACCGGGCGATGAACGAGCGCTCCCAGCAAAGGTTCGGGCAACCGAAGCGCGCCAGCTGGAGCGGTGGTCCGGCGACCAGCCACGAGCTCGACCAGTCGTGGGTGCTGCCCTTCGGGCTCGCCACGGCCGCGGGGTGGATGGCGCTGGTGGCCCGTCGCTACATGTCCGAGTACGGGCTCACATCGGAGGACTTCGGCCGGGTCACGGTCCAGTCGAGGGCTTACGCGGCAACGAATCCCGCCGCGTGGTTCCACCAGCGGCCGGTCACTCTGGAGGATCATCAGGCGTCCCGCCTGGTGACCGATCCCTTGCGGCTCCTCGATTGCTGTCAGGAGAGCGACGGTGCCGTGGCCCTGGTCGTGACCTCGCTGGAGCGGGCGCGAGATCTGCGTCAATCCCCGGCCGTCATCGCGGCCGCGGCGCAAGGCTGTGGTCCGGACCAAGTGGGCATGGCGAGCGCCTTCCGCGAAGACCTCACCACCGCGCCGGAGACGGCGATCGTCGGCGACCAGCTCTGGGCACAGTCCGGCCTGAAGCCCAGTGACGTCGACATGGGCGTGATCTACGACCACTTCAGCTTCGCGGTGCTCATGCAGCTGGAGGCACTGGGGTTCTGCAAGCCGGGCGAAGCCGCGGCTTTCGTCGCAAGTGGACAGACGGCGGCGAGCGGATCGTTGCCGGTCAACACCAACGGCGGGCAGGTGGGCGAGGCCTACATCCACGGATTCAACGGAATCGCCGAGGCCGTCCGGCAGCTGCGGGGATCCGCGGTCAACCAGGTGGCGGACACGCATGTCGCCGTGGTGACGTCCGGCTCGCACGTTCCCACCAGTGGCCTGCTGCTCACCAGCGAGGAGGTGTCCTGACCATGACGACCGACTGGAGCTACGCCCCGACCCGTGATCGGCTGCGGCCCGGGCAGAGCCCGGACACAGCGTTCTTCTGGTCCGGTTGCGACGATCATCGGCTGCTCATCCAGCGATGTGCCGATTGTGGCGTGCTACGCCACCCGCCTGGCCCGGCCTGCCCTGTCTGTCACAGCCTCGAATCCGACCACGTCGAGGCCACGGGACGTGGCACGCTCTACAGCTTCGCCGTGCACCACTACCCGCCCGTCCAGGGCTTCGACGGCCCCGCCGTCGTCGGCCTGGTCGAGCTCGACGAGGGGGTACGGATGGTGTCCAACATCGTCGGTAGCGACCCCGGGAGTCTGCACATTGGCGACCGGGTGAAGGTCTTCTTCCTCGATCAGGAGGAAGGGTGGAGCGTCCCTCAATTCACGGTGATCGCGCCGGCGGGAGCGACGTCATGAGCACGGAACAGCGAATCGGCCGCCGGCCACTGGACGGGGTCCAGGTCGTCGAAGTGGGCGTGTGGCATGCGGGCCCCGGCGCCGGCGCGATCCTGGCCGATCTGGGCGCCGAGGTGGTCAAGGTGGAGGCCCTCGCCGGCGAACCGGAGCGGTACCAGGGCAATTTCGGCAACTTCGACAACTTCACCCCGGATATCGACGACTGGACGCCGCTGTACGAGCTGTCGAACCGGAACAAGCGGGGCATGTGCCTGGACATCGCCACCCCGGAGGGGCAGGAGATCCTCGCCGAGCTCGTCGCCGGCGCCGACGTGTTCCTCAGCAACCTGCGGGAGCCGAGCAAGAACAAGCTGGCCATCGACTACGCCTCGATCAGATCCCTCAACGAGCAAATCATCTACCTGAATGTCTCGGGGTTCGGTCCGGCCGGGCCGATGGCGGAGGCAGGCGGTTTCGATCCGCTGGGACAGGCACTGTCCGGCATGCTGTATCTCTCGGGCAAGGACCAGGAGCCACGCCTTCCCCAGCGGATCATCCTGGATCAGCTCACGGCGATCTCGGCCGCCTTCGCCGCCGTCACTGCCCTGCACTGCCGCGAACGTGACGGAATCGGCCAGGAGGTGCACGTTTCGCTGTACGGCTCGGCGATCTGGTTGACCCACATGAATCTGCTGTCGGCGAGCATCTCGGGGGTCGAGCTGGACAACAACTGGGTGCGCACCACACAGCCGCCACTGCGGACGACGTACCAATGTGGCGACGGCGAATGGATCATGGGCACGAACCATCCCGAGGTCAAATTCTGGACTCAGTTCTGCGAAGCCATCGACCGGCGCGACCTGCTCGAAATGCCCAGGTTCGCGACTCGTGAGCTGAGGATCAAGAACAACACGGCACTGTTCGAAATCGTGGACGCCGAGTTGCTGCGGCGACCTCGCGACGAATGGCTGCGCATTTTCGAAGCGCACGGCCTGCTGTTCACGCCGGTCAAGCACACGATCGATGTCCTGGACGACGAGCAGGCGCTGGCCAACGGCTACATCGTCGACATGGAGCACCGGGACCTCGGATCGCTTCGCGTACCCGGCTTCCCGGTCCACTTCAGTGAGTACGGGGCGGGGAGGTTCGACCCCGCTCCGCGACTCGGTGAGCACACCGACGAAATCCTCGCGGAACTCGGCCGGAGTCCGGATGAGGTCGCCCGATTGCGATCGAACAAAGTGGTCAAATGAAGGACCGGGCTGGACGGGTCTCATGGCAGAGTTCACTTTCGCACCGCTGACGCCGGTCGCCCTGCTGGATCGCGCGGCGGCGGCGTTCGCGGATCGGCTCGCGGTCGTCGACGGCCCGCTCCGGCTCAGCTACGCCGAGTTCGCCGACCGGTGTGCCAGGGTCTCTTCCGCGCTGGCCGGGAGTGGTATCGGCCGTGGTGACCGGGTCGCCGCGCTGTGTTCGAACAGTCACGTCATGCTCGAACTGCACCACGGCGTGCCGGCACGCGGAGCGGTCCTCGTCCCGCTCAATGTCCGCCTCTCGCCGGGCGAAATAGCCTATATTCTCGAACATTCGGGCGCGGAAATACTCGTGGCCACCCACGAATTCGAGGAGGTCGCCGCCGAACTCGCGCGTAACGCCGGTATCCCACTTGTCCGGGATTACGGGTCGTGGCTGGCGAGTGTGGCGCCGGACCCAGCTGATCGTGCGCGGATCGACGAGACCGACCTGCTCGCGATCAACTACACGTCCGGCACGACGGGCCGGCCCAAGGGCGTGATGTACCACCACCGGGGCGCCTATCTGCAAGCGGTCGCGATGGCGTCGCATTCCCAGCTGCGGCCGGGCGCGCGGTACCTCTGGACGCTGCCGATGTTCCACTGCAACGGCTGGTGTTTCACCTGGGCGGCGACCGGCGCGGGAGCCACCCATGTGTGTCTCCGCGCGGTGGCCACGCCCGAGATCTGGCGGTCGCTGCGGCAGGAGTCGATCACGCACCTGAGTGCCGCGCCCACGGTGCTCACGATGATCTCCGAGGACCCCGCAGCCGGTCCCCTGCCCGCGCGCGTCCACGTCGACACGGGTGGCGCCCCACCCTCCCCGGCGTTGTTGCGACGACTGGAACCGCTGGGCTTCGACGTGACGCACCTGTACGGGCTGACCGAGACGTTCGGACCGCTGGCGATCAACGAATGGCAGCCCGAGTGGAACGACGAGACCGCCGAAACCATCGCGTCGATCCGGGCCAGGCAGGGCGTGGGAAACCTGATCTCGCGCCCGCTGCGCGTGCTCGACGCGGAGGGCAAGGACGTGCCCGCGAACGGGACGACCTTGGGCGAGATCGCCGTCGCCGGCAACAACACCATGCTCGGCTACTACCGCGACGACGCCGCGACTGCCGAGGCCACGCGCAGCGGTTGTTTTTTGACCGGCGACCTCGCGGTCATGCATCCCGACGGCTATGTGGAACTCCGTGACCGCAGGAAGGACGTCATCATCTCGGGCGGGGAGAACATCGCCTCGGTCGAGATCGAGCGAGTCCTGGACGCGCATCCGGCGGTGCTGGAATCGGCCGTGGTCGGCGCGCCGGACGACAAGTGGGGCGAGGTCCCGGTGGCGTTCGTTACGGTGCGGCCCGAGTTCTCCGTGACCGACGACGAACTCACCGAATACGTCAGACAACGGCTGGCCCGGTTCAAGGCGCCCCGGCAGGTGGTGCGTGACGTGCTGCCACGCACGTCCACCGGGAAGATCCAGAAGAACCTGCTCCGGCGGCGGGCGGCTGACCTGCGGAACGGCACTCGATGATCCCACGGGCTACGGTGCCGCAGGCGCGAAGAAGACGTGTTCCATCTCGCCGATTCCCTCGATCTGGGTGCGGACCACGTCACCGTCGGCGAGGTAGCGGGCGGGAACGCGTCCCATGCCCACCCCGGCCGGTGTGCCGGTGAAGATCAGGTCGCCCGGGTGGAGTGTGCACACGGCCGAGATCCGCTCGATGAGTACGGGGACAGGGAGAATCATCTGACCGGTGTGTCCATCTTGGACGAGCTCGTCGTTGAGCCAGCACCGTAGGCGCAACGGCGAATCGGGATCGAGTTCGTCGGGGGTGACCAGGGCCGGACCGGTCGGGCCGAAGCCCGGGAAGCTCTTGCCCAGTGAGAACTGCGGCGGTTGCCCGCGCATCTGGACGTCGCGATCGCTGAAATCCTGCCCGGCGGTGAAGCCCGCGATGTGCTCGCCCGCATCGGCGGCGGCGATCCGGCTGGTGGTCTTGGCCATCACGACGACCAGTTCGACCTCCCAGTCGACCGACGGCCCGCTCAGCGCGATCCGGCCGGCGGGGCCGGTCAGTGAGCTGGCGAACTTCGTGAACACCGAAGGGGTGTGCGCCGCCGCGGACAAGCCGGTTTCACTGGCGTGCTCCCCGTAGTTCAGCCCGATCGCGAAAACCTGGCGCGGCCGGGGAACCGGCGCGTGCAGATCAGCGGTCCGATACGGCACCGCGCCGTCCCAGGGGGCGGTGGCGGCCCAGGACCGGAACTCCGTCCATTGTGGAAAGAGGTCCATCGGGTCCGGACCGAACCGGCCCGCGCTGACCTTGGCGATGTCGACCGCGCCGTTCCGGGAAAGCAGGTGGGCGCGACCGCTGAGATTGATCAAACGCATTGTTCCGCGGTTTCAGTCGATCCAGTCGATGCGGGACTCGCACCGGCCGTCGTCGAGTTCCGGGGTGAGGGCGACACGCTCCTGCTCCAAAGGGTCGGTCCGCGAGACGACGAAGGTCGCGCTCTCGGTGTGGCTGCGGCTGAACGTCTTGTGCGGGGTGAACGGCGGAATGTACACGAAATCGCCGGCCTCGACCTCGAGCATGACTTCGAGTTCGTCGCCCCAGAACATCACGGCGTTGCCCTCGGTGCAGTAGAGAGCCGACTCGTGGTCGAGGTGATAGTGGGTGGTGGTGGCGCCCTCGACACCGGGCCCGCAGACCGTCACGAGCATGCAGATGTGCCGCGTGGCAACGGTGTTTTCGTTGACGCCCTGATAAGCGTCGATGTTCTGCTTGATGCGGTCCGCGTCCTTCACACGAACGGCCGTGACAACTCGCTCCCATTTCCCTGCCTCGGCGAGGGGAATCCACGATGCGGTAGTGCCGCACATTTCGGCCACCTTTCTGTTTTTTCGTTTCCCAAGAGTGGAGTTCATGCTTCGGGTACCAGGACCGCCCGGCCCCGCACCCGGTTCAGCGCGAGATCGTCCAGCGCTTCCGCCGCGGCCGGCAACGGGTACCGCTTGGTGCGCATGGTGACCTTGCCGGCCTCCGCCAGCGTGACG
>NZ_JAJKFK010000001.1:712862-1510476 GCF_021653975.1 Amycolatopsis sp. GM8 | reverse complement strand
ATCGGCCCGTCCTACGGTGATGGTGGTGGTTACGACAACGCCAACGCCCCCGGTGGCGGGGGTGGCGGCTGCAACTGCGCCGGGACCGGTTACAGCCACGGTGGCGGCCACGGACATACGACGGCCGGGCATGCTGGCCATAGCGTTGGCCGCGGAACTGGCCGTTCGGGGGCCGCCACCGGTCCGATGGCAGCCCCCAAACCCTTCATCGACCCACTCGCCGGCAAAAGCCCCACGGCCCGTCAATCAGGGGGCGGAGGCCTCCCGCACTGGCTCAGCGCCGCCGCAAGCTTCGTCTACCACGCCTCGGGTCTCGCCGACGCCGTCGACTGCATCCACCACCCCAGTCTGACCGGCTGCATCCAAGCCGGCGTCAACATCGGCATGTGGTTCATCCCCGGCGCCGACGTCATCCGCGGCCTCAAAGCCAGCGCAGACGGAATCGAAGCAGCCAGAGCGTCTGTGCAGATCTTTCGGAACGTCGATGCGACCGAGTTCGACTCCATTGCCAGTACGGGTAGATTCTCGACGGGTAATGGTGCCATGGAAGGAAAGTGGTTCGCGACTGAGGGTGAGCATGCCGAAAGGTGGGGTGGCCTACTCAATAGCGGTGACGGGTTGACGGTTACGACGTCGATACCTAGGTCGCTGGCTGATCAATTGCATTATCATGCTGGCAAGCTAGATGGCATCGGGCCGGCCTACTATGCCGACGCCGACCAGCTCGCGCAGATTAACCAACATATGAGTGGAATTGGGTTGTGGCCGTAATGGATAGGATTGAAGAACCCATGGCGAACGCAGTTGTTCGTTGGGCGACTGCAGACGAGGGCGGGCGTCGCTCAGGGCCGCCGACCGCGCCTGTGTACATGGCCACGGCGGTCTTTGCCTCGGGCGGCGAACGCGAGGTACAGCCCGAATGGCCCGCGTCAGCGGACCAAGTGCTAAGCATTCTATTAGAGAAGACGGGTGAGCTTCTCGATGGGAGGTGGTTGTGCGCGGTGGGGTTTCTGGTGCCAGATTTAGCTCGGCCGCATCTACACCCGGGGGCGAAACTTCTAGTACTTGAGGGACCTCGCACGGTCGCGGTCGCGCACATACGATCGGTCTATTCGTCGACAGCGAGCGATTGATCAGGCGGGGCGAGGGAAGCCCTCTCGGCCGCGGTCGACGCCTGGGAATAGACGGGTGGGTGAGCTCCTTGAAGGCACCTATTCCCTCGGCGGCGACGATGGCGGTGTCGGCGACCAACTGCTGACGATCGGCCCGTCCTACGGTGATGGTGGTGGTTACGACAACGCCAACGCCCCCGGTGGCGGGGGTGGCGGCTGCAACTGCGCCGGGACCGGTTACAGCCACGGTGGCGGCCACGGACATACGACGGCCGGGCATGCTGGCCATAGCGTTGGCCGCGGAACTGGCCGTTCGGGGGCCGCCACCGGTCCGATGGCAGCCCCCAAACCCTTCATCGACCCACTCGCCGGCAAAAGCCCCACAGCTCGTCAATCCGGTGGCGGTGGGATCCCGCATTGGCTCCGTGCCGCCGCGAGTTTTGTGTGTCACGCGTCTGGTCTCGCTGACGCTGTGGACTGTATCCACCACCCCAGTCTGTCCGCGGCCTCAAAGCCGGCGCAGACGGAATCGAAGCAGCCAGAGCAGCCGTCGCAGCCGAAGACGCGGCGGCCGACGCAGCCGAGTCCTGTCTCAACAGTTTCCCCGCAGGCACACCAGTCGTCATGGCCGACGGCCAGGACAAACCGATCGACCAAGTCAAGGTCGGCGATGAAGTCCTCGCCACCGACCCCGACACGGGTAAGACCCAAGCCCGTCCTGTCGTCGCCCTGATCCGGCACACCGGCCAGGAAACTATGGTCGACGCCACCCTCGATGACGGCTCCACCCTGACCGTCACCGACCACCACCCCATCTGGGACGCCACCACTCACACCTTCACCGACGCCATCGACCTCCACCCCGGCGACCACGTCCTCACCGCCACACGACATCTCGCCACCATCACCACCCTGCGCACTTACCAACGCACCCTCACCGCCTACAACCTCCAAATCGACGGCATCCACACCTACTACGCCGGCACCACACCCATCCTCGTCCACAACAGCTGCGTGTCTGCAGTCGAGGTGCTCGACGATCCGTCGTCGGTGCAGGGGCTGACGTCGAGCCAGATCGACGACTTGGCCAGGAACGCGGGCTATGACGTACTGCCCGGAAAGACTGGAGCTGCGAATCCGGCAACACGCTACTATGTTCCTGGAACGAACGGCACGGTTGGCTTCCGTGTGCTGCCAAGCGGAGTGGCCGGGCAAGAGGGAGTCAAGGGCGGTCCGTACTTGAAGTACTTTTGTGGACAGAACGACGGACTACGGGTTCCACTATCGCCATGACCGCTCCCACGCCCCTGCATGGGGCCTTGCTTGAACTCGGCCTCGAAGACCTGATTCCCCTCCCCGAGGCCCTCGGCGACCAAGATGTGCGCGCGTCGGTCGGCGGCCAACCAACCATCAATCAGATTGCGGCCGCTTTGGTCGAGCTCCTTCACCTCGGTCGCGTCTCGGTATGGGCTGGCCGCTGGCCAGCGGAGCCCCACCGCGTGAGCTCTGCAGACGCCGAGCGGCTCCTGAGCGACCCGGGGTGCTACTCCTTCTCCAACGAAGCCAAGGGGCTCGAGCGCATCTACTTCGCGAACGTTGAGAACATCGCGTAATTAACCGACGCCATGAAGTGCTCCTGCGAGGCGTCGTCTTCAAGGCAGAAGTGGATAGACTATGACGGTGACCGACTTTATCGCTGCCCGAGAACTCGCGTCACTTCTCGCCACGTCTGAGGACCAATTGGTCGAACGGGCCGCAGCCATCGCCAGCCGCATCGAGCCTGACAAATCGCTGCGGCTTGGCAGACAACCTGCTGCGCGCACGGCAGAGACGTTGCGGGTGAAGTACTCGTTGGCTCGTGACCGGGGCGTTCGGGTGGAAGGTCTCGACGAGCTCGTGGCTCGTCTCTCGCCCATGGGCGACACACCGATCCGAGCCTGCGTAGCAGAGAGCGTTGGCGAGTTCGTGTTGGTCGTCGTGAACGACGACGCCGACGTCGTTGAATCTGTTCTCCACGTCAACACGGAGCGTCCGATGTGAGGCGGATGGTCTGTCCGTGAGACGAGTCCGGTGACTCGCCGTAACCTCCATCCTTTACGGCAACCAGCTCGGCGCTTTCACTATCATCACCGCCAGTTCCGTAACCTGGCCCGAAAGCCACTGATTCCTCGACAAACCAGTCGGTGGGAACGGCGGCCTATCCGATGTCGGCGCCACGCACCCACGACACCACCCCCACCGGCGGTCGAGGGCACCAAAACCCGATGGCCCGTCAGTCTGGTGGGGGGATTTCGCACTGGCTCCGTGCCGCCGCAAGTTTCGTGTATCACGCCTCCGGCCTCGCCGACGCTGTCGACTGCGTCCACCACCCAGCCTGGCCGGCTGCATCCAAGCCGGCGTCAACATCGGCATGTGGTTCTTCCCCGCCGCCGACGTCATCCGCAGCCTCAAAGTCAGCGCAGACGCGGTCGAAGCAGCCAAGACGCTTGATATCGTTGGCACAGCACACAACGAACTTCGTCCAACGCAGACCGGATCAATCCTCATCAGGCGGACCACTACGTAAGCAACATGCGCGCAGGCAAGGAAATCCGGCGATCGAGATCCAGCGTTTACCGGAGGACTGGCCCGGCTTGCTGACCTGACGGCCGTCGGGCAGAACGTAAGCTCTGTGGCATACGGCCTTGCTGGTGCGCTCAATTGGCCTATTCTTCGCGACGGAAATTGAGAAGTGATCTGGAGCCGATGGACACATACGAGGTGCGGCAAGCCACGGATGCCACGCTCGGGTGGCTGGCTCGCCGCAAGGTCCGCAGAGCGCAGCGTGAGGGTCGGACCGGGTTGTTGGCGTTCACGCGGATTCCCGCAGGCACGCGGTCGATTCGCTATAAGCGTTACGTTCTGATAAAAGAGGGGCGACGGTGCATCTTTGCCGGTCAGCCTGGCATTCAAATTCCGCGTTGGGTCGATTTACCACCGGGCGGGCATGAGCTCACCTTTTCTGTTTCTGGTGGTGGTGATATCTCTTTCACTCGTCATTACACCTTAAATGCGGGAGACATACTGATAGCAGGGTGTCACACGACTTACTCAATAAAGCTATTTGATGAGAATCGGCGCCCTAACTATTGGTATATTGGTATTTTGCATTGAGCAACGAAAGCGCTCAATACAGCTGGACTGCGTGTTCGAGTGGGCACGACGTTTAGGTGAGATTTCGTCGAGAAATTGCAGCTACGACCACGCTGCGGGCAACACAGTCCCCCCGCAATGTCGGGTGGGAACCAGACGCTGGGGCAGGGCGCTGAAAACCATTCGGCGCCCGACACCACTATGGCGGGGACGACCTCGTACAAGTATAACGCGGGACGCATTTCCATTGGTCGGGTCCGCTGGGGCTGTTGTCGGATCCACAAACCGGTAACGGTATAGCTTACAATTGCGGACAACCCACTGTTGATGAGCGACCCGACCGGTGTGTCGTGGATCAGCGACGCTTGGCACGCGGTCACCTCGGCTGTGAGTTCGGCCAGCTCGGCGGTGGTTGACACCTGTGAGTGGACGGGTGGGCTCCTTCGAAGGCTCCGATTTCTCGATTTTGGCGGTGGTCTCGATGGTTGCAGGCCCCGATTCGCTGACGATCAGCGCGTCCTACGGCGATGGTGGTACTTATGAGAGCAACAACGCGGCCGATAGCGGTTGTGGCTGTCGCGGTGCGGGTGTCAGTTGCAGCGCCGGTGGTCGGGCGCATGTGACGGCCAGGGATGCGACCACGCCTCTGGTCTCGCCGGCGCTGTGGACTGCATCCAACACACCAGCACGGCTGGCTGCATCCAAGCCGGCGTCAACGTCGGCATGTGGTTCATCCCCGGCGCCGACGTCATCCGCGGCCTCAAAGCCGGCGCCGACGCCATCGAGGGAGCCCGAGCAGTCGAAGAGGCTGTTACCCCGCTGTACCGAGTGATCAACGAAACGCATCACGCCTACGATGCAGCGCTCAAGGGTGAAGCGTGGCCGGGAGACGTCCTCGGTCATAGCGATGGGGCGCTGCATGCCGCTGGTATGACCGAAAGCAGTGCACTGACCAGCTGGTCAACGGATCCAGCGATCGCCGAAGGCTTCGCCGCGCCCCGACGGGCCAGGGCGTTATCTTGCGCACCACCCTGGAGGAGCAAGCGCAACGGGTTGTGCCTTGTCCGTCAAGGAGTCCGACAACTTCCGCAGCGCACTCTCACCGTCGACCAGCAGCGCGCCCTGTTTCGTCGCTGGACCACCGACACCACAGTCCACCCGCATGAAGCCCTTGTCGGCATGCTCGTACTCCTGCACGGAACCTCCAGCCGGGACGCCCGGCTTCTGCACGTCGGCGACATCGACCGCCAGACCCAGGCCCTACGGCTGGGTAGCCGGCCGCCCCTTGTTCCGATTCCGCCAGTTGGGCCGTGGTGCAACGCTGCCTGGCCCACCGCAACCGGCAACGCACCGACGACCCGCGTGTCATCGTCACCAAGGGCACCAAGGCCGGGCAGAGCCCTGCCTTGACCGCCTATCTCAGCCACGTCCTGGACGACTGCGGGGCTCTCGCCCCGCGTGATCCGCAGCACCCGCTTGGTGGACATGGTCAACACGATGAACCCGAAATGGTCGCGGCCGCCTCCGGGATGGACCCTCAAGCGCCGCTGTCCTAACTGGCGGACCACGTCAACGCCGATCGGCTGCCTCCACGGAATTTAGGATGACAGCCCCAAAGGCATATCTATCATTCAGCCAATGAGCGGAGAACACGCCGAACCGGCTGAATCGCCCGAGGTGGTGGTCCGCTGCCAGAAAGATCCCAGCGTGGTCATCAGGCTCGTCGACCAACGCTTCCCCGACCAGTATGGGGTGGCGTTCAGCGTCATCGCCAAAGCCGACGGGTTGAACGCCCGCGTCGATGGCGGCGAAGTATGGGTATGGGATGACGACCTCGCCCGCTTCCTGCAGGGACTGGCTGACGACTTCCGTGGCTGGGATGGTGAGCGCGTCTGGAGCGTCAACCACCTCGCGCTGCGCGCGGTGTTCCACTCCCGAGGCCATGTCAGTCTGACGTGGACACTCCGCCCCTGGATATCGCGCGACACCTGGGAAGCCTCCATCACCACCTGGCAGGAAGCCGGCGAGCAGATGGCCACTCTGGCCGCCGACGTGCGCGATTTCCTCCTCCACCGGTCCGGCGGTCATGACTGAGCCAGGTTGAACCTGTCGAGTTTCGGCAGCGCCTGACACAGGTTCGCGCGAACATGTGCGCTTTGGAGAATGGGGCGTTGATCGCGATCGCGCGGCGTTCCTCGTGGTCGGTGAACAGCTGGAACAGCAGCTTCGCGCCGGCCTTGTCCAGTTCGAGGTAGCCGAACTCATCAAGGCAGCACAGGTCGACGCGGTCGTAGCGGGCATAGACCTTGGTCGGCTGGAGTTCGTCGGCGGCCTCGGTTAGCTCGTTGACCAGGTTCGCGGTGGTGGTGTAGTGGACCTTCAAGCCGCCTTCGGCGATCGCGGTTCCGCCGCCGACGAGCAGGTGGGTCTTGCCGGTGCCGGAGTCCCCGATCAGGCAGAGTGGCTGCCCGGCGGCGACCCAGGCGGGTTCGGTGAGACAGGAGGTCGAAAGATGCAGCGCATGATCCCCGAGACTGGGGCTGGGCAACTCGTCTTACCGCTTGGCGCCGGCAAGGAGCGAGCTTCCCCCGGTTGCCCGGTGCCCGGGCAACCGGGGGAAAGGTCATCGGCAGACAGTTCGCTACAGAGGGCCAAGAGCATGTCCTTGCGTTCAACCCGGAAACCGGCCATAACAGATGCTATGACACGTTGTTTGGGCGGCGGCTTTGGACGCGCGAGCGAGAACGGGACTTGACAGTCCCGTCATGCGCACAGGATCGGACAGAGTTCGGCGAACTGCGCAAAGGTATCGGATTTGCGCAGACGTAAACTGGGTTCAACCTGTTACTGCGACAACAGATTTCTACCGATTAAGGTTCCATCCAGTCCTAACAGGCCGTTCCGGAGAGATGAGGATCACCACGAGACGTAGAACGACAAGAAACCTACTCGAATGCCCGCTTGGCGTCCGTCCTA
Organism: Amycolatopsis sp. GM8; assembly: GCF_021653975.1. Lineage (GTDB taxonomy): Bacteria > Actinomycetota > Actinomycetes > Mycobacteriales > Pseudonocardiaceae > Amycolatopsis_E. The sequence goes on along the minus strand of NZ_JAJKFK010000001.1, from coordinate 1,503,256 downwards.
AACTGAGCTTGGCCCCTTGGTCCGGACAGGGTCTGGCAAACGGGGCCAAGGTTACACCACAACATACTCCCAGTCGCAACACATAAGACTCGTAAACCCAGCCGCCTAACTTAGCGGTATTGCCTGTCCGGGGAGGATTGACCGGACGGGCGGGGGCCTACACGTATGTTATGGCGGTTACGATTCCTGTCGGAATATGGGGATGATCTGATCCGGGTGGAACCGGACGCCCTTGCTCGCCGGACCGATCACCACAGCCGTCAAACTCTGCGCAACGGCAGCCTGTTTCTGTTCCATCGTGAAACTCGGATTGTTCCACTCCTGTGCCAGGTTAGCAATAAATGTCCGGCGCGCATCCTGCCGCGCCGCATAATTGCGCTGTTCGCGCCGCAGGTTGGCCACGGCCGTTTCCATGCGGGCAAGGCTGGGAAAGTAGCGTTCCGCCAAATACTCGCCAGACTCATATCGCCGCGTGGACTCCTCGATCCGGGTTTCCAGGTCTGCGAGTTCCTTCTCTTTCGGCCGCGGCGGCAACTCTTCCACCTTGCGGGACTGGATCTTCTGCTGTTCCGCGATGGCCAGCGCTTTAACGTAGGCGTCGATTGGCGCGGCCACTCGCGCGATACTGCCACACCCGCCTTGTCCTTTGGCTGGGCACCGATAGATCTCCACCAGGTTTCCGGAGCGGGGATCACGCCGATTCGAGCCGACCATGCGGGCGTTGCATTTCCCGCACCGAACGAAGGGCGACAGCAGATGGATCGTGCGATACCCCCGGCCCTTGCCGCCCACCCGTGAATGTTCGGACTGTTCAGCCGGCGTCCACGCGCGCACGATGTTCGCATACTCGTCGTCAGTGAGGATCGGTTCCCATTTGCCGCGCGCTGGACTGCCGGTGTCGTCTTTTAGGATCTCGCCGCGGTAGACAACCATTCCACACATGCGCGGCCGGAGAAACATGTTCCGGATCGTTGCCGACCGCCACTGCACACCCGTCACCGTGGGAATCCCGCGCTCATTCCACTCACGGGCGACTGTGAGCGGACTTACCCCGGCGAGGATACGCGGAACCGCCTTGCGGATATGCGCCGATTCCCGCTTGTTCAGAGTGAGCCGATCCTTACGCCACCCGAACGCGCGATTCGGGCCATCATGATTCTTTCCCGCCCTCGCCGCCCGCCGCTTCCCGTCGATGACCCGACGCGAAGTATTCCGCGACTCGGCGTTACGCTGATTCACCAGGTTCCGGGCGGCCGAGATTCCCGCGTCGCTGGACAAATCGATGTTGCCGGTCATGCTGACCACATACACGCCATACAGCTCGACCGCGTCGATCAGGTCTTCCAGAATGCGCGGGTCACGGGTCGCCCGGTCGATGTCCACCACGGCCAGAGCGTTGCACTCGCCCGCCGCAACGAGGTCAGGATCGCTTCCCAGTCCGGACGCACCACGCGGTAGCCGTAGGTGCCATCCGGCAACATGACGCGCCGCCGCTTGAATGACGACACGTTCGGCTCGGGTACCTCCCGGTCGATCCGCCCGCCGACCTTGCCCACGAACGCGCGAAGGTCACTGAGCTGGTAGTCAACCTGACCCTCACCCGGCGCGTCACGCCCCGGCGTGGCCCTGGACTCACGGGCCGACAGGACCCAAACTAGCTGGTCAGGGTCGTGCTCGATAAGCGTCCGACCCCGCTCACGACGTGGCTGCGAAGCTCCCATGACACCAAGTGTGCACTAGAAGCGCCCTGGCCACGGCGACGAAGTACCGCAGCTCCCGCGTCTCCATACCGCCACGATACCCGTGCGGTATCGCTGACCACCCAATCGGTGTTGGCCAGTTCGCCCAGGTCAGGCCCAGGATTAATGGCATGAGTCAACAGACGATCGCGCTGGTCACCGGCGCGAACAAGGGGATCGGATACGAAATCGCCGTCGGCCTCGGCGCCCTCGGCTGGAGCATCGGCGTCGGCGCCCGGGACGAGCAGCTCCGCGAAGCCGCCGTGCAGAAGCTGCGCGCGGCCGGTGTCGACGCGTTCGGCGTGCCGCTCGACGTGACCGACGACGCGAGCGTTGCCGCCGCCGCGAAGCTGCTCGACGAGCGCGCGGGACGCCTCGACGTGCTCGTCAACAACGCCGGGGTGTCCGGCGGCGCGGGACAGCAGCCCACCACGGCCGATCTCGACGCCGTGCGGGCGGCCGTGGAGGTCAACGTGATCGGCGTCATCCGCGTCACCAACGCGATGCTGCCGCTGCTGCGCCGGTCGGCGTCGCCGCGGATCGTGAACATGTCGAGCAGCGTCGGCTCGCTGACCCTGCAGACCACGCCGGGCGTCGACACGGGACCGATTTCCGTCGCGTACTCGACGTCGAAGACCTTCCTCAACGCGGTCACCGTCCAGTACGCCAAAGAACTGCGCGACACCAACATCCTGATCAACGCCGGCAACCCCGGCTACACCGCGACCGACCTCAACGGCTTCCGTGGCGGGCGCACCCCCGAACAGGGCGCGGCGATTGCGATCCAGCTCGCGACCCTGCCCGACGACGGCCCGACCTGCGGATTCTTCGAGGACGACGGTGTGGTGCCGTGGTGAGCGCTCAGAGCAGCACGTCGGCCAGCGTGAACGGGTAGACGATCGCGTCGAGCCCGATCGGGCCGTCGTAGCCGGGCGCGAGCGGCGCCGCGCGATGCTGGTGCAGGCCCAGGCGCGGATGCTGCCAACCGGGGCGGCCGGGAATCCCGTTGTGCCGGCGCACCCACAGCACCACGTCGGAGTCGGCCCATTTGGCGGGACGCAATTGATGCAGCCACGAGTCGTAAGACGCATAAACGAGGACGCGCCGAATCCCCGCCGCGTTTCGCACGGTCTTGATCCACGACTTGATGAACCTGTCGTTGATGCCGACCGCGTCCACATCGAGCGCGGGCGCGAGCGCCCCGGGGCCGAACACGCCGAGTTGCTTGCCCAGCCGGACGCAATGTTCCGCCTGATCCTGGGGCGCGCCGGGCCGGGCGTAATGCCTGATCCCGGCGCGTACCCCGGCCTCCTGTGCAGCGGCGATCTGCTTGTACGCGCCCGTATCGCTCCAATTGACGTTCTCGGTGACCGTGATCGAAGCGAAAACGATCGAAGCGGCCCGGACCGTGTCCCAATCGGCCACGGTCGCGTGCAGCGACAGGTTTATCCCACGCGCCTTTTCTTCTTCCGCCAAACCTCCACCTTCGCGCTCCCCCGAACACCGTCCAGCCACTCTAGGTGCGAAAACGCGAAGATGCCGTATTGAATGGGTGCGTCCGCACCAGGAATTCCGGCGCGGACGCACCTGGATCACCGGGTGACGGTGAGCGTGGCGGTGCCGGTGACACCGCCGCTGGTGACGGAAATCGTTGCCGTACCAGGGCGCCGGGCCGTGATCCTGCCGGTGACGGGGTCGATCGAGGCGATCCGGGAATCGCTCGTGGACCACACGTGCGACGCGGGATCCGCGATCGGCATGGTCGCCGCCGGCAGGTTGTCCCCGCCGACTTCCGCACCGGTCGCGGTCGCCGTCAGCGAGGAGCCGGCGGTCGCCGTGCCGGCGGGCAGGCTGACGGTGATCGAGGACAGCACCGGTTCCACCGAGAACTGGATGTCCCCGCGGGAAGTGGTGTGGATGAGCCCGAAGTTGTAGAAACCGCCCTGGTCCGGCGGCGCGTACGGCGGCATGCCGAGGTCGGCCACGGTCAGCTGCGGGATACCGCCCTGCGCCGGTGACGCGGGGTTGCCCAGCGGATCGATCATCTGCTCGGCGAACCCGCGGGAGTGGCCGTACAGCATGACCACATGCTTCCCGGGATGCGTCTGCTGGTAGCGCTGCAACAGGCGGACGTACATCCGGGCCTCCCCGCGGTCGCTGAACTGGCTGTTCGCGACCGGGTGCGGGTCGTAGGCCGGCATGTGCGTCACGACCAGCACGGCCGGCGCGGTCGTGTTCGTCAGTTGCTGCACCAGCCACGGGTACTGCGCCTGCGCGGGCACCTGGAAGGCGTCCGAGGAAAGCAGGCTGCCGTGCGCGTTGTCGGTCACGATCACGTTCGCCTGCCCGGACTGGTAGGCGTAGTGCGTGTCGCCGAAGACCTGCGTGAAGTTGCCGTTCTCCGGCAGCGCGCCCTGGCTGATCTCGTGGTTGCCCACCGCGTCGCGGTAGGGCACGCCGAGGCACGCCAGCTTCGACTGCGCGAATTGCAGGTCCGCGAGCTGCCCGTCGTCGGGCATGTCACCGAGCGCCTGGACCTGCGACGGCCGGGCCTGCGGTGGCAGGGCCGGCAGCCGGTTGCCGATCGCGGTGAGCACGTTGCTGCTCGCGGACCCCGGGTCGTTCGCCAGCAGGTGCGCGTCGTCGCCGACCAGCATCGTCGTGCCCCGCCGGTCGAAGTCGGCCGCGTTTTCGCTGAACCGCAGCCACGACGGGTTCTGCGGGAACGGCTGGTACGGCGGTGTGGAGACCGGCCGCGGTGAGTACAGCGCCTGCAGCCCGCTCACGTTGAGCGTGCCGGAGGTGGTCGTGCTCGGGTTGATGGTCAGGAAGTCGACGAAGTTGATCTTCAGCGGGAAGTTCAGGCCGGGCGGCAGGGTGGCCACCGCGAGCCGCCAGTCCTGCCAGGTGACCGTCGTCGGGTACAGCGTCGTCGTCGCCCCGTCGATGCCGATGAACGACTCGGCCAGCTGGATGCCGGTCCCGTCGCCCTTCACCCACAACCCGATGCCGGTCGGGTTCTGGCCGTCGGCGTTCGCGGCGGCCTGGAGCGTGGTCTTCGATGACAGCACCAGCTGCTTGACCCCGGAACCGGCGGGCATGGTGTAGCTGAGCTGCGACGAGCCGGTCGCGGTCGAGCCGGGCGGAACCACGCCAGGCGCGGCCGTGAACGTGACCGGCTGACCGGTGGTGTTCCGCAGGTTCCAGTTCGCCGGATCGCTGAAGTCGTTGATCAGCTGGGAAACACTGCCGACGGCGACCGTTGTCGATGCCGTGGTCCCGCCGACCTTGGCGGTCACGGTGGCGAGCCCCGAACCATCCGCGGCCGCGGTGAACAGGCCGTTCGCGTCGATCGTGCCGAGCCCGCTGCGGTCGGTGGACCAGGTGGCCGCGGCGGCCGGGATGTCCACCGCGGCGCCGGTCCCGGTGGTGCCGGACAACGTGAAGGCCTGTGTGCCACCGTTGTTGAGATCGGGCTCGCCGGGCGAGATCGTGAACGAGGACAGGTGGGACACCACGCGCAGCGGCTGGACGGAGACGGCATTCCCGGCTCGCGCGACCAACACGCCGGTGCCCGCGTCGCGAGCGGTGAACGTGCCGTTCGCCCAGGTGCCCAGTGACGGCGGCACCACCTGGACCGACGCCGCGTCCCGGGCCGGGTTGCCCAGCGAGTCGAGGCCGAACGCCGGAACCGGCACGGTGGCGCCCGGGACGGTGTCCACCGGCTTGCCGCCGTTGATCACGACCGACTTGGCCGGCCCCGCGGCCGGTGCGGTGGTGTAGACGAACAGGCCGTTGGCGACCGGGCGCTCATGCCCGTCGGACGGGCTGTTGAGCACGGAAACCCCGGCGTCGCCGGGATGCCGGCCGACCATCTCGGTCGAGCCGCCGCCGTCGAACAGCACCGCGGTGTACGCGCCGTGGGCGACCATGTAACCGGCGACCTGCGCCGGGGTGACCCCCGTCGCGACCGACGAGCCGAGCCGGCCGTCGATGGTGGCGATGATCGTGTGCTTGCCGTCCTTCGTCAGCCCGATCACGGTTTCCGGGTTCACGCCGCCGGGCGGGTTGCCGGTCGGGTCGTCGTAGACCGCGCCGTCCTTGACGAGCATCGTGGAGCCGCTGATCAGCTCGCGCAAATCGTTGTCTGGCGCGATCTTCCGCTCAAGGGCGAGCGTATCTCCATTGTGGACAGTGCTGGCCAGCCACTGGCCGCCCGCGCCGCCACCGAGCAGGCCCAGCTGCCCGGCGGGCAGCGCGGGCGCGGCGGTCACGCCGGTCTGCATGGAGTCCACCACCAGCGAACCGGCGGCGCCCTCGTGCCCGAGCACCAGCGTGCCGGCCGGCAACCCGGTCGCCCCGCCGAGCGCGGGAGTGAGCTCGGTGATCCCGCCCGAGGCGACATCGTTGACAACGTTGACGGAAGTCAGGGTGGTGGACGCGGTGCCATCGGCGACCGTGCCGCTGAAGTCCTGGGGGCCCAGCACCATGCTGCCGTCGGCGCGGATGCCGAGCTGGGCGTTGAAGTCCGGCCGCGGGCTCTTCAGCAGCTTGCCGCCGGTGATGACGCCGCCGAGCGGGCGGCCGGTCGCGTTGATCTCGAAGAAGTCGCCGTTGGCGCCGGCGATCGCGTGCGTGCGGTCGGCCATCGAGCCCACCGTCTCGTCGGCGGGGTCGGTGATCGTGTCACCGGCCTCGACCACGCCGAGGCGCACGTTCGGGTCGGTCAGGTTCACGTCGAGCACCTGGGTGTGCTGGCGGCCGCCGACCGTGTCGTAGGTTTCCGAATACCGCGTCACGCCGCGGGTGATCGTGACCGGGGGAGTACTGGTCTGGTCCACCACCAGGTTCCAGCCGGCCGGGGTGGCCGGCAGCCAGGGCTGTGCGGACGCCGCGGCGGCCGGGCCCGTGGTGAGCCCGGCCGCGCTGGCGGCGATGGTGGTGGCCGCGAGGAAGAGGGTTGTTCTTCGGGGAGATCTCGGCATGCCGACACCCCAGCACCGGTGGGTGGCGCGGAGGTGTCCGGCGGGCTACCTAGGCGTTCTCCCGTTGGAAAGTCCTTGCACCCCACCACACCGCGAGAATTGCCATCACCAGGACGACGAGGACACCGAGGTACAGACCGCCGAACGTGAAGTCGCCGCGGAAGGTGGCCCGTTCGGAGTCCACGACATGCGTGAACGGGTTGATCCGCGAGATCGTGTACAGCCAGTTCGGCGCCAGGATGCTGGTGATCGGCAGCAGGATCCCGGACAGCAGCAGGACCGGCATCAGCACGGCGTTCAGCAGCGCCGGGAAAGCCTGCTCGCTCTTGATCGTCAGCGCCACCGCGTACGACGCGGACGCCAGCGTGATCGCGGTCAGCGCCACGATCACCAGGCTCAGCAGGATCCCGCCGATCGGTGCGTCGAGGCCGAACACGAGGTACGCCAGCACGATGATCAGGATGGCCTGCACGACCGCCTGCACCGCGTTGTTCAGCACTTTCCCCATCAGCAGCCCGATCCGGCTCGCCGGTGTCACCCGCAGCCGTTCCAGCAGCCCGCTGCGGTACTCCATCAGGATCGAGAACCCGGCGAACGAGGAACTGAACAACGCCAGCTGGATGATCAGCGCCGGGGTCAGGATCGTCCAGCTGCTGCCGGGCGGGAAGCCGGGCGTGTTGTTGACGACCTTCTCCATCAGCGGACCGAACAGCACCAGGTACAGCACCGGCTGCATGATCCCGATCATGATCCACGCCGGGTTCCGCAGCGACAACGTCATGTCGCGCCGGAAGATCAGCCACGTCTCACGCATGGACGGCCTCCTTCGGCTTCGCACCCTCTTCGGCGTCGCGCAGGCTGCGACCGGTCAGGGTCAGGAACACGTCGTCCAGCGTCGGGCGCTGCACCTGCACCGACGTCATCGCGATCCCCGCGGAATCCAGCGCGCGCAACAGTTCCGGCATCGCGGTGTCCCCGCGCGGCACCCGGAACGTGACGGCGGTGTCCACAGTGGTCACTTCGTGCGCGCCGGGCAGCTGCCCGGCGATCTCGGCGGCGACGACCACCGATCCCTCCGGCACGCCGACCGTGACACCGTCACCGGATACGCGTGACTTCAGCGAGTCCGGCGTGCCTTCCGCGACGATCTCCCCGTTGTCGATCACCAGGATCCGGTCGCACAGCGAGTCCGCCTCGTCGAGATAGTGCGTGGTGAGGAACAGCGTCACGCCGTGCTCGGACCGCAGCCGCCGGATGTGGTCCCACAGGTTCGCGCGGCTCTGCGGGTCCAGCCCGGTCGTCGGCTCGTCGAAGAACAGCAGCTTCGGGTCGTGGATCAGGCTCAGCGCGATGTCGAGGCGCCGGCGCTGGCCGCCGGAAAGCGTTTTCGTCAGCCGCTGATCCAGGCCCGACAGGTCGAGCTGCTCGGTCAACTCCGCACCGCGGCTGAGCGCGGCGGCTTTCGTCAGCCCGTACAACCGGCCCTGCAGTTCGATCTCCTCGGTCACCTTGCATTCGGCCGCGGTGCCACCGCCCTGTGCGACGTACCCGATCCGCCGCCGCACCCCGAGCGGGTCCTTCCGCAGATCGCACCCGCCGACCGTCGCCTCGCCCGCGGTCGGGCGCAGCAGGGTGGTGAGCATGCGCAGGGTGGTCGTCTTCCCGGCCCCGTTCGGGCCGAGGAAGCCGACCAGTTCCCCCTCCGACACATCGATGTCGACGCCCTTGACGGCCTCGACCGTGCGGCGGCGCGTGGTGAAGCTCCGCGCCAGGCCGCGTGCCCTGATCATGGGCTCCCCTTCCGGTAATCAAGTTTGATTAGTCAGTCCGTGCACTCTATCTGGCAGTATCAGGCAGTGGTCAAACTTGATTACTCTGGAGGTTCGCCGAATGACCGTCCGGGGTCGTCGGCCATCACGTATTCCCCGGACTCGAGCCGGCCGATCAGCTCGCTCAGCCATTTCAGGCTCGTCTCGGAATGCAGCTGCCAGATCCGGAACAGCTCGCGGATATGCGCCGGCTGACCCCAGTCGGTGCTCTCCTTGATCAGCAGTTCCGCACTGCGCTGGTCGGCTTCGATCTTGAACATCCGGTGCCGCAGCAGCCCGATCACGCGCTTGCGCGGCAGGGTGGTCATCAGCGTGAGCGCGGCCGCCATCTCCGCGCCGTCGCGGTCGGCCTCCGACAGCGCGTGGGAAAGCAGCACGTGAAACTCTCGCTCGCCCATGTCGGTCACCCGGTAGGCGGTGCGCTCCGGGCCGGACTCGCCGGGTTCGACCTCCACCAGTTCCAGCAGGTGCTCGGCCGTCATCTTCTTCAGCGCGTGATAGATGGAGCCGGGCTGCACGTTGGCCCATTTGTCCGCCGACCAGGTGAGCAGCTCGCGACGCACCTGATAGCCGTGCGCGCGACCGTACATGCGCACGACGCCGAGCACCAGCAGCCTGGTCGCGGACATCGCTACCTCTCAATAACGGACCTGACAGTCCCCGTACGCTAATAAAGCATGAGCACCAATGTGTTGACGGCGGTGGCCTGGCCGTATGCCAACGGCCCCCGTCACATCGGCCACGTGTCCGGGTTCGGGGTCCCCTCCGACGTCTTCTCGCGCTACCAGCGAATGGCCGGCAACCGGGTGCTCATGGTGTCCGGGACCGACGAGCACGGCACGCCGATCACGGTGCAGGCCGACAAGGAAGGCCTGACCCCGCAGCAGACGGCCGACAAGTACACCCGGCAGATCGGCTCCGACCTGCAGGGTCTCGGCCTGAGCTACGACCTGTTCACCCGCACCACCACCGGCAACCATGCCGAGGTCACCCAGCAGATCTTCCTCGCGCTCTACCGCAACGGCTACGTCCTGCCCAAGACCACGACCGGCGCGATCAGCCCGTCCACCGGCCGCACCCTGCCCGACCGCTACATCGAGGGCACCTGCCCGATCTGCGGGTACGACGGCGCACGCGGCGACCAGTGCGACAACTGCGGCAACCAGCTCGACCCGACCGACCTGATCAACCCGCGGTCGCGGATCAACGGCGAGACGCCGAAGTTCGTCGAGACCGAGCACCTGTTCCTGGACCTGCCCGCGTTCACCGAGACGCTCGGCAAGTGGCTGTCCACCCGGACCGACTGGCGGCCCAACGTCCTGAAGTTCACCAAGAACCTGGTCGACGACATGCGGCCCCGGCCGATCACGCGTGACCTGGACTGGGGTGTGAAGGTGCCGCTGGACGGCTGGCGGGACCAGCCGCTGAAGCGGTTCTACGTCTGGTTCGACGCGGTGATCGGGTACTTCTCGGCCAGCGTCGAATGGGCGCGCCGCACCGGGCAGCCGGACGCGTGGCAGGAGTGGTGGAGCAACGCCGACGCCCGCACCTATTACTTCATGGGCAAGGACAACATCACCTTCCACGCCCAGATCTGGCCCGCGCTGCTGCTCGGGCACAACGGCGCGGGGGATCACGGCGGCGAGATCGGCCGGTACGGCACGCTGAACCTGCCGGACGAGATCGTGTCCAGCGAGTTCCTGACGATGAGCGGCTCGAAGTTCTCCACCTCGCGCGGCACGGTCATCTACGTGCACGACTTCCTGCGCGAGTTCGGCCCGGACACGTTGCGGTACTTCATCTCCGTGGCCGGTCCGGAGACCCAGGACACCGACTTCACCTGGGACGAGTTCGTCCGGCGGACGAACTTCGAGCTCGCGAACGAGTGGGGCAACCTGGTCAACCGGTCGATCTCGATGGCGCACAAGAACAACGGCGCGATCCCGGCCCCGGCCAAGCCGGCCCCCGCGGACGAGGAGCTGAAAGCGCTTTCCCGCACGGCGTTCGACACCGCGGGCGGGCACCTGCGGCGCTCGCGGTTCAAGCTGGCCGCGGGCGAGGCCATGCGCGTCGTCACGGCCGCGAACCGGTACCTGTCGGACCAGGAGCCGTGGAAGCTCAAGGACGACCCGGAGCGGCGTGACGCGGTGCTGCACACCGCCCTGCAGGTCGTCTCGGACGCGAACACGTTGCTCACGCCGTTCCTGCCGCACTCGGCGCAGAAGGTGCACGAGGCGCTCGGCGGGACGGGTGTCTGGGCGGCCCAGCCGGAGCTGCACGACGTCGAGGACCTCGACATCCCCGGCCGCACCAACCCGATCCTCACCGGTGACTACGCGGCCGAGCAGGCGCGCTGGCAGTCCACGCCGATCGAGGTCGGGCGGCCGCTGGCCAAGCCGACCCCGCTGTTCGCGAAGCTCGACCCGAAGCTGGGCGAGACCGGGCCGGAGTGGGCCCCGATCGAACGTGACGAATAAGAAGGAAAGGCCACCGGTGCCGGAGCGTCTTCCGGCGCCGGTGGTCGACTCGCACACGCATCTGGACGCCTGCGGCGCGGTGAACGCGGCCGACGTGCGGGCGATGGTCGATCGCGCCGAGGCTGCCGGGGTGACCCGGGTGGTGACGGTCGCGGACGACGTCGCGTCCGCCCGCTGGGTCACCGAAGCGTCCACATGGGACAGCCGGGTGTTCGCGGCGGTCGCCATACATCCCACGCGTACCAAGGATTTCGGCGATGCGGAGCGGTCCGAAATAGAGCGCCTGGCTCGCGCCGAGCGAGTCGTGGCGGTCGGCGAGACGGGGCTCGACTACTACTGGGACTACTCGCCGCACGACGCCCAGCAGGAGGCGTTCCGCTGGCACATCGACCTCGCCAAGCGGGTCGGCAAGCCGCTGATGATCCACGACCGGGACGCGCACGAGGACATCCTGCGCATCCTGACCGAGGAGGGCGCGCCGGAGCGGGTGGTGTTCCACTGCTTCTCCGGTGACGCCGAGTTCGCCCGCCGCTGCGCCAACGCCGGCTACGTACTGTCGTTCGCCGGCACCGTCACGTTCAAGAACGCGCACGCGCTCCAGAAGGCGGCGAAATTGCTCCCTTTGGAGCAACTTCTGGTGGAGACCGACGCGCCGTTCCTGACCCCGCATCCGTTCCGCGGCAGGCCGAACGAGCCCTACTGCACGGCCTACACCGTGCGCTACCTGGCTGAGCTGCGACAACAGAGCGTCGAAGAGATCGCAACGGGGGCTTGCCGAAACGCCGAGCGCGTGTTCCAACTCCCTTCTGTCACAACGAGTTGAACGGATTGCGACATTCGTGAAGCCTCGTACACCACACGGAGGAGTGACGAAGGCCACTAGATTCCGGGCGGTGTTTGCGCAACCTCGCGGCACCCGTTACTGTCCCGTGATCGTGCCGGGTGATTAATCGGCCGGCACGAGCCGCAGTCAGTCAGTGCAGGTCGGGGTCGGGGATGACATGGACTGTGGTTGCCGATAGTGCGAAAGGGAACGACCTGCTGTGACTGGTAGTAGACAGGCTCACGCGCGCCTCGACGACACGATCGACTGGTACGGGTCCCCCCGTGGCGGAGTTGGCACGCTGGACTGGCCGACCGAAGCCGACTGGGACTTCTCCGACGACCTCGCCATCACCGAGCACGATGTGCGGACGGTTCTCGGCCCGGACGCCGATGACCTGATGGCGGAAGCCGAGCTCGATGTCGACGAGCTCATCCGGCTGATCAACGCCGAAACCACCATGCTCCCCTCGCTGTCCATGATCCCGGACCGCGTGTCCGAGGAGCGGACGGAGTACGTCGAGGTCGAGCCGGAGCCCGAGCGGGCTCTGATGACCGCGGTCAAGACCTGGAAGAAGCGGTTCCTCCGCGGCTCGGTCCTGGCCCTGCTGATCAGCATCACCGGCGGCGGCGCGGCCGCGCTGGCCATGAACAAGAGCGTCACGGTCGACGTGGACGGCCACGAGCAGACCGTGCACAGCTTCGGCAAGACCGTGGGCGAGGTGCTCAAGGACGCCGGTGTGAGCGTCGGCGAGCACGACGCGCTCTCCCCGTCCCCGCAGGCCCCCGTCGGCGACGGGGGCGTCATCAAGCTCGAGCGCGGCCGGCACCTGAACATGATCGTGGACGGCGTCGCGAAGGACTCCTGGGTCCGCGCCGACACCCTCGCCGAGGCGATGGACCAGCTCGGCATGACCGGCAAGTTCGCCAACGGCAGCTTCTTCTCGATGGCGCCGACCGCGGCGCTGCCGCTCGACGGCGCGACGGTCACGATCAACACCCTCAAGCACGTCACGGTCTACGACGGCGACCGCGCACCCGAGCAGGTCACCACCACGGCGCTCACCGCCGCGGACTTCCTCAAGGACCAGAACCTGTCGCTGGGCCCGGACGACGCGATCGACGGAGGCCTGCAGTTCAAGATCGCCGACGGCGCCGAGGTGCACATCAGCCGCACCGGCATCTCCGTGATCAACCAGCAGGAGTCCATCGACCCGCCGGTCCAGCAGATCCAGGACAACACCCTGGACTCGGGCAAGCAGGTCGTGCAGGACCCGGGCACGCCGGGCCAGCAGCTGGTCACCTACCGCATCACCAAGAAGAACGGCAAGGAGACCGGCCGCGAGCAGCTGTCGGTGAAGGTCCTCGTCGACGCGAAGCCGAAGATCATCCGGATCGGCACCAAGCAGCCCGACATCAGCAACGCCGGGATCTGGGACGCGATCGCGAAGTGCGAGTCCACCAACAACTGGGCGGCCAACACCGGTAACGGTTTCGAGGGCGGCCTGCAGTTCACGAACAGCACCTGGCTGGCCTACGGCGGCGGCTCCTACGCGCAGCACGCCTACCAGGCGAGCCGCGAGGAGCAGATCTCGATCGCGCAGAAGGTCCAGGCCGGGCAGGGCTGGGGCGCGTGGCCGGTGTGCTCCAAGAAGGCCGGAGCGGCCTGACCGAGGCCGGATCCGCGCCGCAGTAGTCTTCAGGCGTGGCGCAACTGCTCGGTCCGGCCGAGATCCGTGGGCTGGCGGCCGAGCTGGACGTGCGGCCGACGAAGAAGCTCGGCCAGAACTTCGTGCACGACCCGAACACCGTGCGCCGGATCGTGGAGCTGTCCGGTGTCGGGCCGGGCGACGCCGTGCTGGAGGTCGGCCCGGGGCTCGGCTCGCTGACGCTGGGCCTGCTGGCCACCGGCGCCCAGGTGTCCGCGGTCGAGATCGATCCGGTCCTCGCGGCGCGGTTGCCCGCCACGGCCCGGGAGCGCGTCCCTGAGGGCGCGTTGACCGTCCTCGAGCGGGACGCCCTCAAGCTGCGGGCCGGCGAGCTGCCCGCGCCGCCGTCGACGTTGGTCGCGAACCTGCCCTACAACGTCGCCGTGCCGGTCGTGCTGAACCTGCTCGCCGAACTGCCGTCGCTGAGCCGCGCGCTGGTGATGGTGCAGACGGAGGTCGCCGACCGGATGGCCGCCGGGCCGGGCAGCCGGATCTACGGCGTGCCCAGCGTCAAGCTCGCCTGGTACGGGAAGGCGCGCAAGGTCGCCGCCGTGCCGCGCGCTGTGTTCTGGCCGGTGCCGAACGTCGACTCGGCGCTCGTGTCGTTCGAACGGGGTGCCGAGCGCTCCGGCGACCGGGAGGCCGTGTTCGCGGTCGTCGACGCCGCGTTCGCGCAGCGGCGCAAGACGCTTCGGGCCGCGCTGGCCTCATGGGCCGGTTCGGCCGAACAGGCGGGCGCTGTACTCCAGGCAGCCGGTATCGAGCCGCGCACTCGTGGTGAGCAACTCACCGTCGAGGAGTTCGCGCGGATAGCGGAGCGTGCCCACTTACGGCCGTCCGTGTGATTGAGGCGTGTGATCTGCGGCTGGACACTTGCGCGGAACACAGGACATCCGTTCTACTTTTGAAGGTATCCATCCCGAGCGACTGAGAGACCTGGCTCGCCGAAGTCGCAGCAACCACCCTCCCGGGCAGGTGCTACCGCCAGGATCGATGGAGGAAGCTGTGTACCGGACGCGAATGCTCACGAGGCGCCGAGTCGTCGATGAGTGCCGCCGTTCTGTGTGTGCATGTCGTCGCTGACCGTTCTCACCCGCTGAGTTCGATTCCTTTTGCGACTGTCCGGTTAGGACGGTCTAGTCGGTGACGTCCGGCGCGATGCGCGCCCGCAGCATGGAGCTTTCGTTGATCACACTCGAAAATCTGACCAAGTCCTTTCCCGGCAAGAGTTCGCCCGTGCTCGCCCTGCGCGAGGTGAACCTCGAAATCGGTGCCGGCGCGCTGTACGGCGTCGTCGGCCCGGCGAAGTCCGGCAAGTCCACGCTTGCCAAAGTCGTTGCACTGCAAGAGAAACCCGACCGCGGCACGGTGCGGCTCGACGGGCTGAACACCGCGGGTCTCGACGGCCGCCGGCTGCGCGAGGTGCGCCGCCAGGTCGCGGCGCTGGACACCGCGCCGGCGCTGTACGCCGAGCGCACGGTTGCCGGAAACGTCGCGGCCCCGCTCGAACAGCTCGGTGTCGACGGTCCGCAGCGGCGCAGCCGGGTCGGCCGCGTGCTCGACATCGCCGGCCTCACCCAGCGGGCGACGCAGCACCCGGGCGAGCTGACCGACGGCCAGCGCCGCCGCGTCGAGATCGCCCGCGCGGTCGCTTCCGGCCCCGCGGTGCTGCTCGCCGACGACCCGACCGCCGGCCTGGGTGCCGACGAGGCCGGCTCGGTGCTGACGGTTCTCGACCGGGCGCGCGCCGAGCTGGGCGTGACGGTCGTGCTGACGACGAAGGACGCCGGCGTCGCCCGGCGCGTCTGCGATGGGGTCGCGCTGCTGGACTCCGGCCGCGTCGTCGAGCACGGCACCGTGCTCGACCTGCTGGCCGTGCCGGGCAGCCGGACCGCCGACGCGCTGCTGCCGGCGATCGACACGCCGCGTTCGCAGAGCGCCGCGTACGACCGGGCCGCCGATGTGGTGCTGATCGGGTTCGCCGCCGTCGGCGCGCTGCTGCCCGAGGCGGCGGTCCGGTTCGAGGTCGAGCTCGCGACCATCGGCGGTGGGCTGACCCGTGTCGGCGACACCCCCGTCGCCCGGTTCCGGGTCGGCGTCACCGGCCGGCAGGCGGACAGTGCACTGGCCTGGATCGCCGACCGCGGTGCCCACGTCACCCACTTCGCCGCCGGCCCGCGCAGCGTCGCCGCCTGACGAACCGCGCGAGTCCCCTGTTCCGGTCACGCCGGAACAGGGGGACTCGCGGGCTACTTCTTGGAGCCGGCGAGGACGCCGACGCCGATCGCCGCCGCGGCGATGATCGCGGCGCCCCAGCCGTTCGCCACGGCGAATCCGTGCACCGTCGCGGCCGCCACCCCGAGCCCGGCCGCCGAGGCGGTCGCGCCCGACGCGATGGTGCTCAGCGAAGCTGTCCCGAGTGAAGCGCCGACCTGCTGTGACGTCGTGATGAAGGCCGACGCGACACCGGCGTCCTTGGGCTCGATCCGTGCGGTCGCGGTGTTCATGACCACCGGCATCGACAGCCCGGCACCCGCGCCCAGCATCAGCTCGACCGGCAGGATCAGGCCCCAGTACGACGAGTCCGGGGTCAGCTGCGTGAGCGTGGCGAGCCCGCCGGCCATCAGCAGCATGCCGATCACCAGCAGTGGTCGCGGTCCCGTCTTCGGCAGCAGCCGGCGCGAGATCAGCAGCGACACGGCCAGGTTGCCCACCAGGAACGGCAGGAACGCCAGCCCCGCCTGGAACGCGCCGTAGTGCATGATCCCCTGCAGCTGATAGGTCAGGAACAGGAACATCCCGAACATGCCGAACGCGGTCGCGGCAATGGTCAGGAAGCCGGCCGACCTGGTGCGGTCACCGAGAATTCGTAGTGGCAGCAAGGGGTTTTCGACCCGGCTCTGCCGGTACACGAACGCCACGACGAGCACCACGGCCGCGCCGACGAAGCCCAGCACCAGGCCGGAGCTCCAGCCGCGGGTCGCGGCCTCGGACAGCCCGTAGACGAGCGACACGATGCCGCCGCTGCCGAGGATCGCGCTGATCCAGTCCAACCGGGTCTCGCGGTGCGCCTCGACCTTCGGCAGCACGTACCAGCCGAGGATCGCGGCGACGGCGGCCAGCGGCAGGTTCACGTACAGGCACCAGCGCCAGTCGAGGTACTCGGCGAGCGCGCCGCCGGCGAGCAGGCCGAGCGCGGCGCCGGACATCATGATCGAACTGAAGATGCCGAACGCCTTGGCGCGTTCCTTGGGTTCGGTGAACGTGATGGTGAGCAGGGACAGGGTGGACGGCGCGAGCAGTGCGGCGAAGACCCCCTGCGCCGCCCTGGCCGCGATGAGCATGCCCGGTCCGGTCGCCGCGCCGCCGACCGCGGACGCGAGGGCGAACCCGATCGCGCCGACGATGAGCGTGTTCTTGCGCCCGAGCCGGTCGGCCAGCCGGCCGCCGAGCAGCAGCAATCCACCGAACGCCAGCGTGTACGCGCTGATCGTCCACTGCCGGGCGACGTCGGACATGCCGAGTTCGCGCTGCGCCGACGGCAGCGCGATGTTGACGATGGTGGTGTCGACGATGACCAGCAGCTGCGCCAGCCCGATGGCGACCAGTGCCCACCATCTGCGCTGGTCCGTGCGCGCGTCGGGTGGCGCGCTCAGTGTCGTTGTCATGGCGATCCCCTCACAGATGAAGTTGAAGCGGCTTGCTTGACGGTGCCGGTAGCGGAACCTCAGGCGGGCCCTCGCTCTGGGATCGCCTGGCTGGAATTGCACCGCGTCGGCGCGGTCCTCGCGAGGAACCACCCACACCACAAAGCGGCTCCGCCGCTTGGGAAAACTCCCAAGCAGTATGCTGAGCAAGCTCATTAACTTGTCGGCCGGCAAGTTAACTTGCTAGTCGTAAGGTAAGCTCGAACTAGTCGGGCGTCAAGTTAGTTTGAGGGGCTTCTCAGGAAGGAACGGAGATGGCGGGGCGGCGCAGTGACACGAGGGAGCGCATCCAGCGGATCGCGCTGGAGTTGTTCGCCGAGCAGGGCTACGAGAAGACGTCGCTGCGCGAGATCGCGGAGAAGCTCGATGTCACCAAGGCCGCGCTCTACTACCACTTCCGGACCAAAGAGGACATCGTTGCGAGCCTGCTCGACGATCTCGCGAAGTCGATGGACGAGGTGCTCACCTGGGCGCGCGCCCAGGAGGACAACACCGGCACGCGCCAGGAGCTGATCCGGCGGCTGGCGGACCTCGTCGAAGGCCAGTTCGGTCCGCTGATGCGGTTCATGCAGGAGAACCAGCCCACGCTCAAGGGCTTCCAAGATCGCAACCCGCTGGTGCACCGGATGAAGGAGCTGTTCACCATCATCGCGGCCGACGAGCGGGATCCGCACGCGCAGCTGCGGGCCCGGCTCGCGCTCATCGCGCTGATGGTCGGTAACAACCCGCAGTTCCAGGAGGAGAACCCCGGAGTGGCCCCGTCGAAGGTGGCGCTCGAGGTCGCGCTGGAACTTGTTTCTCCTCGCGGGCAGGGCGCGGGCGGGGCCACGTAGTCTTGACGGGTGCTAGCCGTCGTTCCGCCTCCAGTCACCGTGCGGGTGCCGTCGAAGATCAACCTGCACCTGTCCGTCGGCGACCTGCGCGACGACGGGTACCACGACCTCACCACGGTGTTCCACGCGTTGTCGCTGTCGGATGAGGTGACCGTCGCGGTCACCGACGAACCCGGTCTCGAGGTCTACGGCGAGGGTGAGGACGCGGTGCCGACCGGCCCGGAGAACCTTGCCTGGCAGGCGGTGGAGGCGCTCGCCGGGCGCGCCGGCAAGATCGAGCCGAAGGTACGCGTGGTGCTGCGCAAGGGAATTCCGGTCGCCGGCGGGATGGCGGGCGGCAGCGCGGACGCCGCGGCGACGCTCGTCGCGCTGACCTCGCTGTGGAAACTGGAGCTCGGCCGGGACGAGCTGGCCGACATCGCGGCGAGCCTCGGCAGCGATGTCCCCTTTGCGCTCTACGGCGGCACGGCGCTCGGCACCGGCCGCGGCGAGAAGCTCGTGCCCGTGCTGTCCCGGCACACCTTCCACTGGGTGCTCGCGTTCGACCATCGTGGACTGTCCACTCCGCAGGTGTTCGGCGAGCTGGATCAGTTGCGGGAGAACGGTGATCCGCCGCGGGTCGGCTCACACGCACCGGTCGTCGAGGCGCTCGCGTCCGGTGATCCGCGGCAGCTCGCGCTGTTGCTCGGCAATGATCTCCAGGCAGCGGCGGTGTCGCTGCGCCCGGGCCTTCGTCGCACACTTCGCGCCGGGGTGAACGCGGGCGCGCTCGCCGGGACCGTGTCCGGGTCCGGCCCGACGTGTGCGTTCCTGTGCGAGGACGGCGAAGCCGCGCTCGAAGTCGCGGCCGAGCTGTCCGGCGCCGGGGTCTGCCGGACCGTCCGCGTCGCGCACGGCCCGGTGCCCGGTGCCCGTTTCGTCGGCGGTGACGATGTGCACCGCCCCACTCCTCCTCCCCAGGTACACGCATAGATGGCCAACCTCATAAATCTTGAAGCCGTCAGTAAGTCCTACGGCGTCAAACCGTTGCTCGACAACGTGTCGCTCGGCGTGGCCGAAGGTGAGCGCATCGGGGTCGTCGGCCTCAACGGCGGCGGCAAGACGACGCTGCTCGAAGTCCTGTCCGGGGTGGCCGAGCCGGACTCGGGCCGGGTCAGCCGCGTCCGCGACCTGCGGCTGGCGGTCGTCACGCAGCGCACCGAGCTCCCCGCCGGCACGGTGCGCGACGCCGTGCTGTGGCACTACTCCGCCGAGCACGAGTGGGCCGCCGACGCGCGCGTCCGGTCCATTGTGGACGGACTCGGCATCACAGCGCTGGGCCTGGACTCGCCGACCGCGAACCTGTCCGGTGGCGAACGCCGCCGGATCGCGCTGGCCGCCGCGCTCGTCGGAGATCTGGATCTGATCGTGCTCGACGAGCCGACCAACCATCTCGACATCGAAGGTGTCCGCTGGCTCGCCGATCACCTGCTGGCGCGGCGGACCGCGCTCGTCGTCGTCACCCACGACCGGTGGTTCCTCGACACCGTGTGCGGCCAGACGTGGGAGGTCGCGAACGGCAACGTCGAGCAGTACGAAGGCGGTTACGCGGACTGGATCTTCGCGCGCGCCGAGCGGGCACGGCTCGCGGCGAGCGCCGAGGAGAAGCGGCGGAACCTCGCCCGCAAGGAGCTGGCGTGGCTGCAGCGCGGCGCCAAGGCACGGTCGTCGAAGCCGCGGTACCGCGTGGAGGCGGCCGAAGCGCTGATCGCGGACGTGCCGGAGCCGCGGGATTCCGTGGAGCTGCTGAGTTTCGCGCGGCGGCGGCTCGGGAAAACCGTGCTGGAGCTGGAAGACGTGACGTTGCACGCGGGGGACAAGCCCGTGCTCGACGACGTCACCTGGCAGATCGGTCCTGGTGACCGGATCGGTCTGGTCGGCGTCAACGGCTCCGGGAAGACCACCTTGCTGAAGCTGCTCGCCGGGGAGTCGTCGCCGGAGTCCGGGCGGCGCGTCGAGGGCAAGACCGTGTCGCTGGCGCATCTTTCGCAGGAGCTGGAGGGACTGCCCGGCCAGTTGCGGGTGCTCGAAGCGGTCGAGGAGATCGCCGGCCGGGTCGTGCTGGGCAAGCAGGAGATGTCGGCCTCGCAGCTCGCCGAGCGCCTCGGCTTCCCCGCGGCGCGGCAGTGGACCCCGGTCGACGACCTGTCCGGCGGCGAGCGGCGGCGGTTGCAGCTCGCCCGGTTGCTGATGGCCGAGCCGAACGTGCTGCTGCTCGACGAGCCGACGAACGATCTCGACATCGATACGTTGCAGCAGCTGGAAGATCTGCTCGACTCGTGGCCCGGCACGCTCGTGGTCGTCTCGCACGACCGGTACCTGGTCGAGCGAGTCTGCGACGGCGTGTACGCGCTGTTCGGCGACGGCCGGGTGACGCACCTGCCCGGCGGGATCGACGAGTATCTGACGCGCCGCGCGCGAGCCGTCCAGGCGGCCGCCCCGGCTCCGGCCGCACTCCAGCCGAAGTCGGGCGCCGCGGAGCACCGTGCGGCGATGAAGGAACTGGGGCGCTTGGAGCGTCGTCTGGACCAGTTGGCCAAGCGCGAGACCGTACTGCACGAACAACTCGCCGCCAACGCCACGAACCCGGAGCAGCTCGTCGAGCTGAACACCGAACTGAAGCGCGTACTGACCGAAAAGGACGACGTCGAGGCCCGGTGGCTGGACACGTCGGAACTGGTGGAGTAGGGGTTGTTCGCCGAGTCGTGGACGGCATTGCGCGCGGCGGTGGCCGGACTCCCGGACGACGCCTCCGGGCTTGCCTGATCAGCTCGTCCTGCGCGTCGATGATCAGGTGGCCGGACGCCGAGCGGTGCGGACCCGCTCGACGCGCTGATCGTCCGGCTGGCCGCTGCCTACCCGCGATCAGGTGGTCACCGCCTACGTCCTGGAATGGACGCTGCACCACCTCGACTTGATCGCGCAGCTGCCGGGCGCGGCCGAACCGCCCGCGTGCCTCGACCGGCGCGGAGCAGGCGGCACTGGGTGCGCTGGCCGCCAGGCTCCCGTTCGTCCTCGGCTGACCAGTTATCGTCTCCGCTATGAGCAGGTTCGTGGACACACTCGTCGCTACCGCCGCGGGTGGCGGTCAGCAGCGGGGCATGGTCACCGGGGAGCCCAAGGAGCCGGTCCGGCGGACGTGGGCGGAAGTCCACGAAGAGGCCAAGCGCCTGGCGGGAGGGCTCGTCGAGCATGGGCTGACGCCGGGCACACCCGTCGCCGTGCTGGCGGCGGCGCCGGCACTCATCGCGCCGACCGTGCAGGGCGTGTGGCTCGCCGGCGGCAGCGTCACCATGCTGCACCAGCCGACCCCGCGCACGGACCTCGCCGTGTGGGCCGAGGACACGGTCAAGGTGCTCACCATGATCGGCGCCGGACTCGTCGTGCTCGGCGAGCCGTTCGACGCGCTCGGGCCGGTGCTCACCGAGCACGGCATCGCGTTCCGGATGATCACCGACCTGCTCGGAGCCGAGCCGCTCGCCGAGCCCGTGCCGATGAGCGAGGACGACCTCGCGCTGCTGCAGCTGACCAGCGGCTCGACCGCGGAGCCCAAGGCCGTCCGGATCACCCACGGCAACCTGTACGTCAACATCAAGGCGATGGTCGACCGGGCGGAGTTCGTGTTCGACGAGGACATCATGGTGTCCTGGCTGCCGACCTTCCACGACATGGGCATGGTCGGCTTCCTGACCGTGCCGATGACCTTCGGCGTCGAGCTGATCAAGATCACCCCGGTCGAGTTCCTGACCGGGCCGCTGATCTGGCCGGAGCTGATCACCAAGTACCACGCGACGACGACGGCCGCGCCCAATTTCGCGTACGCGATCGTCGGCCGCCGCCTGGAGCGAGCCGATGACGGCGCCTACGACCTGTCGACGCTGCGGATCGCGCTGAACGGCGCCGAACCGATCGACGAGACCGCGGTGAAGACGTTCACCGACGCCGGCGCCCGGTTCGACATGCCGGCCGAATGCGTGTTCCCGGCCTACGGCATGGCCGAGGCGACGCTCGCGGTGTCGTTCGCGCCCCTGTTCACCGGGCTGACCCTGGACTACGTCGAGGCGGACGCCCTGGAGGCGGACAACCGGGCGGTGCCGGTGCCCGAAGGCGATTCCCGGCGGGGCACCGACGAGGTGCGGTCGTTCGCGGTGCTGGGGCGGCCGCTGGACGGGCTGGAAGCGCAGATCGTGGACGGCGACGGGAACGTGCTCGGCGAACGCCAGGTCGGCGAGATCCGGCTGCGCGGCGAGGCGGTGACCCCGGGCTACCTCACGGTCGACGGCCCGGTGCCGACGCAGGACGCCGAAGGCTGGCTGGCCACCGGCGACCTCGGGTACCTGGTCGATGGGCAGATCATCATCGCCGGGCGGCAGAAGGACGTCATCATCATGGGCGGCCGCAACATCTACCCGACGGACATCGAGCGGGCCGCGACCTCCGTCGACGGCGTGCGGGCCGGGAACGCGGTGGCCGTCCGGATCGACGCGGGCAGCCGCCGCGAGCGGTTCGCGGTGGTGCTGGAGTCGAAGCTCGCCGGTGACACCGAGGCGGAGCGGGTGCTGATGAAGGAGGTCGCCGCCCGCGTGCACCACGCCGTGGACGTCCGGCCGTTCGCGGTGGTCGTACTTCCGGCCGGCAGCCTGCCGAAAACCCCGTCGGGCAAGGTGAAACGCGCCGCGACGGCGATCCAGTTCGCCGACCGGATCGAGCAAACCGCAGGCGGCTGACGCGAAGTTCGACGTCCGGCACGACGAAGAGCGGGACGCTCGTCCGCGTCCCGCCCCGTCGGCCTCAGGAAGTCTTGGTGTCCAGGGATTCCTGCCGCAGGTGCGGCGACGGCGCGCGGCTGGCCGTCGCCTCCGCGTCGGTGCGTGCGGACGGTAGCGGGTGTGCCTGGCCGAACCGCTGGGCGAGGGTGTCCTCGGCCTTCTCCAGGAAGACGTCGACCTCACGCTCGTCGTAGCCGCGCTTGCCCAGCAGCGGTCTGTTGAACTCGATGTGGTGCACCTCGGCGGCGGTCAGGTCGTCTTCGTCTTCGAGGGTCTTCGCGATCCGCCGGATGAACGCGTCGACCTCCTGCTTGGCGTAGCCGCGTCGCCCGATCGGCGCGTTGCCGAACTCGGCGCGGTACACGTCTTCAGCGGTCAAGGACATGAGGAGCTCCAGTCGGCAGGTGGGGGCGTTTCCCGTATCAGTCCTAGCCGCGGCGCAACGCGCCTGGAAGGTCCAGCGGCGGCATCGAACTCGATGGAGGCAGTCGCGCACGCCTTTGGGTGAAGATCGCTACGCAGCGTGGAACGCGTTCTGGGCCGCTGTCAGCCCTTTGCCGATGAGCGCCTCGACGGCGTCGGCGCAGCGATCGACCTCGAACGGGAGCTCCTTGCGCTCGACCGTCGCGAAGTCCTTGAGCACGAAGTCCGCCGGATCCATCCGCCCGGGCGGCCGGCCGATGCCGAACCGCACCCGGTAGTAGTCCTTCGTGCCGAGCGATTTGGTGATCGACCGCAGGCCGTTGTGCCCGTTGTCGCCGCCGCCGAGCTTCAGCTTGAGCCCACCGAACGGCAGGTCCAGCTCGTCGTGGATGACGACGACACCACTCGGTTCGATCTTGTAGAACTTGGCGGTGCCCGACACCGGCCCGCCGGAGAGGTTCATGAACGAGCGCGGCTTGGCCAGCACGACGCGCCGGTCGGCCAGCCGCCCCTCGAGCACGTCGGCGCCGCCCTTGTGGGCCTTGAACTTGCCGCCGATCCGCGCGGCCAGCTCGTCGAGCACCATGAACCCCACGTTGTGCCGGTTGCCGGCATAGCGGGGCCCGGGGTTGCCGAGGCCGGCGAGCAGCACCTGCTCGCCGGCACCCGGCAGATCAGCCGTCACTCCGCGGCGGCCTCGGCTTCGCCCTCGCCACCGGTGGCCTCGGCGGCGGACTCCTCGGCCTGCGGCTCGTTGATCGCGACGACCAGGGCCTCCGGGTCGGTCAGCAGCGTCGCGCCGGCCGGCAGGGTGACCTGCGAGGCGAGGATCTGGGTGCCGACCTCGGCGCCCTCGATCGAGACCTCGATCTGGTCGGGGATGTGCAGCGCCTCGACCTCGACGGACAGGGTGTCCACACCCTGGTTGACCAGGCCGCCGGGGCCGGGGGTGCCGTTGACGACGAGCGGCACGTCGACGGTGACCTTCTCGCCGCGCTTCACGACGAGCAGGTCCACGTGCTCGATGTAGTTCTTGATCGGGTGCACGGTGATGGTCTTGGTGAGCGCCAGCTCGGTGCTGCTCTCCACATCAAGGGTGAGCACGGCGTTGCTGCCGTTCTCACGCACGACGCGGGCGAACTCGAGCGCCGGCAGCGCGAGATGCCGGGGGTCGGTGCCGTGGCCGTACAGCACGGCGGGGATCTTTCCGGCGCGACGGGTGCGGCGCGCGGCGCCCTTGCCGAACTCGGTGCGCGGCTCGACGGACAGACGTACCTCGGACACGGTCTTGCACTCCTTCAACACGATGGAACTCTGATGCGCGGGGCTCGAGCGGGAGTCTGCGGCGGCGAGCTCGCGGCACGTGGATAGCGCGTGGCTACTCAAGCCGCCGCGTCGATCACGCCGGGCTGGCGCCCGCCTCGCCGAGACAACCTGTTCAGTGTAAGCAACCCATCGCACAGGGGTTGCGGTGGGTCGCTTCGCCAAGTAGGAAACTGGTGAGTCAGGGGGTGTTGGGATGCCGCGTGGGACCGTGAGTGGCTTCCTCATGCTCATCGCGGTCCTCGTCCTGAGTGCGTGCGAGGCCTCGCCACCGGCCCAGCACGCCCAGGATCCCCGCGCCGCGATCGACGCCGCGCTGACAGCACTGTCCGCGGAAACGGCGGTCACCTACGACCTGGCCGGCGGCACGGTCTTCACCGTCACCGGCAAGGGCCTCGCGCAGGGCATGTTGTCGTTGCGGGACCAGCAGGTGAGCGCGTTGCGCGCGGGCGGCGACCTGTACCTGCGGGCGCCCGCCGCGTACTGGCAGGCGCAGGGCATGTCGGCCGACCGCGCCGCGCAGTACGGCACGCGCTGGGCCCGGTCGGTGCTGGCGTTCGACCCCGGCTGGATGCTCGCCCCGGCGACCATCGCGCAGACGCTGCGGACGGCGGTGCAGGGCACCGTCCGCGCCACGCGGACGACCGCGGGCGGGCTCGACGTGTTCGACACCGGTGGCCTGCGGGTGACCACAGAGCCGCCGTACCGGGTGGTCAGTTTCGATTCGTCGTTGCTCGGCGGGGGCTCGACACAGGCCCTGGGCGACGGCAGCGTCGGCGTGCGCGGACTCCGCCCGGCGGAGCTGCCCGCTCTGCGGGATGCGTACAACGGGGCCGTGGACAGCCTCGGCCAGCCGTTCGTGGCCGGGCCCGTGGTCGCCGCGTCGGTCACGGACAACGCGTTGAGCTGCACCGCGAGTGGTGCGTGCACCGACACCGTGCAGGTGTCGAACAAGCTCGTCGGGGACGCGCCCAGGGCTTCGGCGCGGCTGGCGTTGACGTCCTCGGTCTCCTCCAGCCGGCTCGGTGAGCAGAGCTGCGGTCAGGAGGTCGTCGCCGCGCTCGACGAGTCCACGACGATGTCGTGCTCGGTGAAGTTCGCGCTGCCGAAGCTGTCGGGTACGGCGAAGGTGTCCGCGGTGCCGGTGGTGACCGCGGAACCCGTCGCGCGCGTTGATGCGGCCGGGTTCAAGCAGGCGGCCGCGGTCGAATTAGGTCGATGACAGGGGCGAAAGCTTCCATCGCGGGGTCGAAGACCGTGTAGTACGTGAAGCCGAAGCGCTTGCGGCGAGTTTCGATCTCCTCGGCGATCTGCTCCGGTGAACCGGCCAGGATTTGGGGCGCCGCAAGGAGTTCGTCGGCGCCGTACTCGCCGGGGATCCAGCTGTCCAGCTCGGCCCGCGGATCATCGGCCACGACCACCTTCTGGATCAGCATGTTGAACTCCAGCTCGCGCTCGGCCTGCCCGCGCACGAACGCTACGCGGTCGTCCAGCTCCTCGCCGCTGGTCAGGTCGAAGTTGCCGGGTTGTTTGCCGGGCGCCTGCTTCAGCCCCGCGAACCCGATGATGTCGGCCTGTTTCGTGGCGAGCGACAACACGCCGTCGCTGTTGCCCGCGATCAGCAGCGGCGGCATCTCCGGCAGCCGTTCCCGCAGCTCGGCGAGCATGCGCTCGAGGTAGCCGATGCGCGTTTTCGCGGGCCACCACGGCAAACCGGCGTCGTCGAACTCGTGTTTCATGTGCCCGGCGCCGAGCCCGAACTCGAACCGGCCGCCGGTGAGTGTCACCGTCGACTCGATGTCACGCGCCAGCAGCGCGGTGTTGTAGAACGGCGCGTTCAGCACCAGCGGACCGACCTGCGGCCGGCGCGTGGCCGCCGCGGCCGCGACGAGCGCCGGGAAGGGCGCGGGGGCACCGAGATGGTCGGGAATCGTTATGACGTCGTAGCCGAGCTCCTCGGCCCTGCGGCATTTCGCGGCGAACTCGCCGTCGACCGCCCGCAGACTCACTCCGAATCTGAACACCCCGCGAAGCTATCGCCCCCGCGCCCGGCCCGGCACCTGCTTTCGCGCCGGGCGGAAAGATCAGGCGTGGCCGTCGAAGAGGCTGGTGACCGAGCCGTCCTCGAACACCTGCTGGATCGCCTCGCCGAGCAGCGGCGCGATGGACAGCACCGTGAGCCGCGGGAAGCGCTTCTCCTCGGGGATCGGCAGCGAGTTCGTCACGATGACCTCGCGCGCCTTGCAGTTGGACAGCCGCTCGGTCGCCGGGTCGGACAGGATGCCGTGGGTCGAGGCGATGACGACGTCGGCCGCGCCTTCCGTCAGCAGCGCGTCGGTGGCCTTCACGATCGTGCCACCGGTGTCGATCATGTCGTCGACCAGCACGCACAGCTTGCCCTCGACCTGGCCGACGACGCGGTTCGCGACCGCCTGGTTCGGCTTGTCGGGGTCACGGGTCTTGTGGATGAACGCGATCGGCCGGTCACCCAGCTGCTGCGCCCACTTCTCCGCCAGCCGCACACGGCCCGAGTCCGGCGAGACCACCGCGATATCGGCGTCACCGTAGGTGCGCTTGATGTGCTCGGCCAGGATGTTCTGCGCGAACAGGTGGTCCACCGGGCCGTCGAAGAAACCCTGGATCTGCGCGGTGTGCAGGTCGACCGTCATGATCCGGTCGGCGCCCGCGGTCTTGAACAGGTCCGCGATCAGCCGCGCCGAGATCGGCTCGCGGCCCTTGTGCTTCTTGTCCTGCCGTGCGTACGGGTAGAACGGGACGACCACGGTGATCCGCTTCGCGCTCGCCCGCTTGAGCGCGTCCACCATGATCAGCTGCTCCATCACCCACTCGTTGATGGGGTTGGTGTGGCTCTGGATCACGAAGGCGTCCGTACCGCGCACCGACTCCTCGAACCGCACGAACAGCTCGCCGTTGGCGAACGTGTGCGCGGTCTGCGGGGTGATCGTCACGTCGAGGTGCTTGGCCACCTCTTCCGCGAGTTCCCGGTGTGCGCGGCCGGAGAAGAGCATCAGGTTCTTCTTCGGCGTGCCGGACTTAGGACTCATTCGACGACTCCCGCTCGGTTTCGTGGTTCCCGTCAGCGGCGAGGGCGGCTGCCGCCGCCTCCGCCGCAGGTGTGCCCGCCCTTCGCCGGGCCACCCAGCCTTCAATGTTGCGCTGCGGTCCGGTGGAGACCGCGAGTGCCCCCGGTGGGACGTTGCGCCTGATCACCGTGCCCGCGCCGCTGTGCGCGCCGTCGCCGACCTCGACCGGGGCGACGAACGTCGTGTCCGAACCGGTGCGCACGTACGAGCCGACGGTGGTGTGGTGCTTGCGAATCCCGTCGTAGTTGGCGAACACGCTGCCCGCGCCGATATTGCTGTGCTCGCCGATGGTCGCGTCCCCGACGTAGGTCAGGTGCGGCACCTTCGAACCCTTGCCGATGTTCGCCTTCTTCGTCTCGACGAACGTGCCGATCTTGCCCTGCTCGCCCAGCACGGTGCCCGGGCGGAGGTAGGCGAACGGGCCGACGTTCGCGTTCTCACCGATCTCCGACTCCGACCCGTGGGTGCGGATCACGTGCGCGCCGGCACCGATCTTGACGTCGGTGAGCGTGCTGTCCGGGCCGATCACCGCGCCCTCGCCGACCACCGTGCCGCCGTGCAGCTGCACGCCCGGCTCGATCCGGACGTCGCGCGCGAGCGTCACGCCCGCGTCGAGCCACGTCGTGGCCGGGTCGACGACGGTCACGCCGGACAGCTGCCAGCGGCGCACGATCCGGCGGTTGAGTTCGGCGCCGAGCACCGACAGCTGCACCCGGTCGTTGACGCCCTCGGTCAGCCACGGGTCGTCGACGACGAGCGCGCCGACCTTGCGGCCGTCCGCGCACGCGTTGGTGAGCACGTCGGTCAGGTACAGCTCGCCCTGGGAGTTGTCGGTGGACAGCCGGGTCAGGCCCTCGGTCAGCAGGGCCGCGTCGAACGCGTAGACGCCGGAGTTGATCTCGGTGATGTCGAGCTGGTCCTCGGTCGCGTCACGCTGCTCGACGATGCCGCGCACGGCGCCGTCCGGGTCGCGGATGATGCGGCCGTAGCCGGTCGGGTCGTCGAGGACGGCGGTCAGGACCGTGACCACGTTGCCTTCGTCGTGGTGTTCGGCCAGCAGCGCGGCCAGCGTCTCGGTGTCGAGCAGCGGCACGTCGCCGTAGCTGACGAGGACGGTGCCGGTCGGCGCGGCCGGCAGCACGTCCAGCCCGCAGGACACCGCGTGCCC
Source organism: Amycolatopsis sp. GM8 (assembly GCF_021653975.1). Taxonomy (GTDB): domain Bacteria; phylum Actinomycetota; class Actinomycetes; order Mycobacteriales; family Pseudonocardiaceae; genus Amycolatopsis_E. Next base: position 1,474,329 of record NZ_JAJKFK010000001.1, on the reverse strand, counting down.
GGTGCCGTGCTGGACCTCCTGGACCGCGGTGGCGATCGGGCGGCCGAGCGTCTTGCCGAGCTCGTCGAGGTGGGCGGCGACCGCTTCGCGGCCGTGCCCGACGACCACCACCAGATGCTCGGGGTCGAGGCCGGCGGCGGCCCGGACCGCGTGGTCGACGAGGGGCCGGCCGGCGATCGGGTGCAGCACTTTCGGGGTGGTCGAACGCATCCGGGTGCCCTCACCCGCGGCGAGGACCAACGTGCTCAGCGAGCCGGTCACGGCACTCCCAAACTGCAGACGGCTGTGTACGTGTACGTGCGGGGCACCGATCCTACGGAAGCTCTTCGAGGCTCGGCGCCGGGTCGGCCTCCGCCCAGCCGGCGGCCGCCTCGCCGGGGATCGCGTTGGCCGTGGCGACCTGGTCGCCGCCACCGCGTTTTGCCTGGTACATCGCGGCATCGGCGCGGGAGAGGACCTGGTCCGCCCGTTCCTGCGGACGCAGTGAAACGAGGCCGACCGAGAGGGTTACCCCGTGCGAGAGGTGATGTGGCAGGGACGACACGGCGTTCACCGCGCGGCCGAGCGCCTGCTTCGCGGCGGAGACCGGCGCGCCGGGCAGCAGCGCGACGAACTCGTCGCCGCCGTACCTGGCAACGATGTCATCACCGCGCAAGGCGTCCCGGAGCGTGCTCGCGACCACCCTGAGCACGTCGTCGCCCTCGGCGTGCGAGTGCTCGTCGTTGACGCCCTTGAACCCGTCGAGGTCGATCAGCGCGACGGCCAGCGGCTGCGCGGTGGTCGACGCCGACAACGTGCGCAGGTGCTCGTCGAGCGCGCGCCGGTTCGGCAGGCCGGTGAGTGGATCCTGCAGCGCCTGCTGGCTGATCGCGCCGTGCTGGGCCGAAAGCCGCTCGTGCTCCCGGCGGGTGTTGAGGGTGGCGATCTGCGACTCGCGCAGCGACCACAGCTCCAGCTCCAGCGACGTGGCGTACTCGATGAACGAGTTGAGCTGCTTGGTTTCCTGGCTTTCCTCGGAGTCCAGCCGGGCCAGCTCGCGCATCAGGTTGAGCCGCATCGAGGGCTGGGAGTTGTCCTCGTCGAGGTGCAGCCGGGTCTTTTGCAGTGCCTGCAACGCCTCGTCGCGACGGCCGCCCACGTACAGGCAGCGGGACAGTGCGATCGCCACCAGGACCTGCTCGTGCGGATAGCCCGGCTCGATGAGCAACCGCTGCAGCCGGTCCGAGTGCGTGGGGTCGGGCTCGGCGAACGCGAGCGCGGCGGCCAGCACGCCGACCTGGTCGACCGCGGCCACCCCGATCCGGCGCGGGAACAGCGATTCGGCGAACGGCGCCTCGACCGCGACGGCCATGGACGCGGCCGTCTCGAACTTCAGCACCGCGTCGCGATGCCGGTCGACCCGTTCCAGCCGCAGCGCCCAGCCGAGCAGCATCTTGATCCGGTTCATCAGCTGCAAAGTGATCTCGTGCGGGCCGGCGGTCTCGCGGATCGCCTGGTGCGCCCGCGCGATGACCTCCTCCGCGGCCTCGTACACGCCGAGCTGGTTGAGCACGAGCCAGCAGTCGATGAACGCGCTGGCCTGGGTCTTCGCCCATTCGCGGCGCGGGATCTGCATGTCCGGGCGGTCGGAGTCGTCGAGGATCGCCAGTGCGCGGGCGATCTCGGTGAGCGCCGCGTCCTCCTGGGCGGCCAGCACCAGCCGGCGCCCGCGCAGCGCGTGGGCGTCGGCGCGGTAGAGCGACAGGCCGTGCCGGCGGGTGTGCGCGAGCATCTCGTCGAGTAGCGGCTCGGACTCGGCGGCGTACCCACGCGTCACGAGCCTGGCGAGCGCGGCGGCGCGCAGCAGCTGCGCGATCAGGATCGGCTCGCCGCGGCGCTGGGTCTCGTCGAGCAGCTCGTCGATCGTGCGCACGATCTCGAGTTGTTCTTCGTGATTCGTGTGCTGTACCGCGGCGATCAGTTCGCGGGCGCGCCCCACCAGCCAGGCGTCGGACAACTCGGCCAGCGCCGGCCTCTTGCTGGTCTCGCTTTCGCCTTGCAGCGGGACACCCCCTCGCTCGTCGGGGTCGGGCACAGCAGCTCCGCCGCCAGGATTCGAACCTGAACTGTCAGAACCAAAATCTGGAGTGCTGCCAATTACACTACGGCGGATCGTGCCTGGTCAGGATAGCGAAACGGGAAAGTGGTTCCAGGCTTGGGGTACGGCGGGCATTTGTGCTCTCCCCAGCCGCCGGAACCTCCTGTACCGTAACTTACGGCATCGTAGGTTAGGTGACCCTTTCCCGGGTCGTTTCCGCAGGAAGAAGTGGTTGCGCATGACGGCTACGCTGGAGCCGACTCCCACCAAAGGTCCAAAACCGCTGATCAACGGGCAGCGCCCGGGCGGCCTTCAGTTCGCGGTGTACGTCGGGGTACTGCTCCCGATCGTCGCGCTCGCGGTAGCCGTGCCCTTCGCCTGGGGATGGGGACTGAGCTGGGTGGATGTCGCGTTGTCCGCGGTGTTCTACTGCCTCAGCGGCCTCGGCATCACCGTCGCCTTCCACCGGTATTTCACGCACGGATCGTTCAAGGCGCAGCGCTGGCTGCGGGTCGCGCTCGCGATTTCGGGCAGCCTTGCCGTGCAGGGGCCGGTGATCACCTGGGTGGCCGATCACCGCAGGCACCACGCGTTCTCCGACCGTGACGGCGACCCGCATTCGCCGTGGGCGTACGGCACTTCGCCGCTGGCGATCGTGAAGGGCTTCTGGCACGCGCACATGGGCTGGCTGTTCGAGCGCGACCAGAGCAACGCGGAGCGGTTCGCGCCGGATCTGCTGAAGGACCCGGCGATCAAGAAGGTCGACCAGTATTTCTGGCTGTGGACCGTGATCACCCTTGTCGCGCCTGGCATTCTCGGCGGGCTCATCTCGTGGTCGTGGTGGGGTTTGGTGACCGGGTTCTTCTGGGCCGGGCTGGTGCGGGTGTGCGTGCTGCACCACGTGACGTGGTCGGTGAACTCGATCTGCCACATGATCGGCGAGCGGCCGTTCAGCGCGCGGGACCGGTCGGCGAACTTCTGGCCGCTGGCGATCCTGTCGTTCGGTGAGTCGTGGCACAACCTGCACCACGCGGACCCGACCTCGGCGCGGCACGGTGTGCAGCGCGGGCAGATCGATATTTCGGCGCGTCTCATCTGGTTGTTCGAGAAGTTCGGCTGGGTGGACAACGTCCGCTGGCCCACGCCGACGCGCCTCGCACGGCTGCGGGCCGAATAGGGGCGGGTAGCCTGCGGCGGTGGCAGGAAGACGACGGGCCAAACGCGATGCGGCGACCGGTGCACGTCCGCCGGTGCCGGTGACACGTGTCCGGATGACCGGCGCGGAACGCCGGCAGCAACTGCTCGACGTGGCCCGCGCGCTGTTCGCGGAAAAGGGTTTCGACGGCACCTCGATCGAAGAGATCGCGAACCGCGCGAACGTCTCCAAGCCCGTCGTGTACGAACATTTCGGTGGCAAGGAAGGGATCTACGCGGTCGTTGTCGACCGGGAGACCCAGGCACTCTTGAATCGCATGGTGTCCACTCTGCACGGTGGGCATCCGAAGGCGATGCTGGAACAGGCTGCCAGTGCATTGCTGGGTTACGTTGAAGAATCGCACGACGGGTTCCGGATCCTGGTCCGGGACTCGCCGGTCGCGAGTTCCAGCGGCACTTTTTCCACGCTGCTGAACGACATCGCGAGCCAGGTCGAGCACATCCTCGGCCAAGAATTCGACGCACGCGGCTACGACGACAAACTGTCGGCGCTCTATGCGCAGGCGCTGGTCGGGATGGTCGCTTTGACCGGCCAATGGTGGCTGGACGCGCGCCGCCCCAAACGGGACGAGGTCGTCGCACACTTGGTGAACCTGGCGTGGAACGGTTTGTCCAACCTGGAACACAAACCAAAACTACGGTTGAACTAGCCCGGGGCCAGAAGCCGGCGAGCACCACCACCACCACAAAACCGCCACCCGGCAACAAAACCCACGACGACAACCACCCACTCCGGAGCCTCCATCCCGATCCCCAGCGCCCTAGCGGTCGCCATGCCGGGTCAAGGCACTCTTTCCCGCCTTGACGCGGTATGGCGACCGTTAGACGATCGCGCGATCGGGGTGGTGGCGGGGCGCGGGGTGGCTTGGGAGTCTCTACGGCGAACTTGCACCGTGAGGGTCGAAAGACAAAAGAAAAAGATCAAAAGATGCCTCGCCGGCGGGCAGGCTCCAGGATGAGGGGGCCAGGGGATCTCACCTTGGGTGGGTGGTTGAGTTGGGTGGTCATCCCGTCGCCTGCGGTTTTCATTTATCACTTTTCCTCAGGGCCGCAAGCTTTGGTCTTTCGGCTGCGCGCCGTGCAGGGATGTTGCGGCCCTGACGAAAAGTGATCGTTCCTGTTTCAGGCGACGGGATGACCACCCAACTCGGCCCGTGGCCTTTCACGCCTGCGGCGTGATGCGTAGGACCTTGTCGTCGTTGCCGTCTGAGGTGGTTACGTATAGGGCGCCGTCTGGGCCTGTTCTTGCTGCACGCAATCGTCCGTAGGTGTCGTCGAATTCTGCTGGCAGGGTTACGTCTGTGACGGTTCCTGTTTGGTCGAGGCTGAACAGCAGCATCTTCTGGCCCTTCAGCGCCACGACTGCCAACCGACCTTCGAGTGGGCCCCATTGTGAGCCTGTGAGGAAAGCAGCGCCGCAGATGGCTTCTGTGATGTGGCCGGACGTCCACAGTGCATTGACGGCGCCCGGGAAGCGCGTCGTGTCGGTCATGGGGACGCTTTCGTCGTACGAGGAGTCCGTGCCGCCCTTCGACGGGTCCCATCCATAGTTTCCGCCCGCGCGGATCAGGTTGATCTCGTCGTCGAATGTGGGGCCGTGCTCCGCCGTGAACACCTGGCCCGTGCCCGGCCGGACCGCGATTCCCTGCACGTTCCGGTGTCCATAGCTGAGGATTCGCTGCTCGTTCGGGTCCGCCGACGAGATGAACGGGTTGTCCGGCAGGGGTGCGCCCGTGTGCAGGTCGATCCGCAACACTTTTCCGCCCAGCTGGTGCCGGTCCTGCGAGATCGTCGACCGTGCGGTGTCCCCGGTGCCGACCAGCAGTGCACCGTCGGCGCCGATTACCGGGCGGCAGCCGGAATGCCGGCCGCTCGGGTTCAGAGGCAGGCCCGTCAGCAGGTTTCGCACCCGCGTCGCGGCGCGGTCGTCGGGTGACAGGGTCCAGGTGGTCAGCCGGATGTCGACCGGCCGGCCGCCTTCCTGGTGCGTGTGGCACACCGTGAACTGGCGGCTCTGCGCGAAGTCCGGATGCACAACCAGGCCCATCAAGCCACCCTCACCCTGGGCGTACACATCCGACAGATCCGCGTTCACATCGTGCGCGCCGGACGAATCCACCAGTGACAGCCGCCCGGGACGCTGCGTCACGAGCAGGTTCCCGTCCGGCAGGAAACCGACATCCCAGCCGTGCTCGAGCCCGCGGGCGAGGACGTCGACGTGCAGGTTCGTCTGCTGGGGTGGAACCTGGACCGCCGACGGCGAACCCGTGCAGGCGGTCAGAAGCAGGGCGAACAGGACGATTCCGATTCGGCGCATGCCGTCATTGTGGCCCGGCGAGCGCCGCCGCGGTGGCGTGATCGGCGGGAAGAAAGGTTTCCAGCCGCAGTTCGGAAATCGTGACATCGACGGCTGTCGCGAAAGTGGTGATCGCGCTGATCAGCTGGAGTTCACCGAGCCGCGAGCACAACCGCAACGGGACGGCGAAACCGAGATGCTCCGGGCCCGGGCTCAGCGGCCGCGGCAGGTAGTTCGTCAGTTCCGCCAGCATCGAGACGTGCCGGTCGTGCGGCGCGCGGGCCTGCTCCTGGCGTGGTCGTTCCAGCACGTGCTGTGCCCAGTCGTCGAAGTTCACGATCCGCGGCGCCATTCCGCGTGGATGCAACGCCATCCGCAGCGTGTTGACCGGCGGTTCGAGCAGCTCGGGTGCGACACCTTCGGTGAGGATGTCCAGCGCGCCGTTCGCCGCGACCAGATCACTGAACCGGTCGACGACGATCGCCGGATACGGGTAATGCGCCTCCAACAGCCGCCGCAGGCTGTCCAGCACCGGTTTCAGTTCGGGGTCTTCCAGCCGCGTTTCCGGGTAGCTCGGCGCGTACCCGGCGGCGAGCAGCAACGCGTTCCGCTCCCGCAGCGGCAGTTGCAGCGACTCCGCCACCCGCACGACCATCCCGCGCCCCGGCGTCGACCGGCCGCTCTCCATGAAGCTCACATGCCGCTGCGTCGTCCCCGCCCGCACCGCGAGTTCGAGCTGCGACAACCGCCGCCGTCCACGCCATTCGCGTAGCGCACCGCCGAAACCGCTCACGTGCCATTCCCTCCAGGGAATTGAGCGTATACCCCGCCGCGACAACGGTTGAGCCATGAAATTCGGACTACTCCTGCCCTCGGGGCAAGCCCAGCTGCAGGCCGGCGGCTCCGCCCGCGCGCTCGTGGAAACCGCCGTGCGGCTGGAAGAACTCGGCTTCGACTCGGTGTGGGTCGGTGATTCGCTGGTCCGCGCCCGGATCGAACCCCTCACCCTGCTGACCGCCATCGCGCAGGCGACCGAGCGGATCACGCTCGGCACCGCCGTGCTGATCCCGGCCCACCGTCACCCCGCGCAGGCCGCGCTGACCATCACCTCGCTCGACCTGCTGTCGGAAGGGCGGCTCGTACTCGGCGTCGGCGCGGGTTTTCCCGGTTTCAGCGAGCAGGAGTTCGACCTCGTCGGCGTGCGGTTCAAGACCCGGTTCTCGCACCTCGACGACACCGTCACGCTGTGGCGCCAGTTGTGGACCGGCAACCCGGAGTCGTTCCACGGCAAGGTTCTCCACTACGACTGGCTCCCCGAAGTACCCCGCCCCGCGCGGCCCGGCGGCCCGCCGGTGTGGCTCGCCGGGATCACCCCGGCCGCACTGGACCGCACCGCCCGGCTCTACGACGGCTGGCTGCCGTACCCGCCGAACCCGGCCGAATACGCGAGCGCGCTCGCCACGATCCGCGGGACCACCGACCGCCCCGTCACGCCGGCCCTCTTCGCGACCGTGTACCTCGAAGACGATGTCGAGCGCGGCACAGCGGCACTCGACGCGTACTGCCGGGCCACCTACCGGCAACCGCTCGACGTCATCGGCCGGATCCAGGTGATGCTCACCGGGCCGGACATTTTCGCTCAGCTGAGCCGGTTCACCGACGCCGAGCACGTCCTGCTGCGGATAGCCGCGGTCGACCCCGCTGCCTTCGCCGGACAGCTGGAAAAGCTGGTGGACGTCCTGCCGTACGCTGGTTAGCGAGAGCCTGTGCCCCGTCTCGTCCTGGGCAGAGGTGTGTCCGCATGTCTGCACAGGGGAGATGTTCGTGACAGACGGGGTGTTGTCCGGTCTGCTGTCCTCCGTCCTCGCCGACCCCGCGCTGCGTGGCGTCCTCGAGCGGGCCGGTTCACCGTTGCTCGACCTCCAGGGCCCGACGGCCGCCCGCCAGCTCGTCGTCGCCGCGCTCGCGGCGGACGAGGGCGGCGGCCGGCCGGTGCTGGCCGTGACCGCGACCGGCCGCGAGTCCGACGAGCTGACGGCGGCGCTGGCCTCGCTGATCGGCGGGGACAAGGTCGCCGACTTCCCGTCCTGGGAGACGCTGCCGCACGAGCGGCTGTCCCCGCGTGCGGACACGGTCGGGCGGCGGCTCGACGTGCTGCACCGGCTGCGCGGCGGCGACGCGCCGCGGGTCGTGGTCGCGACCGTGCGCAGCCTGATCCAGCCGATGGCGCCCGGACTCGGCGCGCTGAAACCGATCGACCTGGTCGTCGGCGAGGAGAACGACTTCGAAGGCGTGCTGGACCGCCTCGTCGTGCTCGCGTACACGCGCGTGGACATGGTCGAGAAGCGCGGCGAGTTCGCGGTGCGCGGCGGCATCCTCGACGTGTTCCCGCCGACCGCTGATCATCCGTACCGCGTCGAGTTCTGGGGTGACGAGGTCAGCGAGATCCGCGCGTTCGCGGTGTCGGACCAGCGGTCGCTGCCGGGCGAAATCCAGGCCGTGCACGCGCCGCCGTGCCGCGAACTGCTGCTCACGCCGGAGGTCAAAGCCCGCGCGGGCGAGCTGGCCGAGCAGTACGCGGCGGACGCGCAGCTGGCCGAGATGCTCACCAAGCTGGCCGGCGGTATCCCGTCGGAAGGCATGGAGGCGCTCATTCCCGTGCTGTGCGAGGGCGAGCTGGAGCTGCTGACCGATGCGATGCCCGAGGGTACGCACGTGCTGCTCGCCGACCCGGAGAAGATCCGCGCGCGTGCGCACGACCTCGTGCGCACGGGTCAGGAGTTCCTCGAAGCGTCGTGGCTGGCCGCGGCCGGCGGCGGCCAGGCGCCGATCGATCTCGGCGCGTCCGCGTACCGCGATCTCACCGAGGTGGCCGCGCATGCCGGCGCGACCGACCGTCCATGGTGGACGCTTTCGCAGCTGACGAGCGAGGACGTCTATCAGGTCGCGGTCGAGCCCGCGCCGGCGTATCGCGGTGACCTGGAGCGCGCGATCGCGGACCTGCGGGCGCATCTCGCTTCCCAGGGCACCGGTGTGCTCGTCGTGGCGGGACACGGCACGGCGAGCCGCGCGGTCGAGCAACTGTCGAGCGCCGACGTGGCCGCGACGCTCGCGGAGGACGGGCTGGTCAAGGAGCCCGCACCCGGTGTGGTCACCGTCGTGTGCGGCGGGCTGACCGAGGGTTTCAGCGCGCCGGAGCTGGGTCTGGTCGTGCTCACCGAGGCGGACCTCACCGGTCGCGGCGCGACCGCAGGATCGTCCACAAAGGACCTCGGCACGAAGATGCCGTCCCGGCGGCGCAACGCGGTCGACCCGCTCGCGCTCAAGACGGGCGACTACGTCGTGCACGACCAGCACGGCATCGGACGCTTCGTGGAAATGGTGCAGCGCACCATTTCCGGCGCCACCCGCGAGTACCTCGTGCTGGAGTACGCGTCGTCGAAACGCGGCCAGCCGGGCGACCGGTTGTACGTGCCGACCGACCAGCTCGACGAGGTCTCGCGGTACGTCGGCGGCGAACTGCCCGCGCTGAACAAGCTCGGCGGGTCGGACTGGAAGAACACGAAAGCCAAGGCGCGCAAGGCGGTCAAGGAGATCGCGGCCGAGCTGGTGCAGCTCTACGCCGCCCGCCAGGCCGCGCCAGGGCACGTGTTCGGCGCGGACACGCCGTGGCAGCGCGAGCTGGAGGACGCGTTCCCGTTCGTCGAGACCAACGACCAGCTCGCCGCGATCGACGAGGTCAAGGCGGACATGGAGCGCGGGGTGCCGATGGACCGCGTGATCTGCGGTGACGTCGGCTACGGCAAGACCGAGATCGCGGTGCGCGCGGCGTTCAAGGCGGTGCAGGACGGGAAGCAGGTCGCGGTGCTGGTGCCCACGACGCTGCTCGCCCAGCAGCACCTGAACACGTTCGGCGAGCGCATGCAGTCGTTCCCGGTGACGATCAAGGGCCTGTCGCGGTTCACCGACAAGTCCGAAGTGGACGGTGTGCTGGCCGGGCTCGCCGACGGCGAGGTGGACATCGTCATCGGCACGCACCGGTTGCTGCAAACCGGTGTGCGGTACAAGGATCTCGGCCTCGTCATCGTCGACGAGGAGCAGCGGTTCGGCGTGGAACACAAGGAACACATCAAGGCGCTGCGCACGCACGTCGATGTGCTGACCATGTCCGCGACGCCGATCCCGCGGACGCTGGAGATGTCGCTCGCGGGCATCCGCGAGATGTCGACGATCCTGACGCCCCCGGAGGACCGGCACCCGATCCTGACCTACGTCGGCGCGTACGACGACAAGCAGGTGGGCGCCGCGATCCGGCGTGAGCTGCTGCGCGACGGCCAGGTTTTCTACGTGCACAACAGGGTTTCCTCGATCGAGAAGGCCGCGCGGCGGTTGCGTGAGTTGGTGCCGGACGCGCGGGTCGTGACGGCGCACGGGCAGATGAACGAGGAGAAGCTGGAGAAGATCATCCAGGGTTTCTGGGAGCGCGAGTACGACGTGCTCGTCTCCACGACGATCGTCGAGACCGGGCTCGACATCTCGAATGCCAACACGCTCATCGTCGAACGCGGTGACCTGCTGGGTTTGGCTCAGCTGCACCAGTTGCGCGGCCGGGTCGGCCGCGGCCGTGAGCGCGGGTACGCGTACTTCCTGTACCCGGGCGAATCCCCGTTGACGGAAACCGCGCACGACCGGCTCGCGACGATCGCGCAGAACACCGAACTGGGCGCGGGCATGGCGGTCGCGATGAAGGACCTGGAAATCCGTGGCGCCGGGAACATCCTCGGCGCGGAACAATCGGGTCACATCGCGGGCGTCGGATTCGATTTGTACGTGCGCCTGGTCGGCGAGGCGGTGGACGTGTTCCGCCGCAGCGCGGGCGCCGAGCCGATCGAGGACGAGGAACTCGGCGAGGTGCGGGTGGACCTCCCGATCGACGCCCACATCCCGCACGACTACGTGCCGGGTGAGCGGCTGCGTCTGGAGGCGTACCGGAAGATCGCGGCCGCGCCGGACTCGGAGGCACTGGCGGCGGTCGAAGAGGAGCTCATCGACCGCTACGGCCAGCCGCCCGCGCCGGTGCACCGGCTGCTGGCGGTCGCGCGGTTCCGGCACGCCTGCCGCGCGGCGGGGGTGACCGAAGTGACCATGCAGGGCAACACGATCCGCTTCGCACCGTTACCGCTGGCGGACTCGAAGCAGATCCGGCTGAAGCGCCTGTACCCGAAGGCGATGTTCAAGGCCGTGACGAACACGGTTTCGGTGCCCAAGCCGACGGAAGGCCCGGCAGGCGGGCGGATCGGCGCACCCCCGCTGCGGGACGAAGCCTTGCTGGAGTGGTGCCAGAAGTTGCTGACGAACCTCACCAAGGAACCAGCCCCCGTCGGCTGACCCCGGGCGAGTCCGACGCTCGGGATCGTGAGTTCTACATTCGGGACTCGCGAGTGTCGAACTCACCGTCGTGAGCGTCGGACACAGCGTCTTTAATGTCGGACACGCCGGGGTCCCGAAAGTGGCGGGGCTGTGAGAGGGTACGCGTGTGATGCGGATCATGGGTCGTCCTCGTGCGCTGGTAGCCGCCGTCGCCGCTTGCCTGTTGCTCGCCGGGTGCGGGTCCGGGCCCAGCCAGGTCGGGGCCGCGTTCCTGATGGGAGACCGCGAAGTCACCCAGGACCAGGTGCAGGAGCTCATCGACAAGGCGGTGCGTGAACAGCCCGCCGCCCAGCAGTTGGCCCAGCAGCACAAGCTCGACCAGCTCGGCCGCGCGATCGTCTCCCAGCTCGTCGTGCACGAGCTGGTGACCCGCGCCGCGCAGCGCGAAGGGCTCGCGGCCGACGAGCAGCTCGTCAATCAGGCGCTGGCCCAGGATCCGCTTGCCACTCCGGTGCCGACGACGGGAGTCGACCCGTCGCAGCTGCCGGGCCAGATCGCCTACCGCACGCGCGATCACCGCGAGGCGATCACCGACCAGGTGCTGATGCGGGCGTTGGCACAGAAGTACTTCGAGAAACTGTCGGTCACCTTCGACTACACCTCAGTGGTTTCCGACGACGGCGGCGCGCAGCCCGCGAGCATGCGCGAGAAGGCCTTCGCGAAGGCCGACGAGATGGCCGCGAGCCCGGCCGCCGCGGCGCAGGTCATCCAGGCCGACACCGCGGCCGGCCAGCAGACCAGCATCGGCGAGCGGGTGCCCGCCGTGCAGGCGCCGGACCTCGCCGCCACGGTCGTGTTCGGTGCCCTGCCGGGCACGGTGGTCGCCTTCCAGCCCAGCGCCCAGCAGGCCGCGTGGATCGTCGCGGTGATCCGGCAGCGGGACCTGTCCACCCCGCAGTCCGTGGACCAGGCGACCGAGCCGACGGCGAGCCAGCTGGTCGCGATCGGGCAGCGGCTGCTGCAGCCGTACGTCGACGAGTCCGGGCTGCGGTTGAACCCGCGCTACGGTGTGTGGGACCCGGTCGCGATGGATGTCGCGGCCAGCGCCGCCGAGACCACCGGTGCCGTCGTCTCCGTGAAGGGACCAGCCCAGCCTTGACCGCCACGGTCGTCCTCCTGCCCTACCCCGACGCCGGTGTGCCGCTAGCCGCGATCCCGTATCTCCGCGACGCGCGAACCGTTTACGCCAGCGGGCTCGAGCTGGCCGGTGCGAAACCGGCGCCCGCTCCGCACACACTGGCGGCCGAAGAAGGGCCGCTCGTGCTGTTCGCGGCCTCGGCCGACGACCCCGCGGTGCGGGCGTTGCCCGGCGCCCGGGTCATCGCGCAACCGCAGGGCGCGGGGCTGATCGAGGCGGCACAGGTGATGGACGTGCTGCGGTCGCCGGGCGGCTGCCCGTGGGACGCCAAGCAGACCCACGAATCGTTGCGCCAGTACCTCGTCGAGGAAACGTACGAGTTGCTGGAGGCGATCGAGGAGAACGACCGTCCGGCGCTGCGCGAGGAACTGGGCGACGTACTCCTGCAGGTGCTCTTCCATGCCCGGCTCGCCGCCGAAGACACGGACGACCCGTTCGACATCGACGCCGTCGCGGGTGCGCTGGTGGCGAAGCTGGTCGGCCGGCACCCGCACGTGTTCGCCGACGGGGAGAAGCTCCACACGCCTGAGCACCAGGAAGCGAAGTGGGAGGAGCTCAAGCAGGCCGAGAAGCAGCGTAAGTCCATTGTGGACGGTGTCGCGCTCGGTCAGCCCGCCGCCGCGCTCGCCGGGAAGCTCGGGCAGCGCACTGGCCGCGCGGGCATCCCGCTGGACCTGTTCCCGGCCGGACTCGACGCGCCCGCAAGGCTTTTCACGCTCGCCGCCACCGCCCGCCGCGCCGGAGTGGACCCGGAGGGCGAGCTACGCGCCGTGGCGAAGCGGTTCGCCGCCGCCGTCCGCGCGGCCGAGACGAACGCGCGGGCGGCCGGTGTCGATCCGTCCACTTTGGAAGCCGACGGCTGGCGTTCCTACTGGCCGAAGAGGGAATCGCCCCAGTAGCCGGTGTCCGACACGCCGGGCGGCACCGCGAACAGCGCCGAACCGGTGTGCTGCACGTACTCCATCATCGCGTCCTTCGCGGAAAGCGCTTTCTGCATCGGGATGAACTGCTTGCGCGGATCCCGGTTGAAGCAGATGAAGAACAGCCCGGCCTCCAGATGCCCGACCCCATCGGACCCGTCGACGAAGTTGTAGCCGCGCCGCAGGATCTTCACGCCGTTGAGCGACTCCGCCGCGGCCAGCCGGATATGCGAGTCCGCCGGGATCAGCGGTTCGCCGTCCGCGCCGCCGACCTGCAGGTCCATCGGGTCGTACTCGGCGTTCTGGCCCAGCGGGGCGCCGCTGCCCTTCGACCGGCCGATGATCTTCTCCTGCTCGTCGAGCGACGTCCGGTCCCACGTCTCGATGTGCATCCGGATCCGCCGCGCCACCAGGAACGAGCCGCCCGCGAGCCACGGCTGGCCGTCACCCGCGGTGGCCCACACGTAGTCACCGAGCGTCGGGTCTTCGGCCTTCAGGTTCTGCGTGCCGTCCTTGAACCCGAACAGGTTCCGCGGCGTGGACTGCGTGGTCGAGGTCGACGAGCTGCGCCCGAAACCCAGCTGCGACCAGCGCACCTCGGTCTTCCCGAAGCCCAGCCGGACCAGGTTGCGCACCGCGTGCACCGCCACCTGCGGGTCGTTCGCGCAGGCCTGGATGCACAGGTCACCGCCGCTGCGCGCCGGGTCGAGCTTGTCCTTCGGGAACGACGGCAGCTCGGTGAGCGACTCCGGCCGGTGCGCGGCGAGGCCGAACCGGTCGTCGAACAGCGACGGCCCGAAGCCGATCGTCAGCGTGAGCGCCGACGCCGGCAGTTCGAGCGCCTCCCCGGTGTCGGTTGGCGGCGCGGCCTTCGGCCCGTCGACCGCACCGGTCGCGCCGACCTCCCGTCCCGCGGTCATCTTCCGGGCGGCATCGGTCCACGTCTTCAACAGCGACACCAGCGCCGCGCGGTCGGTCGTCGTGACGTCCAGCGCCGCGAAGTGCAGATGCTCCTGGGCGGGTGTGACGATGCCGGCCTGGTGCTCGCCGCTGAACGGCACGATGTCCGTCGCCGCTTCGGCGGTCGAAGTGCCGAGCGCACGGTCGATCCCGGCCCCGGCGGCACCCGCGCCGGCCAATGCGACACCGGCGCCCGCGATACCGAACATCTGCCGCCGGGACAGCGTGCTCATGGGCGTTCACGCTCCGCTCGTTCCTCGGCCCGCATGAACGCCCATGAGGCACGAGGTGGCTGTGTCAATTTGAGCGCCTCCTCCCTCCGGTCGTCACCGCTCATTGCGCGACGACCTCCGACACCTTGCTCAGCGGCTCGCTCAGCGCGTCCACCGCGGAGGCGAACTGCTTGATCTGGTCCTGGGTCAGCTCGGTGTAGAGCTTGAACCCGTCACCGCTGCGGGTCGCGTCCAGCAGCTTCTGCACGTTCGCGAACTGGGTGTCCACTGTGGACACCAGTGCGGCGTCCCTGGCCTGCAGCACCGGCCGCAGCGCCTGGATCGCGCCCTTCGAACCGTCCACATTGGCCTGGAAGTCCCACAGGTCGGTGTGCGAGAAGGTCTCCTCCTCGCCGGTGATCTTGCCGGTGGCGACCTCGTCGAGCAGTTCCTTGGCGCCGTTGGCCAGGTCCAGCGGGGTCAGCTGAAGGGTCTTGGTCTTGCCGACCAGGTCGTTGACGTCGGTGACCAACTTGTCCGCGATCTGCGCGCTGTCGGGCTGCAGCCCGGTCACCCACAGGTCCTTCTCCAGCCGGTGGAAACCGGTGAACTGCTGGCCCTCTTCGAGGTCCGCCTCGCGGACGTCGAGCGCCGGGTCCAGATCGCCGAACTTCTCCGCGACCGGCTCGATCCGCTCGTAGTAGACGCGGGTGGTCGCGTAGCGCGCCTTGGCGTCCGCCACGTTGCCGGACTTGACCGCGTCCGCGAACTTCTGCGTCTCGGTCGCCAGCGCGTCCGTCTGGTTGGCCACGAACGAGGCGTAGCTCTTGGTGGCGTCGGCCAGTTCCGTGTTCGCGTCGGCCTGCTTCGTCGCGCCACCGGTCACGGTGAACGGCCCGCGGATCCCGTCGCCGGCCATGCCGGGCTTGCAGGCGGTCTGATAGGTGCCCGCGTCGGCGACCTCGACGTTGAGCTTGCGGGTCAGGCCGGGCGCGATGTTCTCGACCTCGCCCATGATCCGGTCGCCCTCGGCGTAGAGGTAGAACTCGGTGACCTTGTTGCCCTTGTTGGTGACCTCGAAGGTCAGGTTGCCCGCGTTCGCGGTGGCGGTGGAGACCTCGCAGGCGGTGTCCGAAGCCGCGACGGTGATCGGCCCGCCGGCACCGCCGCCGCTCGCGGAGTCCTGGCCGCCCGAGCACGCGGCCAGCGTCAGCAGCGCGGCCGTACCGGCCAGCGCGAACAGTCTCTTCGGCAAGGTCACTCCTTGGTAGCGCCCGCGAGCGCGGGTTTGGGGCTGGTCCGCCGCAGGAAGAGCGGCAGCACGATGACGACGTAGGCGACCCACGCGACGGCCTGCAGAACGGTGGTCTGCTGCGAGTAGTTGAAGATCCCCTTCAACAGCGCGCCGTACCACGAGGTCTCGGGGATCGCGTTCGACGCGTCGAACGCGAGGTTGTGCAGGCCGGGCAGGAACGCGGCCTCCTGCAGGTCGTGCAGGCCGTAACCGAGCACGCCGGCGGCGACGAACACCAGCAGCACGCCGGTGATCTTGAAGAACTTGGCCAGGTCGAACCGGACGGCGCCGCGGTAGATCAGGTAGGCGATGATCACCGCCACGGCGATGCCGATCGCGAACCCGATCAGCGGCTGGGTGGTGCCGCCCTGCGCGCTCTGCACGGTGGCGTAGAAGAAGACCGCGGTCTCCAGGCCCTCCCGGCCGACCGCGAGGAACGACAGCAGGAACACGGCGAGCGGTCCGACGGCGAGCGCCTCGTCCATCTTCCCGCGCAGTTCGGCGGCGATACTGCGGGACGCCTTGCGCATCCAGAAGATCATCACGGTGACGAAGGCGACGGCGACGATCGACAGGCTTCCGCCGAGCAACTCCTGCTGTTCGAAGGAAAGCTGTGCGGTCGTGAAGGTCAGCACCGCGCCGACCGCGATCGACAGCACCACGGCGAGCCCGACGCCGGGCCAGACCCAGCGCAGCGCCGGCCGCCGGTCGGTCTTGACCAGGAACGCGACGAGGATGCTGACCACCAGGGCGGCCTCAAGGCCTTCCCGCAGGCCGATGAGCAGGCTCGAGAGCAACAACTTAGGGCCTCCTCAGTGCGGTCCGTCCAGATGTTTTTAGGTAAGCCTTGCCTGTATGTCTAGTGGCGAAGTGCTCTGAGGGTGTCCCAATCCGGGCAAAACGGATCTTGCTGAGAGTGTTTGAGCTGGTCAGGGCATCAATCGGCGGCTTGATAACGAATTGTGTGATCCCGGCGGCAGTGGGCGCTGAGGGTGAGGTCGCTAACCTGATCCGGTGGTTGAGCCCACCCCATCAGGGGATGTCACCCAGCGTCGGTCTTCGTCGTCGCTGTGGCTCGCGATCGGCGTCCTGGCGACCGGTCTCGTCCTGATCTTCACGCTGGGCACCAGCCGGCCCGGCAACCCCCAAGCGCCCGCGCCCACGACGCCCGCGCCGCCGTCCCCGCCGCCCGCGGCCGCCGCGCCCAAACCGGCCGCCGCCCCACCGGTCGACCGGCCCACCCAGTCCGACGAAGCCGAACTGGACGCATGGTCGCGGAAGCTCGCCGGTCCGGCCAAGCTCGCGCCGGTGGTGCTGTCGGCCTACGGCCGCGCCGAGATGCGGATGCGCGGCGAAGCCCCGAACTGTCACCTGTCGTGGGCGACGCTCGCCGGGCTCGGGCAGGTGCAGGCCGTCGGGACCGGTCCGCTGCCGGTGCCGCAGCCGATCTGGGACCGCTGGTCCTCGCGGGCGCTGCACGACTCGAAGCCCGCGGACATGCGCAACGCCGCCGACGCCGCGTACACGGTGAGCCGGTACCTCTGCTCGACGGGCGCGGACCTGTCGACGGCGGGTGGGTGGTGGACGACGATTCTCGGCTACACGCAATCGCTTCAGGACACCCAGGACACCCTGACCGCCGCCGACGTCTACGCCTCGGCGAAGCCCTGAATCAGGGAGTCAGCACGGTCTTGCCGGCGAGTCGCCCGCTGGCGGCTTCCTCGTGGACCGCGGGCAGGTCGGTCAGCGGCCGCCGCTCCGCGACGTCGATCTTCAGTTCACCGGCATCGACCCGGGTGACCAGTTCGGCGAGCTGAGCCGCGTCGCTGCGCACGAACACCCAGGCCGCCCGAACCCGGGCATCGTCCGGCACCGGGCCGGTGGCGCTGAGGAGCGTTCCGCCGTCGGCGACCAGGTCGACCAGTTGCGCCGTCTCCTCCGGGGTGGTGCGCACCAGGTTCAGCACCACGTCGAACCGCTGCCCGGCCACTGCCTGCGGCAGTGGCGTGGCGGCGTGGTCGACGATGTGGTCCGCCCCGTAGGAGCGCAGCCGGTCGATGCTGCGCGCGCTGGCGGTCGCGGTCACGGTGGCCCCGGCCTGGTGGGCGAGTTGGACGGCGTACCCGCCCACCGCGCCGCCCGCACCGTTGACCAGGATGCTCTGACCCGTCTTCAGCTCGGCGTGCTCGAACAGCGCCTGCATGGCCGTGAGGCCGGTCGACGGCAGCGCCGCCGCGTCGGCGAGTTCGACCGCGCGGGGAGCGCTGGCCAGCAACTCGGCGGGTGCGGCGACGTACTCGGCCGCCGCGCCCGGCTCGGCCGGCGGCAGGAACGCGACCACTGCGTCCCCGGTGCTCCAGCCGGTCACGCCCTCGCCGACCTCGGTGATGACGCCGGCCACGTCGTAGTTCGGTACGTGCGGGAACGCGACGGCGAAAACCTCCTGCATCAGTCCCGTCCTGATCGCGGCGTCCAGCGGGTTGAACGACGTGCCGGCCACCCGCAACACGACCTGCCCCGCGCCCGCGGCCGGCTGGTCCGCGTCCTCGTAGACCAGCACGTCGCTGTCGCCGTAGGA
The DNA here is from genome assembly GCF_021653975.1 of Amycolatopsis sp. GM8. GTDB lineage: Bacteria > Actinomycetota > Actinomycetes > Mycobacteriales > Pseudonocardiaceae > Amycolatopsis_E. The sequence continues at coordinate 1,456,209 of NZ_JAJKFK010000001.1, read as the reverse complement.
GTGGTACCGCATTGCCTTCATGAGCTCTCCTCGGAAAGTGCTTTGAACTTGAAGCACCAGGCTACCGCGAGATTGCTTCGACTTCAAAGCAGATACGATGGAGGCATGACGGAGCGGGGTAAGGACGCCGGCGACGGGCTCGATGCCCGGCAGCTCGCGGCCTATTTCGCGCTCACCGAAGCGAACAGCCTGCTGCAGCACCAGGTCGAACAGCACCTGCGCGCCGAGGGCAACCTCAGCCCGGTGCAGTTCCAGATCCTGGGCCTGCTCATCGGCGCCGACGGCCAGCTGACCATGACCGCACTCGCCGATGGTGTCGTCTACAGCCGCAGCGGCCTGACCTACCAGGCCGGTCTGCTGGAGAAGGCCGGGCTCATCACGCGCGGCCCCAGCCCGGACGACGAGCGCGCGACGCTGGTCGCCATCACGGAGGACGGCCGGAAGCTGTTCCACCGGGTGCTGCCCGGGCACGTCAGGGACGTCCGCCGCCTGCTGCTCGACCCGTTGTCCGAGGAGGATCTGCGCCACCTCGGCGACATCATGACGCGCGTCCGCGACCACATGCGCGCGCAGCCGCCCCGCTCCGCGGCCCCACGCAAACGCCGCACGGCCGACGCGCCACCACCCCCACGGCGAGTCCGACACTCACGACAGTGAGTCCGACGTTCGGTACGGCGAGTTCGACGTTCGGTAGGGCGAGTCCGACGTTCGGTAGGGCGAGTCCGACGTTCGGGACCGCGAGTTCGACGTTCGGGACCGCGAGTTCGACGTTCGGGCAGGTGTCGGCCCGCGGGGTCGGCACTCGCCGGAGAGGAGCACTGAATTCGGCTCCACGAATGTCGGACTCGGCGTCGCCAGTGTCGGACTCGGCGTCGCGAACGTCGAACTCGGCGTCGCGAGTGTCGAACTCGCGGACTAGGTCTCGCGGAGCTGGACCCGGGCCTTCACTTCGGACAGCGCGTCCTGGTATTCCGGCACCGGGTTCATCGCCCAAGCCATCCGTAATTGACCGAGCGCCTCGACCAACCGGCCGAGGCGCTGCAGTGTGCGGCCCAGAACGAACCGGGCGTAGTGGTCCGACGGATCGAGCTCCAGCACCCGCGTGAACGCCTGCTCGGCGTGGTTGAGCTGGGCGGAATGGAAGTAGGCGCGGCCGGCCAGCAGCTGCACACTGGGTTTGTCCGGTTCGGCTTCCAGCACGGGCTGCAGTGCCTTCAGCGCGTCCAGCGGGCGTCTGTTCTCGACCAACGCCTCGGCCTGACGGAACGCCTTGAACCGGTTGTCGCCGACATGGTCCAGAGTCCTGTTCTCGTCATCCATAGTCAGATCGACGTTACCCCGGATCACCCACTTTCGGCAGGGGTGCGATCACAGGGCGGGATGCCCATCTGATGCACTACACGTCCATGAGCGAAGCTCGGTACCTAGGTCTCTCGCCGTACCTGTACTACACCGACGCGACCGAGGCCCTCGACTGGCTGGTCCGCGTGTTCGGTTTCAGCGAGCGGGTCCGCTACGTCGACGGCGCCGGCCAGGTCTTCCAGGCCACTGTCGCGGCCGGTGCCGCCGAGATCGTGCTGGCCGGGGTGGGCTCGGACTACTGGGAGAGCAAGGGTGTCGACCGGCCCGTCGGCCAGCTGAACGTGGTCTACGTCGACGACGTGGACGCCCAGTTCGACCGGGTGTGTGCGGCGCTCGGCGAGGGCGGCGACGTCACGGCGCCGCAGGACCAGCCCTATGGCGCCCGCGTGTTCACGGTCGCCGATATCGGCGGCAACAGCTGGACGTTCTGGCAGCAGACCTCGGACACCGCGGAGCTGCCGCCGGGCTGGCAGGAAATCCGGGCCGAGCCTCCAACGGGTGATCAGGACCTGCCGTTAGGCTGAGCGGGTCAGCGCCCGGCACAACCATGAGGAGCGACGAGTGGCGGTCATCGAGCAGGTAGGCGCCCGCGAGATCCTGGATTCGCGCGGCAACCCGACTGTCGAGGTGGAGGTGGCGCTCGACGACGGGACACTCGCCCGCGCCGCCGTGCCGTCGGGGGCGTCGACCGGTGAGCACGAGGCCGTCGAGCTCCGCGACGGCGATGCCAAGCGCTACAACGGAAAGGGCGTCGAGCGCGCGGTCTCCGCGGTGCTCGACGAGATCGGCCCGGAGCTGACCGGGATCGAGGCGGTGGAGCAGCGCGTCGTCGACCAGAAGCTGGTCGACCTGGACGGCACCCCCGACAAGTCCCGCCTCGGCGCGAACGCGCTGCTGGGCGTTTCGCTCGCGGTCGCCAAGGCCGCCGCCGAGTCCGCCGAGCTGGAGCTGTTCCGCTACCTGGGCGGCCCGAACGCGCATGTGCTGCCGGTGCCGATGCTCAACATCCTCAACGGTGGCGCGCACGCCGACACCGATGTGGACATCCAGGAGTTCATGATCGCGCCGATCGGCGCCGAGTCCTTCCGCGAGGCGCTGCGCTGGGGCGTCGAGGTCTACCACTCGCTCAAGTCGGTGCTCAAGGGCCGCGGCCTGGCCACCGGCCTCGGTGACGAGGGCGGGTTCGCGCCGAGCCTGTCCAGCAACCGCGAGGCGCTGGACTTGATCACCACCGCGATCGAGAAGGCGGGCTACCGGCCGGGCCGGGATGTGGCGCTGGCGCTCGACGTGGCCGCGACGGAGTTCTTCGCCGACGGCACGTACAGCTTCGAGGGCAGCAAGAAGACGGCCGAGCAGCTGAGTGCCTACTACGGCGAACTGCTCGGCGCGTACCCGCTGGTGTCCATCGAGGACCCGCTGGCCGAGGACGACTGGGACGGCTGGGTCGCGCTGACGAGCCAGCTCGGCGAGCGCGTCCAGATCGTCGGCGACGACCTGTTCGTCACCAACCCGGACCGGCTCGAGCAGGGCATCGACCGCGGTGCCGCGAACGCGCTGCTGGTCAAGGTCAACCAGATCGGCACGCTGTCGGAGACCCTCGACGCGATCACGCTCGCGACCTCCTACGGCTACAAGAGCATGATGAGCCACCGCTCCGGCGAGACCGAGGACACCACGATCGCCGACCTCGCGGTCGCGACCGGGGTCGGCCAGATCAAGACCGGCGCGCCCGCCCGCAGCGAGCGCGTCGCGAAGTACAACCAGCTGCTGCGCATCGAGGAGACTCTCGGCGAGGCGGCGCGCTACGCGGGCGAGCTGGCTTTCCCGCGGTTCACGCCGGAGAGCTGAGCGGCCGATGAGCCAGCGGGGGGGCCGGGAGCGCACCAGACGGGGCCGCCGCACGGTACGCCGTGCGGACGGCCAGTCCGTCCGGCGCGACCGGCCCGCTCGCGCGCGGCGGGAGTCGGTCCGGACGCGGTTGCGCCGCGGCCTCGGCGCCAAGCAAGCCGCCGGGGCGACCCGGGTGCTGGGCATGTCCACCACCCGGCGGGCCGCGGTGATCGCGATCGTGGTGTGCGCGCTGGCGTTCACGCTCGCCGTGCCGCTGCGGACCTACCTGAGCCAACGGGGCGAGATCTCCCAGCAGGAGCAGCGCCAGGCACAGCTGCGCGACGAGGTCAGCCAGCTGCAGGCGCGGCAGGCGGCGCTCAACGACCCGGCGCAGGTCGAGGCCGAGGCCCGGAAACGGCTGCGATACGTGATGCCCGGCGAGACGCCGTATCTCGTGCAGCTGCCCGAGGACACCCCGCAGGGGCAGCAGCAGCTGGCGCAGCGCCAGGCCGGTCCCGGCGACACGGCCTGGTACCAGCAGCTCTGGTCCACGGTCGGGCACTGAACCGAGCTTGCGACAATGGTGTCGTGGAGACGATGTTCGAGCCGGTGACCGAGGCCGACCGGGAGACGATCGCGCAGCAGCTCGGCCGCCCGCCGCGCGCGCTGCGGGCGATCGCGGCGCGCTGCCCCAGTGGCCATCCCGCAGTGGTACAGACCAGTCCACGGCTCGAGAACGGCACTCCGTTTCCCACGCTCTACTACCTCACCTGCCCGCGCCTGGCGTCGCTCGTCGGGCGACTCGAAGCGTCCGGTCTGATGAAGGAGATGACCGATCGCCTCGCGGTCGACGACGAGCTGGCCGCGGCGTACCAGCGCGCCCACGAGTCGTACCTGGCCCAGCGGGACGCCATCGAACCGCTCGGGCACCAGGTCACCGCGGGCGGGATGCCGGGGCGCGTCAAGTGCCTGCACGTCCATCTCGCGCATACCCTCGCCTGCGGCCCTGGTGTGAACCCATTCGGCGACGAGACGGTGGAGCTGCTTCGCCCGGACTGGCCGTCGGGCGACTGTGCCCCGGTGATCCCCTAAGCTCGGCGCATGCCCCGAGTTGCCGCGATCGACTGTGGAACGAACTCCATCCGCCTGCTCGTCGCCGAGCTGACGCATCGCGACGACGGCACCGTCGACCTGCGTGACCTGCACCGCGAGATGCGCATCGTGCGGCTCGGGCAGGGCGTCGACGCGACCGGCGAGCTGGCGCCCGAAGCGCTGGAGCGCACCCGCGCCGCGCTCGCCGACTACACGATCGCCGCGCGGCGCAAGGGCGTCGAGCGCGTGCGTATGGTCGCCACCTCGGCCACCCGCGACGCCCGCAACCGCGACGAGTTCTTCGCCATGACAAGGGAAACTCTCGGCGTCGAGGCCGAGGTCATCAGCGGCGACGAAGAGGCGCGGCTGTCGTTCACCGGCGCGGTCGGGGAGCAGGATCCCGACGACGGCCCGTTCCTCGTGGTCGACGTGGGCGGCGGGTCGACGGAACTCGTACTCGGCGATTGGGACGGTCAGCGCGCGACGGTGACCGCGGCGAAGTCGGTCGACGTCGGCTGCGTGCGGATCACCGAGCGGGCCCTGCGGTCGGATCCGCCCACCACGGACGAGATCGCCGCCGCTCGCGAGTTCGCCACCGGGGTGCTGGAGCAGGCTTTCGACGCGGTTGATGTCGCGAAGGCGAAGGCGAAGACGTGGATCGGGGTCGCCGGGACGGTGACGACGTTGTCGGCCGTGGCGCAGAAGCTGCCGGAGTACGACTCCGAGCGCACCCACCTCTCCCGCCTGTCGCAGGCTCAGCTCTTCGAGGTCTCGGACCGGTTGCTCGGCGAGGATCATGAGGCCAGGGCGGCGAACCCGGTCATCCACCCGGGCCGCGTCGACGTCATCGGCGGCGGCGCGCTCATCGTGCGAGTGCTCGCCGAGCAACTGGCGGAGCGCGGCGGCCCGGCGGAACTCGTCGTCAGCGAGCACGACATCCTCGACGGTATCGCGCTTTCGCTGGCCTGACTTTAGTCGGGTTTTCGTTCCGCTTTACCAAAACCTTAGGTATGTTCCTCCTCATTCTTGGCTGAGGAGGAGCTGATCTTGAGAAGATCCAGATTACTCATCGCTGTGCTCGCGATACCGCTGATCGGCGGCATCGTGGTGGCCGGGCCGGCCGCCGTGGCACAACCGCGGCTTTCCGGCGAGACAACGGAATTCACCGTCCTGGCGGCCGAGGGGCAGAGCGTCGCCGCCGCCGAACAGGCCATCCGCGACGCGGGCGGCACAGTGGTGCACACCAACAGCGCCGTCGGGCTGATCACCGCCAGCGCACCGGCCAACGGATTCACCGAACGCGTCTCGGCCGACCGTGCCATTTACGGTGCGGCCAAGGCAACCTCGATCGGCCGGGCGCCCAAGGATCGGGCGGCCGCCAAGCCCGGCGCCGAGCAGGAGCACGGCGCCTCGAAGAAGAAGCCGGCCGCCCCGAAGCCCGTCGGCACGGACCCGCTCGACGACCAGTTGTGGGGCCTCAAATCCACTCGTTCGGACCTCGCGCGCACGGTCCAGGCCGGCGACAAGCGTGTCAAGGTCGGCATCATCGACACCGGTGTCGACGGCTCACACCCCGACATCGCGCCGAACTTCGACGCCGCCGACTCCCGCAACTTCACCCGCGACATCCCCACCGACGAGACCGGCGCTGTCGTCGACGGGCCGTGCGAATACCGCGGCTGCGTCGACCCCGCCAACCACGACGACAATGGTCACGGCACCCACGTCGCCGGCACGATTGCCGCTGCCGCCAACGGTTTCGGCGTTTCCGGCGTCGCCCCGAACGTCACGATCGTCAACGTCCGCGCCGGTCAGGACTCGGGTTTCTTCTTCCTGCAGCCGACCGTCGACGCGCTGACCTATGCCGGTGACGCGGGGATCGACGTGGTGAACATGTCGTTCTACGTCGACCCGTGGCTCTACAACTGCGCGAACAACCCGGCCGACTCGCAGGCCGAGAAGCTCGAACAGCGGACCATCACCGAAGCCGTCAACCGGGCGCTGAACTACGCCTACCGCAAGGGCGTCACGTCGGTCGTCGCGCTGGGCAACCAGCACACCGACCTCGGCGCGCCGCAGCCCGACACGACCAGCCCGGACTACCCGGCCGCGTCGACGCATCCCCGCACCATCGACAACGCGAGCTGCCTGTCGCTGCCCACCGAGGGGCCGCATACGATCGGCGTCGGCGCGTTCGGCCCGTCCGGGGCGAAGGCCGACTACTCGAACTACGGCACCGAGCAGATCTCCGTTTCGGCGCCGGGCGGGTACTTCCGCGACGGGTTCGGCACGGATTGGTACCGCACCAACGAAAACGAGATCCTGTCGGCGTACCCGAAGAACGTCGGGGTCGCGGAGGGCAACATCGACGCGGCGGGCAACGTGACCCCGGACGGGGCCGCGCTCGGCGTGCAGAAGGCGGTCGCGGCGGATGGTCGGGTGGGCTATTACCAGTTCCTGCAAGGGACTTCGATGGCCACGCCGCACGCGACGGGGGTCGCCGCGCTGATCGTTTCGCAGTACGGCAAGGCGAGCCATGGTGGGTTCGGGCTGAGCCCGGACGCCGTGCAGCGGGTGATCGAAGGGACCGCCGCGCCGATCGCGTGCCCGGTTCCGCGGACATTCGATTACCTCGACGAGGGCCGCGACGCGTCGTTCACCGCGACTTGCAATGGTACGCCGGAGTTCAACGGCTTCTACGGCAACGGTGCCGTCGACGCCTACGCCGCCGTGACGCACGGTTCGCCGTACGTCCGGGGCTGAGTGCAACCGATCCGGGAGCGCCGGACGTCCATCAGTCATGCGGAGACTGACGCTGTTGCTGCTGATGGTGGTTCTCGCGGCCTGTGGGACTCAGGCCGGCGCTCCCGGACAGCCGTGCACCGGGATCGGCACGCCGGTGGGTATCGGCGTGCAGATCGCGCCGGCGGTCGCCGCGCGGTTCATGGACACGACAAGCCTGGACGCGTGCTGGAACGGTTCGTGCCACACGTACCAGGTCCAGCTTCACGCGGCGACGGCGGCTGCCGAGACGAGCTGCACCGGCACCGGCCCCGATGACGCGTGCACGGCGCACATGCGGGAAACCGGCGGGAAGACCGGATTCGCCACGATTCCGGACCTTCCCGCCGCTCCGGTGCAAGCGACGTTCGCCGGCGAGACGGTGACCGTGACGCCGAAGTTGTTGTACCCCAACGGCCCCACCTGCGGCGGCGGTGGCCCGCAAGCGTCCCTCACCGTCGACGAGACGGGCGTGCGCTAACGGCCGTGGTCACACCTTGAGCGTGATCTGCTGACCTTCCGGCACGTGCAGCCAGGCGGCGCGCTGGGCGTGTAGTTATGCCCACAGCAGTCGGTGACGGCCGGAACAGGTAGGGGCCATGGGACCAGCCCGCTCGGAGCGATGGCCCTTCGGTCCCACGTTTGTCCGATTCCCGTCCAGCCTCGGCCAGACGGCTACCTGTTCGAACTGCTCGCGATGAACGCCCTGAGATCGGCCGACTGCTGGACGCGCGAGGGCTCGTGGACGTACATCATGTGCCCGGCCGGGTAGTACGCCGACTCGACGTTCTCCCGCAGCTCTTCCGGGATCTGCAAGCGTGCCAGCACGTGCTCGGCCGCGTAGTACGGCGTGGCGCCGTCGTAGTAGCCCAGCGCGACGTGCACCTTCAGGTGCGGGTTCGCCCGCATCGCCGAGCCGAGTGCGTCCACAGAGGACACCGCGCGGCCCTCGAAATCGGAATAGGACCAGTCGCGCACGACGTCCATCGACAGGATCTCGTACGGCAGGTCGTTTTCGTATTCGAGCTCGGTGCGCACGTAATGGTTGAACGCGGCCGAATAGGCGCCGATGATCCGGGAGATCGACGCGTCGTCGCTCATCTGCTCGCGGCCGCCGTCCGGCTCCCACGTGGTGAACCGGCCGTCCATTCGCCCCGTCGTCAAACCCCGGTCCCGCAACAGTTCCGTGAAGAACCGGATGTGTTCGATGCGCAGGTTCACCCTGTCCACATAGGACTCTTCAAGCCCGGTGAGCGAGGCGAGCGTCTGCACCGCCGCGGTGCGCTCCTCCGGCGTCAGGCGCGCGCCACGGTCGAGCGCGTACGGCAGCTCGCGCGCGGCGAACTCCTCGGCGTCGGCGAGCACGTCGTCGAGCGGGCGGTCGCCATGCCGGCCGTGGTAGTGCGCGATGGCGGCGTAGGTCGGCACGTACAGCGGGAACGGCTTGTCGTTGCCCTCGGTGAACCGGATCGTGCCCATGTCGAGGACGCTGCTGATCAGCATCAACCCGTTGAGGTACATCCCATGCCGCTCCTGCAGATGCGCCGCGAGCGCCGCTGCCCGGAGCGTGCCGTAGGACTCGCCCGCGAGGAACTTCGGCGAAAGCCAGCGGCCGTTGCGCGAGGTCCACAGCCGGATGATCTCGCCGACCGACTCGATGTCCGGCGTGAAACCCAGGTACTCCTTGGGTTTCTCGCCTTTCGTCGCGCGCGAGTACCCGGTGGAGACCGGATCGATGAACACCAGGTCGCTGTGCGCGAGCAGGGTTTCCGGGTTGTCGACCAGCCGGTACGGGGGCGGTTCGGGGGAGTCTACGTCGCCGGACACCGCCCGCCGCGGGCCGAGTAGACCCATGTGCAGCCACACGCTCGCCGATCCGGGACCGCCGTTGAACGCGAACGTGACCGGCCGGTCGCCGGGCTCGGCGTCGTCCAGCGTGTACGAGGTGAGGAACACCTCCGCCTTGGCCTGGTGGCCCTCGAACTTGCCGTCCGTCAACACCTCCTTACGCAGGACGATGCGGCCGGTGCGCGCCGTGTAGGCGAACTCGCGGCCCTCGACGGTGAGCGTGTGCCCAGTTGTCACCAGGTCATCGCTCGGCTCAGGAGCCTTCTTGTCGTCGGACTCCTCTTCCGGGGTGTCGGCCATGGGCTCAACATACTGTGGAGGTGTGACAAAGATCAGGCCGGACACGATCGCGCAGCTCGACCAACAGGTCAGCGAATGCCGCCGCTGCCCGCGCCTGGTCGCCTGGCGGGAGGAGGTCGCCCGGACGAAACGGGCGGCCTACGCGAACGAGGAGTATTGGGGCAGACCCGTCCCCGGCATCGGACCGGCGGACGCCGCGCTGGCGATCGTCGGCCTCGCGCCCGCGGCGCACGGCGGCAACCGGACGGGCCGCATGTTCACCGGCGACCGGTCCGGCGACGTGCTGTTCCAAGCCCTGTACGACGTGGGCCTGGCTTCGCAGCCGACTTCCGTTCGCCGCGGCGACGGTCTGGAGTTGTACGGCACCCGGATCACCGCGCCCGTGCACTGCGCGCCGCCGGCCAACAAACCGACGCCCGCGGAGCGCGACAACTGCCGTCCCTGGCTGGAACATGAACTGGACCTGCTGAAGCCGACGTTGCGGGCGATCGTCGTGCTGGGTGCGTTCGGCTGGCAGGCCCTGCTGCCGGTGCTCGCGCACGGCCGGCCGCTGCCCAGGCCGCTGCCGAAGTTCGGGCACGGCGTGGAGGTCGTCATCGGTGATCTGCGTCTGCTGGGCTGCTACCACGTTTCGCAGCAGAACACCTTCACCGGCCGGTTGACGCCCGCGATGCTGTGTGACGTGCTCGCGCGGGCCAAGGACGCGGCGGGATTGGCTTGACCCGCTGTCTCGTCTGAATCGTTTCGCGCTGGGACGGCGACCCGCGTCACAGCAGGCTGGGGTATGCAAGCGCAGGGCTTGGGGTGGTGGAAAGATAGTGGTATGGCCGCAGTGAAGTCGGAACCGACCCGGATCTTGATCCTGGGCGGTGGTTACGTCGGGCTCTATACCGCGTTGGGGCTGCAGAAGAAGCTTCGCGCGAACGAAGCGTCCGTCACCATCGTGGACCCCCAGCCGCACATGACGTACCAGCCCTTCCTCCCGGAGGCGGCGGCCGGCGCCATCGAGCCGCGGCACGTGGTCGTGCCGCTGCGGCGGGTCCTCAAGCGGTGCCACGTGCTCACGGCGCGCGTCACCAAGATCGAGCACGAGCGCAAGGCCGTCACGGTCGAGGCCGCGGACGGGCATATCGAGCAGCTGAACTACGACGTGCTCGTGGTCGCGCTCGGCGCCGTCGCGCGGCTGCTGCCGATTCCGGGGCTGGCCGAGCAGGGGATCGGCATCAAGACCATCGGTGAGGCCATCTACCTGCGCAACCACGTGATGACGAAGCTCGACCAGGCGTCCAGCACCCTGGACCCGGAGCTGCGCAAGCGGCTGCTGACGTTCACCGTGGTCGGCGGCGGGTTCGCGGGTATCGAGGCGCTCGCCGAACTCGAGGACATGTCCCGGTTCGCGACCCGGTACTACGAGAACATCGACCCGTCCGACCTGCGCTGGGTGCTGGTCGAGGCGGCCGGCCGGATCCTGCCCGAGGTGCGCGAGACCCTCGGTGTGTGGACGGTCGAGCAGTTGGAGAAGCGCGGCATCGAGGTGTTCCTGTCGACGGCGGCGAAGTCGTTCGAGAACGGGCATGTCGTGCTGTCCGACGGCACCGAGTTCGACAGCGACACGATCATCTGGACGGCCGGTGTGAAGGCCAACCCGGTGCTGGCCACCTCCGATCTGCCGATCGACAAGCGCGGCCGTGTCGAGGCGACCGCCGCACTGCAGGTCGTCGGGCATCCGGATGTGTGGACCGCCGGTGACAACGCGGCCGTGCCGGACCTTTCGCGCACCGAGCAGGACCCGACGGCGACCACGCCGCCGAACGCCCAGCACGCGGTGCGCCAGGCGAAGGTGCTGTCGGAGAACATCATCCGCGTGCTGCGGGGCGGGCAGCCGAAGGACTACTTCCACAAGAACCTCGGCGCGGTCGCGGGTCTGGGCCTGCACAAGGGTGTGGCGGACGCGCTGAACCTGAAGATCAAGGGCTTCCCGGCGTGGGTGTTCCACCGCGCCTACCACCTCAAGTCGATGCCGACGTTCAACCGGAAGACCCGGATCCTGCTGGACTGGTTGCTCGGCGGCCTTTTCCGGCGCGAGGTCGTGTCGCTCGGGCAGATCAACAACCCGAAGGAAGAGTTCGCGAGGGCGTCCAAGTCCTGACGGCGCGAGGCACCGCATTATGCTCAGCGGTGCCCCCGTAGCCCAATCGGCAGAGGCAGTCGACTTAAAATCGACCCAGTGCGGGTTCGATCCCCGTCGGGGGCACGTTTACGCTGATCAGTGGGTCGAGGTGGGGCGCGTGCAAGATCATCCGCCCCATTTACGCCTGAACCCTCACAACATGTCTTCGAGAGCGGCGGCGTTCTCTGTTGACACCGTACCGCGACCCATATAGCCGTCCTGCGTCATTGACGGCTTTTGCGTGCCCGAGCTGATCGGCGATCTGGCGAGCGCTGAGCTTGGCCTCATCCATCACCGTGCCCGCAGTTTTCCGGAACACGTGCGAGGTGACCCAGGCGAACCCGTCGTTGCCCCGAGCCTCCCGCAGCGCCCGCCGGGTGTTGGATGGATCCCGCAGTCCGCCGAACGTGTCCGGGAACACCGGACTCGCGCCCGGCCGATTCTCTGCCGTAGCGATGCTATGGCGCCGCTTCAGCACCTCGACCGCCCACGATGGCAGCGGCAGGTCTCGCACCCCGGATTCGGTCTTCGGTTCCTTCCGCTGAAGACCCGCTCCGCGCACCCGGACGACGGTGTACCTAATCGAGGCCCGCCCGTTGTCGAGGTCGACGTCCTCCCAGCAGAGGGCCAGAGCTTCACCGATCCGGACTCCCGTTGCGAGCATGAACCGCGTCAGGTCGGGCAGATCCTTCGCGACTGCCTTCGGATCGAGTTCGAGCTGGGACAACCACTCCCGCCGTTCCTCGGGCGTCAACGCGCGAGTTTTCTTCTTCGTCCCGCCCGCGATCGGCTCGATATCCCGAATCGGGTTCGTGGTGATCGCGCCGTGCCGCGCGGCGTATCGCAGAATCCCACCGACCACTGCTCGCGCGGTCCCGAGCATGCGCCGCACTGCTCCTGGCCTGCAGAGTCGGAAAGAACTTGTCTAGTCGAGGCACCGTTACCTCGGACAGCCGAAGCTCTCCGAACGCTTCGAGCACGTGGTTGTCGATCATGCTCCGGTAGTTGTCGACCGTCCCGGGTGCCCGCTCACCGGACTCGACGCGCCGCTCCTGCCAGGCAAGCCAGAGCTTTGGCGACGATGTCGAAACGCTTGAGATTTTGGCTCAGAGTATGCTTAACAAACGTCAAACTCATCCAACATGGAACGACTTTGTCGCCACGGAAACGGCGCAGTTTATCGCTGCTTGGGGAGCCATTAAAACCGACGAATATGGATTCGCTGGACGCCGCCGCCGTCTTGCGCGTGATATCGATTTAGTCATCCTGGTGCCGATGGGAAGTAGAGGCGCTTATTTTGTGATGAGCGCGACTGCTCTGCCGAACGCAATGACCGTCCTTGTGAGGCGAACGGATGACGGTTGGAAGATCGTGAACCATGTTGGGTATGCGCCGCCTACGGCAGGGTGGCCGCCTATCTGGTGGCAGACCAGTGATCCGGCCGTAGAGGCGTTACCAGAGGAGTGACCCCCGCATACCACATTCGTGCAATATGGCGGCGGCGAAGCACGACAAACGACGCTGACTGACAGGTACTCAAGCCGCAGGCCAGGGGCTGTACCGACGCTCCCCTGCTGGTCAGCGAAGACCCGAATAAGGTCAACGGGGCGCAGGCTCGGGTTGCGCGTCCGACGCGCGTCAGGGGCTATCGTGGACGCATGACTGCCGCCGCTGCGAACCACGGCCCGACCCCGGGCGGGGCCCGTTTCGACTCGCCTCGGGAGATTCGGGCTGCGTTGCTGCCTGAAGAGGCTGGGGAGTTCGACGCGGACTACCAGCAGGCCCTTCGGCAGGCGTCGGAGACGTTGAGCCTGGAGGACCTACAGGCGACGTTGGCGAACTGGCGGCGCATCGCACAGATGACGCAGGCGGACCCCGCCGGGCACCGTCGGATGCTGGAGCAGGCTAAGCGGACGATGAGGACCGGGGAGCTGCCCGAAGGCGCGATGGACTGGCAGCAGTTCCGGACCGAGTTGGGCGTCTGACCGGCCGGTGGCCTATCGCATCGTGACGGACTCGCAGGTCCGTGCCCAGATTCGTGCCCTTCCCGTCGAAGCGTTGCCCCTGATCGCCGAGGCGCTGAGTGTCCTTGGGCTGACTCCGTGGAATGGTCGGCCGTACAGGCGATCGGATCCGGATGGCTGGATGCGGAACCTTGACTTCGCCGACGCCCGCGGTTTCATCACCTACCTCGTGCTCGAAGACCAGGACAGAGTCGACGTGGTCAACGTGACGTGGTTCGGATGAAAACCACCGTGATCGCCAACTTATCGCCAAAAATCAACCGCAAGCGACCGAGAACGATGGCATGGCGTATGAAGCGTCGTCTCAGGGTTCTTGAAGGTCACGAAGGGGTTCGGCAGGCGACGGCGAATACCGATGATCATGGAAGCTGGATCAGAAGGATCGGTGGTCAAGTCGCTGCGTCGCACCTTGACGTAGGCCCCGATGTTTCCCGTGTCCGTGTCCGTCTCGGTCGGGAACCGGGCCTGTAACACCCAGGAAGGCGAGGCGGCCACGATGAACGACATGACTCTATGCTCGTCTCGACGTTCCACCCGATTTCTGTGGTGCCTGTTCTCCATTGCGCTGGCGCTCTGGGCAGGAAGCTGGCGCGTGATCTACCTGGAAGTGACCAGGTGGCACCACATGGACTCGCGGCTGCGGTTCACGCCGCCGCCCGTACCCGCCGGCGCCCCGCCCCCCAAGGCTGGGCTGCCCGTGATCGCGGCCCGCTTCGTTGCCTTGGGGTCACCACCAGTCGCCTTGGTCGTATTTCTGCTGCTGGCAGTGCGCTCCCGAACTGGTCGTTGTCTATGTGCTCCCAGGGGAACACATAGAAGTGCGCGCCGTGACCTTGCTCGGGGCTAGGCATCAGGCGAGCTGGGCAGGACTCATCTCCCACGCTTTACCCTCGCTAATCAACAGCAAACGACCGAATCCAAGGACGAACGGCCACCATTTGCGTTCGCGATCAGGCCAGCTCACGTGCGGTACCGGCAGCCGACCAGCAACGACAGCAGACGTCCCGCCATAAAGCGGGTGTCGGAGTTGTCCGGCGTGGAACACTCCCTGAGCCATGAGCTGCTGCTGGTTTCGTCGCTGCGCACCACGTTCGGGCAAGGCAACCGGGTGAGGCGAGCGACAAACTCGAAGCCTGCACGATAAGGCCGGTTCTCCTACCTTGCACGTCGGACCGCCCCGAAGTAGCGAGCTGCATTCGCAGTGAACATCGGAATTGGCGCGACAACCCACAGGATGAATTGCAGGTTGTTCAACAGCAGCAGACCAACGGCCAGCCCGCCCGGCGGCGAAGTGGTGAGCCAGGCGTGCACGCCGAACTTGGCGGTTTCAGCGACCGCTCCAAGAAGTGCGAGCACTGCTAACACGGTGAGCACCGTGCGGGCCCACCTCTCGCCGCTGCGCATCTTCAGTGCCAGAGCGATCAACAAGGCCGTAAGGAGTGCGAGCAAGATCGCACTTCCCGTGGTCTGAATGCCCGCGACAAGACCCAATACGACGTCAAGAAGCTGCAAGACCGCGGCGACCATCCACAGGATGAAAGCCGCCTTGATGGAGCTCGGTCGAGACCGCCTGCCGCTCGCGGCCGGCTCAGGTATCGATGAAGCTGAGTCGTCTCCACGCTCAGTGCTTGTCACGAGATCACACTAGAGAAACCACAAGGTCATCGACCGCCGGGATCGGATAACTCTTTACGCCCGGCTCGTATGAGCGGGAGGGGTGTGAGACGCTTTGACCGAGTTGCTTCCTGTTAGGGGACACGTCCGGGCGCTCAGTCGCCGGTGTGACGACTACGGCCCAAGTGAGGCATCCGCTCGTCTCGCTTGATCGCCGCCCCACTTACGCCCCACATTGGCTGTCGCGCGACGGCAAACGACAGACACCTTCGCATGTTTGCTTTCGCTATCTGAGCAGCTAGCGCCACGTATCGGGAAGCGTCGGGAAACGTCGCGCAACACCGCCTGGGAATCGACCCAGTGCGGGTTCGAGTCCCGTCGGGGGCACGTTTGCGCTGGTCAGTGGGTTGTTCCGGGGCTCGCTGATGCGGCCAGGAGTTCGGCGACCTCCCCGCTCGGGTCGAACAACACGCGTGCCCCGTCAGTGACGACGCGCCGGGTGCCCGGGTCGCTTCCGGCGCGCCGGGCCAGCCCGGATCGGTAACGTTGATCTCGAACTCCAATCCTCTTCTTGTGCGGAATCGGTATTCCCACACGTCACCCCAACGCTGTCGCCGAATCGGAGGGCCGAAGTCAGCCGGCGGCATGAAGTCCGGGGTGGTGGACAGCAACACGAAATCGACATCGGAGTCGGGGCGTGCCGCATTGCGCGCGTACGAACCGACAAGCACTAATCCGTATGTTCCGGGCTGTTCACGGGCCCAGGCAACGACAGATTCGATCAGTGCCGCAGCTTCCGCCGCGCGCTCGGTCATAACGGCCAATCTCCAGTGTTCGACGTTCAGTGGTGAAACAGCCGGAGCCTAATCCGTATCGCCGGGTCTAGACATCCATCACGTGCATCCGGCAGGAGAGACTGTTGACCTCCTCGTAGCCGTCGTCGGTGACGATGATGGTGCCACCGACGACGACCCGGGTGCGTTCGATGCAGGCGTTCGGTTCGAAGGCCAGCGTGGTACCCGCCGGCAGCACCAAATCCGCAGCTTGAAGCCGTGACAGGTTCCGCGGCGGAGGACCGGGAAGTGACGTCAGCGTGGCCGCGTCCTGCTGCCTCACGCGCGTGAAGCCGAGGAACGCCTGCGGGTTGAGACTGTGGACCAGCGGCGTCAGAGCCCAGCAACCGTTTTCCAGCAAGGGCTGTTCCATCGCCCGCACGAGCTCGCCGAACGTGATGCCGGCCCGCAGCACGGACAGGCCCGCCTCGTAGGAGGCTCGCGCCACGGCCGCACACTGCGCGACGACCGGATCCGGCTTGCCCACGGCGATCGACATCTGCACCTGGACTTCGGCATTGCCGTAGGTCGGAAAGATCTCCGCCATCACGAGGTCCCGGGCGGCGATCCGGCGCGGCGGTTCGGCCGTCGTGGTCCACCGCGGCGGCCCCCACGACAAGCTCGGATAGCCCGAGTTCAGGATGAGAGTCGGATAGCGCACGCCACACCCGCGCCGGAACAGCGTGGCGAGAATCTCGGCATAGATCTCGGTTTCCGGCACACCGGGGGCGACGACGTCCAGCATGACCTGGCCGGCCGCCTCGGCGGCACTGCCCGCCCAGCGCAGCAGGGTCAGTTCCTCCGCACTCTTGGGCAGCATCATTTCGTTGAAGTCCCAGGAAACATCGGCGATCTCGCGACCTGACAAGCCGGCGGTCAGATCCAGCCAGAAGCGGGCGGGAATGAATCCACTGAACTCGCCTGCGGTCTGGGTGTCGAGCCCAACGACGCCGATTTTCCCGCCCTGGCTCAGATCTTTGATCAGGCCGGCGACGGCGCCGCCGTCCGAGCCGATGCGGTAATCGGTGATCCAGGGGACCATGCCCCGGGCGAAACTGTCCTCCGCGCGATGAATGCGGGTGCCCGCCCAGGTCACGGCCACCGGGTTTTCGGCAATAGGGAAGACCACCGCCCCTTCGATGTAGTCGTTGCTCAGGTAGTGCTCGTAGTGGTCACGACTGCGAAATCCGCCGACCAGCAAGAGATCGAGGCCGCGTTCGCGCATGAACTCACGCGTCACGGTCCACCGCCGATCCCTCTCATGCAGAGACAGGCCCTGCACTGGTGCACCGGTCGTCGAAGACAGGTGAGTCACACGTGCTCCATTTCTGGATAGCGCGGAAGCTCGCCGCGCGCCGTCACCCATTGCAGTTCCGTGAACGCTTCCAGATTGGCCTGATGGCCGCCATGACGAGAACCCGTGCCGGAAGCACCGACACCGCCGAACGGAACCGGGACCTCGTCGTTGACGGTTTGGTCGTTGATGTGGACATTGCCGGACGGGATCCGATCGGCCAGCGCCAGCCCGCGCATGACGTTGCCGGTGAGGATTCCGAGCGACAGGCCGTACTCCGTGTCGCAGGCCAGTTCGACCGCTTCGTCGAGGGTCGCGAATCGGGTGATCGGAGCCACCGGACCGAAGATCTCCTCGCGAAACGCGCGATGCTCCGGCGTGACGTGGTCGAGCACGGTCGGCCGGTAGAACAGACCGTCGAACGTGCCGCCCGCCTTCAATTGGGCTCCGGCCGCGACGGTGTCGCGCACGATGGAATCGATGCTGTGCAACTGTTTCTGGTCGATGATGGGACCGAGCTGGACCGGCTGTGACCCGGCCGGATCACCCACGACGAGCGCCTGCGCCCGTTCGGCCAACCTGGTCGCGTACTCGTCCGCGATCGACTCGTGGACGAGCTGCCTGCCGGTAACCATGCAGATCTGGCCCTGGTGGATGAAGGAACCCATCGCGCCGACGCCCGGGGCATGGGCGAGGTCGGCGTCGTCAAGGACGATCAGCGCGTTGTTGCCGCCCAGTTCGAGGTGAGCGCGCTTGAGATGGTGCGCCGCCAGTTCGCCCACCCGGCGGCCCACACCCGTCGAGCCGGTGAACGCGACCACGCGAGTGTGCGGCGTTGTGATGAGCCGCTCGCCCACGTCCACGCCGCGGCCGGGCAACAGCTGAAGGAGTCCTTTGGGCAGACCGGCTTCCTCGAACACCGCGGCCAGTGTGACCCCGCCGCTGACGGAGGTCCGGCTGTCCGGCTTGAGCAGAACGGCGTTGCCGAGCGCGAGAGCGGGAGCGACCGCGCGGATCGACAGGACGATCGGTGCGTTGAACGGCGCGATGACCGCGACGAGGCCGACGGGAACCCGGCGACTGAAGCTGAGACGTGGTTCGGTACTTCGCAGAACCTCGCCGTAGGGCACCGCGGCCAGCGCGGCGGCCTCGTAGCATTCCTGTGCCGCCGTGGCGACCTCGTGCTCGGCTTTCGCCGTAGCAGAGCCGGATTCGCGCTGGAGCCACTCGACGATCTCGGCGGATTGGGCGTTCCAGATGTCGCCCGCCCGCCGGAGCACCGCGGCACGATCCTCGTAGCTTCGTGCCGCCCACTCTCGCTGAGCGATCATGGCGCTCTCGGCCGCCGCGTCGACATCCGCCGGTGACGCGAAACCGATCTTTCCGAGTTGTTCGCCGGTCGAGGGGGACACAATGGCGTGGTGGCCGCCGGCTCCGGGCCGCCACTGACCATCCACCCAGATCCGCTCCGACCATCGAACTGGATCGAGGAACCGCACATCGGTCGTGCTCATGCCGCCACCCGCCGAAGCTTCGCGAGGCAATTCCATGTCGTCACAGCACGCCTTCGGCGGCGGCCTGGTGGACACTGCGGACGACCGGCCGGAAGCCGAGTTCCCGCGCGAGAGTTCCGTCGACGTGTCCCCGCCACGGGTTCTCCAACGGCTCTCCGGATTCCTTGTACTCGGCGCCGACGATGCGGGCGATCTCGTAGACCGATGTGGGGGCGTCGTCGGAGAGGTTGACGACGCGGCCGTCCATCACGCCGGTCAGTGCGAGCAGCATCGCGGTTGCGATGTCGCGGTGGTGGATGAGGCTCATCGTCGCCGCGGGGTGCCAGTCCCAGGAACCCAGCAGCTGCGGCGCGGACTGCAGGTGGCCGTCGGCGTCGCCGTAGACGAAGGCGAATCGCAGGACGCTCCACGCCAGACCGCTTTCGCGCACGAGGCGTTCCGCGACGATCTTGGTCGCCGGGTACGGCTGCTGCGCGTTGGCCGGGTCCTCTTCACGGGCCGGCCGCGACAGGTCGGCGTCGTAGACGAGGTTGGTGCTGGCCATGATGACGCGTGCTTCGGGAGCGTGGCTCAGCATGGCGTCGATGAGGTTCTTCGTGCCGCCGACGTTCACCTGCTCGATCAGCGCGGGGTCGGGAGTGCGCAGGACCGCGGCGAGGTGGATGACCGCGGAGACGCCTTCGACAGCCTTGGGCAACGTCGCCGGGTCGAGCAGATCACCCGCGACGGGCGTCACACCCGCCGGGAGTTCTTTGCCCGCGCGGACGAGGGCGCGGCACTCGATGCCCGCGTCGACGAGACGGCGGAGCAGGCGGGTTCCGACGAGGCCGGTTCCGCCGGTGATGAGGATGGTCATGATTCGTTTCCCTTCGGAAAGCGCTTGGTGAGCCTGCCGGTCGCCTCGCGCAGTACGCGGGCGGTCGTGTCGATGTCGGTTTGCGGGACGCCGTCGAACGCTGTCTGGAGGATCAGCGCGATCGGATCGGGCAACTCACGCCAGAGCGCGGCGCCGGCAGGGGTGGCGGTCAACACCTTCTGGCGCTGATCGGTGGCATCAGGCTTCTGCTCGACCAGACCCTTGCGGACCAGGGCGGCCACGACACCCGTCAGCGTCGCGCGCTCGACCTGGAGCATGCGCACGAGGTCACGTTGCGAGGTCGGCCCCACGGTCATGAGCTGGTACATGACGTACCACTGGGTGGGCCCGAGATCGAACGGGCGAAGGACGGTCTCCATCACGACGCGGGTCGCCAAGTGGTACTTCTTCGCCCACGCACCCGCGGACTGGTGCTCGGGATCCGCCTGTTCGTTAGCCACCTAACGAATATAGCTAGGTGCCTAACAAAGTGTCAAATGCCGGGGTGCGCATGTAGATCGGGGAGACATTCGACCGTCCACAGTGGTCAGTTGGCAGGGTACGGTCCGTGTCGCTGCCGGCCAGGTATCGGGCGGATCGCGTGGGAGTTCGACGGCTGGGTGTCAGAGCTGGGCGCCGGTGGGGCTGGACGCCGAGGGGTGACTCTGCTCGGCGACGCCGCCCACCTCACCGCGTCCAGCGGCGAAGGCGTCAACCTGGCCACGTGCGATGGGCGCCTTCGCCGGCACTGACAGTCGTGTCGGGGCGCGGTCTAGCGCGGCGGATTCAAGAGGTTGGACTTCACGCTGTTGAGGTGTTCGCGCATGGCGACCTGTGCGGAACCGGGGTCGCGATCGGCCAAGGCCGTCAAGATGGCGGCATGCTCCTGCTCGTAGGCCACCCGGCGGTCCTTCGTCGCTGAGCGCAGCTTGCTGTTGCCCCAGACCGGGAGGTCCCGGGCGGCGTTCATCGTGTCGAACATGCGCAGGAGCAGACCATTGTGCACCGACGCGGCGATCGCCCGGTGGAACGCCGAATCCCAGGCTTCGAACTCCAGATACGGCTCGCACGCGTTCCCGCGGCGCATGCACCGCTCGATCTCGGCCAGGTCGGACGGTGTGGCGTTGCGAGCGGCATGAATGGCGATCTCGGGTTCGATCATGAGACGGGTGTCCATGATCTCGGCCGGGCTCGTCATGAGTTCCTGCGCGTCGACGTGACCGCCATCCGTGGTCAGGAACGTGCCTCGCCCGACATGGCGGCTGATCAGGCCCTCGCGCTCCAGCACGCCGAGGGCTTGCCGGACGGCGCTGCGCGGAACCGACAAGGACTCGGCGAAGGCTCGCTCCGTCGGCAGGCGTGATCCCGCTCGCAGTTCTCCCGACTCCTGCCCGCGTTCGAGAACCGACCGCAGCCGGTCGACGACCGGTATCCCTGACATATCCAACCTTCTCTCACCAATCTGAACCAATTGTAGCAGGCAGGGCGCCTTGCGTGCCCTGCATTGCCCCTACATACTGGTGAAATCAATCGAGTCCAAAGCACGTATTGGTTTGAATTGGTAGGAAGGAAGCTCGTGAAACTGGCAACCGTGCAAACCGGTGACGGCCAAACGGTCGCTGTCATCGGTGACGACGAACGCACCGCGCACGCGCTCGTCGGGGAGCAGTCGCTGCTCGAACTGATCGAGAACTGGGATGGTGTGGCCGAGAAGCTGACACAGGCGAACGACCTGCCGGTCATCGACGAATATCGCCTGCTGGCACCAATCCCGCGACCGCGACGAAACATCTTCGCCGTGGGCAAGAACTATCGGGAGCACGTGGCGGAGTTCGGCCGCTCCGGTTATGACACTCCCAGTCGCAGCGAGGAACTGCCGGACAAGCCCATCGTGTTCTCCAAAGCGACGACGACGGTGACCGGCCCCTTCGACGACATCGAATCCCACCCTGAGGTCACTTCGGAGCTCGACTATGAGGCAGAGCTTGCGGTCATCATCGGGCGTGGCGGCCGCGCGATCACGGAGGCCGAGGCGATGGCCCACGTGTGGGGCTACACGATCATCAACGACGTGACCGCCCGAGACCTCCAGCGTGACCACAAACAATGGCTGCTGGGCAAGTCCCTCGACACCCACGGCCCGATGGGACCGTGGGCCGTCACCGCGGACGAGGCCGGCGACCTCAGCACGCTCCGCGTCACCAGCAGCGTCAACGGCGAGCCACGGCAGGACGCGCTTGTGGCCGACCTGATCTTCTCTGTGCCGCAGCTCATCGCGACCATCTCCGCGGGCATCACACTCCTGCCCGGCGACATCATCGCCACCGGGACGCCCGCCGGTGTCGGCATCGGATTCGAACCGCCCCGCTTCCTGAAACTGGGCGATGTCGTGGAATGCGGTATCACCCGGCTCGGCTCTATTCGGAACAGGATCCGCTGATGCGTATTGGTGAGATCGACATTCACCCGATCGCCGACGGCACCTTCCGTGCCGGGCCGGGCTATTTCGGCGACCACGTCACGGCCCACGGCCACGAAGACCTGTTCACCCGGTACGGAAAGGCCTGGCTGCCCATCGGCTGTTTCCTCGTCCGGACCGGATCACGGGTAATTCTGATCGACGCGGGAATGGGCCCCGAAATGCGCGACGACGGTGACCGGAGGCTGCTTGTCGGCGGGCAACTTCTCGTCGGTCTCCGTGCCGCGGGGGTGGGCGTCGAAGAAATCGACGCGGTGATCTGCACTCACCTCCACGCGGACCATTGCGGCTGGCTCTTCGACGCCACCGCCGCGGCCGTCTTCCCCAATGCCGAGATCTGGATCGGCGCTCCCGACTGGCAGCATTTCGTGCAGGATCCGAATGTCTGGATGTTCGACCACATTCGCCACGGGTTGCAGAACGTGGACGGGTCCCGGCTGCGTCTGATCGCCGACGACACGACGGTCGCGCCGGGAGTCGACATCATCATGACGCCAGGACACACCCCCGGCCACCTCTCGGTCATCGTGTCCTCAGGGGCGCATCGGGTGCTCATTCTCGGGGACGCGATCGTCTGCCCGGTCCAGCTGGACGAGCCGACCTGGCGGTCGATCGGTGATGTCGACCCGGACCTCGCCGCCCGGGTTCGTGAGCGGCTCTTCCGGGAGCTCGAGGGTGACAACACGTACGGCGTGGGCGCGCATTTCCCCGAACTGCGATTCGGGCGCGTTCTGGCCGGCCAAATGCGCCGCTGGATCGGCTGACGGGCTCAGCCCCTGCGAGGCGGCTTACCCGCTGCCCCCAAGTGTGCCAGGATTTCCTTGCGCGGCAAGGGATCCAGTCGTTGTCCGGCGCGTAGGCGCAGCGCGACCCGGTCGTCGGCCGCTTCCCGGGAACCGATGATCGCCTGGAACGGCACGAGTCGCGCGGTCCGGATTCGCGCGCCGAGGCTGCCGTGCGCTGAGTCGACGACCTCCGCCCGCAGTCCGGCATCGACGCATTGTTGCAGAAACCCTTCCGCGGCAAGGTGTTCCGCGTCGGACACCGGCAGGATGACCACCTGGACCGGTGCCAGCCACGCCGGGAACGCGCCGCCGTGTACTTCGATCAACTGCGCGAGGGCGCGTTCGATGCTGCCGATGACGCTGCGGTGCACCATGACCGGCCGGTGCCGGTCGCCGCCCGCGCCGATGTAGTGCAGGTCGAACCGGGCCGGCTGATAGAAGTCGATCTGCACGGTCGACAGGGTCGATTCACGGCCCGCGTTGTCGATGATCTGCACGTCGATTTTCGGCCCGTAGAATGCTGCCTCGCCTTCGACCGCCTCGTAAGGGAAATCGGCGAGAACGTCGAGCAGCATGGCATTCGCACGTTGCCACAATTCCGGGTCCCCGACGTATTTTCCGTCCGCGCCGGGCAGTGAAAGGCGGTACCGGGAAGGCTCGATCCCCAGGTCTTCATACGCCCGCCGGATCAGCTGTAGCGCGGCGCGCGCCTCGCCGACCGCCTGTTCCGGAGTGCAGAAAATATGCGCGTCATTGAGCTGAATCGCGCGCACGCGGGTCAGCCCGCCGAGCACACCGGACAGCTCGGACCGGTACATCCCGCCCAGTTCCGCGAACCGCAACGGCAACTCGCGATAACTGTGCGCGCGGGACCGGTAGATCAGCGCGTGATGCGGGCACAGGCTCGGCCGCAGGACGACCTGCTCGCCACCCACGTCCATCGGCGGGAACATGTCGTCGCCGTAATTCGCCCAGTGACCCGAGATTTCATAAAGCTCGCGTTTGCCGAGCACCGGCGAATACACGTGCCGGTAGCCCGCCCGTTGTTCGAGCGCGCGAACATATTCTTCCAAGATGTGCCGAATGGTCGCCCCATCGGGGAGCAAATACGGCAGTCCGGCACCGATCAGGGGATCGCTGCCGAACAGGCCGAGTTCGCGGCCCAGTTTGCGGTGATCGTGCATGGCTGTGGTCTCCTCGCGAGTAGTGGGCGAGGACCGCGCCAGAAGAACACCTCCCGGGGCCGCTCGCCCCGGGACATGATTCAGCGCGCCGGGAGCGTTTCCGGCGTCGTCGTGACTGCGGCGCGCATCATGCCGCGGACGGTAGCACGTACCTCACGCACCTACCGACCGAAATAAGCCGGCCTCAGCGGTGACGGTGGTGGCCGCCGCCGTTGTACTTGCCACCGTTGTCGTGGCTGCCGGGCCACTGGTACGGGTTGACCGGCCAGACGTAGGTACCCGGCGGCAGCTTCGGCGCGCTGATCTGCGGCGCCGGCGGCGCGGCCGCCGTGGTCTTGGGCGGCGTGGTCTTCGACTGGGTCGTCGTGTTCGGCAGCGTCCCGCTGAACTTGCCGCGGTCCGGCTGCTGCGCCGGGGCGCTCGCCGGGATCTCGGCGGTGCCGGTCGGCGACGACGACGCCAGCGTCACGACCTGCGCCCCGACGGGGGCCGACGCGAGCAGCTGGCTGTCGGACTCGGGAGTGTTGTTGCTCGGCACCGGGCCGGAGGCGGTGCCGCCGTCCTCGGTACCGGGTGCCTGCGCGTTCGCCAGCGCCCAGCCACCCGCCAGGACGGCGCCGGCGAAGGCGAGCCCGGCGATCTTGAGCCCGGCGCGGGCGGGACGGACCTTCTCGACACCAGCACGCGGCTCTTCGGCCGGCGCGGTTTCGAGCAGCGCGGCAACCGTGGTCTTGTCGTAGCGGTACTGGGTGGTCGGCGTGTCGTCGACCGGCGGGAACGCCGGGAGGGTGCCTTCGAAGCATTCTTCGCTCACCCGGGAACGGCGGTGCGGCGCTTGGCCGGCGCGGGCACCGTTCCGGGCCAGCAGTTCGGCGACGGTGGTCGCCCCGGACGTAGCGTCGAGACTGTGGGTCGCTGTCGTCACGGAGCGTGCCCTCCTCGTCCTTCGTCTGGGTGGCCACAGCCTAGCGGGCCGCTTTGAGCCCGGGTCACCCTATCGTGTGACACACCCCAGCGGGCAAGAGTTTCGCGCGGAAAACCGGGCCCGCGCGCATACTGGGCGGGTGCCTGGGAACTGGATCCTGCACGTGGACCTCGACCAGTTCATCGCGGCCGTGGAGGTGGCCAGGCACCCGGAGCTGCGAGGACGGCCGGTGATCGTCGGCGGCACGGGCGACCCGACCCAGCGCGCGGTGGTGGCGACCGCCTCGTACGAGGCGCGTGAGTTCGGTGTCCACTCGGGCATGCCGTTACGGACCGCAGCCAAGCGCTGCCCCGATGCGGTGTTCCTGCCGGTCGACAAGCCGGCTTACGAAGAGGTGTCCGAGCGGGTCATGGCGACGCTGCGCCGGTTCCCGGTCGTCGTCGAGGTGCTCGGCTGGGATGAGGCGTTCGTCGGCGCGAGCACGGACGATCCGGAGGCGCTGGCGGCCGAGATCCGGCGCGCGGTGACCGAGGACTCGGGGCTGTCCTGCTCCGTGGGCATCGGGGACAACAGGCTGCGCGCGAAGACCGCGACCGGGTTCGGCAAACCCGCGGGCGTGTACCGGCTGACCGAGGACAACTGGTCCGAGGTGATGGACGGCCGTCCCACCGAGGCACTGCAGGGGATCGGCCGCCGGACCGCGAAGAAGCTGGCGGAGCTGGGCATCGAGACCGTCGGCGCGCTCGCCGCGGCCGACCGGGACGCGCTGGCCGCGCGGTTCGGGCCCACGATGGGGCCGTGGTTCCGGCTGCTGGCGCGCGGGCTCGGCGATCGTGAGGTGACCGCGACGCCGTATGTGCCGCGGTCGCGCAGTCGCGAGGTGACGTTCCAGCAGAACCTGACCGAGCCGGCGGAGATCGCTCGCGAGGTCGCCGCGCTGGCCGCCTTGGTGGCGGACGACGTCGTCGCCGAGGGACGTCCCGCGGCGCGCGTCGCGGTCAAGGTGCGGTTCGCGCCGTTCATCACCCAGACCCGGAGCATGACGCTCGACGCGCCGACCAGCGACGCGGAAGTCTTGCGGGAAGCGGCTTTGCGGGTGCTCGCCCGCTTCGAGAGCACCCGCCCGGTGCGGCTGCTCGGTGTACGGGCCGAATTCGAGGTCAAGGACGAGTGAGCGTCAGGAAACCGCCTTCCACGGAAATCGTTCGCGCGTAAGAGATTGCCACGTCAGAGAACGCAGTGAACCGCACCTGCCAGCCGTGGCTCGCGAACCATTCCGGTGCGTCGTCGCCCAGGCCGCCTTTCCAGAGCGAGGTGTACTGCGCCGGTAGCCTCCAGGCCTGCGCGGGCACGGAGCCGTGTTCGAGCGCGAGAGTGCTGCCGGGCGCGGAAAGTTCCGAGACGGCGGTCATCAGGCGCCTGGCCTCGTCGGCCGTCAGGTAGGTGAGCAGACCTTCGGCGAGCCAGGCGGTTTTCACGCCGGGATCGAATCCGGCTTCGGAGAGCGCACTGGTCCAGTCCATACGGAGGTCGACGCAGACCACTGTGCGCGCACACCGGGGCGTTGCGTTGGCGAGCACTTTTTCCTTGAACGCCAGTACATCCGGGAGATCGAGTTCGAACAGTCCGGTGCCCGGCGGCCAGGACAGCCGGAACGCCCTGGTATCCAGGCCGGCCGCGAGTAGCACGACCTGTGCGCAACCGGCGCCCAGCAGGTAGTCGTCGAAGAACCTGGTGCGGATGGCGGCATGCGCGACGAAAGTGGCGCCGATCCCTGTCGTGTCAGCGGTTTGCGGAAAGGCATCCGGCAGCGCGTCGACGAAGGCCTGGGCATAGGGATCGTCGAAGAGCCGGTCCGCACGGCGGCTCTCGTGGGCGCGGATGACCGCTACGCCCAGCGCGGTCTTGCCGACTCCGGTCAAAGACATATCGCCAACGATACATCTTCAGCGATGTATCTTGGCAGGCATGGACGGTGGGCAGGTGCATCGGCTCGGCAGGCGGCTGATCGAGATTTCGGCGGTGGCGACGGGAAAACCCGGCGACCTCGTGCTCACGCCGGGCGAACGGGCCGTGCTGGAGGACGTGATCCGGCATCCCGGTGCTTCGGTCGGCGAGATCCGTGAGCGGACCGGGTTCGTGCAGAGTCACGTGTCCGCGTCGGTGGCCAGGCTTCGTGAGCGCGGGCTGATCACCTCTGTCGCCGACCCGCGCGACGGGCGGCGCACCCAGGTCCAGGTGACCGGCGAGGCCATGCGGGCGATCAGTCGCCGGGCCGGCCGCCGGATCGACAAGGCCGTCGAGTCCGCGGTCGGCGATCGAGCACGGGCCGCTCAGGTGATCGCCTTGCTGGACGAGTTGGCCGGACTCTTGCTCTGAGCCCCGACCTTTTGCCCGAAATGTAGGAAAATTCCCGCCATTGCGGGCTGGTTCGTTGGTGATTGCCTCAATAGGGTGTCCAGCTATGGCAGAGTCGTCAGCGCGTCAGCGCCTCACCTCCGATCAGCGGAACTCCTTCCTCGCCGCGGTGCTCGGCTGGACGATGGACGCGTTCGACTACTTCATCGTCGTGTTCGTCTACGCCGATATCGCCAAGAGCTTTGGGATGGGCAAGGCCGACGTCGCGTTCATCACGACCGCGACGCTGATCATGCGGCCGGTCGGGGCGTTGCTGTTCGGCCTGTGGGCGGACCGGGTCGGCCGTCGCATCCCGCTGATGGTGGACGTCATCTTCTATTCGATCGTCGGTTTCCTGTGCGCGTTCGCGCCGAACTTCACGGTGCTGCTGATCCTGCGGCTGCTTTACGGCATCGGCATGGGCGGCGAATGGGGGCTCGGCGCCGCGCTCGCGATGGAGAAGATTCCGGTGAAGCGGCGCGGTTTCTTCTCCGGAATGCTGCAGGAAGGCTATTCCTTCGGCTACCTGCTCGCTTCGCTCGCGTCGCTTCTGATTCTCGACTGGGCGGGACTGTCCTGGCGATGGCTGTTCGCACTGAGCATCATTCCCGCGCTGATCAGCCTCATCATCCGGGCGCGCGTCAAGGAATCCGAGGTGTGGGAGAGCACGCGGGAGAAGATGCGGGTCACCCGGACGTCCATAAAGGACATCCTGCTGGACCCGAAGATCATCCGCCGGTTCGTCTATCTCGTGCTGCTGATGACCGCGTTCAACTGGATGAGCCACGGTACGCAGGACGTCTACCCGACCTTCCTTTCCTCGCACACCAACGGCGGCGCGGGCCTGTCGACGACGACGGCGACCTGGATCGCGGTGATCTACAACATCGGCGCGATCGCCGGCGGCCTCATTTTCGGTTCCCTGTCGGAACGTTTCGGCCGCCGCTACACGATCGCGTTCTGCGCCGTGCTCGGGCTGCCGATCGTGCCGCTGTTCGCGCTGTCGACGACCGCCGCGATGCTGTGTCTTGGCGCGTTCCTGATGCAGGTCATGGTGCAGGGCGCGTGGGGCGTGATCCCGGCGCACCTGACGGAGATGTCGCCGGACGCGATCCGCGGGTTCTACCCCGGCGTGACCTACCAGTTGGGCAACTGCCTCGCCGCGTTCAACCTGCCGATCCAGGAAAGCCTGGCGGAGAGCCACGGCTACCCGTTCGCGCTGATGGTGACGGTCATCCCGGTGCTCGTCGTGGTCACGGTGCTGACGTTGGTGGGCAAGGAGGCGAAGGGCATCAGCTTTGGTTCGGACCGGACGATCTCAGCGCCCGCGACGACCGACGGCTAAAGCCATTGCGCGACGCCGCCGTGGCCCGAACAGGTGCCCTGCCGGTGCTGGCTGAAGCTGTAGGTGCCGTCCTTGCAGTGCGCGGTCGCGCCCGCGGGCGGGGAGTCCGCGTGCGTCGGCCGGGGCACGCAGTTGCCGTCGACGTTGATGTACCCGCCTGAGCAGCCGACAGCCGCTTTCTGGGTGGTTTCCGTCGTGCGCTTCGCCGTGGTGTGCGCGGCGGGCGGCGGTGGCGCTTGCTGCACCACCGGAGCCGGGGCCGCGGCGGCCGGTGGCGTGGTCGTGGTTGTGATGACCGGGGCGGGCGCGACCGGTGCGACGGCCGAACTGCTGATCGTCGTGGTGGTCGGCGGGGTGACGGGAGTGCTGGGTGTGGTGACCCCACATCCCGCGAGCACGGCGCCGAGCGCGAACGCACCGACCCAGCTCGAAAGTCTCTTGGCGGACAAGTCGACTCCTTTGTGGCCTGGACCATTCGGAGTCGCGCTGGGCGGAGAAGGCGTTACGGGAGGGCCGCGGCGCCGGCGAGGATGAGATCGACGCCGGCCGCGAACTGCCGCCGGTCGTCGTGGCGCGCCAGCTGCGCGGCGATCGCGTGGACGAACGGAAACTGTTCCCGGCCCGCTCGCGATGTCCAGTCCTTGGCGACCGTTTCGAGGAAGGCGGTCCGGCCGACGCCCGGTGGGAGGCGCGAGCCCGCGGCGTATTGTCCCGCTGCGCCCATGATGTAGTTCACGAGCGCGGTCGCGACGTCGAAGCGGTGGCGCTTTGAGACACCCGACGCCTCCAGTCGCTCCCCGACGCTTTCGAGGATCAGCAGGACGGCCGTCTGCCACGGAGCGCGCGAGAGTTGCGCGCCGAGCCACGGGTGGGCGTCGATCACGTCGAACACGCTGAGCATGAGCGCCCGCACGCTCGCGTCGGAAGGCCCCGTGCCAGCCACGCGCGCGACCAGTTCCACCGCCGCGGCGGCGAGGAGTTCGTCCTTGTTCGCGACGTGGTGGTAGATGGCGCCGGCCCCCGTCGACAACCGGGCGGCCAGCGACCGGAACGTTGTTCCAAACTGTCTCTTGGAACAACGTGGGAAATCCCCGGTATCGCCGACGCGACCCTGCGCCAGGAGGTGCGCATCAGCTGCGGCGGCAGCCGGGTCCGGATCCGGTTCACGAACGAACTCGGCGGCACCGGGCTGACCATCGGGGCCGCACGCGTGGGCATCGCAGGCCCGGACGGGACAGTGCTGCCGGGCAGCGACCGACCCGTGACCTTCGGAGCGAGCCCAGCCACGTTCGTCCCGGCGGGCGCACCGGCGGTCAGCGACCCCGTGGATCTCACCGTTTCGCCGATGGCCACGCTGGTCGTCAGCGTGTATCTGCCCGGACGCGTCGAGG
Source organism: Amycolatopsis sp. GM8 (assembly GCF_021653975.1). GTDB lineage: Bacteria > Actinomycetota > Actinomycetes > Mycobacteriales > Pseudonocardiaceae > Amycolatopsis_E. The sequence goes on along the minus strand of NZ_JAJKFK010000001.1, from coordinate 1,426,185 downwards.
ACGTCACTGGCCACAACCTGGTCGCCGGGCCGGGCTGGATCATTCCCGGCGACCACACGCCGACCGCCGGCCTGCCGCCCGCCGCGCAGCCGTTGCACGGCCGGGCATTGCTCTCGGCCGTGGAGACCTTCGTGCCGGAGCCTGCCGTCGGTGTTGTCGCGATCGGCAGTTCCACCACCGACGGCGCGGGAGCGATAGGTGGCGGCTGGCCCGAGCTGCTCGCCGCCCGGTGCGCCAACGACATCGCCTTCTCCATCGCGCCCGGCGAAGTGGACCCCGAGTTCGCCGGGATCATGAAAACCGACGCGCCCGTTGACGCCGCGGATCTCCTCCGCGCGCACGGGCAGATCATCGAACGAGCGCACGCGCACGGTTTGACGGTGCTCGGCGCCACGCGGTCCTCGACTTCGACGCCGTGTGGCGCGACCCCCAACACCCGGCCACATCAGGGACGATTTCCACATGGGCGATCACCTGCACGGCAACGACGCCGGCTATGCGGCGCTCGCGGCCTCGATCGACCTCGCGTTGTTCACCTGATCACGCGCGTACCAACGGCTTCCTCAACAAGCGGTTAGGGTCAGGTCCATGGAAGCGACGCAGCTGTCCGAAGCGGTCCGGGCGGGCGAGGTCGACCCGGTCGCCTTGACCGAGCGCGTGCTCGACCGGATCGAGACGGCGGACCGCGTGGTGGGCGCGTTCCGGAAGATTCGCCCCGAGGCGGTCGGCGAAGCGCGCGAGCTGGCGGGCCGCGCGGATCTCGCCGAGCTGCCGCTCGCCGGGGTGCCCGTCGCGGTCAAGGACGTCACCGAGATCGCCGGGGAGTACGCGTCCTGGGGTTCCGCGGCCACCCCGAGCGCACCGTCCACAGAAGACTCCGACATCGTGAAACGCCTGCGGGGGGCGGGAGCGGTGCTCGTCGGCATCACCCGCGTGCCGGAGCTGTGCATCTGGCCGATGAGCGACTCGCCGGACGGCATCGCGCGCAACCCCTGGAACCCCGCGTACACCGCGGGCGGCTCGTCCGGTGGGAGCGCCGCGGCCGTCGCCGCCGGGCTGGTGCCGGTCGCGCACGGCACCGACGGGCTCGGCTCCGTCCGCTTCCCGGCGGCCAACTGCGGGCTCGTCGGCATCAAACCGGGCGCGGACCTGCTCGCCGAGACCGGCTGGTACGGCATGTCGGCGCACGGCAGCCTCGCCACCACGGTCGCCGACGCCGCGCTGCTGCTCTCGGTCCTGGCCGACCGGCCGGACCTCGCCCGGCCAGGCGAGCCGGGGAAACTGCGGATCGCGGTCTCCACCGACGTCCCGATGACGCACGCGCCGGTGCCGAAACCCCTGCGCGACGCCGTCGACCGCGTCGCGGACGTGCTCGCCGCGGCGGGACACGCGGTCGAGCGGGCGACCCCGCGATACGGGATCGAGGCCACGCTGGGGATTCTGGCCCGCTGGTTCGCCGGACCGTCCGAACAGGCGGATGGTCTGGACAAGGCGTTGCTGCAGCCGCGCACCCGGGCACACGTGAAGCTCGGCCGCGCGCTGCGCACGGCCGGGGTGATCCAAGCCGGGACCCGGACGCGCTGGCTCGCCCGCGCCGAGGAGTTCTTCGACGGCTACGACATCCTGCTGACCCCGGCGCTCGCCACGCTTTCGCCCAAGGCGGCGCGCTGGCACGAGCGCTCGGCCCTCGCGAACGCGATCCCGTCGATCCGGCTGGCGGGTTTCGCGGGCCTGTGGAACCTGGCCGGGTACCCGGCGATGTCCGTGCCGGCCGGGCAGCACCCGCGTGGCCTGCCGATCGGCGTGCAACTCGTCGCGCCGCCGCGGGGCGAGGCGCGGCTGCTGGCTCTGGCGGCCCAGCTCGAAGAGCGCAACCCCTGGCCGCGGCTGCCGGGTTAGACCTTCTTCGCGGACGCCGGCTGCACCGGCTCCTGCGAGGGCTTCGTCGCCGGTGACGGCTTCTCGACCGGCTTGGCGACCTTCGTCGGCGGCGTGAACGCGGCCACCGGCTTGGGTGACACCGGGTTCGTCGGCGGGTCCACCGGCGCCGGGCGGCTCATGTCGACGACCGACTCCTCGCGCAGCGGCGACAGCGACGAGTGGCTGCGCGCCAGCACGTCGTTGGCCTTGCGCAGCCGCGCGACGGCCTGCTCGCTGAGCGAGTTCAGGCGCTGCACCCGGCGGTTCGCCTCGTCCTCGCGCCGCTCGGCGTCCGCCGTGGCCTCGGCGACGAGCCGCTTGGCACGCGCGTTGGCCTCGTCGACCAGGCGTTTCGCCTCGCCCGTCGCCTGGGCGATGCGCCGCTCGGCCTGGTTCTTGCTCGCCGTCTGCTGGTCGGCGATGTGCTTCTCCAGCGCGGCCCGCTGCGAGGCGATGGCCGCGTCGAAATCGTGCTCGACGGTGCGCCGCTTGCGTTCGGCCTCGATGTCGAGGGTGGCCCGCCGCTGGGCGGCCTCCGTGGTGAGCTTGCGGACCTCGGCCTTGGTCGAGTCGAGCGCGTTCCGGTGCTCGGCCTCCAGCGCCTCCGCGTGCACCTCGAGCTTGTCGATCAGCTTCTGGAACCGTTCCCGCAGCTTGCGCGACACGTCGGTACTCGACGCCCAGTGCTCCTCCGCGGCCTGCGCGCGCGTGACGATCTCGTCGGCGCGGGCGTTGGCCAGTTCGACCGTGCGCTGCATCCGCTCGTCGAGGTCCTCGACCCGCTCCGGCGGCTTCTTCAGCTCCTCCACGCGGGCCTGCAGCCGCTGGATCTCGCCGCGCGCGTTCTCCAGTTCCCGGGACATCGTGCTCGCCTGCGCCATGGCCGCATCACGGTCGGCCATCACGCGCCGGAGATTCATCTCGACGTGATCCAGGTACTGCAGCACCTGGCCGCGGTCGAAACCGTGCCACACCTGGTTGTAGTCACGCTTCAGCGGGAGCAGGGCATTGTCTCGCTCGGGAACCATGCCGACGAAGGTACCCGCGTACAGGGCGTTAGCGCCGCCAGGTCACCGCGTGTCCGGCAGTGTCCAAGCGGGACACCCCGCACCCGATCGGTCCTCCACGCCGCGCTCCTGCGTCACGCTTGCTCGTGCGGTGCCTCCAGCCGTGGACTCACCAGTGGAACCCCCGGGTGAGTTTGATCAAGCGGGTGGCGGCTTTGGACAGATGCCGTTCACCCTTGCCCAGCTTGAGCTCGCCGGTGCCGCCCGCCGCCGCGGAGTCCGGGAAGACGCGGAACGCCTCGTACGCCAGCGCATCCACGACTCCCGGCAGGAACGTGTACGCCGCCTGCATGAGGTAACCCTCGGGGGTGGCGATGTGCTTCGGCCGTTCCTTGAGCGCGCGCAGCACCATGTCCGCCGCCTGGTCGGGCGATTTCGTGGGAAACGCGTCGTAGATCTTGGTCGGCCGGATCATCGGGGTGCGCACGAGAGGCATGTGGATGGTGGTGAACGTGATGCCGTCACCGTGTGTCTCGGTCGCCGCGATCTTGCTGAAGTAGTCCAACGCCGCCTTCGACGCGACGTACGCCGAGAACCGCGGCGCGATGCCCTGCACGCCGATCGACGAGACGTTGACGATATGCCCGAACTTGCGCTCCGACATGTGCGGCAGCACGGCCAGGATCAGCCGCACGGCGCCGAAGTAGTTGATCGCCATCGCGCGCTCGTAGTCGTGGATCCGGTCGTAGGACAGCTTGATCGAGCGGCGGATGGACCGGCCCGCGTTGTTGACCAGCATGTCGATCCGGCCGTGCTCGTCGAGGATCTGCTTGACCAGCTTGGTGATCGACTCCTCGTCGGTCAGGTCGGCGGGATACACCGACGCGGTGCCGCCGGCGGCCAGGATCTCGTCGCGCACCTCTTCCAGTTCGTGCCGGCGGCGGGCGACGAGCAGCGGCACCCCGCCCTCGGCGGCGACCTTGAGCGCGGTCGCGCGGCCGATCCCGGAGGACGCGCCGGTGATGATCACGCGACGGCCGTCCAGCTCGCCGCGGCCACCGTGCGCGCGGGCACGGAACGGGTCGAGGTTCTCCCGCCAGTACCGCCACAGCACATCGGCGTACTTCTCCAGCCGGGGCACGTCGACACCACCGGCGGCCGCGAGCTCCTTGCGGGTGGCCGCGGACGCGAAAACCGACGGGAACGACATCGTTTCCAGCAGCACCGGCGGGATGCCCAGGCGGTGCAGGAACGCGTCGCGGACCAGCGAAACCCCGGGCACGTGCTCGGACAGCTTCACCAGCCGCAGGATGCCGTCCGAGACGCGCTCGTCGAGCTGCACGTTGATCGTCGGCGCGCCGGCGGCCTTCGCGAACGCGTTGTAGACGGACACCACCGGCTGCGGCTTCGGGTTGACCAGATGGAAGGTGCGGCCGTCGAGGTTCGGTTTGCGCACCAGCGTGACCAGCGCCTCGGCCACGTAGTCGACCGGGACGATATTGGTGTCGCCGAGATCCGGCCCGGCGAGCGGCACGTTCGGCACCCGGTTGAGCTTTTCGATGGCGGTGAACAGGTAGTAGGGACCGTCCACTTTGTCCATCTCGCCGGTCTCGGAGTCCCCGACCACGATGGCGGGCCGGTACACCCGCCACGGCACGTCCTCCTGCTGGCGCACCAAGCGCTCGGCCTCGAACTTGGTCCGGTGATACGCGGTGGGCAACCGCTGGCCGACGTCGAACATGTCCTCGGTGAACACGCCCTCGTGGTCCCCGGCGACCGCGACCGACGACACGTGGTGCAGGCAGCCGGCGTGGATGTCGGCGGCCAGCTCGACGACCTTGCGGGTGCCGTCCACATTGGCCTGGATGCTGGTCTCGTCGTCCGCGGTGATGTCGTAGAGCGCGGCGAGGTGCACGAGGTGGTCGATCGTGTCGCGCAGCTCTTCGCGGGCCTGGTCGTCAACGCCGAGGCGGTCGGCCGACAGGTCGCCGGTCACGAGCGTGACCTTCTCCGGGTGGGGCCAGCGTCGCACCAGGTCCGCGAGCCGGTCGCGGGATGAGGCGCGGACCAGCAGGTGGACGTGTTCGGTGTCGTCCTGGGCCAGCAGGAGCCGGGTGAACTGGCGGCCGATCAGGCCGGTCGCGCCGGTCACGAGATAGCCGGGCATCGGGTGCGCCCCCTCATTGCTTGCGGAACCTGTGGGGGCATTGTGCTCGCTCACCGGTGCGAGGACCACCGCCGGGCGTTTCCGGTCAGAAACATGACAGATCCACCCCAGCCGGTAATGGCGGGCCCGGTCCGGCCGAATACCGGGTCGTATCGCAGCATCCGGGTGGAAGGAAAGCACCGTGACCGTGTTCGAGCGGAATCAGGCCGCTGACGCCGAGGCCCCGCATTCTCCCCGGGTCTTCATCTCGTACTCGCACGATTCCGAAGAGCACAAGGACTCCGTGCTGCGGTTCGCGACGTTCCTGCGCTCCGATGCGGGAGTGGACGTGAGCCTCGACCGCTGGGTCGAGGGGCAGCGGCGGGACTGGTCGTTGTGGGCGCTGCGTGAGCTGAACGAGGCGGATTTCATTCTGGTCATCGCCTCACCCGAGTACCGGCGCCGTGCCGACGGCGAGGCGCCGCCGAATGTGGGCCGGGGAAGCCAGTTCGAGGCCGCGATCATCCGGAACAACCTCACCCGGAACCTGCCCGAGGAAACGAGACGAGTGCTTCCGATCGTCCTTCCCGGCAGTTCGCTGGACGAGATCCCGACCTTCCTGGCCGCCTATTCCACCACCCACTACGTGATCGACGAGTTCACCATCGAGGGCGTCGACGAGCTGCTGCGCGCGTTCACCGGGATCCCGGCCGTGCAGCTGCCGCCGCTGGGGCGTTTCGCGGGACCGCGCTCATCGCCGGCCGCGAGCCCGGTGCGCACGCGCGTCCGCGCCACCATGCTCACCGCTTCGCTGAAACCGGCCAGTCAAGGACACGACATCCGGTTCGGCAGCGCGGAGATCAACGCGACGCACTACGGGGAGAGCATCGTGCTGCGGCCGTCGCTGTTCGTGAACGCGCCGAGAGGCGAGATCGAGTTCAACCTGGCCCGCAGGTTCCGCAACTTCCAGGCCGTCGCCGGCGTGCTCGACGACGCCACCGACGCGGGGCAGACGGGCTTTTTCCAGATCTGGCTCGACAACCAGCTGCACGCGGAGTTCAGGACGGAACTGGGCCGGCCGGTCATCGTGAACGAAGACATCTCCGGCGCGCTCCGGATGCGCCTGGTGGCGTACCGGCCCGACTCCGTCAATTCCCCGATGCAGGTCGGGGTGCTGATGACCGGCGGCCAGAGCGGCCGGACGCCGGAGCTGGCCTGGGGCAACCCGATGGTGGTCGAGTGACCCCGGTTCAGCTGCCGGCCGCGACGACGTAGGGCGCGCCCCAGACCGCGTTGACCGTGCGGCACTTCGACTTGTCGACGGTCGTCAACGACGCCTTCAACGTGAGCGAGAAGGTGTTCGCCGGCAGATCCACCGACACCGTCTTCGTCTCTCCCGGTCCCGCCACCACCGACGACAACGGGTTGACCTCGTTGTCGTTGGCGAACACTTCGAACTTGACGCCGAGCCCGGGGTCCGAAGTGGAGTCGGTGCCGGCCGCCTTGACTTCGAGGTGGTCGAAGTTCTTCAGCCGGAACTGCTGTTCCTTGCTGGCGTTGCTGCCACAGGTGTTGAGCCCGTGCCACAACGAGTTCGGGTACGGCGTGAGCTGAACGTCGTGGTCGCCGTGCTCGTACTCCCATCCGCTGCTGCTCGGACGCGGCAATTCCGTGAGGAACACGGGAGTTCCCTTGCTGATGGCGCTGCCGTCGCCCGGCGCGGCGGACGCGGTGGCGCTGGAACTCGGGAAGCTCGGCGTGGTGGATTCTTCCGAGCCCGAGGTGATCGGCTGCACGGTGGTCTGCACGGTGTTCGCGGGCGGTACGACAGGCGGGGCGCTGGACGGCGAAGCGCTGTCCGTCCCGGTGGTCCTCGCGAGCAGGTACCCGAGTCCCACCGCCACGACCAGGCCGACGACCGTGGCCGCGATCAGGAATCCGCGGCGCCGCTTGTTCCGCCCGGTGTGCATCGAACCTCCAAGGCTGGCTTCCAGCCGGTCGTAGCCGGCCGGATTCTTTTCGAGCGCCCTGGCCAGGTAGAGCCGCAGGGTCGCCATTTCGGTGGCGTCGCCGGGATGATCAAGAAAACGGGCGAAGGCTTCGGCGTGGAAAGGGTCCGACAGGATGATCTCGACTTCGCCGCGCACCATTTCCAGGTCCTGGCGAAATGCCGAGCCACCGGTCTTCGCCTGGTGGCTCAGGTACTGGGAGAGTGCGGACACGACTTTGCCCGCCAAGGCTTCGCTGTTTCTCACAAGGACTCCATTGATCGGGCGACGCGGCGCCCGTTCAATCGAAGCCATAGCGGCGAACGTAACGATCAGCCGGGAATTGTCATGTCTTTGTCCTGTTTCGCCGAATGACCCGTCAGGCGGGATCGGCGATGGCCACGCGGTTGTCGGCGTAGCCCTGTTCGCCGCCGATCCATTCGCCGCCGCAGGTGACCAGGACCAGCCGGTGCGGGCCGGTCTGGGCGAACAGGTCCGGGGCCCGCTGCGGTAGCTCGCCCTTGTCCACGCTGATGAGCTGCGAGATCCGGTACTGCGCGCGCCGGCCGTCCGGCGCGACGACGGTGATCAGCTGTCCGGCCTGCGCGTGCCACAGTTCGGCGAACGGGCCGGTGTGGCCGCCCCAGTTGACGTGTCCGGCGAACACGCTCGCGCCGCGTGTCGCGTCGAGATCGGCGCCCCACCACGCGGCCTCGCCCAAGCCCTTCGGCACCGGCAGCACGCCGCCGACGACCTCCTGCCGCACCAGTTGCGCGGTGCTTCCGCTGGGCAGGCGAACCGTGCCCGGCGCCTGCGTCACCACCGGTGCGGCGGGCGGCGCCGGAACCCGGCTCGACGTGGCTGGCGGAGCCGGGGCGGTCGAACGCGCCGGGGGTGGGGGAGGAGGCGGCGGTGGGAGGGTCGTGGTCGGCACCGGCGCGGTCTGGACCACTGGGGCGGGCGGCGCGGGCAGTGCGTGCGCCGTGCCGGTCACCGGCGACGCCGGTGACCACAGCATCGCCCCGGCGGCCAGGACCACCGGCAGGCCGGCGATGAACACCAGCACCGGGCTCGGCCGGGTCATGGCCGCGAGCGGCGCCGCGCGAGGAAGCCGACGAGCGCGGAACCGAGGATCGCGAGCACGCCCAAGGCGGCGAAGCCCAGTGGTGAGGTGGTCATCGTCGTGCTCGCGTGCAGCACCGCCGACGGTGGTTCGACACCCGCGGGAATGGCTGTCGGCACCTGGTTGGGGGTGTTCTTGATCGTGAGTGCGAGCGTCTGTCCAGGTTGGACGGTCCCGCACGCGGTCGGCGGGTTCGCCGGATCGAACGCCTGGTCGTATCCATCGGGCGGGGTGACCTCGATGACGCAGATCTCTTGCGGTGTCTGGAGATTCGGCACGCCGGCCGTACCCGCGTCGCCCGCCGTGGTGAGCACCGCGGGTTTGCCGTCCGGCCCGGCCATCGGCTTGCCGTCCTGGTCCTTGGCCGGCGAAACCTTGTCCTTTCCGGTCAGCCGCAAGGCAACCCCGCTGATCCCCTTGCCGCTTCGCGCGTCGATCTTGGTGACCTGCACCGCGCCGGGCTTCGTGCGCGCCTTGACGCTGCCCTTCGCCGTCAACTGTTTCTCGCCACCGGTGGACACCACGCGCTGGGTGTCGACGTCGACCGGCGCCCGCACGTACGGCTTGTCGGCCGGCGCGGACAGGGCGGCGGTCAGCTGCGGATCGTCCCCGGTGGGCGCGACCTGCACGGTCGCCGTCCCGTCGTCGCCGGTGGTGACGGTCTTCGGGCCGTCCGCGCCGGCGAGCGTGAGCGTCAGCGGGACCTTGGCCATGCCCGTGCCCTTGGCGTTGCGCACGGTGATCGTCCACTTGTCCGCGGTGCCGATGGTCTGCGCGGCCTTGGGCGGGGTGACCGACGCGGTCCACGGGCCGCGGTTCGCCTCGGCGTCCGCGGTCAGCGCCTGCACCGCCTGCTGCGCCCCGGCGGGCAGCTTCGACAGGTGGAACGGTGCGTCGTAAGCGATGTGCCGGAAGTCGTTGGCGGGGTTGAGATCGTCGTGGCCCGGTCGCGGCGGCGACGTCCACGAATGCAGCAGGTGCGCGAGCGCGGCCGCCTGGTCCGGGTTCGTGGTGTCGCCGTAGCGCAGCAACAGATAGGAGATGTTCGCCGAGACGTCCGCGGGCAGCGGGTCGCCCCATTTCGTCTTCAGCTCGTCGCCGGGCTGGTACTGCTCGTCGGTGTCGGGGGCCTTGTACTCGAACTGCACGCAGAAAACCTGCTTGCCGCCCACGAGATACGAGCCGAGCCAGTCGCCGGAACGGCCCTTCCCACCGTAGGGTTGGCCCGGCGTGACCAGATGACCGGTCTGCTGCTGGAAGGCGGCCGACGCCGGCGCCACGGTGAGGACACACAGGACACAGGCGGCAAGGATCGCCAGGAGGGACCGAGTCTTGCCCATCGGGCGCCGGCTCCTTCGCTATCGTTCTCCCCGACACGGATCAGGTGACCGGGCGGGCACCCCCAGTGAGGGTCGCAGAAAATGATTCATGAACCATCCGCCGAAATCGTGATTGGTGTCGTTGATGAGCGCCGCCGGGAGACTGGGTAAAGTCTCCTTTACTTGACGGGAACTGGCCGGCGGCCGCCGGCGTTAGACCTCATGCAGGTGCCAGGAGATCCAGGAGGATCAAGGTGCGTTCCACAAGCAATCCCGCGTTCCGCCGCTTGCCGGCGAACGCGGGCCACGGCCAGTACGGGCCGAACGTAGGCTTCAACCAGCCGCAGGGCGGAGTGCCCGGATACGGGACGCCACAGGCGCCGGCCGGCGCCGGCGACCGCCCCATGACGGTCGACGACGTCGTCATCAAGACCGGGCTCTCGCTCGGGACGGCGCTGGTCACCGGCATCATCACGGCGATCTGGGCGCAGGGACAGGTCGAAGGGCGCTCCACCGGCGCGCTGTTCGGCGTCATGATCGTCGCGCTGCTCGTCGGCCTCGTGCTGTCGCTGGTGATGATCTTCAAGCAGAAGCCGAGCGGCCCGATGACGATCGCGTACTCGGCGGTCGAAGGTGTCTTCCTCGGTGCCATCACCGGACTGTTCGAGTACATCTACCCGGGGATCGCGCTGCAGGCGATCATCGGCACCGCGGGTGTGTTCATCGCGATGCTGGTGGTCTACAAGACCGGCGCGGTCAAGGTCACACCGAAGCTGACCAAGTGGATCATCGGGGCCACCGCGGGTGTCGTCATCCTGATGCTCGCGAACCTCGTGCTCTCGCTGTTCGGCGTGAACATGGGGCTGCGCGACGGCGGTGCGCTGGCGATCATCTTCAGCCTCGTGGTCATCGGGATCGCGGCGTTCAACTTCCTGCTCGACTTCGACATGGCCGACAAGATGATCCGCGAGGGCTACCCGTCGAAATGGGCGTGGTTCGCCGCGTTCGGCCTGATGACCACGCTGGTCTGGCTGTACCTCGAGATCCTGCGGTTGCTTTCGTACCTACGGGATTAGCGGACTTTCCCGGAAGAGACAGAGGACGCTCGTGCGCTACGAGCGTCCTCTGTTGTCTTTCGGTAACTGTGCTTTCACCGGAGATCGCGCGGTGTTAGATGTTCTCCGTGAGTGTCCCGCCGGATGGCCAGCCGAATCCCTATGCGCCGCAACCAGATCCGTACCCACCGCGGCCGTACTCCGGTTCAGGATCCCGGTGGTCGTCGTACTGATCGCGGTCGCATCCTTCGCCATCCGTTTCATCGGCACGCCCACCGACCGCGCCGGTGCCGGTGAGTGCCTGCGCGAACTGCCCCGACGGGGACTACGGCGAGTACTCCGTGAGCGGCGAGAAGTCGTACAAGCTGTGCCTGATGCTCAACGCCCACGACGGCGACTGCTTCGCGAGCGTCAAGAACACCAGCGACGGCTACAAGCGCGTGGCGTGCACCGATCCGACCACCGAGGTGAAGGTCCTCAAGGTGGTCGGGGGCATCGCGAGCGATTCGGCCTGTGACGGGGGCGACGCGGACCTGGTCCTGACCTACACCCAGCCCGCCACCACGATCTGCGCGACGAGCGAGATCAACAACATCTGACCGGAGCCGGGGCGCCTTCTCGGCAACCGAAGGCGCCCCGGCCGCGTCAGCTCGAGGTCAGCTGAGCCGCTCGAGGACCATCGCCATGCCCTGGCCGCCACCGACGCACATCGTCTCCAGGCCCCACTGCTTGTCGTGGTGCTGCAAGGAGTTGATCAGCGTCGAGGTGATCCGGGCGCCGGTCATGCCGAACGGGTGGCCGACCGCGATCGCGCCGCCGTTGACGTTGAGCCTGTCCAGCTCGATGCCCAGGTCCTGGTAGGACGGGATGACCTGCGCGGCGAACGCCTCGTTGATCTCCACCAGGTCGATGTCCGAAATGGACAGTCCGGCCTTGGCAAGCGCTTTCTTCGAAGCCTCCACCGGGCCGTAACCCATGATCTCCGGGGACAGCCCCGTCACGCCCGTCGACACGACGCGCGCGAGCGGGGTCAGGCCCAGCTCCTTCGCCTTCGTGTCGGACATGATGATCACCGCGGCGGCACCGTCGTTGAGCGGGCAGCAGTTGCCCGCGGTGACCCGGCCGTCGGGACGGAACACCGGCTTGAGCCCGGACACGCCCTCGATCGTCACGCCCGCCCGGGGGCCGTCGTCCTTCGCGACCACGGTGCCGTCGGGCAGCGTGACCGGGGTGATGTCCTTGGCCCAGAACCCGTCCGCGATCGCCTTCTCCGCCAGGTTCTGCGAGCGCACGCCGAACTCGTCCATCTCCTCGCGGGAGACGTTCTTCAGCCGCGCCAGGTTCTCCGCGGTCTGGCCCATCGCGATGTAGATGTCCGGCAGCTGACCGTTCTCGCGCGGGTCGACCCACGTGTCGGCGCCCTCGGCCGCGACCTTCGCGGTGCGCGCCTCGGCGTCGGCGAACAGCGGGTTCTGCGTGTCGGGCCACGAGTCGGAGCTGCCCTTGCCGAAGCGGGACACGGTCTCCACCCCGGCGGAGATGAACACGTCTCCTTCACCGGCCTTGATGGCGTGCAGCGCCATCCGGGTGGTCTGCAGGCTCGACGAGCAGTACCGGGTGATGGTGCAGCCGGGCAGGTGGTCGTAGCCCAGCTCGACGGCGACGGCGCGGCCCATGTTGAACCCGGACTCGCCGCCGGGCAGGCCGCAGCCCAGCATCAGGTCGTCGATGTCCTTCGGGTCCAGCTGCGGGACCTTGTCGAGCGCCGCCTTGATCATCTGGACGGCCAGGTCGTCCGGGCGCATGGTGACGAGCGATCCCTTGCCCGCGCGCCCGATGGGCGAGCGGGCGGTCGACACGATCACGGCTTCGGGCATGGGGTGACACTCCTTCGGGTCGAACTAAGCGACTGCTTAGGTCTATCCTGCCCTCTCAAAGCTTCCGGGCAAACCGGAACGCGACGGGGAACACCCGCCTAGAACAGTTCGCCCTGCTTACCACGCCGCGCGGGCCGTGGCCGTGCCGGCCGGGAAAGCGGCTGTTCGATCGAGATCCTCGCCACCCGCACCTGGTAGCCGAGATTCGTGATGGTTTCGGCCTGGTTGGCCAGGTTCACCCGGCTGAAGAACGGCAGCAGCTCGCGCACCGAACCCCGGCGTTCGGTGCCGACGGCATACACGACTGTCGGGCTCGGCCGCTCGCTCGCGGCGAGCGGCCACTCCGAGGCGTGCAGCTCGCGCACGTACGACTGGTAGTCGCCACTGCCGTTGAACAGCGCCGACCGGCCGTGGAACAGCCGCGCCGACACGCTGCCCTGGCTGAACAGGTGCGACAGCGTGGCCGACTGCTTGAGTTTCTTCACGCAGATGAACTGGAACTCCCGGTTGAGCAGATCGCACACCTCGACGCGGCCGTAGTGGTCCACGAGCTGCATGTGGTGCCGCTCCATGTTGATCCAGTTCTTCGCCCGCGCGGCACGCTCGTTGTAGTCGTTCTCGTTCTCGCCCAGGTGCCACGGAGGGACCGCGAGGTCGATCTCCTCGATCCGGTCGAGCCCGCGGTCGATCAGCGCGAGCGTGTCCTCCTCGACGTGGAACCACAACCCGTTGGCCAGCACGTACTTCTCGTCCGCCAGCGTCACCTCGGCGGTCAGGTAATCGCGCAGTGGGCGGGGGCTCGCGAGCCGGTTGTCATCGGCGTCGATCGGCGTGACCTTCAAGCGCCGCAACGGATCCGAGCCGCCGTTGCGGATCCGGCCGTGCACCCAGTGCAGGTCGATCTCGTGCCGGACGCTGCCTTGGATGTCGTACCGCACGTCGGCATCCGCGGCGAACGTGTCGGGGCAGGCGACACCGACGTCCCGGTGCGGCAGTTCGAGCAGGCGTTCCAGCAGCTTCCGTTCCAGCGCACCGAATCTCGGGTCGCGCGCCGGGATCGGCCGCAGCAGGTCGAGGAACGGGTAGTGCGCCCGGTAGCCGGTGTCCTGGTACTGCTTGAGCAGGTACTGCAGCACGTCGTCGAGCCGGGACAGTTCCGCGTGCTCGCCCGAGACGTCCACCGTTACCGACTGCGCGCCGGACATGCTCCTGGTCAGCCCGTCATCGGTGCCGCCGGACAGGGTCCGTACCCATTCCGTCTCGTAGTCGATCGAGAAATCGGACAGGCGCCCGGGTGTCCGCACGCTCTGGTGCGTGACCCGCGGTGCGGCGCTCAGCGTGCTGCTGCCGATCGCCCGCACCTGGTCGGGCGCCACCGAGTTCGCCGCGACCCTGATCCCGAAGTCCGGCACGAGCCGGGTGACGTCGAGCAGGTGCCGGCCCTGGCCGAAGGTGACCGCGAAGAACCGGTTGTGCACGTTCACCAGCAGCACCGCCGAGCTGGCCGAGGTCGCGGACCACTGCAGGTCGAAGAAGTCCCGCAGGTAGCCGGCCCAGTGCGGCCGGTCCCGCCGCCGGGTCACCAGCACCACGTCGCACCGGAAAGGCAGGCCCCGCGCCGGTTCCCGCTGGATGTGCACGCCCTCGCCGTCGAGGTCGAGCAGGTCGTCGAAGGTCTGCGTCTGTTCGCCGAAGAGGTGCACGTTCAGCTTCATGCGCGGTTCCCCTACCGCCGCCGGTATTCGTGACCATACGATCCGTAGTCACCGCGGTTCCACGGCCAAGCGAGTGGTGCGGCTAGGCCGTTAAGGTGAGCGCGTGGAATACGTGGAGCACGTCGTGGACCTGGTCGGCAACACCCCGCTCGTCAAGCTGAACGCCCTGACCGACGGTCTGGAGCCGCTCGTACTGGCCAAGGTCGAGTACCTCAATCCCGGCGGCAGCGTGAAGGACCGCATCGCGCTGCGGATGGTCGAGGCGGCCGAGCGCGCGGGGCTGCTGAAGGCGGGCGGCACGATCGTCGAGCCGACCTCCGGCAACACCGGCGTCGGGCTGGCGATGGTCGCCCAGCGCAAGGGATACCAGTGCGTCTTCGTCTGCCCGGACAAGGTCAGCGAGGACAAGCGCAACGTGCTCAAGGCGTACGGCGCGCGCGTGGTCGTGTGCCCGACCGCGGTGGCGCCCGAGCATCCCGACTCCTATTACTCGGTGTCGGACCGGCTCGTCGAGGAGATCGACGGCGCCTGGAAACCGAACCAGTACGCCAACCCGGAGAACCCGGCGAGCCACTACCACTCCACGGGCCCGGAGATCTGGCGGCAGACCGACGGCCGGATCACGCATTTCGTCGCGGGCGTCGGTACCGGCGGCACGATTTCGGGCACCGGCAAGTACCTCAAGGAGGTTTCGGACGGGCAGGTCGCCGTCGTCGGCGCGGACCCGGAAGGCTCCGTGTACTCCGGCGGCACCGGGCGGCCGTACCTCGTCGAGGGTGTCGGCGAGGACTTCTGGCCGCAGACCTACGACCGCGACATCGCCGACGAGATCATCGCGGTGTCCGACGCCGAGTCGTTCGAGATCACCCGCCGCCTCGCGCTCGAGGAAGGGCTGCTCGTCGGCGGCTCGTGCGGGATGGCCGTCGCCGCGGCCTTGCGGCTGGCGAAGCGGCTCGGCCCGGATGATGTCATCGTCGTGCTGCTGCCCGACGGTGGCCGCGGCTACCTGGGCAAGGTGTTCAACGACCAGTGGATGTCGTCGTACGGCTTCCTCTCCCCGGACAGCTCCGGCGCCACCATCGGCGACGTGCTGCGGGCGAAGACGGGCGCGCTGCCCGACCTGGTGCACACGCATCCGAACGAGACCGTCGCCGAGGCGATCGCGATCCTGTCCGAGTTCGACGTCAGCCAGATGCCGGTGGTCAGCGCGGAGCCGCCGGTGATGGCGGCCGAGGTGGTCGGCGCGGTCGTCGAGCGGGACCTGCTCGAAGCGCTGTTCACCGGCAAGGCCAATCTCGCCGACCGGCTGGACAGCCACATGTCGCCGCCGCTGCCGACGATCGGTGCGAGCGAGCAGGTCGGTGCCGCGATGAAAGCGCTCTCCGGCGCCGACGGGGCGCTCGTGCTGCTCGACGGCAAGCCTGCCGGCGTCGTGACACGCCACGATCTGCTGGGTTTTCTCGCGGGCCGGCGCGGGTAGACTTATCGTCCTTTTCGTCCGGGCCGTTACGAGCACGGAGTCTCGGCATCCGATAGCGTGTGCGGCCAGAGCCACACACAGCCTTTTGCAAGGGGGTTCCAGGCCCACATGAGCGCTCCGCAGCCACCGAACCAGCCCTGGGGCGGCGGGCAACAGCCGCCGCAGGGCCCACCGAGTGGTCCACAGCCGCAGCAAGACAGTCCGTTCGGTTCGTCGGAGCCGACCCAGGTGGTGCAGCCAGGCCAGACGCCCCCGGTGGAGGGCGGCTCGTTCGGCGAGACGGCCGAGCCGACCCAGGTCGTGCAGCCCGGCCAGCAGGCCTTGGGCGAGGAGGGCGAGTCGACGCAGCTGGTGCCCCCGGGCACGCAGCCGCCGTCGTCGATCCCCTACGCCCCGCCGCCGAGCGCCGCGGACAACCCCGCCGCGCTTGGTCAGCAGCCAGGCGCCTTCGGCCAGCCGCCGCAGGGCTTCGGCCAGCCGGGTCAGCCCGGGCAGCCGGGCGGCTTCGGTGCGCAGCCCGGTGGGTTCCCCGGCCAGCCGCCGCAGCCGGGCCCGTACGGCCAGCCCGGTGGGTTCCCCGGCCAGCCGGGTCAGCCCGGCGGGTTCGGCGGACCGCCGCCCGGGTTCGGCTCGCCCTACGGCGCGCCCGCCGGTGGCGGTGGCAACTCCCAGCTGTTCGGCTGGATCGCGGCCGGTGTCGTCGGGGTGCTCGGCCTGATCGGGGCGATCCTCGCCTTCACGATCATGGGTGACATCGGCGGTGCGAGCTCCTCGTGTGCGGAGCAGGCACGGCAGTACGGTCTCGACCCGAGCTTCTGCCAGGCCGCGGCCGACGCCAGCAGTGGCGAGACGACCCGTGGCTGGATCTACGTGATCCTGCTGGCGCTCGCCAGCCTCGCCGCCGTCGGTGGCGCGGTGCTGCTGTACCTGAAGAACAAGCTCGCCAGCTACGTGATCGTCGGCGCCGGTGCGGTCCTGCTCATCATCTCGATCGTCTTCCTCTCGGATCTGGGCAACCTGACCCGCGTGGTGTTCGAGCTGATCTTCGGCATCCTGATCGCCGCGGTCGGCGCCTTGGCGCTCTTCCCGCAGACGGCCCAGTACGTCGGTCTCGGCGGGCCGGGTGGTCCCAGCGGACCGGGTGGGCCCGGTGGCTTCGGACCGCCCCCCGGCGGGTACCCGGGCCAGCCCGGCGGGTTCGGCCAGCCGGCGCCCTACGGCCAGCCGCCGCAGGCGTTCGGCCAGCCGGCCCCGCCATACGGCCAGCAGCCGGGCGGACCGATGCCGGGCAGCGGCGGGTTCCCGCAGCAGCCCAGCCCCTACGGGCAGCCGCCGGCACCTTACGGGCAGCCTCCGCAGCAGCCGGGCCAGCCGGGTCCGTACGGCCAGCCGCCCCAGCAGCCGGGACAGCCGCCGCAACAGCCCTGGTGACAGGCTGAAACCACACCGATGCCCTCGGCCATCATGGCCGGGGGCATCGGTGTTCTGGGGAACGGAATCGTGTCCGGAAAGACCGGCCCGCCGCTACAGTGAGCGCACCAGCCTGCGCTCGCCTCTGGGGGCCATCGTGACGAACCCGTACGGCCAGTCGGAACAGCGCGTGGCTTCCGTTCGGCGGCCCAGCGGCGTCACGGCGATCCTCGCCGGGCTGGCCGCGCTGGCGCTGGCCGCCGCGCTCGGGTACCTGCCGGTGAAGGTGTTCATCGACTACGGCATCGACGATCTGCCGCGGGACACGAAGATCGTCCTCGGGCTGTACCTCGTGGCCGCGCTGTTCTTGGTGATCGGCGCGCTCGTCGCGTTCCTCCGAGCCGTCACCGGGGCCGTGCTGCTGCTGATCGGGGCGCTCACCACGATCGGCGCGGTCGTCACCGAGCCGGTGCTGCTCTACCCGGGGTTCTTCACGCAGTTCTTCACCGCGATCTTCCGGTTCGAGCCGGACGACGCGTTCGTGCGGGTCGCGGCGACCGTCGGCGGGCCGGTCGTCCTGGTCCTTTCCGCACTTCCCGGGACATTCCGGTATCTGCGGTACCAGCCGGGCGAGTACGCGAACGCGCCGCAAACCCACCCAGAAGGCAGCCACCCGCCCGCGGGCTGGTAGGCCATTGGCATGGAACCTCGGCAATCCCGCGGCGGCGGTACCGGTATCCCCGCGGCGGTGCTCGCGTTGCTGGGCGGGATCTTCCATCTCGTCGGTGTCGCCGGCGGTGCGGTGCTGCTGGCCGGGGACGGCAACCTCGGCCGCGCGCTGCTGACCTTCCTGCTGCACCTGATCGTCGCCGCGACGTTGATCATCGGCGGGGTGGGGCTGATTCTCGCCAAACCGTTCGGCCGTTCCTACACGATCGCGGGCGCCCTGCTGGCGCTGGTGTTGTACGCGTCGGTGCTGGTCCTGGGCGCGTTCGGGGTCTATTTCCTCGGCCTGGCCGACCAGACGCTGCCGATCGGGTACACCGCTCTGCTGTGCATTCCCGCGATTGCGACGATCGTGCTGGCGAGCCTGCGGCCGACCGCACGGTGGGTCACCAGCGGCTGGTCGTAGCCTGGGCGTATGACGGACGAAATCTCCCGGTTCGGTTTCGAGACGCGCGCCATTCACGCTGGTCAGGAGCCTGATCCGCGAACCGGTGCGGTCATCGTGCCGATCTATCAGACCTCGACCTACGCCCAGGACGGCGTCGGGGGCACCCGTGAGGGTGACTACGAGTACTCGCGTACCGCGAACCCGACCCGCACCGCGCTGGAGCAGCAGCTCGCGGCGCTCGAAGGCGCCCGGCACGGGCTCGCCTTCGCGTCGGGCATGGCGGCGACGGACGCCGTGCTGCGCACCACGCTGCGTCCCGGTGACCACCTCGTGCTCGGCAACGACGCGTACGGCGGCACGTTCCGGCTGATCGACAAGATCCTGACGAACTGGGGGGTGACGTACACCGTCGCGAACCTCGCCGACATCGACGCCGTGCGCGCCGCGGTCCGCCCGGAGACGAAGCTCGTCTGGTGCGAGACCCCGAGCAACCCGCTGCTCGGCATCGCGGACATCCCGGCGCTGGCCGGGGTCGCGCATGCCGCCGGGGCGCGGCTGGTCGTGGACAACACGTTCGCGACGCCGTACCTGCAGACCCCGCTGGAGCTGGGCGCGGACATCGTCGTGCACTCCACCACGAAGTACCTGGGCGGGCATTCCGACGTCGTCGGCGGTGCGGTGCTGACCAACGAGGACGAGCTGCGCGAGCAGCTGTTCTTCCTGCGCAACGGGGCCGGCGCGGTGCCCGGCGCGTTCGACGCGTGGCTCACGCTGCGCGGGGTCAAGACGCTCGCGGTCCGGATGGAGCGGCACTGCGACAACGCCGAGCGGGTCGCCGAGGCGCTGGTCGCGCACCCGAAGGTCGCGCAGGTCTATTACCCGGGGCTGCCCGGGCATCCGGGGCACGAGGTGGCCGCGAAGCAGATGCGGCGGTTCGGCGGGATGGTGTCGTTCCGGCATGCCGGCGGGGAGCAGGCCGCGCTGGACACGTCCGCGCGCACGAAGCTGTTCATCCTGGCCGAGTCACTGGGCGGGATCGAGTCGCTGATCGAGCACCCGGGCCGCATGACGCACGCGAGCGTCGCCGGTTCGACGCTACAGGTGCCGAGCGACCTGCTGCGGCTGTCGGTCGGTATCGAGGACGGCCGGGACCTCGTCGAAGACCTGCTGCACGCCCTCGGCTAAGGGCGGAAGTTGTTGTACTCGGCGATCTGGCCGACGGGCTGGGACTGTGTGGACCGCATCTGGTCGAGTTTGGTCTGGTCCACGCAGCCGCCCACCAGTTCGAGGTGGTTGTCATGGCGGATGTACTGCGCCGGATCGGTGCAGGCGGCGCGGTCGACCGTGTAGAACGCGGCGCCGGTGAGCGCCAGTGCCGAGGTGATGGCCGCGGCCAGAGGCAGCACCCCGGCCGAACGACTGGCGCGGCGAGTGGTGCCGTCCGCTTCGTTCCGCCTTCGCATGGTCACTCCCTGATTCCTGTCCCGGCCGGCTCCAGGGTACCTAAACCGCACGAACCGCCGGTGGCATGATCCCGGTTATGCGATTGGTGACCCTGGACCGGATCAACGAGGCGCGCGCGCTCCTCGAGGGGATCGTCCGTGTCACTCCGATGGAACACGCACGGGATCTGGAAAAGGTTCACGCCAGTCCGGTGTATTTGAAGTGCGAGAACCTGCAGCGCACCGGATCGTTCAAGATTCGTGGCGCGTACACCCGGATCCACGGGCTCAGCCAGGAAGAACGCGCCCGCGGGGTGGTCGCGGCGAGCGCCGGCAACCACGCGCAGGGGGTGGCACTGGCCGCGTCGCTGCTGGGGATCAAGTCGACCGTGTTCATGCCGATGCGCGCGCCGCTGCCGAAGCTGGCCGCCACCCGCGGCTACGGCGCCGACGTGCACCTCTACGGCGCGGTGTTCGACGAGACGCTGGCGGAGGCGATCAGCTTCGCCGAGCAGACGGGCGCGGTGTTCATCCACCCGTTCGACCACGAGGACATCATCGCCGGCCAGGGCACCCTCGGGCTCGAAGTGCTCGAACAGGCGCCGGACGTGGGCACGATCCTCATCCCGGCGGGTGGCGGTGGTCTCGTCTCGGGCGTGGCAGGCGCGGTGAAGGCGCTGCGGCCGGAAGTCCGGATCGTCGCCGTGCAGGCCGAGGGCGCGGCCGCGTTCCCGCCTTCGCTTGCCGCCGGGAAACCCTTGCGGCTGCGGGAATCCCAGACGATGGCGGACGGCATCGCGGTCGGCGAGCCGGGCGCGATCACGTTCGAGCATGTGAAAACGCTGGTCGACGACGTGGTCACGGTGACGGAGGAGTCGCTCTCGCGTGCGGTTCTGCTGTGCCTGGAACGCCGCAAGCTGGTCGTCGAACCCGCGGGTGCGGCGGCGGTCGCGGCATTGCTGCAGTACCCGGGGGAGTTCGCCGGCCCGATCGTCGGCGTCCTGTCCGGAGGCAACGTCGACCCGTTGCTGTTGCTGCAGATCATCCAGCACGGGATGACCGCGGGCGGGCGTTACCTTTCGCTGCGGCTGAAGGTGCCGGACCGGCCGGGGGTACTCGCGGCGGTGTTGTCGCGGGTCAGCGAGCTGGGCGCGAACGTGCTGGACGTCGAGCATTCGCGGGTCGCGGGCGCGCTCGCGCTCGGCGAGGTCGAGGTCGCGCTCAACCTGGAAACCCGCGGTGCGGCGCATTGTGCCGAAGTCACCGCCGAACTCCAGCGCTTCGTGCGCGAACAGCCCTTCTAGGAGCACGAACGTGGACGCACTCGACGCGAAGCTGCTGCTCCTGCTGACCGACGCGCCCCGGCTCGGGGTGCTCGAATGCGCGCGCCGGCTCGGCGTGGCGCGCGGCACCGTGCAGGCACGCCTGGATCGGCTGACCGAACAGGGCGTGCTCGACGGGTTCCCGCCGCGGGTCGACCTGGCCGGGATCGGCTATGGGCTCACCGCGTTCGCCGTCATCGAGATCGCGCAGGGCAGCCGGGTCGAGGTCGCGGCCGGGCTTGCCGCGATCGGCCAGGTCTGCGAGGCGCACGCGACCACCGGGCAGGGCGACCTGTTCGTGCGGATGGTCGCCCGCGACCACGAGGACCTGCAGGACACCATCGACCAGATCGTCGCCCTGCCGGGGGTGCAGCGCACCAGCACCTCGCTCGCGCTGACCACGCCGATCCCGCCCCGGGTGCGGCCGTTGCTGGAGCGAGTCGCCTACGAGGACGACACGAAATCCAGATAGCGCTTGGCGGAGCGCTGCACGACGTCCTGCCCGCCGGCCGGGATGACCGCGTCCCACCAGGCGCCGTAGATCGCCTCGAACCGGTAGCCCGCAAGGATTTCCGCGGCCCGGCGGACCACCGGCGGCCGCTCCGGGATGAGGTTCGGGTAGCTGTACATGAAGCCGACGAACTTGCGGTCCGGGATGACCTGCACGATGTCGCCGGACAGCAGCGCGCCGTCGCCGTCGGGCCAGTGCAGCACGGTGCCGCCGGCGAAGTGCACGCCGAGGTTGATCAGCGTCAGGTCCCTGGCGACCTGTTTCGTCTCGCCGCTCCACCACTCGACGGCCGGATCGGGCCGGCCGAGCCACGCACGATCGTTCTCGTGCAGGTAGACCGGCACGTCGAAGGCGTGCGCCCAGTCGACGACCGTCGAGTAGTAGTGCGGATGACTGATCGCGATCCCGGTGATCCCACCGAGTTCGGTGATCGCCGCGATCAGCTCGTCGTCCAGGTACGCGACGCAGTCCCACAGGAAGTTGCCGGACGCCGCCCGGACCAGCAGCGCCCGCTGTCCGATGGCGAACCTGGGCTCACAGCCGATGCCGATGACGCCGGGCCCCTGCTCGCGGACGACACCGGTGTACTCGCCGGCGCGCAGCGTGTCGAGATCGGTCCACTGCTGACCGGACGGCGGCACGTACTGGCGCTCGTCCTCACAGATCGGGCAGTCGGACCGAGGGGCGGCGTACTGCATACCGCACGTCTGGCACAGGGGAAAGCTCATGTCACGCCCCCGCGAGCACGCGCGCCGGGTCAGGCGTCGTACGGGACGGCCTTGACCAGCTTGACCTTCTGCTTCTTGCCGTTGGGCAGGTCGTACTCACGCGACTCGCCCTCCTTGGCCCCGAGCAGCGCCCTGCCCAGCGGCGACTCGGGGGAGTACACGTCCAGCGCCCCCTCGGCGCCTTCCTCCCGAGTGGCGAGCAGGAACTTCTCGTCCTCGTCATCACCGTCGTAGCGCACGGTCAGGACCTTGCCCGGTTCCGCCGTGCCGTCGTTCGCGGGCGCCTCGCCGACCTTGGCCGACCGGAGCAGTTCCTGCAGGTGCCGGATCCGGGCCTCCGCCTGGCCCTGCTCCTCACGGGCGGCGTGGTAGCCCCCGTTCTCCTTGAGGTCGCCCTCTTCCCTGCTGTCGTTGATGCGCGCGGCGATGACCGGACGATCCTCGATCAGTTTGTCGAGCTCGTTCTTGAGCCTGTCGAAGGCGTCTTGCGTCAGCCAGGTCACCTGGGTGTCGCTCACGGTCACCATCTCCTCGTCGTCCCTGCCGGGCATGGGTATACATGCCGGCAGCCTCACCGAACCGGGGCCCGGCGAGGCTCGTGATAAAGGAAAAACACGGCCCGTTGGGCCGTGCCGGTAGACCAGGATAGCACGATGACACGGTGGGAGACCGCCCGTTTTCGCCCCCTCCCGGCGTTCGGCGCGCGATTCACCCCGTTGGCCGCTAGCTGCTTGACAAATATGTTGGTACGTCGTACGAGCAACCGAAAACATCCGCGGTGACCGGCCGGTCGGTGCTGCGGACGACGGTGGTCTGGAGGCCGTGGTTGTCCCCGGCGGGCACGAAGACCTCCTTGCGGCCGCTCTCCGCGCCGGACAGGTCGCGCAGGCGCACGATGCACACGCCGGGCTTCGACGGGGCGTCCCGGGTCACGTTGATCGTGACCGACATCGCATTGCCCGGGACCTCGTCGTAGGAGACGCGCTCGGCGTCGATCGGCGCCGGCCCGAGGTTGAGGTACGCAATCCACGCGACGGCCAGGCTGACTATCAGGGCCACCGCGGTGAACAGCCATCGCCGCCAGCGTTTGGGCGTGCCGCCGCGCGCCGCGCCGTAGCGACCCTCCGGCAGCGCACGCGTCGTCAAAGCCGGGCCTCCTGATCCGTCTTGTCGTACCCCTGGGGAACAATGGGGCACGGATCGAGTATCCGTCAGGCTCGGAATAGCAGTGCAGAAGGGGTCGTTGCAGGCATGGTGGAAGCAGATGAGCGCAGTTCCGAGCCGGGTTCGCGCTTGCGCCTGATGGCGGTGCACGCCCATCCGGACGACGAGTCCAGCAAGGGCGCGGCGACCATGGCCAAGTACGTGGCCGAAGGCGCCGAGGTCATGGTCGTCAGCTGCACCGGTGGCGAGGCCGGCAGCATTCTCAACCCGGCGATGGACAAGCCGGGCGTCCACGAGAACATGCCGCGGATCCGCCGCGAGGAGATGGCGCGCGCCGCCGAGATCCTGGGCATCGAACACCACTGGCTGGGTTTCATCGACTCGGGGCTGCCCGAGGGCGACCCGCTGCCGCCGGTGCCGGAGGGCAGCTTCGCCGTCGTGCCACTGGAGGAGCCGGTGCGCGAGCTGGTCAAGGTGATGCGGGAGTTCCGCCCACACGTGGTGCTCACGTACGACGAGACCGGCGGGTACCCGCACCCGGACCACATCCGCACGCACGAAGTGTCGGTCGCGGCGTTCGACGCGGTCGCCGAGCCGGACCGGTTCCCGGAGGCGGGCGAGCCGTGGCAGCCGCTGAAGCTCTACTACATGCACGGGCATTCGCGGCAGCGCATGCAGCTGTTCCACGAGGCGCTGCTCGAGGCCGGTCTCGAATCGCCGTACGGCGAGTGGCTGGAGAAGTGGGATCCGAAACACCCGGACGTGATGGAGCGGGTCACCACGCGCATCGAATGCGCCGACTACTTCAAGATCCGTGACGAGGCGCTCAAGGCGCACGCCACGCAGATCGACCCGACCAGCCGCTGGTTCGCGGTGCCGCTGGAGATGCAGCGCAGGATCTGGCCGACGGAGGAGTACGAACTGGTCCGTTCGCTTGTGGACAGCACCTTGCCGGAGGACGATCTGTTCGCAGGCGTACGGGAGAAGGTGACCGCATGAGTTTCGTGTTGCCGGGAGTAGCGCCCGTCGCGACGACGGCGCTGGTCCTGGTGCAGCAGCCCGACAGTGGCGACAACGGCGGGCAGGGTGAGGACTTCGGCAAGTCCTCGCCGGTCGGTTTCCTGTTGCTGCTGGTGTTCCTGATCGCGGTGGCGTTCCTGGTGCGGTCGATGACCAAGCACCTCAAGCGCGTTCCGGCGAGTTTCGACAAGGAAGAGCCCGGCGAGCAGGCCGCGGAGCCGTCGGAGGCCGTCGAGCCGGAGAAGACCGAGAAGAGCTCCTGACGTCGCTGCTGTGGGAGAGTGGGTTCCATGAACCGGCTCGGCAGCGCGACTTCGCCATATCTGCTCCAGCACGCCGGAAACCCGGTGGACTGGTGGCAGTGGGGTGTGGAAGCGCTTTCCGAAGCGCGCCGCCGGAACGTGCCGATCCTGCTGTCCGTGGGCTACGCGGCCTGTCACTGGTGCCACGTGATGGCCCACGAGTCGTTCGAAGATCCCGAAACCGCGCGCCTGATGAACGAGAACTTCGTCAACATCAAGGTGGACCGCGAAGAACGTCCTGACATCGACGCCGTCTACATGACCGCGACGCAGGCGATGACCGGCCAGGGCGGCTGGCCCATGACCTGCTTCCTGACCCCGGACGGCGAACCTTTCCATTGCGGCACGTACTACCCGCCGCAGCCGCGCCCCGGGATCCCGTCGTTCCAGCACCTGCTCGTCGCGGTTGCCCAGGCCTGGCAGGACCGCGGCGACGAGTTGCGGGAGGGCGCGGGGCGGATCGTCGAGCAGTTGGCGCAGCAGACGGGGCCTCTGCCAGCGGCTCCGGTCGACGGGCGGGTGCTCGCGGACGCGGTCGTGAAGCTGGACGCCGACGCGGATCACGAACGCGGCGGATTCGGTGCCGCACCGAAGTTCCCGCCGTCGATGGTGCTGGAGTTCCTGCTGCGCCACCACGAACGCACGGGCTCCGCCGAAGCATTGTCCTTAGTGGACGAATGCGCCGAGGCGATGTCCCGTGGCGGGATGTACGACCAGCTGGGCGGTGGCTTCGCGCGGTACTCGGTGGATTCACACTGGGTGGTCCCGCATTTCGAAAAGATGTTGTACGACAACGCTTTGCTGTTGCGGGTCTACGCCCATCTCGCGCGGTTGACGGGTTCGACGCGGGCGCTGGCCGTGGCCAGGGCGACCGGCGAGTTCATCGTCGGCCAGCTCGGCACGGACGAAGGCGGGTTCGCCGCTTCACTCGACGCGGACACGCTCGGCGAGGAAGGGCTGACGTACGTCTGGACGCCGGGCGAGCTGCGGGAGGCCCTCGGCGAGGATGCCGGGTGGGCGACGGAACTGTTCGGCGTGACCGGGTCCGGCACGTTCGAGCGCGGCTCGTCGGTGTTGCAGCTGCGGCGCGATCCCGATGACTGGCAACGATTCGAGCGCGTGCGTGCCGCGTTGCTCGTGATCCGCGAAGAGCGGCCGCAGCCCGGCCGGGACGACAAGGTGATCGCCGCCTGGAACGGTCTCGCGATCACCGCGTTGTGCGAGGCGGGCGTCGCGCTGAACGAGCCGCGCTGGATCGTGGCGGCCGATCGTGCCGCTGCGGCGATCCTGGACCTCCATTTCGTCGGCGGCCGCTTGCGCCGCAGTTCCCGGCACGGTCAGGTCGGCGAAGCTGCTGGGGTACTTGAGGACTACGCGTGTTTCGCGGACGGGCTCTTGGCGTTGCACCAGGCGACCGGCGACGCGAACTGGCTCAGCGAAGCCACGAAACTGCTCGACATCGCGCTCGACCGGTTCGCCGCGAGTGATGCCCCGGGCGCTTACCACGACACCGCGGACGACGCGGAAACGTTGGTACAGCGGCCTTCCGACCCGGGTGACAACGCGAGCCCGTCGGGTGCGTCCGCGCTCGCGAGCGCCTTGGTCACCGCGTCGGTGCTCGCCGGCCCCGAACGCGCGGCGGCGTATCGCGACGCGGCTGAGCAGGCGCTGAGCCGCGTCGGGCGACTGGTCGAGAAGGTGCCGCGGTTCGCGGGCAACTGGCTTTCCGTCGCCGAGGCACTGGCGGCGGGTCCGGTGCAGGTCGCCGTCGTCGGTCTCGACGCGGAGGCCTGGTCCGAGCTGCGGACCACCGCGGCGCAGCTCGTGCACGGCGGCGGCGTGGTCCTGGCCGGTGAGCCGGACAGCGCGCCGCTGCTGGCTGAACGCCCGCTCGTCGAGGGTGCCGCCGCCGCTTACGTATGCCGCGGCTACGTCTGCGACCGGCCGGTCACCTCGGCGGATGCCCTCGAAGCCGCCCTCGCGCGCTGAGAGTTAAGCCCTCGGCAAACAACCTCCTGTTCAGCGCGGTATCGGCGTAGCGTTTGTAGCGTCGTAATCATGTAATCAAGGAGGTTGCGATGCGAGGCTGGAAAGGACGCGGCGGGTGGCAACAGGGCGAGGTGCCCTCGGCCGAAGACGCCGCGGGCTGGTTCGCCGGACGCCTGCCGGATGGCTGGTTCACCGGGGCACCGGAGCTGACCGTCGATCGTGAAGAGATCCTGGTGGTGGGTGAGCTGCCGCCGCTGACGGACGAGTTCGCCGACGACGCGGCGCGTGCCGCGGCGGAGTCCGGCCGGATCAGCCGGTTCCGGGAGGACACGCGCGACCAGCGAATCGAAATCGCCCGGCAGGCCGAGCACCGGTACCAGCGCAAGGTGGCCTGGGGCGCGAAGATCGGGGACACCCAGGAGTTGTTCACCACGCTTTCGGTCCCGGTGATGACGCGCCTGCGCCAGCCGGAACGCCAGGTGCTGGACACCCTGGTCTCGTCCGGCGTGGCGCGGTCCCGTTCCGAGGCGCTGGCCTGGGCGGTCCGGCTGGTCGGGGAGCACGCCGACGCGTGGCTCACCGAACTGCGCGACGCGATGTCCACTGTGGATGACCTGCGCGCCAAGGGACCCGATCTCGGCTGAGGGCTGCGAACTCGCGCCCGCTGGGCAAAGCTGTCGGTATGAACCCGTTGACGGTCGTATTGGACGGACAGTGGGCGTCGCTGCGGCGCGAGGTCCGGGCGCGGCTGACGGAGAACGGCTATGTGGAGCCGCGCGACGTCAGCACGGAGGACTACCGGGCGTGGGTGCTCGAACAGCTGCGTGTGCTGGCGAAGACCGGGCACCCACAGCTCGGGTTCGCCCGCGAATACGGCGGAGGCGGCGATATCGGCGGCTCGGTCGTGTCGTTCGAGATGCTCGGGTACGGCGATCTGTCGCTGATGGTCAAAGCCGGGGTGCAGTGGGGCCTGTTCGGCGGTGCGGTGCAACTGCTCGGCACGCGGCGGCACCACGAGCGGTACCTCGCCCGGATCATGGACCTGGAGCTGCCGGGTTGTTTCGCGATGACCGAGACCGGGCACGGCTCGGACGTGCAGCACCTGCGGACCACCGCGACCTACGACCCGCGGACGCGTGAGTTCGTCATCGACACGCCGGATATATTGGCGCGTAAGGATTACATCGGCAACGCGGCCCGGGACGGCCGGATGGCGGTGGTGTTCGCGCAGCTGGTCACCGGCGGCGACGAGCGCGGGGTGCACGCCTTCCTGGTGCCGATCCGGTTGGAGCTCGGCGAGCCGCTACCCGGTGTGGAGATCGGGGACTGCGGGCGCAAGGCGGGGCTCAACGGCGTCGACAACGGGCGGCTGACGTTCCGTTCCGTGCGTGTGCCAAGGGAAGCGCTGCTCAACCGGTACGGCGATGTCGCCGAGGACGGGACTTATTCGAGCCCGATCGAGAGCGACAACCGGCGGTTCTTCACGATGCTCGGCACGTTGATCCGCGGCCGGATCAGCGTGGCGGGCGCGGCGGTCAGTGCCACGGAACGCGCGCTGACGCTGGCCGTCCGGTACGGCGAGCGGCGGCGGCAGTTCGGGCGACCGGATGGCGGCGGCGAGGTTGTCGTCCTGGATTACCTTGCGCACCAACGGAAACTGCTGCCCGCGCTGGCGAAGACGTACGCTCTGCATTTCGCGCAGGAGGAGCTTGTCCAGTCGCTGCACGACATCCAGAGCGCTTCGGAGGTCGACGACCGCACGCAGCGCGAACTGGAGTCGCGGGCGGCCGGCATCAAGGCGACGGCGACCTGGCATGCGACACGGGCCATTCAGGCGGCGCGGGAAGCCTGCGGTGGCGCGGGATATCTCGCCGCGAACGCGCTGGGCGTGCTCAAGGCGGACACCGATGTGTTCACCACGTTCGAGGGTGACAACACGGTGTTGCTGCAGTTGGTCGCGAAGGGATTGCTGACGAATTATCGCGACCACTTCGCCGACCTGAGCCCGCTGGCGATCGCGCGGTTCGTGGCGGAACAGGTTGTGGAGACGGTGATCGAGCGGACCGCGGTGCGCGCGTTCGCCACCTCCGAAGGCGCGCTGTTGCAGCGGGAGTGGCAGCTGGCGATGTTCGAGGACCGGGAAAGGCACGTGCTGGAAGGCGCCGCGCGGCGGCTGCGGGCGGGCGATGACCCGTTCGACACGTTCAACGGGGCGCAGGACCACATCCTGCGGGCGGCGCAGGCGCATGTCGACCGGGTGGTGCTGACGGCTTTCGTCGGGGCGATCTCGCGGTGTGAAGATGCGGAGGCGGCGGCTTTACTGGGCAAGCTGTGTGATCTGTACGCGCTGTCGAACATCGAGGGCGATCGGGCGTGGTTCCTGGAACACGGGCGTATCACCTCGGCGCACGCGAAGTCGGTCGTCGCCACGGTGAACGACCTGTGCCGTGAGTTGCGGCCGCGGGCCCGTGCCCTGGTGGATGCCTTCGCGATCCCCGAACCGTTCCTGCAAGCGGAAATGCTGGACGTCTAGGCGGCGTACCCTCGCACCCATGAACGGGCTCTTTGTGCTGATCGCGATCCTGGTCGTGTTCGGCGTGCCCCTGGCCGGTCTGCCGTGGCTCGCGGCCCGCGTCCGCCGCCGCGGCGTCGGTGCCGGCCTCCTGGGCCCGATCGAGGAAATCTGGGGCTACCCAGAAGCCCACCGCATGCGCTTCGAGATCGAAGCGCGGCAGGAGGCTCCGGCCCCGGCCCCCTCGCCGGGTGATCCGCCTGCCTGAGCTGCGATGTTCTGAGCGCCTCACCCGCCGGATATGCGCGGACTTCGGGTTAGACGCGGATCTCGTCCTGAGCGTGCTGTCCGACCTGCGTTTTCCCGTCGTTGATCCCGCGAACGATCATGCGGTCGAGCGGATCTTATGCGGCGTGGTAATCCTCGCGCACGGTGATCTGGACCGTCTCGACGAGGCAGCTCAGTTGGCCTGCGCCGATTGGCGCGATGTGCTCGTAGCCAGCGGCCTGGCGGATGAAGACTGGCCGGCAAAACTGGATGCCGAGCTAGGCGTATAGCGCCAACCAGATCGCGATGATTTGATCACGAGAACGAGCTGACCTGGGCGAACTCGGCTCTTAGCGGCTTTGACCTGCGCTGATGTTTGTGGTCAGTTCTCGCGGGTTCTCGCCTGTGCCCGACGCGACACGGCCTGTAGACGGCCTGACTGAAAAGCGGAAGGTCGCCGGTTCGACCCCGGCCCTGGCCCCCCTTCAGGAAGCCGCTCCGATGCAGGTCGGGGCGGGTTTTCATGCCCAGGGTCGATCACGGCCCTGCCCACCGTTGACCTTCGTTTACCGCTGATCGCCGTCCCTCGGGGCACGCGGGGGGCACGGCTCTGTCCCCTCCCCTACTCCTCCGGGCTGAGGTGATCTCCTCGGGGCGCGGGTTCATCCCTGCCGGGCCGGGTGGTGCCGGTCAAGGGGTTTGCCGGAGGCCGCGAAGCGCCCTTGATCGATGCCGCCCGGTCTGGTAGCCCTCGGGCGCGCTGCGAGGCGATGACCGGACTGGTCCGTTCGGCTGATCTCTGAGGCGGTGCCGGGGTCCGGGGCAGAGCCCTGGTGCTTGTTGGCTGTTGCGCGTCCGGCCATGCTGGGCGTGTGACGGACCGAGGCGACCTTCGTCGGGTGGACAAGCAGTTTGAAGGCTTCAGGCAGGTTTGGCATGTGCTGCCCGATGGCACCTTCCACGGTTCGTACACCGTGTACTGGGACGAGGGCGCACAGGTGTGCATGCATGGGCGTTATGTCGACGGCGCGCAAGATGGCGTCTGGACGTACTGGTCGCGTCGCGGCAATGTCCAACGGCAGGTCAGGTACGAGTTGGACCGCGAAGTTGAAAGTCGCGACGCACAGCCGTGGTTCGACGAGCCACCGACGATCGAAGCGCCGTAACGGTGTTGGCCCGCGGAGACGTAGGTGCGCGGTATCGACGGGCGGCCGGCTGCCGGAGCGGAGCGGGAGGCCAGGCCGGACCGCCCAGCGGCGCGCTTGCGCCGCTTTTGATCCCATAGAGCCAAGGATCAGCGCCGAGTCCAGCCGTTGTCGCCTGAGCGTGCACAAGTGGTGCTGAAGGCTTTGCCGCGCTGGTATCGGCCTGCGGTGAAAGTGCCTGCGGGGCTAGGGCTGCGGCAGGGCGAGGTGTTCGGCTTCTCGCTCGATGACGTAGATCGCGAGCGGAACATTGTGCGGGTCGAGCGGCAGGTCCGGATCGTCGACAACGTGCTGACCTTCGCGCTTCCCAAAAGGGGGCAAGACGCGGGAGGTGCCGATCGGAGCCATCCTGCTCGGCGAGTTGGACGAGTACACCGAAGAGTTTCCGCCGACTCCGATCACCTTGCCGTGGATTCACCCCGACGGGAAGCCGGTGACGGTGAACCTGCTGATGGTGGATCACGACGGCCTGCCTTTCCAGCGTGGCGGGTTCCGGCTCAGCGTTTGGCTCCCGGCGCTCAGGCGTGCCGGGATCACCGCGCCGACTCGGGACGATGGAATGCACGCGCTCAGGCACCTGTACGCATCGGTCCTGCTCGATGCGGGAGAGTCGATCAAGGCGCCGCCAGGGTACCTCGGCCACTCGGATCCGGGCTTCACTCTCCGCATCTACACGCACCTGATGCCGACGAGTCACGAGCGGTCCCGGCGTGCACTGGACGCTTTCTTCGCGAGCGCTCTGGACGTCGACCGAGAGCAGGCCGCCTGACGAATATCGAGACACGCCGCAGAGCTGCCAGGAATGCCAGTCGAACACATGTACGGTCATGGGTGGGCAGCGTCGCCAGTTGATCAAAAAGGAGAGGTTGACGTGAGCCAAGAATCTGAGGACAAAGCCTTACTGGCGTGGCTTCTCTCTGGTCGAGACGACGTTGGGTCGGAGGCGGCAGTGGCAGGATTACGTGATCCGATTAGGAGCGTCGAGATCAAAAACGTCACTGACCGCGTTGATGAGGGCTTACGTGAGTTCGGGCTCAACTGCAAAGAACGCGAGGCTTTCCGTCGGCGGCGGTCTCATAAAACCGACTGGAAGTCATCCGAGCGTTACCGAGCCACGATCGTGAAGCAGTTCGAGTTTGCGATCGGCAAGCGGGTGGACTGGTCAACCGCTGATGCGAAGCCAGACCAGGTCGCCGCGGCGTGGGCAGCCGCTGCCCGTTACGACCAGGACCGTGCCGCGATCGATCTCCTTGGCAGCCCGAATGCCGAGGGCATCAGAGTCGAAGATCTCGCTCTGCGTGTTCAAGGTAGGACCATCGCGGAACACAGGCGTCGGGGTAACTCCGTTGAATGGTGCGTCCAGGCCGCCCGGTCGGAAAGGCGGCGGCGTGACGGCCTGATCATGGTCCATAAGCCAAACCCCGCCTACGCGTATAGCGCCAACCAGATCGCGATGTAGTGGGAGATCGCCGCCAGGACGGTGCAGGCGTGGAAGTACTCGTGATATCCGAACGTCTCCGGCCAGTGGTTGGGCCAGCGGGTGCCATAAAAAACCGCGCCCACCGTATAGAACAAGCCACCCACCAACAGAAGCACCAAAGCGGCAACGCCGGCGTGCCGGGCCAGTTCGGGTAGGACGAAAATCGCCACCCAGCCCAGTGCGACATAAATCGGCACGCCGAGCCAGCGTGGCGCGGACGGCCACAGCATCTTCAGCGCGACCCCGGCGAGCGCCCCGCCCCAGACGACGCCCAGGATCACCCAGCCCGTCGGCTTCGACATGGACAGCACCGTGAAGGGCGTGTAAGTCCCGGCGATGAACAGGAAGATCATCGAGTGGTCCGCGCGCTTCATCCACTTGTACCCGCGCGGGCTCCACCGCCGCCGGTGGTACAGGGCGCTCACGCCGAACACACCCATCACCGTCACGCCGTACACCGCGGTCGCGACCGCCGCGATGCCCGACACGGTGGAGCCGGCCAGCGCCACCAGCGTCACCGATCCGATGAGCGCGCCGAAGAACGACCAGAAATGCAGATGACCGCGAAGGCGCGGGCGAGTGTCCTGCACGACAGGCTCAGCAACGGTCACGCTTTGAGGTTACGGGAGCGTAGGGTTTATGCCAGTCTCCGTGGCCGGAACCACGTCCTCACACCAAGTTGCGTACGCTTGGCCGACGTGAGTCTTCGCGCGATCGGGTCCCGTCTCGTCTACACCGCCTACAGCAAGCGGCTGATCCAGCAGGCTGCCGGCAAGCACCCCCGACATATCGCGATCATGCTCGACGGCAACCGCCGGTGGGCGCGCGAAGCCGGCTTCGCCGACGTCGCGGACGGCCATCGCGCCGGGGCCAAGAAGATCGCCGACTTCCTGTCCTGGTGCCGCGAGGCCGACGTCGAGGTCGTCACTCTGTGGCTCCTCTCGACCGACAACCTTTCGCGTGCGCCGGAAGAGGTCGAGGCACTCCTGAAGATCATCGTTGACGTCGTCGACGAACTGGCCGGCCCCGAGAAGCCATGGCGACTGCGCATGGTCGGCGCACTCGAGCTGCTGCCCGCCGACATGGCGCGCAGCCTCAAGGCCGCCGCCGCGCGCGCCGAGGGGCGCAACGGCATGGAGGTCAACATCGCGGTCGGCTACGGCGGCCGCCAGGAGATCGCGGACGCGGTCAAGAAGCTCCTGCTGCAACACGCCGACGAGGGCACCTCGATCCGCGAGCTGGCCAAGATCCTCGACGTCGACCACATCTCCGAGCATCTGTACACCTCGGGCCAGCCCGACCCGGATCTCATCATCCGGACCTCGGGTGAACAGCGCCTCTCCGGCTTCCTGCTCTGGCAGTCCGCGCATTCGGAGTTCTGGTTCACGGAGGCCTACTGGCCCGCCTTCCGCCGGGTCGATTTCCTGCGTGCACTGCGGGATTACGCCTGGCGGCACCGCCGATTCGGTACTTGACATCTCACCGAACGTGGCTGCCCCGTCACGTTAAATCTACCGTGGGTGAGATGACAACTTGGCGAATCACCTCGTTGGCTGCCTGCACGATCCGGGATTCGCAGGTAACTTCCGAAGTGATGGTCCGTGACCTTGCGGGTCATCGCGGGAGGCCCTGGACGTGGCAGTAGTTGACGGGACGACGGCGGTACCAGCCGTGACGTCGTTCGCGCAACGCACGAGGGGGCCGGCACCCGGCCCTCGTGGCCGCGCCCGCTGACGCGAACCAGCGTCGGAGGACGAACGGTCAGCCAGGGCGGTGCCCGGCCCAGCGAGTGCGGGCGTGGTGCCACGCCTAAGGGAGATGCCGTCGTGACTGCGCAGCGTTTGCCCCGAAAGGCCTCGTCCGGTGCGGAAGGCGCCGGAGAATCAGCGGCTGGTCCGCTATCCCCCGAAATCCAGCGGCACACCTATGTGCTCGACACCTCGGTCCTGCTTTCGGACCCTTGGGCTGTCACCCGGTTCGCCGAGCACGCCGTTGTGCTGCCGCTGGTCGTGATCAGCGAACTGGAGGCGAAACGGCACCATCCCGAGCTGGGCTGGTTCGCGCGGGAATCCCTGCGCATGCTCGACGACCTGCGCCGCACCCACGGCCGTCTGGATTCCCCGGTGCCGATCGGCAACGCCGGCGGCACCCTGCACGTCGAGCTGAACCACTCCGACCCCACCGTGCTCCCGCCCGGGTTCCGGACGGACTCCAACGACCACCGGCTCCTTGCCTGCGCGCTCAACCTCGCCGTCGAGCACCGGACCGTCACCCTCGTGACGAAGGACATCCCGTTGCGGGTCAAGGCGGGTGCGGTCGGTCTGGACGCGGACGAGTACCGCGCCCAGGAGGTCACGCCGTCGGGCTGGACCGGGATGGCGGACGTGGACGTGCCGCAGGAGGCCATCGACGCGCTGTTCCAGAACGGCACGATCGACATCGCGGCGTACGGCCGGCCGGATATCGGCGAGCTGCCGTGCCACACCGGGTTGCGGATGCTGGGGGGCAGTTCGAGCGCGCTCGGGCGGCTCACCGGTGACAAGCAGGTGCGGCTGGTCCGGGGTGACCGCGAGGCGTTCGGCCTGCACGGCCGGTCCGCCGAGCAGCGCATCGCGCTCGACCTGCTGCTCGACCCGGACATCGGCATCGTCTCGCTGGGCGGCCGCGCGGGCACCGGCAAGTCGGCGCTGGCGCTGTGCGCGGGCCTGGAATCGGTGCTGGAACGCCGCGAGCACCGCAAGGTCGTGGTGTTCCGCCCGGTCTACGCGGTGGGCGGTCAGGATCTCGGCTACCTGCCGGGATCCGAGACCGAGAAGATGCAGCCGTGGGCGCAGGCGGTGTTCGACACCCTCGGGGCGCTGGTCAGCCAGGAGGTGCTGGACGAGGTTTTCGACCGCGGAATGCTGGAAGTCCTGCCGCTGACCCATATCCGTGGCCGTTCGCTGCACGATTCGTTCGTGATCGTGGACGAGGCGCAGTCGCTGGAGCGCAACGTCCTGCTCACCGTGCTGTCCCGGCTCGGCACGGCGTCACGCGTGGTGCTGACCCACGACGTCGCGCAGCGCGACAACCTGCGCGTCGGGCGGCATGACGGCGTGTCCGCGGTGATCGAGAAGCTGAAGGGCCACCCGCTCTTCGCGCACATCACGCTGACGCGGTCGGAGCGTTCGCCGATCGCCGCCCTGGTCACCGAAATGCTGGAGGACCACGGCTGACGAGTGTCGCCGCCCCCTGCTCACCAGCCGGAGGGGAGGGGGCGGCCCTCGGCGAACCCGGCGGCGGACTGCACGCCGAGCACCGCGCGTTCGTGGAACTCCACCGTGGTGCGCGCGCCGGCGTAGGTGAACGAGGACCGCACGCCCGAGCAGATCGAGTCGAGCAGATCCTCGACGCCGGGCCGCGCCGGGTCGAGCATCATCCGCGAGGACGAGATGCCTTCCTCGAACAATGCCTTGCGGGCCCGGTCGAACACGTTGTCGGTGCGGGTCCGGCCGGCGACCGCCCGTTTCGACGCCATGCCGAAGGATTCCTTGTAGGGCCGGCCGTTCTCGTCGTAGCGCAGGTCGCCGGGCGACTCGTGGGTGCCGGCGAACCAGGAGCCGACCATGGCCGCGGAGGCGCCCGCGGCCAGCGCCAGCGCGACGTCCCGCGGATGCCGCACCCCGCCGTCGGCCCACACGTGCTTGCCCAGTTCCCTTGCCGCGGCGGCACATTCGGCGACGGCGGAGAACTGCGGGCGGCCGACGCCGGTCATCATCCGGGTCGTGCACATGGCGCCGGGGCCGACGCCGACCTTGACCACGTCCGCGCCCGCCGCGATGAGATCACGGGTGCCCTCGGCAGTGACCACGTTGCCCGCGACGACAGGCACCCGCGGCGACACCGAACGCACGGCCTTAAGCGCGGAGATCATCTTCTCCTGGTGGCCGTGCGCGGTGTCCACGACGAGCACGTCGACCCCGGCGGACAGCACGGCCTGGGCCTTGGTCGCGACATCGCCGTTCACACCGATCGCCGCGGCGACGCGCAAGCGATTGCGCGCGTCGACGGCGGGCGTGTAGATGTCGGTGCGCAGGGCGGCGGTCTGGGTGAGCACGCCGGCGAGCTTGCCGTCTCCGTCGACGCCGAGCGCGAGGCGCGCGCCCGCCGCGTGCAGGCGTTCGAAAACCTCACGGGCCGGCGTGTCGAGCGGCAGCGTCACCGCGGGCGGTTCGGCGACCTCGGACAGGCGCGCGAACCGGTCGACCCCGGCGCACGCGTTCTCGTCCACGACCCCGACCGGCCGGCCCTCGTCGTCGACCACGACAGCGGCGCCGTGCGCGCGCTTGCCGAAGAGGTTGAGCGCGTCCGCGACGGCGTCGCCGCCGGTGAGCACGAGCGGGGTGTCCCAGACGGTGTGGCGGCTCTTCACCCAGGCGACGATGTCGGCGACGGCGGCCGGGTCGACGTCCTGCGGGAGCACGACGAGCCCGCCGCGGCGAGCGACCGTCTCGGCCATCCGGCGGCCGGCCACGGCGGTCATGTTCGCGACGACGACGGGAATGGTGGCGCCCGTGCCGTCCACGGTGGAGAGGTCGACGTCGAACCGGGACTCCACGTCCGAACGGTTCGGGACGAGGAACACGTCGTCGTAGGTGAGGTCGTGGGCAGGCCGGTGGCCATCGATGAAGCGCACGAGTCCCCAGAATAGGTCATGGGAGAATTGGTGCATGCCCGACCGCGATCGAGACGCCGAAGGCCGGGCCCGCAACGCCCGCCCGCGGGACGGGCTGGGCAGGCCGCTGCCGTACGGCTCACCTGGGGTGCAGCGGCAGCCGGAAGGGGTCGTGCGCACCCCGGAAGAGACGATTGCCGAGGCCCAGCGGCTGCTGGACGACGGGAAGCCGTTCCACGCGCATGAAGTGTTCGAGGACGCGTGGAAGTCGGCTGACGGGCCGGAGCGGGCGCTGTGGAAGGGGCTCGCGCAGCTGGCCGTCGGCCTGACGCACGCGGCCCGCGGGAACTCCAGGGGTGCCGCGGCCCTGTTGGCCCGGGGTGCGGACGCGATCGAGCCCTTCGCCGCCGACGCGCCCTACGGCATCGATGTCGCGGCCTTGGTCGCCTGGACCCGGGCCGGCGCCAACGGCCGCGCCCCGCTCCTGCCCTGCGGTTAGGCGTCGGGGACGTTGGGTTTTTCGGCGGCGATGGTGGTGGACTCGCCGTGGCCGGTGTTGACAACCGTGTCGTCGGGCAGCGCGAACAGCTTGGTGCGGATCGACTTCACGATCGTCGGGTGGTCCGAGTACGAGCGGCCCGTGGCGCCGGGACCGCCGGAGAACAGCGTGTCCCCGGTGAACACGACGCCCAGGTCCGCCGAGTACAGGCACACCGCGCCCGGCGCGTGCCCCGGCGTGTGCAGAACGGACAGATCCGTTCCCGCGATGGTCAGGATCTGCCCGTCCTCTAGTTCGGCATCCGGCGCGACGCCCGTGTGCGTGAGATCCCACAGCACCCGGTCGTCCGGGTGCAGCAGGATCGGCGCGCCGGTGCGCTCCGACAGTTCGGGTGCGGCGTTGACGTGGTCGTTGTGCGCGTGCGTGCAGATGATCGCCCGGACGATCCGGTCACCCACCGCCTCGGCGATCGCCTCCGCGTCGTGCGCCGCGTCGATGACGAACACCTCGCGGTCGTCACCGAGGAGCCACACGTTGTTGTCGACGTCCCAGCTGCCGCCGTCGAGCTCGAACACACCAGAAGTCACTACGTTGCGCACCCGTGCTGTCATGCCTCCGACATTACGACTCGCTGGAGCGTGCCCACATGTTCAGACCGGAATCGGTGGCGTACTTGTCGATCTCGGTGAGCTCGTCGTCGGTCAGCGCGGGCCCTTGCAGCGCCGCGATGTTCTGCTCCAGCTGCCGCACCGAGGACGCGCCGATGAGCGCCGACGTGACGCGCGGGTCCCGCAGCAGCCAGGTCAGCGCGAGCTGCGCCAGCGTCTGCCCGCGCCGCTGCGCGATGTCGTTGAGCGCGCGCAGCTTGTCGAGGGTCCGCTCGACCAGGTCCGGCTCGAGCGATTTCCCTTGCGTGGCACGGGAACCCTCGGGGATGCCGTTGAGGTAGCGGTCGGTGAGCAGGCCCTGCGCGAGCGGCGCGAACCCGATGCAGCCGGCACCTTCCTCGGCGAGCACGTCGAGCAGGCCGTCCTCCTCGATCCACCGGTTGAGCATCGAGTACGACGGCTGGTGGATCAGCAGCGGCACGCCGTGCTGGCGCAACAGCGCCGCGGCCTCGCGGGTGCGGTGTGCGTTGTACGAGGAAATCCCCACATACAGCGCTTTTCCTTGCTGCACGGCGGAAACCAGGGTGCCCATCGTCTCTTCGAGCGGGGTCTCCGGGTCGAAGCGGTGCGAGTAGAAGATGTCGACGTAGTCCAGGCCCATCCGGCCCAGCGACTGGTCGAGGCTCGAGAGCAGGTGCTTGCGCGAACCCCATTCACCGTACGGTCCGGACCACATGTCGTAGCCGGCTTTGGTGGAGATGACCAGCTCGTCCCGGTACGGCCGCAGGTCCTGCGCCATCAGCTTCCCGAAGTTGGCCTCGGCCGAGCCGTAGGGCGGTCCGTAGTTGTTGGCCAGGTCGAAGTGCGTGACCCCGAGGTCGAAGGCGCGGCGCAGGATGGCGCGCTGAGTTTCGAGCGGCCGGTCGTCACCGAAGTTGTGCCACAGGCCGAGGGAGATGGCGGGCAGTTTCAGGCCGCTACGGCCGGTGCGGCGGTAGGCCATCCCGTCGTAGCGATTCGTACGTGCAAGGTAGGACGTCACAGTGTTGCAGCCTAGCTGTTCAGCGCGCGGACACCTGTTGGACGGATCCGGGTGAAAACGTGCGGGCATGTGCATCAATTGCGGGGAAGGTGTGTCCCGCCGTGGGTTTCTGACCGCGGCGGGGGTGGGCGCGGGTCTCGCGCTCACGCCGGTGGCGTTCGCCGAGGCGGCCGAAGGCCAGGTCCAGACCAAGGTACTCACCGGGCATCTCGACCAGGGTGTGCCGGACTTCGTGTACCTGCCGGTGGAGGTGCCGCGGGGGGTCAGCCAGCTCTCGGTCGTCTACAGCTACGACAAGCCGGCGGTGCCGGCCGGCACGCCCGGAAACTCCTGTGACATCGGCGTTTTCGACGCGCGCGGCACGCGGCTGGGCGGCGAGGGTTTCCGCGGCTGGTCCGGCGGGTTCCGCGACCGGTTCTCGATCAGCCGCACCGAGGCGACGCCCGGTTACCTGCCCGGCGACATCATGGCCGGCACCTGGAACATCGTGCTCGGGCCGTACCAGGTCGTGCCGCAGGGGATGGACTACCACGTCGAGGTCACGCTGACCTACGGCGACCCGGGCCAGCCGTTCAAGCCGAACTACCCGCCCACCAAGGCCCGCGGCCGCGGTCGCACCTGGTATCGCGGGGACTGCCACCTGCACACG
Source organism: Amycolatopsis sp. GM8 (assembly GCF_021653975.1). Taxonomy (GTDB): domain Bacteria; phylum Actinomycetota; class Actinomycetes; order Mycobacteriales; family Pseudonocardiaceae; genus Amycolatopsis_E. The sequence continues at coordinate 1,386,637 of NZ_JAJKFK010000001.1, read as the reverse complement.
GTGTACTCCGACGGCAGGCGGCTGCCGACCGAGGTCGCGGCGGGCGCGCGGGCCGCGAAGCTCGACTTCATCACGTCGACCGATCACAACACGTCGTCCTCGCACGCGGTGTGGGGCGAGTTCGCCGGACCGGACCTGTTGATCATCCTCGGCGAGGAGGTCACCACCCGCAACGGCCACTGGCTCGGGCTGGGGCTGGAGCCGGGGCAGTTCGTCGACTGGCGCTACCGCTCGACGGACAACGCGGTCGACGACTACACGCGGGCCATCCACCGGGTCGGCGGGCTGTGTGTCGCCGCGCACCCGTACTGCCCATGGATCGCGTGCAACTTCAAGTTCGGCTACGACGAGTTCGACGCGGTCGAGGTGTGGAACGGGCCGTGGACCTGGGATGACGACGCGACGGTGTCCACATGGGACAATAAGCTGGTGGAAGCCGTGCGGGGCAAGGGAAACTGGCTGCCCGCGATGGGCAACAGTGACGCGCACAACCCCGGCAACGTGATCGGCCTGCCGCAGAACGTGGTGCTCGCCGACGACCTGAACCGGGACGCGATCCTGGCCGGGATCAAGGCGGGCCGCAACTGGCTCGCCGAGTCCGCCGAGGTCGACCTGACGTTCGCGGTCACCGGCCCGCGCGGCCAGTCCGCGGGCATCGGTGAGCGACTCGACGTCGGCGACAACGACAAGATCGCGGTGAGGCTCGACGTCAAGGGCGTGCCGAACGGCACTGTCCGGCTCATCACCGACGAGGGGCAGATCCTGCAGACGAGCCTGCCCGCGAGCGGTACCGGCAGCGTCACGTGGCTGACCACGCCCGCGGTGTCGAAGTACATCCGCGCCGAGGTGCGGCACCCGCTGGCGGACGGCAGCGCCGGTGCGCCCGCGCTCTCGCCGGGTCTGAACTTCGGCGCCATGGCGGCGATGACGAACCCGATCTTCCTGGGCCGCGGCTAGCCCGACGCGTCGGCGTGGGGCGACGCGGCGTTCGGTCGCCGCGTCGTCCTGGCGCCGGTCAGGATCACAACGCTAGCCACGGACGAAGGTCATCGCCTCCTCCGCGAGCGGGTGCCACGGCAGTTCCGACTCGGGCGCCAGCGCGAGCCATTCCTTCATCGGGGTGCCTTTGTTGGCGTCGAACCGGATCCCCTCACCGGCCGCGACCAGTTCGTCCACTCTGGACTTGGGCAGTTTGAGCACGAGCTGCCCGCGGACGTACATCGCGAAGATCTTGCTCCGCACCCGGAGTGCGTGCGAGCCGAACCGGCCGCCGGTGCTGCCCGGCGGCGCGACGTCAGGCATACCAACGAACTGGTCCACCAGCTCCTCGAACCGTTCCTCCATCTTTCACCCCTTCAGCGTCGCGCGTACGGCGTCGATCGTGTCGGCGTCCGCGGGGTCCTTGTCCGGGCGGTACCGGACCACGCGGGCGAAGCGCAACGCCAGGCCGCCGGGGTAGCGGGAGCTGACCTGCGCGCCGTCGAGCTCGATCTCGACGACCAGTTCCGGGCGCACGTACACCGTCCAGTCGTCGCGGCGGGATTCCATGTCCTGGAACGTTTTCGTCTGCCAGGCGAGCAGTTCGTCGGTGAGGCCCTTGAACGTCTTGCCGACCATGATCGGCGGCCCGCCATCGGGATCCCGCGCGCCCAGGTGCAGATTGGACAGATACCCGGTGCGCCGCCCGTGTCCCCATTCCGCGGCCAGCACCACCAGATCCAGCGTGTGCACCGGCTTGACCTTCAGCCACGCGCGCCCGCGGCGGCCCGCCGCATACACCGAGTCGAGCGATTTGACCATCACACCCTCGTGCCCGGCCGCCAGTGCCGCGTCGAGGATCGCCGACGCGTCCCCGGGCTCGCGCTCGCCCGGGATCAGGTGTTCGCCCGCCACCGAACGCAGTGCGGCGTTGCGTTCGTGCAGCGGCGCGTCGAGCAGGTCCCGGCCGTCCAGATGCAGGCAGTCGAAGAAATACGGTCGCAGCAACAGCGCGCGCACCTGCTCCTCGCGCGTGCTGCCGAACCGGCTCATCGTCTCCTGGAACGGGCGCGGCCTGCCGTCGTCGGTGAGCGCGAGCGTTTCGCCGTCCAGCACGACGGACTCGCACGGCAGCGCGCGGACCAGCTCCACCAGCTCGCCGACGTTCCTGGTGATTTCGCGCAAAGTCCTGGTGTACACATGGACTTCGGCGCCGATCCGGTGCACCTGGATGCGCGCACCGTCCATTTTGTACTCGACGATCGCCGCAGCATGCTCCCGCATCGCCTCGTCGAGCGACTCGGCCGGCGAGGCGAGCATCGGCTTCAGCGGCCTGCCCAGCTGGAGCCGGAACTCGCCGAGCGTCGCCTCGCCGCCGGTGACCGCGGCCAGTGCCGTCACCGGCAGTTGCCCGGACAGCATGACCGCGCGGCGCACTGCCTCGCCGGGCACCTCGGCCGCGGCGGCGATCGCGTCGATCATCACGCCTTCCAGCGCGCCCTGCCGCAGCTCCCCGGTGAGCAGGCGGAACAGGAAGTACTGCTCGTCCTCGGTCGCGCGGGCGAACAGCGCGTGCAGCGTGCCGGCCCGGCGTTTCGCCGACCCGCTGCCCGACATGCCCGCGACCTCGCCCAGCGCCGCGTCGACTTCCGCGACGGTGAGGGTCGGGCCCCGCGCCGCGGGGGCACCGAGTTCGGCCAGCGTGCGCCAGCCCGTGCCGATCCGCCCCTGGCTGGGCTGACCGGTGAGGAAGGCGACGACGGCCGGCAGTTCCTCGCGCCCGGCCCGGTTGATCAGCCCGGCCAGCGTCGCGATTTTCGCCTTGCGCGAGCGCGTGGCGGCAAGCTCGGCGGAGGCGTTGACGACGTCGGCGAGGAACATGTCGTCATCATGCCCCGGGGGTACGACAATTTCGCGGGGACGCTCAGCTGATCGAGGCGAGCCGGTCCGCGCTGCGGACCGCCTTCGTCAGCTCCTCTCGCGCCCGGAAGACCCGCGACCGGATCGTGCCGACCGCGCAGTCGCACACCTCGGCCGCCTCGGCATAGGAGAGCCCGGCCACCTGCGTGAGCACGAACGCGTCCCGCCGCTCGGTGTCGAGGTCGCCGATCAGCTGGCGTAGCGCGACCATGCGCCCCGGGTCCGAGGTGTACGCGCCGTTCAGTTCGGCGGTCGTGACCCAGTCCGCGGTCTGTGCCGTGACGGGCCGGCGCCGCGCCGTGCGCAGATGGTCCGCCGCGACCCGCTTGGCGATGGCCAGCAGCCACATCCGGGCTGGTGAGCGGCCTTCGTAGCGGTGCAGCGCGGCGAACGCGCGCAGGTAGGTCTCCTGCGTCAGGTCCTCGGCGACGCCCGGGCTCGACAGGTAGGTCAGCAGGCGGTGCAACTGGCGCCGCGTGGCCGCGACGAACCGTTCCCCAGCCGCGGCGTTCCCCCGGGCAGCCGCGAAGGCATCCCGTGTGATCTGGTCATCGTCCACTGCGGCGTCCTTCCTGGGGCCCACCCGGTCGGGACGCACACGTGCCCCGCGCGCGATCGGTTCACCGCGAGTGGCAACCGGCGCTGATCGTTCACGGAGCCCAGCCAGTCCGGACCCACCGGCGCCTCACTTGCCGCCGCGGGCCATGCGCAGTACGTCGAGTGCCTCGTCGAGCTGGGCTTCCGTGAGTTTGCCCTGCTCGATGTAGCCGCGCTCGATGACGACCTCGCGGATCGTCTTCATCTCCTTGAGCGCCTGCTTCGCGACGGCGGCCGCCTCCTCGTAGCCGATGTACTTGTTCAGCGGCGTGACGATGGATGGCGAACCCTCGGCGTACGCCTTGGTCCGATCCGTGTGCACGGTGATCCCGGCGAACACCTTGTCCGCCAGCAACCGCGAAACCGCCGCCAGCAGCCGCGCGGACTCGAGCACGTTGCGCGCGATCACCGGCAGGTTCACGTTGAGCTGGAAATTGCCCTGCGAGCCCGCGAACGCCACCGCCGCGTCGTTGCCGATCACCTGCGCCACGACCTGCAGCGTCGCCTCCGGGATCACCGGGTTCACCTTGCCGGGCATGATCGACGAACCCGGCTGCAGATCGGGCAGCGCCAGCTCCGCGAGCCCGGTGCGCGGACCGGAACCCAGCCACCGCAGGTCGTTCGCGATCTTGGCCAGCGAAACCGCCACCGTCCGCAGGTGCGCCGACGTCTCCACCACACTGTCCTGGCTCGCCTGCGCCTCGAAGTGGTTGCGCGCCTCGGTCAGCGGGAGACCGGTGACCCGCGCGAGTTCCTCCGCCACAGCGGCGCCGAAACCCTCCGGCGCGTTCAGCCCGGAGCCCACCGCCGTGCCGCCGATCGGCAACTCGCCGAGTCGCCCCACACCCGACTCCAGCCGCTCGATGCCGTAGCGGACCTGCGCGGCCCAGGCGCCGGCCTCCTGGCCGAGGGTGATCGGCACGGCGTCCATCAGGTGCGTGCGGCCGGACTTCACGATGTCCTGCCACTCGGCCGCGCGCTGCTCGATCGCGTTCGCCAGGTGGTCGAGCGCGGGGATCACGTCGGTGAGCACCGCTTCCGTCGCGGCGACGTGGATCGTGGTCGGGAACGTGTCGTTCGACGACTGCGACGCGTTGACGTGGTCGTTCGGGTGCACGTCGGTGCCGAGCTTCCGGCTCGCCAGCGTCGCGATCACCTCGTTGGCGTTCATGTTCGACGACGTGCCGGACCCGGTCTGGAACACGTCGATCGGGAAATGCTCGTCGTACTTACCTTCGGCCACCTCGTCGGCCGCCGCCGCGATCGCCTCGGCCTCGTCGGGCTTCAGCACCCCCAGCCGGACGTTGACCCGCGCCGCCGCGGCCTTCAGCAGGCCGAGCGCGCGGATCTGCGCGCGTTCCAGACCGCGGCCGGAGATCGGGAAGTTCTCGACGGCACGCTGGGTCTGCGCCCGGTACAGCGCGTCGGCGGGCACCCTCACCTCGCCCATCGTGTCGTGTTCGATCCGGTATTCCTGTTCAGCCATAACGCCAGTCTCGCGCAGCCCGGCGGCCTTCGCCTCGTGTGTTTCGGCACGCGATGTGGCTACGATCTACGTGGTCCCGATCACTTGTGGAGGGCGGTACTCGGTGGAACTTTCGGTCGATGTGCTCATCGTCGGTGCGGGGCCGACCGGATTGTTCGCCGCCTATTACGCCGGGTTCCGCGGGCTGTCAATGGCGATCGTCGACTCGCTGCCCGAGGCGGGCGGCCAGGTCACCGCGATGTACCCGGAGAAGATGATCTACGACGTCGGCGGGTTCCCGGCGGTCCGAGGGCGCGATCTGATCAAGGGACTGCTGGAGCAGGCCGCGCCCTGGGGGCCGCGATACCTGTTGGGGCGCAAGGCAGAACACGTGCGTGACGGGGACTCCGGGCTGGACGTGCTGCTCGACGGCGGCGACGTCGTGCATGCCGGCGCCGTGCTGATCACCGCCGGAATCGGCGAGTTCACCCCGCGCCCGCTGCCGGCCGGGGACGGCTGGCTCGGCCGCGGGATGGTGCATTTCGTGCCGTCGCTGGACGTGCACGCCGGGCAGGACGTGGTCGTGGTCGGCGGCGGGGACTCGGCGTTCGACTGGGTGCTCGCCCTGCATCCCATCGCGGCGAGCGTGACGCTGGTGCACCGGCGCGCGAAGTTCCGCGCCGCCGAATCGATCGTGCGGGAGGCGGAGCGGCGGGGTATCCGCATGATCACCGATGCCGAGGTCGCCGAGCTGCGCGACGACGCCGCGGGTGCGCTGTGCGAGGTCGTCGTGACCGCGAAGAACGCCGAGCCGGCGGTGCTGCCGGCGCAGACCGTGGTGGCGGCGCTGGGTTTCACCGCGGACCTGGGGCCCATCGAGAACTGGGGTCTGGAGATCGACCACCGCGCGATCGGCGTCGACTCGACGATGGCGACCGCCCGCCCGCGGATCTACGCCGCGGGCGACGTCGCCGCGTATCCCGGCAAGGTGAAGCTGATCGCGACCGGCTTCGGCGAAGCGGCCACGGCCGTCAACAACATCGCGGTCGCGCTCAACCCGGACGCACACCTGTTTCCCGGGCACTCCAGCAACGTGGAATGACCGTCAGGATGTTGGCGTCGGGCTGGGCGTGGGCGTTGAGCTGGGCGTCGGAGTCGGCGTAGGACTCGGTGTCGGGCTTGGGGATGGCGTCGGACTCGGTGTGGGAATCGGCGGCGCCGGTGGCGGGAGCAGCTTGGTGATCCACCCCGCGTACGCGACGGCCGAGGTGTAGATCGACGGCGCCGTCGCGCAGGTCGACGAGTCGTTGCCGGGGCGGCTGGTCACGCCGAGCAGCGCCCAGTGCCCGTCCACCTGGGTGACCTCCGGCCCGCCGGAATCGCCGAAGCAGGCGCCGGACTTGCCGTCCGGGCTGTCCGTGCACAGCTCGACGTCGGTCTTGATCGGCGCGGTACACCGGGCCGGGTCCACCAGATGCGAATCGAGCTGCTGCAACATCGCCGGGTCGTCGCCGCAGCCGGGCGTCGGGCACGTCTGGCCCCAGCCGAGCAGCCGCACCTCGGTGCCGACCGCGGTCGCCGTGCCGAGGCCGATCGGCGCGGCCGTGGCCGGCGCGGTCAGGTGCACCATCGCGATGTCCCCGCCCGCACCGGCGGCGTTGTAGTCCGGGCTGACAACCAGCTTGTCGGGCTTGGCGACCTCGCCGCCCTGGGTGCGGTCCTTGCTACCCAGCCGCAGGGTGAACGACGCCGGATCCTTGCCCTGCACGCAATGCGCGGCCGTGACCACCCACGACGCCTCGATCAGCGTGCCACCGCAGAAGAACTCGCCGTCCGTGGTCTGCAGCGCGGCCGCGAACGGGTAGGGCTGATCGGCCTCGGTGCCGCCGACGATCCGCGGTTCGGCGGCCGAACCCGGCTGGACGACGAAGAGCACGGCCAGCAGGCAACCGGCGGCACCGATGAGCGTTTTTACTGATCCGGCCAGTTTCACGGCAAAGGCGGCACGAGGTCTTCGTCGCCGTCCGCCCCGTCGAAGTCGATCGACGCGTAGGCGCGCAGCTTGGTCAGCCGGTGGTAGCCGTCGATCATCCGGACGGTGCCCGACTTCGAGCGCATCACGATCGACTGGGTGGTCGCGCCGCCGGCCCGGTAGTGGGTGCCGCGCAACAGGTCGCCGTCGGTCACGCCGGTCGCGCAGAAGAACACGTTGTCCCCGCGCACCAGATCGTCGTTGGACAGGATGCGGTCGAGGTCGTGCCCCGCGGCGAGGGCCTTCTCCCGCTCCGCGTCGTCCTTCGGCCACAGCCGGCCCTGCAGCTCACCGCCGAGGCACTTCATCGCGCAGGCGGCGATGATGCCTTCCGGTGTGCCGCCGATGCCCAGCAGCAGGTCGACACCCGTGGTCGGGCGGGCGGCGGCGATCGCGCCGGCCACGTCCCCGTCGGAGATGAACCGGATCCGGGCGCCCGCCTCGCGGACCTCCTTGATCAGCTGCTCGTGCCGCGGGCGGTCGAGAATGCAGACGGTGACGTCGGAAACGCTGCTGTGCTTGGCTTTCGCGACCCGGCGGATGTTCTCCGCGACCGGCGCCGCCAGATCCACCACGCCCGCGGCCTCCGGCCCGACGGCGAGCTTTTCCATGTAGAACACCGCGGACGGGTCGAACATCGCGCCGCGCTCGGCGACGGCGAGCACGGCGAGCGCGTTCGGCATGCCCTTCGCCATCAACGTGGTGCCGTCGATCGGGTCGACCGCGACGTCGCAGTCGGGGCCGTTGCCGTTGCCGACTTCCTCGCCGTTGAACAGCATGGGCGCTTCGTCCTTCTCGCCCTCGCCGATGACGACCACGCCGCGCATGGAGACCGTCGAGATGAGCTGGCGCATCGCATCGACCGCGGCGCCGTCACCACCGATCTTGTCGCCCTTGCCGACCCACCGGCCGGCCGCCATCGCCGCGGCTTCCGTGACCCGCACCAGCTCCATCGCCAGGTTGCGGTCCGGTGCTTCTTTTCTTCTGGGGGCGTTCGTGGCGTCGCTGGACATGGTTGCCTCCCGGTTCGGTGCAGGGCGGATGTCAATTCTGTCAGACCGCGCCAGCACCACAGGGCATTCCCGGCATGGCAAAGCTCACTCAGCGTCTTCGTTCTCGTCCTCTACGGACTTCAGTGCCGCCTCGATGCGTTCCCGCGCTCCTTCGAGGTGACGCTCGCAGACCTTCGCGAGATGCTCGCCCTTCTCCCACAACGCCAGCGACTGTTCCAGGGAAAGGCCACCGGTCTCGAGCTCGCGCACTACCTCGACGAGCTGGTCACGGGCCTGTTCATAGCCGAGCTCTGTGTTTTCCGTGGCCTCGCTCACTGGTGCAGACTAGCGCGCTGGCGAGCGCGTGGTCGTAGCCCATGAAGGCCTGAGCGAACTCGCTGCCGTCACCGTCGGTGATCGCTTCCTCGATACAGCCCTGTGCCCGCGCGACCCGTTCCCGGTATGCGGAGCCCTGGCCGGACCACCACTTGGTGCCGACGTAGACCGAGGTGGCCTCGGACAGCCGCCGCAGCCGCGCGTCCAGACCGCACCGGCTCGCCTCCGCACCGGCCAGCAGCGACGCCCAGCAGGCGTCCGCGGCCCGGTCCGCCTCGGTGGCGCGGTGCAGCACCGCGTGTGCACCGTTGTGCACTGCCGCGTCGGTGGTGAGCGGCAGGAATGTGGGGCTGCGCACTTCCTACTCTCCAGGCTCGACGGTCCGGGCGACCGCGTGCACAGCGCCGTCGACGACCCGCACGCGCAGCGGAGTTCCGTCCGCCACTTCAGAGATGGATCGCAGTACCTGAAGGTTGCCTTGCTCGTCGGGATATTGCACGACGGTGTAGCCGCGGGCCATCGTCGCGGCGGGACCGAGCGCGGTCAGTCGCGCCCGCGCCGAGGCGATGGCGGCCTGCTCGTGGGACAGCGTGTTGAGGATGGCCCGCCGGCCGCGCTCGCGGTGCAGCTCGACGTCGTCCGCGCGGCGGTCGATCGGGCCGATCGGCTCGGCGAGCACGGGGCGGCTGCGCAGCTGGTTCAGCAGGCGGGCCTGGGTGTCGACCCAGCCGTGCAGCGCGCGGCGGGCACGGTCGCGCAGCTGGTGCACGCGGGCTGTCTCCTCCCGCACGTCCGGCACGATCCGCTTGCCCGCGTCGGTCGGTGTCGAGCAGCGGAGGTCGGCGACATGGTCGAGCAGCGGGGTGTCGGGCTCGTGGCCGATCGCGCTGACGACGGGGGTGCGCGCGGCGGACACGGCGCGGCACAGCGCCTCGTCGGAGAAGGGCAGCAGGTCCTCGACGCTGCCGCCGCCGCGGGCGATCACGATGACGTCGATGTTCGGGTCCTTGTCCAGAATGGACAGTGCTTTGCGGATCTGCGGCACCGCGGTCGGGCCCTGCACGGCGGTGTTGATGACCTCGATGGGGGCGGCGGGCCAGCGGTTGTGCGCGTTGACGAGGACGTCGTGCTCGGCGGCCGACGCGCGCCCGGTGATGAGGCCGATTCCCTTGGGCAGGAAAGGAAGTTTGCGTTTCCGTTCGGGCGCGAAGAGCCCCTCGGCCTCGAGCAGCCGACGGAGCCGCTCGATGCGCGCGAGTAGTTCCCCGATGCCGACCGCGCGGATCTCCGCCGCGCGCAGGCTGATGGTGCCGCGGCCGAGGAAGAACGTCGGCTTCGCGAACACGACAACGCTCGCGCCCTCGCGCAACGGCGGCTCGATCGCGCGCACGAGCCGCATCGGGGCGGTGACCGTCATGGAGACGTCGGCGGAGGGGTCGCGCAGGGTGAGGAAGGCCGTTTGGGTGCCGGGGCGGGCGGAGATCTGGGTGACCTGGCCCTCGACCCAGACCGCGCCGAGCCGGTGCACCCAGTCGGCGATCTTGCGCGCGACGGTGCGGACCGGCCAGGGGTTCTCGGCGGTGGTCTGGTCCTTTGCCGCGGTCGGTTCGGTGCTCACTCGCCGTCGGCGCCTGTGCCGTTGTCGCCTTCGGACAGTCGCTGGACGTTGCCGATCCGCCGCGCGAGCATCCCGACGAACGACGGCCGGTTCTCGTTCGCCCGTTCGTAGGCCAGGAGCGCTTCGAGCTGGTCGAGGGTGAAACGGCGAAGCCGGGCGCGCAGCTGGGGCAGGCTGAGGTCGTCGTAGTTGGCGACCCCGGCCAGGCTTTCCTGGTCTGCGGTGGCGATCGGCTCGCCGCTCGCGCTGTCGTACTCGCCGTCGGTGTGGTCCTCGGCGAGCGCGCGCTCTTCCTGTTCCCACGGGTCGTGCGCGTTTTCGCTGACGTCGCGCAGGACCCTGGCGGGGCGGTGGCCGTTGTGGTTCTTCGGGGTTTCGCCGGCGGCCGGGAGGTCCTCGTCGAACGTGGCCCACTCGGGGGTTTCCTCGGCGGGGCGCACTGTGGACAGCACTTCGTCGCCCTTGATCGCCAGTTCGGTGACATGTTGCTGGAGGCGCATGGAGAATTGGAGTACCTGCGAGACGACGGTCACCGGGAGGCCCAGCAGGTTCTTCGGCAGCTCGCGGGCACGCTCGGCGGCCGTCACGGCCAGGCCTGCGGCGACGCGGAGGGGTAGCGGGAGCGGCTTCATGCGTACAGCGTGCCGCACGGGCGCCGGCCGGCCCAAACCGATCATGCCCGGTGGCCTGTCCGACGTGATCGGCTGCACATTCGGGTGCGCCCCGTACCCTGGGGGCATGAGCGCAGCGAGCCCTGCCACCGAGCCCGCCAAACGAGTCCTGCTGGCCAAGCCGCGCGGTTATTGCGCCGGGGTGGACCGCGCCGTGATCGCGGTCGAGAAGGCCTTGGAGCTCTACGGTCCGCCGGTCTATGTGCGTAAGGAGATCGTGCACAACCGGCATGTCGTGGAGACCCTGCGCGAGCGTGGCGTGATCTTCGTCGACGAGACCTCCGAGGTGCCCGAGGGCGAGTTGGTCGTGTTCTCGGCACACGGGGTTTCCCCGGCCGTGCACGCCGAAGCCGCCGAGCGGAACCTGCGCACGATCGACGCCACCTGTCCGCTGGTGACGAAGGTGCACAAAGAGGTCAACCGGTTCGCGAAGGATGACTACGACATCCTGCTGATCGGTCACGAGGGCCACGAAGAGGTGGAAGGGACTTCCGGCGAGGCGCCCGAGCATGTGCAGCTGGTCGACACGTCCGAGGACGCGTCGAGCGTGCAGGTGCGCGACCCGTCGAAGGTCGTGTGGCTTTCGCAGACGACGTTGAGCGTGGACGAGACCATGGTGCGGGTCGACCAGTTGCGTGAGCGTTTCCCGGGGCTCGCGGACCCGCCCAGCGACGATATTTGTTACGCCACTTCGAATCGTCAGGTCGCGGTCAAGGCCATGGCCGCCGAGTGCGATCTCGTGCTGGTCGTCGGTTCGCGGAACTCGTCGAACTCCAAGCGGCTGGTGGAGGTCGCGCTACAGGCCGGTGCGCGGGACTCGCACCTGATCGACTTCGCCCGCGAGGTCGACGAAGCCTGGCTCGAAGGCGTCACGACAGTCGGCGTCACGAGCGGCGCGTCCGTGCCGGATGTGCTCGTGATGGACCTGCTGGCCTGGCTGGCCGAGCGAGGCTGGGGCCAGGTCGACGAGGTGACGACGGCAAACGAGAAGATCTCCTTCGCCCTGCCGCGGGAACTCCGCCAGAGCGCGAAGTAAGCACGCCGGGCTCCGGGCGCGCGGGGCTGTCGCGGCTCGGGGCTCTGGTTGCTGCGCCCGGCTGGGAGTCGCGCGCCTAAGTGGTCGGGCGGCGTTGTGCGGACCTGGCCTGGCAAGAGGCGTACGCGCGACGGGGTCCGCCCGGAGCCGTACGCACGACGAATTCCGGCCGGGAGCCGCGCGTGACCACGCCCAGCCGCGAGCCGCGCCCACGACGAATTCCGGCCGGGAGCCGCGCGCGAACCACGCCCAGCCGGTTGCGCCCGGACTGGCCGCCCCGCCAGGCCCACGTCGCGGTGTTCGGTCAACGGCCACCGCGCTGCCCGGCCCCGGCGAGGCCCTGTCAGCGGTCACGCCGCCGTGTGGGCCAAGGGCCAACGACGCCGCCAAGTCCTGCGAGGCGCTGTCAGGCGATCACGTCGCGATGTCGGCCGAGGGGCAAACGATGCTGCCAAGTCCCCTGCGCGGTCCCGCCAGCGGTCACGTCGCGGAGTCCGGCCGAAGGCCACCGACGGCGCCGCCAAGTCCCTGCGAGGTCCTGTCAGTGATCAGGTCGCAGAGTCAGCCAACGACGCTGCCAAGGCCCGCGAGGCGCTGTCAGTGATCACGTCGCGGAGCCCAGCCGGAGGCCAGCCACGCGACGAGGTCCTGTCGGGCGTGCCGCTCGCGGGTGTGCGGCGTGGGCTTAGCCCTCGTCGTCCCACGGGCGGCGGGCGCGCGGGGGTGGCCCGTTGCGGCGGCCCGGGGCGCGGCGAGGCGGCTCGCCGCTGCCTGGCTCGCCGCCACGTGGCGGCTGCCGACGCGGACGTTCGCCTTGGCCGTCGCGGCCCTCACCGCCGCGGCGGTGATCGTCGTCCGGCGCCGCACCGCGCGGCGGACGGCCGCGGCGCGCGGCAGGCGGCGGGGGCGTCTTGCCGCCGCGGGCACCCGGTTCCGCGCCGCGCTCCCGGCGATCGCCACGCGGCGGTTCGCCCGGCGCGCCGCGTCCGGCCGGTCCACCGCGCCGCGGCGGGTCTTCCGGCCGGCGCCGAGGCGTCATCGGCAACGACGGATGCGGCTCGCCGCCAACAGGCCGCTGCGGCGCACGTCCTTCGGCGGGACGGCGTCCCCGGCCGGCCCCGGCCTCGAGTCCCGCACCTTCACGAGCGGGCCTGCCTGTCGTCCTGTCGCGGTCGGCAGCCTTGTCACGGGTACGCGGCCCCGAGGGGCGCTTCCCATCCGCACCGTCCGCGGCTGACCTCGCGGGCGCGTCCGGGTTGCGCTCGCGGTACAGCCGGGCGATACCGATCGCCAGCGTGCAGGCGGTCGTGACCGCCATGGTCGGGAAACCGTTGATCAGCGGCGTCCCGACGGCGAGGGCCTTCGCGAGCATGTCGCTGTTCGCCGGGACCCCGGTGATCAGCAGCACGACCAACGGCACCGTGATCGCCAAAGTGAGCGGTGGTTGCACCATCGGGCCGAAAAGGCTGCGCCTTTGGACCGCGCAGATCGCGCCGACCGCGCCCACGAAGTAGCAGACGCGGAACAACCAGCCGAGGTTGTTCTGTATCTGCATGTCCGCGATCGCACCGACCAGCGAGAGGCCGAACGCCACCAGCACAGACCCCCACCAGGGCAGACCCCGTCTGGCGCCGACGACTGCACGCTCGTCCCAGGGAACGGCTACGTCGTCGGCGTCGGGATCGCTCTGCCGATCGCGAATTGCGGTCACAGGGCAACACGGTAACTCGTTCAGGACACGAACCGCCCGCCACTCCGCGCAGTTGGCCCTGCAACCTGCTCACAATGGACCATTCGGTCCACGCTGACCAGCGGTTTTACGGGTGCCAATCTTGTTGGCAATCTGCCTGTTACGCACTCGATCCGGTCATTGGTCTGGACCGGCCAGGCGCGCTCAGCTCGCGGCCAATTCGTCCCCCTTTCGTATCGCTGGTACCTCTGTGGGGTTTCCGGACGCTTCGGTCAACGGTGTGACCGACGCCCGGAACCCCTCCAGTGCGTCCAGCTCGCGCCGGCGGGCGGACAGGAAACGCTGCAGATGGGTGCTGGACAGGTTGAGCGCCTCCACCGCGTTTCCTGCCGCCCGGTGTGCGGCATTGGCTCCGGTCCGGACTCGTTCGATGTCCTCGACGACCGCCCGGTCGCTCGCCGCGAACAACGCCGCCGAAGCCACGACCGCGAAACCCGTCGGGCCACACAGGAAGACCCGCCGGTCCAGCATCCACCGCAACAGCTCGGGATCCGTGTCGAGCGCGGCGACGACCGCCGCATCGGAGGGAACGAACATGACCGTGCCGTAGATGCCGTCCGCCCAGCGCTGGTAACCCTTGCCCGCCAGTTCCGCGGCCCGCGAACGCAGGTTGCGGACGTGCACCCGGAGCGCGTCCAGCCGTTCGTCGGCATTGTCCGTCTCGACGGCCTCGGCCCAGCAGGCCATGCTCGCCTTCGCGTCCACCGGGACGGTGCGATCGCCACCGACCCGGAGCACCATGTCCGGCTTCGCCGCGCCGCCGCCCGCCAGGTCGGTCTGCAGGGTGAAGTGCAGCCCCTCCCGCAGACCGAGCGCCCGCGCCGTCTCCGCCAGAACCTGTTCCCCCAGCTCGCCCCTGCCGCTGATCGAGGCGAAAGCCACCTCGTACCGGCGCAGGGCCGCCTGCTGCTGATCCACCCGTGCGCGCTCGGCCTCGACCTGCCGCGCGGCGGCGTCCGCGCGGCGCATGCTGTCCGCGTAGAGCCGCCAGAGCAGGACGATCGCCACCAGTAGTGCCAGTGCGATGACGACGGCCGCCGTGCTGATCACGGTGGATGCCACGTCCGCCTCCCTTCTTCGATCTCGGTCCTTGCCCCCGCATCATGGCGGAGCCCACCGACAAAAACGCAGGGCCCAGAAAGTCGAACACACGTTCGGGTGAATCGCTGCGGCATGTCTCCACGTTTCTGTCGGGGGTCGGCCTTAACTTGGGCCCTGTGAGATTCCTGCACACCTCCGATTGGCATGTCGGACGCACTTTCCACGGTGCGGACCTGCTCGCCGAGCAGGCCGCCGTACTCGGCCACCTCGCGGACGTCGTCGCCGCCGAGGCGGTCGACGTCGTGCTGGTGGCCGGGGACATCTACGACCGCGCGGTGCCCTCGGCCGAAGCCGTGCAGGTCGCAAACCGTGCCATGGCGCGGATCCGGGCCGCGGGAGCGCAGCTCGTGCTCACGTCGGGGAACCACGATTCGGCGCCACGCCTTGGGGTTTTCGGCGATTTCGCGGCCGCCGGCGGGTTGCACCTGCGCACCGCGGTCGACCGGATCGCCGAGCCCGTGCTGCTCGAGGACGAGCACGGCCCGGTCGCGATCTACGGCATCCCGTATCTCGAGCCGGAGCCGGCGCGGCAGGCGCTCGGTGTGCCGGATGTCAAGGGGCACAACGGAGTTCTCAGCGAGGCGATGCACCGGATCCGGGCCGATCTGGCCGGCCGCGCGCCCGGCACCCGCTCGGTCGTGCTCGCGCACGCGTTCGTGACGGGCGGGCAGGGCACGGATTCGGAACGTACGATCGCGGTCGGCGGTGTCGACCAGGTCGGTGGTGACGTCTTCGGCGGCGTGGACTACGTGGCGCTGGGGCATCTGCACGGCCCGCAGACACTCGCGGATCATCTGCGCTACTCGGGAAGCCCGCTGGCCTACTCGTTTTCCGAGGCCCGGCAACGGAAATCGGTCTGGCTGGTCGATTTCGGCGCGGACGGGCTCGCCGAGGTGCGCCGGCACGAGTTGCCGGTGCCGCGCAAACTCGCGAAACTGACCGGGAACATCGACGGGTTGCTCGGCGCCGGCGAACACGCGGACCTGATCGACTGCTATCTCTCGGTCACCCTCACGGATTCGGTGCGCCCGGTCGACGCGATGCGCCGGCTGCGCGAACGGTTCCCGTATGCCGTGCATCTGGAATGGCAGCCGGAGAACGGCAAGACGACGGCGGCGATGCGGTACGCGGAGGCGGTGCGCGGCCGGCCGGACAGCGAAATCGCGCGGAACTTCCTGGACGCCTGCCGTGGTGCGCCGCCGAACGACCGCGAAGCGACATTGTTGCGCACGGCTCTGGAAATCGCCGGAAAGGGTGAGGAATGAGGCTGCATCACCTGGAAGTGGCCGCGTTCGGTCCTTATCGAAATCGGGAGATCGTCGACTTCGACGCGCTCGGTTCCGACGGTTTGTTCCTCCTGCACGGTGACACCGGCGCGGGCAAGACGACGCTGCTCGACGCGGTCGCGTTCGCGCTGTTCGGGGTCGTGCCCGGCGCTCGCGGCGAGGTCAAACGGCTGCGTTGCGATTTCGCCGAGCCGGATGACGTGACCGAGGTCGTGCTCGAACTGACCGTGCAGGGTCAGCGGCTGCGGCTGGCCCGTAGCCCCGAATATCAGCGGCCGAAACGCCGCGGTGACGGCACCACCAAGCAGCAGGCCCGGGCTTCGCTCGTCTGGCTCGGTGGCGCTCCCGAAGGGCATCCGGCGGAAGGCCTGACGCGGATCGACGAGGTCGGCCGCACGGTGGAAGGGCTGCT
Source organism: Amycolatopsis sp. GM8 (assembly GCF_021653975.1). GTDB lineage: Bacteria > Actinomycetota > Actinomycetes > Mycobacteriales > Pseudonocardiaceae > Amycolatopsis_E. The sequence continues at coordinate 1,370,443 of NZ_JAJKFK010000001.1, read as the reverse complement.
CGGGATGAGTGCCGCGCAGTTCTTCCAGGTCGTGCTGTTGCCGCAGGGGGAGTTCGCGCGTTTTCTGCGTGCCGAGACCGACGAGCGGGAGAAGCTGCTCGAGAAGTTGTTCGGTACCAAGCGGTTCGCGGATGTCGAGGCATGGTTTCGGGACCTGCGCGTCGAGAAGAGGCGCGAGCTCGATCAGGGGCGGCAGGATGTGCGGGAGTGGGTGGCCCGGTTCGGGCAGGTCGCCGGCGAGAATGCGCCCGAGGAAGGCCTTGCCGACTGGGTCGCGGCGGTGCGCCAGAACGCGTCCGAAGCCGTGGTCACGGCAGAGTCGGCGGAGGAACGGGCACGGTCCGCTTCGGACACCGCCGCGAATGTGCTGACCGAACGGCGCACGGCCGCGGAGCGGGTGCATCGGCTCCGTTCGGCTCATCGCCGTCTGTCGCTTTTGGACGAACAGGCGACCGAGCGGCGGGGGTGGGCCGACGAGATCGCCGCGGCTCGGCGTGCCGCCGGTGTTGTGGGAGCGGTGACCCACGCGGAGCGAACTGCGGCCCGCCTCGAGGAAGCTGTTGCCGCAGAACAGTTACGTGCCCGCGAGGTCGCCGCCACCGGGCAGTCGGGCACCGAGGCGGACGTCGCTGAGCTCCGTCGCCTCGCGGGCAAGCTACGCGAGGAAGCCGGTGCACTCGCCGGACTGGTGGCCGAAGCCGAACAGCAGGCGCGCGACCGGAGGGAAATCGAATCGCTCGCCGAGAAGGCCGAGGACGCACGCACGAACGCCCTGGTACTGACCGAAAAACTGGACGGCATCCCGCAACGAGTGGAGGAGTTGCGGCAGCAACTCGACGCCGCGAACGCCGCGGCCGTGCAGCTCGAAGCGGTGCGAGCCAGGCAGTCGGAGGTCGCTCTCGCGGTCCAGGATGCGGCCGGATTGCCCGGTGCGATGCGGGCGGTGACCGAGGCCGGGGAGCGCGTCCGGGCGGTGACCGACCAGCATCAGGAAGCACGTGAGCACCGGTTGAAGCTGCGTGAGCTGCGGCTCGACGGGATGGCTGCCGAGCTGGCCGCAGTGCTGGTCGACGGCGCGTCCTGTCCCGTGTGCGGAGCCGCTGAACATCCGGCGCCCGCTCGTCCCGCGGCCGGTTCGGTGGATCGCGAGCAAGAGGCCGAGGCGGAGCTGGCCGAGCGGCGGGCGGAGCGTGCCCGCAGCGCGGCCGAGACGGCGAAGCACGAGGCCGAGACCAAGCTTGCTGCGCTCCGCGAACGTTTGCGTGGCCGGAACAGCGAAGAACTGAACGAAGAGCTGCGGCAGGTTCGCCATGAGCTGGCCGGCCTCGAAGGCCAGGCCAAGCGCCGGGCACAGCTGGCGAGCGAAGCCCGGTCCGCCGAGGCTGAGGCGAAGTCGCTGACGGAGAAGCTGCGCGCCGCCGAACAGGCGGCCGCAGCAGCCGATGCGCGCCGTGGGACGTTGCTGGATCAGGTCAAAGAACGGGAGCGACGGCTCGACGAGGCTCGCGGCGAGCATCCCGACGTCGCCGCTCGCCGGGCACAGCTGAGCCGGGTCGTGCGGGCGCTCGACGCACTCATCGAAGCACGAACGGACCGCGTGACCGCGCAGCGGCAACTGGAGCAGCGCCGGGAGGAACTGGGCGAAAGCCTGGCGAGGGCGGGGTTCACGACCGTCGGCGAGGTGCGCGCGGCCACCCGGCCGGAGGAAACCGTGGCACGGCTGGACAAACGGCTCGCCCAGGCCGCGGCGGAGGAGGCCGCGGCACGAGCTGTGCTGGCGGAGCCCGAACTCGCCGGTGTCGCACCCGATGACGTGGTGGACGTCGAGTCGGCGGTGATCGCGGCCCGGGCAGCCCGCGAGGCCGCTGAGACCGCGCTCGTCGGACTGCGCGCGGCCGGCAAGCGCGCGAACGACCTGGAAACGCTGGCCGCCCGGCTGTCTTCGGCGACCGAGGCGATCCGGCCGCTGGAAGAGGAGTTCAAGGAACTCGACGCCCTGACCGACGTGGTCAACGGGCGAGGGCAGAACGCACGCCGGATGTCCTTGCGCTCCTACGTTCTCGCGGCCCGGCTCGAAGAAGTCGCGCTGGCAGCGAGCACCCGGCTGCAGGCGATGAGCCAGGGCCGCTACTCGTTCGTGCACTCCGACCGGGCCGGTGCGCACGGCACGAAGGGCGGCCTTGCGCTAGACGTGCTCGACGACTACTCGGGCACCGTCCGGCCCGCGAAGACCTTGTCCGGCGGCGAGTCCTTCCTCGCGTCGCTCGCCTTGGCGCTCGGCCTCGCGGACGTGGTCGCCGCCGAGACCGGCGGCGCGCTGCTGGACACCCTGTTCGTCGACGAGGGTTTCGGCACGCTGGACGCCGAAACCCTCGACGTCGTCATGGACATCCTCGACGAACTCCGCGCCGGGGGACGGGTCGTCGGCCTCGTCTCCCATGTCGAGGAGCTGCGCCAGCGCATCCCCACCCGGTTGCGGGTGCGCAAGGCGCGTGCCGGATCGACATTGGAGGTGCAGATGTGAGTTAACGCAGCTCGGGTGACTCGTGGTCGAGCAGCCAGCGCTTGACGTCGACACCCCAGCGGAAGCCGCCCATCGCGCCGCCGATGCGCAGCACCCGATGACAGGGCACGAACAGCGCCGCCGCATTGCGAGCACAGGCGGACGCGGCCGCCCGGACGGCCGCGGGCCGGCCCGCGAGTTCGGCGTAGTCGGTGTAGGTCACGGGTTTGCCTGCCGGAACCGTCCGCAGGACGTCCCAGGCGTGCTGCAGGAACTCGCCCGAGCGTTGCCGGACCGGGATGTCGTCGATGGCGTCCAGCTCGCGCCGGTGATAACGGCGGACCGCGGTGCTGACCGCGCCCAGGTCCCGCTTCTCGCGCAGCTCGCCCGGTTTGAGCGAGCGCGAGATCTGCGGGGTGAGCGCGTCGAGGTCGGCGGTCCAGCCGGACGCCAGGACGGCGCCGTCGGACGCGACGATGGTCGTGAAGGGGCCGATGGGTGTGTCCATTGTGGACCAGTGGGCGATGCTCATGGGAATCTCCTTCGGATGGTCTCGGACGGGGTTCAGGCGCTGCGCCACAGGTACATGCCGGCGTAGCTGCGCCAGGGTCGCCAGGCCTGGGAGTGTTCGGTGAGATCCGCGATGCCCAGGGCCGCCGCTCCCTTGCGGACCACCAGGTCGTCGGTGAGGAGCAGGTCCGGGGCGCCGAGCACGCGCATGACCACGTAGTCGGCGGTCCACGGCCCGATGCCGGGCAGGGCGAGCAGTTCCGCGCGGAGCTGGTCGGCGTCGCGGCCGACGTGCACCTCGACGGCGCCTGTGGCGAGCGCCTCGGCGGCGGCGCAGATCGCCTCGATCCGCCGCTTCGGTCCGCGCAGGACCTCGCGGCCCCGGTCGGTGACGGCTTCGGGCGTGGGGAACAGCGTGCCCCAGGGGAGCTGCTCGCCGAGCGCTTCGGCAAGCCGGCCGGCTGCCGTCCGTGCTGCGGCGACCGACACCTGCTGGCCGAGTATCGCGCGCAGCAGGAGCTCCGGGCCGTCGACGGCGCCGGGTACCCGGATGCCCGGTGCCGCGGCGACGGCCGGGGCCAGGGCGGCGTCGGCGGCGAGCACGCGCTGGACTGCCTCGGGGTCGGCGTCGAGGTCGAGCAGGCGGCGGGTCCGCGCGACAGCGCTGCCGAGGTCGCGCACATCCGCGAGGTGCAGCTCGCAGCGGATGTGGCCGTCCTGCGGGGTGAGCGCGATGCTGCCCGGCCCGTGGGGCAGGCGCAGCGTGCGACCGTAGCCGCCGTCGCTGGCCCACTCGACGCCCGGCACCGCGCGGGCCGCGAGAAAACCGAATATGCCGTTGTGGTCGAACGGCTGGCGATACGGCAGGCGCAGGCTCAGCCTGGTGCCGGTCGTCTCGTCGGCGTGCGCGTCGTCCGGGCGGCCTCGTGACGCTGTCGCAGATGCGCGCAGCTGCGACGGGGTGCGGGCGAAGACTTCGCGGATGGTGTCGTTGAACTGGCGGACGCTCGCGAACCCGGCGGCGAACGCGACGTCGGCGAGCGGCAGCTCGGACAACTCGATCAGCAGGCGCGCGGAGTGGGCGCGATGGGCACGGGCCAGCGCCAGCGGGCCCGCGCCCAGCTCTGCCGTGAGGACGCGGCCGAGCTGGCGCTCCGAGTAGCCCAGGCGGTGCGCCAGGCCAGGCACGCCTTCACGTTCGACGACCCCGTCGGCGATCAGGCGCATCGCGCGGGCGGCGAGATCGGCGCGAAGGTTCCACTCCGGCGAGCCGGGCACCGCGTCCGGCAGGCATCTGCGGCACGCGCGGAAACCGCTGGACTGGGCGGCGGCCGAGGTCGGGTAGAACCGCACGTTGGCGGCCTTCGGGGTGAGCGCGGGGCAGGAAGGACGGCAGTAGATGCCGGTGGTCTTGACGGCCACGATGAACTGCCCGTCGAAGCGGGCGTCGCGGGACGCGACCGCGCGGTAGCAGCTCTCCGCGTCTCGCCAGAGCGCCTGTCCGGCGGGGGTGGCTACGGCTGTCATGCCTCCGATCCTGCCAGCAGGTCAGACGCCTGACTGGCGGGAATCCGACACGGCGATGATCGAGCTGGTCGCGGGCTCGGCCGGCGGTCACCAGGTGGCACCTTCGCCGGCGATGGTCCGGCACAACCGGCGGCCGGGGCGTCCGCGTGGCGCAAACTAGACTGTTCGTTCGTGAGCCTCACCCTCGGCATCGTCGGACTGCCCAACGTCGGCAAGTCCACCCTGTTCAACGCACTTACCCGCAACGACGTGCTCGCCGCGAACTACCCGTTCGCCACGATCGAGCCCAACGTCGGGGTGGTGCCGCTGCCCGACGGCCGGCTGGACAAGCTCGCCGAGGTGTTCCACTCCGAGCGGACCGTGCCGGCCGTGGTGTCCTTTGTGGACATCGCGGGCATCGTGAAGGGCGCGTCCGAGGGCGCCGGGCTCGGCAACAAGTTCCTCGCGAACATCCGCGAGGCGAACGCGATCTGCCAGGTCATCCGCGTCTTCGACGACCCCGACGTGGTGCACGTCGACGGCCGCGTGGACCCGTCGTCCGACGTCGAGACGATCAACACCGAGCTGATCCTCGCGGACCTGCAGACGCTGGAGAAGGCCCTGCCGCGCCTGGAGAAAGAGGCGCGCACCAAGAAAGAGAACCGGCCCACGCTGGAGGCGGCGCAGCAGGCCAAGGAGATCCTCGACAGCGGCCGCACGCTCTTCTCCGCGCAGAAGGAGGTCGACGGCAGCCTCCTGCGCGAGCTGAGCCTGCTGACCACCAAGCCCTTCCTGTACGTGTTCAACGCCGACGAGGGCGTGCTCACCGATGACACCCAGCGTGCGGAGCTGGCCAAGCTGGTCGCGCCCGCGGACGCGGTGTTCCTCGACGCCAAGATCGAGGCCGAGCTGCTGGAGCTGGACGACGAGGAGTCCGTCCGCGAGCTGCTGGAGTCCGTCGGCCAGCCCGAGCCGGGGCTGGCCGCGCTGGCCCGCGCCGGGTTCCACACCCTCGGCCTGCAGACTTACCTCACCGCGGGCCCGAAGGAGGCTCGCGCGTGGACGATCCCGAAGGGCGCGACCGCACCGCAGGCCGCCGGCGTGATCCACACCGACTTCGAACGCGGGTTCATCAAGGCCGAGGTGGTCTCCTTCGACGACCTCTTGGAGGCCGGTTCGATGGCCTCCGCCCGCGCCGCGGGCAAGGTCCGGATGGAGGGCAAGGACTACGTCATGGCCGACGGTGACGTGGTCGAGTTCCGCTTCAACGTCTGAATCGTGACCCACCGCCGGGGATGGTGGCGGCGGGCCACGGGCTCAACAGGTCACGGAGACCTTCGCGCCGGAGAGGAATGAGACGTGCACGTGGTCGTAATGGTTCGCGGTCGTGCTGCCGCGGTCTTCCATTGCCGACCAGCCGCTGCCGTCGTTATAGCGCTGCCGCCAGATCACGTATTTCACGCCTAGCCGAGACTGGTTCGCGAGGACGTAATCCGCCAGGCGGTTTCCGGTCGCGGTGTCCACCATGAAATCCAGGGCGAGACCGTTCGGGTGATCGCTTTCGCCGCCGCGAGCCGCGCGGCCGAAGATCGTGTCGACGCCGAACATGGCCTTCAGGTAGTTGCCCGCCTGGGCGGCGGCAGGCTGTGCCCCGGCCAGCACGGTTGAGCATGCGCGTCCTGCGGCCGTCGCCGACGCCGATGTGGTCGGCGGCTTTGTGGCCGGCGGTTTTGTGCTGGTCTTCGGCGACACGCTGGTCGACCGAGGGGTCGTCGTGGACGGCGAAGACGGCGGTGGTGGGGGCGGCGGGGGTATCGTGCTGCTGGTCGACAACGAGGTCGTGGGCGGCGGGGGAGCCTTCAGTTCGGCCGCGGCCAGGCTCGGTGCGTCACGCTGCAACGGACCTCCCGCGATCCAGATCGTGAACCCCAGGAGAAACGCCGCCCCGAGCGCGATAACGACCGGAAGAATGCGCAATCGCGATCTTGACCTATGTCGACCCACCATTGTGAAGCACCATTCTTGATACTGACAGTAATTGTTCTGTGACCGCCTCGTTATTGGAGGAACCGACGTCACGTTACGAATCGAATGGGGTGAAGTCACTAGTTCGGTGAGAAGCGGCACAGATCAACAGGCGAACAAAAGACCCCGCTTTGGGTCGAATGGCCTAAAGCGGGGTCCGATGTGTGATCGGGGTGAGGGTCTCAGCCGGTGAAGCCCGAGAACCCGAGCAGGATGACGATCAGCAGTGTGACGGTCGTGGCGATGCCGGCGACCCATGCGCGCTGGCCGGCGGACAGGGCGGGGATGGACCTGTTCATGGCGTTCCCTGGGGTTGGAGCAGCGGATTCCGGGGGTGAAACCGCCTTGATCTCGAACCCTGTTACAGCACTGTGTCCTAAATCACTTCATGGAGTGCCGGCCTCGCGCTGTGTACCAGACCACCGCCCCCGCGGCGCCGATCATCAGCACGAAAGCCAGCCCGCCGACGACGATCGCGCGCGTTTCGCTCGGCGGCTGTTCAGCCGCGCTTTCCGGGTGCGCCGTCCTCGGCGCCGCGGCGCCCGGCGTGCCGTTTTCCGCTGCCTGTGCGAACCCGCCGAACAGCAGCGTGAACACCGCCACCAGCCCGGCGAGCCTGATCATGATCTTCGACATGGTGCGTTCCCTCCGTAAGGGCAACGCACCCGGCCCCGCGCCATGTTGCCGCGGTTGCCGAGATCACAGCTGGTCGACGACCCCGTCGATCTCGGTCGCCAGCGACACGTCCTTCGCGGTGAGCCCGCCCGCGGAGTGCGTGCTCAGCCGGAACGTCAGCGTCCGCCAGCGGATGTCGATGTCCGGATGGTGGTCGGCGCTCTCCGCGATCTCCGCGACCCGGTTCACCACCTGGATCGCCTGCGGGAAGCTGGCCAGCTCCGCCGTGCGCGCCAGTACATCACCTTCGCGCTTCCAGTACGGCAGCTTGGTCAAGGCCGCCACGATTTCGTCCTCGTTCAGTAGCTTCGCCATCACTCCATCGTGACGGGTACGCTGCACGGTTGCCACGGGAGTCCGGCGCGGGCCGGGCTGAGAGGCGGGCCGCCGGCCCGCGACCGTTCGCACCTGATCCGGATCATGCCGGCGCAGGGAGGCCCTGGGTCCTCCTGCCGGTGAGCGCGAGGAGGGCCCATGAGAGGCAAGTGGAGCACGGCGGTCGTGCTCGGCCTCACCGCCGCACTGACCACCGGCTGCACGCTCGTCGGCAGCGGCTCGGCGAACTCCGCGTCCACGGTCACGCTGGTCACGCACGACTCCTGGGCCGCGCCGCAGCAGGTGCTCGACGCCTTCCTGCAGCAGACCGGCATCAAGCTCGAGGTGCTCAAGAAGGGCGACGCCGGTGCGCTCACCAACTCGCTCGTGCTGACCAAGGCCAACCCGATCGGCGACGTGGCGTACGGCGTCGACTCGACGTTCGCCTCGCGGGCGCTCAGCGAGGGCGTCTTCGACGCCTACACGAGCCCGGAGGCCGATCGCGGGCCGCAGCGCTACCTGGCCGACGCCCAGCACCGGCTCTCCGCGGTCGATGTCGGCGACGTGTGCCTCAACATCGACACGAACTGGTTCGCGCAGAAGGGCATTCCCGCCCCGGCGAGCTACGACGACCTCACCGATCCGCAGTACAAGGACCTGCTCGTCGTGGAGAACCCCGCGACGTCGTCGCCCGGGCTCGCGTTCCTGCTCGGCACCATCGCGAAGTACGGCGAGCAGGGCTGGCAGGGCTACTGGCAGAAACTGAAGGACAACGGCGCGAAGGCCGACAGCGGCTGGGAAGAGGCCTACAGCCAGGACTTCTCCGGATCGTCCGGCAAGGGCCCGCGGCCGATCGTCGTCTCCTACGCGTCCTCGCCCGCCGCGGAGATCGGCAACGACGGCAAGCCGCGCACCAAGGCCCTGCTCGACACCTGTTACCGCCAGGTCGAGTACGCCGGGGTGCTGCACGGCACCAAGCAGCCGGAGAAGGCGCAGAAGGTCATCGACTTCCTGCTGTCGCAACAGTTCCAGACGACGGTCGCGGAGAACATGTACGTCTACCCGGCTCGCCAGGGTGTCGCGCTGCCGAAGGGGTGGGCCGAGGCGGCGCCGCTCCCGCCGAACTCCGCGACGCTGCCGGGCGACCAGGTGCAGGCCGGGCGTGAGCGGTGGATCGGCCAATGGCGTTCGCTGCTCGGCCAGTAAGCCGCGCCGGCCTCGGCCTGCTGGCGCTCGTCCCGCTCGGGTTCCTGGTCGTCTTCTTCGCGTGGCCGGTGCTGGCGATCCTGAAACGCGGGTTCAGCGGCAACGGTGTGCTGACCGCGCTCGCCCAGGGCGAGACGTGGCGGCTCACCTGGTTCACCGTCGCGCAGGCCGCCGGCTCGACGCTCCTCGCGGTGCTCGCCGGGATGCCGCTGGCCTTCGTGCTCGCGCGCGTGCGGCTGCCCGGAGTCGCGGTGCTGCGGACCCTCGTGCTGGTGCCGTTCGTGCTGCCGACGGTCGTGGTGGGGCTCGCGTTCCGTGCACTGTGGACGGACGGCGGGGTGCTGTCGATCGTGCTCGCCAACGCGTTCTTCAACGTCGCGGTGGTCGCCCGGACCGTCGCCGGGCTCTGGTCGCACCTCGACTCCCGCGCCGAGGACGCCGCCAGGGCGCTCGGCGCGTCGCGGTGGCGGGCGTTCCGCTCGGTCACGCTGCCCGCGCTGCTGCCCGCGATCACGTCGGCCGCCGCGGTCGTTTTCCTCTTCTGCGCCACCAGCTTCGGTGTCGTCCTGGTGCTCGGCGGTGGCCGCTTCCGCACCCTGGAGACCGAGATCTACCTGCGCACCGAGAACCTCCTCGACCTCACGGGCGCCGCCGCACTGTCGCTCGTGCAGATCGCCGCGGTGCTCGCCGTGCTAGTGCTTGGGGCGGCCGCGCGTCGCCGCCGGGAGACCGCGCTGAAACTGCGGGCACGCCGGGAGAGTGCGCGGCGTCCGGTGAAGGGCGAATGGTGGGTCGTCGCAGCCGCCATCGCCGTCGTCGCGTTGCTGCTGACGCCGATTGTCGCACTCCTGATCCGTTCGGTGTCCACTGAGGACGGTTGGAGTCTCGCCGGGTACAAGGCGTTGTCCAGCACCGGAAACGACGGCACGCTCCAGATCTCCGGGTGGGGCGCCGCGGTGAACTCGTTGCTCACGGCGACCGACGCCACCGTGCTCGCCTTGGTGATCGGCGTGACGGCATCGGTGCTCGTCGTGACGCTGCGTCGCGCGCCCGGCCGGGTTTCCCACGGGCTGGCGGAAGGCCTGGACACCGCGCTGATGTTGCCGCTCGGCGTCTCCGCCGTCACCGTCGGTTTCGGTTACCTGGTCACGCTCGACGCGTTGCCCGGCGACCTGCGGACCTCGCCGCTGCTCGTGCCGCTCGCGCAGGCGCTCGTGATCATCCCGCTCATCGTGCGCATGGTGCTGCCGGTGCTGCGCTCCATCGACGACCGGCTGCGGCAGGCCGCCGCGACGCTCGGCGCCGGGCCGGTGCGGGTGTGGCGGGAGATCGACGTGCCGCTCGCGATCCGGTCCGTGGTCGCGGCGGCGGGCTTCGGTTACGTCGTCGCGCTCGGTGAGTTCGGTGCGACGAGTTTCCTTGCCCGGCCCCAGACTCCGACGCTGCCGGTCGCGATCGCGTCGCTCATCGGGCGGCCGGGCGAGCTGAACAACCAGATGGCCTACGCGGCCTGCGCGCTGCTGATGCTGGTGACCGCGGCCGCCGTGGTCGTGATCGACCGGTTCGGCTCCGGCCGGGTGGGGGAGTTCTGATGGCGCTTTCCGTGCAGGACCTGACCGTCCACTATGGATCGTTCACGGCGGTCCGCAACGCCGAACTCGACATCGCCGACGGTGAGGTGCTCGCGCTGCTCGGTCCGTCCGGCTCCGGCAAGTCGACACTGCTGCGCGCGATCACCGGGCTGGAGCCACTCGCGGGCGGCAAGATTCGCTGGGACGGCGAGGATCTCGCGGAAGTGCCGGTGCACGAACGTGGTTTCGGCCTGGTGTTCCAGGACGGTCAGCTGTTCCCGCATCGCGACGTCGCCGGCAACATCGCGTTCGGCTTGCGCATGCGCAGGATGCCCGCGAAGCAACGAACCCAGCGGGTGTGCAGCCTCCTGGATCTGGTGGGGCTCAATGGGTACGAGCGACGCAGGGTGACCGAACTGTCGGGCGGGGAGGCGCAACGGGTCGCGCTCGCGCGGGCACTCGCCCCCGAACCGCGGTTGCTGCTGCTCGACGAACCACTGTCCGGTTTGGACGCCGGGCTCCGTGAGCAGCTCGCCGTCGAACTCGCCGAAGTGTTGCGTAGCGCGAAGATCACCACGTTGCTGGTCACGCACGACCAGGAAGAGGCGTTCACGTTCGCCGACCGGGTCGCCGTGCTGCGCGCCGGTGAGATCCGTCAGATCGGTGCTGTGCGCGAGGTGTGGCGGCGGCCGGCCGACGACGAGACCGCCGCTTTCCTCGGTGTGACGACGTTCTTCGACGGCCATGCCAAGGACGGCGTGCTCACCTTCCCGCTCGGCACGCTGGCCCGCGACGAACCCGACGGCCCGATAAGGATCGGCCTGCGGCCGCAGGCCTTACATCCCGCGGCTAACGGAATCCCGGGTGAGATCGTGTCCAAAGTGCACCGTCGCGACCACGTCCGGCTGCGGGTGCACACCGCCGGTACCGCGGTGGACGCGGTCGCGCCGGTGGACGCCGACCTCGACCCGGGCGACGAGATCCGGCTCGGACTCGACGAGCAGGCGGTCGTCAGCCGTCCTTCGTCGTGATGCGGGCGTAGGCGAGGCCGAGCCCGATCACCAGGTAGCAGACCGCGCGGATGACGCCCTCTGTGAGCCCCGAACTCGGCATCGGATCCCGCAGCACGTCGACGAGTGCGTCCCAGGACTTGGGCAGCAGGAACGGATGCAGCCACGACACGGACGACAGCAGGAGCAGCACCGTCGACACGATCGTGCCCGCCAGTACCGAGACCACGACCAGCATCGGATGTTCCGTGCAGGCCGAGATCGCCAGCGCGACCGCGCCGACCGCCCACAGTTGCAGCGTCACCCAGCCGACGGCGATCGCGATGTGGCCGAGCGCCGCGCCGAACGACAAAGTGGTGCCGGACAACGTGAACAGCGAACCGGTGCCGTTCATGACCAGCCCCGCGAGCAGGCCGACCACCGCCATCAGCAGCACGGCGGCGAGCGTGAACGTGGCCACGCCGAGCGCCTTCACCGTCAGCAGGCGGCCGCGGCTCACCGGCGCGAGCAGCCACCCGCGCAGCGTGCCGTGCGACAGTTCGCCGGCGATCGCGTCGCCCGCGGACATCGCGGTGGTCAGTGGCAGCAACAGGTTCAGCGTCACGATCAGCACGGCGACCGGCAGGACCAGCGCGTTGGCGGTGGCGCTGGTCAGCAGCGCGTCCCCGCCGTTGCCCGGCCCGTTGTCGGTCGAGCGGCCGACCCCCAGTGCGATCGCGACGATCACCGGGATCAGGGCGAGCAGCCCGAGCACGATGAGCGTGCGCGGCCGGCGGAAGATCCAGCGCAGCTCCGCCAGGTACAGGCGGGGCAGCGGGACGCTGGTGCGCTTCGGTGCCGCCGCGGGCAGGGTCGCCGTCGTCATCGCGTCACCTCGTCCACTTCGGACAGTCTGTCGGGTTCGGTCTCGTGCTGGGTCAGCCGCGCGAACAGGTCCTCGAGACCGGTACGCTCGCGCTTGACCTCGTGCACCGCGACGCCGGCACGCACCAGCGCCTCGACCACATGTGGCGCGGTCGCCGTGGTGAGATCGGCGCGGACGCCGTCCGGCACCAGCTTGCCCGGGATCCGGTTTTCCCGCAGCGCTTCCAATGCCTTGTCACCGTCCGGAGTGGACACTACAACGCCGGGGCTGCCGGACTCCAGCAGCTCGTTCAGCTCGCCCTGCGCGACCACCGTCCCGTCGTGCAGCACGGCCACGTGCGTGCAGGTCGCCTCGACCTCGGCGAGCAGATGCGAGGAAACCAGCACGGTCACCCCGTCGGCGTGCAGCTCGGCGATGATGGTGCGGATCTCCCGGGTACCCGCCGGGTCGAGGCCGTTGGTCGGCTCGTCCAGCACGACCATCCGCCGCGGCACGAGCAGCGCGCCGGCCAGGCCGAGCCGCTGCTTCATGCCGAGCGAGTACCCCTTGTACCGGCGATGTGCCGCGCCGGCGAGGCCGACCCGCTCCAGCGAGTTCTCCACCGCCCGCGGGATGTCCGAAGTGGACAGATGTGGTTCGGCGGCGGCCAGCCGGCGCAGGTTCTCCCGGCCGGACAGGAACGGGTGGAAGCCCGGGCCTTCGACGAGCGCGCCGACGTCCGGCAGCGCGTGCCGCGCGTTCTCCGGCATCCGCCTGCCGAGCAGTTCCACCTCGCCTTCCGTCGGGCGGACCAGGCCGAGCAGCATCCGGATCGTGGTGGTCTTGCCGGACCCGTTCGGCCCGAGCATGCCCAGCACCGCGCCCTCGGGCACGTCCAGATCGACCTGGTCCACCGCGACGGTGCTCCGGTACACCTTGCGCAACCCCCTGGTCCGCGCGGCGAGTGCCGGAGCCGGGGCGGGCGTCGTGACGCCCGCCCCGTGCTCGGTGTCGAACGACGTGGTCACTTGGCGCTCAGCGCGTCACTCAGCGCCTGCTCGGTGACCGCGCCGGCGGCGAACCGGCCGTCATCGGTGATCAGCGCGCTGCCGACCTTCGTGGTGATCAGGTAACCGGTACCGTACGGCCCGCTGACCTGCTTGCCGAACTGACGCAGCAGCGCCGTCGGGTCCATCGACTGGCCGTTCTTGCCCCGCTGCGGGTGGCCCTGCTGCGGCGCGAGCGCGTCCGGCGAGAACGTCCCGGTGACCACCGTGTCCCAGCCGTCGCCGACGATCTTCGGCTCGTCCTTCGTCGGTGCGGCGTGCTCACGCACGTCCGGCTGCTTCTCGGTGACCTTCGCGCCCTGCGGCGGGGTGAACTGGAACTCGCTCGCCGGCTGCGCGGCGAACTCGATGTCGCTGAACGCGACCTGCAGCGCCGGGTCGGCGGTGCCGTAGGTCATCACCGCGAGCCGCAGCGGCACCCGCTTCTCGGCGTCGACCGCGACGCGCACCTCGCGCAGCACGGTGTGCTCGGTCGGCTTCGGCGTCAGGACCAGCTCGTAGGCCGCGCGGCCCGCGACGCGCGCGGTGCCCTCGACGCTCACGGTGCTGCTCTCGCGGACCTTCGCCACCAGCTGCGTCGCCGCGGCCGCCGGGTCGGTCGGGACGTCCGAGGGCTGCTGCGCCATGTCCGGCTGCAGCGTGGACTTGTTCGCGGTGTTGTCCTTCGAGCTGTACGTCCACACCGTGGTTCCGTTGCGCACCACGGTGGTGTCGGCGCTGCCCTGCTCGACGGTGAGCTTGCTGTTGCCGTTGCCGTCGTTGTAGACGTGCGCGGCGTCGATGTTGACGTTGACACCCCCGGGCAGCGCGGACACCGGCAGCCCCAGGTTGTTGTCCACCTGAACCGTGCCGTCCAGCGCGGGCGTCTTGGTGGACAGCACCGACTGCACGAGCTCCTCGGCGCTGATCGACGGCAGCTGCGGCGCCTCGCCCGCGCTCGCCGGCATCGCCAGCCAGGCGAGCCCCGCGGCCCCGACCGCGGAGGCCGCGACGGCCGCCGTGATGGCTTTCGTCTTCGGTTGCATCGAAACACTCCCTGTGTCGGCGAGCACCAGTGTGCTCGTTCCCCGCCGAGAACGCTCCTCCCCGGGGCCTGAGATGGCCCTGAGACGCTGAGAGAGCGCTGAGAACGGGCGCGCGGCCAGCGAAAACGGTGCATTCTGGGCAGCGTGAAGCCTCGGGTACTGGTGGTGGACGACGAGCCGGGTGTGCGCAAGGCGCTGCATCGCGGGCTGCGCGCGGAGGGCATGGACGTGGTCACCGCCGCGGACGGGCCGGCGGGCCTGCGGCTGGCGCAGACCGGGTCGTTCGACGTGCTGCTGCTGGACATCATGCTGCCGGGCCTGTCCGGCTACCGCGTGCTGCAGCAGCTGCGGGCCGAGGGTATCCGCACGCCGGTGCTGATGATTTCGGCGAAGGACGGCGAGGTCGACCAGGCGGATGGACTGGACCTGGGCGCGGACGGGTACCTCGTGAAACCGTTCTCGTTCGTCGTGCTGGTCGCGCAGGTGCGCGCGGTGCTGCGGCGTGCGCAGGGGGACGCGGCGCGCGGGCCCCTGCGGATCGGCGGGCTCGTCGTGGACCGGGCGGCGCGGCAGGTGCGCTGGCACGACGACCCGGTTTCGCTCAGCCCGCGCGAGTTCGGGCTGCTGGAGGTGCTCGTCGGCCGGGCGGGCACGGTCGTCACGAAGGACGAGCTGCTGCGCGCGGTCTGGGGTGACGAGCAGGCGGCGACGCGCAACGTCGTCGAGGTCTATGTCGGGTACGTGCGGCGAAAGCTCGACGCGGTGGGCGCCGGTTCGCTGGTGCGGACCGTGCGCGGGCACGGGTATCTCGCGTCCGACGCGCAGCTGGACGAGGTCCTCCCGGGGTGATCTCGCGCTGGCCGATGTGGCTCCGCATCACCGTGCCCGCCGCGATCGTGACGCTGGCGGTGCTGGTCGCGCTCGCGGTGGTCGCCGGGCGCGGCCTGGGCCCGCTGCGGCTGTCGTCGGTCGATCACGAACTCGGCGAGGCGCTCGGGCCCGCGGCCGCGGCGGTTTCGGCGGGCCGCCCGCCCGCGCCCGTGGACGGCGTGATCCTGCGCGTGCTCGACACGGCCGGCGGCCCCCTGGACGGCGGACCCCCGCCGGCGCATCTTGGGCCGGGCGAGATCCGGGCGCTCGAGTCCGGCACGTCTGTCCACAATGGAACGATGTACTGGCGTGGCTCCGTCGTCACGACGCCGGACGGTTCGCTGCGGCTGGTCGCCGCCGGCACCGGCCTGGTCGGGTTGAACTCGGCGGTGCGGATGGGTTCGCACTGGCTGCTGTGGGCGGCGCTGATCGGCGCGATAGTCGCCGCCGCGGCCACCTGGCTGATCGTGCGGACCGCGCTGCGGCCGGTCGGGCGGATGCGCCGGTCGTTGCGGGCGCTGCCGGCCGGGGAGCGGCTGCCGGTGCCCGAGGCGCACGACGAGCTGCGCGCCCTCGCCGCCGATTTCAACGCTTTGCTTGCGCGGCAAGAAGAAGTGAGCCAGCGGCTGCGGCGGTTCACCGGCGACGCCGCGCACGAGCTGCGCTCACCCGTCGCGTCCATCCGGGTACAGGCCGAGGTCGCCGTCGCGAACCCGGATCCCGAGCTGGCGCAGGAAACGCTCGCCGACATCCTCGCCGAGGCGGAACGGTTTTCGGCGCTGCTGGACCAGTTGCTGACGCTGGCGCGGTCCGACGCGGGGGAGGTGCAGCCGGCGGAACCGGTCGAGCTCGTCACCGAAGCCCGCGCCGCGGTGAAGCGCATGCCGCCGGGTTCCGTCGCGGCGCGGGTCAACGGCGTGGTCGGCTCGGCCTGGGCGTACGCGGCGCACGCGGAGGTCGAGCTGGTGCTGAACAACTTGCTGCGCAACGCCTGCCGGTACGCGCGGTCACAGATCGTGGTTTCCGTGCTGGCCGGGCATTCGACGGTGCGGGTGGTGGTCGACGACGACGGGCCCGGGGTGCCGCCGGAGCACCGTGAACGGGTTTTCGACCGGTTCTACCGGGTTTCCGACGATCGGGCGCGGTCCTCCGGCGGCAGCGGGCTGGGGCTGGCGATGGTGGCGGAGGCGGTGCGGCGGCGTGGCGGCCGGGTCACCGTGGGCGAGTCGCCGGAGGGCGGTGCCCGCTTCCAGGTGATGTGGCGGCGAGCCGGTAACGTCTCCGCTTCGTGAAGGCGCGAGTGATCGTCGGTGCGGCCATAGTCCGGGGCGATGCGCTGCTCGCGCAGCAGCGGGCGTACCCGCCGGAGGTGGCCGGGCGGTGGGAACTGCCTGGCGGGCGGGTCGAAGCCGGGGAGACCGAACCCGAGGCGCTGCGCCGGGAATGCGTCGAGGAACTGGGTGTCGAGGTGACCGTCGGCGACCGGGTCGGCGGCGACGTCCCGCTGCGGGCGAACCTCGTGCTGCGGGTGTACGCCGCCGCGCTGACCGACCCGTCCGCGCGGCCGAAGGCGTTGGAGCACAAGGGACTTCGGTGGATCACGGCGTCGGCGCTGGACCGCCTGCCGTGGCTGCCGGCGGATCTGGAGTTGCTTCCCGCACTGCGGGAGCTGCTGCGGGGTGTACACTAGATTCGTTGAAGGGTACACCGTTGAAAGGCTGACGATGGCGAAGCACGGCACGAAGGAATACCGCCGGGACATGGCGGCGATCCACGACGAGGTCGTCCGTACCGGAGAACCGGCCGTCATCACCAAGGACGGCAAGCCCTACGTGCGGATCGTGCCCGAGACGGACGACTCGACCCTCCGGGCGCTGGCCGACGCCGGAGTGGTGATCATGCCCTCGCACCGGCGCATCGCCGTCGAGCCGATCGATGCGGGTGGCGACGACTCGACGGAGATCATCGCGGACAACCGCCGGTGATCCTGGTCGCCGACGCCTCGTTCGCGGCGAAAGTCATGCTGCAGGAGGACGGCACCGATATCGCGCTGCGGTGGTGGGCCGACGATGCGGTGACCTGGGTCGCGCCGAGCATCATCGCGGCGGAGGTCGAGGCCGCGCTCGGCGTGCACCAGCGAAGTCATCCCCGCGTGTTCACCAGGTCCCGGCGGAAGCTCGCGTCGACCACCTGGGCGAGCATGCTCGACGGGATCGTGCTGCACATGGTGGACAGGTCGCTGGCCGACCTCGCCGTGCGGCTGATCCAGGATCACGGCCCGCTTCGCGGTGCGGACGCCTGTTATGTCGCCGTGGCGTTGAAGGCGGCTGAGGAGCCCGGCGCGGAGGTCGTCCTCGGCTCGTTCGACCGGCAGCAGCGTCGAGCGGCCTCCGCGACGGGCATCCCGTTGACCACGCTCCCTTAGCCCGCCCCGATCAGCCGCAGCGCCGAGCTGAGGCGGTGCTCGCCGCGTTCCGCGGCACGGGTCGCACCCGCCTTGCGCACCCGGTCCAGCTCCACCGGATCCGCCAGTAGCGACAGTGTTCGCTCGCGGATCGGCCGGAGCGTTTCGATCACCGCGTCGGCGACGGCCTCCTTCAATTGCCCGTACGACGTGTGCGCGGCCGCGGCCTCCTGTGGCGTCACTCCCGTGCAGGCGCCCAGGATCTCCAGCAGGTTCGACACGCCTGGCCGGTCGTCCGGCGAGTACGCCGGCACCGAATGCGCGTCCGTCACCGCGCGACGGATCTTCCGGCGGATCAGGTCCGGCTCGTCGAGCACGAACACGACCCCGGCCGAGTCGCGAGTGGACTTCGACATCTTCCGCGCCGGGTCCGCGAGATCACGCACCCGCGCGCCGGTCAGCGGCAGCACCGGGCGGGGCACCGTGAACACCTCGCCGTAGGTCGAGTTGAACCGCCGCGCGAGCGCCCTGGCCAGTTCGACGTGCTGGCTCTGGTCCTCGCCGACCGGCACCTCGTCCGCGCCCAGCAACAGGATGTCCGCGGCCATCAGCACCGGATACGTCAGCAGGCTCAGCCGCACCCCGGACCGGCCACCGGCCTTTTCCTTGAATTGGATCATTCGGGCCGCCTCGCCATAACTGCAGGTGCATTCCAGTGCCCAGGTCAGCGCACCGAGCTCGCGGGCGAGATCGGATTGGACGAAAACGCGTTCCGGTGCAATTCCGGCGGCGATCAGGACGGCGAGCATCTCGCTCGCCCGGGCACGCAACGCGGCCGGATTGTGCGTTGTCGTCATCGCGTGAAGATCGGCGACGAAATACAGGTCATCGGCCCCGCCCCCGGCGGCCCAGCGCGCGATCGCGCCGAGGTGGTTGCCGAGCTGGGTGTGGCCCGATGGAGTGATGCCGGACAGTCTCATTCGTGGTCCTCGTCGGTCGCGCCGCCCGCGTAAACGACCTTGGCACACAAGGAAGGCCGCCCACGCGGGGCGGCCTCGGTCTCTGTGTCAGCGCACAGCGGTCAGCCGCCCGAAGGCGGCCACCACAGTCCTGCGAAGCTGCGCATGCCCGCACTTTACCCCATGTGGAAATCCTTTACCGGCCGATAACCGATGTGATCGATCGATCGCGGATCGCGACCTCCGGCATGCCGAAACGGGTCTACCGTCAAATTATGTACGTTGTCCTGCTGACCTATAAGGCGCCCATCGAAGAAGTCGACTATCTGCTGCCCGACCACACCCAGTGGCTCGACAGGCATTTCAAGGCCGGGGAATTCCTCGCCGCCGGCCGCCAGCTCCCGCGGGACGGCGGGGTGATCATCGCGCGGCACATGTCGCGGGCGAAGCTGGACGCGATCCTGTGCATGGATCCGCTCTTCGCCGAGCATCTGGCGACCCATCAGGTGATCCAGTTCTCGCCGACACGCACGGCCCCGGAACTGCGGCTGCTCAACGAGTTGCTGCCGCAGAGCGCCTAAGCGGCGGCCTTTGCCTTCTGCAGCGCGAGCACCGGGCACTTCTTGCAGCGGCTCTTCGACCGGCAGCACTTCTTCTTGACCTTGCCGGCCTTCATGAGGTGCCGCACCACCGCCCGCGGATCCTTGCCCATCGGATTAGGTTAGGCGAAGCTAACTACGCGTAGACCGTGGTGCTGGTCACAAGGGGGTCAAGGGTATTCTGGGAGAGACTGCCCGTGGCCAAAGCCGGCCGCCGGCGTCTCCCTCAGACCTCTTAGTAGCCAGGAGCCTTCGCGTGCCCGCAGCAACCGCCGAGAAGGTCCGCACGGACCTGCGCAACGTCGCCATCGTGGCGCACGTGGACCACGGCAAGACCACCCTGGTCGACGCCATGCTCCGCCAGTCCGGCGCGTTCGCCGAGCGTGCCGAGGTCGTCGACCGTGTCATGGACTCCGGTGAGCTCGAGCGCGAAAAGGGCATCACCATCCTGGCCAAGAACACCGCCATCCACCGCCAGACCCCGGACGGCGCGGTGACCATCAACGTCATCGACACCCCCGGCCACGCCGACTTCGGCGGCGAGGTCGAGCGCGGGCTGTCCATGGTGGACGGTGTCGTGCTGCTCGTCGACGCCAGCGAGGGCCCGCTGCCGCAGACCCGCTTCGTGCTGCGCAAGACGCTCGAGGCGGGCCTGCCGGTGATCCTGGTGGTCAACAAGGTCGACCGGCCGGACGCGCGCATCGCCGAGGTCGTCGAGGAGACCCACGACCTGCTGCTCGACCTGGCGGGCGACATCGAGGACGCCGACCTCGACGCGGTCCTCGACCTCCCCGTCGTCTACGCCTCCGCGCGCGCCGGCAAGGCCAGTCTGGAGCAGCCCGCGGACGGCGGCCTGCCGGACAGTGAGAACCTCGACCCGCTGTTCGAGACGTTGCTGCGCCACGTGCCGCCGCCGGTCGGCGACTCCGACGCGCCGCTGCAGGCGCTGGTCACGAACCTCGACGCGTCGAACTTCCTCGGCCGGATCGCGCTGATCCGGATCCACGCGGGCAAGCTGCGCAAGGGCCAGACCGTGGCCTGGATGCGCGAGGACGGCTCCGTGCAGAACGTGCGCATCTCCGAGCTGCTGGTCACCGAGGCACTCACCCGCGTCCCGGCGACCGAGGCGTCGGCGGGCGAACTGGTCGCGATCGCGGGTATCCCGGAAATCACCATCGGTGACACCCTCGCCGACGCGGAGAACCCGGTGGCGCTGCCCCGGATCACCGTCGACGAGCCCGCCATCTCGATGACCATCGGCGTCAACACCTCGCCGCTCGCGGGCCGTAACGGTGGCGACAAGGTCACCGCGCGGCTGGTCAAGGCGCGGCTGGACGCCGAGCTGATCGGCAACGTGAGCATCAGGGTGCTGCCCACCGAGCGCCCGGACACCTGGGAGGTGCAGGGCCGTGGTGAGCTGGCGCTGGCCATCCTGGTCGAGCAGATGCGCCGCGAGGGCTTCGAGCTGACCGTCGGCAAGCCGCAGGTGGTCCTGCGCACGATCGACGGCAAGCTGCACGAGCCGTTCGAGCGGTTGTACATCGACTCGCCGGAGGAGCACCTCGGCGCGATCACGCAGCTGCTCGCCGCTCGCAAGGGCCGCATGGAGGACATGAGCGGCAACGGCACCGGCCGCATCAAGCTGAACTACGTGCTGCCCGCGCGCGGGCTGATCGGGTTCCGCACCGACTTCCTCACCGAGACGCGCGGTACCGGCATCGCGAACCACGTGTTCGAGGGCTACTTCCCGTGGGCGGGCGAGATCCGCACCCGGCACACCGGCTCGCTGGTCGCCGACCGGTCGGGCCCGATCACCGCGTACGCGATGATCCAGCTCGCCGACCGCGGCACGTTCTTCGTGGAGCCCGGTGCGGAGGTGTACGAGGGCATGGTCGTCGGGGAGAACCCGCGCGCCGAGGACCTCGACATCAACATCACCAAGGAAAAGAAGCTCACGAACATGCGCTCGTCCACCGGTGACGAGCTCGAGCGCCTCGCCCGCCCGCGCAAGCTGGGCCTGGAGGAGGCGCTGGAGTTCTGCGCTGTCGACGAGTGCGTCGAGGTCGCGCCGGACGTGGTCCGGGTGCGCAAGGTGACACTGGACATCAGCCAGCGCGCGAAGGAGCGTTCGCGGGCCAAGAGCCTGGCCCGGTAGCTCGCTTTCTCCGCGCGAAAGGAACCCCGTCCGGGTGGCTTACGTCCACCCGATACGGTGCCGGATGGCCTTGGTTAACTCGGTGGAGGGGTAACCCGGCCTTGTGGCAGCATCGTGGGCTCATCGCCTGGGGAGGCAGTGTGCGGACAAGCAGCGTGGCGGCACTCGTGCTGGTGCTCGCTGCCACGCTCGCGGCGTGCACGGCGACCCCGCCACCGCCGCTCGTGACCGCGCCCGCGGGGCCGTCCGCCAGCTCCGCGGCGCCCAGCCCGGCACAGATCGTGGTCGGTGTGGACGACATCATCGGCGGCTACAACCCGCACAACCTCGCCGACCAGTCGACGATCACCACCGCGCTCGCGCAACTGATGCTGCCGTCGGTGTTCCGCCAGTCCGACGACGGGCAGTACGAGCTCGACACCACGCTGATGCGCTCGGCCGCGGTGACCTCGGAGCAGCCGTTCACGGTGACCTACGAGATCCGCCCGGACGCCTCGTGGTCCGACGGCGCGCCGATCGCGGTCGAGGACTTCGCCTACCTCGCCGATTCCATGCGCGACCAGCCCGGCGTCGTCGAGCCGGCCGGGTACCGGCTCATCTCGAACATCCAGTCGAGCGAGGGCGGCAAGGGCGTCCAGGTGACGTTCTCACAGCCTTATCCAGGCTGGCGCACGTTGTTCTCCGACCTGTTACCCCAGCATCTGCTGAAGGACGCCCCAGGAGGCTGGCAGGGGGCATTACAGGGCAGTTTCCCGGCCTATGGCGGGCCGTTCTCCATCAAGCAGCTCGACACCGCGCGCGGCGAGATCATCATCGAGCGCAACGACCGCTACTGGGACAAGCCGGCCGCGATCGACCAGATCGTGCTGCGCCGGTCCGACGAGGCCGGGCTCGCGGCCGCGTTGCGCAGTGGCAACGAGCAGTTCGTGATGTCCCGTACCGACGCCACCGGGCTGAAACTGTTGCAGGACCTCGGTCCCGGCGTGCAGTCGCACACCGTCCCCAGCCCGCGGGTCGCCGATGTACTGCTGCGTCCGGTCAACGGCGCGCTCGTCGACGAGGACGTGCGGGCCGGGGTCGCCGCGCTCATCGACCGGAACAAGCTGATCGACGAAGGCGCCGCGGACGGCCCGTCGGCCGAGCTGCGCGCGGACGCCCAGGTCCTCGCGCCGTCGGTGCCGGGGTATGCCGCGACGATTCCCGCGAACGTGTCGGCGCCCGACCCGGCCGGGGCGGCGACCCTGCTGCAGCGTGCGGGCTACACCCAGGTGGCGGGTAGCTGGCGCCGGGACGGGAAACCGCTGTCGCTCGTCATCGCCTCGCCGGGCCAGCTCGAGCCGTACGCGCGTGTCGCGAAGGAGCTCGCGCGCCAGCTCACCGCGGCCGGGGTCCAGGTCACGACGATCAACCCGGAGCCGCGGGACCTGTTCTCGAACCTGCTGGCCATGCCCGTGAACCGGAGCGGGCAGCCGCCCGCGGACGGTTCGGGCAACGTGGCGGTGGACATCGCCGTCGTCCCGATGCCGGCCAGCGGGGATCCGGCCACGGTGCTGGCCTCGACTTTCAGCTGCCGCCCCGGTCAGCTCTCGGCCCCGACGACCACTCCGGTGGTGCCGGCCAATCCCGCCGGGGTGTGTGACGCCGAGCTGCAGCCCACCATCGACAACGCGCTCACCGGGCAGAAGACGCTCGCGGACGCGCTGGCCGAACTCGAGCCGAAGCTGTGGGCCCAGCACACGGTGATCCCGCTGTTCCAGCTGGCCGACACACTCGCGATCGGTTCGGGTATTACGGGCGTGACGCCGGGGCCCGCAATGGTTGGACCGTTTGGGTCAGCCGTCAATTGGACACGTGGCGGCAAGTAACCAACGTATGTCCTCATGTTAGCTAGAAGTCACCCTTTGGTCACAATCGTTCCCGGACTGGTGACTCCTTGTGCTCACCTTTCTAGCGTTCCACGGCAGTGCGCCGACGCGTGCATTCGGCGTGACATAGGCTCCCGCCTAACGCGCAGGAGCGGTGTGGGCGTTAGCCCAGTGCTAGGAGGGCACACATAAATGAGCAGATGGAAAGCAGTCTCGGCCGTCACCGTGGCCGCGACTGCCGCGCTTGTGCTGAGCGCCTGCAGTGGCGGCAGCGGTAGCGGTGGTACGGACCAGAACGGTTCGAGCACCGATGTCAAGAGCATGGCGGTCGGCAAGGCGGAAAACGTCAACGCCGGCACGTACAAACTGGGCGACGTACCGAGCTGGCCTGGTCCGGTCACGGTAGGCATCGATGATGCCTACTCGGCATACAACAACCAGACCCCGGACAGCAACACCTCGTACAACACCTACATCCTCACGGCGGTCCTCGCCGGGTCGGATGTGTTGGACGGCAACAACAAGGTGCTGCTGAACAACGATGTGCTCGACTCCTGGGACGTGACCTCCACGAGCCCGTACACCGTCACCTACAAGATCAAGCCTGGGGTGAAGTGGTCCGACGGTGCCCCCTGGAACTGCAAGGACTACTACCTGGCGTGGCTCGCCGGCAGTGGCAAGGTCAAGGACTTCAACGCGGCCTCCACCACCGGTTACGACCTGATCAGTGACGCGAAGTGCGTGGACGACCAGACCTTCGTCACCACCTACGCGCAGCCTTACGTCGACTACAAGGGCCTGTTCGACAGCGCCCAGATGCTGCCGGCGCACGTGCTGGAGCAGCAGACCGGTATCCCGGACATCACCAAGGTCACGCCGACCAGTGATCCCGCGACGCTGAAGAAGGCCGGTGACTTCTGGACCAATGGCTGGAAGGGCTTCAACGCCTCGATCATGCCGGCCTCGGGCCCGTACATGATCACCGCGTTCGACGAGAACCAGGGTGCGGTCACCCTGAAGAAGAACCCGAACTGGATCGGCGCCAAGGGCGGTCCGGAGACGGTCGTCGTCAAGAAGTTCTCGGACACGAAGGCGATGGCCACCGCGCTGCAGAACGGTGAGATCAACGTCGTCGCGTCGACGCAGCCGGACGCCACCGCCGCCGACACCCTCAAGGGTCTCTCGGCGCAGGGTGTGATCTACGGTTCGGCGCCGCAGCTGACCTACGAGCACCTGGACATGAACTACAAGAACGCGGTGCTCAAGGACGATGCCGCGCGCAAGGCGTTCTTCCAGGCGGTCAACCGGACCGAGGTCACGGACAAGCTGCTCAAGGAAGTCCAGGCGGACGTCACCCCGGACAACAGCCTGATCTGGACCCCGGGTGAGTCGAGCTACAAGGACGCCGGTTACGGCACCACCGCGGGCACCGGCGCCGCCGACGCGAAGAAGACGCTGGAGGCCGACGGCTGGACTCTGGGTGCCGACGGCATCTACCAGAAGAACGGCCAGCGGTACTCGGTGACGATTTCGCACAACAACAACACGCGGCGCGACCAGACGGTGGAGATCATCCAGTCGCAGGCCAAGGCCGCGGGTATCGAGATCAAGAACGACAACGACCCCACGTTCCTCAGTGGTGGCCGGGTCAGCACCGGTAACTGGGACATCGCCCTGTTCGGGTGGTCGCAGGCGCCGTTCAAGTCGCAGTCGCAGCCGATCTACTCGACCGGTGGTAGCCAGAACTACCAGGCGTACAGCGACACGAAGGTCGACGACGCGTTCAAGCAGGCTGTGGTGGCGACCGACGAGGCCACCGCGAACCAGCACTACGCGGACGCCGACAAGCAGATCGCCGCGGACTACGCGTCGCTGCCGCTGTTCGCCACGCCGTCGATGTGGGCCTTCTCGGGCATCCAGAAGGTGTACATGCAGTCGTACAACGGTGCGCTGTGGAACGTCGGTGAGTGGGAGCAGAAGTAGCCTTCCCGGCTGACCGATAACCCTGGCGGAATCCGGGGGCTCGGGGGTCACGAACCCCCGGCCCCCGGATTTCCATCGGAAGTAGCTGTCGACCGTTGGGCGACCCCCAGTACGGTGGACACCGGGCGCGGCTGCATACTTCCGGCCAGGCCCGGATGAGGAGCTATCTCGTTGAATCTGGTTATCTATATTCTTCGCCGGCTGGCGATTTCGATCCCCGTCCTGTTCGTCGGGACCTTCCTGGTGTTCATCATGATCTCGGCGGCCGGGGATCCGCTGGCGGAACTGCGGGGCCGGCCGAACATCAATCCCGAGGCGATCGCCCAGACCGCGCAACAGCTCGGTTTGGACATGCCGATCATTCCGCGCTATTTCCATTGGCTGGGGAACTTCCTCACCGGTGACTGGGGCGTCTCGGTCGCGCAGGGCAACGCCATGCAGCCGGTGTTCCCGAAGGTGATGGGCGCTTTCGACGTCACGATCAAGCTGGTGGTCGGCGCCGAGATCCTCGCGCTGATCGTCGGCGTCGCGGTGGGTGTGCTGGCGGCGGTCAAGCAGTACTCGATCGTCGACTACCTCGCCACCACGCTGGCTTTCTTCCTGTTCTCGATGCCGATCTTCTGTGTCGCCGTGGTCCTGAAGACCTATGCGATCCAGGTCAACGGCTGGGTGCGAGATCTGGGGCTCACGGACTGGCTGGGTAATCCCTGGCTCAGAACGACGAGCCCGGAGAATCTCCATTCCACCGGGTTCGGCGATTTCCTGGCGAAATACTCGGGCGCCTATCTGCTGCCCACATTGTCGATCATGGCGATCAGTTTCGCCGCGTACAGCCGGTTCCAGCGTGCGTCGATGCTGGAGACGCTGAACCAGGACTATGTGCGCACCGCCCGGGCGAAGGGTATTTCGGGTTCTCGCGTCGTTTTCCGGCACGCGTTCCGTAACGCGCTGATTCCGGTCGCCACGCTCTTCTCGGTGAACTTCGGCCAGGTGCTGACCGGTGCGATCATCACCGAGACCGTATTCAACTGGCACGGGATGGGGACACTGCTCGTCGATTCCGTGAATCACCTCGATCCCAGCACACTGATGGGCTGGCTGGTGGTCGTCGCCGTGCTGGTGGTGGTCGCCAACCTCATCGCAGACCTGCTGTACGGCATCATGGACCCGAGGATTCGCGTTGGCTGACATGAACTCTCTGGTTGCCGGCGAGGCGGCTTCGGCCGCTCAACGCGAAGGCACCCTGCCCCCGGAGGCACTTCCGGAACCCGTGAGCCAGGGCCGGCTGGTCCTGCGAAAGTTCCTGCGGCACAAGCTCGCCATGGTCTCCACGGTGGTGCTGCTGCTCGTCGTGCTGGTCGCGGTGATCCTGCCGATCTTCTGGATGCACAAGTACGAGGACGCGAGCTTCCCGTCGTTCGCCAGGCCGAGCAGTGACTTCCCGCTCGGTACCACCCAGGTCGGCAAGGACATGGTGTCGCAGGTCCTGCGCGGCACGCAGTTCTCGCTGCTGATCGCCGTTGTGGTGTCGATCGTCGGCACGTTCATCGGCGTCGTGTTCGGCTCGGTTGCCGGTTATCTGCGCGGTTTCACGGATTCCGCGTTGTCCCGGCTGACCGACCTGTTCCTGATCATCCCGCAGATCGCGGCCGCCGCGATCCTGGCGAAGGTGTTCGGGCACGGCAGCTGGTTCGTGGTCGCGCTCGTGCTGGCCCTGTTCGCCTGGATGCCGATCGCCCGTATCACCCGGGCCGAGGCGATGGCGTTGTCTCAACGCGAGTTCGTCGAGGCCGCACGGGCCGCGGGCGGTGGAACCGGACGGATCATCTTCAAGCACCTGATCCCCAACATGGTCGGCAGCATCACGGTGAACGCGACCCTGGCCGTCGCGCAGGCGGTGCTCGTCGAGGCCGCACTGAGCTTCATCGGCCTCGGCGTCCAGCCGCCGGACACGTCACTGGGCCGGATCATCCTGGAAAACTACGCACAGGTCCAGACCCGCCCCTGGCTGTTCTTCGGCCCGTTCGTCGTCCTGGTGCTGATCTCGCTGTCGATCAACTTCATCGGTGACGGTCTACGTGACGCCTTCGACCCAAGGCAACGCCGCATGAAGGCCTGAATCTCAAAACCGCCACCCGGCAACGAAACCAAGCCCCGCCACCGCCCACACCCTCCCCCACCCCGATCCCAAGCGGCCCTTGCGTGCAGACGGGGTTGTCAAGGTATTCTTTCCAGCCTTGACAACCCCGTCTGCACGCGAACACTCAAAGATCGGGGCGGGGGAGGGCCTGCGCTGGGTCGAGGGCGCCTTGCGCCCGGTCCCGCTGGGTCCGGCAGGGCACCCGGGCAAGTCTAAAGATCAAAGATCAAAAGAATGCCTCGCCGGCGGGCAGGCTCCAGGATGACTGAGCCCCAACGGGATCTCACCTTCGCGAGGTGGTCGGGGTTGGGTTGTCATCCCGTCGCCTGCGGTTTCGAGTATCACTTTTCCTCAGGGCCGCAAGCTTTGGTCTTTCGGCTGCGCGTTCCGGCGTAGGTTGCGGCCCTGACGAAAAGTGATCGTTCCTGTTTCAGGCGACGGGATGACAACCCAAAGCCCTTGGGTTCAAAGAAAAGTGCCCCTCCCGTTTGTGCGTGGGAGGGGCACCTTTGGTTAGTTGGTCAGTCGGCTGCTACTGGGGCTAGTTTGCCGGCTTCCCAGGCTGCCCTGCGTTCCGCTTGGAGTACCGGGTCGGCCACGGGGGCGGCCGACAGGAGGCGCTTCGTGTACTCCTGCTGGGGGTTGTGCAGCACCTGGTCACGTACGCCGACCTCGACGAGCTTCCCGCGCTGCATCACGGCGACCCGGTCGGCCAGGAGGTCGACCACGGCCAGGTCGTGGCTGATGAACAGGCACGCGAAGCCCAGCGTCTGCTGCAGGCCCACGAACAGGTCCAGCACCCGCGCCTGTACCGAGACGTCGAGCGCCGAGGTGGGCTCGTCCGCGATCAGGAGTTGCGGGTCGAGTGAGAGGGCCCGGGCGATCGAGACACGTTGACGCTGACCGCCGGAAAGCTCGTGCGGGTACCGGTTTCGATAGTGCCCGGAAAGCTCGACCTTGTCCAAAAGCGACACTACGCGATCGTTGAGTTCCTTGCCGGCGAACATCTTGTGCAGCACCATCGGCTCGGCGATCGACTCGCCGATGGTCATTTTCGGGTCCAGGGTGGACGCCGGGTCCTGGAAAACAATGGAAAAGTACCGGCGCAGCGGGCGCAGTTCCTTTGTGGACAGTTTTGTGATGTCGCGGCCCGCGATGGAAACCGTGCCCTCGGTGGGCTTCAGCAACCGGATCGCGCAGCGGCCCACAGTGGACTTGCCGGAACCCGACTCGCCCACCAAGCCTACGATTTCACCCTTGTTGATGTGCAGGGAAACCCCGTCAACCGCCCGGTTCTTCTGCTGGCCACGCCGGCCGGGGAACTCCAGCACCAGGTCCTTGATCTCCAGCGCGGGCGCGTCGCTCTCGATCTGGGACTGCAACTCGGCATCGGTGATCCGGATTTCCTCCGCGACCTTCGCCGCCTCTTCGGCGTCCATTTCGAGCGGCGCGTCGTCCAGCAGGCGGCGGCCCGCCGGACGCTGCCCCAGCACCGGCACCGCGGCCAGCAGGCGGCGGGTGTAGTCCTCCTTGGGCGAGGCGAACAGCTCGTGCACCGGAGCCTGCTCGACGATCTCGCCCTGGTACATCACCACGACCCGGTCCGCGAGGTCGGCGACGACACCCATGTCGTGGGTGATCAGCACGATCGCGGTGTTCAGCGTGTCCCGCAGCTTGCGCAGCAGGCCGAGGATCTCCGCCTGCACGGTCACATCGAGCGCGGTGGTCGGCTCGTCGGCGATGATCACCTTCGGGTCGCAGGCGATCGCCATCGCGATCACCACGCGCTGCCGCAGACCACCGGAGAGCTGGTGCGGGTACTGCCGGAACCGCTCCGGCGGGTTCGGGATGCCGACCATTTCCAGCAATTCGATCGCCCGCCGGTCGGCGGCTTCGCGCGACAGGTCCCGGTGCGCCCGCAGCGCTTCCCGGATCTGCCAGCCCACCGTGTACACGGGGTTCAGCGCGCTCATCGGCTCCTGGAAGATCATCGCGATGTCGTTGCCGCGGACCTTCCGCATGTCCTTGTCCTTCAGGCCCGCCAGTTCGCGGTCCTCCAGGCGCAGATCACCCTCGATCTTGGTGGTCTTGGGCAGCAGGCCGAGCACCGACATCGACGTCACGGACTTGCCCGAACCGGACTCACCGACGACGGCGACGATCTCTCCGGGGCTGACGTCGAAGCCGATGCCCTTGACCGCCTCGACGATGCCGTCCTCGGTGCTGAAAGTGATCTTGAGGTCGGCAATGGACAGGACGGAGCCCGAGGCGGCCAGCCTCGCCGTCGTCGCTTCTGTGCTCACCAACTGGCCCTTCGTGAGGGGAAAACGTTCCACGCTGTTCAGCGCAACTTCGCGCGAGGATATCCGAGGATGCATCGACGGAGGTCGGGGCAGGGTAAATATTCTGAATCGGTGAGCCGCCGATTATTGCTGGTCCATGCCCATCCCGACGACGAAACCATCACCACGGGCGGCACCATGGCCCGCTACGCCGCCGACGGCGCCGAGGTGGTGCTGGTGACCTGCACGCTCGGCGAGGAAGGCGAGATCATCCCGCCGGAACTCGCCGGCCTCGGCTCCTGGGCGGCCGACCAGCTGGGCGGCTACCGCTCGGGCGAACTCTCCGCCGCCCTACGCGCACTCGGCGTCACCGGACACCGGTTCCTCGGCGGAATCGGCGGCTGGCGTGATTCAGGCATGGCCGGTACCCCGGCCGCCGAGCACCCCCGCGCGTTCGCCACCGGCCCGCTGGACAAGCAGGTGCGGCAGCTGCGGGCGATCGTCGACGAGGTCCGGCCGGACGTCCTGGTCACGTACAACGCCTTCGGTGGCTACGGCCACCCCGACCACATCCGTGCGCACGAGATCACGATGGCCGTCGCGGACGCGGCGCGGCGCGTCTTCCACATTGCCTCGGGCGGAGGTGCGCTGCTCCCGCCCGAGGCGCCGGCCACGGAGATCACCACGACCATCGACATCCGCCCTTACCTGGCGGCGAAGATCGCGGCCCTGCGCGCCCACGCGACGCAGGTGACGGTCAACCCGCCGGAGTTCGCACTGTCCAACGGGGTGCCGCAGCCCATCGCCGACGGCGAGTACTACACACTGGTCCGCGGCCCCCGCCAGGGCGCCGAGACGGACCTGTTCGGAGGGCTGGCATGACCCGCAACGGCCTGCTGGTGCTGCTGCTGGTCGACACCATCCTGCTGGCCATACTCGAACTGTTCTTCCTCCCGCTGCGCGCGGGCACGGTGCCGATCCCGGTCACTGTGCTGGTCGCGATCTTCACCACCCCACTGCTGGTCGTGCAGGCGAGCAAGCTCGTCCATCGGAGGGCGGCGTTTGCCCCGCTGGCCCTGTGGGTAGTGACGATCGTGGTTCTGGGCCTGATGGGGCCGGGCGGGGATCTCGTGCTGGTGCAGGACTGGCGGGCGCTGCTGCTGATCGCGGGTGGGGCGCTGCCCGCGGCGTTCGCGCTCGGCGGGTCGCTGGCGATTCCAGGGAGGAAGTGACGTGGCGGAAGCCATCTCCGACCGGCAGGTCGTGCAGGTGCTGCGCCCTTTCGTGCGCGCGGCGCGGCCGGTGGTCGGCGCGATGCGCACGCCGGGCCGGCTCGAAGGCATGGCCAACATGAAGGTGCCCGGCTCGGCGGCGTGGGTGGCGATGACCCCCGAGCAGCGCACGGACTGGTGGATCAACCGCGTCGGGCGGCTCACCGCGCTGGTGACCGCGATCCCCGGGCTCGGCGGCGTGCTCGCCGACCGGCTGCCGGTGCAGGACGCGCTCGGCGCCAGTGCCCAGGTGTTGTTGCTGTGCGCGATCGCGGATGAACACGGCATCGACGAGATCGGCGAGCGGGTGCGGCTGATCGGCTGGGTGCTGTTCCGGCGCGACCTCGATCCGTCGTTGGCCGCCGGCAAGGATGCCGCCGAGGAAGCCGAAGCGGCGGAACTGGCCGGCGAGTTCGGTGAGCAGCAAAATCGCAAGATCACCCTGAAGAGTGCGGCGGGCACGCTCTGGCGCATGGGCCGCTCGCTGCTGGCCATCTCGGGTGAGTTGGAGAAGCGCCCGCGTGGCCGCTTCTACCAGCGCGCGGTCGGCATGCTCCCGCTCGTCGGCATGGCGGGCGACTACTGGGCCGAGCGCACCGGCCTGCGAAGCGTCGCGAAGCGAGCGAGCAAGTGGCTCAGTGCCGCCAGAACATGAAGGTGATCTGGCCGAGGTAGGCGGCGTCGCGGCTGCCGCCGATGGCTTCGTAGACGAAGCTGGACAAGTCCTGGAAGGCACCGCCGACGGTCGGCACCGCGAACAGCAGCGCGAACAGCGCCAGCGGCGCCCAAGGCCGCACCTTCGCGGCGAACTCGCGGGTCTGCGGCGACAGGTACGGCTCGATCGCACCGAACCCGTCCAGGCCCGGCACCGGCAGGATGTTCAGCACGAACGCGAAGACCTGCAGCAGGGCCAGGTAGGACAGGCCGATCGCGAGCCCGACGGTCATCGGGATGTAGGCCACCGCGAGCGTCAGCAGTACCCCGAACAGCAGGTTGCTCAGCGGCCCTGCCAGCGACACCCAGGTCGACACCGCCCGCGAGCGCAGCGCCCAGCGGTTGATCCACACCGCGCCGCCGGGCAGCGGGATGCCGCCGATCGCCAGCAGGATCAGCGGCAACACCAGCGAGAGCACGGGGTCGGTGTAGTGGCGGACATCGAGGTTCAGGTAACCCTTGCTCGCGACGGACGTGTCACCACCCTTGTAGGCGACGAACGCGTGCCCGAACTCGTGCAGTGTCAGCGACACCGCCCAGCCCGCCACCACCAGGATGAAAACGCCGGCGATCAACATCGGATCGCGGGTGGTCTCCGGGTTGCTGAAGGCCGCCAGCAGCCCACCGACGACGGCGAGCGCGAGGATGCCGAAAAAGACAGGGCTGGGTCTGACCGCTGATCGCTGCACGCCCCCAGTCTGTCGTATCCGTCCGGGTCGCCGTCGGCGTGTCCCCTTGCGCTCAAGGGCATCGGGGTCCCCCAAACTCGGTACTTCGCTTGACCTGGCCGCATTACACGGGTGTAATCACATTGCTGTCATTCGACGCGCGAAGGGGGCGTCGGGTGCGGCTTCAACACCGCCAGCCTGGGGAGTGCGTGGAAGCAGAGGAGGCGGAAGTGCGGTTGGAAGCAGATGGAAGGGAATGGGGGCAGGTCGTGGAGTGGGGAGCGAGCCCGGACAGCGAACTGGGGGAGCTCGCCGACATCTTCGATCCCGCCGAGCCACCGGAGTGGCAGGACCGCGCGCTGTGCGCGCAGACCGATCCGGAGGCGTTTTTCCCCGAGAAGGGCGGATCGACCCGCGAAGCCAAGCGGATCTGTCAGGGCTGCGAAGTGAAGGGTGAGTGCCTCGAGTACGCCCTGGCCCATGACGAACGCTTCGGCATCTGGGGCGGACTGTCCGAACGGGAGCGTCGGAAACTCAAGAAACGCGCTGTCTAGAAGTACTTTCCCGTCAGGCACCCGCTAAGGTGGCCGCCTTGCGGGAAAGTACGACACGGGGAGCGGCGTTGGCAGGGGACCGGTCCGGGCACATCTTGGGCCGGAGGTTCGTGCCGCCGGTCAGCCTTTTCCTTGTGCTCACAGCGATAGGGCTGGGTGTCAACGGTTCCCGGCTCGGTCTGGATCTCGCCGGCGGGCGGCTGTTGCCCGTGGGCTCGCTGAGCGAAGTCTGGTCGACGTATCTCGCGGGCTGGCACCAAACCGGTGGTGGCACTGCGAGTGCGGCACCAGCGTCACTCGCGATTCTCGGTGTCGCCGGGGCGATCTTCACCCCGCTCGGCGGACCGCACGCGCTCGTGGCGGTCCTGCTCATCGGGGACGCGCCGCTCGCCGGACTTTCCGCGTACGCGGCCACCCGTCGGCTGCCCGCAACGCGGTGGGCTCGCGCCGCGGTCGCCGCGGCCTACGCGTTGTTGCCGGCGGCCACCGCGTCGGTCGCGCAGGGACGGCTGGACGTCGTCGCGGTGCACATCGTGTTGCCGCTGGTGATCTCCGGCATCGCCGGGTTGCTGGCCCGCACCGGCGCGGGCTGGCTGCCCGCGTCGTCGATCTGCGCGGTGGGTGTCGCCGTGCTCGGCGCGTTTTCCCCGCTGGCACAAGGACTCGCGTTGCTCGGGCTGGTCGCCGGGTTCGTGGTTTTGCCGCCAGGCAAGAGTTTGCTCAAGCGGATCGCGTCCGTCGTGATCGTCGTGGTGCTGCCGCTCGTGCTCCTGTTGCCATGGCCCACCGTGCTGGCCGGCCAGCCGGCGCTGTTCCTGCACGGGCTCAGCGGACCGGCGCCCGCCCCGCCCGCCGCGGATCTGGTCGGGCTCGACCCGGCCGGCGCCGGAGCCTGGCCGATCGGGGTCGCGGTGCTCGTGGCGGCCATCTTCGCGCTCGCGGCCCGGCCGCGGGCACTGATGAGCCCTGGGCTCGGAGTGCTCGTGCTCGGCGCGTGCGGACTGGCCGTGGTGCTGCTCGTGCCGGTGAGCCCGCTGCAGGGCGGCGCGCCTTCGGTGGGCTTCACGGGGGTGCCGCTGCTGGTCATCAGCGCCGGGCTGCTGTGGATCATCCTCACCGCGTTCCAGCGCGGCACGTCCGTCGCGGTCCTGCCGAAGCTCGCCGCAGTCGGTGCCGTGGTCGTGTTGCTTGCTCTCGGGACGGGCGCGGTGCTCGCGGGCCGGGGCGGGCCGCTGCGGTCCGGCGGCGACCAGCTGGCGCAGGCGCAGGCGGACGAGCTGGCGCGCGCGGGCCGGTCGGTGCTGGTCGTCGGTTCGGGTGACCTGCCCACCCGGCAGGCCGGCGGGCGGCTGCCGGAGTACGGCGATGATCAGCTTGCGCTGACAGCGAACACGCCCGACCGGCTCACCGGCTGGCAGAGCGCTCTGCTGCAGCCTTCGTCAGGTGCCACCCGGGCCGCACTGTCGGCCGCGACCGCGTCCGGCGCGCTGTTCGTCGTACTACCGCCCGATGCGGACCCCGGCCCGATCGTCACGCTGGCCCCGGACCTCGCCGTCGCCGTCCAGCCGACCACCGGCGGCCGGCCGGTGCTGCGGCTGCTCGCGCCGTCCGGCCAGGTGGTGCTCGTGCCGCCGGGCATCGCGAAACAGGCCGTCACGTCGTCGGCGCCGTCCAGCTGGTCGGGGGTGACTCCGGTGGACGCCGCGTTGCCCGACGTGCGGGTGCGGGTGTCGGAGGGCATCGCCGGGCGGTTGCTCGTGCTGTCGGCCGAGCAGGAGGCGGGCTGGCAGGCCACCGTCGACGGCAGGCCGGAGCCGATCGTGCCGGCGTGGGGGCACCAGGTGGCGGTCGCGCTCCCGGAGGCGTCCTCGGAGGTCAGCATCGAGCACCCGTCGACGGTGCGGGATGTGCTGCTGCTGGTCCAGGTCGCGGCGGTGTTGTTCGCCGCGATGACCTCGGTCCCTACTCGCCTTCGATGACGTCCGGTTCGACGCCGAGGTAGCCCGCGATCTGCTCGACCAGCACGTCGTGCACCAGTTCGGCCAGCTCGCCGGGATCCTTCGCGCGGGCTTCCAGCGGCCGCCGGTACAGCACGACGCGGGCCCGCGTCGGCAGCCCGGTGCGGTCCATCCCGGCCGGGACCAGGCGTGACAGCGGCACCGAACCGTCGTGCAGCACACCCTCGGCCTGCGCCGCCGGGCCGGCCCCGCGCACCTCCGGCACGTCGTCCACCGCGACGTCGAGCTTGGTCAGCTGGTCACGCCAGCGCGCCTCGATCGGCTCGAGCGAATCCAGCACGAGCTGGTCGAACTTCTCCGCCCGGCTCGACGCGGCCGGCAGCGACGCCGGGTACAGCGGACCGCGCAGGCCACGACCGTGGCGGTCGCGACGGACGCGCCGCTGCTGCCGGGAACTGCGAGCGGTGGACACAGAGGAAGGTTACAGCGCCTCAACCGGTGTGCCTGCGCACAGTTGCCGTCGGCAGGCAGTATCGTCCATGTTCGTGTCGAGCGTACGAAAGTGTTCGCGGACGGGGTGCCTCCAACCCGCTGTCGCCACGCTGACCTACGCCTACAGCGATTCGACCGCGGTGGTCGGTCCCCTCGCGACGGCGTCGGAGCCGCATTCCTATGACCTGTGCGAAGAGCACGCGCTGCGGCTGACCGTGCCCAAGGGCTGGGAAGTCGTGCGGCACGAGGGCTCGTTCGGCGAACCGGACCGGTCCGACGACGAGCTCACCGCGCTCGCCGAAGCGGTCCGCGAAGCCGGTCGCCCGGACCGCCCGGCCCCGCCGCCGGAGCCCGAAGGCACCTCCGGCCGTCGTGGGCATCTCCGCGTGCTGCCCGATCCGATCTCCTGACCTCCCCCGGTACGCTTTCCGGCATCCGATTCAGTCGAACTGCCGGGGAGAAGCGCGTGTCAGACCTGTCGGCCATCGTCAAGGCCTATGACATCCGGGGAGTTGTCGGCGAGCAGTTGAACGCCGGCCTGGTGCGTGACTTCGGCGCCGCGTTCGCCTTGCTGGTCAAACCCGAGTCCCCGGCGGTCGTCATCGGCCACGACATGCGCGAGTCCTCGCCCGAGCTGGCCCGCGCGTTCGCCGACGGCGTGACCTCGCAGGGGCTCGACGTCGTGTCGATCGGCTTGGCGAGCACCGACCAGCTGTACTTCGCGTCCGGCTCGCTCAACCTCGCCGGTGCCATGTTCACCGCGAGCCACAACCCCGCCCGCTACAACGGCATCAAGATGTGTCGCCCCGGCGCCGCGCCCGTCGGCCAGGACTCCGGGCTCGCCGAGATCCGCGACACCGTCGACGAGGGCGTCCCCGCCTTCGACGGCCAGCCCGGCAGCATCACCGAGCGCGACGTGCTCGCGGACTACGCCGCGTACCTGCGCGGCCTGGTCGACCTGTTGGGCAGCCGCCCGCTGAAGATCGTCGTCGACGCCGGCAACGGCATGGGCGGGCACACGGTGCCGACCGTGTTCGAGGGGCTGCCGATCGACATCGTGCCGATGTACTTCGAGCTGGACGGCAGCTTCCCCAACCACGAGGCCAACCCGCTGGACCCCAAGAACCTCGTCGACCTGCAGGCGAAGGTGCGCGAGGCTGGCGCGGACGCGGGCCTGGCCTTCGACGGGGACGCCGACCGCTGCTTCGTCGTCGACGAGCGGGGCGAACCGGTTTCGCCGAGCGCGATCACGGCATTGGTCGCGGTCCGCGAGCTGGCCAAGGAGCCGGGCGCGACGATCATCCACAACCTGATCACGTCGCACGCGGTGCCCGAGATCGTCACCGAGCACGGCGGGAAACCGGTGCGCACGCGCGTCGGGCACTCGTTCATCAAGCAGGAGATGGCCCGCACCGGCGCGATCTTCGGCGGCGAGCACTCGGCGCACTACTACTTCCGCGACTTCTGGCGCGCCGACACCGGCATGCTCGCCGCGCTGCATGTGCTCGCCGCGCTCGGCGAGCAGGACGGCCCGCTGTCGGAGCTGACCCGCGAATACCAGCGGTACGCGGCGTCCGGCGAGGTCAACTCGACGGTCGACGACCAGGTGGCCCGCCAGCTCGCGGTGAAGGACGCGTTCAGCGGCCGGCCGGGGGTGACGATCGACGAGCTGGACGGCCTCACCGTGCAGCTGGGCGACGGCGCGTGGTTCAACCTGCGCCCGTCCAACACCGAGCCGCTGCTGCGGCTCAACGTCGAAGCCCCCAACCAGGACGCCGTGCGCGCGCTGACCGACGAAGTGCTGGCGATCGTCCGTGGTTGACCGCCGGAACGCGTGGTAAGGAGAAGGTATGGCTTTCACGCTTGATGCCCAGTTGCTGGAGATTCTCGCGTGCCCGTCCCCGGACCACGCCCCGCTGCGTCCCGGCACCCCGGGCGACCCGGCCGCGGACGCGCTGACCTGCACGTCGTGCGGCCGGATCTTCCCGGTGCGCGACGGCATCCCGGTGCTGCTGCTCGACGAGGCCACCGAACCGGACTCCAGTGGTGCCAGTGTCAGCGGTGCTTGACGACACGCTCCTGGACGACCCCGCACGGCTGGCGGAGGCCGATTCGGCGGGGCTGCTGCGGGCCGCGGCGATGGCGGGCGCGCAGGTCCGCTCCACCACCGAGCGCGCGGTGGAGGTCCAGCTGGCCGACCGGCTCGACCTCGGCCGGCCGCGGGCGCTCGTGCTCATCGTCCGGCCCGGCGTCGGCCGCGCGCTGACGAAACTGCTGGCGGCGCTGCTCGCGCCGTCCTGCCCGGTGCCGGTGGTGGTGACCGACGCGGTGCCGAGCTGGATCGGCGCGCTGGACGTGGTTTTCGCGCACACCGACGACCCGGCCGACCGGGAACTGGCCGCGGGTATCGAACGGGCCAGCCGGTACGGCGCGACCGTGGTGCTGTCGGCGCCGGACGAGGGCCCGGTCGCGGCGTCGGTCGCGGGCAAGGGCCTGCTGCTCTCGCCCCGGATCCCGGTGCCGCCCGAGCTCACCTTCGCCCGCGGGCTGGCCGCCGGGCTGCTCACGGCCAACGCGCTCGGCCTGCTGGTCGCGGACGTCGAGGCGCTCGCCGACCAACTGGACGGCGAGGCCGAGCGCGGGCATCTCGGCCGTGACTCGTTCTCGAACCCGGCGAAGGCGCTCGCGCTGCGGCTGGCCGACCGGGTGCCGATGCTGTGGGGTCTCGATCCGCTCGCGATCGCCCTCGCGGAGCACGGCGCCTACGAGCTCGGCGCCTACGCGGGCATGGTCTGCGACGCGGCGGACTACCGCCAGGCGCTCGCCCGGCCAGCGCTGCGCCGGATGGTGCTCGCGAACTCCGGTGAGCAGGACCTGTTCGCCGATCCCGATTTCGATGACATGGGCCTGAAACCACGGGTCCTGTTGCTGGCCGTGCACAGCGGACCCACCGCGGACGCGGCCCGGTACGAGGCCTCGAATACCCTTCCCGGGGCCGGAATCATCGCCCCCGGCGACGAGATTTCCGGTGACGAACCTGTTCGTGCCGGAGTGCTCGCGCTACGGTTCGAGCTCGCCGCGGTCTATCTGGGGCTTGCGGCGGGGAGTATGGGGGGAGCCGGCCAGTACGCGCCGGCCACGGCGTAGCCCGGCCGAAGAACACCCGTCCGCGGGTGCCGAGGAGTTGGAGAACACAGTGGAGCTGCTCCGCAATGCTGTGCGGCCCTACGCGTGGGGGTCCCGGACGACGATCCCGGAGCTGCTGGGACGTGAGGTCCCGGCGCCGCACCCGGAGGCGGAGCTGTGGATGGGTGCCCACCCGGGCGACCCATCGCGCGTCCTCGGTGAGGACGGCGCGGAACGCAGCCTGCTGGAGCTGATCGAGGCCGACCCGCACGTGCACCTGGGGCCGGACTGCGCGCGGCGGTGGAACAACCGGCTGCCGTTCCTGCTGAAGATCCTCGCCGTCGAGGAGCCGCTGTCGATGCAGGCGCATCCGTCGGCGGCGCAGTCCGCGGAGGGGCACGCGCGTGAGGAGGCCGCCGGCATCCCGCGGGACGCGCCGAACCGCAACTACCCGGACCCGACCGCGAAGCCCGAGCTGGTGTGCGCGCTGACGGAGTTCCACGCGCTCGCCGGGTTCCGCGAGCCCGGTCGCACGATCAAGCTGTTGCGAGCGGTCGAGACGCCGGGGCTGGCGAAGTACACCGAGCTGCTCGCCGCGCAGCCCGACTCCGACGGGATGCGCGCGTTGTTCACCACGTGGATCACGCTGCCGCAGGCGAGCCTCGACGAGCTGCTGCCGGAGGTGCTCGACGCGTGCGTGCTGCATGTGAAGGAGCACGGCGAGTTCGACACCGAATGCCGCACGATCCTGGAGCTGGGCGAGGCGCATCCGCGGGACGCGGGTGTGCTGGCGGCGCTGCTGCTGAACCGGCTCACGCTACGTGCGGGCGAGGCGATCTACCTGCCCGCCGGGAACCTGCACTTGTACCTGCACGGCACGGCGGTGGAGATCCTCGCCAACTCCGACAACATCCTGCGCGGCGGGCTCACACCGAAGCACGTCGATGTGCCGGAGCTGCTGCGGGTCGTCGACTTCGCGTGCTCCGACATGCCGGTCCTGCCGGGCGAGCCGGGCGCGTGCGGCGCGGTGTACCGGACGGACGCGCCGGAGTTCGAGCTTTCGCGCTGCGACTGGGCGGCGGGCGAACGGGACGAGCTGCGGGTGGACACCGGGGTGCCGCAGATCCTGCTGTGCACGGCCGGCCGCGTGCTCGTGCGCGCCGACGGCGGCGGGGAACTGGAGCTGGGCCGCGGCCGGTCGATCTGGCTGCCGGCCACGGACCCGGCCGTGTACGTCCGCCCGCTGGGCGAGGGCCGCACGCAGCTGTTCCGCGCGACCTCGGGCCGCTGAGCGTCGCGGACCTCCCCATAGACAATCCGTGATAGGCGTGCCGTGTGGAGGCGAGCGCCGGAACGATGATTCGCGAGGCGCGACAGCGATCGCGACTGTCGCAAACCGATCTTGCGCGCCGTGCCGGCGTGGCACAGCCGGTGATCAGTGCTTACGAGGCCGACCGGCGTGAACCGAGCTTGCGGACCCTGGTCAAGCTGATCGAAGCTACAGGTCACCAACTGGCGATCGAGCTTGTTCCCGCACCGCGGGATCGTCTGGGGCTCCCCGATACGCGGCTGGGTCGGCGTTTGCGCCGGCATCGTCGTGAGGTCATCGAGCGTGCTGCTCGGCGAGGGGCGCACAACGTGCGCGTCTTCGGCAGCGTTGCCCGGGGGGAAGACACCGACAGCAGTGATGTCGACCTGCTGGTCGATCTCGAAGGTGGAGTGGGTTTGGTGGCGCTGGCCGGATTGCGCCGGGAGCTGACCGAGCTACTTGGCGTCGACGTCGACGTCGTCCCAGCCGGCACGCTCAAGGCGGGCGTTCGAGCGGAGGCCCTGGCTGAGGCAATGGAGCTGTGAGCCGACATGACGATCAGCGGCTCGCGGACATCCTGGCGGCGGCCGCCGCGATCGCTGACCACACGCGGCGCGGTGGGCTCGATGACGGGCTGGTTTTCGATGCCGTCCGGGTGCGTTTGATCGAGATCGGCGAAGCCGTGAAAGCCATCGCCGCCCCTCGTGGCCGCCGCACAGCGGCTTCTTGACCGCATCGCTGCCGAGCCTCGGAGATGACCTCGGGCCGCTAAGCGCGCTTCGCGGGGGTGATCACGCGGGGCCGGATGTGTTCGTACACAACGCTTGTCCGCACGTCCGCGACCTCCGGTCGTTGGGTGAGGCGGTCGATGACGAAGGCGTACAGCGCATCGTTGTCGGGCACGGCGACGTGCACGAGGAAATCCTCGCCGCCGGACACCACGAACACGCCGACGGTTTCCGGCAGCAGGGCGACCCATTCCCGGAACGCCTCGATGATCTGACGTTTCGGCGGATGCACCCGCAGCGCGATGAGCGCCTGCACGGGGCGGCCGATCTTCGCGAAGTCGACGTCGAGCCGGTACCCGCGAATGATCCCGCGCTCCCGCAGCGATCGCACGCGCTCCAGGGACGTCGACGGCGAGACACCCGTCGCGGCGGCCAGTTCGCGGTTGGTCCGGCGGGCGTCGCGCTGCAGTTCCCGCAGAAGTGCCTGATCTAATTCGTCCAGCTCGGCCATGAGTGCCATTCTGCCGAACTAAGTTCGCCCCTACTGGTCATACCCGCCATCTTTACCTAGCTTCTGCGGATGTGACCACAGAACATCAGGAACTACAGGCCATTCTCGCGGCGGACGTTCGGGACGGCGCGGGCACTCGGACGGCGAAGCTCAAGTGGGTCATCGTCGTCGACCAGGCGCTGGGCCCCGGTCTGGTCGCGAACGCGACGGCGTGCCTCGGTGCCGCCGTCGCGGCCGTGCTGCCGGGCATGGTCGGCGCGGAAGTGACCGACGCGTCCAGGCAGCCCCATCCCGGCCTGCCGTGGAGCGGCTGCTCGATCCTGGCCGCGGACGCCGCGAAAGTCCGCGAGATCCGGGCGAAGGCGATGACCAAGGACGGGCTGTTCGTCGCGGACATGTCCAAGCACGCGCAGGCGAGCCGCGACTATACCGAGTACCGCGCCGCCGTTGAGGGCAGCGAGGAAGACGCCCTGAGCTACTACGCGGTCAGCCTGGTCGGGCCGCGCAACAAGATCGGCAAGCTGGTGGGAGGGCTCCCGCTACTGCGCTGACGATCAGCCCCGTAGGCTCATTCCGACAAATCGGGACGGACGCAGGGAGCCAGTGTGTCGGCAGGCGGCGGTACCAGAGCGATCCTCGCGGCGCTGG
This sequence comes from Amycolatopsis sp. GM8, assembly GCF_021653975.1. GTDB lineage: Bacteria > Actinomycetota > Actinomycetes > Mycobacteriales > Pseudonocardiaceae > Amycolatopsis_E. The sequence goes on along the minus strand of NZ_JAJKFK010000001.1, from coordinate 1,328,950 downwards.
CCGCCAACGCGGGAATCGCCGTGGCGAAGTTCGTCGGGTTCCTGATCACCGGGTCCTCCTCGATGCTCGCCGAGGCGGTGCACTCGATCGCCGACACCTCCAACCAGGGCCTGCTGCTGCTCGGCCAGCGCTCGTCGCGGCGCCGGGCCACCCGCGAGCATCCGTTCGGCTTCGGCCGGGAGCGCTACTTCTATTCGTTCGTCGTCGCGCTCCTGCTGTTCACGCTCGGCTCGGTGTTCGCGCTCTACGAGGGCATCCACAAGGTGGAGCACCCCGAGCCGCTGACCTCACCGCTGGTCGCCGTGGGCATCCTGGTGGTCGCGTTCGGGCTGGAGACCTACAGCTTCGTTACCGCGATGGGTGAGTCCCGCAAGATCAAGGGTGACGTCTCGTGGTGGGGCTTCATCCGCCAATCGCGCACGCCCGAGCTGCCCGTCGTGCTGCTGGAGGACACCGGCGCGCTGTTCGGTCTCGTGTTCGCGCTGATCGGCGTCGGGCTGTCCGAGCTGACCGGGAACCCGGTGTGGGACGGCATCGGCACGATCATGATCGGCGCGCTGCTGGGCGTCATCGCGATCATCCTGATCGTCGAGATGAAGAGCCTGCTCATCGGCGAGGGCGCCACCGACGTGCAGCTCGACGACATCGTCGCCGAGCTGACCGGTGGCGACGTCGAGCGCGTGATCCACATCCGCACCCAGTACCTCGGCCCGGAGGAGCTGCTCGTCGCCGCGAAGCTCGCGCTCGCGCCGAACCTCGAGCTGAGCCAGGTCGCCCGCGCGATCGACGACGCCGAAGCGCGGGTGCGGGCCAAGGTTCCGGTCGTGCGGTTGATCTACCTCGAGCCCGACCTGGACCGGCAGACCGCCTGATCCGTTTACTACTTCGCGAAGTTGACGTTGAACCGCGGCAGGTCCGGGAACAGCGGCACCTGCTCGCCGAACGGCCGCGTCGACGGCCGGTCCGCGAACTCCAGTCCGGCGGCCATCGCGACCGCGCGATCCCATTCCGGGTCGACCTCGTAGTCGCTGTGCCCCAGCACGCCCGCGGCCCAGCGCCGGGTGCCCGGGGTGTTGCGGATCGGGTCGGGCAGCCAGTGGTCACCGCCGAGGACGAGGGCGCCGGTCGCGCCCGGCAGTGCCGGGTCGAGCGCGCCGACCTCGCCGGTGGGCAGGAAACCGACGCCGAGCAGCTTGCCGTCGTACACGTCCTGCCGCCACGTGGTGACCCCGCCGCCGAAGATGTCGGTGCCGCGCGCCAGCCCCCGCCACCGCCCGGCGAGCTCCCCGTACAACGCGGTCAGCGAATCCTGCGGCAGCACCGCAGGGAACGCCCGCTGGTAACCCCACTGCAGCGGCGAACCCGCGGTGAGCAGGCCGACGCGTTCACGGTCGCGCTCCGGCAGGTCGTGCATGAGCCGGGCGGTCGCGATCAGCGCGAGGAGGCTGCCGACGTTGTGCCCGCCGAGCACAACCCGCGTGCTCGGGTCGGCGAGGTGCTCCTTCGTGCGAGCGGCGAGTTCGGGCACGACCTTGAGCGCGTAGCACGGCGGCACGGCCGGATGCGCCACCCGCGGCCAGAAGCACACGAGGTCCGCGAGCGCGCCGAGATGCCTGTTCCGGCCCGGTTTCGTCGCCGCGGTGTAGACCACGCGCAACAGTCCGACGGCCATCGCGCCGAGCGCGAACACACCGAGCCCGGACAGCGGATCCAGCCAGCCCGGCCGGAAGTGGAAGCCGTAGTGCGCCACGAGCAGCGCGGCCGCCCCGGCGGACATGCCGAATACGACGCCGGACACGAGTTGGTGCAGGTGCCGCCGCTCCCACGACGAACGCGCCCAGGCCGCTGCGGCCGCCTTCTCGTCGCCGGGCGTGTTCTGGAGCAACCGCACGATCTCCGGGATACCGCGCCGACGGCGGCGCAGCGGCACGCCCACCGCGAATCCGAGCAGCGCCAGCAGTGCGGCGAGCACCAGACCGCCGCCCCACAGCACCGTGACCGGGGTGTAGCTGGCGGGCAGCTGTAACGCCGACGCGCCGGCCAGGCGGCGTAGCGCGATCGCGAGCCCCGCGCCGAAACCGCCGCCCAGCAGGACCGCGAGCGCGAGCACCGGCGCGGCGGCCCAGCCACCGAGCCACGGCCGTAGCCGCTTCGGCTGGTTACGCCAGATCCGCCGACCGAGCAACGCGGCCGGTATGAGCAGCGCGGCGAACAGCACCGACACCACGAGCAGCGCGGCTCCGAGCGTGCGCACCGTGTCCTCGGAACCGGCGGGCAGCACCGGCCGGAAGGCCGTGACCGCGGCGAGCACGAGCGTCGCGAAGACGAGGACGCTGCGACGTGCCCAATTCTGCAGCGCGGGGACGCCGACGATGACCGTCAAGACCGTCGCCAGCACGAGCGCGAGCGCAACGATCCACACGATCAACTCGGGCGTCGTGTCCGGCGCGTGCAGCGGGCCGCCGAGCGAAAGCAGCGCCGTCGTCGCCAGTGCGGCCACGGCGTGCAGGCAGCGCAGCCCCGCGGAGTCCGGCCCGTCGCGCAACACGTCGCCGGGCAGCGAGCCGCGCCGCGGCGTGACGTCCTCCGACGTGACCGTCCAATTCGTGCCGGAAACACGGTGCAGCACGAAAATCACCACGACCAGCGGGACCAGCCCGGCGATCGTGCGCAGCACCGTCAGCTCACGGAATCCGTTGGGCACGAACGACAAACAGGCCGAGCCGGGCGCGAGACACTGCGTCGCGAACAGGTCCAGCGCGATCACCGCGAGCTGCCCGACGAGCAGCATCGTCAGCAGCAACCCCGCGACCCGCAGCAGGCTCCGGCACACCGCGCCCAGCGCCACGGCCGCCCGGCTGTCCTTCGGCACCGGCGGCAGCATCCAGTGGGCCACATTGGAAAGTGAGAAAGGAAACAGCAGCGCCCAGGTCGCTTTCGCGGCGCCGCCCGAGGTCATCGCGCCCCACAAATAGCCTTCGAGCGTGCGCGGCACCGAGCGGCCGAGCGCCTGCAGAACCGGTCCCGGCGCCGGGCGGCGCAACCGGTCGGACGGCCGGATCACCCGGCCCACTCCGTCCCCCGCGACCTCGACCGTGCTGACCGCGTCCAGCAGCGCCTCGCCGGTGGTACCGGTGACGCCGGGTACGCGCAGCTCGACGATCCGGGTTTCCGGGCCGGGAATCGGCACTGCGCAGTCTCCTTCGCAAGGGTGTAACGGAATGAACCGACAACGGTACTGTTCAGGTGTCACCGATCCTTGGAGGAAATGCCCTATGACCCCCGAAAGCGTTGCCAAGTGGCACGACACCCGCAATGGGGTGGAGTTCGCGGTGGCCGATCTGGAGCTGGCCGAGTTCGGTCGCAAGGAGATCCGGCTGGCCGAGCACGAGATGCCGGGGTTGATGGCGCTGCGCCGCGAGTACGCGGAGGTGTACCCGTTGCGCGGGGCGCGGGTCTCCGGGTCGCTGCACATGACGGTGCAGACCGCGGTGCTGATCGAGACGCTGGTGGCGCTCGGTGCCGAAGTGCGCTGGGCCTCCTGCAACATCTTCTCCACGCAGGACCACGCGGCCGCCGCGGTGGTGCTCGGCCCGCACGGCACGGTCGAGGAGCCCAAGGGTGTGCCGGTGTTCGCGTGGAAGGGCGAGTCGCTCGAGGAGTACTGGTGGTGCACCGAGCGGATGCTCACCTGGGACGGCGCGGGCCCCAACATGATCCTCGACGACGGTGGCGACGCGACGATGCTGGTGCACCGCGGCACCGACTTCGAGCAGGCCGGTGTGGTGCCGCCGGAGGATGAGAACGACTCCGACGAGTGGAAGGTCTTCCTGGGCCTGCTGCGCGATTCGCTGGCGGCGGACGCGGGCAAGTGGACCCGCGTCGGCGAGGGCATCCTGGGCGTGACCGAGGAGACCACGACCGGTGTGCTGCGGCTGTACCAGCTGGCGGCGGCCGGCAAGCTGCTGTTCCCGGCGATCAACGTGAACGACTCGGTCACCAAGTCGAAGTTCGACAACCGGTACGGCATCCGGCACTCGCTGATCGACGGCATCAACCGCGGCACGGACGTGCTGATCGGCGGCAAGGTCGCGGTCGTCTGCGGGTACGGCGACGTCGGCAAGGGCGCGGCGGAGTCGCTGTCCGGCCAGGGCGCGCGGGTGATCGTCACCGAGATCGACCCGATCTGCGCGCTGCAGGCCACGATGGACGGATTCCAGGTCAAGACGCTGGAGAACGCGCTGCCCGAGGCGGACATCGTGATCACCACGACCGGGAACAAGGACGTGGTGATGGCCGAGCACATGGCGCGGATGAAGCATCAGACCATCGTCGGCAACATCGGCCATTTCGACAATGAGATCGACATCGCAGGTTTGACCCGGTATCCGGGAATCCGGCGGGTGAACATCAAGCCGCAGGTCGATGAATGGGTCTTCCCTGATGGTCATTCGATTCTCGTGCTGTCCGAAGGGCGCCTGCTGAACCTGGGCAACGCCACCGGCCACCCGTCGTTCGTGATGTCCAACAGCTTCTCCAATCAGGTCATCGCGCAGGTCGAGCTGTTCACCAAACACGAGGAATACGACAACGAGGTTTACCGGCTGCCGAAGAAACTCGACGAAAAGGTCGCCCGCATTCACCTGCAGGCCCTCGGCGGCGAGCTCACCAAGCTGAGCAAGGACCAGGCCGAGTACATCGACGTCGACCCGGAAGGCCCCTTCAAGTCGGAGCACTACCGCTACTGAGGCTTCCGGTGGCCGCCGGCCCGTCCGGCGGCCACCACTCCTCGGCCGTCCCGCCGTGCTTGCCCGGGGTGTCGTGATGCCACGGCTCGTATCGCCGTATCTCAACGCGGCGATACTGTCTGACCCGTGGGACGACTGGTTGTCATCGAAGGGCTGGACGGCGCGGGTAAGCGCACTCTCACCGAGGCGCTGACCAAGGCCCTGCACGACCTCGGCAAGAGTGTCGCGACGCTGGCGTTCCCGCGCTACGGCGAAGATGTGCACGCCGACCTGGTCCGTGACGCCCTCCACCGCGGGCACGGCGATCTCGCCGATTCGGTGTACGGCATGGCCGTGCTCTACGCGCTCGACCGGCGCGGCGCGGCCGCCTCGGTCGAGCACGACCTGAGACTCCACGACATCGTCCTCCTCGACCGGTATGTGGCGTCGAACGCCGCGTACGGCGCCGCCCGCCTGCGTCAGGACGCGCACGGCGAGTTCGTGAAGTGGGTGCGCGACCTGGAGATCAACCGGTTCGGCCTGCCCGTGCCGGACGCGCAGATCCTGCTGCGGGTCAGCCCCGAGGTCGCCGCCGAGCGGGCCGAGCGGCGGGCACAGTCCGAAGTGGACCGAGCGAAGGACGCCTTCGAATCCGACGACGATCTCCAGGTCCGCTGCGCCCGCGTGTACGACCAGCTCGCCGCCGAGTCCTGGCTTTCACCCTGGCGAGTGATCGACGGTACCGCCGGTTCCGACCACGCTGAGCTGGCGAGCGGACTGGTCCATCCGGGCTAAGCTGGTGAGATCTACCCGTCGGATACCGGGTCGGGAGTCACGAACGGTGTCCGGAGTGCGAATATGTGGTCATGAAGGCACGTGTCCTGGTGGTCGACGACGACCCTGCGCTCGCAGAGATGCTCACGATCGTGCTCCGAGGCGAGGGATTCGACACCGCCGTCGTCGCCGACGGCTCCCGCGCGCTGCCCGCGCTCAGAGACCTCAAGCCGGACCTGGTCCTGCTGGACCTGATGCTGCCCGGGATGAACGGGATCGACGTCTGCAAGGCGATCCGCGCCGAGTCGGGCGTGCCCATCGTCATGCTGACCGCCAAGAGCGACACCGTCGACATCGTGCTCGGTCTCGAGTCCGGTGCCGACGACTACGTCGTGAAGCCCTTCAAACCCAAGGAACTCGTCGCCCGCGTCCGTGCTCGCCTGCGCCGCACCGAGGCCGAGCCCGCCGAGTCGCTCACCATCGGCGACCTCGCGATCGACGTGCCCGGGCACGAGGTCACGCGGGAGGGCAAGGCCATCCCGCTGACCCCGCTCGAGTTCGACCTGCTGGTGGCGCTGGCCCGCAAGCCGCGTCAGGTGTTCACGCGCGAGGTGCTGCTCGAACAGGTCTGGGGCTACCGGCACGCCGCCGACACCAGGCTCGTCAACGTGCACGTCCAGCGCTTGCGGTCCAAGGTCGAGAAGGACCCCGAACACCCCGAGGTCGTGTTGACGGTCCGCGGCGTCGGCTACAAGGCGGGTCCCCCGTAAACCCACGATGAAGCAGAACATCCTCGCTTTCGCATTCAGGGTGCTGCGGCTCGCCCGCCGCGTCGGCGCTTATGGCCGCAGCCGCCTCGTCGCGTTCGGCGTGCTGTGGCGGCGCTCCCTCCAGTTCCGGGTGACCGCGTCGACGCTCGCGCTGTCCTCAGCGGTGATCTTCGTGCTGGGCATGGTGCTGCAGAACCAGATCATCACCCGGCTCATGGACACCAAGCGCGAGGCCGCCGTCGCCCAGACGCTGCAGGTCGTCGCCACCGCCGAGGGCGAACTGGTCGGCCTGAGCGACCAGGACGCGCTGCCAGACCGGCTGCAGAACGTGCTGAAGAAGATCACCAGCACGTCGTCGGACGACCAGGGCTCGGGCACGTCCGCCGCCGGTGCGTTCGAGCCCGTGCTCACGGCCGGTGGCACGGGCTCGCCCGACTCGGCGGGCCCGATCTGGAAGGTGCCCGAGGGGCTGGAGCGGTTCGCCGAGGCCAACCAGATCGCCTACCAGACCCACAGCGTCGACGACAGCGGCACGCGCACGACGTACCTGGTCGTGGGTGCGCCGGTGGCCAGCACGGGCCGGCCGATCCAGCTGTACCTGCTCTTCCCGATGACAGCCGAGCAGAACACCGCCTCGACGGTGCAGAACACGCTGCTCGTCGGTGGTCTCGTGCTGCTGATGCTGCTGGCCGGGATCAGCAATATCGTCACCCGGCAGGTCGTGCGGCCGGTCCGGTCGGCCGCGGCGGCCGCGGCCCGGTTCGCCGGTGGCGAGCTCGACGAACGACTACCGGTGACGGGCGAGGACGACCTGTCCCGGCTCGCGGTGTCCTACAACGAAATGGCGGCCAGCATCCAGCGTCAGATCCGTCAGCTCGAGGAGTTCGGCACCCTGCAGCGCAGGTTCACCTCCGACGTGTCGCACGAGCTGCGCACCCCGCTGACCACGGTCCGGATGGCGGCCGACGTGCTGCACGCGTCCCGTGAGCAGTTCCCCGCCGGGCTCGCCCGGTCCACCGAGCTGCTGGTGGACGAGCTCGACCGGTTCGAAGCGCTGCTCGGTGACCTGCTGGAAATCAGCAGGCTCGACGCGGGCGTCGAGGAGCTGGCGGCCGAGCTGATCGACATCGGGCCCATCGCGAAACGCGCCGTCGAGCAGGTCCGGGTGATCGCCGGCAACGCGGGCAGTTCCGTCGAACTGGTGCTGCCCGAAGGCGAGACACTCGCCGAGATCGACGCCCGCCGCGTCGAGCGGATCCTGCGGAACCTGCTGGCCAACGCCGTCGACCACAGCGAGGGCAAACCGGTGCGCCTGACGCTGGCCGCGAACGACGACGCCGTGGCGATCACCGTCCGCGACTACGGGGTGGGCCTGCGGCCGGGCGAGGCCGACCTGGTGTTCAACCGGTTCTGGCGGGCGGACCCGTCGCGCAACCGCCGCACCGGTGGCACCGGGCTCGGGCTCGCGATCAGCCACGAGGACGCCCGCCTGCACGGCGGCCAGCTCGAGGCCTGGGGCGCGCCCGGATCCGGCGCGTGCTTCCGGCTCACGCTGCCGCGGCAGCAGGGCGTGCCGTTCGAGGAGTACCCGCTGCCGCTGACACCCCCGGACGGTCAGGCCGTCAACGGGCAGGCCAGCACCGGGTCCGGCGCCGACTACAGCATCGTCCTGCACGAGCTACGCAGGGAGGACGTCCGATGAGGCGGGCCGGCCTGCTCGCGGTGCTGGCGAGTGTCGTGCTGGTCGGCGGGTGCGCCACCGTGCCCGAGGAGTCGCAGCCGGTCGCGGTGCAGCAGCAGGAGCTCGGCCAGATCGCCAACCCCGACGTGCAGCAGCCGCAACGCGACATCGACCCGCTGACCGTGGCGCGCGATTTCGTCGAGGCCAGCGCGCAGCCGGTGAGCAACAACGCCGCGGCGCGGACGTATCTCGACGACGCCGCGGCGAAGGCTTGGCAGCCCGGCAAGGTCATGAACGTCATCGACGACCAGTTCAACACGGTGTACGCGGTGGGCGCGGCGCTGCCGGTGAACCCGACGGAAGTGGTCGTCGTCGTGCGGGGCACCAATATCGGCACGCTCGGCGCGGACAGCTCGTTCATCCCGTCACGGACCCCGTACGAGCTGCGGCTGCTGGTGCGCAAGCAGGCCGACGGGCAGTGGCGGGTCACCAACCCGCCGGCCAACATCGTGATGCCCTCCAGCGCGTTCACCGCGAACTACGTGCGGGTGCCGGTGTACTTCTTCGCGCAGGACTCGAACACGATCGTGCCCGATCTGCGTTACGTGGCAGGGAAACCGCAGACGGGGCTGGCCGGGCGAGTGGTGTCGCTGCTGCTGTCCGGGCCATCGGACCAACTGGTCGGCGCGGTCCGAAGCCCGCTGCCGGAGGCCGCGAACATCGAGGGCAACGTGACCACCACGCCGGACGGGGCGCTGATGGTGCCGCTGACCGGGGTCGGCGACCAGACACCGGACGTCAAGAAACTCATCGCGGCGCAGATCGTGCTGTCGCTGCAGGCCGTGACGACGAACCGGGTGCGCCTGCTGTCGGACGGGAACGCGCTGGTCGACGGGCATGAGGACTGGCTGCCGAGCGATGTCCCGTCGTACACGTCGCTGGCCTCGCCGGGTGCGGACCAACCGGGGCTGATGGTTGTCAACGGCCGGGTCCGGTCGCTGGCGGACGGGTCCGCGATCCAGGGACCGGCCGGGCAGGGCACGTACCAGGTGGCGAGTGCCGCGCAGTCGATCGACGGGCGGCAGCTCGCGATCGTGGAGAACGCGAACGGGCACCAGCAGCTGCGGATCGGCGCGTTCGGGGCGGCGGCGCAGCCGGTGAACCTGTTCGGCGGCACGCTGACCAGACCGACCTGGCGGCCGACCGCGACCGCCGACGGCACCGCCGGCGAAGTGTGGACCGTGGTCGACGGCTCGTCGGTGGTGCGGGTGCTGCGGACGTCGGACGGCGGGTGGACCGGGCAGGCCGTCAACGCCGAGGAGGTGCTGACGGTCGGGCAGATCAGCGTGCTGCGGCTGTCCCGCGACGGCGCCAGGGCGGCGATGGTCGTCAACGGGCAGGTGCTGGTGGCCTCGGTCGTGCGGACGCAGGACGCGGTGACGCTGCGGAGCCCGCGGATCCTGCAGTCCGGGACGCTGTCCGGGGTGGTCGACGTGGACTGGCTGAGCCAGGACAGCCTGGTCGCCGCGACGACGCTGCCGTCGCAGCCGGTGGTGAAGGTGCCCATCGACGGGCTGCGGATGGATACGTTCAACAGCTCGAACCTGACGCCGCCGGTCAGCGCCATCACGGCCGCGCCGGGCCGCCCGATCGTCGTCGCGGACGCCGGTGGCCTGTGGACGGCCTCGGACGTCGGCGAGGTCTGGCGCCCGCACCCGCATTCCCTGGGCACCCGCGTCTCCCCGTTCTACCCCGGCTGACCCCGGCGAGTCCGACGTCCAGGACGCCGAGTCCGACGTTCGTGACGCCGAGTCGTACGTTCGCGACGTCGAGTCCGACGTTCAGGCGCACGCGAATGTCGGACTCGCTGTCCTGAGTGTCGAACTCGCGCGCACGAGTGTCGGACTCGCTGTCGTGAGTGTCGGACTCGCGGGATCAGGCGGCGGTCAGGGTCAGGATCAGCCGCACCGGGAAGCCGGCCGCCGTCAGGGTGTGGGTGCAGGCGGCCGCGGTGGCGCCGGTGGTGATGACGTCGTCGAGCAGGATCACCGGGGTGCCGGGCGGTGGGACACCGCGCGGGTCCAGGCGCAGCCGGCCGGCGAGGTTTGCCGCGCGCTGCTCGCGACTCAACCCCACCGCGTCGCGGGCGCCCGCGCCCAGCCGTAGCGCGGGAGCGACTGCGGCCGGACGACCTGACCCGGCCAGGCCCGCCGCGCAGGCGCCGGCCAGCCGCCGCAGGTGGGGGCCGCCCCGGACACGGGACGCGACCCGGCGCGACGGGGCCGGCACGAGCCACCACACGCCGTCCGCGTCCGGCTGCGCCTCCGGCAGGTGCGGCAACGCCGCCGCCAGCACACCGCCCAGCGGCCCGGCGAGGTCCCGCCGTCCGCGCTCCTTGTAGTGCAGCACCAACCGCCGCGCGACGTCCCGGTACCGGGCGAGCGCGTAGACCGGCGCGGTCCGCGCCGTCGGCCCGCGTGCTACGCGCTCCGGCCTGCCGAACATCGCCACGCACTGCGGACAGCACGCGGCCCCCGGCGCCCCGCATCCCGCGCACGACGCCGGCAGCAGCAACTCGAGTACTCCCACGCCCCGCACTCTGCCCGGCCCCACCGACAGTTCCGGACCTCGGCAGAACCTTCTATCTCACTCACATAGGTGTAATCGCCGGGAACGCCCATCGGGCTGTTTTCGTTGTCCGAATATGCGGCCGTCCAGCGAAGTGCCGCCTCCGGCGCACGACCCCAGGCACCAACCCACGCATGGGGGCAGCCGAGACGGGCGTGCCGTGACGATCAGCTCCGGACGCTCGGAATTCCTTGCCTGTCAAGGTGAAAAGCGGATCCCCGCACTGCTCCGTTCGAGATCGCGCCCGGCCGCGCGTACCTACCCGCAGACGCGCACCGTGACTGTTTCCCACTCGTCGGCATCCCCCGGCTCGGGGGGTTTTGTGATGCGCGTTACCGCGCTAGCGTGCTCCGCTATAGCGATTCCGCGGCAGGGAGGTGAACAGCCCATGACCCTGGTGCCGACGGGAGGCTAAGACGTTCCCTTCGGGAAAGCCCGCGCCGGTGCCCAGATCGAAGTCCGAAGAGCTCGAAATCCAGTAGGAGGAGGTCGTGTATGGACATCGTGGTTAAAGGTCGCAACGTGGAGGTGCCCGAGCACTACCGGGCGCATGTGAGCGCCAAGCTCACGCGTCTGGAGCGCTACGACAAGAAGGTCTTCCGTTACGACGTGGAGCTCTTCCACGAGCCCAACCGCCGGCAGTCCAAGAGCTGCCAGCGCGTGGAGATCACCGGCAAGGGCAGGGGCCCCGCGGTCCGTGCCGAAGCCTGCGCCGGCGACTTCTACGCCGCACTGGACGCCGCGGTCACCAAGCTGGAGAACCGGTTGCGCCGGCTCGCCGACCGCCGCCGCGTCCACTACGGGCGCCGCTGCCCAGAATCGGTCGCCGAAGCAACCTCGTCCACGCCTGCCGTCGCGCCGCCTGTCAATGGCCGCCAGCCCGCGACGAGCACAGCCGTACTCGAAGCGCCCGTGCCGTTCGAAGCCGTCGAGCTCGACGCCGAGGAGCTCGACCTGCCCGTGCAGCGCTGGGACGACGCGGCCGACCATCAGCCCGGCCGCATCGTGCGCGAGAAGCACCATTCCGCCGATCCCATGACCGTCGACCAAGCCCTCTACCAGATGGAGCTGGTCGGCCACGACTTCTACCTCTTCAACGACGCCGACGCCGGCATCCCGAGCGTCGTGTACCGGCGGAAGGGATTCGCCTACGGCGTGATCCGGCTGGGCGGCTGAGGACCGCCCCCGCCTCGAAAACGACCCGCACGCGACGCCGCGTGCGGGTCGTTCTGCTACACATGCGGTGACGTGCGTGCATGTCGGGGCCGACCTTCCCTACGATGGAGGAGGGCACGGTCCGCCCGGGAACAAGCCTGGGCGCATTTCCAAGACAGCTAGTGAGGTCGACCGGATGGTTCTCAACCGCCTGCTGCGCGCGGGCGAGGGCAAGATGCTCAAGCGGCTGCGCAACATCGCCGACCACATCGACTCCCTCGAAGACGAGGTGAAGGACCTCACCGACGCCGAGCTGCGCGCGAAGACCGACGAGTTCCGCAAACGGCACGAAGAGGGCGAGTCGCTCGACGAGTTGCTCCCGGAGGCGTTCGCCGTCGCGCGCGAAGGGGCGTTCCGAGTCCTCGGGCAGCGGCCGTATCCGGTCCAGCTGATGGGCGGCGCCGCGCTGCACCTCGGCCAGGTCTCCGAGATGAAGACCGGTGAGGGCAAGACGCTGACGTCGGTGATGCCCGCCTATCTCAACGCCATCTCCGGCAAGGGCGTGCACCTGGTCACCACGAACGACTACCTCGCGAAACGTGACGCGGAGTGGATGGGCCGGGTGCACCGCTTCCTCGGCCTGACCGTGGGCGCGATCCTGTCCGAGCTGCCGCCGGACCAGCGCCGCGAGTCCTACAACTGCGACATCACCTACGGCACGAACAACGAGTTCGGCTTCGACTACCTGCGTGACAACATGGCGTGGACGCTCGACGACTGCGTGCAGCGCGGGCACAACTTCGCGATCGTGGACGAGGTCGACTCGATCCTCATCGACGAGGCCAGGACGCCGCTGATCATCTCCGGCCCGGCCGAGCAGTCCGCCCGCTGGTACGTCGAGTTCGCGCGCATGTCGCCGCTGATGAAGAAGGACGTGCACTACGAGGTCGACGAGCGCAAGCGCACCGTCGGCGTCAGCGAGAAGGGCGTCGCGTTCGTCGAGGACCAGCTCGGCATCGAAAACCTGTACGAGGCCGCGAACACGCCGCTGGTCGGCTACCTGAACAACGCCCTCAAGGCCAAGGAGCTCTACAAGCGCGACAAGGACTACATCGTCCGCAACGGCGAAGTGGTCATCGTCGACGAGTTCACCGGTCGCATCCTGCACGGCCGCCGCTACAACGAGGGCATGCACCAGGCGATCGAGGCCAAGGAAGGCGTCGAGATCAAGGCGGAGAACCAGACGCTCGCCACGATCACGCTGCAGAACTACTTCCGGCTCTACGAAAAGCTCGCCGGCATGACGGGTACCGCCGAAACCGAGGCGGCGGAGTTCCACCAGACCTACAAGCTGGGTGTGGTGCCGATCCCGACGAACAAGCCGATGATCCGCAAGGACGAGACGGACCTCATCTACAAGACCGAGCCGGCGAAGTTCGAGGCACTGGCCGACGACATCCAGGAGCGGCACGAGGCGGGCCAGCCGGTGCTGGTCGGTACGACGAGCGTCGAGAAGTCCGAGTACCTGTCGAAGTTGCTGCTCAAGCGCGGGGTGCCGCATGAGGTGCTGAACGCGAAGTACCACGACCGGGAGGCGCTGATCATCGCCCGCGCCGGTCGCAAGGGCCAGGTCACGGTGGCCACCAACATGGCGGGCCGCGGTACCGACGTCGTGCTCGGCGGCAACCCGGACATCATCGCCGACGAGGTGCTGCGCGAGCGCGGTCTCGACCCGGTCGAGCACTCCGAGGCGTACGAGACGGCGTGGCCGAGGGTCCTCGAAGAGGTCAAGGCCGAGGTGAAGGCCGAGGCCGAAGAGGTCAAGGAGGCCGGCGGCCTGTACGTGCTGGGCACCGAGCGCCACGAGTCGCGCCGGATCGACAACCAGCTGCGTGGCCGCTCCGGTCGTCAGGGTGACGCGGGCGAGTCGCGGTTCTACCTGTCGCTGGGCGACGAGCTGATGCGCCGGTTCAACGCGGTGATGGTCGAGCGCGTGATGACCACCATGCGGCTGCCGGACGACCAGCCGATCGACCACAAGATGGTGTCGCGCGCGATCAAGAGTGCGCAGACGCAGGTCGAGCAGCAGAACATGGAGATCCGCAAGAACGTCCTCAAGTACGACGAGGTCATGAACGAGCAACGCAAGGTGATCTACGCCGAGCGCCGCCGGGTGCTGGAGGGCGAGGACCTCTCCGAGCAGATGCGGAACATGCTCACCGACGTCGTGAAAGCGTATGTCGAGGGCGCGACCTCGACCGGCTACGCCGAGGACTGGGACCACGAGAAGCTGTGGGCCGCGCTCAAGCAGCTCTACCCGGTGGCGGTCACCTGGGACGAGCTGGTCGAAGAGGACGAGGACATCAGCTCGGACTACCTGCTCGACCGGCTGCTCGAGGACGCCAACAACGGCTACGACCGGCGTGAGGCCGAGATCGACGAGCGGATCGGCGAAGGCGCGATGCGCCAGCTGGAGCGGCAGGTGCTGCTGTCGGTGCTGGACCGCAAGTGGCGCGAGCACCTCTACGAGATGGACTACCTCAAGGAGGGCATCGGGCTACGCGCGATGGCCCAGCGCGACCCGCTGATCGAGTACCAGCGCGAGGGCTTCGACATGTTCCGCGCGATGCTCGACTCGCTGAAGGAGGAGGCCGTCGGCTTCCTGTTCAACCTGCAAGTGGAGCAGGCCGAGCCGCAGGCGGCGCAGCCGGCCGCGGCCGCTCTGCCGGTCGCGGGCCAGCCCGTGCCGACGGTGTCGTCGCGGCACTCGCAGGCGACGCCGCCGCAGCCGCCGGCGGAACCGGCGCCCGAGCCGGTGCCGTCCGCCTTGCGGGGCAAGGGCCTCGGCCAGGGCAACGGGCAGGGTGGGCTGACCTTCTCCGGCCCCGGTGAGCAGGGTGGCGTGGAGCGCAGCGGCGCGAGCGCCAAGCCGTCCGGTGGTGGCGGGGGCGGCGGCACTCGCCGCGAGCGCCGGGCCGCCGCGCGCGCCGACGCGAAGAAGGGCAAGAAGTCAGGTCAGTGACCTGCTGGAAGAGGGGCCCGTCAATGGTGTGACGGGCCCTTTTTCCTATCGCCGGCCGGGCGGGACGATCACGTCGAAGACGGTGCAGCGCCAGGCGCCGTCGGCCAGGTCGAACCGGGCCAACAGCGCGTACGCGCGGGCGGCGCTCGCCGCGGTGGCCGATACCTCGTACGACGACGGCGGGACGACGCATCCCCGTACGCCGTTGAGCGTCAGCCGTACGTCCAGCGGAGCCTGCCTGCTCAACTGGGCGTACAGGGACGCGCCGACCCAGCCCTGGACGTACGTCGGGGACTGCTGTCCGGTGCGGACCGCCAGCACGCCGGTCAGCACCGACCGGACATGCGCCAGTGGCAATGGTGGTCGGCCGCGCGGGCTCAGCCGCGGATGGGGCAGGTGTTCCGGAATCAGGTCCAGCTGCCCGCCGGACAGCAGCCGCCGCAGGTCGCGGAAAGGTTCGTAGTCGATCAGCGGCTTCAACGCCCGCATGTGTTCCCCCAGGATGTTCGGATCGTGCGCCCGACAAGAGGGGCCGGCGGGAACCGCTCGGCCGAACTGACCCTGAACCGGTGACGACTATCGTCTGCTCATGCTGAACGGGCTCGTGGTCGACTACGCCGGAGTGCTCACCGAACCGGACGCCGCCGCGTTGTACGCCGCGATCGACCAGTTGCGGGACAGGGGAATCCGCACCGCGCTGCTGTCCAACGCCGCCGGTGACGGAACGGTGAAAGGCCGGCTGAGCCGGTGGTTCGACGAGGTCGTGTTCTCCGGTGAGGTCGGCTGGGCCAAGCCCGCGCGGGAGGTTTACGTGATCACGGCCGAACGGCTCGGTCTGCCCGCCGCGGCGTGCGTCTTCGTCGACGATTCACGGGGGAACGTCGAAGGTGCCGTGGCGGCGGGGATGACCGGGGTCCACCACACGTCGGTCGGCGCCACCCTCGACGAACTCAGCGCGCTGTTTCCTGCGGGACACCCGCACCCGGTCGGCCTCGATCAACGGCTCCGCGATTATCGCTGATCAGGCCTCCTGGTTTCCCGCCTGACCAGGTCGAAGCACAGGACAGCCGCCGCGGCCGACACGTTCAGCGACTCGACTTCACCGGGCATCGGGATCGACAGCCAGCCGGTCAGCAGCTCTTCGACGTCGTCCGACACGCCGGCGGTCTCGCCGCCGAGCACGAACGCCGCCCGCTCCGGGAGGTCCGCCTCGAACAGCGGCTCCCCGCCGGACGCGCCCAGTCCGTAGAGCCGGTACCCGGCGTCGGACAGCATCCCGGCGGCCTCCGCGGCCGTCGCGCACCGCAGCACCGGCGCGCGGAACGCGACCCCGGCCGAAGCCTTCACCACCAGCGGATCCAGTGCCGCGACCCCGCGCCGCGGCACGACCACGCCTTCGATCCCGGCCGCCGTCGCGGTGCGCAGGATCATGCCGACGTTCGCGGGCGTGGTGATGCCGTCCAGCACCAGCACCCGGGGCGGCAGCGGCGCGCTCGACAACGCCGCGGAGAGCGGGCGCATCCGCGGCGCGACGACGTCCGCGAGCACGCCCTGGTCCTGTTTTCCGTTGCCCGCCAAGACTTTCACCCGGTGTGCGCTCGCGCGCTGCACCTGCACACGCGCCTTGCGTGCCGCCTGTTCGATCTCCGGCGCCCGCGCGGTGTCCGCCAGGATCACCTTGTCCACCCGCAGCCCCGGGTCGCCCAGCGCCTCCAGCACCGGCTTGCGCCCGTAGACGGTCAGAAAGCGATCCTTCGGCGATACCTGAGTCTCGTGCACAGCCCCAGTACATCAGGATGTGCCAGGATCGCGTCATGCCCGACCGCCTGTCCGCGCTCGACGCGTCGTTCCTGTACCTCGAGGACGCGGCGACCCCGATGCACGTGGGTGGGGTCGCGGTGTTCGAGCGCCCGCGCGACGGCTTCGACTACGAGCAGCTGTTGTGCCTGGTGAGCCAGCGGCTCGGCTACCTGCCGCGCTACCGGCAGCGCGTGCTCTCCGTGCCGGGGCATCTCGCCCGCCCGGTGTGGGTCGACGACACCGACTTCGATCTCAACTACCACGTGCGCCGCTCCGCGCTCCCCTCGCCCGGTAGCGACGAGCAGCTGTTCGACCTGGTCGCGCAGCTGATGGCCCGGCCGATGGACCACGAGCGCCCGCTGTGGGAGGCGTACTTCGTCGAAGCGCTCGCGGGCGGCCGGGTCGCGCTGGTCACCAAGACGCACCAGGCCGTCGTGGACGGCATCGGCACCGTCGAGCTGGGCCAGCTGATCCTCGACACCGTGCCGCAGCTGTGCGAGCCCTACGAGGACGCCTGGGCGCCCCGCCGGATGCCGTCGGCCACGCAGCTCGTGCTGGACGCGGTCAGCGAGACCGTGCAGCGGCCCGGCGAGCTGATGGAGAACGTGCGCGCCATCGTCGGCGACGCGGCCGCGACCGTGGACAAGCTCGCCGACACCATCGGCGGGGTCGCCGCCGCGGTGCGCACGATCATCCGGCCCGCCCCGGCCGGCCCGCTGAACAAGCACGTCAGCGGCGGCCGGGTGTTCGCCGTCGTGCGCACCAAGCTGGAGGACTACCGCAAGATCCGCGCCGAGCACGGCGGCACCGTCAACGACCTGGTGCTGACCGTGCTGACCGGCGCGCTGCGGGAGTGGCTGCTCTCCCGAGGGGAGGCCCTGCAGCCCAGCGCCACGCTGAGGGCGCTCGTGCCGATGGCCGTGCTCGAACCGGACACCGTCGAGTTCTCCGCCGCCGGACTGGTGAACAACCAGGTCGAGGCGCATCTGCTGGACCTGCCGGTCGGCGAGGCGAACCCGGTGCTGCGGTTGCGGCACATCAGCCACGCCATGCGCGTCTACACCGACTCCAGCCGTTCGGTGGCGGCCCGTGCCATGCTGAAGGTGGGCGGGTTCGCGCCGGCGACGATGCACTCGCTGGCGGCGCGGGCCGCCGGGTCCTTCTCCGGCCGGATCTTCAACCTGGTGATCACCAACTCACCGGGCCCGCAGCAGCCGCTGTACGCGGGGATGGCGAGGCTGACCGAGATGTACCCGGTGATCCCGCTGGCACGCAACCAGGCGCTCGCCATCGGGGTCACGTCCTACCACGGGCATGTCTACTTCGGACTGAACGGGGACCGCAAGGCCGTGTCCGACGTGGGGAACCTGGCCGCGATGGTCGAGGATGCGCTCGACGAACTGAAGGGGACGCACTGGTGAGGGTCTATCTCCCGGCGACGATCGGGATGCTGCGCAAGCTCGTTTCCGAGGGCAAGCTGCAGCCGCCAGGCGGCACCGGCTTCGCGCTGACCCCGGCGTTGCGCGAGTCCTACACCAGCGGCGACACGGAGGAACTGGAGTACGCCGCGCTCCTCGACGCGGCCCGCGCGTCACTGCGGCTGATCGGGGACGACGACCAGGAGCTGCCCCGGCGGGTCGTGCTCTCGGTCGACGTGGACAACGCCGTCGTCCGCCCCGACCTCGACGCGGCCGTGGTGAAGCTGCCCGGCCCGATCGTGTTCGACGAGGTCGCGGCGGTGCACGTCGACGCGGAGGACGCGGAGGCGGCCGTGCACGCGGCCGCCGAGGTCATCGATGCCGCCGACCTCGGCGACCTGGACGCCGAGTTCACCCTCGGCGAGGCCGAGGATCACGAACTGGCCTGGTACGCGGCCCAGGAGCTGCCGTTCCTGCTGGAGCTGCTGTAGTCCTCACGGGTGGTGCGGCCGGCGTGGGGTGACCGGCCGGTGGCCGGGTGCCTGCGCCGGCGGGGTCTGGTGGCCGGTGGGCGCGGCCGGCGCCGGCAGGTGGTCGATCTCGTACTGCGCGAGGGCCAGGTTGCCGGTGGTGTCGGGCAGGGTCGGCGGCGGGGACGGCCGCTGGTCGAAGCGGAATGCCGACGTGAGGTCGCCGAACGTGCTGCGCCGCCATGGGCTGATGTTCACGCACTCCACGCCGGTGACCTCTTCGAGGAACCGGAGCTGCGACGTGTGGTCGAAGTTCTCGCTGCACACCCAGCCGCCGGCGGTCCACGGCGACACGATGAGGCAGCCGACGCGGAAACCGGCACCGAGCGGCAGGCCTTCACCGTGGATGCCGCCCGGGGAGGTCAGCGTCGTGGACTCCAGCGGTGTGCCCGGCGGTGCGGTGGGCGGCACAACGTGGTCGAACAGGCCGTCGTTCTCGTCCCAGCTGACGATGAAGACCGTCTTGGCCCAGACGTCCGGGTTCGCGGCGATGGCGTCGATCTTCGACGCGATGAACTGCGCACCGGCTGCGGGAATCGCGCCCTGGTTGGGGTGCTCGTTCTGGCCGGGGCCGGGGAACAGCCAGCTGACCGTGGGCAGCTGGTCGTTGATCGCGTCGTACTCGAACTGGCCGATCGGGCTCACCTTGCTGTTGATCGCCAGCGTCGAGTCGGCTGGTGCTTCGCGGAACGCCTTCCAGTACGGGGTCTGGCTCTTCATCCCACCGTCGACCCAGTACTGCTTCCAGCTCACCCCCGCGTCGGTCAGCGCCTCGGCATAGGTGGGCCAGGTGTTGACGCCCATCGCGTTGGTGAGGACCGGCCCGCCGTGCGTGCCCTCCGGGTCGATACCGCCGGTCTCCCACATGACGCGGTTCGGCGTCGTCGAGGACAGCATCGAGCAGTGGTAGTGGTCGCAGATGGTGAACGCGTCCGCGAGCGCCCGGTGGAACGGGATGTCCTGCTCGTCGAAGTAGCCCATGATGAACGGCGCCTTCTCCGGCCCGTCCGAGCCCGGCTGCATGTGTGCGGTGAGCCAGGAGTCCATCTTGCCGCCGTTCCAGGAGGCGTGCTGGACGGCCCAGCTGTGGTCCGTGCCGGGGTTCTTCAGGCCCGAGGTGGTCCGGCTGTCGAGGTGGAACGGCAGCAGGTAGCCCTCGGGTGTGGCGTCGGTGGGCTGGTAGAAGACGCTGCGGCCGGTCGGCAGCCTGATCGCGTGCGGGTCGGAGAACCCGGCGACGCCGGACATCGTCCCGAAGTAGTGGTCGAAGCTGCGGTTCTCCTGCATCAGGAGTACGACGTGTTCGATGTCGCGCAGGGAAGGCCGTTTGCTCGGGGGTGGTCACGCCAGTGCGCGCTGCACGTTCAGCGGCAGCGCGAGCGTCGCGCCGGTACCCGCGGCTGCCCCCAGCAAACGACGACGGGTGAAGGATTTTCCGGTGTTCTCTTCTGATTCCGCCATGATCGAAAACTCTAGGCAGCAATGGTGAACGTCATTCATATTCCAGGCGAAGCGCGTAGCGTATGAACATGGACGCCGTCACGAACGTGCCTGCCTCGCGCAACGAACCCGTCCTGAGCTATGCCCCCGGCAGTCCCGAACGGGAGTCGCTGCAGCGGCGGCTCGCCGAACTGGCGGACGAGAAACACGAGCTGCCCCAGACGATCGGCGGCCGGCGCAGGCTCGGCGGGGGTGACGCGTTCGAGGTCGTCGCTCCCCATGACCACAAGCATGTCCTCGGCGTGGCCGCGCACGCGACACCCGCGGACGTCGCCGACGCGGTCGAAGCGGCGAAGCTCGCCGCGCCCGCTTGGCGGGACCTGCCGTTCGACGAGCGGGCCGCGATCTTCCTGCGCGCCGCGGACCTCATCGCCGGGAAGTACCGGGACACCCTCAACGCCGCGACGATGCTCGGGCAGTCGAAATCGGTGCAGCAGGCCGAGATCGACGCGGCCTGCGAGCTGATCGACTTCCTCCGGTTCAACGTGCACTACGCGCGCCGGATCCTCGCCGAGCAGCCGAACTCGGTGCCGGGCGCGTGGAATCGGATGGACTACCGGCCGCTCGACGGGTTCGTCGTCGCGATCACCCCGTTCAACTTCACCGCGATCGCCGGCAACCTGCCCACCGCCCCGGCGATCATGGGCAACACCGTGGTGTGGAAGCCGACGCCGACCCAGCAGTTGGCCGCGCACTACACGATGCTGGCGTTCGAGGAGGCGGGCCTGCCGCCGGGCGTGCTCAACCTGATGACCGGCGACGGCCGCGCGGTGAGCGAGGTCGCGCTGGCCGACCCGGGTTTCGCGGGCCTGCACTTCACCGGTTCCACGGCGACGTTCAAGCTGCTGTGGCGGCGGATCGCGGAGAACCTCGACGCGTATCGCAGCTACCCGCGGATCGTCGGCGAGACCGGCGGCAAGGACTTCATCGTCGCGCATTCCTCGGCGAACAAGGAAAAACTCGTCGCCGCGATGGTCCGGGGCGCTTTCGAGTACCAGGGCCAGAAATGCTCGGCGGCCTCGCGCGCGTACCTGCCGCGTTCGCTGTGGGACGGCGGCCTGCGCGAGGAACTGGCCGATCTGACCCGAACCGTGAAATACGGTGACATCACGGACTTCTCGGTCTTCGGCGGTGCGGTGATCGACGTGCGGGCCTTTGCCAAGCACCGGAAACTGCTGTCCACTGTGGATTCCGATCCGGCGTTGCACGCGCTCGTCGGCGGCCACTGCGACGACGCGATCGGCTACTTCGTCGAGCCCACCGTGCTGGTGTCCGAAGACCCGGGGCACGAGGTGTTCTCGACCGAATACTTCGGCCCGATCCTCGCCGTGCACGTCTACGAAGATGCCGGCTACGCAAGGATTCTCGAGCAGATGGACGGGATCGCACCGTACGCGCTCACGGGTGCGATATTCGCGGATGACCGAGCCGCGATCGGCCAGGCGCACCACGCGCTGCGGTTCACCGCCGGCAACTTCTACGTCAACGACAAGCCGACCGGCTCGGTCGTCGGCCAGCAGCCCTTCGGCGGTTCGCGGGCCTCGGGCACCAACGACAAGGCGGGCTCGATGTTCAACCTGCAGCGCTGGACCAGCCCGCGCTCGATCAAGGAAACGTTCGACGCGCCCACCCGCATCGGCTACCCGCACCAGGACGAGTAGCCGACGCGCGGACATCAGCCGGGCAGTTTCGCTTCGCCGACCTGGTCGGCGGGTGGCTCCTGCACGTCGACCGGGGTGCCCCAGTCGCTGTACTTCATGGTCAGCTTCATGCTCAGGTCAGACGGGGCGGCGGACGAGGGTCCCTCAGCCGCCGCGGCGGCCTTCAACGCGCCCCCCAGGTCCTCGGTGATCTGGACCGGCAGCTGGTCGCTGTTGAGCCACAGTTCGACCGGGATGGTCAGGTTCATTGCTCCGAGCTTGTCCAGGTCTTCCTGCGACAGCCCGGTGTCCTTGAACTTGTCGAGCGCCTTGGCGAAACCGACGTCGATCCAGTAGTGGGTCACCGGCTGGCCGTCGAGCGTCTCGCGCGCGCTGCGGGTGATCGTGCCGGCTTCCTGGATCTGCTGGAGAGTCTGGCTCGGATCGTTCTGCTGGGCCTGCGCGGCCCCCAGCTGCTCCGCCGCCGGGCTGTCCGCGGGCACCTTCCCCCATGGCTTGCCACCGGTCACCTGCGCCCGGTACTGGTCGGGCACCTGCAGGTACAACGTCTTGTTCACGTAGCGCATCGTCTCGTCGAGCGGGCCGATGTGCATCGTCAGCTGCATCGCCGAGTTGTCACCGTCGAACCGGCCCTCGCCCTGGGCGGTCAAGGACTGCCCGAGCAGTGCGGTGTCCATGCTGAACTTCGCGGACTTGACCTTCTCGGTCTGGGTCGTGGCCGCGCGGACGAGTGCCTGCGCGTCGCCGAAAACCTGCGGGTCCGCGGTGGGACTACCGGCTACCGGGCGGGCTCCGCAACCGGCGAGCGTGAGTGTCACCGCGGCAGCGGCGATCACCTGTCTTTTTCTCATATTGCCCCAATCGTGTGAACGGAGCTTTATGTTTCCAGACCGGCGCGTGATGTCAGCAGCCGCCGCAAAGATCGCAGCCGCCGCGTTTCCGGCACCTCGTCCAGCATGCAGTCCGGGTCCTCGGGCGGACCGAGATGACCGCAGCCCGGCGGGCATTCCTCGGCGGCTTCGGCGAATTCGGGGAACGCCGAGACGATGTCGTCGGCGGTGATGTGCGCCAGCCCGAACGACCGCACGCCGGGCGTGTCGATCACCCAGCCGCCGTCGGGTAGCGGCAGCGCGATCGCGGTGACCGACGTGTGCCGGCCCTTGCCGACCGCGCTGACCTCGCCGGTGGCCAGCTCGGCGTCGGGCACGAGGCGGTTCACCAGTGTCGACTTGCCGACCCCGGAATGCCCGACGAGCGCCGACACCCGGCCGTGGACCGTGTCGGCCAAGGGCAGCGAGTCCTCGTCGTGCCTGGTCACGATCGCGGGCACATCGAGATCGGCGTAGAGCGCGAGCAGATCGTCCGGGCTCGCGAGGTCCGCTTTCGTCAGGCACAGGATCGGCCGCAGCCCGCCGGCGAAGCTCGCGACGAGGCACCGGTCGATGAACCCGGTGCGCGGCGGCGGATCCGCCAGCGCGCTGACGATGAGCAGCTGCTCGGCGTTCGCCACGACGATCCGCTCGTACGGATCGGTGTCGTCGGCCGTGCGGCGCAGCACGCTTGCGCGCTCCTCGACGCGGACGATCCGGGCGAGCGTGTCCGGCTTGCCGCTGACATCCCCGACGAGTCCGACCTGGTCGCCCACGACCACCGGGGTGCGGCCCAGTTCGCGCGCGCGCATCGCCGTCACGACCTGTTTCGGGTCGCCGCCGACCGCGCAGGTCCAGCGGCCCCGGTCGACGACGACGACCATCGCCGCCACGGCGTCGGCATGCTCGGGACGGCGCTTGCTGCGGGGGCGTGAACCGCGTCCGGGGCGCACCCGGACGTCGCTCTCGTCGAGCTTGCTCCAGTCCCTGCCCGCCAAACCGGTCTCCCGCCGTCGATGTGTACGAACACGATGATCCCCGATGTGTGTCACGATGGTTGTCCGAGTACCCGCGCGAAGGAGCTGGCGAGATGTGCGGCCGCTATGCGTCGACCAAGAACCCCGCGGATCTGGTCAAGGAGTTCGACGCGGTGGACGAGACCGACGGCAAGGCCCGCGAAAACGACTACAACGTCGCGCCCACCAAGAATGTGGTCACCGTCGTGCAGCGGCATCCGCGCGACGCCGAGGGTCAGGTGCTCGAAGACGAGCCCGCGGTGCGCAGCCTGCGGGTGATGCGCTGGGGCTTGGTGCCCTTCTGGGCGAAGGACCCGTCGGTCGGCAACCGCATGATCAACACGCGGGCCGAGACGGCGACCCAGAAGCCCGCGTTCAAGCGGGCGCTGGCCAAGCGCCGCCTGCTGGTGCCCGCCGACGGCTGGTACGAGTGGCGCAAGACCGACGGCAAGAAGGAACCGTTCTTCATGACCGGCGAGGACCTCGCGTTCGCCGGCATCTGGGAGAGCTGGCGGGACCCCAAGAAGGACGACGCGGACCCGCTGATCACCTTCTCGATCATCACCACCGACGCGATCGGCCGGCTCACCGACATCCACGACCGGATGCCGCTGCTGATGACGAAGGACAAATGGGCGGGCTGGCTGGATCCGGACCGCGCTGACGTCACGGAGCTGATGACCCCGCCGGCCGATCTGGTCGACACCCTGGAGCTGCGGCCGATTTCCGACCGCGTCAACAACGTCCGCAACAACGGCCCGGAGTTGCTGGAGCGCGTCGAGCCCGGGCAGCCGGATCTCGACGCGACCGCCGAGTCGGCCCTGTTCGAAGTACCGAAATGACCCGGATCGAGATCGCCACTCCGCACGGCCCGGCGCGTGCCGACCTGCATTGCGCCGAGCAGGGGCAGGCCGTCTTGCTGCTCGGGCATGGTGCCGGGGGCGGGATCGAGGCGAAGGATCTGGTCGCGGTGACGCGCGCGGCGCAGGCCGTGGGCGTGGACGTCGCGTTGATCGAGCAGCCGTACCGGGTCGCGGGCCGGCGTGCCCCGGCGCCCGCGAAGCAGCTCGACGCGGCCTGGCTCGCGGTATCGGAGGAACTCGCCGGGCGGTTCGACGGGCTGCCGCAGGTGTTCGGTGGCCGGTCCTCGGGTGCTCGCGTGGCCTGCCGCACAGCGGCCGCCGGACAGGCGGTTGCCGTGCTGTGCCTGGCTTTTCCCGAACATCCGCCGGGCAGGCCGGAGAGCTCGCGGCAGTCCGAACTGGACGCCGTCGAGGTGCCGACGCTCGTGGTCCAGGGCGAGACCGACCCGTTCGGCCGCCCGAAACCGGCGCCGCACCACGAGGTCGTCGTCATCCCGGGCACGCACGCCCTGGACAAGGATCTCGAGGCGCTGTCCCGGATCACGTCGGAATGGCTGACCCGCGTGCTGCGTCCGCTCGACTGACGCGCGGAGCGCCTTTCGGCGGTTCGTGACTTTTCGGATTTTCGCCACCAGCTGGTGTGACTCTGGCACAATCCGTGCATCCACCGACCGGCCGCACGAGGGGGCGTCATGTCTGCGCACATGGACCAGTTGATCGCGCAGTTCGAGAACTTCCAGGCCAAGGTGCGCCAGGCCGAGGCCAGCTTCGCCGGCGTGGACGACATGCAGGAGCGGATCGCGCAGGTGCAGAGCACCGCGACCGCACCGGACGGCACCGTCACGGTGGTCGCGGGCGCCGGCGGCACCGTCACCGACATCCGGCTGGCCCCGGGCGCCGTCCGCCTCGGGTCGGACCAGTTGGCCGCGACGATCATGCGCACCCTCCGCCAGGCGGTCGCCGGGGCCGTCCAGCAGCAGGCCGGAATCGTCGACGGCGCGTTCGGTGACGCGTTCGGCGTGAACATCTCGGCGCAGGTTCGCGAGGCCCAGGCCGAAGCGTTCGGAACCCACGCGGACGAGCCCGCGTCGCAGGAACAGCAGCCGCCGCAGCAAGCGGCGCCGCCGAGGCGCCGCCCCAGCCCGGGGGATGACGACGACTACTTCGATCAGGGCACCGTCCTGCGCCGCTGACCGAACCGACCGAGGGGCTCCCACGATGTCCGACGGAATCCAGACGAATATCGACGCGATCGCCCGGTACGCCCGGCAACTGCCCTACTACCAGCAGGAAGCGGACAAGTTCGGCACCCTGATCGACACCGCCGACGTGAGCAACGAGGCGTGGGGCGTGATCGGCATCTTCGCCAAGCAGGGCTATACCGACCGCCTGGCCGAACTACGTTCGCTGCTGAGCGATCTCAAGGACGGCGTGGACGGGCTGACCACCAAGCTGGACACGGCGTCGCAGATGTACCAGGGCAACGAGGACGCCGGGAAGATCACGTTCGGCAAGTACCAGGCGGAAATCGACGCGGTGGGGGAGTAACCCGTGACCGACAAGAAGAGCATTGCCGACACGCTGAACGTCGAGGGCTACGACGAGAGCATGGGCGCGAATCTCGATCGCGGGCTGAGCGCGGCACCGGTGGTGGGCACGGTCTACGACTCCGGCAAGTCGATCGCCGGGCACGCGCGGCAGGCAGCCGAGGCGGATGGCCCGGGCGAGCTCGCGTCCGCGGGTGCCGCGCTGGTCGGCGACGGCGCGGCGTTCGTCGGCGCCGCCGCCGGAGACATGGTCACCTTCGCCATGGACCCGATCGGCTGGCTGGTCAGCCACGGGCTGAACATGCTGCTCGAACTGGTCCAGCCGCTGCAGGACGCGTTGCACCAGGTCACCGGTGACGGGCCGGCCATCGGGCACGCTTCCGAAAACTACGTCACGATCGCGCAGGGTTTCGTCGCGCTCGCCGAGGACTTCGAGAAGACCGGTGACACGGCCCTGGCCGATTGGGTGGACAAGGCCGGTGCTGCGGCGAAGGAAGCGCTCGGCGACTTCTCGTCCGGCATCCGCGGTGTCGGCTCGGCGGCCGGTTCGGTGGCCGAGGTGCTGCAGATGTGGTCGATGGTCATGGTGGTCATCGAGGAGGTGATCAAGGCGATCATCACCGAGCTGGTCTCGTGGCTGATCACCCTCTGGCTGCCCGCGCTGGCCGCCTCGGTGATCAGCTTCGGCGGCTCGGTCGCCGCCGCGATGACCGCGTCCATCGCCAAGGCCGCCAGCGTGCTGCAGAAGGTCACCCGCTACCTCGGCAAATTCGGGAAGCTGCTCGACACGTTCATGGAGTTCCTCGTCAAGTTCTCCGGGAAGCTGGAGGTCTTCACCAGGAAACTGCGGGTCGGTGTGATGCCCGGGGAGACCAAGTTCGGGTTCGGCGCGGTCGCCCAGGGTTTCCAGCCGAGCAACCGCGCGCTCACCACCATGTTCGGTACCTCGGTCGGCGCCGGTCCGTTGCTCGCCGGCGCGGGTGTCAAGGCCGGCATCGGGGCCGGGAAAGCGGCTTACGGCGAAGGCAAGGACGCCGTCACTGGCGAAGGGGACGAACCGTGGTTCAACAAGAGCGAGATCGGCGGGGACCAGAGTCCGGAGGAGACCAGCAAGAATCTCGACATCTAGCCGCGCAGAACATCTTCGCCAACGAAGAGCGGCTCGCGGCGAAACGGGACAAGACCCTTGTCCGTCCGGGGTTCCGGGAACGTGTCGAGGAAGTGATGCGCGGCCAGTGGCGTGAACCGTTCGTGGTGCTGCGCCTCGGGGATGACGGCCTGGGATTCGACGTGCCTGGCAGGCGCCCGGACGGCACGATCAAGGGAAAGAACCTCGTCCGGCGGTTCTTCTGGAACATCCTGCGCGGTATCGGTGGCGCGGCGTTGTTCGTGTTTTTCCTGGCGAATGGCGCGGACGCTCGCGGGGCAGCACATCCGTTCAAGCGGGAAATCCGGGTGAAGGGCCCGGCGAACGCGATGGCGCTCGACCTGGTGGACCAGCTCCGGCCGGTGAAGGGCCCTTGGCTGGTGTGCTCGTCGTCCGCGCTCGCGATCGTGGACACCGGATCGACCATCACCGACCCAGCCGGCGCGCCCGCGCCGCGGATCGTGTGGCAGGCGCGCAAACCGCAGGCCCCGGAGGTCGACCTCCGCACGCGCACCATCGTCTGGCCGGACGGTTCGAGCTTCACGTTCCCGCTGCACGGCCGCACCGAGGAGCAGCACCTGCGGGAGTACCTGCGATCAGCTCGCTAGCCGGCGATCGCCGCGACGGTCGCGCTGGTGAGCCGGACGAGATCCGCGGGCGCCAGCTCCATTTCCAGCCCACGCCGGCCGCCCGAGCAGAACACTGTGTCGAACGCCTCTGCTGACGAATCAATCACAACGGGCAGCCGGCTGCGCTGCCCCAGCGGGGAGATCCCGCCGAGCACGTAACCGGTCGCGCGCTGTGCCGCGGCCGCCTCGGCCATCTTCGCGCGCTTGCCACCGGCCGCCGCCGCGAGCGCCTTCAGGTCCAGCTGGCCGGTGACCGGCACGACGCCGACCGTGAGCTTGCCGTCCACGTCCGCGACCAGGGTTTTGAACACCCGGGACGGCTCCACGCCGAGCGCTTCGGCGGCTTCCAGGCCGTACGACTCGTGCTTCGGATCGTGATCGTACGTGTGCAGCGTGTGTGCGATCCGCTGTTTCGCGAGCACCGCGGTCGCCGGAGTTCCCTTGCCTGCCATGGTGTTCGCAGCGTAATCGATTCGGGAATGACGGCCACCGGATTCCCGTTATGGCTGTCGTGATGACCGATCTCGCTCGCCCCGCCGGCAGGGTGCAGAACCTCACACGTCCTGGTCAGGCCTCCGTGCCGGGCCAGACGAAAGCCGCCCGCGTATCCTCGGAGCTGTCTTATGCGCACGGGGAAGGGAAAGGTTTGCCGAGCACGCCGAACGACGCGACACCCGCCGTCGAGCAAGAGCAGGCGGAAGCACGCGCCGAGCGTTTCGAACGCGACGCGATGCCGCTGCTGGACCAGCTTTACTCGGCGGCCATGCGGATGACCCGCAACCCGGCCGACGCCGAGGATCTGGTGCAGGAGACCTATCTCAAGGCGTACGGCGCGTTCAACTCCTTCAAGGAGGGAACGAACCTCAAGGCCTGGATGTATCGCATCCTCACCAACACGTATATCAACGGCTACCGCAAGCGCCAGCGCCAGCCGGTGCAGCAGCCGACCGAGGAGATCACCGACTGGCAGATCGCCCAGGCGGAGAGTCACACCTCCAGCGGCCTGCGGTCGGCCGAGGTCGAGGCGATGGACCGGCTGCCGGACAGCGACGTCAAGCAGGCTTTGCAGCAACTGCCTGAGGAATTCCGGCTCGCGGTGTACCTTGCCGATGTCGAGGGATTCGCCTACAAGGAAATCGCCGAGATCATGGACACTCCGATCGGCACCGTGATGTCCCGGCTGCACCGTGGCCGGGCGCAGCTGCGGAACCTGCTCGCCGATGTCGCGCGTGACCGCGGCTTCATCAGGCGCGCGCAGCAGGAGGTGGCGCAGTGAACCCGCACGAAGCAAAGTCCGGTCAGGACGAGGTGCACTGCGAGCAGGCACTCGCGGAGATCTACCTGCTGCTGGATTCCGAATGCAGCGCGGAGCGGGACGCGGAACTGCGGCGACACATCGAGGACTGCCCGCCGTGCCTGGCCGAGTACGGCATCGACGCCGCGCTGAAGCAACTGCTGGCCCGCAAGTGCGGCGGTGACCAGGCACCGGCGGAACTGAAGCACAAGCTGCGCGCGTCGATCCGCCAGACGGTGGAGATCCGCGGCGGCGTATCCGTCGAGCAGACCGAAGTCCGCGTCGAGCACCACGACTGAGAACAGCTCGTAAAAAAGGCCCCGGCACGTGCCGGGGCCTTTTACGTTCCGCGCTCAGGCGTTGGGCTTCTTGCCGTGGTTCGCGCCGTTCTTCTTCCGGTCCCGGCGCTTGCGGGCACGCTTCGACATATCTGCTCCTCGGGTGTTGCTTGCTCGCTCCAGTGTGGCAGGCGCCGCCCGGCCTGTGCCGACCCGGTCCGCTCTGGTTACATGGATCCGATACCCCTGCTCGCCGGAGTGACCCCTTGTCCACACTTTCCGACCTGCTCGCCGAGAACACCGGGCTGCCCGGTGAGGCCGCGGATCACCTGCAGGCCGTGGTCGCCGAGTGGCAGCTGCTCGCGGACCTGTCGTTCGCGGACTTCCTGCTGTGGGTGCCCGTCTCGCCGGAGCACAACGAGGAGGGCGGCGACTTCGTGTGCGTCGCCCAGGCCCGGCCGACCACCGGGCTGACGGCGCATCCCGAGGACGTCGTCGGCGTCCGGGTCACCGGCGAGGAGCACCCGCAGCTGGCCCGCGCGCTCCGCGAGGTGCGGATCTGCCGCGAGGAGGACCCGCACTGGTTCCGGGACCTGCCGATGCGGCGCGAGGCGGTGCCGGTGACCTTCGCCGGGGCCGTGATCGCGGTGCTCAGCCGGGAGACGAACCTGGCCGCGCCGCGGGTGCCGAGCCCGCTGGAGGTCGCGTATCTCGGCAGCGCGGGCGACCTGTGCCAGATGATCGCGGACGGCACGTTCCCGAGCGCCGATTCGCAGAGCGACGTGCACACCAGCCCGCGTGTCGGGGACGGCCTGATCCGGCTGGACGCGGGCGGCAACGTCGTGTTCGCGAGCCCCAACGGGTTGTCGGCGTACCACCGGATGGGCCACGAGGCGGACCTGGTCGGCACCAGGCTGGCCCCGTTGACCCGCTCGCTGATCCGTGACCCGTTCGACGCCACCGAGGTCGCACACCGGATTCTGGACGCGCTGGACGGCAAACCGGGCAGCCGTACGGAGGCCGACTCGCGCCGCGGCGCCGTCGTGCTGTTCCGCGCGCTGCCGTTGCGGCCGCACGGCCAGCCGGCCGGTGCGCTGGTGCTGGTGCGGGACGTGACCGAGGTGAAGCGTCGGGACCGGGCGCTGCTGTCGAAGGACGCGACGATCCGCGAAATCCATCACCGGGTCAAGAACAACCTGCAGACAGTCGCGGCCTTGCTGCGGCTGCAGTCGCGGCGGACGGCGAGCGAGGAGGCGCGGCTCGCGCTGACCGAATCGGTGCGCCGGGTCGCGTCAATCGCGATGGTGCACGAGGCGCTGTCGGTGTCGGTCGACGAGCGGGTCGATCTCGACCAGCTGCTGGACAACGTGCTGCCGATGGTCGGCGAGGTCGCCACCGCCGAATCGCGGGTGAGCATCAAGCGCACCGGCTCGTTCGGCGTGGTCGTGGCCGAGATCGCGACCCCGCTGGTGATGGTGCTGGCCGAGCTCGTGCAGAACGCCGTCGAGCACGCGTTCCCCAACGGGCGGCCGGGCAAGGTCGAGATCGCGGTGTCCCGCTCGGCGCGCTGGCTGGACGTGGTGATCCGCGACAACGGCCGCGGCCTGCCGTCGGGTTTCTCGCTGGAACGCGCCGACGGCCTCGGCCTGCAGATCGTCCGGACGCTCATCGAGTCCGAGCTGCGTGGTTCGCTGTCCCTGCGCCGGGTCCGTGACGCGGATGTGCACGGCACCGAAGCCGCCCTGCGAATTCCGTTGAGCCGCCGGCTCTAGGGCAAACAAAACGGGCGCTGGTACACGAATAGTGTCCAGCGCCCGTTGAAGGCGAAAAGCTTGCCTTGATCCGCGAAGTCAGCGGATACCGGAGTGAGCGCGGCGACGCTTGAGGGAGCGGCGCTCGTCTTCGCTCATACCGCCCCAGACACCGGCGTCCTGCCCGCTGGCCAAAGCCCAGGCCAGGCAGTCGGACGCTGCGGTGCAGCGGTGGCAAACGGCCTTCGCCTCGGCGACCTGAAGCAGAGCGGGACCGCTGTTCCCTACAGGGAAGAACAGCTCGGGGTCCTCGTCTCGGCAGGCCGCGTCGTGGCGCCAGTCCATCGGTGAGCTCCTTCTAAAGGGCGCAGTGTGATGCGCCACAGTCGTCATGGCGGTCGTTTTTTTGGGTGCTTGTGAATGCTTTCACGAAGACACGCGTTCGACAAGGGTTTTCTGGAGATCGGTGAGTCAGCTCACCTGGTCGAGCGACGCTGCTGACCTGCGGTTTCTCTCCGAAACGGCCACTGGACGGAAAGGACGGTGCGGTAAACGGGGCTTGTGTGTCGACGAACGGCAACTTGCACTTTGCCCCGAACGATCACTCCGCGGGCCCTCACCCGCCGATGAGCACGCTCAGCGCGTGTGGGACGCTGACGAATTCGACCTGGCTGCGCCGGCCCACCGGATCGCCGTCCACCTGGAAGTTCACCGGGTGCGGCGCCTCGATCCGGAGCTTCGCGAGATCGTCATGACGCACCAGATTCCGCCCGCGGTGCTTCGCCTCCGACCGCAGCGACTGCCGCACGTGCCGGTAAACGGTCCACAGGCTCAGGGTGCGCAGCGCGAACAGGCCGAGGCCGGTCTCGAACGACGTGCCCGTGTTGAAGCGCACCGGGCGCGGGCCGAGGTAGCTCCAGGGATCGGTGTTGGAGATGAACGCCGTGCGCACCTCGACCGGGTCCTCGCCGGGGATGTGCAGCGTCAGCGGTTCCTTGCCGCGCGGCGGGTTGAAGTAGCAGGCGACGGCGGAGCGCATGTACAGCAGGGCGTTCGTCTGCTTGCCGCGCCGGTCGGCGACGGCCGCCACGACGTCGGCGTCCCAGCCGAGGCCGGCGTTGAAGGTGAACCAGCGCTCGTCGGCCCTGCCCAGCCCCACCGACCGGCTCTGCCCGTCCTCGACGGCCCGCAGCAGCTGGTGGGTGGCCTCGACCGGGTCCCGGGAGATACCCAACGCGCGCGCGAAGACGTTCGCCGAGCCGCCGGGGACCACGCCGAGCGCGGTCCGGTTCGTGGGCCCGTCCGTGAGCATCCCGTTGACGACCTCGTTGACCGTCCCGTCACCGCCGTGCGCGACGACCAGGTCGATGCCGTCTCGTACCGCGCTGCGCGCCACGGCCAGCGCATGCCCGCGGTAGTCGGTTTCGACCACCTCGAGTTTCATCTGGCTGGCCAGCGCATGGGCCAGCACATCGCGGCCACCGGCCGTGGTCGACGTGGCTTGCGGGTTGACGACGAGAATCGCGCGCACAACTCGCAGGGTAGGTCAACCACCGTCACTGCGGTGGGGTGCGGAGTGCCAACTCACGGGAACAGATCCGAGTGCCGGTGGGACCTCCCATCGTTCACGCAGTGCCGCTCGTCGTGACAAGTGCACCCGGGCCGACCGCCCGCTCGCCGACGACACTCAGATCTTGACCCGAGCGGCCGCGATTCGAAAACGGCCGACCGGGTGGCATACCATCGAAAGTGCTCACACAAGGTCACGGCCGCAGGTGGAAGGCGTTTTTCCCGTGTCGATCACCGACAAGATCGCTCCCGCGCCACGCGAGGTCCGGCTCGCCGGGCTGGTCACCGCGCTGCTGGGCCTCGGCCTGCTGGGGTTCGGCGTCATGGTGCTCGCCGCGTCGGGCAGCTCCGCCGCGCCGCGCAACAACGTCCTCGCGGAGGCGGGTTTCTTCCTGCTGTTCGCGCTCGTGGTGCTGGCCTGCGCCGCCGGTCTCGGGATGGGGCACACGTGGGCGCGCTCGCCGGGGGTGGTGATCGCGCTGATCACCATCGGCGCCGGCTGGTACCTGGCCGGGCCGTCCGGGCAGCCGGGGCCGGGGGTGCCGGTCATCCTGCTGGGCCTGCTGATCATCGTGCTGCTGTTCCGGCAGCCTTCGCGGGCGTGGGCGCTGGGCCAGCGGCCGGGCGAGAGCGAGGAAGACGCCGCCGAGCGTGGCGGTCTCGAAGGCCGCCACGCCGACCGCGACCACCACGACGACTGACCCGAACGCCGAACTCACTGTCCCGAACGTCGGACTCGCCGTCCCCAACGTCGGACTCGCCGTCCTGACCGTCGGACTCGCGGGGCGTGGCGCCCCGGCGCGCGAGTCGTACGTTCGCGACGGCGACTCCGACACTCGCGACGGCGAGTTCGACGGTCGTGTGGGTCAGGCTGTGCGGGCCAGGTTGTCGAGGGCGGTGTCGGTGAGGCGGTAGACGGTCCACTCGTCCATCGCGGTGGCGCCCAGGGCCTTGTAGAAGCCCGTGGCCGGGTTCCAGTCGAGCACCGACCATTCCAGCCGCTGGTACCCGTTCTCGACGCATTCGCGCGCCAGGGTCGCCAGCAGGGCCTTGCCGAGGCCGGAACCACGCAGCGCGGGCCGCACGTACAGGTCTTCGAGGTAGATCCCGTGCACCCCGCGCCAGGTGGAGAAGTTCAGGAACCACAAGGCGAACCCGACGATCTCGCCGTCCTGCTCGGCGACGTGGGCGAAGACCGCCGGGTGCTCGCCGAACAGCGCTGTGTGCAGCTTGGCGGCGTTCAGCCGGCACTCCGCGGGCGCCTTCTCGTACGCGGCGAGGTCGTGCACCAGCTGCACGAGAGTGTCTACATCGGACTCTTTGACGCGGCGGATCTCGGCCAAGGCGGGAACCTTCTCTACGACGGCGGGATGTTCAGGTGCTCGATCTTGGGCTCGCCCCGCTCATCGCCCAGTACCGAGACGCCCGCCGGGTCGAGTCCGAAGTGGACTCCGGACTGCGCGGGCAGGCCCAGCCAGCGGGCCACCAGCACCCGGCCGAAGTGACCGTGCCCGACGAGGATCACCTCGGTCTCGGCGAGCGCGGCGCGCACCCGATCGAGGAGCTTATCGGCCCGCGCCGTGACGTCGGCGGCGCTTTCCCCGCCGGGGACGGGCCCGGACCACACCGTCCAGCCGGGCACCGTCTTCCGGATGTCCGCGGTGGTGATGCCCTCGTAGTCGCCGTAGTCCCATTCGGCCAGGTCCTCGGTGGTCTCGTCGACCACCAGCCCGGCCAGCTCGGCCGTGCGGACCGCGCGCCGGCGCGGGCTGGTCACGACCAGCGCCTGGCCCTTGCGCAGGGTGCCGAGCGTCAGCCCCGCCGCCCTCGCCTGGTTCTCACCAGCCGGGGTGAGCGGGACGTCCGTGCGCCCGGTGTGGCGGCCGTTCGCCGACCACTCGGTCTGGCCATGCCGGAGAAGGAAAAGCTCGTGCTCCACGCTTGCGAAGATAGTGCACCTCTGCTTTGCTACCGACGAGTAACAAAGGAGTGTGCCATGACCCCGACCCTCGCCAGATGGTCGAAACTCGCCGGGCTGCCCGGTGGCAAACAGCTGTTCTCGGCCGCGGTCTGCCTGCGTGCGCCCTATTTCCGGACCGTGCTGCCGACCGTGCGCGAGCTGCGACCCGGTCACTGCGAGGTGACCGGCCCGCTCTGGTGGGGTGCGCGGAACCACATCGGGACTTTTCACGCGATCGCGGCCTGCAATCTCGCCGAGTTCGCGATGGGCATGCTCGCCGAGGCGACCGTGCCCGCCACCCATCGCTGGCTGCCGAAGGGGATGACCGTCGCCTACGTGGCCAAGGCGGAGACGGGCCTGCGCGCGGTCGCGGAACTGCCGGAGCTGACCGAGTTCGGCGACGAGGGGTTCGATCTTCCCGTGCCGGTCACGATTCTCGACAAACACGGGAAAACCGTGGTGACGGCGACGATCACCATCTGGGTCACGAAGAAGAAGGCTCAGTAGCAGGACATCAGCCGAGCGTCGCGTAGTGCGCGCGGCAGGCCTCGTAGCTGGGCAGGAGGCCCGCCGCCCGCGCTTCGGCGAGCGTGGGTGCCTGAGTGTCCTTTTCGGACAGGATCGGCTCGATGTCCGTGGGCCAGGGCAGGCCGAGCTCGGGATCGAGCGGCGTGATGCCGTGCTCGCCCGCCGGGTTGTAGCCGGTCGAGCAGAGGTAGGACATCGCGGTGTCGTCGGCCAGTGCGACGAACGCGTGGCCCAGGCCCTCGGCGAGGTACACGGCGCGGAACTCGACCGAGTCCAGCCGGACGGCCTCCCAGCGGCCGAACGTCGGCGAGCCGACACGCAGGTCGACGATCACGTCCAGCAGTGCGCCGCTCGGGCAGTACACGTACTTCGCCTGCCCCGGCGGGGTGTCCGCGAAGTGCACGCCGCGGATCGTGCCGCGCTTGGAGACACTGTGGTTGGTCTGTGCCAGCCGCATCGGGTGCCCGACCGCCTCGACGAGGGTGGACTCCTGGAACGGCGCGACGAAGAGGCCGCGGTGATCGGGGAACTGCCGCGGGGTGAACTCGTAGGCATCGCTGATAGCCAACTGGCGAACCTTCATGGGGGTCACGGTAACGCGAAGCGTTTCGTTGAGGGGTGGTGGTCGGGCGAGGGGCTGGCGGTTATCGAAGGTGCTACCAAGCCGGACGGACGTCTTGTTATACCGTGCCTGACCAGGGTTTTTTGTGATGTCGCCCGCACCTGCTCAGCACCCGGCGGGCGGATGATGTCAGACTGAAGGGACCGCCACGTCCGCGGCCGCCGCCTCACCAAGGGCTGCCGGACCGGACGCCTGGCCGGTAGGCGGCGCCACCGCGCCCGGCTGCCGAGCAGCAAATGCCAGTATTCACTGGGGAATTCGGGGGCCATGGTCCCCCGCTCGCAGTCCCGGGAGGGATTCGACAATGACTCAAGCCGAGACGACGAACACGGCGCAGGACGATTCGTCGCCCGTCACCGACACCGAGATCTTCGCCGGACACGAGGGCGGCAAGCTGTCCGTCGCGGCGATCCGGCCGATTTCCAAGCCGCGCGATCTTTCCGTCGCCTACACGCCCGGCGTGGCGAAGGTGAGCCGGGCGATCGCCGAGGACGTTTCACTCGCCAAGCGGTTCACCTGGGCCGACCGGCTGGTCGTCGTGGTCAGCGACGGCACCGCCGTGCTGGGCCTCGGCGACATCGGCGCGAGCGCGTCGCTGCCGGTGATGGAAGGCAAGTCGGTGCTGTTCAAGACGTTCGGCGGGCTCGACTCGATCCCGCTGGTGCTCGACACCACCGACGTGGACGAGATCGTCGAGACGCTGGTGCGGCTGCGGCCCTCGTTCGGCGCGGTCAACCTCGAGGACGTCTCCGCGCCGCGCTGCTTCGAGCTGGAGGACAAGCTCAAGTCGGCGCTGGACTGCCCGGTCATGCACGACGACCAGCACGGCACCGCGATCGTCACCCTCGCTGCGCTGCGCGGGGCGAACCTGGTGCTGGGCCGGGAAATCGGCGAGCAGCGCGTGGTGATCTCCGGCGCCGGCGCGGCCGGGGTGGCCTGCGCGAAGATCCTGCAGGAGGCGGGCATCGGCGACATCACGGTGCTCGACTCGAAGGGCATCATCCACGCCGGCCGAGCCGGGCTGAACCCGGTCAAGGAGCAGCTGGCCGGGACGACGAACTCGGCCGGGCTGCGGGGCGGGCTGGCCGAGGCGCTGCGGGGCGCCGACGTGTTCCTCGGGCTGTCCGGGGCGACGATCGACGGGTCGCTGCTGGGCAGCATGGCGGATGACGCGATCGTGTTCGCTCTGTCCAATCCGGACCCGGAGGTGCATCCGGAGGTGGCCGCGCGGCACGCCGCGATCGTGGCCACCGGGCGTAGTGACTTCCCGAACCAGATCAACAACGTGCTCGCGTTCCCCGGTGTGTTCCGGGGCGCGCTGGACGCGGGCGCGCGGGCGATCACGGAGAACATGAAGCTCGCCGCGGCGGAGGCGATCGTGGCCGTCGCGCAGGACGACCTCGGTCCGGACCGGATCGTGCCGAGCCCGCTCGACCCGCGGGTGGCGCCCGAAGTGGCCGCCGCGGTCGCGAAGGCGGCGGTGGAGGACGGCGTCACCGGCTAGGGTTGCTCGCAAGGCTGTGGGAACGGCCGGTCTCCCCAGCGGGAGGCCGGCCGTTCGGCTTAGTGAGGAGGCGGGCGTGGGGATCGAGTTCCGGCACGTCACCAAGCGGTATCCAGGTGGCACGGTCGCGGTCGACGACCTCGGTCTGACCATCGACGACGGCACGATCACGGTGCTCGTCGGCCCGTCGGGCTGCGGCAAGACCACGTCGCTGCGCATGATCAACCGGATGGTCGAGCCGACCTCCGGCGCGGTGCTGCTGGACGGCAAGGACGTCCGGGAGTCCGATCCGCCCGTGCTGCGTCGGGGAATCGGATACGTCATCCAGAACGCGGGCCTGTTCCCGCATCGCACGGTGCTGGACAACGTGGCGACGGTGCCGCTGCTTTCGGGCTGGGGCAGGCGGAAGGCGCGCGATCGCGCGGCCGAACTGCTGGACACCGTGGGCCTGCCCGCCGAGCTCGGAAAGCGTTATCCCGCGCAGCTTTCCGGTGGCCAGCAGCAGCGCGTCGGCGTCGCCCGCGCGCTCGCGGGGGATTCTCCGGTGCTGCTGATGGACGAGCCGTTCTCGGCGGTCGACCCGATCGTCCGCGAGGAGCTGCAGGACGAGTTGTTGCGGCTGCAGTCGAGGCTGGACAAGACGATCGTGTTCGTGACACACGACATCGACGAGGCCGTCCGGCTGGGCGACCGGATCGCCGTGATGCGGGTCGGCGGGAAGCTCGCGCAGTACGGCACCCCAGCCGATGTGCTGCGCTATCCGGTGGACGATTTCGTCGCTTCGTTCGTCGGCCGGGACCGTGGCTACCGTGGTCTGTCCTTTGTGGATTCCACTGGGGTGGAAGTGAAGGACGTCGCCACCATCGAGCTGGGCGAGACGCTGGCCGGCCCGGTCGAGGACTGGCGGCTGGCCGTGAACGCCGAGCGACGCCCGCGCGGATGGCTCGCGCCCGAGTCCACTGTGGACGGTTCGCTGGCGGAGGCGGACCTCGTCGCGGGAGGTTCGCTGTACCAGCAGGGCACGGCGATCCGCGGTGCGCTCGACGCCGCCCTGTCCTCGCCCGCGGGGCTGGGTGTCGTCGTCGACGACGAGGGGCGCGTGACCGGTGTGGTCACGGCGAGGCAGATTCTGGACGTGCTCGAACACCGGGAGTGACCGCGGGCCTACTTTCGGCTGGGTCTGTTCGAGTGCGGGGGCTTCCGGCGCCGGGGTGTCCGTTTTACGCTCGGCGATGCATTCGCGCCGTGAATGCTTTTCGCTCCTGCTGAGGGAGGAATGCCTGCCGTGCGTATCCCCACCGGACTCAAACGCAGACCAGTCGCCACACTCGGCCTCGCCGCGGCCGTCGCGACGATCGCCGCTGTCGCCACCAGCGCTCCCGCGATGGCCCAGGAAGGTTCCATCGTCGGTGCCGGCGGCGCCGACGCGATCAAGGACAGCTACATCGTCGTACTGAAGGACACCGCGTCGCCCGTCGACGCGCTGGCCGGGAAGCTCGGCGGCGTGGTGCACCAGAAGTTCTCGGCCGCGCTGAAGGGTTACTCGGCCACCATGACCGAGAGCCAGGCCAAGCGTGCCGCGGCGGACTCCTCGGTTGCCTACGTCGAGCAGGACCGCACGTTCCACATCCTGACGGACCAGCTGAACCCGCCGTCGTGGGGCCTTGACCGGGTCGACCAGCGATCGTTGCCGCTGGACAAGAAATACACGTACTCGACGACGGCGTCGAACGTGCACGCGTACATCATCGACACCGGGATCAACCTGACCCACAGCGACTTCGGTGGGCGGGCGAAGTCCGGATACGATTTCGTCGACAACGACAGCAATGCGACCGACTGCAACGGGCACGGCACGCACGTCGCCGGGACGGTCGGCGGGGCCACCTACGGTCTCGCGAAAGGTGTGCAACTGACCGCGGTGCGGGTGCTGGACTGCTCGGGTTCGGGTAGCTATGCCGGTGTCATCGCGGGGATCGACTGGGTTGCCGCGAACGCGATCAAACCGGCCGTGGCGAACATGAGCCTCGGCGGTGGTGCTTCTGCGTCGGTCGACAATGCTGTCCGGAACGCGATATCGAAGAACGTCACGTTCGCCGTCGCGGGCGGCAATGACAGTGTGAGCGCCTGCGGTTCGTCCCCGGCCCGCACCGCCGAGGCGATCACCGTCGGCGCGACGACGAGCACCGATGCGCGTGCCAGCTACTCGAACTACGGCAGTTGTCTGGACATCTTCGCGCCGGGCAGCAGCATCAAGTCCGACTGGATCGGCAGCTCCACGGCGACGAACACCATCAGCGGCACGTCGATGGCAACACCCCATGTCACTGGTGCCGCGGCGCTTTATCTGGCGACACATACGACTGCGTCCCCGGCGGCGGTGC
Organism: Amycolatopsis sp. GM8; assembly: GCF_021653975.1. GTDB lineage: Bacteria > Actinomycetota > Actinomycetes > Mycobacteriales > Pseudonocardiaceae > Amycolatopsis_E. The sequence continues at coordinate 1,289,323 of NZ_JAJKFK010000001.1, read as the reverse complement.
GGAATGCCTTGGTGGCGGCCGGGACTACCGGGAAGGTGACCGGCGCTGGGTCCGGTTCGCCGAACGTTCTGTTGTACACGGGGCCGTAGGTCGGCGCGCTGGGCGGGCTTTGTCTTTAAAACCCGAGGGCTTGGGTTGTCATCCCGTCGCCTGAAACAGGAACCATCACTTTGAGCCGGGGCCGCAACCTACAACACAACCGGCAGCCGACAAGACCAACCTTGCGGCCCCGGCTCAAAGTGATACATCAAACCGCAGGCGACGGGATGACAACCCACCCCGACCACCCACTCAACGCAAGATCCCCTGGCCCCCTCATCCCGGAGCCAGCCCGTCCGGCGAGGACATCTCTTGATCTCTAAAACCTCACTCAAAAGCCTTGGCGATCAACGCCTTCTGCTCAACCTCGTGCACCTTCGACGAGCCCGCGGACGGCGCGGCCATCGGGCGGCGGGACACGACGTCCAGAGTGGACAGTAGCTGCGGCAGCTTGCGGGGCAGGTGCAGGCCGAAGAACGGCCAGGCGCCCTGGTTTTCCGGCTCCTCCTGGACCCAGGTGACCTGCGTCGCGGCGGTGTAGCGCTCCAGTGCGTGGCCCAGCTTCTTGATCGGCAGCGGGTAGTACTGCTCGATCCGGACGATGGCGACGTCGTGCGCCTCGCGCTTGGTGCGTTCGGCGACCAGCTCCCAGTACAGTTTGCCCGAAGTCAGCAGCACCTTCCGGGCCTTGGCGGGGTCCACCTCGACATCGTCGATCACCGACATGAACTTCGACTGGTCGGTGAAGTCCTCGACCGCCGAAGTCGCAGCCTTGTTGCGCAGCATGGACTTCGGGGTGAAGACGATCATCGGCCGGCGGATCCCGTCCAGCGCGTGGCGGCGCAGCAGGTGGAAGTAGTTCGCCGGGGTCGACGGCACCGCGACCGTCATCGAGCCCTCGGCGCACAGCTGCAGGAACCGCTCGATCCGGCCCGACGTGTGGTCCGGACCCTGCCCTTCATGCCCGTGCGGCAGCAGCAGCACGACATCCGAGAGCTGGCCCCACTTGGCCTCACCGGACGAGATGTACTCGTCGATCACGGTCTGCGCGCCGTTGACGAAGTCACCGAACTGCGCTTCCCACATCACCAGCGCGTCCGAGTTGGCCACCGAGTAGCCGTACTCGAAGCCCACCGCCGCGTACTCCGACAGCGCCGAGTCGTAGATCAGCACCCGGCCCTGGCCGTCCACCAGGTTCTGCAGCGGCGAGTACTCCTTGCCGTTCTTGCGGTCGATCAGCACCGAGTGCCGCTGGGTGAACGTGCCGCGGCGAGAGTCCTGACCGGACAGTCGCACCAGCCGGCCTTCCATCGCCAGCGAACCGAACGCGAGCAGCTCACCGAACGCCCAGTCGACACCGCCCTCGCGCGACATCTTCGCGCGGCGCTCCAGCACCGGCTTGACCCGCGGGTGCGGGCTGAAACCATCCGGCACGTTCAGGAACGCGTCGCCGATACGCTCGATCGTCTCGCGGGGAACCGCCGTCGGCACCTTCGCCGGGACCTGCTGCTCCTCCTCCACCGAGGGGCTCGCCGTCGCCGGGTGCTTCTCCAGTTCGCGAACCTCGTTGAAGACGTGTTCGAGCTGGCTGGAGAAGTCGCGCAGCGCGGCCTCGGCCTCTTCGACGGAGATGTCGCCGCGCCCGATCAGGGCCTCGGTGTAGGTCTTACGCACCGAACGCTTCGTGTCGATGATGTCGTACATCGCCGGCTGCGTCATCGACGGGTCGTCGCCCTCGTTGTGGCCGCGGCGGCGGTAGCAGATCATGTCGATCACGACGTCCTTGTTGAACGCCTGCCGGTAGTCCACCGCCAGCTTCGCCACCCAGTGCGCGGCCTCCGGGTCGTCACCGTTCACGTGGAAGATCGGCGCGCCGATCATCTTCGCCACGTCGGTCGCGTACTGCGAGGAGCGCGCGTGCTCCGGCGCGGTGGTGAAGCCGACCTGGTTGTTGATGATCAGGTGCACGGTGCCACCGGTGCGGTACCCGCGCAGCAGCGACAGGTTCAGCGTCTCGGCCACCACACCCTGACCGGCGAAGGCCGCGTCACCGTGCATCAGCACGGGGAGCACGGTGAAGCCCTTGCCGTCCTGGTCACCCTTGTCGAGGATGTCCTGCTTCGCGCGGACGATGCCTTCGAGGATCGGGTCGACGGTCTCCAGGTGCGACGGGTTCGAGGCGAGTGAAACCTTGGTCTCGCCGTCGCCGAACATCCGGAAGTACTTGCCCTCCGCGCCCAGGTGGTACTTCACGTCGCCGGAGCCGTGCGCCTGGCCCGGGTCGAGGTTGCCCTCGAACTCGCGGAAGATCTGCGAGATCGGCTTGCCCACGATGTTGGCGAGCACGTTCAGCCGGCCACGGTGCGGCATGCCGATGACGACCTCGTCCAGCTCGTACTCGGCCGCCTTGTCCAGCACGGTGTCCAGCAGCGGGATCGCCGTCTCGCCGCCTTCGAGCGAGAACCGCTTCTGGCCGACGTACTTGGTCTGCAGGAAGGTCTCGAAGGCCTCCGCCGCGTTCAGCTTGGACAGCACGTACTTCTGCACGGCGGGGTCCGGCTTCGCGTGCGGCACCTCGACACGCTCCTGGATCCACCGGCGCTCCTCCGGGTCCAGGATGTGCGTGTACTCGATGCCCACCGTGCGGCAGTAGGAATCGCGCAGCACACCGAGGATGTCGCGCAGCTTCATCTTCTCCTGCCCGGCGAACCCGCCGACCGCGAACTCGCGGTCGAGGTCCCACAGGGTCAGGCCGTGCGAGAGGACGTCGAGGTCCTCGTGGCGGCGCTGCCGGTAGTTCAGCGGGTCGGTGTCGGCCATCAGGTGGCCGCGCATCCGGTAGGCGTCGATCAGTTCGAGGATCCGCGCGGTCTTGTCCACCGCGCCGGCCGGGATGTCCTCGACCCAGCGGACCGGCTCGTACGGCAGCCGCAGCGAGGTGAAGATGTCGTCGTAGAAGCCGTCTCCGCCGAGCAGCAGCTCGTGGATGAGCTTGAGGTACTCGCCGGACTCCGCGCCCTGGATGATGCGGTGGTCATACGTCGAGGTCAGCGTCATGATCTTGCTGATGCCGAGGTCGGTCAGCGTCTTCTCGCTGGTGCCCTCGAAATGCGCCGGGTACTGCATCGCGCCGACACCGATGATCGCGCCCTGGCCCGCCTGCAGCCGTGGCACGGAGTGGTTCGTACCGATGCCGCCCGGGTTGGTCAGCGAAATGGTGGTGCCGGCGAAGTCGTCCGCGGTGAGCTTGTTGTTGCGCGCCTTCTTGACGATGTCCTCGTAGGCTTGCCAGAACTGGAGGAACGTCATGTTCTCCGTGTTCTTGATGGAGGCGACCACGAGGGTGCGGCTGCCGTCCTTGCCCTTCATGTCGATGGCGAGGCCGAGGTTGATGTGCTCCGGCGTGACCGCGAACGGCTTGGCGTCGATCAGCTGGTAGTGCCGGTTCATGTTCGGGTAGTCGCGCAGCGCGCGGACCATCGCGTACCCGATGAGGTGCGTGAAGGAGATCTTGCCGCCGCGGGTGCGCCGGAGGTGGTTGTTGATGACGATCCGGTTGTCCGCCATCAGCTTCGCGGGCACGGCGCGCACGCTGGTCGCGGTCGGGACGCTCAGCGAGGCGTCCATGTTCTTCGCGATCGCGGCGGCGGCGCCGCGCAGCTGCTTGGTCTCTTCGTCCGCGGCGGGCTTGACGGCGGCGGCCTGTGTCCTCGCGGCGGCGGGCTGGGGGGCCTTCGCGGCGGGCGGCTGCGCGGCCTTCACCGCGGCGGGAGCGGGCGTGGCGGCGGGGGCCTGACCGTTGCCCGACGGCTTCGGCAGGATCTGCGCGGCGGCGGTGGCGCTCGCGGTGTCCGGCTTGGTCTCCGGCGTCTGCGTCGGCTTGAAGTCGGAGAAGAAGTCATGCCAGGCGGCATCTACTGAGGAAGGGTCGGCGAGGAACTGGTCGTACATCTCCTCGACGAGCCATTCATTGGGGCCGAACTGTGACGCAGGGCTGCTGCTGGACACGGCAGGGACTCGCCTCTATCCATCTCGATCTTGGTTGTCCGCTTGATGCGCCTACCAGGCTAACCCCCCACCCTTTCGGGATGTCGCCTAAGTGGTGCATCTCCGTTGCAAGTGGGTTTGGGATTCCTCACTTGATCGATGCAGGATCGATGGGTCCTGCTACTGGACGTCGCGGGCGTGCTGCGAGAGCCTGGGAACCGGGCCGTTCGTGCGGTCGTCGAACGAGGGGGACAGGGAGGATCGCACCGTGGCTGACCTGAGCGACGTCGAGCGCATGGTCGATGACTGGGAGCGCGACGCGAAGCAGAAAGCCGAGCGCTACCAGCGGATGCAGCAGGAGGTCGGGCAGATCTCGATCACCGGCTCGGCGGCGCACGGCGCGGTCAGCGTGACCGTGGGCAGCAACGGCATCCCGACGGGTGTCGCGATGACGGACGCGGTCCGCAAGATGAACCCGGACGAGATCGCGGCCGCCGTGCTCACCGCGATGCAGCAGGCGCAGTCCCAGTATCCGCAGCGAATTCAGGAAATCGTTTCGGAAACCGTGGGGGATGACGACACGAGTCGCCACATCGTGGCCACCGCGGTGGAGAACTTCCCGCCGCCCCCGCCCGCGGAAGAGGAGCCGGAGGCGCCCGGGCGGCAGCTGCGGATCGAGCAGGAAGCCGAGGAAGAGCAGCCCGCGCAGCCGAAGCCGCAACCGAAACACCGCCGCGAAGACGGCGGGGACGACGACTTCGGCGACCAGACTTTCCTTCGCCGTGACTGAGAACGGGGGTAGACGGTGAGCGATGGTTACGAAGTTCTTACCGATGAGCTGGACACCCATGCCGGCAAGGTGGACGGGCTCGCGCAACGCTTGCAGACCGCGGTGCAGGCGGCCCAGCAGGTGGCCATGGACAACAGCGCGTACGGCGTGATCTGCCAGCCGTTCGCGTTGCTGCTCGATCCGTTCGAGCAAATGGGCGTGCGCGCGTTGCAGAGCGCCCAGGAGTCGGTCGGCGACACCGCCGGCCAGGTCCGTGACGCGGTCCAGACCTATACCGCACAAGACCAGTCCACCGGGCAGGTGCTGGACACGATCGGGAAGCCGCTGATCGATTAAACCGCTGGTCGAGCGGGCATGACCGCTGTCTCATCTGGTGGTGAACGGCGTCGGCGAGCGGCCTGTCCGCGTAGCCTGAACGTTCGGAGGTGGCGATGGATCTGGTGACCCGGCTGCGGGCGGCGGTGCCCGCGGAGCACGTGCTGGACGATCCGGCCGTCGTCGAGTCCTATCTGCAGGACCAGGCGGAATGGGCCCAGTACGCGCAGGCCGCCGCGGTGGTCCGGCCGCGTAGCACCGAGGAGGTGCGGGCGGTCGTCCGGCTGGCCGCGGAGCTCCGGGTGCCGGTCGTGCCGCGCGGCGCGGGCACCGGCCTGTCCGGCGGCGCCAACGCGATCGAGGGCTGCGTCGTCCTCGCGTTCGAGGCGATGAACCAGGTGCTGGAGATCGACACCGTCGAGCGGCTCGCCGTCGTGCAGCCGGGTGTGGTCAACGACGATCTGCGAAGTGCCTGTGCGGCCAAGGATCTGTGGTACCCGCCGGATCCGGCGAGCGCGCCGTGGTCGACCATCGGCGGCAACGTCGCGACCAACGCGGGCGGGTTGTGCTGCGTCAAGTACGGCGTGACGCGTGACTACGTGCTGGCGCTCGAGGTGGTGACCGGGCGCGGGGAGGTGGTCCGGATCGGCCACCGCACCGCGAAAGGCGTCGCGGGCTACGACCTTTGTGGACTGATGGTCGGCTCCGAGGGCACCCTCGGCATCATCACCGAGATCACCGTGCGGCTGCGCCCGCAGCGGCCCGCCGAGCGCACGATCGCCGGGTACTTCGACTCCGTCGTCGCGGCCGGCGAGGCGGTGAGCGCGGTGTCCGCGTCGGGTGTCGTGCCGTCCGCGCTCGAACTGGTCGACCGGCACTGCCTCGAAGCCGTCGACGCCTGGAAGAACATGGGCCTGTCCACCGAGGCGAACGTCGTGCTGCTCGGCCGGGTCGACACCCCAGGCGAGTACGGCGAGCACGAGGCACGGACCGTGCTGCGGTGCTTCGAGGAGGCCGGGGCCACGTGGGCCGCGCTGTCCTCGGACGAGCACGAGGCCGAGGCCCTGTTCGACGCGCGGCGGCTGGCGTACCCGGCCCTGGAGCGCCTGGGCCCGGTGCTGACCGAGGACGTCTGCGTGCCGAAGGCGCTGGTGCCGGAAATGCTGGCCCGGATCGAGAAGTCGGCGGCCGAGCACGACACGCTCATCGCCAACATCGCGCACGCCGGCGACGGCAACCTGCACCCGCTGCTGATCACCCCGATCGGGGACGAGGACGCGAAACGCCGGGCGCAGGCGGCCTTCGAGGACATCATCGCGGACGCGATCGAGCTCGGCGGCACGGTGACCGGCGAGCACGGCGTCGGCCTGCTCAAGCGGGCGGGCCTGCGGCGTGAGCTGAGCCCGGCGGTGCTGGAGATGCACCGTGCGGTCAAGACCGCGCTCGACCCGCTGAACATCCTGAACCCGGGCAAGATCTTCACCTGACCGGAGCAGCAACCGCGTCCGGATGGCAGCCGTCATAAGGATCATGGCGGCCGAACTGGTGGACGAGCGTGCTCCCGCGGACGACTCCGTCGTGCGCAGACTCGCGTTGGCGGAGCTCCCGCCCATCGTCGACGAGGTACTGGCGCGGCCGCGGATCCAGGACGAATGCGACAAGCACAAACTGGATCCCGCCGAGCTCCGCGAACGGCTGCTCGCCGATCCCGACGAGCTGCTGAGCCCGACCAACACGGAGATCTCCGCCTACCGGGACGCCGTGCGCGCCCTCGGCGAGGTCGGCCCTGGCCGGGCGCGCGAGCGGACCTGGCCGAGCGACTACCGGGCGGTGCTGGAGTTCTTCCTGCTGCTGCTCGGGTCCGCGGAAATGATGGGCGCGGCGCTCCTGGTCGGCGTGATCGCCCGTGGTGGCCTTCCGGTGATCGTCAAGATCGTGCTGGGCCTGGTCGTGGCGGCCGGCGTGGTCGCGCTCTATTTCGCGGTGCCGATCGGCGCGCTGATCACCGTCACCGAACGGCTGCCGCCGCCCCGGCTCCGCCCGCTCGGCACGCACCGTGCCGCGAAGATCGCACGCTGGCTCGCGTTCCTCGTGCTGGCGGTCGCGGTCTATGCCCTTTTGCCGGCACTGGAGCGGTCCTTGACCGTGTGGGGCGCGATCGCGGCCAGTCTGCTCGCGGTGATCGCGCTCGTGCTCGCCTTCAGCGTCGCCAGCCTCAATCCGGACATGGAGAAGGTGATCGCGCGGAATGTGGGGGTGCGCCGGGCCCGGCTGCGGGCCGACGCGGCGGCGGCGCTCGACGTGTGGCGCGACGCGGCGCGGGCGACCGTCGTACCGGCGGTGAACCGGCTGATCAGCCGCCTGTCGGCGCCGTCCTACGACGTGCGGCTGACCGTGCGGGACGACTCGGGCCTGGGCACGATGGCCAATCTCGACCGGGTCGTCGCCACCGCCGCGAGGGAACGCCTGCGGCGGGTCCTCGGCCGGATGCGGTCCGGGGCGGTCGGGATCGCCGGTCCCCGCGGGGTCGGCAAGACGACGCTGATCGAGGTGCATCGCGAAGGATGGCTGCTCCCGCGGGGCCGCGAGCACGTCGTGATCCGGGTCGACGCGCCGATCGGGTACGAGGGCCGGGACTTCGCGCTGCACATCTACGCCGCCGCCTGCGAGGCCGTCATCGACACCCTGCGCACCGAGCGCAAGAAGTGGATCTTCGGGCGGCAGCCGGCCGAGGACAAGGTGCGGCTGGATGTCGTCGAGGACGCCACGCGGCGGCTCGACCGGATCCGTTACCTGCAGACGAGCACCACGGGCTGGTCGGGCAAGGTGACGCTGCCGGGCACCGGCGCGGACGTGTCGGCGAGCCGCTCGACGGCGAAGGCGAGCCAGCCGCTGACGTACCCGGAGATCATCAACGAGCTGCGGAAGTTCCTCACGCGGGTGGCCGCGCTGCTCAGCTTCGTCAACTCGAACGCGGCCGCGACCCCGTTGGTGGTCGCGATCGACGAGCTGGACAAGATCGCCTCGGCCGAGCACGCCTACCGGTTCGTCAACGAGCTGAAGGCGCTGTTCGGCGTGCCCGGCTGCCATTTCGTGCTGTCGGTGTCCGAGGACGCGCTGATCTCCTTCGAGCGCAGGGGTTTCGCCGTGCGCGACGCGTTCGACAGCGCCTTCGACGAGATCATCCGGGTCGACTACCTGACGCTGGCGGAGAGCCGGGAACTGCTCAGCAGCAGGCTGATCGGGGTGCCCGAGCCGTTCGTCACCTTCGCGTACTGCTTCTCCGGCGGCCTGCCGCGCGACCTGATCCGGGTGGCCAGGGCGATGATGGACATCACCCACACGACACCCGCGCCGGGCCTGGCGCACGTGTGCGCGGCGCTGACCGGGACCGCGATCGAGCAGGCGGCGCGGCTCGCGCAGCGGGAGCTCCGGCCGCTGGCACATGCCGCGTCCGTGGTGGAGCTGATCCGGCTGGCGGACGGCCCGAGCCTGACCCGCCGGCCGCCCGGCGAGCTGCAGGCGACCATCGGCAAGCTGGTCCAGACCACCGAGGAGACCGCCACCGTCCGGCTGGAGCTGGCGACCCTCCTCTACTTCGCGCTGACCCTGCGCGAAGTCTTCACCGACGACCTGACGAAGGACCAGATCGTCACCGCCTCGCTGGACCCCGGCCCGGGTTCGTTCGAGACGCTCGCCCGCGCCCGCCAGGCGTTCGGCGACAACATGACGCATGCCTGGCTGCTCATCGAGGAGTTCCGCGCCGCGTGGCGGCTCCCGGTGGTCGAGCTGTAGTTACTGATCCGACCGAAAGTAGGCGGACACGGTCCGCAGCCGGCCTGCTCGTAGAAACCCGTTTCCGCCGTGGCTGCCGTCGGATCAGTAACGATCGGCACGTCACTCGTGGTTGCCCGTGCGCCACAGCTGCGCGTAGTGCCCGCCCGCGGCGACCAACTGCTCGTGCGAGCCCTGCTCGACGACACGGCCGTGGTCGAGCACGACGATCCGGTCCGCGCGGGCGGCCGTCGCGAGCCGGTGCGCCACCACGAAAGTCGTGCGGCGGCGGGAAAGGCTCTCCGTTGCGTGCAGCACCGCGGCCTCCGTGGACGGGTCCAGGGCCGCCGTCGCCTCGTCCAGCAGCAGCACGTCCGGGTCGACCAGTTCGGCCCGCGCCAGCCCGATCAGTTGCCGCTGACCGGCCGAGAGCGACTTGCCCCGCTCACCGACCTGCTGCCGGAACCCTGACGGCAGCGCGGCCACGCCGTCCAGCGCGCCGACGGCACGCACCGCGCTTTCCACCTCGGCGTCGCTCGCGTCCGGGCGGCCGTAGCGCACGTTGTCCGCGACGGTGCCGGAGAACAGGTGCGCCTCCTGCGGCACCACGCCCATCCGGTGCCGCAGTGCCGGCAGGTCGTAGTCGCGAACGTCCACGCCGTCGATACCAACCTTGCCGCCGGTCGCGTCGTAGAACCGCGCGACGAGCTTCACCGCGGTCGACTTGCCCGCCCCGGTCGCGCCCACCAGCGCGACCGTCTCACCGGGCACCACCTTGAGCGAGATGTCCGCCAGTGCACGGGAATCCGTGCCCGCATAGGAGAAGTCCACCGCGTCGAAGGTGACCTCGCCGGACAGCCGGTCGGGCACCGCCACCGGGTTCTCCGCCGGCGGGACGGACGTCGGCGTGTGCAGCAGATCGCTGATCCGCCGCAACCCGACCTTCGCCTGCTGGTACCCGTCGAACACCGAGGACAGCTGCTGGATCGGTGAGAAGAACAGGTTGAGGTACAACAGGAAACCGAGCAGCACGCCGATCGGCAGCGTGCCGGCCGCGACCCGGTTCGCCCCCGCCACCAGCACGATCGCCTCGGCGAACCCGGAAAGCATGGTGACGAAAGGGAAGTAGGTCGCGACGTAGCGCTGCGCGCGCAACCGCGAGCGGCGGTAGGCGTCGCTGCGGGACGCGAACATCTCGGCCGAGCGCTCCTCGCGGCTGTAGGCCTGTGCGACCCGCAGGCCACTGACGTTCTCCTGCATGTCGGCGTTGACCACGCTCACCTTTTCCCGCGCCTCGTTGTAGGCGGCGGTGGCGAGCCGGCGGAAGATCACGGTCGCGATGATCAGCACCGGGAGCACCGAAAGTGCGTACAGGGCAAGGGAAATGTCGGTGACCAGCAAGGCCGCGGAGATCCCGACGAGGGTGAGCGCACTGATCACCGCCTGCGCGACACCGGTCTGCAGGAACGTCGACAGCGCGTCGACGTCCGTGGTCATCCGCGTCATGATCTTGCCGGACAGCTCGCGCTCGTAGTAGTCGAGGCCGAGCCGTTGCAGGTGCGCGTAACTGCGCACCCGCAACGAGTACAGCACGGTTTCCCCGGCGCGGGCGGTCAGCCGCGTCTGCGAGCGGATCACGAACCAGTCCGCCGCGACGATCAGCGCGCCCGCCGCGGCGGTGAACCACACGACCGACTCGACGCCCGGCCGGACACCGTGGTCCACGCCGTACTGGTACAGCGCGGGCAACGCGATCGCGGCCGCCGCGTCCAGCCCGACGAGCACGATCACCATCGTCAGCAACGCGCGCACCGGCCGCAGCAGCCGGCCGAGGCTGAACCGGGGATCCGCTTCGGTCACGTCGTGGGCCGAAAGCGCCGGGACGTCCGTCGCGGGCGGCAGCTTGCGCACGCCCTCGACGAGCTCCTCCGACGGCGGCACGTCGAACGCGCCCCAGATCGCGGTCGGGGCCACGGGCGTACGTTGTTGCGCCGCGTCGGCGAGCTGCCCGGCGTCGTCCAGGGCGGCCGGTTCGGGCCACAACTCCGGTGTGATCCCGGTTTCCGGCCGGACCTCGCACTTGCCCCGATGCTTCTCCTCGACCCCCTCACCCGGCCCGGACACCAGCTCGCGGTACAGATCGCAGCGCTCTTCCAGCTCCTCGGCGGTGCCCACGTCGACGACCCGGCCGGCGTCCAGGACGGCGATCCGGTCGGCCAGCGCGAGCGTGGACTTGCGGTGCGCGATGAGCAGCGTGGTGCGGGTCGCGGTGACCGCGCGCAGGGTGTCGTGGATCGCGGCCTCGGTCACCGTGTCGACGGCGGAGGTCGCGTCGTCGAGGATCAGCACGCGCGGATCGGTGATCAGCGCGCGGGCGAGGCCCAGCCGTTGCCGCTGGCCGCCGGACAGGGTCAGCCCGCGCTCGCCGACGAGCGTGTCGTAGCCCTCGGGCAGCAACATGATGAACTCGTGCGCCTCCGCGGCTTTCGCGGCGGCGTAGACCTCTTCGTCGCTCGCGTCAGGCCGGCCGTAGGCGATGTTGTCGCGGATCGACGTGGAGAACAGGAACGCCTCCTCGAACACCACGCCGATCGCCTTGCGCAGTTCGGCCAGGCGGAGGTCCCGCACGTCACAGTCGCCGAGGCGCACCGACCCCGCGTGCACGTCGTAGAACCGGGGCAGCAGCAGGGAAATCGTCGACTTGCCCGAGCCCGCCGTGCCGACCAGGGCGAGCGTCTCGCCCGGTTTCGCCTCGAGCGACAGGCCGTCCAGCACCGGTTCGGACCGCGTGTAACCGAACTTCACGTCGTCGAGCCGGATGCCGAGCGGCCCGTCCGGCAGCGACCGCGCGTCCGGCTTGTCACGGACCTCGGGCTGCGCGTCGATCAGCTCGTACACCCGGTCCGCGCCCGCGCGCGTCAGCTGCGCCTGCACGATCATCCCGGACAGCATCCGCGCCGGCCCGATCAAGCCCGAGACGTAGCTGGCGAACGCGAGGAACGTGCCGAGACTCACGTCGCCGTGCAGCGCCAGCACACCGCCGAACGCCAGCACGGCCACCTGTCCGGCGGCAGGCAGCGCGGACGTCGTCGCCGTCGGCACGGCCGACAGCCGGGCCGCGCGCAGGCGTTCGGAGAACAGCTTCCGCCCGGTCTTTTCCAGCCGCGCGACCTCGCGCGCCTCCTGCCCGAAGCCCTTCACCACGCGGACCCCGGTCACCGTCTCCTCGACGTGCTGGGCCAGGTCCGCCGCGCGCTGCTGCGCCGACCAGGTCGCGGGGAACAGCCGCTTGCGGGCGGCACCGGCCACGATCGCGACCGCCGGCACGACGACCAGCGCGATCAGCGTCAACCCGGGTGACATCCACAACATCGCGCCGAGGGAGAACAGGGCGAAAATGATGGAACCGGCCGAAACCGGCGTCATCATCAGCAGCGACACGACCAGCTGCAGGTCGGTGATCGCGCGCGAGACGACCTGCCCGGTGCGCAGCGAGTCCTGCTTCCCACCGTCCAAACGCGACACCGCGCCGAACACCGCCTGGCGCAGATCGTGCTGCACATCCAGGGCGAGCCGCCCGCCCACGTACCGGCGCACGAACGCGGTCGCGAACATCAGCACCTGCACGCCCACCAGCCCGGCGGCGAGAATCCCCAGGCCGGCCGTGCGGCCGCCGACCGCGTCGTCGACCGCGACCTTCACCAGCAGCGGGCTCGCGGCCTGGAAGCCGACGCTGACGACGGCCGCGCCGAGCGACAGCACGACGAGCCACGGATGCCGCCACGAGGCGGCGGCGAGTCTCCGGATCCAGCCGGTCCGGGGTTCAGTGGTGGTGGAGGCAGCAGCGGTCACACGCTCCAGCGTATGCCGGTTTGTTCAGGTGATGTCGCGTCGCTGGTTGACGGCCCAGCCGCCGGCGAAGAAGACCGCGGTCCAGGCGAAGAAAACCAGCGCCGAAGCCCACCACGAGAGCGCGCCCGGCGCACCCGCGATGTACTGCAGCGACCACTGCGTCTCCGCGTCCAGACCAGGCAGCTTCACGCCCGCCGCACCGAACGCCTGCGCCCCGATCGCGCCCACGATCCCGTTCATCGTGCCGTTCGGCAGCACCGCGCCCAGCCAGTCGACCCGCCACAGCCCGTAGAACAGCAGCACCAGCACGTTCTCGATGATCAACAGGTAGATCACCAGGGTCACCACGCTGCCGACGACGCTGTTCCACACCGCGCCGACACCGATACCGAACAGCGTCGAGAGCACACCGGCCAGCACGCTCGCGCCGATCACACCGAGCCACTGGCCACTGGTCGGCAACCGCGAGCCGTCCACGGTGATCGCGATGCCGAGACTCGACACCGCGGCGACCGCGAGCCCGTAGATCGCACCCCAGACGGCGTAGGTGAGCATTTTCGCGGTCAGCACCGACACCCGGTTCGGCGCCGTCAGGAACGTCGTGGTGATCGTCTTGCTGCGGTACTCGCCCGCCAGCGCGAACACCCCGAAGATCACCGCGAACGTCAGCCCGATGTTGATCCCGTGCCCGATCGCCAGCAACCCCATCGGCAGGTTCCCGGTCTGGATCCCCAGCGCCTGCGCGATGATCTGCGTCTCGGAACTGGTCAGCACGTCGCCGATCTCGTTGGCGAACGCGCCCCAGCCCAGCGCGAACCCGAAGGCCAGCAGCACCGCCGGGATCATCAGCGCCCACCACAGCTTCGTGGTGAACGTCTTGCGGAACTCCGCGACGAGCAACCGGCCCATCAGCGCTGCCCTCCCCAACCCTGGTACGGCCCCGGCTGCTGGTAGCCGCCAGGCGGTGTCTGATACGGCTGCTGCGGGGGATAACCGGCCTGCGGTGGCGCAGGTGGCGGACCCCAGCCGCCGGCCGGAGGCGGCGGATACTGCTGCTGCTGTGGCTGATACTGCGCCGCCGAGTACCCGCCGTTGGTCAGCTGGAAGAACAACTTCTCCAGATCGGCGCGGTCCTCCTCCATGCCGTACACCGCGAGCCCCGCCTTCGCGGTCAGGTCACCGATCTGCTCCCGCGTCGCGCCCAGCACCGCGACCCGCCCGTCCGGCGTCGTCTCCAACTGGGTGAAGCCCGCTTCCTGCAACGCTTTCACCAGCGCGTTCGGATCAGCCGCCTGCACCAGCACCCGCGACTGCTGGCCCGCCCGCAACTGCTCCAGCGAACCGAAGTACCGCGTCACGCCGTGGCTGATGATCACCACCTGATCGATCGTCTGCTCCACTTCGGACAGCAGGTGACTCGACACCAGCACCGTCCGGCCCTCCCGGGCGTACGCGCGCAAGAAGTTGCGCAGCCAAAGGATCCCCTCCGGGTCCAGCCCGTTCGCCGGCTCGTCCAGCACCAGCACCTGTGGATTGCCCAGCAGCGCCGTCGCCAGCGCCAGCCGCTGCCGCATACCGAGCGAGAACTCGCCCGGTTTCCGGTTCGCGGCAGTCGTAAGGCCCACCAGCGCCAGCACCTCGTCCGCCCGCTGATCCGGCATCCCGATCGCCGCCGCGTAGATCCGCAGGTGATTGCGCGCCGTCCGCTTCGGATGGAAGCCCTCGTTCTCCAGCACCGCGCCCACGATCCGCGCCGGATAACCCAGCTGGTCGTAACGCAGACCACTGATCGTCGCGACCCCCGCCGTCGGCGTCACCAGCCCGAGGATCATCCGCAACGTCGTGGTCTTCCCGGCACCGTTCGGGCCCAGGAACCCCGTAACCGCACCCGGTTCCACCACGAAACTCAGGTTTTGCACAGCCGCGACCGGCCCGAACGTCTTGCTCAACCCCTGCACGACTATCCGGCCGCTACCGTCGTTCTGCATCACTTCCCCCTCGATCCGGCGAATGGGTGAACTCGGCGCAAGCCGACATCCTGCCTCATCGATGTCCGCCATGGGCACCGAAGGGGGAAACTACCTGTCGGTCGGTGAATCACGACGTTCCGTGACTGACCGTGAAGAAGTATTTCGATAAAACCCCAACCCCATGCAGCGAAGTCCGCCAAGACCACCTAAGCTAGTGGTTGGCGGCCCGCTCCCAGTGACCCCCAGGCTGGTTGAGCGGGCCGCCCCTGTTCGTCGCGCTTTGCTGCGCCTTTCCTGTTTGCTCAACCTCGCGTCTTTTTTGGGGGTGCGACCCCCAAACCCCGCCCGGGGGCTTCCCCCGGACCCCCATCCTTCGGTGCCGGTTTGTGTGGTTGTGTTGCTGTGTATAGGAATTCCTGTTGTACGGCGTTAGGTCAGGATGTTTTCCAGGGGTGTGTGGGGGATCTCGTGGGCGGTGGCGACGGGGGCATTTGTCAGGGCGCCTTGATGGGTGTTCAAACCCTTTGCCAATGACGCGTCATTGTTGAGAGCGGTTTGCCAGCCTCGGTCTGCGAGTGCGACCGCGTAAGGCAGGGTTACGTTTGTTAGGCCTTGGGTGCTTGTGGTGGGGACGGCGCCGGGCATGTTGGCGACGCAGTAGAAGATCGAGTTGTGGACGGCGTAGGTGGGGGCGTCGTGGGTGGTGGGGTGGGAGTCCGCGAAGCAGCCGCCTTGGTCGATGGCGATGTCGACCAGGACGCTGCCTGGTTTCATGCGCGAGACCAGGTCGTTCGAGACGAGCTTTGGTGCCTTGGCGCCTGGGATGAGGACGGCGCCGATCACCAGGTCTGCTTGCAGGAGCGACTGTTCGATGGCGAAGGCCGTGGAAGTGACGGTCTTGATGCGGCCGTTGAAGTCTTGGTCGATCTGACGCAGACGGTCCACATTGGTGTCCAGGATTTCCACATCGGACCCGAGCCCCAGGGCGATCCGTGCCGCGTTCAGGCCCGCCACACCGCCGCCGATCACGACCACCCGCGCCGGAAGGACACCGGGGATGCCGCCGGGGAGGACGCCGCGGCCGCCGGAGGGCTTCATGAGGGCATAGGCGCCCACCTGTGGCGCCAGCCGGCCCGCCACCTCCGACATCGGCGCCAGCAATGGCAGAGCGCCGGTTGCGGTTTGCACGGTTTCGTAGGCGATGGCGGTCGTGCCCGCGTTGAGCAAGGCTTCGGTCAGGGCACGGTCGGCCGCCAGGTGGAGATACGTGAACAGCACCTGGTCCGCGCGCAGCCGCGGGTACTCCACGGCGATGGGCTCCTTGACCTTCAGCACGAGATCGCCCTCCGCCCACACCTCGTCGGCGGTCGCCAGTACCTTCGCGCCGGCGGCGGCGTAGTCGTCGTCCGTGATCGCCGAGCCGAGGCCTGCGGTGGTTTCGATGAACACCTGGTGGCCGCGCCGGGTCAGCTCGTGGACTCCGGCAGGGGTGACCGCCACCCGGTATTCGTGCTTCTTGATCTCCTTGGGAATGGCGATACGCACGGGGCCTCCTGGTCGCTGTGGGCGTCGGATACCTACGGTGATGCACTCGGATGGCGGTGTCATCGTTCGCCCACGACAATCCTCGCTCCGGTGGATGGTTGCCGCACGACAGCGTGTTGACCTCCACCTAACTGGAGGATGCAGGCTGGCTTCATGAGAGCCGTGTGGTTGAAGGAGTTCGGCGGACCCGACGTGCTGCAGCCCGGCGAAGCACCCGATCCGGTACCGGGTCCTGGGCAGGCCCTGATCGCCGTGACATTCGCCAACATCACCTTCGTCGAGACCCAGTTCCGGTCCGGCGGGATGAACCCCTTCCAGGTCCAGCCGCCGGTCATTCCCGGTAACGGGGTCGGCGGGGTGATCACCAGCGTCGGCGCGGGCGTCCACCACGACCTGGTCGGTCAGCAGGTCGTGGCCAGCACCGGCGGGACCGGCGGTTACGCCGAACAAGCGGTCGTGCCCGCCGCGTCGCCGCTGATCGTGCCCGACGGGCTCGCGCTGGACGCCGCGGTCGCCCTACTGGCTGACGGCCGGACAGCCAAACTGCTGATGCGGGCCGCCACAGTGGGTGCGGGGGAGCGCGTGCTCGTCCTGGCGGCGGCCGGCGGGGTCGGGAGCCTGCTGGTGCAGCTGGCCGAGCACGCCGGGGCGAAGGTGGTCGCCGCCGCGGGAGGGCCGCGCAAGGGCGCGGTCGCGGCGGACCTGGGCGCCGATCGGGTGGTCGACTATTCGGCCGCGGGCTGGGCAGCGGAGGTGGGGCAGGTCGACGTCGTCTTCGATGGGGTGGGAGGCGAACTCGGGGCCACCGCGTTCCCGCTGCTCGAGCCCGGCGGCCGGATGGTCGTGTACGGCCTGGCGAGCGGCGCGTGGACCCCGGTGTCGGACGACGACGCGGCCGCACGCGGCGTCGCCATCCGCCGCGGCATCTCCGGTACCCCGGAGGATTTGCGTGCCTTCACCGAGAGCGCGCTGGAGGACGGGGCCACCGGTCGCCTGACCCCGGTGATCGGCCAGCGCTTCCCGCTCGACCGCGCCGCCGACGCCCACCGCGCGATCGAAACCCGCGCCACGATCGGCAAAACCCTGCTGGTGCCCTGAGCTACGCGGGCCGCGCCCAGACGGCGTCGCCGGTGCGGATCGTGCCGGGCCTGGTCACGCGCATGATCAGGCCGAACTTGTTCTCGTGCTGCTCGATGATCCAGGTCTGCAGCTTCGGCCACCGCTCGCGGCCGGCCGGGTCCCAGCTCGGTACCGCGCAGCGGATGCACGGGCCGGCCCGCGCGCCGACGATCTCCAGCACCACGTCGCCGACGGTGATCGCCGTGCCCTCGCCCCAGTCCTGTTCGGCGAAGGCAGGGGCGTCGAGGTCCACGTGCAGGTTCGGGCGGAACCGGGCCAGCTCGACCGGCCCGCCCAGTTCGTTCTCGAGCGCCTGGCGGGAGGCCTCGACCGTCACGAGCACGGTCGGTCCGCGATCTTGCTGACCCTCCTCGGCGCGCAGTTCCAGTGGCAGGCCAAGGGATTCGCTCAGTGCGGCAGGCAGCGCCGGGTCGCGCCACGACCATTCGGTGCCGTCCGGGGCGGACAGCGTCGGCGGTTCTTCGGGCCCTCCGGGATAGCTACCGCGCCAGGACAGCAGTTCCTGGTTCTGGCGCACCGTGAGCACCTTGCCCGCACGCTTCGGGCGCAGGTCGATCAGCGCGTGCGCGCGGTCGCCGGCCATACCCCGGTCGTCGAACCGCGCGGCGTCGACTTCCTCGCCCCGCAACGACTTGACCGGCCAGCGATGCAGCTGCGCCACGGATCCGGAGAACATCGGTCCATCGTAGGCCGGGCTCACGACCACCGGAGCGCGACGAGTTGCGTGATCAGTGCCAGCCGCACGTCCGGATCGTCCAGATCCAGCGGCACCAGCTCCAGCAGCCGCCGCATGCGATACCGGAAAGTGTTGGGGTGAATGCGAAGCGCCTTGGCCGCCGCGCGTGGATCGCCGGGGAAGCGGAGCCATTCGTACAGCGTGCCGAGGTACTCCGTGTGGTTGGCCACGTCGTGCGCCCGCAGCGTTTCCAGCGGGCCGACCTCCGAGATCCGGGCCCGGTCCGCCGCCGTCGCCGCGCGGTGCAGGACCAGCGCGGTCCACGCGCGGTCGTAGCTGCCGACGTTCCCGTCCAGCAGCCCCGCGCGCACGAGACCAAGCGTCTCCTCGGCCTCTGCGCGGGACCGGGTCAGCTCGCCGATCCCCACCGGACTGCCCGCCGCGACCCGCGCGTCTAGGCCCGCCAACGCCTTTCGCAGCTGCGGCCACGACCCGGGGCCGTCGCCGTCCGGCACGATCGCGTACAGCAGGCTGCCGAGCTCAGTCGCGACCGGTCGCGGTCCGATGCCTTGCGAGATCCGTTCCAGCAGGGCCAGTCGCAGCCCCTCGCCCGGCGCGTCCACGACGACCACCCGGTGCGGCTCCTCGGACAGCTCCAGCTCGGCGATCGCCTTACGTGCCTCCACTTTCCCTTCGAGCAGACCCCGCAGCAGCTCCGCCGACGCGCGGCGCTGGGCGTCCGCATGCGCCCGGCGGCGCAGCAGGTGCAGCGCGACCACCGGTGCGGTGTCGGCGAAGGCGGCCGCCCGCTCGTCGGGCACCGGACCGGTCACCACCGCCCACATCGAGCCGAGCAGCTCGCCGCCCATCCGGATCGGCACGATCAGCCGCGGCAGCGTGCCATCCCGTTGTGCGGGCACGAAAACCGTCTGCCTGCCGCGGGAAAGCTCGCGGAACACCCCGCGCGACCGGAACCGCGCGAGCACGTCGTCCGGGATGCGCCGGCCCATGATCGTGGACACCCGCGCGGGGTCGGTGATGTCCTGACGCGCGGAGTAGGCGAGCACGCGCGAGTTCGTGTCCTCGATTGTGACCGGCGCGTCGACCACCGAGGCGACCACGTCGGCGAGGCGGAACAGGTCGCCCGGACCCGAGTCGCCGACCGCATCGTCGTCGGCGTCGAGGACCGTGCGTAGCAGCCAAACCAGCTGCGCCCACGCCGTTGCCGCATGGACCTCGATCAGCGCGATGTCCGCCGTCTGCGCCGCGCGCCGCACGGTCGGTTTCATCGCGAGCGGCGGTTTCAACAGCACCGCGGCGGCCTTGCGCTCCGCGCTGTGCGAGACGAGCGCAGCTGCTTCGTCAGCGTTCGCCGCCGCGACGCCCAGCACCAGGTCGCCCGCCGCGACGGACACCGCGACCCCGGGCTCGGCGATCACCACGTCGGCCACCGCCGGGCACGCGTCGGGCACCGACACCGCGTGCAGCAGCGTCGGGCCGACCCGCTCGACGACGCTGCGAACTGACACCATTTGCGCAGCATACGGCGCCAGAAGCTAACGGCTGAGCAGGTCGCCCAGTACGTCCCAGAGCCTGCCGGCGGGGTCCTCGATCGGGCCCGTCGTGCGCCAGGCGACGATGCCGTCCGGCCTGATCAGGCTCATCCCGCCGGGCTCCAGCCCGTAGCGAGCGGCGAAAAGCGCTTCCGGGTCGCCGAAGTCGGTGCCGACTTCCAGGCAGGTGAGCGGGACACCGGTCGACGCCGACACCTCCCGTGCCGCCGACGTCCACTGTGGACCGTTCGCCAGCAGGACCCAGCCGCGGCCGAGCAGGTCCACAGTGGACTTGGGTACGCCGTCGACCACGATCGGCACGTGCGGGGCGCGGAAACCGGGCCGGCCACTGGGCTGGTTCGGGTTTTCCGTCGGGCGCGCGTCGTCGTCTTCGGTCCGGACGGCCGTCGAGCGGTACCGGAAGCCCAGCGTCAGCGCGGTCTGGTCGACCGGCTCGCCGACACCGGACAGGTCCAGCTCAGGCGCCATCCGCTGTTTCGCATTGTGCAGCGACGTGTTCACCACCAGCTGCGCGATCGGCCGCCGTTCCGCGTCGTAGGTGTCGAGCAGGCCAGGACCGGCCTCGCCGCGCAGCACGGCGGCGAGTTTCCACGCCAGGTCGTGCCCGTCGCCGACCGCGGTGTTGCCGCCCATGCCGCCGGTCGGCGGGGTCACCTTCGCCGCGTCGCCGGCGAGGAACACCCGCCCGGACCGGAACCGCCGCGCCACCCGCGCCGCCATCTCCCACGCGCCGGTCCAGCGGATCTCCGGCTCCAGCTCGGGCAAGTCCGTCGCGACGCGGATCAGCTCGACCAGCCGCTCGTGCGGGTAGTCGTCGGCGGTCTCGCCGCGCTCGGGGTGGTAGTCGGTGGCGAAGACGTAGCGGCCCGGCACGTCCGTGTTCACCAGCGCGCCCGTGAACCGCGGGTTCTGCAGGTAGTAGAGGTCGGTGACGTCCGGCGTCAGCCGGTCGCCGAGGTCGGCTTCGAAGACCACGCCGATCGAATGGCCGATCGCGCCGATCCCGTCGACCGGGATGCCCAGCTGCTCGCGGATTCCGCTGCGCCCGCCGTCGGCCGCGACCAGGTACTTCGCCCGGATCCGCCGGCCGTCCGACAGCTCCGCGGTGACCCCGTCATCGTCCTGCTCGAAGGAGACCAGTGTCGTGGAGAACCGGACCTGGGCCCCGAACTTCTGGGCGCGGGCGAGCAGGATCGGCTCGACGACGTCCTGCCCGGCCATCCCCCAGGGCACCCCGGTCGCCGCACTGAGGTCGAGCTCCGACATGTCTTCGAGGATCCGGTGGAAGACCTGGCCGCCGAGGCTCGACGCGATCGTGATGCGCAGCCCCTGCGAGGCGCGCTTGCTGACGCCGAGCACCTCGCCGTCGATGCCCGCCCAGCGGTACAGCTCCATGGTTCTGGGCGTCTGGCCCGACGCCCGTGGATGTAGTGACGTGCCCGGATGCCGCTCGACGACCAAGACCGAAACCCCCTGCTGGGCAAGGAACATCCCTGCCGTGAGGCCGGCCAGCCCGGCGCCTGTGATCAGCACGTCCGTCTGTTCTTCGCTCATGAAAAGTATCTTAGAATCTAAGAGATTTAGTCGTCAAGAGGTTTTCAGCGACTGGGAGCGGTTGGGCCGGTGGGCGGGGTGTGACTACCGTCGGTCTTCATGACGAGCAAGGCGGCGCCAGCCGGCCTCCCGCCCGTCACCGGTGCGTGGCGGCCAGGAGATCCGCGGGGACGACGGCAGTGGCTCCCGGTGGACCGGTCGTTGCGCCTGGATGCGGGGGGAGTACTGCCCGCCTACACGTTCGCCTACGAGACCTGGGGCCGGCTCAACTCCGACGCGTCCAACGCGGTGCTGATCGAGCACGCGCTGACCGGTGACTCGCACGCGGCGGGCGAGGCCGGACCGGGCCATCCCACGCCCGGCTGGTGGGACGGACTGATCGGGCCCGGCCGCGCGCTCGACACGAGCGAACTGTTCGTCGTGGTGCCGAACATCCTCGGCGGCTGCCAGGGCACGACCGGCCCCGCTTCGCCCGATCCGGACGGAAAGCCTTGGGGCAGCAGGTTTCCGCAGGTGACCGTGCGTGATCAAGTACACGCGGAGGCGGAGCTGGCCGATGCGCTGGGCATCGAGCGATGGGCCTTGGTGGTCGGCGGTTCGATGGGCGGGATGCGCGCCCTGGAATGGGCCGTGACGCTGCCCGCGCGTGTGGAGTCGCTGCTCGTGGTCGCCGCGCCGGCGGCCGCTTCGGCGGAGCAGATCGCGTGGGCTTCGCCGCAGCTGCACGCGATCCGGTCCGATCCGGGCTGGCGCGGTGGCGACTACTACGACGCCGCGCCGGGCGACGGGCCGCACCGCGGGCTCGGTATCGCGCGGCGGATCGCGCATGTGACCTACCGCAGCGAACCGGAGCTGGGCCGGCGCTTCGGCCGCCGCCGGCAGTCAGCCGCCGACGAGCGGTTCGCGATCGAGTCCTATTTGGACCATCATGCGGACAAGCTGGTCCGGCGGTTCGACGCGAACAGCTACCTGCTGCTGACGGAGTCGATGAACACCCACGACGTCGGCCGGGACCGCAGCGGCGTCGGGGAAGCGCTTTCCCGGATCACGGCGCGCACGGTGGTGGCCGGAGTGGACAGTGACCGGTTGTACCCGCTGTACCAGTCGAACGACCTGGCGGCGGGCATCCCCGGCGCCGGGGACGCGGTGGTGATTTCCTCGCCGTACGGGCACGATTCCTTCCTGATCGAGACCCTGCAGATCGCCGCGCTGGTGAAATCCCTGCTGGGCTGACGCCCGAATTGTCCAGACCTGCTCAGTCGGCGAGCGCGTCGTGCACCCATTCGGTGACGGGCAGGTCGCGGTCGAGGCATTCGGTGGACAGCCGGATCGTCCAGCGCAGTGCTTGCAGGACAAGGCTGTCCACCTCGTCGGGCGCGGCGCTGGCGAGCGCGATCTCAACCTGTTCCTCGGCGGCTTCGGTGTTGCCGTGCACCTCGGCGAGCAGCGTCCGCACGGCCGTGCGGACCGGTGGGTCGGCCTGGTCGATCGGCACTTCTTCACCGGCTTCGTCGAAGACCTGCACCTTGACCGGCGCGCTGCCGCCGTCCCCGAGTACGGACACCATCGTGCTGCACTCGCCGAACAGCAGCAGCATCAGCTCGCGCATCTCGGCCGTGCGGCCGGGTTCGTCGGCCGCGGACGGCGCCACCTGGTCGAGCGCCTCGTCGTCCCGCCCAAGCCGCATCGCGACGAGGGCGCGTTGCGCCTTCGCCACCACGTTCGGCCCGCTAGTCACGCACCCCATCAAACACCAGGGGGGTGGCATCCGCGCTAGAGAACGTTTGGGTGGCGGTGCGGGTGGCAGAACCTGAGGCGGCTCCTGGCTCCGGGATCGCCTCCTCATGTATGCCGATACACCACGTCGGCGCTGTCCTCGCCAGGAACCACCTCAGAACCCGCAGCGGTGCGAGCCGGCCGCGTGGTGAAAAAGCATTGCGCTAGTGGGAAAATCGGGTGAGTCAGCCGAGCGCGTGCAACGCACCCAGTGCTAGCCGGCGCAGGAGGTCCGCCAGTTCGGTGTCATCCAGATAGCGGTTGTACGGCGTCGAGTTGATCAAACCGAACACGGCGTGTGCGGCTGAGCGCGCACGGCGCTCGCTCACCCCGGGCACCGCGTCGCGGATCGCGCGCACCCACACCTCGACGTACCGCCGCTGCAGGGCGCGGACCTGCTTGCGGTCGGCATCGGTGAGGTTGGCGAGATCCCGCTCCTGCACGGTGATCAGCGCGGGCTGGGAGAGCGCGAAGTTCACGTGGAAGTCCACCAGTTCCGCCAGCACCCGCTCCGGGTCCTCGGTCGCGTCGGCCCGGGCGTTACCGCCGTCGAACAGGAACTGGCTGATCGAGCTCAGCATCTCGCCGAGCATCGCGTCCTTGCTGCGGAAGTGGCGGTACAGCGCGGGACCGGAGATGCCCACGGCCGCCCCGATGTCGTCGATGCCGACCCCGTGAAACCCGTGCTGGGCGAACAGTTCGGCGGCCGCGGTGAGGATCTGCTCGCGACGGCTTGCCTTCTCGCCGTTGACCAGCGGGGTCGTGCTCGACATCCCGTCATGCTATCGGGTGCCAGTTAGCGACCGCTAACGTTCGCCGTCTCGTTACCTTCTTACCGACTAACGGCGGGTCCTCGTGAAGGCTGACCTTGCTACATCTAGAGGCGGTCTGTCACTCACAGAAGGGCCTGAGATGTCCGTACGTGCAGCCATGAGATCCCTGACAGTCATCGTCGCCGTGGTCCTGGCGACGCTCGGCCTGACCGCGGTCGCCGGTGCGGCGACCATCAACTACGTAGCACTCGGCGATTCCTACTCCTCCGGCGTCGGCGCCGGGTCCTATCTCGACTCCAATAGCTGCAAGCGCAGCGCGAAGGCCTACCCCGAGCTGTACAAGAACGCCACCGGCGCTTCGCTGAGCTTCCAGGCCTGCTCGGGCGCGAAGACCACGGACGTGCTCAACAGCCAGGTCTCCGCGCTCAGCTCGTCGACCAGCCTCGTGTCGATCAGCGTCGGCGGCAACGACGCCGGGTTCACCAGCGTGATGGAGAACTGCATCCTCGGCGGCGACTCGGGCTGCAAGTCCGCGGTCGACAACGCGGTCAACTTCGTGCACACCAGCCTGCCCGGCCTGCTGGACAACGTGTTCAGCGCGATCCGTGGCAAGGCTCCGCGCGCGACGGTCGTCGTGCTCGGTTACCCGCACTTCTACAAGATCGGCGGCTCCTGCTCGGTCGGTCTGTCCGACACCTCCCGCGGCTACATCAACGGTGGTGCGGACGCGCTCGACGTCACCATCGCCAAGGAGGCCGCGAACGCCGGTTTCACCTTCGCCGACGTCCGCCCCGCCTTCACCGGCCACGAGATCTGTTCCGGCTCGGCCTGGCTCAACAGCGTGACCTGGCCCGTCGACGAGTCCTATCACCCGACCGCGACCGGTCAGGCCAGCGGTTACTACGCCACCTTCACCGGGGCGCTCTAGCACTGGACAGCTCAGTTAGTCGTCGTTAACATCGAAACCGGAGTTAACGACGACTAACTTGGGCTGGTATGGACACACCGACGCTCACCACCGCCGCGGACCCGCGGAGCGAGGGTTACACGCGCAACGTCACCTCGCACGCCGAGGTCGTCGAGGACCTGCGCAAACGGCTCGCGACGACCAGGCTGGGCGGGCCGGAGAAGTCCCGCGCCCGGCACGTCGAACGCGGCAAGCTGCTGCCGCGCGACCGGGTCGACGCCCTGCTCGACGCGGGCTCACCTTTTCTCGAACTGTCGCCGCTCGCGGCGAACGGCCTCTACGGCGACGAGGCCCCCGCGGCCGGCATCATCACCGGAATCGGGCGGGTTTCCGGCCGCGAATGCGTGATCGTCGCGAACGACGCCACGGTCAAGGGCGGCACCTACTACCCGATGACCGTCAAGAAGCACCTGCGCGCGCAGGAAGTGGCGTTGCACAACAACCTTCCGTGCATCTACCTGGTCGACTCCGGCGGTGCCTTCCTGCCCCGGCAGGACGAGGTGTTTCCCGACCGGGAGCATTTCGGCCGCATCTTCTACAACCAGGCGACCATGTCCGCGCGCGGTATCCCGCAGATCGCCGCCGTCCTCGGCTCGTGCACGGCGGGCGGCGCGTACGTGCCGGCGATGAGCGACGAGGCCGTGATCGTCCGCAACCAGGGCACGATCTTCCTCGGTGGCCCGCCGCTGGTGAAGGCGGCGACCGGCGAGGTCGTCACGGCCGAAGAACTGGGCGGCGGCGACGTCCATGCCCGCCAGTCCGGTGTCACCGACCACCTGGCCAACGACGACGCGCACGCGCTGCAGATCGTCCGGTCCATCGTGTCGACCCTCGGCCCGCGCGGCCCGCGGCCGTGGGACGTGCTGCCCACCGAAGAGCCCGCGGTCGACCCGCGGCAGCTCTACGGTGTGGTGCCAACGGATTCCCGCACCCCATACGACGTGCGCGAGGTGATCGCCCGGATCGTCGACGGCAGCCGGTTCGCGGAGTTCAAGAAGGAATACGGGGCCACGCTGGTCACCGGTTTCGCGCATATCCACGGGCATCCCGTGGGCATCATCGCGAACAACGGCGTGCTGTTCTCCGAATCGGCGATGAAGGGCGCGCATTTCATCGAGCTGTGCGACAAACGCTCGATTCCGCTGGTGTTCCTGCAGAACATCAGCGGGTTCATGGTCGGCAAGGCGTACGAGGCCGGCGGGATCGCCAAGCACGGCGCGAAGATGGTGACCGCCGTCGCCTGCGCGCGGGTACCCAAGTTCACCGTGATCATCGGCGGTTCGTTCGGCGCCGGCAACTATTCCATGTGCGGCCGCGCCTATTCGCCGCGTTTTCTGTGGATGTGGCCCAACGCCCGGATTTCCGTGATGGGCGGCGAGCAGGCCGCTTCGGTGCTTTCGGCGGTCCGCCGGGACGCCGAGGGCGAGGAAGAGTTCAAGGATTCCATTCGGGCGCAGTACGAGGAACAGGGAAATCCCTATTACTCGACGGCGCGGCTGTGGGACGACGGCGTGATCGACCCGGCGGACACCCGCACGGTGCTCGGGCTCGCCCTGTCCGTCGCGGCGAACGCGCCGCTCGAACCCGTCGGCTACGGCGTCTTCAGGATGTGATGAGCGTGTTCAACGCAGTTCTGGTTGCCAACCGCGGTGAGATCGCCGTCCGGGTCATCCGTACGCTGCGCGAGCTGGGCGTCCGCTCGGTCGCGGTGTATAGCGACGCGGACGCCGACGCGCGGCATGTGCACGACGCCGACATCGCGGTCCGGATCTCGGGCTATCTGTCCACTTCGGACATAGTCGGGGCCGCGCTCGAAACCGGGGCGCAGGCGGTGCACCCGGGGTACGGGTTCCTCGCCGAAAACGCCGGATTCGCCCGGGCTTGTGCGGACGCGGGTTTGGTGTTCATCGGCCCGCCCGCCGAGGCGATCGAGGCGATGGGCGACAAGATCCACGCCAAGGCGACCGTCTCGGCCGCCGGTGTCCCCGTCGTCCCCGGCCTGTCCGATGTGGACGATTTCGCCGCGGCCGCCGGCGAGGTCGGTTACCCGCTGCTGCTCAAGCCGTCCGCGGGCGGGGGCGGCAAGGGTATGCGGCTGGTGACCGACCCGGCGGACCTCGCCGCGGCGGTCGAGTCGGCGCAACGCGAGGCTCGCTCGGCCTTCGGTGACGACCGGCTGCTGCTGGAACGCTTCGTCACCACGCCGCGGCATATCGAGATCCAGGTGCTCGCCGACGCGCACGGCACGGTGCTGCACCTCGGCGAGCGCGAGTGCAGCCTGCAGCGGCGGCACCAGAAGATCATCGAAGAGGCGCCGTCGGTGCTGCTCGACGAGGCGACGCGCGAGCGGATGGGCGCGGCCGCCGTCGAGGCCGCGCGGTCGGTCGGATACACCGGCGCGGGCACGGTCGAGTTCATCGTGTCGGACAAGGCACCGGACGAGTTCTTCTTCATGGAGATGAACACCCGGCTGCAGGTCGAGCATCCGGTGACCGAGCTGGTGACCGGGCTCGACCTCGTAGCGTGGCAGCTGCGGATCGCCGCCGGCGAGCCACTTTCCCTTACCCAGCAAGACATCCACTTGAACGGGCATGCGATCGAGGCACGGGTGTACGCGGAGGATCCCAGTCGCGGATTCATCCCCACCGGGGGCACGGTGCTCGAATTGGCCGAACCCGCCGGGGCCCGGGTCGATTCCTGGTTGCGGCCGGGCACCGTCGTCGGCTCGGACTACGACCCGATGCTGGCCAAGGTGATCGCGTGGGGCCCGGACCGGGCGGCGGCGCTGCACCGGCTCGACCGCGCGCTGGCCGGCACCGCCGTGCTCGGGCTGACCACGAACGTCTCGTTCCTGCGGGCACTGTTGGCGGACCCGGACGTCCAAAGCGGACAGTTGGACACCGAACTGGTCGAGCGGCGGCTGGATTCCCTGGTTTCCGGCGAGGTCCCCGAGGAGTTCTTCGTCGCGGCTGCGCTGGACCGGGTGATCGGCCTGCAGCCCGTGGGTGACGTGGTGGACCCGTGGGACGTGCCGACCGGCTGGCGGCTGGGCGGCCCGGGTGGCGTGACGATGCGGTTGCAGGCCGGGGAAACCGAGGCGCTCGTGCGGGTCGAAGGCGCGTCGGTCACCGTCGATGACGGCCCCGCGGTGGAGGTTTCCGCACGACGCCTGGGAAACCGGCTCGAAGTGCATCGCGCCGGCGAGTTCCGCCGGTACCTGCGGGCAGGGGACTGGCTCGCCCGCGACGGTCGCGCGGTCGCGATCCGCGAACGGCCGAACCTGCTTGCCGCGCATGGGGAAACGATCGAAGGCGGGCCCGTCGTGAGCCCGATGCCCGGGACCGTGCTGGTGGTCAAGGTGTCGGCGGGCGAGCCGGTCGCGGCCGGCGCGCCGCTGGTCGTGGTGGAGGCGATGAAGATGGAGCACACCGTGGTCGCACCCGTCGACGGTGTGGTGAGTGAACTACGTGTCCAGGCGGGCCAACAGGTCGCGCTGGACGAAACCCTGGCCGTGGTGACCCCGGAGGCTGAGAGATGATCGACTTCAGACTGCCCGAAGAGTACGAGGCGTTGAGAAAGACGGTGCACGACTTCGCCCAGAGCGAGGTCGCGCCGGTGATCGGCGAGTTCTACGAACGCGAGAAGTTCCCGTACGACCTGGTGGCGCAGATGGGCCGGATGGGCTTGTTCGGGCTGCCGTTCCCAGAGGAGTTCGGCGGGATGGGCGGGGACTATTTCGCGCTGTGCCTCGCTTTGGAGGAGTTGGCGCGGGTCGACTCGTCGGTCGCGGTGACGCTGGAGGCCGGGGTCTCGCTCGGTGCGATGCCGATCTTTCGCTTCGGCAGCAAGGAACAGCGCGAACGGTGGCTGCCGGCGCTGTGTGCGGGCGAGGCGCTGGCCGGGTTCGGCCTGACCGAGCCGGGCGGTGGGTCCGACGCGGGCGCCACCCGCACGACGGCGAAGCTCGACGGCGAGGAGTGGGTGATCAACGGCAGCAAGTCGTTCATCACCAACTCGGGCACGGATATCACGCGTCTGGTGACGGTTACCGCCGTGACGGGGCAGCACGATGGCCGCAAGGAGATTTCGGCGATCATCGTGCCGTCGGGTACGCCGGGCTTCACGGTCGAGCCGAAGTATTCGAAGGTGGGCTGGAACGCCTCCGACACGCACGGTCTGTCCTTTTCGGACTGTCGGGTGCCGGCCGAGAACCTGCTCGGGGAACGGGGTCGCGGGTATGCGCAGTTCTTGTCCACTTTGGATGAAGGCCGGGTCGCGATCGCCGCGCTGAGCGTCGGGCTGGCGCAGGGTTGTGTCGACGAGTGCCTGCGGTATGCCGGCGAGCGTGAGGCGTTCGGCAGCCGGATCGGGGCCTACCAGGCCATTCAGTTCAAGATCGCGGACATGGAAGTGCGGGCGCACACCGCGCGGCTGGCGTACTACGAAGCGGCGGCGAAGATGCTGCGCGGCGAGCCGTTCAAGAAGGAGGCCTCGATCGCGAAGCTGGTGTCCTCCAACGCGGCCATGGACAACGCCCGCGACGCGACGCAGATCTTCGGCGGCTACGGCTTCATGAACGAGTTCCCCGTCGGCCGGTTCTACCGCGACGCGAAGATCCTGGAGATCGGCGAGGGAACGAGCGAAATCCAGCGGATGCTCATCGCCCGGGAGCTGGGCTTGCGCTGAGGTTCCCGGAGCTGAGCTTGCGCTGAGGTTTTGGGAGCTGGGCCTTCGCTGAGGTTGAAGTCCGGCGGCGACGGCGCTGGCGCCGCCCGACTGCAACGTTCGCTGGGCCGACCCCCAAGGCACGGTCCAGCCCCGCCGAGATGATCCCAAACCCCCGCTGACACCCCGCTGACATTTCACCGCCGCCGTGTCTGCCGTCCCGCGCGGCCGTG
The DNA here is from genome assembly GCF_021653975.1 of Amycolatopsis sp. GM8. Lineage (GTDB taxonomy): Bacteria > Actinomycetota > Actinomycetes > Mycobacteriales > Pseudonocardiaceae > Amycolatopsis_E. The sequence continues at coordinate 1,259,693 of NZ_JAJKFK010000001.1, read as the reverse complement.
TTGGCCCCCTGCGTCGGTGGGCTGGCCGCCCGCGTCGGTGAGTTGGCCCGCTGCGTCGGTGGGTTGGCTGCCTGCGCGGGCGTGTTGGCCGCCTGCGTCGGTGAGTTTGCTGCCTGCGTCGGTGGATTGGCCCGCTGCGTCGGTGAGTTGGCCGCCCGTGTCGATGGGTGGCCTCGGGTGTCGGTGGGGTGGCTGCCTGCGTTGGCGTGTTGGCTGCCTGCGTTGGTGGGTTTGCCGCCCGCATCGGCGACTTTGCCGCCCGCGCCGGTGGGGCGGCCGCCTGCGTGGCTGCGGTGGCCGCCCGTGTCGGTGGGTTGGCCCGCTGCGTTGGTGAGCTTGCCCCCGGGCGTGTTGGCCGCCTGCGTCGGTGAGTTTGCCCTCCCGTCGGTGACTTTGCCGCCCGCGCGGCCAACACGCCGACGCGACCGGCGAACACGGCGTCAGGCGCTGCGCGTCGCCTGGGCCAGGATCCGTTCCGCTTGCGGCGCGAGGATCGTCGAGCCCATCGCCTCCAGCGCGTCCCGTGCCTGCTCGGCGAGGGTGGCCGCCTCCGCGTGCTCACCGCAGCGCCACAAGGCATCCGCCAGCCAGATCAACGAACTCGCCGCCGCCCGCCGGTCGCCGAGGTCGGTGAAGATCTCGTGCGACCGGCGCGCCGACTCGGCGCCTTCGGTGAACCGGTTCTGCGCCGTCTCGATCCGGCTGCGCAGCTGCAGCAACCAGCCCTCGTCGTGCGGATTTTCGCTCAGCAGCGGCGCCGCGTCCGCACACGCGGCCGCTGCGGTCTCGATGTCGCCCAGCAGCAACGCCGCGCGGGCCAGCTCGCGATACAGGCCCGAGCTGAGGGACCCGACGTTGAGCGTCGCGGCCTCCCGACTGGTCTTCTTCAGGAGCCACACCGCTTCCCGCGTCCGGTCGTGCTGCTGCAGCACCTGCGCGAGGGTGCGGGCGGCGGTGCAGTACGCGATCCGGTCCTCGCCGGTTTCGGCGATCCGCAGCGCACGTTCGGCGGTCTCGAGATCGGGTTTGTTGCGCATCATCCGGCAGAACGTCACACCCGTCAGGCTGAACACCAGCTCGGTCGTCGCGCCCAGCCGCTCGAAAGCTTCCGCGCAGGCCACGAAAGTCCGCTCGGACTCGGCGACGTCTTCGGCCAGCGAAGCCTCCGCGCGCCCGTAGTCCGCACGCCACGCGACGAGCTCGTCACCGGCCGCACGCGCCGCCTCCGCGATCCGCTGCCGGATCGCGACCAGCTGATCGAAGCCGCCGCCCAGGTGCAGCGCCGGGATGACGAGATCCGCCAGCCGCGCGGCGTCGGCATGCCAGCCCGCCGAGCACGCCTGGTCGATCACGGCCAGCAGCAGGTTCCGCTCGGCCCTCGCCCATTCGGCCGGGCATTCGAGCGGTGGCAAGTCCACTTCGGACGGTACCGCGCCCGGAGGTTGGTACGGCTGCAGCTCTTCCGTCCACCGCGAGGCTTCGCGATAGACCTCTTCACCGCGCGCGAGCAACACGTCGAGTAGCCGGCGCAACGACGGCACCTGCTCCTCCTCGCCGGCCAGATCCCGCACGTACAGCGCGACAAGGTCGTGGGTGCGGTAACGAGTCTGCCCGATTTCGTCGCCCCCACACGGCTCCAGCAATGCCGACGCCGTCAGCGCCTCGATCAGCCGCTCGCCGTCCCCACCGTCGGTGACCGCGCCGAGCGCCCACGCCGGGAATCCCGTCCGCGGCAGGATTGCCGTGCGGCGTAAGGCTTCCTGCGCGCCCGGGTTGAGCCCGCGGTAGCTCAGGGTCAGGCTCGCGCGGACCTCCATCCCCTCGACGGCCAGCTCGTCGAGCCGGGTCCGCTCGTCGCGCAGGCGTTGCACCAGCGCGCTCAACCGGGCCTCCGGCCGCAGCGAAAGGCGCGCGCCCGCGATCCGCAAGGCGAGTGGCAGCGCGCCGCACAGACGGACGAGTTCGTCCGCGTCGGCCCGTTCGGCCTCGACCCGGTCCGCGCCGATCATCTGCCCGAGTAGTTGCAGCCCGCTGTCCCCGCGCAGCGGTTCGATCCGGGTACGGCGCGCGTTCGGCAGGTCGAGCAGGGACCGGCGGGAGGTCACCAGTACCGCGCAGCGGCCGGTCCCGGGCAGTGCGGGCTCGATCTGCGCGGACTCTCCGGCGTCGTCCAGCACGAGCAGCACCCGGCGGTCGGCGAGCCGGGCGCGCAGGGCCGCCGAGCGCGCACCCGTCTGCGCCGGGATCTGCCCGGCCGGCAACCCACTGGCGAGCAGCAGTTGTTCGAGCAGCTCGTGCGCGGAGGTCCGGCCGGCGTGCCGGTCGTAGAGCGCGGCGAACCACTGACCGTCCGGATAGCGGTCGCGCAGCCGGTGCGCGGCCTGCACGGCGAGGGTGCTCTTACCGACCCCCGGCTGGCCCCACACGACCACGACCCGCGTCGCCTCGCCGGGTTCCAGCAGGTGTTCGAGGCGGGCCAGCGTGTCGTCGCGGCCGACGAAGTCGTCGATCCGGGACGGCAGCTGGCACACCGGCGCCCACCCGCCGGAGCCGTCGGCTGACAGCGCCGCGGCGTACAGCTCCCGCAGTTCGACGCCGGGTTCCACGCCGAGTTCGTCGGCCAGCTCGGCGCGAGCGCGGGCATACACCGCAAGCGCTTCCGCCTGCGAACCCGCCTGGTAGAGGGCGCGCATCAACTGCGCCCAGAAGCCCTCGCGCAGCGGGTACCGCTGGGTCAGCCGGCGCAGTTCGGGGACGGCCTCGGCCTCACGTCCGGTCTCCAGGTCCAGCGCGATCCGCCGGCTCAGCGCGGTCAGCCGGAGCTCGTCGAGTTCGGTCAGATCGCGCTCGGCGAGCGGCGGCGGCGCGAGCCCGTCGGTCCACAGGGCGAGCGCGGCGGCGAGGCACTCACGCTCGGCGAGCTGGTCCCCGGCGTTCCTCGCGGACGACAGCAGCGACGTGAACTCCAGCATGTCGAGCTCGTCCTCGGCGATGACGATCCGGTAGCCGCCGGACTCGGCGCGGATCCGGTCGGCGTCACCGAGCGCCGCGCGCAACCGTTTGACCAGCACGTGCAGGCTGTTGCTGGCGTTCTTCGGCCGGCGCTGCCAGATCGCGTCGACGAGATCGTCGGCGGGCACCACCTGGTTGGGATGGGCGAGCAGGGTCGCGAGCAGGGTCTGGTGCAGCTTCGACCGGATGCTCACCGCCTCGCCGTCAGCCGCGACGGAGAATCGGCCGAGCAGCCTGAAGCGCCAGATCCTTCGGGGCGGCGTATCGGGCACGGCGTGGTCTCCATTGAATGCTGTTCACACAGACCATACGTAAGCCGTTCCGCGGCGTTGCCGCGCCCGGTCCCCTGCGATGAAATATCGGTATGATTATACCGATCGAGGTGAAGACCGAGGGCGAGGCGGGCCGGCTCGTGGCCAAAGTACTGCAAGCCGAGCGCCCGCACGCGAAAGTCCGCTCGAGCTCGACGAACTCGCGGCGGATTCTCACGGCGCTGTAAGACCGGCCGCCGGGGTAAGGTGATCGCGCGGGCGCAATTCGCGCATACGCAGCGCGAAGCAAAGGTGCGGCGGTCTTGAGTGTTTCGTTGTCCCCGGTCAGCCTCGCCGCCGCGGCGGCGAACGTGGTCGGCAAGTGCCGGGGCGGGCTGGCGGACCTGCGGCCGATGCCCCGCACGCTGATCGACCAGGGCCCGAACCGGTCGGTGTACCGGTTTCACGGCGGCTCGTCGGGTCCGCCGATCCTGCTGGTGCCGCCGCTCGCCGCGCCGGCGCTGTGCTTCGACCTGCGGCGTGGCTGCAGCCTGGCCGAGCACCTGGTCGACCAGGGGCGGCAGACGTACCTTGTGGACTACGGCGCGGTCGCGTTCGCCGACCGGCGGCTCGGCGTGGAGCACTGGATCGAGGAGGTGCTGCCGCGCGCGATCCGGAAGGTGAGCGAGGACGCGGGCGGGCAGGACGTGCAGGTGGTCGCCTGGTGCCTGGGCGGGTTGTTCTCGCTGCTGACCGCGGCCGACCAGCCTTCGCTGCCGATCTCGTCGCTGGTGACGATCGCGTCGCCGGTGGATTTCACCGCGATCCCGCTGATCGCCCCGTTCCGCCCGCTCGTCGCCGCGACCGGCGGGCATCTGCTCACCCCGTTCTACCGGCTGCTCGGCGGCGCACCGTCCTATGTGGTCGGCCGGGTATTCTGGGCGACGGGGATCGACAAGGAGATCACGAAACCGCTGGCGATCCTGCGCAACCTCGACGATCGCGATTTTCTCGCGCAGCTCGAGGCGGTGGACCATTTCATGGACAACATGATGGCCTACCCCGGCCGCACCTTCGGCCAGCTGTACCACCGGTTCTTCCGCGCGAACGATCTCGCGGACGGCGAACTGGAACTGGGCGGCCGGGTCATCTCACTGTCCGGCGTGCGGGTCCCGGTACTGGTCATCGCCGGCGAGAACGACACCATCGCGCCACGTCGCGCGGTCGGGCGGCTGACGGGGTTATTGCCGTCGTCGCCGAGGGTGGACTTCGAAGTCGCGCCGGGTGGACACTTGGGTGTGCTCACCGGCCGTCGCGCACGCACGACCACCTGGGCACACATCGACTCGTTTGTGAGCTGAGCGCGCTTGGGGGTGCGTGATGGTGACAATGTGGATCGTCATCGGGGTGGTGATCGTGGCGCTGTTAGTGGCCGCCGCGGTCGTCGACATCCGTGATCGCGGCCGCGGCGGCGAACGCCGGATCCGGATGCCCCGCTGGGGCGCCCGGCGGTCGCAGGGAGCGCTCGGGTCCGGACCGATCGACTGGGATGCGGATCCGCTGCGGTCGCCACGCGAAGAAGAGGGCAACGAGCACCGCTGAGGAGCTACTTCAGTTCCGCGGACGTCTTCCCCAGCACGCGGCGTGCCACGATCAGCTGCTGGATCTGTTGTGTCCCTTCGAAGATGTCCAGGATCTTCGCGTCGCGGGCCCACTTCTCCAGTAACGACTCCTCCGAATACGCACCAGCCAGCTCGACACAGCGCAGCGTGATGTCCACAACGGACCGTCCCGCCTTCGCTTTTGCCATGGAAGCCTGCAGGGAGTTCGGTTTGCGGTTGTCGGCCATCCAGGCCGACTCCAAGGTCAGCAGGTACGCAGCCTCGTAGTCGGCTTCCAATTCCAGGTACGCGGCGGCCGCGGCGTGCTGGATGTTGGCCGCCTTGTCGTAGTCCACCACGACACCGGCGTCGGCCAGGATTCGCGCGGTCTCCTCCAGTGCCGCGCGCGCCACGCCGATCGCCATCGCGGCCACCAAAGGGCGGGTGTTGTCGAAGGTCTGCATGACCCCCGCGAAGCCCTTCTTGGTGTCGACCTCCGCCGAGCCCAGCAGGTTTTCCTTGGGTACCCGGCAGTTCTCGAACCGTAGCACGGCGGTGTCGGACGCGCGGATGCCGAGTTTGTGTTCGAGGCGAACGACTTCGAAGCCCGGCGTGCCCTTTTCGACCACAAAGGACTTGATCGCCGCGCGTCCGGCCGATCTGTCCAAAGTGGCCCAAACCACCACGGCATCCGCGCGCTGGCCCGACGTCACGAAGATCTTCTCGCCGTTGAGCACATAGGAGTCACCGTCTTCGACCGCCGTGGTGGTGATCGCCGCCGAGTCGGAGCCGCAGTCCGGCTCCGTGATCGCCATCGCCGCCCACAGCTTGCCGAACCGCGCCAGCTGCTCGTCGTTCGCCACCGACGCGATCGCCGCGTTGCCCAAGCCCTGCCGCGGCATCGACAACAGCAGAGCCACGTCACCCCAGCACATTTCGATGGTGCCGAGGACCGTCCTCAGATTGCCGCCGTTGCGGTTGCCGGAAGAGTCTTTCGCGGAAGATTCTCGCCGGACGCCCGCCGCGCCCGCGCCGCCCTGGCCCGACGAGTTCAGCCCGTCGAGCACCGCGGCGAACATGTCCAGCTCTTTCGGATACGCGTGCTCCGCCCGGTCGTACTTCCGCGAGATCGGGCGCAGTACCTGCGACGCGGCCTGGTACGCCTGGTTGATCAGGGCGCCGGCCTTCTTCGGTGGTTCGAGGTTGATCACAGCAAACCCTTTCTAGAGAAGGACGACGCCTTCGGCGATGCCGACCGCGCGCAGGTCGCGATACCACCGCTCCACCGGATGCTCCTTGACGAACCCGTGCCCGCCGAGCAGTTGCACGCCGGCGCTGCCGATCCGCATTCCCTTGTCCGCGGCGAGTTTCCGCGCCAGCGCGACCTCCCGCGCGTACGGCTTGCCCTGCTCCGCCCGCGCGGCCGCGCGCAACGTCACCAGGCGCATCCCTTCGAGTTCGATCGCGATGTCGGCGACCGAGAACGCCACCGCCTGCCGGTGACTGATCGGCTCGCCGAACGCCGTCCGTTCGTTGACGTACGGGATCACGTAGTCCAGCACGGCTTTCGCGGTCCCGGTCGCGAGCGCCGCCCAGCCCAGACGCGAAAGGCGGACCACGTCGGCGAACGTGTCCGGGGAGCCGAGCAGTGCGCCCGCAGGGACTTTCACCTTGTCCAGGAACAGTTTCCCGGTCGCCGCGCCACGCAGGCCCATCGCGGGCTCGGCCTCGACCGACACGCCGGCCGTCGACGACTCGATCAGGAAGAGCGCGGGCCCGCGGCCTTCGAGATCGGCCGAGACGACGAACAGCTCCGCCTGCACGGCCCGCGGTACCAACGATTTCACGCCGTCCAGCTGGTATCCGGACGGTGTCCGGCGGGCGCGGGTCGCGGGCTTGAACGGGTCGAACAGCGGCCGCGACTCCTGCAGCGCCAGCGCCGCGGCCGGCACGTTCTCGCCGACGAACGCCGGCAGGTAGTCGGCCTGCTGCTGCGCGTCGCCCCACAGCACGAGCGCCGTGCTCACCGCCGACGGCGCCAGCACGGCCACCGCCAGCCCGAGATCGCCGTGCGCCAGTGCTTCCGCGATCAGCGCGCTCGTCACGACGGACCGCTCCGCGCCCGCGCCGCCGAGCTCCTCCGGAATACCGATCAGGGTGACGCCGAGTTCAGCCGAACGCGTGAGCAGCCCGTCCGGCGGCGACAGCTTCGCGTCGGCCTCGGCTGCGGCGGGGCGCAACTGCTCGGCCGCGAATTCCGACACCGTGTCCACGATCATCTGCTGTTCTTCGCTGGGCGTCAGATCGAACAGGTCCTTGTCCGCCGGGGCCGCGGGCCTCGCCGGATCGCCGGACACGCGCGCGGATGAGAAGACCCGCGACGCTGCGCCCGCCGCGCGGAAGCCGCCCTTCGTCGCCGCGCCGACCAGGTTCTGCACCGGCACGCGCAAACCAGCCCGGGCCAGCGTCCTGCTGCCGGCGAGCTTGGTCAGTGCGGCGAGACCGGCGCCCATCAGGTCTCGCTTGCGCTGGGGTGTTCCCACGTCGCACTCCTATCAGACCGGAACCTACTCGCCAGTAGGTTAACATGGAGGGCGGCGGTCCGTCAGGCCAACTGCAGCACGGCCCGCAACAACGTTTCCAGCTCCGCGGGGAGGTTCGGGCGCGCGTTGAGCCGCCGCGTGCGGACCAGGTCGTTCGCGATCGTCAGCGCCGCGTGCACGATGATCTTGGCTTCGCGCGGGCTCAGCGCGGGCTGGATGGCGCGGAGCAGGTTCACCCAGCGCGCGACGTAGTCGCGTTGCACGCTCACCCGTTCGGCGCGCTCCTTATCGGCCAGGTTCACCCCGTCGATGGAGAACGACACGACCAGTTCGCCGGATCCGGTGAGTGTCTGGACGTACGAGGAAACCAGGCGCCGCAACGCTTCCCGCTCGTCCGAGCTGTCGCGCAGCACCTCGTCGGCGCCGAGCGTGAGGCGGTCGGCGGCGCGGCGGGCGATCGCGTGGATCAAGCTCGCCTTGCTGGCGAAGTGCCGGTACACGCTCGGCCCGGCGATGCCCGCGGCGGCGCCGATGTCTTCCATGCTCACGTCGTGAAAACCGTGCTGCCGGAACAGATCCGTGGCCGCGGACAGCAGCTGCTCGCGCCGTGACGGCGGTGTGCCGATGCCCAGGGCGGGCACTCGCGACGGGACGTCCGAAGCAGGTGGGAGGTCGGCGCTCAGCACGCGCTTGGCCAGTTCGCTGAGTAACTGCACGAACCGGCGTCTGGCCACCGTGGTGTGGTGCACGGACACACTGCCGAACACGCTCAGTGCGGCCCAGCACAGCAGCTCGGCGTCGGTGGCGGCGAGCTCCGGCCGGATCTCCAACAGGACCTTCGCCCACGCGGTCAGGATCGTCGACGAGCGCTTCCCGATCTCGCGCTGGTCCTGCGCGGCGAGATGTTTCCCCTCCCAGCGCCACAGCGCCGCGACCTCCCGGCGTTCGACCGACGCCGTCGCGATCCGGTTCAGCAGCCGGTCGACCTGCAAGCCACTCGGCTTCTCCAGTGAGGACAGCGCTGTCGTCGTCTCGACCTCGATGTCGCGTACGCCGGACAGCAGCACGTACGCGAGCACGGCCTGTTTGTCCGCGAAGTGCCGGTACAGCGCCGGGCCCGTGATCCCGGCCGCGGCGGCGATGTCGTTGATGCCGACCCCGTGGTACCCGCGGGCGCGGAACAGCTCGGCCGCGATCGCGGCCAGCTGGTTCCTGCGGTCGCCCTGACGGCTTCGGGAATGCTGCATGGTGAGCCCACGATAGCCGTTCCAGATCACGCCGCAAACAGTTGACACCTGCGGATATGGGCGGATTATGTTAGTAGCGATTAGCCTGAATCAAGGAAGGGCCGTCGGTGTGAGCAACGAGGCATACATCTACGAGGCGATCCGTACGCCTCGTGGCAAGAACAAGGGCGGGTCCCTGCACGGGACGAAGCCGCTCGACCTGGTCGTCGGTCTGATCGACGAGCTCAAGGCCCGTCACCCGGGGCTGGACCCGGCCAGGATCGAGGACATCATCCTGGGTGTCGTGACCCCGGTCGGTGACCAGGGCGCCGATATCGCGCGCACCGCGGCGATGGTCGCCGGGCTGCCGGAAACGGTCGCGGGCGTGCAGCTCAACCGGTTCTGTTCCTCCGGTCTCGAGGCGGTCAACCAGGCCGCGGCGCGGGTGCGCTCGGGCTGGGAGAGTCTGATCATCGCCGGTGGCGTCGAGTCGATGTCGCGGGTGCCGATGGCCTCCGACGGTGGCGCGATGTTCATCGATCCGGCCACCGGGTACGACCACTACATCGCGCCGCAGGGCATCGGCGCCGACCTGATCGCGACCATGGAGGGCTTCTCGCGCGAGGACGTCGACCGGTTCGCGGTCCGCTCGCAGGACAAGGCCGAAGCGGCGTGGTCCGGCGGCTACTTCGCGAAGTCCGTGGTCCCGGTGAAGGACATCAACGGCGTCACGATCCTCGACCACGACGAGCATCGCCGCCCCGGCACCACGGTGGAGAGCCTGGGGAAGCTGAAGCCGGCCTTCGAGGCGATCGGCGAGTTCGGCGGTTTCGACGCGGTGGCGCTGCAGAAGTACCACTGGGTCGAGAAGATCGAGCACGTGCACACCGGCGGCAACTCGTCGGGCATCGTCGACGGCGCCGCGATCGTGCTGATCGGTGACGAGCAGGTCGGCAAGGAGCTCGGGCTCACGCCTCGGGCGCGCGTCGTCTCGGCCGCGATCACCGGGTCCGACCCGACGATCATGCTGACCGGTCCCACGCCCGCCACGCAGAAGGTGCTCGCCAACGCGGGCCTGACCGTCGACGACATCGACCTGTTCGAGCTGAACGAGGCGTTCGCGTCGGTCGTGCTGAAGTGGATGAAGGACCTGAAGCTGCCGGAGGAGAAGGTCAACGTCAACGGCGGCGCGATCGCGATGGGGCATCCGCTCGGCGCGACCGGTGCGATGATCCTCGGCACCATGGTCGACGAACTGGAGCGGCGCCAGCAGCGGCGCGCACTGCTGTCGTTGTGCATCGGGGGCGGCATGGGTATCGGCACGATCATCGAGCGGGTGTGAGCATGACCAAGACCATCAAGTGGGACAAGGACTCCGACGGTATCGTCGTGCTCACATTGGACGATCCGAACCAGTCGGCGAATACGATGAACGCCGATTTCCGGGAGTCCTTCGCGCAGACCGTCGACCGGCTGGAGTCCGAAAAGGACTCGATCACCGGGGTGGTGATCACGTCGGCGAAGAAGACGTTCTTCGCGGGCGGTGACCTCAACGACCTGATCCGGGCGACGCCGGCGCACGCCGAGGAGCTCACCAACAGCACCAACGAGCTGAAGGGGCAGCTGCGCCGGCTGGAGACGCTCGGCAAGCCCGTCGTCGCCGCGATCAACGGCGCCGCGCTCGGCGGTGGCCTGGAGATCGCGCTGGCCGCGCAGCACCGGATCGTCGCGGACGTGCCCGGCGCGCAGATCGGCTTCCCGGAGGTCAGCCTCGGTCTGCTGCCCGGCGGTGGCGGCGTCGCCAGGACCGTGCGGCTGGTGGGTATCCAGAACGCGGTGCTGAACTGGCTCGGGCAGGGGCAGCGGTACCAGCCCGCGAAGGCGCGGGAACTCGGCCTGGTGCACGAGCTAGTGTCTACTGTGGACGAACTGCTGCCGAAGGCCAAAGAGTGGATCAAAGCCAACCCCGAGGCCGTGCAGCCGTGGGATGTCAAGGGCTACAAGATTCCCGGTGGCACACCGTCGAACCCGTCGTTCGCGGCGAACCTGCGCAAGCAGCTCAAGGGCGCGCCGATGCCCGCGCCGCGCGCGATTCTTGCTGCCGCGGTCGAGGGTTCCCAGGTCGACATCGACACCGCGACGAAGATCGAGACGCGGTACTTCGTCAGCCTCGCGATCGGGCAGGTCGCGAAGAACATGACGAAGGCGTTCTTCTTCGATCTGCAGCACATCAATTCCGGTGGCTCCCGGCCTGATGGTTTCGAGAAGTACACCGCGAAGAAGGTCGGTGTGCTCGGTGCCGGGATGATGGGCGCGGCGATCGCGTATGTCTCGGCGAAGGCCGGGATCGACGTCGTACTCAAGGACGTGTCGCTCGAGGGCGCCGAAAAGGGCAAGGGCTACGCGGTCAAGCTGGAGGAGAAAGCGCTTTCCCGGGGCAAGACCACGAAGGAGAAGTCGGACGCGCTGCTGGCGCGCATCAAGCCGTCCGCCGACCCGGCGGATTTCGCGGGCGTCGACTTCGTGATCGAGGCCGTGTTCGAGAGCCAGGACCTCAAGCACAAGGTGTTCGGCGAGATCGAGAACATCGTGAACCCGGATGCGGTGCTCGGCTCGAACACGTCGACGCTGCCCATCACCGGTCTGGCGCAGGGTGTGCAGCGGCAGGAAGACTTCATCGGTATCCACTTCTTCTCGCCGGTGGACAAGATGCCACTCGTGGAGATCATCCGTGGTGAGAAGACCTCGGATGCCACGCTCGCCAAGGTCTTCGACTACACCTTGCAGATCAAGAAGACGCCGATTGTCGTGCACGACAGCCGTGGCTTCTTCACCTCGCGGGTCATCGGCACGTTCATCAACGAGGCGGTCGCCGCGCTGGGCGAGGGTGTCGAGCCGGCTTCGATCGAGCAGGCCGGTTCGCAGGCCGGGTACCCGGCGCCGCCGCTGCAGTTGATGGACGAACTGACACTGACGCTGCCGCAGAAGATCCGTAAGGAATCTCGCGCGGCGGTCGAGGCCGCCGGTGGTACCTGGCACGCGCACCCGTCGGAGTTCGTGGTCGACCGGATGATCGACGAGTTCGACCGCAAGGGCCGTTCCACGGGGGCCGGTTTCTACGAATACGTTGATGGCAAACGTGTTCGCCTGTGGCCGGGGCTCCGGGAGGCGTTCAACTCCGGCAGCGCGCAGGTGCCGTTGAAGGATCTGCAGGAGCGGATGTTGTTCGCCGAAGCGCTGGAGACGGTGAAATGCTTCGACGAGGGCGTGCTGACTTCGGTGCAGGACGCGAACATCGGGTCGATCTTCGGCATCGGTTTCCCGGCGTGGACCGGTGGTGTCGTGCAGTACATGAACCAGTACGAGGGCGGCCTGAAGGGTTTCGTAGCCCGGGCACGGGAATTGGCGGAACGGTACGGTGACCAGTTCCTGCCGCCGGAGAGCCTGGTGAAGAAGGCGGAGAGCGGCGAGATCTTCGAGTAACTGCTGGGCTTGGTTGCCCGGGTCCCCTGCACCCGGGCAACCAAGCCCATGTCTAATAACCGGCGAGGTGGAGGAAGTTCTCGTCGTCCAGGTAGCCGATGTCGCCGGTGTGATGCCAGCCGTGCGCCGAAACTTTCGCCGTGGCCTCGGGATTCTTGTAGTAGCCGGCCATCACGAGTGACCCGCGGACCACGATCTCGCCGCGTTCACCTGGTTCGAGCAGGCGGCCCTTGTCGTCCATGATGGCGACGGTGACCAGGGGAGAAGGCCGGCCCGCCGAGGACAGCCGTTCGTTGTCTATCGCACCGTCCACAGTGAAGTGTTGCGATGGGGCCATTGTGGACACTGTGATCGGCGCCTCGGGTTGCCCGAACAGTTGCGCCATCACCGGCCCGATGCGCGTCAGCGCTTCTTCCAGGCGGGCCAGGGACATCGCTGCCGCGTCGTACCAGAAGCATTGCAGCGACCCGAGTTCGGTCGTGTCCAGTTTCGGATGGCGTAGCAGCTGGTAGATCAGCGTCGGCGGCAGGAATGTGTGCGTGACGTGATGCCGCTCGATCAGACGAAGGAACTCGCCGATATCCGGCTCGGGCATCATGACGATCTCGCCGCCGTGCGCCATCACCGGAAAACACAGCAGACCCGCGGCCTTTGTCAGCGGGGCCAGCGCCAGGTAAACCGGCCGACTGTCGAACGGATAGCTCATCAGGGTGATGGCCGTCATCGTCTCGAAGTTGCGGTCGGTGAGCTGAACGCCTCTTGTGCGGCCGGTACCCATGATCGCGACGACGCCGTCGGGCGAACCGGCTTCCACGAACAGATCCCAGGCGGCTTTCGCTGTCCAGGACGCGAAGTCTCTGCCGAACTCCACGAGCGTCGTCAACTGTGGCAGCTCGTCGGCGATTTCCATGACCTGTGCGGCAAAACGGCTTTGATAGAGCAACACCGTGCAGTCGAACAGGTCGAGCAGCTCCCGTTTTTCGGCTGCGCCCTCGCAGGAAGCGATCGGGCACCACACGGCGCCGGCGCGAGCGATGCCGAACACGGACGCGAATGCGGCCGGGTCGTTGGCCGAAAGGATCCCCACCTTGTCACCGGGCTGGACGCCCGCTCGCCGCAGCGCGCGGGCGACTGCCCGGCTGAGGTCGACGACCTGGCCGTAGGTCCACGACTTCCCGCCGAGGGTGAGACAGGGTGCGTTGAGGCCGAGCGACGCACCCTTGTCCAAGTATGCGGCGAGCGACATCAACTGGCGTCCTTCCGGGAACTGCCCTTGCGGACCACCACCGTGCGACATCCTCTGGACGAGTGTCAAGATTTTCTTGGACAGTCGTCCAGAGAAACCTGGACAGTCGACCAACGTCGCTGAAGTGGGCTACCGTCAGTGGTGTCCAATCCGTACCTTCGGCCGGAAAGGTGACCGTGACCCAGCCCGCCGATGGGCTCGACCGGATCGCGCGAAGACAGGTCGACAAGTTCGAGGAACGCCGTCGACTGCTGGCCGAGGGTGCCCTGCAAACGCTTGCGGAGCGGGGTTACGCTCGGACGAGCCTGCGGGAGATCGCGCAGCACACCGAGTTCTCGCACGGCACGCTGCACTATTATTTTCGCGACAAGGTCGAGCTGATTACTTACTGTGTGCGTCAGTACAAGGCGCACTGCGTGCTGCGGTACGACGGGATTGTCGATACCGCCGAGAGCCCCGAGCAGTTGGCGGTGGAGTTCGGCGACGGCCTCGCCGCGACGTTGAAGGAAGAGGCGTTCATGCATCGCCTCTGGTATGACCTGCGTGCGCAGTCACTGTTCGAAGAAACTTTCCGGACCGACGTCGCGGAGATCGACGGCGGCCTGCAGGAGATGATCTGGCGCATCGTGAGCCGCTACGCCGACCTGTCCGGCCGCGACCCCGTCTGCCCACCCCCAATGGCATACGCCTTTTTTGACGGGCTTTTCGAGCAAGCCTTACTACGGTTCCTGAGCGGCTCGGAAACAGCACTGGACGAACTACGCGCAGGCGCAAAACACCTACTGACCACAGTGGTCTGCGGCCAGGCATAGGCGGCGCAAGCCCACGGTAAGAGTTGGGTGGTCATCCCGTCGCCTGAAACCGGAACGATCACTTTGGGCGGTGGCCGCAACCTGCGCCGGTACTCGCGTGTACAGACCAAAGCTTGCGGCCGCCGGTCAAAGTGATATTCGAAAACCGCAGGCGACGGGATGACCACCCAACTCAACCACCTCGAAAAGGTGAGATCCCCTGGGCCCCTCATCCCGGAGCCAGCCCGCCGGCGAGGCATTCTTTTGATCTTTTGTCTTTGAACCTGCGGCTGATGCCCTGCCGGACTACGGGGGCCGGGCGCGGAGCGCCCTCGCCGGGTGAACCCTCCCCCGCCCCGATCTGTGAGTGTTCGCGGATGGGGGAGTTCGTCAAGGCGGGAAAGAGTACCTTGACGAACTCCCCCATCCGCAAGGGCGGCTTGGGATCGGGGTGGGGGAGGGTGTGGGCGGTGTTGGTGGTTGCGTTTTGGTGCTGGGTGGCGGTCTTTTTTTACATTAGTGGGGGGATGATGGCGTCGATTAGGTGTGGGCCGGGCTCCGACAGTGCTGCTTGAAGTTGTGCGGCCAGGTCTTCTGCGGTGGTGGCCCTTGTGGCGGGGACGCCCATGCCTTCGGCGATCTTGACGAAGTCCATGTCTGGGCGCGAGAGGTCCAGCAGCTCATTTGCTTTGACGCCATTGGTTTCCGCACCGACTCGTTGTAGTTCCATGCGGAGGATGGCGTAAGCGCGGTTGTTCAGTACAACCGTCGTCACGTTGAGGTTTTCCCGCGCGTGTGTCCACAGTGCGGAGATCGTGTACAGCGCACTGCCGTCCGCCTGGAGCGCGATCACGGGACGGTCCGGGGCGGCGATGGCGGCGCCCGTGGCCACCGGGAGGCCCTGGCCGATGGCACCGCCGGTCAGGGTCAGCACATCGTGCCGCGGGGCGCCTGCGGTGGCAGCGGGCAGAAGCACGCCGGAAGTGTTGGCCTCATCGGAGATGATCGCGTTGTCCGGCAGGACGGCACCGATCACCTCGACCCAGTTCTGGGCGGTGAGCGGGCCACTCGGCAGCGCGGGGCGGGCCGGTTCCTGCAAAACCGGTTCGGCATCGGGCGCAACCTCGTCGGCAAGGGCTTCGAGGGCACCGACGACATCGTGGTCGAGCTCCGCAAGCGTGTGCACCTGGGCACCTTCGGGCACCAAGTCGCTTGGCTTGCCGGGGTAGGCGAAGAACGAAACCGGCGACTTCGTGCCCACGACGATCAGGTGCTTCGTGCCGGTCAACTGATAGGAAGCCTGCTCGGCCAGGTAACCGAGCCGTTCGATGTTCGGCAGGCCCGCACCGCGTTCGAGTCGGGCCGGGAACGTTTCGATCAACGGCTTGGCGCCCGTCGCGGCGGCGATGCGGCTGACCGCGCGCAGACCCGCTTCATGACAAGCGGGCCCACCGATCAGCAGCGAAACCTGCTCGCCCGACCGGAGGACCTCGGCGACCGACTTGACCGTCGCGGCCGAAACCGGATGCGGTGCGCGCGGCGGGATCGGGGCGACCGTGGTACCACCATCGCCCCACGACACATCGGCGGGCAGGACCAGCGTGGCCACGCGGCCGGGCGGGTCCATCGACGCGGCAACGGCAGCCGCCGCGTCCGCGCCGACATCGGCGGTGCTGCCCGGCTCGCGCGACCAGCCCTGTAGCCAGCCCGTGAGCGCTGGGATGTCCGACTCCAGCGGAGCGTCGAGTTTCTTGTGGTACGTCGCGTGATCCCCGACGACGTTGACGATCGGCGTGTGCGCGCGGCGGGCGTTGTGCAGGTTCGCCAGGCCGTTGCCGAGCCCGGGTCCTAAGTGGAGCAACGTCGCCGCCGGCTTTCCGGCTATGCGGGCATAACCATCGGCCGCGCCGGTGACGACACCTTCGAACAGGCAAAGCACACCGCGCATTTCCGGCACCGAGTCGAGCGCGGCGACGAAGTGCATCTCCGACGTGCCGGGGTTGGAGAAGCACACGTCGACACCGGCGTCGACGAGAGTGCGGATCAGGGATTGCGCGCCGTTCATTCTGCTCCTAACCGAAAAGGACGCCGGGGTTGAGAATGTCCGTGGGATCGAAAGCCTGCTTGACGCGCCGCATCAACGCGACCTTCGCCGGATCTTCGAGGTCGAGGAAGTGTTGCTGCTTGGCCGCGCCGATACCGTGCTCACCCGAGATCGCACCACCGACGGCCATTCCGGCGGCGAAGATGTCGTGCAGCAACCGGCGCCGTTTTTCCGGATCTTTGCAGAAGATCGCCAGATGCACGTTTCCGTCGCCGGCGTGGCCGCACCCGATCGCGCCCGACTCGGCGGCGAGCGCCAGTTCCCGTGTCTTCGCAAGGAAACCGGGCATTTCCGAGCGTGGCACGACAACGTCGATCACGTCGTCCGCGCCGGCGGCCTTCGCCGTCCAGAAAGCCTTTTCCCGCGCCTCGATCAGCTTCCGCGCGGAGCCACCGTCGAGCACGTAGACGTCCGCGGCCCCCAGCTCGGACAGCAGCTCCCCGGCGCGAGCGACATCGCCATCGAGGCGGTCGGCGTCCCGGTTTTCCAGGCCCACCACCAGATACGCCTGCGTCGCCTGCTGGATCTCGTCCGGCACACCGAGCGAGAGCTGCTCGTTGTAGCTGATCGCGGCCATCGTGAGATTGTCGATGTACTCGAGGATGTTCGGCGTCAGCCCGCTGGCGAGGATCACCGGAACGGCTTCCATGACCTGCGTCAGGTCGTTGAACGGGGCGAGCAGCGTCGCGCCGTGCGCGAGCCGCGGGTAGAGCTTGACGATCACCTCGGTGGCGAGCGCGAGCGTGCCTTCCGAGCCGATGATCAGCTGGGTGAGGTCGTAACCGGTCGAGATCTTCGACGTCTTGCCACCGGTGCGGATGATCTCCCCGGTGGGCAGAACCGCTTGCAGGCCAAGGACATTGTGCCGGGTGACGCCGTACTTCACCGCGCGCATGCCGCCCGCGTTGGTACCCACCGTGCCGCCGACGCTCGCGCTCAGCTCGCCGGGGTACACCGTGTACGCCAGCCCCGCGGCGGCGGTCTTCTCGTCCAGTTCCGCGAGCGTGACCCCGGGCTGGACGACCGCGACCTGGTTCCCCGAGTCGACTTCGAGCACCTTGTTCATGCGCTCGAACGAAATGAGTAGACCATCCGTCCGCGGCCGGGCCGCGCCGGACAACCCGCTGCCGGAGCCACGTGCGGTGACCGGAACCTGGTGCTCGGCAGCGGCAGTCAGCAGCGCCGAGACCTCCTCGGCGCTGCCCGGTTTGGCCACGTAGGCGGGCTTGCGGGGCTCGCAGGTGAGCGACTCGTCGTGCGCGTAGTCCTCGCCCACCTGGTCACCGGTGAGCAGGTTGCCTGCGCCCACGATCCCGGCGAACCGTGCCGCGACGTCTCCCATGACGTGCACCCCGCCTCTCCTGAACCACACTGCCGTTTGTCGCAGCGTAGTACGGCGTGGTGCACGGGGTCCTCGCGGCGCGAACCGGTGCACGGACGACCGCGGCCGCCGGTTCGGTCGGGAAAAGGTGCGGGGCCGGGCCGCGCCAATTCGGTCCCGGCCCCGCGTCAGGCTATTCGCGGATCAGATCAGCCAGCCGAGGAAGTGCGCCAGGTGCGCCACGGCACCGGTGAGAATGTCGTGGCAGTAGTGGAAGCAGTAGGCGTGCATGGGTGTTGCTCCTTAACGGAATCGGTACATTGCGAATGTGCCCTTGCTTTCGAAAGCGAGGACGAGATTTCCACCCATGCCGATCCGTTGTCAACGAGCCGTCACCGCGTCCGGTACGCAATACCGTTTGGCGCTGAAATCCCTTCAGCTTAGACACGTAACACTTTCGGGTTTTAGCGCGGGGGTGACCCGGTCGTGATGCCGCACTGCCGGTAGTCCCACCCGAATCAGTGACATGCGGTTATGGCGATCTTGATGCGGCATCCAGGCGCCACGCGCTCTCGAACGGGTGAAAGCGTTGGCGCGATTGGTGATCTGGCCTAGTTCACGCGAAAGGGTGAAGGAAGCCGGTGCCGGCGACCTTCACCCCGCGTGGCCGTGGTCACTCCACACGTGCGAAGGACAGCGTTTCCCCCTCGACCCCGCGCAGCCACAGATCCTGGGCCGCTGCCGCCATTTCGGTGAGGCCTTCGACAATCGTGGCGAAAACGTTGCCGGGCACCCAGCCGGCGTCCCCGTTGATCAAGAGATTGTTTCGCCCGTAAAATATTGCCAGGTCGGTCGCGCCCTGATCGCTGTGCGCCTCACTGGAATCCTCGTAACCGTATGCCGGGTTACCGATTTCCCATGCTTCGAAACCGAAATAGACGACATCGCCCGGAATAGGGGTGATTGTGGGGTTCTCGCGTCCCGGTTTCGGCTCCGCGAATGGCGGGACCAGGGTGTACACCTCGTTCCGCGCGTATTTCGCGTGATAGGCAGAGCCGCTCTGCGGGAGGGCGTTCCACACCGCCTCGCAGGTACGCGGCGCCTCCCGGTCGAGCAGCACGGCCCGGCAGGACACGCCGCGCTTGTCGAGGCTGATCGTGATGTAGCGGGCCACGGTTCTCCTTAGTTCTTGCTGACGGCGGCGACGGTCTCGGCCCAGATGCCGAGTGCCTCGTCGATCTGTTCGGCGCTGACCACCAGCGGCGGGATCATCCGGACGACGTTCATGTACGCACCGCAGGTGAGCATCAGCAGTCCGCGCCGCGCGGCCTCCCGCTGCGCGGCCTGCGCGGTCGCGTTGTCGGGCTTGCCGTCGGAGGTGGTGAATTCGGAGCCGACGAGCAGGCCGAGGCCGCGCACGTCGCCGATTTCGGGGGTCTTGTCGCCGATCAGCCGGGCACCTTCGAGCAACTGGCGCCCGCGGGCCGCCGCGTTGGCGACCAGGCCCTCCTCTTCGATGACCTCCAAGGTGGCCACTGCCGCGGCGCACGACACGGCGTTGCCGCCGTAGGTGCCGCCCTGCGAACCGGGCAACGCCTTGGCCATCAGCTCCTGCGAGGCCGCGATGCCCGACAGTGGGAAGCCGCTGGCCAGACCCTTCGCGATGGTCACGACGTCGGGCCGGATGTCGAAGTGGTCATGGCCCCAGTACTTTCCGGTGCGGCCGAAGCCGGTCTGGATCTCGTCGAGCACGAGCACGATGCCGTGCTCGTCGGCGCGCTCGCGCAGGCCCTGCATGAATTCGGTGTTCGCCGGCACGTAGCCGCCTTCGCCGAGGACCGGCTCGATGAAGAACGCGGCGGTCTCGGTGGGGGCGGTGCCGGTCGCGAACAGGTAGTCCAGCTCCCGCAGGCAGAACTTCGTCGCGGTCTGCTCGTCCCAGCCGTAGTGGTAGGCGTACGGGAACGGCGCGACGTGCACGCCGGACATCAGCGGCGAGAAGCCGGCGCTGAACCGGGTGCCCGAGGTGGTCATGCTCGCGGCCGCCACGGTGCGACCGTGGAAGCCACCCTGGAACACGATCACGTTCGGCCGCCCGGTCGCCTGGCGGGCGAGGCGAAGCGCCGCCTCGACGGCTTCGCTGCCGGAGTTGGCGAAGAACAGTGAGTCCAGCCCGGAAGGCAGGACGTCCCCGAGCTTGTCGACGAGCTTCAGCAGCGGCTGGTGCATCACGGTCGTGTACTGGCCGTGGATGAGCTTGCCGATCTGCTCCTGCGCGGCGCGCACGACCTTCGGGTGGCAGTGGCCGGTGCTGGTGACGCCGATGCCGGCGGTGAAGTCGAGGTTCCGGTTGCCCTCGACGTCATACAGGTAAGCGCCCTCGCCATGGTCGACGACGACGGGAGTGGCTTGCTTGAGTAGAGGTGAGAGCTGAGCCATGAAGCTACTCCTCGACGCGGGTTGTAGATTGTTGACAATATGCATAGCATGGCCCACGACGAGGCGCAAAACAACAGCGGAGGCTGAAGTGAGCGAGACCAGTGCCGTCAGTGTGGTCGAAGCCGTG
Source organism: Amycolatopsis sp. GM8 (assembly GCF_021653975.1). Classification (GTDB taxonomy): domain Bacteria; phylum Actinomycetota; class Actinomycetes; order Mycobacteriales; family Pseudonocardiaceae; genus Amycolatopsis_E. The sequence continues at coordinate 1,239,549 of NZ_JAJKFK010000001.1, read as the reverse complement.
CACAAGGAGCTGTTCGTCGGTGGCAAGTGGGTGCCTGCCGCCGGAGGCAGGACGTTCGCTGTCGAAGATCCGGCCACTGCGAGCAAACTGTGCGAGGTCGCCGACGCGACGCCCGAGGACGGCAAGGCCGCGCTCGACGCCGCCGTTGCCGCGCAGGCGGAGTGGGGCCGCACCGCGCCGCGCGAACGCAGCGAAATTCTTCGCCGCGCGTACGAGCTCCTCAATGCGCGCGCCGAGGAACTCGGCCTGCTGATGACGCTCGAGATGGGCAAGCCGCTGGCCGAGGCGAAGGGCGAAATCGCTTACGCCGCCGAGTTCTTCCGGTGGTTCTCCGAGGAGGCCGTGCGCATCGACGGCGGCTACCAGGTCGCGCCGAACGGCAACGGCCGGTTCCTCGTCACCCGGCAGCCGGTCGGTCCGACCCTGCTGATCACGCCGTGGAACTTCCCGATGGCCATGGGCGGGCGCAAGATCGGCCCGGCGATCGCGGCCGGCTGCACGATGGTGATCAAGCCCGCCGAGCAGACCCCGCTGTCGATGCTCGCCCTTGCGGAGATCCTCGCCGAAGCCGGCCTGCCGGCCGGGGTGCTCAACGTGGTCACCACGTCCGACCCCGGTGGCGTGATGGAGCCGCTCATCCGGGACGGCCGCGCGCGCAAGCTGTCGTTCACCGGGTCCACCGCGGTCGGGCGCAAGCTGCTGGAACAGTGCGCGGACAAGGTGTTGCGCACGTCGATGGAGCTCGGCGGCAACGCGCCGTTCGTGGTGTTCGACGACGCCGACCTCGATGCAGCGATCGAGGGCGCGATGCAGGCGAAGATGCGCAACATCGGCGAGGCGTGCACCGCGGCCAACCGGTTCTACGTGCAGCGCGGCATCGCCGACGAGTTCGCGCGCCGCCTCACCGAGCGTATGTCCGCGCTGCCGATGGGTCCCGGCACCGAACCAGGCGTCGTGGTCGGCCCGCTGATCGACACCGACGCGGTCCGGAAGGTCACCGAACTCGTGCAGGACGCGGCCGATCGCGGCGCGAAGGTGCTCACCGGTGGGGCCACTGTGGACGGTCCCGGGCACTTCTACCAAGCCACCGTGCTCACCGACGTGCCGGCGGACGCGCGGATGGCGAGCGAGGAGATTTTCGGCCCGGTGGCGCCGATTTCGGTGTTCGACACCGAAGAGGAAGCTGTCGCCGCGGCGAACGACACCGAGTTTGGGCTCGTCAGCTACCTGTTCACGAACGATCTCAAGCGCGCGCTGCGGGTGTCGGAGAACCTGGACGCCGGCATGATCGGGCTGAACCAGGGCATCGTGTCGAACCCGGCCGCGCCGTTCGGCGGCGTGAAGCAGTCGGGGCTGGGCCGTGAGGGCGGATCGGTCGGGATCGACGAGTTCCTGGAGATCAAGTACGTGGCGGTCGCACTGTGAGTGATTACCGCATCGCGAGCATTCCCGGTGACGGTATCGGTGTCGACGTCCAGATCGAGGCACGCAAGGTGCTCGACCGCGCGGCGGCACGGTACGGATTCGGTCTACAGTGGACGGAGTTCGACTGGAGCTGTGAGCGGTACGCCAAGACCGGCACGATGATGCCAGAGGACGGGATCGAGCGGCTCGCGGAGTTCGACCAGATTCTGCTCGGCGCGGTCGGTTTCCCCGGCGTGCCGGACCATGTTTCCCTGTGGGGGCTGCTGATTCCGGTACGCCGGGCGTTCGCGCAGTACGTGAACCTGCGCCCGGTGCGGTTGCTGCCGGGCACCAGCTCGGTGCTCGCCGGGCGCACGGCCGAAGACCTGGAGATGGTGATCGTCCGGGAGAATTCCGAAGGGGAGTACTCGCGGATCGGGGGCCGGCAGGGTTCGGGCGCGGGCGAATTCGCGGTGCAGGAGTCGGTGTTCACCCGGGTCGGCGTCGAGCGGATCATCCGCTATGCCTTCGAACTGGCGAAAACCCGTACGGGGCGGGTGGTTTCGGCGACCAAGTCGAACGGGATCATCCACACGATGCCGTTCTGGGACGAGATCTTCGCGGAGATCGCCGCCGGGTACCCGGAAGTCCACAGTGAACAGTGCCATATCGACGCGCTCGCGGCGCGGATGGTGCAGCAGCCGGAGCGGATCGACGTGGTGGTGGGGTCGAACCTGTTCGGCGACATCCTGAGCGACCTCGCCGCGGCGGTCACCGGCGGGCTCGGCATGGCGCCGTCGGGCAACATCAACCCCGAGCGCACGTATCCGTCGATGTTCGAGGCCGTGCACGGCAGCGCCCCGGACATTGCGGGGCAAGGGATCGCGAACCCGGTGGCGCAGATCCTCGCGGGTTCCATGCTGCTCGACCACCTCGGCGAAACCGCCGCCGCGCGCGCCGTCGCGACGGCTGTCGAAGCCGTGCTCGCCGCAGGCGAGGTGGCCACCCCAGACCTCGGCGGCAAGGCGACAACCGCAGAATTGGGCAACGCCATTGCGGATACGGTCGCCCTTTTGTGACGCGGACGAACGCGGATTACTGTCGGTGCCCTCTGGGATGCTTTCCGGATGCACCTGTTCGTCGACGAATCCCAACGGGGTGGTTATCTGCTGGCCGCCGCCGTTCTTTCGCCTGCCCAGCTCCACCGCACCCGCACCATGCTGCGCGGATTGCTGCTCCCCGGTGAGCGCCGCGTCCATTTCAACAAGGAGACGGATTCCCGACGAAAGTTGGTTATATCGCGGCTCGCCGCGGCAGAGATCAAAGCGTGGGTCTATACCGGAAAAGGGAACAACGAACTCGTCCGGTGCGCGCTTCTCGGCCGGATCGTGACGGATGCACTACCGATTCAAGCGACCAGGCTGGTCCTGGATTCTCGAGATGCCGCGGGCAACGCGCGCGACCGTTCGGTGATCGCGGGTGCACTCGCCGGAGAACACAGCCTGACGTATGAGCACATGCCCTCTTCGACCGAGCCGTGTACGTGGGTCGCGGATGCCGTCGCGTGGGCTTGGGGCGCGGGTGGCGACTGGCGGCGCCGGATCGAACTGATGGTCGACCGAGTCACGGATATCGGACCCTTGTCCAGATAGCGCGAGACCCAGGCAGCGACCGTCCGGTCGCGCACCTGGGCCCACTTCCCCCGCCTAGTGGCAGGGGCGATGAGAGAAGAATACCAAGCGGGCAGCATCCACGCCAATCGGGTATTCGCAGGCCGCTGGCACACCCACTAGGCCAGGGTTTCGCGGCTCGTTTCGCGGGCCGACAGCACGGCGGTCAGCGAGATCGCGGAAATCCCCGTGTAGTACCAGATCACCGACCAGATCGAACCGCTGGCGGCCACCAGTGAGGTCGCGATCAGGGGGAAGAATCCGCCGAGCACGCCACCGAGTTGGCGGCTGACACCGAGTCCGGAGAAGCGGCGGGCCGCGTCGCGGAACAGTTCGGCGTAGAAGCTGCCTTCGGTGGAGAACAGCAGGGTCTGAATCAGCGCCGGCGGGATCGCGATGGCCAGCACGACGAGTGTGTGGTCGTGCGTACGCAGCAACGGGAAGAACACGAACAGCACGTACAGCACCCCGATGATCAGCGACGACGCCAGCATCACCTTGCGGCCGATGAAATCCGACAGGCGGCCGAACAACGGGGTCGAGAAGATGCCGACGATGTTACCGATCAGCACGCCCTGCAACATGACCGCGCTCTCGAGATGCAGTACTTGCTTGCCGTACACCAGAATGTAGACAGTGAACAGCTGCAGCATGCTCGTTTCCGCGATGGTGCAAAGGAAAACCGTGATGCACGCCCGCGGTTCGGCGCGTAGCGCGGCCAGGAGCGGTACCCGCTTCACGGCGGTCTTCGTCGCGGCCTTGAACACCGCCGACTCGTCGATCTTGGCACGCACATACACGCCGACGATCACCAGCACGGCGCTGCACAGGAACGGAATCCGCCAGCCCCAGGACAATCGCGCGTCGTCGCCCATGCCGGCCACGAGACTCGCCGACAGCGCGGCCAGCACGGAACCGGCCGCGGCGCCGACCTGGATGAACCCGGCGTAGCCGCCGCGCTTGCCGTGCGGCGCGCCCTCCGTCGCCATGATGACCGCGCCCACGGTTTCGCCGCCGAGCGCGATGCCCTGCACGAACCGCAGGAACGTCAGCAGAATCGGCGCCGCTACACCGATTGTCGCGTAACTGGGCAGCAGGCCGATCAGCGTGGTGCACGCGCCCATCAGGATCAGCGTGGCGAACATGACGGGCTTGCGGCCGACGCGGTCACCGAAATGCCCGAAGAACGCGCCACCCAGCGGGCGGGCCGCGTAGCCGATCGCGAATGTGCTCAACACCGCCACGGTGCCGACCAGTTCGTTGGCCCTGGGGAAGAACAGCGGTTCGAAGACGACGGGCGCGATCAGCCCGTACAACAGGAAATCGAACCATTCGATGGTGGTGCCGATCGTGCCCGAGAGCAGGATCCGGCGCCGTTGTGCCCGCAGGGAACCGGAAACGGCGGAAGTGCCCGCCTGGGACGCTGGTTCTTCGGTGCGGCCAACCGTCATGGGTGCCCTCCGGACGTCGTCGAGCCGAGGCGTTCCCTGACGAAAGATACGGCGGTCGCCGCCCGTCAGCGACGGGCAAATGGCGGCCGGGAATGAGTCAAGCGTCGCGGGTCAAGACCAATTCCAGGGTGGCGACGAGACCCGGCATCCGTTGGGACAGCTCGGTTTTGGCCCTCGCGACGGCAGTGGAGATCACCTCCGCGTAGATCATCGTGGCCAACTCGCCGTGCCCCCGGGCGCCTGCGCGACGGTCAATCGTTCCGGTCCTCAAGACCGAGACCACGGTCCGTCGCTGGGCACCCCATGCGGAGTCGCGGAGCTCGCCGACGCCGGGATCTCGGGAGCCGCGCAGGCGAAGTGGTACGCCAACCCGGCGAAGCGGGACAACATGTTCGTGCACCAGATCGCGGCTGTGTACCGGGGCGGCGGTTGGCAGCTATGGACGAGGCGAGCACGCCGCCGGCGGCGTTGCGGTTTCGGCGGCGCAAGCGGTCAGGAGACACGCCGCCGGCAGGACGAGTGGTGGGCGCACGCACCAAGATCGACGGCACCCGCCGCGGGGTTACGCGAAGAGCGGTTTCCCCGGGGCGAGACGGCGTACGGCGTCTTCCATGTGCATCTGCAGCACCGCCAGCGCCACCGCCTCGTCGCCCGCCCGGATCGCCTTCGTGAGGTGCTTGTGTTCGGTCACGCGCTCTTCGTCCTTGTCATACGTGTTCTGCAGCACGGACAGGCACATGCGCGTCTCGATCAGCAGCGTCCGCGTCATGCGCTCGAGCCGTTTGCTGCCGGAGGCCGACACCAGCACCTCGTGGAACCGGGTGTCCGCGTCGGAAACCGCGTCCCAGTCCTCGGCCTTCGTCGCGGTGGCCATCTCCTGCACGACCTCGTCCAGCAGGTCGGCGGCCTTGGCGCAGGTGCCGTTGCCCAGGATCCGGCTCACGGCCGCGCGCTCGATGGCCATCCGCGACGAATAGATGTCCTGGATGTCCGCGGGCTCCAGATCGATCACGAACAGCCCGCGATGCCGCTCGCTGCGCAGCAACCCCTCCGACACGAGCCGCTGCATCGCTTCACGCAGCGGGCCGCGCGAAACCTGGAACTGGCCGGCCAGCTCGGCCTCGCCCAGCTGCGCACCCGGCGGCAGCGAGCCGTTCATGATCGCCGCACGCAGCTGGCGCGCGATGATCGCGGCGGTCGACTCGCGGCTCACCGGTTCGATTTTGGCTATGGTCATCGGAAAAGCGCCCCCAGTCTGTCCGACTCGGGCACCTCGCCCGCCAGCCGCAGGCCCTCCCAGATGGTCACCTGGTTGGCCGTCAGCACTGGCTTGCCGAGTCGTTCTTCGATTGTGCCGAGCACACCCAGTGTGCGCATCGCAGTATCCGGGATGAGGACCGCGTCCGCGTCCGGATGATCGTGGCCGACCGCGAGCTCGATGACGGCCTCGGGTGCGAGCCGGCCGACCTCCGCCGCGGTGTCGATGTCCTCACTGGACATCGCGACGATTTCCACCCCGCCCCGGGCCAGGAATTCGACGAACAGCCGGGCCACGTCATCGGGGTAGCTCGCCGCGACCGCGACCCGCTTCAGGCCCAGCTTTTCCGCTGCTCGCACGAAAGCGAACGAGGTGCTCGATGCCGGCTTACCCGCCGCGGCCGCGAGCTTCTCGACCTGCTCGTGCGCGCCGGCCCACTGGTAGACGAAACTGCCGCTCGTACACGCCCACACCACCGCGTCCGGCTTGTGCTTCGCCAGCAGCGCGGCTCCCTCGGCGAGCCGCTGTTCGCTGCCCAGGTCGAGCAGTTCGGGCACGGCGTGCAGGTCGGTGCCGTAGATGTGCTCGACGGGCAGCGAGAACCGCTCGCCCAGCAGCTGCTCGGCGAGCGGGTAGTCGTCCTCGGCGGCATGGTCCGGGTAGATGAAACCGACAGTCGGCACCTGACCTCCAACGTAGGTTGTTGACAATCCTACGATACGTCCTTGAGCCATTTTCCGGGACCGACGATCGGCAGCTCCATTCTCTTCAGGCAGGCCCACATGGTCAGCTGGTTGGCGGTCAGCACGGGCTTGCCGAGCGCGACCTCCAGCGGCTCGATCAGGTCGTAGGTGGGCAGGTTCGTGCAGCTGACGAAGATCGCCTCGGCGTCGGGGTGGTCCGCGCTGAAGATGCGCTCGGCGATCGTCCGGTAGCTGACCTTCCAGATGCCGCCACCGAGTCCGAGATGTTCGCTGGACAGGGTTTCCACGTGCATCTCGGCGAGGAAGTCGTGCAGCTTCCCGGTCAGGTCCGCGTCGTACGGGGTGATCACGGAGACCCGGTGCACGTCGAGCTGGTGCAGCACCTCGGCGAGCGCGCCCGAGGTGGTCACCGCGTCCGGCGCGCCGGCGTCGCAGATCGCCTTGCACAGCGAGCGTTCGTAGTCGATGCCGTTGACGAAGCTGCCCGAAGTGCACAGATAGGCGACCACTTCGGGCTCGACGTGCAGCACGTCGCGGGTTGCGGCGGCCAGGTGCGCGCTGTTGCTCACCAGCTGCGCCATCTCCATGCTCACCGGGACCGGTTCATACGGGGTCCGGGCCAGGTGCAGTGACACCTCCATCGGAACCCACCGCCAGAGCTCTCGCTCCAGCGCCAGGTCGAACGGGGCGATGATGCCGATGCCCCGCTGGGCCAGCGGCCCGTCGAAGGCAGGGAAATCCAGATCCAAGGCTCGGCTCCGAAGTAACGCATGGAAGAAGGCCTCCGGGGTGGACCCTCGGATTGTTGACAATCATACGAGCGACTCATACCGTGTCAACGTGGTAGGGCCGAAGACGCCGGTATTGGCGGTGCTGTGTGGTGCCCAGCACCCCCCGGACATGAACTCCATCGAATCCGTGGCGGACGTTCGTTACACCGACGACGGGGGTCTGCCCGGCGCGCTGCGCGGAGCCGATGCGCTGTTCGTCTACGACTTCCTGTCCACCGCCGTGCCGGGCGCCTGGGCCGCCGCGGACCGGATCTCCTGGGTGCACACCGCGAGCGCCGGCGTCGACCTGGTGATGTTCCCCGAACTGTGTGAGAGCGACGTGGTCCTGACCAATTCGCGTGGCGTCTTCGACGACTCGATCGCCGAGTACGTGCTCGGCGTGGTGATCGCCTTCGCCAAGGACCTGCCCCGTTCGATCGACCTGCAGCGCGAACGTCGCTGGCAGCATCGGGAGAGCGAGCGGATCGCGGGCCGCCGCGCGCTCGTGGTCGGCACCGGCCCGATCGGGCGGGCGATCGCCCGGATGCTGCGGGCCGCCGGGATGGCGGTCGCAGGGATGGGGCGCCGCGCCCGCGAGGACGATCCGGACTTCGGCACCGTGCACGCGTCCGCCGATCTCGTCCGGGCATTGCCCGGGTTCGACTACGTGGTCGCCGTCGCGCCGCTGACCGAGCAGACCAAGGGCATGTTCGACGCGGCCGCGTTCGCCGTAATGAAGCCGTCGGCGCGGTTCGTCAACGTTGGCCGCGGGGAGCTGGTCGTCACGAGTGACCTGGTCACGGCCTTGCGCGACGGGCAGCTCGCCGGCGCCGCGCTGGACGTCTTCGAGACCGAGCCGCTGCCGTCGGATCATCCACTGTGGACCTTGCCGAACGTGCTGGTCTCGCCGCACATGTCGGGCGACTTCGCGGGCTGGCGCAACACGCTGGTCGAGGTGTTCGCGGACAACTTCGCGCGCTGGCACACTGACCGGCCGCTTCGTAATGTCGTGGACAAAGAGTTGGGCTATGTGCCGTCGGGGCACTGAGGAGCAAGATGACCACCCTGTTGACGGCGAGTGAGCTCGTCGCCGCCTACTCGACCGGTGAGCTGTCGCCGGTGGAGGCCACCGAAGCGGCTTTGCGCGCGATCGAGGAGCGGGACGGTGAGGTCAACGCCTACTGCCTGGTCGACCGCGAGGTCGCGCTCGAAGGCGCGAAAGCCTCGGAAACCCGTTGGCGCGAAGGGAATCCGATCGGCTGGCTGGACGGGGTGCCGACCTCCATCAAGGACATGTTCCTCACCCAGGGCTGGCCGACGCTGCGTGGCTCGACCTGCATCGACCCGGACCAGCCGTGGAATGTCGACAGTCCGGTCACCGCACGGCTGCGCGAGAACGGGCTGGTGCTGCTGGGCAAGACGACGACGCCCGAGCTGGCCTGGAAGGGCGTCACCGACAGTGCGCTGACCGGTGTCACGCGGAACCCGTGGGACACGTCGCTGACCTCCGGCGGTTCCAGCGGCGGGAGCGCGGCGGCGGTCGCGGCGGGGATGGGCGAGCTGAGCGTCGGTACCGACGGCGGTGGCTCGGTGCGGATCCCGGCGGCGTTCTGCGGCATCGTCGGCCTCAAGCCGACGCACGGCCGCATCCCGCTGTACCCGGCGAGCCCGTTCGGACCGCTTTCGCACGCCGGGCCGATGGCGCGGTCGGTCGACGATGTCGCGCTGATGCTGGACGTGCTCGCGTTGCCCGATCACCGTGACCCGGCCGCGCTGCCGCCGCTCATCAGCGCCTACCGCGAGGCGGTCCGGCGTGACGTGCGCGGGCTCATCGCCGCGTTCTCACCGACGCTGGGCTATGCGAAGGTCGACCCGGAGGTCGCGCAGATCGTGCGCTCGGCCGTCAACGCGCTGGATGCCGCCGGGCTGCGGATCGAGGAGACCGACCCGGGTTTCACCGACCCGAAGGACGCGTTCGACGTGCTGTGGTCGACCGGTGCGGCGCAGTGGCTGAACACGTTCCCGCCCGGTTCCGAGGCGAAGATCGACCCGGGGCTGCGCCGGGTTTGGGAGCAGGGCAAGACTTTCTCGGCCGCGGACTACCTGGCGGCGAACGCCGAGCGGGCCGCGCTGGGCATCCTGATGGGCGAGTTCCACACCAGGTTCGACGTGCTGATCACGCCGACCGTCGGCATCACGGCGTTCGAAGCCGGGCACGAGGTGCCGCCGGGCAGTGGCCTGTCCAGCTGGCCGGAGTGGACGCCGTTCACCTACCCGTTCAACATGACCCAGCAGCCGGCGATCAGCGTGCCGGTGGGGTTGACCGAGGGCGGACGGCCGGTCGGGCTGCAGATCGTCGGGCCGCGGCACTCGGACGACCTCGTGCTGGCGGTGGCGAAGCTCCTGGAGGAGATCCGGCCGGTGCGGCCGAGCAGGCTGGCCACGGATAGCTAGCATGCCTGGTACCGGATTTGGTACCTTGGGGATATGACGGCGCTCAACCTGCAGTTCACCGATGAGGAGATGGCCGACCTCCGCATGACCGCCGACCGCGAGGGCAGGTCGCTCAAGGCGGTGGCGCATGACGCGGTGGTGTCGGTTGTGTCCTCCCGCAAGCACCTGGTCCGCGAGGCGGCGGCCCGGGTCGCCGGGATCAGCGAGGAGCTCAACGAGCGACTGGCGCGGTAGTGCGCGAGCCGTACTACCTCGACGTCGAGGACGTCCTGACGGCGACCGGGGTCGCGGTGGGTGGTCCGGTCGAGGTGCGTGACTTCGGCCTGCTCGCGGCGGCGGTCGCGCGCCCGTCCGTGACAGTCTTCGGGCAGGACGCCTATCCGGACCTGTTCACGAAGGCCGCTGCCCTGCTGCATTCCTTGGTGCGTAACCATTGTCTGGTCGACGGGAACAAGCGGGCCGCGTGGGCGAGCGCCTGGGTCTTCCTCGAGGTCAACGGTCAGCGGCTGGGCGAGGCGCTCGATGTCGACGGCGCGGAGAAGCTCGTGCTCGCGGCCGCGACAGGGGAGATCGACGTGCCGGAGATCGCCGCCGGGCTGCGTACGTTCGCTGCTTAGGCAGGTACCGGTTTCCGTGACAGGGTGCGGACATCGCGGCTCAGCAGTGCCGCCACCGTGGCGGTGGTGATCAGGATCGCGCCGCCGGTGAGCGTGGCCTCCGTGCCGAAACGCGCGGCGAGCGGGCCGAGCGCGATGGCACCCGCGGGCAGCGCCACGATCGAGCCGAGGATGTCGTAGGAGTAGACGCGGGCGAGCCGGTCGGCCGGGATGTTCTCCTGCAGCGACACATCCCACGCCACGGTGGACAGTTCGATCGCGACCCCGTTGACGAAAGCCGCCGCCAGCATGGGAAGTTGTTCTGTGTCGTCAACGAGGTGAACGTCGGCGCGCAGCAGGTGCTCGGCCCGTTGGCCGCGGACGGCACGTTCGGCCGGGAGGCTTGGGGTTTCATCTTGGCGGCACACACGATCGGCGGTCTGCTCGCGGCACGCTGGGAGCCGGGGCGCGCTGCTCATCGGTGTTGCGATCGTCGTGTTCGACGCCGTTCCGCTGGCCCTGCTGACGCATGCGCAGTTCGTTGCGGCGCACAGGAACAGCGAGGCGTTGACCGCGATCGCCCAGCCGGGGCCTAGGCTCGCGACCAGCACACCGCCGAGTGCGGCGCCGGTGAAGCGGCCGAGGTTCGCGCCGACGCGGAGATACGCGTTCGCTTGCGCCAGCTGGGTTTCCGGCACGGTCTGCGGGGTCAGCGAGGACGCCGCGGGGATCGAGATCGCCGCGAGGGCGCCGTTCGCCATGCTCAGCACGACCAGTAACGGGATCGACGCGAATCCACAAAGGACACTGATGGCGATCGCCGCCTGGGTGAGCGCGGCGGCGACCTCCGTGCCCTGCAGGATGACCGAGCGCGGCAGCCGGTCCGCGAGTATCCCGCCGAACAACACCAGCAGCACGCTCGCGACCGACCTCGCGCCGACCACGATCCCGAGATCGGCGGCCGAACCGGTGAGGTCGAGCACCGCGAACGCGAGTGCTACCGGTGCCACGGCGTTGCCCAGCTCGCCGAACGTGCGCCCGGTCAGCAGCCGGCGAAAGTCCCTGTGCCGCAAGGAATTCACTCCGGCCATTGTGGAGAGTGCGCCCGGCGGGCGTCAACCGGTTATCCGGGACACCACGTCAGGCGACGGCGGCCTCCAGTTCGCTGAGCGCGGTGTCCAGGTGCAGCAGCAGCCGCTGCAGGTGCGGGACGCTGCGGCGGCAGCCGGTGATGCCGAAGTCGAGGTTGTCGCTGTTGCTGGTGAGCGTGATGTTCAGCGCCTGCCCGTCCAGCAGCACCGACGCCGGGTAGATCCCGTCGAGATGCGCGCCGTTCCAGTACATCTGCTTGCGCGGGCCCGGCACGTTCGAGATCACCAGGTTGAACGGCGGCCGCGTATTGTTGACAACCCCGGGCACCGCCGAGACGCCCAGCTGCGCCACGTTGAGCCCGGACAGCAGCAGCGCCTGGATCGGCGTCAGCTCCTTGAAGATCCGCTTCGCGTCGCGCATCGACTGGTTGATCGTCGTCAGGCGCGCCGCCGCGTCGGCCTTGTCGGTGCCGAGGTTGCACAGCAGCGCACCGATCTGGTTACCGCCGGACTCGGTCTCGGTCTTGTCGCGCATCGACACCGGCACCATCGCGATGAGCGGCGCGTCGGGCAGGGCGCTCTGTTCGATGAGGTAGTCGCGCAGCGCGCCGGCGCACATCGCGAGCACGACGTCGTTGCGCGAGGTGCCGGTCTTCGCCGCGATCGCGCGCACCCGTGACACCGGCCAGGACTGCGCGGCGAACCGGCGGGCGCCGCCGATCGGCACGTTGAACATCGTCCGCGGCGCCTGCATCGGCAGCGTCAGCGTGTGTTCGCGGAACGCCTCGTTCGCCACCTTGACCGCGACCGGCGCCAGCCCCGCGAGCTGTTCGAGGGTCTTCACGACGGACCGCGGCGCCTGCGCGGACTTTTCGCGGGACTCGTGGCGCGTGCCCCACGGCGGCGGGCAGTCGTGATCATCCGGGTCGTCGCTGAGCGTGCTCTGCATGTGCCGCAGCGCGGAGACCCCGTCCATCAGCGCGTGATGGATCTTGTTGTACATCGCGAAGCGGCCGTCCTGCAGGCCTTCCACGAGATGGATCTCCCACAGCGGACGGTGCCGGTCGAGCAGCGTGCCGTGCCACCGGGAGGTCAGCTCCAGCAGCTCGCGGATCCGGCCCGGCTGCGGCAGCGCCGAATGCCGGAAGTGATAGTCGAGATCGATCTCCGACTCCTGTGTCCACGCGAGATAGCCGGCCGTGTTGACCGGCCGCGCGGGCCGGCGCAGAAACAGCGGCGGCACATCGTCGGCCTTGAGCAGATCTTCGCGCAGTCCGCGCAGAAAATCGTCGCCGGCGCCATCGGGTTTGCGGAACAGTTGCAGGCCGCCCACATGCATCGGATGTTCGCGGCTTTCGACGAGAAGGAACATCGAGTCGGTGAAGGGCATCAGTGCCATGGTCGTCCACCTCTCGCGCAGCGGTTTCGCTCAATGCTAGGCCCATCTACGGTGGTGGCATGACCGATCGCGACAGTGGGCGGTATGTCCGGGCGCCGAACCATTTCGCCGCGCGGATCACCGAGGACGGGCGCGACGGCTGGCCGGTGGAGCCCGGCCGGTACCGGCTCGTGGTGAGCCGGGCCTGCCCTTGGGCCAGCCGCGGCCTGGTGGTGCGCCGGCTGCTCGGGCTGGAGCAGGCCATCTCGGTCGCGGTCGCCGACCCGATCCAGGACGAGCGCAGCTGGCGGTTCACCCTCGACCCCGGCAACCGGGATCCCGTGCTGGGCATACGTTTTCTCGCCGAGGCGTACGACGGCGGCATCAGCGTGCCCGCGGTGGTCGACATTCCGAGCGGCAAGCTCGTGACCAACGACTACCCGCAGATCACCCTCGATTTTTCCACCGAATGGACGCACTATCACCCGCCGGGCGCGCCTGATCTGTATCCCGAAAAGCACCGGGACGAGATCGACGAGATCAATCGGGCGGTGTACCGGGATGTGAACGCGGCGGTGTACGAAGCCGGGTTCGCGACGAAGCAGTCCGCTTACGACGACGCGATTGAAATGCCTGTGGTACACGGCGTCGAACCGGACGAGCGTGGTGAACAACCGGATGTCCGCCTCGGTGATCCCCCGGTTTCGGCGACACCGTGGACTTCGACCACATCAAGCGGCATTACTACCAGGTGCACGAGCGGATCAACCCGACCCGGATCGTGCCGAAAGGTCCGGACCTCTCGGCCTGGGCCACGGCGCACGGGCGCGAGTCGCTGGGCGGGCGGCCCTTCGGCGACGGCACCCCACGGGGCCCGCCGCCCGCTGATGAGACCCTTTCGCCGCAGTGGTAGCGCGTAGGACACCCACCCACAGTGGCTCCGCTGCGTGTGGGCCTAACCTGGTCGAGTGAACAAGACCGGCGCGCAACACCTGGTTGACGTGCTCGCCGCGCTCGGTGCCGATGTCGCGTTCGGTCTGCCGGGTGAGCACACCCTCCCGATCTGGGAGGCCGTGGCGGGTAGCGGCGTCCGGTTGTTCGGGGTCCGGCACGAGCAGACCGCCGGTTATGCGGCGGACGGGTATGCACGCGCGACCGGCAAACTGGGCGTCGCCGTCGTCACCACCGGGCCCGGCGCCGCGAACACCCTGGGCGCGATCGGCGAGGCGATGGCCTCGGCCTCGCCGGTACTGGTGATCGCCACGGACATCCCGTCGACGCTGCGGCGGCAGAACATCGTTCGGGGCGTGCTGTCCGAGACCAGTGACCAGGCCGCACTGTTCGCCCCCGTCACCAAGTCCGCGACCACCGTCGAGTCGCCGCGGGAGATCGCCCCGGCGATCGAGCGGGCCGCCCGGCTGGCGCGGGAGCCGCAGTCCGGCCCGGTGTACGTCGGCATCCCGGCCGATTTCCTCAGTGCCGAAACGGAACGGGCGCCGGAGTCGGACCGGACGGAACGGTTCGCCGCCGTCGACATCGCCGATCTCGACTACGCGCGGGCGCTGCTGTCCGGCGCGGAACGCCCGGTCATCTGGGCGGGCGGCGGCGCGGTCCGGGCCGAGGCGGGTCCCGTCATCGGTGAGCTGGCCGAGCGGCTGGCCGCGCCGGTACTCACGACGTTCGCCGCTCGCGGGCTACTGCCGCCGACCCACCCCTGCGCCGCGCCGACGCCGGTGCACGCGCCCGAGATCGGCGCGCTGTGGGACGAGGCCGACGTCGTGCTGGGTGTCGGCACCGACTTCGACGGGCCGATGACGCAGAACTGGCTGATGCCGAAGCCGCCGAAGCTGATCGCGGTGAACGTCGACCCGAAGGACGCGGCCAAGAACTACCAGCCTGATGTGACGCTGGTCGGCGACGCCCGGGACGTGGTGAGCCAGCTGGTCACCGGCCTGGCGCCGCGGCCCGGCCTGTCCGATCTGGCCACCCGGCTGCGGAGTCTCGACACGCTGGTGCGCAGGCGGATGCGCGCGGACGAGCCGCAGGCCGCGGATTTCCTTGGCACGCTGGAGGAAACGCTGCCCGAGGGTGCGGTGGTCGTGGCGGACATGTGCATCGCCGGATATTGGGCCGGCGGCTATCTGCGGGCGGGCGCGCCGCGCCGGTTCGCCTACCCGATGGGCTGGGGCACGACCGGGTTCGGTTTCCCGGCGTCGCTGGGGGCGGCGGCCGGCGGTCCGGGTCGCGTCGTGTGCGTCAGCGGCGACGGCGGTTTCCTCTACGCCTGCGGTGACCTGGCCACGCTGGCGCAAGAGTCGCTGCCGGTGACCGTGATCATCGTGGACGACGGCGGGTACGGCATGCTGCGGTTCGACCAGGACCGGGCCGGGGTGCCGCACCGCGGCGTGGACCTGCACACGCCGAACTTCGTCGGCCTGGCCCGCTCGTTCGGGGTGCACGCCGACGAGGTCAAAGGCTTCGGCCGCGCCTTCCGCCGGCTGCTGGGCGAGTTCGTGCGCGCCGACGAACCGAACGTCCTCGTGGTGCGGGCGAGCCTGAAGCCGCCGCTGAACACCTCGCCGCGGTGGTACCGGGCGATCGGCCGCTGAGCCGCACCGCCGCGGGCGCCGGAAAATGCCTTGCCGTCCCATTCGTGCTTCGCGAGCATGTCTCGCATGTCGCTCACCGCTGGGCAGGTCGAGCAGTTCGTCACCGATGGCTTCGTCAAGCTCGAACGGGCTTTTCCCGTCGAGGCCGGCGAACGCTGCTTGGACGAACTGTGGGCGGCCACCGGATGCTCACGGGAAGATCCGGCCACCTGGACCAAACCGGTCGTGCGGCTGGGCGGTTTCGCGACGCCCCCGTTCCAGGAAGCCGGCACCACCGCCGTGCTGCACGAGGCGTTCGACCAGCTGGTCGGCCCGGGGCGCTGGGTTCCGCGCGTCGGACTCGGCACCTTTCCGGTGCGCTTCCCCAGCGGCGAAGAACCCGGCGACGACGGGTGGCATGTGGAGGCGAGCTACGCCGGACCGCAGGGCGAGAACAGACTCAACCTCCGCTCCCGGGAGCGCGCATTGTTGATGCTGTTCCTGTTCTCGGAGATCGGCCCCGACGACGCGCCGACGCGGATCCGCATCGGCTCCCATCTGGACGTGCCCCCGCTGCTCGAAACCTACGGTGACGAAGGGCGCGAGTGGATGGCGCTGTGCCAGGACGCCGTCCCGGCATCCGAGCATCGAGCTGTCACGCTGGCGACAGGCACCCTCGGCGACGTTTACCTGTGCCACCCGTTCCTGGTGCACGCCGCTCAGCCGCACCGCGGGCGCACGCCCCGATTCATGGCTCAACCACCTCTGGGCGCCAAGGAACCCCTCGATCTGCAAGACGAGCAACCGAGTCCGGTCGCCCGGGCCGTACTCAACGGCCTTCACCGATAACCTCTCACTGCAGACAGAGCTCGTTCCCCTCCGGGTCCGTCATCGTCACCCAGCTGTACGGTCCCTGCTGCCCGCGGTACACGACCTTCGCGCCCATCCCGGTCAGCCGCTCCACCTCGGCCTCGCGGTTCTCGCCGACCGCGACGTCCAGATGGACCCTGTTCTTCACCGTCTTGGGCTCGGGCACCAGCTGGAACAGCACGCGCCGACGGGATTCCGGGTGCCGGATCGCCTGACCCACCCGCCAGACGAGGACCCCGCGGTGCGTCATCGTGTCCTCGTCCCGGGCGTGCCCCTCGGCGACCATGCGCCGGATGAACTCCTCGTTGCTGGGCTCGACGTCCCAGCCCAGCGCGTCGGCCCACCAGTCGGCGAGCGTGTGCGGATTCGCGCTGTCCACGGTCACTTGGAAGTCATATGCCATGGCGGGACGGTAACGCGAGGCACCGACAATTCGGGCGCGTCACCTGCCTGTCAGGTGGGCCAGGATCATGCCGGTGAGCACCTCCGGCACCTCCTCGGGCACCCAGTGACTCACGTCCTCCAGCATCTGGAACGAGTACGCGCCGGTCACCCACTGCTCGGTGGCGAAGGCCGCGGTGGAGCCGAAGGCGACGTCCTCGGTGCTCCACACGTACAGCGTCGGCACCTCCACCTTGGCGATCTTCCCGGCTGGCCGCGAAGCGCGGTACCAGTTGAGCGCCGCGGTGAGCGCGCCCGGCTCGGACATGCGCTGGAGGTACTCGTCGACCCGGCTCTGGCCGACCCGCCACTCGAACATGCGGCGGAGCGCTTCGCCGTTGTTCGCGAGCATCCGGCGCTCGGTGCTGCCCTCGCGCCAGTCCCGCATGTACTGGGAGCGCAGCTGCTGGTCCTCGTCGGTGCGCAGCGCCTCGCCGAGCGCGCCCGGGTGCGGCGTGGAGACCACGCTCAGGCTGCGCAGCCGCTCGGGGTGCTCGGCCGCCGTCCACCACGCGACCGCGCCGCCCCAGTTGTGCCCGATCAGGTCGAACCGGCTCCAGCCCAGCTCGTCGGCGATCGCGAGCACGTCTCCGACGAGCGAGTCGATGCCGTACTCGGCGACCGCCGCGGGCCGCACGTCCGGCGAGTAGCCGCGCTGATCCGGCGCTATGGCACGGAAATCGCGGTCACCGAGCACCGCCACCGTGTAGTCCCAGGAGATCGACGCCTCCGGAAACCCGTGCAGCAGCAGGACAGGCCGCCCGTCGGCGGGCCCGGCGGCGATCGCGTCGAAGGAGCCGGCCGGGGTGGGAATGCTCAGGTGCTCGGTCACGTCCGAACCCTAACCGGCGGGTCCGACAGTTCCGGGCGCGCCTTCCGGCGTGCGCGTCAGGCCATGCCGTGGCGGGCCAGGTATGAGGCGACCCGGTCCGCGGTGGCGAGGTGGTCCCACTGGCGGTCGGGGTAGCTGAAGTTCTCCGTGAACTCGTCGGCCACGGCCTGGTTCTGCGCCATCGCGCCGAACATCCGCAGCAGGTGCGGCGGCGGGGGTGCGCTGATCATCAGATTGGTCCAGTCCGCAGTCGCGTGCACGCGGTTGCGCCGCCGGTCGGCCACTTTCTGGCAGAACCGCTCGTCGAACGCGGGGTCCTCGACGATCGCGTGCCCGAGTTCCCAGGCCGAATACGAAGCGCAGTTCGCGCCCTGGCCGATCACCGGGTCCACGACGACATGCGCGTCGCCGAGCGCCACGACATAACGGCCGTTCGGCAGGCGCGCGTAATCCTCGCGGACCGATGGCAGCACGCCGCCCTGCAGAAGATCGAGCGGACCCGTCAAATGGAACGCCGCCGGGTCGATGCGTTCGAACGTCGCCGGATGGTATTTCCGGGTCATGTCCAGAATGGTCTTCTCGAAACCCACCGGGTCGTCGTCGTAACTGATTTCGGCGAGCATTTCCAGCTCGCCGCCCGGCACGTTCTCGAACAGCAATGCGGTGACGTGCCCGGCCGAGGAGTAGATCGGGATTTCGAGTAGCTCGCCCTGCCCGGCCGCCACGCTCATCGTGACCCCGCGCGGATCCGACGGCGCGACGCCTTCGTACAACCCGACGCACAGCTTGCGTTGTGGTGTGTCGTAAGGAGATTTGTCCGCCCGGCGCGGGAAAATCGCGCTCATGTTCCCGCGGCCGGAAGCGATCACGACCAGCTCGTGCCGCTCGGAAAGCGTGCTCACGTCGGCCGCCTGCACCGGCCGCACCTCGAACTCGCCGCCGCGGGAAACGAAGTCCGCCAGCAGGGCCGGCAAGTAGATGCGGTAGTCGATCGCCCGCGACGGGGCGGTGAAGAAACCCGGGAACACCAACGGTTGTGGCCCGCCGCCGAGGTAATGATGGTGGCCGAAGTAGTGGTATTCCTCGTCCGGCCAGTGATCGACGCCCAGTGCCTGCTCGCGCTCGATCGTCGCGTGGTGGTGCGCGACGCTGTTGAGCATTCGCCCGCTGCCGATCTGTTCCGCGTCGCGGTCGCTGTAGATCGTGACCGGAACATCGTGCCGGCGCAGCAGCAGCCCGAGATGCAGACCGGCGATACCGGCTCCGACGATTCCGATTCCCGCCATTGATGACATCTTCGGTCCGAAATCCTCACGCCGGCGATGATGCGGAAATTGAGCCAGAACAATGCTCGTGGCTCGATATTCGAACACCTTACCGCGTTAGGGAGAAACAGGCAAGAATGAGGGAGATCTAGGCCGCTTCTTCTTCGGCCGTCAGCAGATCCCAGTGCTGCTGCGCGGTGGCCCGCCACTCGACATGCTTGCGGTGGAACAACTCCGACGCCTGCACGCCGCTCCAGTTCGCCGGCAGCAGCCGGACCGGCAGCTGCGGATCGAGGAACGGGAAGCGGCGCCATTCGTGCACCAGCCGGGTCTGCGCCTGCAGCGTCTCGCCGCCGGTCGCCGGGTTCAGACCGGTGAACTCGTCGATGAAACCTTCGTACCGCTCCTCGAGCGCGCTCAGATCCCAGGCGCGCGAGACCATCGCGTCCTCGTCGCCGATCTGGCCGTACGAAGCGACGAACGACATCGCCTCGCGGTCGAGTTCGAGCGCACGCACGATGTCGTCCGCTTCGTCCTGTCTGGTGGTGTCCGCGCTGATCCACACGCCGGGCGTCGGCGAACCGAAACCCGCCCACGTCAGCCGCGTTCGCAGGCTGTGCCGCAGATCCCGCTTGGACTCCGGCACCGACACGAGCAGCATCAGCCAGCGCCCGTCCCACTCGCCGCCGTCCCGGCCGAAGCCGTAGATCCGCGCGGCGCCTTCGGTGAGCAGCCGCCGCCCCGGCGGTGTGAGCGACCAGCGCACCCGCCGGCCGACGCGTTCGGACACCAGCCAGCCTTCGGCCGCGGTGCGGGCGAGCGCTTGCCGCGCGGACTTCTCCTCGACGCCGAACACGGCGAGCACGTCGACGAGCGTGGACGTCCAGACCGGGCGCCCGCGGGGAAGCACGAATTCACCGAGCACGGTCATCAGCAACGAGCGGGCGCTCGTGTGGCTGACTTCGCGTCGCCTGCTCACCGTGGGGCGTGCCGCGGCATCCCCCATCAGCCATCACCTCCCGTCGCCGGTGGTCGGTCGACCCACGTTATACCGCGTGGGTGCGGCCGGTTGCGACAGGATGGTGCGTCAGGGAAGGCTGTGCATGAGTTCGCCGCCACGTCGCGGCAGGAATTCCACGTCGGGGAATTCGTCGGTCCAGGGTTCGTGGATAATGCATTCGTCACGTGCGCACTGGCCACAGAGCGGCCTATTGTGCCTGTCGAAACACCATTCTTCGTTCTCCGGTGTCTGTTCTCTGGGAACGAGACAGGCGAAACAAGTGTCTCCGGGGGCGAAATCAGTGCGAGCGGCCATGATTACCATCCGGTTTCTCGACTGTCTGCAGCATAAGGGGCTCCGGGCGGCGGAGCCGAGGGTCGTCACCGGAATGTAGCAAACTGGCGATTCGCTCACTGAAACCGACCAATTCTGCAATTTGCAGACCGGGGTTTTCGCCGTGTACACGTGACGAGCACCTTTGGCTTAATCTGCCACAGTGACCAGCGAAGACGAGCTCCTTGTCCCGCCAGGTGCCGGATCCCGGCGCCGCCGTTTGCACTACGAGCTGCTGGGCTGTGCGCGAAGCGGGCACCAGCTCATCGGCCGGGACGCCGCCCGGGTCCGGGCCGAGGACGCGATGGTCGTGCGCGAGCGGGACGGGCTGCGGTGGCACCGGTGCCTGCGCTGCGACAGCTGGATCCCGTTGCCGCTGCCCGAAAAGCCCAGCCAGGAGCAGGTGCCGGGGCGCGACGAGGTGGAGTTGCCGTTGCGCGGCAAGCCCCTTCGCGATCTGTACGTGCTGCGGCTGATCGCGCTGGACCGCGTCCTGCACTTCGCGGTGCTCGGGGCGCTGGCCGTCGGCATCTTCGTCTTCGCGCGCGAGCGGCAGGATCTGACCGGGTCCTTCTACCGCGCCCTGGACGCGTTGCAGGGCGCGCTCGGCGGGCGCACCGGCAGCTCCGGTACCGGCATGCTCGGCGAGGTGACGAGGTTGCTCAACGTCCGGCCGTCGACGTTATGGCTGGTCGGCGCGGTGGTCGCGGGATATGCGGTACTGGAGGGTGCCGAGGCGATCGGGCTGTGGCTGGGCAAGCGGTGGGCGGAGTACCTGACGTTCGTGGCGACGGCGGTGCTGCTGGTGCCGGAGGTCTACGAGCTCACGCAGCGGGTCAGTGCGCTGAAAATCCTCACGCTGCTGATCAACCTGGCCGTGGTGATCTACCTGCTCTACGCGAAACGGCTGTTCGGGGTGCGGGGCGGAGGTCGTGCGGAAGCCGCGGAACGGGCGCATGACGTCGGCTGGCCCGCGCTGGCCCGGGTGCTACCGGGGTCAAAGCTGGGCGATCAGTAGGCCACTGCGCGGTTTCGGCGTGAAGTAGGTGCTCTTGCGCGGCATCAGCCGTCCCTGCTCGTGCACCGCCAGGACGTCCGCGAGCGGCACCGGGGCGAGCTGCAGGAGCGCGTCGACGCCCGGGCCGGGGTCGTGGCCCTCGGGCACTACGCGCACGTGCGGGCCTTCCGGGTCGAGGCCGAGCGCGCTGCCGAGCAACAGGTCCTCGACGACGCCGTGGTCGATTCGTGGCAGCGGCCCGTCGGGCTCGGGCAGTACCACGAGCAGGCCGGCCGGAACGGTCACGGTGCCCGGCACGCGCGGTGGTTCCGGGTTCGGCACGTCGCGCACGGTCAGACCGGCCCGCCGCCACGCCGCCGCGATGTCGACAACCGACAAGCCACTGTTGACAATCGACCGGTGGATGGCGCCGATGTGCAGCCGCGGGCCTCCGGTGACCAGCGCGAGCAGGCTCGAACCGGCGGCCGCCGCGGCCGCGACCCGGTGATTGCCGTCGGCGACCAGCAGCGGCTGATGCCGCACGGCGGCGAGCAGTTCGTCCTGCGCCGGGCCGGCGCCGACCAGCCAGAGCCGGTGCGCGTCCGGGGTGCACACGGCCGGCGGGCGTCCGACCACCGCGCGCTGCGCCACTGCCGTCAGCCGGTCGCCGTCGCCGATCGGGACCAGCATCGCGGCGCTGGTCGCGCGGCCGAGCCCGGTCAGCATCGCCGCGCGCTCGGCCACGATGTCCGGGTAGACCTGTTCGCTGTGCCGCACCTGCCCGTCCACAGCGGCCGGATCGATCAGGCACAGCACGCCGATGGTGCGCCCGGCCACCTCGTACACCGCCACCACGTCGTGGACTTGGTGGTACGACGCGGAAAGCAGGTCGTCCAGCAGCCGCCGGGCGCCGGGCAGCGCTTCGGTGAGCGTGCGGCCGCGGGCTTCGGGCGTGCGGTGCGGATGTTGTACCGCCAGCAGGCTCGGCCCCGGCGTCCGTGCGAGGGCGACGGTCACCTCCTCCGGCTCGGCGAACTCGTCGACGTCCGGCCCGGGGACAGCGCCGTCGACCACCCAACCGGTCTCAAGCGCACGCGCCCAGGCAGTCACCGGTAGCGGCCCGCGCTTTCCAGCAGCTTGCTCAGGTCGGTGCCGGAATCGATCTCCTCGGGCTCGGCGTCCCGCCGGAACAGCCGCGCGCCGACCGCCTCGCCGCCGAGGGTGAGCGTCGCATCCTCCCGGCGCAGCCAGGTTCCTTCCCGCATGCCGAGCACGGGCACGTCGTTCTCCTCCAGGAACTGCTCGATCCGTTCCTCGCGAGTCTCGCCCATATGCGTGTCGCCGGCGACCGGATCGAGGTAATGCGGATTGATCTGGAACGGCACCAGCCCGGTCGCGTCGAACGCGGGCGGCTGCACGATCGGCATGTCGTTGGTCGTCCTGATGGTCGGGCAGGCCACGTTCGTGCCCGCGCTCGATCCGATGTAGACGGTGCCGTGCGCGACCCGGTCGCGGATCGGGGCCAGCAGCTCGCGCGCGTAGAGCTGGCGCAGCAGCCGGAACGTGTTGCCACCGCCCACGAACACCGCCTGCGCGGAGTTGAACAGCTTGATCGGGTCGTCCTGGTGCGCGCCCACCACCTCGACGCCGTGCGGTTCGAGCGCGCGGGCGGCCTGTGCGGTGTAGCCGCCGTGATCGGCGAGCGCGAACGGCACGAACAGCAGCCGCCGGACACCGGTGAGGACGTCGGCCACCGCGTCGGCGGCGTGTTCGAGGTACCGCCTGCCGGGGGCGGTCGAGTTGGACAGCAACAGCAGGCGCATCAGGCATGCCTATCACGGGTGATCAGTTGTGGTCAGTGAGCGCGGCCACAGCCTCCCGGGCTCGTGGCCATGACGCGCGTCAGCGGTCGTCGAGCAGGTCCGCCGGGTGCACGCCGAGCGCGTCAGCCATCCGGAAGAGACTGTCGAGCGTGATGTTGCGCGGCGGCCGCTTGCGCGGGTCCTCCTTGCGCTTCGGCTGGTCGAGCCGGGACCGTTCGAGTTCCGCGACGACCGAACGGGACACGCCGGCGCGATCGGCGAGGTCCTCCTGGCTGAGGTCCTGGTCGCGCCGGGCCTTGCGGAGCCGGGTCGCGAGCGCGCGCAACCGCTCGTCGAGCCCGTCGTCGCCCAGCTCCTCGTCCGTCATCAGACCAGCAGTTTAACGCCCGTGTTCCGGGCGACAGCTTGTCGTTTTCGTGATACTTTTTGTCGCATGGAACTTGATCGTGATGCTCCCGGTTATCTCTACGAGACGGTCGCCAAGCTGATCGCCGTCCGGATCGAATCCGGCGAGCTGGCCCCGCACACCCCGCTGCCCGCCGAAGGTCAGCTCGCCCGCGAGTACGGCGTCTCGCTGGGTACGGCCCGCCACGCGACACGGCTCCTGCGCGAGCGCGGTCTCGTGGTCACGGTGAAGTCGAAGGGCACGTACGTCGCCAAGCGAGATCGCGAGCCGCCGATCTGCCTGTGGAGCGTGGCCTAGGAAACGACCTGGCTACGCACCAGCCGCAGCACGTCGACGTCCACAGTGGACGGTTGGGCGGCGAGCCAGCCGCCGATCTCCGCCACGAACTGCTCCGGTGTCATCGGCGGCGCCGGCAGGTCGAAATCCTCCTCGGTGGTGACTTCGCCGGCGCGGCTCGGATACACGATCAGCGCGCCCCGGATCTCCACCCCGGGCAGCAACTCCCGGAAGGCCTCGATGGCCTCGGGGAGCCGGGTCGCGCCGCCGCGGAAAAGACGGTCGTCGCGCCACAGCGTGCCGTCGTCGTCCGCGCCGTAGGTGCCGGGCAGCCAGGTCTTCGACTCGACGAGCACGAGCCGGCGCCCGGCGAGCACAGCGTGGTCGATATCGGCGAACACCGAGCCCGGCCAGGCGAGCCCGTGGAAGATCCGCACGCTCGGCAACCGGGTGAGGTACCGCGCGAGCAGCTCGGCGGTCAGCCGTTCACCCCACTGGTCGGCGTCGGCCCCTGGCCGCCCGAAGGTCACGGTGCCGCCGAACTCGGTCGCGAACCGTTGGCGTGCCTTGATGACGAGCAGGTGCCGCCGCACGAGCCAGATCGCGACCGCCGTCGCGAGCAGCAACCAGACGGTCAGCAGCAACCAGCCGGCGGTCAGCGGCAGCACCACGAGCAGCAGCCAGCCGAGCAGGATCGCGGCGGGCGCGTGCCCCGGTCGTTGCGGGCCCGCCGCATACGTGCAGTCCTCGTCGCGATGCCACCACGCCAGGGTTTCCGGATCGAGCCGTGGCATGGTCGCGACGAACGACGGGTCCTCGCCGAACTCACGTGGCCGCCGCCGGATCCGGACGGGCACCGGCGTCAGCCCGCGGTCGTAGTCGGCCCGCCGGTACGGGTCGCTGAGCGTCTCGTAGGCCTGCCGCAACTCGTGGAACTCGGCGGGCGAACCGCCCGCGTCGGGGTGGCTCGCGCGCGCCTTCAGCCGGTACGCCGACTTGATTTCCGCCCGCGAGGCGGTCCTGTCCACCCCGAGCAGCTCGTAGTAGCCGGCTTCGTGCACGCGGTCACAATACAAGGGCGGATTTCCCGGCTAGAGTTATCCGGTGGCAGGCTCACCGGCTGGTGATTTGGCTCAGCGAATCGGAATTCGCACCGGCCGGGTGGTCGCACCGGCCGGGCTCGCGGCCATCCTCGCCGCCGCGCTGGTGTTCATCCTTCCGCCGCACAGCACCATCGCGGCGCTGGTCATCGGGATCGCCGGGGTCGCCGCGTTCGGCCTCGGCATGGTGCGGTTCGCGGGCGGGCCCTGGTGG
Organism: Amycolatopsis sp. GM8; assembly: GCF_021653975.1. Lineage (GTDB taxonomy): Bacteria > Actinomycetota > Actinomycetes > Mycobacteriales > Pseudonocardiaceae > Amycolatopsis_E. The sequence continues at coordinate 1,214,628 of NZ_JAJKFK010000001.1, read as the reverse complement.
GCGCTGATCATCGCGGTGGCGTCGAGCGCGTTGCTGTTCGCCGCGGTCACCGTCGGCGGGCGCGGGCTCGCATTACACACGTTCGGGCTAACCGAGTCGTGCCAGGTGGTCCATCGCGAAGAGGTCGACACGCGATCGCGGTACCAGCACTACGGATTCGTGCACACCGTCGCGTGCCCGCTGGGCGGCACCTTCACGATCCGCACCGACTCGACCGACCGGCAACCCCAGGGCGCCCGGGCCGCGGTGCTCGACGACCCGGGTGGCCTGCTGGAACCCGATTTCGCGATCCGGCACAACCTGGCCGTCGAGATCATCGCGCTCCTCGCGTCGATCGCGCTCGTCGCCGGGGCCGTCGAGTTCACCCGGCGCCGGATCAGAGCAGCGAGCTAGGGTCCGCCGGCACGTCGGCCGCGTGCTCGCGCAACGCCTCCAGCTCCACGACTTCGAGCGCGCGGGCGTGCGTCGCGGCCAGCACGACCGGCGGGGCGATGCCCGCTTCGTACGCTTCCTGCCATCGGGCCGCGACGATGCACCAGCGGTCCCCGGCCTGCAGTCCCGGGAACTCGTACTCCGGGCGCGGGGTCATCAGGTCGTTGCCGACCGCGAGCTGGTGCTCGAGGAACTCCTTGGTGACGACGGCACACACGGTATGGCTCCCGAGGTCCTCCGGGCCGGTGGTGCAGCTGCCGTCGCGGTAGAACCCGGTGACGGGGTCGCTGCCACACGGTTCGAGCTCCCCGCCCAGCACATTGCGATCGTTCGTCATGGCCAAAGCTTGACATCATCTCGGCGCTCGCGCTGCCAATCACGGCGTGCCAGGGCTTATTCGACATCGCCCTGTTCCGTGCCCGCGATCTCTTGTTGTCACCAGGCGGAAACGGGCTGGAGCCCGGCTGCCCGCGGGCCGACGATCGGACCATGGTGACGACCAAGGCCGCGGTGCTGCGGGAAGCGGGACCGGACAAGTGGTGGGAGCTCGAGGAACTGGCGCTCGACGAGCCGAAGGCGGGCGAGGTGCTGGTCCGGTTCGAGGCGGCCGGCCTGTGCCATTCGGACGACCACATCCGCGCAGGTGACTCGCCCGCGCGGCTGCCGATGGTCGGCGGGCACGAGGGCGCCGGCATCGTCGAGCGGGCCGGCCCGGGCGTGACCCGGGTGGCGGAGAGCGACCACATCGTCTGCTCGTTCATCCCGGTCTGCGGCAAATGCCGGTATTGCTCGACGGGGCGGCAGAACCTGTGCGACGCGGGCCTGAACGCGGGCACCGGCAAGCTGCCCGACGGCACCTTCCGCTTCCACGCCGGTGGCGACGACCTCGGCGGGATGTGCGTGCTCGGCACGTTCTCCGAGTACGCCGTGCTGTCGGAGACCTCCTGTGTGCGCTACGAACCGGACATCGCGCCCGAGGTGGCCGCGCTCGTCGGCTGCGGGGTCACCACCGGCTGGGGATCGGCGGTGTACGCGGCGGGTGTGCGGGCCGGCCAGACCGTGGTGATCTTCGGCATCGGCGGGGTCGGCATCAACGCGGTGCAGGGCGCGCAGTATGCCGGCGCGAAGACCGTGATCGCGATCGACCCGGTGCCGTTCAAACTGGAGATGGCCGCCAAGCTCGGCGCCACCCACACGTTCACCGATCCCGTGCAGGCGCGGGAGTTCCTCGTCGACACGACTCGCGGGCAGCTCGCCGACCATGTGATCCTGACCGTCGGCATCATGACCAGCGACGTCGTGCGGACCGGCGCGGACCTGGCCGGGAAGGACGGCCAGGTCACCATCACCGGCGTCGGGAAGTACGACCTGCCGGGCGCGCTGATGACGCTCTACCAGCGAAAATTCCACGGCGCGCTGTTCGGCGGCGCGAACCCGCTGCACGACATCCCGCTGCTGCTCGACCTCTACCGCGCCGGGCAGCTGAAGCTCGACGAGCTGATCACCCACCGGTACCGGCTGGACGAGGTCAACGACGGGTACCGGGACATGTTGGCGGGCAAGAACATCCGAGGGGTGATCGAGCATGCCTGAGGCGATCCTCGACCCGACCGGCGGGCAGCGCACGGCGTCCGCCGGGACCGCGGTCCTGACCCGGGAGCGGGCGCGGCTCGACGGCGCGACGATCGGGTTGCTGTCCAACACCAAGCAGAACGCGGCCCTGTTCCTCGACGAGCTGGGCAGGCTGCTCGTCTCCCGGCACGGGGTCGCCGCCGTGAAGCCGGTGGTGAAGAAGTCGTTCGCGCTGCCGGTGCCCGACGATCAGCTCGCGGAGCTGAAGGACAGCTGCGACGCGGTGATCACCGGCGTTGGGGACTGCGGTTCGTGCAGCGCTTCGGCGGTCGCGGACGGGGTCGCGTTCGAGCGCAACGGGGTGCCCGCGGCGGTGATTTGCAGCGACGCGTTCGTCGTCACCGCGGACGCGATGGCCGAGTTGCGCGATGCGAAGGGTTACCACTACGCGAAAACCGCGCACCCGGTCGCGGTGCTCAACCCCGACGAGGTGCGCAAGCGCGCCGAAGACGTCCTGCCGGAGATTGTCAACATTCTGACGAAGCCATGACCGACCCGGGCGCGGCGCAGGAGGCCATCGAGTACTGCTACGAGCAGGACTGGACTGACGGGTTGCCCGTCGTCCCCGCGTCGCGGTCACTTGTCGACAAGTTTCTTGCGCACACTTCGCGTGCGCCCGAGGAGGTCATCGGCCGGATCGAGCAGGTCGGCCGCGACTGCACGGTCGAACTGGCCGCGATCAACGCCGCGATGGCCGGCTGCAAGCCCGAGTACTTTCCGGTGGTGCTGGCGGCTTTCGAAGCGGTGATGAGCGACCGGGCCGCGCGCGGCGGCGGGTGGCAGAGCACGAGTGGACCGGCGCCGCTGATTGTCGTGAACGGACCGGTGCGCGCTGAGCTGGGGTTCAACAGCACCGGCGGGGTGTTCGGGCCGGGCTTCCGTCCTAACGCGACAGTCGCGCGGGCGATCGGGCTGATCGTGCGCAACGCGTTCGGGGTGCGGCCGCATGTCCTGGAGCAGGCGACACAGGGGCTGCCGGGCCGGTGGTCGATCTGTATCGCGGAGAACGAGGAAGAGAGCCCGTGGAAGCCGCTGTCCGTCGAATGTGGACTGGACGAGGGGACAAGTGCCGTTTCGGCGATGCTGTTGCGCACCTGCGAGTACGTCGACAATCGGCACACGCAGGATCCCGGGCAGGTGCTGACGGACATCGCGGACACCATGGCCCGGACCGGCGCGGTGATCTTCCGCGAGGCGCCGTGCGGGCTGGTGCTCGGCCCGGAACACGCGCAAATGCTGGCGAAGGAAGGGTTTTCGAAGGCGGACGTGCAGGCGTGGCTCGTCGAGCACGTCGGTCGGCGGCGCGGTGATCTGCGGCGGGCGGGGAAGAACGGGCTGACCGAGAACGGTGTCCGGCATGCGGCTGATTCCCCGGCTGACGACGAGGTTTTCGACCGGTTCCTGCCGGACCCGGCGCGGCTTCCGATCGTGGTGGCCGGCGCCCGCAATGCCGCGATGTCCATGGTGGTAAGGGTTTTCGGATTGTGGAGCGGGAAAGCCGTTCCGGTGGGAGGGAAAGCGTGATCGACCCGAACGGCCTGGAGGCGATGCGGAAGACGCTCGCCGCGGACGGCTACGCGCTCGATGTGTCCGTAGTGGACGGACGGGTGGATGTGCGGATCTCGGTCGCCGACCCGGAAGCCTGCGAGGACTGCCTGGCGCCGGAGCCCATCATGCGCGGGATCCTGCACAAGTCGCTCAAGGTGCCCGAGCAGGCGATAGACCTGACGTACCCGCCGGGCAGCGTCCACGACTGAAGGTGCGTCGCACGGCCGGTTGTCCACCTACACTCGGACGGTCATGAATCGACCCGTGGCGCATCTGGCGAACCTGGATCTCAACCTCCTGGTCATGCTGCGAGAGCTGATCCGGGAGCGCAACGTCACGCGCGCGGCCGAGCGGGTCGGCGTCACCCAGCCCGCGGCGAGCGCGGCGCTCTCCCGGCTGCGCCGGCATTTCGGCGACGAGCTGCTCGTCCGCGGCAAGGGCGGTTACGTGCTCTCGCCGCTCGCGACCCAGCTCGCCGAGCAGGTCGAGGTCGTGTGCGCGGCGGCGGAACGGCTGTTCGCCGCGGGGGAGAGCTTCGATCCGAAGGTTTCGCGCCGCGAGTTCACGCTGCTCGTCGCCGACTACACGATCGCCGTGCTCGGGGAGCATCTCGCGCGGCTGCTGGACGAGCGGGCCCCGCGGGTCCGGTTGCACCTGCGTCTGGTGCGCGAGGCGATGGCGGCCGACGTCGAGGAGAACGTGCGCCTGATGGACGGCATGATCGCCCCGCCGGCGGGCCGGTTCCGGATCCCCGGGCTGCGGTCGGCGGAGCTGTTCCGCGATCGCTGGGTGTGCGTCGTCGCCGAGGCCAACCGCGAGCTGGACACGGACCAGCCCAGCCTCGATGACCTCGCGCGCCTGTTCTGGGTCGTGCCCTACCAGCCCAACCAGGGCTATCCGACGGCCGCGCCGATCGCGCGACAGCTCACGACGTTCGGCATCCGGCCGCAGGTCGCGGTGCGTGTCGAGAGCTACCAGGCGGTGCCGCACCTGGTCGCCGGTACCGACCGGGTCGCGCTGCTGCAGGAGCGTCTCGCACACCAGGTCGCCGGGCGGCTGGGCCTGCGGGTCCTCGAATGTCCCGGCAATCCTGAGCCGATCGTCGAGAAGTTGTGGTGGCACGCGAACTTCGACGAGGACCCCGGCCATCTGTGGTTACGTGGCGTGCTCGCCGAAGCGGCGCGCGGCCTGCCGCCGGAAAACCGGCCGCGCCAGCACCGATGAGTTTCGCCGGTTCGCCTGGTCTGTACAGGCACCGGAGTGGAGGCGATGCTGGTGACCATGACACTGACCGAGAGACCGGCCGACGAGGATTTCCTTCGTCAGGCCGACCCGTACAGACGTGAGCTGCTCGCGCACTGTTACCGCATGCTGGGCTCGGTGCACGACGCCGAGGATCTGGTGCAGGAGACCTACTTGCGCGCATGGAAGTCCTACGAGAAGTTCGAGGGCCGTTCGTCGCTGCGCACCTGGCTCTACCGGATCGCCACCCGCGTGTGCCTGACCGCGCTGGAGAACCGCGGCAAACGCCCGTTGCCGACGGGACTCGGCAACCCGGGCGCACAAGCCGGCGACGAGCTGGTCGAGCAGGCCGAGGTGCCGTGGCTCGAACCCGTGCCGGACGCGATGGTCGGCGCCGAGCAGTCCGACCCCGCCGCGATCGTGACCTCCCGGGAGACCATCCGCCTCGCGCTCATCGCCGCGCTGCAGCATCTGCCGCCGCGCCAGCGCGCCGTGCTGATCTTGCGTGACGTCCTGCAGTGGCGCGCCGCCGAGGTCGCGAAGGTGCTCAACACGACGACCACCGCGGTCAACAGCATTCTCCAGCGCGCCCGCACGCAGCTGGCCGAGGTCACCCCGCACGAGGAAGAGGTCGTCGAGCCCAGCGCCGCGGACCAGCGTGAGCTGCTGGACCGGTACGTGGACGCGTTCGAGCGCAAGGACATCACCGCGATGGTCGAGCTGTTCACCAAGGACGCCGTCTGGGAGATGCCGCCGTTCATCGGCTGGTACCAGGGCGCGGAGAACATCGCGCGGCTCATCGACACCCAGTGCCCGGCCGATGGTCCCGGCGACATGCGGCTCGTCCCGACCCGGGCGAACGGACAGCCCGCGTTCGGCCTGTACATGCGCGACGGCGACGTCTACCGGCCGTTCAACCTGCCGGTGCTCACGTTGTCGGCGTCCGGCGTCGAGCATGTCGCGTGCTTTTTCGACCTGTCGCTGTTCGCGAAGTTCGGCCTCCCCGAGGTCCTGGCTCGATGATCGATGAGGGCGCGGCGGCGCTGGTCGGCGGCATCGGGCTGCTCGAACGCGCGGTCAACTACACCCTCGGCAGCCTGCACCTCGTGACACCCGCGCTGCTGCCGCGCCCCACTCCTTGCCGGGACTGGAACCTGCGCGAACTCCTGGCGCACATGGACGATTCGCTGCTCGCGTTGCACGAAGCCGCCGACCTCGGGCACGTCACGCTCGACGTGCCCGAGGCCGGCTCCGGTGACCCCGTCACGGTTCTGAAGGACCGCGCCTGCCGCTTGCTCGCCGCGTGGAGTGCCGCGGACGCGCCGGGTTCGGTGTCCGTCGGCGGCAGCCCGCTGACCACGGGCATCCTGACCAGCGCGGGCGCGGTCGAGGTCGCGGTGCACGGCTGGGATGTCGCGCGGGCCTGCGGCCACGAGCGCCCGCTGCCGGCGGCGCTGGCCGAGGAACTCCTCGATCTGGCGCCGTTCTTCATCACCGGCGACGACCGGTCGGGCCGGTTCGGGCCGCCGCTGCTGGTCTCGCCGCTGGCGGGTGCAAGCGATCGGCTGCTGGCTTTCACCGGGCGGAAGACCTGAGCAGATCGTCTACCAAATTGTTGACAATCTTGTGGTGGCGCTCCTAGGGTCGGCTTAGAGCCGAGTACTTCCGAGGAGCTGCAATGGGTTCGTTGTTGGTGGTCAGTGCGCACGCGGGCGATTTCGTCTGGCGTGCGGCGGGGGCGATCGCGTTGGCCACGGCCCGTGGGGACCGCGCCACCGTGTTGTGCCTTACCTATGGCGAACGCGGTGAGTCGGCGAAGGCGTGGCGGGAGGGGAACTCCCTCGAACAGATCAAGCAGATCCGCCGCGAGGAGGCCACCAACGCTGCGAAGGCACTGGGCGCGGAGATCGAGTTCCTCGACGCCGGGGACTACCCGCTGGTCGAGTCGCCGGAGCTGGTCGACCGGATCGTGCGCGTCTACCGCGAAGTGGTCCCGACCGTCGTGCTGACGCATCCCCTGGTGGACCCGTACAACGGCGATCACCCGGCCGCCGCCCGCATGGCCCTGCAGGCGCGCGTGCTCGCGCAGGCCGTCGGGTACGAGGCGCCGGGCGAGCCGCTGGGGGCGCCGCCGGTGTTCTTCTTCGAACCCCACCAGCCCGAGCAGTGCGACTTCAAGCCCAACGTGCTGCTGGACATCACCTCCGTGTTCGACACCAAGCGCGCGGCGATGGAATGCCTGCCGGCGCAGCAGCACATGTGGGACTACTACACGGATCTCGCGAAACGGCGCGGTGTGCAGGTCAAGCGCAACGCCGGGCCGAACCTCGGGCTGCCGCACAGCACCATGGGCGAGGCCTACGTGCGGCTGTACCCGCAGGTGACCGGGGAGCTGGCATGACCGGCGTGATCGTCACGAACCCGCCGCGCGCGGATCTGTCCACTGTGGACAAGCTTGCCGGGTACGGGGTGGCCACCGTGCACGAAGCCATGGGCCGCACGGGATATCTCGGCCCCGCGCTGCGTCCTACGCATCTCGGTTCGCGCATCGGCGGCACGGCGGTGACGGTGGTGTGCTGGCCGGGGGACAACCTGATGATCCACGCCGCCGTCGAACAGACCCAGCCCGGCGACCTGCTCGTGGTCACGACGACGTCGCCCAACACCGACGGCCTGTTCGGCGAACTGTTCGCGACAGCGCTGCGGCACCGTGGCGTCCGGGGTCTGGTCACCACCACGGGTGTGCGCGATGTGGCCGAACTGCACGCGATGAACTTCCCCGTGTGGTCGGCCGCTGTCTCCGCGCAGGGCACCGTGAAGGCCACTGCGGGCGCGGTGAACATCCCGATTACCGTTGCCGGGCAACACATCGTGCCCGGTGACGCGATCCTCGCCGACGACGACGGGGTCGTCGTCGTGCCGCGCGCGGACGTGGACCGGGCGCTCGAAGCGGCGCAGGCGCGTGCGACCAAGGAAGAAGCCACCCGGGAAGCCTTCCGGAACGGCGAACTCGGCCTCGACCGCTACGGACTCCGCGACAAGCTCAGCGAACTCGGCGTCAAGTACGTGACCGCGGACAAGTACGGGCTCTGACCCGACCGGACCCTAGGAGAGCTCGATGGCCCCGCTGCACGACATCGCCCATCTCGGCCACGTCGAACTGCTCACCCCCGAACCCGAGAAGAGCTTGTGGTTCTTTACGCATGTCATGGGGCTGACCGAAAACGGCCGCGCCGGCGACTCGGTGTACCTGCGCACGTGGGACGACTACGAGCACCACAGCCTCAAGCTCACCGCGCACAGCACGTCCGGTATCCGGCGCACGGCGCTGCGCGCGTCGAGCCAGGAAGCGCTGGATCGCCGGGTGAAGGCGATCGACACCGCGGGCCTCGGCGTCGGCTGGATCGACGGTGACGAGGGCATCGGCCCGACGTACCTGTGCAAGGACCCGGATGGCCACGAGTTCGAGCTGTACTGGGAAAGCGAGTGGTACACACCACCGGAGGAGCTGCGCCCGGCGCTGAAGAACCAGGCGCAGGCCTATCCGGGGCACGGGGTGTGCGTGCGGCGGCTGGACCACGTGAACTACCTGGCGGCGCAGGTGAGCCCCAACGGCGAGTTCGTGTCGGAGCTGCTGGGCGGTGAGGCGACCGAACAGATCGTGCTCGACGACGGCAAGATCGCCGCGCAGTGGCTGCACTTCGCCAGCAAGTCCTACGACCTGGTGTACACAGAGGACTGGACGGGCAGCCACGCGCGCCTGCACCACATCGCCTTCGCGACGGACACCCGTGAGGACATCCTGCGTGCGGCCGACATCTTCCTCGAGAACGACGTCTTCATCGAGACGGGCCCGCACAAGCACGCGATCCAGCAGACGTTCTTCCTGTATGTCTACGAGCCGGGCGGCAACCGGATCGAGCTGTGCAACCCGGTCGCCCGCCTGATCTTCGCGCCGGACTGGAAGACGATCAGCTGGACCCAGGCCGAACGCGCGAAGGGCCAGGCGTGGGGGCTCAAGACCATCGAGTCCTTCCACACCCACGGCACCCCGCCGGTTCCGTAGTTCCCTATCGCACCTGCAGCGTCTCGGAAACGGTGCGCCACTTAGTGTCCGATTCGGACAGTGCGTGCGCGGCCGCGTCCGAGACCTGCAGGGCGTCCGGGCCGAGCAACAGCCGCACGGGAGCGTCGTCGCGGCCCGCGAGGGCGAGCACGACGCGGGCGACGTCGGCCGGGTCGGCACCCGCCTGGCTCGCTCCGGACCGCACCATGTCGGCGAACGCGCCGACGGTGCCGCGGTAGGGCTCGCTGACCGGCGGCACCGTCATCGACGACCCCGCCCAGTCGGTGCGCATCCCGCCCGGTTCCAGCACGGTGACCTTGATCCCGAGCGGCGCCACTTCCTGGGCGAGCACGGTCGAGAAACCGCCGACCGCCCATTTCGCGCTCTGGTAGGCCGCGAGACCCGGCGTGCCGACCCGGCCACCGACCGAAGAGACCTGGAAGATGTGGCCCGAACCCTGCTCGCGCAGGATCGGCAGGGCGGCCTTCGTCACGTGCACCACACCGAACAGGTTGGTGTCGATCTGCGCGCGGAAGTCGTCGAGCGTCACATCCTCGACCGCGGCCATATCGCCGTAGCCGGCGTTGTTGACCACGACATCCAGCCGCCCGAACGTTTCCGCGCCGTGCCGCACGGCCTTTTCGGCGTCGGTCGCGCTGCTGACATCGAGCGCTAAGGGCAGCACCTTGTCGCCGTACCGGGCGACCAGGTCATCGAGCTGTTCGGGCTTGCGCGCGGTCGCGACGACCCGGTCACCCGCTGCCAGCGCCGCCTCGGCGATCGACCGGCCCAGCCCCCGCGAACTGCCTGTCACGAACCAAACCTTGGACATGGCTTACCTTCCTCGTATAGGAGACCGCCGGTCTCCTGTCCCCATCGAGAATAGGAGACCGGCGGTCTGCTGTCAAAGGACCGGCGGTCGGTAAACTGTGTGACATGGCGGACTTCCAGCGCGCCCGAAGCGCCGAGCAGCGGGAGACGCGGCGTCGCGCGATCCTCGACACCGCCGCGAAGATGCTCGAGGAGATGCCCGTGCGCGCGGTGAGCCTCAACGAGCTGAGCCGCCGTGTCGGGCGCGCGAAGTCGAACGTGCTGAGCTACTTCGAGTCGCGGGAAGCGATCCTGCTCGAGCTGTTGAATGCGGAGTGGACGGACTGGATCGAGGAGCTGCCCGGCCTGTTCGACGCGGGCGTCGACCGCGATGCGAGCCCCAGCGACCGCGCGGCGCAGATCGCGACCGTGGTCGTCCGGTCACTCACCGGACGCGAGGTGCTGTGCGATCTGCTCAGCGAGCAGGCCGCGGTCCTGGAGCAGAACGTGTCGGCCGCCGTCGCGGCACGGTACAAGCGCGAGGCGCTGGCCAGTGTGGACGCGCTGGCCGTCCAGTTGCGACGGCACCTGCCCGAGCTGCGCGACCGCGCCGAGGCCGCGGCGGCCAATGCCACGCTGGTCACCGGCGCGATCTGGACCACGGCCCGGCCGTCGCCGGGCATGCTGGAGGCCTACGCCGACGATCCGTCACTGGCCGACTTCCGCGTCCATTTCGGACCCAAACTCGAAGATGTCCTGGTCACGCTCCTGCTCGGTGCCCTGGCCCGCGCCCGGCGGCGCCGTTAGGACGACTTATTCGGTGAATCCGCGCATACCTCGCGATGTCAGCGGTTACGCTGACCGCGCTCGTGCAGGCCATCGGAAGGACGCGGGACGTGCTCATCACCCAGCAGTATCAATACGAGTACCAGGCGTCACTGAGTCCTGGCGCCGCGATCGCGTTCGGCCTCGTGGGCCTCGCCTTCGCGGTGCTGATGATTGCCGCGATGTGGCGGGTCTTCAGCAAGGCGGGCCAGCCCGGCTGGGCCGCGATCATCCCGATCTACAACACGATCGTGTTGCTGCGCGTCGCCGGCAGGCCGTGGTGGTGGATTTTCCTGTTGCTGATCCCGTTGGTGGACATCATTCTGCTGTTCATCATCTACATCGACCTGGCGAAGGCGTACGGCAAGGGCACCGGGTTCGGTGTGCTGACCGTCTTCTTCCCGTGGATCTGCATCCCGATCCTCGGCTTCGGCAGCGCGCGCTACATCGGTGCCGACGGTGCCAACAGCAACCAGCCCCGGTTCCCGGACCCGCCGTACCCGCCGCAGTACCCCGGCGGCGGTTCGTACCCGCAGCAGCAGTATCCGCCGCAGGGACAGCAGCCTTACTCGCCGCAGGGGCAGCAGTATCCCGGCGGCCAGCAGTACCCGGGGCAGCAGCAGTACCCGCCCCGGTAGTCCGTCCACAATGGAAGCCGGGCTAGCTCTGTTCTCTTCGGACGGACAGCCACACGAGCGGATCGATCGTGGCGTGCAACTTGGTGATCACGTCGCCGGTGACGGTCAGGGTGAGTACTGCGAACAGTTCCTGCCCGGCGTAGCACAGCACGGTCGGCGGCACGGACACCAGGCTCAGCCCCTGATAGAAGTGGACCAGGTTGTGCGCCACCGATTCGCGGCCGCGGCTGACCTGCGGCCCGAACGGAGCGCCCGGCAGCGGCTCGGCGATACCCCAGGCGTCGGGATGCAGCACCGAGAGCAGCGCGCCGAAATCGCCGTTGTAGCAGGCCGTGATGAACTTCTCGGTCACCAGCCGGTGCTCCGCGGGCACGACCTCGTGCACGCGGCCCGGCTCACCGGCGATCTTCTGCCGGGCCCGGCGGGCGAGCTGGCGACAGGTCGTCACCGGCCGCCCGAGGGTCTCCGCGATCGACTCGAACGGCAGCTGGAACACGTCGTGCAGCACGAACGCCACCCGTTCGGCCGGGCTGAGCCGTTCCAGCACGACGAACAGCGCGGTGCGCACGTTGTCGTCGAGGGTGATCCGGTCCGCCGGATCCGGCGCCACCGGCGCCATCGACTCGAGCACCGCGCTGTCCTGTGTCCGCTCCCGGCGTGACCTGGCCGACCGGATGTGGTCGAGGCACAGCCGGCCGGTGACCACGGTCAGCCAGCCGCGCTCGTCGTCGATCTCGCCGGGCTCGGTGCGCGACAACCGGACGAACGCCTCCTGGACCACGTCCTCCGCAGTGCCGATGTCACCGAGCATGCGGAACGCGACGTCCGTCAGGTAGGCGCGGCTACTGCGCCACACCTCGGCGAAACGGTCATCACTCGGTTCGTACATACCCACCACGACGAAACTGATCCCCGGAAAGTGACAGGTCCAGCTTGTCACTTTTTCCGCGCGCCGCCCGTCGTGTGGGCATGATCCTGATAACCGGAGCCACCGGAAACGTCGGGCGGCCGCTGGTCGAGTCGCTCACCCTGCAAGGCGCGAAGGTCCGTGCCGTCACCCGCAACCCCGACCCCGGCCTGCCGGCGGGCGTGGAGATCGACTCGTCGCTGGACGGTGTCACGTCGGTCTTCCTCAACCCGCGTGCGGTCGGGGACGCCGCCGCCGACCTGGTCGCCCGTGCCCGCGCGCACGGTGTCCGGCGGGTCGTGGCGCTGTCCGCGATCAATGTCGACGATCCCCTCGACGCCCAGCCGTCTCGGTATCGCGGCGACCTGAACAAAGAGGTCGAGGCGGCCGCGATCGACAGCGGCCTGGAATGGGTGAGCCTGCGGCCGACGATGTTCTGCTCGAACGCCGTCGGCACCTGGGCGGGCCAGATCCGCGCAGGCGACGTCGTGTACGGCCCGTACCCGGCCGCGAGCTGGGCGCCCATCGACGAATGGGACGTCGCCGATGTCGCCGCGCACGCGCTGCTGCACGACGACCTGGTCGGCCGGAAGGTGGCGCTGACCGGCCCGCGGTCGCTGACCCAGCAGGAGATGGTTCAGACCATTGGTGAGGTTCTCGGGCGGAACCTGAGTTACCACGAGGTCCCGCCCGAGCTGGCCTCGCGCCGGTTCGCCGAGATCGGCTTGCCGGCCGGGTTCGGCCACGCCTTGCTGGCATTGCTGGCGAAAACCGCCGGCACACCCGAACCGAGCACCGGCGAGGTGGCGGCGATCCTGGGCCGCCCGGCCCGGACGTTCGCCGAATGGGCCACTGACAACAAGGAGGCGTTCCTGTCATGAAACTGACGATCTTCGCGGCGACCGGGGGTATCGGCCGGCAGCTCGTCGAGCAGGCCGTGGCGGCCGGACACGAGGTGACCGCCGTCGTGCGGAACCCGGCGAAAGTGTCGGCGCCGGTCAACATCGTCACCGCGGACCTGGCGTCGCCCGATCTCGCCGTGCTGGAGTCCGCGGTGTCCGGCGCCGACGCCGTCCTTTCCGGACTGGGCGCCCGCACCAAAGCCGAAGCGGGCGTCGCGGGCCGGGGCACCCTCGAGATGATCGACGCGATGAAGGCGACGGGTGTGCGGCGGATCGCCGTCGTCAGCGCCGCCCCCATCGGCACGGTGGCGTCCCCGGGGAACCCGCACCCGCCCAAGCACGACCCCGGCGAAGGTTTCGTCATGCGGAACCTGCTGACCCCGATGGTCAAACGGGTGCTTCGCGAGCACTACGCCGACCTGGCCGTGATGGAGGACGAGCTGCGCGCGAGCGGCCTGGACTGGACGATCATCCGGCCGCCACAGCTGAACGACAAGCCGCTGACCGGCCGCTACCGCACCGCATACGGTCAGAACCTCAAGAGTGGCAGCAAAATCTCGCGCGCCGACGTCGCCCACCTGATGCTCCAGGCCATCCAGCGCCCCGAGACGATCCAAACCATCATGGGCGTCGCGTACTAGCCACAACCGATGGCGATGGCCTTTCCCGCCAGGCGACGACACTGGCAGGTGGCCGGGCAGCTTGTTCTGGCGCGCCGGAAACCCGGTTCGCAGCGATTTCGCGGGGTTCTCGCAGGGAATCTTGAGATCGGCGCCCGATCCTCGGGTGCATGATGAACCTGCTGACGCAGCGCTCGCTGTCGTTGTTCGCCGCGATGGGCGGCTGGCGCACGGTCGCCGAGGCCGTCGTCTCCCGGATGCTGTTCCTCGTCGTCTACCTGCTCACCGGCCAGGTGCCGACGTCCGCGCTGGTCGCCGTCGGCGGCGTGCTGGTGTTCGCGATCGCCGGGGTGTGCACCGGCCGGAAGTGGTGGCAGGCGGCGCCCGCGCTGGTCGCGGTCGGGCTTTCCGCGCTGCTGGCCGGAAGCACCGGCCGCGGCGTGGACTTCTACCTGACCGACGTGCTGACCGGCTACGCCGGTGCGCTCGTGGCGCTGGTGTCGATCCTGGTGCGGTGGCCGATCGTCGGGCTGGGGCTCGGCGCGATCCGCGGCGAACGGTTCGCCTGGCGGCGCGATCCCGCCCGGGTGCGGCGATACCAGTTGTGCACCACGGTGTTCCTGGCCAAGTTCGTCCTGTCGTGTGCGGTACTGACGCCGCTGTACCTCGGCGGTCAGGTCCTCGGGCTCGGACTCGCGTCGACGGTGCTGAAGACGCCGGCGCTGGGCGCGTGCGTCTACATCTCGTGGCGCATTCTCCGCACGGAGCGGAGCGTCGAATGCGTGTGATCGTGGCGGGCGCGGGAATCGGCGGACTGACGCTGGCACAAGGCTTACGCCAGGCCGGAATCGACGTCACGGTGTACGAGCGGGACGGACCGGACGGGCGGCCACAGGGCGTCAGCCTGCACATCGACGATCGGGGAGCCGGGGCACTGCGCGCCTGCCTGCCTCCCGCGCACCTCGCCATGGTCGAGGCGACCATGGGCGCGCCACGGGAACGCACGCTGGTTGTGTCCGAAGTGGATGGACGGCTTTCCGTTGTGCGCAGCCAACCTCTCGACGCCACCACGGCTGCGCGCCCCGGTCGCCCGGTCAACCGGCGACTGCTGCGGGCTGTGCTGCTGACCGGGCTGGAGGACGTGGTCCGGTTCGACGCGGGAATCAGCCGGTTCGAACAGTGTCCGGACGGCACCGTCCGGGCCTGGTTCGCCGACGGCAGCACCGACACCGCGGATGTGCTCGTCGGCGCCGACGGGATCGGCTCGGCGGTGCGCCGCCAGTACCTCCCGCAGGCGCAGGTAATCGACACGGGAAAGCGCATGGTGATGGGCGCGACCCCACTTCGCGCGGTGGCCGATACCAGGCTGCTCGAACTGATCGGCGACAGTGCCACCAACGCCCAGGTGCGCGGCACGACCATGGTGCTCGCCGCGCTGCGATTCACTGAACCACCGGTCATCGCCCGGCGGAAGTGGTTGCCCGCCTTGAGTTCCGCCACGGTCGACAACGCCGAGGACTATCTCATGTGGACAGTCCCTGGTGCGCAGGCGCCGGTCGGGCATCCCGCCTTGCGGCAGATCCTGGATCAGGCGTGGCCGGACCTCACGGTCGAACTCCGCATCGCGATGATTCCGCCCGTGCCGCCTTGGCCGGCCGGTCCGGTGACGCTCATCGGCGATGCCATCCACCTCGCCCCGGGTTTCGGCGCCAACCTCGCGATGCGGGACGCGCAGCGCCTCCGCGACGCGCTGGCTGAGCGGCCCGGCGACCCGCACACCGCGATCGGCGCCTACGAAGAGACGATGCGCCGGGAGAGCTGGACACGGATGCAGGTGCCGGTTCCGCCCGGTCCGGGATGAGCGGTCGCGGTGCCGTCGTGCGCCTGCGCGATCGCGGCGACCAGCGAGAGCCCCAGCCCGGTGCCGCCGGTGCGGGTGTGCGCGCCGCGGTAGAAGCGGTCGAACACGCGGGGTCGGTCGTCCGCGGGGATACCGGGGCCGGAGTCGGTGACCTCGACGGTCGCGGCGTCCCCGTCAGCGCGCACGGTCAGCGTGGCCGCGGTGCCGGACGGGGTGTGCGCACGGACGTTGGCGAGAAGATTGTCGAGGAGCTGCCGGAGCCGGGTCGCGTCGCCGATCAGGATCACCGGCTCGCCGTCTGTGTGCAGCTCCAGCGGGCGGTCGGGGTCGGTCGCGCGGGCCGCGGCGATCGCGTCCGCGGCGAGATCGTTGAGATCGCACGCGCGCAGGTCGAGTGGCCGGCCCTGGTCGAGACGGGCCAGCAGCAGCATTTCGTCGACGAGCACGCCCATCCGCTCGGCCTCGGATTCGATGCGAGCGGTCACGCGGGCGAGGTCGGCGGGCCGGTCGGCGGCGCCGCGGCGGAACAGCTCGGCGTAGGCGCGGATGGTGGCGACCGGCGTGCGCAACTCGTGCGCGGCGTCCGCGAGGAACCCGCGGAGCCGCTGTTCGGAGGCGCGCCGTTGCTCGAACGCGGTTTCGAGCTGGTTGAGCATGCCGTTGAGGGCGTACCCGAGCCGGCCGACCTCGGTGCGCGGCCCGGCCGGCTCGACGCGCTGGGTCAGGTCACCGTCGCCGATCGCCTGCGCGGTGCGGGCGATCCGGGCCAGCGGCCGCAGCTCCCGCCGGACCAGCCACACCGCGAGCCCGAGCACGCCGACGAACGCGAGTGTGCTGGGCAAGATCACCACTCGCCGGATCCGGGCCAGCAGCTCGTCGCTGACGCTGGTGCGCATGCCCGTGACGAGCACCGTGTCCGCGCCGACCGGTTCTGTATGCACGAGCCAGCCGGGAACCCGCACCGTGCCGGGTGCGGTCGTCGGCGGCGGGACCGGGCCGGCGGACACGGTCTGCAGCACCGTCCCGTCGTCCCGGCGCAGCTGGAAGAACGACGGCACATCGCCGTGCGTGGCTAGCGCGGTCACCAGCGGGGTGCTGGTGAGCTCGCCGCCCTGGGCGAGGTCGGCGGCGAGGGTGCGGCTGGTGTCGGTGAGCGTTTCGGTGTCGTGCGCGGCGCGCCAGTCGTTCAAGGCGCCGAAGGTGGCGACCGCGAGCGGGACGAGCCCGACCAGCACCAGCGCGCAGACGGTGAGCACCAGCCGGGTGTGCAGGGATACCCGCCTCACGGCGCGGGATCCGGTGGCCGGAGCACGTACCCGATCCGCTGCACCGTGTGGATCAGCCGAGGGTGCCCGGTGTCGACCTTGCGGCGCAGGTAGCTGACATAGGTCTGGACCACGCCGTCGTTGCCGCCGAAATCGTACTGCCACACGTGATCCAGCAGCTGGCTCTTGGTGAGCACTGTTCCGGCGTTGACGGCGAGGTAGTGCAGCAGCCGGAACTCGGTGGGGGTCAGCTCGACCAGCTGCCCGCCCTTGCGGACCTGGTGTGCCGCCTCGTCGATCTCCAGGTCGGCGACCGCGAGGGCGGCCTGGCCTCGCGTCGTGCCGGTCCGGCGCAGCACGGCCCGGATCCGGGCGATCAGCTCGCCCAGGCTGAACGGCTTGGTGAGGTAGTCGTCCCCGCCGGCGGTGAGCCCGGCGATGCGGTCCTCGGTGTCGTCGCGCGCGGTCAGGAACACCACCGGCGCCTGGCACGCGGCCCGGCGCAGCGCACGGCAGACGTCGAGGCCCGACCCGTCCGGCAGCAGGATGTCGAGCACGATCAGATCGGGCCGGTACTGGCGGACGGCGTTGAGCGTGCCCGCCCGCGAACCGGCCACCGCGGTGTCGAAGCCTTCGTAGCGCAACGCCGTGGACACCGCGTCCGCCAAGAACTCGTCGTCGTCGACGACCAGGATCCGAGCTTCCGCCATGCCCCCAGTCTGTCCAACACCGGCCGGGAACCGGCGAGACTCACAGAGAAATCCCAGAACCGGCGAGGTGTCGAGACCGGCCTGACGGCTCCGTCCCGGTGGCAGATGCGGTGGCCGCACCATCGCTCGGCTTTGTAGCGGCGGAGCCGTTCTCCGAGGCGACCACCCCCGCGTTCAAGGCAAGCGTGATGGGGCTCATCGACTCGGTCGACACGATGATCCTCGGCGCGAACACCTACGCCCAGGCCAAGGGATACTGGCCCTACGCCGACGAGGACACCGCGACCATCACGCGCGACCCGGCCGCCACCGTCCGTGAGCTCAAGGGGAGGAGCGGCAAGGAAATCTGGCTGTGGGGGAGCTTGAAACTCATGCGTTTTCTGCTGGACGCCGGTCGAGGCCACCCTGTTCGAAAACGGCATCGTCATCCTGCGCTACGAGGTCAAGAAATAAGCGGCCACGTTGGACGGTTCGACGAACAGCCGGGCGTGGTGGTGTGATCGGCGGTATGCGGGACACGGTGCTACCGACACTAGGCAGGTGGGCCAACCACGGCCGGTTGTGGATGGCCGTCGGCGGCGTGCTGGCGGCAAGCGGGAACACGGGCGCCCGGCGCGGCGCGGTGCGCGGACTGATGGCGCTGAGCATCGCGAGCTTCACCACGAATGTCGTGCTCAAGAGCCTGGTGCGCCGGCGACGCCCGGCGCTGGACGGGATCCCGGCCGCGCGGCGACTGCGCCGGCCGCCGATCACGAGTTCGTTCCCATCCGGTCATTCCGCCTCGGCCGCCGCGTTCACCACGGGCGTGGCCATCGAACACCCGGCGCTGGCGGTCCCCGTCGCCGTCCTGGCGTCCGGGGTCGCTGCTTCGCGAGTCGTGACCGGCGCGCACTACCGCAGCGACGTCTTCGCCGGGCTCACGCTCGGGGTCGCCGCCGGGGCGCTGACGCTGCGGTGGTGGCCGCGGGCTTCGACCCCGGCAGAAGACGCGTGATCTTCCGCCCGATCTTCGCGTCGCGGTCGGCCGCGAAGTGGTTGCGGGTGCCCGCCAGCCCGAAATGTCCGGCTTTGCCGCCGCCGGAGCGGAGATTCAGCAACAGCACGCCGTCGATTTTCGCTCACCAGACGAAACGGGCAGCGGTGCGCCCGGAGAGACTCGAACTCTCACTGGCACGGACCTAAACCGTGTGCCTCTGCCAATTGGGCTACGGGCGCGACCTGCCCAGCCTAGCCGCCGGGCCGGGGTGGTTCCGGCGTGGCCGGTACGAGCGCCACCCGGTCGTCATCTACGGTGGTGCCCTGCCGAAATCGAGGAGGACTGGTGGCGCGCGACCCCGACACCATCGAGCGTGAGATCGAGCATGCCCGCGAGGCGCTGGCCTCGACGCTGGACCAGCTCGGCGAGAAGGCCGACCCCAAGAAGCTGGCCGACTCCGCGAAAACGAGCGTGCTCGCGAAGCTCGATGACCCCAAGGTGAAGTTCCCGCTCATCGGCGTCGGCGTGCTCATCGTCGCGCTGCTGGTGCGCAAGCTCTTCCGCTGACAGCCGCCCGTGCTCGGGCGCGTGCCCGGGCACGGGTCAGCTCCGGCTGGCCGCCTCCGCCTTCTCCGTGGTCGCCGGGACCTCGGCCGGCTTCGACGAGGTCTCCAGCGCGTCGCCGATGTCCGCGGTCAGCTTCGCCTTCGGACGACGGGTGGCCTTGTTCTGCGGCTTCGCCGTGCCTGCCTGCTCCTCCGACTGCTGAGCCGGCACCGCAGTGGGCTCAGTGTCATCCGGCGACTTGCCCTCCGGTTTGGCCGCCACGACTTTTTCCGGCGACTCCGCGGGCTCCGGCACTTCGACCGGCGCCTGCTCGGGCCGTGACAGCCGCGCCGTCATGTAGGCCGCGGTGAAGTCGAGCGCACTGCCGTTCAGCAGGTGAACGACGGTGGCACCCTTCGCGTCCGCGCCGAGCGATTCGACGAGCTGGTCCACGTTGTCGCGCGCGGCGATGATGCCGGGCGCCCTGCCCTTCAGCGTCTTGCCCTGCCCGTCGACGGTGATCGCCCAGTCGTCGTTCTCCTGGACGTAGCGCGCCATGATCGGTTCGGCCATCAGTCCTCCCACCCCTGCATCGGCTTGCCTGGCCCACGAGTGGGACCCCGGTGTCACCGCCTTGTGACGCCGATCGGTTCCCCCGATCGGGCGTAACTCGAGCGACCGTTTACTGAACTCGCTCGCGTCTATCGATACCTCAACACGACTCTGGGTCACAAGTATTCGGCACAAATGTGCTCTGTGTGACTACTAGCTAGCAGATGCACGCGCATCTGCACGAGCGTGTCGAATCTGCTCACCCAGCGCGTCCGCGAAGCCCACTCCAGAGGACATCCATGGCGTAGTCAGTAGCCCGTTCAGGTGTCACCTCGACGTGCCGTTCACACCAGATTGCGAGCCGTTCGCACGCGCCGACGACGAATTCCGCGACTGCTTCCACCCGCAGGGGGGACCCCAGATCGAGGTATCCGGTCATCAGCTTGGCGATCAGATCGGTCTGCTGCCGCCGGGTGGCCTCGATCTCGTCGGAGGCGGATGTACCGATCAAGACCATCTCGTGCCGCAGCAGTGACCATGCCTGTCGCCGCTCGCGGATGTACACGAAGAACGCCAGCAGGCCCCGTCGTAACGCGTCCTCGGGGGAGGTGGCGCCCGCCACCGACTCCTCGGTGACCTTGCGCAGTTCGGCCCGCGACTCGGCGATGCACGCCAGTAGCAGGCCTTCCTTCGAGTGAAAGTACTCGTAGAGCATCGGCTTGGACACGCCCACTCGCTCGGCGATCTCGTCCATCGAGGCCGCGGTGTACCCGCGTTCCGCGAACACCGACTCGGCGACCTCGATCATCTGTCGCTCGCGCTCGGCCCGGGGCATGCGCTTGCGGGTGCTCACGACGGACACTCTACCGGACGTAACCTACTTCAAGTAAGGTGGACTCGCGGTAACACACAACGGCGAAGTGCGGGGTAGGCGAATGGGCAAGCGCACCGAAGCGGAAGTCGTCATCGTGGGCACCGGGTTCTCCGGGCTCGGCATGGCAGTCCAGCTGCTCGAGCGGGGCCACCGGGACTTCGTGATCCTGGAGAAGGCGGCCGACGTCGGCGGCACCTGGCGCGACAACACGTATCCGGGCTGTGCCTGCGACATCCAGTCGCACATGTACTCGTTCTCGTTCGCGCAGAACCCGGAGTGGACGCGGGCGTTCTCGCCGCAGCAGGAGATCTGGGACTACCTGCGCGGCGTCGCGGACAAGTACGACCTGTACTCGCACATCCGCTTCGGCCAGGAAATGACCGGAGCGCGCTGGGACCCGGAAGAGCACCGCTGGCACGTCGCCACGAGGGGCGGCGACGAGTTCGCGGCGCGCTACCTGGTCAACGGGCTGGGTGCGCTGCACCTGCCGCAGATCCCCGAACTCGACGGGCTGGAGAACTTCAAGGGGGAGACGTTCCACTCGGCCACCTGGAACCACGACTACGACCTGCGCGGCAAGCGGGTCGCGGTGGTGGGCACCGGGGCGAGCGCGATCCAGTTCATCCCGCGGATCGCGCCGGAGGTCGCTCAGCTGACCGTCTTCCAGCGCACGCCGCCGTGGGTGCTGCCCAAGCCCGACCACGAGGTGCCGGACTGGGCACGCACGCTGTTCCGCAAGGTGCCGGCGCTCCAGACGGCGTACCGCGACCTGCTCTACTGGTCGCTCGAATCACGCGCGGTCGGCTACAACAACGGCGGCCTGACGCTGATGAAGCTGACGCAGCGGCTGGGCAAATGGAACATCGACCGCAGCGTCGAGGATCCGGCGCTGCGCGCGCGGCTGACCCCCGACTACGTGCTGGGGTGCAAGCGGGTGCTGCTGTCGAACGACTACTACCCGGCGCTCGCCCGGGACAACGTCGACGTGCGTACCGACGGCGTGGCCGAGGTGCGGGAGCACAGCATCGTCGACGGCGCGGGCGTGGAGCACGAGGTCGACGCGATCATCTTCGGCACCGGCTTCCATGTCACCGACGCGTTCGAGAACCTCGAGATCGTCGGCGAGGGTGGCCGGAACCTGGCCAAGGAGTGGGCGGACGAGGGGATGCGCACCCATCTCGGCATCACGGTGGCGGGTTTTCCGAACCTGTTCTTCCTCCTCGGGCCGAACACCGGGCTCGGCCACAACTCCGTTGTGTTCATGATCGAATCGCAGGCCCGTTACGTCGCCGAGGCCATCGAGCTGGTCGGGCGCACGCGGACGGCAGGGATCGCCACGCGGCCCGAGGTGCAGGAGCGGTTCAACGCCACGATGCAGCGAAAGCTGGCAAAAGGGGTGTGGACGCGGGGTGGTTGCCGCAGCTGGTACCTCGACGCGCAGGGGGTGAACCGGACGCTGTGGCCCGGTTTCACCTGGCGTTACTGGCTGGCGACGCGCAAGGTCGCCGCGAGCGATTTCGAACTAATCGGCACCGCAGGCGACAAGTAATTCACGGCGGTCCCGCTTTTCGCTGATCGCTTACAGTTCTCCGCCGCCACCGGGGTCCAGGCCGCCTGGTGGGGCGAGCCCGTGTAACAGGGCGAGAAGTTCGGGCGCGGTGAGGCCGCACAGCTCGGCCATCCGCTCGACGGCGGCCTTGTCGAGCTGCACTTCACGGGGAGTGCCGGGCTGGCGAAGCCGGTCCTCGGCCCATCTGCGCAGCGGGAACAGTTCGGCCCGGCGGTCGGCGACGATCTGGGCCAGGTCGAGCCGTACCTTGCCGGGTTCGTCGGTGAAGACGCGCTGGTGCACGCGCGCCAGCAGATCCTGCGGCAGTTCGTCCATCGCGAGGCACAACTCGACGAGCCGGAACACCGAGCACTGCCGCGTGCCCAGTTCGTAGGTGGCCAGCGTCTGCAGTGAGATATCGCTCTGCAGGTGCTGGTTCAGCTCCTTGCGAGTCCACCCCCGCCGTCGGCGCAGTTTCCGGAGTTCCTCCCCCAGAACCCGTTGGTAGAGCTCGCTGTCGATGTGCACTCCTCGTCCCCTGCCCTGCGTCGCGCCGCGCCCGCACCCCTGCACCGGCACGCCCGGTCGAACATCAGCGGTGTCCACGCGTATGTAAGTCGCTGAGTGCCTTGCTCTTACGCGACTTGGGCCGAGTGTTTGAAGTTGTTTCGCGGATTAGGCCGATCGGGCTAACAAGAAGAGGCCGAAAGATGGCTTTCAGTTGACACAAGTGATGCCATCGGCCGTGATCGGTTGCTCATCGGCGTTGACCGGCGGGGGCGCGCTCGAGGTGGGCGGGGCGGCTGCCTGCTCCATCGCCTGCGCGGTGCCCGCGTAGTTGGTGCCGACCACGACGAGGACGTGACCCGACTGGACCGCGGTGTCCTGCTGCAGCGTCGCCGGCGAGCCGAGCCCGTCGGCCACGCTCTGTGCGGCGTCCTTGCCACCCGAGGGATAGTGGATCGTCGTCTTGCTGACCCGGGCACTCGCGTTCGCGGTTTCGCCCGCGGTGAAGCCCTTGCCGGCCAGCGCCTGGGATACGGTCGCCGCGAGGCCGGACTTGGACGTTCCGTTGTGGACGTCCACAGTGGTCGCCGCGTTGGGGTTGACGGTCGGCGCGGCGGGCGCCGGCGCGTTCGGCGGCACGGTCAGGCCCTGCACGAAACCCTTCACCTGGCCCGGGTCGACCTGGACGGCCTTGCCGTCGGTGGGGCTGTCGTAGTCCGGGTTGATCACCGGGATCGTCTGGAACTGCAGCTGCCCGCCGGTGAGGCCCTTGAGCTGCTGGGCGAACGCGATGATGTCCCAGCCCTGGTTGAGCACCACGGACTTCTTGATCGCGTCGGTCAGGTTGCTCAGCTTGCCGGGGTCGGCGAGGGTGCCGGCCGAGAGCACCTTGTGCGCCATCCCGGCCAGGAACACCTGCTGGCGCACCACGCGGTCGAGGTCCCCGCGCGGCAGCCCGTGCCGCTGGCGGACGAACTCGAGCGCCTCGACCCCGGAGATCGTGTGCTTGCCGGCGGTGAACTTCGCGCCGGAGTACGAGTCGTTGACGTTGTCCTTGAGACAGACGTCGACGCCGCCGATCGCCTGCGTGATGTCGGAGAAGCCGAGCAGGTTGATCGAGGCGTAGTTGTCGATCGAGGACCCGGTCAGCTGCTCGACCGTCGCGATCAGCGTCTTCGCGCCGGCCTGGGCGCTTTTGACCTCGACGTCCTTGGCGTCGGTGTCGCCGCCGTCCTGCAGCTTCTTGCGCGCGTCGGCCTTCGCCCGCGCGTACGCCGAGTTGATCTTGTGCTTGCCGTACCCGCCGGGGATGTTCACGTACGAGTCGCGCGGCAGCGAGATCGCGACGGCCTTACTGCCGTCGTTCGGGATGTGCACCATGATCAGGGTGTCGGTGTTCTCCTCGCCGTCGGAAACACCGGCCCGCAGCTGGGCGAGCAGCTTGTCCGGCAGCGGGTTGCCCTGTGCGTCGGTACGGGAGTCCATGCCGACCAGCAGGATGTCGCGCGCGCCGTCCGGCGGCTGGTCCGCGTTGATCACGTCCGCCGTGGTGAGCCCGCTGACCAGGCCCTGCATCGCGGCCCACGCGTACCCGGTGAGGCTGATGACCAGCAGCGACACTACGCCGACGGCGATCTTCGCGCCGTACCGGCGGCGCCGCGGCGGGGGTGCGGGACGGCGGCCAGGAGGCGGACCCGGGCGTTCCCGGCGCGCGGGCGGCGGGCCGGGCCTGCGGGCCGGGCCGGCGTAGCGGGCGTCGGTGGGCCGGCCCTGCCGCGGCGCCGGACGACCGCGCGCCCCACGCGGGTTCCGCGGCGGATTGTCCACGCCGACGTCTCCTTTCCTGGCTGCGAAGGACTGTTCGATGGGACGCGTCACCGGGTCACCCGGTTGCCGTAGCGTCGCATATCGATCAGCAGATGTGGTTCACAACACCCGGTTTACCTGGTCCCCACCGCCGTTCTAGCAGGTAGCAGCGTGCTCGCCGCCGCCCCGACCGCGAACAACGCGGTGAGCCCGTGCACGAGCACGGTCACCGTGTCGGTGGTGAACCTGTCGGCCACTTCGAGCAGCGGCGGTACGCAGGCGAGGGCGGTGACCACCCAGGTGCTCGTCGCCGCGCTCAGCCCGGTGCGGACCGCGTGCAGCAGGAAGACGCCGAGCATCAGCTGG
This sequence comes from Amycolatopsis sp. GM8, assembly GCF_021653975.1. Taxonomy (GTDB): domain Bacteria; phylum Actinomycetota; class Actinomycetes; order Mycobacteriales; family Pseudonocardiaceae; genus Amycolatopsis_E. Next base: position 1,189,994 of record NZ_JAJKFK010000001.1, on the reverse strand, counting down.
ATCAGGTTCTGGATCGGGTCCAGCGGCAGGCCGGCCATCGTCTGGCCGGTGTCCCCGCCGAACTGGGTCAGCGCGAAACCGAACAGGCCGATCGTCGCGAAGCCGGTGCCGAGCGCGGTGGCCGCGTGCGCGAGCCAGCCCTTCGGTTCCGGCTGCTGCGGCGGCGCCGGCCCGTCGCCGTGCCGTTCGAACCACCAGAACACGATCACCGCGGGCACCGCGAGCAGGCCCAGCGCCATCAGCGTCCGCGGCCCGGTCAGCCACGCGAGCGCGGCTTGCGGCTGTGGCGGCAGGTAGACGACCGTCACGAGTAACAGCACCGCAGCCAGGAACCCGAGATACAGGCTCATCGGCGCGCGCAGGGCGAATCGGACCACACCGGCGACAACGGGCTGCGCCGTCAGCCGGTTCAGCGGCCGCGAACACAGTCCCAGCAAGGAAAGCTGGACGGTCCCGAGCAGCAGCACCGGGAGTGTCGGCGCGGCCAGCGCGGACGGGGCGCCGGGCGTGCCCAGCAGGTTCGGGTCCGTGCCGCCGACGGTGATCAGCAGGATCAGCCCGGTGGCGCCGGTCAGCGCGCCGAGCACGAGCCGGCGGCGATTCCCGAGGCCCGCGAAGGCGATCTGCTGCGCGAGCAGGGCGAGCCCGAACGCGCCGAGGTACTGCGGGATCTTCGAGCCGAGCCAGCCTGCACCGAGCTCCGCCAGCACGACGAACCCGAGCACCGTGAGCGTGGTCGTGACCGCGGCCCGGCGGTGCAGCGCGAGCATGACCGGCGCGGCGACCATGGTCAGTAGGTAAACACCCAGTAGCCACAAGGGATGCAGCGCGACCCGGACGATCGTCCCGTTGGTACCGGCCGGAATTCCCAGTAGTTCCAACGCGAGCGGCACGACGAGCGCCACCACCACGAACACCAGCGCGAGCCGCAGGAGCCAGCTCGCCCGGTGCGCGAGGTACTGCCGGTAGCCCCCGCCGCCGTCGAGCACCGCCTGCCAGCCCGCCGCGTTCGCCCGGCCGCCGGCGAAGAAGAACACCGGAGCCAGCTGTGCGAGCCAGGTGAACGGCCACAGCCACGATTCGTCCACACCGGCCCATCTCGCCAGCTGGATCACCGACTCACCGAAGATCAGCAACACCAGGCTCACCACGCCGAGCGTCACCCAGCGCGAAGCCGGCGCGAGTACGGGAGCCGGCGCCGGCGGCCGAGGCCGGGCCCGGCGCGTGGTCAGCCAACCGCGCATCCGCAACATCAGCAGGCAGCCGATCACCGCGATCCCGGCGAGCATCGGCCCGATCGGGTCGCCGACCGGCGGTCCCCACCGCTGGTGCCACGAGTTGAGCACCAGCCCGCCCGAGTACAGCGACGCCACGATCTGGCACAGGCGGGCCGAGTCCATCGGGTTGATCCGGCACGCGTTGTGCATGTCGGCCGACAGCCGCGCGTCCAGCGACGCACGCACCGCGGGCCCCAGCGGCTGGCCGATCTTGTCGGCGTAGCGCAACAGGTCGTAGCCCAGGTCGTGCGCCTTGCACGGCACGGTGTAGTCCCACTTGGTGTTGTCGTCGCCCCACGGCGTCGAGCAGCCGCCGTCCACGTGCACGGCCCGGACGGTGCCGTCGCGCGCGGTCGCCACACCCGGGACGACGCCGGTCACCTGCGTGAAGTCGGCGGGCAGCAGACTCAGCGCGGTCGGCTGCGGGCCGGGATGGGTGAGCGCGTCGATCGCGCGCTGCGCTTCGGCGGCCCGGCCGGTGGGCGGGCGCTGCTGCGGCGCGACGGACGGCCGCGAGGCGACGAAGCCGAACGTCAGCAGGGCCAGCGTCAACGCCAGCAGCCAGGCGGACGTCAACAGGGGGCGTCGAAGGCGCGGGGTCCCGGCGCGGCTGATCATGAACTCCAGGGTGGCAGGGTCAACGGCGAACGAACACCGGGAAAACCCCCGGGATCGGCGGCCACCCTAGTGGGTCGTCTCCGCGTCCTGGTGGGGCCGGTGCTCGGCCAGCCGGACCTGGTTGCGGCCGCCCTCCTTCGCCTCGTACACGGCGGCGTCGGCGGCCTGCATGAGCTTCTCGATCGAGTCGCCGTGATCGGGGAACACCGCGACGCCGATGGACGCCGTCCGCTCCGACACCGTGATCTGGTCGCCGCGCTTGTCGGTCGTCACGATGCGCAGTTCCGCGACCGCGGACCGGATGCGCTCGGCGGCACCGGCCGCCGCGGCCTGGTCGGTGTCGGGCAGCAGCACCAGGAACTCCTCGCCGCCGAACCGGCCCACCACGTCGCTGGGGCGCGTCACCTCGTCCAGCAGCTGGGCCAGGTTGCGCAGCATGTCGTCCCCGGCGGGATGGCCGTAGGTGTCGTTGATCCACTTGAAGAAGTCGAGGTCGATCATCAGGATGCCGAGGTTGTCTTCCGACTTCGCGGCTCGCGCCAGCGCCCGCTCGGCCGACTCCGTCCAGCCGCGCATGTTGTAGACCTGGGTCTTCGGATCAGTACGCACGTCGTCCTGTAGCTGGTCCAGTTCGGCGAGCCGGTTGAACACCACGGTCACCACGGCCATGATCGCGACCGCCGGGGGCAGGATGACCAGCAGGATCGCGGTCACCGCGCCGAGGCCGATGGTGATCGCCTCGAGCAGGTTGTCTGCCTTGCTGCCCAGCACGCTGCGGATGGTCGGCTTGGCCGCGGCGAGGCTCAGGATGCTGCCGACGTAGAGGACCTGCACGGCTTCGTAGACCAGCCCGACGAGGACGAGCTTCCCGAACTCGCCGAACGAGTCGACCACCGTGAGCGAACCCCAGTGCGCTCCGCCCAGCGTCAGATAGACCTGATGGGCCACCGTCGCCGCGAGCATATGGGTGATCGACGAAAAGACGAAGTTGTGCGCCGGGCGCCGGGCGACGAACCAGTGCTGGATGCGAATCAGCAGCACCAGGGCGATCGTCAGCGTCGCCGGAAGAATAATCGCGGCGGGAAAGACCCACACCGCGGTGAGGTCGATCAGTACCGTGCGAACACGATTTCTCCGACGTTCTTCCTGCCGTCGGGTCATCTGGATGTGCACCGTCGCGCCGGCCGTCAGAATCGCGAAGCGCAACAAATCGAGATGCGTGGGCGCCGGGGTATCCAGGAATTCGTGGACGAACCACGCAATGGCGGCGAGCTCGGCCACGACGAGGAATGCGATGAATGGTTTGGGCCGCCGCCACAACGCCCAATATTGCGGTTTGTACGAGCGCCGAGTATTCGCGGAATCACTCGACGTGTCCGGCGCGGGGTGCTCGCCGGTGCCATTGCCCGCCGCGGCCGCCCGCCCCTGACCCGGAGGTATCCCGGAGCGGTCGGGGAGCGTCGGTGATCCGGGGCGCGAGGGCACTGCTGGCACCAGATCACCTTCTCTCGACGGACCCCGTGGTGGCGAGGTAACTTTGCTGTGCCCGGAAGGACGCCGGGTACTTTCGTTCAACAGGTATCATCCCACCGCATACGACTCACCACGGGAGACGAGAACCTCGTCCACTGTGGTGCTTCCGCGCCCGGCGAGCACCGATCGGAGGTGTTCTTCTTGTCCAACCGCGACTTCTGATGGTGTGGGTGTTGTACGTGATTGTTTGTGTGCGTGGGGTATGGAGGTGGCCTGCCGTGGCGAACCGTGACTTCTGATCGCTGGACCTGAAAATCTTGTTCTTTTCGCTGCTGTGGGAGAGGTGTTCTTCGTGTCGAACCGTGACTTCTGAACCGGCGACAACTTGCTTCGCGTTTGTTTCATCGGCAAAAACTGGAGGTGACCGCTCGTGTCGAACCGTGACTTCTGATGACCGTCGGCAACCTGACCGCTCATAACACACCGGCTGTTCCGGTCTCGCCACGCTGCAGGCGGGCCCACGACACCGCGAGGGGAATGCCGAGTACGACACCTGCCGCACCCGCGATCGTGATAGCCGTGGTGGCCGAACCGAGCCACTGCGCCAAAGCACCGCCCACCGCGACACCCACGCCCTGGGCAACCCGGAGCCCGGTGCGGTACAAACCGCCCGCTCCGCCCCTCAGTTCGTTGGGCACCCACGTGATGAACGAAGCGCCCACCGTGACGATGTACGCGCCGGCCCCACCAGCGGCCGCGAGCACCACCAGGGACAGCACGAGGCCCGGCTCCACCGAGAACACGAGCAGGAAGGCCGTCGGCACGATCGCGAGCACACCGAGCACCCGTTTCCGCGCCTCGGCCGAGACGTAGCGGGACATCAGGAACACGCCGAGGACGAAGCCGAGCGGGTCCGCCGCGAGCAGCCAGCCGACCGCCTGGTCCGGTGCGCCGATCTCCTGCGCCAGCGGCGCGACCAGCCCTTCGGGGATGACCGCGAGGCCGACCAGCCAGGACAGGCCCAGCAGCACCCGCAACCGATGCTGGCCGGCGACCCAGCGGATCGCGCCGAACCAGCTGCCGTTGCCGTCGTCCGCCGCGGGGCGTTCGCCGACCCACTGATGCAGCGCGATGGCACTGAGCGCGAAGGTCGCGGCGTCGATGGCCAGCGCCGTCGTGGTGCCGGCCGCCGTGACGAGGAAGCCGCCGCCGGCCAGGCCGAACAGCATCGCGGTGTTCGTGGTGATGCCACGGATGTCCTGGCTGCGCAGGTACAGCTCGTCGTCGGTGAAGATCTCCCTGGTCAGCGCGTTCTGCGCGGCGTTGGAGGGCGCGCCGGCGAGCCGCGCGAGCACGACGAGCACGCACAGCGGCACCAGCGGCATGCCGGGAATCGCCATCACCCCGACCAGGACTGCCTGCACGGCCGCCGAGGCGGTCAGCACCGCCCGGCGCGGGAAGCGGTCGGCGAGTTGCGCCAGGCCGAGGCCACCGGCCAGCGCGGGCAGGAAGGTCAGCGCGTACGCGATCGCGGAGAGCAGTGCCGAGCCCGTGCGGTGATAGACCAGCAGTGCGAGCGCGACGGTCGTGAGCTGGTCACCGATGGTGGACTGGGCTTCGGCGAGCCAGACGGTGCGGAACTCACCGTTGGCCAAGACCGTGCGCATGCGCGGCCGGGCCTGAGTCCTCACCATCTTCCTAGCTCCCCCCTTTCGGGTGAACGCCTGCACGCCCACGCATTGTGTCGTCCGCCGTGGGGTGCCGGAAACGGGCACTCACCCAAGCGGCAGGAGAGACAACAGCCAGTATGCCGCTTACAGCGCGGAGGCGAACAGTCACTGGACGACGGTAGCGCGGGTTTGGCCCCAACCGGGTCTAAACACCGACCTTCGGATTACGACGAACGGCGCACACCGTAGGTGCGGTTTACTGCCCCGGAGGTATGCCCCACTGGTCACTCATCACTCGTTCAGCGCAATCTGCTGACCGTTCGTCGTCGCCCGTGTGGCACTCGTGTCGATCAGGCGAAGACTGATCGCAAGGCCAGTGGGAGCCGCTACCGGGCTGCGTCGGGGCTGGCCAGTTGGGGAGTGAGGACGATGAACATGCAGCTAGCGGGTTTGCGGGAACGCGCGGTGGTGGTGACGGGTGCGGGTCGTGGGCTCGGCGAGGCGTTCGCGGTGCATCTCGCACAGGCCGGCGCCCGGGTGGTCGCCAACGACATCGACGAGGAGCTGGCCGAGCGGACCGCGGCCAACATCCGCGAGCACGGCGGGACGGCGGTGGCGAGCGGGCACACCGTGACCGATCCAGCCCAGGCACAGGAACTGGTCCAGCTGTGTATCGACGAGTTCGGCTCGATCGATCGCCTGGTGAACAACGCGGGCCTCAACTACGAGGCACTTCCCTGGCAGGAGGAGCCCGACCAGATCCGCGAACTGGTCGAAGTCAACGTGCTGGGGGTGATGTTCACCGGGATCGCGGCGATCAAGGCGATGGTCGCGCAGGGCAGCGGCGGCGCGATCGTGAACATCTCCTCGGGTGCTTCGCTCGGGCAGCGCAAGCTCGGGGTGTACTCGGCGAGCAAGGGTGCTGTGGCCTCGCTCACCTATTCGTGGGCATTGGACCTGGAGGACGTCGGCATCCGGGTGAACGCGGTGTGCCCGCTGGCCCACACCCGAATGGTCTGGAAGTCGGAACGTTCGCTGCGGAACTGCCCGCCCGACCGGACGCCTTCGCGGATCGCGCCGCTCGTGCTGTTCCTGTTGTCCGACGACGCCGAGGGCATCACCGGGCAGCTCGTCCGCTGCAATGGGCCACAGCTGCACATCCTCGGCCAGCCGTACCTGAAACAGCCGATTCTCGAGCGGCAGACCTGGGACACCGAGACGGTCCGGCGGGCTTTCGACGAGGTGTTCAGCGCGCACCTGGAGCCTTACGGACTCGAAAAGCGGGTGCCGCCCCGGTTGCGTAAATGGACGGAGACGAGCTCGACCCCGCTGCGCAGCGCCTGACCCTGTGGATAAGTCCAGTTATCCACAGGCGACGATTTTGTCCTGTACTTCTTCGTGACGAGTTCATCACGATGAAGTGGTGAATGTTCCGTTCCCGCACAAGCCGGGTGGCCGGGTCTCCCGATGGGGAACCGGCCACCCGCGGTCAGCTGTAGAGATCCGCGATCTGCGTCGCGTAGCGTTCGTTGATGATGCGGCGCTTGAGCTTCAGCGTCGGCGTCACCTCGCCCGATTCCGGCGTCCACGTCTTCGTGATCAGCTGGTAGCGCTTGACCTGTTCGACCCGCGCCAGTTTGCTGTTGGCCGCATCCACCGCGTGCTCGATCTCCTCGCGCACCGCCGGATGCGCTGCGAGCGTCGCCACGTCGGTGAACTCGATGCCGCGGGCCTGGGCCCAGCCGGGCAGGAATTCGTCGTCGAGCACGATCAGCGCGGTCACGTAGGGCTTGTCGTTGCCGATCGCGACGGCCTGGCCGACCAGCTGGTTCTCCTTGAGCAGCGATTCGATCCGGGACGGCGCGATGTTCTTGCCGCCGGAGGTGATGATCAGTTCCTTCTTGCGGTCGGTGATCTTGACGAACCCGTCCGCGTCGATCTCGCCGATGTCGCCGGTCGCGTACCAGCCTTCGTCGTCCAGCGCGGACTCGATCGACCCGTCCTCCCGCAGGTAGCCGAGGAACACCAGCGGTCCGCGCACGAGCAGCTCGCCGTCTTCGGCCACCTTCACCTCCATGCCGGCGATCGGACGGCCGACGCTGCCCGCGCGGAAAGCCTCGGCGCTGTTGGCGGTCACGGCGCCGGTGGTCTCCGAGAGCCCCCACACCTCATGGATCTCGACGCCAAGGCCGGCCAGGAAGTACAGCACCTCGAGCGGCAGCGCGGCCGCGCCGCTGGAGCAGAAGAGCAGCCGGTCCATGCCGAGCAGCTGGCGGATCGGGGCGAGCACCGTGTGGTCGGTCTCGGCGATCTTCTCCGCGAGCTCCGGCGGCACCGGTTCGCCGGCGTCCCGCAACTTGTACCCCTGCTGCAGGAGTTCGTTCGCCTGGGTCAGCGCGGTACGCCTGTCCTCCGGCGCGTTCGCGAGCATGTTCTTCAGGCCTGCCACCAGCTTTTCCCACACCCGCGGCACGCCGAAGAAGCCTTGCGGGTGTACGCGGCCGAGCGCGGACACGACGGCGGTCGGGTCGGCGAGCGTGTGCACGTGCCCGGCGACCGTGATCGGCAGGTAGATCGCCAGTTCCCGCTCGGCGATGTGGGCGAGCGGCAGATAGGCGATGTTCGCCACGTGCAACGGCATGCCGTGTCGTGCCTGCATCGCATACGACTCGTGCACGGCGTTGGCGTGGGTGAGCACCACGCCTTTCGGCTCGCCCGTGGTGCCCGAGGTGTAGATCATCGACAGCGGGTCGGACGGCTTGATCTCGGCCTGCACCCGCTCGAACACCTCGGGGTCGGCTTCGTGCAGCTCCGTGCCCCGCCGCCGGAGCTCGGCCAGGCTGACGAACCGGTCGTCGCCGGGCGGCATCGCATCGCTGTCGATCATCACGACGTGCCGGAGCTTCGGCAGGTCGTCGAGCACCTGCTCCCAGCGCTTGAGCTCCTCCAGACCCTGCAGCACGACCACCGGCGCGGCGCTGTGCCTTGCGACGTAACGGATCTGGTCCGGGCTGAGTGTCGCGTAGGCGGTGCAGGGGATGGCAGCCAGGTGCACGGCGGCCAGATCGACGAGCAGGTGCTCGGGTGAACTCGGTGCCATGATCAGCATCCGGTCGCCGCGCTGGAGCCCGAGGTCGGCGAGCCCACGGGAACGTACGGCCACCTCGTGCCGCACCTCGGCCCAGGTCAGGGTCGGTTCGCCCTCGGCGTCGAGTGAGGTCAGCGCAGCCCGGTCGCCGTACTCTTCGGCGTTGCGACGCAGCAGCTTGACAATGGTCTGGCCCTCGACGCGCTGTGCGACGGACGTATCGGTGGTCACCTTTGGCCTCCTGTAAGCCCGGCTGCCCCCAGCGGACCGCACATACTCTAAGTGAGCCAGGACACAGGGCGATAGGGCCTGGCCTACGGAAGGGAAACTATGTCGTTGTCGCAGGTTGCGACCGAGCTGGACGCCGGCGACCCGCTGGCGGGCAAGCGCGCCGAGTTCGATCTCGACCCGCAGGTGTCCTATCTGGACGGGAACTCGCTCGGCGCGCCGCCACGGTCGGTGGCCGCGCGGCTCGACGAGGTCGTGCGGAAACAGTGGGCGGGCCGGCTGATCCGGTCCTGGGACGAGGGCTGGTGGCAGGCGCCCGAGCGGGTCGGCGATCGGATCGCGCCGCTGGTCGGCGCCGCCGCGGGCCAGGTCGTGGTGGGTGACTCGACGAGTGTCAACGTGTTCAAGGCGCTGGTCGCGGCGGTGCGGCTGAACTCGGGCCGGCCTGAGATCCTGGTGGACGCCACGACGTTCCCGACCGACGGGTACGTCGCCGAGAGCGCGGCGCGGCTGACCGGGCACGAGATTCGCCGGGTCGTGCCGGAGGAAATGCCGGCGGCGATGTCGGAGCAGACGGCGGCCGCCCTGATCAATCACGTCGACTACCGGTCGGGTCTGGTGCACGACCTGCCCTCGCTCACCGGGCGCCTGCACGAGGCGGGTGCGCTGGCGGTCTGGGACCTGTGCCACAGCGTCGGTGCGATCCCGATGGAGCTGGACGCCGCCGGGGTGGACCTCGCCGTTGGCTGCACATACAAGTTCCTCAACGGCGGCCCGGGCGCGCCGGCTTTCCTGTACGTGCCGGTGCGCTGGCAGGAGCGGTTCGACCAGCCGCTGAGCGGGTGGGCCGGGCACGCCGACCCGTTCGGCATGACCGAGGCCTACGCGGGCGGGCCGGGGATCAGCCGCGCCCGGACGGGGACGCCGGACATCCTGTCGATGCTCGCGCTGGACGCCGCGCTCGACGTGTGGGCGGACGTGATCGTCGAGCAGGTGCGGGCCAAGGCGTTGGCGCTGGGCGACTTCTTCCTACGCTGCCTGGACGAACAGGTGCCCGGCGCGGAGGTGTTGTCACCGCGGGATCATCGGCGGGGTAACCAGCTCTCGATTCGCTGGCCGGACGCGAAACGCGTCATGGCGGCGATGAGCGAGTCCGGCATCATCGGCGACTTCCGGCCGCCCGACGTGCTGCGGTTCGGGCTGGCGGCGCTGTACGTGCGCTACGTGGATGTGCTTCGCGCTGCTGCGTTTCTCTCAGGATGGCCGGGGTAGCGGGGAGGTGTGGGAGTCGCCGCCCCGGCCTTTCCCGATGCACTGCGACCGGCGTGACCGAGAAATTCCTGATGTCGTTCACCCTCCCTGATCGGCCGTACCCGGACCAGGGCCGAAGGACCCTGTTGTTGCCTTCACCTTCGGTAGTCCCCGGCCAGCCGTGTCCGGTTCGTTCAAGCCCGGTGGCGCCCCGGCTCTCTAGCGTGATCGACGACGAAAGGGGAACCATGCGACAGAACCTGCACTTCATCACTTTCGCGACCGCGGACCTCGACGCCGGGCGCCGGTTCTACGCGGACGCGCTCGGCTGGCGGCCGCTGCTCGACGTACCCGGCGAGATCATCTTCTTCCAGGTCGCACCAGGTATGGTGTTCGGCCTGTTCGACGCGGCGAAGTTCAACGAGGACCTCGCCGACGGCGCCGACCGGTCCACCGTCTCCGGCGTGACCCTGTCGCACAACGTCGACAGCCAGGACGAGGTCCGGTCGATTGTGGACAGTATGGAATCCGCCGGCGGAACGGTGCTGAAGAAACCGCAGCCCGGCGCGTTCGGCGGGATCTTCCACGCCCACGTGCGCGACCCGAACGGCCTCATCTGGGAGATCGCCCACAATCCCGGCTGGCACATCGGCGAGGACGGCACCGTTTCGCTCGGCTGATCACGCTCCGCGTAATTCTCCTGCCGGCCGCGCGCGGCTCCACCTGTCATGCGCTGCTGCACCTATCGGGCGCGGCTCAGCTGTCGGGCGTGGCTGCGCTTGCCGGGCGTGGCTGCGCCTGCCGGGCGCCGCTCAGCTGCCAGGCGCGGCTCAGCTGTCGGGCGCGGCTGCACTTGCCGGGCGCGGCTCAGCTGACGATCGGCAGCGGGTTCCGCACCGCCTGCGCCACGCCGTCGCTCAGCCGGGCCGCCGCGATGCGCTCCGCGCTCGGCCGGCCGTAGGACGTCGTGCGCTGCACGAGCGGGCGGCCCAGCGGCTCGACCATCGACTCCAGCGAGCTGATCGTCTTGTACGAGCCGTTGTTCGCGCCGGCCATGCGGCTGATCGTCTCCTCCATGAGCGTGCCGCCGAGGTCGTTCACGCCGCCTTGCAGCACCGCGCGGCAGGTGTCCTCGCCGAGCTTCACCCACGAGCACTGGATGTTGTCGATCAGCCCGTGCAGTAGGATCCGCGCCAGCGCGTGCACCGCGCGGTTCTCCCGCACCGTCGTCCCTGGCCGCGCCAGCCCGGCCAGGTAGATCGGCGCGTTCTGGTGGATGAACGGCAGTAGCACGAACTCCGTGAACCCGCGCCTTCCGTTGCGCTCCAACGACTCCCGCTGCAGCCGCGCGATCAGCTTGAGGTGGCCGACCCAGTGCGCGGGGGTGTCCACATGCCCGTACATCATCGTCGACGTCGTCGGGATGCCCAGCGAATGCGCGGTGGTGACCACCTCGACCCAGCTCGACGTCGGCAGCTTGCCCTTCGTGAGCACCCACCGGACATCGTCGTCGAGGATCTCCGCCGCCGTGCCCGGCAGTGAGTCCACACCGGACTCGTGCGCGCGCATGAGCCAGTCGCGAATGGACAGGTTCGTCCGTGACGCGCCGTTCACGACCTCCATCGGGCTGTAGGAGTGCAGGTGGATTTCCGGCTGCCGGCGCTTGACCTCGGCCGCGAGATCGAAGTACGCCGTGCCGGGCATGTCCGGGTGGATCCCGCCCTGCATGCAGATTTCCGTCGCGCCGGCCTCCCACGCCTGGTCCACCCGGTCACCGACCTGCGACAGCGAAAGCGTGTACGCGTCGGCGTCCGTGCGGCGCTGGGCGAACGCGCAGAACCGGCAACCGGTGTAGCAGACGTTCGTGAAGTTGATGTTCCGCGTCACCACGAAGGTCACGTCATCGCCGACCGCGTCGCGGCGCAGCCCGTCGGCCAACGCGGAAAGCGCGTCGAGCTCGGCGCCGTCCGCGTGCAGCAGCGCCAGAGCGTCCTCATCGGACAGTCCGGCCGGATCCTTTTCCGCGCGCCGCAAGGCCGCCGCGATGTCGGTGTCCATCCGGGCCGGTGCCGTCGGAACCTTCGCCGCGAGCTCGTTCCAGTCGCCGTACACAGAATCGAAGTCGCTGCGCCGGTCGCCGGTGCGCCCGACGGTGTCCACCTCGACGTGCAGCTCGGTCCGGCCCTGCTGCTGCCAGCCGCCTTCCGGCTCCTGCCACGGCTTTCCGGTCGGCTTCACGTCGAGTGCCAGCCCCGTCGACGGGTCGGCCAGCGCGGCGACGTGCCCGGCTACCCGCGGGTCGAGCCACGGCTCGCCGGCGAGGACGTACTCGGGATAGATCGTCAGCCGCTCGCGCAGCTCGTACCCGGCGGCGGCGGTTTGCCTTGCCAGCTCGTCGATCTGCGGCCACGCACGCTCCGGGTTCACGTGATCCGGCGTCAGCGGCGAGACCCCGCCCCAGTCGTCGATGCCCGCGCGCACCATCAGGTCGTACTGGGCGCCGATCAGGTTCGGCGGCGCCTGGATCCGCATCTTCGGGCCGAGTACGAGCCGCGCCACCGCGATCGTCGCCGCCAGCTCCTGCAGGTCGGCGTCCGGCGTGGCGCGCATCTTCGTATCCGGCTTCGCGCGGAAGTTCTGCACGATGACTTCCTGGATGCCGCCGTAGGCCCGCGCCGCCTTGCGGATCGCGAACAGCGAGTCCGCGCGCTCCTCGTAGTTCTCGCCGATACCGATCAGGATCCCGGTCGTGAACGGCACCGAATGCCGCCCCGCGTCGTCGAGCACGCGCAGCCGCACCGCCGGATCCTTGTCCGGCGACCCGTAGTGCGGCCCGCCGCGTTCGCTCCACAGCCGGGTCGCGGTGGTCTCCAGCATCATGCCCATCGACGGCGCCACCGGCTTGAGCCGCTGCAGGTCCTGCCAGCTCAGCACGCCCGGGTTGAGGTGCGGCAGCAGCCCGGTCTCCTCCAGCACGAGGATCGCCATGGCGCGCACGTAGGACAGCGTGTCGTCGTAACCGTGCGCGTCGAGCCACTCGCGGGCGGCCGTCCAACGGTCCTCGGGCCGGTCGCCGAGCGTGAACAGCGCTTCCTTGCAGCCCATCGCCGCACCCTCGCGGGCGATCTTCAGCACCTCGTCGGGGGACAGGAACGGAGCGTCCACTTTGCCCGGCACGGTCGCGAACGTGCAGTAGCCGCACCGGTCCCGGCACAGCCGGGTGAGCGGGATGAACACCTTGCGGCTGTAGGTGATCACGCCTTCGCGCCCGACCGCCGCGAGCCCGGCGTCGCGGATGCGTGCGGCGTGGTCGGACAGTGCGGCGAGGTCCTCGTCGCGGGCATGCAGCAGCACGGTCGCTTCGGCGATGTCCAGCGTCTTCCCGTCGCGCGCACGCGCCAGCGCGCGGCGCATCGCGGAAGCGGTCGGACGGTCCTGCGGTTCAGCTGATGCCATACGGCCAACGTAAGTCCGCACCGCGAACCTTCTCCACGACCGCGCAGGTGGTCCCCGCGGCCCGGGTGGGAGCTTACCGGGTTTCCGCAGCTCAGTGACCTTGCTTTCGTTGCCACGGCGGCCGGCGGGCGGTATTACCTAAAGTGTGGCGTCGGTGGTCGGCAAGCGGATCAACGGGCGGACCTACTACTACTTGGTGGAGTCCGAACGGGTGGACGGCTCGCCCAAGATCGTGTCGCAGCGCTATCTCGGCGCGGCCGAGGACCTGGCCGCGGCACTCGATGGTGCCGCCGGTATGCCCGAATCCACGCGACATCTGGCGTTCGGTGATGTCGCCGCGGTGTGGTCGACCCTGGAGCGACTCCAGGTGCGTCGCGCGATCGAAGAAGTCGTCGGTCCGCGCCGCGTGAAAGTCGCGACCTACCTCACGCTCGCCGTGCTGCACCGCGCCACAGCCGAGTGCACACCGCTGGCGGAATGGTGGAAAAGTGCCGCCGCGGCGCGTTTCGTCCGGCCACGCCTCGCCGCGGACGCGGTCACCGACGAGGAGTTCTGGCGGGTCACCGCGAGGCTGCCCCAAGCACATCTGGAACGTATCGAAGACGCCGTCTCCGCGCGCATCGATCTGCCCGATCCGACCACCCTCGCGGTGGATGTGCCGAACTTCGCGACCTACGCGGAATCGGACACCGCCGACGCGACCCTCGCCGGGCTGAGCGCGATCGTCACCCGTGACGGCGCGATCCCGCTGGTGTCCCGGGTGTATCAACGCGGCGGGCCGGGCGTCGAGCCCTTCGGTGTCGCGGTGGACCGGCTGGGTGCGCGCCGTCCCGGTGAGGTGACGGTCGTGTTCGACACCGGTCAGCACGCGCAGCTCGATCTGGATTCGGGGCTGCATTTCGTCGGCGCCCTGCCGCTTGGAGACTTCCCGGACCTGCTGACCCGCCCCGCGGCGAGCCGGCGACCGGTCGACCAGGACCGGTATCCGGGCGTGACCGCGCTCGACAGCCGGACCACCGTCTTCGGCGCGAGCCGGCGTGTGGTGCTGACGCACTCGGCGCGGCTGCACGCGGCGCAGGCCCGGAGCTTCGCGCAGGCGCTGAGCAGCGCGACCCGGCAGCTCGACGGCCTCGCGCTGGCGCTCGCCGCCGGCTCGAACCGGCGGCCGAGGGACCAGCTGCTCACCGATATCGCCCGGATCACCCGGGTGCGCTGGGTGGACCGGGTGCTGAGCGCGCGGCTGACCGGCACGCGGCCGGGGGAGCTGCGGCTGGAGTACCGCATCGACGAGGCCGCGCGCGGGCGGGTCGACGAGGAGTTCTTCGGCAAGCAGCTGCTGGTCACCGACCACGACGACTGGCCGGTCGCCGAGGTCGTCGCCGCGTACCGGGCGCGGTACCACCTCGACTCGACGTTCCGCATGCTCAACGGCTCGTTCGTGTCCGCGCCCGCGCCGCGCTGGGACTGGAACGAGCACCGGATCGCGGTGCATTCACTGGTCAGCGCGCTCGCGACGGCGGTCACCCACCTGATGCGCCGCGAGGCGGACCGCGCCGGGCTCGACCTGTCCGTGCGCGAGCTGCTCGACCAGCTTTCGGGCATCGGCGAGACCGTGCTGCGCTACCCGTCCACCGGCGGCCGCCCGCGCACCCGCCGCATTCTCACCGCGCGCGACGCCACCCAACAGCAGTTGTTCGAGCTGTTCGGGCTCGGTGCGTACGCGCCCTAAACCTCCAGCCAGACCGCGGTGTCGGTCAGGAGCTTGCCGTCCGGCATCGGTTCGCTCGCCAGTACGACCCGCTCGTGCGGTGGCAACGGGAACGGCGTGCGGGAGAGGTTGACCGCACACACCAGTCCCGGCTCCCGGCGGAACAGCAGCACGTCCTCGGGAGAGTCCAACCAGGACAGTTCGCCTTCGCCCAGTGCGGGATGCTCCCGGCGCAGGTGCAAAGCCGTGCGGTACAAGGAAAGCATCGAGTTCTCGTCCCGTTGCTGGGCTGCCACCGTGAGGTCACGCCAATGCGGCGGCTGCGGCAGCCATGAACCGTCCGGGCCGAACCCGAACGGCGGCTCGGTTCCCTGCCACGGCAACGGAACCCGGGAGCCGTCGCGGCCGCGGTCGGTGTGACCGGACCGTTCCCACGTCGGGTCCTGCAGCACTTCTTCCGGCAGGTCCTCGACCTCCTCCAGGCCGAGTTCCTCGCCCTGGTAGTGATAAACGCCGCCGGGCAGCGCGTGCATCAGCAGCAGCGCGGCGCGGGCGCGACGCCGGCCGGTTTCGAGGTCCACGGGCGCGTCGGGATTCGCCCGCCCGTAACGGGTTACGTGCCGGACAACGTCGTGATTGGACAGTACCCAGGTCGCGGGCGCGCCAACCGCGTGCAGCGCACCGATACTGGTGTCGATCACCTTACGCAGCGCGGCGGAATCCCATTCACAGCGCAGAAAGTCGAAGTTGAACGCGCTGTGCAGCTCATCGGAGCGCACGTACCGGGCGAGCCGTTCGGGCGTGCTCACCCAGGCCTCGGCGACGAAGATCCGGTCCTCCCCATAGGGTTCGATGACCTTGCGCCACGACCGGTAGATCTCGTGCACGCCGTCGCGATCCCAATGCGGGTGGTCTACGCGGTCCGCCGCCCCGATGCGCTCGTGGCCGGTCAGGCCCAGGTCGGGCAGCCCCGCCTGTTTGATCAGGCCGTGCGCCACGTCGATGCGGAAACCGTCGACGCCGCGGTCCAGCCAGAACCGGATCACGTCCTCGAACTCGGCGCGCACCTGCGGCAGTTCCCAGTTCAGGTCCGGCTGGGACACGTCGAACAGGTGCAGGTACCACTCGCCGTCGGGCACCTGGGTCCACGCCGGACCGCCGAACACGCTCTTCCAGTCGTTCGGTGGCGCGCCGGATTCCTTGCCCTGCCGGAAGATGTAGCGTTCGCGCGCCGCCGAGCCCGGGCCGGCGGCGAGCGCCTCCTGGAACCAGCGATGCCGCGTGGAGGTGTGGTTGGGCACGAGGTCGATGATCAGCCGCAGGCCGTGCTCGTGCGTTTCCCTGATCAGGGTCTCGGCCTCGGCGAGCGTGCCGAAGAGCGGGTCGATATCGCGGTAGTCGGCGACGTCGTATCCGCCGTCTTCCATCGGCGACGGGTACCACGGGGTGATCCATACGGCGTCCACGCCGAGGTCACGCAGGTAGGGCAGCCGGGACCGGATGCCGGCGAGGTCGCCGACGCCGTCCCCGCTCGCGTCGGTCAGGCTCCGGATGTAGATCTGGTAAATCGCCGCGCTGCGCCACCATCGGGTGCTGACCGCCACGTGCTGCCCCTTCCATCGGCTACGAACCAAGCGTAACCGGAGCAGTACGGATCACCCGATGACGTGCCGGGCGCGCTACCTCAGCGTGGTGGTGGCTGGGTGCGCTCACTGTCCGCGTCGAGCGACTGCGCCTTGTCGCGTTCGCGGCGGTGCCGCTGGGGCTGGTGGTCCTGCTTCTCAGCCAGCTCGGGGCCGCCCCATTTGTCGTCGTTGTCGTTGTCGTCCAAGCGGTGTCTGGCCATCGTTCCTCCCGATTCCGATCCACGCCGGAATGCCCGCGACACTGGCCGCCGAAACCTGTTTCTCCTGGTAGTCGCGTTGGGCACACCGGCTGTTACGGGGGGTCTACGCAGAATGGGAGTGTGCGCGACAGGTCAAACACGCCCGACGTACTCGGTCGGCGTGGTGCCCTTCCAGCGTTTGAACGCGTGGATGAAGCTGGACGCCTCCGCGTAGCCGAGCCGGATCGCCACGTCCTCGATCGACAGCGCGCCGCTCGTCAGCATCTCCTCGGCGAGCGCCGCCCGCACCTCGTCCAGCAGCACGCGGTAGCTGGTGCCGGACTCGGCGAGCTTGCGCCGCAGGGTCCGGGTGCTCATGCCCAGCTCGTGCGCGACGGCCGGCATCCCGCCGGTCAGCGCGCCGAAGCGGGTCAGCCGCTCGCGCACGTCGTGCGCGATGCCCACCCGCCTGCGCCGCCGCGAGACCAGCGCCCGGCACTGCGCCTCACACACGGCGACGGCGTGCGCGTTCGCGAGCGGCAACGGGGTGTCCAGGAACGTGGCGTCGAAAGTGCCGACATTGGCCGCCTGGCCGAATCGGGGCCGTACCCCGAAGAATGCTTCGTACTCATCCACAGTGGATGGTTGAGCATAGCGAAGATCAAGTGATATCAACGGAACTGGGATCCGCAACAGCTCGGCGAGCAAGCCGCAGATCGCCGCGAGGTCGCGCTCGACGAGGAAGCGGGCGAGATCGTCGGGCAGCGCGGTGTCGTCCAGTTCCATTCGCACCCGGTCGTCCACCAATATCGCCCGCGGAATACTGAACGCGAAACTGAGATCCAAATAGCGCAGCGCGAGATTGACCGCGTCGCGCACGGTGGGGCTACTGAGGAACGCGAAACCGAAGATACCGAATGTGGTGGCGCGGTACTCGCGTCCGAGGGTGAGCCCTGCGTCGGGCAGTGCCGCCGCGAGGTTCCGCACGACGCGCAGCTCCTGGCGCGCCTCCACCTCGGTTGTGGGATCGTACAGCAACTTCGGGGTCAGCCCGCTGCCGGCCAGCACATCGTCCACTCCGTACTCGTTCGCGAACCGGGCGAGGAGGCGGACGCTCCCCGTTCCGCGCGGGAAGTCCCAGTGCCTGATGGCCGGTTCGGCCAGCTGCATCATGGCCGAAATTATGGATCGGCTGTCCGCTGTTGTCTTGGGTCGCGCAGACCAAACGCTTACCGTTGTTTTGTGCACGAGCTGAAGGCGTCCCCGCACCGTCCGTCGGTCGCCATCATCGGCGCCGGGTTCGGGGGCCTCGGCATGGCGATCATGCTCGAGCGGGCCGGCTTCACCGACTACATGATATTCGAGCGGGGCTCGGACATCGGCGGGGTGTGGCGGGACAACACCTATCCCGGAGCGGGCTGTGACATCCCGTCGCCGCTGTACTCGTATTCGTTCGCGCCCAACCGGGCGTGGCCACGCCGCTACTCGCGGCAGCCGGACATCCTCGACTACCTTCGTCAGACCGCGAAGGACGCCGGGGTGCTGGACCGGGTCAGGCTCAACACCGAGGTCACCGGCGCCGAGTTCGACTCCGGTACCGGGAAGTGGCGGGTCGAGACGAGCGACGGCGAGACGGTCGAGGTGGACGTGCTGATCCCCGCAGTCGGCCAGCTGTCGCGGCCCTCGATCCCGGAAATTCCGGGGGCCGAGACCTTCGCCGGACCGGCGTTCCACTCGGCCCGGTGGCGGCACGACGTCGACCTGGCCGGCAAGCGGGTCGCCGTGATCGGCACCGGCGGGAGCGTGATCCAGTTCGTGCCGCAGATCCAGCCCGAGGTCGCCCGGGTGACCGTCTTCCAGCGGTCCGCGCCGTACGTGATCCCGAAGCCCGACCGGACCTACCGGCGCTGGCACCACCGGATGTTCAAGGCGCTGCCGTTCACCCAGCAGGCCGGGCGGGCGAGCATCTGGACCGCCGGTGAGGTGCTGACCTTGGCGCTGACCTCGGTGCAGGCGCTCGGCAAGATCGTCGAGGTGACGTTCCGGACGCAGCTGTGGTTGCAGGTGCGCGACAAGGCACTACGCGCCAAGCTGATCCCGGACTACCGGCCCGGCTGCAAGCGCGTGCTGTTCTCCAACAACTGGTTCCCGACCCTCATGAAGTCCAATGTGGACGTCGTGACGGACCGGATCACCGGTATCACACCGGGCGGTGTGCGCACGGAGTCCGGCGTGCACGACGCTGACGTGATCATCTACGGCACCGGCTTCAAGGCGTCGGAAATGCTGGCGCCGATGCGGATCCGTGGCCTCGGCGGGCGCGAACTGGCCGACGAGTGGGCCGAGGGCGCGCACGCGTACCTGGGGATGAGCGTGCCGGACTTCCCCAACATGTTCGTCATCTACGGCCCTAACACCAACCTCGGCGGCAACTCGATCATCTACATGATGGAGCACCAGTTCCGGTACGTGCTGCAGATCCTGGCTGAGATGGCGGCCGGGCGAATGTCCTGTGTGGACGTTCGCAGGGAGGTTGCCGACGAGTTCGACCACGAGGTGCAGGACCGGTTGCGCACCAGTGTGTGGACGACCTGTCAGAGCTGGTATCGCGACGAGAGCGGCCGGATCTCCACGAACTGGCCGGGCCTCGTGTGGGAATATCACCGCCGCACGGAGAATGTCGACCTCTCGGCCTATCGAGACCTCGGGCTCGCGAAGACGGCCTGACCCGTGTCGGTTACTGGGGGACTCCGCCCAGGCGGACGAGCGTGAGCTGTCCTGAGTCGATCGGGCCGCCGCAGTGCTCGCACACCGGTTTCGTATGCAGCTCGGCGCCACACGAGTGCTCCCACACCGTCGGCGCCGGACCCTCGGTGACGTACCGGTCACCCCACTGCATCAGCCCCTGCAGGATCGGCTGCAACGCGCGGCCGGCCTCGGTCGGCACGTACTCGTAGCGCGGCGGATGCTCCTCGTAGCGCACCTTCTCGAGCACGCCGTGGTCGACGAGCTTGCGCAGCCGTGCCGCCAGGATGTCCCGGCTCGCGCCGGTGTTCGCCGCTATCTGGTCGAACCGCCGCTGGCCGAGCATCACCTCACGGAGTGCGAGCAGGGTCCAGCGCTCGCCGACGACACTGAGCGCGTTGGCAATCGAGCACTCCCGTACAGGCATCCCCATCTCCTCGTCTTGTATTCCAACTTAGCACGTGAGAAGGTAAGTCGGAAAATCAAACTTACCGGGGAGGACGCATGGCCGAGCTACCGTCGAAGATCGCCGGGCACCCGTCGGTGCGCAACATGCTCGCTCGCGGCAGGACCGAGAAGCCCGGTGCCATCGACGCGGCCTGGCTGCGCGAGCTGTGCCTCGCCGCGGGTGCCGACGATGTCGCGGCCGTCTCGCTCGACCATCCCGATCTCGCCGGCGAACGGCCGTACGTCGAGGAGGCGCTGCCCGGCACTCGCAGCCTGATCTCGCTCGTCGTCCGGATGAACCGCGACAACGTGCGCAGCCCCGCGCGCAGCGTCGCGAACCAGGAGTTCCATCGCAGTGGCGAGATCATCAACGAGGCCGCCCACGACATCACCCGCGCCCTGCAGGACGCCGGTCACCGCGTGATCAACCCGTCGGCCACGTTCCCGATGGAGATGGACCGGTTTCCCGGGCGGATCTGGGTGGTGGCGCACAAGACCGTCGCGGTCGCCGCCGGGCTCGGCGCGATGGGCATCCACCGCAACGTGATCCATCCCCGCTTCGGCAACTTCGTCCTGCTGGCCACCCTCCTCGTCGACGCCGAGGTCAGCGAGCACGGCGAGCCGCTGGACTACAACCCGTGCCTCGAATGCAAACTGTGCGTCGCCGCGTGCCCGGTCGGCGCGATCGGCAAGGACGGCGCGTTCGACGCGCGCGCCTGCGCCACGCACAACTACCGCGAGTTCATGTCGGGCTTCACCGACTGGGTCGCCACCGTGGCCGACAGCGCGGACGCCGCCGACTTCCGTTCGCGCGTGACCGAGTCCGAGAACGCGTCGATGTGGCAGAGCCTGTCGTTCAAGGCGAACTACAAGGCGGCCTACTGCATGGCGGTCTGCCCGGCCGGCGAGGACGTGCTCGAGCCATATCTCGAAGACCGCAAACAGTTCATGCGGACGGTGCTGCAGCCGTTGCAGGACAAGGAAGAAACGATCTACGTGCACGACGGTTCCGCGGCCAAGGAGCACGTCGAGCGCCGCTTCCCGAAGAAGACCGTGAAAGTGGTCGGCCGCTGACCCGGGAAGAAAACGGGATCGGCCCGCGTTGGACATCCGGATGGTTCGCACGTCTCGTGCATTCTCACCGATCGCGAAGCGGTCGAGCCATGCCTGGCCAACGAGAGGAGGCGGTACCGAATGTCATATCAGGGCGACTGGCAGGAGCAGGCCGCCTGCCGGGACGAGGACCCCGAGCTGTTCTTCCCCGTGTCCCAGATGGGGCCGGGAGCCCGGCAGGTCGCGCAGGCGAAAGCCGTCTGCGCACGCTGTCCGGTCCGCGCCGAGTGTCTCCAGTACGCACTGGACGCCGGCCTGGACCACGGAATCTTCGGCGGCACGACGGACACCGAGCGACGGAAACTGTTTCGCCGCACGCGTGCCGAGGCTGCCTGAGACGAGGAAAGCCCGCTGACCCGGTTCGGGCAGCGGGCTTTCTGCTGCCCGGGGCAGGGTGAGTTCTCCCTTCACCTGTGAGATATTTGCGCGGTGAGTCCAGGCGAACTCCCGAACGGGCAGACCGTGCACGTCGCGGTGGAGAAGCATGGCGAGGCGGCGGTCCTCGCGGTTTCCGGTGAGATCGACATGGTGACGGCCCCCGAGTTCGAGGATCACCTGCTGAGTGCCGTGCGCGAGCAGCCGGCCACCCTGATCGTCGACCTCTGTGGCGTCGACTTCCTGGGCTCCGCCGGGTTGAGCGCGCTCGTCGTCGCGTACCGGGAAGCCGGTGAGCGCACCAAGTTCCGGGTCGTCGCGCAGAGCAGCACCACGGCGCGGCCGCTGCAGCTGACCGGTCTGGATCAGGAGATCCCGGTGTTCACAACGCGGGACGACGCGCTGACCGGCTGAGTGCCAGCAGCGCCACGTCGTCGGTGGGCGCGGGGACGAAGCCGTCGATGAGCTCGATGAGCGCGGCGACGGTTTCCCGCGCGCCCAGCGGTTTCCGTTCGGTGAGGAAGGCGAGCAGCCCGTCCTCGCCGAACGGCGTTCCGCCCGGCCGGGCCTCGGTCAGGCCGTCGGTGTGCAGCAGTAGCGTCTGCCCGGGCTCCAGGCGCAGTTTCCGGGTGACGAAAGTGGCGTCGTGCAGCGCGCCGACGAGCATCCCGCCCTCGGGCCAGACCTGGGTCACGTCGTCGCGCAGCCACAGCGCCGGGCAGTGACCGCCGCTGGCGAGCGTGATTTCGGCGGTGTCCTCCGTGAAGACGCCGGCCAGCAGTGTGCAGCATTCCCGCAGGTGCGCGTCCCGGAGCAGGGCGTCGTTCAACTCGGCGAGCGCTTCGGCGGGTTCGAGCCCGCGGAAGAGGGCCGACCGCAGGGTGTAGCGCACCAGCGAGGTGACCGCCGCGGCGGGCGGGCCGTGCCCGGCGACGTCGCCGACGAAGAACGCCCACCGGCCACCGCCGAGCGACAGCACGTCGTAGAAGTCGCCGGTCACGTCGCCCGTGGTCGCCGAGTGGTAGTGGCAGGCCAGTTCGAGGCCCGGCACCCGCGGCAGCGTCGGCGGCAGGAGCGTCTGACGCAGCGTGGCGGCGATGGCGGTGATCGTGGCGCGGTCCTGCTCACTGCGTTTCCGCAGCTCACGCTCCTTGCGCAGGGTCGTCAGCGCGGACAGCCGCAGCTCGAGCTCGTCCATCACGACCGCCGCGAGGTCCGCGAGTGTCGCCGTGTCGACCGGCCCTGTTCCGCGTGGCTTCGTGTCGAGCACGTTGACCGTGCCCAGCCGGTGCCCGTCGGCGGTGATGATCGGCGCCGCGGCGTAGAACCGGATGCCCAGCTCACTCTGGATCAGCGGGTTGTCCACCGTGCGCGGGTCGGTGAGCGCGTCCCGTACCACGTAGGGCACATCGGCGAGGATGGCCGTGGAGCACAGCCCCGGGTCGCGGCCGATCTGCCGGACGGCGAGCCCGGTGGTGGCCTTGAACCAGATCCGGTCTGTGTCCACTATGGACACCGTGGCGATGGGTGTGCCGAGCAACCGGGCCGCGACCAGCGCGATCCGGTCGAACGCCCCATCGGGTGGGGTGTCGAGGATGTCATAGCGGCGCACGGCGGCGAGCCGGGCGTCCTCGGTGTCCTCGACCTGGCCCGGGGCCGGTGTCAGCTGCTCGGTGGCCATTGCGGAACACTATTGGCTCCCCGCGCTAGATCACAACCCGGGCCTACCCTTTCACTGTCCAAAGTGGACCTCTTCGCGAAGAAATGACGGACCGTGGGATCGTCGCGGTTATTTGCCGCCCAGCGCGGACTTTCACCCTGATGAAATCCGGCCGTAACGCTTTCGAGAACCGGCTCGTCTTCGACAACCGGGACAAAACGGCGTGAAAGGACGGGCCCATGCGGACAACCCGACTCTTGGTGACTGCCGTGACCGTGTTCGCGGCATTGCTCATCCCGGTGACCGTCGCCGAAGCCGGCGGTCCGCGTCAATCGACGATTGCGAGCGGCCTGAACGCGCCCAGGGGGCTGGCCTTCGCCCCGGACGGCTCGCTCTACGTCGCGGAGGCCGGGACCGGCGGCGCGGGTCCGTGCGTGCCCGGACCCGAAGGCGGGCAGGTGTGCTTCGGCACGACCGGCTCGGTGACGCGGATCGGTCACGGACAGAAACGCGTGCTGACCGGACTGCCGTCGCTGGCGGGCCCGGGCGGCGCGCAAGCGGTCGGGCCGTCCGACGTTTCCTTCCAGGGCGAGGGCGGCATGTACGTGACGGTCGGGCTCGGCGGGAACCCGGCGACGTTGCGGCCGCAGCTACCGGCGGCGGGGCAGCAGCTCGGCTGGTTGCTGCGCAACGGGAAACGGGCCTCGGACATCTCGGGCTACGAGGTGAAGGCGAACCCGGACGGCGGTCAGATCGACACGAACCCGAACTCGGTCGCGGCGCTGCCCGGGGGCCAGGCGGTGGCCGACGCCGGCGGGAACGACCTGCTGTGGGTCGCGTCCAACGGCAAGATCACGACGATCGCCAGGTTCCCGGACCGGATGGTCGTCGCACCGCCGGACCTCGGCCTGCCACCGGGCACGCAGATCCCGATGCAGGCCGTGCCGACGTCGGTCGTCCGCGGCCCCGACGGCGCGTTCTACGTCGGTGAGCTGACGGGCTTCCCGTTCCAGCAGGGAGCGGCCAGGGTGTGGCGGGTGGTGCCAGGACACGCACCGCAGGTCTATGCGCAGGGGTTCACGAACATCATCGACATCGGGTTCGACCGCGGCACACTGTATGTGCTGGAGATCGCGCACAACGGGTTACTGGGCGCCGACGCGGACCCGTCGGGTGCGCTACTGCGGGTGGACAAGCATGGTGCACCGGCGATCGTTTCGCGCGACCTCACGCTCCCGGGCGGCTTGACCATCAAGGACGGCAACGCCTACGTCTCGAACTGCGGCGGTTGCCCAGGACCGGCGGGCACCATCGTGAAGATCCGGCTGTAGATCACCGACGGTGCGGGTGGCGCGGCCGCCCGCACCGTTCTTCCCGGTATTTCGTGAAAAGAAAACCGAATTCCCCCATTGTGGGTGTTCAAGTGGCGGCGCCGTCGTGCCGCTGCTGCACTGGGCCGGATGGAAACGGTCAAGATCATCCTCGAAGCCGCGGTGGTCGCGGCGGCATTGTTCATGGGGGTGCGCACCGGCGGGATCGGCCTGGGGGTCTGGGGTCTGGTCGGCACTCTCGTGCTGGTCGTGGGCTTCCAGTTGAAACCCGGGTCGCCGCCGGTGGAGGCGGTGCTGATCGTCGCCGCGGTGATCGTGGCGGCCTCGGTGATGCAAGCCGCCGGCGGCATCGACTGGATGGTGCGGCAGGCGGCGAAGGCCATCTCGAAGAACCCGCACCGGGTCGTCTACTACGCCCCGTTCATGGCCTTTCTGTTCACCGTCGGGGCGGGTACCGGGAACATTTACTATCCGCTGTTGCCAGTGATCTACGACGTTTCCTATAGCCAGCAGATCCGCCCGGAACGCGCGCTCGCGGTGTCCGCCGTCGCCTCCCAGGTCGGCATCCTGGCGAGCCCGGTGTCCGCCGCGACCGCGTCGATGACGGCTCTCCTCGGTCCGAAGGGGTTCACCCTCGGCAAGATCCTGCTGATCATGTGGCCGGCGTCCGTGGTGGGCCTGCTGGTCGCCGCGTTCGTGATGACGAAGATCGGCAAACCGCTGGAGAAGGACCTCGAATACCAGAAGCGCCTCGCGGAGGGCCGGGTGCCGCCGCCGGCGAAGACCGATCTGAGCGCCCCGCTGCCCGCGGCGGCTCGCACCTCGGCACTGATCTTCCTGGCCGGTGTGCTGATCATTGTCGCCGCCGGGCTGTTTTCCGGGCTGGCGGCCAAAGTCCTGCCGGCGCTCAAGAACAGCAGCGGCCACGGCGTGGACATCACGCTGGTCATCGAGATGGTGATGGGCCTGGTCGCCGCGGTTACGTTCCTCGCCTGCCGGGTCAAGGCCGGCGAGGTCACCAAGCAGTCGACGTTCCCGGCGGGCATCGTCGGCGCCATCGCGCTGTTCGGCATCGCCTGGCTGGCCAACACGTTCGTCGCGGCCAACAGCAAGGCGATCACCCATTCGCTCGGCGGTGTGGTCGGCCAGGCGCCGCTGTTGTTCGCTGTCGCGCTCGCGCTGGTCGCGATGCTCACCACCAGCCAGTCCAGCGCCACCAACGCGATCGTCCCCATTGGACTCAGCATCGGGCTGTCGTCGGCGGCGATCGTCGGCATGTGGCCGGCGACCATGGGGATCTACCTGTTGCCGGCCAACGGTTCCCAGATCGCCACCGTCGGCTTCGACCAGACCGGGACGACCAGGATCGGCAAGTACGTCATCAACCACTCGTTCCTGGTGCCCACGGTGGTGTTCATCGTGGTGGGCGTCGCCGTAGGCCTGTTGCTCTCGCAGTTCATCGGCTGACGGTCAGCGATTCCCGCGCCATTCCTGGACGTATTCCTCGCTGATCGCCCGCAGGTGATAGCCGATCCGCAGGTAGTCGATGTCGTCGAGGTTGGCCAGCGACACCCGCACCGACCAGTCGGGGCCGCCGAATCCGGCTCCGCTGAGCAGCACCACCGAGGTGCGCTGCGCCAGCCGGAACACCACGTCGACCGGTTCGTAGTTGGCCGTGAGGTACCGGACGAACTCCTCGCCGTGCACGCGGCGTGCCCAGGCCATCAGGTCGAGTTCGACGTAGTAGCAAGCACTGTCGGCGTCGAGGTGGACCTGTTGCTCGCTGCCGTCGAGCAGCAGGTTCAGCCGGTTGCGTACGACCTGCCGGAGCCGTAGCTTGTACCGCTGGCCTTCGTCGAGCAGATCGAACAGGGAGAACAGGACCATCTGCACCTGCTGCGGCAGGGAAAGCCCCGCGGTGTGGTTGAGCGCGACCTGTCGCGAATCGGCCACCAGGCGGTCGATGAACCGCACCTTCGCGGGCTCCAGCGCCAAGGATCGGTACCGGTGGGTGAGCGCGGCGCGGTCGTCCTCGGGCAGCGTGGCGATCATGTGGTCCACGACGTTGTCCTCGTGCACGCCGATCACGCCGAGGCGCCAGCCGGTCGCCCCGTAGTGCTTCGAATAGGAGTAGACCAGCAGCGTGTTGTGCGGCAGATCCGCTGCCAGTGACCGGAAACCCTGCACGAACGTGGCGTACACGTCGTCGGTGATGATGATCAGGTTCGGGTTGTCGCGGGCGACGATGTCCACGATCTGGGCCCGGATCTCGGCCGGCAGTGCCTGCGACGGCGGGTTGCTCGGGTTCACCAGGAACAGCGCCTTGACCGACGGGTCGCGCAGTTTGTCCACTTCGGACGGTGCGTAGTGCCAGGTGTGCACACCCTGCTCGGTGGTCTGGCCGGCGACGATCGGCACGGTGTCGAAGTGGTAGCGGTCGAGCTGGGGAATCTCCAGGTACGGCGTGAACACCGGCACCATCAGCGCGATGCGGTCACCAGGATGCAGCACGCGGTTCACCGTCAGGGAGTCGAAGATCGCGCACATCGCCGCCGTGCCGCCCTCGGTCGCGAACAGCTGGAGGTCACCGGCCGGCGGGCACCCGTCGTAGACCTCGCGCGCGAGGTACGCCCGCACGACCCGTTCCGCACACCGGAGCATCCGGTTCGGGGCCGGATAGTGGTCGCCCAGTACGCCGTCGGTCAGCTCGTGCATCCAGGTGTCCGGGTCGAACCCGAGCTTGAGCACCCCGTACTCGACCGCGCGCCGCAGCAGGTCCGCGCCGGGCAGGCCGGGGTACGCCTCGATGAACCGGTTGAACCGGTGGGCGATCCCGGATCGTTCGGGGGCGCCGCCGATGTCGTCACCGGCCAGCAGCCGTCGGCTTTCACCGAGCGCGAACTGGCCGAGGGTGAAGAAGGCTTCGCGCGGGGTGGTGGCGATCCAGTTCGGGTTGCCGACGCCCGCGTTCAGCATGTCGACCGCGTTCGCGCGCTGGTTCTCCCCGGCGAGTGCCAGGAGCGTGTCCTTCAGTTCGAACGGGCTCAGCCGGCTCAGCTCGCGCATCTTCGCCCGGGACATGGGGTTATCCACGAAGCGCTCCCTGGGGTGCGGCCACGGGGGACAGCAGGAAGGAGAAGTCGCCGTCGGCGCCGATCTCGACCGGCTGCTGCCCGTACCCGAACACACGGACCGTGTCGTCGATCCCGTGTAGCGAGATCGCGCCGTCCTCGATCCGGAACATCAGCCCCTCCCGGAGCCCGGCGACCCACATGTCGCGGTTCAGCTGCAGGTACTCGTCGATGCGTTGCTGGCGGGTCTCGCCCTTGAACCCGGGCGGGTTGCCGTGCAGGTAGTGCGGGTTGATCTGGAACGGGATCAGGTTCAGTGCCTGCATGCCGCCGGGGTCCACGATCGGCATGTCGTTGGTGGTCATGATGGTCGGGCAGGTGAGGTTGGTGCCCGCACTCCAGCCCAGATAGGGCACGCCGGCGCGTACCCGTGCCCGGATCGGGTCGAGCAGGTTCTGCTCGCGCAGGATCGACAGCATGCGCCAGGTGTTGCCGCCGCCCACCATGATCGCGTCGGCTGTGTTCATGGCGGCTACCGGATCGGCGACGGTGTGAATCCCCAGTGCGGTGCGGCCGGAATGGGCCAGGGCGGGCGTCACGTCTGCGACGTACTGGTCGTAGGACTTGGTGACGGCCGCGTACGGGACGAACAACACCGTCCTCGTTTCGGGCGGGAGGAAGTTCCCGATGTGCTCTTGGGCGTGCTCGAGGTAGCCCAAGCCTTCCCGCTTGGCATTGCTCATCAACAGCAACCGCATCCTGGCCTCCCGCGGATCGACTCCCAGCGGTTCCAGCCTCGCCGACGCGCTCCCGGTCGGCACCTCCGACCGACCTATCGGGGGACGGGCCGCGGCACGACGGTGTCGCCGGTCCGCTGCTGCTCGAGCGGGTTCGCGGCGGTCAACCCGGCGGATGGCCTCGCCGAGCGGGGCCTGGCTGACCGCCAACGACGCGACGGCTCAGCACCCACCCTCATCCTGGACCCGGCGACCATCACCCCGTACGACCGTGGTGACAGCCTGATGCGCATCTACCGAGTGTGCGACGGACGCCATGTCACCCGCACGATGACCGAGACCAATTCGCGTTCGCCTTCGGCGCGGGTGCATGCCCTGACCGGCCGGCGGTTTCCGATGGCACCGCATCGATTCGCCGGAGTGCCAGCCTCGGGAAATGAAAAAGGCCCCAAGTCTGTGACTTGGGGCTAGGTGCGCCATCAGGGACTCGAACCCCGAACCCGCTGATTATCGGCGCCCGTTTAGGAACGTTCGCCGATGCTTCTCGTTGTCGCATACGAGCTGGAGGAATCGCGAAAGCAAACGATGGTAATGGCTCCTGAATCGGCGTTATTTCCTGTGTTCGGGTTGGGTTTCGGTTGGCGTCGCGCCGAGCGCCAGCTGGATAAGGCTGCTTGTCGAGTGGGCATATAGGTGGCATGACGCGCGTTCACCGCCTGTGCCGATCTGGTCCACAATTGAAGATGTGTCTGGGTGAGATCTCTGTGCGCCGCGGCAGTCCGGGCAAGCGACGTCTGTGCAGGCCCTGTTGTGCCGCCCGATGGCGTGACGTTCTGGCGGACCGGGCATTGTCAAGGTCTCGGTCCGGCAAGATCACCGGCGTGTGGATCTTCTACCTGGCCGCGGGGGTGTTCGCCGTTGGTTTTGGTGCGGCCGTCCTGCGGGACCGGCGCCGATTCCGTAATGCCGTCCTGCTCGGGCTCTCGATTGTCTGCCTGGCGCTGGGGCTGCTGGGGGAGTCCTCCCGGCTCGGTCCGGAGGCGTTCGATCGGTTCGTGTTCGCCGTGGTCGTGCTTCCCGCGCTGGCGGTGCTGGTGCTGGCCGGATTTCTGCTGGTTAACGGTATGACGATGATACGGCGGGAGGGGCTTCGCCTGGCGAACCTGCTGTCCCTGCTGGCCGGAGTGGCCTGCCTGGTGGTCGTCGGTTTGCCGCTGCTTGCCTACTACACGCAGCACCGGCTGGCCATGACGGCGGCGCTGGTGTTGATGCTCGTGACCGGTTACGTCGCGTTCCTGTTCTGCAGCTACCTCGTGTACGCGGTGGTCTACGGACGTCTGGGGGCGCGTCCCGGTGCCGGTTTCGTGGTGGTGCTGGGGTCGGGGTTGGTCCGGGGGAAGGTCCCGCCGCTGCTCGCCGCCCGGCTCGACCGCGCGGCCGCGGTGTGGCGCGAAGAGGACGACGCCGGCGGTAGCCCGGTCCTGATCACCTCCGGTGGGCAGGGTCCGGACGAGCCGGTGGCCGAGTCACACGCGATGGCCGACTATCTCATCGCGCGCGGGTTCCCTGAGGACAGGATCCTGCGCGAGGACCAGTCCCGGACCACGCAGGACAACCTGACCTTCAGCAAGGCATTGATGGCCGAGCGGGACCCTGCGGCGCGGTGTGTGATCGTCACCAACAACTTCCACGTCTTCCGGGCAGCCCTCACCGCGCGCCGGGTCCGCCTCAACGGGCAGGTTCTCGGTTCTCCCACCGCTCGCTACTACTGGCCCAGTGCGACACTCCGCGAGTTCGCCGCCATCCTGGCCGGACACCCGCTGGTGAACCTGGTGATGTGCGCCTCACTGGTCGCTTTCGGAATTGCGGCCGGCACCTGATAGGACGCGACCAGATCGAACAGCTTCATCCGGAATTCTGAGGCTGCGGCGGAAGCTCCAGAACGCGGCACAGATCATAAGTGCCAGCACGGCGCACGTCGCCACATTGGTCTCCGTGGTGAATCGCCTGCCGCCGCTTCGGAGTGTGTTCCGACCAGGTTCGGTAGCAAGTTCCATACGGTGTGGAGCGCGCAGGTACACCACAGGGCCCCGTCAGCCAGAGTCCAGAGGGCCAGTGGTGTTGATCACGTGGGCGCAGGCAACAGCACGGAGCTGCCGAGAACGGCCAGCAGTAGGCCGGGCTTGCACGAAGCCAACAAAGCGTCCCTGACCTGGTCTTCTACCCGGATCGGGAGGCTTCGAGTGACCGTCGGGATGACAGGATTTGACCTGCGACCTCCTGACCTTGTTCACGCAAATGCCGACCAGGACCGCTGACTGTCGAAAGTCCCCTGACATGCAAGTTCTTGTTCGTCGCTTGTCGTCAGTTGGGTGCCCTGCCGGGGTCATGTTGGACGAATGTGGGTCGGGGGTTTCCCAACCCCTCTGCGTGGGTGCCCCGATGGCAGCGGCCGGCGCCCACGGACCGCAGCGTTCGAGCCTTCTCAGCCATCCCGGATACCTGCCCGCCCGGCGAGGGCAAGTTCTTCTTCTCTCGGCGGCGGCTGCGGGGTCGCCCGGCCTGTGTCGAACCGCCACGCGGGACCGGCGCCAGCCGCACGCCCGCGTCTGGCGGTTCGACAGGATCAGCGGCCCCGCAGGGGCCGCCTTGAACAAGAAAAGAAACTCTGAAAACACTGGTATCGCGCTGGTCTGGGTACGATCAGGGCGGTCCGTGTGCAAGGGAGATGGACTATAACGACGAGTGACGCCGAGCAGCCGTGGCACCAGGGCTGGATGGTCCTGCCCTTCGGGATGCGGTGTTCGCTGAGAAGGATGTGCAGCCGATTCGCTCGGTCGATGACTGGGCGTGCGAGGGCATTTTCGAGTCCGACGACGAGCTGCACGAGTTCTTGGACTGGGTGGCCGCGGAGCGGAAGGCCAACCTGGGGTAGTGGCGGCGCAGATCGTGCTCGATACAGACGTGGCGTCGGGTTTGTTCAGCGGGACCTCCCGGCGTGGCTTGCAGCGAAGCTGGTGGGCTACCGTCCCGCGATCACGTTCGTGACGCTGGGCGAGCTGAACAATTGGATGCATCTGGCTCGTGGGCTCTCCCCCGCCGGGAACGACTGGAGAGGTGGATGCAACCGCTCCCTGTCTTCCCGGGTACACCGAAGGTCGCGTGCGGATCGGCGAGGCCCTCGCGGTGTCGTGGGATGACGTCGATCTCGACGCGGCGACGGTGGACATTGAGTGGAAGGTGACCCGGATTCGTGGGCAGGGCCTTCGCCGGATGCCACCGAAGACCGACAGCGGCGAACGGACGCTCCCGCTGCCTCCGTTCGCTGTGGACATGCTTCGTCGTCGGCGACGGCTCGCAGAGCTGAACAGGGATCTCACGCTCGGTAGCGAGGCACCCGTTTTCCCGGATACGGTGGGTGGCTGGCGTGATCCGAGCAACACCCGCCGGGATCTGCGGTCGGCTCGCGGGACAGAGGGCTTCGCGTGGGTCACCTCGCATGTGTTCCGCAAGACATGCGCCACGATCTTGGACGAAGCCCGGTTCACCCCGCGGCAGATCGCCGACCAGTTGGGACACGCGCGGCCCTCGCTCACCCAGGACGTGTACGTGGGCCGGAAGGTCGCCAACCCCGCCGCCGCGCACGCCCTCCAAGAGGGCCTGGGTTGGCCATGATCTTGAAAGCAAAAACCCCAGGCCTGCGACCTGGGGTTGAGTGCGCCATCAGGGACTCGAACCCCGAACCCGCTGATTAAGAGTCAGCTGCTCTGCCAGTTGAGCTAATGGCGCGAGCCAGAGCCAACCGCCCCGGCAACGAAAAAAAGATTAGCACGCCCCAACACCCACCCCTCACCGGGGGTAGCCACCCCAGTTACCCCAACCGCCGCTGGTCCCCACCCAACGCCACCAGCGCTCGCCCCCGCAAGGAGCCCGCACCGCGGGGGCTCCGGGGGCTCGGCCCCCGGGAGAAATAACGAACCCCACCACGCCGAAGCCGCTCGAGCGGCGAGCATGGTGGGGCCATTGGGGTGAGTGACGGGACTCGAACCCGCGACATCCTGGACCACAACCAGGTGCTCTACCATCTGAGCTACACCCACCAAGTGAGGTTCCGGCACCCGGTCAACCTCAGCCTCGACATCGTAACGTGCCGCCCCCGCGGTCGTGCACGGGGTTATCCGCGGTGATGTTGCTGCACTTCAGCGGCGGCGGCGCGGGCCTGGTCGCTGGTCGGCCCTGGCTGGGGCACGAACGCCGTCTTCCGGTAGTAGTCGAGCTCCCCGATGGACTCGCGGATGTCGGCGAGTGCGCGGTGGGCGAGGCCTTTCTCCGGCTTGGCGTAGTAGATCCGCGGGTACCAGCGCCGGACGAGTTCCTTGACCGACGACACGTCGACCATCCGGTAGTGCAGGTGTGCGTCGAGGGCGGGCATGTCGCGCACGATGAATCCGCGGTCGGTGGCGATCGAGTTGCCGGCCAGTGGCGCGCTTCTCGCGTCGGGCACATACCGGCGGACGTAGGCGAGGACCTGCTGTTCGGCCTCGGCGAGGGTGACCGTCGAGCGGCGGACCTCTTCGGTGAGCCCGGATTTGGCGTGCATCTCGCGGACCACGTCGGGCATGTTTCCCAGCATTTCGTCGTCGGCGTGGATGACGAGGTCGAGGCCGTCGCCGAGAATGTTGAGCTCGGCATCGGTCACCAGCACGGCGATTTCGATCAGTGCGTCCTTGGCGAGGTCGAGCCCCGTCATCTCGCAGTCGATCCAGACAAGACGGTCGGTCACCGAAAAACCTTAACGCGCCGCCTACCTGGCCTTCGCACGACACAGCGGAACGGGCTGCCCCGACCACGGCCCGTTCCGCTGCTTTCCCGACCGGCTCAGCTGTTCTCGATCTGGCTCACGATGGTTTTCGCGTCGTTGATCGGGATGCTGAAGCCGATGCCGACCGATCCCGCGGACGACGAAGGGCTGTAGAGCGCCGAGTTGATGCCGATGACCTGACCCGCCATGTCGACCAGTGCGCCGCCGGAGTTGCCCTGGTTGATGGCGGCGTCGGTCTGGATGGCGGTGTAGCTGGGCGAGTTGCCGGCCTGGTTGGCGGTCTGGTCGAACGGCGAGGACTGCTGCTGGTCGCCGGTGCCGATGTCCGACAGCTGCCGGTTGAGCGCGCTGATGATGCCGGACGTGACGGTGTTCTGCAGCCCGGCCGGCGAGCCGATGGCGACGACCTGCTGTCCGACCTGCAGCCGGCTGGAGTCGCCGAGGGTGGCGGCGGTGAGGCCGCTGGCACCCTTCGCCTGCAGGACGGCGATGTCGGCGGCGGTGTCCGAGCCGAGCACGCTCGCCTGGTACTTCGTGCCGTCGGACAGCGTGATCGTCACGTCGCCGGCCGCGCCGGACACGACATGCGCGTTGGTGAGGATCTTGCCGTCGGAACTGAGGATCACGCCGGAGCCGATGGCTTCACCCTGCCTGGTGGTGACGTTCACCTGAACGACGCTCGGCAGCACTTTCGCGGCGACCGCGCTGACGTCGGTGTTCGTCGAGCCCGCGACCGTGGTCGCGGTCGGCGCGGTGCTCGATGCCGAGGAGGATCCGCCTTCCAGGCCGACGATGGCGGCGCCCCCGACACCACCGACCAGCGCGGCCGCGACCGCGGTGGCGCTGACCAGCGCCGCGACCCGCTTGCCTTTCTTGCGAGGCGGGGGCGGTGCGAGGACCTGCGCGGCGGGAGCGGGTTGCGGCTGCGCGTAGTACGGGTAGGTCTGCTGTGGTGGCTGGTACCCGCCCGCCGGGCCCGGCCGGAAGTCGTTCTCGCTCATGGCATCCAGCTTCGGCCCGGTTGTTGTGAGAAACCTGTGGAACAGCCTGGAAAACAGCTGAGAAGAATTTCCTGAGAATTCTCAGCGGATTCTTCGGGGAAGCGGTCGCCAGTGCAGGCTGCGATCGGCGCTCAGGTGCCGGGCGAGTCCGGCCCAGGCGGCTGGTGGTACCTGGCCCGCGGGCGCGGCCGGGTCGATTCCGTTCGCACGAAGAACTTTCGGGCGTGCGAGGGCGCGGGCCGGTTGTCGTGGGTTGCGGTGGGCGGCCGTGATGAGTGTCCACAGTGGCCGGTCGGGTACCGAGCGACGGCGGGTGAATGTCAGGTGGGCGGAATCGACTCGGGGCGGCGGGGAAAAGCAGCCGGCCGGAATCCGTGCGGCCACTTCTGTTTTGAAACGCGCGGCCCACCACGCCTGTTCGAGGTCTCTCGGGACGGGTGGCCGCGACACGACGGGCGAACCAGCAGTGCGGTGGACAAGGCGTACGGGATGCTCGCGACGACGGAGAAAGGCTTGCGTGGCAAGAGAAACTGCAGTGTGCACGCCGCCGGACTGCCGGGCACGAGGTGCCGCAGGCATGAGGACTCCACGTCATGAGAAGGGAAGAGGGGCTCATGACGCAGCGGCCGGAGTGCAGGAGAAGGGGACGCGCCGGACAGGCGCGTCAGCAAGAGAGGGGGACAGCCGCTGCGTTCAGGCGAGCCGCGGCCGGGGCCGGGCGCACGCGACGCAGGACTTCAACAACGTTCCCATGCGCCCGACGCTAGCAACCGGGGCAACCGGTTTTCGCCGCATCCGAAATTGTCGGTGGGTGTCGTTATGGTCGGCGCATCCGAACCCGACCATGGGAGGTACCCGATGACCAGCACGTTGCACCAGCCGGCAGAGCTCCGCGCGCAGGGCCCGTTCGACCTCGCGGCGTCCGCGCGATTCCTCGAAGCGTTCACGCCCGCGGCGAGGCCGGACGCCGCGGGCGAGCCCGGAACGCTCAGATTCGCGTTCCCGGTCGACGGGAGCCGGTGGCATGCCGGCGTCCTGGTCCGGCAGCGAGCGCCCGGCACGGTCGAGATGTCCGTTGTGGCAGAAGGAGAAGCTGTCGAACCGGCGATCAGTCAGGCGCGCCGGATCCTGTCCCTCGACGTGGACGGCGGTGGCTTTTCCACGATCGGGGCGAAGGATCCGGTGGTGGGGGAGTTGCAGGCGCGGTATCCGGGACTGCGGCCGGTGCTGTTCCATTCGCCGTACGAGGCCGCGTGCTGGACGATCATCACGAACCGGATCAGGACGACCCAGGCGGCGCGGATCAAGCAGCGCATAGCCGAAAACTACGGTGAAATCGTCGAGGTCGACGGGCAGCGGCTCGCGTCGTTCCCGGCTCCCGAGGCGCTGCAGCAGATCGAGCAACCGCTGGGGCTGCCCGAGGTGAAGATCGGGCGACTGCGCGCGACAGCTCGCGCGGCACAGGAAGGGCTGCTGGAGGCGGAATCCTTGCGTGCTCTCGACGCCGAGGAGGCGTTGCGGCAACTACAACGTCTGCCAGGTATCGGGCCGTTCTCCGCGCAGCTGATCCTCGTCCGCGGCGCCGGCCATCCTGATGTCTTCCCGGACAAGGAAGCGCGGCTGCACGCCGAGATGCGGGAGCTCTATGGCTTGCCGGAGGCGACGGTGGCCGACCTCGCCGAGGTTGCCGAGAGCTGGCGCCCGTACCGAAGCTGGATCGCCCTGTTGTTCCGAGCCCACCGGGAGATTCGCCCGGCCGCGCCGTCATGACGTTCTGAACAGCGGACCTGTGAATCGAAAGGGGGTGATACTGCGTCGGCCGCGGACCGTGTCCGTCTACTTTCGGTCGGACCTATAACAGAGGCTGGACACCCGATGTGGTGAGCTGCGCGCGTGCAACTTACGGACACGGGTGACCTCGTCTCGCCGACCGGGATCTTCGGTGCGCAACCGAACCCCGCGGTCTGGGTGCCATTGGTGACCGGCGGGCTGGCCTTGCTGCTGGTGCTGTCCGGCGCGCCGTGGCGGCTGGCCCGCAACCTCGTCACGATCGTGCACGAGGGTGGGCACGCGCTGATCGCGGTGCTCGCGGGCAGACGCCTGGAGGGCATCAAACTGCACTCGGACACCTCGGGTGTGACGGTGTCGCGTGGCCGTCCGACGGGACCGGGGATGGTGCTCACGTCGCTGGGTGGCTATCCGGCGCCGGCGGTGCTCGGCCTGGGGTTCGCGGCGCTGCTCGTGGCGGACCGCATCACGGTGCTGCTCGCGGTTGCCGCCGTGCTGCTGCTCGGCGTGCTGGTGATGGTGCGCAACGCCTACGGCGTCCTGTCCGTCGTGCTGACGGCAGCCGGGCTCGCCGCGGTGGCGCTCGTTGCCAGTCCGCAGGTGCAGGCGTGGTTCGTCTACTTCATCACCTGGTTCCTGCTGTTCGGCGGCATCAGGCCGGTGTTCGAGCTGCAGCACAAGCGACGGCGCGGGTTGGCCCGTGACTCCGACGCGGATCAGCTCGCGCGCTTGACCGGTGTGCCCGCGGCCCTCTGGGTGCTGATGCTGGCCGTGATCGCGCTCGGCTGCCTGTTCGTCGGCGGTGCCTGGCTGCTGGAGCCCGCGCTGCAGTCCTGAGCTGCTCGTACGGCACACTGGAGTGCGCGAAAGCGGCGAAAGGTGGGTGCGCGGTGTCCGACGAGGTGGCGAAGGCGGTCGAGGAGTGTGCGCGGGCGGCCAAGGTCGCGGCGCCGTCACTGGCGACAGCATCGGACGAGGCGATCGATGCCGCACTGACGGCGATGGCGCGACTGCTGCTCGAGAATCGCGACGCGGTGCTCGAGGCCAATCGCGCCGACGTGGCCAAGGCGCGCGAAGACGGCATGAGCGCGGGCCTGCTGGACCGGCTGACCATCACCGCCGAGCGGTTGACCGGGATGGCCGAGCAGCTGCGCCT
Source organism: Amycolatopsis sp. GM8 (assembly GCF_021653975.1). GTDB lineage: Bacteria > Actinomycetota > Actinomycetes > Mycobacteriales > Pseudonocardiaceae > Amycolatopsis_E. The sequence continues at coordinate 1,153,154 of NZ_JAJKFK010000001.1, read as the reverse complement.
GCTCGCGGGCGCGCCACACCAGGAACGCTCGATCACGTTGTCCACATTGGACGGTGGACTGCGGTTGGTCGAGCGGCGGCGGCCGGTGGGCGTGATCGGCGCGAACTACGAGGCCCGGCCGAACGTGACCGTCGATGTGGCTTCGCAGCTGGTGAAATCGCGCAACGCGGGCGTGCTGCGTACCGGTTCCGCCGCGCTGGGGTCGGCGCAGCGGCTGCTGAACGCGGTGATCGCGCCCGCGCTCGCCGAGGCGGGTATCGACTCGGACGTCATCCAGCTCGTGCCGCGTGTGGAGCGCGAGGCCGCGGCGGCGCTGGTGCAGCTGCCGAACCTGGTGCCGCTGGTGATCCTGCGCGGCAGTGGGGAAAGCACGCGCGCGCTGGCCACCGAGGCGGCGACGCATGGCGTGCGCACGCTCGCCCATGCGGATGGCGGTGGCGTGCTGTACGTCGATGCCGCGGCGAACGCCGAGAAGGTCCGGTCGCTGGTGTCCGGAAGTCTCGATCGGCTCGGGGTGTGCAACCGGCTGAACCTGCTACTGATCCACGCCGCGGCGTACGACGCCATGTGGCCGGTGATCTCGGAAGCGCTGGCGGAGCGGCACGTGACCCCCTCACTGCCGCCGCACGAGCACGCGATCGGCTACGAATGGGCGCTGGACTCGGATCATGAGGCGACGGTGACCGTCGCGCCGGTCGAGAACCTGACGGACGCGGTGCGGATCGCGAACGAGCAGACCTCGGGCCTGGCAGCCGGCATCGCGACCGAGAATGCCGCCGCCGCCGAGGCGTTCTTCGACGGCTACACCGGCACCGGTGTCTTCTGGAACGCCCCCACCCGCCTGCTCGACGGCTTCAAACTGCTCGCCGTCCCGGAGACGGGGATCAACCTGGACAAGGTCCCCGGCCCCCGCGGCCCGGTCACGTACACCGACCTCTACATCCGCCAGTACGCGGTCCTCCCCGAGGACCGCTGAGGCCTTATCGGTGGGGCCGGCAAGCGATTGCCAGCGCCGCCGGCGCGACATAGTTGCCCTTTGCGCGGAGCGTGACGATGAGTTCGCGCTCGCGGAGAACCCGGATCGCTTGCCGCATGGTGCCTTGGGCCACGCCGTAGTCCTTGGCCAGATGACGTTCGCTCGGTAACTTGTCATGCGGTGAGAGTTCGCCGGCCGCGATCCGGGCCATGAGCGAGTCGGCCACCTTGTCGTAGATGTAGCCGGGCGCGTCATCCAGCTCGCGGTTGCTCTCGGTAGCCATCTGCTCGGTCCCTTTCGTCGCGTTCCTGCTGAGCGCCGATGATTCTATATGTTCTGCAATTATATACAAAGCTCTGTATAGCACTTCAGTGATATCCGCAGGTCAAGGATGGTCTATGTTGTTGCGGTGAGCAGGCACGTCGAGCGGTTCGAGCCGGATCCAGAGAGCCCGGTGTACGTCTACGTACAGGTGGCCGACCACATTGCCGGACGCATCGATTCCGGTGAGTTACGGCCTGGCGCACGCCTGCCGACGGAACGCGACCTGGCCGTGGACTACGGAGTCGCGGTGGTCACCGTGCGCCGGGCCATCGCGGAGCTTCGCCAGCGGGGCCTCGTGCACACCGTGCCGGTGAAAGGGACCTTCGTCCAGCGCTAGGGATCAACCCCGCCGGAGGGAGTAGGGGCGTAGGCGGCTGTAGCCGCGGACCGAGACCGCGCGGCGGGGGCGTACCGAGTAGCCCCGCACGGACGCCAGGTCCCGGGCCAGTTCGCGGTTGATGAGGATCGTGCCGGGGCGGGCGATCGACGTCAGGCGCGCCGCCAGGTTGACGACCGACCCGTACACGTCGCCGAGCCGGCTGAGGATCCGGCCCGCCGCCATGCCCGCCCGCACGTCGGGCGCGGCGGGATCCGCCGAAGTCCGTTCCGTCAACGTCAGCGCGATCCCCGCGGCATCGGCCGGGCTGTCGGCCACGAACAGGACCTCGTCCCCGATCATCTTCACGACCCGCCCATGGTGCTCGGCCACGACCTCGGTCGCCAGCGCTTCGAAACGCTCCAGGATCGCGCTCAGCTCGGTCTCGCCGATCCGCCGGGTCAGCCGCGTGTACCCGACCATGTCGACGAAGCCCACCACCTCGGTCCGGGCATCCGGATCCTCGTCCGTCGAGGTCAGCGCTCGCCCCGCGAACGCCGCCAGGTGCCGCCGCCAGACGAAGTCCTGCACCCGCCGCAGCTCCGGCACCAGCCGTTCGACCAGCGACTCCACCTGCTTGCCGTCGCGCCGCAACTCCTCGTTTTCCGTGATCAGCGACCACAGCATGTACACCTGCCACTCCGCGAGCCGCGACAGGTGCTGGCCGAGCGCCCTGGCCACCGAGCTCTCCAGCCGCGCGTCGAGCAGCCCCGACGAGATCAGCTGGTCCGCCGTGCGCACCGCGTCGACGTCGGCATCGGTGAACACGACATCGTTGTCCGCGACGGTGGCGAAACCCAGCGCCCGCCACAACCTGGTCGTGCGCTCCAACGGCACGCCCGCCTTCTGCGCGACCTCGAGTCGCGTGTACCGGCGTTCGCCGAGGAGGATGCGTTCGAGCCGCTCCGGATCCACTCGAGATCCGTCAGGTCGTGTGCACGATCAGCACGTCGACCCCGGACTTGCGGGCGGCCTCCGACGGGACCGAGCCCAGGATCCGCCCGGCGAGCGTGTTGAGCCCCCGGTTGCCGACGACGAGCAGATCCGCGGACCGCTCCGACACGACCTTCCGCAGCGACTCGACCGGCTCACCGACGATCGCGACCGTCTCCACGGTCGCCGCGCCCTGCTTCACCGCGCGGTCGCGGGCGCTCTGCAGCGTGTCCTCGGCGGGCGCCGAGCCGACCACCTGGTACGCCTCGTCGCGGAGCACATCCTGCGCCTTGTCGACGTCGGTCTGGGTCGCCGGGTAGTAGGCACAGACGATCACCAGCCGCGCACCCGCGTCCGCCGATACCGCCGCGGCGCGGTCGACCGCGCGAAACGACGAGTCCGAACCGTCCGTACCTACGACAACCGTCTGGTAAGCCGCCATCCGAGTCCCTCCGGCGAGTGCGCGCAACCCAAGTGGCTGTGAAGGCTACTCGCCAGTCGGTTTGCCCGCAGCCCCGTTCGGGTTAGCTTTTTGCGGGCTCGGTGAAGGGCGCGGCGTGGCCGGCTTCGTGGGCTGTTCCGCCGGCGATGGCTCGACCGCCGGGCCCGCTTCGCCGAGTACCGCACTCGCGTCCGCGAGCACGGTCCGCGCCGCCTTGACCTGCTCCGCGATGCTTTCCCGCAGCGAGCGCAGCGCCTCGACGCGGTCGGCGGCGGCGTTGATCCGCTTGTTCGACTCCTCGGTTGCCTCGCGCACCCGGCGCTGGGCCTCGTCGGTCGCTTCGGCGAGCCGGGCGTTGGCTTCGGTGATCGACGCCTGCTTGCGGCGGTTCGCGTCTTCGAGCGACTCACGGCGGCGGCGTTCGAGGTCCGCCTTGGTCGTCTTCTCCTCTTCGGCGACCTTCGTGCGGATCGTCGTGGCCTCGTCGGTCGCTTCGCGGACGCGGCGCTCCGCCTCGGCCTTGCTCGCGGCCTCCTTCTCGGCGAGCACGCGCATGGCCTCGGTGCGTCGGGAGGCCATCGCGATCTCGAAGTCCTCTTCGATCTTGGTGCGATGCGCCTCGGCCTCGGCGTCGAGGCGGTCGCGCTCGTCCTTGGCCTGCTGCGTGATCTTCTCGGCTTCGGCGCGCGCGGTCTCGAGAACCTTGCGGTGTTCGGCTTCCATCTCCTTGCGCCGCGCGTCGAGCTCGGACAGCAGTTGCTCGTACCGGGCCCGCATCGCGCTCGCGTCGGCCTCGGCCTTCGCCCGGATGTGCCCGGCTTCGGCTTCGGCGCGCGCCCGGGTGTCGGCCGCTTCGTCCTGCGCGAGGCGGAGCATGCGCTGCAGGCGTTCGGACAGGCCCTCGACCGTCGTCGGCGGCTGGCCCAGCCGTTCGACCTGGCCGCGCAGGTTGTCGATCTCGCCGCGCGCGGCTTCCAGTTGCCGCGCCAGGTCGCCGGCCTGGGTGATCGCGGCGTCGCGGTCGGCGGCGAGCATCTTCAGGTCACCGTCGAGGCGCTCCAGATGCTCGTCGACCTGATGCCGGTCGTAGCCGCGTTTCGCCAGGTCGAAGCCGGCGCCCAGCGGTACAAGCTCCCGTTCCTCGCCAAGGCTCATGGGGCCAGACTACTTATGCCTCCGGGAACGCGTTGATTCGGCCGAGGCGCGTTTCGCGGGTCCGGCGTATCTCGTCGATAATTCTTGACCGGCCGGCCAACCAAGACGCAAACTTGACGAGAAAGCAACGGCGCTTTCTCAGGAGGTGGTCACGATGGCTGGAACTTCGACTCGTGCATGGACGCGTCCGCACGACTGGGCCGAGGTGGTACTCGGGGTGGTTGCGGTGCTGACCTTCTTGTGGGTGGACATGAGCAACACCGCGATGTGGACGATGATTGTGCTGGGTGCGCTGATCGCCCTGGACGGCTTGCTGTCGCTGGCGATGCCGGGGCTTGTGTACGGCGAAGGAGTCCAGATCGTGCTCGGCGCGCTGCTGGTGATTTCGCCGTGGGTGATGAGCTACACGGATCAGAGCACCCCGTCGCTGTACGCGTGGATCATCGGCGGGCTGACCGTGCTCGTCGGCGCGGCCGCGCTGCCCGTGGCCAATGCCGAACACGGAAGGATGGCGGGCCAGCACTGAAGAACGAAGAGCCCCCGGCGAAGGAGCGCATTCTTCTCGCGGCGGAAGAACTTTTCGCCGAGAACGGTTTCGACGCCACACCGACCTCACGGATCGCGGAACGCGCGAACGTGCCGAAAGGTCTGGTGCACTACTACTTCCGGCGCAAGGCCGATCTGCTGGGCGCGCTGATCAAACGGCTGCCCGCGGAGCAGATCGACCCGGCGCTGGTGGTGGTGCCGGGGGATATCGCGGAGAGCTTGCGGCGTCTGGTTTCCGAGCTGGACGCCCGGCTCGCCCGCTCGCGCATGCTTTCACACCTGTTGTGGCGTGAGGCGGACACGCATCGCGCGGTGCGTGACGCGCTGAACGAGCGGTTCCAGCAGCTGGTGCGGCAGGTGCGGGCGGTGATCCTCGCGGCGGGCGAGGGCGACGTCGCGGTCGCGGACGTGGACAGCGCGGCCGGACTGCTCGCGCTCGCCGTGAGCTACCGCCATTCCGTGGCCCGGCACGGGGCGGCGGAGCTGATGGAGCGGGAGCTGAACTTCATCGCCGACGCGCTGATGGCGCGACCCGTCACGTAGCCGGTTCGACGAGTTCCACGAGCACGCCGCCGGCGTCCTTCGGGTGCACGAAGTTGACCTTGCTGTCGGCCGTGCCGCGCTTCGCCTTGTCGTAGAGCAGGCGCAAACCCTTGGCGCGCAACGTTTCCGCGGCGGCCTCGACGTCCGCCACGCGGTACGCGACCTGCTGCAGGCCTGGGCCCTTCGAGTCGAGGAACTTCGCGATCGTCGAGTCCGGGCGCAGCGGCGCGAGCAGCTGGACCGCGGGACCGGACTCGTCGCCCGGCGCGTGCAGCATCGCCTCGCGGACGCCCTGCTCCTCGTTGACCTCGGTATGGGTGGCGAGCATTCCGAAGTTCTCGGCGTAGAACGCGATCGCGGCATCGAGATCGGGCACCGCGATGCCGACGTGATCGACGGTGGTCACGAGCGTTTTCAGCGCGTCATCCATAGTTTCCGAGCATAGAGGCCGCGTCCGGGGCCTACCCGTGCCACGGCTCACACCTGTACTGGAGCGGCTCGCCCGGTATCGTCGAATCGACCGTCGTTGCTCGCGTTTTTGGAGGCTGCCGTGTCCGGTTCGGTGATCCTGGGTGCTGCCCGCACCCCGATCGGTCGACTGCTGGGTTCCCTGAAGGACTTCTCAGGTGCTCAGCTCGGCGGGGTGGCGATCAAGGCCGCACTCGAACGCGCCGGTGTCGCGCCCGAAGCCGTCGAGTACACGATCATGGGCCAGGTGCTCACGGCCGGTGCGGGGCAGATCCCGGCCCGGCAGGCCGCGGTCGCCGGGGGCATCCCGATGGACGTGCCGGCGCTGACGATCAACAAGGTGTGCCTGTCCGGCCTGGACGCGATCGCGCTGGCCGACCAGCTGATCCGCGCCGGCGAGTTCGACCTGGTCGTCGCGGGTGGCCAGGAGTCGATGACGCAGTCGCCGCACCTGCTGCCGAAGTCGCGCTCGGGCTTCAAGTACGGCGACACCACGCTGGTGGACCACATGGCGTACGACGGCTTGTTCTGCGCGTTCGACCAGGTCGCCATGGGCTCTTCGACGGAGAAGTACAACGCGCGCTACGGCGTCACCCGCGAGCAACAGGACGAGTTCTCCGCGCGCTCGCACCAGCGGGCGGCGGCCGCGATCGCGTCGGGCGTGTTCAAGGAGGAGATCGCGCCCGTCGCGATCCCGCAGCGCAAGGGTGACCCGGTCATCTTCGACACCGACGAGGGCGTGCGCGGCGACACCACGACCGAAGGGCTGGCGAAGCTGCGCCCCGCGTTCGCGTCGGACGGCACGATCACCGCGGGCTCGTCCTCGCAGATTTCCGACGGTGCGGCGGCGGTCGTCGTGGCAAGCCGGGAGAAGGCCGAGGAGCTGGGCATCACCCCGCTCGCCGAGATCGGCGCGCACGGCGTGGTCGCCGGGCCCGACGCGAGCCTGCACGAGCAGCCGTCGAACGCGATCAAGAAGGCGCTGGCCAAGGCGAAGCTCGACGTGAGCGCGCTGGACCTGGTGGAGATCAACGAGGCGTTCGCGGCGGTCGGCGTGGTGTCGAGCGACAAGCTGGGGCTGACCCCGGAGCAGGTCAACGTCAACGGCGGCGCGATCGCGCTCGGCCACCCGATCGGCGCTTCGGGCGCGCGGCTGGCGGTGCACTTGATCTACGAGTTGCGGCGGCGCGGCGGTGGCCTCGGCGCGGCGGCGCTGTGCGGCGGCGGCGGTCAGGGTGACGCCCTGCTGCTGCGCGTTCCGACCGCCTAGATTGGCTTTGTGTCACTGGACATTTCGGAGCTGGTCGACCGCGCGCGGGAGGGACAACCGCGCGCGGTCGCGAAGCTGATCTCGCTGGTCGAGGACGCGCATCCGCGGCTGCGTGAGGTCGCGGCCGCGCTGACCCCGTTCACCGGGCACGCTCGCGTGATCGGGCTGACCGGTCCACCCGGCGTCGGCAAGTCCACCTCGACCTCGATGCTGCTTTCCGTGCTGCGCAAGGAAGGCAAGCGGGTCGGGGTGCTCGCGATCGACCCGTCGTCACCGTTCTCCGGTGGCGCGTTGCTCGGCGACCGGATCCGGATGACCGAGCACGCGACCGACCCCGGCGTGTTCATCCGCTCGATGGCCACCCGCGGGCATCTCGGCGGGCTCGCCTGGGCGACCCCGCAGGCCGTGCGGGTCCTCGACGCGGCCGGGTTCGACGTCGTGCTGATCGAGACCGTCGGGGTTGGACAGTCCGAAGTGGACGTTGTGCGGCTCGCCGACACCACGGTGGTGTTGCTGGCGCCGGGGATGGGCGACGGGATCCAGGCGGCGAAGGCGGGCGTGCTGGAGATCGCGGACGTGTTCGTGGTGAACAAGGCCGACCGCGACGGCGCCCGGACCGTGGTGCGGGACCTCAAACAGCTGATCGCGATGGCGCACCGCGATGGCTGGCCGCAGCCGATCGTGCCCATGGTGGCCGCACGCGGCGAGGGCGGGCCGGATCTGGTGCGCGCGCTCGGCGAGCACCACGATTGGCTCGAAGCGCACGGCGAACTCGACCGGCGGCGGGTGCGCCGCGCGGCGAGTGAGGTCGAGGCGATCGCGTTGCGGGAGCTGCGGGCCGCGGACTTCCAGGCCGGCCGGCTGAACGATCTGGCCGCCCGGGTCGTCGACCGCACGCTGGACCCGTTCGCGGCCGCCGATGTCCTGCTCGACGCGCTCCGAACGGGAGAATAGGGACATGGTGCCAGTCGGGCGGATCGGACTCGTCGTTCACGGCGGTAAGGAAGAGGCCCTCGCCGCGGCTCGCGAAGTGCGGCGATGGGCGGCGGGCCACGAAATCCCGTGCGCCGACATCGACGTGTGGCACGACGGCGACGGGCACCGGCGGCACGCGCGGGAAGAGGCGGAGCGCGCCGGGAACCCGGATCTGATCGTGACGGTCGGCGGCGACGGGACGTTCCTCCGCGGGGTTCGGGTGGCCGGGCCGATCGGGGCGCGGGTGCTGGGTGTGAACGTCGGGCGGGTCGGGTTCCTCACCGAGGTCACCACGGACGGCGTGACCGGTGCGCTGGAACAGGTGCGACGCGGCGAGACGACCGTGGACGCGCGGATGGCGCTGACCATGCGCTCGTCGCGGCCGCTGGAGATCCCGCACGGTATCGAGGCGATGCTGCGGTACGGGCGCGGGCCGATGCTGCCGCCGCCGCATGTGCGGCCGGGGCTGAAGAGCGAGGTCGGCTGGGGGGTGCCGCTGGATGTGCTGGCGCTCAACGACATCGTCGTGGAGAAGCTCGCGCGTGACCGGCAGGCGAGCCTCGCGGTGTACGCCGGCGGGAAGCTCTTCGCGTCGTATTCGGCCGATGCGTTGATCGTCGCGTCGTCGACCGGCTCGACGGCCTACAGTTTCGCGGCAGGCGGGCCGATCGTGTCGCCGCACCTGGACGCGCTGGTGTTCACGCCGGTGGCGCCGCACATGGTGTTCAACCGGAGCGTGGTGCTCGACAGCTCGCAGCAGATCGGCATCCTGGTGCTGGAGCATTCGGGGCAGGTCGCGATCAGCGTGGACGGGCAGCTGCGGGGTGTGCTCGGGCCGGGCGACTGGATCAGCGTGTACGGCGCGCCGAAACGTTCCAAGCTGGTTCGCCTGTCGGAGCCGGATTTCCTGGGCAAGGTGCGGGACCGGTTCGGCCTGGTCGACGCGGCGGCCGCCCTCGCCGACGGGAACCCGCCCGCCTACGCGCCGAACAAGCCGATGCCCCCGGACCTGGCCCACCCCGGGCCGGTCGAGGAGGACTAGTCCGGCGTTGGCGGTGGCGAGTTCGACGTGGCGGCGGCGAGGGCGACCTGATCAAGTGGCCCGGGCGGGCGCTCGCGCGAGTCGGACGTTGGGGACGGTGAGTTCGGCGTTGGGGACGGTGAGTTCGGCGTTGGGGACGGTGAGTTCGGCGTTGGGGACGGTGAGTTCGGCGTTCGTCAAGTGGCCAGGGTGCAGGGTGGTGCGCGAGTCGGACGCTGGCGGCGGCGAGTCCGACGTTCGGGACGCCGAGTCCGTCGTTTGGCGGCGGCGAGTCTGACCGGATCAAATGGTCAGGGCGCGGGTGATGAACTCGGCTTTCGCCTCGGTGTAGGCCTCGCGGTCGCGCCCGTGCCGCTCGGCGAGGTCACGCTTGAGGTGCTCGTTCGGCCGCAGCCAGGGCGCTCCACCGCGGATCGTGGGCGACGACGTCGGGGCGTTCGTGTGCCCAGGCGGGATCGTTCACGCCAGGCCCTCCGCTGCCTCGCGCAAGCGTTTGCCGGCATCCGAGAGCAGCGGCTCGCCGTGGCCGAAGCAGGCGACGTCGACGTCGAGGGCAGCCAGGCGGCGGAACGAAGCCACCGTGCGGGCGCGGTCCTGGTTGAACACCCCCAGGATGACCCGGCCTTCGGTCTCGGCGATCGCGTCGCCGGTGAGCAGTACGCGGTCGCGCGGCAGGTAGACCGCGATGCTGCCTTCGGTATGCCCGGGGACGGCGACCACCTGGGCACTGCCCCCGAAGTCCAGGGTTTCGCCGCCGGTGACGGTGACATCCACGGTCACCGTCACTGTCCACGGCAGACCCGCCGACGTGCGTTCGAAGATCGGCCGCTCCCAGTCTTCCAGTACGGCCGGCGCGCCCGGATCGAGTCCGCGCAGAACGGCCGCATCCGCGGCGCCCGCGATAACCGTGGCGCCGGTGCGCGTTCGCAGTTCCTCCGCGTTGCCGGTGTGGTCGGTGTGGAAATGCGTGAGCACGATCCGTTCGAGGCCGGGCACCAGCGGCGCGATCTCCTCGGCGCCACCAGGCGCGCCGGTGTCGATCAACGTCTGCCGGCCGCCCTCCTGCCACAGGTACAGCAGCCAGCCGCCGACCCGCAGCATGCGCAGCCTCGGCGTCAACTCGCGGATCTCCATATGCCCCAAGCTAGAACGCCGGACCAGCACGCCGAACCCGATCCGCTCACGGCGTAATCGCCTTCAGCAGCGCCTCGATCGCCGGCCCGAACGCGTGCTCCGCCGGCGTCGCGTAGCCGAGCACGATGCCCCGCGACCGCCGGCCGTCGCCGAACCAATGCCGGCCGAGGCCGTCGATCGCGACCGACTCCCGCAGCGCCGCGCGAATCACCTGCTCCTCCGAGCGGCCCGGCGGCAACCGCAGCAGCACATGCAGGCCGGCCGAGATACCCACGGGCGTGATCTCGCGTGGTAGCAAGGACAACAGCCGATCGCGCCGCTTGCGGTAGGCGATCCGCCGCTGCCGGACATGCCGGTCGTACGCCCCGGAACTCAGCATGTCGGCCAGCACCAGATGGTCCACGACGGGCGGGTGCCAGCCGGTCGCCGCCAGCTCCGCGCGCACCGGCTCGACCAGGAACCGCGGCAGCACCAGCCAGCCGATCCGCAACGCCGGCGCGAGCGTCTTGCTGACCGACCCCGCGTATACGATCCGTTCCGGCGCAAGGGCTTGCAGTGCGCCGACCGGATGGCGATCGAAGCGGAACTCGCCGTCGTAGTCGTCCTCGATCACCAGGCCGCCCCACCGCGCGAGGGCGGTTCGTCGCTCCGGAGCCAGCGTGACGCCCAGCGGGTACTGATGCGCGGGCGTCACCACGACGGCTGGACTGTCCAGTTTGGACACTTCAAGACCCTGCTCGTCGACGGGAACGGCGGCGACGTGCAGGCCGGCTCGTGTCGCATGCTCGCGAAACTGTGGCAGGCAAGGGTTTTCGAAGGACAACTCGCGGTCGCCCCGGGCATGCAGGACGCGAGCCAGCACCGCCAGACCATGACCGAACCCGCCGCAGACGACGATCCGGTCGGGTTCCGCGAGCACGCCGCGACTCCGCGACAAGTACCGTGAAAGCGCTTCCCGCAACACCGCCGAGCCCAGCCCGTCGCCGTAGTCGAACACGCTCGCGGGCGCGTCGTGCAGGACTCGCCGCGTTGCCGCAACCCAAGCCTCACGCGGAAAGGACGACAGGTCCGGCCGGCCGGGATAGAGGTCCCAGCGCGCGCCCGGCACCCACGGCGCCGCGTGCGGCTTTTCCTTCGGCGGCAAGGGAGAACTCACCGCGCCAACGCGGGTCGGCGCGCCCTGGCTCGTGCGCAGGTAGCCTTCGACAGTCAGGTCGGCGTACACCCGGGTGACCGTGCCGCGCGCGATGCCGAGGTCCTTCGCGAGCGCCCGAGTCGACGGCACGATGGTGCCCGGCGCGAGCCGGCCGTCGCGGATCGCCTGGCGCAGCGCGTCCGCGAGCCCCTGCCGGCCCGCATCGGGCTGCCAATCGAGGTGCACATCCCAACTGGACCACGAATCTGTCATGAAACTGGACCATACTCGTGGGCCAGTTGGGGCTAGCGTGAAAGTCATGAGAAACCGAATCGACCTCAGCGAAGCGGCCCCCGACCTCCGTAAGCACCTGTCCGCGCTGCACGTGGCGGTAGAGAAGGCCGCCGCGAACGCGGGCCTGGACCAGCGCCTGATCGAGCTGGTCAAGATCCGCGCCTCGCTGCTGAACGGCTGCGCGTACTGCCTCGACATGCACTCCCGGGACGCGCGCAGGCTCGGCGAGTCCGAGCGCCGGATCGTGCTCCTCGGCACCTGGTGGGAGACGGACCTCTACACCGAGCAGGAGCGGGCCGCGCTCGCGCTCACCGACGCAATGACGAAGCTGGCGCAGGTCCAGGATGTGCCGGACGACGTGTACGAGCAGGCCACCAAGGCCCTGACCGAGGAGCAGTACGTGGCGGTCGCCTGGGCGATCCTGACGATCAACGCGTGGAACCGGCTCGGTGTCACCAGTCACAAGCCGCTGCCGGACGACGAGAAGTGACGGCCGCCGCGCTGCGCGCGCTGCATGTCCCCGGTAGCCCGCTGGTGTTGCCGAACGTCTGGGACGCGGGCACCGCACGGCTCGTCGAAGAGGCCGGTTTTCCCGTGGTGGCAACGAGTTCGGTCGCGGTGGCGACCTCGCTCGGCTATCCCGACGGGGAACAGGCGCCGGTGGACGAGATGTTCGCCGCCGCGGCGCGGATCGCCCGGGCCGTCGAGGTGCCGGTGACCGTCGATGCCGAGGCGGGCTACGGGCTGCCGGCGCCGGAGTTGGTGGACCGGCTACTCGCGACCGGCGCGGTGGGCTGCAATCTGGAGGACACCGACCACGCGCAGGGCCGGATCCGGCCGCTCGCCGAGCAGGCCGAGCGGTTTGCGGCGGTGCGCGAGGCGGCGGGGGACGCGCTGGTGATCAACGCGCGGATCGATCTTTTCCTGAGGGGAGACCAGCAACAGGTGCTGCCGGAGGCAATCGAGCGGGCGAAGGCGTATCTTGCGGCGGGCGCGGACTGCGTGTACCCGATCGCGATCCGCTCGCCCGAGGTGCTGGCAGAACTGGTCAAAGCCGTGCACCCGGCGGCGGTCAACGCGAACCGCCTGCCGGGTGCCGACCTCGCTTCCCTCGGTGTGGCAAGGGTTTCACTCGGCGGCGCACTGTGGCACGACATGCGCACCTGGCTCAGCGAACGCCTCAAGGAGCTGTGAGGCGGACTAACACTGCTGCTTGTAGAAGTACTGCGCGTTGGCGTCCATATTGGACTTGGTGAGCGAGTGCAGGCCGGCGGTGAGCGTCTTCGTCACCGGCTTGCCCTCCAGTGCGGCGACGGCCTGGTCCACGCCCTGCTGCCCGATCGCGGCCGGGTCCTGCGCGATGAGGCCCTGGTACTCGCCGCTGCGCAGACCATCCACTTCGGACGGACTGGCGTCGAAACCGATCAGGTTGACCTGGCCGATCTTGCCGGCGTTGCGCAGGCCGGTCGCCGCACCCTCACCGGTGTTCAGGTTGGTGGCGAAGATACCCACCAGGTCCGGAGTGGACGCGAGCGCCGCGGTCACCTTCGCCGCGGCCTGTTCCGGCTCGTTCTGGGTGAACTGAATGCCGATCGACTTGAGGTTCGGGTGGGTCTTCAGCTCGTCGCTGAAGCCCTGCGCCCGCGCCGCCGTGGTCGACGTGCCCGCGATGGTGTCGAGCACCAGCACCGAACCGGACTTGTCACCCACCAACTGCGCCAGGGTCTGCGCGGCGAGCTTGCCGCCCTCGGTGTTGTCGGAGGAGATCGACGAGACCGCGATGCTGGAGTCCTTCAACGCCGTGTCCACCTGGACGATCTTCGTGCCGCGGTTGGCGACCTGCTGGATCGGCGCGAGCATCGCCGTGTCGTCGGTCGGCGCGATCAGCAGCGCCGCCGGCGGGTTCGAGCCGAGCGCGTTGACCTTTTCGGTCTGTAGCGCCGCGTCGAACTTCTGCGGCGCCGAGGTGTTGATGGTGTAGCCGAGCTTCTTCGCCTCGGCCTCCGCGCCGCATTGCATCGAGATGTAGAACGGCTCGGCCTGCACGCCGGGGATCAGCGCCAGCTGCTTGTTGTTCTGCACGCTGTTGCCGCCGGAGCCGCCGACCTGGCCGGAGCCACAGGCTGCCAGCAGGACCGCCGCTGCGACAGCCGTACCGGCGGTAAGCGCTTTCTTCATCAGTGGGGACTCCCTACTTCGTTGTAGTTAACGGGAATTGCGCTGCCGGCGGCGGCGCTGGTCGAACCACACGGCGGCGATGAGCACCGCGCCGACCGCGATCATCTGCCAGAAGTCCGGTACCTGCGTGATGTTGAAACCCTTCTTCAGCACGGCGGGGATGAACACCCCGATGACCGTGCCGAGCACCGAGCCGACCCCGCCGAACAGGCTCGTGCCACCCATCACCGTCGCCGCGATCGCGTTCAGGTTGTCCGTGGTGTGCGCGGTGATCGTGGTCGACGCGTAGTAGGCCAGCGACATGAAACCCGCTATGCCGGCCAGAAAACCGGTCAGCAGGTACACCTTCAGCAGGTGCGCGGTGACACCGATACCCGCCCGGCGAGCGGCCTCGGCACTCGACCCGACCGCGTACGTGTATCGGCCGAACTTGGTGGTGTGCAACAACCAGGCGCCGATCAGCGTGATGACCACCGCCACCAGCACCAGGTTCGGGACGCCGCCGAACGAGGTGCCGTAGCCGAGCGTCCTGTTCAGCACGGTCGGCACGCTGCGCACGTCCGAGCCGTTGTTGAGCAGGTACGCCGCGCCGAGCGCCGCGCCCATCGTGCCGAGGGTCACGATCAGCGGCGGGATCTTCGCGATCGCGATGAGGAAACCGTTGATCAGGCCCCAGATCGTGCCCGACAGGATCGCCGCGACGAGCCCGATGCCGATCACGCCCCAGCCGGCGGTGCTCGCGTTGCCGCCGGGAGAAAGCGCTTCCATCGTTTTGCCGCAGACCATGCCCGCGAAGATCAGCACCGAGCCGACGGACAGGTCGATACCGGACGTGATGATCACGAACGTCATCCCGACCGAAAGCACCAGCAGCACCGACGTCTCGATCAGCAGGGTCTGGAACGTGAACAGGGTGGCGAACTGGCCCGGTTTGAGCACGGTGAACACCACGATCAGGGCGATCAACACCAGCGCGATCCAGAACGTGTTCGCGCCGATCAGGCGCTGGCCCAGAGAGCGCTTTCCGAACCCACCGTCCACGGTGGACTGGATCTCCCGCGTGGCCGTCATGCCGCCTCCTCCTGGGTGAGAGCGCCCGTCATGGCCGCCACGAGATCCTCGAGCGACGTGTCCGCGGCGTGGAACCTGGCCACCCGGGCGCCCAGGCGCAGCACCTCGATCCGGTCGGACACCGACAGCACCTCGGGCATGTTGTGGCTGATCAGCACCACCGCGATGCCCTCGTCGCGGACCCGGCGGATCACGTCGAGCACGCGTTCCCGTTGCACCACACCGAGGGCGGCGGTCGGCTCGTCCATGAACACGACCTTGCTCGCCCACACCACCGACCGCGCCACCGCCACGCTCTGGCGCTGCCCGCCGGACAGCGAGCCGATGGACACGTCGGTGCTCTGCAGCGTCACGCCGAGCCGCTTGAACTCCTCGACCGCCTGCCGCCGCATCGCCCCGTTGTCCAGCATGCCGAGCTTGCCGAGGATGCCACGGCGGTGGATCTCCCGGCCCAGGAACAGGTTCGCGGCCGGGTCCAGGTCGGGCGCGACCGCGAGATCCTGGTACACCGTCTCGATGCCCAGCCGCCGCGCGGTGGTGGGCGAGTCGAAGTGAACTTCCTTGCCGTCCAACAGGATTCTGCCCGACGTGGGTTGCTCGGCCCCGGAGAGGCACTTGATCAGCGTGGACTTCCCGGCGCCGTTGTCGCCGATCAGCGCGGTGACCTCGCCGGCTCTCGCCTGGAACGAGGCGCCCCGTAGCGCCTCGACCGAGCCGTAGTGCTTCACGATGTTCTGGGCGTCCAGCAGGACGGCATCAGTCATGTCAGGCTCCCGGTGCTGGGGGTCGGCAGCGGATGATGGTCAGCTCACCCGAGACCTCGTGCTGCCCGGCGGCATACGGCACCACCACGGTGTCGCCTTTGGACAGTGCCAGCTCGCCGCCGTGCTCGGTCCGGCAGGTGCCCTCGCCGTCGAGGACCACGAACACGGTGAACGACGGGTCGAGTGCCAGCGTGGGTTTCGGGTGCAACCGGTCGGCGCGGAAGAACTCCGCCGCGCCGGGCACCAGGAGATCCACAATGGACTCGTTCGCGCCGCCGGTGCGCCGGATGACCGACTCGGGGTCACGCGCCGAAGTGTCCAGCGCCTGCAACGCCGTGTCGAAGCCGATTCCGAGATGCCCCTTTTCCGGGCTGTCCAGGAAATCGCGCCATTCGATGGTGAGCGAGAAGTCCGTCGGCTGCTGCAGCTCGACGACGAACACGCCCTCGCCGATCGCGTGCGGCAGCCCCGCCGGGATGTACACGTTGTCCCCCGGCGCGACCGGCACGCTGTTCAGAGCGCCGAGCATCGCCTCGGTGTCCTGCTCCCGCACCCATTCGCCGACCGTCGCCGGGTCCACGCTCTGCTTGAACCCGGGGTACACGCGCGGATCGTCGCCGCTCGTGCCGACCACGATCCACGCCTCGGTCTTGCCGAAGTGCGAGTCGAAATGCTGCTCGGCAAAGGAGTTCGACGGGTGGAAATGCACCGGCAGCCGCTGGCCGGCGTCGAGCAGCTTGACCAGCAGCGCGGTCGAGTCGCCCAGCGCCGACACGTGCGCGGCGCCCAGCCACGCCTGCGGATCGGCGCGCACGGCGTCGCGCAGCCACCGGCCGTCGGGCAGCCTGGTGAGGCCGTTTTCCGCCTGGCCGAACAGGGTGGTGGTCGAGGCTACCCAGTCTTCGGGGCCGAACTCCTTGTCAGGGCTGGCGCCGCGGAGGGAGGCGATCGCCTCGCCACCACGGTAGAACTGGGGCGGCTGGTTGGCCGCGAGCTTGATGGGTTCGGTCACGGTGAGACCTCACCGGAGCCACGGGGGACGAGATGCACGGGCAGAACTACCTTTCTCGGCGGGGAGACCTCGCCGTGGATACGAGCGAACAGCAGCTCGGCCGCCGCCTTGCCGAGCCGGCCGACGTCATGGCCGATCACGGTGACGGGTGGGTCGAGCAGGTCGGCGAGCTCGAAATCGTCGAAGCTCACCAGCGCGGGGCGCGGGGCGACCTGGGCCAGCGCGCGCAGCACGTGCACGGCGATCCGGTTGTTGCCCGCGATGACGGCCGTCGCGCGGTCCGGGCCGGTCAGCAGCCGGTCCACCGCGTCCAGCACGCTTTCCTGGGTCGGGGTGCTCAGCGCGGTCAGCCGGTCGTCGTACCGGATACCGGCGCGGACGCAGCCTTCGCGAAAACCCCGTAGCCGCTCGGCGGCGGTGAAGATGTCCGGCCGGTCGGCGATGAACGCGATCCGGCGATGGCCGTGCCGGGCCAGGTGCCCGACCGCTTCGATCATGCCGTCGAGGTTGTCGAGCAGGACCGTGTCGGCCACGATGTCGCCGGCCGGGCGGTCGAGGAACACCACCGGCATGCCCGCGCGCATCTCCGGCACCAGGTAGTGGTGCTGGGCGCCGGCGGGCACGAGCAGCAGCCCGTCCACGCGGCGGGCGCAGAACTCCAGCACGAGCTCGCGTTCGCGGTCGGCATCCTCCTCCGAGGAGCCGGTCAGCACGTGGCGCCCGTAGGAGAACGCGATCTTCTCCACGGCGCGGTTGAGCTCGGAGTAGAACGGGTTGCCGACGTCCTCCACGACGACGCCGATCGTGCCGGTGGTGGAGCCGCGGCGCAGGTTGCGGGCGCCGAGGTTGCGGCGGAACCCGAGCTGCTCGATGGCGGCGAGCACCCGCCGGGCGGTCTCCGGATGCACCGCCGGCTCGTCGTTGACCACGCGCGACACCGTCTTGATGCTGACCCCCGCCAGCCGGGCGACGTCACTCATCGTGGCGCGTCTCGTCGAGCCCGGCCCAGGAGCACCCTCCGACAACGTTGTCATAATATCGGGCATTGGACACCCGCGCCGTCCGGTTGTCAATGGTCCGGACGAGATGTCGGCTGTATCCCTTGCGACGTATGGAGTATGTCCTGTCCGGAACGAGACAGGATTTGCCCTGATCCTTGACCTGCTTGTCAGCGGATAACGACAGTGAAGCGCCACGACAAGGTTGTCAGGAGGGGCTGATGAGGCTTTCGCGGGTTGGTAACCAACGGCGCAGCAGACGGGCGCTGGCGCTCTTCGCCGGCCTCGTGGTTACCTCAGGTGTGCTGCCGGCCGTGCAGGCGGACGCGGCGCCCCCGCCGCAGGACCTGGCGAAGTGGGTCAACCCCTTCGTCGGCACCCGGCCGGGCGGCGCGGACCAGGGCACCGGCGGCGGCGCGGGGAACACCTTCCCCGGCGCGGTGGTCCCGTTCGGGATGGTCCAGTGGAGCCCGGACACGGTCACCGAACAGCAGGGCGGCTACTTCTACGACAGCACCGCGCTCAAGGGTTTCAGCCTGACGCACCTGTCCGGCGCGGGCTGCGACACGTACGAAGACATCCCGTTCATCCCCTACGCGGGTGAGGTCACCACATCGCCCGCGACCGATCCCGGCCGCTACACGATGCCGTTCTCGCACGCGAACGAGCAGGCGAGCGCCGGCAAGTACTCGGTCAAGCTGGACAGCGGCGTGAACGTCGAGCTGAGCGCGACCCAGCGCACCGGCTCCGGGCGGTTCACCTACCCGCAGAACAGCCCGGCGACGCTGATGGTCAACAGCTCCGGCTCGATCATGGGCACCGATGACGCGCAGATCACCATCGGCCGCGACAGCATCAGCGGCTGGGCGTCCAGCGGCCGGTTCTGCGGCACCGACTCGCACTACCGCGTGTACTTCTACGCGAAGTTCGACACCCCGTTCGCGTCGATCGGGACCTGGCGCAACGGTACCGTCACCCCGAACAAGGCCGCCGAAAACGGTGGCGCACAAGCGAAACTCGCTCCACAGACGGCGATGGCCCGCTCGCAGTCGAGGCCGCCGACGAACACCACGGTGAGCGGTCCCGGCAGCGGCGGCTACGTCACGTTCGCGCCAGGCTCGACGGTCAATGTCCAAGTCGGACTGTCCTTTGTATCCGCTGATGGAGCACAGGCGAACGTCAAGGCGGAGAACAGCCGCCGCTCGTTCGAAGACGTCGCGGCCGCGGCCCGGAAGGCGTGGAACGACCGGTTGAACCAGGTCCAGGTGACCGGCGGCTCGGACGCGGACAAGACCACCTTCTACACCGCGCTGTACCACTCGCTGATCCAGCCGAACATCTTCTCCGATGTGGACGGTAAGTACACCGGCTTCGACGGTCGCGTGCACACGGCCGATCGCGGCCACGCCATGTACACGAACTTCTCCGGCTGGGACATCTATCGTTCGGAAATCCAGCTTTTGGCTTTGCTGGCGCCAAAGGAGACCTCCGACATCGCCCGGTCGATGATCGCCTACGCGGCCCAGGGCGGGTCGTGGGACCGCTGGACGGTGGCGAACGACTACACGGGCGTGATGAACGGCGACCCGTACCACATCATCGTGTCCAGCGCGTATGCCTTCGGCGCCAAGGACTTCGGCGCGAACAACGCGTTGTTGTCGATGATCCGCGGCGCCACGCAGCCGACCACGCAGGGCTACACCGAACGGCCGGGGCTCGAGGACTACCAGAACCTCGGGTACGTGCCGGGTGCCGGTGCGGACACGCTCGAGTACACCAGCGCGGACTTCTCGATCGCGCAGCTCGCGGCGCGGCTCGGGGACAGTTCGACGTACCAGAACTTCATGAAGCGGGCCCAGAACTGGCAGAACCTCTACAACCCGGCGAGTGGTTACCTGCAGCCGCGGCAGGCGGACGGCACGTTCACCTCGCCGTACAACCCGGGCAGTTCATCGGGCTGGGTCGAGGGCAACGGCGCGCAGTACAGCTGGATGGTGCCCTACGACGTCGCCGGACTGGTCACGGCGTTCGGCGGGAACCAGGCCGTTCAGTCGCGTTTGGACGAATTCTTCACCGAACTGAACGCGGGAACCCAGGATCCGCACGCGTTCATGGGCAACGAGCCCAACGCCAACGCGCCGTGGCTGTACGACTTCGCGGGCGCGCCGTACAAGACACAGGCGATCGTGCGCCGGTCGATGACCGAGTTGTACAACCCGAACCCGGAAGGCCTGGTCGGCAACGACGATCTCGGTCAGATGTCGTCCTGGTACGTGTGGTCGGCGCTCGGCATGTACCCGGAGATCCCCGGTCGCTCGGAGCTGGTGCTCGGCTCGCCGCTGTTCTCGAAGGTCGTGCTGACCACGGGGCTGGGCAAGAAGATCACCATCAACGCCAGCGGCAGCGGGCAGTACGTGACGGGGCTGAAGGTCAACGGCACCAGCACGACCAAGCCGTGGTTGCCCGAGTCGTTCGTTACGTCCGGCGGCACGCTCGACTACACGCTGTCCAGCACGCCTGACACGTCGTGGGGCGCTGCTCCCGCTGACGCGCCACCGTCGTTCCGGGAAGGCGAAACCCCGGCGTTGTCCTTTGTGGACCCGTCGCGGGTGGTGGTGCCGGGCGGCGCGAGCGGTACCGCGGCGATCGGCGCGCAGGACCTGTCCGGCACCGCCCGGACCTGGCACTGGACTGCCGCGCCACCGGCGGGCATCACGGTCACCCCGGCCTCCGGTGACCTCGCGATTCCCGCTGGTGGCAAGGCTCAGGTTTCGGTGACGGTCGCCGTCGCGGACGGTACCGCCGAAGGTTCCTACCAGGTACCGGTCACGTTGACCGGCGCCGGGCAGCAGCTGTCCGCGACACTCGGCGTGCTGGTCGCGCAACCGGGCAGCTGGCTGGCGACCGTGAACAACGCGGGGATCTCGCCCGATGCCAAGCCCGCCGCGGCGAACTTCGACGGCGGCGGCTTCAGCTATTCGTCCGATGCGCTGGCCGCGGCCGGTGCGAAGGCGGGCAGCACGGTGACGGTGAACGGATTGTCCTACAGCTGGCCGAACTACCCGGTCGGCGCACCGAACAACGTTGCCGTGCAAGGGCAAACCGTGAACCTGTCCGGCAGTGGGCGGCTCGCGTTCCTCGGTGCGGGGTCGAACGGCAACGCGTCCGGCACCGTGACGATCACCTACACCGACGGCAGCACCAGCACCGCGAGCCTCGGGTTCTCGGACTGGACGCTCGGTGGCGGTGGCGGGCAACCGTCCTTCGGTAACCAGATCGCGTTCACCACGCCGTACCGCAACAGCGGCGGCGGCGATCCGCAGCAGATCAACACCTATGTGTTCGCGAGCACGCCGATCACGCTCGCGGCGGGCAAGACCGTCCAAAGTGTCACATTGCCGTCGACCGTCTCGGGTGGACAGTTGCACGTCTTCGCGATCGGGGTGGGCTGAAGCTTGAAGGCACTTCTCGCGGTGCTGGCACTCGTTCCGGCGGCCGTCGTCACTCCAGTGGCGGCGGCCTCGCCGGGCGACGTGCTCGACTCCGTCAACACGTTCATCGGCACCCAGGACGAGGGCAACACGTTCCCGGGTGCGTCGGCTCCTTTCGGTATGACGCAAGTAAGTCCGATCGGTTCGCACTACGCGGGCTATCAGTACACCGACACCGCGATCCGCGGGTTCGGGCACTTCTTCCTTTCCGGCGCCGGCTGCTGGGAGCAGGGTGGCCTGGTGTCGACCCTGCCGTCCACCGGCACGTTCGACATCACGAAACCGTCCACTTTCGACCAGACGCAGTACGCCTCGCCGTACACGCACGACGGTGAGGTCGGGAAACCCGGCTACTACAAGGTGCATCTCACCGGCTCCGGCGGGATCGACGTCGAGACCACGGCGACGACGCACACCGGCGTCGAGCGGTACACGTTCGACAAGTCCGGTCCGGCCAACGTGTTCGTCAACACCGGGCAGGCCAACGACAAGGAACCGGTGAGCGGCAGCAGCGTCCGGATCGTCGACGACCGGACCGTCGAGGGAACGGTCCAGTCGCAGGCGTTCTGTGGCGGCAAGCCGTACACGACGTACTTCCGTACCACGTTCGACAAGCCGTTCGCCTCCTACGGCACGTGGTCGCCGACCGGTGGCACCGCGGGCAGCAAGGAGTCGGCGGGTGGTGCCGGGCTGCGCGGTGCGTGGCTCACGTTCGCCGATCCCGGCTCGATCACCGCCACCACGGCGATTTCCTATGTGGACGCTGATGGCGCCCGCCGGAACCTCGCGGCCGAAGGAGGCAAGAGCTTCGACCGGGTCAAGGCAGCGGCACAGCGCGACTGGCGCCAAGAACTGTCCACTGTGGATATCAGCGGCGGCAGTACGGACAACCGGACCGTATTCTACACCTCGCTGTACCACACGTTGCTGCAACCGTTGACGGGCAACGATGTCGACGGTCGCTACCGCGGCTTCGACAACCAGGTGCACCGCGCCGCCGGCTGGACGTACTACCAGTACTTCTCGCTGTGGGACACGTATCGCTCGCAGAACCAGCTGCTGGCGTTGCTGCGGCCCGACCGGGCGCGGGACATCGCGCGGACCCTGCTCGCGATCCACGACCAGGGTGGCTGGCTGCCGCGGTGGGCGTACGCGAACCAGGAGACGAACACGATGACCGGCGATCCGGTCACGCCGTTCCTGGTCGACCTCTGGTGGTTCGGTGCGCTGAACGGCCTGGAAGTCCAGGCCTACCAAGCACTTCTGCAGAACTCCACGCAGATCCCGCCGGCCAGCTCGCCGTTCCAGGGCCGCGCGGGCAACGAGAGCTACCAGGCGGGCGGGTTCGTGCAGTACGACCCGAACTTCCCGAGCAAGGGGCAGGACACCGACCCGGCGCACGGTGCGTCGGCGACGTTGGAGTACGCGCTCGCGGACTGCTCGCTGTCGATCATGGCGAAGAGCCTGGGCCGGACGCAGGACGCCCAGGCGCTCGCGGCCAAGGGACGCAGCTACCAGAACCTTTGGGACAGCACGGTTTCCGATCGCGGGTTCACCGGGTTCCCGCGCCCGAAGGTCACCGGCGGCGACTGGTTCACCCCGGCTTCCGGGCCCTACACCCCGGAGGGCCAGGACGGGTTCCACGAGGGCACCGCCTGGCAGTACCAATGGCTGGTCCAGCAGGACATCCCCGGGCTGGTCCAGCGGATGGGAGGGCCGCTGCAGGCGGCCGCGCGGCTCGACGACTTCTTCGCCTATAACGACCTGCTGACGGATCCGGCGGGCACTGTGCGCGACGAATGGGTCACCGGGCCGTACAACTACTACAACCAGTTCCGGTACAACCCCAACAACGAACCGGATCTGCACACGCCGTGGATGTACACGCTCGTCGGCCAGCCGTGGAAGACCTCCGCGGTGGTCCGGGCGGCGCACACGTTGTTCACCAACGCGCCCAACGGGGTCACGGGGAACGACGATCTCGGCGAGATGTCCGCTTGGTACGTGTTCAGTGGCCTCGGGCTCTACCCGGCCGTGCCGGGCACCGGACAATTCGTGCTGAGCGCACCACAGTTCGCGAAAGCCGTGGTGCACCTGGAAAACCGGCGGGACATCGTGCTCGAGGCCGGTGGGGCCGACGCGTCGCGCATCCAGTACGTGCAGGGACTGCGCGTCAACGGTGTGGCCAGTGACCGGGCTTACATCGGTCTCGAGCAGCTGACCCGGGGGTCCACCTTGGACTTCCGGCTCACCACCGACGCCGCGAGAGCAACGTGGGCGACCGGTCCGGGCGGGGCGCCGCCTTCCCCCTGCGCCAGCTGAAAAACGCCGGACAGCGGGGGTCGTGAGAATGCTCACGACCCCCGCTGTTCCCGTGAGCACCGTCACGGCGCACACTGGACACCAAGAACGTCCGACATCGTGGTTGACACGTTGCCGGACTTTTTTTGTGTCTATCCACTGAGGAGGAAGCAGTGTCCAGCAAGGCCGCACTCGCATTCCGCGTGGCCGCAGTCGCCGAGGCGCTCTCCTGGGCCGCGTTGGTGATCGGGATGATCCTGAAGTACGGCTTCTCCGCGTCCCACGAGGGTGGGGTCCCGGTGCTGGGCATGGTGCACGGGGTGATCTTCATCTGCTATGTGCTGGTGACGCTCTCCGTGTTCAAGCCCCTCGGCTGGAAGCCGAAGACCCTCATCATCGCGCTGCTCGCCAGCATCCCGCCGCTGTTCACCTGGTGGTTCGAGAAGTGGGCGCTGCGCACCGGCAAGCTCGACGGCCCGCAGCGGCTCACCCACGGCGGCACCGGCCTGTTCGTCCGGGAGACCGCCGCGGACGCCGCGGCCGCCTGACCTTATGCGCACGAGAAAGCCCCCGCCCGGCTCCGGGCGGGGGCTTTCTCGTCAGTCGACGAAGTCGCCGGTGGCTTTGCGGATCTTCGTGAGCAGGTCGGTCAGCTGGACGGTCTGGTTCGCGGTGAGGCCGACGAGCCCGAAGTCGATCCCGGTGACCGCTTTGGTCGCCTCGGCGTGCCGGGCGCGGCCGTCGTCGGTGATCTCGACCAGCGTCGTGCGGCGGTCGGTCGGGTGCGGGACGCGCTTGACCAGCCCGTCGCGCTCGAGCCGGTCGACGATGTTCGTCACGCTGGTGGGATGCAGCTGCAGGCGCTCGCCCATCACCCGCATCGGCAGGCTGGAGCGGCGGGCGAAACTCAGCAGCACGAGCGCCTCGTAGCGGGCGAAGGTGAGCCCGTGGGGTTTCAGCGCGCCGTCCACGGAGGATTGGACGATCTGCTGGACGCGCATCAACCCGGTCACCGCGGCCATCGTGCCGGAGGGGCCGACCCGGTCCTCCCACAGCTCGGCGGCGCGGGCGATCGGGTCGAACGGCAGTGGGCGGTTCATGACCAGGCAAGCTACCAGCGTGTAACCACCCGATGGGGCAGGGTGGGGGCGGGAAAGCCAAGGAAGGGACCATCATGCTCGTCGCATTCAGTGTCAGCCCGTCCGGCGGAGACCCGGATGGGGGAGTCAGCGAGGCCGTCGCGCGGGCGGTCCAGGTTGTCCGGGATTCGGGACTGCCGAATTCCACCAACGCGATGTTCACCAACGTCGAAGGCGAGTGGGACGAGGTGCTGGACGTCGTCAAACGCGCGGTGGAAGCCGCTGGTCAGGGCGCTGCGCGGGTGTCGCTGGTGTTGAAGGCCGACATCCGGCCCGGGTACACCGGTCAGCTGGAGGCGAAAGTGGAGCGGGTGGAACAGCACCTGCGGTGATTCCTGTGGGAACGCGTGCCAGGATGGAAGCGTGACGAACCCACGCGGATCAGCAGCGAACTCAGCAGCCATGTCGGCCGCGCTGTCGGGTGCGGTCGATCTGTCCGCGCTGAAGGCACGCGCGGACGCCGCACGCCAGCAGCCGGCCACCTCTACGTCGGGGTCCCCGCAGCAGCAGGCACCGGCCGCCGGCGGCGCGATCATCGAGGTCACCGAGGCCTCCTTCCAGGCCGAGGTCGTCGACCGTTCCCTGCAGCAGCTCGTGATCGTGGACCTGTGGGCCGACTGGTGCGGGCCGTGCAAGCAGCTCAGCCCGGTGCTGGAGCGGCTCGCTTCGCAGGCCGGCGGTGCCTGGGTGCTGGCGAAGGTCGATGTGGACGCGAACCCGCGGATCGCGCAGCTGTTCGGGGCGCAGAGCATCCCGACGGTGGTCGCGATCGCCGGTGGCCAGCCGGTCGACGCCTTCGCGGGTGCCCTGCCGGAACCCGAGATCAAGAAGTGGCTCAACGCGCTGCTGGACGCGCTCAAGGACAAACTGCCCAGCATCCGGGACGCACAGCCCGGCGGAGGGGAAGAGGTCGAGGAGCCGGACGACCCGCGCTTCACCGAGGCCGAAGACGCCTTCGAGCGCGGTGACTACCCCGGTGCCGAGGCGGCTTACCAGCGGATCCTCGACGTCGAACCGGCGAACGAGCTGGCGAAGGCCGCGCTCACCCAGGTCCGGTTCGCCGCCAGGGCCGAGTCGGCGGATCCGTCAGCCGTGGCCCGCGCCGACGCCGACCCGGGCGACCTGGACGCCCAACTCGCGGCGGCGGACTTCGAAGTGGCACAGAACAAGATCGAGGACGCCTTCGCCAGGCTGATCACCACAATCCGCCGCACCTTCGGCGACGACCGTAACCGCGTACGGCAACACCTGGTAGGCCTCTTCGACCTGTTCGACCCAGCGGACGAACGGGTGGCAAAAGCCCGAAGGGACCTAGCCTCCGCACTGTTTTAAAAGGCAACGGAACGAGAGCGAACACCCACGGCAGAGCCGGGGCGAATGCCCACGGCCCGAGTTGGGTGGTCATCCCGTCGCCTGACACAGGAACGATCACTTTTCGTCAGGGCCGCAACCTTCCTGCCCGGCGGGCAGCCGAGAGACCAAAGCTTGCGGCTCTGAGGAAAAGTGATATTCGAAAACCGCAGGCGACGGGATGACCACCCAACTCAACCACCCACCCAAGGTGAGATCCCTTGGGGTCAGTCATCCTGGAGCCTGCCCGCCGGCGAGGCATCTTTTGATCTTTTTCCCTCGCGCTCCGCGCGAGGGGCGTCGCGCTCCGCGCGACGTAAAAGCCGGCAGCCCACCCCGATCGCCGATCGTCTAACGGTTGGCACGTCGTATCAAGGGCGCCTTCGGCGTCGCTATCGCGATGACCGCTGGCGCGGTCACCCTTGACACGACGTGCCAACCGCTAGGGCGGCTTTCTATCGGGGTTGGGGGAGGTGTGGGTGGGCTGGGGTTGTTGTTGCGTTTTGTTGCCGGGTGGCGGTTTGACGGTTTTTGTGGTGGGTCTTAGCCGTATTGTTTGGTGCAGGGGGTGGAGCCTTGTAGGTAGCCTGTCCGCATGGCTTCGACTCGGGTGAAGCCGGCATCGACGCGTTTTCCGTTGACGTCCGCTGCGACGAGGCTGTCCGGGCGGAGTAGGTCCGAGATGGCCTCGTCCAAATCCCCTGCTGAAAGACGCAGTTTCGTGTCTTGCAGGTTGTTCGCCGCCGCGGCCCAGGCACCTACCAGGCATGCTGTCCGCAAACCGGCATTCGCATTGTCCAGGGAAGCGCCGACGCCCTTTTGAATCGCCAGGGCATACCGTGAAGCGATTTCCGACAGGGCCGCGAAGTCACCGAAACCGCCGTTGGACTGGCCCGTGAATTCACCGCTCTGGTCCACCGGCCGGCCCAGTTCCGCCAGTGTGTTCAGGTCGATGTTGACCGTGTTGTCCGACGGGCAGTACGACGCCGGGGGCGTAGCCGGCCCGCCCTGACAGGTTCCACCGCCGTCGACGATCTCGGGTGCGGGCGCCTTGGCCCCGGCGAAGGCGGCGTCCAGGCTTTCCTTCAGCAGGCCGACCGTCTGATCGTCGATGTCGATCGTGCCCTCGTTCTTGTCCGCCGGATCGAACGGCCGCTCGACCAGGCGCGGCTTGATGTTGTCCATGGTGATCGCCGCGCAGTCCTTCGGGCCCTTTTCGAAGCCCAACTGGAATGCGAAGAGCCGGTCGAAAGCCGTCCCATGTGCCTGCCGGTCCTCGGCCGACGTGCCCGCGCTGTCCCGCACCAGGAACAACGACGACAAGGCCGCGTTCAGGCCCTCCGCCGTCGAAACCGTGAAGTACTTGCTGTTCCCCTCGACAACCCACCGGTAGTAGCTGCCGGCGAAGCAATCCGCCTGCTGCTCCTTCACGATCGTCGGCGTGCTGCGGGTGATACCCGCCTTGGCCCCCAGCCGGAACTGCACGGCATGCCCGAACTCGTGCGCCAGCACCGTCACCACCGACAGTGGCCCGAACTGCTGGATCATCGTGGGCAGCAGCACACCCCGGTCCCACGCGACCGAATCGTCCGCCCCGCAGTAGAACGCGTTGACGTTCTTCCGCGTGTTCCCGCAGCCGTTCTGCTGGTTCTCGCCGTTCGACTCGTACGACAGCAGGGAACTCACCGGCTCGAACGCGACCCCGAAGTCGTCGGGCAGCTGTTTGGACCAGTAGTCCTCGACATCGGCGATGGTCGACGTCGCCAGCTTGTCCGCCTCGTCGTCACTGGCATTTTCCACGTCGAGGTTCGGCGCCGGGGCATTCGCGCGCAGGCCGCTTTGGAAGTGCGTGATCGGCAGCCCGGCGACCGAACCGGCCGCGGATCCGGTGTCATCTGCGCCACATGCCGTCAGCCCGAGCAGCAGCACCCCGGCCATCGCGACGGCCAGCCCCCCTGCGCGCATCCCCACCCGCTCCCTGATCCGCTTCGACCCCCGGACACTAACCGATATCGTCGCTCCTCATGAGAGCAATCCGTCGGTTCACCGTGCGCGCGAGCCTGCCGGACTCGCTGGCCGGCTTGCGTGCCCTGGCGACCAACCTCCGCTGGACCTGGCATCCGCCGACCCGGGACCTGTTCGCCTCGATGGATGACGAGCTGTTCCGCCGGGTCAAGGACCCGCTGCGGATGCTGCTCGGGGTGGCCCCGGCCCGGCTGGCGGAGCTGGCGGGCGACGAGGACTTCCTGGCCAGAGCCCGCGCGGCGACGGAGGATCTGGAACGCTATCTCACCGAGGAGCGCTGGTACCAGGAACAACAGGCCGACGGGCCGGCCGCCATCGCGTACTTCTGCATGGAGTTCGGCGTGCACGAAGCGCTGCCGAACTACTCCGGCGGCCTCGGCGTGCTCGCCGGCGATCATCTCAAAGCCGCGTCCGACCTGGGTGTGCCCATGATCGGCGTCGGCCCGCTGTACCGCGCGGGCTACTTCCGCCAGGGCCTGTCGCTCGACGGCTGGCAGCTGGAGCACTACCCGGTGATCGACCCCAACGCGCTGCCGCTGGAGTTGCTGACCGACGAGGCAGGCGAGCCGGTGCTGGTCGACGTCGCCATGCCGGGCGGGCGCGACCTGTACGCGCAGGTGTGGCAGGCGCACGTCGGCCGGGTGCCGTTGCTGCTGCTGGACACCGACGTGGACGCGAACGACGAGGACCTGCGCCGGGTCACCGACCGGCTCTACGGCGGCGACGCCGACCACCGGATCCGCCAGGAGATCCTCGCCGGGATCGGCGGGATGCGCGCGGTGCGCCGGTACTGCGAGCTGACCGGGCACCCGCAGCCCGAGGTGTTCCACACCAACGAAGGGCACGCCGGGTTCCTCGGCCTGGAGCGCGCCCGCGAGATCATCGGCGAGCACGGCCTCGGCTTCGACGAGGTGCTGTCCGCGGTCCGCGCGGGCACGGTGTTCACCACGCACACCCCGGTCGCCGCGGGCATCGACCGGTTCCCGGTCGACCTCGTGCAGCACTACTTCGGCGACGGGCGGCTGCTGCCCGGGATCGAGACGCGGCGCGTGCTGGCGCTCGGCGCCGAGGACAACCCCGGCATGTTCAACATGGCGCACATGGGCCTGCGGCTGGCCCAGCGCGCGAACGGCGTTTCGCGGCTGCACGGCCGGGTGTCCCGCCGCATGTTCGGGCGGCTGTGGCCCGGGTTCGACGAGGACGAGGTGCCGATCACGTCGGTCACCAACGGCGTGCACGGCCCGACGTGGGTCGCCCGCGAGCTCACCGCGCTGCTCGGCGGCAAGCACAAGGAATGGGGCCACAAGGGGCAGTTGCCCAGCCAGCAGGGCGTCAGCGACGAGGAACTGTGGGCGCTGCGCCGCGATCTGCGGCAGAAACTGGTCGCCGAGGTGCGGCGCCGCGTCCGTGACTCCTGGCTGCAGCGCGGCGCGTCGGCGCTCGAACTGGGCTGGATCACCACGGTGTTCGACCCGGACGTGCTGACCGTCGGGTTCGCCCGCCGCGTGCCGACGTACAAGCGGCTGACGCTGATGCTGCGCGACCCGGAACGGCTGCGCGCGCTGCTGCTCGACGACGACCGTCCGATCCAGATCGTCGTCGCGGGCAAGTCGCATCCGGCCGACGAGGGTGGCAAGCAGCTGATCCAGCAGATCGTCCGGTTCGTCGACGACCCGGCGGTCCGGCGCCGCATGGTGTTCCTGCCGGACTACGACATGTCGATGGCCCGCTACCTCTACCGCGGCTGCGACGTCTGGCTCAACAACCCGACCAGGCCGCTCGAGGCGTGTGGCACGTCGGGCATGAAGTCGGCGCTCAACGGCGGGCTCAACCTGTCCATTCGCGACGGTTGGTGGGATGAGTGCTACGACGGCAGCGACGGCTGGGCGATCCCCACCGCCGACGGCATCCGCGACCCGCTGCGGCGCGACGAGCTGGAGTCCGCCGCGTTGTACGACCTGCTCGGGCAGCAGGTGGCGCCGCTGTTCTACGACCGCGACGGGAACGGGGTGCCGAAGGGCTGGATGTCGATGGTGTGGCACACGCTCGACACCCTCGGCCCGCGCGTGCAGGCGTCGCGAATGGTCCGCGAGTACGTCGAGACCAGCTACCACCCGGCGGCGTCGACGGTCGAGGCCGCGGCCAGGGATTCCTACCAGGGCGCCAAGTCGCTGGCGGAGTACCGCACCCGGATCGACACGGTGTGGCCGCAGGTGAAGATCTTCGACAGCGAGCTGACCGCGGACCGGCTCGTCGTCGGCAGCGAGGTGCACGTGGAGGCGCGCATCGACCTCGCCGGCCTCGATGTGTCCGAAGTGGACGTTCAGGTGGTGGTCGGCCGGGTCGGCGACAGCGACGACCTGTCGGAACCGGTGACGGTGCCGATGGAGCCGGCCGGGATCGGGCTGTTCACGGCGACGTTGCAGCTGCCGCACGCCGGTTCGATCGGCTACACCGTGCGTGTGCTGCCGAAACACCCGCTGCTGGCCACGCCGGCCGAACTCGGGAAGGTGGTACTGGCTAGCTGACCTGGCGGTCCTGGGCGGCGGCTCGCGCCTCGACGCGGTACCGGCCCGGTGCCTGGGCGCGGGCCCGCCGGAACGCCCGGCTGAACGCGTAGACCGACGTGTAGCCGACGGAGTGGGCGATGCTCTCCAGCGTGTCGTCGGTGTCCCGGAGCCGGATCGCGGCGAGGTCCATGCGCCAGCGCGTGAGGTAGGCGCCGGGCGTTTCCCCGGCCACGACGAGGAAACGCCGGGAGAGCGTGGCCCGTGACACGGCCAGCTCCGCGGCGAGCGTCTCGGTGGTCCAGGCGCGCGCGGGATCCTCGTGCACCTTGGCCATCGCGACGCCGACGAGCGGATCGTCGAGCACGCCCAGCCAGGTCCCTTGCGCCTCGGCGGGTTTCCCGGCGAGCCACACCCGCAGCAGCTGGATGAGCAGGATGTCCACCAGCCGGTCGAGCACGACCGAGGCCGCGAGCTGCGGATGCGCCAGCTCGCGCGCCAGCAGCCGCACGGTGTCGTCGAGGCAGGTGGCGCCGTTGTCGGCGCGGATGTGCACGATCTCCGGCAGCAGGGTGATGATCTGCGTCGAGACGGCGGGATCGTATTCGTAGCAGGCGCCGAGGATGTGCGTCGTGGTCTCGCCGGACCCGAACCGCATGACCTTTTCCCCGGACGGGGTCCGCGCGGGCGCCATGTGCTCGCACGGGTTCGCCGCGCCCGCGGGGTCACTGGTGAGCGTATGCCCGGTGCCGGTCGGCAGCAGCACGACGTCGCCGGGCAGGAGCTGCCGTGGCGGGCTGTCCGGCAGGCCGAGCCAGGTGGTCCCGGCGGTGACCGCGTAGAAGGCCGCGCCCGAGATTTCGCGCCACGACATTCCCCATGGTTCGGCAGCTTCGACCCGCCTCGCGGCGGTGCCGCGCACGCCGCCCACCGCGAGTACGTCAGCAAGAAGATCCATGACGCAACGATACGTCGCGTGTGAGACAAACGGATATCTTTGCGTGCTTTCCGATCATCGTCTGTGCACCTTCGTGCTTCATATGGTGGCTGGTGTCCCGACTGATTTGGAGGAAGCATGAAGATCCCGGGCTCGGTCGCTCTCGTGACCGGTTCGAACCGCGGCATCGGCAGGCAGTTCGCACGGGTGCTGGTGCAACGCGGCGCGGCGAAGGTCTACGCGACCGCGCGGAACCCGGAACACATCGACGTCCCCGGCGTCGAGGCGCTGCGGCTCGACATCACCGACCCGGCGTCGATCGCGGAGGTGGCGGCCGTCGCGCAGGACGTGACGTTGCTGGTCAACAACGCCGGTACCAGCACGAACACCAACCTCGTCACCGGGGATCTCGCCAAGATCCGCCTCGAAATGGACACGCACTACTTCGGCACGCTCGGCATGGTGCGGGCGTTCGCGCCGGTCCTCGCGGCGAACGGCGGCGGGGCGATCGTCAACATGTTGTCCGCGCTGTCCTGGTTCGCCTTCGACGGAGCCAATGCCTACGCCGCGGCCAAGGCCGCCGAATGGAACCTGACCAACGCGATCCGGCTGGAGCTGGCCGGGCAGGGCACGTTCGTCACCGGCGTGCACCTCGGGGTGGCGGACACGGACATGGTGAAGGGCATCGACTACGACGGTCCGATGGGTGATCCCGCCGACGTCGCCAAGGCCGCGCTGGACTCGGTCGAGGCGGGCGAGATCGAAGTGGTCTTCGACGACTGGAGCGCCCACGTCAAGGCCTCGCTGGCGAAGGACCCGAGCCTCTTCTACGCCTAGGGAGCCGCGGGCGTCGGGCCTTGCCGCATGGGCAACCCCGCGGCCGCCCACGCCCGGAAACCGCCGTCGAGATCCGTCGCCCGCACGCCGAGCCGCAGCAGATCGGCGGCGGCGAGGCTCGAGGCGTAACCCTCGTTGCACACCACGACGACCGGCCGGTCGGCTCGCGCCTCGGGCAGGCGGTGCGAGCCGGCCGGGTCGAGGCGCCACTCCAGGTGGATCCGCTCGATCGGCACCGAGCCGGGGATCTCGCCCTCGGCCGCGCGGTCCGACTCGGGCCGGATGTCCACGATCAGCGCGCCCTGCTCCTGCAGCGCCCGCGCGCCCGCCGGGTCGACCCGCTTCAGCTTGGCCCGCGCCTCGGCGAGAACATCTTCGATGGTCACCGGCTCAGTATCACTGGCAGCGACGGCATCTCGCTGGGCACGTCGGCCAGCGACCGGTACTCGCGAGTCGGCACCAGCGGCGGCGAGTACGCGTGCACGCTCGCGGCCGGCTCGGTACCGGTGCCGGTCATCTGATGTGCCCGGCCCGCGCCGAACCCGATGCCGACTCCGGCGCCGTGCGTGCGAGTCCGGATCGGGCGGCCCGGATAGCGGTACTGCTCGGTCAGTTCGCCCTGCAGCACGGAAAACGAGCCGGACGCACCGCCGTGGTCGTGCGGCTTCGTCTGCTGGCCGGGCAGCCACGACAGCAGCCACAGCTCCACACCGTCGGTCAGCGCGAGCCGCGCCCACCAGCGCTGGTCGGTGTCGAAATGCAGGATCTCGCGCAGCGGACCCGCCAGCTCACGCGCGACGTACCCGGTCAGCGCGGCCAGCTGCCCGGATGTCCACAGTAGACGCGACGGGGTGAGCAGATCGTGCGAGAGCACATCGGACAGGTGCGGGTGGATCTCGATATCAAGGACAGACTGGGTCAACGAAGGCTCCTGGACGAACTCGGGGACTGGACACGGTCGACGGACCGGTACAGCCGCACGAGGCGACGAGGAGCAGATCCACGGTGCGGTCACGCCAGAAGCGCCCGGTGGGCGGCAAAGGCGTGGCGGTGTGCACAGAGCGCATCCTGCCACGGGTTCCCGCTACCCCTGGTGACGTCTCACGTTCTGGTACGGGGCCGCTGCCACGAGGACGGCCATCGACCACCACAATGGGCCTCGTGAGCGAGACGGACAACCTTGACGACCTCGTGGTGCGAATGTCGGGCGTGGGGGTCCGCCGTAGCCGCAACGACCTGCTCGCGGGCCTGGACTGGGCCGTCGAGCTGGATGAGCGCTGGGTGGTGCTCGGCCCGAACGGCGCCGGCAAGACGACGCTGCTGCGCCTCGCGGCCGCCGAACTGCACCCCACCACCGGCACCGTGGACCTGCTCGGCGAACGGATCGGCAAGGTCAGCATCTTCGAGTTGCGGCCCCGCATCGGCTTCACCTCCGCCGCCCTCGCGAGCCGCGTGCCGGGCGACGAAATGGTCCGTGACGTCGTGGTCAGCGCCGGGTACGCGGTCGTCGGCCGCTGGCGCGAGCACTACGACACCCTCGATGTGAACCGCGCGATGGAGCTGCTCGGCGCGATGGGTGTGACGCATCTCGCGGAGCGCACTTTCGGCACCCTGTCCGAGGGCGAGCGCAAGCGCGTCCTGATCGCCCGCGCGCTGATGACCGACCCGGAGATGCTGCTGCTCGACGAGCCGGCCGCAGGCCTCGACCTCGGCGGCCGCGAGGACCTGGTCGCGCGGCTGTCCACGCTGGCGCTCGACGCGGACGCCCCGGCGATCGTGCTGGTCACCCACCACGTCGAGGAGATCCCGCCCGGGTTCACGCACGCGCTGCTGCTCCGCGAAGGGCGCGCCGTGGTGGCCGGGTTGATCGACGATGTGCTGACGGCGGAGAACCTGTCCAAGACGTTCGACCAGGACCTGATCCTGGAGCGTTCGGGCGACCGTTTCTTCGCGCGACGGCGGTAAGGTACCGGCCGGTACCAATCCGACCGAAAGTAGGCCGACCCCACCAGCCGGAAGCCGACCTACGCGAGGCGGATCGCCGTGGCTGCCGGTCGGATTGGTACCAACGACACAGCACCGTTCTAGGAGGATCCAGCGTGGGTGAGTTCGTACGGCTCGAGGCGGACGGCGGGATCGGCACGATCCGGTTGGAGCGGCCACCGGTCAACGCCATCAACAACCAGCTCCAGGCGGAGCTGGCCGAGGTGGCGCGCGAGGCCGCGGAGCGCGCCGACGTCCGCGCCGTGATCCTGTACGGCGGCGAGAAGACCTTCTGCGGTGGCGCCGACGTCAAGGAGATGGCCGCCCGGTCGTACTCGGAGATGCGGTCCTTCGGCGCGGCGCTGCAGAACACCGTCGCCGCGGTCGCCGCGATCCCGAAGCCGGTCGTCGCCGCCCTCACCGGCTACGCCCTCGGCGGCGGGCTGGAGCTGGCACTGGCCGCGGACCGGCGGATCGCCGGCGACAACGTGAAGGTCGGCCAGCCCGAGATCCTGCTCGGCATCATCCCCGGCGCCGGCGGCACGCAGCGGCTCGCGCGGCTGGTCGGCCCGAGCAAGGCCAAGGACCTCGTGTTCACCGGCCGGTTCGCGGCCGCCGAGGAGGCGCTGAGCCTGGGCATCGTGGACGAGCTGGTGCCGGCCGACGACGTCTACAAGACCGCGCAGAAGTGGGCGGCGCAGTTCGCGGGCGGGCCCGCGGTCGCGCTGGCCAACGCGAAGGCCGCGATCGACGGCGGCCTCGACGGCGATCTCGCGAGCGGGCTCAAGCTGGAGACGTACCTGTTCACCTCGTTGTGGGCCACCGAGGACCAGCGGAACGGGATGAACTCGTTCATCGAGAACGGTCCCGGCAAGGCCACCTTCGAAGGGAAGTAACCGGTGAGCGACGCCGTGCCCGATCCCATGCCGAACCCGCACGCGACCGCCGAGCAGGTCAGGGCCGCGTTCGACGACCCGAGGCTGGCCAACGTCCTCTACCACGACTGGGAAGCCGGCACCTACGACGAGAAGTGGTCGATCTCGTACGACGAGCGCTGCATCTCCTACGCCACCGACGTGTTCAACGCGGTCGCGGGCGAGGACGGCCAGCCGTACCCGACGGCGATGGAACTGGGCAGCGGCACCGGGTTCTTCCTGCTGAACCTCATGCAGGGCGGGGTGATCAAGAAGGGCTCGGTCACCGACCTGTCGCCGGGCATGGTGGCCGTGGCGCTGCGCAACGCGGAGAAGCTGGGCCTCGACGTCGACGGCCGGGTCGCCGACGCGGAGCGGATTCCCTACCCGGACAACAGTTTCGACCTCGTCGTCGGGCACGCGGTGCTGCACCACATCCCGGACGTCTCCGCTGCCCTGCGCGAAGTCCTTCGGGTACTCAAGCCGGGAGGGCGGTTCGTGTTCGCGGGCGAGCCGACGAAGATCGGCGACTTCTATGCCCGCAAGCTCGGCCAGTTCACCTGGTGGCTCACCACGAACGTGACGAAGTTCGGCCCGCTGAACGGGTGGCGCCGGCCGCAGGAGGAGCTCGACGAGTCCTCGCGCGCGGCGGCGCTGGAGGCCGTGGTGGACATCCACACGTTCGATCCGAGCGAGCTGGAGCGGATGTCTCTCGGCGCGGGCGCGGTGGACGTGCGAGCGGTCACCGACGAGTTCGCCGCGGCGCTGACCGGCTGGCCGATCCGCACGTTCGAAGCCGCGGTACCGCAGGAGAAGCTGACCGTGCGCTGGCGGATGTTCGCCTACCACCTGTGGCTGCGGCTGTCCGCGCTGGACAAGAAACTGCTGGCCAGGGTGCTGCCGAGGGAGCTGTTCTACAACGTGATGGTCACCGGCATCAAGCCGTCCTCGCCGGTCGAGCTGTAGTTGGCCTACGCGTTCACGCTCGACGACGTCCGGTTCCTGCGCTCGGCTTCGGGTGCGGCCGCGCTCGCCGGGTGCGCCGGGCTGGACGCGTCGCGGATCGCCGATGTCGAGGCCGCCCGGCGGATCGCGGGCGAGCACGCGGCCGCGGTGCTGGAGACCGTGGTGCTGCGGCGGAAGGCGCGCGCGAAGCTCGACGCCGACGGGTGGCTGTTCACCGGTGACGCGATGCAGCAGGCGAGCGCGTCGGCGGTGGCCCGGCATCGCGCGGCGCGGCTGGCCGGCCGTGATGTGCACGACGTGACTTGCTCGGTCGGCGCGGACCTGGTGGAGCTGGCCGCGGTCGCGCGGCGGGTCGTCGGGTCCGATGTGGACAGTGTGCGGCTGGCGATGGCCCGGCACAACTGCCCCGATGTGCCGCTCGTGCGGGCCGACGCGTTGCACCCGGTGAGCCGCGGCACCGTGATCGTCGCCGACCCGGCGCGCCGGGACGCTCGCGGGCGGCGTTGGCGGCCCGAGGATTTCGCGCCGCCGCTGGATCGGCTCGCGGAGGTGTACGGCGGGCGCGAGCTGGCCGTCAAGGTGTCGCCGGGCCTTGACTTCAGCCCGTTGACCTGGGCGGACGAGGTCGAGCTGGTGTCACTGGACGGGCAGGTGCGCGAGGCCTGCCTGTGGACGGGTTCGCTCGCCACGGCGGCGCGCCGGGCGACCGTGCTGCGCGGCGAAAGTCCACAATGGACGATCACGTCGGAGGACCCCGACGACATCGGAGCGCGCGAGCCCGGCGAGTGGATCATCGATCCGGACGGCGCCGTGGTCCGCGCCGGGCTGGTGAAGCACTACGGCGCGCGGCACGGCCTGTGGCAGCTCGACGAACGCATCGCCTACCTGACGGGCGACCGGCCGCCGCCCGGCGTGCGCGCCTTCCGCGTGCTCGAACACGGGCCGTACCAGGAGAAAGCCCTGCGTGCCGTGCTGAAACGGCGTGAGGTCGGCCGGCTGGAGATCCTCGTCCGCGGCCTCGACGTCGACCCGGACGCGTTGCGCAAACGGCTCAAACCTCGCGGCCCGAACGAGGCGACGGTGGTGTTGACCAGGATCGGCCGTTCCCCGGTCGCCTTCCTCTGCGAGGCCACCCGCACCTAGACGCCCGAGGAGCTGTCGTTGTCGATCAGGAGCTGGCCGCCGACGTTGATCACGGTCAGCCGGTGCCGCTCCTCGTAGTGCGTGCCGTTCTGGACGAAGTCGAGCACGGACTCGACGGTGTTCGGCCCGGTCTGGTGCGGCGCGACCTTGACCTCGAACTTCGACATCTCGCCCCAGTACCGCAGGTAGTAGTCGTGCCCGACGCGCCGCTGCATGTCAGGGCTGAGCTTGGTCCAGCCGGCGGCGGTCCCGCCCGGCATCGCCGCGTAGTAGTCCTTGACGAACTGGACGAGGTCGGTGGTCGCGGGCGGCGGGGCGGCCGGGGGCGCTGCGGCGGTCGAGGACGACGGCGCCGTCGACTGGCTGGAGGTCGCGCCGGTCGTGGGTTGTTGCTGCTGCTGCGCCGACGAGGTCGGCTGCTGGGCCACGGGGCTTTGCGTGACGGAAGCCGGCGGGGGCGAGGCGTTCTGCCCGCCGGATCCATTGTTGAGCAGCACGATCGTGGTCACCGCGGCCGCCACCACCACGACCGCGGCCACCCCGGCCCACACCAGCGCCCGGCCGCGGCGGCGCTCCTCCTGGGTGGGCTCGGCGAGTTTCGCCAGCTCGTCGGCCACCTCGGCCATCGTCGGGCGCTCGTCCGGGGCGAACCGCATCATCCGCTCCAGCGGGGCGGTCAGCGGCCCGGCCTGGTTCGGCGGCGCGAACCGCCCGGCGGCCGCGGCGTACAGCAGTGCCATCTGGTTTTCGGTGTCACCGTAAGGAAAACGGCCCTCGACGATCGCGTACAACGTCGCCCCGAGGGAGAAGACGTCCGAGGCCGGTGTCGGTTTCTCCCCGCGTGCGGCTTCGGGGGAGAGGTACGCGGGGGTGCCGGCGAAGCGGCCGCTGCCGGTCAGCGTGCCGTCGTCCGCCGCGCGCGAGATGCCGAAATCGGTGATCTTCGCGGTGCCTTCCTCGCCGAGCAGGATGTTGCCGGGCTTGACGTCGCGGTGCACGATCCCGGCGGCATGCGCGGCGGCCAGCGCGGACGCGGCATGCGCGCCGATCCGCGTGACCTCCGCGGGCGGCAGCGGACCGCGTGCGGCGAGCACCTCGGCGAGGCTCTGCGACGGCAGGTATTCCATGACCAGCACGGGCATCCCGTCGTCGTCGGCGACGTCGAAGACCGTGATGGCGTGCCGGTGCTGTAGTCGCGCGGCCAGCCGGGCCTCGCGCGACGACCGTTTTCGCGCCTGCTCCGCCTCTTTCTCGCTGAGCCCCGCGGTGAGCAGAAGTTGTTTCAGCGCAACGGTTCGATCGAGCAGCTCGTCCTTCGCGAGCCACACCACGCCCATCGCCCCGCCGCCGATGCGGCGCTCCAGCCGGTAGCGGCCGGCGATCAGACGCCCCTCGTCTTTCGTTTCCGTCCCGGTCACCCGGTCAGGCTACGGCGTCGGGTTGAGGACGATCACGGAGCTACCCTCTGTCTCACTGATTTGCCCGTATCAGCAATCTTTCCAGTCCATCGAGCACTCGTGCGAGGCCGAACTCGAACAGATTGTCGAGGTCGAACGGGATGTCGTGCGTGATCAGCTCGGCGAACGCGGGCAGTTCGGCGTGCTCGAAGATCCCGGACAGCAGGTCATTGCTCTGGGTCTGCATCCACTCGTCCGGCGTCAGCCCGGTGTCCTGCTCCGCCTGCGCCTCGGCCTCGAGGTTCACCGCGAGACCGCGGACGAACCCGAATACCGTCAGGTAGGCGTAGAGCTTGGCCGTCGGTTCGAGCCCGGCGAGCGCTTGCAGCGACCATTCGGTGTACCGGACGGCATTCGGCAAGACCTGTGGTCTGGTCATCGAGATCGCGGGTGCGAGCCACGTGTGTTTGCGGAAGTGCTGCCACATCAGGCGAGAGGACAGTTCGAGCCGGTCGCGCCAGCCGGGCGGCGGGGTTTCGGGCAGGGGCTGCTCGGCGATCGCGGCGTCGGCCATCAGCACGACCAGGTCGTCCTTACCGGGCACGTGCCGGTAGAGCGACATCGTCGCGACGCCGAGTTCGGTCGCGATGCGCCGCATCGACACCGCAGCCAGCCCTTCGGCGTCGGCGATTTCGATGGCCGCGCGGACGATACGGGCCTGGGTCAGCTCGGTTCCCGGCGCCGTCTGCTGGGTCCGCCGCCCGTCGGCGACGACCGTCCCGACGCCTTGCACCGCCCGCACCAGTCCCTGCTGCCGCAAGGCTGAGAGCGCCTTGGTCGCGGTAGCCATCGCGACGCCCCACTCCTCGGTCAGCTGGCGAGTCGAGGGCACGCGGTCACCGGGGCGCAGCTCGCCGGCGGCGATCCTCCGCTGCAGTTCGGCGACGATCCTGGCGTACGGGTGCGTCATCTCAGGGCCTTTCGGTGTACTAGTGCACTTCCGTGCTCATCTGCAGCTCAGTGTCGGTGCACTAGGAAACTTTACACCGTATATTCAGTGTCTGTACGGTGTACGCATGACTAAGGTACTGATCTCGGGAGCAAGCATTGCCGGACCGACGCTGGCCTACTGGCTGCGCCGCCACGGCTTCACCGTGACCGTCGTCGAGCGGGCACCGAAACCCCGCGAAGGCGGGCAGGCGGTCGACCTGCGCGGCGCGGCCCGCGACGTGATCGAGCGGATGGGTCTGCTGGACACCGTGCGCGCACACCACACCGGCGTCGTCGGGTTGAGCGCCGTCGACCAGCGGAACCGGCGAGTCTGGAGCTGGGGCAGCGACCTGAGCGGTGATTCCGGCGGGATCATCGCCGATCTGGAAATCCTGCGTGCCGATCTTGGCCGGATTCTGTACGAGGCCAGCCGCGACGGCGTCGAATACATCTTCGACGACTCGATCATCGCGCTGCACGAACATGCCGGCGGCGTGGACGTGACGTTCGCCAGCGGGGGGTCACGCACGTTCGACGTCGTGGTGGGCGCGGACGGGCTGCACTCGAACGTCCGGCGCCTGGCCTTCGGGCCGGAGCCGGGATTCGTGCAGGACCAGGGGTACTACAAGGTGATCTTCGCGACCGGCGCGGATGTGCCGCTCGACGACTGGCAGTTGATGTACGTGATGCCCGGCCGCCGCCGCGCGAGTCTCTACCCGACGCGCGGCGGCCGGACCCGAGGCATGTTCTTCTTCGCCGGACCCGAGATCGACCACGACCGGCGGGACGTCCAGCGCCAGAAACGGTTCGTCGCCGACGCGATGGCTGGGGCCGGCTGGCAGGTGCCGCGAATGCTCGAATCCATGTGGGACACAACGGATTTCTATATCGACCGGGAGTACCTGGTCACCATCGAAGAGTGGTCGAGAGGACGGGTGGCGCTACTCGGCGACGCCGTGTTCGGTGGTTCGGCCGGCATGGGGACGAGCATGGCAGTAGTCGGCGCGTACGTGCTCGCGGGTGAGCTCGCGGCGGCCGATGGTGATCATGTTCGGGCGTTCGCGCGATACCGTCAAGTGCTCGATGGTTACGTCCGGGATAACAAGAAACCGATGCCTGGCGGGAAAAACCTGTTCCTGCCGAAGGGGCGCGGGATGATCTGGCTGGGCAACCAGACCACCCGGCTGATGCTCGCCGGGCCGTGGCGGTCGATGCTCACCGGTGATCTTCAAGGCAAGGCCGGCGGCGTCACACTGGAAGATTACGCTGGACCGGGCAAGGTGGTAGACGGAGCGTCGCGAAGAGAGGATGCTCTACAGTAACGAGTTTTTGTTGCCAGTCCACAGAGGACTGTCGCTTCGGGAGGTGCTGATGGCCACCGTTGACTCTCGCGAGGATCTGGATCCGCCACGCACGGATTTCGGTCGATCTTGGCGGGGGCTCAAAACGCGTCAGGTCCGGGAGTACGTCCGGCGGGTCGAAGCGGACCTGCGGCTGGTTCTCGCGGACCGGGACGCGGCGGCGGCCAGCGCCGAGAATCTCGCGCGACAGCTCGAAGATCTGCGGTCCGAGAACGACCGGTTGCGCGCGAAGATCGACCGGATCAGCCGGAGCCCGATCGAGGCCGACGGGCTCAGCAGCCGGCTGTTCCAGATGGTCGAGCTGGCGCAGGAAGAGGCGACCGAGATCACCGAGCGGGCGCGGGCCGCCGCCGAACGCAGCTGGGCGTCGGCCGAGCAGGCCGCGCAACGGCTGCGCGAGCGGCACGACGCCCTGGTCGCGG
This sequence comes from Amycolatopsis sp. GM8, assembly GCF_021653975.1. Classification (GTDB taxonomy): domain Bacteria; phylum Actinomycetota; class Actinomycetes; order Mycobacteriales; family Pseudonocardiaceae; genus Amycolatopsis_E. The sequence goes on along the minus strand of NZ_JAJKFK010000001.1, from coordinate 1,111,755 downwards.
AGGTGGCCGCGCGCCGCAAGGAGCTCGCCGACGAGCACGACGCGCAGATTCGCCGGACGCGTGAGGAGCTCGAAGAGCTGGCCGGGCAGGCTGAGGACGAGCGCAAGAAGCTCGACGAGGAGGCGGCGCAGCGGCGGCAGGAGGTCGAGGAGGACTTCGAGCAGGCGATGCGCGTCCGCCGCACGGAGGCGATGGCCTCCATCGAGCAGGAGGAGCAGGAGGCGGCGGCCGAGCGCGCCCGGCTGCTGGCCGGCACCGAGGAGAAGGCGAGGAACCTCCTCGGCCAGGCACAGCGCGAGGCCGACACTGTGCACGCGCAGCGCAACCGGACAATCGGGGAGCTGCACGCCATCCAGCAACTCCTCGCCGAAGCGACCCCGATGCTCCAGGTCGAACCCGCGGAAGTCCCCGCACCGCGCCAGGAATCCCTGGAACCCACCAGCTGACCCGCGGGGATCAGGCCTGGTACAGCGCGGACTGCGGGTTGAACAGGCCTGCGCGGAAGTAGTAGATGTTCGTCGCGATCTGCAGGAGCAGGAACAGCACGAGATACTGCACGCCGTTCAGCGCGGGGACCACGTTGACCGGCAGCGTGTAGGCCATCGCCACGCGGACGCCGGCGTCCAGCAGAGTCGCGACGCCCCAGATGACGCACGCCACGCGCCAGACGCGCCGGAAACGCGGCAGCCGGTCCCACATCGACGCCCACGATTCGCCCTTCGGGCCGATCCGGCCTTCCAGCAGCACGCGGGCGAAATGGTAGACAATCGGCCGGTCACTGCGGGTGGTGGACAGCATCCACAGGCCGGTGACCGCGGTGACCCAGCCGTCCTTGGCGAGCAGGAAGCGGTCGCTGCCGCTGATCGTCGCGACGCCGGCGGACAGGATCGTGATCCCGGCCATGAAGATGCCCAGCTGGTCCAGCTTCCGCCCGCGCACGATCTGCACCAGCGTGCTGAGCACCGGCAGCACCGCGCTGATCAGCAGCGACAGATAAACGCTCAGCCCGGCCGCGCGCAGCACGTAGTAGAGCGCGATCGGGGCCCCGATGTCGAACGCGATGATCGCGCCGTGGCGGAGCCGGTTCACGACGGTCTGAGCGCGCGGTCGAACAGCGTCACCAGTTCCCGCGCGCACGTCGCGAGGTCCAGGTCCGGATGCGCTTCCAGCATCAGCGGGATCCCGTCGAGGCTGCGCTGGATCGTCGCCGCGACGATCCGGACGTCGCACTCGCGGAACTCGCCCGCGGACTGCCCGTCCGTCAGTATCCGCTCCACCGGCGACAAGACCACCGGTTCCTGCGTTTGCGGGTCCCATTCCAGCCCTCCGTTCAGGAAGATGCTCAGCAGCGCCTTCATCTGCGTGCGGTGCGCGGTGACGAACTCGATGTACCCCTCGATGTACGCGTGCAGTGCCTCCGTCGGCGTGCCCGCCGCAGTGACGCGCCCGGTCATGAACTCGCCGATCTCGCCGTACAGCTGGGCGACGACCTCCTGGATCAGCTCCTGTTTGCCGGCGAAGTGGTACGAGATCAGCCGCGTGCTGCTCAGCCCCGCGCGCTCGGCGATGCGCGCGAACGACGCCTGCGGGTAGCCGACCTCGGCGATCACCTCGATCGCCGCCCCCACGATCTGTGCTCGCCGCGCCTCTGCGGTGAAGCTCCTTACCTGCATGAGTAAACGGTACCTCGGACAAGTAAGAACTGCCAGGGCTGAGTAACCCCTGGAAAAGTGATCTGCCGCCCGCCATGCTGATCGCATGGAGACAGCACTGTGGCATCCGTTTTCGGACATGGCGGTCGTACGCGCGGACGAGTTCGTCGTCGAGCGCGGTGAGGACGTCTGGGTCTACGACACCGATGGCAACCGGTACCTCGATGCCACAGCCAGCCTCTGGTACGTCAACGTCGGCCACGGCCGGACCGAGATCGCCGACGCCGCGGCCGAGCAGATGCGCAAGCTGGCCGGGTACTCGATCTTCGGTGACATCGCGAACGAACCCGCTCGCGCGCTCGCGGCACGGGTCGCCGGGCTGGCGCCGATGCCCGACGCGAAGGTCTTCTTCACCGCCGGCGGCGGCGAGGCCATCGACTCCGCGGTCAAGATCGCCCGCCGCTATCACGCCGCGCAGGGCGAACCCGGCCGCGTGCACGTGATCAGCCGCGAGAACTCCTACCACGGCACCAACGGCATCGGCACCGGCATCGCCGGGATCGAGGCCAACCGCGCCGGATTCGGCGAGATCCTGCCGTCGTCGTCGCGTGTGCCGTTCGATTCGGTCGACGCGCTGCGTGCCGAAATCCTGCGCGTGGGGCCGGAAAACGTCGCGGCCTTCCTGTTCGAGCCGGTGATCGGCGCCGGTGGCCTGCTGCTGCCGCCCGAGGGTTACGTGCGCGGTGTGATCGACGTCTGCCACGAGTTCGGCGTGCTCGCCATCGCGGACGCGGTGATCTGCGGGTTCGGCCGGCTCGGCACCTGGTTCGGTGTCGAGCGCTGGGACGCCGAACCTGACCTGATCACCTTCGCCAAGGGTGTGACCAGCGGCTATCTGCCGCTCGGCGGGGTCGTCGCGCACGGCCGGGTCGCGGAGCCGTTCTGGTCGCGGCCGGGCACCGCGCTCCGGCACGGCTCGACGTACTCCGGTCATCCGGCCGCGTGCGCGGCGGGTCTGGTCAACATCGACCTGCTGGAGCAAGACGGGCTCGTCGAGCGTGGCCGGACCATGGAGAGCGAGCTGGCGGAGGCGCTCAAGCCGCTCGCGTCGCACGAGCTCGTCGCGGATGTCCGGGCCGGGATCGGTCTGCTCGGTGCGGTCGAGCTGACGCCGGACGTGTTGCGGCGCCTGCCGTCCGCGGTGACCGACCTGCAAATGCTCGCCCGGCGGCACGGGGTCTTGCTGCGGCCGCTCGGCAAGGCGCTCGCGACATCGCCGCCGCTGACCATCCAGGCCGAGCAGATCCAGGAGATCGCCGACGCGTACGCGGCGGGCCTGGACGAGCTGGCCCGCAAGCTGTGAGCCGGGCCGGCGCGATCGAAGCCGCCGAGGGGTACTTCGATTCCGGGCGGTTCCTGGAAGATCTCAACCGGCGGGTGGGCTTTCGCACCGAGAGCGAGAACAAGCACGCCGGTGCCGTGCTCCGGTCCTATTTGGACGATGAGCTGGCGCCGTCGTTCGAGCGGATCGGTTGCACGACAAGGATCGTGGACAATCCCGCCGGCCGCTGGCCGTTTCTCGTCGCCGCCCGGCACGAGGACGACTCGCTGCCGACCGTGCTCTGCTATGGACACGGCGACGTCGTGTGGGGGCATGCCGAGCGATGGCGGTCCGGGCTCGATCCGTGGCGGGTCGTCGTCGAGGGTGACCGCTGGTACGGGCGGGGCACGGCCGACAACAAGGGGCAGCACACGATCAACCTCGCCGCCCTCGGCCAGGTCCTGCACGTGCGCGGGAAACTCGGGTTCAACCTGAAGTTCCTGGTGGAGACGGGAGAAGAGGCGGGCTCGCCGGGCCTGCGGCAGGTGTGCGGGCAGCTGCGCGACGAGCTGGCGGCGGACGTGTTCATCGCGTCCGACGGTCCCCGGGTGTCCGCCGCGCGGCCGACGATCTTTCTCGGCTCCCGTGGTGCCACGCCGTTCACCCTGCGGTTCAAGGCACGGGAAGGCGCGCATCACTCCGGCAACTGGGGTGGCCTGTTGCGGAACCCGGCGACCGTGCTCGCCGGCGCGATCGCGTCTATTGTGGACTCGCGCGGCCGGATCCTGGTGCCCGGTCTCCGGCCGCCAGAGATCCCGGAGAACGTGCGGAAAGCCTTGCTGGACATCGAAGTCGGCGGCGGCCCGGACGATCCGGAGATCGACGACGGCTGGGGCGAACCGGGTCTAACGGCAGCCGAACGACTCGTGGCCTGGAATACCGTCGAGGTGCTGGCGTTCTCGGCGGGTAACCCGGAGAAACCCACCAATGCCATCCCCGGCAAGGCCCACGCCCACTGCCAGCTGCGCTCCGTGGTCGGCACCAAAGTGGACGATGTGGGCCCGATCCTGCGTGAACACCTTGACCGGCAAGGGTTTCCGATGGTCGAGGTGGAGGTCGGCGGCTCGATGATGCCGACCCGCACCGATCCCGGCGACCCGTGGGTCCGCTGGGCGCGGCAGTCGATCGCCACCACCACGGGCGCGGAACCGGCGGTACTGCCCAACCTCGGCGGCAGCATCCCGAACGACGCGTTCGCCGAAGAACTGGGGCTGTGCACCATCTGGCTCCCGCATTCGTACCCCGCGTGTTCGCAGCACGCGCCGGACGAGCATCTTCTCGCGCCGGTGGCGCGTGAAGGGCTCCGAATCATGGCCGGACTGTTCTGGGATTTGGGTGAATCAACCGGTTTGCCGTAATAGCAGATTCTCCTGCGGAAAACTCGTCGCCGGGCGTAGATTTGCGCTGTGAACGGCGATTCCTCCGTCGTGGGCCGGGTCGGCAAACTCGTCCACGCGACCCGGGGCCCCGATGGTCCCGGCGAGGTGCGGGTGCGGATTCGCGGTGGCACGGAAATCTATCTGGCTTGGTCCGCGGAACCACTCCCGCCGGGCACTTCGGTACTCGTCGTCGAATCGCGTGGTGCGCGCAGCGTCGACGTCGTGCCCTGGTCGGACCTTCCCGGCACTCAATGACGAGGAGACGGCAAAGAAAATGTTTGGCTATCACGTGCCCGCCCCTGACCAGGCGATGCTCATCTCCGGCGGCAAGGGCGGCTCGGGTGAGACACCGTTCCGGGTGGTGACCGGGCACGGCAGTTTCGTCCTGCCGTTCTTCCGGAAGGTCCGGTACCTCACGCTCGCGATGTGCGAGGCCGAGGTCGGCGAGGCGTGCGTGACGAAACAGGGCATCGCGCTCAACGTGCGCGCGGTGATCGCCTTCAAGGTCGGCAACGACGAGGAAAGCATCGTCAACGCCGGGCAGCGCTTTCTGTCCGATCAGGACCAGATGTCGGTGCTGACCGGCCGGATTTTCGCCGGGCACCTGCGTTCCATTGTCGGGTCGATGACGGTCGAGGAGATCGTGACCGAACGGCAGAAGCTCGCCACCGAGGTGCTCGACGGGTCGAAGGCCGAGATGGCGAAGATCGGCCTGACCGTGGATTCGCTGCAGATCCAGTCGATCGACGACATGAAACTCGGGTACATCGCGGCGATGGCCGCTCCGCACAACGCGGCGATCCAGCGGCAGGCGCAGATCGCGCAGGCGCAGGCGAACCAGGCCGCGGCCGAGGCCGAGCAGGAGTCGCAGCGGCGGCAGGCCGAGTACGCGCGGCAGACCGCGGTCGTGCAGGCGCAGTACAAGGCGGAGGTCGACCGGGCCCAGGCCGCGGCCTCGCAGGCGGGACCGCTCGCGCAGGCACAGGCGCAGCGCGAGGTCATCGCGATGCAGACCGAACTCGCGCAGCGCGAGGCGGAACTGCGGCAGCAGCAGCTGGTCGCGGAGGTCGTGAAGCCGGCCGACGCGGAGGCCGAGCGGGTGCGGATCCTGGCGCAGGCGGAGGCGGAGAAGATGCGCATCCAGGCCGAGGCGGCCGCGTCGCACAACCGGGTCGCGCTCGACCGGATGCTCATCGACCAGCTGCCGCAGATCGTGAAGGAGGCGGCGGGCGGGCTCGCGGGCGCGAACGTCAACATCCTCAACGGTGCCGATGGTCTGGGCGAGCTGGCTTCCGGACTGGTCGGTCAGGGCCTGGCGATCCTCGACTCGGTGAAGAAAGGCTTGTCCGACAAGCCATCCACGCCGGAACTGACCGAACGGGACGGCAGCCGCTGAGCCCCGCGCACGCCACCCGGCGTGTTTGCCGCCCGCGTCGGTGAGTTGGCCGCATGCGAGGCAAACTCACCGACGTGACGGGCAAACTCGCCGACGCAGCGGGTTGCCGCTTGGCCCGGACGCCTACCGCGACGTGCGGGCCTCGCTCGTCGCGCGGCTGGCCGAGCACGACGCACACCGCGACACGGCGTTTTCGGTGGCGAGCTAGGCGTTCGCGGCTTCGGGATCCGGGCTGAGCGCGGCGAAAACCGTGGCCCAGTCCGGTTCCGTGGAGTCCGGGTCGTCGTACAGCTCGAAAGTCTTGCCGGACGCGGACGGGTCGAACAACGCGGCGACGGCGGCCGCGGCCACCGCGTCCCGGCTGACCCGGCCCTCGCCGGTGTCGCCCTGCTCGATGCGGATGCCGTCGGACGCGAGGTCGTGCAGCCAGCTCGGCCGGATGATGGTGTACTGCGCGCCGCTGTCCCGCAAGGACTGTTCACCGCGCGCCCGCGCCTCGATGCGGGTAGACATCTCGGGATGCTCGGCGGGCCTGGTCACGTAGATCTGCGAAACCAGCACCACGGGGATGTCCTCCCGGGCGGCGATGGCCGCGATTTCCGCGACGCCCTCGTGCATCACCGTCTCCGCGCCCTTCGGCGGCTCGACGCAGATCACGACGCCCTCGGCGCCCGCGAACACCGCCGGATCGGGCGCGGCGAGATCCAGTTTCGCCGTCCCGTCCCGGCTCGCCACCACGACATTGTGCCCACCATCGGTGAGCCGGTCGACGACCCGGCGTCCCGTCCGCCCGGTGCCGCCCACCACCACGAAGCTGCTCATCGGTGCCTCCCCGACTCGCCTTGTTGACACAGAATGGTCGTGATCAACTTCTGGGTCAATGGTTCCGGTGCCCGGCATGCTCATCAGGCCGCCTGGCGCGCCGAGCGCGCGGTTTCGCGGCCTCCGCTTCGGACCGGCGGTCGTGGCCGCGCTGGTGCACCGAAAGCGAATTCACAGCAGCAGCCGCGTAGCCGACACACGGTCGCCGCCCAGCTCGTCGAAGATCGCGGTCGAGTGGTCGAGTTCCTCGCGGGCCGCGGCGAGGTTCCGGTGGGTCTGGTGCAGCAGCGCGAGTCGTTGCGGCGCATGGGCTTCGCGGTGCCGGTCGCCGATCTCCGCCGCCAGCTCCGTGCGGACAGCCGGACCGGCGAGCCGCTGAAAGCGCTATCTCGTGTGTGCGCAGCCAATCGTCGTGGTGTTCGCCGCAGCGGAGCGTGGTGCGGAGTCCGGTTCACCGACGTGAGCGGCCAACTCACCGACGCGGGCGGCCAACACGCCGACGTGGGCGGCCAACACGCCGACGTGGGCGGCCAACTCACCGACGTGGGCGGCCAACTCACCGACGCGGGCGGCCAACTCACCGACGCGGGCGGCCAACACGCCGGGGTCAGCGGACGCGTTTGCGGGGTTCCGCTGTGGTGCGGCGCAGGAGGGCGGCCTCGCGGCTCAGCTTCGGGCCGTGTGGTTCCGCCGCGGCGAGCCGAAAGCACGCCAGCAGGCGCAGGCCGGTCCACTCCGACGGCGCCCAGCGCGCGGCGTCGCTGGGCGGGGTCCAGCCTTCCTTCTCCGCCGCGGTCCAGACGTCATGGGCGTGTGACGCGATCAGCACCAGGTCGCTCACCGGCTCCTGCCGGCCCACCAGCTGACCCTCGACGTGCACCGCATCGGTCACCGCGGCCAGATGGTGCTCGTACCGCGACCACAACGCCGGATCGGCGGAGAGTGCGGACCACCCAGGCTCGATCCGCCCGGCGATTGTCTCGAACCATCGCCGGGCGGATCGGTCCGCCAGAGTGTCGGCCCAGCCCATGCCTCTGATGATGAGCCGATGAACGCCGTTACGCCACCCGGAGGTCGGGTGTTTCGCCGGAATGGCCTGTAACACTCAGCAGCCCGTTGACACAGGGTGACCGCGATCAGCGGCCGTAACCGGCTCGGCGTAGTGCGTCGGCGAGCGCGCCACCGGCGGCGTTGCCCGAGTCCCGGCGGTTGCGCGACTGCCCGCCGCCCTTGCGCTGGCCCTGCCCTTGCTGTCCTTGGCGTTCGTTCTTCTCCCGCGGCTGCTTCGGACCGCCGCCGGGCTCGTCGTCGAGACGCAGGGTCAGCGAAATTCGCTTCCGTGGGATGTCGACGTCGAGCACCTTCACCTTGACGATATCGCCGGGTTTCACCACATCCCGTGGATCCTTCACGAAGTTCTTCGACAGCGCCGAGACGTGCGCGAGCCCGTCCTGGTGCACGCCGATGTCGATGAACGCGCCGAACGCCGCCACGTTCGTCACGACGCCTTCCAGCCGCATGCCCGGCTTGAGGTCCGCGAGCTTCTCCACACCCTCGGCGAACGTCGCGGTCTTGAACGCCGGACGCGGGTCACGGCCCGGCTTTTCCAGCTCCGACAGGATGTCCGTGACCGTCGGCAGGCCGACGGTGTCGTCCACGAACTGCTCGGGCCGCACGGACTTCAGCACCCGCTCGTTGCCGATCAGCTCGGGCAGCTCCTTGCCCGTGGTGGACAGGATTCGCCGCACCACCGGATAGGACTCGGGGTGCACGCTGGAGAAGTCCAGCGGGTCGTCCCCGCCGCGGATGCGCAGGAAGCCCGCGCACTGCTCGAACGCCTTCGGGCCCAGCCGCGGCACCTGCTTGAGCACCTCGCGCGAGGTGAACGGGCCGTTGGTGTCGCGGTGGCTCACGATGTTCTCCGCGAGCGAAGACGTGATGCCCGAAACGCGGGTCAACAGCGGCGCGGACGCGGTGTTCACGTCCACCCCGACGGCGTTCACGCAGTCCTCGACCACCGCGTCGAGCGAGCGCGACAGCGAAACCTCGGACACGTCGTGCTGGTACTGCCCGACCCCGATCGACTTCGGGTCGATCTTCACCAGCTCGGCCAGCGGATCCTGCAGGCGGCGCGCGATGGAAACCGCGCCGCGCAGGGAAACGTCCATGCCGGGCAGCTCCTGCGAAGCGAACGCCGACGCCGAGTACACCGACGCCCCGGCCTCCGACACGACCGCTTTGGTGAGCTTCAGGTCCGGGTGTTTCTTGATCAGCTCGAGCGCCAGCTTGTCGGTCTCCCGGGAAGCGGTGCCGTTGCCGATCGCGATCAGGTCGACCTTGTGCTCGCCGGCGAGCTTCGCGAGGATCGCGATCGACTCGTCCCACTTGTTGGCGGGCTGGTGCGGGTAGATGGTGTGCGTCGCGACGACCTTGCCGGTCGCGTCCACAACGGCCACCTTCACCCCGGTGCGGAAACCCGGGTCGAGACCCATCGTCGCGCGGGTGCCGGCCGGCGCGGCCAGCAGCAGGTCACGCAGGTTGGCCGCGAACACCCGGACGGCGTCGTCCTCGGCCGCCTGACGCAGCCGCAACCGCAGGTCGATGCCCAGGTGCAGCAGGATCTTCGTGCGCCAGGCCCAGCGGACCGTGTCCATCAGCCACTTGTCGGCCGGACGGCCCTGGTCGGCGACGCCGAAGCGCTGCGCGATCCGCTGCTCGTACTCGCCCGGCCCGGTGCGCGGCTCTTCGCTCGGCTCCTCCGACTCCAGGGTGAGGTCGAGGACCTCTTCCTTCTCACCGCGGAACATCGCCAGCACGCGGTGCGACGGCATCTTCGTGAACGGCTCGGAGAAGTCGAAGTAGTCCGAGAACTTCGCGCCGTCGGTTTCCTTGCCGGGACGTACCTTCGAGCCGAGCCGGCCCTGCCCCCACATCTTCTCGCGCAGCTCGCCGAGCAGGTCCGCGTCCTCGCCGAACCGCTCGACCAGGATCGCCCGCGCGCCGTCCAGCGCTGCCTGCGCGTCGGCCACGCCCTTCTCGGCGTCGACGAACACCGCGGCGGCGGCCTGCGGATCGGTCGACGGGTCGTCCAGGAGGCCGTCGGCCAGCGGTTCGAGGCCCGCCTCGCGCGCGATCTGCGCCTTCGTGCGCCGCTTCGGCTTGTACGGCAGGTAGATGTCCTCCAGGCGCGCCTTCGTCTCGGCGAGCTGGATCTGCTCCTCCAGCTCGGGCGTCAGCTTGCCCTGGGTACGGATCGAGTCGAGCACGGCTTCGCGCCGCTCGTCGAGCTCCCGCAGGTACCGCAGCCGCTCTTCGAGCGTGCGCAGCTGGGCGTCGTCGAGCATGCCGGTGACTTCCTTGCGGTACCGCGCGATGAACGGCACCGTCGAGCCGCCGTCGAGGAGGTCGACGGCCGCTTTGACCTGTCCGTCGCGCACACCGAGCTCCTCGGCGATCCTGCGCTCGACCGACTGCACGGCGCTGCTCGAGCTGCCTGTCACGTTGTTGATCCACTCCCTCGTCGAAAGTCCGGTGGGGTCCACCGGCACCCGAGGCATTGTGCCCGCACAGGCCCGCCCAGAGCGAGGGGGCCGCCCAGTAACCAAAGGCCCGTGCCGCGCGACTGTCGGGTATAGATCGCCCGCAAGACCCTTCGGTAGGTGCGCCATGTCCGAACGGGCGGTACACGTCGCGGTACAGCTGCGGCAGGTGACCGTCGACGCCGGGGGCAGGGAGATTTCCCTTTCCTACCCCGGAATCCTGCTCACCGGGTTCGAAGACGGACAACAGGCCTGGGAGCGCTGGGTGCCGTTCGGCGAACACCCGACCGAGGAGGACGACGAGCGCCTGATCCAGGCGTTACACCGCGCGCTGTTGTGGCAGCAGCAGGAGCTGCCCGACTGCTAGCACTTCGCCGCGTCGGCCCAGTTCAGGGGGCCGCCGGTGACCTGCTGGAGCAGGGTGTACAGCTGCTCGCGCTGATCGTCGTCGAGCTTGGCGAACACCTCGTCTTCGACCGCGGCCAGGGCGAACTCGGCCTTCGCGAGCTTCGCGCGGCCGGCGTCGGTGAGCTCCACGACGTGCCGGCGCCGGTCCTCCGGTGAGCGGCGCCGTTCGACCAGGTCCTCGGCCTCCAGCTCGTTGAGCAGGCCGACGATGTTCGTGCCGTCCATCTCCAGCATCTTCGCGAGCGACTGCTGGCCACAGCCCCCGGTGTCACGCAGCACGGTGAGCATCACGAGATGCCGCGGCCGCAGGCCCATCGGCGTCAGCACGGATTCCGAGCGCAGCTGGATCGCCCGTGTGAGGCGTTGGAGCAGCGCGCCGCACCGGTGCGGCGGCTGGTTGACGACCGGCAAAGAGGCCATGACCACAGTCTACGGGCCAAATCAGCGGTCGATATGGTATCAATAGCTTGTCTCACACAAACTATCTGTGAAGGATCATCGATATGGCCCATCTGCTGCACATCGACACGAGTATCCAGGGGGAGAGGTCGGTGACCCGGCAGCTCACCGCGCGAGCGGCCAAGGTCTGGCAGGCGGCGCACCCCGACGGCACGGTCACCTACCGCGACTTCGGCGCCGAGCCCTTGCCGCATTTCGACACGGCGAGCGGGCTCGCGCGCATGGTGGCGTCGTCGGACCACACGCCCGAGCAGGCGGAGTCGTTCGCGCTCAGCCAGGAGCTGGTCAACGACATCAAGCGGGCGGACGCGCTCCTGCTGGGGCTGCCGCTGTACAACTACGGCCCGCCGAGCAGCGTCAAGTCGTGGGTCGACCATCTGATCGTCCCTGGCCTGGCCTTCGACCCGGAGGCCGGCACCGGCCTGCTGGGCGGCCGCCAGTTCGTGGTGCTCGCGGCGCGTGGCGGCGGGTACGGCGAGGGCACCCCGCGTGCGGGCTGGGACCATGCCGAGCCGTGGCTGCCGCACGGGCTGTCGCTGACCGGTCTGGAGCCGCGGTTCATCACGGCGGAGCTGACGCTGGCCGCGACGAACCCCGCGATGGCGGACCTGGTGCCGCTGGCCGAGCAGAGCCGCGCGGCGGCGGAGCGCGAGATCGACGAGCTGTGGGCGCCCGCGATGGCGTGAGCCTCAGAAACGCCAGCGGGTCTGGCTGTACAAGCCTTTGCCGAAGCCGAAAACGGTCACCGGGGCGATCTCGTACACCAGTGCCTCGCCGCCCATGTCATTGCTGAAGGTGCCGTTCTCGTTCACGGTGAAGCGCCACTCGGCGCCGTACTTCGCTTCGTACGCCTCGGCGACGCGTCGTAGTTTCGCCGCGTCGCGCACCCGGGTGGCATCGCCTTCGATCACCACGTCGAGCCCGTCGTGCAGCCGGTTGTTGCCGGTCGTCAGGGTCACGTGCGGATTTGCGGCGAGGTTGCGCGCCTTGCGCTCGCCGGCGCCGGTGCCGAAGTATGCCGCGTCGTCGAGCCACACCGTGATGAGCGACGTGACATGCGGGCGGCCGTCGGGGCGGACGGTGGACAGCCACGACACCTCCGCCTCGGCAAGCACCTTTGCCGCCTCCGGCCAGGCGATCGCGGCCGCATCCGGTGCGCTGTAACGGGAGTCCAGTCGGGTTTCCATACCGGTCAGACTCGCACGCGACGCGAAACTCGTCGCGGTGTGCCAAGCTCGACCGCACACCCGGCGAGGAGGGGCAGTGACCGGTCACCGGCGCATCGGCAACGGCGAGCACAACGTTTTCGTGCTGCACGGGTGGTTCGCGTCCGCGGACGCCTGGGGCAACCTGATCCCGCATCTGGACACCGAGCGCTACACCTACATCTTCCCCAACTATCGCGGATATGGCGCCCGCAAAGGAGAATCCGGCGAGCACACCCTCGCCGAAGCGGCGTCCGACGTGCTCGCGCTCGCCGCTGAGCTGGGCGTGAGCCGGTTCTCCCTCGTCGGCCACTCGATGGGCGCCAGCGTCATGCAGTGGATCTACGCCGATGCGCCCGACAAGGTCCGTGCCCTGGTCGGTGTCGCGCCGGTGCCCGCGAACGGCATGCCGTTCGACGACGACACCTGGCAGGTGTTCACGAGCGCGGCCGAGGACTCCGCGAACCGCCGGGCGATCATCGACTTCTCCACGGGCCACCGGCTTCCCGCCGCGTGGCTCGACGGGATGGTGCTGTTCTCCGAGGAGAATTCCGACAAGGATGCCTTCGCCGGGTACCTGGAAGCCTGGGCGCACACCGACTTCCACGACCGGATCGCCGGGGCCGAGGTGCCGATCAAGGTGTTCGTCGGCGAGCACGATCCCGCCCTGGGCGAGCAGACCATGCTCACCACGTTCGCCCAGTGGTACCCGAACCTCGAACTCGAGGTGCTGCCCGACGCGGGCCACTACCCCGCCGACGAGGTGCCGGTGACGCTCGCCAACGCGATCGAAGTGTTCCTCGACGAGCACTGACGCGTTGCGGACGCCGGAGGTCGGCGCACTCGTTAGACCCGCCGGAGCACAACCGGCTCCGGCGGATCGTCTCGGCCGTGTTCACCACGCGGCGGCTCGAACGCTAGGCCGACCCGGAGCACGCCGAGGTCGTCCACGGCACTGACGGCAAGCTGGTCAGCCCGCGCTCGCCTCCGATGCTCGCCGACATGTTCGGCTGCGCCCAGGAACTCGCCGCCCGCGAGCCGAACGACCACCTGGCCTTCGGGCAAGGACCGTATCTGCGCCCCGGCGCGCACTCTTACAAACCCCGAACAAAGCGTCCACTTTCCTCGAATGCTCGTCCTCCAGAGTCAGCGCAGTACCGACCAAGGAGGAAACATGCGTAGTTCTGTTCGGGCGGCGATCATCGGAGGCAGCGCCGTCGCGGCACTCGCCATCGGCGTCCCCGCCGCGTCGGCCCAGACCACGACCCCGCCGCCGCCCAGCTACGGCCAGGTCACGCTGAGCCCCGAGGAGTCCCAGCAGCTGTGCGCCGACCGGCTGCCGAAGATGATCGACCGGCGCGACAAGCTCGCCGCGCGGATCAACGGCGACGCCAACACCAAGGGGTCCGTGGCGTGGCTGCGGGCCCGCGCCGACAAGCAGCGCGCCGACGGGCACACCAAGATCGCCGACCAGCTCGTGGCGCGGGCCGACCGGCGCGCCAAGCGGGCTGACGACCTCAAGGCCGTTCAGGAACGGCTGACGAACTTCAAGAACACGCACTGCGTGGCGAAATGAACATGCGCAAGGCGATCGTGACCGGGATGGCGCTGTTCGCCGTGACGCTGGGCTGCGCGGGCTGCCACGGCGGTCAGGCGTCGAGCACGCCGCCCGCCCCGCAACAGGCACAGGACGAACTGAACCAGATCCAGACTACGCTGGACGCGATCGATTCGGAGATGGCGGGCGACGGCTCGCCGTGAGCCCGGGAGAGCCATGAAAGGTCTCGTTCTCGTCGTCGAAGACGAGACCGCGATCGCCGAGCTCATCGCGCTCTACCTGCGGCGGGACGGGTTCGGCGTGCACCTGGAGTCCGATGGGGACGCCGCGCTGGCCGCCGTGCGGCGGCTCCGCCCGGTGGCCGTGGTGCTCGACATCGGACTGTCCGGTAAGGACGGTGTGGAGGTCTGCCGGACCATGCGCGCGGCCGGTGACTGGACACCGGTGCTGTTCGTGACCGCGCGCGACGACGAGGTCGACCGGCTGCTCGGGCTCGAACTGGGCGCGGACGACTACGTGACGAAACCGTTCAGCCCGCGCGAGCTGGCCGCGCGGGTCCGGACGGTGCTCCGCCGGGGTGCCGCCGCCCCGGCTGAGGTGCTGACCGTCGGGCAGATCCGGCTCGACGTCACGCAGCGGCGGGCCTGGGCCGCGGACCGGGAGGTCGCGCTGACCTCGACCGAGTTCGAGCTGCTCGCGCAGCTGCTGCGGCAGCCGGGCCGGGTGTTCGAGCGCGGGCAGCTGCTCAGCACGGTGTGGGGTTACTCGGCGTCCGCCGGCACCCGGACGGTCGACGTGCACATCGCGCAGCTGCGGTCGAAACTGGGTGATGAGAGTCCGATTAGGACAGTACGCGGGGTCGGGTACGCGGCGGACGGCGCATGATGCGCCGTTCGCTGGCCTTCCGGATCACCGTGGTGTGTCTCGCGGTCGCCGGCATCGCGGTTCTCGTCGCGGGCCTGGTCGCGGCCGGCCTGGTGCGCCGGACCGGGACGGACGTGTTGCGGAACTCCCTTGCGGCACAGGCGGATGTGGTCGCCAGCCAGGTCGACGAGACCGGCCTCGGCTCGCGGCTCGGGCTCACCAAGGTCGCCGATGTGGTTCGGGGGCAAGGGATTTCCGTCGTGGTGGCGCGGCCGCGCGCGGAGATCGGTGATCCGGTCGCGGTCCGCGCCGCCAACGAGGCCGGGTTGACCGCAATCGGTGCGGGGCAAGCGATCTCGGCGAGCCGGACCGTCGGCGGGCAGGAATATCTTGTCGAGGCACGCGGAGTCTCCGCGGGTTCCGGGTTCGCGCTCGTGGAACCCGTGCAGATGGGCCGGGCGACGCAACGCGCGTTGGTGCGCAACATCCTGTTCGCGCTCGGCGCGGGGCTGCTCGTCGCCGCGATCGCGGGGCTGGGCCTGGGACGGCTCCTGGCGCGCCCGCTGCGCCGGACAGCGGCCGTCGCGACGACGATGCGGCAGGGGCGGCGGGATCTGCGGGCGCCGGTCGAGGGGCCGGTCGAGGTCGCCGAGGTGGCGACCGCGGTCAACGAGCTTTCCGCGGCGCTGCAACAAAGTGAGTCACGGCAGCGCGAGTTCCTGCTGTCGGTCTCGCACGAGCTGCGCACACCGTTGACCGCGGTGCACGGGTTCGCCGAGTCGCTGGCGGACGGTGTCGTGTCGGGGGAGGAGGCGCGGCACGCGGGCCAGACGATCCAGCGTGAATCGCAGCGGCTGGAACGGCTGGTGAGCGATCTCCTCGATCTGGCGCGGCTGGGCGCGGACGAGTTCCACCTCGATCTCGCGCAGGTCGACCTGACCGAGACGGTGGCGCGGTGCGCGGACGTGTGGCGGGTGCGGTGCGAGCGGGCCGGGGTGGCGTTCCGGCTGGAAATCCCGCCGCACCCGGTGTTCGCGGTCGTCGACGCCCGGCGGCTGCGGCAGGTGCTCGATGGCCTGGCGGAGAACGCACTGCGCGTCGCACCGCTGCTTACCTTGTCGCTCAACGCATCCGGCGTGCTGCAGGTGCGTGACGGCGGGCCGGGCCTGGCGCCGGAGGACTACGCGCTGGCCTTCGAACGGGGCGCGCTCAACGCCAAGTACCGCGGCCGCCGCCCGGTCGGTTCCGGCATCGGCCTGGCCCTGGCGCACGGCCTCGTGACCCGAATGGGCGGCACGATCTCCGCCGGCCCGGCGCCCGAGGGCGGTGCGGCCTTCACCATCGCGCTGCCGCTGTCGCGGTGACTGCTTACGATTCATCGCGTGACCACGCCGTTCACCTTGACCTCCACCGTGCTGGGCACGCCGGACCCGCGCGGGCTGGCCGAGTTCTACCGGGCGTTCCTCGGCTGGCCGGTCACCAGCGCGGACCCGACGTGGGTGGCGCTGCGCCCCGAGACCGGCGGCGCGGGCCTGTCGTTCCAACTCGAACCGGACCACGTGCCGCCCGTCTGGCCTTCGCGGCGCGACGACCAGCAGATGCAGCTCCACCTGGACTTCGAGGTCGGCGACCTGGACGCCGCGTCGGCGATGGTCGAGGCGGCGGGTGCCACCAAGGCGGAGTTCCAGCCGCAGGACGATACCCGCGTCTACCTTGATCCGGCCGGGCACCCGTTCTGCCTGTGGATCCGGACCTAGTCGCCTTCGAGATCGCCCTCGGTGCGGAGGTAGACGTCCCGCAGCTGGTCCAGCAAGTCAGGGTCCGGCTCGGCCCAGAGGCCGCGGTCCGCCGCTTCGGTCAGCCGCTCGATGATGCCGCGCAGCGCCCACGGGTTCGACTTCGCGAGGAACTCCTGGTTCTGCTTGTCCAGCACGTACGACTCGGACAGCTTTTCGTACATCCAGTCGTCCACCACGCCGGCCGTCGCGTCGAAGCCGAACAGGTAGTCGACGGTCGCGGCGAGTTCGAAGGCGCCCTTGTAGCCGTGTTTGCGCATCGCGGCCAGCCAGCGCGGGTTGACCACGCGGGCGCGGAACACACGCGCGGTCTCCTCGTGCAGCGAGCGCGTGCGCACGACGTCCGGGCTGGTCGAGTCGCCGATATAGGACGCCGGGGCCTCGCCGGTCAGCGCCCTGGTGAACGCGATCATGCCGCCGTGGTACTGGAAATAGTCGTCGGAGTCGGCGATGTCGTGCTCGCGGGTGTCGGTGTTCTTCGCCGCGACGACGATCCGGCGGTACGAGCTTTCCATGTCCTCGCGGGCGGGTTTGCCGTCGAGCTCGCGGCCGTAGGCGTAGCCGCCCCACGTCGCATACACCTCGGCCAGGTCGGCGTCGTCGCGCCAGTTGCCGGAGTCCATCAGCGGCAGCAGGCCCGCTCCGTAAGCGCCAGGCTTCGAGCCGAAGATCCTGGTGGTGGCACGACGTTCGTCGCCATGAGTGTCCAGATCGGACAGATAATGCGCGCGGACGTAGTTCTCCGTGACCGGTTCGTCCAAACGCGACACCAGCCCGACCGCGTCGTCGAGCAGGTCGATCACGTGCGGGAACGCGTCCCGGAAGAAGCCGGAGATCCGTACCGTCACGTCGATCCGCGGACGGCCCAGCTCGGCCAGCGGGATCGGCTCAAGGCCAGTTACGCGCCGGGACGCCTCGTCCCAGACCGGCTGCACTCCAAGCAGCGCAAGGACTTCCGCGGCGTCGTCGCCCGAAGTGCGCATCGCCGACGTGCCCCAGACGGACAGGCCGACGGACTGTGGCCAGTCTCCGGTGTCCTCGCGGTAGCGGCGAAGCAGCGAGTCCGCCAACGCCTGACCGGTTTCCCAGGCCAGACGGCTCGGGATCGCCTTCGGGTCGACGGTGTAGAAGTTGCGGCCGGTCGGCAGCACATTCACCAAGCCCCGCAAGGGAGAACCGCTCGGCCCGGCCGGGATGTACCCGCCGTCCAGGGCGTGCAGGATCGCGTCGATCTCCCCGCTGGTGCCCGCCAGCCGCGGCACGATCTCCGTCGCGGCGAACCGCAGCACCGAGGCGACCGGCTCCTCGGCGGTGATGGCGTCCACCGACCAGTCGGCGGCTTCCATGGCCTCGACAAGAGCGCGAGCGGTCTGCTCGACGGAGTCCACATCGGACAGTGGCGCGTCTTCCTTGAGGCCCAGCGCGGAACGCAGGCCGGGGACCGCGCCCGCCTGGCCACCCCACATCTGCTGCGCGCGCAGCATCGCCAGCACAAGGTTCACGCGCGCTTCGCCGACCGGCGCCTCGCCGAGGATGTGCAACCCGTCGCGGATCTGCGCGTCCTTGACCTCACACAGCCAGCCGTCGATGTGCAGCAGGAAGTCGTCGAATTCCGCGTCGTGCGGCCGTTCCGCCACCCCCAGGTCGTGGTCGAGCTTCGCGGCCTGGATGAGTGTCCAGATCTGGGCGCGGATCGCGGGCAGCTTCGCCGGGTCCATCGCCGCGATGTTCGCGTGCTCGTCCATCAGTTGTTCGAGGCGCGCGAGGTCGCCGTAGCTTTCGGCGCGCGCCATCGGCGGGATGAGATGGTCGATGATCGTCGCGTGCGCCCGGCGTTTCGCCTGCGCGCCCTCGCCGGGATCGTTGATCAGGAACGGGTAGATCAGCGGCAGGTTGCCCAGCACCGCGTCCGGTGCGCACGACGCGGACAGGCCGGCGGTCTTGCCCGGCAACCATTCCAGCGAACCGTGCTTTCCCAAGTGGACGATCGCGTGCGCGCCGAACTCCTCCTCCAGCCAGCGGTACGCGGCGAGGTAGTGGTGGCTCGGCGGCAGGTCCGGGTTGTGGTAGATGGCGACCGGGTTCTCGCCGAACCCGCGCGGCGGCTGGATCATCAGCACCACGTTGCCCGCCCGCAGCGACGCCAGCACGATGTCACCGTCGTCCACGTACAACTCGCCCGGTGGCGGACCCCAGTGTTGCTCCATCTCGGCGCGCAGATCCTCGGGCAGCGCGGCGAACCACTCGCGGTAGCGCGCCGCGGGGACCCGGATCGGGTTGCCCGCCAACTGTTCCTCGGTGAGCCACTCGGGATCCTGCCCGCCCGCCGCGATCAACGCGTGGATCAGCTCGTCGCCGTCCCCGGATTCGACACCGGGGAACGGGTCGCCGAGGTCGTAGCCCTCGGAGATCATGCGGCGCAACAACTTCACCGCGGACGCGGGCGTGTCGAGGCCGACGGCGTTGCCGACGCGCGAATGCTTCGTCGGGTACGCGGACAGCATCAGCGCGATCCGCCGCTGCGGCGGCGGGGTGTGGCGCAGCCGCGCGTGCGCCAGCGCGATCCGCGCGACCCGGGACGCACGCTCGGCGTCGGGCACGTAACGCGGCAGCCCGTCCTCGTCGAGTTCCTTGAAGGAGAAGGGAACCGTGATGATCCGGCCGTCGAACTCGGGGACCGCCATCTGGTTCCCGGCGTCCAAAGGGGACAGTCCTTCGTCGCTCGCCGCCCACGTCTCGTGGTCGCTCGTCAGGCAGAGCGCCTGCAGGATCGGGATGTCCAGGGCGGCCATCTCCGCGACGTCCCAGGCCTCGTCGTCACCACCGGCGCCGACCGCCGACGGCCTGGTGCCGCCCGCGGCGAGCACGGTGACCAGCAGCGCGTCGGCCTTGCCCAGCTCGGCCATCATCTCCGGCTCGCGCGTGCGCAGCGACGCGCAGTGGATCGGCAGGGCCTGCCCACCGGCATCCTCGACCGCGCGGGCCAGCGCCTCGACGAACGCCGTGTTGCCGGACAGCTGATGTGCCCGGTAGTACAGGATCGCGACGACCGGCCCCTCATTGCGGCGGGGCGCCCGATCGGGCACACCCCACATCGGCTGCGGCGCGGGCGGCTCGAACCCATCGCCGGTCAGCAGCAGCGTGTCGGAGAGGAACCGGTGCAACTGGGTGAGATTCTCCGGGCCGCCCTGCGCCAGGTACGCGTGCGACTCGGTCGCGATGCCCGCCGGCACCGTGGACAGCTCCATCAGCTCCGCGTCCGGCGTCTGCTCACCGCCGAGCACCACCACGTGCGCGCCGCTCGCGCGCACCGTGTCAAGGCCCTGCTGCCAGGTCCGCGCCGAGCCGAGGATGCGCACCACCACGATCCGCACCCCGTCGAGCAGCGCGGGCAGCTCGCCGAGGTCGAGCCGTGCCGGGTTCGCCAGCCGGTACCCGGCCGCGCACGCACGCGCGCTCAGCAGGTCGGTGTCCGAAGTGGACAGTAACAGGATCACGCGGGGCCTCCCTGGTGGTTCTCGCCCCTTCACCTTCCGGGGGCGGGAGGCCCCGCGTCAAGCAGATCGCTCACCCAGCCGCGGGAACGGCTCAGTGGAGAAAATCACCTCCACGCCGACCTCGAAGTGCCGCGCGAGCTTCAGCGCCAGGTAGAGGCTCGGGCTGTACTCGCCGCGTTCGAGATAACCGATCGTCTGGTAGTGCACGCCGAGCGCGTCGGCCAGCTCGCGCCGCGAGATGCCCCGTTCCGCGCGCAGCATCGCGATCCGGTTGTAGATCGTCTCACTACTACTCATCGTGGTACACGCTGCAGTGCCTTCTCCCGGCGAGCCGCCACGGCCGAACCGGACTCACGTCGCGCCATCCTACGCAGCACGATCGGCGCCAGGATCAGCCCGGCCACCGCCCACGCGGCCAGCACGCCCACGGTCTCCAGATGCCGCCACGAATGGCCGAGCTCGACCACGGCGAGCGAGCCCGGCAGCAGCGCGGCGCGGGTGCCGAGGCCGGTCCAGTAGATCGGGAACATCTGGGCGATGCCCTGCAGCCAGCTGGGCAGGCTGGTGATCGGGTAGAAGATCCCGGAAATGCCCACCGTGCCCATGATCGGCATCATCACCAGGCCCATGCTGCGCGGGCTGCCGATCAGCGAGCCGATGACGGCGCCGAGCGGCATGGTCGCGACCAGGCCCAGCGCCACGATGCCGATCAGGGACAGCCACGAGCCGAGCCCGAGGTCGAGGCCCTGGAACAGGAAGATGCCGGGGACCAGCGTCAGCACGACGCCGATCAGCACCATCCCGGCGGACTGCACGATCTTGCCGATCAGGTAGCCGAGCATCCCGTTCGGGATCGCCTTGGCGCGCAGCAGCGTGCCGTCCTCGCGCTCGGTGACCAGCTGCTGTGCCAGGTTGACCAGGCCACCGAACGCGATGCTCATGCCGATCACGCTGGGCAGCGTGAGCGAGCCGAGCGAGAAGTTCACGCCCGGCACCTTCGAGTCGCGCATGAACAGCATCACCACGATGACCACGATCGTCGGGAACAGGTAGGACCACAGGTCCTGGGTGTTGGTGAACGTCTGCCGCAGCTCGATCCGGCCGCGAGCGAGGCCGATCCGCCCGGCACTGACGAGAGCACTCATCGCTCGCCCCTCTCGAAGTCGCGGACCATCGCCATGTAGGTGTCCTCCAGGCTCGCCCGGCGAACCTCCAGGTCCCCGATCTCGTCGCCGTACTGCAGGAACAGCTCGTGCACGAACTTGGTCGCTGCCATGGTCGAATGCACGAACCGCTGGCCGTCGCGGGTCCACTTGACCTCGGCCTCGGTCGCCATCTGACGTGACAGCTCGTCCGCCGACCCGTTGGCGATGATGGAACCGTTGGCGAGGATGAGGATCCGGTCGGCGAGCTTCTCGGCCTCGTCCAGGTCATGCGTGGTGAGCAAGATCGTGGTGTCGTCGTCCGAGAGCCGGTGCACGAGTTCGTGGAACTCGCGGCGGGCCGACGGGTCGAACCCGGCGGTCGGCTCGTCGAGGAACAGCAGTTCCGGCCGGCCGACGATGCCGATCGCGACGTCGAGCCGGCGCCGCTGCCCGCCCGAGAGGGATCCGGCGCGCTTCTGCGCGTGCTCCCGCAGCCCGACGGTGTCGATGAGCTCGTCCACGTCCCACGGCCGCCGGATGTGTTCGGTCGAGTAGTCGCGGTAGTACGAGCCGAGGTGCTGGAGCAGCTCGCGAACGCGCCATTTCGCGTGGTCGCGCCAGGACTGCAAGACGACGCCGAGCCGCGCGCGCCACGTCTCGTCCCCGCGCGCCGGATCGATCCCCAGCACCCGGACGTCCCCCGCCGAGCGCATCCGGAACCCCTCGAGAATCTCGATCGTCGTCGTCTTGCCCGCACCGTTCGGCCCCAGCAGTGCCAGGACTTCACCGCGCTGGGCGGTGAAGTCCACCCCCTTCAGCACATCGGTGGTGCCGTACCGCATTCGCAGGTCACGCACGTCGAGAGCGGCGCCCTCGACGGCGGATCTGACCGGGTGCACGACCCCCCGTGCCCCGCTCATGGTTGTCATAGTTGTTCTCCCCAATGTAGAGACCCTGCGGTGAAATGTAGCAGAGGTACTACATCTGGTCCATGAGCTGCGCGCGGGTGAGCTGTGCACCGGCGTTTACAGTTGGGCCATGTCCGTCCGTGCCCGCCCCGACGCCTGCCCCGGTGTCTTCGCGACGCACGACGCCGCGGACGGGGCGCTGGCCAGGGTCCGGTTGCCCGGCGGCCGGGTCACCGCGGCGCAGCTGGACGTGCTGGCCGGCTGCGCGGACGATCTCGGCGACGGGTCGGTGCACCTGACATCGCGCGGGAACGTGCAGCTGCGCGGGCTTTCCCGGGACACGGGCGAGTTGGTGGGCCGCCTGTCCGACGCCGGGTTACTGCCCGCACCCTCGCACGAACGCGTCCGGAACTTCCTCGCGTCACCGCTGTCCGGGCTCGCCGGGGGAGCCGTCGACGTGCGCCCGCTCGTCGCGGAACTCGACGCCGCGGTGTGCGCCGAACCCGAGCTGGCCGAGCTGCCCGGGCGGTTCCTTTTCGCGCTCGACGACGGTCGCGGCGACGTCGCGGCCGAGGACGCCGACCTGTGCTGGCAGGCGCTCGACTCCCGGACCGGCGTGGTGCTGCGCGCGGGCGAGGCCGGTCCGAGGGTGCCCGTCGGCGAGGCGGCGCGGGCGCTCGTGCGGGAAGCGTTGCGGTTCCTGGAAATTCGCGGCAGTGCGTGGCGGATGCGGGAGCTTCCCGGGTTCTCCGGCGAGACGCGGCCGGCGAGGCCGGTCCCCGTAGGCCCGTTCGCGAGGGACGACGGCGGGCGCGGGATGTGTGTGGCACCGCTGTTCGGACAGCTCACCGCCGCGCAGTTGCGGTCGTTCCGCTGCGACGTGGTGGTAACGCCGTGGCGCAGCATCGTAGTGCCCGAATTCCGCGCGGACCTGCTGGCGTTGTCGAACGACACTGAGGTCACCGCCTGCATCGGGCGCCCCGGCTGCGCGAAGTCACGCGCGGACGTGCGGGCCGACGCCCGGCGCGTGACAGCGCGAGCGCACTTTTCCGGATGTGAGCGGCGGTGCGGTAAGCCACGCGGCGCGGTGGATGTCGTGGCAGCCGATGGGGGCTACTTGGTCGATGGGACCTGGGTACCCGCCGAAGCGGTGGTGGATGTGTTGGGACAGAAGGGAAACCGGTGATCGACTATCTGAAGGACGGGGCGGAAATCTACCGTCACTCGTTCGCCACGATCCGCGACGAGGCCGATGTCGCGATCCTGCCGGAGGACCTCGAACCCGTCGCGGTGCGCATGATCCACTCCTGCGGCATGGTCGACCTGATCGACGATCTCGCCTACTCACTGGAGGTCGCCGAGTCGGCGCGCGCCGCCTTGCGGGCCGGTGCGCCCGTGCTGTGTGACGCGAACATGATCGCCAGTGGCATCACCCGCCGCCGGTTGCCGGCGGACAACGACGTCGTGTGCACCCTGTCCGACCCGCGGGTCCCCGGCCTCGCCGAACGCCTGGGCACGACGCGGTCCGCGGCCGCGCTCGAACTCTGGCGGGACCGGCTGGCCGGTTCCGTGGTCGCGATCGGCAACGCGCCCACCGCGCTGTTCCGCTTGCTGGAGATGCTGGAGGACGGCGCGGGGGTGCCCGCGGCGATCATCGGTGTGCCGGTGGGTTTCGTCGGCGCCGCCGAGTCCAAAGTGGAACTGGCGAAGCGGGCACCGGCGCCGTACCTCGTGGTGCACGGCCGGCGCGGCGGCAGCGCGATGGCCGTCGCCGCGGTGAACGCCCTCGCGAGCGAGGCCGAATGACCGGCAAACTCTGGGGTGTCGGCCTCGGCCCCGGCGACCCCGAACTGCTGACGGTCAAGGCGGCGCGGCTGATCGGCGACGCACAGGTGATCGCCTACCACAGCGCGCGGCACGGCAGGAGCATCGCGCGGTCGGTCGCCGAGCCCTACCTCCGGGAGGGGCAGATCGAGGAGCGGCTGGTCTACCCGGTGACCACGGAGACCACCGATCATCCCGGTGGCTACGAGGGCGCGATCGCGGAATTCTACGAGCTGAGCGCGAAACGGCTCGCCGAGCATCTCGACGCCGGGCGCGATGTGGTCGTCCTGTGTGAGGGCGATCCGTTCTTCTACGGCTCGTACATGTACATGCACGAACGGCTTTGTGACCGGTACGAGGCCGAGGCGGTGCCGGGTGTGACTTCGGTCAGCGCGGCCTCTTCCGTGCTGGGGCGCCCTTTGGTGCAACGGGACGAGGTTCTCACCGTGCTGCCGGGCACACTTCCCGCGCCGGAGTTGGCGCGGCGCTTGGCCGACACCGAGTCGGCGGCGGTGCTGAAGCTGGGGCGCACGTTCGCTTCGGTGCGCGACGCGCTCGCGGAGTCGGGCCGGCTGGACGACGCCTACTACGTGGAGCGCGCGACGTGGCAGGCGCAACGGGTCGAGCCGTTCGCCGACGTCGATCCCGAGTCGGTGCCGTACTTTTCGCTGGCGCTCGTGCCCAGTCCTGCTTATGCGGCAAGGAAATCCGGTACTTCCGTGGCCGCGGAGCCGGCAGTTGGGGGCGAGGTCGTGGTCGTCGGCCTCGGCCCGGCCGGTCCACAGTGGCTCACCCCGGAAGCCGCGGAGACCTTGGAAGCGGCCGATCATCTCGTCGGATATGGGCCGTACTTGGCGAAAGTGCCGCAGCGGTCAGGGCAGCGGCGGCACGCGTCCGGCAATCGCGTCGAGGCCGACCGTGCCCGGGAAGCGCTTTCTCTCGCGCGGTCCGGTGGCCGGGTGGCGGTCGTTTCTTCGGGCGACCCGGGTGTTTTCGCGATGGCTTCGGCTGTGCTGGAACAGGCTGCGCTGCAGGACGATCCGGTTACGGTGCGGGTGCTCCCCGGTGTCACGGCCGCGCAAGCTGCCGCGTCGCGGGCCGGCGCACCGCTCGGACACGACTACTGCGTACTTTCCTTGTCGGACAGGCTGAAGCCTTGGGACGTCATCGAAAAACGCCTGGACGCGGCTGGTGCCGCGGACCTCGTGATCGCGATCTACAATCCGGCTTCTCGTTCGCGGACCACACAGTTGGCGCAGGCGCGGGAAGTCCTCATGCGTCACCGCACCACCGAGACCCCGGTGGTGATCGCACGTGACGTCGGCGGCCCGGAAGAGGACGTGCGCATCACGACCCTCGGTGACCTTGATCCGTCCACAGTAGACATGCGCTGCCTGCTGATCATCGGATCGTCGCGGACCAAGGTCACCAACGGTCAGGTCTGGACCCCCCGCACCTACTAGCGCCGCTCAGCGGCAGGTTTCCCAGGGGCCGCTGATCGAGAACACGTACCCCGGCGTCTGGATGTTGGCGAACAGGTAGCGCCCATCCTGGCTGAACGTCGGGCCGGTGAACTCGCTGTCGTTCAACTCGTTGCGCGCCAACGCATACGCCGCGCCGCGCTCGGTCACGCCGACCAGGTGTGACAGGCCCTCACCGTCTTCGGCCAGGATCAAGCCGCCGAACGGCGAGACCGTGATGTTGTCCGGGCCGTCGTAGAAGGTGTCCACGTCGGGGTCGGGGTTGACGCCGAAGATGGTCTTCAGCTCGACGGTCTCCGCCCGCGGGTCGTAGAACCACACCTGGCCGTCGTGCTCGTTGACGCTACCGTCGTCGGCACGCGCGAAGCTGGCCACGAAGTACGCACCGCCGTCGCCCCAGTAGGCGCCTTCCAGTTTCCGGCTGTTCGTCACCTCACCGGCCGCGAACTGCTTGCGGACCGACACCGCCGCCGCCTGCCGCTCGGCCACGTCCACCCACTTGACCCGGTACTTCGTGCCCGGCTGGGTGGCCTCCGACAGGTCGTCGATGTGCTTGCCGCCCTTGAAACAGCTCATCGCCTGCAGCCGCCCGGCGTTGTCGCCCACCGTCTGCTGCAGGTGCTTGAGCGCGCCCTTGCGACCGTGGAACCCCTTCGGCGGCGTCCAGCGGTAGTACAGCCCGTGCGGGTCGCCCGCGTCCTCGGTCAGGTAGATCGTCGAGTTGTGCGGGTCCACCGCGACGGCTTCGTGCGCGTAGCGGCCGAGGAACTTCAGCGCCACCGGGTGCTGGTTCGCGTCCCGGTCGACCGGGTCCACCTCGAAGACGTAACCATGGTCCTGCTGGAACACCCCGCCCGCGCGCTGCTCGGTCTCCTCGCAGGTCAGCCAGGTACCCCACGGGGTGGGCCCGCCGGCGCAGTTGTTGTGCGTGCCGGCCAGGCTCACGTACTCGCGCACCCGCTTGCCGGAATGGTCGACGACGATGTTCGTGGTGCCGCCGCCGGCCCCCGCGTCGTAGGTGAGCCCGGGCAGCGCCGGCACCTTGAACGGCTCCGAACCGTCGATCTCGTGGTTGTTGACCAGCACGAACCCGCGGCCGTCACGGAAGCACGCCGTCCCGTCGGCGTCGCTCGGCGTGGGCTGGCCACTCTCCAGCGTGGTCACGCCGGCCTGCGCGACCACCTGGTACTTGAAGCCCTTCGGCAGCGACAGCAGGCCGGCCGGGTCGTCCACCAGGGCGCCGTAGCCGGCGGGACGCCGGGTCTGCGCGGCGGCGGACGGCGCGGCGATCGCCTCCACACTGCCGGCGACCATGATCCCCAGCGCGCCGGTGCGCAGCAGATCCCGTCGGGTCAAAGCCATGACGACCTCCCTGGTCGAAAACACGCGAATACGACCAGGGAATCCAAACTGCCTTCAACGATCTAATCCCGACATTCAGCCCAACACTGGACGAACAATGTCAGCGCGTCGGCGTCGACCCGTTCGGCTGCTGCGGACCCGGACCCGGCGACCACCAGCCCCACACGGTCTTCTCACCTTGGGTGACATGCGGCGTCGTGCCCTCGGTGTACGGCTCGATCTGCATCAGCTGACCCCACGACTGCCCGGGGTCGCCCTCCAGATAACTCGGCACCTCCGGCTCACTCGCGACCTCCTCGAGCCAGCCGAGCGGACCGCCACCGATGTTGTCCGCGATCCCGGCTTCCGGCGCGAGGGTGCCCGCGGTGATCCGGTAGGCCGGCACCTGCGAGATCCCGTCGTGCGAGGTCACCGGGTTCATGCACGGGTAGACGAACGCCGCGGGCCAGTCCATGTACACCGGCGCGTTGCCGACCCGCTGGGTCAGCGTGGTGAACGTCGGGACACGCGGCGCGCTGACCGCCACCCAGCCGTCGTCGGTGACGTCGTCGTCCTTCGCGACCACGCGCACCAGCGTGACGTCCTTGGGCAGGCCACTGATGTCGTCCCGCTCGTCGGCCCACTTGCCGGTGTCGGTTCCGCTGCCCGACTTGGTGCCCACGCCCGGCGGGTTCACCAGGTCCGACTTGACCACCTTGACGCCTTGCGGGGTCTCGGTGCCGTACTCGAGCCAGATGGCCGTCGCCTTGCCGCCCTTCGTCGCGGCGGCGACCGCGACCTGCGAGTTCGCCCGGTTGTCCGGCAGCTGGTACCAGTCGGTGCGCAACCGGCCGGTCCGGGTGTCCGACCCGTAGCTGCTCCACATCGGCACGGTGCTCGTGGTGAACCCGTGCGGCGGGCCGCCCAGCGGGTCGTCGCCGGGCTGCGCGGTCGAGTGGAACCCGGCCGAGGTCGTGCCGTTGTCCTCGTCGACCGGCGGCAGCCCGGTGCTGGTCTGCGGCTGCTCGACCGGCACGGTCCGCACGGACACCGGCTTGAGCACGCTCGACACCGGGTCCTTCTCGACCATCACGTGATCGGAGAGGTTGCAGCTGCTGGTGAACAGGTGCTTGACGTTCGCCGCGCCGAGGCTGTAGCTGTCCCACTGCTTCTGGATCGCCTTGCCCATGCTGGCGAACTCGAACGCGACGACCACGCCACAGACCACGACGAGCGAGATCGAGCCGAGCTTCAGTGCGCGCAGCCGCCGCTCCTGCGTCGGTGGTGGCACATACACCGGTCGTTGCGCCTTCAGGTTCTCCACGAACGCGATCACCGCCGCGACACCGGCGCCGATCAGCAGCACCGTCGACAGGTGGTAGCCGTGGATGGACGGCGCCTTGTCGAACCACGGCACCCCGATGCCCGACACGAACCAGTACGCGTTCGGCCCGGTCGCCGCGAGCGCGGCCACCACCAGCAACCCGGCCGTGAACGCGGCCCGGTTGCGTTTGGAACGCAGCACGGTGGAACTCGTGGCGAGCGCCGTGAGCGCCGCCATCGCCGAGCCGACTGCGGCGAACGCGCCGAAGTGGTGGGTCCACTTGGTCGGGGTCAGCGCCAGCAGCAGGAAGAACAGCGCGGTGGTGCCGATGAGCCGCCGGGCCGGGCCGAGCGCGGCGCCCTGGATCCGGCCCCGGCGCAGCAGCACCACCAGGCAGGCGCCGGTGCACAGCATCAGCAGCAGCACCGGGAACCTTCGGGTCATCGACCCGTCGGCGCTGTCCTCGAACAACAGCTCGTACCGCGAGAGTTCGTTGTACCAGGGCAGGTTCGGCCCGACATTGCCGCGCAGCCGGGTCGCCTCCGCCACGGTCGCCATCGTCTGGTCGGCGAACACGACGATGAGCACGATGAACCCGGCGGCCGCGATCGGCCCCAGCACCGGCGCCCAGCCGGCTTCCCGGGCCCGGGCGCGCAGCATCTGGAACAGCGGGCGAGCGGCCACCAGGAACGGCGCCACCGCGATCAGCGCGGTCGGTGTCGCGGCCAGCGCGAACGCCGCGGACAGCAGACCGAGGCACAGCGGCAGCAGGCGGCGCGTGACGAGCGTCCGCTCGACGGCGCACCACGCGAGCAGCGAGCCGAGCGCGGCCCACGGCTCGGGGCGCACCCCGTTGTTGAACGGCAGCCACCAGACGAGGAACACCATCGCGGCGGCCCAGCTCGCCGCCGGACTCTGCCGGACCTGGTTGCCCAGCCGTGGCATGACCTCGCGGCTGATCAACAGCCAGCAGATGAGCGCGATGATGAACGACGGCAGCCGGATCCACGGCGGCACCGTGGACACCGTGGCCATCAGCTCGTAGATGTGGTCGTTCCAGCCGAACGGCGCCTCCGCGACGCCGAACCAGCGGTGGTAGTTGGTGAGGTAGCCGACCGCGCCGGCGACTCTCGCCATGGTCAGGATGTAGCCGTCGTCCGAGGTCACCGGGCCGATGAAGACCCAGGCGCCGAGCACGCCGAAGACGGTGAAGTCGCGTTTGGTGAGCTTCCACCAGCCGACCGGCGCCCAGCGGGGCGCCCGCCGCGCGCCACCGCGGTCGAGCCGGTTGACCGCGATCAGGCAGCCGATCAGCGCCAGTACGCCGAACACGCCGAGGCCGACCTTCAGGCCGGTCGGCGAGGACTGGTAGCGGGTGTCGGGCGTGATCGACACGTGCAGCCCGTTGATGGGGTCGCTCGCCGACGTGATGTCGGTGTAGATCCCGATGACCCGGGGCCGGACGTCGCCGCTCGCGTCGTAGAGCGGGGTGCCGCCGATGGTCAGCGAGGTGTGCGTGGCCGTGGAGGAGAACCGGACGTCACACCCGGTCGCCGGCAGCGGCTGGCGGGCGACCTGCTGGCCGCGGTTGAACGCCGTCAGCACGTTGTTCTCGACCCGCAGGAACACCCCGGCGCCGTTCCCGGTGCGTGCCCCCGGCACGGTGGAGAACAGGAACGCGCCGCCCGGCATCCGCGAGTTGACCGACTGGATCGTGGCGCACGGGACGTCGACCTGCATCTCCTGCGCCCAGTACCCGGTGAGCGGGGCGTTCACCGGCCTGGTGTCGCTGCCGACCGGCCACGTGATCTCGGCGGTGTCCTGCACCACCGGCATCAGCGGGTAGGCGATCGCGCACGCGGCGGAGAACACTCCGAGCACGATGGCCAGCCAGCGCCACAGCGTGGTGCCGGGCCTGCTGGAGTGTGTGGTCTCCGGACTTACCTGCTCCGGATCGGTCACCTCTTCCGGGGTGACTGTCGGCGTTTTGCTGGCCATCCACATTGAACGAACGCTATCGCCCTAGTGAGTCGAGGTTTCTTCGGGTTCTGTCGCGGTCGAATTATGCACGCCGCCTTGATCGCCGAAGCGTTCGAGATGGGTTGCGGCCGCCAGCGGCCGGCGCCGGCGCCAGCCGTGCCGTTCCAGATCGGGCGTTTCGTGCAACCGGCTGACCGGTCCGACGCACAACCACGCGACCGGCCGGATGCCCTTGGGGATGCCGATGAGCTGGGACAGGAATTCCTCGCGGTAGAAGCTCACCCAGCCCACGCCGAGGTTCTCGGCGGTCGCGGCGAGCCACAGGTTCTCGATGGCCAGGCACACCGAGTACAGGCCCGCGTCGGCGATCGCGTGGCGGCCAAGGACATCCGGCGCGCCGCGGGCCGGGTCGTAGGTCACCACGATGCCGAGGCTGGACTCCACGATGCCTTCGATCTTGATCCGGTCGAACGTCGCGTTCCGCTCAGCAGCAAGGCTTTCGGCGAAAACGGCACGCTCCGCGAGCACGTGCTCGCGGAACGCCGCCCGGGTCTCGGTGCTGGAGACGAGCACGAAGTCCCAGGGCTGGGTGAGCCCGACGCTGGGCGCGGAGTGCGCGGCGGTCAAGATCCGGTCGAGCACATCGCGCGGAATCGGCTCACCGGTGAATTCTGCGCGAACATCACGGCGGCGCATCACGACTTCGTAAAAAGCTTGCGTCATTTTCTCAGCATCTCCGAAACCCAGTCCGTTGCCGCACTCACGTCCCCGACGGTTTCCGTTACGGGTCGCGCGGGACGGCGCACGATGACGACCGGAATGCCGCGTTCGCGCGCGGCGACGAGTTTCGCGACGGTCATCGTGCCGCCGCTGTCCTTCGTGACGAGCACGTCGATCCGGTACTCGTCCTGCAGCGCGCGTTCGCGGACGAGGTCGTACGGGCCGCGGTCGAGGAGGATTTCGATGTTCGGCGGCAACGGCGGTTCGGGCGGATCCACGCAGCGCGCGAGGAACCATTGAGGGCAGCCCGCGAAGGCGGCCAGTCCCTGGCGACCGCTGGTCAGGAAGATCCGCTCGCCCAGTTCTGTGATCTTCGTCGCTGCGTCGTCGAGGCTGCCGACCCAGTGCCAGTCATCACCGGGACCGGCTTCCCAGCCCTTCCTTTCCAGGCGCAGCAACGGAATTTTGGCCTGGGAAGTCCCTTTCACGGCGGAGTTCCCGATTCGCTGAGCGAACGGATGCGTGGCGTCGACGACAGCGACGACGTCGTTTTCGGTGACATAGCGGGCAAGTCCGTCCGCACCGCCGAAACCGCCGATGCGCACTTCGCCGACCGGCAGCCGCGGGTTGGCCACCCGGCCGGCGAGCGACGAGACCACGTGGACGCCGCGTTCGGTGAGCTCCGCCGCGAGCGCGCGGGCCTCCGCGGTGCCGCCGAGGACGAGAACTGTCTGCACGCCAGCCATAATCCCTGTTCATGCGGTACGGGTGGACGACCGGGGCGTGCGCGACCGCGGCGACGACGGCCGCGTACACCGCGCTGCTCACCGGCGAGTTCCCCGATCCGGTCGAGGTGCTGCTGCCGAAGGACCGGCGGCCGGCGTTCGCGCTGGCGACCGAGCGGCTTTCGGCAGGCTCGGCGACGGCCGGGGTGATCAAGGACGCGGGCGACGATCCCGATGTCACGCACGGCGCGCTGATCCTGTCCACGGTTTCGCCCGGCGAACCGGGCAGCGGGGTGACGTTCCGGGCGGGCGAAGGGGTCGGCACCGTGACGCGGCCGGGTCTGCCGCTGGCCGTGGGCGAGCCGGCGATCAACCCGGTGCCGCGGCGGCTGATGACCGAGGCGATCGCCCGCGTCGCGGCCGCGCACGGCGGGACCGGCGACGTCGTCGTGGAGATCTCGATCCCCGACGGCGAGGAGATCGCGCGGCGGACGTGGAACCCGCGGCTCGGGATCCTCGGCGGGCTTTCGGTGCTCGGCACGACGGGCGTCGTCGTGCCGTACTCGTGCTCGGCGTGGATCGACAGCATCCGGCGCGGCGTGGACGTGGCGCGGGCGATGGGCTATCCGCATGTCGCGGGCGCGACGGGGAGCACGTCGGAGCGAGTGGTCGCCGAGCTGTACGGGCTGCCCGAGGGCGCGCTGCTGGACATGGGGGATTTCGCCGGCGCGGTGCTGAAATACCTGCGGCGGCATCCGGTGCCACGGCTGACGCTGGCCGGCGGGTTCGCGAAGTTCTCCAAGCTCGCGGCCGGGCACCTGGACCTGCACTCGAAGCGTTCGCAGGTGGACCTGCGGCTGCTGGCCTCGCTGGCGCCCGCGATCGGCGAACAGGTCCTGGCGGCGAACACGGCCCTGCACGCACTCGAACTGGCGCAGGCGGCGCAGGTGCCGCTGGGCGATCTGGTCGCGGCGCGGGCGCTGGCCACCGCGGTCGAGGTGATCGGCCCGGCGCCGATCGAGGTGGACGTCGTGGTGATCGACCGCGCGGGCACGATCGTCGGACGGGCCGGTCAGTAACCACCGGTGATCGTGCCGTCACGATCACCGGGCGCGCGCGTCCCACCCCCGTGGCCGAACCAAGCGCAGATCCGCTGGCGGTGCTCCACCGCCTGCAGACTCAGCTGCGCCTGCTCACCCCAGTGCTGACCGTCGCACCGGACACGCCCGAGGTCGCCGCCATGCTCGCGGGCCTGGCCGACACCACCGCCGCGGCCGCCGCGCTGCTGACCGCGGTCGAGCCCGACACCCTGGCCGTGCTGCGGCGCGCATTGGACTGCGCCCGCGCGCAGCAGCACAACGAGACCGCGTCAGAGCTGGTGACCGCGCACGGGCGGGTGTCGGTGCTTCTGCGCGGCTATGGCCTTCGTTCCCGTGCCGTCGAGTAGAGAAAGCTGTCCGGGAAGGCGTCCGCCGTCAGTACGCGGCCGACGAAGATCACCGCGGCCCGGGTGATGCCCGCGCCGCGGACGGTGGTGGCCAGGTCCGACAGTGGCCCGCGCAGGACCTGCTGGTCCGCCTGGCTCGCGCGGGCGACGACGGCGGTCGGGCAGTCCGGGCCGTAGTGCGGCAGTAACTCCTCGACCACCTGCTCGACCCGGTTGATCGCCAGGTGCACGGCGAGGGTCGTGCCCGTCGCGGCGAAGGCGGCCAGGGTTTCACCGGGCGGCATCGCCGTCGACCGGGCCTGGACACGGGTGATGACCAGGCTCTGCCCGACCGCCGGCACCGTCAGCTCCCGGCCCAGCTCCGCGGCCGCCGCGGCGAACGCGGGCACCCCGGGCACGACCTGGTACGGCACCCCGGCCGCGTCGAGCCGCCGCATCTGCTCGGCCACCGCGCTGTAGATCGACGGGTCGCCCGAGCACAGCCGCGCGACGTCGTGCCCGGCTTCGTGTGCGGCGACCAGCTCGGCCGCGATCTGGTCGAGGTTCAGCCCGGCCGTGTCGACCTGCCGCGCGCCGGGCGGGCAGTGCGCCAGCAGGTCAGGCGGGGTGAGGCTGCCCGGATAGAGGCAAACCGGGCAGCGCGCGAGGAGATCGCGGCCGCGCACGGTGATCAGGTCCGCCGCGCCGGGGCCGGCGCCGATGAAGTAAACGGTCATTTCCGGACGCTCCACTGGGTCACGGTGCGGGCCGGGGTCCAGCCGGTGAACCCGCCGAGTGGGGCGGCATGCTCCACGGCGACGCGGGTCAGCTCGCCGCCGCATTCGCGGTAGGCCTGCGCGAGCACCTGTTCGGATTCGAGGGTGACGGCGTGCGCGACGAGCCGCCCGCCGGGCGCGAGCGCGTCGAAGCACCGGCGCCAGGACGAGAGCCCGCCGCCGAGGAACACCGCGTTGGGCGCGGGCAGCCGGTCGAGCGCGTCCGGGACGGCGCCCGTGACCACCTGAAGATCAGGCACGCCAAGGGTTTCCGCGTTCCGTCCGATGCAGGCGGCGCGCTCGGCGTCCCGCTCGATCGCGATCGCCCGGTTCGACGGATGCGCCCGGGACCATTCGATCGCGACGCTGCCGGCGCCGGCGCCGACGTCCCACAACAGCTGTCCGGGCAGCGGTTCGAGGCGCGCGAGGGCGAGTGCGCGCAGGTCCCGTTTGGTCAGCTGGCCGTCGTGCTCGAACACGTCGTCCGGCAGCCCCAGCAACGGCAGTCCCGGGCCGCCTGCACACGAGATCGCGACGAGGTTCAGCGGATCGACCTGCGCCGACCACGTGCGCGCGATGCCCTCGACGCGTCGTTCGGCCGCCGACCCGAGTTGCTCGAAGACCGTCAGCGCGCTGTCGCCGAAGCCTTGTGCAGTAAGCAGTTCCGCGATCGCGGCCGGGCTCGACGCGTCGGAACTTAGCACCAGCAGGCGTGCTAGCGGCGCTAGAAATCGGGCCACCCGGTGCACGTTCCGGCCGACAACGCTGACCACCTCGGTCTCCTCCGCGGACCAGCCGAGCCGCGCGCGGGCCAGCGTGACCGACGACACCGCGGGCACGATCCGCACGTCGTCGAACCGTTTCACCAGCGTCGTGCCGATGCCCGACAACAGCGGGTCGCCGCTGGCGAGCACCCCTAACCGCCTGCCCGGATGGCCTGCGAGCAGGTCGCCGAGCGCCGGCAGCAGTGGGCTCGGCCACGTTTTCTTCGGCGTCTCTAGTGGGATCAGCGCGAGCTGCCGCGAGCTGCCGAACAGCACGTCGCAGCTGGTCAGCTCGGCTCTGGCGGGGTCGGTGAGCCCGGCCCAGCCGTCGGCGCCCACACCCACAACGACAATCGTCACGATCTGGAACCGTATGCGATGATGCCGGGGACGGTCGTTGTGGAACCCGGTGCGAAACCGGGGCGGTCCCGCCACTGTGACCGGTCGTCCGCGACCGGGAGCCAGAGCTTCGACGTCCGTTGTGAGCCTGTTGGAGCGGGCGAGGACACCCGCGTGGCGAAGGAGTCTTCGTGAGGCCGTTCCCGTTCACCGCCGTCGTCGGGATGGCGGATCTCCGGCTGGCACTCGTGCTGTCCGCGATCTCACCCGCGATCGGCGGTGTCCTCGTCCGCGGTGAGAAGGGCACGGCGAAGTCCACGATGGTGCGCGCGCTCGCCGGACTGCTGCCCGAGGTCGAGGTCGTCGAGGGCTGCCGCTTTTCGTGTGCCCCCAGCGCTCCCGACCCGGCCTGTCCCGACGCCCCGCACGCCGGCGGCGCCGCCCGCAGGCCCGCGCGGCTCGTCGAGCTGCCGGTCGGCGCGGCCGAGGACAGGGTGGTCGGCTCGCTGAACCTCGAACGGGCGCTCGCCGAAGGTGTCACGGACTACCAGCCCGGCCTGCTCGCCGCGGCGCATCGCGGTCTGCTGTACGTCGACGAGGTGAACCTCCTGCACGACCACCTCGTGGACACGTTGCTCGACGCCGCCGCGATGGGCCGCGCGACCGTCGAGCGTGAGGGGGTCTCGGTCTCGCATGCCGCGCGATTCGTGCTGATCGGCACGATGAACCCGGAGGAGGGCGAGCTGCGGCCGCAGTTGCTCGACCGGTTCGGGCTGACCGTCGAGGTCGCCTCCAGTCGTGACCCCGAGCAGCGTGCCGAGGTCATCCGCCGCCGTCTGGCGTACGAGGCGGATCCGGACGCGTTCGCGTCCAAATACGACTCCGAGGACGCCGCGCTCGCCGCGGAAATCGAAGCGGCGCAACGGCTGCTGCCCTCGGTGGTACTGACCGACGACGCGCTCCGGCAGATCGCCGAGGTGTGCGCGTCGTTTGACGTCGACGGGATGCGGGCGGACATCGTCACCGCGCGCACGGCCGTCGCGCACGCCGCCTGGGCGGGCCGGACCGATGTGTCCACTGAGGACATTCGCGTCGCCGCAAGGCTGGCGCTGCCACATCGCCGTCGCCGCAACCCCTTCGACGCACCGGGCATCGACGAGGAGCAGCTGGACCAGGCGCTGCAGGACTC
This sequence comes from Amycolatopsis sp. GM8, assembly GCF_021653975.1. Classification (GTDB taxonomy): domain Bacteria; phylum Actinomycetota; class Actinomycetes; order Mycobacteriales; family Pseudonocardiaceae; genus Amycolatopsis_E. Next base: position 1,075,857 of record NZ_JAJKFK010000001.1, on the reverse strand, counting down.
GCAGCCACCGGAGCCGGACGACGACGGGCCGGGCCCGGGCTCGGAAGCACCGTCCGAAGAGGACTCCATGTCGACTGATGGTGAGCAGCAGCCTGCCGCCGGGAACGACGGGGAGCAGCGGACCGGGGCGGGGAAACCGTTCCGGGCGCGAGTGTTCCGGGTCGCCGGGGTCGGCGAGGGTGAGCGTGGCCGTCGTTCGCGGGCGGTGACCGACTCGGGACGGACGGTCGGTGTGCAGCCGGGCGGGACCAAGCCGCATCTTGTCGCGACCATGACGGCGGCGGCGCCGCATCAGCGTGGGCGCGGCCGGTCCGGGCCGGGATTGGTGCTGCGTAAGGGAGATCTGCGGTACGCGCGGCGCGAAGGCAACGAGGGCAACCTGGTGCTGTTCTGCGTCGACGCGTCCGGCTCGATGGGCGCGAAGGCGCGGATGCGCGAGGTCAAGGCCGCCGTGCTGTCGCTGCTGCTGGACGCCTACCAGCGGCGTGACAAGGTCGGGCTGGTCACCTTCCGGGCCGGCGCGGCGGACCTGGCACTGCCGCCGACGATCAGCGTCGAAGCCGCCGCGGCGCGGCTGGAGGCGCTGCCGACCGGCGGCCGGACGCCGCTCGCCGAAGGACTTCTCGAAGCGGCAAGGGTTTTGCGGGTCGAGGAGCTGCGGGATCCGCGCCGCCGCCCGCTGCTCGTCGTGGTGACCGACGGCCGGGCGACGAGTGGGCCGGACGCTGTGGGCCGATCGCACGCGGCGGCGCGGCTGCTCAACGGCGTGACCTCCATCGTGATGGACTGCGAGAGCGGGCGGATGCGCCTGGGCCTCGCCGCCGAACTGGCCGAGCAGCTCGGTGGCGAGCACGTGCCGCTGGGTGAGGTCGCCGCGGATTCCCTTGCGGGCGCGGTAAAAACCCGCTTGAGGAAGGCGGCCTGAGATGCCACAGGGCAAACCGGAGGTCGTCCCGGACGACGGGCTCAGCACGCGACAACGGCGCAACCGGCCGATCTTCGCCGTCCACACGGGAGCGATGAAGGGAAAATCCACCGCCGCGTTCGGGATGGCGTTGCGCGCGTGGAACCAGGGCTGGTCCGTCGGCGTGTTCCAGTTCGTCAAGTCCGCGAAATGGCGGGTCGGGGAAGAAAGCGCTTTCCGTGCGCTCGGCGAGGTGCACGAGCGGACCGGCCAGGGTGGGCCGGTCGAGTGGCACAAGATGGGCGAAGGCTGGAGCTGGTCACGCAAGGCCGGCACCGACGAGGACCACGCCGCGAACGCGCGCGAAGGCTGGGCGGAGATCAAACGCCGCCTCGCCGCCGAGCAGCACGATTTCTATGTGCTCGACGAGTTCACCTATCCGCTGAAATGGGGCTGGATCGACGTTTCCGACGTCGTGACGGCGATCGGCGAGCGGCCGGGGCGCCAGCATGTCGTGATCACCGGCCGGGACGCGCCGCCGGAACTCATCGAGGCCGCGGATCTCGTCGTCGAGATGACGAAGGTCAAGCACCCGATGGACGCGGGGCAAAAGGGCCAGCGGGGGATCGAATGGTAGCCCGTGTCGTCATCGCGGCACCGGGTTCGGGACACGGCAAGACGACGATCGCGGCGGGCCTGATGGCCGCGCTGCGGGCGCGCGGACTCGACGTGTCCGGGCACAAGGTCGGCCCCGACTTCATCGACCCGAGCTATCACGAGCTGGCGACCGGGCGGCCGCCGCGGAACCTGGATCCCTTTCTGCAGAGCGAAGAACTGCTCGTCCCGCTGCTGCTGCACGGTGCCGGCGAACTCGCGGTGATCGAGGGCGTGATGGGCCTGTTCGACGGCGCGCTGGGCACCGAGGGCTTCGCCTCGACAGCGCATGTCGCCCGGCTGATCGACGCGCCCGTCGTGCTCGTCGTCGACGCGAGCGCGGCGAGCCGGAGCGTGGCCGCGACCGTGCTGGGGTTCGCGAAATACGACCCGGGGCTCGAGCTGGCCGGGGTGATCTTGAACAAGCTCGGCTCGCAGCGGCACGAGGACGAGATCCGCGCGGCGCTGGCCCCGACCGGCATCCCGGTGCTGGGTGCCTTGCGCCGCAGCGAGAACATCCACGCGCCGAGCCGCCATCTCGGGCTGGTACCGGCCGCCGAGCGGGCGACGGAATCCCAGCGCCTGCTGCCCGAACTGGCTTCCTGGGTCGACGCCGGGGTCGACCTCGAAGCGATCGTCCGGATCGCGCGAGGTGCCGCACGTCTCGGTGGAACGCCCTGGGCGCCGGCGGTTTCCTGGGACGGTCCGCGCCGGATCGTCGCCTCGGCCGCCGGGTCGGCGTTCACCTTCCGCTACACCGAGACCGCCGAACTGCTGGCCGCGCACGGGATCGACCTGGTGGACCTGGACCCGTTGCGGGACAAGACACTTCCCGACGGATGCGCCGGGCTGTACTTCGGTGGCGGGTTCCCGGAGGTGCACGTCGAAGAGCTGTCCGCGAACGTCCCGTTGCGCGAGGAGATCGCCGCCGCCGTCCACAGTGGAATACCGGTGGTCGCCGAGTGCGCCGGACTGCTGTACCTGTGCCGGGAACTCGACGGGCAGCCGATGGTGGGCGCGCTGGACGCCGTCGCGCGCATGACGAAACGCGGTGCGCTCGGGTACCGGAAAGCGCTTGCTCCGGCGGCGCACCTGCTGGGCGAGGCCGGGACGCGGGTCACCGGGCACGAGTTCCACCGCACGGAGGTCCTGCCACGGCAAGGGAAAACGCCCGCGTGGGAATGGGACGGGACCGGCGAAGGGTTCGCGACACCGACCCTGCACGCGTCGTATCTGCACGTCCACTGGGCCGGGCATCCCGGGTTGGCCGGCAGGTTCGCGGCCGCGGTGCACGCGTATGAGTGACTACGACCTGCACCATCACGGCGATCGCGAGGTCGGCGGAGGCCTGATCGACCTCGCGGTCAACGTCCGGCTTCCCCGGCCGCCGGACTGGTTGCGGCAGGAGCTGGCCGAGGCGCTCGCAGACCTGGCCGCTTACCCGGATGCGAGCGCTGCTAGGGAAGCTGTCGCCGCAAGGCACGGCTGCGACCCGGGCGAAGTACTCGTGACGGCGGGTGCGGCGGAAGCGTTCACCTTGCTGGCAAACGCTTTCCGGGACCGCGACGCGGTCGTCGTGCATCCTCAGTTCACCGAGCCAGAGGCGGCGCTGCGGGCTGCGGGGAACGAGCCGAGGCGGGTGATCCTCGCGCCCGGCTACCTCCTCGACCCGGAAGCGGTGCCGGACGACGCCGACCTCGTCTTCGTCGGCAACCCGACGAACCCGACCTCGGTGCTGCATCCGGCCGCGACGCTCGAAGCGCTCGTGCGGCCGGGGCGGATTCTCGTCGTCGACGAGGCGTTCCTCGACGCGATCCCCGGCGAACCCGAGTCCCTGGCTGGGAAAGCGCTTCCCGGAGTCGTCGTGCTCCGTAGTCTCACCAAGACGTGGGGCATCGCCGGCCTGCGGGCCGGGTATCTCCTGGCGGAACCGGAGATCGTGGGGCGGCTGCGAGAAGTGCAGCCGCCGTGGTCGGTGTCGACGCTGGCGGCGAGAGCCGTCGTCGCCTGCTGTCGCCCGGCCGCACTCGACGAGGCCGACAAGCTCGCGGCCCTCGCCGAACGCGACCGCGAACGGCTCGTCGCGGGGCTCGAACACCTCGGCATCGAGATACCGAGCATCCCGCGCGGTCCGTTCGTGCTCGTCAGAATCCCTGGGGCGCAGGGAATCCGGGAGAGACTGCGCGATGCTGGCTACGCCGTCCGCCGGGGCGACACGTTCCCCGGACTGGACGGCGACCACCTGCGTCTCGCGGTGCGTGACGAGGCGACGACGACGGGCTTTCTCCGGACGCTGGCGCGGATTCTCGGCGCCTGAATTTACGATGGGCCGGTGACACCAGAGCGCGAGTTGTCGACACCGGTGCAGCCCGTGTCCGCGGCCAAGGCCGTCGCGGACCGGCTGATCGCCGCGATCGCCGTCGGCGACTACTCGGCGGGCGAGCGCCTGCCCGCGGAACGCGACCTCGCCGACATGCTCGCCGTCAGCCGGGTGACCGTCCGTGCCGCGCTCGCCGACCTGCGCGAGGCCGGGTATGTCGACATCCGGCGCGGCCGCACGGGCGGTTCGTTCGTGCGGCAGGACTGGGGCGAGCGCACCGCCGGCGCGGTGCGCGACCTGCTCGGCAAGGACTGGGCCCAGCGCGAGCAGCTGTTCGACCTGCGACGGCTGATCGAGTCGCTGATCGCACGCACGGCCGCCGAACGGCACACGGTCGAGGACGACGCGGCGATGATCAGTGCCCTGAAGCGCTATGACGACGCCGAGGACGCTGTCACCGCTAGGTCGGCGGACGTCGAATTGCATCGGAGCATCGCTAGCGCGACGCACAACCCGTTGCTCGCCGGTCTCAGCCGGCAGTTGCTGGCTCAGGTCAGCCTCGGCATCAGCCACGAGCCGTTCACCCCGGCACTGCGGGAAATGGCGCTGCCGCAACACCGAGCGCTCGTCAACGCGATCATCGGCAACGACGCGGGCGAGGCCGCGAAGATCGCGGGCGAGCACTTCCGGATCACCGAGCACGCGTTGCGAAGCGCCGTGGATAAGGCCTCAGACTGACGCGAGCAGTGCGGCGGCGGTCGCGGCTTCCACGCACGCGCCGAGCACGTCACCGGTGATGCCGCCGAGCCTGCGGGTACAGCGCCACAGCAGCAGACCGGCGGCCGCGTACCCGGCCGCGACCGCGACCGGACCGCGCCACCACGGCAGGCCCGGTGCCGCCGCGGCGGCACCGGCCGCGAGCAGGAAAACCAGTGCCGCCAAGGGAATCGGCACGGCGCCCGCGACGGTCGCGCCGAGCCCTTCCGGCCGCGCCGACGGCACGCCGCGCGCACAGCACAGCGAGAGTACGCACCGTCCGGTGAGCACACCGATGACCGCCGTAGTCACGTTCCCGCCCGCCAATGCTCCACATTGGACGATCAGGACCAGGACGAGCGCGGCCACCCCGGTCGGCCCGGAGTCGCCGCGGCGCATGATCTCCAGCGCCCGCCCGCGGTCGTAGGACGCGCCGAGGCCGTCCGCGGTGTCGGCGAGCCCATCGAGGTGCAGGCCGCGGTTGCCCAGCGCGACCGCGCCGACCGCGACTCCGGCGACGGCCAGCGACGGCAGGCCGAGCGCGTGTCCGCCGTACATGATCAACCCGGCGACCGCGGCCAATGGCAGCGCGGCTAGCGGTGCTAGCAGCATCGCGCCGCCGGCGACCCGCCGGTCGATCCTCCGTGGCGGTGGCACCGGCAGCGCGGTCAGCGTGCCGACCGCCATCCGCAACGCGTCAAGCAAGATCGGCCAGCAGACCCATGTCGGCGATGATCGCCTGCGCCGCGCGCAGGGTCGGCACCGCCTGCACCGCACCGCTGCCCTCGCCCAGCCGCAGTCCGAGATCGAGGATCGGTGTGAGGCCCAATGCCTTGAGCGCAAACGCTTGCGACGGTTCGGTCGACCGGTGCCCGGCGAGCCACCAGCGCACCGCGTCCGGCGCGATCTCCCGCGCCACCAGCGCGGCGGCACCGGAAAAGACACCGTCGAGCAGGACCGGCACCCCGCGTACGGCGCCCTGCACGAGAAAGCCCGCTGTCGCCGCGGCGCACGCGCTGCCCAGCGCTGTCAGCAGTTCGAACGGCCCCGAGCCGCGTGGCCGGGCCAGGGCGCGCGCGACCACCTCGACCTTGCGGGCCCGGCCGGCCTCGTCGATGCCGGTGCCCGTCCCGACGACGTCGTCCGCGGGCAGGCCGAGCACGGCGGCGACCAGTGCGGCCGCGACCGCGGTGTTGCCGATGCCCATGTCGCCCGGGATCAACAGGTCCGCACCCTCGGCGATCTCCGCGTCGGCGGTAGAACGTCCTACCTCGAAGGCGCGCTCGGCTTCGCCCGGGGCGAGCGCGTCCTCGACGTCGATCGCACCCGAACCGCGGCGGACTTTGTGTGCCCGCACCTCCTCGGGCACGCCGGCGAGATCGTCGTCCACCGCGATGTCCAGCACGCGCACCCGCGCGCCGACCTGCCGCGCCAGCACGTTCACGCCGCTCTTGCCCGCGAGGAACACGCGCACCATCGCGGCGGTGACCTCGCGCGGGTACGCTGACGTCGCCGAAACCCCGTGGTCACCGGCGAACACGACCACCCGCACGTCGTCCACCGGGCGCGGCGGCACCGTGCCGTGCGCGGCGCTCAGCCACGCGGCCAGTTCTTCGAGCCTGCCGAGCGCGCCCACGGGTTTCACCAGCGCGTCGAGCCGGGTCAGCGCTTCCTCGCGAGCGCCGGCGTCGGGGAGCGGAACGTCGATCACAGCAGAGCCCTTTCGTCGAGGCGCAGGACGCGGCCGGCCACCACGAGCTGGACGCTGTCCGACTCCGCGGCGACCCGGCCGTTCAGTGCGCCCAGCACATCACGAAACACCCGGCCGGACATCGTCGCGGGCACCACACCCATGCCGACCTCGTTGGTCACCGCCACGATCGGTACCCGCGTGCTCACCCAGGCGGCCAGGAAATCCTCGAGCCGCTCGTCCAGGCGCAGCTCCCAGCCGTCCGTCTGGTCCCACGCGCCGACCTCGCCGAGCACCCGGCTGACCCACACACCGAGGCAGTCGATCAGCAGCGGGCCGGTCGCCTTGCGCACCGTCGCCGCCAGGTCCGTGCTCTCCACCGTGCGCCAGTGCGCCGGGCGGCGGGCCTGGTGCTGCGCGATCCGGGCCGCCCACTCGGGATCGTCGTCGGTCGCCGGGTAGCCCGGCGCCACGTACACGACCTCGGGATGCTCGCTCATCAGTCGCTCGGCGTGCCGGGACTTGCCGGACCGGACCCCGCCGAGGACGAGCACCTTGCCCTCGTCGCCGGAATACCGGCGGAGCAGCCGGGCGGTGACCTCCAGGGTGGCGGCGAACCGCTGGGTCAGCTTGGTCATACCCGGCATTCTCACGCAGGCGCTACCGTCGCTGCGTGGTGGATGGAAGATCGCCGGCCCGGCTGGGCATGGCCGCCGGGTACGCACTGGACTTGGCGCTCGGCGATCCGCGGCGCGGGCATCCGGTGGCGCTGTTCGGTCGTGCGGCCGGTGCGCTGGAGCGCCGGGTCTGGGCGGACTCGCGATCTCGGGGCGTTCTCTTCGCGGGGGCCTGCGCTGGTGCGGCGGCCGGGCTCGGGGTGGCCGCCCAGGTCGCGACGCGGCGGCGGCCGGTGGCGCGGTTCGTGACGACGGCGCTCGCCACGTGGACCGTCCTCGGCGGGCGGGGGCTCGCACGCGAGGGGACGGCGATGGCTCAGCTACTGGACTCCGGCGATCTTCCCGGCGCGCGGGCGCGGTTGTCGCACCTGTGCGGCCGGGACGCGACCGAGCTGGACCGGGGTGAGCTGGCGCGGGCGACCACCGAATCCATTGCCGAGAACACCTCCGATGCCGTTGTGGCGCCGCTGTTCTGGGGTGCGGTGGCCGGGATTCCCGGCCTGCTCGGGTATCGGGCCTTGAACACTTTGGACGCGATGGTCGGTCACCACTCGCCGCGCTACGAACGGTTCGGCTGGGCTGCAGCGCGTGCGGACGACGTGGCGAACCTGGTGCCGGCCCGGCTCGGCGCTTTGGCCGCGATGGTGTGCGCTCCGCTGGTGGGAGGACGTTCTACCTCCACGTGGCGGGTGTGGCGGCGCGATGGTTCGCGGCACCCGAGTCCGAATGCCGGCCAGGTCGAGGCCGCCTTCGCGGGCGCGCTCGACGTCCGGCTCGGCGGGGTCAACACCTACGGCGGACGCACCGAGGACCGAGGCACCCTCGGCGACGGCATCGCTCCTAGGACGTTGGACGTACGACGTTCGGTGACCTTGTCGAAGGCCGTCGGCTTGGCGGCACTCACCGCGGCGGTCTTGCGATGACCGGCCTGCTCATCGCCGGGACGACGTCCGATGCCGGCAAGAGCCTGGTCACCGCCGGGATCTGCCGGTGGCTCGCGCGGCAGGGCCTGCGGGTCGCGCCGTTCAAGGCGCAGAACATGTCGAACAACTCGATGGTGTGCGCCGATGGGGCGGAAATCGGGCGGGCGCAATGGCTTCAGGCGCGGGCCGCCGGGGTCGAGCCGGAGGCCGCGATGAACCCCGTGCTGCTGAAGCCGGGCAGTGACCACCGGAGTCACGTGATCGCGCTCGGGAAACCGTTCGGCACCCTCGAAGCGGGTGAGTACGCGACCGGCCGGGCCGGGCTCGCGGAGATCGCGTTCGACACTTTTTCCGAGCTGCGGAGCCGGTTCGAGGTGATCGTGTGCGAGGGCGCGGGCAGTCCCGCGGAGATCAACCTGCGGGCGGGCGACTACGTGAACATGGGCCTGGCGCGGCGCTTCGGGCTGCCGGTTCTCGTGGTCGGCGATATCGATCGCGGCGGCGTGCTGGCCGCGATGTACGGGACGCAAGCCCTGCTTTCGGCCGAGGATCAAGAGTTGCTCGCGGGCTGGATCGTCAACAAGTTCCGTGGGGACGTTGATCTGTTGCGCCCTGGCCTGGACCGGATCTCGGAGTTGACCGGCCGCCCGGTGCTGGGTGTGCTGCCGTGGCTCGACGGCGTGTGGATCGACTCGGAGGACGCGCTCGCCGCGGCAGGATGGCGGCGGGAGCAGGGTGGCGGGACCCTGACGGTGGCCGTGGTCCGGTTCCCGCGCGCCTCGAACGCCACCGATGTGGACGCACTCGCCGCCGAGCCCGGGGTGACCGTGCAGCTGACCGCGGACCCGGATGTCGTGCGTACGAGCGATATCGTGGTCCTCCCCGGCACCCGGTCCACAGTGGACGATTTGCGCTGGCTGCGTTCGCGCGGTCTCGAGGAAGCGCTTTCCGAGCGGGCTGCCGCCGGCCGCCCGGTGCTCGGAATCTGTGGTGGCTATCAGATGCTGGCGCGCGAGATCCATGATGACGTCGAATCCGATGCCGGTACCGTGCCCGGGCTGGGCCTGTTGCCAACGACGGTTTCTTTCTCGGCGGAGAAGGTGCTCGGCCGCCCGGTCGGCTCGTGGCGCGGACACGACGTCGAGGCCTACGAGATCCACCATGGCACCGCTTTCGCCGATGCCGAGGCGGAACCTTTTCTGGACGGTTGGCGTCGGGGGTCGATCTGGGGCACCACCTGGCACGGCACCCTGGACAACGATGCCTTCCGCCGCGCCTGGCTCACCGAAGCGGCCGCGCAGGCCGGGGTGACATGGTCCCCGAGCCCCGGCGCACCAGGCTTCGCGGCCTTACGCGAGTCGATGCTGGACCGCTTGGCGGATGCCATCGAGGAGCATCTGGACACGGCAGTCCTGATGCGGCTGATCCGGGACGGAGTTCCTGCGGGACAGCGGATTCTGTAGGCGCTAAGCCAAAATGACCTTCACGCCCAGCTGCTCGAACGCCGCCACATAGTCCGGATCGGCCGCGGTATCCGTGATCAGGACCTGAATATCCGCGGGTCCACTGATCCTGGCGAAAGCGAAACCACCAAGCTTCGAACTGTCGGCCACCACCACGACCTCCTGGGCACGCGACGCGATCAGGCGGTTGACGCTGGCCTCGGCCTCATGGTGCGCGTACAGCCCGCGCACGGGGTCGATCGCATCCACGCCGATGAAGGCGAGATCGAGACTGACCTCGTGCAGCACCAGCGCCGCCAGCGGACCGGTCAATTCGAACGACCGCGTCCGGGTGACGCCACCGGTGGTCACGATCTTGATGCTCTGTCGCAGGGTCAGCTCGTGTGCGATGTTGAGCGCGTTCGTGACCACCGTGAGGGTGGCGTCACCTTCGTTGAACTCCGGGCGGGTGGCCAGCGCGCGGCTGACCTCGGTCGCGGTGGTACCCCCGTTGACACCGACGATCATGCCCCGGTGCACGAGACGCGCCGCCGCCAGGCCGATTCGCTGCTTTTCCGAAGCGTGGCTTCCCGTTTTGTGCCGCAACGGCAAATCGTAGGCGACATTGCTCGTCACGGCGCCGCCACGAGTCCGGGTCAGCAATTGCCGGCTGGCCAGGTGATCGAGGTCGCGCCGAATCGTCGCGGGGGAGACCCGGAGTTCCCTCGCGCTTTCTTCGACGTCGATCCTGGCGCGCTGCCCGACCATTTCGAGCAGCGCGTTCAGGCGTTCATGACGATCCACGCCTAACTACTACCTGCTTTCCCGGCGAAAAGGAAATCGGCTATCCGGGGTATTCTCCGGTCATCGGTTGGACGTTCACTCACAAGCTCCGTAGGAAGGCGAGCGAAGGCATGAAGAAGTATTCACCGCCCTTGAGCGTGACCGCCTGCGGTATCGCGTCGATCGGTTGAACATTGTTCCGGCCCCAATCCCGCGAATAGTTCGAACCGGGCCGCTCGCCCTGCCCGATGACCGGGTCGAGCCCGGGCTTCGAGCCGTCGGCGGTGATCGGGAAACCGGGGTTGTTCGCCCACAGCCGCTGCGTGAACTCGAACTGGTTGCCCAGATTGCTGTTGAACGCCATGAACAACAGGCCGACGTCCTTGGTTGGCCGGTACGCCGGCGGCAGTTCCGCGGTGGGGTCGTCCGAGCGCCGGCCGTAGGTCTGACCACGCCGCGCCATCAGGTGCAGCCGCTCGGCTTCCGGTGCTTCGGCGCCGCCCGAACCGCGCGGATTCGTCTTGCGGATATGCGCCTGGAACGGGCATTTCTGACCCAGTTTGTCGCTGTCATAGCTGAAATCGTTCTCCACCGGATGATGCGAACCGGCCGCGCTTTGCACCACGAGCGGAGTCCCGTCCTCGAAACGGCCGATGAGCATCGCGCCCGCCCGTTCCGCGTCCTCGTCCTTCAGGCCGAGCCGCGCGGCCAGATCCTGTTCGGCCTGCTTGAACAGCTGAACATTCTGTTCCAGTTTCCGGAAAACGAAGTAGCTGCCGAAGTGCACGTTCGGATCGGGTGCCGCCGAATCGGCGACCAGGACCTGGCTCAACGGAGCCGACGGATCCCATTCGTTGATTCCGTCGGTGGTGTCACGTTCGGTATCGACGTCCTCGGTGAGAAACAGTGGCTGGCTGCGCCCGTCGACATATCCGAAATGCTCGATACCGTCACCGTTCTCGTTCGTCAGCCCGCTGCCGGTTTCCTCCCCCAGCACCGTGACCGACCCGGGCAGCAGCGCGAGCACCTCGGCGCGCTTCGCCTGCGTCGCGTCCGCGCTGGCGTCGCCGACGAGCACGACCGCGTCGATCGGCTCCTGGTACGCGTCGTCCCACGACTCGACGGGCGGGTCGACCAGGTTCCCCGCGGCCTTCTTCGCGCCACCCTGGAACGACGGATCCCCCGGCGCCGTCCCGATCCCCAGTTTCCCGTAGCCCGTCGCGGTCAGCCCGACGCCGACGTAGGACGTCCCACCACTCTGGCTCGTCTTGAACGCCTCGATCTCTTCGAGGTGCTTCTTCGCGGACTTCATCAGCCCGGCGAGCGCCTTGAGGAACGTCTTCGCCTCGCCGGCGTCCCCGAAACCGAGGAACAGCACGGAAAGATGATCGCGAACATGCGCCTTCACGATGTTCGGCTGCAACTCGTCCAGCATGGTCGCGGCGTCGCCGGTGGCGGACTTCCACGTCAGCGGGGTGGACAGGTCAACGGCCATCAGAGCCCCCTCTTCGATCAACCTGCTTGCACCGCTAAGTGGCGGGGGCGACTTCCGTAGATGCGTTCGAGTCACAGAATCACCCGAATGTCGTAGCGGGCGTTTTACCCGTAGTGCTGTTCTGCCGCACGTCTTCCCGTACGCGCGAATCTGGTGACCGGCCTGGTCACGTAGGCTGCGCTGGTTCTGGACAGCAGGGGGTGGTGACGATGGCTGTGCTGGCCGCACCCGCGACGCAGGCGCGTCCGCGCGTACTCAGACAGGTGGTCCCGGCCGTGATGGCGGTCGTGGCGGCAGCCGTGTTCTGGCTGGTGCACGACAGCATCATCGACGACGCGTACATCACGCTCGACTACGCGCGGAACCTCGGGTTGCACGGTCACTGGGGGCTGATCGCCGGGCAGACGTCCAACACGGCCACGTCACCGCTCAACGTGCTGCTGCTGGGCGCGCTCACCGCGGTGGTGCGGCACCCGATCTGGGCGCTCGGTGTGCTGTTCGTGGCGGCGAACGTGGTGCTCGGCGTCGCCTTGCTGCGCACCAGCCGTGCCCTGTCGCTGCCGCGCTGGGGCGCGGTCGCCGCCTGGCTGGCGGTGCTGGCGAACCCGCTGCTGCTGTCCACGGTCGGACTTGAGGTCGCACTCACCGCAGCAGTGCTCGGTCTGCTGCTTATGACAGCGGTGGAAGGCCGCCCGTGGCTGTTCGGGGTCTGTGCGGGCCTCGCGGTGCTGACACGCATCGATCTCGTCATCGTCGTCGTGGTGCTGGCCGTGGCCGCGCGATCGCTGTGGCGGGGCTGGTGGAAGGCCCTCATCGCGGCCGCACTGGTCGCCGTGCCGTGGTTCCTGTTCAGCTGGGTCGTGCTCGGCTCGGTCGTGCCCGACACACTGATCATCAAGACGCAGCAGCATTCCTGGGGCGCCTACCAGTTCGGCAACGGCCCGTTCCTGTACCTGAAGGTCTACCCGGCCGCGATCGCGCTGGCCTTCGTGCCAGCGGTGCTCGGCCTGCTAGCGCTGCTAGCCGCGCGCCGGAAAACCGTGGTGCCGGCGGCCTTCGGCGTGGCCGGTGTGCTGCACTACGCCGCCTACACCGCGCTCGGCGTTCCGCCGTACCACTGGTACTACGGTCCCGCGCTGATCTGCCTGTCCATCTTCCTGATGCTCGCGCTGAGTGCGGTGACACGCGGTTTCGCCGTCGTGGCGGGGATTCTCGTGGTGGCGCAGGTCGGATTCGTCGTGCAGCACGGCGTGCCGTGGCGGTGGGCGCCGGTCACCACGAACTGGGCCGGTGTCAGCGGGTACGCCGCGATCGGGCGCAACGTACACGCCATCGCCGGCGACCGGCCGGTCCGGCTAGAGGGCGAGATCGGCACGATCGCCTACTTCTGCGACTGCACGCTGCTCGACCCGTTGTCCGACCGCACCCAGGTGATCCCGATGATCAACCATGAGGCGGCGGAGGCCGGGCCGGTGAAGCGGTGGCTGCTCGACGTCAACTACCACTTCTTCGACCGCGGCGCCCCGCCGATACCCACGGCGTACTTCCTGCACTACGTCCCCGAGCCGCTGCCCGGCGCACCGGCCTGGCCGGTCGGTTCCCCGTGGCACGGGGCCGGCGCGCCGACGGCCGGCTACTACACCCTGGTCCCGAACTAGCCGCGCGTGTTTGCCCGCCACGTCGTCGTGTTTGCCCGCCACGTCGATGAGTTGGCGCCCGGCGCGGCAAAGTCACCGACGGGCGCGGCGAACACGCCCGCGGGAGGGGCGAACACGGCGACGGGCTAAGCGATCGGGCGGTCGGTCGGGGCGATCGGGGCGGGGAGCAGGTCCCGGGTCGGGACGAGGAAACGGTCGACCGCCGCTGCCGCGGAGCGGCCTTCCGCGATCGCCCAGACGATCAGCGACTGGCCGCGGCCCATGTCACCGGCCACGAACACGTTGTCCAGGCTGGTGCGGAAAGCCTTGTCCCGCGCCACATTCCCCCGTGCGTCCAGCTCGACACCCAGCGAGTCGAGCAGGCCCTCGCGCTGCGGGCCGACGAAACCCATCGCGAGCAGCACCAGTTGCGCCGGCAGTTCCCGCTCGGTGCCGTCGACGGGCACGAACTTCCCGCCCTCGTTGCGCACCTCGACCAGCCGCAGCGCGCGCAGATTCCCCTCCGAATCGGCGAGGAACTCCTGCGTGTTCACCGCGTACAGCCGCTCACCGCCCTCTTCGTGCGCCGAGGACACGCGGAAGATCATCGGGTACGTCGGCCACGGGTGCGCGCCCGAACGCGATTCCGGCGGCCGCGGCATGATCTCCAGCTGGGTCACCGAAGCGGCGCCCTGCCGGTGCGCGGTGCCGACACAGTCCGCGCCGGTGTCGCCGCCGCCGATCACGACGACATCCTTGCCCTCGGCCGAAATCGGCGTCGACTCGAGCAGCCCGGCCGCGACCCGGTTCGCCGGTGGCAGGAACTCCATCGCCTGGTACACACCGGGAATCTCGCGCCCGGTGATCGGCAGGTCGCGCCACGCCGTCGCACCGCCCGCCAGCACGACCGCGTCGTACCGCGCACGCAGCTCGTCGGCCGTGATATCCACACCGACGTTGACGCCCGCGCGGAACTCCGTGCCCTCCGCGCGCATCTGGTCGAGCCGGCGGTCCAACCGCCACTTCTCCATCTTGAACGCCGGGATGCCGTAGCGCAGCAGGCCGCCGATCGCGTCCGCCCGCTCGAACACGACCACGTCGTGCCCGGCGCGGGTCAGCTGCTGCGCGGCGGCGAGCCCGGACGGTCCGGAGCCGACCACCGCGACCTTCTTGCCGGTGCGGGTCTTCGGCGGCTGCGGCGTGACCCAGCCTTCCTCCCACGCACGGTCCACAATGGAGATTTCGACCCGCTTGATGGTGACGGGATCGTCGTTGATCCCGAGCACGCACGCGGTCTCACACGGAGCCGGGCACAGCGTGCCGGTGAACTCCGGGAAGTTGTTGGTCGCGTGCAGCCGCTCGCTCGCGTCCTGCCAGTCTTCCCGCCACACCAGCGTGTTCCACTCGGGGATCAGGTTCCCCAGCGGACAACCCTCGTGACAGAACGGGATACCGCAGTCCATACAGCGCCCGGCCTGCTTTTCCAGCTTCGACGAAGCGAAGTCCTCGTAGACCTCGCGCCAGTCCATGATCCGGATGTCGACCGGCCGGCTCTTGGGGGTCTCCCGCCGTGTGGTCAGAAACCCTTTGGGGTCAGCCATGTGCGGCCTCCATGATCGCCTCGTTCACGTCGCGGCCGTCGCGTTCGGCCGCGGCCTGCGCGTGCAGTACTCGCTTGTAGTCCTTGGGCATGACCTTGCCGAACCGCTCCACCGCGACGTCCCAGTCGGCCAGCAGCGCGTGCGCCACCGCCGAATCCGTTTCGGCGTAGTGCCGTTCGACCGCGTCCCGCAGGAACTCGGTGTCCTCGTCGTCCAGCGGATCCAGGTCCACCATCTCGCGGTTGACCCGCAGCGCGGGCAGATCCAGCACATACGCGATGCCGCCGGACATCCCGGCCGCGAAGTTGCGCCCGACCGGCCCGAGTACGACCACCCGGCCGCCGGTCATGTATTCGCAGCCGTGGTCGCCGACGCCCTCGACGACCGCCAGCGCACCCGAGTTGCGCACGCAGAACCGCTCGCCGACCTTGCCCCGCAAGAAGATCTCGCCGGCGGTCGCGCCGTAGCCGATCACGTTGCCCGCGATGATGTGCTCCTCCGCGGTGAACTGCGACTCGCGCGGCGGCCGGATGATGATCCGCCCACCGGACAGACCCTTTGCCACGTAGTCGTTTCCGTCACCGATGAGCCGCAACGTGATGCCGCGCGGCAGGAACGCGCCGAACGACTGGCCCGCGGTGCCCGTGAACGTCACGTCGATCGTGTCGTCGGGCAGGCCCTCGCCGCCCCACCGTTTCGTCAGCTCCGAACCGAGCATGGTGCCCACGGTCCGGTTCACGTTGCGCACGGGCAGATCGAGTTTCACCCGGTCCCCGGCCGAAAGCGCGCCCTCGGCCAGCTGGATCAGCGTGTTGTCGAGCGCCTTCTCCAGCCCGTGGTCCTGCCCGACCACGCGGTGCCGGGCGGCACGCGGCGCCAGCTCGGGCACGTGGAAGATCGGCGCGAGGTTAAGCCCGGCTGCCTTCCAGTGCTCGATCGCGCGTCGCTTGTCGAGCAGCTCGGCGTGTCCGACGGCCTCCTCGATCGACCGGAAACCCAGTTCTGCCAAGTACTCCCGGACCTCCTGCGCGATGAACTCGAAGAAGTTCACCACGTATTCGGCCTTGCCGCTGAACTTCTCGCGCAGCTTCGGGTTCTGCGTCGCGACCCCGACCGGGCACGTGTCGAGATGACAGACCCGCATCATGATGCAGCCCGAGACGACGAGCGGCGCGGTGGCGAAGCCGAACTCCTCGGCGCCGAGCAGCGCCGCGATCATCACGTCCCGCCCGGTCTTGAGCTGCCCGTCGGTCTGCACCACGATCCGGTCGCGCAACCTGTTGGCCAACAACGTTTGCTGCGTCTCGGCCAGGCCCAGCTCCCATGGCCCGCCGGCGTGCTTGATCGACGACAGCGGCGAAGCACCGGTGCCGCCGTCGTGCCCGGAGATGAGCACGACATCGGCGTGTGCCTTCGAGACTCCGGCAGCCACCGTGCCCACGCCGACCTCGGACACGAGCTTCACGTGGATTCGCGCCGCCGGGTTGGCGTTCTTCAGATCGTGGATCAGCTGCGCCAGGTCTTCGATCGAATAGATGTCGTGGTGCGGCGGCGGGGAGATCAGCCCGACGCCCGGCGTCGAATACCGGGTGCGCGCGATCCACGGGTACACCTTCGCGCCGGGCAACTGCCCGCCCTCGCCGGGCTTCGCGCCCTGCGCCATCTTGATCTGGATGTCGTCGGCGTTGACGAGGTACTCACTCGTCACTCCGAACCGTCCACTTGCGACCTGCTTGACCGCACTGCGGCGCTCCGGGTCGTACAGCCGCTCGGGATCCTCGCCGCCCTCACCGGTGTTGGACTTGCCGCCCAGCCGGTTCATCGCGATGGCCAGGGTCTGGTGCATCTCCATCGAGATCGAGCCGTAGGAGATCGCGCCGGTCGCGAACCGCTTGACGATTTCCGAGACCGGCTCGACCTCTTCAATCGGCACCGGTTGGCGCTCGTCCGTCTTGAAGTCGAACAGGCCGCGCAACGTCATCAGCTTTTCGGCCTGGTCGTTGACCGCCTGCGTGTACTCCTTGAAGATCTCGTACTTCCCCGACCGCGTCGAGTGCTGCAGCTTGAACACCGTGCGCGGGTTGAACAGGTGCGCTTCACCCTCGCGGCGCCACTGGTAGTCGGCGCCGGTCTCCAGCTCGCGGTGCGAGGCGTGCATGCCGTCCCGCGGGAACGCGCGCTTGTGCCGCTCGGACACCTCGAGCGCGAGCGTCTCGAAACCGACCCCGCCCAGCCGCGAAGTCGTGCCCGCGAAACAGGTGTCGATGACCTCCTCGCCGAGTCCGATCGCCTCGAAGATCTGGGCGCCGGTGTAGGAGGCCACAGTGGACACTCCCATCTTGGACATCGTCTTGCGCACACCCTTGCCCAGCGCCTTGATCAGGTTCCGGGTCGCCTGCTGCGGCGTGACACCGGGGATCCTGCCCTGATGCGCCAGTTCCTCGACGGTCGCCATCGCGAGGTACGGGTTGACCGCGGCCACGCCGTACCCGATGAGCAGCGCGATGTGGTGCACCTCGCGAGCATCCCCGGACTCCACGACCAGGCCGACCTGGGTGCGCGTCTTCTCCCGGATCAGATGATGGTGCACCGCGCCGGTGAGCAACAGCGACGGGATCGCCGCGTGCCGCTCGTCGACCCCGCGGTCGGAAAGCACGATCAGCCGCGCACCGTCCGCGATCGCCTCGGACACTTCGGCACAGATCTCGTTGAGCCGCGCGATGAGCGCCGCCCCGCCACCGTCCACTTCGTACCGGCCGAGCACTGTCACGGCCTGGAACTCGGGCAGGTCGCCGTCGTCGTTGATGTGCACGAGCTTGGCCAGCTCGTCGTTGTCCAGCACCGGAAACGGCAGCACGATCTTGCGGCAGTGCGCCGGCCCGGCCGCCAGCAGGTTCGGCTCGGCGCCCAGCTGCGTGCCGAGCGAGGTCACCAGCTCCTCGCGGATCGCGTCCAGTGGCGGGTTCGTCACCTGCGCGAACAGCTGGGTGAAGTAGTCGAAGATCTGCCGCGGTTTGCTCGACAGCGGGGCGAGCGGGGAATCGTTGCCCATCGAACCGATCGGCTCCGCACCGCCCGAGGCCATCGGCTCCAGCAGCGTGTCCAGCTCCTCGTCGGTGTAGCCGAAGGACTGCTGCCGCCGCACGAGTGACGCGTGCGTCGGTACCTCGCGTTCCCGCTCGGGCAGTTCTTCCAGCCGTACCAGGCCCTTGTCGACCCATTCGGCGTAGGGCAGCTCGGCGGCCAGCTCACCCTTGATCTCCTCGTCGTCGATGATCCGCCCTTCGGCGGTGTCGACGAGGAACATCCGGCCGGGCTCGAGCCGTCCCTTGCGCACGATGCTCGCCGGGTCCAGTTCGAGCACGCCGACCTCGCTGGCGAGCACGACCAGCCCGTCCTCGGTGACCCAGTACCGCGCCGGGCGCAGGCCGTTGCGGTCGAGCACCGCGCCGATCTGGGTGCCGTCGGTGAACGACACCAGCGCGGGCCCGTCCCACGGTTCCATCAGCGCGGAGTGGAACTCGTAGAAGGCCCGGCGGGCCGGGTCCATCTCCTCGTGGTTCTCCCATGCCTCGGGGATCATCATCAGCACCGAATGCGGCAGGCTGCGGCCGCCGAGGTGCAGCAGTTCGAGGACTTCGTCGAACGTCGCCGAGTCGCTCGCGCCGCGGGTGATGATCGGGTAGATGCGCTTGAGGGCACCGGGAATCAGGTCGGTGGACAGCATCGACTCGCGCGCGTCCATCCAGTTCCGGTTGCCGCGCAAGGTGTTGATCTCGCCGTTGTGCGCCACGTACCGGTACGGGTGCGCCAGCGGCCAGGACGGGAACGTGTTGGTGGAGAACCGGGAGTGCACCAGCCCGATCGCGCTCACGACGCGCTCGTCGGTCAGGTCCCGGAAGAACTCGGATACCTGACCCTCGGTCAGCATTCCTTTGTAGACGATCGTGCGCGAGGACAGGCTCGGGAAGTAGACGCCTTCCGGCTCCAGCGCGTGCTCGGCGCGCTTGCGCACGCAGAACGCGAGGCGCTCGAGTTCCAGCCCGGTCAGGCCGTCTTCGCGGGACGCCAGGAAGATCTGGGTGAAATGCGGCATGACGCGCTTCGCGCTCGGCCCCACGTGCTCGGCGTCGACGGGCAGCTCACGCCAGCCCAAAACGGACATACCCTCTTCCGCGGCGATGCTTTCGATCGCGCTCATCGCGCGGCCGCGCTGGAGGTCGTCTGTCGGCAGAAATGCCGTCCCCACCGCGTATCCGCCCGGTTCGGGCAGCGTGAAGTCCACCACGTCGCGGTAGAAAGCGTCGGGGACCTGGATCAGGATGCCGGCTCCGTCGCCGGTGTCCGGTTCGGCTCCCCGGGCGCCACGATGTTCGAGATTGCGCAGTGCGACAAGGGCTTGCCGCACGATCTCGTGATCTCTGCGGCCTGCGAGATCGGCCACGAAGGCAACGCCGCAGGCGTCGTGCTCGTAGTGCGCGTCATACAGGCCCTCGGGCCTGGTCGAACTGTGGCGGGTCACGGCTGGCCGCCTCCTTGGGCGTCGGCGGCACGGGTTCACCCGATCGGGCAGGTCTGGCAGACCTGGCTAACGGCATGGTCCCGGGCCGCGATGGTCAGTCGAGAAAGAAAAACGGGCAGTGACTGCGAGCGAAACGGCACGTGGGTACGCGTCAGCGCAGAAGTCATCGCCCGGCCACACGTCGTTGGGTGGCCGCTGGGGTCGTCGGTATGCAGGTCGTTGTGCGTCGGTCTTGGGTACAGCCGAGGAACCCGGTGGTGGGCCCGTTTCCACGGCGTGGTCGTCCCCCCGGGTTCGCCGGGTCTTATGACAGTAGTGTGAATTGGCTGTTATCGACACACGTCGATCGCCCCGCGTGGGAAATGCCACGCGATCATTGACTGCGGGGGTTCTTGCGCTAGGTGCCCGTCGCACCAGGTCTGACCAGGTCAGATGGCGTTCGAACAGGTCCCCCGTGATCGATTCACTCCACGAGTGTGCCGCGCGAGGCGGTAACCGTAGTGTTACTCAAGCCACGGTCGAGACCACCTCGCGAGCACCGCGAGTCCCCAGTTCCCGCGCGGTTTCTACGTCCGGTTCAGTCCGTGAAGACCGCGGTGACCGTGCCCAGCGCGCCCATGTCCGCGAACACGGTGTCGCCCGCCTGCACGGGGAAGGCCCGGGTCATCGAGCCGGGCAGGATCACGTGGCCGGGCTCCAGGTCCACGCCCAGCGGGCCGACCGTGTTCGCCAGCCAGACGAGGGCGTTGATCGGCGAGCCGAGCACGGCCGCGCCGGCACCGGTGGCCACGATCTCGCTGCCGATCTGCAGCGTGCAGCCCACCAGCCGAAGGTCCACATCGGACAGTGCGGTGGGCTTGCTGCCCAGCACCACCCCGCCCGAGGAGGCGTTGTCCGCGATCGTGTCGACGATCGAGATCTTCCAGTCCGTGATCCGCGAAGCCACGATCTCCAGCGACGGCACCACGAAGTCCACCGCGCGGATCGCGTCCGCGACCGTCACACCGGGGCCGCTCAGCCGCTTCCCGAGGACGAACGCGATCTCCGGCTCGACGCGCGGCTGCACGAACGACGCCGCGCTGATCGGCTGGTGCTCGAGGTGGAACATGCTCGCCAGCAGGTGCCCGTAGTCCGGCTGGTCGACACCCATCTGCTGCTGCATGGCCTTCGAGGCGAGCCCGACCTTGTGCCCCTTGATCGCGTCGCCCTGCCCGACCCAGGTGCGCACCTGCTCCTGCTGGATCTGGTAGGCGTCGGCGATCGTCGCCTCGGGGAACGACTCGATCACCGGCGCCGTCGGCTCGCCCTTCTCATGCGCGAGAAGCAGGCGCGCGGCGGCATCACGGACCGATGAGTTCTCCATGGTCCCCAGCTAAGCCGGGGATGGACATGTGAGCAAGAGCATCGTTCCGGTGGGCGGCACGACGGGGTGTTTCAATAGGGGAGTGCGTGACATCCGTGAGCTTCTGACCGGCCAGGACGCGGCCTTCGACGCCGGCACCCTCGCGCTTTACACCACCGACGCCTCCAACTACCGGCACGCGCCGCTCGGCGTGGTCCGGCCGAGAACGGCCGACGACGTGGTCGCGACCGTCGCCGCCTGCCGCGAGGCCGGGGCGCCCGTCATCGCGCGCGGCGGCGGCACCAGCATCGCGGGCAACTCGTGCGGCCCCGGCCTGGTGCTGGACACCTCTCGCTACTTCAGCGGGGTACACGAGCTGGACGGCCACCTGGCCCGGGTCGCACCCGGCACGGTGCTCGACGACCTGCAGGCCGTCGCCGCGCCGCACGGCCTGCGGTTCGGGCCCGACCCGTCCACGCATTCGCGCTGCACGATCGGCGGCATGATCGGCAACAACGCGTGCGGCTCGCATTCCGTGGCGTGGGGCCGCACGGCGGACAACCTGGAGAGCATGGACGTCCTGCTCTACGACGGCACACGGTTGACCGTCGGCGCGACCTCGCGGTCCGAAGTGGACAGTCGTGCCGCGCTGCCGGGCACCGAAGGCCGGGTGTTCCGCGAGCTGCGCGATCTCGTGGACGGAAATCTTGCCTTGCTGCGCAACGAGTTATCCGGGTGGGGCCGCCGCGTCTCCGGTTACGGGCTCGAACATCTGTTGCCGGAGAACGGGTTCAACGTCGCCCGCGCCCTCGTAGGCAGCGAGGGCACCTGCGTGACCGTCCTCGACGCGACGGTACAGCTGGTCGACCTGCCCCGGCACCGCGCGCTGGCCGTGTTCGGCTTCGGCACCGATGTGGAAGCGGCCGATGCCGTGCCTGCCATCCTGACCAGGAATCCCCTTACCGTGGAAGGGATCGACATCGCACTGCCCGGCGTGACCGGTTCGGACCTCCCGGACGGGCAGGCCTGGCTGCTGGTCGAGCTGGCCGGGGAAGACGCGCGGCAGCGGGCCGAGGAGCTGGCCCGCGAACTGCGGCGCCCGCATGTGGTGGTGACAGATCCCGTGGCACAGCGCCGATTGTGGCGTATTCGCGAGGAAGGCGCCGGTCTCGCGACCCGGATGTCCGACGGTTCCGAGGGATGGCCGGGCTGGGAGGACGCGGCGGTGCCGCCGGACCGGCTCGGCTCGTACCTGCGCGAGTTCAAGCAGCTGCTGGCCCGGCACGGCCGGAAAACCGTGGTGTACGGCCATTTCGGCGAGGGCTGCCTGCACATGCGGATCGACTTCGACCTGCTGACGAAGCCGGGGGTCGCGGACTTCCGGTCGTTCCTGGAGGACGCGGCCGACCTGGTCGCCGCGCACGGCGGGTCACTGTCCGGCGAGCACGGCGACGGGCAGGCGCGGTCGGAGTTGCTGCCGCGGATGTACAGCGCCGAGATGATGGCGTTGTTCGAGCGGTTCAAGGGAATCTTCGACCCGGACAACCGGATGAACCCCGGCGTGCTGGTGAAACCGCGGCCGGTGGACGCGGACATCCGCGTGCGCGCGGCGAATGTCCCGGTGGTGCTGGGATATCCGCACGACCACGGCAGTTTCGGCGAGGCGATGCGCCGGTGCGTCGGCGTCGGCAAATGCCGCAACACCGGCGGTGGCGGCGTGATGTGCCCGAGCTACCGCGCCACCCGCGAGGAGAAGCACTCGACCCGCGGGCGCGCGCACCTGCTCGCCGAGATGATCAACGGCGAGCTGATCACCGACGGCTGGCGGTCCGAAGAGGTACGCGACGCACTCGACCTTTGCTTGTCCTGCAAGGGATGTCTCTCCGACTGTCCGGTCGATGTCGATATGGCGACCTACAAGGCCGAGTTTCAGCACCACCATTACCAGGGCCGGATCCGGCCGTTGTCGCACTACTCGATGGGCTGGCTCCCGCTGTGGTTGCGCTTCTCCGCGCTGGCACCGAAGTTCGCCAACGCCGTGCTGCGCCGGCCGCGCGTCGCCGCGCTCGTCAAACGACTCGGCGGTATCGCGGCGGAACGGCAGTTGCCGACGTTCGCCGACAAGCCGTACACGCGTTCGCGCAAGCGGCGCGACGGCGGCAAACCCGTCGTGCTGTGGCCGGACTCGTTCAACAACTATCTCACGCCGCAGGTGCTGCACGCGGCGACCGAGGTGCTGGAAGCCGCGGGCTACCAGGTGGTCGTGCCGGAACAGAATGTCTGTTGTGGACTGACCTGGGTCTCCACCGGACAGCTGGGCATGGCGAAGCGAGTGTTGCGGAAAACGCTTTCAGTCCTCAAGCCCTACCTCGACGCCGGGTACGAAGTGGTCGGTCTTGAGCCCAGCTGCACCGCGCTGTTCCGTGGCGACCTCGGGCACCTCATGCCCGGCGACGAGACAGCGGCTCTGCTCGCCCGGCGCACCCGCACGTTCGCCGAACTGCTCGCCGACGCCGAACTTCCCTTGCGGGACCTGGACATCGACGCCATCACCCAGGTGCACTGCCACCAGCACGCCGAACTCGGTTTCGGCGCCGACGAGAAGCTCATGGCGCGGGCCGGTATCCGGAACTCCACAATGGACTCCGGCTGCTGTGGGCTGGCCGGCAACTTCGGCTTCGAGCGCGGGCACTACGACGTGTCCGTCGCGGTGGCCGAGGACCGGATGCTGCCCGCGATCCGCGACGCCGCGGCAGAAACCGTTGTCATCTCCAACGGTTTCAGCTGCCGCACCCAGATCGCCCAGGAGTCCGAGCGGACCGCCGTCCACCTCGCGGAGCTGGTCCGCGCCGCACTCCGCCCGCCCACCAAGGACGAGACGCCTTAGGAACCGGCGGCCTGCCATAGCCACTGCGGGCGCTCGTACAGCTGCTCGAACCCGAGTCGCAGCAAGTTGTTCAGGGCGGTCCCCGGGCCGTCCGTATCGACGACGAGCCAGCGGCAGCCGGTTTCGGTGGCCAGCCGGGCCCGCTCGACGAGCAGCGCGGTCTGCGCACCTCGGTTGCGGTATCCGGGAATCGTGGTGTCGCTCATCAGGTAACCGGTGTCCCCGTGGACATGCAGCTTCCCGGTGGCGACGATCCGGTCGCCGTCGAAGGCCGCCACCGCACGCCACCCAGGCCTGCCGATCGAGGCCGCTCGGAGGGCGAGGATGGCGGCGGGCGTGGTTTCCGTGGCGAGTTCGGTGGCCGTCGCCCACTCGCGGGCACGGTTCCGGCCGACCAGTGCCACCCGCAGCGACGGGTCGAGCTCGACCTGGCCGGCGTGGGTGAGCACGACGCCCGGCGTGGTCGCCAGCTTGATCATCCGCGGTCCCGCGGAGATGTTCAGCTTGGTACAGATCTCGGCCCAGTCATCGGGCAGCGCGAGCGGGTCGATCGTGAAGACGGCACGGGGGATGGCGGTCTCTTCGAGCCATTCGCAGATACCAGCCACGGCGTCCCCGGTGACCGGCCGCTCGTAGCCGAGCCGGTAGACCCGGCTGGGAAACTTGTCGACACCGCCGCGCGCCGCGATGACCGTGGCGTCGCCGATACGCCGGAGTTCCAGCCTGAGCGCGGCGCGCGTGTGCCCGTCCGCCGCGGCCGCCTGATCGACGACGGCATCGGTTTCAGCACGATCAGCCGAGAGTGGCGAAAAGTTCATCACCAATTCATTCATACGCGGCAGCACATTGCGGGCCCGGCGATCTTGCCCGTCCGGACCATCAGACGTACCCGGTCGCGCATACGAAAGGGCCGGCTTCCCTTGGCAGAAGCCGGCCCTTTCTCCGAACCGTGTTACGGCAACAGGAGGAACGCCAGGCCGTTCGGCGAGCCGAGGCCGGTGACGTTGTCGTAGCCACCCGTGGTGTGGATCGCCAGGTTCGGCCAGTCGAACGTCCGGGCCGAGGTGATCAGCCCGTTCGTGGCGTCGACCGAGTTGGCGTAGTCGACCCGCTGCACCGCGGCGTCCACGTGCTTGACGTCGCTGATCGCCGGCGTGTGCGAGGCGGCCTGGTACGCCAGCGGGTTCACGAACCCGTGGTGGAAGTGCGTCAGGCTGTCCGACACCGCCATGATCCCCGCGAGCAGCGGCGACGACAGGCTCGTCCCACCCAGGCGGTACTGGTCGTAGTACACGCCGTCCGGGAAGGTCTGGGTCTGGCCGACGAGGAAGCCGGTGTTGGGGTCACCGACCGCCGAGATGTCGGGCACGACGCGGCCCTTGTGGTTCCCGTGCTGGTTCTGAGTGGACAGTGCGTCCGGCACGATTCCCTTCTGGTAGAAGGGCTGGTCGAACAGGACACTGGTGCCGCCACCGGAACCGGAGGTGTACGCCCCGGGCGCGCCGGGCACGTACGCACCGTTGGTGAGGGTGCTCTTGCCGGTCTCCCAGCCGGTTTCGAACAGCTTCTTGCCGTCCTTGCCGACCGCGAGGCTGGTGCCGCCGACCGCGGTCACCCACGAGCCCGACGCCGGGAAGTCGGCGGACGGGGTGCCGAGACGGGCTGCCTCGTCACCGCTGTCACCGGAGGAGAAGTAGACGCCGATGCCCTCGAGCGCGGCCTGGATCGCGATCTGGTTCCACACGCGGACCTCGGAGGCGGGGATGTCCTCGCCCGCGTCACCGTAGGAGTTGCTGATGATGTCGGCGTTGTGCCCGGCGACGATCCAGTTCAGGGCCTGGTCCAGGGACGAGTCCTGGCAGTCGGAACTGCCCACGTAGAGGATCTTCGCGCCCGGGGCCATGGCGTGCACGGCCTCGACGTCCAGCGTCTGCTCGCCGTACCAGCCGGCGGCGTCACACTGGTCCGGCGGCTCCAGCTCCGGGTTGGTCGGGAAGATCTTCTCCGAGAACTGCGCCTTGGTGAGCGGGTTTCCCGGGTCGTTGCGCTTGGCGTACTGGGACGCGTCCGCGTACAGCGTCGGCGAGGCGAAAGCGTCCACAATGGCCACTGTGGTGCCCTTGCCGTCCGCGTGCGCCTGGTCGATGCCGTACGCCGAACGCAGCTGCGCCGGGGTGTAACCACACGGCGCGTACGGCAGGTTCTTGCCGTTGTAGGCCGGGTCGGTGGTGTCGGTCTTCTGGCCGTAGTAGCTGCTGCACGGCGGCGCGTTGCGGAAGCCGGCCGCGGGCGGCACGTCGCTCGGGGTGCCGTCGGTGTGGTCGGGCTTGAGCAGCTGCGTGGCCTGGTCGACGCCGACGACGCCGAGCACGTCGCTCGCCAGCGCCGCGGGCACCGACAGCTCCTTGTCGGCGGCCCGCAGAACCTGGCCCTCGACCTTGTACTTGGCGAGGTCGACCGAGAACGCCTTCTCCACCTGGTCAGCGGTACCGGTCGCCTCGACGTACGCCTTGTTCGAAGGCACGTCGCCGATCGCGAAACCGCTGCCGGCAAGCCAGTCGCGCACCGACTTCACCGTGGTGTCGCCGGCGGCGAACCGGTCGCGGACCTGGTTCGGGTCCAGGTACTGGCGATACGTCTGGCTCGACGGATCGCTGACAGCCTGCGCCGCGGATTCCGCGCCCGCCTGGTCACGCATCGCCAGGTACACGCGGAAGTTCAGCTTGGCCGACGGCGTGGTGTCGGCGACCTTGGCCTGCGGAGTGGCCCAGAGCGGGTGGGACAGCGGGATCACCGCACGTCCTTGTGCGGACGCGGTCGCGGGAATCGCGGCCGCCGCACCACCCACGAGGGCGAGCGAGACGAAAAGGGTAAGGGTTCTTCGCACTGAGGACTTCCCCTCTTGACGTGAAAGCGGAACTGCGGAGAGATTAGATGCGAAAACCCTTCAGGGGAAGAAAAAAGTCGCCCGACGAGCCGAAGTCCGATTCCCATACTTCGTAGGTAAAGGGGCATTTCACCCAAAAGTGAAAAAATAGACCCGACGGCTCACAGTTATGTCCATTGTGGACGATGGTGGGCGCCTGACATGGTGGGCCGGTGACCATTGAACGCCGCAACCCGCCCGGCCTGCACGCGACGCCCGGATACCACCACGTCACCACCGTCGAAGCCCGGCGGCTCGTGTTCCTCGCCGGCCAGTGCCCGCTCGCGCCCGACGGTTCCGTCCCGCC
Source organism: Amycolatopsis sp. GM8 (assembly GCF_021653975.1). Taxonomy (GTDB): domain Bacteria; phylum Actinomycetota; class Actinomycetes; order Mycobacteriales; family Pseudonocardiaceae; genus Amycolatopsis_E. The sequence goes on along the minus strand of NZ_JAJKFK010000001.1, from coordinate 1,048,991 downwards.
GGGCCTGCTCGACCAGACGGACCAGATCGTCGCGAACACCCTGCTGGCCCTTGCGGATGGGGGCGCCACGCGGGAGGACGTCGTACGTACGACGATCTACGTCGCGAGCGCCGATCGCCCGGACCTGTCGGCGGTCTGGCGGCGGCTCACGGAGTCCGCGCTCGGACCCGCCTTCAGCACGGCGAGCACCCTGCTGGGGGTGACCTGCTTGGGTTTCCCGGGCCAGCTTGTCGAGCTGGACGTCACCGCCGCCTTAGCCTGACGGCATGGCACAAGACGCCTCAATGACGTACACGTCCTACCTCGCGCTCGACGAGATCCTCGGCGCGCAGCGGCCGCGCTCCGACGAGCACGACGAGATGCTGTTCATCGTCATCCACCAGGTGTACGAGCTGTGGTTCAAGCAGTTGCTGCACGAGCTCGCGTACCTGCAGCAGCGGCTCGAGGCCGGCGACACCGCCCGCGCGATCCGGACCCTGCGGCGGATCCTGACCGTGCTGAAGGTGGTGGTCGCGCAGATCGACGTGCTGGAAACCATGACGCCGAGCCAGTTCACGAGCTTCCGGGCCCGGCTCGACGCGTCCAGCGGGTTCCAGTCGGCGCAGTTCCGGGAGCTGGAGGCGGTGCTCGGCCGGCGCGACGAGCGGGCGTTCGAGCACTACCCGGCGGACAGCCCGGGACGGCGGCGGATCGTCGAGGCGATGGCGCGGCCGTCGCTGTGGGAGTCGTTCCAGGCGTACCTGAAGACCCAGGGTTACGACGGCGACCTCGCGCGGGTCTATGCCGATGACGACGGCCCGGCGCTGGTCGCCGAGCACCTCGTGGATCTTGACGAAGGTATGCAGGAGTGGCGTTACCGGCACGTGAAAATGGTGGAGCGCACGATCGGTGACAAGTCGGGCACCGGCGGCTCGTCCGGCGCGGAATACCTGCGCGGGACCCTTTTCCGGCCGGTCTTTCCCGAGTTGTGGGCTATCCGGCGTGATCTCTAGGCGCGGCGCCGCCGGGGGCGTTAAGTTGCTGGTGGGTGGAAATGACCTTTCCGCTCACCACAACCGAACAGGCCGGTGCCACGAGCCGCCGGCCGTCATCGACGAGGAGTCACCAACCGTGACCGATGGGATTTTCGGCCGTGAAAGCGGTCATGAACAGGTCGTGTTCTGCCAGGATCGGGCGTCCGGCCTGAAGGCGATCATCGCGATCTACTCCACCGCGCTGGGCCCGGCGCTCGGCGGTACCCGGTTCTACCCGTACGCGTCCGAAGACGAGGCGCTCGCCGATGTGCTGGCGCTGTCCAAGGGGATGGCCTACAAGAACGCGCTCGCCGGGCTCGACCTCGGCGGCGGCAAGGCCGTGATCATCGGTGACCCCGCGACCGTCAAGACGGAGGCGCTGCTGCGGGCGTACGGACGTTTCGTGCAGTCGCTCGGCGGGCGGTACATCACGGCTTGCGATGTGGGCACGTATGTCCAGGACATGGATGTGGTGGCGCGCGAATCCCGGTTCGTGACGGGCCGCTCGCCCGATGACGGCGGGGCCGGTGACTCCTCGGTGCTCACGGCTTTCGGCGTGTTCCAAGGCCTGCGCGCGTCCGCGTCGCACCGCTGGGGCACCACGGACCTGAACGGGCGGCGGGTCGGCGTCGCCGGGGTCGGGAAGGTCGGGCACATCCTCGTCGACCACCTCGTCGAGGCGGGGGCGCAGGTCGTGATCAGCGACGTGTCCCCGGCGGCGATCGAGCGGGTACGGGCGGCGCACCCGGAAGTCGAAGTCGCACCGGACGCCGATGCCCTGGCCGCTTCGCCGCTGGACGTGTTCGCCCCCTGCGCGCTGGGCGGCGCGCTGAACGACCGGACGGTGCCGGTACTGCGGGCCGAAATCGTGTGCGGTGCGGCGAACAATCAACTGGCGACACCGGATGTCGAAAAGCAGCTGGAAGACCGCGGAATCCTTTACGCGCCTGATTACCTTGTGAACGCCGGCGGGGTCATCCAGGTCAGCGACGAGCTACACGGTTTCGATTTCGCCCGCGCAAAGCGCAAGGCCACCGCGATTTTCAACACCACACTGGACGTTTTCGCGCTCGCGGAAGCAGAAGGCGTACCACCGGCGACTGCGGCGGACCGCTTGGCAGAGCGGCGAATGTCGCAGGTAGGCCGGCTGCGGTCGATTCTGACGACGTAGGCCTGGGCGCCGTAAGGCCAAGGGCCGAGTTGGGTGGTCATCCCGTCGCCTGAACAGGAACGATCACTTTGGGGAGCAGCCGCAACCTGCGCCGGAACTGGCACCCGAGAACACAAAGCTTGCGGCTGGTCCTCAAAGTGATATTCGAAAACCGCAGGCGACGGGATGACCACCCAACTCAACCACCCACTCAAGGTGAGATCCCTTGGGGTCAGTCATCCTGGAGCCTGCCCGTCCGGCGAGGACATCTTTTTCTCTTTTCCCTCGCGCTCCGCGCGAGGGGTTCCGGCGCTTCGCGCCGGGGTTGTCGCCGGGCCCACCCCGATGGCCGAGTGTCTAACGGTTGGCACGTCGTATCAAGGGCGCCTTCGGCGTCGCTTCGCGATGACCGCTGGCGCGGTCACCCTTGACACGACGTGCCAACCGCTAGGGCGGCTTTCTATCGGGGTTGGGGGAGGTGTGGATGGGCTGGGTTCGGTGGTTCCGTACCCTTCCCGTCTCCCGTCTCCCGTCTCCCGTCTCCCGTCTCCCGTCTCCCGTCGTGCCAGGTGCCGGGCTCGGGTGCCGGGGCGTGTTTGCTGGCTGCGTCGGCGTGTTTGCCCGCTATGTCGGTGAGTTGGCTGGCTGCGCGCCTGAGTTTGCTCGTGGCGCGGGCGTGTTTGCTGGCTGCGCGGGCGTGTTTGCTTGTCGTGCGGGCGTGTTTGCCCGCTGCGCGGGTGAGTTGGCTGGCTGCGCGCCGAGGTTCGCCCGAATGGGCGTTGCTGGTCGCGTTTGCTGCCAAAGGGGAGGTTCAAGGGTGGCTGCGCTGAGTGTCGGACTCGCCGTCGTGAACGTCGGTCTCGCGGTCCCCAGCCCAGGCGGTCGCGAGTCCGACGTTCAGAACGGCGAGTCCGACAGTCAGGACCGCGAGTCCGACACTAGGGTCAGCCGGACTTGCGGCGGAATTGGCGCTTCGAAGCGGCGGGGCCCTGGGCGTGCTGGTTCCGGCCACCGCCGTTGCCGTGCTGGTCACCGGCCCGGGCGTGCGCCTGCTTACGTTCCAGCGCCTCCCGGAACTTGCGCTTCTGGTCGTCCTCAGGGGTCTCGGACGGAGGCGTGGAAGAAGGCGTGGACTCGGACATGACACCCTCCTGGCTACGGACGAACCCCATCAGCCTGTCACGCCCCGCACCCCTTGGCCAACTCCGTTTCCGGCTCGGCGACAGAAACTGGCAGCCTGCCAGTAACGGCACGGGCGCCAGCTAGGGTTAGCGCCATGGCGAACTCTGCTGCGGTACCCGGCCGACCTCGTTCGCGTGATGCGGCAGGACTGCCCGCCGTCACACCGGACGGGATCGTGGCCGCGGCGCTGGAGCTCACCGCCCGCCACGACCTCGACAGCTGGACACTGCGCCAGCTCGCCGCGGAGGTGCAGGCCTACCCCGCCGTTGTATACCACCACGTCGGCGACCGCGAGGCGGTGGTGAGCGCCGTCGTGAACCAGGTTATCGGCATGTTCGAGCTGCCACCGGAGGACCTCCCGTGGCGCGAGTGGTTCCGCCGCCTCGCCACGGACCTGCGCGCGGTCCTGACCCGCTACCCGGGTGTCGCGCGCCGGATCTCCGTGTACGGCCTGACCGTGTGGGCCGCCGCACCCTCGATCGACCGCGGGGTACGCATCCTGCAGGAAGCCGGCTTCGGCGCAGAGAGTCCCGACGTCTACGTGTTCCTGTCCAACGTTATCTGCCAGTTCATCTCGGTCGAGGACGAACAAGTGCGCCACGCCGACGTCCGCGCCCGCAATCTTGCCCTGTGGAGCAGCCACCGCGACGACCAGACGATGCCGGGACTCGCGGCGCTCAGCGCGTCCATCCACGCCGTCGCCTCGGACCCGGCGCGCCGGGAGAGCTACTTCGCGGACACCTTCGACTATTCGATCGAGCGCTGCCTGGACGGTGTCGCCGCCAGGCTGGACATCATCCGCAAGTGATCTTCGGCTGCGGGTTGTAGTGCACCGTGCGCTTGTCCGAGCGGATGACCTGACCGGTGTTCACATCCCGCAGCACGCGCGTGTCCGAGGTGGTGAACCCGGGCGCGCCGTTCGACGCGTGACAGTTCACCGGCGGGCCCGGTTTGGGCTGCGGATCGACCGGGTTGACCCGCTCGCCCGGCACCGACTCGACGTTGTATCGCTTGGTACCCCACAGTTTTACCGTGATCGACGACGGGGTCCAGATCGCCTGGATCGCCACCCCGGTCGGCGAGTCGTTGGTGAACTTCAGGTCGATCACGCTGGAGCCATCGGGATTCTGGAACACCGTCGCCTCGCGCGCGGCGGGATAGCGGCTGATGTAGTAGCTGTGCTCGCGGTGTCCGGCGTCCTTCATCCCGCCGAAGTATGACGCGTTGTAGAGCGTGGTCGCGAACTGCGAGATGCCGCCGCCGACCTCACGCGCGGGCGCGCCGTTCTCGATCACGCCGGCCTCGACGTATCCCTGCGCGGCGCCCCGCGGGCCGGTGAAACCGTTGAGGCTGAACGTTTCCCCGGGTTTGACGATCGCGCCGTTGACCTTCTGCGCGACCGTGCGGATGTTGACGCCCGAGTCCGCGGCGAACCCGCCGGTGCTGAACTCGCCGATCACTTCCTTGACGCCCAGCTGGTTCGCCTGGTCCGTGGTGACCTTCGCGGGCGTGTCGACGTACTTCGCCGGCAGCTCGCGTTGACCGGTCCGCTTGAGCAGTTCGGGCAGCGGTTCGAGGGTCGGGTTCCAGTCCACGCCATGGCCGTCCACCGAGGGTTCCACCGACGGGTGGCCGCCGGAGAACACGATCTGCGCATCCTTGCCCTGCTTCTCCGTGGACTTCAGCTGCGGCCCGGCCGCCTCGACGATTTTCGCGTTGTCCACCTTCATCGCGAGCGTGCCGCCCTCGGCGGGCTCGAACCGCAGCGCAGCGGCGATCGCCGCCGGGGCCACGGTCGCGTTCGCGCCGTCGCCGCGGATCACCAGCGGGCCCGAAACCGCGGGCCGCGCCAGCTGGGTGAGCGCGGTCTGCACCGCCTGCGCCGACACGTTCACCGGGGTCTGCTCCACCGGCAGCGTCACGATCTGCCCCGAGGCCCAGTTCGCCAGCACCGCGATCGCCGCGTCGTCGACCCGAAGACGCTGCCCCTGCTTGGGTTCGACGGGAACCGGGGTCACGCCCTGGAACCGGATCGAACCCTCGGCGGGTTCGCGATCGATCTGCGGGCGCAGGTTTTCCAGCGTGTTGACCAACTGTGGCTTGTCGGCGGTCGTCACCACACCGACCTCGCGGGTGGTGAAGAACGAGGTGAGCCGGGTGAACGGGTTCGCGGGCTGCGCGCCCGCCTGGTCCAAAGTGGACGCCCAATCGAGGCTCAGCCCGGCGCGCGCGGGTTCGATGGTCGCGCTGACGTCACCGGCATGCACGGTCACCGGCTTGACCAGCCGCGGCTGGATCTGCTCGCGGAGGCGCTGCTCGGCGTCCGCGCGCTTGAGCCCGCCGACGTCCACGCCCGCGACGGTCACCCCGCGCGGCACGTTGCCCTGGCTCACCAGCAGGTCCACCGCGTACAGCGCGACGAGCACGCCCAGCACCGAGCCCGCGATGAAGCCGGCGCGGCGCAGTGCCGTGCGCGGCTTTTTCGGCGGCTGGACCTTCGGGATGACCTGGGTGGGCGGCTCGAAGAAGTCGGTCTTTTCGGCATCGGCCGTGGGCCACACGGGTTCCTGCGGCAAGGGGCACCTTCCCTGGGCCAGGCGGAAATCCGGACAACAGGGAGAAAGGTTACGACCGGCCGGTGGCGCGGTGGACGGCGGGTGTGTACAGCTGAGACATGCGACTCGTGATCCTCGCGGACACGCACGTACCCAAGCGGGCGCGCGCATTGCCCGAACAAGTCTGGCGCGCGGTCGACGAGGCCGATCTCGTGATCCACGCGGGTGACTGGGTCGAGGCAACCCTGCTCGACGAGCTCGAAGAGCGCAGTGCCCGGTTGCTCGGCGTGTACGGCAACAACGACGGCCCGGACCTGCGGGCGCGCCTGCCCGAGATCGCCCGCGCGGAGCTGGACGGCGTCAGGCTGGCGGTCGTGCACGAGACCGGCGCGGCGAAAGGCCGCGAGCAGCGGTGCGCGGCCGCGTTCCCGGACACCGACGTGCTGGTGTTCGGCCACAGCCACATCCCGTGGGACACCGTGGCGGACAACGGGTTGCGCCTGCTCAACCCCGGCTCACCGACCGATCGCCGCCGCCAGCCCGAATGCACTTACCTGACCGCGCGGATCTCCCACGGGAAACTCACCGACGTGCGTCTCCACGGTGTTTGACGGGTTCGCGACGGGTCGGCGGTTCATCGTGCCTGCGGTACCACGCGGAACATCAGGCCCGCGTCCACCAGCCGCGCCAGCAGCGCGTCACCCATCGCCGCGGCCGGGCTGAGCTGGCCCGCGGCCGGCGCGAGGTCGTCGAAAGCCAGGCACAGCGCGGATTCCGCGAGCATCTTCGCCGCCTCGTCGTAGCCCGGGTCGCCGCCCGCGACCTCCGTGACCACGCGTTTCCCGCCGCCTTCGCCGACGAACCGCACCTTGAACCACGACTGCGCGCGGCGGTCCTCGTCCGGGCCGTCGCCCGGTTTCCGCAGGCCCGACAGCGCTTTGCGTAGCGGCGGCAGCTGCGCGAGCACTGCTAGCGCACCGACGCCCGCGGCCGCTCCGATGGCAGAGGGCAGGGTCTCGAACGACGCGTAGTGGCGGTAGCGGAAGTCCGGCCCGTAGCAGTCGATGAGCCGCCCCGACAGCGCGACGATCTGCGGGTCGATCGTGAGCAGCGGCATCTGCCAGCGCCCCGCATCCCGGTGCGGGACACCGAGTTCCGCGCGAACCTTCCGCTCGCTCCGCGGCTCCAGGCGGGCGCGGTCGCGTGCGGCCCGCACCAACGGCACCAGTCGCGAGAACGACGTCAGCGCCGTCGCGAACGTGCCGCCGGAAACCGTCGCGGACACGCGCACCTGACCGGAGATCCGCAACGGCACGCCTTCGGGCAGCTGCTTGACCGTGTAGAAAACGCCCAGGTCATGAGGAATCGAGTCGAACCCGCAGGCGTGCACGAGGCGCGCCCCCGTCCGCCGCGCGGTTTCGTGATGCCGCACGTACATCCGGTCGAAGAACTCTGGTTCGCCGGTGAGGTCCACGTAGTCGGTACCCGCCTCGGCGCAGGCGGCGACGAGCGGCTCGCCGTACGTGAGATATGGACCGACGGCGTTGATCACGACCTTGGCGGAGGTCGCGATTTCCCGCAGTGACGCGGCATCCGTGACGTCGGCGTGCAGCAGTGGGAGCGCCGAGTGCGCCGGGCCGAGCCGGTCGCGCACGGCTTCGAGCTTGGCGCGGTCACGCCCGGCGAGCGCCCAGCTCCCATGTGCGGGCAGCTGCCGCGCCAGGTACTCGGCGGTGAGCGCGCCGGTGAACCCCGTCGCGCCGAACAGGACCAGGTCGTAGCCCGTCATGGGGGAACTGTAACGCCGGCCGTGTGGGATGCTGCTGACCATGACCGACCGCTACTTCGAGGACTACGTCCAGGGTTCGACGCACGAGCTGGGCAGTACCAAGGTGACCGAGGCAGAGATCCTGGAGTTCGCCACGAAGTACGACCCGCAGCCCTTTCACGTCGACCCGGTCGCCGCCGCGAGCAGCCCGTTCGGCGGCCTGATCGCGAGCGGCTGGCACACCGCGGCGATGATGATGAAGCTGCTCGCGCGGAACTACCTGTCTCCGGTGTCGAGCCTCGCCAGCCCCGGCATCGACGAGCTGCGCTGGCTCAAGCCGGTGCGGCCCGGCGACGAGCTGCGCGTCCGGGTCCAGGTGCTCGAGGCGCGTCCGTCGCAATCGAAGCCGGACCGCGGGCTGGTACGCAGCCTCATCGAAGGTTTCAACCAGGACGACGACATCGTCATCTCTGCGGTCGCGCTCAACTTCGTACGCCGGCGTTGATCACGCGCCTGCCCGTCGGCCATCCGGACGTCGCGGCGGTGCTGCGCGAGTATTTCGACGACATCGTGAGCCGCTACCACGGCCGCCAGGCCACCGGCGAGGAGATCGACAAGGCGCAGGCCGACGAGCCGAGCGAGCACGTCGACCCGTTCTTCGTCTCGCGGCAGGGAAACGAGATCGTCGGCTGCGTCGGCGTGGTGTCCACCGAACCCGGCACGGCCGAGCTGACCCGCATGTTCGTCAAGGCGAGCGCGCGCGGAAACGGCTGGGCCGCGCGGTTGTTGCGGGCGGCCGAGGACGCCGCCCGGGAAGCCGGTGTCCACGTCATGCGCCTGGACACGCGAAGCGATCTGGTCGAGGCGCGGGCGCTGTACGCGCGGCACGGATACCAGGAGGTCGAGCCGTACGGCGACCGGCTGTACGCGGATCACTTCTTCGAGAAACGGCTATCCGTCGAAGCGCGCGAGCAGTAGTTCGAGCCTGCGGTCGGCGGCGTCGCGGGGGAGCCGTCCGCTGCGGGTGAGGGTGACCAGCCCGTGGAGGGCCGCCCAGAAGGTTTCGGTGAGCAGGCCGACTTCGTCCTCCTGGGTCTGCAGCCGGATGGCGTCGGCCAGCTCGTCGAACGCGGCGTGCAGGGCCGGCGGGGCGTCGGGCGTGGCGAACGGCAGATCGACGGACCGGCTGAACATCGCGTCGTAGAGGGCGGGGTGCCGGTCGGCGAAGGCGATGTAGGCGCGACTGACTGCGGCGAGGGTCTGGTCGGCTCTCGCCCTGGCGCCGCGCAGCTGCTCGGCCAGCTCGGCGAAACCCTCCAGCGCGACCGCGATCACGATGGCGTCCTTGCCCCTGAAATGGCTGTAGAGCACGGGCTGGCTGTACTCGACCTTCTCGGCCAGCCGGCGCGTCGTCACCGCGTCCCAGCCCTCGGTCTCCGCCAGCTCGCGCGCGGTCGCGACGATCAGCTTCTCCCGGTCCGCGCGCTCGCGCTCCCGGCGCGTCTGAATGGACATGGCAGCGATTCTAGCACCGCTAGACTTCATGTCATTGACCTGTTAGCGTTGTTCTCGTTCCTAGCGTTGCTAGATCGGAGTTCGAGATGCTCACCCCCATCGCCTACGGGCTAGCCATCTTGCTGAACCTGATGATCCTGTTCATCGGGTTGCGGTTCCTGTTTGTGCCCCGCCCGGCGGCCGCCGCGTATGGCGTGCCCGCGAAAGCCGACGGCGATCCCGCGTACCTGACGATCAAGGGCGTGCGCGACGGCAGCTACGGCCTGGTCGGCCTGGCGCTGCTGGCCTTCGCCGGCGCCCACGCCGAAGCCTGGTTCATGCTGCTGGTCGCACTGGTCCCGCTCGGCGACACGATCGTCGTGCTGCGCAACGGCGGTACGAGGGCCGTGGCGTTCGGGATCCACTTCGCCACCGCGGTCGTCGTCCTCGTCAGCGCCGCCCTGCTGTTCGTCATTTGATTCCCACGGCCCAATTCCAATGAGAACCACCGAGGAAAGTCAGGTGTAGCAGCCGTCCCGCCTGGGTAGTCCTGTTGCGACAGCGCTTCGGGAGGGAGTCTGACCAATGGCTGATACGACACGGCTGCCCAATCCGGTCGCGGAAATCTGGGAGTGGCAGCGCAACGGCAATTGCCGGAATCTCGACAGCTCGGTCTTCTTCCACCCGGACGGGGAACGCGGGTTCGCCCGCGCGGACCGGGTTGCCAGGGCCAAGCGGGTTTGCCGGTCCTGTCCCGTCATCGTCGAATGCCGCCATCACGCGCTGACCGCCGAGGAACCGTTCGGCGTCTGGGGTGGTCTCGACGAGGCCGAGCGCCGGGCCGCGATCATGCGCCGCAAGCAGCGTGCGGAGGACGGCAAGAAGTACGTTTCGGCCACGCGCTGACAACCGGGAAGGCCGGACCGGGGGGCCTGGTCCGGCCTGCGAAAGCCGCGTCGGGCAACGGGTTCGAGGTGAGCGCTAGGTCGCGGACGCCATCAAGGCCTGGGGGCGACGAGCGGAACAAAGTCAGTGGGTTCACCGATCTGGCACGGGGTCCAGATCGGTGGCGACCATCGGGGACTACTTCTTCTTCCGCCTCCTGCGAGCTCCTGCCCGAGCTCGAAAAAGGCTTACGGCTGAACGAGATCTCCGTCACGGGTGATCATGGCGCGCAGTTTGGTGAGCGCCCGGTGCTGGGTGACCCGGACGTTGCCGGCCGAGATGCCGAGCGCCTCGGCGGTCTCGCTCGCGGACAGGCCCACGATCAGCCGCAGCGTCAGGATTTCCTGTTGCAGCGGCGGAAGCGTGGCGACCAGCTTGTTGAGCCGGGCACCCAGATCCACGTCGAGCGCGCGTTTCTCCGGCTCGTTGTCGGTCAGCGGGCGCTCGGGCAGTTCGGCGACCGGGTCCGACCGGTCGCGTGACACGAGCCGGTAGGCGTCGGCCACCTTGTTCGACGCGATCGCGTGCACGAGGTACAGGAACGACCCTCCTCGATCCTGATAGTTCGGCAACGCGTGCAGCACCGCCAGGCAGACCTCCTGCGCGACGTCGTCCGCCGACAGGTAGGACAGGTCACGACCGCCGAGGCGAGCGCGGCAGTACCGCACCGCGACGGGCGTGATCATGCTGATCAGCCTGGCAATGGCCGCCGGATCCCCGGTCGCGGCATCCTTGACCGCGGGATCGAGCTCTTCCTTGGTCAGCCGTTGCGCGGGACCCCGCGGAAACGACTGTGGAATGGTGAAGCCGGGCACCGACGCTTCGACAGGCACGACGGTATCCGGTGGGACTTCGGTTCTCATAGGTCGACTCCCCAACGACAACGGCGACCCCACGATCGGTCGCGATCGGGAGCCCACGTCTGTCACCCTCGGTAAGCGGACACTCCCATTTGGTCCCTGCCGACCCGCCACCGATGCGACTGAGCGTAATCGTAAGCGGCGCGTGTTCGACAGTCCAGATTTCAACAAGAGAACTTGCGGAGATACCCCATTTGTCGCAGCGACCTGCTTGCGGACGATCGCCGGTTGGTCACTCCGTGCAGTTCCGAGCGGTTTTTGCACACAAGTGACATCTCCGCGTGACCTGTCGGGTCAGTTATCGCCGAGTAGTGAAAACCCACCAGCGAAGGACTACGAATCGTAAGACTCCACCCACCGCACTAGTGACGGCAAGCGTCACCGCTTCGAGTGTCGCGGACGGTGAGCCGACGATCGCCTGGAGTACCAGCAGGACGACCGATCCGTAGCCGGCGTAGAACGCGAACGTGCCGAGCGACTGCAGGTGCAGCTTCACCCTGGAGGTCCGCATGTGCGCGAAGGTGACCCGGCGGTGGAACTCGGTGTTCAGCAGTGTCGTGACCGCGATCGCCACGATGTTCGCCGCGACCGACGCCATGAGCGGACGCCCGGCGAGGAAGATCACTTCCTGTAGTCCGGTGGTGACCACACCCGCCGCGACATACCAGACCACCGGGTGCGCGGAGTCGCGCCGGCGCTCCGCTCGCTCTGCGGTCCACTGCGCAGTGGTCATGACATCAACTTACCTAGCCTCAACAACTTCTTGCACTGTACAACTGAGTGACCTTGCTCTCCGGCGTTCTCCGGGTTCGGCGCGGTCACGCGTCCATGATGCCGGGGAACGGATCCGGCCATCCTGAACAGTGGCCGAAGACTTGTAACCGGTCGAGCGGGCGATCCGGTGCCCGGGTCTGGCGAGCGTGACCATTCCGAGACCCCTATGGTCGGGAGATACGAGCGCACGTAACCGAAGGGATGAACACCATGCTCGCTTTGACCGATGCCGCCGCCGAGGCGATCAGCGCGCTGACCGCCCAGGAGGGCAAGCAGGAGACCGGTGGACTGCGCTTCGCCGTGCAGGCCCAGCAGGACGCGGGCGCGCAGCTGGCGCTGTCCGTGGCGGAGCAGCCGGAAGACGGTGACCAGGTGCTGGGCACCGACGCCGGGGCCCGCGTGTTCCTGGAGCCGCAGGCCGCCCAGTTCCTCGACGACAAGGTGCTGGACGTGCAGCAGGACGACCAGGGTCAGCTCAACTTCGCCGTGATGCCCTCGCCCGAGGCGCCGACCGGAGTCTGACGAATCGTGGAAGGCCGGCTCCCGCGGGGCCGGCCTTCCACGGTCAGAAGTGAGAGAGCAGCTCGGGGAAGCGCGAGAGGTGCAGTACCCGGTCGTCGGCGGGGTCGACGACATCGTGTTCGAGGACCCAGGTGCTCTCGTTCGGGATGAAGACGGCGTTCAGCCCCGCCTGCCGGGCGGGCACGATGTCCGACTTCGGCGAGTTGCCGATCATCCAGGCGTGCGCCGGCCGCAGCGAGTGCTCCTCCACCAGCTCCAGGTACGTGCCCGCGTGTTTCTCCCGAACGATATGTACGTGTGAGAAGTGGTGGTCGAGCCCGGACGCGTCGATCTTGCGCTGCTGCTCCTCCTGATCGCCCTTGGTCAGCAGCAACAGTTCGTGCCGCGCGGCGAGGTCGCCGAGCGTGTCGGCGACACCGGGGATGAGCTCGATCCGGTGGTTGATGAGCTGGTCGGCCAGCTCGAGGATCTGCCGCCCCTCCTGCTCGGTCGCCGGGCGTTGCCGCAGCCGCGCCACGCATTCGTGCAGGCTGCGCAGGAAGACCTTGGTGCCGTAGCCGTGCACGGCCGCGTTCGCACGCTCGATGTCGTCGAGGATCGCGCGGAGTTCGGCTCGGTCGAGCGTCGGGTGCGCGAGCCAGTCGAGGTAGTCGTCGATGACGCGCTCGAAGACGACGTTGTTCTCCCACAACGTGTCGTCGGCGTCGAAGATGAGGGTCTGTCGCACGCGGAAAACAGTACTGCCGTACCAGTCAGCCGCGCACCGGATTTATCGCTTCCTTGCCGGTGAGTACCGCCGTCACGTTCTCGGCGGCGAGCAGGGCCATCTGCGTCCGGGTCTCCACGGTCGCCGAACCCAGATGCGGCGTGAGCACCACGTTGTCCAGTTCCAGCAGGCGCGGCTCGACCTCCGGCTCCCGCTCGAAGACGTCCAGCGCCGCGCCCGCGATCTCGCGGCCGAGCAGCGCGTCGGCGAGCGCCGCCTCGTCGACCACCGGGCCGCGCGTGGTGTTGATCAGGACGGCGGTCGGTTTCATGACCTTCAGCGCTTCGGCGTCGATCAGGTGGTGCGTCTCAGGGGTGAGCGGGCAGTGCAGCGACACGACATCGGCCCGCCGCAGCAGGTCCTCCTTCGGCTCCGACCGTCCACTGTAGACAACGTGCATGCCGAACGCCTCGGCCCGCTTGCCCATCGCCCGTCCGATTTGGCCGGGGCCGATGATGCCGAGTGTCTTGGCCTGCAACCCGGTGCCGAGCATGAAGCCCAGGTGGAACGACCAGGGCTCGCGCGACCGGAGCAGCCGGTCGCCCTCGGCGATCCGGCGGGTGAGCGCGAGCAGCAGCCCGAACGCGAGATCGGCGGTGGCGTCGGTGAGGACTCCCGGTGTGTTCGTGACGAAGACATCGCGGCTGGTGAGCGCGGGCACGTCGATGTTGTCGTACCCCACCGCCACGTTCGCGACGATCCGCAGGCTGGGGCCGGCGGCTTCGGCGACGGACGCGTCGATGCGGTCGTGCAGCATGCAGACGATCGCGGCCGCGCCCGCGACGGTCTTGCGCAGCTCGTCCGGATCGAGCGCCCGGTCCTCCTCGGGCATCCACACCTCACCCAGTGCCCGGAGTTCGACCAGCGCAGCTTCGGGTATCCGCCTCGTGACCACGATCCGCATGGCTCCACCTTCCCTTGCGCGGCCCGGAGTCACCAAGTACGTTCATATGGAGAACTTATGTGCGGAATGCGAACGAGGTAGCTCATGGTTGAGATACTGTCCTTGCGTGACGCGGTCGCGCAGCTGGTCCACGACGGCGAAACCGTTGCGCTGGAAGGGTTCACGCACCTGATCCCGCATGCGGCCGGGCAGGAGATCATCCGGCAGCGGCGCAAGGACCTGACGCTCGTGCGGATGACCCCGGACATCGTGTACGACCAGCTCATCGGCGCCGGCTGCGCGCGCAAGCTGATCTTCTCCTGGGGTGGCAACCCCGGCGTCGGCTCGCTGCACCGGTTCCGCGACGCGGTGCAGAACTCGTGGCCGGTGCCGCTGGAGATCGAGGAGCACAGCCACGCCGGGATGGCCAACCGCTACGTCGCCGGCGCGTCCGGACTGCCGTTCGCGGTGCTGCGCGGCTACTCGGGCACGGATCTGCCTGAGCACACCGAGACGATCAAGCAGATCACCTGCCCGTTCACCGGCGAGCAGCTGGCCGCCGTGCCGGCGATCAACCCGGACGTCTCGATCATCCACGCGCAACGCGCCGACCGGGCCGGCAACGTGCAGATCTGGGGACTCGTCGGCGTGCAGAAGGAAGCGGTACTCGCCGCGAAGCGCAGCCTGGTCACCGTCGAGGAAGTCGTCGACGAGCTGGCTCCCGTGCCCGGCCAGCTGATCCTGCCGTCCTGGGCGGTCACCGCGGTCGCCGAAGTACCGCGCGGCGCGCACCCGTCCTACGCGCAGGGCTACTACGAGCGGGACAACGAGTATTACGAGTATTGGGATTCCATTGGGCGGAATCGGGACTCGTTCGAGGAATGGCTTAACGAGAAGGTGTTCGCGATGGAGGGGACCAAGTGACCGCGACGGAAGAGCGGACGTACACGTCCGACGAGATGATGTCGATCGCCGCCGCCCGCGCGCTGTCCAGCGGCCAGCGCTGCTTCGTCGGCATCGGCCTGCCCTCCACCGCGGCCAACCTCGCGCGCCGCACGCACGCGCCGGACCTGGTCCTCGTCTACGAATCGGGCACGCTCGGCTCGAAGCCGGGCCGCCTGCCCGCGTCGATCGGCGACGGCATCCTCGCCGAGACCGCGGACGCGGTGATCAGCGTGCCCGAGGTGTTCAACTACTGGCTGCAGCCCGGCCGGATCGACGTCGGCTTCCTCGGGGCCGCGCAGCTGGACAGGTTCGGCAACATCAACACCACGGTCATCGGCGCCGACTACGAGCACCCGAAGGTGCGGCTGCCGGGAGCCGGTGGCGCGCCGGAGATCGCCGCGTCGTGTCGAGAGGTGTACGTGGTGGTGCGGCAGAGCAAGCGCAGCTTCGTCGACCGGGTCGACTTCGTCACCTCGTTCGGCCACGGCCGCGGCAAGGGTGACCGCGAGAAGCTGGGCCTGCGTGGCGCCGGGCCGACGCTGGTGATCACCGACCTCGGCGTGTTCCGGCCCGCTCCGGACACGTCCGAGCTGGTGCTGACCGAGGTCCACGAGGGCGTGACGGTCGAGCAGGTGCGCGAGGCCACGGGCTGGGACCTGAAGGTCTCGCCCGAGCTGTCCGCCACACCGCCACCGACCGAAACCGAACTCGCGACCCTGCGCGAATTGAAGGCGGCATGATGACCGACGCGTTCGTTCTCGACGCCATCCGCACGCCCTTCGGCCGCTACGGCGGGGCGCTCGCGAAGGTTCGGCCCGACGACCTGGCCGCACACGTACTTCGGGAACTGGCTTCCCGCAACGATCTTGATCCATCCACTGTGGACGAAGTGGTGCTCGGCGACGCCAACCAGGCCGGTGAGGACAACCGGAACGTGGCCAGGATGGCGGCGCTGCTCGCGGGCTGGCCGACGAGCGTGCCCGGCAGCACCGTCAACCGCCTCTGCGGTTCCGGCCTCGACGCGGCGATGCAGGCCAGCCGGTCCATCGCGGTCGGCGACGCGTCGCTCGTCGTCGCCGGTGGCGTGGAGTCCATGACCCGCGCGCCGATGATCCTGTTGAAGCCGGAAAAGCCTTACGCCGCAAGCAACCAGACGCTGCATTCGAGCACGCTCGGCTGGCGCATGGTCAACCCGGAGATGCCGGAGCAGTGGACGATCTCGCTGGGTGAGAGCACCGAACGGCTCGCCGAGCGCTACGGCATCGGCCGCGAGGCGCAGGACGAGTTCGCGCTGCGCAGCCACCTGAACGCGGCGAAGGCGTGGGACTCCGGTTTCTACGACTCGCACGTCATCCCGGTGCCGGGTGCCGAGCTGACCCGCGACGAGAGCATCCGCGCGGACTCCACATTGGACAAACTGGCGAAGCTCAAACCCGCGTTCCGCAAGGATGGCACGGTCACCGCGGGCAACGCGTCGCCGCTCAACGACGGCGCGTCCGCGGTCCTGCTCGGCGACCAGAAGGCCGCCGACCGCCTCGGCAAGACGCCGCTGGCGCGGATCGCGGGCCGCGGCGCGGCGGGCGTGGATCCCGACGTGTTCGGCATCGGCCCGGTGCGTGCGGCGGAGATCGCGCTGCAGCGCGCGGGCATCGGCTGGTCCGATCTCGCCGCGGTCGAGCTGAACGAAGCCTTCGCCGCGCAGTCGCTGGCCTGCTTCGCGGACTGGCCGAAGCTGGATCCCTCGATCGTCAACGTCAACGGCGGGGCGATCGCGATCGGCCACCCGCTCGGCGCGTCCGGCGGCCGCATTCTCGGCACGCTCGCGCACGAGCTGCGCCGCCGTGGCGGTGGCTGGGGGCTTGCCGCGATCTGCATCGGTGTCGGACAGGGTTTGGCAGTCGTACTCGAAGGTTGAGGAGAAGATGTTATGGCAGCTCCGGCCAGTGACAAGCTGATCTTGCCGCGCTACCGGCGGGATCCCGAGGGCACGCAGCCGCCGCTCGGTTCGCCCGGCTACGGCTCGACCCGGCTGCGCCACCCGAAGCAGCCGCTCGTCCTGTTGCCGCAGAAGCTGACCGAGGTCACCGGGCCGCTGCTCGGCCCCGGCCGGCTCGGCGAGCACGACAACGACCTGACCGTGCAGCACGACGGCGAGCCGCAGGGACAGCGCATCATCGTGCACGGCAGGCTGCTCGACGGCGACGGGCGGCCGATTCCGGACTCGCTGATCGAGATCTGGCAGGCCAACGCCGGCGGCCGTTACCGGCACGTCAACGACAACTGGCCGTCACCGATCGACCCGAACTTCACCGGCGTAGGACGTACGACCACCGACTCGGAAGGCCGGTACGAGTTCACCACGATCAAGCCCGGCGCCTACCCGTGGGGCAACCACGACAACGCCTGGCGTCCGGCGCACATCCACTTTTCCGTGTTCGGCCAGGCATTCCCGCAGCGGCTGGTCACCCAGATGTACTTCCCCGACGACCCGCTGTTCTTCCAGGACCCGATCTTCAACTCGGTGCCGGACGAGAAGGCCCGGCAGCGGATGGTCTCGCGCTACGACCACAGCCGCACCACTGCCCAATGGGCGCTCGGCTTCGAGTGGGACATCGTGGTGCGCGGCCGCGAGCAGTCGGTCTTCGAGGACGAGGAGGATGACCAGTGACCACGCCGTCGCAGACCGTCGGGCCGTTCCTGTCGATCGGACTGCCTTGGGAGGACGGGCCGACCGTCGTGCCCGAAGGCACGCCGGACGCGGTGTGGATCCGCGGCACCGTCTATGACGGGAACGGCGACGTGGTCCCGGACGCGCTGATCGAGACCTGGCAGGCGGACCCGGACGGCCGGTTCGACCACCCCGACGACCCGCGCGGCCGCGTCCCCGGCTTCCGCGGCTTCGGCCGGTGCCCGACCGGCAAAGATGGGACGTACAACGTCCTAACCCAGGTGCCCGGTGTGGTGCAGGGTCAGGCCCCGCACATCGACGTCTCGGTGTTCGCCCGCGGCCTGCTCGACCGTGTCGTCACCCGGATCTACTTCGCCGACAAGGCCGACGCGAACGCGGCGGACGAGGTGCTGCGGACCGTCCCGGAGGACCGGCGGCACACGCTGATCGCGTCGAAGACCGGCGACGGGTACCGCTTTGACGTGCGACTGCAGGGCGAAGGCGAGACAGTGTTCTTTGATGTCTGAGCTGTTCGATCCCGTGCTCGCGGCCGGTGCGGTCCGCGATGAGGTGAGCGACGCCGCCTGGTTGCGAGCGTTGCTAGACGTTGAAGCGGCGCTAGCGGCCGCGGAAGCGGACGTCGGCCTCGTCCCTCGCGAGCAGGCCGACCGGATCGCCGAGGTGTGCCGCGAGGGGTACTTCGACGTGGCGGAGATCGGCGCGAAGGCGGTCGGCGTCGGCAGCCCACCGGCGGCGCTCGTCCGCGAGATCACCAGCCAGGCGGGCGAAGCCGGCCGGTACGTCCATTTCGGTGCGACCAGCCAGGACATCATGGACAGCGCCGTGATGCTGCTCGCGAAGCGAGCGCTGATCCCGCTCTTCGAGGACCTCGAGGCCGCGGCGGCCGAGGCCGCGCGGCTGGCGAGCGAGCACGCGGGCACGGTCCAGGTCGGCAGAAGCCTCTTACAGCAGGCGATTCCGGTGACCTTCGGGTTCACGGTGGCGGGCTGGCTGTCCGGTTTGGACGCTGCCGCCCAGCGGCTGCGCGGCGTCCGGCTCGCGGCTCAGCTCGGCGGCGCGACCGGCACGCTAGCGTCGCTAGGCGAGCGAGGGCCGCTAGTGCTCGCGGCGTTCAGTCGGCGGCTGGGGCTGGACGAGCCCGTGCTGCCGTGGCACACCGAACGCACCCGGATCGCCGAGCTGGCCGGTGCTCTCGGCGAACTGTGCGGGGTCGTCGGCGGCGCGAGCCGGACGATCACGCTGCTGGCGCAGACCGAGGTCGCCGAGGTCGCCGAAATCGCCGAAGGCAGCGGCGGTTCGTCCACCATGCCGCACAAGCGGAACGCGATCGCCGCGATCGCCGCGCAGGCCGCCGCTCAGCAGGCGCCCGGCTTGGTGAGCACGCTGCTCGCCGCGATGCCCCAGGAACACCAGCGGGCCGCCGGGTCCTGGCACGCCGAATGGCGGCCGATCACGGAACTTTTCCGCAGCACCGGATCCGCGATCCACTGGCTGCGCACGAGTTTCGAGCGCCTGCGAGTGGACCCCGCGCGGATGCGCGAGAACCTCGACGCGACCGGCGGCGCGATCCTGTCCGAACGCGTCACCACGGAGCTGGCGAAGTACACCGGACGGCTCGCGGCGCACGACGCGGTCACCGCCTGCGCCAAGCGCGCGCTCGCGGGCGAGGGTGCGTTGCTCGATCTGCTCGCCGAGCATCCGTTGGTGGG
Organism: Amycolatopsis sp. GM8; assembly: GCF_021653975.1. Lineage (GTDB taxonomy): Bacteria > Actinomycetota > Actinomycetes > Mycobacteriales > Pseudonocardiaceae > Amycolatopsis_E. Next base: position 1,029,736 of record NZ_JAJKFK010000001.1, on the reverse strand, counting down.
CAAGCATTTGAGCCGGGAGCAAATCGCGCGGCTGCTGGATCCGGCCGACTATCTGGGGAGCGCGCGGGTGTTCGTCGAACGCGCGCTGACCGCGCACGCCGACCGAAAGGGGAGCCAGTGACCATCGCGGTGCATCACGTCGTGGAGGGTCCGGCCGACGGTCCCGTCGTCGTGCTGAGCAACTCCATCGGCAGCACGCTGCGGATGTGGGAACCGCAAGTGAAACCATTGGTGGACAACGGTTTCCGTGTGATCCGCTACGACACCCGGGGGCACGGTGAATCGCCCGTGCCGAACGGGCCGTACGGCATCGACGACCTCGGCGGCGACGTGCTCGCGTTGCTGGCACGGCTGGGCGTCGAGTCGGCGCATTTCGCCGGCCTGTCCCTCGGCGGCATGACCGGCGTCTGGCTGGCGCAGAACGCGCCGGAACACGTCCGGAGCCTGGTCGCGTGCTGCACCTCCGCGCAGCCCGGCAACACCCGGATGTGGCTCGACCGCGCCAAAACCGTGCGCGCCGAAGGCCTGGCGGGTATCGCGCAGGGCGCCATCGGCCGCTGGTTCACCCAGCCCTGGATCGACGCGAACCCCGAGCAGGCCGCGAAGCTGAGCGAGATGACGGCCACCACGCCGGTCGAGGGCTACGCGTCCTGCTGCGAGTTGCTCGCGGATCTCGACCTCGTGCCCGGCCTGCCGAAGATCACCGCGCCGACGTTGGTCATCTCGGGCGCGGAGGACAAGGCGCTGCCGCCCGACCACGGCCGCGTGATCGCCGACGGCATTAGCGGCGCTAGGTTCGAGATCGTCGACAACGCGGCACACCTGGGCAGCTACGAACAGGCCGGCCGGTTCACCCAGCTGATTCTCGACCATCTGAAGGGAGTCGCATGAGCGACGAGCTTTACGACGCGGGGATGAAGGTCCGCCGCGAGGTCCTGGGCGAGGCCCACGTCGACCGCGCGGTCGCGAACACCACCGAGTTCACGGCAAAGTTCCAGGACTACATCACGCGCTCGGCATGGGGCTCGGTCTGGACGCGCGAGGGCCTCGATCGCAAGACCCGCAGCTGCATCACGCTCGCCGTGCTCACCGCGCTGCACTGCGAGAACGAGATCGCCATGCACGTCCGCGCCGCGATCACGAACGGGCTGACCCCCGACGAGATCGGCGAAGTGCTCCTGCACACGAGCGTCTACGCGGGCGTTCCCGCGTCGAACGCGGCCTTCGCGATCGCCCAGAAGACCCTTTCGGAAATGGGCGAAGTAAGTTAAGGCCATGGAAGAACGTGCCGCGCATCACGTGCAGTCGCTGGAGCGCGGCCTGGCCGTGATCCGGGCGTTCGACGCGGGCGCGCCCGAACTCACCCTGTCCGATGTGGCCAGGGTGACCGGCCTGACCCGGGCGGCGGCACGGCGATTCCTGTTGACGCTCACCGATCTCGGTTACGTCCGCACGGACGGCAAGTACTTCTCCCTGACCGCGCGCGTCCTCGAACTCGGCTACGCGTTCCTGTCCAGCATGACGCTGCCGGAGGTCGCCCAGCCGCACCTGGAACGGCTGTCCGCCGAGGTGCGCGAGTCCAGTTCGGTGTCCGTACTCGAAGGCACGGACATCGTGTACGTCGCGCGCGTCGCGGTCTCGCGGATCATGACCGTGACCATCAACGTCGGCACGCGTTTCCCCGCGCACGCCACCTCGATGGGGCACGTCCTGCTGGCCGGCCTGGAGCGGCCGGCGTTGGAGAAGTACCTGGCCGAGACCGCATTGGACCGGCTGACCGCGCGCACGCTGACCGAGCCCGAGGCGTTGCGTGCCGAGCTGGATGCCGTGCGTGAGCAGGGCTGGGCGCTCGTCGACCAGGAGCTGGAGGAAGGCCTGCGGTCGGCCGCCGCGCCGATCCGCGACCGGCGCGGCACGGTCGTCGCCGCGATCAACGTGTCCACTCACGCCAGCCGGACGACCCGCGAGTCGGTGCGGGACGAGATGGTCCCGCCGCTGCTCGCCGCCGCGAAACGGATCGAGGACGACCTCGCCGTCACCCCCGCACAGGCCCACCGCCGTGGCTGATTCGCTGGCGCCTCCAGCGGGAGGGGCCCGCTGCGCCGGGCTGCTGCTCGCCGCCGGTGCCGGCCGGCGTTTCGGCCGCCCCAAAGCGCTCGTCGAACTCGATGGAGAACCGTTGGTGCGCCGGGCATTGCGCGTGCTGGCCGACGGTGGCTGCGCGCCGATCCGGGTCGTGCTCGGCGCGCAGGCCGAGGACGCCCGAGCGCTGCTGCCGGACCCGTCACTGGCGGTGTTCGCCGAGGACTGGGCGACCGGGATGGGCGCGTCGCTGCGGGCCGGCCTGCGCGCGCTGCCGGAAGCCGACGCCGTGCTGGTGCACCTGGTGGACCTGCCCAAAGTGGACGCGCGGGTGATCGCCCGGCTAGCCGCGCAAGCCTCGCCGGAGGTCGTCGCGCGCGCCGCGTACGACGGCGTTCCCGGACATCCGGTGCTTTTCGGGCGCACGTGGTGGCCCGGCGTCGCCGCTTCCGCGAGCGGTGACCGCGGTGCCCGAGATTGGCTTGCCACCAGGCAGGATCTGCGCCTCGTCGAGTGCGCCGACCTCGGCAGCGGGTTCGACGTCGACACGCCCGAGGACTTGCCCTCTACTCTGGAACAGTGATGGTCAACTCACCGGAAGAGCTGGCGACGGCGCTCGAAGGCACGGGCTACCTCGCCGACGAAGGCGTCGCCACGGCCGCGTTCCTCGCCCTGCGCATGAAGCGGCCGCTGTTCTGCGAAGGCGAACCCGGCACCGGGAAGACCTCGCTCGCGGTCGCGCTGTCGCGCTCGCTGGAGTTGCCGCTGATCCGGTTGCAGTGCCACGAAGGAATCGACGCGGCGCAGGCGCTCTACGAATGGGATTTCCCGCGGCAGCTGCTGCACCTGCGCGCGCTCGAAGCGGGCAGCGAGTCGCTCGACGTCGAAACCGCCGAGCAGTCGCTCTACACCGAGCGTTTCCTGCTCGCCCGGCCGCTGCTGAAAGCGCTTACCACCGCGCCGTGTGTGCTGCTCGTCGACGAGATCGACCGCGCGGACGACGAGTTCGAGGCGTTCCTGTTGCAGCTGCTGGACGAGAACGCGGTGACCATCCCGGAGTTCGGCGAGGTGCGCGCCGAGCAGCCGCCGTTGGTGATTCTCACGTCGAACCGCACGCGCGAGGTGCACGACGCCCTCAAGCGGCGGTGCCTGTACCACTGGCTGGAGCACCCGGACCTCGCGCGCGAGGTCGCCATCCTGCGGCGGCGGCTGCCCGGCGTCGGCGAGCGCCTCGCGACCCAGGTGGCGGTGGCCGTCCGGCGGCTGCGCGAGCTGGAGCTGCTGAAGCCGCCCGGGGTCGCCGAGTCGCTGGACTGGGCGCAGGCGCTGCTCGCGCTGGATCGCGACGAGCTGGACGTCGAGACGGCGGCCCGCACGCTCGGCGCGGTGCTCAAGTACACCGAGGACATGGAGCGGGTGCGGGCGAAGCTGGACGCGCTACTCGCGTGACCCGGTCCCGTGTTCGACCAGGTCGAAGGCCCGGTCGATGACGGCGGCCTGATCGCGGTGCACCTCGTCGGGATCGTCGCCGGCGAGCATCCGCTTCGCGGTGTACTCGTAGATCGAATCAATGGTGGCGGCCAGGAGATTCGCCATCAGCTCGGCGTCGAGCGGATCGGTCTCCTCGGCGAGCAAGGTCCGCAGCTTTTCGGCGATCTCACGTGACTGTTCGAGCGTCCGGTTCAGCAAGGCGGGGCTCGCGTGCACCACGCGCAGGAACTGCGCCGAACCAGGCCTGGTGCCGGTGAGCGGATGCCGCGCTTCGTGCAGTTCGTGGTGATACCGGCGCAGCGCGGCGACCACGGGCTCGCCGGGCGCGCGGGTACGGATCGTCCTCTCGAGGTCGTCGAGCCGGTCCGCGTGCCGGTCCAGGAACAGGTCCTCCTTGCGCGGGAAATAGTTGAAGACCGTCATCTTCGACACGCCCGCCGCGTCGGCGATCTCCGCGACCGTCACCTTGTCGAAGCCTCTGACCAGGAACAACCCGGTCGCGACGTTCGAGATCTGCCGTCGCGTGGCCTGCTTCTTCTGCTCGCGGAGTCCCATGGCTCGATAGTGTACTGGACATAAACTTTTACTCGATATATTTTGTGGCCATGGACTTCGATGTGGTGGTGGCCGGGGGTGGCCCCGTCGGACTGATGCTCGCCGTGGAACTGCGGCTGGCCGGGGTGCGCGTGCTCGTCGTCGAGCGACTGTCCGAAATGGACCAGACGATCAAGGCGGGCGGGTTCGGCAGGTCGACGGCCGAGGTGCTGTACCGGCGCGGCCTGTGGCCGGCGCTGGAGGAGCAGAAACGTCTTGCGTACGAACGGATGCGGGCGTTCCTCGGCCGGGGCTCGGGAGGCCGGCCGCCCAGGATGGCCGGCCATTTCGCGGGCATCATGGTGGACGGCAGCCGGGTCGATTTCACTGATCCGGCTTTCGGCGACCCCGGGCCGGCGGGTGAGACGCTGCCGATCGGGCAGCAGGCGCTGGAAATTGTGCTGGCGGACAAGGCTTCCGAGCTTGGCGCGGAAATCCGGCGGGGCACCGCGTTGACGGGCTTCGACGTTGACGAGTCCGGGGTCGGCGTGCGGTTGGGGGAGGAGGTCGTGCGCGCGGGCTGGCTCGTCGGCTGCGACGGTGGGCGCAGCCTGGTGCGGAAGCTCGGCGAGTTCGATTTTCCCGGTACCGATCCGGAGATCACCGGGCGGCAGGCGCTGGTCGAGATCACCGGGGCCGAAGGGCTCGGGATGGGCTGGCACCGGACGGATCGCGGAATTTATGTGCACGGACCGGTTCCGGGCCGGATCCTGACCGTCGAACCCGGTGTGCCCGCGGATCGCGAAGCGCCGATCACGGCGGCGGAACTGCAAGAGAGCATGCGGCGGGTGTCCGGTGTGGACGTCACGATCACCGCCGTGCACACCGCGACCCGGTTCACCGACAATGCCCGCCAGGCAACGACTTACCGCCACGGACGGGTGCTCCTCGCGGGCGACGCGGCACATGTGCACTCACCGTTCGGCGGGCAGGGACTGAACCTCGGCATCGGCGACGCGGCCAACCTGGGCTGGAAACTCGCGGCGACGATTCATGGCTGGGCGCCGGAAGGGTTGCTGGATACCTATACGACGGAACGGCATCCGATCGGCGCGTGGGTGCTGGAGTGGACGCGGGCGCAGGTGGCGCTGATGCGCACGGACCCGCGCACGCGCGCTTTGCGTGACGTGGTCACGGATTTGCTCGACACGCCCGACGGCGCGACGTATCTCGCGAAGAAGCTTTCCGGTGTGCTGAACCGGTATCCGGTCGACAGCACGCATGAGCTGGCAGGTTTGAGCGCCCCGGATTTCGAGTTCGCGGACGGCAGCCGGTTCGGTGAGCATTGTCAGGATGGTTCGGCGGTGCTGCTGGATTCGACGGACTCCGAGGCCTTGCGCCAGGTTGTGGCTCCGTGGCGTTCGCGGGTGCGGGTCCTGACCGCGAAGTGTGTGAGCCATCCGCGGTTGGCGGGTGCGCTGGTCCGTCCGGACGGTTTTGTCGCGTGGGCGAGCGATGATGGGCCGGACGGTTTGGCGGACGCGTTGTCGCGGTGGTTCGGTTAGCTCGGCAGCGTTTGTTCGAGCCGGAGCAGGTGCTCGATGAGGGCGCCGGGTGAGCCGGGCGCCAGGTGGACCGCGGCTTCCTTGCCGGTGCCGGACGAGTAGTTGAGGTAGCGGCCCCAGTCGGTGTCGGCGTAGTGCAGCGGTTCTTCGAGCCGGTGGTAGCGGTTGAGGTCGTCGCGGCGGGCGGCGTAGAGCTCGCCGGTGCCGGTGACCGGTCGTTGCAGGACGTTCACGAGGTCGCGGATGTCCCAGCTGGGCCTGCGGTCCTCGCGGCTCGCGGCCTCGAGCTCGGCGACGCGGATCATCAGCGGGCGCCCGCCGCCGGGGCGGACGTCGGGCAGTTCGGCGATCAGCGCTTCGGCGAGGTGCTCCCGCTGGATGGGTTTGAGCGCGATCCCGTCGCCGACCCGGATGGCGACGATGCCCTGAAGTCCGCGCGCTGCCGTGAGAATCCCGTAGGTCTTCTGTCCATCGTGGACCCAGCCGTAGTACTCGACGGAGGCGCTCGTCAGGAGCGGGAGCCAGTCGAGGAACTCGACATCGAGCTGGCCCCGCCGGTTCAGCAGGCCCGCTTCCTGGAGTGCGTCGCGCATCCGCTGCTCGGCGGCGAGCTTCTCGGTGTCGGGAAGCCAGATCGGTTCCGGGCGCAGGACGAGGTGCAGGGTCCCCAGGTTCTCCCGCTCGACGGCGCCCGCGAGCGCGTCGAGTGGGAGGGTGAGGTAGTCGCTGCGAACCGCCGGCATGCCTATTCGCCGATGACCGGCGGGGTCGCCCGGATGTCGTTGCCGAAGATCGAGTCGGGGTCGGCTTCGAGCAGGTAGTCGGGACGCTGGTGTTCCTCGTCGTCCTCGCCGCGCCCGCGCTGCCCGGCGGCGCCCATCGGCGAGCCGTTGGCGCCCTTGGCGGCGCCGCGACCGGCCGCGGCTTGCTCGGCCGCGGCCGCGTTGCCGAGGTTGCCCGCGCCGCTGCCCTTGCCGGCGCCGAGCCGGTTCTCGGCGACCTTGCTGCTCTCGCCGGCGCCGCGTCCGACCCGCTCGTCAGCCGCGCCGGAGCCTGAGCCGCTGCCGCGCCCGCCGCTGCCCGTCCCGCGCCGGTTCGTGTTCTCGTCGTCGGTGCCGTAGAGGCGGCTGGCCGCACTGTTGTTGCGCCCGGAGTTCGAGGAGTTCCCGCCGCCGGTGCCGGTCGGGCCGCGGTTGCCGCTGGGCCCGCGCCGCTGCGGGTCGGCGGAGTTCGAGCCGCCGCCGGGCACGTAGCCGCTGCTGCCGGTCCCGCCGCCCTGGCTGGTGCCGCCCGGGCCCGGCAGGCTCGGCGGCCTGGTCACAGGACTGACGTTCAGGCCGGTCGGTGGCGTGACCGCCGTGACGGGCCCGGTCGGCCGGACGTTCGGCGGCGGGCTGACCGGCCCGGACCCGATCGGTCCGCTGCCTGATGGCGAAGGTGTCGACGAGGGGGACTGCTGGGTGGGCCCGACGTATTGGGAGGTGAGGTGCCCGGTCGTCACGTTCAGCTCGGGCGGCTTGACGCTGACCGACGCGCCGTCGATCGCGAGGGGCCGGTAGCTCATCGGGATGGTGCTCTGGGTGGAACTGGTGGCCGAGGAGTACTGGGCCATCACCCGGACGTTGGTCTCGTTGGCGGTGTTGTGCTTGTCGAGCCCGTCCTGGTACGACTTGATGTCGCTGACCGCCATGCTCGGCCCGACGATCGGAATGGCGGCCTTGAAGACGGTCGACCAGCCACTGGGTTTCTCGGGCGCGGGCGGCACTGGCACAACCGCACTCTTGGCCGTCTCCAGCGAGCCGGTCTGGGTGCTCATCGCGTTGGTGGTCTCGTCGAGCGGCACCGACGAATCCCGGAACGCCGCGGCGAGCGGGCCAGCCCCCGCACTGGCCGCGTCGCCGGAAGCGCCCGTCCAGGACTGGCTCATCCGCATCTGCAACTCCATGATCGCCTTGGCCTCGTCGAGGTAACCCTTGTTGAGGTCGTCGATCGAATCCCCCAGCGCCTGGAAAACCTCGGGTCTACCGGCGTTGAAGTTGTTGTAGATCTGCGTGCCGTCCATCGTCCCCATCGCTCCCCCTCAGGAACCCTGCAGCGTCTTGATCATAGCCTCAGCCAGCTGCTTCGCGGTATCACACGAATCCTGGGCGTTGTTGTAGCCGTCGGCGCTGGCGGTCAGGACCTGAGTATCGCTGATGGCGACCGAAAGGTCGCACTTACCTGAGGAGCGGTCATCCTGCAGATCGGCGAAGACTCCCTGGTAGCCGGACACGTCGGTGGGGTCGGCGTACGCGATCAGGCCCTTCTTGTAGTTGTTGAAGATGGCAGCGAGACCCGGAAAATTCGGATCGGTGATCTTCTTCAGGATGTGGGCCTGAATGCTCTTCGCTTTGGGCCCGCTGTAGTCATGCCAGGCACACGCATCGCCGGCAATGGCTGCCTTGTCGGGGGCAACCACCATGCCGGCTGCGGTGTATCCCAATGATTTCAGCAGGTCCGCTGGCAGGAGATCGCACGGCTTCGTGCGGTACGGCTCGGCATCGAGTGCGGGCTGGGATGGCGTGCCGGATGCCGCAGGCCCGGAAGTACCTGTATCGGCGGGTATGGGTGAACCGGGAGTGGATTGTGAACAGCCTGCGAGCGCGAACATGGCTCCGAATGCCAGGCAGAACCCCAGGCGCAGGATGGTTCCCCTCACTGGGTGATGCCTCCCGCTGACTTGCGTATCGCGTCGGTGGTCTCGTCCTCGCCGGTTTGCTTGGCCTTCTTCGCCGCTTCCAGCTTCTGGATGTAATTGTTGACATAGTCGAGCATGGATTTGTGCTGGTCGCGTAGTTGACTGAGCGACGTCCCCCAAATCCCCATGTATCCCGTTGTCGCGTCATCGTTGGCAGGGGCGTTGTAGACCGAGGCCACCATGAATTCCAGCGTGTCACCCCGCTTGGTTATGCTGTCCTGCCGTTCCCGCCACGAGGCCAGCACCGCGTCGATCTCCTCGACGCTCGGGAATTCGAACGAGCCACCCGCCGAGCCCGCGACCGTGCCTACGGCGGACCACGTCGACACGTCACCGAAGATCTGTTCGGCGGCTGAAGTCGCCGCTCCCATCGGCTCCAGCACTGCTGCCTCCCCGCTACTGGATGGTGACCGTCTGACGCACCGAGCCTAGCGGACGGTTCCCGTGAACGAGGGCACAATGGTGTGGTGAGCACCGCCGATCCACTGCCCTCCCTGGTCGGTTTCGCGACCGCCCTGCGGGAGGCCGGGGTGCCCGCCGGGCCCCAGCGCGTGCACTCCTATCTCGAGGCGGTACAGAGCGTAGATCTGGCCGATATCGCCAACCTGTACTGGGCCGGACGGGTGACGCTGTGCGCCGATCCCGACGATCTGCCGCGCTACGACGACGCGTTCGCCCAGTGGTTCGCCGCCGAACCGCCGGCCGCGCGGCCGGTGACGGTCACCAGGGAACAGCGGGCGCGGATGGCCGCGATGGCCGGCGAACAGGAAACCGAAGGCAAGGGCGAGCAGGAAGCCGACGAACTCCGCGTCGCGGCGACCGATACCGAGCTGCTCCGCCAGCGCGACCTCGCCGAACTGACCGCCGCCGAGCGACGCCATCTGCGGGAGCTGCTCGCGACGCTCAAACCGGTCCCGCCGGTCCGCAAGTCCCAGCGGCGGAAGCACGCCAAGAATGGCGCGCTCGACCCGGGCCGCACCCTCCGCGGCATGATCGCCGGCGGCGGCGAACCCGTGAAACTGGCTTACCGCAAGAAAACCACGCGACCACGCCGGGTCGTGCTGCTGCTCGACGTGTCCGGCTCGATGAGCCCGTACGCCGATTCCCTGCTCCGCTTCGCACATGTCGTCGTCCGGCACGCACCGCAGACCGAAGTCTTCACGCTCGGCACCAGGCTGACCCGCGTCTCCCGCCAGCTCCGCCAGCGTGACCCCGAGCGCGCGATGCTCGGCGCCGGCCAGGCCGTGCCCGACTTCGCCGGCGGCACCAGGCTCGGCGAAACACTTCGCGTCTTCCTCGACCGCTGGGGCCAGCGCGGGCTGGCCCGCCGGGCCGTGGTCGTGATCTTTTCGGACGGCTGGGAACGCGGCGACCCCGCGCTGCTCGGCGAGGAACTGGCCAGAATGCGCAGGTTGGCGCACGCTGTGCTGTGGGTGAACCCCCACGCGGGACGCGACGGTTACGCTCCGGTGCAGTCGGGCATAGCCGCGGCGCTCCCGCACCTCGATCATCTGCTGGCCGGGCACAGCCTGGCCACTCTGGAACGACTGCTGGTGGAGATACGCGATGCATGACGTACTGGACGAGCTCTACAAGCGCTGGGCCGAGGGCGAGGCCGTCGGTCTCGGCACGGTCGTGTCCACCTTCTCCTCCGCCCCACGCGCGCCCGGCGCCGCGATGCTCGTCGGTGAGGACGGGGAGGTCGTCGGCAGCGTTTCCGGCGGCTGTGTCGAGGGCGCGGTCTACGAGCTGGCGCAGGAGGTCGTCGCCGAGCGCAACCCCGTGCTCCAGCGCTACGGCGTCAGCGACAACGACGCCTTCGCGGTCGGCCTGACCTGCGGCGGGATCATCGACATCTACGTCGAGCGGGTCGACAAGAACACCATGCCGGAGCTGGAAGAGGTCGTCGATTCAGTCCACAAAGGACAGCCGGTGGCGGTGGTGACCGTGATCGAGCACGCTGACGCCGGGCGCATCGGCAGGCGCATGATCGTCTGGCCGGACCGCACCAAGGGCACCCTCGGCACCAGCCGGATCGACGCCGCGGTGGCCGACGACGCGCGCGGCCTGCTGGCCACGGGCCGCACCGGGACGCTGCACTACGGCCTGGAAGGCGAGCGCCGCGGTGAAGGCATGTCCGTGTTCGTGAACGCGTTCGAGCCGGCGCCCCGGATGCTGGTGTTCGGTGCGATCGACTTCGCCGCCGCGATGGCACGGATGGGTGGCTATCTCGGATTCCAGGTCACGGTTTGTGATGCCCGGCCGGTGTTCGCGACCGCGAGCCGCTTCCCCGACGCGGACGAGGTCGTCGTCGATTGGCCACATCGTTACCTGCGGGCCGAAGCCGAAGCGGGCCGGATCGACGGGCGCACCGTAGTTGCGGTATTGACTCACGATCCGAAGTTCGATGTGCCGCTGCTGGAGGTCGCGCTCCGGCTCGACGTCGGTTACGTCGGTGCGATGGGTTCGCGGCGCACGCACGAGGACCGGCTGGCGCGGCTCCGCGAAATCGGTATGACAGAAGAAGAACTGGCGCGGCTGTCCTCGCCGATCGGGCTCGACCTCGGCGCGCGCACCCCGGAGGAGACGGCGGTGTCGATCGCGGCGGAGATCATCGCGCTGCGGTGGGGCGGCGGCGGGCAGCGGCTGGCGGAAATGTCCGGCCGGATCCACGCCTCGTAATAATTCCACAACCGAGTGATCGCCCGCGAGAATTCTGTCGGATCGTGCATTGTGGATCTCCGCGAAATCGGTGAGAAATAAGGGAAAACGTCGCGTCTGCGGAACTACCCGAAATTGGTCACCCGCCGGGGACTTGTCCGGCGGCGACTTAAGTAGGAGGCTCCGGTGTGAAGCCGATCACCCAGCTCCCAGCACTGGAGGGCCTCAAATGCGTATCACCGTCACCGTCGACGGAACCGAGTACTCCGACGAGGTCGAACCCCGCACGTTGCTCGTTCACTACCTGCGGGAAACACTCGGGAAAGTCGGCACAGTCATCGGTTGCGATACCAGCAACTGCGGTGCCTGCACCGTCCATCTCAACGGCCACAGCGTGAAATCCTGCTCGATGCTCGCCGTGCAGGCCGACGGCTGTGAGATCACCACCATCGAAGGCCTGGCGCGCGACGGGCAACTGCATCCCGTGCAGCAGGCCTTCCACGACAACCACGCGCTGCAGTGCGGTTTCTGCACGCCCGGCATGATCATGCAGTCGATCGACCTGCTCGCCGACAACCCCAACCCGGACGAGAAGGCCGTTCGCGAAGGCCTCGAAGGAAACCTGTGCCGCTGCACCGGTTACCAGAACATCGTGCGGGCCGTCCGCGACGCCGCGGACCACATGCGCCCGGGCGCCGGCCCCGAGGCCGAGCGCATGTCCGAGGACGTGCGCGCACCGTCCGCGATCGGAGGCGAGTGACATGACCGCCACGATCGAACCCGAGGTCGGCCGGGCCCGCGCCCGGAAAGAGGACGCGCGGCTGATCACCGGTCGCACCCGCTGGACCGACAACATGACGCTGCCGGGCCTGCTGCACCTCGCCACCGTGCGCAGCCCGATCGCGCACGCGAACATCGGGCGCATCGACACCGACGTGGCCCGCCGGATGCCGGGTGTGCTCGCCGTCTACACCGGCGCCGACCTGGACGCCGAGCAGGGCACCATGCCGGTCGCCGCACCGGTCAACGCCGACGCGACGGTGCCGCGGCACGCCCCGGCCGCGGTCGACAAGGTGCGCTTCGCCGGTGACGTCGTGGCGATCGTCGTCGCCCGTGACGCCGCGACGGCGCGCGACGCCGTCGACGCGGTGGACGTCGACTACGACGACCTGCCGGTCGTGCTCGACATGGAGGCGGCGCTCGAAGACGGCGCACCGCTGGTGCATCCCGAACTCGGCACGAACAAGTGGGCGTTCTTCGCGTTCGACTCGGCCGAGGCCGGCACAGGCGGCAACTCCGACGAGGCGATCCGCGCCGCCGAGGCCGACCCGGACTCGATCGTCCTCAAGCGCCGGTTCCGCCAGCAGCGCCTGATTCCCGCGTTCATGGAGCCGCGTTCGGTCGTCGTCGACCCGACCGGCGACCAGGTGACGATCTGGTCGGCCACACAGGTACCGCACATCCTCAAGACGATGGCGGCGCTGACGCTGGGCCTGCCCGAGCAGAAGGTCCGCGTGATCGCGCCGGACGTCGGCGGCGGGTTCGGCGGCAAGCTGCAGGTGACCCGCGAGGAGATGCTGACGATTCTCGCGGCGAAGCGGCTGAACCGGCCGGTCAAGTGGACCGAGAGTCGCTCGGAGTCGCTGCTGGCCGCGCACCATGGCCGCGACCAGATCCAGGACATGACGATCGCGGCGAAGAAGGACGGCACGGTCACCGCGCTCAAGGTCCAGCTGATGGCCGACATGGGCGCGTACTTCGGGTTGTTCACGCCCGCGGTGCCGACCTTCGGCGCGTTCATGTTCAACGCGATCTACAAGTTCCCAGCCTACCGGTTCGAGCTCACCGACGTGTTCACGAACAAGACCTTCACCGACGCCTACCGCGGCGCGGGCCGGCCGGAGGCCACGTTCGCCATCGAGCGGATGATGGACGAGCTGGCCGCCGAACTGGGCACGGACCCGCTCCAGCTGCGCGAGAAGAACTGGATCAAGCACGAGGAGTTCCCGTTCACCACGGTCGCGGGCCTCACCTACGATTCGGGCAACTACGAGGCCGCCACGGCCAGGGCGCTGGAGCTGTTCGACTACGAAGGCCTGCGCCGTGAGCAGACCGAGCGGCGCGAGCGCAGGGACCCGATCCAGCTCGGCATCGGCATCTCGACCTTCACCGAGATGTGCGGGCTGGCGCCGTCGCGGGTGCTGGGCCAGCTCGGCGTCGGCGCCGGCGGCTGGGAGCACGCGAGCATCCGGATGCTGGCCACCGGCAAGGTCGAGGTGGTCACCGGCACGTCGCCGCACGGGCAGGGACACGAGACGGCGTGGAGCCAAATCGTGGCCGACCGGCTCGGGGTCCCGTTCGAGGACGTCGAGGTGCTGCACGGCGACACGCAGGTCGCGCCCAAGGGCCTGGACACCTACGGGTCGCGCTCGCTGGCGGTGGGCGGCATCGCGGTGGTCAAGGCCGCGGACAAGGTGATCGACAAGGCCCGCAAGGTCGCGGCGCATCTGCTCGAGGCGGCCGAGGACGACCTCGAGTTCAGCGGCGGCCGGTTCGCGGTCAAGGGCACGGACAAGGGCGTCACGATCCAGGAGGTCGCGTTCGCGACCTTCACCGCGCACGACTTCCCCGAGGGGGTCGAGCCCTCGATCGACGCGGACTACACGTTCGACCCGGAGAACTTCTCGTTCCCGCACGGCACACACTTGTGCGCCGCGGAGGTGGACACGGAGACGGGCCGCGTCAAGATCCGCCAGTACGTGTGCGTGGACGACATCGGCGCGGTGGTCAACCCGCTGCTCGTCGAGGGGCAGGTGCACGGTGGGCTCGCGCAGGGCATCGCGCAGGCGCTGTTCGAGGAGGCGACCTACGACGACTCGGGCACGCTGACCACGGGCACGTTCGTCGACTACCTGCTGCCGTCGGCGGCGGACCTGCCGAGCTACACCACGGACCGCACGGAGACCAGGGCGACCACGAACCCGTTGGGCGTCAAGGGAGTTGGTGAGGCGGGCACGATCGCCTCGACCCCGGCGGTGGTCAACGCCGTGGTCGACGCCGTGCGGCACCTGGGCGTCAACGACATCGAGATGCCATGCTCGCCGATGCGGGTGTGGTCGGCGATCAAATCTGCTGGAGGTGCCCAGTGATCCCTGCGGCCTTCGACTACGTAGCTCCGTCCACAGTGGACGAAGCGGTGCAGGCGCTGGCAGGCGCCGGTGAGGACGCGAAGGTGCTGGCTGGCGGGCAGAGCCTGCTGCCGGTGCTGCGGATGCGGCTCGCCGCGCCCTCGACGATCATCGATCTCGGCAAGATCGCCGAGCTGCGCGGCATCCGCGAAGAGGGCGACGGCCTCGTGATCGGGTCCATGACCACGCACTACGACGTGCAGCGCGACCACCTGATCGCCGAGCACGCCGCGCTGCTGGCCAGGGTGACGGACACGGTGGCCGACCCGCAGGTGCGCCACCGTGGCACGTTCGGCGGTTCGCTCGCGCACGCCGACCCGGCCGGTGACCTGCTGGCCCCCGCGCTCGCGCTGGACGCCGAGATGGTCATCGCCGGGATGGACGGGCGGCGCACGGTGCCCGCGGCGGAGTTCTTCCAGGACCTGTTCACCACGGCGCTCGCGGCGGACGAGATCCTGGTCGAGGTCCGGGTGCCGAAGTACACCGGCTGGCGTGCGCACTACGAGAAGTTCAACCGGGTCGCGCAGGCCTGGTCGATGGTGGGCGTGGCGGTCACGGTCCGCACCGAGGGCGGCGCTGTCGCCGAGGCGCGGATCGGGCTGACCAACATGGCCTCGACCCCGGTCCGGGCGACCGCCGTCGAGCAGGCGCTGGTCGGCCAGGCGGCGACGGCGGAGAACATCCGCGCGGCGGCCGCGCACGCCGCCGAAGGGACGAGCCCGACGCCGGACAGCAACGCCGATGTCGAGTTCCGGCAGGAACTGGCCCGGGTGCTCACCGGCCGCGCCGTCACCGCGGCGGTGACCGCGTAACAGAGGTGGACGGGGCTCTGGCGGGGCGTAAAGTTGCCGTCCAGAGCCCCCGTTCACGTGAAGACGAGAAAGGAGTCAGGCCGTGCGGCTTGACCACGAGTTCACCGTCCCGGCGCCGCCCGCCAAGGTGTGGCAGGCCGTCACCGATCCGGAGAGCGTCGCGCCCTGCATGCCCGGTGCCACGCTGACGAAGGTCGAGGGTGACTCGTTCACCGGCACGGTCAAGGTCAAGCTGGGCCCGATCTCCTTGCTGTACAAGGGTTCCGGCGAGTTCCTGGAGAAGGACGAGGCGGCCCGCAAGATCGTGATCAAGGCGTCGGGCAAGGACTCCCGCGGCGCCGGCACGGCGGCCGCCACCGTGACGGTGACGCTGACCGAGAACGATGGGCAGACCAAGGGCGCGGTCGAGACGGACCTGAACGTGACCGGGCGACCGGCGCAGTTCGGCCGCGGCATGATCTCCGAGGTCAGCGGCAAGATCCTGGACCAGTTCGCGACGAACCTCGCGGAGAAGCTCACCGAGGCGGACGCGCCGGCGCCCGCGGCCGAGGCCGCCGCCCAGACCGCGGACTCGAAGCCGAAGCTCGAGGCCGTGAAGCCCGCCGAGCCGAAGGAAACCGAGGCGATCGACCTGTTCGACCTGGCCGGGTCCTCGGTCGTGAAGCGGCTCGCGCCGGTGCTGGCGGGGGTCGCCGGCCTGCTGGTGATCGTGGCGATCTTCCGGGCGTTCCGGCGGAAGTAAGCGCTGCCACGGCGCGGAAGTGTCGCCGGACACAGCAGGAAGCAGTGCGCTCACGCGGCCGTTGAACGGTACGTGCGTACTGACGTGGTGGTGATCGGCGCGGGCCAGGCGGGGTTGTCGGCCGCGTATCACTTGCGGCGGACAGGATTCCGCAATGGTTCCGGGTTCGTCGTGCTGGACCACGGCAAGCGGCCCGGCGGCGCGTGGCAGTATCGATGGCCGTCGCTGCGACTGGGCAAGGTGCACGGCATCCACGATCTGCCCGGGATGGCGTTCGGCACGCCCGACCTGAGCCGTCCCGCCTCGGATGTGGTCTCGGAGTATTTCGGGCGGTACGAACGGGTTTTCGACCTTCCTGTGCTGCGCCCGGTCGACGTGCTGGCCGTGCGGGACGAGGGCGAGCGGCTGCTCGTGGAGAGCGCGGCCGACTCGTGGTCGGCTCGCGCGGTCATCAACGCCACCGGCACCTGGGACCGGCCGTTCTGGCCGCACTACCCGGGCCAGGAGACGTTCCGGGGGCGCCAGTTGCACACGGCGGACTTCCAGAGCGTCGAGGAGTTCCGCGGCAAGCACGTGATCGTGGTCGGCGGCGGCGCGTCGGGGGTGCAGCTGCTGCTCGAGATCGCCGAGGTCGCGAGCGGTACGACATGGGTGACCCGGCGCGAGCCCGAGTGGTTCGACCGCGACTTCACACCCGACCGCGGCCGCGAGTCCGTCGCGAAAGTCGACGTCCGTGTGCGGGCCGGACTCCCGCCGGGCAGCGTGGTGAGCGTGACCGGGCTGGCGCTCACGCCCGACGTCCGCCGCGGCATCGAGCGCGGGATCCTCGACCGCAAGCCGATGTTCGAGCACATCACCGAACACGGCGTCGTCTGGGCGGACGGCACGACCCAGCGTGCGGACGTCATTCTGTGGGCGACCGGTTTCCGAGCGGCGCTCGAACATCTAGCGCCGCTACATCTACGCGGGCAGGGCGGCGGGATCCGGATGGACGGGACTCGCGTGGTCAGCGAACCGCGGCTGCATCTCGTCGGGTACGGCCCGTCGGCGAGCACCATCGGCGCCAACCGGGCCGGACGTTCCGCGGTGACGGAGATCCGCCGGCTCCTGGACAGTTAGCCGAGTTCGGCGGGCGCCGCCGTGGTGGGCTTCCCTAGACAGGCAGAGAAAAGACGCGCCGGGCGTTGCCGCCGAGGAACAGTTCTCTCGCCTCCGCGCCGAGCCCGAGGTCGTCCAGCCGGTTGAGGCATTGCGCGGGCGTGACCATCGGGTAGTTGCTGCCGAACAGCACGCGCGTCCGGCCGCGGCCGCGCATGAACTCGACCAGCTCCGGCGGCAGCCGGTGCAGTGCGTACGCCGAGGTGTCCACGTAGAAGTTCGGGTATTTCCGGGCCAGGGAAAGGACTTCCGCCATCCACGGGAACCCGACGTGCCCGCCGACGACGACCAGCTGCGGGAAGTCCAGCAGCACCTCGTCGAGGTACGGGATCGGCCGCCCCGGTTCGGACGGGCACAGCGGTCCGGTGTGCCCGATCTGCGTGCAGAACGGCACGTCCTCCTCGACGCACGCGACGTACACCGGGTAGTAGCGGCGGTCGTTCGGCGGCAGGTTCCACAGCCACGGCACGACGCGCACCGCGACGAACCCGAGTTCCCGCACACAGCGCCGGATCTCGCGCACGGCGCCGACAGGATCGGTCAGATCGACGGTCGCGACCCCGGCGAACCGGTCCGGATGCTTGCCGACCACTTCGGCGACCTCGTCGTTGGAGATCAGCACCCCGTGCGGGCCGTGCCACGCCGCGAGCAGGCCCACCCGGACCCCGGCCTGGTCCATCGCGCCGAGCGTCGCGGGCAGCGGCGGCGTGACGCGTTCCATGTCCGTCCAGCGCAGCAACGACTCCAGCCACGGCTGGGTCATGAACCGCTCGTTGGGTTGCTGCATCCAGACATCGATGATCTCGTCAGGCACGTGTTCATCTTCGCCGTGTTGACAGCCGAGCTCAATGGATCAATAGTGGCCCTTTGACGGGGCAGGTCGCGCCACGGAAGGGTGTGCGGATGAACAGTGCCAGGGGCATGCTCACCGTGGACCGTTTGCGTGAGCTCGTCGACGAGGGCGTGATCGACACCGTTCTCGTCGCGATGACCGACATGCAGGGGCGCCTGCAGGGCAAGCGCTGCGCCGCCGAATACTTCCTCAACGAGGTCGTCCCGCACGCGACGGAGGCGTGCAACTACCTGCTGGCCGTGGACGTCGACATGAACACTGTGGACGGCTACGAGATGTCGTCGTGGGCGCGCGGGTACGGGGATTTCGTGCTGCGGCCGGACTTTTCGACGCTACGGCGGGTCCCGTGGCATGAGGGCACGGCGCTGGTGCTCGCGGACATCGAGTGGGTGCAGGGTGGCGATGTCCCCGCTTCCCCGCGGCAGGTGCTCAAGCGGCAGTTGTCCCGGCTCGCCGAGCGTGGGCTCACCGCGTATGTCGGCACGGAACTGGAGTTCATCGTCTTCGACGACGGTTACGAGCAGGCCTGGCAGCGCGGCTATCGCGAGCTGACCCCGGCCAATCAGTACAATGTGGACTATTCACTGCTCGGCACCGGGCGGCTGGAACCGTTGCTGCGGCGTATCCGCAACGAGATGGGCGCCGCCGGGATGTACGTCGAGTCCGCGAAGGGCGAGTGCAATCCGGGTCAGCACGAGATCGCGTTCCGCTACACCGACGCACTGTCCACATGCGACAACCACGGTATCTACAAGACGGGCGCCAAGGAGATCGCCGCGCAGGAGGGCAAGAGCCTGACCTTCATGGCGAAGTACAACGAGCGCGAGGGCAACTCCTGTCACATCCATATCAGCCTGCGCTCGGCCGACGGTGATCCGGTGCTCGCGGGCGACGGGCCGGGCGGGTTCTCGAAGCTCATGGAGCATTTCCTCGCCGGCCAGCTCGCCTGCCTGCGCGAGCTGACGTACTTCTTCGCGCCGAACATCAACTCCTACAAGCGTTACGTGCCCGGCAGTTTCGCGCCGACCGCGGTCGCGTGGGGCATGGACAACCGGACGTGCGCGCTGCGCGTCGTGGGGCACGGGCCGTCGCTGCGGGTGGAGAACCGGGTGCCCGGCGGGGACGTGAACCCGTACCTCGCGGTCGCGGCGCTCGTCGCGGCCGGCCTGCACGGAATCGAGAACGAGTTGCCGCTGGAGCCGGAGTTCATCGGCAACGCCTACGACTCGGGCAGGCCGAACGTGCCCGCCACCCTGCGCGACGCCGCACAGTTGCTGGCGGAGAGCAAGATCGCCCGCACGGCGTTCGGCGACGACGTCGTCGAGCACTATCTCAACGCGGCCCGCGTCGAGCTGACCGCGTTCGATGCCGCCGTCACCGACTGGGAGCGTGTGCGTGGGTTCGAACGGCTCTAGGCCGGTCATTGGTATAACGTCCTACGTCGAACGTGCTCGCTGGGGTGTCTGGGACACCGCGGCCGCGCTGGTGCCTCGGTCCTATGTGGATGGTGTGGTGAAGGCTGGTGGGGCGCCGGTGCTGCTGCCGGCTGTCGGCGAGGACATGTCGGCGTTGGCCGCGCTGGATGGCCTGGTGATCGCCGGTGGCGCCGACGTCGGCCCGGAGCGTTATGGGCGGGAGCCGCACGAGAAGACGGTGTCGCGCCCCGAGCGGGACGGGTTCGAGTTCGCCGCCGTCCGGGCCGCCGCCGAGCGCGGTTTGCCGGTGCTCGGCGTGTGCCGCGGGATGCAGGTGCTCAATGTGGCCTACGGCGGGACGCTCACCCAGCACCTGCCCGAGCTGCTGCGGCACGACGAGCACCAGCCCTCGCCCGCGGTGTACGGGCACCAGCGGATCACCCTCGCGCCCGGCAGCCGCGCGGCGAAAATCCTTGGCGCGGAAGCGAAAGCGCAGTGCTACCACCACCAGGCGGTCGATGCGCTGGGCGCGGGTCTCACGGCCGTCGGCTGGGCGGCGGACGGCACCGTCGAAGCCGTCGAGGCGCCGGGCGACCGGTTCGTGCTGGGCGTGCAGTGGCATCCCGAGCAGGACATCGAAGACGTGAGGCTGTTCGCGGCACTGGTGGAGGCGGCATGGACGTGATCAACCCGGCGACCGAAGAGGTCGTCCGCTCGGTCGAGCTGACGTCGCTGGAGGAGACCGACGCGGCGATCGCCCGGGCGCAGGTCGCCTTCCCGGCGTGGCGGGCCGTCGCGCCGGGCGACCGGGCCCGGCTGCTGCGGCGGTTCGCCGACGCGGTCGACGCCGACGTCGAGAACCTGGCGCGGCTGGAAGTGGTCAACTCTGGCCACACGATCGGCAACGCCCGCTGGGAGGCCGGGAACGTCCGAGACGTCCTGCACTTCTACGCCGCGGCCCCGGAACGCTTGCACGGTAAGCAGATCCCGGTGGCCGGTGGGGTAGATATGACGTTCTACGAGCCGCTCGGTGTCGTCGGGATCATCGTCCCGTGGAACTTCCCGATGCCGATCGCGGGCTGGGGCTTCGCGCCCGCGCTGGCCGCCGGGAACACCGTCGTGCTCAAACCGGCCGAGTTGACCCCGCTCACCGCGCTCCGCCTCGCCGAACTGGCGCGCGAATCCGGCATCCCCGAGGACGTGTTCCAGGTGCTGCCCGGCGCCGGCCCGGTCGTCGGGCAGCGGTTCGTGACGCATCCGGCCGTGCGGAAGGTCGTGTTCACCGGCTCGACCGCGGTCGGCAAGCGGATCATGGCGGGCTGCGCCGAGCAGGTCAAACGTACGACGTTGGAACTCGGCGGCAAGAGCGCGAACATCGTCTTCGCCGACGCCGACCTGGAGAAGGCCGCCGCCACCGCGCCCTACGGCGTGTTCGACAACGCCGGCCAGGACTGCTGCGCCCGGTCGCGAATCCTGGTGCAGGCGCCGGTCTACGACAAGTTCATGGAGCTGCTCGAACCGGCGGTCAAGGGGGTCGTGGTCGGCGACCCGGCGGCCGAGGGCACCGAGATGGGACCGTTGATCTCCGCACAGCACAAACAACGTGTGACGTCCTACCTCCCCGACGACGCGCCGATCGCGTTCCGCGGCAGCGCGCCCGAGGGGCCGGGCTTCTGGTTCCCGCCGACCGTGGTCACCCCGGCCTCGCTCACGGACCCGCTGGTCACGGAGGAGATCTTCGGCCCGGTGGTGGCTGTTGTGCCGTTCACCGACGAGGCCGACGCGGTCCGGCTCGCGAACGACACCGAGTACGGGCTGTCCGGGTCGATCTGGACATCCAACGTTGGACGTGCGCTCCGGGTGTCGCGAGCGGTCGAAGCGGGGAACCTGTCGGTCAACTCGCACTCGTCCGTCCGGTATTCGACGCCGTTCGGCGGGTACAAGCAGTCCGGACTCGGCCGGGAGCTCGGCCCGGACGCGCTGGAGTCCTTCACCGAGCTCAAGAACGTCTTCATCAGCACGGAGGAATAGACATGCAGCGGTTCGAGGGACGCGTCGTCGTCATCACCGGCGGCGGGAGCGGGATCGGCCTGGCGACGGCCCGGCGCCTGGCGAGCGAGGGCGCGAAGGTCGTCATCGCCGACGTCGACGAGGGCGCCGGCAAAGCGGCGGCCGACGAGGTCGAAGGCGAGTTCGTCGCAACGGACGTCACCAGTGAATCCCAGGTGGAGGCGCTTTTCCAGACCACTGTGGACAGGTTCGGCTCGGTCGACGTCGCGTTCAACAACGCCGGCATCTCCCCACCCGAAGACGACTCGATCCTCACCACGGGACTCGAAGCGTGGAAGAAGGTGCAGGAGGTCAACCTGACCTCGGTCTACCTGTGCTGCAAGTACGCGATCCCGCACATGCTGCGGCAGGGCAAGGGCTCGATCGTCAACACCGCCTCGTTCGTCGCCGTGCTGGGCGCCGCGACCTCGCAGATCTCGTACACCGCGTCCAAGGGCGGCGTGCTGTCGATGACGCGTGAGCTGGGCGTGCAGTTCGCGCGGGAAGGGATCCGGGTCAACGCGCTGTGCCCGGGCCCGGTCAACACCCCGCTGCTCCGGGAACTGTTCGCGAAGGACCCCGAGCGCGCGGCGCGGCGGCTGGTCCACGTGCCGATGGGCCGCTTCGCCGAGCCGACGGAAATCGCCGCCGCGGTGGCCTTTCTGGCCAGTGACGACGCGTCGTTCATCACCGCGTCCCAGTTCCTGGTGGACGGTGGGATCAGCGGCGCGTACGTGACACCGCTATAACGGCGGCGTGTGTCACTGCGCGCCGGGCTAGCGGCGCTATAGACTGACCGGACAACTGAACATGGGCCGTCATGAGCCGGAGCGGGAGAGCCCCCGTGCACACGGGGCACCGAAGGAGCAACATCCCCGCCAATCTCTCAGGTACCAGTTACCGCTCGGGCCAGGCCACTCTGGAAAGCAGGCGCGAAACCGCGTCTCACCCAAGGTGAAAGCCGCTCCGGCGGTGAAACTCTCAGGTGCCGATGACAGAGGGGGAGTTCCCGCAGCCGCTGATGGAGGAGCTCCCGATGTCCACTTTCGCCGATCGTCACATCGGCCCTGCCGAGCACGAGCAAGCCAAGATGCTCGCCGAATGCGGGTACGGGAGCCTCGACGCGCTGGTCGAAGCCGCCGTCCCGGCCGCCATCCGCAACCCGCGCGAGCTGGCTCTCCTGCCGCCGGCCAGCGAGCAGGAAGCGACCGCCGAACTGCGCGCGCTCGCCGCGAAGAACCGCCCGATGACGCAGATGATCGGGCTCGGCTTCAGCGACACGATCACGCCGCCGGTCATCCGCCGCAACGTGCTGGAGAGCCCGGCCTGGTACACCGCGTACACGCCGTATCAGCCGGAGATCTCGCAGGGCCGCCTCGAAGCGCTGCTCAACTTCCAGACGATGGTGTCCACGTTGACCTCGCTGGA
Organism: Amycolatopsis sp. GM8; assembly: GCF_021653975.1. Lineage (GTDB taxonomy): Bacteria > Actinomycetota > Actinomycetes > Mycobacteriales > Pseudonocardiaceae > Amycolatopsis_E. The sequence goes on along the minus strand of NZ_JAJKFK010000001.1, from coordinate 1,007,021 downwards.
CACCGCCAACGCCTCGCTGCTCGACGAGTCGACCGCGGTCGCCGAGGCCGTCATGCTGATGCGCCGCCAGTCGAAGGCCAAGTCGCAGCGCGTGGTGCTCGACGCCGAATGCCTGCCGCAGACCATCGCGGTCGTGCGGACCCGCGCGGAGGCGGTCGGCATCGAGGTCGACGTGCGGGACCTGACCACCGGGCTCCCCGAGGACTTCTTCGGCGTCGTCGTGCAGTATCCGGGCGCCTCCGGAGTGTTGCGGGGCAAGGGTTTCTACGAGGCGATCGGCACCGTCGCCAAGGACGCGGGCGCGCTCTACACCGTCGCCGCCGATCTGCTCGCGCTCACGATCGTCACCGCGCCCGGTGACTTCGGCGCGGACATCGCGGCCGGGACGACGCAGCGATTCGGGGTGCCGCTGGGCTACGGCGGCCCGCACGCCGGATATTTGGCTGTGCGCAAGGGATTGGAGCGCTCGCTGCCGGGACGCCTGGTCGGCGTGTCGGTCGACGCGGACGGCAACCCCGCGTACCGGCTCGCGCTGCAGACCCGCGAGCAGCACATCCGCCGCGAGAAGGCGACGTCCAACATCTGCACCGCGCAGGTGCTGCCGGCCGTGCTCGCCGCGATGTACGCCGTGTACCACGGGCCGGACGGCCTCAAGGCCATCGCCGAGCGCGTGCACGGCCTGGCGAGCGGGCTCGCGACCGCGTTGCGCGAGGGCGGCGTCGAGGTCGTCCACGAAAGCTTCTTCGACACCGTGCTCGCGCGCGTCCCGGGCCGCGCCGGGCAAGTGATCGCGGACGCGCGCCGGTTCGGGATCAATCTCGGCCCCGTCGATGCCGATCACGTCCGCATCGCCTGCGACGAAGTGACCACTGTGGACACTCTGCGCCGGGTGCTGCTGGCCTTCGAGCTCGAGGCGCACGCCGAACCCGGACCGCCGGTGTTGCCGACCGGGCTGCCGCGGGAGAGCGAATACCTGACGCACCAGGTGTTCCACCATCACCGCTCCGAGACGTCCATGCTGCGCTACCTGCGCCGCCTGTCCGATATGGACTACGCGCTCGACCGCGGGATGATCCCACTCGGCTCGTGCACCATGAAGCTCAACGCCACGGCCGAAGTGGAGCCGATCAGCTGGCCCGAATTCGCGGGCCTGCACCCGTTCGCCCCGGCCGAGGACGCCGCGGGCTATCACGAGCTGATCGACCAGCTGTGCGGCTGGCTCGCCGAGGTCACCGGCTACGACAAGGTTTCGCTGCAGCCGAACGCCGGTTCGCAGGGCGAGTTCGCCGGCCTGCTCGCGATCCGCGCCTATCACAAGGCGAACGGGCAGCCCGAGCGCGAGGTGTGCCTGATCCCGTCGTCCGCGCACGGCACCAACGCCGCGTCGGCCGTGCTGGCCGGAATGCGCGTGGTGGTCGTCGCCTGCAATGCCAGCGGTGACGTCGATCTCGGCGACCTTCGGGCCAAAGTGGACGAACACCGTGACACGCTCGCCGCGATCATGATCACCTACCCGTCCACGCACGGCGTCTACGAGAACGGGATCGGCGATATCGCCCGCATCGTGCACGAGGGCGGCGGTCAGGTCTATGTGGACGGTGCGAACCTCAACGCGTTGCTCGGCCTGGCGAAGCCCGGCGAGTTCGGCGGCGACGTGTCGCATCTGAACCTGCACAAGACGTTCTGCATCCCGCACGGCGGCGGCGGGCCCGGGGTCGGTCCGGTCGCGGTGCGCGCGCACCTCGCGCCGTACCTGCCGGGGCATCCCGAGCTGCCGGAGTCGGGCGTCGGACCGGTTTCGGCCGCCCCGTTCGGTTCCGCCTCGATCCTGCCGATCTCCTGGGCGTACGTGCGGATGATGGGCGCCGAAGGCCTGACCAGCGCGACCAAGGTGGCCGTGCTCGCCGCGAACTACGTCGCCGCGCGGCTCGGTCCGCACTACCCGGTGCTCTACACCGGCCGCCACGGGCTGGTCGCGCACGAGTGCATCCTCGACCTGCGGGCGCTCACCAAGCGCACCGGCGTGACCGTGGACGACGTCGCGAAACGCTTGGTGGACTACGGTTTCCACGCCCCGACGATGTCGTTCCCCGTGGCCGGCACGCTCATGGTGGAGCCCACCGAGAGCGAGGACGTCGCCGAGATCGACCGGTTCTGCGACGCGATGATCGCGATCCGCCGCGAGATCGAAGAGGTGGCCGACGGCCGCTGGGCGATCGAGCGGAGCCCGCTGCGGAACGCCCCGCACACCGCGGAAACGCTGACCGGCGAATGGGATCTGCCGTACGACCGCAAGCTCGCCGTCTATCCGCCCGGGGTCTCGCCGAAGGGCAAGTACTGGCCGCCGGTCCGCCGCATCGACGGCGCCTTCGGCGACCGCAACCTCGTCTGCTCGTGCCCGCCGATCGAAGCCTACGGGAGCTGACATGCACACCGCGCTCTATGGTGTCCACAAAGGACTCAATGCGCTGTTCACCGACTTCGCCGGTTGGGAGATGCCGGTGCGGTATTCCAGCGAACTCGCCGAGCACCGCGCCGTGCGCCAGGCCGCCGGCCTGTTCGACCTGTCGCACATGGGCGAGATCGAGCTGACCGGGCCACAGGCCGGGGACGCGCTCGACCACGCGATGGTCGGTACCCTGTCCGCGGTCAAGCCGGGCCGCGCCCGGTACACGATGATCTGCGCCGAAGACGGCGGCGTGCTCGACGATCTCGTGGTCTACCGGCTCGCCGACGAGAAGTTCCTCGTCGTGGCCAACGCCGGGAACGCGGCGCTCGTGGCCGCGGAACTGAAGTCGCGCGCGGAGAAGTTCGACGTGACGGTCGAGGACCGTTCGGCCGATACCGCGCTGATCGCCGTGCAGGGCCCGAACTCGGCGGCGATCGTCGGCTCGGTGTCCGATGTGGACGTGAGTGGTCTCAAGTACTACGCGAGCATGCAGGCCCACGTTCGCGGTCATGACGTGCTGCTCGCCCGCACCGGCTACACCGGCGAGGACGGGTTCGAGCTGTACGTGCCCGCCGGCGAGGCCGTCGACGTCTGGCACGTGCTCGCCGCGGCCGGTGAGCCGCACGGGCTGCTGCCGGCCGGTCTCGCCTGCCGGGACACGCTTCGGCTCGAAGCCGGCATGCCGTTGTACGGCAACGAGTTGACCAGTGCGCTGACACCGTTCGAAGCCGGGCTCGGCCGGGTCGTGAAGTTCGAGAAGCCGGAGTTCGTGGGCAAGGCCGCGCTCGAAGGCCGCCGGGAACCGTCCCAGGTGCTGGTGGGCCTTCGCGGTGAGGGCCGTCGCGCCCCGCGCCACGGGTACAAGGTGCTCGACGGGGCGCGCGAGATCGGCGAGGTGACGAGCGGGGCGCTGTCGCCGACGCTCGGCCATCCGATCGCTCTCGCTTACGTGGCAACGGAATTGAGCGAACCGGGCACGAGCCTGTCGGTCGACATCCGCGGCCGGATCGAACCGGTCGAAGTCGTCGCCACCCCCTTCTACAAGCGCACCTGAACTGGCTGTCAGCCACGTCAACGTGATCGAATGCTGAGATGGCAGGCGCCGACGAAGCACTGTTCCGGCCGGTCCGCGCGGGCAACGCCTTCGAGGAGACGGTCGAGCGGCTGCTGCAGTCGATCCGGCTGGGCGTCGTGGGCGCGGGGGAGCGGCTCCCGCCGGAACGGGAGCTGGCCGAGCGTCTCGGCGTGAGCCGCGTGACACTGCGGGAAGCGCTGCACGCCCTGTCCGACGCCGGGTATGTCGAATCGCGGCGCGGACGTTACGGCGGGTCCTTCGTGCGGGAACCGCTGCCGGCGCCGGTTTCGGGACCGCGGCCGGAGCTGGAGGACACGCTGAGCCTGCGGTACGTGCTGGAGACGGGTGCGGCGGAGCTGGCCGCGACGCGGCTTTCGGCCCGGGACCACCTGATGGCGACGCTGGCGGAGGCGTCGGCAGCGGACCTGAGCGACTACCGGCGGCGGGACTCGCGCCTGCACCTGGCAATCGCGGAAGCAACCGGCTCGGCTTCACTGACCTCGGCGGTCGCCGACGCACGCATGCGCGTCAACCGCCTGCTGGACGAAATCCCTTTGCTGGAGCCGAATCTGGACCACTCCAACGCCCAGCACCGCGTTGTCGTCGCCGCCATCCTCGACGGTGACCCGCCCGCCGCCCGCGCCGCCATGGCCGAACACCTGGACGGCACGGCGTCCCTCCTCCGCGCCTTCCTCAGCTGAGTCAGACGCTCAGTACGCCGAGTTCGACATTCGCGACGCCGAGTTCGACAATCGGCGCGCGCGAACGTAGAACTCGCCGTCGTGGGTGTCGGACTCGCGGTCGTGAGCGTCGGACTCGCGGGGGTCAGCGGCGGGATTTGGGGATCACCAGGGGGGTGCCCGTTTCCGGGTCGGGGATGACGCGGCACGGCAGGTCGAAGATCTCCGCCACCAGCTCCGCCGTCACGACCTCCTCGGGCGTGCCGGTGGCGATCACCTCGCCGCCGCGCATCGCGATGACGTGTGTGCCGTAGCGGGCCGCGTGGTTGAGGTCGTGCAGCACCGCGACGAGCGTGCGGCCCTGCTCGGCGTGCAGCTGCGCGCACAGGTCGAGGATGTCCATCTGGTGCGAGATGTCGAGGAACGTCGTCGGCTCGTCCAGCAGCAACAGCTCGGTCTCCTGGGCGAGCGCCATCGCCAGCCACACGCGCTGCCGCTGTCCACCGGACAGCTCGTCGACGAGGCGGTCGGCCAGTTCGCTCACCCCGGTCGCGGCCATCGACCGCTCGACCACCGCGGCGTCCTCCTTCGACCACTGGCGCAGCAGCCGCTGGTGCGGGTACCGGCCACGGGCCACGAGGTCGGACACCGTGATGCCCTCCGGCGCGATCGAGCTCTGCGGCAGCAGCCCGAGCCGGCGAGCGACGTGCTTCGCCGGCATCGACGAGATGACCTCGCCGTCCAGGTACACCATGCCCTTGCGCGGCTTCAGCAGCCGTGCGAGGGCACGCAGCAGCGTCGTCTTCCCGCACGCGTTCGGGCCGACGATCACCGTGAACGACTTGTCCGGGATGGTGACGCCGAGGTCCTCGGCGACCATGCGCCCGTCGTAGGCGAGGGTGAGGCCCTCGCCGTGCAGCCGGGTGGCGGTCGTGGTTTCGGCGATCGCGGTCATGAAGTTAGGCTAACCTAGCTCGCTGCCGGGTGGAACCTGTGATCAGTCTCGTGTTCGCCGGCCGATCGCGACGACCGCGTCCCGCAGCGCCGCCCGCAACCTCCCCACGTCGAGCGGTTCCAGCACCGCCGCCTCACCCGGCGGCGCCACCACCACGATGCGATCACTGCTGATGAACACGGTCAGATCGCGTTTCCTGCCTGCCAGGTCCCGGCAAGAGACGGTCCATTCCTCCTGCGCCACCACCTCGGCCGCCTTCCCCTCGCTCAAGTTCGCCCGAGCCGTGGATGGGACCGGGCCGGGCGGGAATCGTGACGATGGGGGCGCGAAAAGTCACCCGAACGCCTAGCGTGAGCGAGGCCACCGGCGAAGGGAGAACCTGATGTCCGACCCACGGCGCATCGTGATCATCGGTGCCGGCCTCGGCGGTGCGACCGCCGCCGCCACCCTGCGTGAGCAAGGCTATCCGGGCGAAATCGTCGTCCTGGGGACGGAAAACCATCGGCCGTACGAGTTGCCGCCGCTGTCGAAAGCCGTGCTACTGGGGGCCGCCGACGAACCGGACTGGGTGCGTGACGAGGGCTTCTACCGTGAGCACGAGGTCGATCTGCGCCTGGGTACCACTGCGGTCCGCATCGAGCGCGGCGCACGGCTGGTGGTCGACGACAGGGGCGGCGAGCACACCTACGACCGGCTACTCCTGGCGACCGGCTCGTCTCCGCGGGCGCTCCCCGGTGCACCCGACGTACGGACGCTGCGGACGATCGACGACTCGCTTTCGTTGCGGGACGCGTTCTCCCGTGCGCAGCGGGTGGTGATCATCGGCGCGGGCTGGATCGGTACCGAGGCCGCGGCCGCCGCCCGCCGGCACGGGGCCGACGTGACGGTGGTCGAGCAGGCGGCGGCGCCGCTGCTACCGGTGCTGGGGCCGGAGATCGCGGGCGTGTTCCAGGACCTGCACACCGAGAACGGCGTGCACTGGAAGCTCGGCACGGGGGTCGCCGAGGTCAGTGCGGGCACGGTGCGCCTGACCGACGGGACCCTGCTGCGGGCGGACCTGGTGCTCGTCGCGATCGGCGCCGCGCCGCGCGTCGACCTGGCGCACGCGGCCGGTCTCGACCTGGCCGACGACGGCGGGGTCGCGGTCGACGCCACCCTGCACACGTCGGCGCCGGATGTCTTCGCCGTCGGTGACATCGCGTCGCATTACCACCAGCACTACGGGAAACGCGTCCGCGTCGAGCACTGGGCGAACGCGAAGAACCAGGGCGCGCACGTGGCGGCGAACCTGCTGGGCGCCGACCAGCCGTATCTCCGGTCGCCGTACTTCTTCAGCGACCAGTACGCGCTGGGCTGCGAGTACCGCGGACTGGCCAATGTGGACACCGACCAGCTCGTCGTCCGCGGTGACCTCGCCAAGCGCGAGTTCCTCGCGTTCTGGCTACGCCTCGGGCACGTCGTCGCCGCGATGAACGTGAACATCTGGGACGCCGGCGACGCGCTGGCCGCCCTGGTCGACGGGCAGCTGCCGGCTACGCCTGAACAGCTGCGGGAGTCGGATCTGTCCGCACTCGCCGAGTCAGCGTCAGGAAGATGACCAGCGCCGCCACCGCGAAGGACGCCATCACCACACCCATCGGCAGCGCCCCGCTGCCGATGCCGACCAGCGGGGTCGCGAGCCCGCCGATCGCGAACTGCAGCACGCCCAGCAGCGCCGACGCCGCGCCGGCGCTGCGGGCGTGCTCGGCCAGCGCGAGCGACGACGCGTTCGGCATCACCAGGCCGATGCTGGAAACCAGCAGCAGCAACGGAATCAGCAGCGCGACGAGTGGCAGCGTGAAGGCCGTCGCGGCGAGCACCCCGAGCCCGCCTACCGCGGAAGCGGTCAGCCCGGCCGCGAGCAGCGTCCGCTCCGGAACCCGCCCCACGAGCCACCCGTTGAGCTGCCCGGCCAGCACGATCCCGACGCCGTTCGCGCCGAACACCAGGCTGTACTCCTGCGGGCTGAGCCCGTAAACGTCCTGCAGCACGAACGAAGACGCCGAGATGTAGGCGAACATGCCGGCGAACATCACGCCACCGGAGAGCGCGTAACCGAGGAACGAGCGGTCGGCGAGCAATGTGCCGTAGGTACGCAGCGTGGCGCCGAGGCGGCCGGGGGTGCGGCGGTCCGGCGGCAGTGATTCGCGCAGCGCGAGCGCGGTCGCGATCAGCAGCAGCGCGCCGACCACGGTCAGCACCACGAACACCCCGCGCCACGAGGCCAGCCGCAGGAGCTGCCCGCCGATCACCGGCGCGAGGATCGGCGCCAGACCGCTCACCAGCATCAGTACCGAGAAGAACTTCGTCATCGCGGTGCCGGAATACAGGTCCCGCACGACGGCACGGGCGATCACGATGCCCGCCGCCGCGCCGACGGACTGCAGCGCCCGCGCCGCGATGAGTACTTCGACCGACGGGCTCAGCGCGCACAGCACCGACGCAACCGCGTACAGCGCGAGGCCGGCGAGCAGCGGCTTGCGCCGGCCCACCGTGTCCGAGATCGGGCCGAGCACCAGCTGGCCCAGCGCCAGCCCGATGATGAACGCGGTCAGCGTCAGCTGCAGGGTCGAGTCGGACGTGTGCAGATCGCCGGTCATCGTCGGCAGGGCCGGCAGGTACATGTCGATCGAGAGCGGAGCGAACGCGGTGAGGCCGCCGAGAATCAGCAGGTAGCGCAGCGTTCTGGGGCGGGCTGGGGCGAGCGTGGTCGTCAACGAGGTCCTCCCGTTCTACCGCTGGCCGAACGACCACAACATCGTTTCTATTCCTGACGCGGTCCGTACCCTGACCGCTACGCGGAAGACGTAGGCTGCGCCCAGCGTCGACGAGGAGGTGCGCGTGGCCGGGCGATTCGGTGGCTACCAGAACGAGATCTACCTGCAAGGGCTGGCCGGCACGACCCCGCCGATGAGCACCGACCTGACCGCGCTCGAAGAGGCCGCCGCGGCGGTGCTCACCCCGGAGGCCCTCGGTTACGTCGCGGGCGGCGCCGGTGCGGGCACGACGATGCGGGCCAACCGGGAGGCGTTCGACCGCTGGAAGATCGTGCCCCGGATGCTGGCCGACGCGACCGACCGCGACCTGACCACCACGGTGTTCGGCACCCAGTTGCCCGCGCCGGTCCTGCTCGCTCCTGTTGGCGTGCAGTCGATCGCGCACCCCGAGGCCGAGCTGGCGACGGCGCGCGCGGCCGCGGGCCTCGGCCTGCCGATGATCCTGTCCACCGCCTCGTCCCGCACGATCGAACAGGTCGCGGACGCGAGCGGAGACGGGCCGCGCTGGTTCCAGCTGTACTGGCCCAACGATCCGGACGTCTGCGCGAGCATCCTGGAGCGGGCGCGCAAAGCCGGTTTCACGGCGCTCGTCGTCACCCTCGACACCTGGACGCTCGCCTGGCGGCCGCGGGATCTCGACCGCGCGTACCTGCCGTTCATCAGGAACGAGGGCACCGCGATCCCGATGTCCGACCCGGCGTTCCGGGCGCGGCTGGAGAAAACCCCGGAGGAGGACCAGCCGACGGCGATCCTGCACTGGATCGGCATGTTCACCGGGACCGACCGCCACTGGGGCCAGTTGCCGGTGCTGCGCGAGCTGTGGGACGGCCCGATCCTGCTCAAGGGCATCCAGCACATCGACGACGCGCGGCGCGCGGTCGATGCCGGGGTGGACGGGATCGTGGTGTCCAACCACGGCGGCCGCCAGGTCGACGGGGCGCTCGGCGCGCTCGAAGCCCTGCCGGGTATCGCGCGGGCGGTCGGCGACCAGGCGGAGATCCTGTTCGACTCGGGTGTGCGCACGGGGGCCGACGCGTTCAAGGCGCTGGCGCTGGGCGCGAAGGCGGTCCTGCTCGGCCGGCCTTTTGTGTACGGGCTGGCGCTGGGCGGGGAGGACGGGGTGCGGCACGTGCTGCGCAGCCTGCTCGCGGAGCTGGAACTGACGCTCGGGCTGGCCGGGTACCGGACGCCGGGGGAGCTGACACCGGCCGCCCTGCAGCGAGGCTGACGCCGAAATCCCGTGGCGCGCGGCGGCTAGACTGGGAGCCGTATGTCTACGCCATCCCCCCTTGCTGAGCTGCGGGCCAGGCTGCCCGAGTTGATGTTGCGCGACGAGCACCGGCTCCGTCGCCGGCTCGACGGTGCGCGCAAATCGCGGGATCCCGAGCGCATCGCGCGGCAGCTCGCGGGGGACGTGGACGCCGCGGAGCTGCGGGTCCGGCAGCGGCGGGAAAGCCTGCCGAAGATCACCTACCCCGCCGAGCTGCCGGTCAGCCAGCGCCGGGACGACATCGCGGCCGCGATCCGGGACAACCAGGTCGTGATCGTCGCGGGCGAGACCGGGTCGGGCAAGACCACGCAGCTGCCGAAGATCTGCCTCGAACTGGGCCTCGGCGTGCGCGGGCAGATCGGGCACACCCAACCCCGCCGCCTCGCCGCGCGCACCGTCGCCGAGCGGATCGCGAGCGAACTGGGCACGGAGCTGGGCGGCACGGTCGGGTACAAGGTCCGGTTCACCGATTCCAGCGGCGACGACACGCTGGTCAAGCTGATGACCGACGGCATACTGCTCGCCGAGATCCAGACCGACCGGATGCTCCGCCGGTACGACACGCTGATCATCGACGAGGCGCACGAGCGCAGTCTCAACATCGACTTCTTGCTCGGCTACCTCAAGCAACTCCTGCCGCGCCGCCCCGATCTCAAGGTGATCATCACCTCCGCGACGATCGATCCCGAGCGGTTCTCGGCGCACTTCGGGGATGCGCCGATCGTCGAGGTGTCCGGGCGCACCTATCCGGTCGAGGTGCGCTACCGGCCCATCGTCGACCCGGACCGGCCGGACGACCAGGAACGGGACCAGGTCACGGCGATCTCCGACGCGGTCGACGAACTGTGCGCCGAGGAGCCGGGCGACATCCTGGTCTTCCTTTCCGGCGAACGGGAAATCCGCGACACCGCCGACGCACTGTCCAAACAGGACCGCCGAAATACGGAGATCCTCCCGCTGTACGCGCGGCTTTCCGCGGCGGACCAGCATCGCGTGTTCCAGCGCCACGCCGGGCGCCGGATCGTGCTCGCCACGAACGTCGCCGAGACCTCGCTGACCGTGCCGGGTATCAAGTATGTCATCGACCCTGGTACGGCCCGGATTTCGCGGTATTCCCACCGCACCAAGGTGCAGCGGCTGCCGATCGAACCGGTCTCGCAGGCGTCTGCCAACCAGCGTAAGGGTCGCAGCGGCCGTACGTCTGACGGTATCTGCATTCGGCTGTACACGGAAGAGGATTTCGAGTCGCGGCCGGAGTTCACCGACCCGGAGATCCTGCGGACCAACCTCGCGTCCGTGATCCTGCAGATGACTTCGCTCGGACTCGGGGACATCGCGGCGTTCCCGTTCGTCGAACCGCCGGACCGCCGCCAGATCGCCGACGGCGTACAGCTTCTGCAGGAGCTCGGCGCACTGGAGTCCGGGAAGCTGACCGAGACCGGGCGCGGCCTGGCGCAGCTGCCCGTCGACCCGCGGCTGGGCCGGATGGTGCTGGAGGCAGCGAAGAACGGCTGTGTCCGCGAGGTGATGATCATCGCCGCGGCACTGTCCATTCAGGACCCACGTGAGCGTCCGGCGGACAAGCAGGAGGCCGCACAGCAACAGCACGCCCGGTTCATCGACAAGACCTCGGACTTCCTGGCGTACCTGAACCTGTGGGAGTACCTGCGGGAGCAGCAGAAAGCCCTTTCCAGCAACCAGTTCCGCAAGCTGTGCCGGACCGAGTTCCTCAACTACCTGCGCGTGCGCGAATGGCAGGACATCTACAGCCAGCTGCGCCAGCTCGCCAAGCCGCTCGGCGTCACACTCAACAGCGAACCGGCCGACCCGCAGCGCGTGCACGTTTCGCTGATCGCCGGGTTGTTGTCGCACATCGGGTTGAAGGATCCCGACAAGGGTGACTATGTCGGTGCCCGCGGCGCGCGGTTCGCGGTGTTCCCGGGCTCCGCGCTGTTCCGGAAGCAGCCGCGCTGGCTGATTTCCGCCGAGCTGGTCGAGACGTCGCGGTTGTGGGCGCGGGTGAACGCGCGTATCGAGCCGGAATGGGTCGAGCCGCTCGCCGGGCATCTGGTCAAGCGCAACTACTCCGAGCCGCACTGGGAACGTAAGCGCGGTGCGGTGATGGCGAACGAGCGCGTGACGCTGTACGGCGTGCCGCTGGTGGCCGACCGCAAGGTGAACTACGGCCGTATCGACCCGTCGCTGTCGCGCGAGCTGTTCATCCGGCACGCGCTGGTCGAGGGCGACTGGGACACGAACCACAAGTTCTTCGCCGAAAACCGCGCCCTGCTCGACGAGGTCGAGGACCTGGAGAACCGGGCCCGCCGCCGGGATCTGATGGTCGACGACCAGACGCTGTTCGAGTTCTACGACCAGCGGGTCGGCGAGGAAGTGGTGTCCGGGCGGCATTTCGACAGCTGGTGGAAGAAGACCCGGCACGATCAGCCGGACCTGCTCAACTTCGAGAAGGCCATGCTGATCAACGCGTCGGCGCAGCAGGTGCGCGAGTCCGACTACCCGGACACGTGGGTGCGGGGCTCGCAGGCGCTGACGCTGACCTACCAGTTCGAGCCGGGCGCCGATGCCGACGGCGTGACCGTCCACATTCCACTCCCGGTGCTGAACCAGATCACGCCCGACGGGTTCGACTGGCAGGTGCCGGGTCTGCGTGAGGAGCTGGTGACGGCGCTGATCAAGTCGTTGCCGAAGGTGTTGCGGCGCAATTTCGTCCCGGCGCCGGACACCGCGAAGTATGTGCTGTCAAGGGTTTCGCCAGCCGACGGCCCACTGCTCGACGTGCTGGCGGCGGAGTTGGAGGAGCTGCGCGGGGTGGCCGTGCCGCCGGACGCGTGGCAGCTTTCCACCGTGCCCGAGCATTTGCGCGTGAGCTTCCGTGTGGTGGACGAGAGGGGCCGGAAACTCCGTGAGGGCAAGGATCTCGCCGCGCTGAAGGAGCAGCTGAGCGGGCAGGTCCGGGCGACGATTTCCAAGGCGGCCAACAGTATCGAGCGTGGCGGGCTGACCAGGCCGGCGTTCGGTGAGCTGCCGCGGGTGTTCGCGAGCACCCAGCGCGGGCATGAGGTGAAGGCGTTTCCCGCGCTCGTCGACGAGGGCGAGAGCGTGGCCGTGCGGATGCTCGACACGCCGGTCCAGCAGCGGCAGCAGATGTGGCTGGGTACGCGGAAGCTGTTGCGGCTGAACCTTCCGTCGCCGATGAAGTTCATCAGCCGCAGCCTGTCGAACTCCGCGAAGCTGGTGCTGGGACGGAATCCGCATGGCAGCGTGGCGGGTTTGCTGGAAGACTGCGTGAACTGCGCGGTGGACAAGCTGATTGCCGACAACGGTGGGCCGGTGTGGGAGGAGGCCGGGTTCGCCGTGCTGCTGGAAAAGGTCCGCGGCGGGGTGAACCCGACTGTCCTGGATGTACTGTCCGAAGTGGAGCATATCCTGCGCGCGGCCAACGATGTGGAAACCCGCCTGGCCGATGCCCGTGGCCCGGCGGAGTCGCTCGCAGACATCCGGCAGCAGCTGGATGCGTTGGTGTTCCCGGGTTTCGTCACCGCGACGGGTTTCGACCGGCTGCCGAACCTGGTCCGGTACCTGCGCGCGATCGAGCGCCGGATCGAGAAACTCTCCAGCGCCGCCGCGAAAGACCTCGACCTGATGCGGGACGTGCAATGGCTCCGCGGCGAGTACCAAAGCGTGGTCGATACCCTGCCACCGGGCGTCGACCCAGGCCCGGCGCTCGTCGATGTCCGCTGGATGCTGGAAGAACTGCGGGTCAGCTACTTCGCGCAAACCCTCGGCACCGCGTACCCGGTGTCCACCAAGCGCATCCTCAAAGCCCTCGACGCGGCGGCCTGACTCACCGCCGAAAGCCGCGTTCCGGATCACGCTCGTCTTCGGAACGGAACAACTCGAACCAGTGATCGAGGGCCCCTTCTGGCTCTATTCGACCATCGAAACATTTCGGTGAGATGTCCGTGAGTTTGTCGTCATCCGTGTTGATCCGATCAGCCTCGTCAAGGCCACCTCTCTCGTCATGCAATTGGGGTGCGGAATCTTCCTGATTCGAGATCGTCGAATACTCGCGCCGTTTGTCGATAGAGGTCCGCGTTCCGTCCACCGGGGCGTGCCGGAGCAGTGGGACGAACTCCGCCATGGGTGCTCCGAGTTCGAGGTCTTTGGTGATGACGGCTGCCAGCTGTTCGACTGCTGCTTTAATGCTCTGGGGGACGCCATCCACGGCACGGTTCAGGGCACCTGCGAGCTGACGCGCGGGTCCGAGAAAGTGGCTATGGCCTCGAGTTTTTCTTGCTTCTCGTCGTCGACGAGAGCGAAGACACAAGTAGACCCGACAGGTCAGGTACAGGCAATCGCTACTTCGCGTCCGCGTAGGTGTCTACCACTGCGGTGTGCATGGGGAAGTGGACCGGGCAGGACGCTCCGAACATCAGGGCTGACGTCTCGGCGACCGAGGACTCGATCAGGGCCGGGACCTCGCCGGCCAGGTCGTCCGGCGCGTGCACGATGACCTCGTCGTGCTGGAAGAAAACCAATTGCGCTCGCGCCGGCAGGCGGCTGCGCAGGGTGGCGAGCAGGACCGCCGTGAAATCGGCGGCGCTGGCCTGGACCACGAAGTTGCGTGTGAACCGGCCCCAGTTGCGCGACGCCTGCCGGGCGCGGCCGTCGTCCTCGGCCGCGCCGGTCAGCGCGCGCCACGCCTCGGACGGCGCGGGGGAGGTACGCCCCAGCCGCGAGCGCACTCGCTCACCACGCTCCCCGGCCTGCGCGGCACGCTCCACATAGGACACCGCGTCCGGGAAACGCTGGCGCAGCAAGGCGAGCAGCGACGACGCCTCACCGGCCGTGCCGCCGTACATCGCCGACAGCATCGCGATCTTCGCCCGGCCACGCGATTTCTCGTCCACCACCGGGAACATCGCCTCGGCCAGTCGCGCGTACAGGTCCGTCGACGCCGACACCTCGGCGAGGCGCCGGTCCCCGGAAAGCGCTGTCAGGATCCGGGGTTCGAGCTGCGCCGCGTCCGCGACCACGAGCTTCCAGCCCGGATCCGCGCGCACGCACACCCGCAGCGTCTTCGGAATCTGCAGCGCACCACCGCCCTGGCTGGCCCACCGCCCCGAGACCACCCCGCCGACCACCCACGCCGGGCGGAACCGGCCGTCGTGCACCCACTCGTCGAGCCACGTCCAGCCGTTGGCCGAATACAACCGGGACAGTTCGCGGTACTCGATCAGCAGTGGCACCGCGGGATGGTCGATCTGGCGCAGCACATGTGCCCGCGCCGAGGAGATCGAGATCCCCTCGCGGCTGAAGGCGCGCGCGATCGAAGCCGGGCTGTCCGGGTTCACCGGTTTGCCGCCGAACACCTCGGTGATCCGGGCGGCGAGCTCGATCAGCGTCTTGGGTCGCTGCCCGGCCGGTACCCGCGGACCGAGGATCTCCGTCAGCAACTCGTCGTGGATGTCCGGCCGCCACGGCAATCCGTCGTGCGTCATCTCGGCGGCGACGAGCGCGCTCGCCGACTCGGCCGCGATCAGCAGCCGCAGGCGCTCCGGATGTTCCGTCGCGCGAACCCGGCGCTCCTGTTCGGCCAGTACGATCTTCGCCGCGTCGACCTCCGCCACGCCGGGCGGCAGCCCGGAGCCCCGGGTCTCGAACAGCGCGGGCTGCGCGTCGGCGTGCGTCGGTTCATCCGGCGGCGGCTCCTGCCCGTTCGCCCGGGCCAGCGCCGCGGGCAGGCCACGAGGACCACCACGGCCCTCGTGCCCGAGCAGCAACCCCTCGGCGAGCGACAGGTCATGGCACCTGCTCACGCGCAGCCCGCCGCGCACCAGCTCCGGATACAGCCGCTCGACCGACGCGAAAACCCAGCGTGGCCGGTGTGCCCGCTCCAGCTCGGCCAGCCCGGCGAGATCGACGCTGCGCCGGCCGGCGGATTCCAGCACCGAAAAGGTGCCGTCCTCCTCCTGACCGACGAAGATGTACACACAGAGATTCTGCGCTGGAGCACCGACAATTTTTTGCGGGGTGCCCTGGCCACCCGGCCGGTCCTTCACTACTCTCCGGTAGGTTCGTTCCCCCGGTCGGACCAACGGAGGCACCATGCTCGGCAAGGTAACGGAGACCGTCCGCAGCGTCGAGGTGATGTGGAGAGCGGGCCTGATCCCCTTCCCGCGCGTGGACGAGGGCCTGTTCGCCCTGCTGGCGATGCGCAGAATCGGTCCGTTCGCGGCGGCGGCGCAGGTCGCGGCCCGCCGTTACCCCAACAATGTCGGCCTCGTTGACGACCGGGGCCCGCTCACGTTCCAGCAGCTCGAACTGCAGTCCAACGCGCTCGCCCGGGCCTGGGCGGAGCGTGGCGTGACGACCGGCACCGTGATCGCCGCGCTGTGCCGCGACCACCGCGGGCTGGTGCTGTCGACGTCGGCCGCGGGCAAGCTCGGCGCCCGCCTGGTGCTGCTGAACACCGGGTTCGGCCAGCGGCAGCTCGCCGACGTGGTCCAGCGCGAGAAGGCCACCGTGCTCGTCTACGACCAGGAGTTCACCGAGCTGCTGTCCGCGGTCCCGGGTTATGTCGAGCGCTATCTGGCGTGGGTCGACCGCCCCCCGGTGCACGGTTTCCCCGTGCTCGACCAGCTGATCGCGATCACCGACGACCGGCCGGTGCCGTCCCCGGAACGGCGCGGCGGCTTCGTGTTGCTGACGAGCGGGACCACCGGCACCCCCAAGGGCGCGCCGCGCGATCACACCTCGCTGATGTCCTCGGTGCAGTTCCTGGACCGGATCCCGTTGCGGTCCGGGGAAGCCACCTATCTCGGCGCGCCGCTGTTCCACGGCACCGGGGTTTCGCAGTTCATCCTGTCGTACGCGCTGGGCTGCAAGGTCGTGATGCGCCGCCGGTTCGACCCGGAGGCGACGCTGCGGGGCGTGCAGGAACACCAGTGCACGACGCTGGTGCTGGTGCCGACGATGCTGCAGCGGATCGTCGACCTGGGGCCGCAGGTGCTCAGCAGGTACGACACCTCGTCGCTGCGGATCATCTTCGTCGCGGGCTCGGCACTGTCGCCGGACCTCGGTAACCGGGCGACGGCCGCCTTCGGCGACGTGATCCACAACCTTTACGGCTCAACGGAAGTCGCGGTCGCGACGGTCGCGACACCCGAGGACTGGCGCAAGGCGCCGGGCACCGTCGGGCGCGCGCCGGTGGGCTGCAAGGTCGCGCTGTACGACGCGGGCGGCAACCAGATCACCGAACCCGGTGTGACGGGCCGGGTTTTCGTCGGGAGCGGGCTGAGCTTCCACGGGTACACCGACGGCCGGCACAAGGAGCTGATCGACGGACTGCTGTCCACCGGCGATGTCGGGCACTTCGACGAGGACGGTCTGCTGTTCATCGACGGCCGGGACGACGAGATGATCGTTTCGGGCGGGGAGAACGTGTTCCCCGTCGAGGTGGAAAACCTTCTGGTGGAACGGCCGGACGTGATCGAGGCGGCGGTGATCGGCGTCCCCGACGCGCAGTTCGGTCAGCGGCTCAAGGCTTTCATCGTGCGCGCGGACGGGAGCCGGCTGGACGCCGACGTCGTGCGGGAGTACGTGAAGTCGAACCTGGCGCGGTACAAAGTGCCCCGGGATGTGGAGTTTCTGGCGCAGTTGCCCAGGAACGCGACGGGCAAGGTGCTGCGGAACGTGCTGGAGCAAGGCCCGGCGCGCCCGCAGTTCGGCGGCCGTCCCGTCGGCTGACGTTTTCGTTGTCGGGTGGCGGTTTCCCGCGCTCACCGCCACCCGATGCCGAACACGCCCGGCCCGAAGTCCAGTGCCACCGCGTGCACTCCACCGGTCCCGTCCAGCTTCAGGTCGCGTCTGTCCTCGGCCTCCCCGGTCCGCGCGTACTGCCAGCACCGCTCGGGCGCCGCGTCGAACTGGATCTCCAGCAGGTACTCGCGCACCGGGCGGCGGAACTCGCGGTAGTAGGTGTTCGCGCACTCGGGATAGGGCGGGCCGGCGTTCGTGAGCGTGTACTCGATCAGGTGCGTCTCGCCGCGATCGATGGTCCGGTCGAAAATCAGCTCCGCGGCGGTGAGGCCGTGTTCGGTATCGACCTCGACCCGGCCCGCCTGACAATTACGCAAAGCGTGCAAACGGGGCGGATCGGCGCCGCCATGGTCGTAGACGAGCAGCCACCGGTCCTGACCGTCCGCAGTGGACTGGAACACCGCCCGCGCTGTCATCGAGCGCTGACCACCGTCGTCCGCGATCTCGCAGCGGTCGTGCAGGCTGGCGAGGGTGAGTTGGTGCTGCTGTTCGAGGGCATGCGGCGCGCCGACGCGTTCGAGCAGTGCCCGCAGCGCTTCCAGCGGGAAGTTGACCGGCTCCGTCCGGTGCCGGGCGGTGCCGCGCGGGCGGGGTGGCGGGAGCAGGCTCAGCAGCTCGCCGGGCCGCAGTCCGAGCACGTCTTCCAGTACGCGCACCGCCGACAGCGAACTTTGCCGTTCGGGCTGGCGCTTGCCGGACTGCCAATAGCTGAGCGCGGTCACGCTCACCGGGATGCCATTGGTCTGGAGCCGGGCCTGCAGACGGTCGAGGCTCAGGCCGCTGCGGGCGATCGCGGCGCGGAGCGCGTTCGAGAACGCGGTGTCGGAACTGGTCACCCTCTCCGCCTCGCGTCGGCTACGCCTCTACCTTACAGCGCCGTTCGTTACCAATCCGACGGCAGCCACGGCGGAAACGGATGTCTAAAGCAGTTCGGCTGCGGACCGTGCCGCCTACTTTCGGTCTGATTGGTAACGGATCAGCATTACTCCAAATGGATTAGTACTGGTAACTGTGAATCGTTGCCCAGGCGTTTCAAAACCCGATTGAGTGGCCTCACATCACTAGAACGTGCGGGGAGGACAGTCCATGGGTAACGCTCGGAAGTTCGTCGTCATCGGCGTGGCGCTGGTGACCGTTGCCGGCGGGACGGCAAGCGCCCAGGCCCAGGAGGGCCAGATCCGCGACGCGAACACCGCGGGTGCGGTCTCGGGCAGCTACATCGTGGTGCTCAAGAAGGCCGGCATCGTCAACACGCTTTCGCAGACCCTGGCGGGCCGTTACGACACGAGCATCCTGCACACGTTCGACTCGGCGCTGCACGGATTCTCGATCCACGCCACCGAGCGCGAGGCCAAGCGGATGGCCGCGGACAGCAACGTCGCCTTCGTCGTGCAGAACCACGTCTTCCACGTCTCCGACACCCAGGACAACCCGCCTTCGTGGGGTCTGGACCGGATCGACCAGCACGACCGCCCGCTCGACTCGTCCTACACCTACAGCACGGCGGCGTCGAACGTGACCGCGTACGTCATCGACACCGGCGTCCGCGCCACGCACGAGACCTTCGGCGGCCGCGTGTCCGGCGGGCACGACTTCATCGACAACGACGACGACCCGACCGACGAGAACGGCCACGGCACGCATGTCGCGGGCACCATCGGCGGCAGCGAATACGGCGTCGCCAAGGGCGTCAAGATCGTGCCGGTCCGGGTGCTCGACGCGGACGGCAGCGGCACCACCGAGCAGGTCGTCGCCGGGATCAACTGGGTCGCGCAGAACGCGTCCGGCCCCTCGGTCGCCAACATGAGCCTCGGCGGCACCGCCGACGACGCGCTCGACCAGGCCGTCGCGGGCGCGATCGCGAAGGGCGTGACGTTTGCCGTCGCGGCCGGCAACAGCAGCGCCGACGCGAGCGGCTACTCACCGGCCCGGGTGCCGACGGCGATCACCGTCGCCGCCAGCGACCGGACCGACCGGCAGGCCAGCTTCTCCAACTATGGCAGCGATGTCGACCTCTACGCGCCGGGCGTGAACATCACCTCGTCCTGGGGCACCGGCGACACCGCGACCAACACGATCAGCGGCACGTCGATGGCGACCCCGCACGTCACCGGCGCGGCCGCGCTCTACCTGGCCGATCACCCCGACGCGACGCCCGCCGAGGTGTCCGACGCGCTGACCGCCGCGGCGACCACCGACAAGATCAGCAACGCGACCGCGGGTACGCCCAACAAGCTGCTGTACACGGGCGAATAGGCAGGCAGGTAGGTAGGTTGAGAAGCGGCGCGGCCCGCCACCCGCGCCGCCAGGCGAGCCAACTCAAGACAGGCCTTACATGGGAGCGATCTACCTGATCAGACATGGTCAGGCCACCTTCGGTGAAGCGGACTACGACCGGCTGTCCCCGCTCGGCATCGAGCAGGGCGCGATGGTCGGCGCGGAACTCCTGCGCCGCGATGTCCGCTTCACCGAAGCACGTTCGGGGTCGCTTGTGCGGCAACGAAAGACAGCCGAGACCGTGCTCGACTGGCTGGGTGTCAAGACACCCGCCGACGAGGACCCGCGGTGGAACGAGTACGACCCCATCGACATCGTGGGCCAGTACGGGGGCGGCGCTCCGCAGGACGCCGGCGACCCCCGCGGCTACCAGGCGGTCCTCGACAACGCGCTCGACCAGTGGATCGAGGCCGGCGACGACAGCCCGTGCGCGCAGACCTGGCCGATGTTCGTCGACCGCGTGCGCGGTGCGCTCGCGGACCTGGTCTCCTTGCTGGGCAAGGGAGAGAACGCTGTCGTGTTCACCTCGGGCGGGGTGATCGGCACGCTCGCCGGCCACCTGCTCGGGAGTCCTGAAGCCGGCTTGCGGAAGTTGCATCAGGTCACGGTCAACGGAGGGATCACGAAACTGGTGTCCGGGCGCAGTGGCGTCTCATTGGTGTCGTTCAACGAGCATTCGCATTTCGACGGCCGGACCTCGCGGATGTTGACCTACCGCTGAGGGAAAAGCGGGGACAGGGCTTTTGCCGTTCCGGCACATTCTCAGCGGGCGGTGCGTTCTTCGATCACCTTCGGGAACACGTCCTCGAGAAGCGTGATCAGCGTTTGGTCCAGCAGTAAATGCACCTGGGCGCGGTCGAGTTCGCCGCGTACCAGCCATTCGCGCCCGGCGGCCTTCACCATTCCGGCGAAAGCCCGGCAAAACGCATTCAGCCGCGGCCGGACACTACTGTCCGACGGCAGATCGAACGCGTCCAGCAGCCGTTCGGCGGATTTCCGTTCGGCGTCCATGATGATCTGCTCCACCTCGTGGTCCTGCCCGATGCCCTCCGAAGTGGCGACCAGCCACATCTTTCCCTGGTCGAGCACCATGTCGAGGAACCATTCGACGGTCGCATGTGCCCGTTCGGGCAAGGAACCGGCGATCCCGTCGTCCCGGGTGTCCGGTGCCGGCATCGTGACCGCGCGGCGGATCACGGCGAGGTACAGCTCCCGCTTCGTGCCGAAATAGTGATTGATCAGACCGCGCGCCACCCCGGCCTCGGCGGCGATGTCCGAAGTGGACACGTCGGCATACGGGCGTTCACCGAACAAGCGTGCGGCGCAGGTGAAAATCTGCTCTCTCCGTTGGTCGGGCTCGAGTCTTCGCCAGCGGGGTTCGGAAGCAGTTGTCATACGGCTCATCGTGGCATGATTATCGAGTGGGTGAGCGGTTTTCCCGCCAACTGTCATCGAGTGTCAGTCGATCGGAGCATGACTACTTGGGCAGGTGGTTCCGCTCGTGTGAATCTGCACGTGCAGAACGTAGGGACGAATTCCACCGGATGGCTCTGGCACACGTTTTCTACTATGAGTAGAGCAGTCCACTGTGGATTTTCAGTGGCGGCGCCGGACCTTCGCCGTGCTGTCGCGCAGGACGACGTCGGCGGCCACCCGCCGGACCCGGCTCCGGCCGGCGCGGGTTCCGCTGAGCGCCAGGTCCAGCACCTGCTCGCCGAGCTCCTCCAGCGGCAGGGAGACGGTGGTGAGCGACGGGTTCAGGTCCCGCGCCACCGGGATGTCGTCGAAGCCCGCGACCGAGACGTCGTCCGGAATCGACCGTCCCGCCGCACGCAGCGCGGTCATCGCGCCGAGCGCCATCTGGTCGTTCACCGCGAACACGCAGCTCGCCTTGTGCCCGGCCGCGAGCAGCGCGCCCGCCGCCGCGTGGCCGCCGTCCCGGTCGAGGCCGCCTTCGAACACGTCTTGTTCGGACAGTTCGATCCCGGCCTCGGCAAGTCCTTCCCGGAACCCGGCGAACCGGTCGAGCACCGTGGTCATCGTGCGCGGGCCGGTGAGCACGGCGAACCGCCGGTGCCCCAGCCCGAGCAGCGCTTCCGCGAGCGCTTTCGCGCCGGCCCGGTTCTCCGGCTGCACGCTGTCGGCCTTGAGATTGCGGTGCCGCGTGAGCACACCGACCTGCCCGCCGCCGCGGCGATAAGGTTCCAGCTCCGCCGCCAGCGCGCGTTCCCACGTCTTGTCCTCGAACGCCGAGCCGGCGAGCAGGATCGCGGAGGCACGCTGGCTGCGCAGGACGGACACCGCCGCGACCTCCTTTTCGGGATCGCTGAACGTGTTCACCAGCATGACGAGCAGCCCGTTGCGGTCGGCCACCCGCAGCACGCCGCGGATGATCGAGGCGAAGTACGGGTCGCCCGCGTCGTGGCAGACGACCCCGACCGCCTGGCGGGACGTGCCGGCGAGCGCCTGAGCGTGCACGTTCGGCGTGTAGTCGAGGTCGGTCGCGGCGGCCAGTACCCGGTCGCGCAGATCGTCGCGGACGTTGGTGGTGCCGTTGAGCACTCGCGACGCCGTGGCCAGCGACACATTGGCGACCTGTGCGACGTCTTCGAGCGTCACGTGGCTCCTGGTGATCATCGGACCTCCCTTGCCGGTAAGCGCTCTCAGTAGAGCCGAATTCTAGGTGGATTCGCGGATTTTGCCTGGTCAGATGCACACGATCGGGTCGGATTAACGATCGGGCAGCCTGCGTTGCACTGACGGGAGGGGGTCGTTCCCTACCAGGAAAGGAAAGACGCGATGCTTTTCGGCGATGAGCACGTCCGCCGCTACGAGGAGACCGACGGTGAAGTGGGTCACGACTGGAAGGACGGTGTCCCCGCGCTGGTCCTCACCACCACCGGCCGCAAGACCGGCGAGGACCGCAAGTTCGCGCTCATCTATCAGGAGGTCGACGGCGACTACGTGATCGTCGCGTCCAAGGGCGGCGCCCCGGCCAACCCGGGCTGGTATCTCAACCTGCAGGCGGACCCCCAGGTGAAGGTGCAGGTCAAGGGCGACAGGTTCGCCGCCAAGGCGCGCACCGCCGACGGCGCGGAGCGCGCGAAGCTCTGGTCGATCATGGCGAAGGTGTGGCCGGACTACGACAACTACCAGCAGAAGACCGACCGTCAGATCCCGATCGTCGTCCTCGAACGGGCCTGATTTTCCGCGGTCCGGCGCCTTCGCCACCACGGAACCTGCGGGCATAGGCTGAATGCATGTCTGAACATTTCGACGTTGTGGTGCTGGGCGCCGGGCCTGGCGGTTATGTCGCGGCGATCCGGGCGGCGCAGCTCGGACTGAAGACGGCCGTGGTGGAGGAGAAGTACTGGGGCGGTGTCTGCCTGAACGTCGGCTGCATCCCGTCCAAGGCGCTGCTGCGCAACGCGGAGCTCGCCCACCTGGTGACGAACGAGGCCAAGACCTTCGGGATCTCGTCCGACGGTGAGATCCGCTTCGACTACGGCGCGGCGTACGACCGCAGCCGGTCGGTGGCGGACGGCCGGGTCAAGGGCGTCCACTTCCTGATGAAGAAGAACAAGATCACCGAGTACGACGCGCGCGGCACGTTCGTCGACTCGCACACGCTGCGGGTCGGCGGTGACACCATCACGTTCGACAACTGCATCATCGCGGCGGGCGCGACGACGAAGCTGCTGCCCGGGACGTCGCTCAGCGAGCGCGTGGTGACCTACGAAGAGCAGATCCTTTCGCGGGAGCTGCCCAGCAGCATCATCATCGCCGGCGCGGGCGCGATCGGCGTCGAGTTCGCCTACGTGCTGCACAACTACGGCGTCGACGTGACGATCGTCGAGTTCCTGGACCGGATGGTCCCGCTCGAGGACGCCGAGGTGTCCAAGGAGCTGGCGCGGCGGTACAAGAAGCTCGGCATCAACGTGCTGACCTCCACCCGCGTCGAGTCGATCGACGACAGCGGCGCGAAGGTCAAGGTCACCGTCACCTCGGGCGGCGCGACGCAGATCCTGGAGG
The DNA here is from genome assembly GCF_021653975.1 of Amycolatopsis sp. GM8. GTDB lineage: Bacteria > Actinomycetota > Actinomycetes > Mycobacteriales > Pseudonocardiaceae > Amycolatopsis_E. The sequence goes on along the minus strand of NZ_JAJKFK010000001.1, from coordinate 983,625 downwards.
CCGACAAGGTCTTGCAGGCGATCGGTTTCCAGCCGCGCGTCGAGGGGTACGGGCTGGAGAACACGGGTGTCGAGCTCACCCAGCGCGGTGCGATCGCGGTGGACGAGTACTGCCGGACGAACGTGCCGAACATCTTCGCGATCGGTGACGTGACAGCGAAGCTGATGCTCGCGCACGCGGCCGAGTCGATGGGGATCGTGGCGGCGGAGACCATCGGTGGTGCGGAGACGATGCCGCTGGACTACCCGATGATCCCGCGCGCGACGTACTGCCAGCCGCAGATCGCCTCGTTCGGCTGGACCGAGGAGCAGGCGCGGGAGAAGGGGTTCGACGTGCAGGTCGCGAAGTTCCCGTTCACCGCCAACGGCAAGGCGCACGGCCTCGCCGACCCGGGCGGCTTCGTGAAGATCCTGTCCGACGCGAAGTACGGCGAACTGCTGGGCGCGCACCTGATCGGGCCGGACGTGACGGAGTTGCTGCCGGAGCTGACGCTCGCGCAGCAGTGGGACCTGACCGTGCACGAGGTGGCGCGGAACGTGCACGCGCACCCGACACTCGGCGAAGCGGTCAAGGAAGCCATCCACGGCCTCGCCGGCCACATGATCAACTTCTGAGCCATGCCGGTCGCGGTGGTGACGGGGGCCGGTTCGGGTCTCGGCAGGGTGATCGCGCGGGCGCTGCTCGGCGCGGGGTATGACGTGGCGCTGGCCGGGCGCCGGCCCTCGGCGCTCGCGGAAACCGCCGGGGGCCGGCCGGCATTGGTGGTGCCCACCGATGTCGGCGACGAGGAACAGGTCGAGGCCCTTTTTGATGCCGTTCGCGCCGAATGGGGCCGGCTCGATCTGCTGGTCAACAACGCCGGCACATTCGGCCCATCGGGTGACGTCGCCGAGCTGGACGTGAGCGCTTGGCGACGCACCGTGGACACCAATCTGACGGGTGCGTTCCTGTGCGCGCGGGCGGCGGTGCGGCTGATGAAGGAGCAGCGGCCGCAAGGGGGACGCATCATCAACAACGGGTCGATCTCGGCGCACACCCCGCGGCCGGGGAGTGTCGCCTACACCGCGACGAAGCACGCGATCACCGGCCTGACTAAGTCGATTTCCCTGGATGGGCGGCCTTTTGACATCGCGTGCGGCCAGATCGACATCGGCAACGCGGCGACCGAGATGACGGCCGGCATCAGCGAGGGCGCGCGCCAGGCCGATGGCACGGTTCGCCCGGAGCCGACTTTCGCCCCGTCCCATGTCGCGGACGCGGTGCTCTACATGGCAGGCTTGCCGCTCGATGCGAACGTGCAGTTCATGACGATCACGGCGACCAAGATGCCGTACCTCGGCAGAGGTTGAAACGCTCGGCCAGTGTCGAGCGATACGTAGGGTGACGTCGACTAAACTGCGGACGTGACCGCGCCCGCGGCGGCCGTCGGCGTCAGGCCCTGGTAGCTCAGCCGGATAGAGCAAGAGCCTTCTAATCTCTAGGTCGCAGGTTCGAGTCCTGCCCAGGGCGCCGCGGTTGAGCAGGGATGATCGAGCGGTCGGATGGCGTTCGTCCCTGTCGTCGTCGCCTACCCGGAAGGCAAGGGTGGCACGCCGCTCGTGGACCGCCGCACCGACAAGGCGCACGTCTGCGACAGGCGCGGTCGGCCACACGAGTGTAAGGGCTTGGCTCCTCGACCGGCGCATTTACTTCCTGCTGAGCGGAGCTTTCAAGGGCGCTGTGCGACGGGCTGGATCGGTGTGAACCCATGTTCGGTCGCTGAGCCTCCGTCCCGCGCGCCGCAGCCCCGCCGCCGGAGGAGGCAGCTCAGATCGTTAGCGCGGCCTGGCGGGACCCGGACGGGGCACCCTCGTGTGGCTCGCGCGAGCACCGCGCTCGATGGAATGAACATGTCGCAGCTGAAGCCCGACACCGTGATGCAGTGGTACGGCCGACTCGCCGAGCGTCTGGGAATCGCGACGACATTCCACAAGCTGCGCGACTTCTCGGCGACGGAGCTGATCATTGACCGAGGGAGTAGTCCGCGGTCCGGCAATGCCTGGGGTTTTCTACATGTCTTTGAAAAAGTTTGCTGCGGGTACTATAGGCGAATGAGTGAGATGTACACCCCTTTGGTTTCTGCTCTTGATCTGGACGACTTCGTCAAGGTTGAGGGATTCGAGGTGTCGCTATTCTGGCGGTCGAACGAGTCTGGCTGGGCCCTACGTTTCGTCGACGGCAACGGCGAATCGCTTGCAGAATTTCCATGGTGGGATCACGTAGAACGAGATCTGGCACGATGGAACTCGTCAAATATTCCGGGCGGCACCGCTAGTCGTCCCTTTGGTGATTTCGAGCAGAGCTGGTTTATTCTTATTTGGAGGATCGGCGATGACGTCTTCATTGCTCAGGCTGACAGCGACGATGAGCCGGATTTTCGAGAGCGTTGGCGAGTTTCGAATACTGATTACCTCGCGGCATGGAATGCGACGTTGTTCCGCGCGCAGGAAATCGTTGGGGAAGGATGAAAAGATCGGCCCGGCAAACCGCGGGTGGGGCCAGTCCGCTTACCAGCGACGAGGGAAGCAAGACGCGCCTTCGAGTGCAGGAGTCAATTCCTCGTCTGGATCAACGTGTATCGTTGTGATAAGGGGATGGTGCGCGGTTCGTCGAGGAGCCCGGTTTGATTGACTTGACTGAAGATTTTAGTTTGTTAGCGCGGCGGTCCTGGGTTCGTCGTGCCGCCGAAGCTTGGGCGAGAGCAGAAGCAGAGGCGCTTACGCTGACAGTCGACTTCGACGACGATGCCGGAGAGGATTGGGCGAGGCTGATGCAAGACGGTGGGGTCATCGGATTTGTATCGATGGTAAGGCCCTTAGTCTTTATCCAGGCTCTTCATGGAGAAGCTATTCACAATGAATCACCCGATGGCCCAGTTGTTATTTTCGTTCCACGGGTGGACGATGCAATATTTAGATGTGATCCCGAATCGATCGTCACCATGTTTGGTGGCCGTTTATCGTCTACCGCGTTAAATTTCGACTGTTTTTCTGCGGAAGATCTGTGGTATTCGACAGTCTAGAGCGCATAGTCTGGAGCGGGGTGACTCTGGGTTACTGGGCCGGAACGTGCTCGGCTCAAGGAGTTGGAACGCCGTGTCCGGGAGTTGGAGCAGGAAAACGAGTTTCTGATAAATCGGCGGCCTGACCCATGCAAGAGCTACCCAAGTAGTTGTGGGGCGTCTCGGTGTTGACCAACCGCGGCGCGGGCAGATCTTCGGCAACGCGGCTCGTCCGTGGGAAGCTTCCGGCACCTCCAAGAGGTGCCGGAAGCCCCGGTTGTCAGCTCGGTGTGGTCATTCCGTTATCGACGAGCTGACCCTCTGATCGTGCCTGACCGCATCCCGGCGCGTTTTGGGCGATGGCGCCTTGCCGCGCCCCGTCAGTCGGGACCGCGACCAACCGCGCCCACTTGGCATTAGCCTTGTTTCCGCAGGTGAGAGTGCACAGCTCCGCCTCGTCGCTCAAGGCGTCGACGAACGGCCTCGGTGAGCTTCTTCATCCCGCGAGTGAGTGGTGGACTCAGTTGCTGCCGAACAGGGCGGCTCGTAGCGCGGTGTCCACAGTGGAGTGACGGAACTCGAAACCCTGTCGGGACAACACATTCGGCACGGCTCGCTGGCCGGTGAGGGCGCCGGCGTCGGCGAGTTCGCCGACGGCCGCGCGTAGCAGGGCGCGTGGGTACACCCACGGGGTCGGCCGGTGCAGGGCCTTGCCCACGGCGCGGACCATTTCGGCATTCGTCACCGGCTGCGGGGCGGAAAGGTTGACCGGGCCGCGAACATCGTCGTGTTCCAGTGCGAAGCGGATCGCGGCAACCTCGTCTGCCAGCGAGATCCACGACAAATACTGCCGCCCGCTGCCTATCCGGCCGCCGAGGCCGTAGGCGACCATGGGCCGTAGCTGGCCGAGCAGGCCACCGGTCGGGGACAGCACGATCCCGGTGCGCAGCAACACAACCCGCGCGGCCGACGTCGCCGGCTCAGTCGCCAGTTCCCGGTCGCGATCCATCTCCGCCAGGAATCCCGGGCCGGGCGGCGCAGTCTCGTCCACGACTCTGTCGCCGGTGTCGCCGTAGTAGGCGACCGAGGAACTGTTGAGCAGCACGGGAACGCCGCTCTCGACGACCGCACCGGCGAGCACGCGGCTCGGGACCACCCGGCTGTCGCGCAGCGCCACCTTGAACTCCGGCGACCAGCGCTTGCCGGTGGTGTCGACGGCACACAGGTTCACGACGGCATCGACACCGTCGAACGTCCCCGGGTCGACACTTCCCGCGGCGGGATCCCACCGGCGCTCATCTGCGGCGGCCGGTGCCCGGCGAACCAGGCGGATCACGTGATGCCCTGCCTCGCGCAACACAGGGACGAGAGCGGTTCCGATCACGCCGGACGCACCGGCGACCACGACACGCATCGGGCTGCGACAACCTTCCCTCGGGCGGCGAACGAGCGACATGCTATCCGCACCGGCGCCGATGCCCGGCGCGGTCGTCCGACAGTGACCTTGCGCACCCTGACCCCGCCGTCGAGCGAACCGAACCGGACAATGGGCTGATGCAGGAACCGTTGTTCGGCTCGGTGGACGAGGTCGTCGAGCTGCTGGCCGGTGCCGGGTACCTCGCCTCCACCCCGGTCGCGACCACCGTCTACCTCGCGGACCGCCTCGGCAAACCGCTGCTGGTCGAAGGCCCGGCCGGGGTCGGCAAGACCGAACTGGCCCGCGCGCTCGCCCAGGCGACGGCCAGCGATCTCGTCCGGCTCCAGTGCTACGAGGGCATCGACGAGGCCCGCGCGCTCTACGAGTGGAACCACGCCAAGCAGCTCCTGCGCATCACCGCCGGCCGCGACCAGGGCTGGGAAGACACCCGCGACGAGGTGTTCAGCGAGGAGTTCCTGCTGCCCCGCCCGCTGCTGAAGGCGATCCGCAACCCCGAGCCGACCGTGCTGCTGATCGACGAGACCGATAAATCGGACGTCGAGATGGAGGGCCTGCTGCTCGAAATCCTCGGCGACTTCCAGGTCACCGTGCCGGAGCTGGGCACGATCACCGCGACCCGCCGCCCGTTCGTGCTGCTGACGTCCAACGCGACACGCGAGCTGTCCGAGGCGCTCAAACGCCGCTGCCTGTTCCTGCACCTGGACTTCCCGTCGCCCGAGCTCGAACGCGACATCGTGACGCTCAAGGTGCCCGACCTCGACGCGCGGCTGACCGAATCCGTCGTGCGCGTGGTCGGCGCGCTGCGCTCGATGGAACTGCGCAAGGCGCCGTCGATCGCGGAAACCGTGGACTGGGCGCGCACCCTGCTCGCGCTCGGCGCGGACACCATCGACGAGCAGGTCGTCGAGTCCACGCTGGGCGTGATCCTCAAGTACCAGAGCGACCACCGCAAGGCCGCCGCCGAGCTGCGGCTGGACCGGCTGCTGGCATGACCGGGCTGCCGGACCGGCTGGTCGAGTTCGTCGGTGCCTTGCGGGAACACGGAATCCCGGTCGGGCCCGGCGAAACGATCGACGCGGCGGCCGCGGTCGACGTGCTCGGCCTTGCCGACCGCGAGCAGGTGCGGGCGGCCCTGGCGGCCACCGTGCTTCGCCGGTCGGGGCAGCGCGCGGCCTTCGACGCGTTGTTCGATCTGTACTTCCCGATCGCGATCGGATCGGCGGAAACCGCGGCGGAGACAGAAGATCTCGGCGAGCTGCGCAACGCGCTGGTTACCGCGCTCGCGCAGGGCGACACCGAACGGATGCGCGCGCTCGCGGCCGCCGGGGTCGAGGTGTTCGGCCAGTACGGCTCGTTCGGCGAGGGTGGGTCCGGCGGTGGCGGCATGAGCGGCTGGTCGGCGTACCAGACGCTGGAGCGCGTCCGGCCGGACGCGTTGCTGAGCCGGGTGCTCGCGGCGATTCGCGGCGAGCAGGGGGACGGGCTCGGGGAAGCGCTTTCTCGCCAGGAAGCCCAGTCGCGCATCGCGTCGTTCCGCGATCAGGTGCAGGCCGAAGCACGTCGCCGCACTGCGGAATTCCGTGGCAGGGAAAGGATTGCGCGCTACGCGGTGGCGCCGCAACCGGATCTCGTCAGCTTCACCAACGCCAGCAGCCAGCAGCTGGCCGAGCTGCGGCGGACGATCCAGCCGTTGTCCCGCAAGCTCGCGACCCGGCTCGCCGCGCGCCGGCGCCGCTCCCGCCGCGGGCAGATCGACCTGCGTCGCACGCTTCGCCGCTCCCTCGCGACCGGCGGTGTCCCGATGCGCCCCGCGATGCGCGAGCGCCGTCCCGGCCGGCCGGAACTGGTGCTGCTGTGCGACATGTCCGGCTCCGTCGCGGGGTTCGCGCAGTTCACATTGCAGCTCGTGCAGGCGCTCGCCGACCAGTTCAGCAAGGTGCGCACGTTCGCGTTCGTCGAGCTGACCGACGAGATCACCGAGCTGGTCACCGCCGGCGCGGCCGATCCCGAGGGGCTCGCGCGCCGGATCATGACCCAGGCGCGGCTGACCCGCTGGGGGATGAGCAGCGACTACGGCGATTCGCTCGGCAGTTTCGTCGAGGGCTGGCCGGACGCCGTCGGCCCGCGCACGTCGGTACTGATCCTCGGCGACGGCCGGACCAACGGCGGCGACCCGAACCTGGCCGCCGTCCGCGAGATCGCCGGCCGCGCCAAGCACGTCCACTGGCTCAACCCCGAACCGCGTTCTGCTTGGGGCACAGGCGATTCCGCCGCGCTCGAGTACGCCCGGGAGGTGCCGATGCACGAATGCCGGAACCTGCGGCAGCTGACGCGGCTGGTCACCGAGCTGCTGCCGGGCTGAGCCCCGCTACCGTTGACACATGATCACCACGGACGAGTACCTGTACTTCACCGGCCGGGCCCTCGACGGGATGGCGGCCGTGCTGGAGGAACTCGGCGACGACCTGGCGAACCGGCGGCCGGAGCTGCCCGGCGCGAACACGCCGTACGCGATCGTGACGCACTGCATCGGCGTGGTCGATCACTGGGCGGGGCGGCTCGTCGCGGGCCGCGCGGTAGAGCGGGATCGCGACGCGGAGTTCCATGCGTCGGGGAAGGTCGCGGATCTCGTCACGCGGCTCGGCGAGGCGAAGCAGCGGCTGCGCGAGTACGTCGCTGTCGCCGACATGCGGGCGCCGCTGCACGAGGAAGCGGCGCCGCCTTACGGTGACACGCTGATCGGGCGCACGCAGGGTGCGGCGCTGCAACATGTGTACGAGGAGCTGGCGCAGCATCGCGGACACCTCGAACTGACGCGCGACGTCCTCGGCGGCTAGCGGGGGCTACAGCCACTTGCCGAGATCCGGCCCGTCGAGACCGCCGCGCCCGCAGATCCAGCGGCAGAGTTCTGCCGCGGTGCCACGGACGACGACCGGCTCCTCGCCGGGGATCCGCCAGTCCGACGCGCGATCCGACGCTTCGAGGACGAAGGCTGGCCCCTGGTCGCGGCTCGCGCGCAGACCGACCACATCCGCGATCAGCGCGTCGACCAGCTCATCGGGGAAGTCGTCGAATCCCACACCGGTGCCGAGGTCGACTGCGTGAATCCACACTTCGCGCGTGCGCAGCCACGGGATTTCGGTCGCCGGGACCAGTCTTCCTTGTGCTGTCCGGACTTGCGCGTCCCACGCGGTCAGCGCGGTGAGATCCGCCCGCAGCCGGGAGTCGGTTTCCGTTGCCAGCTCACGTATTTCGCCGGCAGGCAACTTCGCGCCTTGCTCGATCTCGGCGTTGCGGGATTCGGGGCTGGGGTACATCGGCGACTCCTCGCCGGTGCGCGCCCACCGCACGAGCCGGGAAAGCGCTTTCGCGTTGTAGCCGACGTGCGCGACCAGATGGGCCGTCGTCCAGCCCGGCAACGTGCCCGGTTCCGGGAACGCGCTGTCCGGTATCGACGCGAGCTGGTCGAGGAAGAGTCGCGACCCTTGCTCGACCCACGCGAGTCGTTGCGCCGGTGCGGTCATCGCGTGATTCTGTCACGCTGAATCGGCTGCGGTCGATGCGCTACGGCTACTGTGGAGAACGTAGGTTCTCCGGGTAGTAAGGTGACCATGGATCGCGAAGCCGCGCAGACGAAGCTGCTCGACGCAGCCGAGGAGCTGTTCTACGCCCGTGGTATCCAGACCGTCGGCATGGACGACATCCGCAGCGCGTCCGGCGTCTCCCTCAAGCGGCTCTACCAGGTGTTTCCCGCCAAGGAGCAGCTGATCGAGGCCTATCTCGAACGCCGCGACACCCGCTGGCGCGGCCGCCTGGCCGAGCATGTCGAGACTCACGACGATCCCGAGCGCCGCATCCTCGCCGTCTTCGACTGGCTCGAACTGTGGTTCGGCGAGCCCGGGTTCCGCGGCTGCGCCTGGATCAACTCCTTCGGCGAGCTCGGCGCGGTGTCCGACAGTGTGCGGCGGCAGGCCCTGCGGCACAAAACGGCGTTCCGGGACTATCTGGGTGAACTGGTCGCCGCCGCCGGCCTGCCCGGCGAACTGGCCGACAACCTGCTGCTTCTCGCCGAAGGGGCCATGGTCACGGCCGGGATCTTCGGCCGGACGGACCCCGCGCGGCACGGCCGGACGGCGGCCGCGGTCCTGGTCGGCGCCGCGAAGAACAACTAGTCGCATCGCGGGGTCGCCGCGTACGGTGTGGCCAGGGGATATAGCCGCGACGGCAGGAGGGCACCTGCGATGCGATCGATGTGGAAGGGATCCGTGTCGTTCGGGTTGGTCACGATTCCGATCAACCTGTACGCGGCGACGGAGAACAAGAACGTCACACTGCGGCAGGTCCACGAGTCCGACGGCGGCCGGATCCAGTACAAGCGGTTCTGCTCGATCGAGGGCGTCGAAGTGCCGTACGCGGAGATCGCCAAGGGCTACGAGCTGGACGACGGCGAGATGGTCGTGATCACGGACGCCGATCTCGAAGGGCTGCCGCTGTCCAGCTCGAACGTCATCGACGTGCTGGAGTTCGTGCCGCTGGAGGCGATCGACCCGCTGCACTACGACCGGCACTACTACCTCGAACCGCAGAAGTCGGCGCTCAAGCCGTATGTGCTGCTCCGGGACGCGCTGCACAAGTCGCAGAACGTGGCGATCGCGAAGGTCGCGTTGCGGCAGCGGGAGAGTCTCGCGCTGCTGCGGGTGCACGCGGACGTCATGGTGATGACCACGATGCTGTGGCCGGACGAGGTCCGCACCCCGGACTTCGGCTTCCTGAACGAGGACGCCCCGCAGGTGCGCTCGCAGGAGCTGGCCATGGCCGGTTCGCTGATCGATTCGCTGACCGAGCCGGTGTTCGAACCGGACAAGTACACCGACAGCTACCGCGAGGCCCTCGAATCGGTCATCGAGGCCAAGGTCGCGGGCCAGGACACCACGAAACCGGTGAAGAAGACCGCGAAGTCCGATGTCGTGGACCTGATGGCGGCGCTGGAGGCCAGCGTTTCGGAGGCCAAGAAGGCCCGCAAGCCCGCGGCGCGCAAGACACCGGCCAAGAAGACCCCGGCGAAGCCCACCGCGGCCAAGAGCACAACGACGCGGAGCAGGCGCTCGCCGAAAAGTGCGTGACACGCCGGACGCTCGTCCCCGAGTCGATCATGACCCGGTGCTACCACAGTCGCATGGAGTGCCTTAGCTGCGTCAGCGAACTGGACCACTGCCACGGCACGCTGGTCAGCCACGAAGACGACTTCGTGGAGTGCACCGATTCCGGCTGCCGCGATCTCGACCTCGCGCGGCACGTCTTCACCGCCACCTGCGCCGACGTCGACGGCGGCTGCCACTGCACGGCGGTCTTCGTCGAGGAGTTCGCGAAAGCGTCCTGACCAGGGCCGTCAGCGGACGGTCAGCCTCCGGTCAGCGCCCTCGCCGAATCTTGGGTCACCGAGACGACGAAGGAGCTGGCAATGCGAAACAAGAACATCCTCATCTCCGGCGCGAGCATCGCGGGCCCGACCCTGGCGCTCTGGCTGAACCGGCACGGCTTCGCCACCACGGTCGTGGAAAAGGCCCCGGAGTTGCGCGACGGCGGCCAGGCGGTCGACTTCCGCGGCAACCAGCTGGACGTGTTGCGGCGGTCGGGCCTGCTGGATGAGGTCCGCCGTCACCAGACGAACATGGGCGCGCAGATCATCCTCGACGAGCGGGGCCGCCGGGCCGGGGTGATGCCGCCGGAGTTCACCAGCGGCGAGGTCGAGATCCTGCGTGGCGACCTCAGCCGCATCCTGTTCGACGCGACGAAGGACCGGACCGAGTACATCTTCGGGGATTCGATCACGTCGCTGACCGAGGTCGCCGATGGCGTCGAAGTCACCTTCACGCATGGCGGTCCGCGCAAGTTCGACCTGGTCGTCGGCGCCGACGGGATGCATTCGGTGGTGCGGGCGCTGGCGTTCGGACCGGAATCACGGTTCCGCAAGGAGGCCCACTTCCACTTCGCCGGGTTCACCGCGCCGAACCACCTCGGGCTGGACCGCAGCGGGTTCGTCTACAACGTGCCCGGGCGGGGCGTGATGCTGCAGAGCAAGCGCGGCAACACCCAGGCGAACGTCGGGTTCTGGTTCCGCGCGGACGGGCTGGAGTACGACCGGCACGACGTCGAGCAGCAGAAGAGGATTCTGCACGAGCTCTACCGCGACGCCGGGTGGGAACTGCCGGCGCTGCTGGCGGCGCTGCGCGACGCGGACGACGTGTTCTTCGACTCGCTGTGCCAGATCCACCTCGACCACTACACGCGCGGCCGGATCGCGCTGGTAGGCGACGCCGGCTGGGGCGCGGGGCCGGGCGGCAGCGGGACCGGGCTGGCGATGATGGCGGCGTATGTGCTCGCCGGTGAGCTTGCGGCCGCAGGCGGTGACCACGAGGCCGGGTTCGCCGCCTACGAGCGCGAGGTGCGGGCGGCCGCTGAGGCGGGGCTGAAGCAGGCCAAGGGGGCCGGCGGATTCCTGGCGCCCGCGACGTCCGGCGCGATCCGGCGGCGCAACTTCACCTACCGGCTGCTGTTCACGCGGCCGCTGATGGGCCTGTTCCAGAAGATGGCCATTAAGGCGGCAAACGCCTTGACGCTGAAGGATTATCCGATCCCCGGGTACTCGCGTTAGAGCGAGTGGGACAGGTGGGTGCGGGCGGTCGCGGCGGGGGTCGACTTGCCGCGGGTGAACTCCGGGTGGCCGGCCAGCCGGCGGCGAAGCGCGGCGAGATCCGGGTCGCCGACCGGGGCGCGGCCACGGAGTGCCTCGGCGAGGCCGAGCAGGTAGGCGGCTTGGCCTGGGTCCCCGCTCGCGGCCGTGAAACCGGCGAGCCCTTCGACGGCCTCGGCGACGTCGATGCCGAACTGCTGGCTCAGCGCGCTCCGCACCGCCTGCCGGTGCAGCGACCCGGCCTCCGCGAGATCGTCCGTGACCCGCCCCAGCGCGGTGAGCACCCGCGACCGCGTCCCCGTGCTCAGCCAGTCGCCGCCGCACTCGTCGAGCGCGCGTCCGTACCACCGCCGCGCGCCGGGCAGGTCACCGCGTCGGGCTGCGAGCAGGCCGTGGCCCAGGTACGCACTCGCCAGGATCGCGGGAACGCCGCCGCGCCGGGCGAGTTCGACGGCGCGTTCGTAACCGGCCTCGGCTCCGGCCAGGTCACCCCCGTGGAGCAGCCGGTCGGCGCGCCGGGCCCACAGCTCGGCCAAGTCCTCGATCGCGCCGAGCTGGTCCAGCAGCTCGATCGCCTCGTCGGTCAGCTCGACGGCCCGGGTCCATTCACCGGTCAGGTCGGCGTGCGTGGCCAGCCCGTCGAGGGTCTGCGAAATACCCCAGCGGTCGCCCACCTCGCGAAAACCGTCCAGCGCGGCCCGCAGATCCGGCTCCGCGGTGTCGATGTTGCCGTTGAACAGGGCCAGATAGCTCTGTGAGAAATGGAAAAGCGCCCGGAACCACGGGTCGTCGACGGTCGCCATCCGGCGTTGCATCGGCGTCGGCGGCTCGTCCGGATCGGGCGGCCCGGCGAACGTCGCCCACGCGACCAGCAGATGCGGTTGCCGTAGCGGCCAGTCGAGCGTGTTCATGATCGCTTCCGCCCGATGCCGGTGACGGTCCATTTCGGACGGTCCGGCGCTCAGCACGGTCAGCACGTACTCCTCTTCCAGGCCGGGCGGCGTCTCCGGACCCAGCTTGTCCAGCAGCCGCGCGGCCAGCGGGATGTTCTCGCTGAGCACCCCGCGCAGCCGCCAGTACGCGGTCTGCGCGCCGATGAGCCGCAGCGCCAGCTCGGGGGCCGCGTCCACCGCCCAGCGCATCGCCGCGTGCAGGTTCGCGTGCTCGGCCGTCAGCCGGGCGAGCCAAGTCAGCTGCTCCGTCCGCCGCAGGTGCGGATCGGCTGTCTGGGCCAGTTCGAGGAAGAATTCGGCGTGGGCGCGGGAAACCGCGTCCAGCTCGCCGGACTCGGCGAGCCGTTCGGCCGCGTACGCGCGGATGGTGTCGAGCATCCGGAACCGGTCGCCCTGCGCGTCGAGCAGTGACTTGTCGGCGAGCCCGGTCAGCAGCTCATCGGCGTCTACTTCGGACAGTCCACACACGTCCGCGGCCGACTCGGTGGTGACACCACCGGAGAAGACCGCCAAGCGCCGCAACAGGTCCTGTTCCTCGACGCCGAGAAGTTCCCAGCTCCACGCGACGACGGCACGCAGCGTCTGGTGCCGTGGCGCGGCTGTCCGGCTGCCACGCGACAGTAACCGGAACCGGTCGGCGAGCCGGGTTTCCAGCTGCGCCAAGGGAATCGTGCGCAGCCGGGCCGCGGCGAGCTCGATCGCGAGCGGCAGCCCGTCGAGTGCCGCACAGATCCGCCCGACGACGGCGGGATCCATGGCGAACTGCGGCGACACCGCGGCGGCGCGCTCGGCGAACAGGCGCAGTGCCGTCGCCTCACGCAGTGGGGGCACGGGACACAGGGCTTCACCGGTGATGCCGAGCGGTTCGCGGCTCGTCGCGAGGATGCGCAGGCCCGGGCAGCCGCTGAGCAGCCTGTGCGCCAGCGCGGCGGCCTCGCCGATCACGTGCTCGCAGTTGTCGAACACGAGTAGCAGTGCGCGGTCCGCGAGCGCGGATACCAGGCGCCGCACCGGATCCGCGTCACCGGGCGCGCCGAACATGCGCGTCTCGCGCAGGCCCAGCGCGTCCAGCACCGCTTGCGGCACCGTGCTGCCATCGGCCGGGGCGAGGTCGACGAAGCAGGCCTCGGGACCGCTCGCCTCGATCGCGAGCCGCGTTTTACCCGCCCCGCCCGGGCCGGTCAGCGTGACCAGCCGCGCGCCGGTGAGCAGCTCGGCGACCCGTTTCAGCTCGTCCTCGCGGCCGACAAAACTCGTCAGCTGCGCGGGAACGCTCGTGCTGCGCAACGGTTCGGCGCGCAGCGCGGCCAGATGCGCCGCGGCCAGCTCGGGGGACGGGTCGGCGCCGAGTTCGTCGGCGAGCCGCTCCCGGGTGTCCTCGAACGTGACCAGGGCCTCGGCCTGCTGGCCGGCGCCGCTCAGCGCACGCACCAGCAAGCTCTGCGTCCGCTCGCGCAGCGGATGATCCTTCGCCAGCGCACGGAGTTCCGGGACCAGGTCGGTATTGCCGAGCGCCAGTTCCGCGTCCGCCCGGTCCTCGATCGCGGCGACGCGTTCCTCGGCCAGCCTCGCGGCCTGCGGTTCCGCGAACGGCGCCTCGACATCGGCCAGTGCGGGGCCTCGCCACAACGAAAGCGCGTCCCGGAGCAGCCGGGCCGCTTCGGCGTGTTCACCCGCGTGGAGCGCCTGCCGCCCGTCGCGCGCCAGCCGGGTGAACCGGTGCACGTCGACGTCATCGGGATCGACCACGAGCCGGTACCCGGCCGGCTGCCGCTCGATCGGCACGCCGAGCCGCCGGCGGAGCCGGGAAACCTGTGCCTGTAAGGCATTCGTGGCATCGCCCGGTGGCTCTTCGCCGTACAGCGCGTCGATCAGCCGGTCCGTGCCGACCACCCGGCCCGCGTCGAGCAGCAGCAGGGCGAGCAGCGCACGCGGCCGCGGCCCGCCGACCTCCCCGTCGGCCAGCACCGGCCCCAGGATGCCGAACATGCGCCCATCATGCCTCGCGCCGGAAACCGGTTGGAGTCGCGGACGGGGGGTTGACTACGCTGGGCTGGTCGTCTATCGGCGCCGAGCGCGCCACCCGAGGAGTACCCAGTGATCACCAGGATGTCGTCGCTGTTCCTTCGCACCCTGCGTGAGGACCCGGCGGACGCCGAAGTGCCCAGCCACAAGCTGCTGGTGCGCGCCGGCTATGTCCGCCGCGTGGCCCCGGGCGGGTACTCCTGGCTGCCGCTGGGCCTGCGGGTGCTGCGCAATGTCGAACGGGTGGTGCGCGAGGAGATGGACGCGATCGGCGCGCAGGAGATCCAGTTCCCCGCGCTGCTGCCCCGCGAGCCGTACGAGAAGACCGGCCGCTGGACCGAGTACGGCGACAGCCTGTTCCGGCTCAAGGACCGCAAGGGCGCCGACTACCTGCTCGGGCCCACGCACGAGGAGCTGTTCGCGCTCACCGTGAAGGGTGAGTACAGCTCCTACAAGGACTACCCCGTGGTCCTGTACCAAATCCAGACCAAGTACCGGGACGAGGCGCGGCCGCGGGCCGGCATCCTGCGCGGCCGCGAGTTCGTCATGAAGGACTCGTACTCGTTCGACCTGGACGACGCGGGCCTGGCGCACTCCTACCAGCTGCACCGCGACGCCTACATCAAGATCTTCGACCGGCTCGGCCTCGAGTACGTGATCGTCGCGGCGACCTCCGGGGCGATGGGCGGCTCGGCGTCGGAGGAGTTCCTCGCCGTCGCCGAGACGGGTGAGGACACCTACGTCCGCAGTACCGAGTCGGGTTACGCGGCCAACGTCGAGGCCGTCGTGACGCCCGCGCCGCCCGCGCGCCCGCTCGACGGGCTGGCCGAGGCGCAGGTGCACCACACGCCCGGCACGCCGACCATCGCGACGCTGGTCGAGTACCTCAGCACGAAGACCGACCTCGGCCGGGCGTTCACCGCCGCGGACACGCTCAAGAACGTCATGCTGAAGATCCGCAAGCCCGGCGCGAAGGAGTGGGAGATCCTCGGCGTCGGCGTTCCCGGTGACCGCGAGGTCGACCAGAAACGGCTCGAAGCCGCGCTCGAACCCGCCGAGGTCGCGCTGCTCGAAGAGGCCGACTTCACCGCCAACCCGTTCCTCGTCAAGGGCTACATCGGGCCGAAGTCCTTGCAGGACAACGGAGTTCGCTACCTCGTCGACCCGCGAGTGGTCACCGGGACAGCGTGGGTGACCGGTGCGGACAAGGCCGACCACCACGTCGTGGACCTGGTCGCTGGCCGCGACTTCACCCCGGACGGCACGATCGAGGCGGCCGAGGTCCGCGAGGGCGACGCGTCGCCCGACGGGCACGGCACGCTGGTCGCGGCGCGCGGCATCGAGATCGGGCACATCTTCCAGCTGGGCCGCAAGTACACCGACGCGTTCGAGGTGGACGCGCTCGGCGCCGACTCGAAGCCGATCCGGATCACCATGGGCTCGTACGGGGTGGGCGTGTCGCGGCTGGTCGGCGTGCTCGCCGAGCAGTACCTCGACGAGCTGGGCCTGGTCTGGCCGCGCGAGGTCGCGCCCGCCGACGTGCACGTCGTCATCGCGGGCAAGGACGAAGCCGTGTTCGAGGGCGCGGAGAAGCTCGCCGCCGAGCTCGACGCGGCCGGGGTGAGCGTGCTGCTCGACGACCGCAAGGCCACGCCGGGCGTGAAGTTCGCCGACGCCGAGCTGATCGGCGTGCCGACGATCCTCGTCGTGGGCCGTGGCCTGGCGAAGGGCGTGGTCGAGGTCAAGGACCGCGCTTCCGGTGACCGCGCCGATGTCCCGGTGGACGAGGTCGTCGCGCAACTGGTGAAGCTCGTCCGCGGCTGATGTCGAACTCGCGGTCGTGGACGTCGGACTCGCCGTCCCGAATGTAGATCTCGCGGTCGTGAGCGTAGGACTCGCCGGTCAGCCGAGGACGGCCTCGACGACTGCGGGCGTGTCCGACAGGTCCGCGAAGACGACGTGGGCGCCGGCGTCGCGCAGGGTTGCTTCGTCGAAGCGGCCGGTGGCGACACCGACCGCGAGCGCACCGTGGGCGAGGGCGGCGTCGATGTCGTGCGGGGTGTCGCCGATGACGACGACCGCGTCCGGCGCGAACGGGCTGTGCCGCGCCCCCGCCAGCGACACGGCGTGCGCGACGAGATCCGGCCGGTGCGCCGACAGCGAGCCGTAGCCGCCGATTTCGAAGTCCAGGTGTTCGTGCAGGCCGAACGCCGTCAGCTTGTGCCACGAAATCTCACGCAGGTTCCCGGTGACCAGCGTCTGCACCACCTCACCGGACAGCGCGCTCAACGCCGCTTCGGCGCCGGGCAGGGCGATGCCGCGCGTGGGGAGCGTCGGCACCGCCCGCTCGGCCGCGGCCACGAGTCCCGCCCACATCTTGCGCACGGTCTCGTCATCCGGCTGCACGCCGTGCAGGGTCAGCAGCTCTGACGTGATCGCGAGTTCGGTGCGCCCGAAGAAACCTGGCATCCCGGTGAAGGCGACGCCGGTCACCTCCGGCAGCACCTGGGCGTACCACTCGCGGCCCGTGCCGCGCAGGTCGATGAGGGTCTGGTCGATGTCCCACAGCACGAGTCGCTTGTTCACGCACCCGACGGTACCGGGGATCCGCGCGACGCCTCCTCGCCGCGGCCCGGTCGGTCACCGCTTGGCGTAGTCCGCGACTCCTTGCCAGTCGATGACCACGCACGGCTCGTCACCCACCACCCACGCGTCGTGTCCCGGCGGGCAGATCATGAAGTCGCCGGTGCGGAAACTGGCTTCCTCGCCGTCGTCCATGCGGATCGTCATCTGTCCGGAAAGGACATAACCCATGTGGGAGGCCTGGCAGCTCTCGGTCCCCGCGATCGGCTTGACGTGCTTCGACCACTGCCAGCCGGGCCGGAAAGTGGCCCGGCCGACCGCGCCGCCGGTGACGTTCACCAGCTCCAGCTGCCCGGAATCGTCTTCGAACCGGCGAACCTCTTCCGGCGTGTCCAGGCTCATTTTGAGCAGACCAGTCATGACGACCTCCTTCACGCGGGTAGCGGGACGCTATTCGGCTCCGGCGTGAGTATCGATCCGCGTCCTGTCCCGCACTAGAGGAGAAGGGCCCAACAGAATTTTCCGTGCGGACGATCAAAGTCTTTCGTTCCGGATGACCTCGAGATTGTGGAAAATTGGCGGTTCACTGCAGAGATTGGTGATCTCCTGGGCGAACTTGCCGGTTTCCGGCAGGGCGGAATTCCGCATCGCCTCGTCGTAGGACGGGAACTCGACGAACTCCACATAGGTGCCGGGCTGGTCCCGGTCGCTCATCAGAACCGCGTGCGTGGCGGTGCGCTTGCCCTGCGTCTCGCTCAGCCACCGGTCCATGATCCCGTTGATCTCATCTGCGTGTGAAGTTTTGTACTCGATAATCTGTACGAAAGTCATTTTCCTTCCCTTCTTTGCTGGGAAAGCCATGGTGCGCGCGGTCCGTCGCGGCGTCAAGGGAATGGGCGTAGCGTCGCGAGCAGGAGCAAATGCGCCGCCCTGAGGAGGGATTATGACAGTGGATCAGTCACGGCAGGAAGCATTCGCCGGCCTCATGGCGGATGTGCTCAACAAGGCGGCGCTGGCGCTTCTGATCAGCGTCGGCCAGCAGGCCGGTTTGTTCGACACGATGAGCACGTTGCCACCGTCCACCAGCGATGAAATCGCGAAGGCGGCGCGGCTAGACGAACGGTATGTCCGCGAGTGGCTCGGTGGCATGGTCGTCGGCGGGATCCTGGAGTACGAGCCGGGCAGTGCGACATACTCGCTACCGCCCGAGCACGCGGCGTCGCTCACGACTGCCGCCGGGCCGGACAACCTGGCCGGGATGATGCCGTACGTCGCGTTGATGGGCGAGGTCGAGCAACAGGTCGTCGCCGCCTTCCGCAATGGCGGCGGTGTGCCCTATTCGGCCTATCCGCGCTTCCAGAAATTGCAGGCGGAGGAGACGGCCAGGGTGTACGACGTGGCCCTCGTCGACACGATCGTCCCGCTCGTTCCGGGCCTCACCGAACGGCTGCGCGAGGGTGTCGACGTCCTGGACGTCGGCACCGGTCAAGGGCACGCGCCCATCGTGCTGGCCCAGGCATTCCCGCGCAGCCGGTTCCACGGCCTCGACCAGTCGGAGCAGGGCATCGCGACGGCCCGGGCGGAGGCCGACCGGCTCGCCCTCTCCAACGTCAGCTACACGGTCGGCGACTCGACCCGGATCAGCGGACAGTACGACCTGGTCACCGCCTTCGACGTGATCCACGATCTGGCCCGGCCACAGGAGACCCTCGACGCCATCGCCGCCTCCCTGCGCGACGGCGGCACTTTCCTGATGGGCGACATCGCCGCCTCCAGCAAGCTGGAGGAGAACGTGGACCATCCCTTCGCGCCGGCGCTCTTCGGCTTCTCCGTCTTCTACTGCATGACCACGTCACTGAGTACCGGTGGCGCGGGCCTCGGCACCGTCTGGGGCGAGCAGACCGCCCGTCAGATGCTCGGCGCCGCGGGCTTCACCGGCATCGAAGCCCGGTCGGTCGAAGGAGACCCGATCAACATCTACTACGTGGCCACGACCAGCGCACCCTGACGTCCGCCCGCTTTTCAACAACCGTTGACTTCTCGCTGACGACCGGGCTACCGTGGGCGTTAAATTCAACGGACGAAGAATAGCGGAGGACCCATGAAGCTGGCCTCGCTCGCGGCGCTGGCCGGTGCCGTGATCGCGATCGTGCTGGGCCTGCTCACGGTCGGCGTCCAGGCGACCGTCAGCCCACACGACATCCCCGTCGCGGTGGCCGCGCCACCGCAGCTGCGCCCCGCCGCGGAACACGTCGCGACCGAGGGCGCGGGCACGGTCTCGTGGTGGATCGCGACCCCGGACGAAGCCCGGAAGCTGTTGGACGACAAGGAGGTCTACGGGATCCTCGAACTCGGCCAGCCGACCAAGGTCATCGTCTCCGGCGCCATCAACCCCGCCGGAACCCAAGTGGTGCAACAGATCCTGACCACGGCCGTGCCGGGCGCGCAGGTCGAAACCGTCCATCCGGCGAGCGCGGCCGGCCGGGTCGCGCCGCTGGCCGTGAGCATCCTGGCCTGGCTGGGGTCACTCGCCGCCGGTGCCGCGGCGCTCGTCCTGGCCCGCCGCGCCCGGCTGTCCCTCTCGCTCGGCGCCCGGCTGACCCGGGTGTTCCTGAGCGGGGTCCTGATGACCGCCGTGCTGGCCGGATTCCTGAAACTGTGGGACGCCAGCCTGCCGCTGGACTGGCAGGTGCTGGGCTTCATGTTCCTGGTCTCGACGGCGTTCGCGGCGATCCAGGGCGCGCTGCTGCGCCTGCTGGGACTCCCCGCGATGGCGATCCTCGGGCCGCTCTACCTGCTCGCGCCCGCCGTCGCCGGCCAGGTGCCGGAGCTGCTGAACCCGGCGTACCGGGCGGCGCTGTGGTCGTGGACCCCGTTCCGGTTCTCCACCGAGGGGCTGCGCAGCCTCCTTCAGGGCACGTCCGGCGCGCCCGACGTGACGACCGCGTTGTGGGTGCTCGGCGTGATGCTGGCGGTCGGCCTCGTCGTGATCGTCTGGCCCGGCCGTCGCCGAATCCCGGAAGCGGCGAACATGCGACGTGACGCGTTTGCGCCAACCGCCGGGTAGTGACCCGGGTGCCCGGTTCCCCCGATGCTGTGCCGATGAAACGGAGATCTTGGAACCGGGTCGCGGTCGCGCTGGGCCTCGTCCTGGCGGCGACCGTGCTGCCGGTCGGCGGTAACCCCGCACAGGCCGAGGTGCCCGGCTGGCAGCTGATCGGTCCGAACGACCTGGGCGGCCAGATCGCGTTCACCGCCGCGATGCCGTCCCGGATGTACGCCGTGCCCGAGGGCGTCCCGCGCGTCTACCGCACCGACGACCATGGCCTGACCTGGCTGCCGGGAACGAGACTGGGCGGGCCGAACGTCATCGTGAACCGGATCGCGGCCGACCCCGGGAACGCGAAGGTGGTCTACGCGGCGGCGACCGACCTGGGCACGAACACCGGTCTCGTCTACCGCAGCGAGGACGGCGCGCAGACGTTCCAGCCGGTGCTGAACAGCACGGCCCCGGTGAACGACGTCGTCGTGTCCCCGTCCGGCCGGCAGGTGCTCGCCGCCGGGAATGCCGGGGTGTACGCCGGCTACGACGGCGGGCGGCGCTGGAATCAGCTGCCGGACGCGCCGGCCGGGGTCAGCCGGATCGCCCTGTCCGACGGCGCCCTCCTCGTCACCGCGGAGTCCGGGCTCTACCGGATCGAGGACGCGTTTACCCGGCCCAGGATTTCGAACCCGGTGCCCGTCCACGTCGCCGCCGCGATGACCCGGGTGTCGGCCCGCGGTCCGGTGGCCGTGGCGTCGACCCTCATCGGCGGGGGCGGGCTGCTGTCCACGGACGGCGGGCGCCACTGGCATGTGCTGCGCGGTCCGTGGGATGACGCCGACGCGCTCACCTACGCCGGGGTGACCGCGACCGGCGACATCGAGGTCCAGACCATTGCGCCGTCCCAGGATGCGACCGGGGCCAAGGACTTCTGGATTTCCGGCGACCAGGGCCGGACCTGGCGCGACCGGCCGGGCCTGATCTCGAAGGTCGACGTCGTCACCGATATCGGGAACTTTCCCGACCGGCCGCAGGAACAGGTCATCTCGGGGCCCGCCGGCATCTACACCACCCGTGACGTGCTCGGCTTCCAGCGCATCGGTTTTCCCGGCGGCAACGTGCAGTCGCTCGCGATGGCCGGCCCGGCACTCGTCGCGGGCACCATGACCGGTACCTACACCTCGACCGCGGCCGTCCTGCCGCGGCCGCCACTGGGGTACCAGGAATGGGGCCAGAAAAGGGATGCCGACGCGCCGCCGACGATCGGGAACACGATCCAGGCGTTCGCCAACCTGCCCGGCGGGGCCCTGCTCCGCGTGCGCAACGCCTTCTGCGGACAGGACTGCTTCGCGGTGGAACGCAGTCGCGACGCCGGCGCCACCTGGGAGCCGCTGACCATGCTGCCGGGCCATGCGACCTCGATCGCGGTGGACCCGGCCAACCCGAAGCGGGTGTACGCGGGAAGCTCGGTGCGGGCCGGCGTCTACGTCAGCGACGACAGCGGCAGCACGTTCACGTTCTACGACCACCCGGAGTTCCTCGGCGTGAGTTCCCTTGCCACGGACGGCAAACACACGCTGTGGATCGGCGACGGGGGCGGGCTCTACCGCAGCACGGACGGCGGGATCACGACGAGCCGGATCCTCGACGGCGACGAAGTCTCGTCCGTCGCGGTCGACCCCGCCGACCCACGGCACGTCGTCGCCGCGGGTCATGGGTTCATCAAGGTCAGCCGTGACGGCGGAAAGACGTTCGCCGAGGCGGCCCGGCTGCCGATGGCGACCTACGGCTCTGTCGTGTTCGGTGCGCGCGGGGCGATCTTCGCCGCAACCCGTGACTACTACGAGCCCGGCCAGGGGGTGTTCCGTAGTACCGATGGTGGTCTGCACTGGGCGAGCATGTCCGCGTCGCTGCCCGACCAGGACGTGCGTTCGCTGGCGGCCTCAGGCGACGGCCGTTGGCTGTTCGCCGGAACCCGTGGCGGCGTGTACCGCGTGCCACTGAGTTGAGGCACTCGACGGTGCCGGGCCCCCGGCACCGTCGAGCCAACCGAGCTTGCTCGCCTGCCAGGCCAGCTGCATCCGGCTCCGCGCGTTGGCGCGCAGCATCATCTCCTGCACCCGCCGCTGCACGGTGCGGAGGCTGACCTGCAGCGCCTTTGCGATCGACTTGTCCCCGATACCGCTTACCAGCAGCGAAAGCAGTTGCCGCTCCTCGGCGCTCAGCGGCACGCCCGTGGTGCCGTCGATGCGGACCGGCGCGCCCCGTTCCCAGTAGCTGTCGAACAGCGCGATGAGTGCGACGAGCAGGCTGCTGCCCAGGATCAGCGCGGCCGTCGGCTCACCGGTCGTCTCGTCGACCGGTAGAGGGCACAGCGCGACCGACCGGTCCGACACGGCGAGCCGGATGGGCAGCGTCGGCGTCGTCCTGGCGATCTCGCCCGCGCGTATTCCTTCGATGAGGCTCTCCATCGCGCCCGGCCCTTCGAGCCAGGAGTTCTCGTACAGGACGCGGTACCGCACACCGCGTTCGAGCGCCCGGAACTCCTCGATGTTCTCCGAGGATTCTAGTGCGATCGCCCCGCCGCGGCAGAACCACAGCATCTCCTCGCGGGCGTTCCGCTGCAGCGAAAGCGCCTGCCCGCGGATCGCGTCCGCGCCGATGATCACCTCGACCAGCTGGGCCGGGTCCCGGCGGCGGGCGCCGTCCCGGTACCGCTCGGCCAGCGTGGTGATCGCGGCGCGGGCCACCTCCAGTTCGGCCTGCTCCCGCACCAGCAACGGACCGAGGCTCACGTCCGGCGGCGCGGGCGCGTACTCCTCACCGTTGCGGCTGATCAGCTGTTTCGCCAGCAGGGTCCGCAGAATCGACTCGACCTCCGCGAGCGGCAGGCCGGTCGCGGCCGCGATCGAACCCGGCCGCGACCGGTAGTCGACGAGCGAACCCAGCACCGCTTCCTCGGCGGCGCCCAGTCCCAGTGCTTCGAGCATGCGGATGATCTCAGCACCGGCGCATGTCGGCGATGTTACGGCGCTTCCCCGGCGAGAAAGCTGAACCGAACCTTCCGCACCGGGTTGTCGACATTGGTATCGACCAAACAGATCGACTGCCAGGTGCCGAGCGCGAGCACGCCGCCGAGCACCGGAACGCTGGCATACGGCGGAAGGAAGGCGGGCAGCACGTGATCGCGGCCGTGCCCGCCGCTGCCGTGCCGGTGACGCCAGCGGTCGTCCCGCGGCAGCAGCTCGTCGATCGCGGCGAGCAGGTCGTCGTCGCTGCCCGCGCCGGTCTCGAGCACCGCCAGCCCGGCGGTGGCATGCGGGACCCACACGTGCAGCAGCCCGTCCTCGGCGCCGGCTCCGGCGAGGAACGACTCGGCCTGCCTGGTGAGGTCGTGCACCACGGGCGAATTGCCGGTGCGGACCTCGATCTCTTCGGAAAGCATTACGACTCCAGATACCTCAGCACGGCGAGCACCCGTCGATTGTCCTCTTCGGACGGTGGCAGGCCGAGTTTGTCGAACAGCCGGGTCACGTACTTCTCCACCGAACCCGCGGACAGGAACAACTTCCCGGCGATCGCGGCGTTCGACCGGCCTTCTGCCATCAGCCCGAGTACCTCGCGTTCCCGGCCGGTCAGCCGGTCCAGCGCCGCGGTTTTCCTGGTGGCGCCGAACAACTGGCTCACCACTTCCGGGTCCAGCACGGTCTCCCCGGCGGCGACCCGGCGCAGCGCGTCGAGGAAGTCCGACACGTCGGCGACCCGGTCCTTGAGCAGGTACCCCACTCCGCCGGCCCGGTCGGCCAGCAGTTCGGCGGCATAGGCGGTCTCGACATACTGGGAGAACAGCAGAACCGGCCGCGACGGGTCGGCCCGGCGCAGATCGAGCGTCGCGCGCAGGCCCTCGTCGGTGAACGACGGCGGCATCCGGATGTCCACAATGGACACGTCCGGGCTGTGTTCGGCCACCGCGCGGCGCAACGCCTCGGCGTCCTTCACCTCGGCGACCACGTCGTGCCCCCGCAACGTGAGCAGCTCCACCAGTCCCGCGCGCAGGATCGCCGAGTCCTCGGCCACCACGATCCGCACTATCCACCCCCCAGCACATGTGCGGTGATCACCGTCGGACCACCCGGCGGGCTGTCGATATCCAGCCGCCCGTCCACGGTACCGAGCCGCTCGGCGACCCCGGCCAGGCCGCCGCCGCGCACGATCCGCGCGCCGCCCGTGCCCTCGTCGGTGACGGTCAGCCGGGCCGCGGTCACGTCGAGGTGCACGACCGGCGCGCCGCCGTGCTTGACGGCGTTGGTCAACAGCTCGGCCGCGGTGAAGTAGAGCAGCGTCTCGATCGCCGGTGACGGCCGTTCCGGCAGGTCGACCCGCAGCCGCACGTCCACGGCGCTGCGCGCGGCCAGCGTCGTGAGCGCGACGTCGAGGCCCGCGTCCAGGGCCGGTGGCCGGATGCCGCGGGCCAGGTCACGCAGCTCCGCAAGCGCTTGCTTCGCGTCGCCGTGCGCGGCGTCCACCAGCTTCCGGACGCCGCCGAGATCGGCGTCGCCATTCTCCAGTTCGTCCCGCGCGATCCCGAGTTTCATCGCCAGCGCCACCAGTTGCGCCTGCGCGCCGTCGTGCAGATCGCGTTCGATCCGCCGCAGCCGGACGGTCGCGTCCTCGATCGCGTTCGCGCGGCTCTCCTCCAGGTCGCGGACCCGTTCGCTGAGCGTCGTCGGGCCCAG
Organism: Amycolatopsis sp. GM8; assembly: GCF_021653975.1. GTDB lineage: Bacteria > Actinomycetota > Actinomycetes > Mycobacteriales > Pseudonocardiaceae > Amycolatopsis_E. The sequence continues at coordinate 959,113 of NZ_JAJKFK010000001.1, read as the reverse complement.
CAGGCTGAACACGAGCACCCGGTCCATCGCCGTCAGGCCGTGCAGCACCCACGGCGTCGCGAGCACGAGCACCGCGCCGAGCGCCCCGACCGGGATGGACGCCGGCCAGGTGGAGGTGTGGATGCTGAAGATCGGCAGCATGTTCCCGCCGGTCGCGAAGTAGTAGAACGGATAGCTGAGGCAGCCCAGGCCGTACATCAGCAACGCGCCCGCGACCGTCAGGTTCAGCAGCGACAGCGGTAGCCGCACGAGCAGGTAGCCGAACGACCGCCAGGCCACCGGATCGCCGATCCGGGCCCGCAGCCAGCCCCACAGCCCCGGCCGCATGACCGGTGCCGGTGGGTCGGAGACCTGGGCGTCCAGCAGGGCGCGGGCGAGCCGCCGGTGCAGCCCGCCGAGCTTGCGCATCGTGAGCAGCGCACCCGCCGCCAGCAGGACGCCGAGGAACAGCGGGGACAGCCCGATGCCCAGTACCAGCCAGACGAGCAGCACGACGACGAACAGGAGGGTCGGCGGGAAACCGAACAGCACCCAGACCAGTTCGCCCCGGAACTGCCGGCTGCGCAGTGCGGCGAAAAGGCGCGGAAGAGTGCTGTTCACGGCCTCAGCTTGCCCTGGCCGCGGCCGGCCCGCCTATCCGGTTTTCCCACACTTTGGTACGGAAATACCGGAGTCCGGCGGATCGCTTGAATCAGGGGAGGACCCGTCCGGCGAAAGGATCAGGCATGCCCCAGAATCTCCGCCTCGCCGCCGCTCTCGACGGAGCCGGCTGGCATCCGGCCGCGTGGCGTGCGCCGGACGCCCGGCCCGGCGAGCTGTTCACGGCCCGGTACTGGGCCGATCTCGCGGCCGAAGCCGAGCGCGGCCTGCTGGACTTCGTCACGATCGAGGATTCCCTGGGCCCGCAGACCGACCGGACCGACCGGGTGCAAGGGCGGCTCGATGCGGTGCTGATCGCGTCGCGAATCGCGCCGCTGACCCGGCATCTCGGCTTCATCCCGACCATTGTCACGACGCACACCGAACCGTTCCACATCTCGAAAGCCATCGCGACGCTCGACTACGTCAGCAGCGGGCGGGGCGGTGTCCGGGTGCGGATTTCGGCTCAACAGAGCGAATCCGACCACTTCGGCCGCCGCCAGGTGCCCGCGCACGAGGAGCTGTTCGACGAGGCCGCGGACTACGTCGAGGTCGTCCGGCGGCTCTGGGACAGCTGGGAGGACGACGCCGAGATCCGGGACGCCGCCACCGGCCGGTTCGTCGACCGCGACAAGCTGCACTACATCGATTTCGAGGGCCGGTTCTTCAGCGTCAAGGGCCCGTCGATCACCCCGCGGCCACCGCAGGGCCAACCCCCGGTCGCGGTGCTCGCGCACGTGCCGGTCGCGTACCGGCTCGCGGAGCGGAGCGCCGACGTCGTGTTCGTGACCGAGCCGGAGGCGCCAGTGCAGGGCCCGCTCGTGTTCACGGATCTGGTGGTGTTCTTCGGCGACAGCGAACAGGAGGCCGAAGAACGGAAGGCACGGCTGGACGCGATCGCCGGTGCGGAATACAGGTCCGACGCGGAGATCTTCGTCGGCACCCCGGCGCAGCTGGCGGACCGGCTGCTCGACCACGGCGCGTTCGGCTACCGGCTGCGCCCGGCCGTGCTCCCGCACGACCTGACCGCGATCACCCGGGGCCTGGTGCCCGAACTGCAACGGCGTGGCGCGTTCCGCCGCGAATACGAAGCGAACACCCTGCGGGGCCTGCTCGGCCTCGACCGCCCGGCAAACCGTTACGCCGCCTAGGAGTCTCAAGATGCCGAAGCAGATTCACCTCGCAGCGCACTTTCCCGGCGTCAACAACACGACCGTGTGGAGCGACCCGGAAGCCGGGAGCCACATCGAGTTCAGCTCGTTCGTCCACCTCGCGCAGACCGCCGAGCGGGCCAAGTTCGACTTCTTCTTCCTCGCCGAGGGCCTGCGGCTGCGCGAGCAGGGCGGCCGGATCTACGACCTCGACGTGGTCGGGCGGCCGGACACGTTCGCCGTGCTCGCCGCGCTCGCGGCGGTGACCGACCGGCTCGGCCTGACCGGCACGATCAACTCCACGTTCAACGAGCCGTACGAGGTCGCGCGCCAGTTCGCGAGCCTCGACCACCTGTCCGCCGGGCGGGCCGGCTGGAACGTCGTCACGTCGTGGGACGCCTTCACCGGCGAGAACTTCCGCCGCGGCGGGTACCTGCCCGAGGACCAGCGATACGTGCGCGCGAAGCGTTTCCTCGAGACCGCGGCGGAGCTGTTCGACTCGTGGCGTGCCGGGGATGTGCTGGCGGACAAGGAATCCGGCCGGTTCGTGGCGCGCGCGGACGTCGGCGCGTTCGAGCGGCACGACGAGCAGTTCGACATCCACGGCCGGTTCACCGTGCCGCGCGGCCCGCAGGGGCGACCGGTGATCCTGCAGGCCGGGGACTCCGAGGAGGGCCGCGAGTTCGCCGCCGCGACCGCGGACGCGATCTTCACCCGCCACGGCACGAAGGAGGCCGGGCAGCAGTTCTATGCCGACGTCAAGGGCAGGCTCGCGAAGTACGGCCGCGAGCGCTCGGATCTGGTCGTGCTGCCGGCGGCGACGTTCGTGCTCGGCGACACCGACGCGGAGGCCCAGGAACTCGCGGATGTCGTGCGGCATCAGCAGGTCAGCGGGCAGACCGCGATCAGGTTCCTGGAGCAGGTGTGGAACCGCGACCTGTCGGCGTACGACCCGGACGGCCCGCTGCCCGAGGTGGACCCGCTGGTCGGTGAGCACACGATCGCGAAGGGCCGGGCCCAGACGCGGATGTACCGGGACCCGCTGGACACCGCGAAGCAGTGGCGGGCGCTGGCGGCGGAGAAGAACCTGTCGATCCGGGAGCTGATGATCCAGATCCAGGCGCGGCAGACGTTCATCGGCTCGCCGCGGACGGTCGCCGAGTCGATCGACGATCTCGTCCAGTCCGACGCCTGCGACGGGTTCATCCTCGTCCCGCACGTGACGCCCGGCGGCCTCGACCCGTTCGCCGACAAGGTCGTGCCGCTGCTGCAGGAACGCGGCGTCTTCCGCACCGAGTACAGCGGCCCGACCCTGCGCGACCACCTCGGCATCCCGTAACCCCCCCGCGAGTCCGACACTCACGACCGCGAGTCCGACACTCGCGACGCCGAGTCCGACACTCGCGACGCCGAGCTTCGGCTCTTGACGGACCGTGCCGCTGGACCTTTGCTGATAGCGCGGGGACGATCTCCCGGCCCTCAGCGAGGAGGTGGTGCAGCGTGGTCGAACCGCTTTCGGTCGGTGTCGTCCGCGAATCGTCGCCGGGTGAACGACGGGTGGCGCTGGTGCCGAAGCTGGTCGGCAGGCTGATCCGGCGCAAGCTGCGTGTCGTCGTCGAATCCGGTGCGGGCGAAGGCGTGTTCCTCGCGGACGAGGTGTTCGAGGAGGCCGGGGCCGAGATCGGGCACGCCTGGCAGGCCGATCTCGTGCTCAAGGTCGCGCCGCCGGCACCCGCCGAGGTCGCCCGGCTCAAACCCGGCGCGGTGCTGATCGGCTTCCTCAAACCACGGTCCGATGTGGACGGTATCGCCGCGCTCGAAAAGGCCGGGGTGACGGCGTTCGCGATGGAGGCCATTCCCCGGATCACCCGCGCGCAGGCGATGGACGCGTTGTCCTCGCAGAGCAGCGTCGCCGGCTACCGGGCCGTGCTGCTCGCCGCCGAGCGGCTGCCCCGGTTCTTCCCGATGCTCACCACCGCGGCCGGCACCGTGCCGCCCGCCAAGGTGCTCGTGCTCGGCGTCGGTGTCGCGGGCCTGCAGGCACTGGCGACGGCGAAACGCCTCGGCTCGCGGACGACCGGGTACGACGTGCGGCCGGAGGTCGCCGAGCAGGTCCGGTCCGTCGGCGCGAGCTGGCTCGACCTGGGGATCGAAGCCGCCGGCGAAGGCGGGTACGCCCGCGAGCTGACCGAGGACGAACGCGCCGAACAGCAGCGCAGGCTGACCGAAGCGACGACGCAGTTCGACGCCGTCATCACCACCGCACTCGTGCCCGGCCGCCGCGCGCCCACACTCGTCACCGCCGAAGCCGTCCGCGGGATGCCGGCGGGCAGCGTCGTCGTCGACATGGCCGGCGAGTCCGGCGGGAACTGCGAGCTGACCGAACCGGGCAAGGAGATCGTCGCGCACGACGTCACGATCTGCTCGCCGCTGAACCTGGCCGCCGAAATGCCCGGCCACGCCAGCGAACTCTATGCCCGGAACCTGACCGAACTGGTCGAGCTGCTGGTGGACGCCGACGGCGAGCTCGCACTCGACTTCTCGGACGAGATCATCGCCGGCGCGTGCGTCGCCGGCCGGGAGAGGGGAGCGTCCTGATGCTCGTGGAAAGCCTGGCTGTGCTCGTGCTCGCCGGATTCGTCGGCTTCGCCGTGATCTCCAAGGTGCCCAACACGTTGCACACGCCGCTGATGTCGGGCACCAACGCCATTCACGGCATCGTGCTGCTCGGCGGGCTGATCGTGCTCGGCCTCGGCGCGGACGGGGTGCTGAACAAGGTCCTGCTGGTGATCGCCATCGCGTTCGGCACCATCAACATCGTCGGCGGGTTCCTCGTCACCGACCGGATGCTCTCGATGTTCAAGGGCCACAAGAAGAAGGACCCCGAATGACGAACCTCATCGGAGTCCTCTACATCATCGCGTTCGCCCTGTTCATCTACGGGCTGATGGGACTGACCGGCCCGCGCACCGCGGTCCGCGGCAACTGGATCGCCGCCACCGGCATGGGCATCGCCGTGGTCGCCACCCTGCTCACGCCCGGGATGAGCAACTGGGTGCTGATCGCGCTCGGCATCGTGCTCGGCGCGCTCGTCGGAGTGCCCGCGGCGCGCCGGGTCAAGATGACCGCGATGCCGCAGATGGTCGCGCTGTTCAACGGGGTCGGCGGCGGCGCGGTCGCGCTCATCGCATGGGTCGAGTTCCGCACCACCGGCGGCTACGCGGCCGAGCCGCTCTATGTCGCGATCGCGTCGCTGTTCGCCGCGCTCATCGGCTCGATCTCGTTCTGGGGCTCGCTCATCGCGTTCGGCAAGTTGCAGGAGATCCTGCCGGGCCGGCCGATCACCTTGCGGCAGCTGCAACAACCGGCGAACATCGTGCTGCTGCTGGTCGCGATCGCCGCCGCGGTGGCGATCATCGCGGGTAGCGACGCCGAAATCCTGATGATCGTGGTGCTGCTCGCGGCCGCGGTGCTCGGCGTGATGGTGGTGCTGCCGATCGGCGGCGCCGACATGCCGGTGGTCATCTCGCTGCTCAACGCGTGCACCGGGCTGTCCGCCGCGGCGATGGGCCTGGCGCTGGACAACACGGCGCTGATCGTGGCCGGCATGATCGTCGGTGCCTCGGGGTCGATTCTGACGAACCTGATGGCGAAGGCGATGAACCGCTCGATCCCGGCGATCGCCGCCGGCGGGTTCGGCGGCACGACGGCGCTCCCATCGGGCACGAAGGAAGCGCGTCCGGTCCGCAGCACCACCGCGGCCGACACCGCGATCCAGATGGCCTACGCGACGAACATCGTCGTGGTGCCCGGGTACGGCATGGCCGTCGCGCAGGCACAGCACGCCGTCCGGGAAATGGCTCAGCTGCTGGAGGCGAAAGGGATTTCCGTCGCTTATGCGATTCATCCGGTCGCGGGCCGGATGCCCGGGCACATGAACGTGCTGCTCGCCGAGGCGGACGTGCCCTATGAGCAGCTGAAGGAAATGGACGAGATCAATTCCGAGTTCCCGCAAACCGATGTGGCGCTGGTGATCGGCGCGAACGACGTGACGAATCCCGCCGCCCGCACCGATCCGGGCTCCCCGATCTACGGTATGCCGATCCTCGACGTGAGCGCGAGCCGATCGGTCATCGTGCTGAAAAGGTCGATGAGCTCGGGTTTCGCCGGAATCGACAACGACCTTTTCTACGAACCACGAACGAGCATGCTCTTCGGCGACGCCAAGTCCTCCGTCGGAGAGATCGTCGAAGAGTTGAAGAATCTCTGAGAGCGCCGATTGGCCGGACTTGACTGCCCGGGCCTATTCGGGGTTGGAGAACACGACCGGCGGCGCCTTGCGGGTGGACCTGCGCGGTGCCTTCTCGGCGGCCGACGTCTTCTTGGCGGCGGCGGGCTTCTTCGCGCTCGCCTTGGCGGCGGCGGGCTTCGAAGCGGTGGACTTCTCGGCCGCCGTCGATTTCGCGGCGGTCGATTTCGTCGCCGCCGGCTTCGTGGCGGTGGTCTTCGCCGTGCGCGATTTCGCGGTGCTCGCCTTGGCCGTCGATTTCGCCGCCGTGCTCTTGGCGGGCGCCGATTTCGCGGGGGCCGCCTTCTTCGTGGTCGTGGTCTTCGCGGCGGCCGGCTTCTTGGCGGCCGGTTTCGCCGGCGCGGCCTTGGCCGGAGCAGCCTTGGCGGGAGCGGCCTTCGCGGGCGCCGTCGTCTTCGCCGGGGCCGTCGCCTTCGTGGCCGCGCGCTTGCGGGTGGCCGGCGCTTCCGCTGTTTTCTGCGTCGCCGCACGGGAATTCGCCGGCTTCTTGCGGCCGCGGGTGGGCGGTCCGAGACGGCGCGTCGCGCGCTTGCGGCCACCGGTGCGCCGGCCGTGCTCGACGTAGCGCGCCAGGATCTCCCGCAGAACTTCCGCGTTGTCGTCGGAGAGGTCGATGTCGTAGTCGACGCCGTCCAGCCCGAACCGCACCTGCTCCTGAGCCGGCTCGCCATTCAGGTCGTCCAGTAACTGCACCGCGGTGTTCTTGGCCACCGATACCTCCCGTACTCGAATTGCTGCGGTGAGAATACCTCCCCCCGCTTGCGTGCCGCGCCTGCCTGGTGTGCGCTGGGCGGATGACCGATGAAACTTTCGACGTGGTGGTGATCGGCGGCGGCCCGGTGGGGGAGAACGCGGCGGCGCGGGCCGTGCGCGGCGGGCTGAAAACCGTGCTGGTGGACCACGAACGATTCGGTGGTGAGTGCTCGTTCTGGGCGTGTGTCCCGAGCAAAGCCTTGTTGCGTCCGGGAAACGCGCTCGCCGCGGCGCGGCGGCTGCCCGGCGTGCAGGTGGGCGGCGCGCTCGACCCGGCGAAAGTGTTCGAGCGTCGTGACTATTTCACCGGCAAGGGCGACGACTCGGGTCAGGTCGAGTGGGCACACGGCGCCGGTATCGAGACCCGCCGCGGGCACGCGCGGATCACCGGTGAGCGACAGGTCACAGTGGACGGTGAGCACGTGCTGCGCGCGACCCACGCCGTGGTCGTCTGCACGGGCAGCGTGCCGAGGATTCCCGACATCCCCGGGCTGGACGAGATCTCCGTGTGGGGTTCGCGTGAAGCCACGTCGGCCAGTGAGGTACCCGGCAGGCTCGCGGTGCTCGGCGGCGGGGTGGTCGGCGTCGAGATGGCGCAGGCGTGGGCCCGGTTTGGTTCGCGGGTGGATCTCATCATCACCGGCGCTCGCCCGCTGCCGAAGTATCCGGATTTCGCGGGCGACCTCGTCGTCGAAGGGCTGATCGAGGACGGGGTGCGGGTGCACGCGAACTCCGGTCTCGTCGCGGCCTCCGAAGTGGACGGAGCCGCCCGGCTGGAGCTGACCGGCGGCGAGACGCTCACGGCCGACAAGCTGCTCGTCGCCACCGGCCGCCGCCCCGGCACCGACGACCTCGGCCTGGAGTCCGTCGGGCTCAAGGCGGGTTCGACGCTCACCACCGCCGACAGCGGAGTGGTGTCCGATGTGGACGGTGAGTGGCTGTACGCGGCCGGCGATGTGACGGGCCGGGCGCCGCTGACCCATCAGGGCAAGTACGCCGCCCGCGTCGCGGCCGACGTGATCACCGCGAAAGCGGCGGGCAGACCGGTCGGTGAATCGCCGTGGAGCCCGTACACGAGTACGGCCGATCACTATGCCGTCCCGCAGGTCGTGTTCACCGATCCGGAGGTGGCCTCGGTCGGCCTCGCGTCGCCGGAGGAAGGGAAACCGCACCGCGCGGTCGATATCGACATCGCGGTCGCGGGCTCGTCACTGCACGCGGACGGGTACCAGGGCAAGGCGCGGATCGTGGTGGACACCGAGCGCGAGGTGCTCGTGGGCGTCACGTTCGTCGGCCAGGACGTCGCCGACCTGCTGCACTCCGCGACGATCGCCATCGTCGGGGAAGTGCCCTTGCATCGCCTCTGGCACGCCGTCCCGTCGTTCCCCACCATCAGCGAAGTCTGGCTGCGGCTCTTGGAGGCTTACGGGCTCTGACCGCTAGCCCGACGCTAGGAGATCTTCGCCGCCACCCCGGCCTGCGCTGCCCGCAGCAGGGCCGGGTCGTCGGCGGTCGACGGCTGGTCGAACCAGGCCGCGAGCGCCAGCCGCACCTCGGTCCCGCTCACCACGCCGACGTACGCCGCCGTGCCGTCGAAATGCGGTGTGCGGGGCCATTTCCCGGTCTCTCCGGCGAGGTCGGTCACGCCCCCGCCGCCCGGGGTGTCCGCGGTCTTCTTGAACGCGGACGCCGTCTCCGGGTCGCGGAAGGTCACGATCGCGACCGAGACCGCCACCGGTTTCCCGTTCACCGTGCCCTCGAAGCTGGCGCGCTGCATCGTCACGCACGGCGTCTTCTGCAGGCTCGCCTGCAGATCGCCGACCGCGTGCGCGGCGCACTTGCTGTCGGTCGCGGCGGCACGCTGGATGAGCGAGATACCGTCGACGACCTGTGGCGGCGATGGCGGCGGCGCGGTCTGTGGCGCCTCGCCGCTCGTCGTCGCGAGCACGATCGCGGTCACGAGCAACACGGCCAGCAGCCCGAGCGCGGCGAACGGCAGCCAGCGCACCGTCCGCGACTTCGCCTCCGGCGCGTGGATCGGCACCGCCGCCGTGATCCGCGGGACCGGCATGGTCACCTCGATCGGGGGCGGGGGCGGCGGAACCCGGGTCACCAGCCTCGGTGCCGGCGGCGGCGTGATCGTCACCGGGGCCGGCGGCGGCACCTTCTTCTCGGCCTTCGCCGGTGTCGGCGAGTCCATCTTCTCCGTCGTGTCCGGCGACGGCGGTTCGATCTTCTCGGTCGTTTCCCGTGGCGTCACGGCGAAACCCTCCGCGGCCAGGATCTCGTCCGACAGCGCCGGCGCCTCCGGGGCGAGGACCTTGAGCAGCGCCTGGGCTTCCTCGACCGAACACGGCTGCGGCGCGGCGGCGAGCGAGACGGTCGCGGCGAGCATGTGGGTCGCCGTCGGATGCAGCACGCGCACCGGGCCCGTGACATCCGTGGGCGGCTGGTCGACCTGATCGACGAACGGGCCCACCGCGAGGATCGTCCCGATGGGCAACGCGGCCGGCACGCTGGGGCGCAGGTGCTTGGTGATCGACTCGGCGAGCGCGAGCTTCGGCGTCGCCGGGTTGACCTCCTTGTCCGGCACGGGCAGCAGCCACCCGTCCGCCTTCCAAGGGCCGGTGAGCGGTGCCTCGAGCTTCATCGCCGGATCGGGCAGGTCGACGCCGAGCACGAGCAGGACGCCGCGCGGGAGCACGACCACCGCGTCGACGCTGCGGACCGACGGCATCGGGCGCACCCCGACGAGCGCGACCCCGCCGACGACGGTCGCGCCCCGGCCGAGTGAGGCCAGTGCCGCGCGGATGTCGTCGGCGACGCGAGACGGCTGTTGCCCGAGGCGGACTAGCCGCACCTGAACCTCCCAGAACAGTGGCTGCTGGGTGCACACGCTAGCGCGCGGGTATCAGCCGGGTCGGTGGGACCGGCGGTGTGAAAATCCCAGGCACTCTCCGCCCAGGCGTCATTATCCGTGAGGGTCATCACTCTTACGTGTGTAACTCGTTAGTAGGTAACCCCCTGCTGGCCGCTGCCCGACCGAGGAGATGCCGATGCGCTGGAGCCCACCACGGTGGCGACGATCGTCCGCGATCGCCGCCGTGCTCGTCCTACCCCTGCTCACCCTGGCCCCGGCCGCCGATGCCGCGGGACCGCTCGCCCCGGTCTCGCGCACGCTGAACACCTTGCTGGGCAAGGCTTCCACGTCCACCCAGGTGACCACACTGGTGCACGCGCGCACCGTCGCCACCGCCGAGCGGGCGGTCAAGCAGGCCGGGCTGACCGAGATCACGAAGTTCGCCAAGATCGGTGTGGTCGCCGCGCGGGGCACGGCCGCGCAGGTGAAGGCGGCCCGGCGAATGGCGGGTGTCACCTACCTGGAGAACAACGACAAGCTCGCCACGCACGGCAGCTCGGGCACGGTGGCCACGCGCAGTGCCGAAGCCCGCACCACGCTCACCGGCGCCAACGGCAAGGCCCTCGACGGCAGCGGTGTCTCGATCGCGATCATCGACACCGGGGTCGACCCGACGCACCCGGCGTTCCAGGCCGACGGCAAGACCCGGGTCGTGCGCAGCCTGAAGAGCGTGTGCACCGCCGGCACCGGCACGTCGTGTCTCCTCGACGTGCCGACCTCGGTCGACACCGACACCACGTCGCTGGGCGGGCACGGCACGCACGTCACCGGGATCGCGGCGGGCAACGCGTTCACCCTGCCCGACGGTTCGAAGGTCGGCGGTTCCGCGCCCGGCTCGAAGATCGTCGCGATCTCGACCGGGCTGGCGATCCTCGTGCTCGGCACCGACGCGGCGCTGAACTGGGTGCTGGAGAACCACAACGCGCCGTGCGGCGCGGGCGTCCCGGCGTCGACCTGCCCGCCGATCAAAGTGATCAACAATTCCTACGGCCCCAGCGGCGGCGGTGCCTTCGACCCGAGCTCGGCCACGGTCCAGCTGCAGCGCGCGCTCGCGGCCGAGGGCGTGGTCACGGTGTGGGCCAACGGAAACGACGGCGGCGACGGGTCGGCGGACCTGTCCAACCCGCCCGGCCAGGACCCGACCCCCGGCATCATTTCGGTGGCGTCCTACAACGACCAGGGCACCGGGACCCGCGACGGCGTGGTGTCGGACTTCTCTTCCCGTGGCCTGGCGAGCAATTCGGCCACCTGGCCCGACGTGTCGGCGCCCGGCGAGAACATCCTGTCCTCGTGCCGGCCGTATCTGCTCATCTGTTCCGAAGGGGGGCAGCCGGAGAACGGCCCAGGCGCGCTGGACATCGGGACCTACAACGTGATCAGCGGGACGTCGATGGCGACCCCGCAGATCACCGGAATCGTCGCGCAGCTGTTCCAGGCGGACCCGGGCGCGACGCCGGGGCAGATCGAAAACGCCATCAAGGCGACCGCGCACAAGTACGCGAACGGGGCCCCGTACCAGCCGGTCGGTCCCTACACTTCCAGCTACGACAAGGGAACCGGACTCGTCGACACGGTCGCGGCCGCCCGGTCACTCGGTGCCGCCGGGTAGCACGCTCCGCGTACGAATGCTTGCTGTGCGGGGCATTTCCGGGTGCCGGGGATGCCCCGTACGGCGGTGAAGCCTGCGACGCCTGAGGTTCATGTGGCCAAACAGGTGATCGCAGTGCACAATGTGCTAAGCCACGTCATGAGTGCACGGCAACCGAGGCTCGCGAGGTCGTAGGGGAAGACGCCCCTCGTCGAGTAGCGGAGGTCAGCAGTGAGCACCCGTGGAAACACCCGTGGTGTGGTGTACGTCCACTCGTCGCCGTCTGCGGTTTGCCCGCACGTCGAGTGGGCTATTTCGGGCACCCTGGGTACCCGAGTGGATCTGAAGTGGACGGCGCAGCCCGCCGCGCCAGGACAGCTCCGCGCCGAGTGCGGCTGGACCGCGCCCGCAGGCACCGCCGGGAAACTGGTCGCCGGCCTGAAGGCGTGGCCGATGCTGCGCTTCGAGGTCACCGAGGACCCCAGTCCCGGGGTTGACGGCGAACGGTACTGCTACGCGCCCGGGCTCGGCCTGTGGCACGGGCGGACCAGCGCCAACGGCGACATCGTGGTGGGTGAGGACCAGCTGCGCGCCCTGGTGAGCCAGGCCCGCGCGGGCGAGGCCTTCGCGCACCGCCTCGACGAGCTGCTGGCCGCCAACTGGGACGAAGCCCTCGAACCCTTCCGCCACGCCGGCGACGGCGCCCCCGTCACCTGGCTGCACCGCGTGGGCTGAGCGCAGAACTCGCTGTCCCCAACGTCGGACTCGGCGTCGCGAGCGTCGGACTCGCGCGCGGTCCCGCGAGTCGTACGTTCGGGACGGTGAGTCCGACATTCGCGATGACGTGGCGGGCGAGTTCACCGGTTGCTCAGCGTGAGTTAACGGCGCCTACTAGGCTGCCGATGTGTCAGCTGTGCCGGCCTCACCGAGTCCCCAGCGCTGGTTGCTGCCCGCCGTGATCGTGGTCGTCTCCCTGATGGTCGGGGGCGGGCTGCTGGCCAGGGAGTTCTACCGCGTGCCGGATCCGCAGCCGGACGCCATCCTCGCCCTGCCGAGCACCACCGCGCGCCCGCTCGCGCAGCAGCCGGGCCCGGGCACCGTGGAGCTGACCCCGGACGCGGCCGCGCATCCGCAGCACGAGGTGATCCGGCAGCTGCTGCAAACGTACTTCGACTCGATCAACAACCGCGACTACGAGCAGTGGAAGACGACGGTCACCAGGGCCCGGATCCTGGCGAAGTCACGCCCGGCCTGGCAGCAGGACTACCTGTCCACGAAGGACGGCAGCATCCTCGTCTACCGGATCGACGCGGTGTCCGAACAGGACCTGCGCGTGCTGGTGGGCTTCACGAGCGTCCAGGACCCGAAGGCCGCGCCCCAGGAACTGCCCGGCGCCTCGTGCGTGCACTGGAAGCTGACGCTGCCGATCACGCTCGAATCGGGCCACTGGCGGGTCGACACGGTCGCCGGCTACACGACCCCGGAAGCCGCCAGATGCTGAAACGGCCGGTCCCCCGACGGAACCGGCCGATTCGCTGAACGAACGAACTACGCGGCCGTGAACAGCAGCGCCGTGTTGTGCCCGCCGAAACCGAACGAGTTGCTGATCGCCGCGGTGTAATCGCCCTTGCGCGGCTCGCCGGACACCACGTCGAGGTCGACCTTCGGGTCGAGGTTCTCCAGGTTCCGGGTGGCCGGCACGAGGCCGTGGTAGATCGACAGCAGCGTCGCGATGCCTTCGACCGCGCCGGCGCCGCCGACGAGGTGCCCCAGCGCGCCCTTCGGCGCCGTGACCACCGCGTGCGTGCCGATCGCCTTGCGGATCGCGGCCGCCTCGCCGATGTCGCCGACCGTCGTGGCGGTGGCGTGCGCGTTGACGTGCTGGATGTCGGCGCTGGTCAGCCCGGCCATCTGGATCGCGTTGGTGATGGCCGCGATCTGCCCGATGCCTTCGGGGTGGTTGCCGGTGATGTGGTAGGCGTCGGAGGTGATCCCGTAGCCGGCGAGCCGGCCGTAGATCTTGGCGCCGCGCGCCCTCGCGCGGTCCGCGCGCTCGAGGACCACCACACCCGAACCCTCGCCGAGGACGAACCCGTCCCGCGCGGTGTCGAACGGGCGTGACGCGTGCTCCGGGTCGTCGTTGTTCGTGGACACGGTGCGCGCCTGGGCGAACCCGGCGATCGTGATCGGCATGATGCAGGCTTCCGTGCCGCCCGCGACCACCACGTCGGCCCGCCCGTTCTGGATCATCTGGAACCCGTTCGCGATGCCCTCCGCACCGGAGGCACACGCCGACGCCGGCGAGTGCACTCCGGCGCGGGCCCTCAGCTCGATGCTGACCTGAGCGGCCGGACCGTTGGGCATCAGCATGGGCACGGTCAGCGGCGACACCTTGCGGATGCCGTGCTCCTCCAGCAGATCGTCCTGCGACAGCAGGGTGATCGGACCGCCGATCCCGGTGCCGATGGACACGCCGAGCCGCTCGGGCTCGACGTCGGTGTGCTCGTCCGTCGGCTCCGTGAACCCGGCGTCCGCCCACGCCTGCCGTGCGGCGATGACAGCGATCTGCTCACACCGGTCCAGCCGGCGTGCCTGCACACGCGGCAGGGTCTCTGTCGGTTCCTCGGCGAGGGTCGCGGCGATCTTCACGGGCAGATCGAACCGCTCGACCCAGTCGGCCTCGATCCGGCGGATGCCGCTGCGGCCGGCGAGCAGACCGTCCCAGGTGGACGCGACGTTTCCACCGAGTGGCGTGGTCGCACCGAGTCCGGTGATCACGACATCGATGTTGCTCATGAACTCTCCCCGAGGAATCGTGTTCAGAGAATGCTTACTTCGAGTTGGCCGCGACGTAGTCGACGGCGTCACCCACGGTCTTGAGGTTGGCGAGCTCGTCGTCCGGGATCTTCACCCCGAACTTGTCCTCGGCCTGCACCGCGATCTCGACCATCGACAGCGAGTCGATGTCCAGGTCGTCGACGAACGACTTCTCCGAGCTCACGTCGTCCTGCGCGACACCGGCGACCTCCTCCACGATCTCGGCGAGGCCGGCGAGGATCTCTTCTTTGTCCGCCACTGTTGGTTTCCCTTTCTGGTTTTCGGGGTCTTCCACCCCGACGGGCGGGTGCCCGCCGGGGTAAGTGGTATCACGGGCAGATGACGACCTGTCCGGCGTAGGACAGTCCGGCGCCGAAACCGACCATCAGCACCACGTCACCGCTCTTCACCGTGCCCGCCTTGCGCATGTGGTCCAGCGCGATCGGGATCGAGGCCGAAGAGGTGTTGCCCGAGTACTTGATGTCGTCGGCCACGGCCATGTCCTCGCGCGCGCCGCCGGCGCGCAGCTTCTTCGCGATCGCTTCCACGATGCGGAGGTTGGCCTGGTGCGGGATCAGTGCGTCCACATCGGACGGTGTCAGCCCGGCCAGCTCCAGCGCTTTGAGCGCGATCGGGGCGATCTGGGTGGTCGCCCAGCGGAACACCGCCTGGCCCTCCTGGTAGAGGTACCGGTGATCGCGCATGTAGATCGTGTCGACCAGGTCGCCCGCGCTGCCCCAGGCCACCGGCCCGATGCCCGGCTCGTCCGACGGCCCGACCACGGCGGCGCCCGCGCCGTCGGCGAAGATGATCGCGTTCGAGCGGTCGGTCGGGTCCACCACGTCGGTGAGTTTTTCCGCCCCGACCACGAGCACCTTGCGCGCGGAGCCGGCGCGGATGAGGTCGGAGGCGATGCCGAGGCCGTAGCAGAACCCGGCGCACGCGGCGTTGAGGTCGAAGGCACCGGCGGCCTTGACCCCGATCCGGTCGGCCACCTGCGCGGCCGCGTTCGGGATGGGGGCGGGCATCGTGCAGTTCGGCACGATCACGGTGTCCACTTCGGACGGTTCGAGCGCGGCGTCGGCGAGCGCGGCGGCACCGGCCGTGACGGCCATGTCGACCAGCAGCTCGTCCTTCTCGGCGAACCGGCGCTCGATGATGCCGACCCGATCGCGGATCCACTTGTCGTTGGTGTCCATGGTCTCGGACAGGTCGTCGTTGGTGACGACCCGCTCGGGCTGGTAGCTGCCCACCCCGAGCACGCGGGTGGCGGCGGGACCCTGCTTGACGCGCAACGTGCTCACAGAACCTCCTCGGCAGCCGGCAGGTCCGCCGGGGTCTTGCACGCGACAGTGGTGGTGACGGTGCCCTTGAGCTGGCGCTTGACCAGCCCGGTGAGTGTCCCGGCCGGCGGCAGCTCGACGGTCCCGGTGACGCTCAGACCCATCAGCCCGTCCATCGTCAGGTCCCAGCGCACCGGGCGGGTGACCTGCTCGACGAGGCGCTCCAGGTACTCCGCGCCGCTGGTGACGACCGCGCCGTCGGCGTTGGACAGCAGCGGGCGGGTCGGGTCGTTCGGGGTGATCGACGCGGCGTGTGCGCGCAGCGCGTCCTCCGCCGCGGCCATGTACGGCGTGTGGAAGGCGCCCGCGACCTTGAGCGCGCGCACCTTCGTGCCGGCCAGGGGTTCGGCGATGATGTGCTCGATGGCGGCCGCGGCGCCGGAGGCGACGATCTGGCCGGCGCCGTTGCGGTTCGCGGCGGTCAGGCCGTTGTCCTCGAGCCAGGTCACGACCTGCTCCGGCTCGCCGAGCATGACGGCGGCCATGCTGGTGGGCTCGGCCGCGCAGGCCTTCGCCATCTCGGCGCCGCGAACGGCGGCGAGCGCGACGGCGTCCTCGGCGGACAGCACCCCGGCGATGGCGGCGGCCGCCAGCTCACCGACCGAATGCCCGGCCACCGGCGCGTCGGCCGGCACGTTGTGCAGCTCCTCGAAGGCCAGCAGCGACAGCGCGACGATCAGCGGCTGGGCGATGGCCGTGTCCTGGATCGTCTCGGCGTCCGCCTCGGTGCCCAGGTGCACGAGATCGAGTCCGGCGCGGTCGGACCAGCGTCGCAGCTTCTCGCGGGTGCCGCCGAGCTCGAGCCAGGGAGTGAACATGCCTGGGGCCTGGGACCCCTGTCCGGGGGCGAGGAGAGCTGTCACTGCTACAGGGAACACGGTCCGTGGCCATGACCGGGATGCTGCGACTCACCAAGTCCGCGCGGCGAATTTGTGGAAACCCTCCAAACATCCTGACCGGTTGTCGGTAAGGAGCGAGAAGGTCTTGTATGGTTCGGGCAGTGGCTTGCGTGACTTCGGTCACCAGATACCGCGGGCGCGGGCGAGCCTGCCGATCATCAGCGCGACGCGCATCACCAGTGCGTCACGTGGGTCGGTGGCGTTGCGGCCGGTCAGTTCGGTGGCGCGGCGCAGCCGGTAGCGAACGGTGTTGGGGTGCACGAACAGTGTCTTGGCGCAGGTTTCGAGCACGCCGCCGGATTCCAGGTACGCCTCGACGGTGCGCAGCACGGTGTCCCCGGCGTTTTCCAGTGGTTGCGCGATTTCCTCGATGAGCAGGCGTTCGGCTTCGGCGTCCCCGGACAGCGCGCGCTCGGGCAGCAGGTCGGCGGACCGGACCGGGCGGGGCGCGCCGGGCCAGCCGACGACGGCGCGCAGCCCGGAGAGCGCCTCGGCCGCGCTGCGGTGGGCGTCGCCGAGGTTGGCGACGGTGGGCCCGGCGACGACGGGTCCGTCCCCGAAGGCGACGGAGAGTTTGCCGATGCCGTCCTCCTCGCCGCCGGCGACGACGATGAGCCGTGAGCCCTGCACGCTCAGCAGCACCGGCCGGCCGAGGCGGGCGGCGAGGCGCCGGACTTCGAACACGACGGTCGGCGGGTCGTCGGAGCTGGGGCTGCCGGTGACGACGGTGGCTTTCGCGGCGGGGTCCCAGCCCAACGCGGAGGCGCGGGACAGGACGGATTCTTCGGCGTCGCCACGGACGATCCCGTCGACGACGAGCGCTTCGAGGCGGGCGTCCCACGCGCCGCGCGCTTCGGCGGCGGCGGCGTAGGAGTTGGCGGTGGCGAAGGCGATTTCGCGGCCGTAGCGGAGGATTCCCTCGATGAGCGCGGCGCGTTCGGTGTCGTCGGCGGCGAACGCGGGTAGTTCGTCCTCGAAGACCTCGATGGCCATCCGGACGAGGCCGACGGCCTGGCGGAGGCTGATCCAGCGGGAGAGTTCCTGGGGGGCGCTGCGGAAGGCCTCGCTGGTGAGTTTGAGCGCTTCCTGGGAGTCGCGGAGCCAGTCGACGAATCCGGCGGCGCCGGTCTGGGTGATCATCAGGACGCTGGCGCGCTGGTCGGCGGGGAGGCGTTTGAACCAGGGCAGCCGTTGTTCCATGGCGGCGACGCTCGCCGACGCCAGCCGCCCCGACGCCCGCTCCAACCCCCGCAACGTCTTCGCGGAAAGCCCATGATGCTTCTTCAAGGGCCGAGCACTGGTCTGCGTCATAACCCCCCGATGGTACGACGCCAATGCATGGTCCATGCGGTACGCGCCCAGCGCTGGTGACTGCTCACGAAACCACGCTGGGTCCGGAGGAGCTCGCACCGCGGGGGTTTGGGGGGCTCGGCCCCCCAAGAATTACGCGGACTCGCCCCGATGGGAGCGCGCCAGCGCGAACAGAGGGGCGAATATGCGAGGCCGCCCGGTGATTCGGTTCATCGAATCCCCGAGCGGCCTCATCTCCCCGGTCCCCACCGGTAAGTCCACTATGGACCTTGTGGATCTTCGTTGGCTACCCCACTCACCCAATCGTGCGGCGCAGGTCAGCGGGTGGAGATCGACAGTTACCGTGGGTGGGGAATCTTGGCCGTTTCGGCCGAGTTGATGTTCGTGTGAACTTCTTGCTGCAGCACGGTGTGACCGTCTTCGGCCAGTGGATCTCGATCGCCGAGCTGGCCGGGCAGATCTGCGCGCTCGCGGTGGTTTTCCTTGCCGAGCGCCGGACGTTGTGGACGTGGCCGGTGCAGGTCGGTGCGACCGTGTTGCTGTTCGCGGTGTACACGTCGGCGCATCTGGGTGGGCTGGCGTCGCGTCAGGTGGCGATTCTGCTCATCTCGCTCTACGGCTGGTGGGCGTGGACGCGCCGCAAGGATCCGGTATACGGCGTGGTGGTGCGGCAGGGCAGGCTCGTCGAGCGGCTGGGGATGGCCGGGGTGTTCGGCGTCGGCACGGTGGCGATGGCTTTGGTGCTGCAGGCGCTGAACGCGTCGTGGGCGCCGTGGCCGGACGCGGCCATCTTCGTCGGCACGCTGGTCGCGTTCGGCGCGCAGGGGCTGGGGCTGGTGGAGTTCTGGCTGGTGTGGCTGGTGGTGGACGCGATCGGGGTCCCGCTGCAGATCGCGTCCGGGCTGTACTTCTCCGCGGCGATCTACGTGGTGTTCGCGGCGCTGGTGATCCACGGCTGGTGGAGCTGGACCCGGTCGGCGCGGCGGGCGCGGGCGGCGGTCAGTCCAGCCGCTCGGTGAGGTGGATCTCCACGTCGGCGCCGGCCTGCTTGCCGAGCGCGCGCCGGACGCCGGCCTTCACCGGCAGCTTGTGGGTGCCGTCGCCGAGCGCCATGAACGAGCTGCGGAACGGCAGCCCGTCGATGGTGCCGCGGACCTTGACCAGCCCCCGCGTGCCGAAGAACGCGGCTGAGCCGGGCATCACGACGTAGGTCCAGCCGCCCTCGTTCGGGCTCTTCAGCAGGGTCGCGGTGAATCTCTTGTCCAAGTCACTCATGCCACGACAGACCCCGCGGCCGCCGGGAACTCATCGGCCGCAGGGCAGCATGCCGCTGAGGACCGTGCCCTGCCCGACCACGATTAGGTACGTCACCGCTAGCAACCCCTCGCCGGCAGTGCCACCGCTGCGCACGCGATGCGGAGCGTCCGCGGCGAGCGCGAACGACAGCGGCAAATCAAGCAAGCACAGCTGGACCTGCAACGCGCCATTCGCGAGCAGGAGCGAGCCGCACGCGCTCAACAACGTGCTGACGCGCAAGCCGTGCGAGAACAACCGGAACAGCGCACGAAGGACCAGCTGGCCGATGCCGCGGGGATGACCGCCGCAGCTCAACGGCGCGTGGCCGAACTCGGTTCAATCCTTGCCGACGGTCTTCGGCATCCTGGGGTTTTCTCGTTCTCACAGCTGCGGCAGACATTCCGGCCGGAACCGTTCCGGCCCCCCACCAGGAGCTGGCCACGGCGGCCCATCCGCCACAGTGGGAACGATACGAACCGCCGCCGCCGACCGGAATGGCACGGTTGTTCAAGGGCGGCCACGAGCGAGCTGTTCAGGAGGCGCGCTCCCGGTTCGAACAGGACGTAGGACGTTTTCAGGCCCACGAGAGAGATCGTTCGGCGGCGTTGGCGGGAGCGGAATTCCGCCATGCGCAGGCGCAGGAGTCACGCCGCCAGGAAGTGGACCGATACAACGCGCAAGTCGACGACCTCGAGCGGCGGGTGAAAGCCCGTACGCCCGAGGCCGTCGAGGACTACTACGAGCTGTTGGTCGAGGCGAGCCCGCTGCCGGACGACATCGCTGTGGACATCGAACTCGCTTATCAGCCGGACGCGCGAAAATTGCTGGTAGTGCGGGAACTACCACCGATCGAGATCATTCCCGAAACCCGGGAGTACACCTACGTCAAGACGAGAGACGAGATCACCGCCAAACCGCGGCCGGTCAAGGAGGTGAGGCAGCGTTACGCGGATTTGGTGGCTCAGCTCGTGCTGCGCACAATGCGGGACGTGTTCGAGGTACGCCCTGCCGAACTCGTCGACGAAGTGGCGGTGAACGCACACGTCTCCACGCGAAACAGGGCGACGGGTCGCCCTGAACGACCCTTCAACGCACTCGTGTCGCCCCATCCTTGGGATCTCGAAGCCGTCCGGCCGATCTTCGACCCCGATCTTTCGAAGCCGTTCGAGTTCGAGGTGCTGGTGAAGCAGCTCTTCGAGGCCATGGGGATGAAATCCTGGGTGACCCAGGCATCCCGGGACGACGGCCTGGACGCTGTCGCCGTGAACGAGGACCCGATCATGGGCGGCGTTTGTGTGATCCAGGCCAAACGCTACAAGAACACGGTCGAACCGGATGCGGTGCGTGCCCTCGCCGCGGTGATGGACGACAAACGTGCCAGCCGCGGGGTACTCGTGACGACCTCACGATTCGGTAAGGCGTCCCACGACTTCGCCGCCCGTCACGGCCGCATCCAGCTGATCGAAGGAAGCCATCTGAAGCACCTGCTCCTGGAATATCTCAGCCTGGACGCGTTGCTGGGCCCTACCGACGGATAGCCGTTCAGCGTAGTGTGGCGTGGCTCGGTTGCAGGGCATCGACGGTCCGCACGCCCAGCAGCTGCATCGTCCGCACGATTTCCGTTCGCAGGATGTCCGCGCAGCGCTGGACACCGCGCTCGCCGCCGGCCATGAGGCCGTACAGGTAGGCCCGGCCGACCAGACACGTTGTCACGCCCTGGGCGATGGCGGCGACGATGTCACCGCCCGACAGGATGCCCGTGTCCAGCCAGACTTCCGCGTCGCCGCCGACTGCGTCGAGTGTGGGGCGTACCAACTCCAGCGGGGTGGGCGCCCGGTCGAGCTGGCGGCCGCCGTGGTTCGACAGCACCACCGCGTCCGCGCCGTACTTCACCACGTCCTTGGCGTCGTCCGGGTTCTGGATCCCTTTCACCACAAGCTTTCCCGGCCAGCTTTCGCGGACCCAGGCCAGATCACCGAAATCGAGCGCCGGGTCGAACAGCTTGTTGATCAGCTCCTGGACGGTTCCGCCCCACGCGTCGAGCGAGGCGAAACGCAGCGGTTCGGTCGTCAGCAGGTTGAACCACCACGCCGGATGCGTTGCGCCGTCGAGGAAAGTGCGCAAGGTCAGGGTCGGCGGGATGGTCAGGCCGTTGCGCACGTCGCGCATCCGCGCCCCGCCGACAGGGGTGTCGACGGTGAGCAGCAACGTGTCGTAGCCCGACTCGTGTGCTCGCCGCATCAGGTCCTGGCCCGCGCCGTGGTCACGCCAAACGTAGAGCTGGAACCATTTCCGGGCCTGCGGGGCGGTCGCGGCGACGTCCTCGATCGACGTCGTGCCCATCGTCGAGAGCGACACCGGGATGTCTTCCCGTTGCGCCACATGGGCAACCGCGCGCTCGCCTTCGTGGTGCATCATCCGCGTGAACCCGGTGGGCGCGAACGCGAACGGCAGCGCCGAACGCTTCCCGAGCACCGTCACACTCGTATCGACGTCGGCGACACCACGCAGCACGTTCGGATGGAACTCCACCCGGCGGAACGCCTCGCGCGCCCGGCGCAGGCTGTCCTCGAGCTCGGCGGCGCCATCGGCGTAGTCGAACACGGCGCGCGGGGTGCGGCGACGGGCGATCGCGCGCAGGTCGGCGATCGTGTGTGCGTTACCGAGCCGGCGCTCGACCGGGTCCAGCACGAACGGCTTGGGCCGCAGGATCTCGCGGAGTTGCGAGACCTGCGGCACCTGCCTCTTCGTCACGCGCTGCCCGAGTCCGACAGCTGCGGCCCCGCGGCCGACACGTCGTCGATCCGGTAGCGCTTCGCCGCCTCGACGACCTTGGCCTGGTCGACCTCGCCGCGGCGGGCCAGCCCGGTCAGCGTCGCGACCACGATCGACTCGGCGTCCACCAGGAAGTGGCGCCGCGCCGCGGGCCGGGTGTCGGAGAAACCGAACCCGTCGGTGCCCAGCGTGATCATGTCGTTCGGCACCCACGGGCGGACCAGGTCCGGCACCGCGCGCATCCAGTCCGACACCGCCACGACCGGGCCACCCCGGCCGGTCAGGGCCCGCGTCACGTACGGCACGCGCGGCTCGTCGCCCGGGTGCAGCAGGTTCTCCCGGTCGACCTCGACGGCCTCCCGGCGCAGCTCCGACCACGACGTGGCCGACCACACCGCGGCCCGCACGCCCCACTCGTCGGCGAGCAACTTCTGGGCCTTGAGCGCGTCCGGCATGGTCACGCCCGACACCAGGATCTGCGCCTCCGGGCCGCTGCCCGCGGGCGCCTCGGCGTAGCGGTACAGGCCGCGCAGCAACCCGTCCACGTCGAGGTTCTCCGGCTCGGCCGGCTGCTGGTACGGCTCGTTGTAGATCGTCAGGTAGTAGAAGACGTTCTCGCCGTTGCCGTCCGGGCCGGTCTCGCCGTACATCCGCTGCAGGCCGGCCTTGACGATGTGCGCGATCTCGAACGACCACGCCGGGTCGTAGGCGACCACCGCCGGGTTCGTCGCGGCCAGCAGCAGCGAGTGCCCGTCCGCGTGCTGCAGGCCCTCACCGGTCAGCGTCGTGCGGCCCGCGGTGGCGCCGAGCACGAACCCGCGCGCCATCTGGTCCGCCGCCGCGTACAGGCCGTCACCGGTGCGCTGGAACCCGAACATCGAATAGAAGATGTACATCGGGATCATCGGCTCGCCGTGCGTCGCGTACGACGTGCCGACCGCCGTGAACGAGGACGTCGAGCCGGCCTCGTTGATGCCCTCGTGCAGCAGCTGGCCGTGCTCGGATTCCTTGTACGCCAACATGAGGTTGGCATCCACCGAGGTGTACGTCTGGCCGTGCGGGTTGTAGATCTTGGCCGTCGGGAACATCGAGTCGAGCCCGAAGGTGCGCGCCTCGTCCGGGATGATCGGCACGATCCGCGAGCCGATCTCCTTGTCCTTGGCCAGTTCCCGGACCAGCCGGACGAACGCCATCGTGGTGGCGACCTCCTGCTTGCCCGAACCCTTGCGGACGGCCTCGTACACCTTGTCGCCCGGCAGCACGAGCGCCTTGGCCCGGCCCGGCCGCCGCTCCGGCAGGAACCCGCCGAGCGAGCGGCGGCGGCCGATCATGTACTCGATCTCCGGCGAGTTCAGGCCGGGGTGGTAGTACGGCGGCAGCTTCGGGTTCTCTTCCAGCTGCGCGTCGCTGATCGGGATGCGCTGCGCGTCCCGGAACAGCTTCAGGTCGTCGAGGGTGAGCTTCTTCATCTGGTGCGTGGCGTTGCGGCCTTCGAAGGACGGGCCGAGGCCGTAGCCCTTGATGGTGTGCGCCAGGATCACCGTCGGCTGGCCGTGGTGCTCCATCGCCGACTTGTACGCCGCGTACACCTTGCGGTAGTCGTGACCGCCGCGCTTGAGGTTCCAGATCTCGGCGTCGGACAGGTCCTTGACCAGTTCCTTCGTCCGCGGGTCACGGCCGAAGAAGTGCTCGCGGACGTACGCGCCGTCGTTGGCCTTGTACGTCTGGTAGTCGCCGTCTGGCGTGGTGTTCATGACGTTGACCAGCGCGCCGTCGCGGTCGGCGGACAGCAGGGCGTCCCACTCGCGGCCCCAGATCACCTTGATGACGTTCCAGCCCGCGCCGCGGAAGTACGCCTCCAGCTCCTGGATGATCTTGCCGTTCCCGCGTACCGGGCCGTCGAGCCGCTGCAGGTTGCAGTTGATGACGAAGGTCAGGTTGTCCAGGCCCTCGCCGGCCGCCACGTGGATGAGCCCGCGCGACTCCGGCTCGTCCATCTCGCCGTCGCCGAGGAACGCCCACACGTGCTGGTCGTCGGTGTCCCGGATGCCGCGATCACGCAGGTAGCGGTTGAGCCGCGCCTGGTAGATCGCGTTCATCGGGCCGAGGCCCATCGACACCGTCGGGTACTCCCAGAACTGCGGCATCAGCCGCGGGTGCGGGTACGACGGCAGGCCGCCGCCCTCACCGGCGTGCGAGTACTCCTGGCGGAACCCGTCGAGCTGCTGCTCGGTGAGCCTGCCCTCGAGGTACGCGCGGGCGTACATGCCGGGGGAGGCGTGGCCCTGGAAGAAGACCTGGTCACCGCCGCCGGAGTGGTCCTTGCCGCGGAAGAAGTGGTTGAAGCCGACCTCGTACAGCGCGGCCGACGAGGCGTAGGTGGAGATGTGGCCACCGACACCCACACCGGGCCGCTGGGCCCGGTGCACCATGATCGCGGCGTTCCACCGGATGTAGGCGCGGTAGCGGCGCTCGATCTCCTCGTCGCCGGGGAACCACGGCTCGTTCTCGGTGGGGATGGTGTTGACGTAGTCGGTCGCGGTGAGCGGCGGCACGCCGACATTGCGCTCACGAGCACGTTCCAGGATCCGCAGCATCAGGTACCGGGCCCGCTGCTGCCCGCCACGGGCGAGGGCCTCGTCGAAGGAGTCCAGCCATTCGGCCGTCTCCTCCGGGTCGATGTCGGGCAGGTGCGCGGCCAATCCGTCGCGGATGACCCGTACCCGCGCCGGCGCCTGCCGGTCGCCGGCGTCGTCGCGTGCGGCCTGGTCGTTTCGGGGGGCCAAGGGATCTCCTCGCCAGTCGTCACTTCGCGGCTGTGACACGGCCCTTTTCCCGGCCGTGTCCTGCCGCCATCGTCGTCTTTTTCCCGGCCCCCGTCATCGCTACTGGGCGGTAACGTTTGCCTGTCCCGCGGTCGGATTCGCATAATTCACACGCGCGCACGCGCGCGAGACCTCTCCACCCTAGGTCACGGTGATCCGGCGGGGTGAAATAGCGGTCGGGAAGGGCCGTTCGCCGAGCTCAAGGGCTCCTACCGTGGGAAACGAGTTGGGAGAGATCCGGTGTGGACGGTTGCGCCGCGGGCCGCGGACGTGTTCGCTAGCCCCATCCGTGTATCCGAGCGACCGGATCGTCCGGTCGCCCGTCTCAGTTGGAGGAGTGACAGCAGTGGTCGCCGCTGGAGACGCTGATTACAACAGCGTCGCCGAGAGGCTTGGCATCAAGCCGGACATGGTGGTTCAGGAGATCGGCTGGGACGAGGACGTCGACGACGACCTTCGTGCGGCGGTCGAAGAACATATCGGTGGCGAGCTCCTGGAGGAGGACGCCGACGATGTCATCGACGTGGTGCTGCTGTGGTGGCGCCAGGACGACGGTGACCTGGTCGACGCGATCATGGACGCCCGGACACCGCTCGACGAGAGCGGCGTGATCTGGGTGCTGACCCCCAAGACCGGGCAGCCCGGGCACGTCGAGCCGAGCGAGATCGCGGAGGCGGTGCCCACCGTCGGGCTCGCGCAGACCTCCAACATCAGCGTCGGAGCCAACTGGGCCGGTACGAAACTCGTCTCACCGAAGTCGAAGTCGAAGCGCTGACCGGTAGGGTTGGGGCACGCAGACTCAGGTGAGACGGGAGAGGTGCGCCGAATGGCGGTCGAGGTCGGTTCCAAGGCTCCGGACTTCACACTCAGTGACTCCAACAAGCAGCAGGTGACGCTGTCGTCCTTCCAGGGCGACAAGCCGGTTCTGCTGGTGTTCTATCCGTTCGCGTTCAGCGGTGTGTGCACCGGCGAGCTGTGCCAGCTGCGCGACGAGTTCGCCGACTACGACGGCAAGGGCGTGCAGGTGCTCGGGGTGTCGGTGGACACGCCGTTCTCGCTCAAGGCCTGGGCCGAGCAGCAGGGCTACCAGTTCCCGCTGCTGTCCGACTTCTGGCCGCACGGCGACGTCGCCAAGGCCTACGGCGTGTTCAACGAGGGCGCGGGTATGGCCCTGCGCGGCACGTTCCTCGTCGACAAGGACGGCATCGTCCGGTTCACCGAGGTCAACCAGCCCGGTGAGGCACGCGACCAAGAAGCGTGGAAGAAGGCCATGGCGGCCCTGCCCGCCTGATCACCTCGCCCCGGCGGCAAGCCCAGCCGCCGGGGTCCGGGCGCATAGCTCAGCGGTAGAGCACCTCCCTTACAAGGAGGTGGTCGCAGGTTCGATCCCTGCTGCGCCCACCGTGTTCGGTGGCCTTTGGCCGCCTTCCCGGTGTCTCATCTCGTTGTGGGGGGCGACCCCCCACACCCCCGCGGTGCGAGCTTCTTGCGTGGGCGGGCGCTGGGCACGTTCGGTGGGGACCAGCATCAGCTGGCCTCTCTCCCGGTTAGTGGGTTTGGGTTCTAGGCAGCCGTATTCGGGGGAAGTGCCGGCGACGGTGACGGTGAGGCGGTCCGCGGCTATTGCGCCGACGACGCAGGTGCGGGGGGCGACCGAGACGCCGAAAGAGGTGCCGATCGGGGGTGCGTCGTAGGGGACCCCGGCCGGTGTCATGCCGACGGTGCTGACCTTGTCGGTCCCGAATCCGGCGGCGATGATGGCGGGCCTGACAGCGGCGGGGAGGAAGTCGTTCCGGTCGCGCAACGGTTGCAGTGCCGCCTCGATCCGGTGGGCCGCGTCGGTGGCGGTTCCGCTGTACTCGGGTGGCGGATCGCTCCGTTGCAGCGGGCCGCGGTTTTCGGCCTCGTGCGGTGCGCCGTCACCGCCGTGGGTCGCCGCCTCGTCTCGCGGGAAAACGGGCGAGGCGGATGTGGACGCGGACGGCGGCGGCGCGACGGCCGGTTCCGCGGGTGGACGACCGCATGCGGTCAGCAATGCCAGCGAGCACAAGACAATCCCCAGGATGCGACGCACCCGGCGAGTGTCCCACGGCCGATCCCGGCGCGGCGAGCACTGGCTGTGGCCGGTCACACACTGCGGGTTCATCCGGTGGATCCTGTGCTACACGTTTCCTTCGATGAGCACCGCTGAAGGCTCGACCGCACTCGACGCCGCCGACACCGGGAGATACCCGCTCACCGAACCCGGCGGCGCCGCCTGGCGGGAGATCGTCGAGCGCACCCGAGCCGAGCTGCGGGAAGCCGGCTGCAGCGTGCTGCGGGACTTCATCCGGCCCGAGTGGCAAGACGTCCTGCGCGCCGAGTGCGCCGCCCTCGCGCCACACGCGTACGCGACCGTGGAACGGGTCAACGCCTACAACATCGCGCTCGACACGCCGCTGCCGCCGGATCATCCGGGCCGCACGATCATGGAACGCGGCAACGCTTTCGTTGCCCGCGACCACATCCCGGCCACCACGATCATCCAGCGGCTCTACACCGCGCCGGTGTTCCAGCGGTTCGTCGCCGACTGCTTCGGCCTGCCCGCACTGCATCCGCTCGCCGACCCGCTGTCCGGGCTCACCCTCAACGTGATCGCGCCCGGCCGCGCGCACCCCTGGCACTTCGACCTGAACGAGTTCACGGTCAGCCTCCTCACCCAGGAGGCTGACGGCGGCGGGCGGTTCGACTATTGCCCGAACATCCGGTCCACCACCAGCGAAAACTTCGACGACGTCCGGTCGGTGCTGGCCGGCGAGACCGAACTCGTGCGCCGGCTGGACCTGCGTCCCGGCGATCTCCAGCTGTTCCGCGGCCGGTATTCGCTGCACCGGGTCACCACGGTGGAGGGCACGACCGCCCGCCACACGGCGATCTTCGCCTACAGCGAACGCCCCGGGGTCATCGGCAGCCCCGAGCGGACCCGACAGCTGTTCGGCCGGGTCTTGCCCGAACATCTCGCCCAGGCCGTCCGCGGCGACGAACTCCTGGACTAGGTTGACGTCCGCGCGGAACACCCTTCGACGAAAAGGATGATCGTGAGCAGTCCGGAGTGGTCCACCCGTACGTTCGGCAACGAGGACAGCCTGCCCCGGGTCCCGCTGCCCGCACTCGAGGACACCTGCCGCCGGTTCATCGAGTGGTGTACGCCGCTGCTGACCCCGGACGAGCTCGCGCGGACCGAAGCCGCCGTCGCGGACTTCCTGGCACCGGACAGCCCCGCGCACGAACTCCAGGCGACCCTGGAGGCGTACGACAAGTCCGAGGGCGTGCACAGCTGGCTGGACACGTTCTGGCCGTACCGCTACCTCGGCCGCCGCGACCGGATCGCGCTCAACGCCAACTTCTTCTTCCTCTTCCGGAAATCCCCGCTCGGGCAGGTCGAGCGCGCGGCCGAGCTGGTCGCGTCCGCGGTGGACTACAAGCTGAAGCTGGACGACGAACTGGTGCCGCCGGTGATCCTGCGCGGCCGGCCGCAGTCGATGGTGCAGCACAAGTACCTGTTCTCCTCGACGCGGATTCCGGGACAGGTACTGGACTCCGCGCGCACGCCGTACAGCACGGACCGGCCGAGCCCGCCGGACGCGCGGCATATCGTCGTGTTCTTCCGGGACACGCCGTTCCGGCTGGACGTGCTGGCGCCGGACGGCAGGCCGTACGACCCGGAGCAGCTCGGGGCGGGGCTGCGGTCGATCATGAAGACCGGGAAGGTCGTCGACGACGCGGCAGCCGCGGTCGGGCATTTCACGACCAAGGCGCGGGCGGAGTGGGCGTCGAGCCGCGAAGCACTGCTGGCCGCGGGCAACGCCGAAGCGCTCGACACCATCGAAACGGCGCTGTTCTGCCTGTGCCTGGAAGACTTCACACCGGCGGACACCCAGGAAGCGTGCGACAACCTGCTGCACGGCGACAGTGGGAACCGGTGGTTCGACAAGGCCGTTTCCTTCCTGGTGTTCGCCGACGGCACGGCGGGGATCAACGTCGAGCACTGCGAACTCGACGGGACGACGATCCTCGGTTTCACCGACGCGCTGCTGAGCCAGGAACGGACGCGCCGCGAAGCGCCCGAGGGTGTGCCTGCGTTCGAACCCGTCGAGTTCGTGTTGAACGATGTGTTGCGTGAGGACGCTCGCGCGGCCGGGGAGTCCTTCGCCGCCTACGCGAACGCGACGGCGACGAAGACGGTGTCGTTCGAGTTCGGGGCCGACCGCGCGAAGCAACTCGGAATGTCACCGGACGCCTTCGCACAGATGGCATACCAGCTCGCGCACAAGCGGGCCAAGGGCCTGACCGGCGCGACGTACGAGTCCATCGCGACCCGGCAGTACCGCAACGGCCGGACCGAGGCGATGCGCGTCGTCACCCCCGAGGTGCTGGCGTTCGTCGCGGTGATGGACGACCCGGACGCGTCCGTCGAAACGCGCCGGACGGCTTTCCGTGCCGCGGCGGCGAAACACGTGGCGCGCGCGAAGGAGTGTCAAGCGGGCGACGCGCCGGAGCAGCATTTGTGGGAGTTGCAGCTGATCCAGAAACGGCGCGGTGTCGAAGAAAGCCCGGCGCTGTATTCGTCGCCGGGGTGGCTCGTCATGCGAGACGACTATCTGAGCACCAGTTCCGCGCCCTCGCAGAACATCCAGTACTTCGGGTTCGGCTCGACCAGCCCGCAGTGCGTCGGCATCGCGTACGTGCTGCTGCCGGACCGGTGGAACATCTACCTGAGCACACCCCGCCACGTCGCCGGCGAGATGTACCGCTTCGGCGACGAGCTCACCCGCGCTGTCGGAGAGTTGCAGGACCTGCTCGCTGGGTGACCGGGCGCGCACACCGCCGCGCGAACTGCGGAAAGCCGAGTGGCCCAACGGGTTCCGCCGAACGCGCGGGGTGGCCGTGACGCCGGTGACATCTGGCGAAGATTTGTAACGCTCGGCCCGGTTCGAGCGTTCTGGCCGGAATCGCGCCTTCATCCCTTGTGAAGCGACGAACCACGATCACGTCGTCCGGAGTTTGCACGCCGTCCATCAGGCGGCCGGAATCTTACGCGGCAAGTGGGGGGCAGTTTCAGGGGAAAGAGTTGTGATGGCAGCCGCTCGCTTTCAGATGTTCCAGGCCACAACCGATCGGGTCGACTGGCGTTTTCTTTCGGCGAACAACCGTAGTATCGCGCGTTCCGTTCACGATTTTCCCGACGCCTATGCCTGCTTGAATTCCCTGACAGAGCTCATCAAAGGCCTGGACGGCGCCAACGTGGTGACCGTCCGCAATGGACAGGGAATGTGGCACTGGCAACTCAGGGCAGGCGCGGTCGCACTGGCCGTGTCGAGCCGGCAGTACCAGCGCCGCATTCGGGCACACGCCGCTGGTGGCGGCTTTCTCACCCTGGCCAAACAAGTGCACGATGTCACCGGTCTTCAATTGGTTTCTTTCGACCGTGCCGATACCTGAAAGATGAGAAGGGTTCACGAGCGGGCCAGTTCGTCCCTCGTTCATGATCCGTCGTCCGGTCGTCCAGTTTCGCCGGATTGGCTGTCTCTGCCAGATTTCACTGCCACTTTGGGGAGGAGTGCGCGCCGATGACAAGCCTGCGGACCGCGATGAGCTCGTCCCGGGCCGAGGAGGCGCGCCGCCGGGTCGCGCCGCCCGGCGGGGCGGACCGCGTCTTCCGCGCCATGCTGCGCATCGTCGGCGTGCTCGTGCTGGCGATCATGGCGACGGTGGGGCTTTTCCTGGTGCGCAACGGAAGCGACGCACTCGGCATGGCCGGCTGGTCCTTTCTCACGACGCAGGCCTGGCAACCGGACTCCGGGAACTTCGGCATCGCGGCCGTGCTGGCCGGCACGGTGCTGATCGCGCTGGTGGCGCTGTGCGTGGCGTTCCCGCTGGCCGCCGGGGTGGCGCTGTTCATCTCCGAGTACGCGCCCCCCGGCGCCAGACGGGCGCTGGTGAGTCTGGTCGACCTGATGGCCGCGGTGCCCAGCGTGGTGTACGGCCTGTTCGGCGCGGTGTTCCTGCAGTGGAACCTGCTCGACGTGCCGCGCTGGATCTCCACCCGGTTCGGCTGGATTCCACTGTTCACAGTGGACGGTTACGATCCCGACGACCCGCTGAGCAGTCAGACGGTGTTCGCCAGCTCCACGTTCTTCGCCGGGCTCATCGTGGGCATGATGGTGATGCCCATCGCGTGCTCGGTGATGCGCGAGGCGTTTTCCCAGGCGCCGCCCGGCGAACGCGAAGGCGCGTACGCGCTGGGCGCCACCAAGTGGGGCATGATCCGCTCCGTTGTGCTGCCGTTCGCGCGCGGCGGCATGATCGGCGGGACCATGCTCGGGCTCGGCCGAGCGCTCGGCGAGACCATCGCGGTGTACATGATCATCGCGCCCGTCTTCGTGATCCAGCCGCACATCCTGCAGAGCGGCGCCAACTCGGTGTCCGCAATGATCGCGCAGCAGTGGGGCGCGGCCAGCCCGTTCGGGCTGTCCGCGCTGATGGCGGCCGGGCTTGCCCTGTTCGCGCTCACCCTCGTGGTCAACTTCGGCGCCTCCGCGATCATCGCGCGCAGCCGCTCCGGGCAGGAAAGCGAGGCGTGACAAACATGTCCACTGTGGACGAGCCCGAAAGACGCCGGACGACCGGCACCGCCGACCGCGGTGACGTCGTCGCGCTCATCGGCTCCGCGGCCGCCGCCGTCGCGGTGGCCTGGCTCGTGTTCACCCGGCTCGCGCCGTTCGGTGGCACGATCGGGTTCCTGATCATCGCCTGGGTGGTGTTCCTCGGCCTCTACGGGTTCCTCACGTCGTTCACGGAGAACGCGCTGACCGTCCGGGACCGGCTGGCCCGCGCGCTGGTGTACAGCATCGCGTTCGTCGCGCTGGTCGGGCTCATCGTGATCGTCGGATACCCGCTGGTGCGCGGTATCGCGGCGTTGCGGCACGCCAACTTCTTCACCGAGGACATGGCCAACGCCGGACCGCTGGATCCGCTCACCCAGGGCGGCATCCTGCACGCGGTGGTCGGCACCCTCGAACAGATCGCGATCGCGCTGATCATCGTCGTCCCGCTCGGGCTCGTCTGCGCGGTGTTCCTCAACGAGACGCGCGGCGCGTTCTCCCGGCTGGTGCGCACCATCGTGGACGCGATGACCGCGCTGCCCTCGATCGTCGCCGGCCTTTTCGTCTACGCCGCCCTGATCCTCGGCCTCGGCCTGGAACGGTCCGGGCTGGCCGCCGGCTGCGCGATCAGCGTGATGATGCTGCCGATCGTGATCAGGGCCTCGGACGTCGTGCTGCGTCTGGTGCCCGGTTCGCTGCGGGAGGCGTCGTTCGCGCTCGGCGCCGGCCAGCTGCGCACGGTGTGGCACGTCGTCCTGCCCACCGCCCGGTCGGGCCTGACGACGGCGATCCTGCTGGGCACGGCGCGCGGGATCGGGGAGACCTCGCCGGTGCTGATCACGGCCGGGTTCACCGCGTACCTCAACACCAACCCACTCTCCGGGTCCCAGGTTTCGTTGCCACTGGAGACCTTCTCGCTCGTCACGTCGCCGGAGGAAGCGATGAAGTCACGCGGTTTCGGTGCAGCCGCGGTGCTGATGCTGCTCGTGCTGATCCTTTTCGTGCTCGCCAGGGTGCTGGGCGGGCGCCCGGCCGGTGACCTCTCGCGCGGGCAGCGGGAACGGCGCCGGCGCGCGTCGCTGGCCGACCGCGAGCGGTTCATCGCGCGCATCAACGAACGGAACGGGGGAACGGACCAGTGAAGCGTTGGGCCCTACTGGCGGCCGTGTTCGTGCTGCTGCTGTCCGGGCAGCCGGCGGCGTTCGCACAGGGTTATGTGCCGATCAGCGGCTCGGGGTCGACCTGGAGTTTCAACGCGGTCGACCAGTGGCGCAAGAACGTCGAGCAGTACGGGATGCGGATCAACTTCGCCGCCAATGGTTCCAGCGCCGGCCGCAACGACTTCAAGGCGGGCCAGGTCGACTTCGCGGTGTCGGAGATCCCGTACGGGCTCACCGACGGCGGGGTCAAGGACGTGGAGCCCACCCGGGGATTCGCCTACATGCCGATCGTGGCCGGCGGTACCGCCTTCATGTACAACCTGAAGATCGGCAACACGCAGGTGACCAACCTGCGGCTGTCCGGGCAGACCATCACCGCGATCTTCACCGGCGCCATCACCAACTGGGCCGATCCGGCGATCAAGGCGGACAACCCGGGGCTGAACCTGCCCGCCCGCAAGATCATCCCGGTGGTCCGCTCCGACGGCTCCGGCACGACCGCCCAGTTCACCACGTACATGGCGAACCAGTACCCGGGCATGTGGGACGCGTTCTGCCGCCGCGCGGGCCGGGCCACGCCGTGCGGGTTCACCTCGAACTACCCGCCCGCCGCGCCGGTGATCGGCCAGTCCGGCTCGCTCGGCGTGACGAACTACGTGCGGCAGCCGCAGAGCGAGGGCTCGATCACCTACGTCGAGTACTCCTACGCGCGCAACTCGGGCTTCCCGGTCGCGAAGATGCTCAACAAGGCCGGGTACTACATCGAGCCGACGGCGCCCAGCGTGGCGGTGGCACTGCTGGCGGCGCACATCAGGTCCGACCTCACCCAGGATCTCGGCGACGTGTACGTCAACGGCGACCCGCGCACCTACCCGCTGTCCAGCTACAGCTACATGATCCTGCCGACCGGCACCGAGTCGCCGTTCACCGTCGAAAAAGGACGGACGCTGTCGGACTTCGCGTACTACTTCCTCTGCGAGGGACAGCAACAGGCCGATCGTTTGGGCTACTCGCCGCTGCCGATCAACCTCGTCCGCGCTGGTCTGGACCAGGTGGCGCGCATTCCGGGATCGACGAAGAAACCCACCGACATCAACAAGTGCAACAACCCGACGCTGTCTCCGGACGGCGGGAACGCGCTCGCCAACAGCGCGCCGTTCCCGTCCGCGTGCGACAAGATCGGCGTGACGCAGTGCGCCGAAGGCACCGGCGGGGCGAAGCGCCCGACGCCGACGAGCAACACCAGCGCGGCGAACAACGGCGGCCCGGGCGGCCCGGCGGGGGCCAGCTCCACGAGCGATGGCGCGAACGGAGCCGGTGCCGACAGCGCGAATCCGTCGGACAACCCGGCGGTGGACGCCGGTGGTGACGTCGCGATCGACCCCGACACCGGCCAGCCGGTGAACGCCCGCGGTGGGTCTTCCGGCGCGCTCGCCCAGCCGGTTTCCCTTGGCCTGCAGGACAACACGACCACGGCCCTGCTCGCGTCGCTGGCCGTGGTGCTGTTCCTCGGGCTCATCGTCGGCCCGCCCATCCTGGCCCGCGTGCTGCGGAAGGAGGACCGGTGATCACCCGGATCCTGCGGCTGCTCGCCGCCGCCGTGCTGACGGTGGCCGGTATCGGGGTCGCGCTCGCCCCCGCCCAGGCGGCGACCGGCTCGGCCGTGACCGTGTCGGGCACCGGCGATTTCGCGAACCTGAAGGTGACCGTCAGCCAGACGACGAACCTGATCAACCAGACCGTGCACGTGAACTGGACCGGCGGCGGGCCGACCGGGCCGTCGGGCAACTTCAACACCAACTTCCTGCAGATCATGCAGTGCTGGGGCGACGACCCGGCGGGGCCCTCGCGCGAGCAGTGCCAGTTCGGCGGGCTCGCGGCCCAGGGCTCCCCGGCGTCCGGCGCGTTCGTGCGGCTGCGGCAGGTGAGCTACGGCGACCAGTTGAAGGATCCGCTCGAGACGCTGACCCCGCCCGCGACCGGTGGCCAGGCCGTCGTCCCGTTCCATTCGGTGACGGGCGTGACGACCACCGCCACGGGCGACTTCTTCACCGCGGGCACGACGAACGAGATCCCGCTCGCCAAGACCTCGCTCGCCGGCACCGGCGAGGCCGACTTCGAGGTGCAGACCGCCACCGAGTCCTACGGCCTCGGCTGCGGCACCGTGGTCAACGGCGCGCCCCGGCCGTGCTGGCTGGTGATCGTGCCGCGCGGCACGAAGGAGGTCAACGGCCAGGTCGCGGGCCAGGACTACCTGCACACCGGGCTCGACTCCTCGCCGCTGTCGGAGACGAACTGGGCGCAGCGGATGCAGGTCAAGCTGGGCTTCCAGCCGGTCGGCGCGGCCTGCCCGATCGGCACGGCCGAGCGGCTGACGTCGGGCCACGAGTTCATCTCCGAGGCCGTCCTGCGCTGGCAACCCAGGCTGTGCAAGGACACCGGCACGGTGTTCGGTTACGTCTCGCTGCCCGACGGGGTGGCGCGGCAGGTGGTCGAGTCGGACAAGCCGGGCCTGGAGTTCGTGACCGACCCGGTGCCACCGGACCTGGCCACCCGGCCGCTGGTCTACGCGCCGGTCGCGCTGTCCGGGCTGAGTGTCGCGTTCGTGATGGAACGCCAGTCCGCCGGCGAGGGCGTCGCGCCCGACGGCGTGTGGCAGCGCGACGGCGAGCAGATCTTCTCGCTGAGCCTCACGCCGCGGCTGCTGGCGAAGCTGCTCACCCAGTCCTACGTGCTGTCCCTGCCGGTGCGCCAGGACTACCTGAAGAACAACTCCGACTTCCTCACCCGCGATCCCGACTTTCTCAAGATCAACCCGGAGTTCGAGGACGCCGGCAAGCTTATGTCCACTGTAGACGCCCTCGTGTCCACAGTGGACTACGACGAGACCGCGGTGCTGTGGAGCTGGATCAACGCCGACCCGGACGCGCGCGCCTTCCTCGACGGCAAGCCGGATCCGTGGGGTATGACGGTGAACCCGAAGTACAAGGGCCTGGCGCTGCCCGTGTCGAACTTCCCGAAGGCGGACTTCACCTGCGCCGGCTCCGGGCTGCTGGAGAACTGCGCGCTGGACCTGCACCCGCTGGCCGCGGACATGCACGACGCCGGGCGGGCCGCCAGCCGTGGTGACACCCTGGGCAAGGAGCCCAGTGGGCTGGCCAACCCGATCGACGGGGGCAAGCAGCTCAAGGCCCGCGACCGGGAGCCGACGGGGCAGCGCAGCCTGCTCGCGATCGTGGACACCGCGACCGCGGCCCGGTACGGCCTGCCGACGGCGAAACTACGCAACTCCTCGGGTGCGTTCGTCGCACCCACTCAGGAAAGCCTGCTCGCCGGGGCCGGCGCGATGAAGGACAGCGGCGTGCCCGGGGTGCGGGTGCCGGACCCGCAG
This sequence comes from Amycolatopsis sp. GM8, assembly GCF_021653975.1. GTDB lineage: Bacteria > Actinomycetota > Actinomycetes > Mycobacteriales > Pseudonocardiaceae > Amycolatopsis_E. The sequence continues at coordinate 923,292 of NZ_JAJKFK010000001.1, read as the reverse complement.
GCCGCGGCCGCCGGCGCGTATCCGTTGACCAGCCTCAGCTACGCGGTGACCGCACCGTCCGCTTTGGACACCGCGAGCGGTGCGGACTACGCGACGTTCATCCGGTACGCGGTCGGCGACGGGCAGACCCCGGGCATCGAGCCCGGCCAGCTGCCCGACGGCTACATCCCGCTGCCCGACGACCTGCGGCAGCAGGCCCGGGACGCGGCGACCCAGATCGCCGACCTCGCCGGCAAACCCGTCGGCGGCCCGGCGGGCAACGGCGGGGAGAGCGGCTCGGAGAGCGCCGGATTCCCCGGCCCGTCCGGTTCCTTCCCGGCCGGCCAGGACGGCGCTTCGCCGGGACAGCAGCAAACAGCGGCGCCGGGCGCGACATCGGCGCCCGCCGCGGGGCCGGCACCCGTCAAAGCGGCCCCGCCCACCAAGACCACGGCCCAGCAGCCGGTCGCCCAGGCGCGGCCCACCCCGGCTTCACCGGTGGGCATCGTGCGGTGGGTGCTCGCCGCGCTGCTGGTACTCGGCGGACTCGCGGCCGGGGCCGGTCCGGCCCTGCTGCGCCTGTCGGTGCGGATGAGGAGGTGATGCACCCGACCAGGCCGGGGCACGGAGTGGCAGCTCCCGCCACCGGCGCGGCCGGATGACTTTCGACAAGCAAGACCGGCGCACCAACCGCGCCGGAAGACATCCGGGCACAAGCCCGGACACTCCTGCTGCGAAAAGGATACTTGAAGTGACAGGACGCAAGAGAAAACTCCTCGTTTCGGCGGTGGCCGCGGTGGCCGCGGTGATCGCCATCGGCGGTGCGGCGCAGGCCGACCCGTCGGGCACCCCCACCTTCCGTGACCTCGCCGGCGTCGGTTCCGACACCACCCAGGGCATCATGAACGGGATGGCCGACGCCATCACGATCAACGGCACCAAGGTGCTCGGTTCGTACGACGCCGTCGGGTCCGCCAACATCACCACCAAGGACGCGACGACCAACCCCGGCTGCACCATTCCGCGCCCGGCCAGTTCGGGCGCCGGCGTGACCGCGCTGGTCAACTCGCAGGCCGCGGGCAACAACTGCGTGCAGTTCGCCCGCTCCTCGGCGAACAGCGCGTCGACGTTCCCCGGTGCGAACCTGACCTACATCCCGTTCGCCGTGGACGCGGTGACCTACGTGGTGCGGTCCGACAGTTCGGTCTCCAAGAAGCTGACCACCGCTCAGCTCAAGAGCGTCTACAACTGCACCGCGCCTGGTGTCGGCACCACCTACAAGCCGCTGCTGCCGCAGTTCGGCTCGGGCACCCGCGCGTTCTTCATGCAGAGCCTCGGCCTGACGAACACCGCTGATTACACGACCTTGTTCCCGTGCGTCAAGGACAAGGACGTCAACAACAACCCGATCGAAGAGAACACCGGTACCTACCTGACCGACCCGGCGAACGTCGCGCCGTACTCGATCGCGCAGTACCAGTCCCAGGTGTACGGGGTCGTGCCGGACGTGCACGGCAAGGCGATGCTCTCGACGCTCAACAGCATCAACCCGACCGACCTGAACACCGACTCGTCGTTCAAGCGGGACGTGTACAACGTCGTGCCGACCGGCAAGCTCGCCACCGCGCCGTACAGCACGGTGTTCCCGGGCAGCGGCTCGGCCATCTGTACGCACACGGACGTCGTCACCAAGTACGGCTTCGGCATCGCGCCGAACTGTGGTGACACCTCCATCGTCACGCCCTGATCCCGTTTCCCGAAAGGAAAGCACACACTCATGAGATCCATGAAGATGCTGCGTCGCGTCGCGGTGGGCGGGATCGCCCTCGCTGCCGCGCTGGGCGGTGCCTTCGGCACCGTGTCGGCGTCGGCCGCTCCCGCGCCGGGAACGCTCGGCACCGCGGTCGTGTCCGTGGCCAACGGCCTCGACGTCAACGCGCCGCTGTACACCACCTCGGCGGGCTGCCCCGACACGGCCGACGCCTACAACATGTTCATCAACGGTCCGGGTGCCTGGGCCGGTGGCTTCATCGGCACCACCACCACGGACGTGAACCTGTCGCACACCTCGGGTTTCCCGGTGCAGCAGGGGTTGTCGTTCAAGGACATCGCGCAGGACAACCAGACGGTCGTGACGCCGGGCGAGTACGACATCACGATCAACTGTGTCGACTCGTTCTCGCTGGTGGTGCAGGGCACCTTCACGACGGCGGTGTACTTCACCGACGCGACGCACTTCACCAGCACCGACCCGAACCAGCCGGTGAGCACGACCACCTCGCTGGCGGTCACCCCGGCTTCGCCGGTGACCGCCGGTGACCCGGTCACCCTGACCGCGACGGTGACCCCGGCGTCGGCCGGCGGCACCGTGCAGTTCAAGGACGGCGGCGTGAACCTGGGCGCCCCGGTGGCGGTCAACGGTGGCACGGCCACGTTCAGCACCTCGACGCTGACCGTCGGCTCGCACTCGCTCACCGCGGAGTTCACCGGTGCCGCCCCGAACATCGGCGGCTCGGCGTCCAGCGCGGTGGCCTACGACGTGGCTGCCCGCCAGGCCACGCAGACGACGACCGCGCTGGCGGTCACGCCGAGCGGGACCGCGACCCAGTACCAGCCGGTCACGCTGAACGCGAACGTGACCCCGGGTGCGGCCGCGGGTGCCATCCAGTTCACCGACAACGGCGCGAACCTGGGCAACCCGGTTCCGCTGACCGGTGGGGCGGCTTCGCTGAACACCAGCACGCTCGCTGTGGGCGCGCACTCGTTCACCGCGAAGTTCGTGCCGACTGACGCGGCGGTGTTCCTGCCGTCCGAGTCCGGTGCGGTTCCGCTGTCCGTGGCGGCCTTCGCCGGTGTCGCGACGACGGAGAACATCACCACCACCGTCACCGCCGGTGAGCTGCTGATCAGCGTGGAGAACCAGAACGTCACGCTGCCTTCGCCCGCCATGCTGCCCGACGCCTCGATGCTGCAGACGTCCGGCAACCTCAACCCGGTCACCGTCACCGACACCCGCGCCGGTAACCCCGGCTGGAACGTGTCCGGTCAGGTGACCGACTTCAGCGACGGCGTGTCGCACTCGATCAACGGTGCCAACCTCGGCTGGACCCCGTCGGTGATCGACAAGCTCGCCGCGCAGAACGTCAACGCCGGCCCCGCGGTCAACCCGGCGGCGGCCGTCGCCCCCGGTGTGACCGCTCCGGACGGAGTCGGCCTTGCCGGCTCCCGCACCTTGGCCACCGCCACCCCCAACGGCGGTAACGGGACCGCGCACCTCGGTGCCGGCCTGGCCCTGAACGTGCCGACGTCCACCGTCGCCGGCACCTACACCGCGGTTTTGACTCTCACCGCGATCTAAGGACTGTTTCCAAATGGCTTGCGTGCCGGTGCGGGTAGCGGAACCTGAGGCGGCCCCTGACTCCGGGATCTCGAACTCATGAATGCCAATTCACCACGTTCGAGCTGTCCTCGCCAGGAACCACCTCAGAACCCGCGTCGGCGCAAGCTGACGGCCCACAGCAAGCGGCTTCGCCGCTTCTGAAGCCCGACCTATTCGCCACACCAGGTTCCCCGGCGGGACTCGTCCCGCCGGGGAACCGACCCTGGAAGGTAGCCATGATCCGCACATTTCTGCGTGTGCTCGCCGCCGGGCTCCTGCTGGTCCTGCTCGCGCCGGCCGCGCTCGCCCAGACCCCCGCCCCGCCGCCGCCCGCGGACCGGGTGACCTTCGGGGTCCGGCCCGCCACCGCGCAGGCGCCCGACCAGCGCAGCAGCTTCACCTACAGTGCGACCCCGGGCGCCCGGCTCACCGACTTCCTCGCGGTGTCCAATGTGGGCGAACACCCGCTGAACCTGCGGATCTACGCGAGCGACGCGTTCAACACCCCGGAGGCCGGGTTCGATCTCCTTGCCTCGAACCGGAAATCGGTCGACCTGGGCACCTGGGTCGCGCCCGGGCAGGACGCGGTCTCCGTGCCGGGGCGCGCGACCGTGATCGTGCCGTTCGCACTCACCATCCCCGCGAACGCCACACCCGGCGACCACGCCGGCGGCATCGTCGCCTCGCTGAGCACCGACCAAACCCAGGCCAACGGCCAGAAGGTCACCGTCGAACAGCGCGTGGGGGCGCGCATCTACCTGCGGGTCAGCGGGGAGCTGCATCCCGGGCTGACGGTCACCGATCTCGACGCCGACTATCACGGCAGCCTGCTCGGCCGCGGTGACGTGACCTTGAGCTACGTCGTGCGCAACACCGGCAACGTCCGGCTGTCCGGCAAGCAGTGGGCCAACGTGTCCGCCCCGTGGGGATCCACTGTGGACGGTCCGGAGCTGGCGCCGATCCCGGAACTGCTGCCCGGCTCGTCGATGAAGCTGAGCACGAAGATCGGCGGGCTGCTGCCCGCGGGCTGGCTCACCGGCACGGTGCACGTCGATCCCGTTGCGGTAGCGGGACATCCGGACCCACCGGGCGAGCCGGCCGAAGCGAACGTGACGTTCAGCGCGGTGCCCTGGCTCTACCTCGCCGCGCTCGTCGTGCTGTTGCTGGCACTGCTGTTCTGGCTGTGGCGCCGCCGCCGCGGCAGGACCGCGCCCACCGGTCCCGTCGATCCCCAGAAGGTGACCGAGCATGCCGGCGCCAGCTGAGCCGCCGCTCGTGGTGTCGCCGGGCGACAGCGCCGACGCCGCGACGATGCGATTGCAGACGAACGCGGGCTGTCCCGGTGACGCGGACGCGTACAACGCCGTGCTGCACGGGAAAGGTCTCCCCGGGCAGGGCGTGGTGATCACCGCGACGACCAGCGCGGGCATGTCGCACACCCAGGGCTTCACGGTGTTCCCGGCGGAAACGCTGCACGATTTCGCAGCGGACAACAACGTGACGCTCAGCGGTGACTACCAGGTGTCGGTCTACTGCGTCGATTCCTTCTCCCAGCAGGCGAAAAGCGAGTTCACCGCCACCATCCGGGTCGACACGCCCGGGCGGTACACCGCGGTCGGCGCGGCCAAGGGGCCGAACACCCTGGCGCCGCGCGAAGAACTCGAGACCGCGCCCGCGAGCCCGCCGCCCAGCGCCGCCGCCGCGCCGCCTCCCGCCGGGCAGACGGTGCCGCAGAGTGTGGCCGCCACGCCCGCCGCGGCAGCCGGGCCGGCGGCGTCGGGCGGCAGCTGGGCGCAACCCACGGTTTTCATTGTCGCGCTGGTGCTCGCGGTGGGCGCCGTCGTGCTCGTGACGGCGTTGGTGCGCAGGCACCGTGCCCGGTAACCCCACGGAGGAACGAAGATGAGGAAGCGCCAGCTCGCAGTCGCCGGGCTCGGTCTGCTCGCGGTCGCCGCGACCGCCGCGGTGACCGTGGCACAGGCCGCCACGCCCGAGCCCACGCTCGGTTCGCTGTCCGCCTCCCCGGCCAGTGGTCTGGACATCACCGCGCCGGTGTTCATGACCTCGGCGGGCTGCCCGGACACGGCCGACGCGTACAACATGTTCGTGTACGGCCCCGGCGGGTTCGCCGCCGGGCTGATCGCGACCACGACCACGGACGTGAACCTCTCGCACACGTCGAGCTTCCCGATCCAGCAGGGGCTGACGTTCGCCGACATCGCGCTCGACCACCAGACGACCGTGCAGCCCGGCCGCTACGACGTGGTGGCCAACTGTGTGGACGCGTTCTCGCAGCAGGTCATCGGGACGTTCGCGACTCCGCTGTGGTTCACCGACGCGACGCACTACCAGAGCACCGATCCCAGCGCGCCGCCGACGACCACGACGACGACCGGGACGTCCCTCACGACCACCGAATCTCCCACCAGCACAACGGAAACCAGCACGTCGACGAGCGAGCCGGCCAGCACCACGACCACCACCAGCGAGCCCACGAGCACGACCACCACGACGAGCGAGCCGTCGTCGACCACCACCACCACGACCGAGTCGACCACGACCACGGAGCCGACGAGCACGACCACCAGCGAGCCGACCAGCACCACCAGCACAACGACGTCGTCGCCCACCAGCACCACAACGGAAACCAGCACGTCGACGAGTCAGCCGACGAGCACCACGACCACCACCCAGCCGACCAGCACGACGAGTACGTCGACCACGACCCATACGAGCACGTCGACGAGCACCTCCACGACGGGCACCACCAGCACGGCCACGTCGGCCACCACCACCGGAACGTCCACAAGCGACTCGGAAACGTCCACAAGCGACACCACCTCGTCCGCGAGTGACACCAGCACGACGATCTCCAGCACCAGCGACATTCCTGCCGGTCAGGGACCGGGTCCGAGCGGCGGGAACGGCGGATCCCAGGCACAGACGGTCGGCACCAAGATCACCGGGCTCGCCAGCACCGGGGTGCCGGCCGGGTATCTCGCGCTCGCCGGTGTCGGGCTGCTCGGCGCGGGAATCGTCGCGCTGCTGGTCGCTCGCCGTCTTCGGAAGGAGCAGCATGCGTAACCGCACCCTCACGCTGACCCTGCTGGGCCTCGTGGCCGCGGCCGGCACGATGATCGGCGTCGCACAGGCCGCCGTCCCGCAAGCCACGCTCGGGTCCCTCACCATCTCGGACAACGACAAGACGGGCTTCGATGTCAGCGCGCCGCACTACACGACCGCCGCGGGCTGCCCGGCCGACGCCGACGCGTACAACATGTTCATCTACGGCCCCGGAGACTTCGCAGGCGGCCTGATCGCGACCACGACCTCGGACGTCGGCCTGGCCCACGACGGCGGTTTCGTGATCTACCAGGGACTGTCCTTCAAGGACATCGCGCTGGACCACCAGACGACGATCCAGCCGGGCCGCTACGACATGGTGGCCAACTGCCTGGACTCGTTCAGCCAGCAGGTCAAGGGCAGCTTCAGCATGCCGCTGTGGTTCACCGAACCGACCAAGTACACGACCACCGACCCGGCCGGCGGGAGCACGACGACGACCACGCCCACCACCGGCACCACTACGACGGGCACCTCGTCGAGCACCGAAACCACGGAAACCAGCAGCAGCAGCGAGTCGAGCAGCAGCACCACCGAATCGACGACGATCAGCACCACCGACAGCGAATTCGGTGCCCTGCCAACGGATACGCAGAGCGCGCCACCGAACACACCGGCTGGTGACGTCTCGCCCGCCGCGGACGGGAAACTCGCCAACACCGGTGTCCCCGCCGGCTACCTCGCGCTCGCCGGGGTCGTTCTGCTGGGCGCCGGGATCCTGCTGGTGGTCTTCACCCGGCGGCGCCGCGAGACCGTGATGTCGCAGTGGCCGGAATAACCCTTGCCCCGCCCGGTAAACCGGCCGCGGTCCGGGTGGCCGGACACGCGCTGACGATCGTCGGGGTGCTCGCGCTGAGCCTGCTCGTGCAGCTGGTGCTCATCGGCGGCCTGCAGCACAACCGGGACCAGGACGTCGCCTACACGGCGTTCCGCACGCAGCTGGCCAACGCGACCGCGCCGGTCGGGCCGCTGGGCCAGGACGGGCACCTGCTGGAGTCCGGTACTCCCGTCGCGCTGCTGAGCATTCCGCGCCTCGACCTGTCGCAGGTCATCGGCGAGGGCACATCTGCGGAGGCACTGAAGTCCGGTCCCGGCCACCGCCGGGACACGGTGCTGCCGGGGCAGCCCGGGGCGAGCGTGGTGATGGCGCGGCGCGCGGGGTTCGGCGGCCCGTTCCAGCGGATCGGTGAACTGGCCAGCGGCGACCAGATCACGGTGACGACCGGCCAGGGGCAGTACCGGTTCCAGGTGCTCGGCGTGCGGCACGCGGGCGATCCGCAGCCCGCCGCGGTGGGCAAGAACGAAGGCAGGCTCACCCTCGTCACCGCGGACGGCCCGCCGTACCTGCCCACTGACGTGCTGCGCGTGGACGCGGCGCTGACCGGCACCCCCGTCGCGGGCTCCGGCCTGCTGCCCGCCTACGCCCTGCCCGACGACGAGCAGGCGATGGCCGGCGACCGGGGCGCGCTGGTGCCGCTGGTGAGCTGGGCGTTCGTGCTGCTGCTGGCCGCGGCCGGCGTGGTCTATACCCATCAGCGGCTCGGCCTGTGGCAGGGCTGGGTGATCGGGGTGCCGGTGCTCGGCGCGCTCGGGCTCGCCGTGGCGGACGCGATCGCTTCGATGCTGCCGAACCTGTTGTGACACGGAGGAACATGGAGGACGACGTGACGATCACCCAGCCGCTGGACCTGCCGGACGCGGAGCTGGGCTCCGCCACGCTCGAGGCGCGCGCGGTGTCGGCCTGGTTCGGTGATCACAAGGTGCTCGACCGGGTTTCGCTCACCATGCCCGCGCACGCCGTCACCGCGCTGATCGGCCCGTCCGGCTGCGGCAAGTCGACGTTTCTGCGGATCCTCAACCGCATGCACGAGCTCATCCCCGGCGCCACCCTCGCCGGCGAGGTGCTGCTCCGCGACACCGACGTCTACGACCCGGCGCGGAAGCTGACCGAGGTGCGCCGCCATATCGGCATGGTGTTCCAGAAACCCAACCCGTTCCCCGCGATGTCCATCTACGACAACGTGACGGCCGGGCTGAAGCTCACCGGAACCAAGGTGCGCCGCGGCGACCGGGACGACGTCGTGGAGGAATGCCTCACCCGCGCCGGGCTGTGGAAGGAAGTGCGGGACCGGCTGCGCCAGCCCGGCGGCGCGCTGTCGGGCGGTCAGCAGCAGCGGTTGTGCATCGCGCGTTCGCTCGCCGTGCGGCCGGCCGTGCTGTTGATGGATGAGCCGTGCTCCGCGCTCGACCCGACCTCGACCCGCCGGATCGAGGAGACGATCGCCGAGCTGACCGACGAGGTCACGATCGTCATCGTCACCCACAACATGCAGCAGGCACGACGCGTGTCAGACCAGTGCGCGTTCTTCCTCGCGGAGGAGGGGACGCCCGGCGCGATCGTCGAGCACGGCGCCACGAGCAAGGTGTTCGACGCACCGATGGACCAGCGCACCGCGGATTACGTCAACGGGCGGTTCGGCTGAGTTCTGTCGCCCAGTAGAGTGGAAAACCGTGAAGAGGTGGACGACCGGCTGGATCGTCGTCACCGTGCTCTTGGTGCTGGCCGCGGTTCCCGCGTCGATTTTCGGTTACCGGGTGCTCGCCCCGCCGTCGCACGACGAACACGGTGTCGTCGACCTCACGGACTTCACGACCGAGCAGGATCTGCGCGCGGGCCCGCTCGCGCCCGCGCCACCGCCCGGTTCGTGGCGCATCGACTGCGGCCGTAACGCCGAGGGCAGGTACAACTCCGACAACCTCGTCGCGAGCCCCGGCCAGGTCGGCGGGGCCCATCACCTGCACGACTACGTCGGCAACGTGTCCACGAATGCCTTGTCCACCAACGAAAGTCTCGCCGCGGCCGGCACCACCTGCCCGGACGGCGACAAGTCGGTCTACTACTGGCCGGTGCTGCGCGTCGCCGGCCGGATCCTGGTGCCGGATTCCGTGGTGATCGAGTATCAGGGCAACCCCGTCGCGGACGTCGTCCCGATGCCCGAGTTTCTCCGTGCCAGTACCGGGAACGCGCACGGATTTTCCAGCGGCGGCAAGATGACCGAGCACGTGCAGTGGAGTTGTTCCGGCGCGGGCGGGCATGTCACCCGGCAGTACCCGCGGTGCGGTCCCGGTCAGCAGGTGCTGCGCCGGTACGACTTCCCCAGCTGCTGGAACGGGCGCACGACCGACAGCGCGGACCACCGGTCGCAGACCGTCTTCCCGGATTCCGCGGGAGCCTGCCCGATCGGCACCTTCCCGGTGCCCCGGCTGCACATCGAGCTTGCCTATTCGGTCCCGGCCGGGGCCGATTACCTCATCGACACCTTTCCCGAAGAGAAGAATTCCCCGATCGCCGATCACGCGGACTACATCGACGTCATGCCTGACGCGGTGATGGCCGCTGTTGTAGCCTGTGTGAACTCGGGACAGCACTGTGTTGCCTGAGACCGTGGAGGAAACAGCCGATGGCCGGGTTGAAGACCCGTCGCCGTGAGGTGGCCGACGAAGCGCTCGTGCGCACCCTCTTCGAGGAGCACGGGAACGCGATGCTGGGCTACGCCACCCGCCTGCTCGCCGACCGGGCGGCCGCCGAGGACATCGTCCAGGAGGCGCTCGTGCGCGCCTGGCGGAACCCGGAGATCCTGGTCAAGGGCAAGGGTTCGACCCGGGCGTGGCTGCTCACCGTCGTGCGGAACCTGGTCATCGATTCGGTGCGCGCCAAGAAGGCGCGCCCGCGCGAGGTGGCCGAATCGCCGGTGACCGTGCCGGTCGAGCGCGACCACTCCGATAATGTGGTGAACTCGATGACGGTCCTGTCCGCGCTGGACAGCCTCAAGCAGGAGCATCGTGAGGTGCTGGAGCAGACCTACCTGCGCGGTCGGTCCATCGACGAGGCCGCGAAGGAGCTGGGCATCCCACCGGGCACCGTGAAGTCGCGGTCCTACTACGGGTTGCGGGCGTTGCGCGAGTTCTTCAAGGCGGAACGGGCGGAGGGAGTCGCATGAGCGATCAGGGCGAGCTACATGTCGACCTCGTCGAGTATCTCTTCGGTGAGCCGAGCGAGCAGGAGCGCCGCGCGGTCGAGGACCATCTGGCCACGTGCCCGCAGTGCCGGGAAGAGGTGGACTCCTTGATCGAGACCCAGACCCAGCTCGCCGCGCTGCCGCCCGAAGCCATGCTGGACGGGCCGCCCCCGGACGCCGATCTGTTGCTGCAGCGCACGATCCGGCAGGTCCGCAAGGAGTCGACCGGGGCCCGCAGCCGCACCCGGGCGTTCGCCGCCGTGGCCGCCGTCGTCGTGGCCGCCGCCGCGATCGGGGTGGGCGTCGTCGTCGGCCGCACGACCGATGGTTCGGCGCCGCCCGTCGCCGCGCCGCCGCCGGCCTCCGCCCAGCCCGCCGGCACCCGGTTCGCCAGCGGCACCGACGCGGCCACCGGGGCACGCCTCACCGTCGGCGTCACACCTGCCGCCGGCTGGGTGCGGGTCAACGCCTCGGTCACCGGCATTCCCGCCGGGCAGAAGTGCCGGGTCGTGGTCGTCGGCAAGGACGGCACCCGTGAACAGGCGGGCAGCTGGCTGGTGTCGGACAAGGGCGCCAAGGAAGGCACCAACCTCGACGGCTCGGCGCTGATCGACCCGGGGAATGTGGCTTCGGTGCTCGTCGAGAACACCGATGGCAAGCAGTTCGTGCAGGTCGCGATCTGACGTTTTGCCCTGTGACCCAGGTCACAGATGTCGATTGAACTCGCCCGCCCGCCGGGACCGTCTACCCCCCGAAAGACTTCAGCGGCCGGAAGATTCCGGTCCCCACAAGGGGGTTTCCCGAAAATGCTACGTAAACGAGCCGTGCTGCTCGCTGCCCTGACGGCGGTCGGAGTTGCCGCCCTCACCGCCTGCGGCGGCGGTGCGGACACTACGGCGGGCCGGCCCGTGTTCGACGCCGGTGCGGTGTCCACTGTGGCCTTTGTCGCCGGGACGGCGCAGGACAACAACGCACCCAAGGACACCGGCGACTTCGCGGCGCCGGGCACCGCGGCCGCGCAGCAGTGGGTCGAGCTCGACGCGGGCTCCGCCGGAAAGCTGAACCCGGTGGTACTCAACGGAAAGGGCTTCGTGCTCTACCGCTTCGACAACGACACGGCGAACCCGCCGGCGTCCAATTGCGACGGTGACTGTGCCGTCAAGTGGCCGCCCGTCACCATCAAGCCGGGTGGCAAGGTCTTCGTCAATGGTGTGGACCAGAACGATGTCGGGGTGCTGACCCGCAAGGACGGCAACCTGCAGCTGACCATCAAGGGCTGGGCGCTCTACCGGTTCAGCGGTGACACCCAGGCGGGCCAGACCAACGGGCAGGGCATCGGCGGCACCTGGTTCGGCAGCACGCCGGACGGTGAAAAGGCGCAGGAAGCGCAGAACGGCACCGGGCCCGGCGGCATCGAATTCCAGACCGGCACCGCGAAGGAGAACAACGCCGACCCGAACGCGGGCGATTTCTACAAGGGCCCGCGCTCTGACGACGCGGCGATGAAATGGGTGCAGCTGACCCGCGGTTCGGCCGGCGGCCTCAACCCGATCGTGCACGACGGCGCCGGATTCACCTTGTACCGCTTCGACAACGACTCGCCGAAGCCGCCGACCTCGAACTGCAACGGCGACTGCGCCAAGAAATGGCCGCCGGTGCTGGTGAAGCCCGGTTCGCGGATCTTCGTCAACGGCGTGCCGGCTTCGAAGATCGGTGTCCTCACCCGTGCCGACGGTACGCGTCAGGTCACGATCAACGGCTGGGCCGTCTACCGCTTCTCCGGCGACACCAAGGCGGGCCAGACCAACGGTGAAGGCGTTGGCGGTACTTGGTTCGCGGTCTCGCCCAACGGTGGCAAGGTGCTGCCGAAGGACGGTGCCCAGCCGAGCGGCGCCCCGGCGAGCAGCAGCGCGCCGGCCACCGCGCCCTCGTCGGCCGGCACGGTGACACTGGGCAACGGCAGCGCGATCCTGGACAGCGGCAAGAACTTCAGCGAGCCCACCGGATCGTCGGGCGTCGCCGGTCCGGGCTGTGTCGCGGTTCCCAACCCTGCCAACGTTTCCTCGATCCAGCTCACGGGCGGGCCGGTGAAGCTGTGGAAGGGCCCGAACTGCACGGGTGAGTCGAAGATCATCACCGACAGCGTGCCGGACCTCGGTGCGATCGGGTTCGACAAGCAGGTGGCGTCGATCCGCTTCGGGGACAGCTGACCGGCAGACCGGGTTTCGGCGGGGTGGGCGCCTGGGGGCCCACCCCGCCTTTGCCGTGCCTGGGCCTAGACGGTGACGCCGTGGCGTCGCAGCAGACGGAAGATCTCCTCCTGTTGCTCCCGCGCCGCCGGGGATCCGCTCCCGCCCCGGCCGGTCGTCCAGCGCGCCAGCTGGGCCGGCGTCGAGCCGTTCTTGTTCGGGCGGCGGGGATCGGCGCCGCCGTCGAGGAGCGCCTCGACGACAGCCGCACAGCGATTGCGCACCGCGCGGTGCAGTGGCGTGACACCACTTTTGTCCACAGCGTTGGGATCGGCCCCGGCGGCGAGGAGACAGCGGACCGCTTCTCGTTGCTGTTCCGGGTCCCATCTCCGCGACCCCGGATTGCCGTCCGCGGCGTAGTGCAGTGGCTGAGCGCCCCGCCGGTTCCGGGCCTGCACATCTGCTCCCGCGGCCAGGAGTTCGTTGATCATCGCCGCCCGGAACGCGGCCGCCGCGATGTGCAAGGCGGTATCGCCCGCGTAGACGTAATGCCCGATCTCGGCGAAGAAATACTGTTCCGCGGTTTGCCTTGTCGCACCTCGCAGCATTGCTCGCGTGCTCGCCAATGCCGGTGCATCAGCGAGCAACGCCGACACCTTTGCCGCGTCGTCAGCCACGATCGCTTTGATCAACGTCATCAGTTCGGCGTCGTCCGCCATCGGGCCAGCGTACTCATTTCATCGGTATGTAGCCGTTGAACAAGGCGGCACCGCGGTCGTCATCCACCCGGACCCAGGTGTTCCCGCGCTCGATCGGTTTCGCGTCCGCCGGCAGCCAGCACGCGAAGGTCCCGTGCAGGACCTCGGGATACACAGGTGCCCCGTTCCCGAAGTCGGCGATCATCGACTGGGCCGACGGTGGTGTGATTCCCACGAACGGTACCCGCCCGCCGAGTTCGGGCACCGACAGCCGCCGCACCGGGATCGACGCACCGATGAAGGTGTCCTGGTAAAGCTGGGTCTTCGGCCGGGCCGGATCGGTCACGCACGCGATCGCGTGTTCCGCGTTCCGGGCCAGAATCACTTGGTAGGGCCCGTTTTCGAGCAGCGCGCCGGGTTGGTAGCCGTCGGCGCCGTCGAGTGGTCCGGGCAGCGCCGCCAGGCAGGCGCCGAGCGCGCTGCCCTCCCGGGACGCCCGGTCCGCGGGCCGGTCGACGATGCTGAACAGCGGCGCGGGCGCCGGTGGCAGGGCTGCCCGCGGGCCAGGGCGTTTGGTCTGGCCCTTGACCGAGTTGCCCGCGGACAGCTGGGTCGTGGCCGGATCGGTCCCGGTGAACATCGCGAAATGCCGGTCCTTGGTGTCGAACCAGGTGTAGGTCACGCCGATCCCGTTCGGCAAGGACAGCTCCACGCCTTGCCAGGACGGGTCGGCGAATCCCGCGGCGAGTCCGGTCGCGGTGTAGAGCAGCAGGGCGGTGTGGGTGCCTTTGGCGTAGGCCGGTTTCGCGTTCGGATCCGAGAGGGTCACCGTGGTCGCGGTCATCTCGCAGAACATCGTCTTGCCCGAGGCGGTGATGCCCATGACGATGTCGTCGCCCTGCGACGCCATGGAAATCATCGTCCAGGTGTTCAGGGCCGGGAGCCGATCGGTTTTGCCTGCCTGTTCCGCCGCGGCCCAGCACCGGTCGAACGGACCGCCGCCGTCGGACGCTGTCGGATCCGGTACGGGCTTCACGAGCTGCACGGCCGCGACCGCGCCGGCGACCAGCACGATGACCGCGGCGGCCGCGACGAGCAGCCCACCGCGCCGGGGCGGGCGGTCGATCCCACGCAGCACGGTCTCGCGCAGGCGGGCGCGGACCTCCGGCGGTAGTTCGCGGCGTGGGGGAAGGGTGGTCGTCATTGGTCCTCCAGCAGAGTGCGAAGGTGGGCGCGGGCGCGCGACAGGTGTGCGCGGACGGTGACCTCGGCGATGTCGAGCAGTGTCGCGGCGTCGGCGATCGACAGGTCGCCGAGCAGGCACAGTTCGACGACCTGGCGTTGCGCGGGTGGCAGGGTGCGGACGGCCGCGATCACGGTGCGCAGCAACGCTTCGCCGTCGAGTTGCTCGGCGACGCTGTCGGCGTGATCGGACACCTCACGCGGCTCGGGAAGGCGCCGGAGCAGCCGTAAGCGGCGGCTCGCGCCGCGGTGCTCGGTGCGCGCGAGGTTGCCCGCGACCGTGTACAGCCACGGCAGCGCGCTGTCACGCAGCAGGGTGATGTCGGCCCGCTTCCGCCACGCGATGAGGAACGTGTTCGACGTCAGGTCCTCCGCCGCGCTCCACGATCCGGTGAGCCGGTAGGCGTGGTTCCACACCGCTTGGGCATGACGTTCGAACAGTTCGGTGAAGGCGCCCTGGTCACCGGTCGCGGCCCGGCGCCACAGCTCGCCGTCCCCCGCGGCCACCGGCACCCCCACGCCACCCTCTTGAATGGTCACACCCATCAGTGGCCGGCACCCGGCCCGATGTTGCGACGCTACGCGCTACTCGCAGGTAATCTTCGTGGTATGGGTATCGCCACCGATGAGCGCCGGGCGCTCAGTGCGCTGTTCGATGAGGTCGGGCCGGATGCGCCGACGTTGTGCGAGGGCTGGCAGACGCGCGATCTCGCCGCGCATCTCGTGGTGCGTGAGCGCCGGCCGGATGCTGCCGCGGGCATCATGCTGCCGCAGCTCGCGTCGTACACGAAGCGGGTGCAGGACCGGTACGCCGCGAAACCGTGGAACGAGCTCGTCGAGCTCGTGCGGTCCGGGCCGAGGTTCTCGCCGATGCGCATCGGCGCGGTGGACGAGGCGGCCAACGGCTCGGAATTCCTTGTGCACCACGAGGATGTCCGCCGCGGCAAGGATGGCTGGGAGCCGCGCGACGCCGACCCGGCGCGTGACGAGGCCGCGTGGCGGGCCACGAAGGGGGTGTCGAAGCTCAACCTGCGCAAGTCGCCCGTCGGCGTGCTGCTGCGCACACCCGACGGGCAAGAAGCGGCGGTCAAGGCCGGGCCGGATCCGGTGACCCTCGTCGGGGCGCCGGTGGAGCTGCTGCTGTTCGTCTTCGGCCGCGACGCGGTCCGCGTCGAGTTCGAAGGCGACGACACCGCGATCGGCAAGCTGAAGGCACTCAACCGAGGCCTGTGATCTTCGCGAAGGCGACGATGTTGTCCTCGTAGTTCCGGCTCGACCGATCGAACGCGCCACCGCAGGTGATCAGCCGCAGCTCGGGGCCCGCGGTGTCGCCGTAGACCTCGTCCGTCGGGAAGCCCGACTTCGGGTAGCTCGCGACGCGGTAGACGGTGAACGTCGCGGTGCTGCCGTCCGCGCGGTGCACGATCGCCTGGTCACCCGCGTGCAGATCCTTGAGGCGGTTGAACATTCCCGGGACGTGGTTGTAGTCGACGTGTGCCGCCAGCACGGCCGGGCCGACTTCACCGGGTGCCGGGCTGCCCGTGAACCAGCCGGTCGTGCGTGCGTCCTTCGGGACTTCGAGCTCCCCGCCCGGGGTCAGCGCGAGATCGATGATCTGTCCAGTGTGGACACCGATCGCCGGGATCTCCAGCGTCGCCGGGTGGGGTCCGGCGGCTGGTGCGGTCTGGACCTGTTGTATCGCCTGCGGTGCTTGGGGTTCCGCACCGCAGGCGGTGAGCGTGGCGCCGATGGCCAGCAGTGCGAGCCACCGGCGCCAGGTCGGACGGCTCATCGCTGCGCGCGCCGCCGCATGACGAAGAGGGTTCCCGCGCCGGCCGTCCCGGCGAGCGCGATCCCGCCGAGTGTGAACGCCGCGGCGTCGCTGCCTGTGCCGCCGGTGCTGTCACCGCCGCCGGTGTCCACCCCGCCGACCGGCTTGACCTTCACCTGGGCCGAGGTGCTGGACTTGGCGGTTTTGGTCGTGGTTGCGGGTTTCTTCGTGGTGGCTGCCTGGCCTGCCCGGTGTGGCAGCGTCTCGCACGCCTTTCCGTCGTTGTCGGCGTCGAGACGGTTCGGGTCGGACGGGTCCGCGTCGAGGACGGCCTGCGCGTCTTCCTGATACTGGAAATCGCCGCAGTCCTTGTCGGCCGTCGCCGCAGAGTGGACTCCGCCCTGCGCGAGGGCGAAGGGCGCGGGACCGAGCAGAGCAATGGCGCCGACCGCGGCCGCCGTACCGAGCACACGACTGATCTTGGGCATGAATGTTCCTTTTCCTCCAGAGTGCGACCATTCGCCGCTTTGTGCACCCTGTCGTCTCCGGAAACGGGAACGTTACCGCGCAATTTCGCCGAAAATGATTGACGCTTAGTGGGTGGAAACGGTGATCAAACGCCGGCTGTGAACAGTGAGTGAATCACCGCCGTCGCCGTATGCCGCGACCGTGGAAAAACCGGCTTCGTGCAGCCATTGCCGCAGCTCGGGAAAGCCGAAAGTGCGCGTGAAGAACCGCAGGTCACGGTGTCTCCCGTCGCGGATCACGGCTCGTCGTGACAATACCCGGCTGGTCAACGGATCGAACTCGTTGCGGTCGACGAGCAGATTTCCTTCGCGCTCCATGACGACACTCGATTGGAGATTTCGCAACAGCCACGGCAGATTATTGAGTTCGAGAATGAACTCCCCGCCGGGGCGGAGTACGCGGGCCACCTCGGAGATTACTTTACGGTTTCCGGAATCGTCGAAATATCCGAACGACGTGAACCAGTTCACGACCCGGTCGAATCGCGACGCCCACGGCAGGTCCCGCACATCACCGTGGTGATAGTCGACCGAAACGCCCCACGCCTCGGCATCCCCACGCGCCCGCTGCAGGAACAACGGGGTGGCGTCCAACCCGGTGACGTGACAACCCCGCGCCGCCAAGCGGTTCGCGATCCTGCCGTGCCCACAGGCGAGATCGAGTACCTCCATACCAGGCTCGAGTTCCAGGAGCCGCCAGATCAACTCGGTGTCCGCGTCGCTGCGCTCGTCTCCGGTCCGGTCGGCATAGAAGTACAGGTAGTCCTCGCCGAAGAGGTCCGCCATGTCGAAGACAGGGTCCGTCATGAGTTGACGCTAGCCCAGATCGCGGGGCGCGAAGCGGCCACGGATCGAGTTGGGTGGTCATCCCGTCGCCTGTCACAGGAACGATCACTTTTCGTCAGGGCCGCAACCTTCCTGCCCGGCTGGCGGCCGAGAGACCAGAGCTTGCGGCTCTGAGGAAAAGTGATATTCGAAAACCGCAGGCGACGGGATGACCACCCAACTCAACCACCTCGGAAAGGTGAGATCCCTTTGGGCCTGGCCATCCTGGAGCCAGCCCGTCCGGCGAGGACATCTTTTGATCTTTTCCCTCGCGCTCCGCGCGAGGGCGTCGCGCTCCGCGCGACGTTGTCCGCCGGGCCCACCCCGATGGCCGATCGTCTAACGGTTGGCACGTCGTATCAAGGGCGCCTTCGGCGTCGCTGCGCGATGACCGCTGGCGCGGTCACCCTTGACACGACGTGCCAACCGCTAGGGCGGCTTTCTATCGGGGTTGGGGGAGGTGTGGATGGGCTGCTTTCGTTGTTGCGTTCCGTTGCCAGGTTCCGGGGGCTGGTTGGCGGTGGCCCGGGTTCCGGTGCGTTTTGCCGGTGGACCGGGTTTCGCGGCCGGGTTCCAGGTTCCGGCGTGTTTGCTTGTGGCGCGGGCGTGTTTGCTCGCTGTGTCGGTGAATTTGCTGGCTGTGCGCGTGAGTTTGCCCGTGGGGTGGGTGAGTTGGCTTGCCGTGCGGGTGAGTTTGCTGGCTGCGCGCCTGAGTTTGCCCGCTGTGTCGGTGAGTTTGCCTGTGGCGCGCGGGGTGAGGTGGTGGTGGCGCGGCTCATTGCGGGGTGCGGGGAGCGGGGAGGGTTGTGTCCGAGAGCCGGTGTTCCCAGGTCAGCGAGGCTTGTAGCGATCTACCTGGTCGGTTACGGTTGTCGCGTCACTCACCGAGTGTTACTTGTAGCGCACCGGGGGAGCCATGATGGCCGGATCGCGGGTTGTCATTGTCGGCGCGGGGGTTGTGGGGGCCGCGCTCGCTGACGAGTTGTCCGCCCGCGGCTGGGACGACATTACCGTCATCGAACAGGGCGAGTTGCCGGCACCCGGTGGATCATCGTCACACACACCAGGATTGGTGTTCCAGGCCAATTGTGCCAAAATTATGACACAATTCGCGCGGTACACGGTGGACAAGTTCCGTGGCCTCGGGTGCTATTTTCCCATAGGTGGCCTCGAAATCGCGACCACACCGGCACGTCTCACCGAATTGCACCGGCGCCAGGGTTGGCTCACCGCCTGGGGCGTCGACGGAATGGTGATCGAGCCGGACGAGTGCGTTCAACTCTTCCCGCTGCTTGACCGCGACCAGGTACTCGGCGGGCTACATGTCCCGACCGACGGGCTGGCAAAAGCCGTCGGCGCGGTGGATGCGCAGCTCAGCCGCGCCCAAGATCGGGGCGTGCGGGTCCTCGAACAACACGAAGTCCTCGACATCCGCACAGTCGGCGACCGGGTAACGGGCGTCATCACCGACAAAGGGCAAGTGCCGGCGGACATCGTCGTGTGCTGCGCGGGGATCTGGGGACCGAAGATCGCCCGCATGGTCGGCATGAACCTGCCACTCACCCCACTCGCCCACCAGTTCGCGTGGACCGGACAAATACCAACCGGCCAACGTGAGGAAGCGGTCCATCCGATTGTGCGGCACCAGGACGGAGATCTGTACTACCGCGAGCGGTTCGAAACACTCGGCATCGGATATTACGGGCACCGCCCGATGCCCGTCGACGTCGACGACATCCTGAGTGTCGACGCGGCCGAAGGAATGCCATCAATACAGCCATTCACCGAGGAGGACTTCGCCGAAGCGTGGCGCGAGACGAATTCCCTCCTCCCGGCGACCCGTGAGACGAAAATCGAGGAAGGCATCAACGGTCTCCTCTCCTTCACCGCCGACGACATGCCACTGCTCGGCGAATCCCCTGATATATCAGGGTTCTGGGTGGCGGAAGCGGTGTGGGCGACACACTCGGCAGGCGTCGGCCGGGCGATGGCGGAATGGATCGCCGACGGGTACTGCTCATCGTTCGACCTCCACGAGTGCGACGTGAACAGGTTCGAACCACACCAGCTCGCACCAGAGTACGTCCACACCCGAGTGTGCCAGAACTTCACCGAGGTCTACCACGTCAAGCACCCGCTCGAACCGATTCAGGAGCCGCGTCCACTGAGGACAAGTCCATTCTATGCCAGGCAACAAGAACTCGGCGCCTACTTCCTGGAAGCGAGCGGCTGGGAACGTCCACAATGGTACGAAGCGAACGCCGGACGGGTGCGGGACGTGCCCCAGCCGGACGAATGGGTGGCGTGGTACTGGTCCCCGATCAGCGCCGCCGAGGCGCGGACCACCCGGGAAAACGTTGCCCTGTATGACATGACGTCGCTGAAACGGCTCGAAGTCGGCGGGCCTGGCGCGTTCGGGTTCCTGCAGTGGATGGTCACCGGCGACATCGACAAACCCGTCGGCTCGGTGGCCTACTGCCTGCTCCTCGACGAGGATGGCGGCATCCGCGGCGACGTCACGGTGGCCCGGCTCAAACCCAGACTGTTCCTCATCGGCGCGAACAGCAACCTCGATTTCGACTGGCTGCGAAGACATCTCCCGGCCAACACGTGGATCCGCGACAGCACAGCCGGAACCTGCTGTGTGGGCGTGTGGGGACCGCGGGCCCGCGACGTCGTGCGACCGTTGATCACCATACCGGGCTACCTCGGTACCGTGCCGGTGACCGCACTGCGTTCGTCCTATTTGGACGAACCCGGCTGGGAGCTGTGCACGACCGCCGACATGGGCGCGAAACTGTGGGACACACTCTGGGAAGCCGGCGAACCACACGGCGTCATCGCGGCCGGGCACGACGCGTTCACCAGCCTTCGGCTCGAACAGGGGCATCGCGCGTTCGGCACGGACATGACCTTCGAGCACGACCCGTACGAGGCCGGCCTCGGCTTCGCGGTCGACGAAGGCAAGGACTTCCTCGGTAAGGCAGCCGTGCTGCGGCGTAAGGAAAACACGGAGCGGAAGCTGTGCCGCCTCACGCTCGGCGACGTCGTCATGGGCAAGGAACCGGTGTACGACGGCGAAACGTGCGTCGGCTACGTCACGAGCGCCGCCTACGGCTACACGATCGGCACGGCGATCGCCTACGCCTGGCTGCCGGCGCGCCTCGGCGAGCCGGGCCAGACCGTCCACATTGGATACTTCAACCGGCGGTTACCCGCTGTCGTCGTGGCCGAACCGTGATCAAGCACCATTGTGGTGAGGCGGAATCGCGGTAGCCTGGCGGTGACCCAGGTCACCGTCGACCCGAGGAGCCGCCATGGAGAGGTTACTGTCGCACGCGCCCACGCCGATGACCGCAGCCGGACGACTTCTCGCTGTGCTCGACGCGTTCGCGCCGGGCCGCAGCAGCCTCACCCTCAGCGACATCAGCCGCCGCGCCGGGCTTTCCCTGACCACGGCGCACCGGCTGGCCGGGGAACTGATGAACTGGGGCGCACTCGAACGCGACGCCGAGGGCCACTACCGCATCGGCCTGCACCTGCTGGAGCTCGCCGCGCTCGCCCCGCGCGGGCTGGAGCTGCGCGAACTCGCCCAGCCCTACCTCGAGGACCTGTTCCATTCCACGCGTGCCCACGTGCATCTCGCCGTGCGCGACGGGTCGGAGGTCGTGTACGTCGAAACGCTCCGGGCCCGCGGCGCGGTCACCGTGCTGAGCAGGCTGGGGCAGCGCTGGCCCCTCCAGGTGACCGGCACCGGTCTGGTCCTGCTGGCCTATTCCACGCCGGAAGTACAGGAAAGCGTGCTGCACGGCCCGCTCAAGCGTTACACCGCGAAAACCGTGACCGACCCGAACGTGCTGCGCCGCACGCTGGCGGACGTGCGGCACACCGGCGTCGCCGTCGCGGAGGAACAGATCACCCTGGAGGGCGTGGCGATCGCGGCGCCGATCCGCGGCGTGGGCGACGAGGTGGTCGCCGCCCTGGGCCTGGTCGTGCACATCGACGACTGCGAGCCGCGGGCACTGGTGCCGGTGATCACCGCGACCGCCCGGGGCATCTCGCGGGCGCTCGGCGCCCCGTCGGCGAAGGGCCATTCAGGCGTGGTCAAGGCCTGCTGACGCCACCGCGAGCCGTGCGCACCGGAGTGCGCACGGACGGTGACGGACCAGCTCAGCGAACCCCGTACAGGTGCTCGATGGCGAGCTGGTCCAGCGCCTCGAACGCCATCCCCCGCTTGGCCGCGGCCTCGGGGTCGAACTCCTCCGCGCGGAACGCGGCCAGGCTCTCGCCCTCGGTGAGCGTGGGCTGGGAAAGCTCGTCCACCCGTGCGGCGGAAAGCGCCTCCCGTACCTGCGGGTCCTCCCGGAACGCGCGCACCTTCTCCCGCAGGATCAGGTAGTTGCGCATACAGCCGGCGGCCGAGGCCCAGACCCCGTCGAAGTCCTCGGTACGCGGCGGCTTGAAATCGAAATGCCGCGGCCCGTCGTAGCCGCCGTTCTCGACGATGTCGACGGTCCAGAACGCGCCGCGCGCGTTGCCGGCGCCGAACCGCAGGTCCTGGTCGAACCGCGGCCCGTGCTGGCCGTTGAGGTCGATGTGGAACAGCTTGCCGTGCCACAGCGCCTGCGCGAGCCCGTGCGCGTAGTTGAGCCCGGCCATCTCCTCGTGCCCGACCTCGGGGTTGAGCCCGACCAGCTCCGGGCGGTCCAGCTCGGTGATGAACGCGAGCGCGTGCCCGAGGGTGGGCAGCAGGATGTCGCCGCGCGGCTCGTTCGGCTTCGGCTCGATCGCGATCCGCAGGTCGTAGCCGGAGTCGACGATGTACTGCGTCATCGTGTCGACGGCTTCCTTGTACCGGTCCAGCGCGGCCTTGATGTCCTTGGCGGCGCCCGACTCGGCGCCCTCGCGGCCACCCCAGCAGACGAAAGTGCGCGCGCCCAGCTCGGCGGCCAGGTCCAGGTTGTCCAGCACCTTGCGCAGCGCGAACCGGCGCACGTCGCGGTCGTTGTTGGTGAACCCGCCGTCGCGGAACACCGCGTGCGAGAACAGGTTCGTGGTGATCATCGGCACCTGCAGGCCGGTCGCCGCGAGCGCCTCACGCAGCGGCTTGAGCGCCGCCTCCTTCTCCGCCGCCGAGGACCCGAAAGGGATGACGTCGTCGTCGTGGAAGGTGACCCCGTAGGCGCCCAGGTCGGACAGCCGGTGCACGGACTCCGCCGGGTCGAGCGGCGGGCGGGCCGCACCGCCGAAGACGTCCACACCCTGCCAGCCGACGGTCCACAACCCGAACGAGAACCTGTCCTCACGGGTGGGGGTGTAATCCGCCATTGCAACTCCTTCGAAACTCACTTGCCGAACCCGGCCGTCAGCCCGGTGACGAGCTGCCGCCGGCCGAGGATGTACAGCGCCAGCACCGGGAGCGTGGACAGCAGCACGGCGGCGAGCACCGCCGGGATGTTGACCCGGAACTGACCCTGGAATGCCCACAATGCCATGGGCAGGACCCGCTGGTCAGAGCTCTGCGTCAGGATCAGCGGGAAGAGGAAGCCGTTCCACACGTTCAGCCCGTCGTAGACCGCCACCGTCACCACCGCGGGCTTGACCAGCGGCAGCACCAGGCTCACGAGCATCCGCCAGTGCCCGGCGCCGTCCACCCGCATCGACTCGAACAGCTCGTTCGGCACGTCGCGCAGGAAGTTGGCCAGGATGACCACGGACAGCGGGATCGCGAACGCGACCGACGGCAGGATGACCGCGAGCAGCGTGTCGTAGAGGTGTGCCCGGGTGATCAGGTAGTAGATCGGGATGATCGTCGCCTGCAACGGGATCGCCAGGCCTAGCAGGAATGCGTTGTAGGTCACCCCGGAGAACCGGGTGCGCCCGCGCACGACGTAGTAGGCGGCGGTCAGCGAGACCGCGACGGTGATCGCGACGGTGCCGAGCGTGACCACCGCGCTGTTGAGGAAGTAACGCAGGAAGTCGTTGCGCAGCACCAGATCGTAGTTGGAGAGCGTCGGGTTCGCTGGAATGGCGAGGGGGTTCGCGTCGTAGAACCCGCGCTGGTCGCGCAGGCTCGTCACGACGATGTAGTACACCGGCACCAGCACGATGACGAGCCAGACGAACCCGGCGATCCCGGCGGGCACGTTGGGGCGGGCGCGCATCAGGCTCCCTCCAGCTGGCTGCCACGCTGGAATCCGGCGAGCCGGGCGAGCCCGAGCGAGAGCGCGAGGCCGGCGACGACGAGCAGCACGGCGAGCGTGCTCGCGCGGCCCATGTCGTTGTTGGAGAACCCGTTGAGGTACATGTCCAGCGGCAGGAACCGGGTCGCGTCGCCCGGCCCGCCGCCGGTGAGCACGAACACGAGGTCGAAGTAGGTCAGCGAGCCGACCAGCATCAGCGTCGACGAGGTGATGATCGTGTACCGCAACTGCGGCAACGTGATCGACAGGAACTGCCGCACCCGGCCCGCGCCGTCGATCTCCGCGGCCTCGTACAGCTGCCGCGGGATCTGCCGCACACCGGCCTGGTAGAGCAGCGTGTGGAACGGGATGAACTGCCAGCCGATCACGAAGATCACCACATACAGTGCGAGTGTCGGGTCGCCGAGCCAGTCCTGCGAAAGCGCGGCGACGCCGAACGCCCGGCTCATCCCGAAGTTGGGGTCCAGCAAGGCTTTGAACGCGATCGCGATCGCCGCCGCGGACAGCAGCAGCGGCAGGAAGTACAGCACGCCCAGCACGGCCCGGTACCTGCCGCGCCCGGCGAGGAGCACGCCGAGCAGCAGCGAGACCGGGGTCTGGAAGAGCCAGCTGACCACCATCACCTGCAGGCTCAGCCAGATCGCGTGGTAGGTCGCCGGGTCGGACAGGGTGGTGACCCAGTTGCCGAAACCGGTCCACGACGGGTCGCCGATCCCGTCCCAGCGCATCAGGCTCAGCACGACCACCCCGCCCAGTGGCAGCAGGGCGAAAACACCGAAGAAGACCAGCGCGGGCACGGCCATCAGTGGGCTGGGCCCGGTGCGGGGGTGTCCCGCACCGGGCCTGCCGACGGCCTTCGACCCGAGTTCGACCGGTTCGGAGGCGATCGTGGGAGCGTCCATCACTGGCCGATCGTGGCGTTCATGTTGGCCGAGAACTGCTGGGGCGTGATCTCCTTGAGGAAGAGCTGGTCGAGGTTGTTCAGCAGCGCGTCGGCCTGTCCCGGTGAGAGCGCCTGGTCCCAGGAGAGCTGGAAGTTCGGCGCCTTGCTCGCCAGACCGTACACATAGGACAGATACTGCGGGTCCTGCGTCTTGGCGAGCTTCGCCTCGATCCCGTTCACCGGCGGCACCGAACCGTTGGCGAGCAGACTGTCCACATAGGAGTCGTTCATCACGCCGGTGCGCAGGTAGTCGACCGCCGCCTGCTTCTGCTGGTCACTGGCGCCGGCCGAGACCGACCAGTAGTTCGCGGGGTTGCCGACGATGTCGTCGGGCGCGCCCTTGCCGCCGGTGACCGTGGGGAAGGTGACGTAGCCGAGCTTGTCGCCGGAGATGAAGTCCGGGTCCGCCTGCTTGATCGTCGGGAACGCCCACGAGCCCATCAGGTACATCGCGGCCTTGCCGGTGAACAGCAACGCGGTGTCGGCGTTGGAGTCGGTGGCGATCGAGTTGAAGCCCTTGATGAACCCACCGGCGTCGACCAGTTGCTGGATCATCGTGTTGGCCTGGATCACCGCGGGATCCGACCACGCGTCCGGCTTGTTCGCCGCGATCGCGTTGAACACGTCGGGCCCGCCGATCCGGTCGACGAGGTACTCCTCCCACATCAGCTGCGGCCACTTGCTCTGCCCGCCGATCGAGAACGGGGCGATGTTCGCCTGGTTGAACCTCGGCACCAGCGCCATCAGGTCGTCCCAGGTCTTCGGCGGCTGCGCGCCGATCCGGGTGAACAGCTCCTTGTTGTAGAACAGCACGACCGGCTGCATGCCGTTGTTGGGCACGGCGTAGGTCTTGCCGTCGATCACCCCGGTCTGCGCGACGGAGGGCAGGTACCGGCTCGCGAGTGTCGGGTCCTTCTGCACCTCGGGGGTCAGGTCCATGACCTTGCCCGCGTCCACCCAGGACCTGAGCAGGCCGCCGTTGCCCCAGCTGAACAGCAGCGTCGGTGCCTGGCCCGCGCCGACGGCGGACCGGATCTTCTGTTTGTAGGCGTCGTTGCCGAAGAACTGGCCGTCGATCTTGGCGTCGGTGAAGGAGGTGCGGAAGGTCTGCTCGTCGCCGCCGGTCAGCGCCCAGGCCGACGGGGTGCTGCCGCTCGCGCCCGACGGACCGCTGCTGCCGCAGGCCGCCGTGAAGGTCAGGAGTGCGGCGAAGCCCGCCGCGATCAGCGCCACCCGGCGCTTGCCCAGTGTCATCGTCGTGCCTTCCCCATCGAAGGTTCCGAAAAGTTTCGGAAACACTATGGTGTGGCACGGAACTTAAACCGGTCGTTGTGCCTCGTCAAGGGACTGGTGCAACGGGAATAGCCGGGGTTAGAGTGGCCGAAATTTTTCCGATACGGGAGGTTGGCGTGCCGGCTGGTTCGGGCAAGCGAGCGACGCTCGCGATGGTGGCCGACGCCGCCGGGGTTTCGCTGCCGACGGCCTCGAAGGTGCTCAACGGCCGGGGCGACGTGTCCGACGCGACCCGGGCCCGCGTCGAAGGGGTGCTCCGCGAGTTCGGGTACGTGCCGCAGACGGGCCGTCGCACCGTCCCGCCCGCGCGCGTCGTGGACCTCGTGTTCGACGACCTGCACAGCACCTACTCGCTCGAAATCCTGCGTGGTGTCACGGATGCCGGTGCCGAGGCCGGCGTGGACGTCGTGATCGGCCGGCTGCCGGTGCCCGTCCAAAGTGGACCGTTGACCCCGGAGGACAGCTGGGCGCAACGGCTCAAGAGCAGCGGTCGCGAGGGGCTCATCGTGGTCACCTCCGAGCTGAGTTTGGCCCAGGTGGAGGGTTTCGCCCGCGCCGGGCTGTCGCTCGTGGTGATCGATCCGCTCAACCTGCCGCGCGTCGAGGTGACCAGCGTCGGCGCGACGAACTGGTCAGGTGGGCTCGCCGCCACCGGGCACCTGCTGAGCCTGGGGCACCGGCGGATCGCGTACGCGGGTGGGCCGGCGCAGGCGTCGTGCAGCCAGGCCCGGCTGCACGGTTACCGCGCGGCACTGGAGAACGCGGGCTGCGCGGCCGACCCGGATCTGGTGCTGCACGGCGGTTTCGAGTACAGCGACGGCCTCGACATGGGCACCCGGCTGCTGGCGCTGGACGAACCGCCGACCGCGATCTTCGCCGGCAACGACGCCGCCGCGCTCGGTGTGCTGGAAGCGGCCCGCCGCCGTGGCCTGCGCGTGCCGGACGACCTGAGCCTGGTCGGCTTCGACGACACCGTGCTGGCCGAATGGTCAACTCCGGCGCTGACCACGGTCCGCCAGCCGTTGCAGGACATGGGCCGCGTCGCGCTGCGCACACTGCTTCGCTTGGCAGGCGGCGAAACCCTGGACTCCCATCACGTCGAACTCGCGACGAACCTCGTCGTCCGCGACTCGACAGCCCCGATCTCCGAGCAAGGAGCACGATGACGCGCTGGCACGACAGGTCGCTTTCGCCCGATGAGCGCGCCGAGGCGCTGCGAGCCGAGATGACGCTCGAAGAGAAGGTGGCGCAGCTCGGCAGTGCCTGGCCGGGGAACGAACAGCTCAACGGCAACGTGGCGCCGATGCAGGACGTGTTCGCCCGCGGCGGGGTCCCGTTCGACCAGGTCCGCGCGGACGGGATCGGCCATCTGACAAGGGTTTTCGGCACCGCGCCGGTGTCGGCGGCGGACGGTGCCGCCCGTGTTGTCGCGCTGCAGCAGGAGATCGTCGACGAGACACGCCTCGGCGTACCGGCGATCGTGCACGAGGAATGCCTGACCGGGTTCACCACGTTCGGCGCCACCGTCTACCCGGCCGCGCTCGCGTGGGCCGCGACGTTCGATCCTGGGCTGGTGGAACGGATGTCGGCGGCGATAGCGGCGGACATGCGCGCGGTCGGTGTGCACCAAGGGCTTTCGCCGGTGCTCGATGTCGTGCGCGACTACCGGTGGGGCCGCGTCGAGGAAACTCTCGGCGAGGACCCGTATCTCGTCGGCATGCTCGGTTCGGCGTACGTCCGCGGCCTGGAGAAAACCGGGATCGTGGCGACGCTGAAACACTTCGCCGGGTATTCGGCGTCCCGTGCCGCGCGCAACCACGCCCCGGTGTCCATCGGCCCGCGCGAGTTCCGTGACGTGATGCTGCTGCCGTTCGAAATGTCCATTCGCGACGGTGGTGCCCGCTCGGTGATGCACGCCTACGTCGACCTCGACGGTGTCCCGGCCGGGGCGAACATCCCGCTGCTGACCGGAATCCTGCGCGACGAATGGGGTTTCGAGGGCGTCGTGGTCTCCGATTACTGGGGAATCGCGTTCCTCAAGAGCATGCACCGGGTCGCCGACTCCGTCGGTGGTGCGGGCGCGCTCGCGCTGGCCGCCGGTGTGGACGTCGAACTGCCCGACACCCTCTGCTACGGCAAGGAACTCATCGAGCTGGTGCGGTCCGGCGAGGTGCCCGAGGACCTGGTGGACAGGGCGGTGCACCGGCTCCTGCGGCAGAAGGCGGAGCTGGGGCTGCTCGATCCCGATTGGGCGCCGAAGGCGGAGGCGATCGACCTCGACTCGCCGCGCAACCGCGCGATCGCCCGTGAGATCGCCGAGAAGTCGGTGGTGCTGCTGGCGAACGACGGTGTGCTTCCGCTGGCGGCCGGGAAGATCGCCGTCGTCGGACCGTGCGCGGCTGACCCGCTGACGTTCATGGGCTGCTACTCGTACCCGAACCACGTCCTGCCGCGGTTCCCGGAACTGGGCATCGGCGTCGAAGCAACGTCCCTTGTGGACGCTTTGCGGGCCGAGCTGCCGGATGCTTCGATCTCGCTGCGGGCCGGCTGCCCGATTCGGGACGAGGACCGTTCAGGATTCGCGGAAGCCGTTGCGGCGGCGGAAGAAGCCGACGTCTGCATCGTGGTTGTCGGCGACCGGGCGGGCCTGTTCGGCGAAGGCACCTCGGGCGAGGGCTGCGACGCGGAGGATCTCAGCCTGCCCGGCGTGCAGGACGAGTTGGTGGCGGCCCTGCTGGCGACCTCGACGCCGGTGATCGTGGTGGTCGTCTCGGGCCGGCCGTACGCGCTTGGCCGGCATGCGGGTGCCGCCGCCATGATCCAGGCGTTCATGCCCGGTGAAGAGGGTGGTCCGGCGCTGGCGGGCATCCTGTCCGGCCGGGTCACGCCGTCGGGCCGGCTGCCGGTGCAGGTGCCGCGGGTCCCGGGCGGGTCGCCGGGGACGTATCTGCACCCGCCGCTCGGCGGGAACAGCGCGGGCATCAGCAACCTCGACCCGACGCCGCTGTTCCCGTTCGGCCACGGCCTCTCGTACACGACGTACGAGTACTCGGACTTTTCCTTGAGCGCCAAGGAGATTCCCACGGACGGCACGGTGTCCGTGTCGGTCACGGTGCGGAACGCGGGCGAGCGGGCCGGTGAGGAGACGGTGCAGCTGTACCTGCACGACGTGCAGGCTCAGGTGACGCGGCCGGTGCTGGCGCTCGCCGGGTTCACCCGGGTCGCGCTGGCGCCGGGGGAGAGCAGGCGGGTCACGTTCGGCCTGCACGCGGACCGCACCAGCTTCACCGGCCTCGACCTGCGCCGCATCGTCGAACCGGGCCGCTTCGACGTCCACGTCGGCCCTTCGTCCGCCGACCTCCCCTGCTCCGGTTCCTTCGACATCGTGGGCTCGGTCCGCGAAGTCGGCCCCACCCGAGTCCTCACCACCCCAGCCACCGTGGCCTGACCCGCGAGTCCGACACTCGCGACGCCGAGTCCGACACTCAAGACAGCGAGTCCGACAAACGGTGTGGCGCCACTGTCGAACTCGGCGTCTTGGGCGTCCGACTCAGCGTCCTGAATGTAGGACTCGCGCGAGTTCGGCGGTGAGGTGGTCGATCTCGTCGTCGGTGTTGTAGTAGTGCACCGAGGCGCGGACCAAAGACGGCAAGCCGCGGGCGGTGAAGTCGTACTGCGCCGAGCTCTGACCGGTCACCGACGTGTTGATCTTCGCCTCGGCCAGTCGCGCCTTGATCTCCGCGGCGGGCAGCTGCTCCGTGGTGAACGTGACGATCCCGCAGTGCTTCACGCCCTGGTCGCGCACTGTCACGCCGTCGATCTCGCGCAGCTCCGAGCGCAGCCGGGCGGCCAGCGCCGTCACCCGCTCCTCGATCGCGGGCAGTCCGACCGCCAGCGCGTACTCGACAGCCGCACCCAGCCCGAGCACGAGCCCGAAGTTGCGTTCCCACACCTCGAACCGCTTGGCCGTCGGCAGCACCTCGTACGTGTCCGGCGACGTCCACACCGCCGAGTGCAGGTCGAG
This sequence comes from Amycolatopsis sp. GM8, assembly GCF_021653975.1. Lineage (GTDB taxonomy): Bacteria > Actinomycetota > Actinomycetes > Mycobacteriales > Pseudonocardiaceae > Amycolatopsis_E. Next base: position 893,077 of record NZ_JAJKFK010000001.1, on the reverse strand, counting down.
CATCGCGGGCTCGAGCCGCTCACGCAGCCGCGGGTGCACATACAGAAAACCCGTGCCGCGCGGGCCGCGCAGGTACTTGCGTCCCGTGCCGCTCAGCGCGTCGCAGCGCAGGCGCCGGACGTCGAGATCGAGTTGCCCCGCCGACTGGCACGCGTCGAGCAGGAACGGGATCCCGGCCTCCTCGGCGACCGCGCCGATCTCCTCCGCCGGGTTGACCAGCCCGCCCTGTGTCGGCACGTGGTTCACCGAGATCAGCTTCACCCGGCCGTCGATCCGGCGGGCGAGATCGGCGACGTCGACCTGACCGGATTCGTCGTCGTCCACGACCTCGACGATCGCACCCGTGCGCCGCGCGACCTGCAGGTAGGCGATGGCGTTGCTGGCGTACTCCGACCGACAGGTCAGGATCTTCTCGCCCGCCTCGAAGCGCATCGCGTAGAACACCGCCTGCCAGGAGCGCGTCGCGTTGTCGGTCAGCGCGATGTCGTCGGCGCCGGCGCCTAACAAGCGCGCGACGGAGCCATACACGGCGTCGATCCGGTCCGCGGCCGCGGCGGCCGTCTCGTAACCACCGGCCAGCGCCTCCTCCCGCAGGTACGCCAGCACCGTGTCGGTCACGACCGCGGGCGGCAGCGCGGCGCCCGCGTTGTTGAAGTGCGCCACACCGGCCGCGCCCGGCGTCTCGTCCCGGTACCGCCGCACATCCTCGATCCGCATGATCACCGACTCTACCGTGCCCGCTAGCGGATACCTCGTCCCTTTTGTTCCCGACCAAAGTAGGGTCTCGCGGTCGAATTCTTGCCGAAGGCTCCGGCAGGTCGTTAGGAATTCTTTCCAGGAGTACTCCCCGCTCCATTCCGTAAAGGAGAAATAAAATGAGTCGGACACCTCGCCGGCTTCTTGTTCTCGTTTCCGGTGCCGCGCTCACGCTCGGTGCGGCGACCGTCCCCGCTGCCGGCACCGTCGACGCGGCCGACCACCTCATCTCCCATCAACACAACGCGTCCTACTCCACGAACTGGTCCGGCTACGCCGAAACCGGCACCGGCTACACGTCCGCGGCCGCGACCTGGACGGTGCCGTCGGTGTCCGCGACGAGCTCCGCGACCTACTCCTCGGCGTGGGTCGGCATCGACGGCGACGGCAACTCGAACCTCATCCAGACCGGTACCGAATCCGATTATGTCAACGGTCGCGCCGAATATTCCGCGTGGTGGGAAATCCTGCCCGCGTATTCCGTGACGATTACCGGTGTCCCGGTCAAGGCCGGCGATTCGATTACCGCGTCGGTGGCGAAGTCGAGCGGTACCTCATGGGTCATTTCGCTCAAGGACAACACGACGGGCAAGAGCTGGTCGTCCACGAAGAGCTACAGCGGCCGGGGCCAGTCCGCCGAGTTCGTCCAAGAGGCGCCGACGGTCGGCGGCTCGCAGGCGGCGGTCGCGCACTTCTCGACCTTCGGCTTCAGCAACCTCCAGGTCAACAAGGCGAACCCGGGCCTGGTGAGCTCGGAGAAGATCATCCTGCGACAGAACGGTATCGACTACTCGACGCCGTCCAACCCGAACGCCTCGGGTAACGGCTTCACCGTCTCCTACACCGGCTGACCCTCGCCCCGCACGGCGTGTCGGACGTCTCTCCCCGGGACGCCCGGCACGCCTTCGCGAAACTGTCGGTGCCGCGAGCTAGGCTGGCCGTCCAGGGTCGCGCAGTACCGTCATGGGGAGGTTTTCGCCGGTGTCGAACGATTCCTTCGTTCACCTGCATGTGCACACCGAGTACTCGATGCTCGATGGTGCGGCGAAGATCGCTCCGCTGTTCGCGGAGGCGAAACGCCTGGGCATGCCGGCGGTGGGGATGACCGACCACGGCAACATGTACGGCGCCGACCAGTTCTACCAGGAGTCCCGCAAGGCCGGGCTCAAGCCGATCATCGGCATCGAGGCGTACATCGCGCCGGAGTCGCGGTTCACCAAGAAGCCCGTCTTCTGGGGCCAGTCGAACCAGCGTGGCGCGGACGAGTTCGGTGAGGGCGGCGACGTCTCCGGCGGCGGCGCGTACACCCACATGACGATGCTGGCGCAGAACGCGACCGGCCTGCGCAACCTGTTCAAGCTGTCGTCGGTGGCCTCCATGCAGGGCTATTACCGCAAGCCCCGGATGGACCGCGAGCTGATCGCGGAGAACGCGGCGGGCATCATCGCGACCACCGGCTGCCCGTCGGGCGAGGTGCAGACACGGCTGCGGCTGGGCCAGAAGGCCGAAGCGTTCCAGGCGGCGTCGGACTACAAGGACATCTTCGGCGCGGACAACTTCTTCCTCGAGTTGATGGACCACGGCCTGCCGATCGAACGGTCCGTGCGGGAGGGCCTGATCGAGGTCGGCAAGCTGCTCGACCTCAAACCGCTGGCGACGAACGACTCGCACTACGTCACCAAGGACCAGGCCGACTCGCACTCGGCGTTGCTCTGCGTGCAGTCGGGCAAGACCCTGAACGACCCGAACCGGTTCAAGTTCGACGGTGACGGCTACTACCTGAAGTCGGCCGCGGACATGCGCGAGTACTGGGACTCCGAGGTCCCGGGCGCGGCGGACTCGACGCTGCTGATCGCCGAGCGTGTCGAGTCGTACGACGAGGTGTACACCCACAAGGACCGGATGCCCGTCTTCACCGTGCCCGAAGGGCATGACGAGGCGTCCTGGCTGCGGGCCGAGGTGGAGCGCGGCCTGAAGTGGCGCTTCCCGGACGGTGCCCCCGAGGGGTATGCCGAGCGGATCGAGATGGAGCTCGAGGTCATCATCGGGAAGGGCTTCCCGGCCTACTTCCTGGTCGTCGCCGACCTCATCAACCATGCGCGCCAGGTGGGTATCCGGGTCGGGCCGGGCCGTGGTTCCGCGGCGGGTTCGCTCGTCGCGTACGTGCTGGGTATCACGAACCTGGACCCGATCCCGCAGAAGCTGCTGTTCGAGCGGTTCCTCAACCCCGAGCGCATGTCGATGCCCGATATCGACATCGACTTCGACGACCGCCGCCGCGGCGAGATGATCCGGTACGCCACCGAGAAGTACGGCGCCGACAAGGTCGCCCAGGTCATCACGTTCGGCACGATCAAGACGAAGGCCGCGATCAAGGACTCCGCGCGCGTGCACTTCGGCCAGCCGGGCTACTCGATCGCGGACAAGATCTCCAAGGCGCTGCCGCCGCCGATCATGGCGAAGGACATCCCGCTGTCTGGCATCGTCGACCCGCAGCACGAGCGGTACGGCGAAGCGGCGGAGGTGCGCACGCTCGTCGAGACCGACGAAGAGGTCTCGACGATCTTCAACACCGCCCGCGGTATCGAGGGCCTGATCCGCAACGCGGGTGTGCACGCCTGTGCGGTGATCATGTCCAGCGAGCCGCTGATGGACGCGATTCCGTTGTGGCAGCGGGACGACGGCTCGATCATCACCGGCTGGGACTACCCGTCGTGCGAGGCCATCGGCCTGTTGAAGATGGACTTCCTGGGCCTGCGGAACCTGACGGTCATCGGTGACGCGATCGACAACATCAAGGCCAACCGCGGGGTCGACATCGACCTCGACACCCTGGGCATCGACGACCCCGAGACGTACAAGCTGCTCGCCCGAGGTGACACGCTCGGCGTGTTCCAGCTGGACGGCGGGCCGATGCGGGATCTCCTGCGCCGCATGCAGCCGACGGTGTTCGACGACATCGTCGCGGTCGGCGCGCTCTACCGGCCGGGCCCGATGGGCATGAACGCGCACAACGACTACGCCGACCGGAAGAACAACCGGCAGCAGGTCAAGCCGATTCACCCCGAGCTGGAAGAGCCCCTGAAGGAGATCCTGGCCGACACCTACGGCCTGATCGTCTACCAGGAACAGATCATGCACATCGGCCAGAAGGTGGCCGGGTACTCGATGGGCCGCGCGGACGTGCTGCGCCGCGCCATGGGCAAGAAGAAGAAGGAGGTCCTCGACAAGGAGTTCGAGGGTTTCCACAGCGGGATGAAGGAGAACGGGTTCTCCGATGACGCGATCAAAGCGTTGTGGGACACCATTCTCCCGTTCGCCGGGTATGCATTCAACAAGAGCCACGCGGCCGCGTACGGCCTGGTCTCGTACTGGACGGCGTACCTCAAGGCGAACTACTCCGCGGAGTACATGGCCGCGCTGCTGACGTCGGTGGGAGACAACAAGGACAAGTCGGCGGTGTACCTGTCCGAGTGCCGCCGGCTGGGGATCAAGGTGCTGCCGCCGGACGTGAACGAGTCGGGCCAGCGTTTCGCCGCCGTCGGGGACGCCATCCGGTTCGGCATGGGCGCCGTCCGCAACGTGGGTGCGAACGTCGTCGAATCGATCATCAAGACGCGTGACGAGAAGGGCAAGTACTCGTCGTTCACCGACTTCCTGGACAAGTCGGAGTTGGTGGCCTGCAACAAGCGCGTGCTGGAATCGCTGATCAAGGCGGGCGGTTTCGACTCACTCGGCAACACGCGGTTGTCGATGATCCAGGTGCACGAAGACGCGGTCGAAGCGGTGGTGCCGCTCAAACGGCAGGAGGCGATGGGCCAGTTCGACCTGTTCGGTTCGGGCGGGGAAGATGAGGCCGCCGCGTCTTCGTCGTCGCCGCTGGCGCATCTGAAGTTCGGCGAGGAAGAGTGGCCGCGCAAGCAGTTGCTGTCGTACGAGCGGGAGATGCTGGGCCTGTACGTGTCGGCGCACCCGCTGGACGGCGCCGAGCGGATCCTGCGCAAGCACGCCCCCCGGCCGATCGCCGCGATCCTGGACAACCCGCCGAAGGAAGGCGAGCTGATCGTCTCGGGGTTGATCACGTCGCTGGAGCGGCGGGTCAACAAAAAGGGCGAGCCCTGGGCGATTTGCACTGTGGAGGACATGGACGCCTCGCTCGAGGTGCTGTTTTTTCCGAAGTCGTACGTGATGTTCTCCGCGGATTTGGTGGAGGACAACGCCGTTCTGGTCAAGGGCCGGGTGAACTGGCGCGAAGACAAGATGTCCGTCTTCGGCGGTGGTCTCGTACCGTTGGATTTGTCGGAGATCGGCAACGGCGAGGATGACCCGCCGCTGATGCTGAACTGCTCGGCGGACAAGCTGGACAAGAGCGTGGTCGGTGAGCTGAAGCAGACCCTGTTGGCACACAAGGGCGACACCCCCGTACGCCTCAAGCTGATCGGCCGCCAGCGGGAAACCGTCTTCGCGCTCTACGACTACCCGGTCAAGGTGACCAGCATGCTCATGGGAGAGCTGAAAGGCATCCCAGGCATCACCGCAGGCACCTAAAAGCCGCGCCTAGGCACAACCGACCGCACCCGCCGACAAGCCCAACGCGCCCGCCAACCACGAATCCGCGCCCGGCGACAAAGCCGCCAGACAGCCGCCACCGCGAAACCCGCACTCGCCGACAGAGCCGCCAGACAGTCGCCAACGCACAAAACGGCACCCGGCACCAAACCCAACGCGACCCGCCACCCACAAAACGGCACCCGGCAACAAAGTCGCCAGACAGCTGTCCACTCCGCAGCCATCACCCCGATCCCCGCCGCCCTAGCGGTCGACACGCCGTGTCAAGGCACGCTTTCCCGCCTTGACGCGGCGTGGCGACCGTTAGACACTCGCGGGCTCGGGGCGGTGGCGCCCCCAAGGTGCCCACCTGAACCACCAAACAGCACCACCGCCAAGCAAGCCCCCCACTCGGCATGGAGGGACTCGATCACTCTCCGTCGCCCCCCAGTCCGCCGCTCGCACCAGCCCTCCCAGGCGGACTTCCTTCCCAATAGTGCCGAAAGCTCACGATGATCAGCCTCAGCCAGTGATCACCCACCGCCCTGCCTAGTGTCCGCGGCATGGACAGCCATAGCCGAACTCCACCCACGACAAACACAGCGCTCGGCCAATCAACTACAGTAAGTCACACTCTCTGCTCCATCTGAGTGATGCACCACCCAATTCAGTAGCGCTACTGAGAGCAACCGGGTAAACCTGGTCGGGCCTTCACTTCGAGGGATTCGCTACGGAAAGTGGCGGTCCGGTTGGCGGTCCGGGGATGGGTCCACCAGCCTGACGAGTCGTAGTAGTCCACGGGACCACAAACGCTCATTTCTCGGCGCCGTTGTCGGCGTCCGCGGGGGACCGTTCGGCAGCGGCGCGAAGGCACCGCCCGGGTGGGCTCGCACATAGGGGGAGCCGAGCCCACCCGGGCCCAAAAGCGCTGCTCGTGATGGGATGTCGGACGTCCTGCCCCTGACCGAGGAGCCGAGATGTCTGACGAGCCCGCGCTGCGGCGGACCCGGGTCTGGTACCGGCCGATGATCGCCCGCGACCGCTCGGAGAAGCACCGCGCGTCGACGCCGCTCGAGCTGTTGTTCGACCTGTGCTTCGTGGTCGCGGTGAGCGCGGTGGCCGGGCAGCTGCACCATTCGCTCGCCGAGCACGAAGTCGGGCACGGCATTGCCTCCTACCTCGTCGTGTTCCTCGCGATCTGGTGGGGCTGGGTCAACTTCTCTTGGTTCGCATCGGCCTTCGACACCGACGACATGCCGTACCGGATCGCGACGTTCGTGCAGATCGTGGGCGCGCTCGTGGTCGCGGCGGGGGTGTCCGACGCGTGGCACGGCGACCTGACGATCATGGTGGCCGGCTACGTCCTGATGCGGCTCGCGATGGTCGGGCAGTGGCTGCGGGCGGCCAGGCAGGAGCCCCGCTGCCGCCCGGCCGCGCTGCGGTACGCGCTCGGCATCACGCTCGTGCAGGTGGGCTGGCTGCTGCGGCTGGCCGTGCCGGAGTCGTGGTTCTACCCGAGTTTTCTCGTGCTGATGGCGGCCGAGCTGCTGGTGCCGGTGTGGGCCGAGCGGGCCGCGGCGACGAGCTGGCATCCGCGCCACATCGGTGAGCGGTACGGGCTGTTCACCCTGATCGTGCTCGGCGAGTCGGTGCTCGCGGCGAGCAACGCGCTGCAGGAGGCGCTGGGCAGCGGGCATTCGGCGGGTGGTCTGGTCGCGGTCGGGATCGCCGGGGTGGTGATCGTGTTCTCGATGTGGTGGCTGTACTTCGACCAGCCGGCGCACGTGCGGATGGCCACGGCGACGCAGGGTTATGTCTGGGGCTACGGGCACTACGTGATCTTCGGTTCCGCCGCGGCCGTCGGGGTCGGGCTCGAGCTGGTGATCGACCACGACACGCACGCCAGCCATCTCGGTGGCGTCGGGACCGCGCTGACGCTCACCGTGCCGATCGCGCTGTACCTGCTCAGCGTGTGGCTGCTGCACGTCGGGCCGCGCAACGCCTGCCGCCCGATCGCGATCGGCTACCCGGTGGCCGCGGTGCTCGTGGTGGTGGTGTCGTTCACGCCGCTGCCGGTCTACCTCGCGGCGCTCGTGGTCGCCGCCCTCGTCGCGACGACGGTCATCGCCACCCACGGCCACGCGGTGGCGGACTAGCCGGCCGGCGTCGGCTCGATGGTGCCTCGCCGGGCGGCAGATCAGGCACACGAGGGAACTGATGGCCCCGCGCCGGAATCGCGTTCAGTACGGTCGAGACCACCGGGAAGATCATCCACCGGCTCGGCTTCGTGCCCGGGCCCACAGTGGCGGGAAGAGGCAGTTTCATGGGGTTCAATCGTTTTGCCGACCACGTCGCCCTGGTCACCGGGGGTGGATCCGGCATGGGAGCCGCGATCGCCCTGCGGTTCGCCGAGGAGGGCGCGACGGTCGTCATCGCCGGGCGGGATGCGGAGAAACTGAGCCGGACGGCGAAGCAGGCGCCTGAAAGCGGCGCGATCGTCGAGCGGGTCGTGGATGTCCGCGACCAGGCCGCCGTCATCGCGTTGGTCGACGGCACGGCCGAGGAATTCGGCCGGCTGGACGTGCTCGTCAACTGCGCGGGCGCCAGCGATGTCGGCCGGTTCGCCGAGCTGGACGCACAGACCTGGCAGGACATGATCGCCGTCAACGCGAGCGCGGTCTTCTACGCGGCCAAGGCCGCCATCCCGCACCTGAAGAAGACCAAAGGCAACATCGTGAACATCGGCTCGTCCAACGCGCTGCACAACAACTACGGCCAGCCCGCCTATGGCGCGGCCAAGAGTGCCGCCGAAAGCCTGAGCGCCAGCATCGCGATCGAACACGCCGCCGACGGTGTCCGCTCGAACACGGTGCACCCCGGCGTGATCTATCCGACCGGCATGACCGGTCCGGTGGGGGAGATCCCGGGCGCCATGGAGGCGTACGCGGGGCACGTGCCCATGCGCCGCACGGGCACGCCCGAGGAGATCGCCGCTGTCGTCGCCTTTCTGGCGAGCCCCGAAGCCAGTTACGTCACCGGCGCGGCCATCACGGTCGACGGCGGTCTGAACCAGGTCATCCACCTGCCACCGACAGTCGGCTGATTCCGGCTCACCGTGGCGGGCGGCCCGCCACGGTGAGCCGGAACGCTCAGCTGAGCGCGCTGCCCTTCTGCCACTGGTCCCACGACAACGCCCAGTCGCCGTAGAGGTCCCAGACCGGCAGCGGCGGGCCACCCGAGTTGGTCACCTCGACGACGTCACCGAGGCCCATGTTGTCGAAGAACCAGGTCGCGTTCGCCTCGTTGAGGTTGATGCAACCGTGCGACACGTTCGAACTTCCTTGCGCGCCAACGCTGTTCGGGTTCTCGTGCACGAACTCGCCGTCGTTGGAAATGCGGTTCGAGAACTTCTCGTCCGACCGGTACGCCTTCGGGTCGGGCGGGCAGACGCCGTAGGTGCACGAGTCCATCGTGTAGTTCGCGGACTTGAACGAGATGACGTGCGGGCCGAGGTGGGTGGGCGTGGCGTCCTTGCCCATCGAGATCGGCATCGACTTGACCATCTGCCCGTTGTGGAAGATCTGCATCTGCTCGGTGTTGCCGTCCGCCTTCGCGATCCACGAATCGTGCACGTGGTAAGTCTCGGTGCGGTCCTCCGCGCCGAACACGCCGTTGCCGAAATCGACCCCGTAGATCTTCGCGCTCACCGTCAGCGTCGTGCCCGCCTGCCAGTAGTCCTTCGGGCGGTAGTGCACGTTCTTGTCGTCGATCCAGTACCAGCTGCCCTGCTGCGGCGGGTTCGACTTCACCGACAGCTGCTTCTCCACCGCCGCCTTGTTCTTCACCGCGTAGCTGAACTGGAACACGATCGGCTGGCCGACCCCGACCCCGGTCTGCGCGACCGTGGACGGCGCGGGGATCAGGTTCGCGTTCGCCTGCTTCGCCGGTGCGATCGTGCTCAAAGTGCTTTGCTGCTCAACGCTTTTGCCCGACGGGTCGGCAGCGTGCGCGACCACCGAGTACTTCGCGCCGTAACCGAGGACGTCACTCGAAGTCCACGTCGTCTTGTCGTCCGACAGCGAGCCCTTGACCTTCGTGCCCTTGGCCGCGTTCGTGACGGTGACGTCGCTGAGGGTGCCGCCCGCGGCCTTCACGACGATCGGGGTGGTCGGGCTGATGTTCGTGGCGTCGGCGGCGGGCTCGATCGACACGGTCACCGCCGCGCCGGCCTCCGACGAAACCGGCGTACTTCCGGGAATTGTGTTGGTACCCGTATTCGAATCGCCGGAGGTACACGCCGAAAGCGCGAGCACGCTCACCAGGAGTCCGGCGAGGATGCCGGAACCCAATCTGCCGGAAGGACGTAAAGGCTTGTTCAAGAACATCAAAGTCTCTTCTGGTGGAGGTCGGAAGGGCAGCCGGGCTTCAAACTACCGCGCTACTCAAGACGGCCCACCACGAGGTTTGTTGTTGCAGAGTGGCGTGTGTCACGTGCCATTTTCGGTGCCTGACAGGATCTTCACACCCGGTCCACCGTAAAGCCCGGGCCCCTCGACGACCAGCTCGTCGAGATATCGCCGGGCCGCTTCGTAGGCATTGGTCCGCAGTTGCGCGGTATGGCTGAAATCCAGTGGGCTCAACCGGACCGGTACCGGTCCCGGCAGGTACACGACCGGTACCGCGGCGGCCGCGATCGGCGCTTCGAGCACGGCCTGGTTCCGCATGCTGATCATCGCCGTGTACATCAGGACTTCGGCGAAGGTGTGCGGCGGCGACGGGATCTGGCCGGGGAACGCGCAGTCGAGCACGACGAGCGATCGCGCGCCCATGCTCAGGGCCTGCCGCATCGGCACGTTCGCGACGAGGCCGCCGTCGTAGAGCAGCCGCCCGTCGACCTCGACGGGCGGGTAGATGCCCGGGATCGCCGCGCTGGCCAGCAGGGTGGGCAGGAGTTCGCCGGAGCGGATGAGCCGCGGCTCGGCGGTGTCGACGTCGGTGGTCACCACCCCGAACGGCAGCTTGAGGTCGTCGAACGTCGTACTTTCGCCGAGGTGCTCGCGGATGATCGTGGCGAGGCCGGTGTTGGGGAACAGGTGGGTCTTCGCGTGGCGCAGGGTGCGGACCTGGCCGAACACGCCACCGGGGAACGCCTCGTGCCGCGTCATGTGCGACCAGATCTCGGGCAGCCGGCGCACGGCGTCGTCCGGCTCGTGGGCGAGCACCGCGCCGTTGAGCGAGCCGACGGAGGTGCCGGCGACCAGGTCCGCGCGGATGCCGTGCTCGTCGAGCGCGCGCAGCATGCCGACCTGCATCGCGCCGAGGCTGCCGCCACCGCCGAACACGAACCCCACCGGCCGGGGCAGTACGACGTCGGACATGGGACCTCCCCTCTCCCCTCGATGCCCATGGTCTCTCGGCTTTCCGGGTACGGCCATTCGTCGTGAGGAGTGCGACGGAAATCCGATCGCCGGGGGTGGTCGTCCCGTTTAGCCTTCTCATCACCATGATCCCGTTGACGCACATTCCCGCGAGCGAGAGTGACAGCACCGCCCTGCACCTCGCGCATCTGCGTGCCCGGGGAACCGTGCCGTGGTGGGGGTTCGGCTGGATCGTGGTCCTGGCCGGCCTGCACGCGGTGTTCGGGTTCGCCACGACCGACGTCATCGGCGTGTGTGCGGGAGTTGCGGCCTGGACCGGATGGACGATCTGGCGGCGCCGGTACATCCGGTGTGCGAGGCTGCTGGAGCCGTTGCTCCGGGACCGGTGGCGGCCGGTCGACGTCGCCTTGCACGGCAACCGAATCGTGGCCGGGGACGCGGTTTATGTCTTGTGCGGTATGCCTCGTCACGTCCGCAACGTCATCGCGCGGACCGGTCGTGTCTGGCTCGCCGGCGCTGCGCGCGGCTACACGGCCGTTCGTGTCGACCGATCCGGGCGGCCGTGGCTCGCCAGGGCCGGGCACTGGGCAGGGCGGGTGGCCAGGCCCGAGCCGGTGGTCCGCGGGAGCCACACGAAGTTCCATGTAGTGGCGGGGGTCGCGTCGTTCTTCGCAGCGGCCCTGCTGGCGGTGGTTGCCGGCACGATCGCCGCTCCGCCAGAGCCGGGCGAGACCGGAGAGGCGATCTTCGTGTATGCGCTCGTCCTCGTTCCGCTCGTGATTCTCGCGCTCTGGGCTCGCCGGTTACGGTCCAAGCTGCCGGAGCCGCGTGCTTGGCGTGCGGTGGCGGGCGCCGTTGGCGACGCCGACTTCACCGAAGACGACGAGCCCTGGGTGCGGGCCTGGGCGGTACTGCCGGAAATCGGCCCTGTCGACGTCGAAATCGAGGACTGCCCGCTGGATCTGTACACGGCCATCTGGTTTCACCGGCGCATCTGGGTACAGGGCGAGCCGCGTCTTGGCGATGTGGTGATCGGCATGCCCGAATTTCCGGTCACGGCGAATGCGACCTTTCGCCGGAGGGGTTTGCCGGTCGCTACCCGGGGGTAACACACCTCACACAGCTCTTGGCGCCGACGTCGAGGAGGCCCCGTGACGACGCAACCGAAAGTGACCGAACGAGAGGCGCGTGCCCTGGCCGAGGAGTCCCGGGAGGCCGGCTGGAGCAAGCCCTCGTTCGCCAAGGAGCTTTACCTCGGCCGGTTCCGGCTGGACCTGGTGCACCCGCATCCGCACGCGACGCCGGAGGCCGCCGGGAAGGCCGACGACTTCCTCCGCCGGCTGCGCGAGTACTGCGCGACGATCGACGGCGGCGTCATCGAGCGCGAGTCGCGGGTCCCCGACGAGTACGTGACGGGGCTGGCCAGGCTCGGCTGCTTCGGGATCAAGATCCCCGGGGAGTACGGCGGCCTCGGGCTGACGCAGGTCGCCTACAACCGGGCGCTGATGCTCGTCGGCTCGGTGCATCCGACGCTCGGCGTGCTGCTCTCGGCGCACCAGTCGATCGGCGTACCCGAACCGCTCAAACTCGCCGGCACTCCCGAACAGAAGGCGAAGTTCCTGCCCCGGTGCGCCAACGGCGCGATCACCGCGTTCCTGCTCACCGAACCCGACGTCGGCTCCGATCCGGCCCGGCTCGCGACCTCCGCGGTGCCCACCGAGGACGGCGAGGCCTACGAGCTGGACGGCGTGAAACTGTGGACCACCAACGGGGTGGTCGCCGAACTGGTCGTCGTGATGGCCCGCGTCCCGAAGTCCGCCGGGCACCGCGGCGGGGTGACGGCCTTCATCGTCGAGATGGACAGCCCGGGCATCACCGTCGAGCGGCGCAACGCGTTCATGGGCCTGCGCGGGATCGAAAACGGCGTGACCCGGTTCCACAAAGTGCTGGTGCCCAAGGAAAACGTCGTCGGCGGCGAAGGCAGGGGACTCAAGATCGCGCTCGCGACACTGAACACCGGCCGGTTGTCGATCCCGTCGATGTGCGCGGGCGCGGGCAAGTGGTGCCTGAAGATCGCGCGGGAATGGTCGGCCGAACGGGTCCAGTGGGGCAAGCCGATCGCCGAGCATGCCGCCGTGGCGAACAAGATCTCGTTCATCGCCGCGACCACGTACGCGATGGAGGCCGTGCAGGAGCTGTCCGCGCACATGAGCGACGAAGGCCGCAACGACATCCGGATCGAGGCCGCGCTCGCGAAGCTGTGGGCGAGCGAGATGTCGTGCCAGGTCGCCGACGAGCTGCTGCAGATCCGGGGTGGCCGTGGCTACGAGACGGCGGCGTCGCTCGCGGCCCGCGGCGAGCGGGCGGCCGGCGTCGAGCAGTTGGTGCGGGACCTGCGGATCAACCGGATCTTCGAAGGCTCCACGGAGATCATGCACCTGCTCATCGCGCGTGAGGCCGTCGACGCACACCTGGCGGCCGCGGGCGCGCTGGCCGAGATCGACGCCACCACGCGGGACAAGGCGAAGGCGGCGGCAAAGGCGAGTGGCTTCTACGCGAAGTGGTTGCCGCAGCTGGTCACCGGCAAGGGCAACGTGCCGACGTCGTTCCACGAGTTCGGGGTGCTCGCGCCTCATCTGCGCTATCTCGACCGGAGCGCGCGGAAGCTCGCCCGTTCGACGTTCTACGGGATGGCGCGCTGGCAGGCGGCGCTCCAGCTGCGGCAGGGTTTCCTGGGCCGGATCGTCGATATCGGCGCCGAGTTGTTCGCGATGGCCGCGACCTGCGTGCGCGCGCGAATGCAGGACACCGACAGTGCGCGGGAGCTGGCGGACGTGTTCTGCCGGCAGTCACGGCTGCGCGTCGAGGCGCTGTTCGATGCGTTGTGGGACAACACCGATGACGAGGCGCAGGAGCTCGCCGCGAATGTCCTCAATGGACGGTACGAATGGTTGGAGGAGGGCGTGCTCGACCCGAGTGAGGGCACCGGCCCGTGGATCTCGGAGTGGCGGACGGGCGAGTCGGCGGAGAAGTCGGTGCACCGGCGGGTGACCGGCTGACCCTATGATCGGCCGGTGGCTCTGCGGATCGAACTCAGTACCGACACCGTTGACGGCGCGGTCGCGGCGGACGCGCTGGGCGCGGACCGGATCGAACTCTGTTCGGCGGGCGCGCTCGGCGGTCTGACGCCGGGCCCGGGCCTGCTCGCGGCGGTGCTGGCGCGGTGTCACCGGGCGCAGGTGCACGTCCTCATCCGGCCCCGGGAAGGCGGTTTCACCTACGCACCGTCCGAAGTGGACGCCATGCTGACCGACGTCCGGCACGCGGCGATCTCCGGTGCGGCGGGTGTCGTGATCGGTGCCCTCGACACCCGGGGCGACCTGGACACCGCGGTCCTCGCGGACCTGATCGCCGCCGCCGACGGGCTTCCGGTGACGGTCCACCGCGCGATCGACGTCTGCCGCGATCCCGTTGCGGCGGTTGAGGTCCTGGCGTCCCTGGGGGTGCGGCGCGTGCTGTCCTCCGGCGCCGCGCCCCGCGCCGAAGACGGCGTGCCCGTACTGCGGCGGATGGTCGCCGCCGCCGGCTCCGAACTCGCAGTCATGGCCTGCGGCGGCATCCGCCCCCACAACGCCCTGGCGATCGCCGAGGCCACCGGCGTCCGGGACCTGCACGCCGCCCCGCGCCGTCCCGCCCCCGCCGCCCCGTCCGCCGTGGACTACGGCACACACGCCCTCCTGGACGAGGACGCCTCCCGAGCACTGATCGAACTGGCGCGTGCGGCGCGGGATTAGCGCCTGCGCAGATACCGTTCCAGAGCTTTGACCATCGCTTCGGTCAAGGTCGAGTCCAACGTCAGAACAACCGTCATTTCAATGTTGATGGGTTCGCTGGATGCAAGCCTTGCGGAGATCGTATCGGCCTCACGAACGAAGTCGTCGACGAAGGACCTCAAGGCATCCAACGGCTGGCCAACCCAGCGAGCCTGAACCTGGGCGGCTGTCCGCAAATTGTCATCTCCGATATCCATCGACCGCGGCTTGCTGGCGAAGTCCAGCAACTCCTCGTATACACTGGAAAACCGGCGCCCGAGATGGATTATCCGATCTGGGTCTCCTGCTTCGCCTGGTCTGCCGAAGGCCCGCTCCTGAACGTCTTCCGAGAACACCCTGTTGAAGGCGTTGATGATGCGATCGAGAGCGCCGAAATTGTTCTTGAGGATTTCGTAGACATTCTCCGAGTCGAAGTACTCGTCGCGACGAGGAGCGTACTCGAGCAGGTAGTCGTGAGACCGGTCCTCGAGCGAATCCATTCCTTGCCGGAGCACCGCCGCGTACGGTAGATACTCCCAAGCGGGTGGGCGTTCCGTCAGCAATAGGTTCATGGCGTCGGTGGTCCTCGGGACCTTTCCGTCGAATCGAGACGCGGTCTCGGTCCGCGTAGACCCCAGTTTGGCAAGGACTCCCTCGACTATTCCATCTGTGCCGACGACTCGGAAGGCCTTTCTCTCGTAACTCGACCACCTCTTCTCGGCGTAATGACGCGAGATGAAGAGAATCGCATAACGGGCTTTCTGATCGTAGAAGACACTGACGCCGTGGCCTTGCGGCTTTCGTGCGACATCCTTGACGAAGTCGTGATCTTCGCCCGCGAAAGAGACTGCCACGTCGTACTCGTATTCCGGCAGGTCGAGGCTCGCCTAGACCTTCGACTCGGTGTCTTCCGTTGTGGCCGCGCGCTTCTTGCGCCGGCGGAGGAAGAAGAACACCGCCGCGGCCGCCAACACGGCCAGCACGATGAACCCGCCGGTGCTCATCGCGCTTTCGAGCTTCTTCGCCGCCTCGCCCAGCGCCACCCCGATGCTGATGTGCAGCGCCGACCACGACAGGGCGCCCGCGAAGGACGCGGGCAGGAACTTCCGGAACGCCAGGCCCGACGTGCCCGCGGCGGCCGGGGTCAGGGTCCGGATCACCGGCAGGAACCGCGCGAAGAACACCGCCCACGCGCCGCGCCGGTGCAGGATGCCGGTCGCCCGGTCCCACGCGTCCACACCGTGCTGCTGGATCAGCTTCGTCTCGCGCAGCCGCGGCCCCCACCGCCGCCCGATGCCGTACCCGATCGTGTCGCCCAGCGTGGCGCACACCGTCACCACACCCCACAGGATCAGGAACCGCGGCACCGTGTGCGCCGTCGTCGCGGCCACCAGCAGGCCCGACTCACCGGGCGCGAGGAAACCCAGCCCGATGGTGCACTCCAGGAACACCAGCAGGCCGGTCGCGCCGACCAGCGCCGGCTGCGGCAGGTTCTGCAGCCAGTTCAGGATGTCGGTGACCACACGCGCTCCCCTGTCCGATTTGTCGCCGTAGCGCCCAACGTACGCGAGCGGCGGGGAAGGGGCCTCCGGGACGAACCCTGAGATCAGCGGGTCAGCAGGCTCGCGGCCTCCTGCGCGGCGGGCCCGGCCTCGGCCAGGTGCGCCAGGTTCTCCGGCAGCGGCTCACCACGGTGCCGCTTCGTCTGGGCGTACAACCGGCCCGCGCGGTACGACGAGCGCACCAGCGGACCCGCCATCACCCCGGCGAAACCGAGCGACTCGGCCACGGCCGAATGCTCGACGAACTCCTCCGGCTTCACCCAGCGGTCGACCGGGTGGTGGCGCACCGACGGGCGCAGGTACTGGGTGATCGTCAGGATCTCGCAGCCGGCGTTCACCAGGTCCCGCATCGCGGGCTCGACCTCGTCGGGCGTCTCGCCCATGCCGAGGATCAGGTTCGACTTCGTCACCAGCCCGGCCGCGCGCGCCTTCGTGATGACCTCCAGCGAACGCGCGTACCGGAAGCCCGGCCGGATCCGCTTGAAGATCCGCGGCACCGTCTCGACGTTGTGCGCCAGCACCTCGGGTCGTGCGGCGAAGACCTCGGCGAGCTGCGCGGGCTCGGCGTTGAAGTCGGGGATCAGCAGCTCGACACCGGTGCCGGGGTTGAGCTCGTGGATCTGGCGCACGGTCTCGGCGTACAGCCACGCGCCCCCGTCCTCCAGGTCATCACGGGCGACGCCGGTGACGGTCGAGTAGCGCAGGCCCATCGCCTGCACGCTCTCGGCGACCTTGCGCGGCTCGGTGATGTCCAGCGCGGCGGGCTTGCCCGTGTCGATCTGGCAGAAGTCGCAGCGCCGCGTGCACTGGTCGCCGCCGATCAGGAACGTCGCCTCGCGGTCTTCCCAGCATTCGTAGATGTTGGGACAGCCGGCTTCCTCGCACACGGTGTGCAGGCCCTCGCGGCGGACCAGGCCCTTGAGTTCGGTGAACTCCGGCCCCATCTTCGCCCGGGTCCTGATCC
Organism: Amycolatopsis sp. GM8; assembly: GCF_021653975.1. Lineage (GTDB taxonomy): Bacteria > Actinomycetota > Actinomycetes > Mycobacteriales > Pseudonocardiaceae > Amycolatopsis_E. The sequence goes on along the minus strand of NZ_JAJKFK010000001.1, from coordinate 876,057 downwards.
AGGACGGCTTCTTCTCGATCGGGGTCTCGGCGTTGCGGACCTCGAGCCGCAGCAGCTTCCGACCTTCAGGCACAACAGTCACGATCGCCAGCGTACGCCCAGGTGACCTTTATGCCGGGTCTGGCGTGACGCCCGTCAACTTCGCCGTCAGCGCCCACAATCCGGCCCCCGCCGCATGATCGCGGGCGGGTGCGAGCGGCCGCACGGTCGACGGCCGGCCCCACATCTGAATGCGGGCCGGGGCGAGGTAGACGCCGCCGCGCACCCCCGGCGCGGTCGCGGCGTAGACCTGCGACAGCGCGCCGTTCTGGACACTCTGCGAGAGCAGCGCGGCACCCAGCTTCAGCACCCCGGAGAGCGCCGCCCGGGCCAGCGGGTTCGAGTACGCCGCGACCATGTTCGGGAAGAGGTTGGTCCCGACGTAGCCCGGTGCGGCGGCGACGCTGACGACATCCTCCCCGGCCGCCCGCAGGCGCCGGTCCAGTTCCATGGCGAACGTCTGGTTCGCGATCTTCGACTGGGCGTACGCGGCGCCCGGGTTGTAGTGGCGGTGCTCGTAGTTCGGGTCGTGCAGGTCGATCCTGCCGCCGATCGCGGCGACACTGGTCAGCGTGACGACGCGGGCGCCGTCGCCGCCGCGCAGCGCGGGCATCAGCAGCCAGGTCAGCGCCGCGTGGCCGAGGTAGTTGGTGCCGAGCTGCAGCTCGAACCCGTCGGCGGTGCGGCCCAGCGGCGTGGCCATCACGCCACCGTTGTTGATCAGCACGTCGAGCCGGTCACCGGTGCTCTCGCGGACCTCGGCGGCGGCGTTGCGGACGGAGCGGAGATCGGCCAGGTCGAGTCCGATCAGCGCGGGTTTCGTCTCGGCGACGGCCTCGACGGATCTCAGCGCCTGCTCACCACGTTCGGCGGAGCGGGCCGCGAGCAGCACCCGCGCTCCTTTGCCGGCAAGGACTTTCGCGCTCTGCAGCCCGAGTCCCGAGTTCGCGCCGGTGATCAGTACCGTGCGCCCGGATTGGTCCGGGATATCCGCGTACGTCCACTTCGACATGTAGCTTAGCTAACTACATTTCAGGCTGTGGGCGCGAGCATCCTCAGCAGGTGGCCGAACGGGTTGCGCCGTGGTGCCTCCAGACCCGGCCCGTGCCGCAGCAATGCGGCGAACGCGCGGCCGACCTTGTCCAGCTCCTCGACGGGCTCGCCCGGGTCGGCCAGACCCGCCGCGACGGCCAGCATCCGCTGCTCGGCCTCGTGCATCCGGCGCGGCTCGGGATAGTCCTCGACGTGCGCGTCGAGCACCGCACGCAGGGTGCGATTCCGGCGCACAGCACGGTTCCACACGCGGGTTACCGCCTCGACCTGATCGCCGGTCTCGTCTTCGAACTCGCTGCGGAGATACCCGCTGAGCAGGCGGCTCCAGCGGTACCGGAGTGCGAGGAGTAGTTGCTCCTCAGTGCCGAAAACCTCGGCCGCGCCAGGGATTTCGGTGAACGGCAACGGTGCCTGTGGATCGCGCGCGGCCTGTCGCAGTACCGCGTCGGCGATGTCTCGTCGTTGGTAGAAGTCGTTCCAGCCCATGGGTCAGTCCCCTTCCGTGACCCTGTGCATACCCTGAGTCGGCCGCATACTGTCGGTATGGCGCCGACACCGACAACATACCACGGGTATGTGAAAGGTGGTCTGGCGTAAGCTGTGTCGGTGGCGACAATGCGGTCCAGGCGACTCGACTATTCGGAGTCCACGCGATCCGCCCTGGTGGACAGTGCTGTCGAACTGTTCACCAAACGGGGATACGCGGGCACTTCGCTGGACGAGGTCGCCCGGCGGGCACGGGTGACCAAAGGTGCGCTGTACCACCATTTCAACGGTAAGCAGGCGCTTTTCGAAGCTGCGTTCGCACAGGTGGAAAGCCGGGTGCACAGCGAGCTGGGCGAGATCATGCGCCGCCCCGAAACGGCGTGGGAGCGCGCGCTGGCCGGGCTTCGCCAGTTCATCGCCAGCTGCCTCGACCCGGCGTACCAGCGCATCGTCATCCACGAGGCCCCGGTCGTCATGGGCTGGGAACGGTGGCGTGAGGCGGAGAACCGCGCGAGCTTCGGGCTGATCCTGGCGAGCCTCGAGGATCTCATCCAGGCGGGCGAGGTGGACAGCGTGCCGGTGGAGATCACCGCCCGCCTGCTGTTCGGCGCTTTGTCCGCCGCCGCAACGGAAATCGCCAGTTCACCCGACCCGGAGAAGGTCGGCGAGCAGGTCGAGACGGTGATCCTGCAGCTGCTCACCCGGGTCCGGCGGACTGACTAGTCTGGGGCCCGTGGACCTAAGGATCTTTACCGAGCCCCAGCTGGGGGCGAGCTATGACGACCTGTTGCGCGTAGCCAAGAAGACCGAAGAAACCGGTTTCGACGCGTTCTTCCGTTCCGACCATTTCCTCACCATGGGCACCCGGTCCGGGCTGCCCGGCCCGACCGACTCGTGGGTCACGCTCGGCGCCATCGCCCGCGAGACCTCGCGCATCCGGCTCGGCACCCTGGTCACCTCGGCCACCTTCCGGTACCCGTCGGTGCTCGCGATCTCCGTCGCGCAGGTGGACCAGATGTCCGGCGGACGGGTCGAGTTCGGCTTCGGCGCGGGCTGGTACGAGGCGGAGCACAAGGCCTACGGCATCGAGCTGCCGCCGGTGAAGGAGCGGTTCGACCGCTACGCCGAGCAACTCGCGATCATCACCGGCCTGTGGGAGACCGCCGAGGGTGCGACGTTCAGCTTCGACGGCGACTACTACCAGCTCGCCGACGCGCCCGCGCTGCCGAAGCCGGCGCAGAGCCCGCGCCCGCCGGTGATCATCGGTGGGGCCGGCAAGAAGCGCACGCCCGCGCTCGCGGCCCGCTACGCCGACGAGTTCAACGCGGCGTGGGTCGATCCGTCGGGCGCCCAGGTGCAGTTCGACCGGGTGGACGCCGCCGCGCGCGAAATCGGCCGCGACCCCAAGGAGATCACCCGTTCCATCGCGCAGACCGTCGCGGTCGGCGCGAACGACGCCGAGGTGGCGCGCCGGGCCGCGGCGACCGGGCGGGAGGTCGGCGAGCTGAAGCAGAACGGGCTGGCCGGCACCCCGGCGGAAGTGCTCGACAAGATCGGCCGGTTCCGCGAGGAGGCCGGCGTCAGCCGGGCCTACCTGCAGGTGCTCGACCTGGCGGACCTCGACCACCTCGAGCTGATCGCGGCCGAGGTCATGTCCAAACTGGACTGAGCGGGGCGGCCCGCCCGAACGCTTCGGGCGGGCCGTTTTCTCATGGCTGCAAAGCGAAAGTGGCGGTGGACGGCCGCGGCGCCGGTGGCCGCGAGAGCCAGCGGTCGTCGCTGACGGGCAGCTCGCCGTCGAGCGCGGCCAGCACAGCGTCGCGCGCCAGCGGCAGGACCTCCTCGACGGTGACTTCCCGCTCCAGCTCGAACGACAGCGAAGTCACGCCGGCATCGCGGATCCCGCACGGGATGATCTTGCCGAACGCGCTCAGGTCGGCGTTGCAGTTCAGCTCGAAGCCGTGCATCGTGACCCCGCGCTGCACCCGGATACCGATCGCGGCGATCTTGCGCTCGGGCCCGCGCTCGTCGGCGGGCACCCACACGCCGCTGCGGCCCTCGACCCGGCCGGTGTGCACCCCGAACTGGTCGCACACCTTGATCAGCGCCTCTTCCAGCCGCCGCACGTAGTGCACGACGTCGATCGGGTCGCCGAGCTTGATGATCGGGTAGCCGACCAGCTGGCCGGGACCGTGCCAGGTGATCTTGCCGCCGCGGTCCACGTCGATGACCGGGGTGCTGTCGACCGGCCGGTCCGCCTCCTCGGTCCGCTTGCCGGCCGTGTACACCGACGGGTGCTCCAGCAGCAGCATCGTGTCCGGCCCGGTGCCGTCGGCTCTGGCGGCGAGATACGTCCGCTGCAGCTCCCAGGCTTCGAGATAGTCGATGACGCCGATGGGCCGGACGTCGACCGGCTCGCTGCCGGCGCGGCAAGAGGAAACGCTCACAAGACGCAGGCTACGCCGGTGCGGAATCGTTGAGATACGGATCCCGGTGGGACCCGCGCCACAGGTCGCGCGGACGGCTCAGCGCGCCGCCGCGAGCGCGGCATCGACCGTGGGATGGATGAACGCGTAACCGGCGTCGCGCAGCGCGGCGGGAACGGCGCGCTGTGACACCAGCGCCATCTCGTCGGCGGTCTCGCCGAGCGCGAGCCGCAGCGCGAAAGCGGGTACCCGCCACGGCGCCGGCCGGTGCAGCGCCAGCCCGAGCGCGCGCGTGAACTCGGCGTTCGTCACGGGCTCGGGGCCGGCCAGGTTGACCGGACCGGACAGGCTGTCGTGTTCGAGGACGAACCGCAGGGCACCGGCCTCGTCGCACTCGCTGATCCAGGGCAGGTACTGCTTCCCGTCGCCGAGCCGTCCGCCCAGGCCGAACCGGAAGAGCGGTTTCAGTACGCCGAGCAGGCCACCGTGGCGGCTGAGCACCAGCCCGGTCCGAGCATGCACGACGCGAGCGCCCGCACGCTTGGCAGGCGCCGCGGCCGCTTCCCACGCCTCGCACAGATGCGCCAGGAAACCCTCGCCGCGCGGCTCGGTCTCATCGAGCACCCTGTCCCCGCGATCGCCGTAGAAGCCGACGGCGGACGCGTTGACCAGGACCGGGATTTCGTACTCCGCAACGGCTTCCGCGAGCACCTCGGTCGGCTCGACCCGGCTGTCGGTGATCATCTGCTTCCGAGCCGCGCTCCACCGGTTGACCATCGACGAGCCGCACAGGTTCACGACCGCGTCGACGCCCTTGAGCGCGTTGTCGTCGATGCGGCCGGCGGGCGGGTCCCAGGTGTACTCGCCGCTGCCGCGGACGAGCCGGCGCACCTCGTGTCCGGCCTCGGCCAGGGCGGTGACCAGGGCAGTTCCGATGAGCCCGCGGGAACCCGCGACCAGGACGCGCATGGCACAACCCTATCGCCAGGACGACGAAGGGCCGCTCCGCGAGTAAACGGAGCGGCCCTTCGGGCGGTACTCAGAGACCGAGTTCGTCCTCGAAATGACCCTCTTCGAGGCGGTTCTTGATCGTGGTGAGGAAACGGCCCGCGTCGGCACCGTCGATGAGCCGGTGATCGTAGGTCAGCGCCAGGTAGGCCATCGACCGGATCGCGATCGTGTCCTGCCCATCCGCGTCGGGCACCACGACCGGCCGCTTCACCACCGCGCCGACGCCCAGGATCCCGGACTGCGGCTGGTTGATGATCGGCGTGTCGAACAGCGCGCCGTTGCTGCCCAGGTTCGTCACCGTGAAGGTGCCGCCCGACAGCTCGTCCGGCTTGACCTTGTTGGCCCGTGTGCGGGACGCGAGGTCCGCGATACCGCGCGCGAGACCGGCCAGGTTCAGCCCGCCGGCGTTGTGGATCACGGGGGAGATCAGGCCCTTGTCGGTGTCCACCGCGACCGCGAGGTGCTCCTCACCGAAGTAGGTGATCTCCTTGGTGTCCTCGTTGAAGTACGCGTTGATGTTCGGGTGCTGCTTGAGCGCCTCGACCGTCGCCTTCGCGAAGAACGGCAGGAACGTCAGCTTGACGCCCTCGCGCTCCGCGAAGCCCGCCTTGGCCAGCTGGCGCAGCCGGGCGATCTTGGTGACGTCCACCTCGAACACCTGGGTCAGCTGGGCCGAGGTCTGCAGCGACTCGCGGGTGCGCTGCGCGATGACCTGACGGATCCGGCTGGCCTTCTGCACGGTGCCGCGCAGCGCCGAGAGGTCCGGCGAGGCCACCGGGGCCGGTGCGCTGGGCCGCTGGGCCGCGGGCGCCGGAGCACTCGCCGCCGGGGCGGGAGCTGCCGGAGCGGGCGCCGCCGCCTGCTGCTTGGCCTCGGCCGCCGCGAGCACGTCCTGCTTGCGGATCCGGCCGCCGACCCCGCTGCCGGTGAGCGCGGCCAGGTCGATGCCGTGCTCGGTGGCGAGCTTGCGCACCAGCGGGGTGACATACGGGCCGCTGCCGTTGTCGGCCGGCTCGGCCGCCGCAGGCTGCGCGGCCGGAGCTGCCGCGGGCGCCTGTGCGACGGGCTGCGGAGCAGGTGCCTGCGGGGCGGGCGGCGGCACCGGGGCGGGCGGCGGCGTGGGAGCCGCTTGCCGCACCGGCTCGGGCGTCGGTTCCGGGGCGGGCGTCGGTGCGGGAGCCGACGGCGCGGGAGCGGCGGACGCGTCGCCGATCACGGCCAGCTGGCCGCCGACCTCGACGGTCTCGTCCTCGGCGACGCTGATCTCCAGCAGGGTGCCGGCGACCGGCGACGGGACCTCGGTGTCGACCTTGTCGGTGGAGATCTCCAGCAGCGGCTCGTCGACCGCGACCGTGTCACCGACCTGCTTGAGCCAGCGGGTGACCGTGCCCTCGGTGACGCTCTCGCCCAGCTCCGGCAGGGTCACCGGGGTGCCCGTGGCGGAACCGCTCGGCGCGGCGGCGGGTGCGGGCGCGGCCGGCGCGGGAGCCGCCGCGGGCGCGGACGCCTGCGGCGCGGGCTCGGCGGCCGGCTCGGGCTGGGCCGGCGCGGCAGGCGCCGGGGCGCTCGCCTCGGCGCCGCCGGAACCGTCGTCGATCACGGCGAGCTCGCCGCCGACCTCGACGGTGTCGTCTTCCTTGGCGACGATCCGGGCCACGACGCCGGCGACCGGCGACGGGACCTCGGTGTCGACCTTGTCGGTGGAGATCTCCAGTAGCGGCTCGTCGACCGCGACCGTGTCACCCTCTTGCTTGAGCCACCGGGTGACGGTGCCCTCCGTGACGCTCTCCCCGAGCTCCGGCAATGTGACGGAGTAGGCCATCGTTCGCTGACTCCCTTTACATCTTGTTGCGGTGGTCTGGTGTCCGGAGGTGTGTCAGCTGTGCACGTGCAGTGGCTTGCCGGCCAGGGCAAGGTGTGCTTCGCCGAGAGCCTCGGTCTGGGTCGGGTGTGCGTGGATCAGCGGCGCCACATCTTCCGGGAGCGCCTCCCAGTTGTAGATCAGCTGGGCCTCGCCGATGAGCTCGCCGACGCGGTCGCCCACCAGGTGCAGGCCGACGACCGGCCCGTCCGGCGCCTTGACCAGCTTCACCGCGCCGGAAGTCTTGAGGATCTGGCTCTTGCCGTTGCCGGCGAGGTCGTAGGTGAACGTGGTCACGCCGGCGCCGTACTTGTCCTTCGCCGCGGCCTCGGTCAGCCCCACGGAGGCGACCTCGGGGTGCGAGTAGGTGACGCGCGGGATGCCCGTCTCGTCGATCACGCGCGGCCGCTGGCCCGCGATCTCCTCGGCGACGAAGATGCCCTGGGCGAAGCCGCGGTGGGCGAGCTGCAGGCCGGGCACGATGTCGCCGACGGCGTACACGTTCGGCACGTTGGTGCGCAGCCGGTCGTCGGTGAGCACGAAACCGCGCTCCATCTTGACCCCGGCCTCCTCGTAGCCGTGGCCCGCGGTGTTCGGGCCGCGGCCGACGGCCACCAGCAGCAGGTCGGCTTCGAGGGTCTCGCCGGACTCCAGCGACACGCTGATGCCGTTGTCGTCCTGCTTCGCGCCGGTGAACCGGACGCCGGTCTTGAAGTTGATCTTGCGGCGGCGGAACGCGCGCTCGAGCTGCTTGGACGCGAACTCGTCCTCGTTCGGCACCAGCCGCGGCAGCGCCTCGACGATCGTCACGTCCACCCCGAAGGAGGCCCACACGCTGGCGAACTCGACCCCGATCACGCCGCCGCCGAGCACGACGACCTTCTCCGGGATGTAGTCCAGCGACAGCGCGTCCTCACTGGCGATGATCCGGCCGCCCAGCTCCAGGCCCGGCAGCGTCTTCGAGTACGAGCCGGTGGCCAGCAGCAGGTTCTTGCCGGTGTAACGCTGGCCGTCCACCTCGACGCTGGTGCCGCCGGTGTACGTGCCGGTGCCCTCGACGAGGTTGACCTTGTGCGCCTTGGCCAGTCCCTGCAGTCCCTTGTAGAGCCGCGAGATGATCTGGTCCTTGTACTTGTTGACACCCGCGATGTCGATGCCCTCGAGGACCGTCTTCACGCCGAACTGCTCGCCCTCGCGCGCCGTGTCGGCGACCTCCGCGGCGTGCAGCAGGGCCTTCGTCGGGATGCAGCCGCGATGCAGGCAGGTCCCGCCGAGCTTGTCCTTCTCGATCAGCGTCACGGAAAGGCCCAGTTCGGCGGCCCGGAAGGCCGCGGCGTAGCCGCCTGATCCGCCACCAAGGATCACCAGGTCGGCGCCAGCGTCGGTCACTTCAGTTCTCCTCGAGGAGCTTGTCGGCGATGCTCGTCAGTGTTCGGTTCAACGTCGTATTACGTCGCGACCCTCATCATCTTGTCACTAGGGACTTACGAGTTGCGAGGTAGCCGGGTGTGTTACTGGGCGCACTCCGGAGCACCGGGATAATGACTGGTGAGAACTGCTGGAAATGGGGTGGTGGACGGTGGGTCTGTTCGACTCGCTGCGCAGGAGACGCAGGCCCGGCACGCTGCGGGGGGCCAACGACCGGGACACGCGGCATCTGGAGGCGTGGGCGGCCGAGCGCCGCGGCGTCGAAGCCTACGTGGAGCCGCGGACGACGGTGACCGAAACCACCGTCGTGCTCATCGCGCACGACGGTGAGTGGACCCGCCGCCGGATCGGCAGCCTCGACGCGGCGCAGCACTTCGGCCGCAAGCGGGGCATCCCGGTGTACGAGGTCGCGAAAGTGGGCTACCCCAAGCGCATGCGCGAATACACCCAGCGCCAGAAACGCTCGGACGGCTAGCCCGACCGTCGGACTCACCGTCGCGAGCGTCGGACTCGCGGGTGCGAGCGTCGGACTCGCGGGGCGCGCGCGAGTCGTACGCCCAGGACAGCGAGTCCGACGTTCAGGACAGTGAGTCCGACGTTCAGGACGGCGAGATCTGCGGTCGGCGGGCGCTCAGCCGTTTTCGGCGATGTCCGCCAGGACCGCCGCGATGGTCCGGACGGGGACGCCGGTGCCGCCCTTGCTCGTATACCCCCACGGCCCGCCCGTGTTGTACGCGGGCCCGGCCACGTCGATGTGCGCCCACGGCAGGCCGTCGGTGACGAACTCGCGCAGGAAGATCCCGGCGGCGAGCATGCCGCCCCAGCGGTGCCCGGTCACGTTGGCGAGGTCCGCCAGCCGCGAGTCGAGGTCGCCGCGCAGCTCGTCGGGCAGCGGCATCGCCCAGCCGCCTTCGCCGGTCGCCCGCGCGAGCGCCGCGACCCGGTCGCGGAACTCGTCCGTGCCCATGATCCCGGCGGTGCGGTTGCCGAGCGCGACCACCTGCGCACCGGTGAGCGTCGCGGTGTCGATCAGGTAGTCCGGGTCGTCCTCGACGGCGCGCACGATCGCGTCGGCGAGCACGAGGCGCCCTTCGGCGTCGGTGTTGAGCACCTCGACCGTCTTGCCGCCGTACATGTTCAGCACGTCGCCGGGCCGGTACGACGTGCCGGACGGGAGGTTCTCCGCGAGCGGGATGTTCGCGGTGACCTCCAGTGGGTACTTGAGCTTCGCCGCCAGCACGACCGACGCGAGCACCGCCGCGGCGCCCGACATGTCGGAGGTCATGTGGTCCATGTTCGCCGCGGGCTTGATCGAGATACCGCCCGAGTCGAACGTGATGCCCTTGCCCACGAGCGCGATCTTCTTGCCGGCCTTCGGGCCCCGGTAGGTCACGCGCACCAGCCGCGGCGGCCGCGACGACCCACCGCCGACGCCGAGGATGCCGCCGAAACCCTTGCGCTTCAACGCTTTCTCGTCGAGCACCTCGTACTCGAGCTCGTTGTCCTCGGCGAGTTTCCTTGCCCGCTCGGCGAACGACGCGGGGAACAGGTCGTTCGGCGGGGTGTTGATCAGGTCGCGCGCGATGATCACGGACTCGGCGACGGCGGTCGCCGCTTTCAGCGCCGCCTTGTGCGCGCGGGCCGGGCCGTCGGCGGGCTGGACGAAGTCCACAGCGGACACCGGCGCGTCACCGGCATCGGACTTGTACTCGGTGAACTTGTACGCGCCCAGCGCGACGCCCTCGACCGCGGCCTGAAGGTCCAAAGTGGACGGTACGAACACGGCGCGGGCGGTACCGGCGAGCGAGCGGGCCACCGCGCCGCCGGCCCGGCGAATCTGCTCCGGCGACACCGTGCCGTCCTCACCGGCGGTGCCGAGACCGACGGCGTAGACGACCCCGGCGGTCAGCTTGCCCAGCGTCGGCAGCTTGACGACCTCCTCGGCCTTGCCGGTCGCGCCGAGCGTGGCCAGCACCTCCGCGAGCTTGCCGTGGAACGCCGCGTCGACCGCTTCCGCACCGGGTGCGAGCACCGGCGCCTTGCCGCCCTGGAGAGTGCCGATCACGACCGCCTCGGCGCGGCTCTTGCCCAGGGCGGTCTCGGTGTTTTCGTACAGGGCAAACTTCGGCAGGGTCACGTACGGCTCCTCGCGGGCATCGGACGATGTGGATGCTTCGCCATGCTAATAAGCGGACCACGAGCGAAGAAAGGCAGGTGGTGGGCGTGCGGCTCGGCGCGGGACTCGGGATCGCGCTCGCGGTCGGCGCGGCCGTGGGTGGCTGGTGGCTGCCGGCCGCCGCCGCGCTCGCCGGCGTGCTCGTCTGGCTGACCCCGCGCGCCGAGCTGCCGCCGCGGATGACACCGCTCGCCGACGGTGCGCGGCTGATGGCGCGGCTGGCGCTGGTGACGGTGTTCGCCTCGGTCGTCGCGGTCTACCTGCTGCCGCAGTACCGGGTGCCGGCGGCGGTGGCGGTCGTGCTGGTGGTGACCGTGGTGGACGCGTTCGGGCTCGCCCTGCCACGGTTCCTCCGCGGCTGGGTCGTCGGCATCCTGCTCGTCGCCGCGGCCGGGCTGGTCGCACTGTGCCTGGCTATCTCACCCGAACGCGGGATGGGTGCGGGCCCGGGCGTGACCGGCCTGTTCGCGGCCGCCGCGGTCCTGGTCCCGCTGCTCGAACGGCGAAAACCCGATCGCTGGCTGGCCGGCGTGGTCGTGGTCGCGGCGGCGGTGAGTGCGGCCGCGCTCTACCAGCTCGGCCCGCTCCGGATGGCACTGTCGGACGCACCGCTCGACGACCTGCTCGCCGCCGTCGACGGGCAGGCGATCACACCCCTGCTGGCGGGCGTCATGGTGATCGCCGGGGTACCGGCCGCGCTCGGGGCGCTGACCGAGGCGCGCGGGGAATTGCCGCGCCCCTGGGGTTCCGTCGTGTGTGGACTGCTGGCCGCGGCGGGGGCGGTCCTGCTCGAACCGGGCCAGGCGATGCTCGTCGCGGCGGCGCTGGCTGTCGCCGAACTCCTGGTGCGCAGCCTGCTCACGCTGGTCGCGCGCTGGCGGGACGTGCGGTCCGTGGTGAGCGCGGCGCTCGCCATCACGCTGCTGGCCTGGCTGCCGCCGATGGACCTGCTGATCGCGGTGGCCGCGATCGCGGTGGGCGTGCTGCTCAGGCGGCCAGCACGAACGCCAGCACGGTGAGCACCACGCCGACCCCGAGTAGCACGAGCAGCGACCGCACCGTCAGGTCGCGCGGGAACACCTGGTCGTCGTGCACCTTGCGCCACCAGATGACGCCGAAGACCGCGCCGACGAGGCCGAGGATCGCCCCGAACACGCCGTTCAGCAGCAGGTAGCCGACCAGCAGCAGGACGCCACCGGAGTAGGTCAGCAAGGCGGCGGCGACCAGGGCACGGATGTCCGGGCCGACGCTGACGGCGGTGCTGTTTTCGGTCACGACGCCGATCCTAGGGGAAGCGGGAATTCTCGGACGTCCAACTAAGAGATATTCTGACCGGCATGACTACGACCGTTCCCTTCACGCGTACCTCGAACCCGGCTCCCGCTTCCGCGGAACGTGTAGCCGAGGTACTCGCGGCGCCGGGCTTCGGTCGTTACTTCACCGACCACATGGTCACCGCCCGCTGGGACGCCGAGCGCGGCTGGCACGACGCCGGGCTCCGCCCGTACGAGCCGGTGACCCTGGACCCCGCCACCTCGGTGCTGCACTACGGCCAGTCGATCTTCGAGGGGCTCAAGGCGTACCGCCAGCCCGACGGGTCGATCGCGGCGTTCCGGCCGGAGGCCAACGCCGAGCGGTTCCGCAGCTCCGCGCGGCGGCTGGCGATGCCGGAGCTGCCGGACGAGCTGTTCCTCGGCTCGCTGCACGAGCTCATCGCCGTCGACTCGCGGTGGGTGCCGACCAGCGAGGGCGACACGCTGTACCTGCGCCCGTTCATGATCTCCACCTCGATCGGGCTCGGCGTGAACTCGCCGGCCAGCGAGTACCTGTACACGCTGATCGGTTCGCCGGCGGGTTCGTACTTCACCGGCGGCGTGCAGCCGGTGAGCGTGTGGCTGAGCACCGAGTACGTGCGGGCGGCTCCCGGCGGGACGGGCGCGGCCAAGTGCGCCGGCAACTACGCGGCGTCGTTCCTCGCGCAGGCCCAGGCCGTCGAGCAGGGCTGCGACCAGGTGGTGTGGCTCGACGCGAGCGAGCGGCGCTGGGTCGAGGAGATGGGCGGGATGAACCTGTTCTTCGTCTACGGCTCAGGCGCGAGCGCGCGGGTCGTCACGCCCGAGCTGAGCGGTTCGCTGCTGCCCGGCGTGACCCGGAGTTCGTTGCTGCGGCTGGCGAAGGACTTCGGGCACGAGGTCGAGGAGCGGCGGATCTCCACCGAGGAGTGGGAGAAGGACGCCGCTTCGGGCGAGCTGACCGAGGTGTTCGCGTGCGGCACGGCGGCGGTCATCACGCCGGTCGGCCGGGTGAAGCACGGAGGCGGCGAGTTCCTGGTGAGCGGCGGCGCGCCGGGCGAGCTGACGATGAAGCTGCGCGGCGAGCTGATCGGCATCCAGGAGGGCACCCGCCCCGACCCGCACGGCTGGATGCACCCGCTGTCCTGACAATGTCCGCTGGACAGGCCGCCGTCGCTCCGGTGACGGCGGCCTGTCCTTATGCGGGCGGGTGCACGCCCGCATCCGCGTAGGTGGCGACATCCGTCAGCAGGTGGGCGGCCATCGCCAGGGCCGGCAGCGCGGCGAGCGCGCCGGCACCGCAGCCGAGCCGGATGTTCAGGTCCAGCACCGGTTCCAGGTCCAGGTGGTCGAGCGCCAGGTCGTGTGCCGGCTCGGCGCACTTGTGCGACGCGACCCACCATGACCGCGCGTTCAGCGCCAGTTCCTCCGCGACGAGCGCTGCCGCCGCGGAGACGAGACCGTCGAGGAGCACTGGCGTGCGGCGGACCGCGGCTTGCGCGAGGAAACCGGTCATCGCCGCGATGTCGGCGCCGGCGGAGGTGCGCAGCAACGCGACCGGGTCGGCCAGCACCGTCCGCGCCCGGCGCAGCGCGTCGCGGACCGCGGCGGCCTTGCGCATCCACGCGTTGTCGTCGATTCCCGAACCACGGCCGACGACGGCGACGGGCTCGCTCCCGGTCAGCGCCGCGACGAGGACCGACGCCGGCGTGCTCACGCCGACCCCGAGATCACCCGCGGCCAGCAGATCGGCACCCGCGTCGATCTCGGCGTTCGCGATGTCCACACCCGCCTGCAGAGCGGCTTCGGCTTCGGCCTCGGTGAGCGCGTCGGCGGTGTCGATCGAGCCGGAACCCTTGCGTACCTTGAATTCCTGCACCGATGTCTCGGCGTCGACGGCCAGGTCCACAACCCGAACACCGGCGCCCGCGACACCCGCGAGCGCGTTCGGCACACCGTCGCCCTTCACGAGCGCGTTCACCAGCTGGGCGGTCGCCTCCACGGGATAGGCCGAGACACCCTTCGCCGCGATTCCGTGGTCTCCGGCGAAGATCACCACCCGCGGCCGCTTGAACGGGCGCGGCGGGCAGACGCCCTGGCACGCGGCGATCCATGCGCCCAGCTCCTCGAGCCGGCCGAGCGAGCCGGCGGGCTTGATCAGCGCCGCATGCCGCCGGAGCGCCTCGGCGCGGGCCGGTTCGTCGGGCTGGGGGACGGTGAACTCGGGTCGGGTCACGGAGCTAGATTCCCCCATGTGACAGAACGTTCTGCGGCCGGGGTGGTGCTGGCCAGCGGTTCCGGGACGCGCGTCGGGGCGAGCCTGAACAAGGTGTACCTGCCGCTGGCCGGGCGCCGGATCGTGTCGTGGTCGCTCGCGGCGTTCGCCAAGGTGTCCGAGATCGGCTTGCTCGTCCTGGTGACGCGTCCCCAGGACGAGGAGCTGGTCGCCGAGGTGCTCGCGGACCAGGGTGCGCCGGTCGAGGTCGTGCACGGCGGCAGCACCCGGCAGGAGTCGGAGCTGCGCGCACTGCGGCATCTCGCCGGCCGCATCGGCAGCGGCGCGATCGACACCGTGCTGCTGCACGACGGCGCCCGCCCGCTGGTCACCCCGTCGCTCATCACCGGCGTCCTGCACACCGCACGTCAATACGGCGGCGCGATGCCCGGACTGGCGGCCGACGACATCATCGCCGCGGACGGCGCTCGCCTGCCCGGCACCGTCGTTCGTGCCCAGACCCCGCAGGCGTTTCGCGCCGCGCCGTTGCTGGACGCGTATGAACAGGCCGCGCGGGAAGGCTTCGAAGGCACCGACACCGCGTCGGTGATGGAACGGTTCTCGACGCTGCCGGTGCACTGGGTGCCCGGGGACGAGCGGAACTTCAAGGTGACCTACCCGCACGACCTCGTTGTCGCCGAGCAGGTCCTGTCTTCCTGACGTTCTACTAGCGCACCACGCTGGCCGTGCGGCGCGGGTCGTTCTCGATCACGCCGGCGAGCGCGTCGTCGATCGCGGTCAGCAGGTCGGCTTCGAGCTTCACACCGACGGCCTTGGCGTTCTCGTGCACCTGCTCGGGCCGGGACGCGCCGATGATCGCCGAGGCGACGTTCGGGTTCTGCAGCACCCACGCGACCGCGAGCTGCGCGAGCGACAGCCCGGCCTGCTCGGCGAGCGGTCCGAGCTTCTGGACGGCCGAAAGCACGTCGTCGCGCATCCACCGCTGCACCATCTTGGAGCCGTTCTCGTCGGTCGCCCGCGAACCCTCGGGCGCCGGCTGGCCGGGCTTGTACTTACCGGTCAGCGCACCCTGGGCGATGGGGGAGAAGACGATCTGGCTGAGCCCCTCGCGCTCGGACGCGGGGATGACCTGCGGCTCGATGACGCGCCACAGCATGTTGTACTGCGGCTGGTTCGACACCAGCGGCACGTGCAGCTCGCGGGCCATCGCGGCGCCGCGGGTGATCTCCTCGGCGGTCCACTCGGAAACACCGACGTAGAGGATTTTTCCTTGGCGCACAAGGTCGGAGAATGCGAGGAACGTCTCCTCGAGCGGGACCGAGCGGTCGAACCGGTGGGCCTGGTAGACGTCGATGTGGTCGGTTTGCAGGCGCTGGAGCGAGCCGTGGCAGGCCTCGATGATGTGCTTGCGGCCGAGGCCGCTGTCGTTGGGGCCCTTGGGGCCGGTCGGCCAGAAGACCTTGGTCAGGATCTCCACGCTTTCGCGGCGCTGCCCGGCGAGCCCGCGCCCGAGCACCGACTCGGCGGCGGTGTTGGCATACGCGTCGGCGGTGTCGAAGGTCGTGATGCCCGCGTCGAGTGCGGCCTTGATGCAGGCCTGGGCCTGCTCCTCCTCGATCTGTGAGGCGTGGGTGAGCCAGTTGCCGTAGGAGATCTCACTGACAGAGAGGCCGCTACGGCCGAGACGACGAAACTCCATGCCCCCACCCTAACCGAGGTCCTTCGCCCAGCTAACTACCTGGAGTGGCTCCAGGCGAGCTGGGTGAGGTACCGCTTCGGCCCGAAGTCCCCGGACGCGTCGAATTCGCTTGTATCGCAAGGGATATCGCCGGGCGGCGTCGTCGGATTGAAGCGCTCGTACTGCGCCGGTCGCTACCAACCCGACGGCAGCCACGGCGGATAATGGTGTCAATGAGCAGGTCGCTGCGGACGGTCGCCGCCTACTTTCGGTCGGATTGGCAACAGCACTGCCATCGGCGAATAACTGCTCGCTGCCACCCGCGATGTGATGCCTCGACACGGCCTTGGCCATCCGCACCTCAGTGGAACGCGGTCGCGGCGAACACCGAATCGAACGGCTCGCGCAGCAACGGCCAGTCCTCGAATGCCGAGACCGTGATCTCGACGTCGGGGAAATCCGCGAGCTTCCGGTGGGCGACGGCGGCCATCTCGGCGCCGAGCTCCACCGCCGTGATCGCGTAACCGCGCTTCGCCAGTGGCATGGTCGCCTGCCCGGTGCCGCACCCGATCTCCAGCACACGATGGCCGAGCACGGTCGCGAGGTCGTCGAAGAGCGCGGCCGGATAGCCGGGACGGATCCGGTCGTAGAGTTCAGCGTCCTCGGTGAAGGTCGCTCGCAGCCGGTCGCGGTTCAGGCGATCGCGTCGCCCGGCTTGACGCGCGGCTTGGGCATCCGCAGCCTGCGGATCTGGCTCGAGCGGACGAAGGCGTACCAGCCGAGCGACCGGCCGTTGATCGTCTCCTTCGGGAACTTCTCGCGCGCCATCCGCGCGACGCGGCGGCCGGTGAAGAAGCCCTCGACGACCATCGCCGCCAGGACCACCGTGCACAGCAACGTCGCGTACTGCTGCAGCAGCGGGAACGGCACGATCATCGCGATCAGCACCAGCACCGCGAGCGGCATGAACAGTCCGGTCAGGTTGCGGCGCGAGTCGATGAGATCGCGCACATACGCCTTGACCGGGCCCTTGTCGCGGGCCAGCAGGTATCGCTCGTCACCGGCGGCCATCCGGGCTTGGCGTTCCTTCGCGGCGGCGCGGCGGTCGTCCCGCGACTGCGGGTTCGACTTGCGCAGTTCCTTGCTGCGGCGCATCGCCTCGCGGGTGGTCTTGGGCGGCGGCGCGACCGGGCCGCGGCGCTTGCCCTCGGCCTCGCGGCGCTTCGGGGTGGCCCGTCCCTTCGCCGGCGTGACCCCACGACTGTGAGATTCGACGCTTTCGGCCACCTCGGCGGCCTCGGACTCGGGGCTGTCTTCGGTGGTCGTGCCGCTGCGGCGTAGGAACCTCACAGGACCAGGGTATTCCAGGCGGGCGCGCAGGTGTTCGGCCGGTGGCCGGATATGCGACGATGAACTGAACGCCCCGGCGTGGAACAGAACGGGCACGCGCGATGTTGACTGGTTCAGGAGGCATCCGTACCCGCCACAGCAACACCTGAGGGAGAGCCATGACGACCGCTGAGACCGGCGCCCCGCAGACCGAGGCCACCCACGGCGTGACCTTGACCGCCACGGCCGCTTCGAAGGCGAAGGCCCTGCTGGAGCAGGAGGGTCGCGACGACATGCACCTGCGCATCGCCGTCCAGCCCGGTGGCTGCGCCGGCCTGCGCTACCAGCTGTTCTTCGACGAGCGCGAGCTCGACGGCGACCTGTTCCGTGACTTCGACGGCCTGCGCGTCGCCGTGGACCGGATGAGCGCCCCGTACGTGCAGGACGCCGTGATCGACTTCGTGGACAGCATCGAGAAGCAGGGCTTCACGATCGACAACCCGAACGCCACGGGCTCCTGCGCCTGTGGCGACTCGTTCCACTAAGCCCCGAACACACGAAACGGGCGCGGTCGACTAGGACCGCGCCCGTTTTCGCGTGTCAGGCGTATTCGCCGAGGGCCTCGACCTGGGAGTGGCAGGTGTCGTCGACCGTCCAGGCCCGTGGGGCCGGCGGGGTGGGGGCCGTCGGCCGCTGCTGGCGGAGTCCGGCTGGCATGTCCGCGCAGTCGCTGATCAGTTCGGCGAGCGTTTCGGGTTCGGTCGCAGTGTTCACGAACGCGACGCTAAGGCCGCCTGGCCCTGCCGCGACAGGTCTACTTGGCGGTAGTGTCGGAGCGCGGTGGCCAATTCCCTCAGACGGGTTAATTCGGCTGCCGATCCGTGTGTCGAGAGCAGGGGAGACCTGGTGCCAAGCAACGCCAGAATCGCGGTGTCCGGCAGCATCGCCACCGACCATCTGATGCATTTCCCGGGCAGGTTCGCCGATCAGCTGATCGCCGACCAGCTGCACCGGGTCTCGCTGAGTTTCCTCGCTGATGATCTGGTGGTCCGGCGGGGCGGGATCGGTGCGAACGTCGCGTTCGGTCTCGGTGTGCTCGGGGTGCGTCCGGTGCTGGTGGGGGCCGTGGGCGAGGATTTCGCGGACTACCGCTCCTGGCTCGAACGGCACGGCGTCGACACGGCGGGCGTGCTGGTCTCCGAGGTCGCCCACACCGCGCGGTTCGTGTGTACCACCGACGAAGATCTCAACCAGATCGCGACTTTCTACGCGGGTGCCATGGCGGAGGCCCGCAACATCGAACTGCTGCCGATCGCCGACCATTGTGGCGAGCTGGGTTTGGTGCTGATCAGCCCGGACGACCCCGAAGGCATGCTGCGGCACGCTGAGGAGTGCCGGCAGCGGGGCTACGAGTTCGCGGTGGACCCCTCGCAGCAACTGGCCCGAATGGACGGTGCGCAGGCACGCACTTTCGTCGAGGGCGCGACTTACCTGTTCACCAACGACTACGAATGGGAACTGCTGCGGCAGAAGACCGGCTGGAGTGCCGACGAGGTCTTGGAGCACGTTGGAATCCGGATCACCACCCTTGGCGAGAAGGGTGTGGAGATCGTCGGCCCGGAAAACTTGCACCTGCAGGTCGACGCGATTCCTGAACTGACCAAAGCCGACCCCACCGGCGTCGGCGACGGTTTCCGTGCCGGGTTCCTCGCGGGCCTGCACGAGGGCTTGAATCTTGAACGCGCGGCGCAACTGGGCTCACTCATCGCCGTGCTGGTACTGGAAACCATCGGCACCCAAGAATGGCAACTGGACAAGCCGAACGGCCTCAAACGCATCGCGGACGCCTACGGCCCAGACGCAGCCGTAGAAATCGGCACAATCCTAGGCGCATAAGCACAGTTCAAACGCGACAGCACCCGGCAACACAAACCCAAGCGCCGCCACCGCCCACACCCTCCCCCACCCCGATCCCAAGCCGCACTTGCGGGCAGAACGGTTTGTCAAGGTACTCTTTCCAGCCTTGATAAACCGTTCTTCCCGCGAACACTAAAAGATCGGGGCGGGGGAGGGCTAACGCTGGAGCGAGGGCGCTTCGCGCCCGGTTCCCACACAATCCGGTAGGGCACTTGCCGCCGGTTCAAAGACAAAAGATCAAAAGAATGCCTCGCCGGCGGGCTGGCTCCGGGATGGCCAGGCCCAAAGGGATCTCACCTTGGGTGGGTGGTTGAGTTGGGTGGTCATCCCGTCGCCTGCGGTTTTCGAATATCACTTTTCCTCAGGGCCGCAAGCTTTGTGTTCTCGGCCGCCGGACCCAGCGCAGGTTGCGGCCCTGACGAAAAGTGATCGTTCCTGTTTCAGGCGACGGGATGACCACCCAACTCGGCCCGTGGGCTTACGCCCGCCGCCTCAGATCTTGACGGGGTAGGCGGGTTTCGGGATTTCTGGCTTGATCCGGTGTTCGATGAAGATTCCGTGCCACAGCATGAACACCACCAGTGCCCACAGCCGGCGACTGTGGTTGAGGGTGCCGTCCCGGTGTTCGTCCAGCATCCGCAGCACCGCGGGCTTGTCCAGCAGTGCGTCGGTTTGCGAGTCGTTGATGATGCCGCGTGCCCAGTCGTACATTTCCGCGCGCAGCCAGTGCTTGATCGGTACGGGGAAGCCCAGTTTGCGCCGGTTCAGCACGTGTGCGGGCACGATCCCGTCCAGCGCCCGGCGCAGTGCGTACTTCGTCGTTTCCTTGGTCACCTTCTGGTCGAGCGGGATGCTCGCGGCGACCTTGAAGACCTCGGAATCGAGGAAAGGTACGCGCAGTTCCAGCGAGTTTGCCATGGTCATTTTGTCCGCCTTGACCAGGATGTCGCCCCGCAGCCAGGTGAACAGGTCGACGTGCTGCATGCGGGCCACCGGATCCCAGCCGCGCGAGGTCCGGTAGTGCTCGGCCGTCACGTCGCGGTGCCCGATGCCGTCGACGTAGTCGCGCAGCACGCCGCGCAGCTGATCGTCACGGAAGATCCGGGCGTTGCCGTAGTAGCGCTCTTCCATCGTGAGCGAACCACGCCGCAGCAGGTCCTTGCCGCGGGTGCCTTCTGGGATCCGCTCCGACACCTTCCCCAGCAGCTTCCGCACGCCGCCCGGCACCTTTTCGAACGGTGCCAAGGAGATCGGCTCCTTGTAGATCGTGTAGCCGCCGAACAGCTCGTCCGAGCCCTCGCCGGAGAGCACCGCCTTGACGTGCTTGCGTGCCTCGCGGGCGATGAACCACAGCGGCACCAGCGCGGGGTCGGCCACGGGGTCGTCGAGGTACCAGACGATGAGCGGCAGCACGTCCATCATCTCGTCCGCGGTCACCGTGCGGACGATGTGCTTGACGCCGATCGCCTCCGCGGACTCGGCGGCCACGTCGACCTCCGAGTAGCCCTCGCGGTCGAAGCCGGTGGTGAACGCGATCAGGTTCGGGTTCTGCTCCTTGGCCAGCGCCGCGATCGCGGTCGAGTCGATACCGCCGGACAGGAAGGCGCCGACCGTGATGTCCGGGTCGGCGACCATGTGCTTCCGCACGGAATCGCGCATCACGTCGGCGATGCGCTTGTGCAGGTCGGCGGCCTCGGCCTCGGTGGTCACCGGGCGGGCGGCGAACTGCGGGAAGAAGTACCGCTCCTGCTTCGGCTCGCCGCCGGGCGAGATCGTGAACGAGGTACCGGACTCGATGCGCCGGACGCTCGTGTGCAGCGACTCCGGCTCCGGCACGTACTGCAGCGTCAGGTAGTGCTGCAACGCGGTGGTGTCGAGATCCGCACGCACCCCGAGCACGTCCGAGAGCTCCAGCAGGCTCTTCTTCTCGCTGGAGAACGCCGTACCGCCCGGACCGGACGAATAGAACAGCGGCTTGATGCCGAACGGGTCGCGTGCGCCGTGCAGCACCTTCTCCTGCGCGTCCCACAGCAGGAACGCGAACATGCCGCGCAACCGGCTCACCGCACCCGGGCCCCAGTAGTGGAAGGCCGCGGCGATCGCCTCGCCGTCTCCCTCTGTGGCGAATTTCGCATCGTGCTCCGCGACCAGCTGCGCGCGCAGCTCGCGGTAGTTGTAGATCTCGCCGTTGAAGTTCAGCGTGTAGCGCTCCGGGGCCTCCGGCGGACCCCACACGAGCGGCTGGTGCGCGTGCTCCACGTCGATGAACGCGAGCCGGTTGAATCCGTACACGACCTCGGCGTTTGCCCAGGTGTCGGTCTCGTCGGGGCCGCGGTGCCGCTGGCAGCGCAGGGCCGCCCCGACCGAGTCGCGGGCCTTCGCCGCTTCGTTCTCACTGGGACAGACCAGTCCGAGCAGGCCGCACACGTCTACTCACACACCTCTGGTTCGTGGCCGGATAGTGCACGCCAGTATGCCGGGTGACCCGGCCACGAACCGTCACCCCTTGGTCAGCGGGAAACGTCAACTCAGCTAGGCTCCGGCTGTCACGCAAGGATTCGAGGAGGCCTGGGTTGAAGAGGGTCGGTAAGGTCGCCGCGCTGGCCGGGCTCGTGGCCCTGTTGGCGACCGGGTGCTCCGGTGACGAGGTACTGCGTTTCGGGTGGCCGGTGGGTGTCACCGAGCAGGCCGACAAGATGCGCTGGCTGTGGACCTGGTCCGTGGTCGCCGCGCTCGCCGTCGGCGTCGTCGTCTGGGCCCTGATCTTCTGGGCGTCGGCGTTCCACCGCAAGAAGAAGAACCAGGACCCGACCGAGCTGCCGCGCCAGTTCCAGTACAACGTGCCGCTGGAGCTGTTCTGCGTCATCGTGCCGCTGGTGATGGTCTGCGTGCTGTTCTTCTTCACCGCGACCACCGAGAGCCAGGTGCTCGACAAGAAGCCGAACCCGGACGTGACCGTCAACGTCACCGCGTTCCAGTGGAACTGGGAGTTCGACTACCCCAGTGAGGCCAAGGACGCGACCGGCCAGATGATCCGCACCGTGGGCAGCTCGAGCGAGATCCCGCTGCTGGTGCTGCCGGTCGGCAAGACGATCCAGTACGACCTGCGCTCCACCGACGTCATCCACTCCTTCTGGGTGCCGGAGTTCCACTTCAAGCGCGACGTCTTCCCGTACCCGGAGAAGAACAACCAGGACTCGTCGTTCCAGAACACGATCGACAAGGAAGGTTCGTTCGTCGGCCGGTGCGCGGAGCTGTGCGGCACCTACCACGCGATGATGAACTTCGAGGTCCGTGCCCTGCCGGACAACCTGTACCAGCAGTACATTCAGACGCGGACGCAGGTCAATCCGGCGACGGGGACGCCCTACACCGCCGCCGAGGCGCTGGCCAAGATGAACTGCGGCGAGCTGTGCACCCCGCACGCGGTCACCACGCAGCCGTTCAACACCGACCGCACAGCGCGCTGACGCCGGACACAGGAGTAAGGACAGCTTCATGAAGGTCGAAGCCCGGATTTTCGACATCGTCACGGTGTTTGCCTTCTTCATCGCGATCGTCTACGGCGTGACCACGTACTACTGGAGCGGGTACGGCGTCGAGGTCGTCGGCCTCGTCGCGCTGATCCTGACCGGCGGGCTCGCGCTGCTCGCCGGCAGCTACATGCGGTTCATCTCGCGCCGCATCGACGCCCGCCCCGAGGACCGCGAGGACGCCGAGATCAGCGACGGCGCCGGCGAGATGGGCTTCTTCAGCCCCGGCAGCTACTGGCCGATCGCACTGGCCGGCTCGGCCGCGACAGCGGGCCTGGCGCTGGCGTTCTTCCACATCTGGCTGCTGGTCATCGCGATCGTGCTGATCCTGGTCACCGTCGGCGGTCTCGTGTTCGAGTACCACACCGGCCCCCCCCACCAACACCCCCCCTTAACAGCTAACGGGGCGCCTTCCCCGGCCGGGGAAGGCGCCCTTTTCGCTGTGGCTCAGCGGAAAGCGGCCCAGCGGACCAGTAGCTCGGCGGCGGCGCCGGAGTCGATCGCGGTGCCGGCCCGGGTCAGCGCGGCCGCCAGATCGTCGTGCAGGGACCCGGAAAAGCCCGCGTGCGCGGCGAGCGCGCCGGCGGCGTTCACGAGCACCGCATCCCGCACGGGGCCCGGCTTCCCCGCCACTAGTTCGCGCACCACCTCGGCGTTCGCCGCCGGGTCACCACCGCGCAGGTCCTCCGGCGCGACATACGGCAGGCCCAGCGTCCGCGGGTCGAAATGCTCCTCGCGCACATCGCCGTCCGACACGAGCCAGAGCGTGCTGGTGGTCGTGGTGGTGATCTCGTCCAGCCCGTCGTCGCCGCGCACCACCATGGCGGTGGCGCCGCGGCGCGCGAACACCCGCGCCAGCAGCTCCGTCCGGTCCGCGTAGGCGCAGCCGATCAGGCCCGCGCTCGGCTGCGCGGGGTTGGTCAGCGGGCCGAGCAGGTTGAACGTCGTCGGCACCCCGAGCTGGCTGCGCGCCGGGCCCGCGTGCCGGAACGCCGGGTGGAACACCGGCGCGAAGCAGAACCCGATGCCGAGCTCGGCGACACACCGCTGCACACCGTCGGGCGCCAGGTCGATCGCGACGCCGAGCGCCTCCAGCACGTCCGCCGCACCGGCCTTGGACGACGCCGCGCGGTTGCCGTGCTTGACCACCGGCGCACCGGCGGCGGCCACCACGATGGCCGCCATCGTCGAGATGTTCACCGAACCGGAGCGATCCCCGCCGGTGCCGACGATGTCCACCGCGCGGCCCTCGACGTGCACCCGCCGGGCGTGCGCGAGCATCGCCTCGGCCATGCCGGAGATCTCCGCGGGCGTCTCACCCTTGGCGCGCAGCGCGACCGCGAACCCGCCGATCTGCGCGAGCGTCGCCTCGCCGGACATCACCTGGTCCATCGCCCATGCGGTGTCCTCTTCGGACAGATCCGCCCGGTCGATGAGCCGTGAAAGCACCGCGGGCCAGGAATGCTCGGTCATCACGCGTGGACGGCCGGGACCCGCTGGCCCCGCAGCACCTCCGCGACGGTCTCCGCCGCGGTCAGGGGGTCGAGCGGGTGCACGAGCACGGCGTCGGCCTGCGACCAGGTGGCCAGCCAGCGATCGTCCTTACGCCGCACGGCGACCACGATCGGCGGGCAGTCGAGGATCTCGTTCTTCAGCTGCCGGCACAGCCCGATGCCGCCGGTCGGCTGCGCCTCGCCGTCCAGGATCGCCAGGTCCAGCCCGCCCTCGTCCATCTCGACCAGCACGTCGGCCACGCCGGCGGCCTCGACGTAGTCCACCCGGCCGAGATCGGTGGCCGGCCGGCGGCCGATCGCGTTGATGATCGACTCACGGACTTCCGCCCGATGGCTGAAAACCAGAATCCTCATCGGCTGCTCGGTCACAATCAAGCCTCCGGCATCGTCGTAAGAGTGTGACGCGTCCGATGCTATCCGCAGTGCCCCGCTTCACCGAGAGGCTGGTGTCATGCGGGACACCCGCACCCGATCGGTCCTCCTCTGTGGCCGCTCGCGGACTCGCGCCCACTACGTGCGGGCCTCGACGGGCTGTAAAGCGTCCCAGCCGAGCGAATCGCCGCCCAGCCGTTGCGCGAGCCCGGCCATCCGCGCGCGTTCCTGCGCGCAGTGCAGCGCGTCGAGGTGCTGGACGCGCAATGCGTGCACCGTGCGCACCTCGCCCGAACCGGACACGGTGCGTAGTTTCCACCCATCCTGGGCCAGAATGCGCGCCGCCTCGTCGATCCCGTCCGCCGGCAGCGTCAGGTGATGCCTTAGCACAGCAGGTTTTCCCTGGTCCCACAGATGTGATCTCGCCAGCACCGCCGAGTCCGCCTCGGCGGCGTCGAACGCCTCAGCCACCACCGACAGCCCCGGCGTGTCGGGTGTCAGTTCGGTCTCGGGGACCCTTCTCAGCAGGTCACGAACTCGATCGAGCAGACTCACCGGTGCTCCTCACCCTCCGCATTCGTCGCTGTGACCAACCCACGTGCCGACCCGACCGGGCAGGCTCCATTGTGGGAGGACATAATGCGACTCGTGACAACGGCAGCTCCCAACATCAGCCAGCGGGTGCACTCGCTGAACCGGCCGAACATGGTCAGTGTCGGCACCATCGTGTGGCTCTCCAGCGAGCTCATGTTCTTCGCCGGGCTGTTCGCGATGTTCTTCACCGTCAAGGCGCAGAACTCGACCGGCATCTGGCCGCCGGTCAACGCGGCGACCGGCGAGCCGATCCACCTCGACATCCCGTACGCGCTGCCCTTCACCATCATCCTGGTGGCGTCGTCGTTCACCTGCCAGCTCGGTGTGTTCGCCGCCGAGCGAGGGGACGTCTACGGGCTGCGCCGCTGGTACGTGCTGACGTTGATCATGGGGGCGATCTTCATCGGCGGTCAGGCGGGCGAGTACACCAGCCTGATCAACGAGGGTGTCACGATCCCGTCCGGGGCCTGGGGCACGGTCTTCTTCCTCGCCACCGGTTTCCACGGGCTGCACGTCATCGGCGGGCTCTTCGCGTTCGTGTTCCTGCTCATCCGCACCAAGCTGAGCAAGTTCACGCCGGCGCAGGCGACCTCCGCGATCGTCGTGTCCTACTACTGGCACTTCGTCGACATCGTGTGGGTCGGCCTGTTCGCGGTCATCTACATCATTCCCTGACCGCCCAGCCCGTCCCGGACTCCTCACACAGCAAGGGTTGCCGCAAGATGACCACCACGAAGAAATCCTCCGGGCGCCGGCTCGGCGCGCGCACCAAGCTGCGCAGGCGGATCGCCGGCCTGCTCGCGCTGGGCGTCGCGCTGCTCGGCGCCGGTGCGGTGTACGCGGTCTTCGTGCCCAAGGCACAGACCGCGCAGGCACAGGAGGACCCGGCGCAGCTCCGGCTCGGCCAGCAGGTGTACGAGAACACGTGCATCACCTGCCACGGCGCGAACCTGCAGGGTGTGCAGGACCGCGGCCCGAGCCTGATCGGCGTCGGCGACGCGGCGGTGTACTTCCAGACCTCGTCAGGCCGGATGCCGATGGTGCGGCAGGAAGCCCAGGCCGAGCGGAAGCCGCCGAAGCTGACCCCCGAGGAGATCGACGCGGTCGGTGCCTACGTCCAGGCCCACGGCGGCGGCCCCGAGCGGCCCGCCCAGACCGGCGCGGCCCTGCGCGGTGACGACCCGGCACGCGGCGGCGAGCTGTTCCGGCTCAACTGCGCGTCCTGCCACAACTTCACCGGTCGCGGTGGTGCGCTCTCGGCCGGCAAGTTCGCGCCGGAGCTCGACCCGGCGACCGAGGACCAGATCTACACCGCGATGCTGACCGGCCCGCAGAACATGCCGAAGTTCTCCGACCGCCAGCTCACACCGGACGAGAAAAAGGACATCATCGCGTACATCAAGTCGGTGACGGACAACAACAACAATCCGGGCGGCGACGCGCTCGGTGGGTTCGGTCCGGCCTCCGAGGGCGTGATCGCGTGGATCGTGGGTATCGCCGCACTGATCGGCGTCACCCTGTGGATTGGATCGAGGGTATGAGCAACGAGGGGCAGCAGAACCTGCCTTCCGACGCGGAACTCGCCGAGATGGACCGGGACCAGCTGCTCAAGCTGGGCGGGCAGCTCGACGGGGTCGTGCTCGTAGACTACGAGGACCCGTGGCCGGTCAAGGGCACCCGCGCGGAGAAGCGGGCGGAGCGCCAGGTCGCGCTGTGGTTCATCATCGCGGGCCTGGCCGGACTGGGGTTCGTGGTGGGCCTCATCTGGTGGCCGTGGCGGTACAAGGCCCCCGGCCAGGACGGGACGCTCCTGTACTCGCTCTACACCCCGGTGCTGGGCGTGACGCTGGGCCTGGCGGTCCTCGGCCTCGGCGTCGGCATTCTGGTGTACGTCAAGAAGTTCATCCCGCACGAGCTCGCGGTCCAGCAGCGCAGCGACAACGAGGGCAACGGTTCGCCGGAGATCGACAAGAAGACGATCGTCGCGCACCTCGAGGACGCCGGCGCCCGCAGCACGATCGCCCGCCGCTCGCTGGTCAAGCGCAGCATGGGCTTCGCGGGTGGCGCGCTCGGGCTCGGCCTGGTCGGCCTGCCGGTCGCTTCCTTCATCAAGGACCCGTGGAAAGACCCGGACAATCTTTGGCACACCGGCTGGCAGCCGAAGTTCCCCGGCGAGGTCGTCTACTTGCGCCGATACACCGGCAAGACGGACGAGATCGTGCTGCTGCGCCCGGAGGACATGGACGCGGGCGGGATGGAGACGGTATTCCCGTTCCGTGAGTCGGAGCGCGGCCATCCCGAGGCGCTGGCCGCGGCGCTGGTGAAGTCGGACAACCCGGTCATGCTGATCCGTCTGCGGCCGGCAGACGCGGCTCAGGTGGTCAAGCGCCAGGGCCAGGAGGACTTCAACTTCGGCGAGTACTACGCGTACACGAAGATCTGTACGCACGTCGGCTGCCCGACGTCGCTGTACGAGCAGCGGACCAACCGCATCCTCTGCCCGTGTCACCAGTCGCAGTTCGACGCACTTCACTACGCCAAGCCGATTTTCGGGCCGGCGACCCGCGCTCTCCCGCAGTTGCCCATCACTGTCAACACTGAGGGATACTTGGTGGCGCGGAGCGACTTCATCGAGCCCGTGGGCCCGGCTTTTTGGGAGCGGAAGTCATGAGTTCACTCACCACCCCGACGAAGGGGTCGAGCCTGGTCGAGCGGCAGGTCAACGAGGCCGCGACGGGCCTCGATCAGCGCTACCACCTGGCCAAAGGCATCCGTCACCAGCTGAACAAGGTTTTCCCGACGCACTGGTCGTTCCTGCTCGGGGAGATCGCGCTCTACAGCTTCATCGTCGTGCTCCTCTCGGGTGTCTACCTGACGTTGTTCTTCGACCCGTCGATGACCGAGGTCACCTACCACGGCAGCTTCACGAACCTGCAGGGCGTCGAGATGTCCCGGGCGTTCGCGACCACGCTGGACATCTCGTTCGACGTGCGCGGCGGCCTGTTCGTGCGGCAGCTGCACCACTGGTCCGCGCTGGTGTTCGTCGCCTCGATGATGGTGCACATGTTCCGGATCTTCTTCACCGGAGCGTTCCGCCGGCCGCGTGAAGCGAACTGGCTGCTCGGCGTGCTGCTGCTGGTGCTGGGCATGTTCGAGGGCTTCTTCGGCTACTCGCTGCCCGACGACCTCCTGTCCGGCATCGGTATCCGGGCGACTCTCTCCGGCATCGTGTTGTCGGTCCCGGTCATCGGCACCTGGCTGCACTGGGCGCTGTTCGGCGGCAAGTTCCCTGGTGACGAGATCATCCCGCGGCTGTACACGATCCATATCCTGCTGCTGCCGGGCATCTTGCTGGCGTTGGTCGGCGTGCACCTGGCGCTGGTCTGGTATCAGAAGCACACCCAGTTCCCGGGCGTGCGGCGCAAGGAGACCAACGTCGTCGGCGTTCGGATCATGCCGTACTTCGCGCTCAAGGCCGGTGCGTTCTTCACGGTGGTCACCGGCGTGATCGCGCTCATGGCGGGCATCTTCCAGATCAACCCGATCTGGAACTTCGGCCCGTACAACCCGTCGCAGGTCTCCGCCGGCTCGCAGCCGGACTGGTACATGGCCTGGGCGGACGGCCTGCTGCGGATCTTCCCCGCGTGGGAGCTGTACCTCGGGAACTACACGGTGCCGGCGGTGTTCTTCGCCGGTGCGGTCGGCATGCCGGTCCTGATCGTGCTGCTGCTGGCGTATCCGATCATCGAGCGGCGGCTCTCGGGCGACACGGCGCACCACAACCTGTTGCAGCGCCCGCGGGACGCGCCGGTACGCACCAGCATCGGCATGATGGCGCTGGCGTTCTTCGGGGTCATCGAGGCTTCCGGCTTCAACGACATCATCGCGGACCAGTTCGACATCTCGCTGAACGCGACCACGTGGGCGGGCCGCATCGGGGTACTGGTGCTGCCGCCGCTGGCGTACTTCCTCACCTACCGGATCTGCCTGGGTCTGCAGCGGGCCGACCGCGAGGTGCTGGAGCACGGTATCGAGACGGGCATCATCAAGCGCCTGCCGCACGGTGAGTTCATCGAGCTGCACCAGCCGCTGGGCGGGGTGGACGACCACGGTCACGCGATCCCGCTGGAGTACCAGGGCGCGGCGGTGCCGAAGAAGATGAACAAGCTCGGTGCCGCGGGCCGCCCGGTGGCGGGCGCGCTGCTCGTGCCGGACCCGCCTGAGGAGGTCACCGCCCTGGAGCGGGCCCGGTCGAACGGGCACAACGGCGACGGCGAGCACGGCAACGGCCAGGTGTCCTCGTCCGAAGAGGTCACGTCGGGCCACGCGGAGTCCTAGGCGACAGCCTGAGAAAGCCGGCTCCTCCCACGCGGGGGAGCCGGCTTTCGGCGTTTATTCGTCGGCGCCGAGCGCGAACGCCGACTCGGTGTCAGCGGTCGAGTAGGAGCGGAACGCGATGTGGGTGTCGGTGTCGATGACCCCCTGCACGCGGCCGATCTTCGCCGGGATGAGGTCGGCGAGTTCTTCGTGCGTGTGCACCCCGACCATGGCGATCAGGTCGACGTCGCCCGCGCAGGAGTACACCTCGGACACGCCGTCGATGTCCGCGATCGCCTGCGCGGTCTCGGGAATGCTGTCCGCCACGGCATGAATCAGCACGATCGCGGTTATCAAAGCGTCCTCCAAACGGTTGCCAAGCCGACCGAAAGCAGGCCAAGCCGACCAACCGGCAGCCGACCTACGTTTCGCCGATCGCCGTGACTGCCGGTCGGCTTGGCAATAATGAGCACAGTGTGACCGCCGCGATCGTATCGCCGGAAGTCAGCCCACCGCTTCTTCCAGTGCCGTGGCGGTGGCGGCGCGTTCCAGCCAGTTGTTCCAGTTGCCGACACCGCGGGCGGGCTCGGCCCACGGGATCGCCGTCCGTACCAGGCGGACGCCGGGGCGGGTGAGCCAGCGCAGCAGCAGGCCGACCTCCTCGGCAGGCGCGCCGAACAGCGGCCCGGGCTCCGGCGTCACCGTCTCCGCGCTCGCCACCAGCGCGTCGACGACCGGCATCGGCGGCACTCCCCGCCGCGCGACCCCCGCCGACGCCAGCCGCCCGTACCGGATCACCGCGAACTCCCAGCCACCCTGGCCATCGGGCGCCGCGGCGACCAGCTCCGGGATACCCGCCAGCGCCGTCAGCCGGTGCGCCTTCGCCACCGCGCGCACCAGGATCGCCAGCTCATCCCGCCGCCGCGCCGCCTGCTCGTAGTGTTGCGCTTCGGCCAGCTCGTCCAGCTGCCGCAACGCGACCTCCAGCGGCACCGTGCCCTGCCCGCCGATCAGCTGCGTCACCGCGCGCACGGACGGGAAGTACGCCTCCGCGCTCTGCCGCCCCGCGCACGGCGCCCCGCACCGCCCCAGTTCCGCCAGCGCGCACGGCCGGCCAGCCGGGGCCACCGCGGAGATGCGCTGCGTGCAGGTCCGCAGGCCCGACGCGCCCGCGAGGACGTCGCCCGCGAGCTTCGCCATCGCCTGCGAGGTGAACGGCCCGAGCGCGCCGTCCTTGGGTACGCGCACCACGGACAACCGCGGGAACGTCTCGTCCGTCAGCACCACCCACCACGACTTGCGCGGGTTCTTCGAGCGCCGGTTGTACGCCGGCTTGTGTGCCGCCAGCAGCCGCAGCTCCCGGATCTGCGCTTCGAGCGCGTGTGAGCACTCGATGCCGTCGACCCGCTGGGCCAGCGCGACCATCTCCCGGATCCGCCCCCGGCTCTCGGACCCAGTGAAGTAGCTGCGCACGCGCCGCCGCAGGTTCGACGCCGTGCCGACATACAGCACCTCGTCACTCGGGCCGCGGAACAGGTACACCCCGGGCAGCTCCGGCAGATGCGCCGCCATACCCCGCTTCCGCCGCTGCTGCGGCGTGACCTCGGGCAGGTAGTCGATCAGCTCCTCGAGCGAGTGCACGCCGACCGTGCCGACCCGTTCGAGCAGCGCGTGCAGGACGTCGACGGTGGCGCGCGCGTCGTCGAGGGCACGGTGGTTCGGCGTCGTCTTCGAGCCGAACAGGGCGGCCAGCGCGGACAGCCGGAAGCTCGGCGTGTCCTGCCGGGTGAGCACCCGCCGGGCCAGCCGGACCGTGCAGACCACGGCCGGTTTCGGCCACGCGTAGCCATATCCGGCGCAGGCGGCGCGCATGAACCCGGTGTCGAACGGGGCGTTGTGCGCGACCAGCACCGCGCCCGCGGCGAATTCCAGGAATGCGGGCAGGACACGCGCGATCGGCGGCGCGTCGTAGACCATCGCGCCGGTGATCCCGGTCAGAGCGACGATCTGCGGCGGGATCGGCATGCCCGGGTTCACCAGCGTCGCGAACTCGCTGAGCACCTCACCACCGCGGACCTTCACCGCGCCGATCTCGGTGATCCCGTCCGGGCCGGGCTTGGTGCCGGTGGTCTCCAGGTCGAACACCACGAACGTGGTGTCGCGGAGCGGCGTGCCCAGCTCGTCGAAGGTCAGCTGATCCCGCGCACCGTGCATGATCGGCACCCTAGGTAAGGACACCGACAATTCCGCGTGCCGAAGTCCCAGGGAGAGAGATCTTCAACTCTGACGGACTACCCTGGATGGATGCCGCCCTCAGTGCACGCCGCCGAGCCCGAAGACCCCGGTCTTCGCGGCTCCGACGCTGCCCAGCGGCCGGAGGCGGAACCGGCAGCCGAACAAACCCCGCCTTTCGCCTGGCGCGACCTGCCGGAACCCGTGCGCGCCAGACTCACCGAGCTCGCCGCCGAAGCCCTGGGCAAGATGCCCCGGGTCGACGTCCCCCAGCAGCTGCGCCCGGTCGCGAAGTTCGCCCCGGCCAAGCGCGCCAAGCTGGGCGCGACGGCGCTGCTCACGACGTTGCAGGACTCGACGGCGTTCCGCACGGCCGTGCTGGAGTGGGTCCGTGAGCACCGTCAGGACGCGCTCAACCCCAACCACGAGGACTCGGTGGTCGCTGCCACAGCCGCGATCCTGCTCGGCGAGTCGAGTGCGACGTCCCGCGTGCGGCTGGTCGCGAAGAACGCCGCCGAGACGGCGCTGCGCGCGGAGCGGGATGCCGCGGTGGCGCGTAACCAGAAGCTGGAAAACGAGCTCGCCCGCCTCCAGCAGGAGCTGGCCCAGGCGTTGGACGCCGTCGAGGAAACGCGCCGCGAACGTGAGGACGAGCTGAACAAGCTGCGCGGCCGGCTGCGGGAGCAGGGCACGCTGCTGCGCCAGGCTCGCGACGCGGCGGAAGCGGCCGAGGCCGGCGTTGCCGATGCCGACGGCAGGCGCGATGCCGAGCTCGCCGCGCTGACCGCCCAGCTGGAGCGCGAGCGGCAGCGGGTGGCGACGGAACGGGCGCGGGCGGAGCGTGCCGTGGTGGACGCGGAGGTCGCGCGTCAGGCCGCGCGCGAGGCCCGGGAGGCGGACGAGGTGCGCCTCGCGCTGCTCGCCGACACCATCGACGGCGCCGTCGCCGGGCTGCGCCGGGAGCTGTCGCTCGGGTCCAGCACCCGCCGTCCCGCGGACGCGGTGCGCGGCGCGTCCGCGTCTGGCGGACGGGGCACCCAGGTGCGCGATCCCGGCGCGCTGGACCACCTGCTGGCGCTGCCGAGCGTGCATCTGATCGTGGACGGTTACAACGTCAGCAAGACCGGTTATCCCGAGCTGCCGCTGGCCGATCAGCGCACCCGGCTCGTGCGCCAGCTCGGCGCGCTCGCCTCGCGGACGGGCGCCGAGGTGACTGTCGTGTTCGACGGGGCCGGTGTGTTGTCCGTGCCGACCGCGGCGCCGCGCGGGGTCCGGGTGCTGTTCTCCGATCCGGGGGTGCTGGCCGACGACGTGATCCGCGCGCTCGTCACCGCCGAACCGTCGGGGCGGCCGCTGGTGGTCGCCACTTCGGATCGCGCGGTGGCCGATTCGACCAGGAGTTCGGGCGCGCATCCGGTCGCCTCCGCAGTACTGCTGACACGGCTCGGCCGGGTCTAACGTTCGAACAGGCGCCCAACTGTGCCGGTAGATACCGAACCGACCGAAAGCAAGCGGTTCAGGCAGGTCCGGTCACCTTTGGAGCCGGCTTGCTTTCGGTCTCATCGGTAAATTGTCGGTGGGTGCCTTTACCGTGTTTCCTGTCCGGCCCGAGCAGGCAGAAGGAGACAGGAAAATGCACGAAGACACCGTGATCGACACCGTGATCGTCGACTGTGGCCGCTGCGTGGTGCGCGGAATCGGCTGTGCGGACTGTGCGGTCAGTGTGCTGTTGAACGCGCCTCCGGCAATCGAATGGGACGACGAGGAATTGACCGCGATCGAGGCACTCGCCGAGGGCGGGTTGATTCCGCGGCTCCGGCTCGTGCCGATGACCGATCGGCATCAGGATTATGCGGCGTGAAGCGGACTCGTCCCTCGTCAGCGACAAACGGTCGTTTAGGTCGGTGAACGGTCAGTAGCCATTACGCTGGAGATTGTTACCTTGGTCACACCCTCGCCGTCCGTGCTGGTCCGAACGGGATCAGGGCGCGTTACGGAGAGTTTTTACCCGGCACCCGCTGGACGCGGCAGCCCTGCTTTCGTAACCTGGCCGAGATCTCGCGGACGGCAGCCGTCGCACCCCCGCGACAGCGACGCGGGATCGCCGCCGAAACAGCTTTGTCGGGGAGCTGTGCCGGAACCATGGTGTATGTGCATGACCCAGGTGCGGTATCTCCGTGCCCGGATCAGGCGAACATCATGGGAATGCCGTTCACCGGACGCGTGAGTTTCCCGCTCCGGTGAGCAGAGGGCCCCCGACCTCTGCGCGCGGCGACCGGCAGGCGGCTGACCGCAAAGGAGACACGCGCGGCGTGCAGTCGCAACCGATCAAGCGCGTGATCGCAGGAGCCATCGCAGCCACCGCGGTCATCACCGCGGTCAGCGTTGGTGGTCCAGCCAGCGCGATCACCCTCCCCGCCCTCCAGAATCCCCCCACCAACTCCGCCGACGCGCTGGCCCAGTACCGGGCCGCCGCCCAGCAGGCCGAGCAGCTGAACGAGCAGAAGCTGCAGGCGCAGGACAATTTCAACGCCAAGCAGGGCGACCTCGCCAGGGCGAACGGCGACATCGCCGCCGCGAACCAGCGGATGCAGGCGGCGCAGGCCGACAAGGAACGCTTCCAGGTCGTGGTCGACCAGTTCACCGACGCGTCGTTCATCAGCGGCGCGGAGATGAACAGGATGTCCGCCCTGCTGACCGGCACCTCGGCGCAGGACTTCCTGGACCGGTCCTCGGCGCTGTCCGTGCTGGCCGACGACAAGAACCGGGCGCTGCAGAACTACACCGACGCGGTCAACACCGCGGCGTCCGCCGCCCAGCAGGCCACGGACGCCCGCAACCGGGCCCAGACGGCCTCGGACCAGGCGGCGCAGCTGCTCAACGACCTGAACACGCGCTCCGCCGCGCTCCAGGCGCAGGTCAACCAGCTGCAGCAGCTGAGCAGCCGGCTCAGTAACGCCGACCGCGCCGCCCAGCGCGACACCGGTGGCGCGGCGCCGAACCTCCCGGCGCCCAGTTCGGCCGCACAGCAGGCGATCAACGTCGCGCTCAGCAAGCTCGGCAGCAGCTACGTGTGGGGGGCGACCGGTCCCTCGACGTTCGACTGCTCGGGTCTGACGCTGTACTCCTACGGCAAGGCCGGGATCAGCCTGCCGCGCACGAGCCAGGCCCAGTCCGGCACCGGCATGGCGGTTTCGCGATCCCAGCTGCAGCCGGGTGACCTCGTGTTCTTCGGCTCGCCCGTGCACCACGTCGGGATCTACCTCGGCGACGGCAAGATGGTGCACGCGCCCGACACCGGTGACGTCGTGAAGATCTCGCCGCTGCAGAACGACTATTCAGGAGCCCGCCGGGTCGCCTACTGACCTTTCGTGGACTCGGCCAGGGGCGGACACCGTGCGCGCGGTGCCGCCCCTGGTCTGCGCTGGGGCATCACCACGTGGCCGGTAATCTCCCACCGTGGCCCGGACTCTGCTCGTGACCAACGATTTCCCGCCCCGCCCGGGAGGGATCCAGAACTATCTCGACTCGCTGGCCCGGCGGCTGCCACCGGAGGACCTGGTCGTTTACGCCCCGTCGTGGCGCTCGGCGTCCGGTTCGCATCCGGAGTTCGACGAGGCCGCGCCGTTCGAGATCGTGCGGCACCCGACCTCGCTGATGCTGCCGACCCCCGACGTGCTCAAACGCGCCAAGGAGATCGTGCGCGCGGAGAACTGCGATTCGGTGTGGTTCGGCGCCGCCGCGCCGCTCGCGCTGCTGGCGCCCGCACTGCGATCGGCCGGCGCGCGGCGGGTGGTCGCCTCCACGCACGGGCACGAGGTCGGCTGGTCGATGGTGCCGGGCGCGTGGCACGCGTTGCGCCGCATTGGTAACACGACGGATGTCGTCACCTACATCAGCGAGTACACCCGCCGCCGATTCGCGTCCGCGTTCGGTCCGATGGCGGGCTTGGAGCATCTGCCGTCCGGAGTGGATGTCGAGCTGTTCCGGCCCGACGACGGCGCGCGCGAGGAGATCCGCGCCCGGCACGACCTGGGCGACCGGCCCACGGTCGTGTGCGTGTCCCGTCTGGTGCCACGCAAGGGCCAGGACATGCTCGTCTACGCGCTTCCCGAGCTGCAGAAGCGGATTCCGGACGTCGCGCTGCTCGTGGTCGGCGGCGGTCCGTACCGAAAGACGCTTGAACGCCTCGTCCACGAGCTGGACCTCGAAAGCGATGTCGTGTTCACCGGTTCGGTGCCGTGGCCGGAGCTGCCCGCGCACTACGCGGCCGGGGACGTGTTCGCGATGCCGGCGCGCACGCGTGGCAGGGGTCTCGACGTGGAGGGGCTGGGGCTGGTCTACCTGGAGGCCTCGGCGACCGGTCTGCCGGTGGTCGCCGGCCGTTCCGGTGGCGCGCCGGAAACCGTGCTGGACGAGGTCACCGGGCATGTGGTCGACGGTCGCGATGTCACGCAGCTCGTGGAGACGCTGGCCCAGCTGCTCGCCGATCCGGCGCGGGCCCGCAAGATGGGTGACGCCGGCCGGGCGTGGGTCAGCGAGCACTGGCGCTGGGACCACTTGGCAGCCCGCCTGCAGACCTTGCTGACCGGCGCCTGACCGACCCTCGCCGGTCACACCGGGGCCGCGACCGCCGGATGCCGGGGATCGTCCACGCGGACCAGGATGTCGGCCGCCTCCGCCGGTCGCACTTCCTCCTCGTACCGGGCGAAAGCCGGCAGCGCCCAGTGCTCGCCATCGGGCAGACGGCGGCGCAAAGCGTTGGGCGACACCGAAAGGTGCACGGTCAGCTCGAACGGCAGGCCGCGTCCGAGCAGCAGTTCGCCGTCGGCGACGAGGATTCCGCCGGCGGGCAGCGAAACCCTGTCCAGCCGGGTGGCGCGATCGCGTTCGGCGTCCCACAGCGCGGGCAGCACCATCCCGTCGCCGCCCGGGGACAACGGGTTGAGCACCTCACGGCGCAGCGCGTTTTCGTCCAGCCAGGCGGAATACCGCGCCTCGGGATCCTCCTTGCCCTTCTCGAACCGCAGTGAGGCCGGCCGCAGGAAATCCACAGTGGACACCCGCAGGACGGCGCGGCCGTTGACACGCAACGGATCCACCAGCGCGTCCGCCAGTGCGCGGGTGTCCAGCGCGCCGTCGACCGCCACTCGCACCCACGGCGTCCCGGGCAGGGCGAGGATCCGTTCGGTCAGCTCGGTGGCGAGCCGGTCGAAGGAGATCGGGCGGTACCTCATGATCGTCGATTGTCCCCCATCGGGGGAAGCGGGCACGATGAGCGCCGTTGATCCGTTGTCCGGGTATCAACGGCTGAACGAAAGGCAACGAGGCAATGCGGCTGCTCGACGAACCGGTCCGGCTCGACAGCGATTTCTCCGGCAACCCGCACGCGTTCTACGAGCGGCTACGGGCCGAGAGCCCGGTCCGGCAGGCGGTGATGCCCCGCGGACTCAAGGTCTGGCTCGTCACCGGCTACGCCGACGCCAAGGCGCTGCTCGCCGATCCCCGGCTGAGCAAGGACAACAACCGCGCCCGCGAGCTGTTCCAGGCCAACAGCAACAACACCAACGGCCCCGTGTTCGCCTCGTCCCTCGCCTCGCACATGCTCAACATGGACCCGCCGGACCACACCCGGCTGCGCAAGCTCGTGAACAAGGCGTTCACCGCGCGCACGGTGGCGCGGCTGCGTCCGCGTATCGAGCAGATCGCCGACGAACTGCTCGAGTCGATCGCCACCACCGGCCGCGTCGACCTGCTGGACGCCTACGCGTTCCCGCTCCCGATCACCGTCATCTGCGAGCTGCTCGGGGTGCGCACCGAAGACCAGGAGAAGTTCCGCACCTGGTCCAACACGATCCTCTCGTCCGGGGCGCCCGAGCAGCTGCAGGCCAGTTCCACGGCACTGGCCGCCTATCTCGCCGAGCTCGTCGCCGCCAAGCGCGCCGAGCCGACCGAGGACCTGCTGTCCGACCTGGTGCATGTGTCCGAGGAAGGCGACCAGCTGTCCGAGGTCGAGCTGATCTCGATGGCGTTCCTGCTGCTCGTCGCCGGGCACGAGACCACGGTCAACCTCATCGCCAACGGCGTGCGCGCGCTGCTCGAACGGCCCGCGCAGCTCGAGGCGCTGCGCGCGGACCCGGCGCTGCTGCCCGGCGCGGTCGAGGAGTTCCTGCGCTTCGACGGCCCGATCAACGTCGCGACTCTGCGGTTCACCGTCGAACCCGTGCGGGTCGGCGAGGTGGAGATCCCGGCGCACCAGTTCGTCCTGGTGTCCCTGCTGGGCGCCAACCACGATCCCGCGCGGTTCCCCGATCCAGGCGAGCTGGACGTCACCCGGCCCACCGGTGGCCATCTGGCGTTCGGGCACGGCATCCACTACTGCGTCGGCGCCCCGCTCGCGCGGCTGGAGGCCGAGATCGCGATCGGCAAGCTGCTGGCCCGGTTCGGCACCATCGAACTCGACGGCGCGCCGGGGGAGCTGCGCTGGCGGGACAGCACGCTCATCCACGGCCTGGAGACCCTGCCGGTCCGGCTGGGCTGAAACCAGACGTAGGGTGCGGGGCGTGGACCCCGCCCAGCTGCTCGCCCTCGACGCGCACCATGTGTGGCACCCCTACGGCCCGATGCCGGGCCAGGGGGAGCCGCTGCTGGTGACCGAAGCGTCGGGGGTGCGGCTGCGGCTGGCCGACGGCCGCGAGCTGGTCGACGGCATGTCGTCGTGGTGGGCGGCGATCCACGGCTACCGGCACCCGGTGCTCGACGCCGCCCTCGCGGAGCAGGCCGGCCGGATGAGTCATGTCATGTTCGGCGGGCTCACGAACGAGCCCGCGATCCGGCTCGCCACCAAGCTCGCCGAGCTGACCCCGCCGGGGCTGGAGCACGTCTTCCTGTGCGACTCCGGCTCGGTCTCGGTCGAGGTCGCGGTGAAGATGTGCCTGCAGTACTGGCAATCGGTGGGACGCAAGGGAAAGCGCCGCCTGCTGACCTGGCGCGGCGGCTACCACGGGGACACCTTCCAGCCGATGAGCGTGTGCGACCCGGACGGCGGCATGCACTCGCTGTGGCGCGGGGTGCTGCCCGAGCAGGTGTTCGTGCCCGAACCGCCCCGCGGGTTCGATACGCCCGTCGACGAGTCCTATGTGGACATTCTGGCGCGCGCGATCGAGGAGCACGCCGACGAACTGGCCGCCGTCATCGTCGAGCCCGTCGTGCAGGGCGCGGGCGGGATGCGCTTCCACAACCCCGGCTACCTGCGCGCGCTGCGCGAGCTGACCGAGGCGCACGACGTGCTGCTGATCTTCGACGAGATCGCGACCGGCTTCGGGCGCACGGGCACGCTGTTCGCCGCCGAACACGCGGGCGTCACGCCGGACGTGTTCTGCCTGGGCAAGGCGCTGACCGGCGGTTACCTCAGCATGGCCGCCGCGTTGTGCACGCCGGAGGTCGCCGCGGGGATCTCCCGTGGTGAGCTGCCGGTGCTCGCGCACGGCCCGACGTTCATGGGCAACCCGCTGACCGCCGCGGTCGCGAACTCCTCGATCGACCTGCTGCTGGGCCAGGACTGGCCGGGTACCGTGCGGCGGATCGAAACGGGCCTGCGCGCGGGCCTGGCCGGCGTGGCGGACCAGCCGGGGGTCGCCGACGTGCGGGTGCTCGGTGCGATCGGGGTCATCCAGCTGGACCACGAGGTCGACATCGCGGCGGCCACGAAAGTGGTCACCGAACGCGGAGTGTGGCTGCGCCCGTTCCGCGACCTGATCTACGCGATGCCGCCGTACATCTGCACGGACGCCGAGGTCGGGGCCATCACCGAGGCGATGACGGCGGCCGCTCGCGCCGCCTGAACGGCCTCTCGCGAGAACTTCACCCCATCTGGTGTGACGACAGACACGGCACCGCGGATGGTCACGCAGTGTCGGGGCCAACGCGTCCGTGGACGCCATGGGGTGATCATGATCACGCACTCCGCTGGCGCCGGCACCGTCAGCTGGTCACCACCCGCTGTGCACAAAACGTGAGAGTTCTTTACATAACGGACAATCTGCCTGTTTTTCGGTATCAGTGAGTCACCGGCGGTCACTGGGGACGAGCCGGGAACCCACTCCACCCCCATCGGGGACCGATACCGGGAGGCACCGTGATCACCGCACGCGAGCACGCACCACCGCGTCCGAAAGGCCGTCGGCACAAGGCATTCCAGAACCTCAGGCACGACATCCCGGCCTCGCTGGTGGTGTTCCTGGTGGCCATTCCGCTCTCGCTGGGCATCGCGCTCGCCTCGGGCGCACCCGTCGTCGCCGGCCTCGTCGCCGCGATCGTCGGCGGGATCGTCGCGGGGTTGCTGGGCGGATCGCCGCTGCAGGTCAGCGGGCCCGCGGCCGGGCTCACCGTGATCATCGCCGAGACCATCACCGAGTTCGGCTGGGCGGTCACCTGCGCGATCACCGTGCTGGCCGGTGCACTGCAGATCCTGCTCGGGCTGAGCCGGATCGCCCGCGCCGCGCTCGCCATCTCGCCGGCGATCGTGCACGGCATGCTCGCCGGGATCGGCGTGACGATCGTGCTCGCGCAGCTGCACGTGATCCTCGGTGGCACGGCGCAGAGTTCGCCCGTCGGCAACCTGCTGCAGCTGCCACGGCAACTGCTCAACCCGCACGGCCTCGCCACCCTGCTCGGCGTGCTGACCATCGCGATCCTGCTGGTCTGGGGCCGGTTGCCGGCGGCGGTCCGGAAGGTGCCGGGGCCGCTCGTCGCGATCGTCGCCGTCACGGTGCTGTCGGTCGCCGCCGGGATGAGCGTGCCGCGGGTCGACGTGCCGGCGAACGTGCTGGACATCAGGTTCGTGCCCGAGTTCCCCAGCGGTGGCTGGTACGACTTCGGGCTCGCGGTCGTGACGGTCGCGCTGGTCGCGAGCGTGGAGAGCCTGCTGTCGGCGGTCGCCACGGACAAGATGCACACCGGCCCGCGCGCCAACCTCAACCGCGAGCTGATCGGGCAGGGCGCGGCGAACATGGCCTCGGGTTCGCTCGGCGGCCTCCCGGTCACCGGCGTCATCGTGCGCAGCTCGACGAACGTGCGGTCCGGGGCGCGTAGTCGCGCCGCGGCCGTGCTGCACGGGCTGTGGATCCTGCTGTTCGTCGCCGTGCTCGCCGGGCTGCTGCGCAACATCCCGCTCGCAGCGCTGGCCGGGCTGCTCGTCTACGTCGGCGCCAACCTGGTCGACATCGGGCACATCAAGGACGTGCTGCGCCACGGCGACCTGCCCGTGTACCTCGTGACGCTCGTCGGCGTGGTAGCGGTGGACCTGCTGACCGGCGTGCTGATCGGCATCGGCCTGGCGGCCCTGGTCATGTTGCGGCGCCTGCTGTGGTCCGGGATCCACGCCGAGCAGGACGGCGACGGCTGGCGGGTGGTCGTCGAGGGCGCGCTGTCGTCACTGTCGATCCCGCGACTGTCCACTGTGCTCAGTGGGATTCCGCAGGGCAGCCGGGTGACGCTGGAACTGGTCGTCGACTACCTCGACCACGCCGCGTTCGAGCTGCTCTCGGCCTGGCAGCACTCGCACGAGCAGGCCGGCGGCACGGTGCTCGTGGACGAGATCGGGCACCCGTGGTTCCAGCGCGGCAAGGCCGGTGAGCCGACCGTGCACAAGGCGCAGGCGCCGCCGGTGTTGCCGCGCTGGTTCGCGCCGTGGTCGGACTGGCAGGAGGCCGTCCCGCAGGTGCCCGAGCAGCGCGGCCGGGAAAGCTCGATGCGGCGCGGCATGGTCGAGTTCGACCGCCGCACGTCGCGGCTGGTGCGGCCGATCCTGAGCCGGCTCGCCAACGTGCACGAGCCGCAGACGCTGTTCATCACGTGCGGCGACGCGCGGATCGTGCCGAACCTGATCACCAGCAGCGGGCCGGGCGACCTGTTCACCATCCGCAACATCGGCAACCTCGTGCCCGACCACGCGAGCGCCGACTCGTCCATCGGGGCGTCGCTGGAGTTCGCGGTGGACGTGCTCCGGGTGCGGGAGATCGTGGTGTGCGGCCATTCCTCGTGCGGTGCGATGAACGCCCGGCTGCACGGTGCGCCCGAGGACGCGACGGCGCTGCGCTCGTGGCTGCGGTACGCCGAGCCGAGCCTCGAGCGGGCGCGGACCCGCCCGCCGATCGCCGTCGCGGGCGAGGTGCCGGCGGGCGTGGACCAGCTCGCCCTCCACAACGTGCTGGAGCAGGTGGACCGGCTGCGGCAGTACCCGACGATCGCGCGTGCCGAGGCGCGCGGGGACGTGGAGCTGTGGGGGATGTACTTCGACGTCGGCGGCGCGCGAGTGCATCTGTACGACCCCGAGACGGGATCTTTCGGCCCGGTCAGGCGGGCGGTGACCATGGGGAATTAGGTCCGGTACTACGGTGAAGTTCTGTGAGCATGCTCGTGGTGACGGGGACAGGTACCGGCGTCGGTAAGACTGCCGTCACGGCGGCGATCGCCGCGCTCGCCCGGGACGGCGGTCAGCGGGTCGCGGTGCTCAAGCCGGCGCAGACCGGAGTGGCGCCGAGCGAGCCGGGTGACCTCGCCGAGGTGGTCCGGCTGGCCGGGGACGTCACCACCCGGGAGCTTCGCCGCTATCCCGACCCGCTCTCGCCGGAGGCGGCGGCCCGCCGCAGCGGGATTCCGCCGCTGACCCCGGCCGAGATCGCGAGCGCCGCGACCGAGCTCGATGACACGCACGACCTGGTGCTGGTCGAGGGCGCGGGCGGGCTGCTCGTGCGGTTCGGGCCGGACGGCACCACCCTCACGGACGTCGCGTGGGCGCTCGGCGCGGTCGTGCTGGTGGTCGCCGAGGCCGGTCTCGGCACGCTGAACGCGACCGCGCTGACCGCCGAGGTCGCCACCGCGCGCGGGCTGCACGTCGCCGGTGTCGTGATCGGCTCCTGGCCCGCGGAGCCGGATCTCGCGGCGCTGTCCAATGTCGGCGACCTGCCCGTGGCCGCGGGCGCGCCGTTGCTCGGCGCGTTGCCGGCCGGGGCAGGGCGCCTGGAGCAGGCGGAGTTCCTCGCCGAGGCGCGGGGCGGGCTGTCGCCGTGGTTCGGCGGCGACTTCGATCCCGAGAGCTTCCAGAAGTCCGCCGCCGCCCGGACGTGACCGTCGTCGCTATACCTACGGCGCTCCGTCCGGCAGCATGACTACCGACAGCGCCGTGCTCGAAGAGGAGAGAGTCCGTGACCTCAGCGCCCGAACAGACCGACGTGCTCGCCGTCGCCCGGGAGCAGGTACTCGAACGGGGCGTCGGCCTGTCCCAGCAGCAGGTACTCGACGTGCTCCGGCTGCCCGACGACAAGCTGTCCGACCTGCTCGCGCTCGCGCATGAGGTCCGGATGCGCTGGTGCGGCCCCGAGGTCGAGGTCGAGGGCATCGTCAGCCTCAAGACCGGCGGCTGCCCGGAGGACTGCCACTTCTGCTCGCAGTCCGGCCGGTTCCCGACCCCGGTGCGCTCGGCGTGGCTGGACATCCCGGGCCTGGTCAAGGCCGCCCGGCAGACCGCCGAGACCGGCGCGACCGAGTTCTGCATCGTCGCCGCCGTGCGCGGCCCGGACAAGCGGCTGCTGTCGCAGGTGCGCGAGGGCGTCCAGGCCATTCGCGCCGACGGCAACGACATCCAGATCGCCTGCTCGCTGGGCATGCTCACGCAGGAGCAGGTCGACGAGCTGGTCGAGATGGGCGTGCACCGCTACAACCACAACCTCGAGACCGCCCGCTCGCACTTCCCGAACGTCG
Organism: Amycolatopsis sp. GM8; assembly: GCF_021653975.1. Classification (GTDB taxonomy): domain Bacteria; phylum Actinomycetota; class Actinomycetes; order Mycobacteriales; family Pseudonocardiaceae; genus Amycolatopsis_E. Next base: position 832,800 of record NZ_JAJKFK010000001.1, on the reverse strand, counting down.
TCACCACGCACTCCTGGGAGGAGCGCTGGGACACCCTGCGGATGGTGCGCGACGCCGGCATGGAGGTCTGCTCCGGCGGCATCATCGGCATGGGTGAGACCGCCGAGCAGCGCGCGGAGTTCGCGGTGCAGCTGGCCGAGCTGGAGCCCGACGAAGTGCCGATGAACTTCCTCATCCCGCAGCCGGGCACCCCGTACGAGCAGTACGAGATCGTCGAAGGCCCGGACGCGCTGCGGGTCGTCGCTGCGTTCCGGCTCGCGATGCCGCGCACGATGCTGCGGTTCGCCGGCGGGCGCGAGCTGACCCTCGGTGACCTCGGCGCCGAGCAGGGCATGCTCGGCGGCATCAACGCGATCATCGTCGGCAACTACCTGACCAACCTGGGCCGCCCGGCGAGCCAGGACCTGGCCATGCTCGACGAGCTGAAGATGCCGATCAAGGCGCTGAGCGAGACGTTGTGACCGCGACGGTCGCGTTCTGTGTCCACTGCGGACAGTCGCTCGCCGGCGGCGAGCACCCGGCCTGCCACAACCCGCGGACCGCGCTCGAGCCGCCGCGGTTCTGCGCGCAGTGCGCGCGGCGGATGGTCGTGCAGGTGACCCCGGCGGGCTGGGTCGCGCGATGTAGCCGACACGGTGCGTGCACGAGTGAGGGGACCGGCTAGTCTCGCTGTGCCAGCAGGCGCGGCGAAGGAGAGGCACCAGTGGCTGAGGGATCGGTCGGCGCGGACGACCTGTCACGCTCACCGGAGAACGAACTGCCACGGCTGGTGTTCAGCCTGCCCCGCCCGAGGCCACGCGTGGTGGTCAAGGCCGATCTGCTGCCCGCGGTGAGCGTGCTGTCGCTGATCGGGCTGGTCGGCATCCCGCTCGGCTGGATCTGGTCGCGCCTCGCGCCGCCCGAGCGGGTCCGCGTGTACGACGGCAACCAGTTGGTACCGCTGCAGCTGGAGAGCTGGCACCGGTTCGACGCCATGGGGATCTACCTGCTGCTGGGGCTCGCGGCCGGCATCGTCACCGGTGCGATCGTGTGGCTGCTGAGGGAACGGCGTGGGCCGGTGATGATGATCGCGGCCGTGCTGGGTGGGTTGCTCGCCGGCTGGCTCGGCACGTCGATGGGTGTCGCGTTCGCCAACAGCCACTACGCGATCACCGGGACGCCGAACCTCGGGGATGTGCTCACCAAGGCGCCGCAGCTCGAGTCGATGTGGGTGCTCGTCGCCCAGCCGCTGGCGACCGCGCTGGTGTACGGCCTGCTCGCGGGCTGGAACGGCCGCGACGACCTCGGCCGCCGCCTGGCCTGACCCCGCCTCGCGCCGGCCTCGAGTGTCGGACTCGCTGTCGTGAACGTCGGACTCGGCGTCGCGAACGTCGGACTCGCTGTCGTGAACGTCGGACTCGGCGTCGCGAACGTCGGACTCGCTGTCGTGAGGGTCGGACTCGCGGGCGGCTAGTTCAGGCAGGCGCGGGTGTTCAGGTGGGGGAGCTGGGCCGGCGGCGCGGGGACCGCGTGCAGGGCAGCGAGGAAGCCCGCTTCGCGGGAGAGCAGCTTGCCGACCATTCGCAGGCGCCGCAACGGATGCGTCTCCTCCAGCAGGCGCTGGCGGTCGGCCAGCGGGAGCAAGCAGTCCGCGGCCAGCAGGTACGCCAGGTCGACCGCACGTGTTTCCGGCGCGGGCGTCGTCCAGGTTCCGCTGTCCCACGCGGATTCGCAGTATCGCCGGTAGGCCGCGCGGGCGGCGCCCGCCAGCCGGGCCGTCGCTTCGGCCGCACCCGGCGGTGGCATGTCGTCCTCGACCCACTCGACCTTGCCCACGAGGTACGGCGCGCGGGTCGCGTCGATCTCCAGCAGCCGGAAGCGGCGCTCGCCCATGGTCAGGATGTCGAAGCGGCCGTCGGGCAGGCGTTCGCTCTCTTCCAGCAGCGCGGTGCAGCCGATCTCGTGCACGTGCTCGACGAGCTCGACCTCGCGGACGGCCGCGTCCTTGATCGCGACGATGCCGAACCGCCGTTCCGGCACCAGGCCCGTGCGCAGATCGACGGCGAGCTGGCGATAGCGCGGCTCGAACAGGTGCAGCGGCAGCGCCGCCCCGGGCAACAGCACCGTCTGCAACGGGAACAGCGGAATCGTCGCCTGTCGGGCGCCGGTCCGTTCCGCATCCGTCACGGACTACACGGTACTTCGATTCCGTCCCCGCTGCTCACCGTCGCTTCGGCTGTGGTTTCGGCGGCGGCCGGAACACCGCGAACGGGTCCGTCACCTGGATTCCCTCGCTCGCGAAGGAGAACAGTGCGGCCGGACGGCCACCGCTGCGGCCGGGGGGAGCGGTGTGGCCGGTCGGCACCAGCGCCCCGCGCCGCGACAGCACCCGCTGCAGGTTCGTCGCGGAAACCTTGTAGCCCAACGCCGCCGAGTACACCTCGCGCAGCGCTGAGATGGTGAACTCCTTGGGCGCCAGCGCGAATCCGATGTTGGTGTAGCTCAGTTTCGCCCGCAGCCGGTTGCGGGCGCGCAGGATGATCTCGCGGTGGTCGAACGCGGTGCGCGGCAGCGCGTCGACCTCGTGCCACTGCGTGTCCTCCGGCACGGCGGGATCGACGTCGGACGGCACCAGGCCGAGGAACGCCGTCGCGACCACGCGCGGGCCCGGCACCCGGTCCGGCGCGCTGAACACCGCGAGCTGCTCGACGTGCTTCAGCTGCCGGACATCCACCTTCTCCGCGAGCTGACGGCGGATCGACGTCTCCACGTCCTCGTCCGGGCGGAGCCGGCCGCCGGGCAGCGACCAGCGCCCGACGTGTGGATCGAGCGCCCGCTGCCACAGGAGTACGCGCAGTGTGGCGTAACGCACCTGTAATACGGCCGCCAAAACCTCGTGTGCCAGGGGGGCGCTGCTGTTAATATGGCTACGCACGGTTTTCGATTATAAGGCGAAAACCAGTGAGCCGGTCCAGGAGGGCCACATGTCTTCGACGACTTTGCAGGAGCTCACCCCGTACACCGGGGTCGAACCCGATGAGGCCTGGGCGGAGGAGGTGCGCCGGCTCGCCCGCGAACGCGATGCCGTGCTGCTCGCCCACAACTACCAGGCCCCGGCGATCCAGGACATCGCCGACCACACGGGCGACTCGCTGGCCCTCTCCCGCATCGCGGCCGCCAGCGACGCGTCGACGATCGTCTTCTGCGGTGTGCACTTCATGGCCGAGACCGCCAAGATCCTCGCGCCCGAGAAGACCGTGCTGATCCCCGACGCGCGGGCCGGCTGCTCGCTCGCCGACTCCATCACCGGGGCGCAGCTGCGGGCCTGGAAGGCCGAGCACCCGGGCGCGGTCGTGGTCTCGTACGTCAACACCACCGCGGAGGTCAAGGCGGAGACCGACATCTGCTGCACCTCCTCGAACGCGGTCGACGTGGTCGCCTCGATCGCGGAAGACCAGGAGGTTCTCTTCCTGCCGGACCAGTTCCTCGGCGCGCACGTCAAGCGCGTGACCGGGCGCGACAACATCCACGTCTGGGCCGGGGAATGCCACGTGCACGCCGGGATCAACGGTCTCGAGCTGGCCGCGCGCGCCGCCGAGAACCCGGACGCGGACCTGTTCATCCACCCCGAATGCGGCTGCGCCACCTCGGCGCTCTATCTCGCCGGTGAGGGCACCGTGCCCGCGGAGCGGGTCAAGATCCTCTCGACCGGCGACATGGTGCACGAGGCCCGCGACACCAAGGCCTCGACCGTGCTGGTGGCCACCGAGATCGGCATGCTGCACCAGTTGCGCAAGGCCGCGCCGGGGATCGACTTCCGTGCGGTGAACGAGCGGGCGTCGTGCCGGTTCATGAAGATGATCACGCCGGCGGCACTGCTGCGGTCGCTGCGCGAGGGGGCCGACGAGGTGCACGTGGACCCGGAGACGGCCGCGCGGGCCCGCGCCTCGGTGCAGCGGATGATCGAGATCGGCAAGCCGGGCGGCGGCGAATGACCACGCCGGTTACCGACTATCAGACGAAAACTCCCGTGTGGGAAGCCCGCGCGGATCTGCTCGTGCTGGGCAGCGGGGTGGCCGGGCTGACCGCCGCGCTGCGCGCTCAGGAGCTGGGGCTGCGCGTCCTCGTGGTCACCAAGGCCGCGGTCGGGGACGGCAACACGCGTTGGGCCCAGGGGGGTGTCGCGGTCGTCCTGGACGGCGAGCACGACGAGGGCGACTCTGTGGACCGGCACGTCGAGGACACGCTCGTCGCGGGCGCCGGCTTGTGTGAACCCGACGCGGTGCGGTCGATCCTGCACGCCGGCCCGCGGTCGGTCTCGTGGCTGCGCGACGTCGGCGCCCGGTTCGATCCGGGTGCCACGGGGTTGCTGGCGCGCACGCGCGAAGGCGGGCACAGTGCGTTCCGGGTGATCCATGCCGGTGGCGACGCGACGGGTGCCGAGGTGGAGCGGACGCTCGTCGCCGAGGCGACCGGGCGGCGGCTTCCCGTGCTGGAGCGGCACATCGCGGTCGACGCGTTGCTCACGCCGCTCGGCGCGGTCGGGGGCGTGACCGTGCTCGATCCGAACGGCGTGCCGGGCCTGCTGCGCGCGCCCGCGGTGTTGCTCGCGACCGGCGGGCTGGGCCAGCTGTACCAGGCGACGTCGAATCCCGAGATCGCGACCGGCGACGGGCTCGCCCTCGCGTTGCGGGCGGGTGCGCAGGCGGCGGATCTGGAATTCGTGCAGTTCCACCCCACCGTCCTGTACACGCCCGGTGCGCGGGGCCGGTGCCCGCTGGTGACGGAGGCCGTCCGCGGTGAGGGCGCTGTCCTCGTTGACGGCGCGGGCGCGTCGGTGATGCGGGGCGTGCATCCGCTGGGTGATCTCGCGCCGCGGGATGTCGTCTCGGCCGCGATCACGCGCCGGATGACGACGGCGCCGGGCGGGATCGACGATCACGTTTTCCTCGATGCCACAGGTGTTTCGTCCTTCGCCGAGCGGTTCCCGACGGTGTTCGCGGCCTGCCGTGCGATCGGCGTCGACCCGGCCAGGGACCCGATCCCGGTGACCCCGGCCGCGCATTTCGCGTGCGGTGGCGTCGTGGCCGGGACGGACGGGCGCACCGGAGTGACCGGGCTGTACGCGGCCGGCGAGGTCGCCAGGACGGGGCTGCACGGCGCGAACCGGTTGGCGTCCAACAGTTTGCTCGAAGGCCTGGTGACGGGCGCGGGCACGGCCGAGTCGGTGGCCGCGGATCTCGCGGCCGGGCTGCTCGCGGATCCCAAGCAGGCCAGGGAACCCCGGTTGAAAACCGCGCCGGTCGCCGATCGCGACGGCTTGCAGCGCGCGATGAGCCGGTACGCCGCCATCGGCCGGGACGCCGATGGCCTCGCGGTGCTGGGCTCGGTACTCGATCTGTCCACACAGGACCGTCCACTGCGGACGCACCGGGATGTCGAGGACGCGGCGCTGACGCTGGTCGCGCAGGCGCTGGTGGCGGCGGCCGAGCGGCGGACGGAGTCGCGCGGCTGCCACGTCCGCGCGGATTTCCCGGTCCGGGACGACGAAACGTGGCAGCGCAGCCAGCTGATCCGGCTCAGCCCGTCGGGGCAGCCCGTGCTGGCGGATCCGGTCGCGGCGATGGGAGCGGCATGACACTGGACCTGGACGACGCCCGGCGCGTGGTGGAGCTCGCGCTCGCCGAGGACCTGCGGTACGGCCCGGACGCGACCACCAACGCGACCGTGCCCGAAAGCGCCACCGCGCGGGCGGAGATCACGCCGCGCGTCAACGGCACGCTCGCCGGGATGCCGGTCGCGCTCGCCGTGTTCGACCAGGTGCTGGGCAACGACTACGAGGTGATCTCCGCCGTTGAAGACGGGAGCAAGCTCGTCGCCGGGGAGCCCGCGCTGGTGTTGCGCGGTTCCGTGCGGGGGCTGCTCACGGCGGAGCGGACGGCCTTGAACCTGTTGTGCCATCTGTCCGGCGTCGCGACGGCGACCGCGGCCTGGGTGTCCGAAGTGGACGGTACCGGCTGCCGGATCCGGGATTCGCGCAAGACTCTGCCGGGGCTGCGGCTCTTGCAGAAGTACGCGGTGCGCTGCGGTGGCGGGGTGAACCACCGGATGGGGCTCGGCGACGCGGTGCTGATCAAGGACAACCACGTGGTCGCGGCGGGTTCGGTCGCGGCGGCGATCGAGGCGGTGCGGGCGCACGCGGCGGACCTGCCGTGCGAAGTCGAAGTGGATACCCTGGCGCAGCTGTCGGAGGCGCTGGAGGCCGGCGCGGACGAGGTGCTGCTGGACAACTTCACGCCCGGTGACTGCGCGAGTGCCGTGCGGATCCGGGACAAGCGCTCGCCGAAGACGCGGCTGGAGGCTTCGGGTGGGCTGAAGCTCCACAATGCCCGAGCTTATGCCGAGTCTGGTGTGGACTATCTGGCCGTCGGCGGTCTTACGCACTCCTCGCCCGCGCTCGATCTGGGGCTGGACTTGCCCTGACGTATTCGGCCGGGTGTCAGTGGCTGGCTCACTGGGCTATGGTTGCCGTGAGGGGACCACCGGGGGGAGGAAGCGCGGTGGATTTTGGTACGCGGCACAACTTTCCTGGGCGCACTGCTGCGGCAGGGCGCCTCGGTGCTCGCGTCGACGCCGCAGGACCTGCCGTCCGAGGTTGACGATCCCGAACCCGTCGCGGCTGTGCGGCGGATGGGCGCGATGGCCGCCACGGAGGTGGCGCCCCCGACCGATTCCCTGATGATCCGGGCGACGCGGTATGCGGTGTTGTTGCCGCTGGCGTACCGGATCTTGGTGCTGCCGGTCGTCTGGTTGTGGCTGCTGGTGGGTTTCGGCGCGACGCCGGAGCTGACCGCGATCACGTGGGTCGGCATCCTGGCGAACGTCGCCGGTGTGGCGTGGGTGCTGCGTGTCCCCGACCGGCGGGGCCGGTTGACGTGGCGGTTGTTGTGTGGCGACGTGCTGTTCGCGGTGGTGGCTAGCCTGTTGTTCACCATCACCGTGCCGCCCGGGTTGTTCTGGCTCGACGGGTGGATCCCGTTGCTGTACCTCACCGGCACGGTCGCCCTGTGGACGATTTGCCGCGGGATCGTGGCCGGGCTGCTGGTCGCGGCGGTCGGCATCGCGCTGGAAGGCGTCACACTGTGGCTGGGGCCGGTCGCCCAGTTCGGCCGGATCGAGATCGCCGGCCTCGTGGTCGCAGCGGGGATGGTGCTGGTCGCGGTCGCCTGTGGGGTGGGTTTCCTGGTGCTGGTGGGCCTCGCGACACGGCTGGCGCTCGCCATCGGGATGCGGCTGGGTCAGGGCGCCGAGCAGGCGCGGATGGAGCGGACCCTGCATGACACCGTGCTGCAGACCCTGGAAGCGATCGCGTTGACGGATGACGGCCCGGGGCAGCTGGCGCGCGTCCGGGATGTGGCGCGCTCGCAGGCCGGAGCCTTGCGGCGGTCGTTGCGGGCGTCGGATCCGCCGGATGGCCTGGCCGCCGAACTGGCGACGCTGGCCACGGAGATGGCGCGGGAAGGTTTGCGGGCGGAGCTGGCCATCTCGGATGTCGGGGACGATCAACTGTCCGAGGTGCGACGGGTGGCTGTGCGGGAGGCCGCGCGCGAGGCCCTGCGGAACACGATCAAGCACGCTGGGACGCAGGAAGTCGTGGTACGCATGGAAGAACGGGACGGCGGCGTCGCCGTGATCACCCGCGACCACGGTGTCGGCTACGACGAATACACGCGCCCACCAGGTTTCGGCGTGAGCGAGTCGATGAAAGCAAGGCTCGCCGAGGTCGGCGGCTGGTGCCAAATCGAATCCCGCCCAGGCAACGGAACCCGAGTCACCATGTGGGTCCCGAGGTAAAAAGCACCAGCGAACCCCGTCAGGGGCCAACTCACGCGCGCAGCCAGCAAACTCACCGACACCACAAGCAAACACACCCGCGCAACGGGCAAACACACCGAGCCCCCGGAACCCGCCCTCGGCAGCCGAACCCGGCAACAAAAGGCGACCACGAAAGCAGCCCACCCGCACCTCCGCCAACCCCGATAGAAAGCCGCCCTGACGGTTGGCACGTCGTGTCAAGGGTGACCGCGCCAGCGGTCATCGCGATAGCGACGCCGAAGGCGCCCTTTACACGCCGTGCCAACCGTTAGACAATCCGGCATCGGGGTGGGCCCGGCGCAAGGCCGCCAGTCACCCCACCCCAGGCAAATGCCGATTCGCCTTCCGAACCAACGCCGCGAGATCCGGCACCTCAACCACCTCACACCCAGCGCCCCGCAACAACTCCGCCCCCCGCGCGTCCACAAACAGATCCGGCTCACGCCAGGCGAAAACAACCCGCGGAATCCCCGCGTTCACAATGTGCTGCGTGCACGTAACCGGCCGAGAAGCCCGCGCGCTACACGGCTCCAGCGAACTGTAAATCGTCGCCCCGGCCAACCGGGGATCGTCGCCGTCCAGCTTCGCCAGGGCCGATTCCTCAGCGTGGTCATGCGGGTCGTGTTCGCCCGAATAGCCGGTCGCGATCACTTCCCCGGCGGCGTCGGTGATCACGGCTCCGACCCGGAACGTCGTGGACGGCGGGCAAAGATCCGCCAGCGCCACGGCTTCCCGCAACCGCCGGTAGTCCACCGCCGCCTGGCCGGTCAGGTACCGCAGCAGCACGACATCCTCGAGCTGCCGGGTCTCGACGAGCAGCATCCGGCCCTGCGGGAAGCGTCCGGAGCCCACGAACCGGGGCGCGTCCGGCTCGCCGACGAAGAACGGCGCCACCACCAGGTGCAGCTCGTCGACCAGATCCTCGGTGAAGAACAGCGTGTGGACGGCACTCCCGCCCTCCACCATCAGGCGCCCGATCCCGCGCGCCGCCAGATCCGCCAGCATGCGATGCGGGTCGAGCGGGTCCCCGGCGTCGACGACAACAGCAAGTCCGTCCAGCGACGCGGCCAGAGACGGCACGACCGGTGACGCCGCATAAACGAGTTTCGCGACATCACCGGTCGTGAAGAACTTCGCATCAGGGTCGAGCTTGCCGCTGGTGGTCAGCGTGACCTTGACGGGATCCGGCCCGGACCGCGTCCGCAGCCGGGGGTTGTCGGTCCGGATGGTGTTCGCGCCGACCAGGATCGCGTCCGCGCCGGCGCGGACCTGGTCGACGCGGTCGAAATCCGCCGGGCTCGACAACAGCAACCGTTCGGGGCTGGTGTCGTCGAGGAAACCGTCGAGCGACACCGCCGCCGAGGCCAGGACATAGGGACGCACCCCGTCACTGTCCCACAGGCATCAGACCCCGGCGTTCTGCCGGATCCACGAGCGGCTGGCCGACACCTTCGCGTAGTTCTGCGTGCCGTTGGTCTGCGAGCCGGTGTTGTTGCCCGTCGAGCACACCCCGACCTGCACGCCGCCGGACAGCTCCGGCCCGCCCGAGTCGCCGTGCCACGCCGAGCCGTTGATCCCGCGGCTCGCGATGGCCGGACCGCCGAACGCGTCCGTGCTGGTGCCGGTGACCTGGACGTTCGCGGTCTTGAGCGTGCTCGACGGCGGGTTGGTGCCCTGGGTGCGGCCCCAGCCGTAGATCTGGTTGGTGCTGCCGGTCGCCGGGTCGCTGGTGGCCAGCTGCATGTACGTGGTGTTCACCGGGGTGGCCAGGTGCAGCAGCGCGATGTCGCCGTTCGGCGAGGCGAGCTGGCGGTCGACATCGGCATCGGTGCCCTGCTGCAGGGTCACGCTGCCGACCTTGACGTGCATGCCGGGGCTGTTGAGGCAGTGCTGCGCGGTGAGCACCCACTGCGCGGCGATGATCGTGCCCGAGCATTCGAACCCGCCGAAGGACGTGGCGTCGTCCCAGTAGACCTGGGCACCCCACGGCGCGCTGCTCACCGTGCCGCCGCCGATGATCAGTGGCGTCGCGGCTTCCGCGGTCAGGGTTCCCGCGCCGACGAGCAGGGCGGCGGCGGCGAGAACGGCACCGGACTTTCGCATCAGAGCACCTCCGGGGTGTGGGGCAGGTCCTCGAAAACTATTCACGGGAGGAGTTGCCCTGATACCTACGGAAGTCGGGAAAAATGGTCAGTGCGCGGTGGCCAGCGGCAGCGTGTGCCGGACGGACGCTTCGTGGCGCCCGTACAGCGGAACCACCGGAACATCGAGATCCGCGCTGTTCGGCGGCCGCCGCGTGCCCTGGTACTTCACGACGCGAATCGTCACGTCCTCGTGCAGGCGACCGAGCTGCGTGCGGCGTAACTGGTACGAGACGACGGTGAACGCAGCACCGCGGGCCGACGCCGAGAAAGCGCTTTCAAGACTCGACTTCGGGGTGAAGCAGGACTGCGTCGTACCCGCCGCCGACCACGACCGCCAGCCGTCCACCACGGCGCTCGGCCGGTGCCTGCGCGCGAGCAGATCCCCTTTCACGCCGAGGATTTCCCGCAATTCGGCGGCGAGGTCACCGGCTTCGAGGACGGTCGCGGTGACGCCCGTTTCGGCGAGTTGGCCGGCGATGCCGAGCGCCGCACGCACGATCGCCCGGTGTTCGCCGAGCTCGCCGGTACCACGGGCCAGCGCGGCCAGCGGTGCCTCCGCGGGCCGGTACCGCACGGCGATCAGGTAGACCCGGCGCGCCCCCTCGGTGCGCGCCAGGAGCTGGGCCCCAGCCAGCGGGATGTCCGCGTTGTCGCACGCTTCGCGCAGCACGGCGGTCAGTTTCGCCAGGTCCGGCTCGTCGCCCGGCGCGAGCCGGAGCACGGCGGTCCACCCGCCGTCGATGCCCACGACGCCGAACGAGTTCCCGGCGCGGTCGTGGTGCTGGCGCAGCCGGAAGTCCGGGGCGAGCACCAGCAACGGGTCATCGCCGAGCCGCCGGTCGTCGTGCTGCAGCAGCCGGTACCGCACCCACACGAACACCCAGTCCGCCAGGTACAGTCCGGCGACCCGGACCGACGTGGCGCCGATGAGCAGCGCGGCCAGCAGGACGACGATGGCGCCGCGGTCCACGAGCACGGCGGTTAGGGCGATCGCCCACACGATGATCTGGGCGGGACGTACCGGCAGCACGGCGGTAAAGCCGTGCGGCCCTGGCAAAGTGCGGATCCATGCACCGGCCGCGGTCACGTTCGACGCCTCTCGTTGATGCCTGGGACAGAATAGTCAAGTTCGTCACGTTTTCCTGCCGGTAGAAATAGCCACAGGGCAGGTCGATGCGGGAGAATCACTGGGTCAGCGGGGGGCCGCCGACGCGATGAGGAGGAGCGCGCGCATGAGCGATCTTGCGAGCGAATCGGTCAACACGGCGCGGATCCGGGTGAGCGTGGTCGAGGACCACCCGTTGTACCGGTCCGCGGTGGCCCGGGTACTGAGCGAGGCGGCGGACATCGAACTGGGCGCGGTCGCGGATTCGGTGCCACGGCTCGCCGCGGCGCGCGAGCCCGCGGGCTCGGTGGTGGTGCTCGACCTGAAGCTGCGTGGTGTCACGGACGCGGCCGCCGTGCAGAAAGTCGTCACGATGGGGTACCTGGTCCTCGTGGTGTCCGCGCACGCCGGACAGGAGGAGGTGCTCGGCGCGATCTCCGCCGGTGCCCGCGGGTACCTGTCCAAGGACGCCGACGGCGCCGACATCCTGCGTGCGGTCCGGGAGATCGCGGCCGGCAACACCTATGTCTCGCCCGCGCTCGCTTCGTTCCTGCTGAACTCGACGCGCGGGGTGAAAGCCCTGCTGTCCGACCGTGAGCGGCAGGTGCTGTCACTGGTCGCGGCGGGCGAGCGGGACACCGACATCGCCGAGGCGATGTCGATCAGTGTCCGCACCGTCCGGTCCTACCTCGAACGCATCCGGGACAAGACGGGCCGCCGGCGCAGGCCGGAGCTGACCCGGCTCGCCATCGAGGAGGGAATCTCCTAGACGGCCACCGCGGCGGGGGCCTGGGCGCCCCAGCGGAGGTGGATGCCCTCGCCGCGCAGCACGCGCCGGAACCACCACAGCGACACGACGATCGCCAGACCGACGATGCTCCACGTGCCGGCCGTCGACACCAGCAGGAAGTTGCCGACGCTCTCGCGGGCCAGTATCCACAGGGTCGTCACACCGTTGGTGAGAAACACCACGGCCCACAACAGCGATAACCGGCGGAAGATCTGAACGACGCGCGGATGCTCACTGAACGCGGCGGGGAACGCGCAGAAATCGTCGGCCAGCTTCGCGATGAACGGGCGGCCGAACGGAAGCGAGGCGATCATCACGAAGGCGATCAGGAAGTTCTGCAGGGTGGGCTGCAGAAAGTAGAGGAAGACGCTGCCGGTGGCGAGCCCGAGGGCGGTGCGCGCGACCAGCAGGACGGTCGTCAGCACGAGGATCGCGGGGATCGGCTGGCGCAACACGATACGGCGGCCCAGCGCGAGCACGGACCACGACAGCGCGGCGATGATACCGCCGTCGAAGCTGACGAACGTGAGCAAAAGGTAGAAGAGGCCGAGCGGGACGACCGTCGATTCGAGCAGGTTCTTGGCGCCCTGGCGCAGCGTGGCACCGAGGGCGGGCAGGTGGATCGTCAGGTGCGGGGGCATCGAACTCGCAGTCTCTTTTCGTGCCGGGGGGAGCACGGGGCGGGGCGGCGGGTGGAGCCGCCAAATGTACTCGGTGACCCTGTGAAGTCAGGGTCGGGTCTCGATAACACTCCGGGAAATTTCCGGATCCGGGAAGAGACCGCAGGTGGTGGGATGTTGTGTGAAGGGGAGGTGAGCCGATGACCGCGGAGTGGGACAGCCTGGCGGTGGCGGTGCCGGCGGCAGTGGTCGGCGCGGCACTGATGGGCCTCGCGTCGGCCGCGCAGGCGAAGGCCACCAAGGAAGTGCCACAGGGCAAGACCCTGGATCCCGGCCTCCTGGTCAAACTGGCACACCGGCCGTTGTGGCTGGTCGGCATCGTGGCGACGATCGGCGGCCTGCTGTTGCAGGTGCTGGCGCTCGGTTTCGGGCCGCTGATGCTGGTGCAGCCGTTGCTGGTCACGGCTTTGCCGTTCGCGGCGGCGTTCTCCGCATGGCTCAGCCACCGGCATGCCGACCGGGTGGTCGTGCTCGGCGCGCTGGTCTGTGTGGCCGGGCTTTCCGGTTTCCTGGCACTCGCTCAACCGACCGGGGGGTCGAACGAGCTGGTGAGCGACGTGGGGCCGCTCGCCGTGGTGCTGGGGATGGTCGCGTTGCTCGGGCTCGGGCTCTCGACGGTGCTGCGGGGCGCCGGCCGGGTGCTCGGGCTCGCGCTCGCGACGGGCGTCTTCTACGGCGTCACGGCGGGGCTGATGAAGGTGGTCGCGGGGCAGCTGCGGGAGGGCGCGGGGGTGCCGTTCACGCACTGGGCGCTGTACGTCGTGTGCGTCATCGGGCCGATCGGGTTCCTGTTGTCGCAGAACACGTTCCAGCAGGGGCGGGCGATGTCGCCGGCGCTCGCGGTGATCACCACGATCGATCCGCTGGTGGGGGTCGCGATCGGGATCGGGTGGATGGGCGAGTCGGCGGCGACCGGCGCGGGGGTGCTCGCGGGGGAACTGATGGCGGCCGCGGTGATCGTGGCGGGGATCGCGATCCTCGCCTACCGCAGTAACCACCTCGTGGCGCCGCAAGCTAGCCCAGCCGGCGGTTCGCGAGTGCACCCGTCGCAACCCGTGCCTTCTCAGTGACCTCCGGGTCCACGTCCACTACGACGAGTTCGGGCCCTGCGCCCAGCTTCGCGTGCACCTTGCCGAACCCGTCGGAGACCGTCGAGTAGCCGATGCCGGTGGGCGCCTTGGGATTGACGCGGGTGCCGGTCGCCGCCGGGTCGGCCTGGCCGCAGCCCAGCACCCAGCAGCCGGAGTCGAGGGCCCGGGCGCGGACCAGCACGTCCCACTGCTCGCGCTTGCCTTCGCCGGCGCCCCAGGACGTCGGCACGACGATGGCGGACGCGCCGTCGTCGGCGAGGCGGCGGAACAGTTCCGGGAAGCGGATGTCGTAGCAGGTGGCGAAACCGAGCGTGACGCCGTCGACGCTCGTCGTGACGAGGTCGGTGCCGGGCGCCACGGTGTCGGACTCGCGGAAGCCGAACGCGTCGTACAGGTGGATCTTGTCGTAGCCGAGGTGCCGGCCGAGCCCGGTGACGAGGAGCGTGTTGCGCACACGGTCGTCGTCGGACGGCGTGAACATGCCCGCGACGACCAGCACGTCGTGTTCGGCGGCGATCGCGGACACCGACTTCGCCCACGGCCCGTCGATCGGTTCGGCCAGCGGCTTGAGGGAGATCCCGAAGCGGACCATCGCGGCCTCGGGGAAAACCACGACCTGCGCGCCGCGGCCGGCGGCCCTGGCCACCTCGCCACGAATCAGCTCCAGGTTTTCCGCCGGGTCCTCGCTCGAAGTGACCTGGCACAAGCCGATCCGCAGCACCGCTACCTCCCTGGTCACCGGCGGGCTCCCCCTCCGTACCCTAGACCCATGTTGAACCGCACCGACCTGCGTGGAAAGGCCCCGTCCGCCGCCGAGCTGCGTGCCACGCTGCCGCGCGCCGAGATCGACGTGGACGCGGCCCTGCATCAGGTTCGGCCGGTGGTGGAAGCGGTGCGTGACCGTGGGGTCGAGGCTGTGCTCGAGTACACGGAGAAGTTCGACCGCGTCCGCCCGTCCTCGGTGCGGGTGCCCGCTTCGGCTCTGGCGCAAACGTTGGCGGAGCTCGACCCGGCCGTGCGCGCCGCGCTGGAGGAGTCCGTCGCCCGCGCCCGCGCGGTGCACGCCGACCAGCGCCGCACCGACGTCACCACGAAGGTGACCGAGGGCGGCACCGTCACCGAGCGCTGGGTGCCGGTCGAGCGGGTTGGGCTGTACGCGCCGGGCGGGCTGGCCGTCTACCCGTCGAGTGTGGTGATGAACGTCGTCCCGGCGCAGGCCGCGGGCGTCGGCTCGCTCGTACTGTGCACGCCGCCGCAGGCGGAGTTCGGCGGCAGCCCGCACCCGACGACGCTGGCGGCCGCCGCGCTGCTGGGCGTGGACGAGGTGTGGGCGGTCGGCGGCGCGCAGGCCGTGGCGCTGCTCGCGTACGGCGGCACGGACACCGACGGTACTGCCCTGGTGCCGGTCGACCTGGTGACCGGGCCCGGCAACATCTACCTGACCGCGGCCAAGCGCATGCTGCGCGGGCTGATCGGCATCGACTCCGAGGCGGGCCCGACGGAGATCGCGATCCTCGCGGACGAGACCGCCGACGCCGGGCACGTCGCCGCGGACCTGATCAGCCAGGCCGAGCACGACACGCTGGCCGCGAGCGTGCTCGTGACCTCGTCGGTCGAGCTGGCGGACGCGGTTGACGCCGAACTGGCCGTACGAGTGAAGGCGACCAAGCACACCGAGCGCGTCACGGAAGCTTTGACGGGCAGGCAGTCCGGCACCGTGCTGGTGTCCACTGTGGACGATGGCTTGCGGGTGGTGGACGCGTACGCCGCCGAGCACCTGGAGATCCAGACGGCGGACGCGCGTGCCGTCGCCGCCCGCGTGCGCAACGCGGGCGCGGTGTTCGTCGGCCCGTACGCGCCGGTTTCGCTCGGCGACTACTGCGCCGGATCGAACCACGTGCTGCCGACCGGCGGGTTCGCCCGGCACTCGTCGGGCCTGTCCGTGCAGAGCTTCCTGCGGGGCATCCACGTCATCGACTACAGCGAGGACGCGCTGCGCGAGGTCGCGGACAAGGTCGTCGCGCTCGCAGGAGCCGAAGACCTGCCCGCCCACGGCGAGGCCGTGACCGCCCGATTTTCCGGAGGAGCCCGGTGACCGGCGACGACGTGACGCTGGCGGACCTGCCGCTGCGCGAGGACCTGCGGGGCAGCAGCCCCTACGGCGCCCCGCAGCTGGACGTACCGATCCGGCTCAACACCAACGAAAACCCGTACCCGCCGCCACAGTCGCTTGTGGACGATGTCACCGCGGCGGTCCGCGAGGTGGCCGCGGGCCTGCACCGGTACCCCGACCGCAATGCGGTCGCGCTGCGGCAGGACCTCGCCGACTACCTGTCGGTGTCCACCGGCGTGCTGCTGTCCGAGCGGAACCTGTGGGCTGCCAACGGATCCAACGAGGTGCTGCAGCAGATCCTGCAGGCCTTCGGCGGTCCCGGCCGCACAGCGCTGGGCTTCGAGCCGTCGTACTCGATGCACCCGATCATCGCGGCCGGCACGCGGACCGAATGGGCGCCGACGCCGCGTCGTGACGACTTCACTCTGGACACCTTGCGAGCCGCGGAGATCGTCGCCGAGCGCCGCCCCGACGTGGTGTTCGTGACGAGCCCGAACAACCCGACCGGCGGCTCGATCCCGTTGGCGGAACTGGAATCGGTGCTGCGTGCGGCGCCGGGCATCGTCGTGGTGGACGAGGCGTACGCGGAGTTCTCGTCGCAGCCGAGCGCGGTCGAGCTGCTGGATTCCTTCCCCGCCAAGTTGATCGTTTCGCGCACGATGAGCAAGGCGTTCGCCTTCGCCGGCGGCCGGCTCGGCTACCTGGCCGCGGCGCCCGCGGTCGTCGACGCGCTGCAGCTCGTCCGGTTGCCGTACCACCTGTCGCTGCTGACCCAGGCCGCCGCGCGCGCCGCGCTCCGGCACGCGGACGCGACGCTCGCCTCGGTGGCGAAGCTGGCCGCCGAGCGCGAACGGGTCGTGGAAGACTTGCGGGGCCTGGGTTTCACCACTGTGCCCAGCGACGCCAACTTCGTCCTCTTCGGACGGTTTACCGACGCGAGGGCGAGTTGGCAGTCCTATGTGGACAACGGTGTGCTGATCCGGGACGTCGGCATCGAGGGGCACCTGCGGGTGACCATCGGCACCCCAGAGGAGAACGACGCGTTCCTCGCGGCGAGCAAGGAGGTTCCCCGGTGACACGGGTCGGCAAGATTTCCAGGACCACCAAGGAGTCCTCGATCTCGGTCGTGCTCGACCTGGACGGCACGGGCCAGGTGGAGATCGCCACCGGGGTGCCGTTCTACGACCACATGCTGACGGCGTTCGGTGTGCACGGCTCGCTGGACCTGCAGGTCCAGGCGGAAGGTGACGTGCACATCGACGCGCACCACACGGTCGAGGACACCGCGATCGTGCTGGGGCAGGCGATCCGGCAGGCGCTGGGTGACAAGAAGGGCATCCGCCGGTTCGGCGACGCGTGGATCCCGATGGACGAAACCCTTGCCCACGCGGCGATCGACGTGTCCGGCCGCCCGTACTGTGTCCACTTGGGAGAGCCGCCGGAGTTCACCACCTTCACGATCGGCGGGAACTATCCGTTCGTGCTGACCCGGCACGTGTTCGACTCGCTGTCGTTCCACGCGCAGCTGGCGTTGCACGTGCGGGTGCTACACGGCCGGGATCCGCACCACATCGCCGAGGCGCAGTACAAGGCCGTCGCCCGCGCGCTGCGCGCGGCGACCGAACCGGACCCCCGCGCGGGCGGGATCCCTTCGACCAAGGGCGTGCTGTGAGCAAAGAGATCGTCGGGATCCTGCTGCTGGCGGTCGCGGGCTTCCTGGCCGGCGGCGTTTACAGCACCTACAAGACCGCGAAAGGGCTGGCGATCGTCCTGCTCGTCGCGGCCCTGATCGCGCTCGGCGGCGGGATCGTCTGGTTCGTCAGCTGACGGTCCACACGCCGGTGGCCGCGGTTTCCCTTGCGTAGTCGCCGAAATCGCGAGACTCGCGGCCCAGTGCGCGTCGCACACCATCGGTGACGGACGCATTGCGGCCGTCCAGCACTTCGGTGAACAGGTAGGACAGCAGCTGGACCACGTCCGCGGGGACCTCGTACTCGGTCAGCATCGACCTGTACTCGTCGATCGACACGGGCTTGAACCGGATCGTGCGACCGGTCGCCGCCGCGATTTCCGCGACCGCGCCGGCAAAACTGAGCAGCCGGGGACCGGTCAGTTCGTAGAGCCGGCCCGCGTGGCCGTCTTCGGTCAGCGCGGCGACCGCGACGTCCGCGATGTCGTCGGCGTCGACGAACGGCTCCGGCGTGTCGCCGACCGGGAGCACGACTTCCCCGCCGAGCACGGGATCCAGCAGGTAGCCCTCGCTGAAGTTCTGGTTGAACCAGCTGCACCGCAAGACAGTCGTATCCGGGGCGACTTCTCGTACGGCCTCTTCGGCAAGCTGTGCCTCGGGTTCACCCCGGCCGGACAGCAGGACGAGTTTCCGAATCCCATGGGAGACCGCGACTTCCGCGAACGAACGTACCGTTGCGGCGGCTCCGGGAACGGCCACGTCGGGGTAAAACGACAGGTATGCCGCGGTCGCGCCGTGCACCGCGGGCACCCACGTTTGCTTGTCCGCCCAGTCGAAGGGCGGCTTGCCATCACGAGATCCGACGCGCACGGGCACGCCGAGTGCGGCCAGTCGCTCGGCCACCCGTCGTCCGGTTTTGCCTGTGCCACCAAGGATCAGAGTCAGGTTGTCATTCGTCATACCTGGAATTGAAGCGGACCGCGGTGAGACTTCCCATGGCTCAGACGCGCAATGCCATGTTCCAGCGTCTAGACCGTCTCGAGTTCCTTCTCGTCCAGCCGCTTGGTGAGCTTCTCGCCCTCAACGTCCACATTGGGCAGTACCCGGTCGAGCCACTTGGGCAGCCACCAGGCTTTCGCGCCGAGCAACGACATCACCGCGGGCACGATTGTCATCCGCACGACGAACGCGTCCACCGCGACACCGAACGCGAGCGCGAACCCGATCGACTGGATGAGCGTCGTGTCCGCGAGGACGAACCCGGCGAACACGCTGACCATGATCAGCGCGGCGGCGACCACGACACGCGAACCGTGCCGGAAACCGCTGACCATCGCCTGCCGCGCGTCCGCGCCGTGCACGTGTTCCTCGCGCATCCGCGTCACCAGGAACACCTGGTAGTCCATGGCGAGCCCGAACAGCACGCCGATCAGCAGGATCGGCAGCAGGCTCATGATCGGCGCGGTCGACTCGACGCCGAGCAGGTCGTTCAGCCAGCCCCACTGGAAGACCGCGACCACCGCGCCGAACGTCGCGGCGACCGAGCCGAGGAACCCGAGCGTCGCCTTCAGCGGCACGATCACCGAGCGGAAAACGAGCATCAGCAAGAGGAACGCGAGCCCGACGATGAGCGTGAGGTAGGGCAGCATCGCATCCGCGAGCTTCGCGGAAACGTCGATCTGCAACGCGGTCTGCCCGGTCACGGCCAGTTGCGTGCCGTCCGCGTGCGCCCGGATGTCGCCGACCAGCTTCTCGGTCTGGGCACTGCCCGGGCCGCTCTTCGGGATCACCGTGAACATCGCGGTGTCGTGCTGCTCGTTGAACTGCGGCCGCGTCACGGCCGCGACGTCGTCGAGCCGCGAGATCCGGTCGGCGGCCTCGGCGGTGTTCTGGGTGGTCGCGTCGGAGATCACCACGACCAGCGGGCCGTTGACGCCGGGGCCGAAGCCCTCGGTGACGAGGTCGTATGCCTTGCGCTGCGTCGAATCCGGCGCAGCCGTCGCGTCGTTGGGCAGGCCGAGTTGCATGCTCAGCGCGGGAATCGCGACGATCAGCAGTCCCGCGACGCCCGCGAGCAGGACCGGAATCCGGTGCCGCGCCACGAATCGGGCCCAGCGCTCGCCGTTCGTGATCTTCGCCGACTTCTTGGCGCGCTTGCCGAGCACCTTCCGGCCGGCGAAACCGAGGATCGCGGGCAGCAGGGTCAGCGCGATCAGCACGGCGACCGCGACGGTCGCCGCGGCGGCGATGCCCATCTGCCCGAGGAACGGGATGCCCACGACGGTCAGCCCGACGAGCGCGATGATCACGGTCAGCCCGGCGAACACCACGGCGGAACCCGCGGTACCGACACTGCGCGCCGCGGCTTCCTCGGGTTCGTTGCCTTCGCCCAGCTCGTGGCGATAGCGCGAAACGATGAAGAGCGCGTAGTCGATCCCGACGGCGAGGCCGAGCATCAGCGCGAGGATCGGGGTGTTCGAGTTCAGCTCGGTGAACCCGGAGACGGTCATGATCCCGGCCAGCCCGACGCCCACCCCGATCAGCGCGGTCAGCAGCGGCAGGCTGGCGGCGATGAGCGAACCGAACGTCACGGTGAGCACGATCGCCGCGATGATCACGCCGATCCCTTCGGTGCCACCGACCGCCGGCACGCCCTGGATCGCGTCGCCGCCGAACTCGACCGTCAGTCCGGCATGGCGGGCGATGTCGGCGGGCGCGGTGACGCCCTGGCGGTCGGCGTCGGTCAGGTCCGAGGCCTGCACCGCGTAGCTGACTTGTGCGAGCGCGACGCGGCCGTCGGGGGAGACGGTCCCGGCCTGGAACGGGTCGGTGACCATGCGCGCCTTGGGCGCGGTCTTGAGCGTCGTGACGAGCTGCTCGACCACGGCCTTGTTGGCGGGATCGGTGAGCTTCTGCCCGGCCGGTGCCGCGATCGCGACCCGGGCTGTCGCGCCGCCGACCGAGGCCTGCGGGAAGCGCTCCTGGAGGTGGTCGATCGCCTGCTGTGACTCGGTGCCGGGGATGGTCACGTTGTTCGTCATCTGCCCGGACAGCGTCACGGCGCCGAGCCCGAACACGATCAGTACGGCACCCCAGACGGCTGTGACGAGCAGGCGGCGGCGGAACGAGAAGCGGGCGAGCCGGTACAGCAGAGTGGCCACGAGCAGGACTCCAATACGGTCGTCCGTCATACGATCGAGTGATTCCACGCTAGCCGATCGGCAAGTGGACTTACAAGCCGATCGGCTAGCGTGTGACTAGCCGCACGGCTAGCGTTTCGGCTTGATTGGTGGTGCGCGGGACGCGTACTCTCTGCGTGTTCACTGGGAGGGTGCGATGGCAGCCGGTCCTGCCGCTGTGGTTGAGAGCGGCCGGGAAGACACGCGGACGCGACTGCTCTCGACCGCCTTGCGGCTGTTCACCGAGCACGGCGTGGAAGGCACGTCGCTGCAGATGATCGCCGATGCGCTGGGCGTCACGAAGGCCGCGGTCTACTACCACTTCAAGACGAAGGACGAGATCGCCGGCGCGGTCGCCGAGCCGGGCTTGCGTGAGCTGGACCAGGTGGTGCAGGAGGCTTCCCGGCTGCGGGGCCGCAACGCGCGGATCGACCACATGCTGACCGGCTTCGTGGACACCGTGGTGCGGCACCGGACGCTGGTGTCGTTGTTCAGCCGGGACCCGGGGATCATGCGCGTGCTGACGGCTTCGTGGGCGACGCGGGAGAACTTCAGCGTGCCGATGATGGCGATCTTCACGGGCCCGGAAGGCGATGTGAACAGGGCGATCGCCGCGCACGCGGCCATCACGGGCATCGCCCTCACCGGCGGTTCCCCGCAGTTCGCCGCCCTCGACGACGACACCCTGCGCGGTCACCTCCTCGACGTCGGCCGCCGCCTCCTGGGCCGCCCCCGCCGCCCCGCCTGACCCTCCCCGCCGCGCGTGTTTGCGTCTGGCGCCCGCGTGTTTGCCCGCTGCGCGGGTGAGTTTGCGCGTGGTGCGGGTGAGTTTGCCGGTGGCGCGGGCGCCGCTTCCTGGGCGGCCAACTCACCGACGCCACGGGCCAACTCACCGACGCCACGGGCAAACACGGCGACGTGGGCGGCAAACACGCGCGCGGGAGGGGCAAACACGCCGGGGAGGGCGTGGTGTCAGGGCAGGGGGAGTTTGAGGTAGGTCGCGGTGTCGGTGAATCCCAGTGCGACGTAGTAGTCCCGCGCCCGGCGGGTCGGCACGGTGAGCTCGACCGCCCCCGCGGCGCGGGCCCGGTCGGCGATCGCGGTCACCAGCGCCCGCCCGATTCCGCGTCCTCGCGACGCCGGCGCGACCATCAGCTCCTGCAGTTCGGCGACCCAGCCGTTCGCGTACAGCACCAGAAACCGGGTCGCGAGCGCATATCCGGCGACCTCACCGGCGTCCTCGGCCACCAGCAGGTCGGCGTCGCCCCGCACCAGGTGTCCGTAGTTCCGGTCGAACGCCCCCCGTGACGGCTCATAGCTCGTCGCGAACTGTGCCAGGAGCGCGAAAACCGCGTCGGCGTCGGCGAGAACCGCCGGGCGGATGTGTGTCATTCCGTCCGCCGGAGGAATTCCGGGGGTACCCGCGCCGTCAGCCAGACACCGTTCGCGCTCACCCGGAACTCGTGCCCGGCCTCGCTCATCGCTGCCGCGTCGATCTCGAGCACGACCGGTTTCCCTCGTCTCGCACCTACGCGAATGGCCGTCTCGCGCGCCTGCGAAAGGTGTACGTCGTGCCGCGCCATCGGCCGCAGGCCTTCGCTCAGAATGGCGGAGAGGAACCGCTCGACGGTGCCGTGGAACAGGAGCGCGGGCGGATCGGCGACCGGCGGGCCGAGCTCGACCGCCACACTGTGGCCCTGGCTCGCGCGGATCGACTCGCCGCTGTCATCGAACGCGAAACGCTGTTTGTCGTTGCGCGCCACCAGTTCCTCGAGCTCGGCTCGCGTCATCCGGAGCCCGTGCCGGGCCAGCGCGGCGAGCAGGACCTCGACCTCGATCCAGCCGCCGGGACCCAAGGTCACCCCGATCGCTTCGGGGGCGTGGCGCAGATGCCGGGAAAGTCGCTTCGAAAGCGAGATCATTCTTCTGTTTTCCATGCTGCCTCGATTGGCGCACGGAACACCCCTACCGCGCAAGCGGTTTCTACGCGCCGCCCTCCATCGCGGGCCTGAGCAGGCGCGCGCCGGGGCCGAAGCGGGACATCTGGTCGTCCTGGTTGTACAGCCCGCACATCCGCAACGACAGGCAGCCGCAGCCGACACACCCGGTGAGCCGGTCCCGCAGCCGCTGCAGCGCGTCGATCCGCGCCTCCAGTTCGTCCTGCCAGTTGCGCGAGAGCCGCGCCCAGTCCGCCTTCGTCGGTGCGTGATCCCTGGGCAGGGTGCCCAGCGCCTCGCTGATCTCTTCGAGGCTCAGACCCACCCGCTGAGCGGCCCGGATGAACGCGATCCGGCGCAGGACCGTGCGCGCGTAGCGGCGCTGGTTGCCCGCGGACCGCACCGAGGAGATCAGACCGCGATCCTCGTAGAATCGCAGCGCCGTGTGCGGCACTCCACTGCGTTCCGCGACCTGGCCGATGCTGAGATGGTCGGCAAGCTTGGTCACGTCCGCCAGGGTAGCCTTGACTTCAACTTAAGTCGAGGTTGCACCGTGGGGGCATGACCACCGTCACCAAGGACCTGGCCGCGTGGGGGTCCACTGTGGACGTGCTCTGGGTGCTTTTCGACCGGGTGCTGAACGTGTCGCCGGAAACGGTGCGCGATCCGAAGCGTGACCGATTCCTGCTGTCCGACGGGCACGAGTCGATGCCGTACTACGCCGTGCTCGCCGCCAAAGGATTCCTCGACCCGGACGAACTCGGCGACCGGACGTCCGTGCGCTCGCGCCTGGGCCCGCACCCGGACCGAACCCGCGTGCCGGGCGCGGAAATCTCGACCGGCTCGCCCGGGCACGGGCTGGCGCTGGCGCTCGGCACCGTCTTCGGCTTGCGCGCGCAGCGGATCACCAGGCCGAAGGTCATGGTGCTCATCGGCGACGCCGAGCTCGACGAGGGCTCGAACGCCGAGGCGATCGCGCTCGCCGGGCGCCTGGCGATGGACCAGCTGACCGCCGTGGTGATCGACAGCGCGTCGGCCACCCACGGCTGGCCCGGCGGCATCGAGCGCCGGTTCGCGGTCGAGTGCTGGGCAACCCGCGTGGTCGACGGCCATGACCACGAAGCGTTGTACGACGCATTCACCGCGCCCCATCCGGCCCAGCCGCTGTGCGTGGTGGCGGTCGTCGAACCGGCGAGACGCTGAGCCGTGCGCGCCACCTTCCTGTCCACAATGGACGAAGCGCTGGCCGCCGATCCGCGGCTGGTGCTGGTGCTCGCGGACATCCCGGCGGAGTCGGTGGCGCACGCGCGGCGCCGGTATCCCGGCCGGGTGCTCGACGTCGGCAACCGCGAGCAGGCGCTCATCGGCGTGGCCGGCGGGCTGGCGCTGGCCGGCCTGCGTCCGGTGGCGCACGCCCTGGCGCCCTTCCTCGTCGAGCGGCCGTACGAACAGATCAAACTCGACCTGACGCATCAAGGCGTAGGCGCGGTGCTGGTGTCCTCGGGCGCGTCCTACGACCTGCCCGGTCGCACGCACCAGTCGCCGGCCGACGTCGCGTTGCTCGACACCGTGCCGGGCTGGACCGTGCACGTCCCCGGGCATCCCGGCGAGGCACGACGGCTGCTGCTCGAGTCCTTGCCGGGCGACAGCGCCGTTTACGTGCGGCTGAGCGACCAGACGAACGCGCGGCCACACCTCGGCGCGGGCTTCCAGCTACTGCGCGAAGGGCGCCGTGGCGTCGTGCTGGCCGTCGGACCCGTGTTGGATCGGGTACTCGCCGCGACCGGGGACCTGGATGTGACCTTGTTGTACGCCAACACGATCCGCCCCTTCGACGCCAAGGGTTTACGGGCCGCGATCGGCGATGTCGCCGACGTCGTGCTCGTCGAGCCATACCTGGCGGGCACGTCCGCACACCAGGTCGCGCAGGCGCTGGCGGACGTGCCGCACCGGCTGCGTTCGCTGGGCGTCCGCCGCGACGCGGAGGTGCGCGTCTACGGCAACCCCGCCGACCACGACGCCGTTCACGGCCTCGACCTGCCCAGCCTGCAGGCCGCGATCAGCGACTTCTGCGGGAACTGAGCGGGCCGGACATGTCCACCGGGAGCAGCCGGCACAGTGACTCGGCGGTCACCCGCAGATCCTCGGCCGCGGCGGCCGCCTGGTCCAGCTCGCTGCGCATCGTCTGGTGCGCGGGCCGGTCCAGCTCGGACTGGGTGAGCACAGGGCACTCGCGCAGCTGGTCGAGGATCCGGGTGAGCGCCGAGGCGGTGCCGGTCATCCCGCGCATCAGCCCGCGCAGTTCGGCCGTGCCCAGCTCGTCGGCGTCGAAACGGGAGAGTTCGTCGGCCAGTTCATCGGCCAGCGTGATGATTCTTCGGGTCGGTCTCGTGGTCGAACCGCTTTGCGAAAGCATTCTCACTCCCTTTGCCTGCCAGCCCGTGGAACTGTTCCCCGCCTGGGAAAAACTCAAACCAAGGGGAGGGCGGCGTTGTTGGAAGCCGTTGGTCTGCCACCTTAGACTCCTGTCGTGACTCGTGTCGTGATTCTGGATTACGGTTCCGGGAACCTTCGATCCGCCGAACGTGCCGTGCGGCGCGCCGGTGCCGAGGTCGAAGTGACCGCGGACCCGCGGGCGGCGCTGGCCGCGGACGGTCTCGTGGTGCCCGGCGTCGGCGCGTTCGCCGCCTGTATCGAAGGACTTCTGTCCGTCAACGGCGACAAGATCATCGGCACCCGGCTCGCCGGCGGCCGCCCCGTGCTCGGCATCTGCGTCGGCATGCAGATCCTCTTCGAACGCGGCGTCGAGCACGGAGTGGAGTCGAAGGGAACCGGGGAGTGGCCCGGCACCGTCGATCGCCTGCACGCCGACGTCGTGCCGCACATGGGCTGGAACACCGTGCGCGCGCCCGCCGACTCGCAACTGTTCGCCGGTCTCGACCCGGACGCACGGTTCTACTTCGTGCACTCCTATGCCGTGCGCACCTGGGAGCTCGACTCCGGCCTGCCCGGCCAGCAGCCCAAGGTCACCTGGGCGCACCACGGCGAGGACTTCGTCGCCGCGGCGGAGAACGGGCCGTTGTGGGCCACCCAGTTCCACCCGGAGAAGTCCGGCGACGCGGGCGCGCAGCTGCTGGAGAACTGGCTGCGGACCCTCTGACCGGGCTCACCTATAGTGACGGGGTGACTTTCACGCTCCTTCCCGCTGTGGATGTGGCCGACGGCCAGGCCGTCCGGCTCGTGCGAGGCGAAGCCGGCACCGAGACCGCCTACGGCGACCCGCTGGAGGCGGCCCTGGCCTGGCAGCGGGACGGGGCGGAGTGGATCCATCTGGTCGATCTCGACGCCGCGTTCGGCAAGGGCTCGAACCGCGAGCTGCTGGCCGATGTGGTGGCGCGGCTGGATGTCCAGGTCGAGCTGTCCGGCGGGATCCGTGACGATCAGTCACTGGAGGCCGCGCTGGCCACCGGCGCCCGGCGGGTGAACCTGGGCACGGCCGCGCTCGAAGATCCGGAGTGGACCGCGAAAGCCGTTGCCACGCACGGCGACCGGGTCGCGATCGGCCTGGACGTGCGCATCACCGAGGCGGGTCACCGGCTCGCCGCGCGCGGGTGGACCAAGGACGGCGGGGACCTGTGGGAGGTGCTGGACCGGCTCGACCGCGACGGCGCCAGCCGCTACGTGGTCACCGACGTCAGCAAGGACGGCACCCTCAAGGGCCCGAACATCGAGCTGCTCAGCGAGGTCGCGGCGCGCACCGACGCACCCGTCATCGCCTCCGGCGGAGTGTCCAGTTTGGACGACCTGCGCGCGCTGGCGACGCTGGCCGGCGACGGCGTCGAGGGCGCGATCGTCGGCAAGGCCCTCTACGCCGGTGCCTTCACCCTGCCCGAGGCCCTGGCCGCGGTTCGCTAGGCGTCGAGCCGGATCGCTATTCCGACGGTGCGGTCCTTGGGCCCGCGCAGGCGGCTGAAGAAGAGCTGACCTGCCCGATGATGCCGTACTTGCGCGCGAGCAGGCGCTGCACGCGGCGGTAGTCCTCGCCCTCGACCAACCGTGCGGTGCCGGTCAGTTCGGGGCCGTGGGTCTGCCGTCCGCGCAGGTCGCAGGCCTGCACCCGGACCTTGCCGTCGCGGCGGATGCGCCTGATCTTGCCGGCCTTGCGTTCGGAGAACATCACCAGCTCGCCGCCGTCGGCCGCCACCCAGATCGGCGTCGACACCGGGGTGCCGTCCTTGCGGAACGTGGTCAGCAGCACGTACTTCTCAGCGCCGAGGGCTTCCGTCATGGGCCCACAGTAGCGGTGCTCACGGCGTCCGCCGGCGCAACGTGGCCGCGCCCAGCACCAGCGCGAGCAGCGCGCAGCCCGCCACCACCAGCAGGTCCCGCACCAACGTGATGTCCACTGTGGACGAAGTGGTGACGCGGCCGAGCGCCTCCACCGCGTAGGAAAGCGGCATCACGTTCGACAGCCAGTGCAGCACCCAGCCCATCGACGCGCGTGCCACGAACAGGCCGCACAGCAGGATCTGCGGCAGCACGAACACCGGCATGAACTGGATCGCCTGGAACTCGGTACGGGCGAACGCGCTGACGAACAGGCCGAGCGCCATCCCCAGCAGTGCGTCGAGCACCGCGATGAGCATCAGCAGCCACAGCGAGCCGCGGACGTCGAGACCGAGCCACGTCACCGACACCCCGGCGGCGACGGCGACCTGCACGACCGCGAGCCCGCCGAACGCCAGCGCGTAGCCGAACAGCAGGTCCAGCCGGCCGATCGGCAGCGTCATCAGCCGTTCCAGGGTCGCGGTCGTGCGTTCGCGCAGCGTGGTGACCGAGGTGATCAGGAACATGATCAGGAACGGGAACACGCCCAGCAACGCCGGTGCGGTGGCGCTGAACAGCCGCGGCGAGTTGAGCACGTACCGCAGCAGCACCATCAGCAGCGACGGCACGATGATCAGCATCACGACGGTGCGCGGGTCGTGGCGGAGCTGGGTCAGGATCCGCCGTGCGGTGGCGAAAGCCAGTACGGGGTTCACGGTCGCGCCGCCTCCTGTTCGCGGATCAGGTGCAGGAACGCCTGCTCCAGATCGGCCGAGCCGGTGCGGTCGCGCAGGCCGTCCGGGGTGTCGTCGGTCAGCAGCAGGCCGTCGCGCATGAGCAGGAGCCGGTCGCACCGCGCGGCCTCGTCCATCACATGGCTCGAGACCAGCAGGGTCGTCCCCGCGGCGGCCAGCGAGCGGAACAGCCCCCACAGCGAGTCCCGCAGCACCGGATCCAGGCCGACGGTCGGTTCGTCCAGCACGAGCAGTTCCGGCTTGCCCAGCAACGCGATCGCGAGGTTGGCCCGCGAGTGCTCGCCCCCGGACAGCGCGCCGATCAGTTTGTGTGCCTCGGTTTCCAGTCCGACCGACGCGATCACTCTGTCCACATCGGACGATGGTGCACGCAGGATCGCGGCGAAGTAGCGCAGCGATTCGGTGACCGTGAGATCCGAGTAGACCGCCGGATCCTGGGTGGCGTAACCGATCTTGCGCCGCAACGCCGGGCTGCCCGCCGGTTCGCCGAGCACGGTCACCCGGCCGCCCGCGACGATCTGGACGCCGACGATCGACCGCATGACGGTTGTCTTGCCGCAGCCGCTCGGCCCGAGCAAACCGGTCACGGCGCCCGCCGCGATCTCGAAGCTCACGCCGGACACCACCTCGCGCCCGCCGCGACGCACCCGGAGGCCGTCGACGCTGACGGCTGAATTCCTCATGTGTTTAATTTGAGGCAGTGGCCGTCCTAGGTCAAGACACTTCTCCGAAGCGGGCCAGCGCCAGCGCGGAGACCACGGCGAGGACGAACCCCGCCACGGCGAGAATCCCGAACCCGGGCCGCGTGGTGTCGCCGAGTGCCAGCACGCCGATCACCGACGGCAGCACGGTCTCGCCGACCACCATCAGCGCGGTCGCCGTCGTGACGCTGCCGCGTTGCAGCGCCGAGGCGAAGAACAGCATGCCGAGCGCCCCGGCGGCCGCGATCGCGTACGTCGCGGGGTCGGTGAGGAACCCGCCGAGGCTGTTCGCCGAGACGATCCGTCCGGCGAGCGCGACCAGTGCGAACTCGAGCCCCGCGACCAGGCCCAGCGCCGGGCTGCGCACGCGCCCCGGGGCCCGCCCGGCCGCCATGCCGACGACACCGAGCACCGCCGCCGCGATCACGAGCGAGAGGTGGAAGCCGAACCCGACCGGGTTCGAACCCTCGCCCTGCGCCGATACGCCCAGCAGCCCGAGGCCCCCGCACACCAGGGCGACCGCGACCCATTCCCGCGCGCGCAGCCGCGCGCCGATGCCGATCGCGGCGACCGCCGTCACCGCCAGGCTCGCCGCGAGCGCCGCCTGCACCGCGAACAGCGGCAGCACCCGCAGCGCGACCAGCTGCGCCAGGAAGCCGAGCACGTCCAGCCCGGTCCCGGCGACGTACCGCCACTGCCGGAACACGCGCACCAGGAGCCGCGGATCGACCCCGCGCTCACCCCCGTCGACCGCGCGCGCCGCGACCGCCTGCAACACCGAGGCCACCCCGTACGCGACGGCGGCCACCACCGCACACAGCCATCCCCACCACATGCCGCCAGCTTAGGAACTCCGGGTGCGCGGATATCCTGGGCATATGTCCGTAGCCGTAAGGGTGATTCCGTGCCTGGACGTCGATGCCGGCCGTGTTGTGAAGGGCGTCAACTTCGCCGACCTGCGTGACGCCGGTGACCCGGTCGAGTTGGCCCGCCTGTACGACGCGGAAGGCGCCGACGAGCTGACCTTCCTCGACGTCACCGCGTCCTCCGGCAACCGCGAGACCACCTACGACGTGGTGCGCCGTACGGCCGAGCAGGTGTTCATCCCGCTGACCGTCGGCGGTGGCGTGCGTGCCTGCGAGGACGTCGACCGGCTGCTGCGCGCGGGCGCGGACAAGGTGAGCATCAACACGGCGGCGATCGCCCGCCCGGAGTTCCTGCACGAGGCGTCGCGGCGGTTCGGCGCGCAGTGCATCGTGCTGTCGGTCGACGCGCGCCGCGCGCCCGGGACCGCGTCGGGCTTCGAGGTGACCACGCACGGCGGTCGCAAGGGCACCGGAACCGACGCCGTCGAGTGGGCCGCCCGCGGCGAGGAGTTGGGCGTGGGCGAGATCCTGCTCAACTCGATGGACGCGGACGGCACGAAGAACGGTTTCGACCTCGAGCTGATCGAACTGACCCGCAAGGTCGTGCGGGTGCCGGTGATCGCGAGCGGCGGCGCGGGCGCGGTGGAGCATTTCCTGCCCGCCGTGCTGGCCGGTGCGGACGCGGTGCTCGCCGCGAGCGTGTTCCACTTCGGACAGTTGAAGATCGGCGACGTGAAGGATGCCTTGCGCGCCGGGGGAGTCGAGATCCGGTGAAGCTCAAATCGGTGGCCATCGAAGTGAAACTGGCGATGGCGATGATGGTCGGGCTCGGCCTGGCCTACCTCGCGCTCGGCATCGTCATCGTGACCACGTCCGACGCCTCGCCGCGCACGCTGCTGTTGCCGGTCGCGAGCGTCGTCCTGGGCGGGCTCGTCGCGGGCGGGCTCGCGCTGCGGATGCCGTCGTCCCGGTTCTTCGGCTTCGCCGTGGCCGCGGTTTTGGGGCTGCTGCACGCTTTCCTGTTGCTGGCCGGTGCGGTGCTGTGGTTCAAGCTGTTCTCGGCGGTGCTGGCGATCGGCTACATCTACAGCTGGGTGCTGCTGAATTCGGGGCCCGTGCGGCGATATCTGCTCGGAGACGCGGCATGACGCTCGATCCCGCGCTTGCCGCGCGCCTGAAGCGCAACGCCGACGGGCTGATCTGCGCGGTCGTCGTCGACCACGAGACCTCGGACGTGCTGATGGTCGCGTGGATGAACGACGAGGCGCTCGAAGCCACCCTGACCACCCGCCGCGGCACGTACTTTTCCCGCAGCCGCAAGGAGTTGTGGGTCAAGGGCGAGACGTCGGGGCACACCCAGCACGTGCGCGAGGTCCGCCTGGACTGCGACGCCGACACCGTCCTGGTGCGGGTCGACCAGGTCGGTCCCGCCTGCCACACGAACACCCGGAGTTGCTTCGACACCGAGGAAAGACTGTTGCTGTCGGACGACCGCGGCTAGCCGCCCCGAAGTCGGCGAAATCGATCTTACGGGTGAACTTCGGATCGCGTTGTCTGATTCGTTGCCAAGGGGGACTTCTTTCGGAACTCTGTGGGACACGAGGTTTTCCACCAGTTCCGAAAGGTAGTGATCATGAGCGACACCCAACTCTATTACGAACAATTGCGCGGTAGGGCGCGGCAGTTGGTGAACCGGCTCGACGACGCGTTGGACGGCGTGCTGGCCATCGACCGGGCCGTGGACGAGGTCATGCGCGCGGACATGGACAACCCTGGCGAACTGTCCACAACGGACGGTGAGGACCTGCGTCAGTTCCTCGACACCGCACGGCTCTCGCTGCGGGCCGCGGAACGGATCGCGGTGGCGCACGCGAGCGACGTGGAGGGAGCGATGCGCAGGCTCGGTCTGGCGGGGGAGAAAGCGGCCGTGTGAACGAGCCAGGTCACCGATCCGGCAAAAGCCGGTCCGCGGCCCGGCCTGCTGGCTGAAACCCGTGACTGTGGTCGGATTGGTGACGAACGGCGCGGTACTGATCCGGTCGAAAGCAGGCGGACACGACCTGTTCGCAGAAACCCGTTTCCGCTGTGGCTGCCGCCGGATCAGCGACAAACGGCACGCTAATTCGAACTGATGGAACCGATGTCGCCGGTGAGGTAGCGCTGCAGGGTGGGCGCTACCGCGGCCACCACCGTTTCGGTGTCGGCCGAGCCGAGTGGCTCGAACCGCGCGACGTAGCGCGCCATGCCGATGCCGATCAGCTGGGAGGCGCACAAGGTGGCGCGCAACTGGGGTTGGTCAGTCTTGATCTGGGCCACGATCTTGTCGAGGATGTTCTTGATCAGGAAGTCCCGCAGGCCGATCGCGGCCTTGTCATGGCTGGCCAGGCTCCGGACCAGCGCGGGGAAAACGCCGCCCGAGGTCGAGTCCCACACGGTCACGAACCGGCGGACGATCCGCTCGCCGAGCGTGTCCACCTCGCCCTCGAGCAGCGTGTCGACGACCATCTGGGGGTCGAACGGCAATTCGAGCACGGCCTGGGCGAACAGTGAGTCCTTGCCGCCGAACCAGTGGTTGACCATGGCCGCGTCGACGCCCGCCCTGGCGGCGATGGCGCGCACTGTGGCACCGTCGTAGCCGTTCTCGGAGAACACCGCGCGGGCGGCGTCCAGGAGCGCCGTCCGGGTGTCCTCCCCGGCGGGGCGGCGGCCGCGCCGCTTGCCGGCCTTCGGTTCATCAGTCGTGCTCACCAGTCCATCATGACTCGCCCTGGCACAGAATTCAACGAGCGGTGAATTCTTGGCCGTCTGCGAGTGCCCAGCGGCGCGTGGCTAGCGCCAGCCCCTCGCCCGACCACCACCCCTCACGGACACGCTGCGCGTGGCTAGGCTTTCCGCATGGTCACTGTCCACTCCGCGAGTTCCGTACCCGTCGGGCTCGGTGCCGTCAGCCCGCCGCGGGACGAGTTCCGCGCGCTCGCCGAGGGCCGCCGGGTCATCCCGGTCGTCCGGCGGCTGCTCGCCGACGGGGAGACCCCGGTCAGCGTGTACCGGAAGCTGGCCGCGGACCGGCCCGGCACGTTCCTGTTCGAGTCGGCGGAGAACGGGCAGTCCTGGTCACGATGGTCGTTCATCGGAGTGCGCAGCCCCGCCGCGCTCACCGTGCGTGATGGGAAGGCGGTATGGGTGGGCACCCCGCCGGTCGGGCTGCCCACCGAGGGCAACCCGCTGCAGGTGCTGCGCGAGACCGTGGCCGCGCTGCACACCGAGCGGCTGCCCGGCCTGCCACCGCTGACCGGCGGCATGGTCGGCTACATCGGCTACGACGCCGTGCGCTGGCTGGAAAAGCTGCCAGAGCTGGCCGAGAAGGACATCGACATCCCCGAGCTGACGATGCTCTTCGCGACCGACCTCGCGGCGGTCGACCACCACGAGGGCACGGTCACGCTGATCGCGAACGCGGTGAACTGGGACGACTCACCGGAGCGCGTCGACGCGGCGTACGACGACGCGGTCCGCCGGCTGGAGGCGATGACCGAGCAGCTGCGGGTGGCCGCGCCGTCGACCACCGCGGTGTTCTCCCGGCCCGCGCCGGAGTTCCGCCGGCACCGCACGAAGGAGGACTACCACCAGGCGGTGGAGACGGCCGTCGAGGCGATCAAGGCCGGTGAGGCATTCCAGGTCGTGCCCTCGCAACGTTTCGAGATCGAGACCCAGGCGAGCGCGCTCGACATCTACCGCGTGCTGCGCACCTCCAACCCCAGCCCGTACATGTACCTGCTACGGCTGGAGGGTTTCGACATCGTCGGCTCGAGCCCGGAGTCACTGGTCACCGTGCACGAAGGGCGCGCGACCACGCACCCGATCGCCGGGACCCGTTGGCGCGGCGTCGATCCCGAGGAGGACGCCCAGCTGGCGAAGGACCTGCTCGCGGACGAGAAGGAGCGCGCCGAGCACCTGATGCTCGTCGACCTGGGCCGCAACGACCTCGGCAAGGTGTGCAAGCCCGGCACCGTGCACGTCGTCGACTTCTTCACCATCGAGCGCTACAGCCACGTGATGCACATCGTGTCGACCGTCACCGGCGAGCTGCGCGACGACTGCACCGCGTTCGACGCCGTGGCCTCGTGCTTCCCGGCCGGCACCCTGTCGGGCGCGCCCAAGGTGCGCGCGATGGAACTGATCGAGGAGCTGGAACCGGTCCGCCGCGCCCTCTACGGTGGCGTCGTGGGTTACCTCGACTTCGCCGGGGACGCCGACACGGCCATCGCCATCCGCACCGCGCTGGTGCGGGACAACGTCGCGTACGTGCAGGCCGGCGGTGGCGTGGTCGCGGACTCGGTCGCCGACTACGAGGACAACGAATCGCTCAACAAGGCGCGCACGGTGCTTTCGGCCGTCGCCGCCGCGCAGACCATGGCCCCCGCCAGGGCATTGGATCCGACCGATGACATCGCCAGCGTCCAGTAAGCGTCCACTGTGGACGGTCTCGGTGACGTTGCTCCTCGGGGCGGCGGCACTGTGGGGTTCGTCTCGGCTCGTCTGGTCGGCCCAGCTTCGTGACGCCGGCGTGCGGGGCACGATCCTGGAGACCCAGACGGGCGCGCAGCACTCCGGCGCGCTCGTGCCGCTGGCGTTTCTCGCCGTCGCCGGGGTCGCCGGTGCCATCGCGACCGGCGGCTGGCCACGCCGGGTGCTCGGTGGGGTACTCGCTGTCGCCGGGCTGTGGGCGTGCTGGATCGCGGTCGACGGGGTGTCGTTCGGCGGTTTTCCCGCGGGTGCGCCCATTTGGCAGATCTACCTCGGCCGTGGGCTCGCGTTGCTCGCGGGAATTCTCGTGCTCCTCGGCGGGTTGATCAGCACCAGGCGCGCCGGCGCGATGCCACGCCTCGGCGCGCGCTATTCGGCACCGAGCGTGCGCAAGGCCGCGCGTGACCCCGACACCGAACTGTGGGAGGCGCTCTCCGAGGGAGAAGACCCGACTGATCACAAGTAGTGGTGGAGATTTGGCCGCTGCCAAGGCATGTTCGACCCGGGACCGGCCCGTGATTGTCGGCGGGTTAGCATCTTTTCTGCGGGAAGGGGAAGGTGTTTGTGAGCCAGCTTTCGAGTGAATATCCGGATACACCCGAGGACGGGGGCTTCCGGTGAGCGCTCTCGAAGAAATCATCGCCGGTGTCCGCGTCGATCTCGCCGAGCGCGAGAAGGCACTGCCGTTGGACGAGCTCAAGGTTCTCGCTGCCAAGGCGGCCCCGCCGCGGGATGCCGCGGGTGCGCTGCGGGAGTCGTCGATCGGTGTGGTCGCCGAGGTCAAGCGCCGCAGCCCGTCGAAGGGCGAGCTGGCGGCGATCGCCGATCCGGCCGCGCTGGCCAAGGACTACGAAGAGGCCGGTGCGCGCGTGATCAGCGTGCTCACCGAGCAGCGCCGCTTCGGCGGTTCGCTCGCCGACCTCGACGCGGTCCGCGCCGCCGTCGACATTCCCTTGCTGCGCAAGGACTTCGTCGTCAGCCCGTACCAGGTGCACGAGGCACGCGCGCATGGCGCGGACATGGTGCTGCTGATCGTCGCGGCGCTGGAGCAGAACGCGCTGGTCTCGCTGCTCGATCGGGTCGAGTCGCTGGGCATGGCGGCGCTGGTCGAGGTGCACAACGCCGAGGAGGCCGACCGCGCGCTGGAGGCGGGCGCCCAGGTCATCGGCATCAACGCGCGCAACCTGCACACCCTGGAAGTGGACCGCGACGTGTTCGGCAGGCTCGCTCCCGGGCTGCCGTTCGACGTCACCAAGATCGCCGAGTCCGGGGTCCGCGGCCCCGGTGACCTGATGGCCTACGCCGGTCACGGCGCCGACGCGGTGCTGGTCGGCGAGGGCCTGGTCGCCTCGGGTGACCCGAAGGGCGCGCTGATCAAACTGGTCACCGCCGGTTCGCACCCGGCCTGCCCGAGGCCCGCGCGATGACCGAGCGCTCCCCGCGCTCCGAGCACGACCCGGACGAGCGTGGCTACTACGGCGGCAAGTACGGCGGCCGCTTCATGCCGGAGGCGCTGATCGGGGTCGTCGACGAGGTCGCCACCGAGTACGACAAGGCCCGCGCGGACCCGGCGTTCAACGCCGAGCTCAAGCGGCTGCTGCGCGACTACGCGGGCCGGCCGAGCCTGCTCACGGAGGCGGTGCGGTTCGGCGAGCACGCGGGTGGCGCGCGGATCTTCCTCAAGCGCGAGGACCTCAACCACACCGGCTCCCACAAGATCAACAACGTGCTGGGCCAGGCACTGCTCACCAAGCGGATGGGCAAGAAGCGGGTCATCGCCGAGACCGGCGCCGGGCAGCACGGGGTCGCGACGGCCACCGCCTGCGCGCTGCTGGACCTCGAATGCGTGGTCTACATGGGCGAGGTCGACACGCAACGGCAGTCGCTGAACGTCGCGCGGATGCGGCTGCTCGGCGCCGAGGTGGTGCCGGTCAAGACGGGTTCGCGCACGCTCAAGGACGCGATCAACGAGGCGCTGCGCGACTGGGTCACCAACGCCGACACGACGCACTACCTGTTCGGCACGGCGGCGGGCCCGTACCCGTTCCCGACGATGGTGCGCAACTTCCACAAGGTGATCGGCGAGGAGGCCAGGGCGCAGGTCCTGGAACAGACCGGCCGGCTGCCGGACGCCGTCGCCGCGTGCGTCGGCGGCGGGTCGAACGCGATCGGCATCTTCCACGGCTTCATCGACGACCCCGACGTCCGGCTCGTCGGCCTGGAGCCCGGCGGCGACGGCGTCGAGACCGGTCGGCACGGCGCGACACTCACCAAGGGCACCCCGGGCAACCTGCACGGCGCGATGTCGTACCTGCTGCAGGACGAGGACGGCCAGACCATGGAGTCGCACTCGATCTCCGCGGGGCTCGACTACCCGGGCGTCGGCCCGGAACACGCGTGGCTCAAGGACTCGGGCCGGGCCGAGTACCGGCCGATCACCGACGCCCAGGCGATGGAGGCGCTGAAGCTGCTGTCGCGGACCGAGGGCATCATCCCGGCGATCGAGTCGGCACACGCCCTGGCCGGCGCGATCCAGCTGGGCCAGGAGCTCGGCCGCGAGGCGCTGATCCTGGTCAACCTGTCCGGCCGCGGGGACAAGGACATGGACACGGCGGCCGAGTGGTTCGGGTTGGTGGGCAAGTGAGTTTGCAGGCTCTGTTCGAGCAGACCCGCGGCGAGGGCCGGGCCGCGCTGGTCGGCTACCTGCCCGCCGGGTACCCGAGCGTCGAAGGCTCGAAGGACATGCTCGCGGCCATGATCGACGGTGGCACCGACCTCGTCGAGGTCGGAATGCCGTACTCCGACCCGGTGATGGACGGGCCGACGATCCAGCTCGCCGCGGACACGGCGCTGAAGCAGGGCGTCCGGATCAAGCACCTGTTCGAGGTCGTCGAGTCGGTTTCCGCGCGCGGTGGACGGGCGGTCGTGATGACGTACTGGAACCCGGTGCACCGCTACGGCGTGGACCGGTTCGCGCGCGATCTCGCGGCGGCCGGCGGGCTGGGCATGATCACCCCGGACCTGGTCCCCGACGAGGCGGCCGAGTGGCTGGCCGCGTCGGAGGAGCACGGGCTGGACCGGATCTTCCTGGTTGCGCCGTCGTCGTCGGAGGAGCGGATCGACCTGACCGCGCGGGCGGCGTCGGGCTTCCTCTACGCGACGTCGGTGATGGGCGTGACCGGCGCGCGGGACAAGGTCGGCGCCGGTGCCGCGGACCTGGTCCGCCGGGCGCGGGTGCACACGGACCTGCCGATCGGCGTCGGGCTGGGCGTGCGCTCGCGTGCGCAGGCGGCGGAGGTCGCCGGCTTCGCCGACGCCGTGATCGTCGGGTCGGCGCTGGTGACGAAGGCCGCCGAGGGCGCGTCGGCGGTGCGCGAGCTGAGCGCGGAACTCGCCGAAGGCGTCCGGCAGCCTGTTTCTGCCTGACCGCGACGGTTCGCGGCAGGGCGCCACCGCGCAGCGGAAATGTCGGTGGGTAGTGGCACGGTAACCCCATGTTCGTCCATAACTGGGGGTCGATATGTCATGCTTGTCGTGCAGAGCTGTTTTCGTCACGAGCGGGGGTGAACTACCGTGGTCGCAGTGCCTGATATCGAGCCTGACAACCTTGTGCCCTGGCACCCCGCTGAGTGGACTGTCGAGGAAGTCCTTGAGCTGCCCGAGGACAGCGGCAGCCGTATCGAGCTGGTCGACGGGGTGCTCGTCGTGAGCCCCGCACCGACGACGCGGCATCAACGAATCCTGGGGAACCTGTACTCCCTGCGCGATTCCGCTCCTGCTGGCACCGAAATGCTGCTCGGCGTCAACGTGCGCCTGAACCGCCGACGGCTGCTC
This sequence comes from Amycolatopsis sp. GM8, assembly GCF_021653975.1. Classification (GTDB taxonomy): domain Bacteria; phylum Actinomycetota; class Actinomycetes; order Mycobacteriales; family Pseudonocardiaceae; genus Amycolatopsis_E. The sequence continues at coordinate 795,208 of NZ_JAJKFK010000001.1, read as the reverse complement.
ATCCCCGATCTGGTAATCGTGACGTGCCCGGGTGAGGACCTCGTGTACGTCCCCGCGGTCGAAGTGCTGCTCGCGGTGGAGATCGAGTCTCCGTCGACCAAGATGCAGGACCGGGTGCTCAAGCGTGCGCTGTACGCCGAGGCCAACATTCGCTACTACCTGCTGGTGGACGCCGCCGCGCGGCCAGCCGAGGCCACGTTGCACGAGCTGGTCGACGGTGAGTACCGAGAGATCGCCCACAGCACGGCCGGCCGGATCACCCTGACCAGCCCGTTGGCGGCCACCGTGGATCTCGGCGCCTGATCGCGTGTGCAAGGCTGGCCGGTATGGCCAAGCCGACACCTCTGCAGGTTCGCAACATCGTGATGGCGGTGCTCACGGCCGCCGCCGGGATCTGGAACGGGCTGCGTGGCGGGCCGGTGTGGCTGACGCTCATCTTCGCCGCCGGCTGCGTGCTGGCGGTCGGCTCGGCCTTCCTCAACGGCCGCGAGTCGCACTGACCGCGACGAACTCCTCGCGGTATATCGCCACGTAGGAGGCAGCACACCGGGTCGTTACCGCCGCAGGTTACGGTGGCCCCGTGCACTCCGTCTTTCTCGCGACGATCCCGAGCCCGCAGCAGGGCGTCTGGTACCTGGGATCCATCCCGATCCGGGCCTACGCGCTGTGCATCATCGCCGGCATCATCGTCGCCATCTGGTGGGGCGAGCGACGCTGGCAGGAGCGTGGCGGGGCCAAGGGCGCGGTCGTCGACATCGCCGTCTTCGCGGTGCCGTTCGGGATCGTCGGCGGGCGGCTCTACCACGTCATCACCGATCCGGAGCTCTACTTCGCTCCGGGCAAGGACCCGATCAAGGCCCTCTACATCTGGGACGGCGGGCTCGGCATCTGGGGCGCCATCGCGCTGGGCGGGCTCGGCGCGTGGATTGCCTGCCGCCGCAAGGGAATCCCGCTGCCGGCGATGGCGGACGCGATCGCGCCCGGGATCGTGGCGGCGCAGGCCATCGGCCGCCTCGGCAACTACTTCAACCAGGAACTGTACGGCGCGCACACGAACCTCCCCTGGGGCCTGGAGATCTACCAGCGCTTCGACCCGAACAACCCGACGATCCCCGACCAGGGCCCGGACGGTGTCGCGTTCGGCTCCATCCCGCTGCCCGACAGCCCGGTACAGCCGACGTTCCTGTACGAACTCCTGTGGAACCTCGCGGTCGCCGGGTTCGTGGTCTGGATGGACCGGCGGTTCAAGCTCGGCCACGGCCGCGCGTTCGCGCTCTACGTCGCGGGCTACACGCTCGGCCGGTTCTGGATCGAACTGCTCCGCACCGACACCGCCAACCACATCCTCGGCCTGCGGGTGAACGTGTTCACCTCGGCCGTGGTGTTCATCGGTGCGATCGTGTACTTCATCGTGGCCCGTAGCCGCGGTCCACGCGAAGATCCCGAACTGCTCAGCTCGGCCACGAAGTCCGACGAGAAGGAACAGGCGGTTTAGAGGTCCGGCAGGCCGAGGTCGAGGTTCGGCGCCTGCAGGCCGCCGTCGACTTCGAGCACCTTGCCGGTCACGTACGCACCTGCTTGCGACACAAGGAAAATGATCGCCGCGGCGACGTCCTCGGGGGTCCCCGACGCGCCGCAACGGCGTCGCCACCTCCATTTTCGCCTTGATCTCCGGGTTGCTCACCACGATGTCCAGCGCGGACGTCGCCACCGAGCCGACGGCGATCGCGTTGACCCGGATCTTCGGCGCGAGGTCGTACGCCGCCAGCCGGGTGTAGTGCGCGAGCGCGGCTTTCGCGGTGCCGTAGGCGGCGAACCCGCGCCCGGCGATCCGGCCCATGTTCGACGAGATGCCCACCACCGCGCCGCCGCCCGCCGCCAGCATCGCCGGCACGGCCGCGGTCGTGAGCGCGTGCGCGGTGGAAACGTTGAAGCGGAAGGCTTCTTCGAGGAACTCGGGCGTGGATTCCAGCAGTGGCCGGGGATACGCGCCACCGACGTTGTTCACGACGATGTCGAGCCGGCCGAACGTGTCGACCGCGGCGGTCGCCAGTGCCGCGGCGGCGGCCGGATCGCTGAGATCCGCCGGCACCACGTGCGCCCTGCGGCCGCGCTCGGCCACCTGCGCGGCGACGTTCGCCAGATCGGACTCGGTCCGGGACGACAGCACGACGTCGGCGCCTGCTTCGGCCAGGGCGATGGCGGCCGCCGCGCCGATGCCACGGCCGGACCCGGTGACGACGGCGACCTTGCCGGGCACCCGGAAACGATCGAGGATCATCCCGGAACAGTAACAGGTTCTAGTTCGGAAAATGCGCGTGCGAACCGGGTGTATCGCTGGCAGGCTGGGCTCATGATCACCACGCCCGTCACTGCGGACCTGGTGCGCGGTGCGCTCGAGCTGGAGCGCACCGAGCACGGTCTGGCACCGCACCGGCTGCCCGCGAGGGCCCGCGCCCAGTGCGCCGACCCGCAGTTGCGGGAGGCCGAAGCGAAGCCGTCCGGCGTGCGGTTGGTGTTCCGCACCCGCGCCACCATCGTCGAGCTGGACACCCTGCGGACCAAGACGGAGTACCGGGGCGCCCCGCCGCGCCCGGACGGCGTGTACGACCTGCTGGTCGACGGCAGCCTCGCCGCGCAGGGCAGTGTGACCGGCGGCAACGTGCTGCTGATCGACATTTCCACCGGAGCCACGGAAGTCCAGCCCGGCCCGGTCGGCACGGTCCGGTTCGGCGGATTGCCCGAGCGCGTGAAGGATGTCGAGATCTGGTTGCCGTTCAACGAGATCACCGAGCTGGTCGCGCTGCGCACCGACGAGCCGATCGAGCCCGTGCCGCCGGGAGGGGGCCGGATCTGGCTGCATCACGGCAGTTCGATCAGCCACGGCTCCAACGCCGCCAGCGCCACCACGATCTGGCCGGCGCTCGCCGCGGCCGGCAACGCGGAGCTGATCAACCTCGGGCTCGGTGGCAGCGCCCTGCTGGATCCGTTCACCGCCCGTGCCATGCGGGACACGCCGGCCGATCTGATCAGCGTCAAGATCGGCATCAACCTGGTGAACATGGACCTGATGCGGCTGCGGGCGTTCGGCCCGGCGGTGCACGGTTTCCTCGACACGATCCGTGACGGGCAGCCGGACGTCCCGCTGCTGGTCGTTTCGCCGATCCTCTGCCCGATCCACGAGGACACCCCGGGTCCCGGCGCGGCGGATTTCAGCACCGGGCAGGTGCTGTTCCAGGCGACGGGCGAGCCCGGTCCCGGGAAGCTGACGCTGAACGTGATCCGCGAGGAGCTTTCGCGCATCGTGAAACAGCGGGCGGCGGAGGACCCGAACCTGCACTACCTCGACGGCCGCGACCTGTACGGCGAGGCGGACTTCGCCGAGCTGCCGCTGCCCGACCGGCTTCACCCCGATGCCGCCACACACCGCCGCATCGGTGAACGCTTCGCCACCCTGGTCTTCGGCGCCGGCGGCCCGTTCGCATGACCAACCGCGAGCAGCGGTTGCAGGCGCGCGGCTGACGTTCGGTGCCGGGCGGCCCGTTCGTGTGATCAACCGCGGAAGGCGGCTGCGAGGGCGCGGCTGACGTTGGCCGCTTCAGTGGCGACGGCGTTGACGTCGGGCTTCGCTCAGCACCGGCACGCCACGCTGGTTTCGGTGCCGGGTGTGCCGTTCAGTGGCGGAATGTGGCTGCGGGGCGCTGCTGACGTTTGCTGCTCTGTTGGTGACGGTGTCGGTATCGGGCTTCGCTCAGCGCCGCTTCGCCGCGCTGGTTCGGCGCCGGACGGGCCGTTCAGTGGCGGAATGTGGCGCAAGGGCGGGGCTGACGTTCGCCGCTTCAGTGGCGACTGTGTTGGTGTCTGGGGTGCGGCGTGGGCGAAGCCGCTGAGGTGTAGCGATCGCTGCGTGGCTGGCTTCGCTCGGCGCCGGGTCGGCGTATGCCTCGCCACGCGGGGTGCCGGTGGGCGGCTCAACCGCGGAAGGCGGCTGCGAGGGCGCGGCTGACGTTCGCCGCTCCGGTGGCGACCATCTCGACGTCCGGGGTGCGGCGGCGGGCGAAGCCGCTCAGGTGCAGTACGGCGTACCCGTGGGCGGCCGCGATGTGCTGCTCCAGCAGATCGAGCGCCGACACGGGATTTCCGGTCAGTGCCAACGCAATCGGCAACAGTACATCGATCACCGCGCGGCCCGCGGCGGCCAGTGCGGGGTCGGCGAGCGGGCGTAGCTGCTCGGCGAAGATGAGGTCCAGGCCGGCGTGGTGCTCGACGACGAACCGGACATACACCCGCGCGGTCGCCGCGAGCGCCTCGACCGGATCCGGTTCCTGAACCTCCCGTAGACCCTCGGCCAGCAACTCCGCGGCGCGGGTCGCCGCGGCCTTCAGCAACGCCAGCCGCGTCGGGAAATGCCGGTACGGCGCGGCCGCACTGACACCCGTCCGCCGGGCCGCTTCGGCCACCGACAGCGCGTCGATCCCACGCTCCGCGATCAGCGCCAGCGCGGCCTCGACGAGCGCGGCACGTAGATCACCGTGGTGATAGCTGTCGCGCTTGCTCACCCACCCAGTGTAAAGTAAGTAGGGTCTTACATTGGGAGGAACCATGATCGAAGGCAAGATCGTCGCGATCACCGGCGCCAGCAGCGGCATCGGCGAGGTCACGGCACTGCTACTGGCCGAGCGCGGGGCGAAGGTCGTCCTGGGTGCCCGGCGAACGGACCTGCTCGAGAAGCTCGCGGCACGGATCAGCGAGGCGGGCGGCGAAGTCGCTTACGCGGCAACGGATGTACGACGCCCGGAAGACCTGGAAAACCTCGTCGCGGTGGCGCGTGACCGGTTCGGCAAGCTCGACGTGCTCATCAACAACGCGGGCATCGCGTACGTGGAGCCGCTGGACGAACTACAGGTCGAGCACTGGGACGAGATGATCGACGTGAACTTCAAGGGCGTGCTGTACGGCGTGGCCGCGGCCCTGCCGGTGTTCCGCGCCCAGGGCGACGGGCAGTTCGTCACGGTCGCCTCGACGGCGGCGTTCAAGACGGTGCCGGGCCAGACGGTCTACTCGGGGACGAAGTTCGCGGTTCGCGCGTTCTGCGAAGGGCTGCGCCAGGAAGCGGGCCCGAACCTGCGCGTCACCGTCGTGTCGCCCGGGATGACCGCGACGAACTTCGGCAGCGGCAAGCCGGATCCCGAGTTGAAGGCGCGGGTGGACGCGATCGCGATCGCCCCGGAGGCGATGGCCCGCGCGATCACGTTCGCCATCGAGCAGCCGGCGGACGTCGACGTCAGCGAGGTGGTCGTGCGGCCGACGGCGCAGGCCTGACGGGCGCCACCACCAGCTCGCCGCGCCCGGCGGTGAGGATGTCCGCGGCTGCCCCGTAGTAACGCTCGAGTGCCTGTGCCGTAAGCACTTCTGCCGGCGTACCGGCGGCGACCACCTCGCCGGCGGACAGCAGCAGTACGTGATCGGCGTACTGGGCGGCGAACGTCAGATCGTGCAAAGTGGACACCACGGTGGTGCCGTCCTCGTGCCGCAGCCGGTCGATCAGCTCCAGCATCGCCTGCGCGTGCCCGATGTCCAGACCAGTGGTGGGCTCGTCGAGCAGCAGGAGTCCGGCCTGCTGCACCAGAACGCGCGCGAGCACGGTCCGCTGACGTTCGCCGCCCGAGAGGGTGCGGAGCCTGCGGGACGCCAGTTCCGTCAGGTCCAGCCGGTCCAGCACTCCTTCCACAATGGACAGATCGGCGGCGCTCTCGCGAGCGAGCGGGCCGAGATGCGGAGTGCGGCCGAGGAGCGCGTAGTCGGTGACGGTGAGCCCTTCGGGGAGCACCGGGTCCTGCGGCGCGTAACCGACCTGTCGCGCCCTTTCCTTGCGCGACAACACTTTCTCGTCGATCAGGACCGAACCGGAACTCGGCAGCAGGCCGGCCATCGTCTTGAGCACAGTGGACTTCCCGGCGCCGTTCGGCCCGACGATCGCGAGCCAGCTCCCGCGCGGCACCTCCACCGACACCGCGCGGACGACCTCGCGCCCGTCGTACCCGGCGTGCACACCGGCGAGGCGGAGCTTCATGACACCTTCCCGCGCGAAGACCGCAGTATCGCGACGAAGAACGGCGCCCCGGCGAACGCGGTCACCACCCCCAGCGGCAGCTCGCCCGGCAAGATCGTGCGCGCCACCTGGTCCGCGGCGATCAGGAAAACCGCCCCGCCCAGCAGGGAAAGCGGGATCACGACCCGGTAGCTCGCGCCGGCGAGCAGCCGCACCACATGTGGTACCACGATGCCGACGAACCCGATCAGCCCGCTGACCGACACGGCCGCCGCGGTCGCCAGCGAAGCCGCCGCGAGCACCAGGAGCCGGACCCGCGCCGGATGCACGCCCAGCGACGCGGCCTCGGCGTCGCCCAGCGAAAGCACGTCGAGTAGCCGCGCGCACACGCACAGGATCACCCCGGCGACGCCGATGTACGGCACCGCGATCAGTACCTCGCGCCAGCCGCTGACGTTCAGCCCGCCCAGCATCCACGTGTAGACCTGCCGGATCGTGTCCGTGTTCAACTGCTGCGCGAACGTCTGGGCGGCCGTCAGGAAGGACCCGACGGCGACCCCCGCGAGCAGCAGCGTCGCGGTGCCCGTCCCGCCGCCGGCCCGGCCGAGCAGCCAGCTCAGCGCGACCCCGCCGAGCGCGCCCGCGAACGCCGCCGGCGGCACCCAACCACCCGCCGCCGGGGACACCACGACGACGATCGTCGCCGCCAGCCCGGCGCCCGCGGCCGCGCCGAGCAGGTACGGGTCGGCCAGCGGGTTGCGGAACACGCCCTGGAACGTCGCACCGGACATCGCAAGTGCGGCGCCGACGAGCCCGGCGAGCAGCACCCGCGGCACGCGCAGCTGCCACACGATCGCGGCTTCCCTTGCGGACAAAGGGGATTGCCCGCCGGTCACCTCGGCGAAGATCTCGCCGAGTACGCGCTGCCAGCCCAGGTCCGCCGCGCCGATCAGGGTGCCCAGCAGGAGCACCACGAGCAGCGCCAGCACCGCGATGATCACGGTCACCGGCCGCAGCCGGGTGACGCTAGCCGGCATGAGCCGCCTTCGTCACGGCATCGGAGACGGCCCGGACCAGGTCGACGATGCGGGGGCTCCAGCGCGAGGCGATGTCGTCGTCGAGGGCGAACACGTCGCCGTTCTTGACGGCGGTCAGCGTGTTCCAGCCGGGCCGGGCGCCGACGGTCTGCGCGGTCTGCCCGCAGCATTTCGAGTCGGCGAGGAAAATGAGGTCGGGATCGATCTGCAAAATGCGTTCTGCAGATAGCTGTGGATAGCCGCCGGAAATAGCCGGATCGTTCCCGTCCGCGATATTCGTCAGGCCGAATCGGCTCAGCACCTGACCGATGAAAGTCTTCGAGGTCGCGCTGTAATAGGTCTGATCGACTTCCCAATAGAAGCTCAGCGGCTTGGCCGGCTTCGGGGTGCCGGCGACGATCTTGTCGATGTCGCCGCGCGTCTGGCTGGCCAGGCTCTCGCCCTCGGCCTGGTGCCCGGTGGCCTTGCCCAGCTGGACGAACTCGTCGTACGCCTGGTCGAGCGTCTTCGCGTCCGACATGACCAGCGTCTTTACGCCGGTCTTCGCCAGCGCCGTGGACAAACCGTTCGTGTCCGCGGACGCGACGACGAGGTCCGGGTGGTAGCCGGCGATGGCCTCCGGATCCGGGCTCAACGCGGACAGCGACGTGTGCGGCGCCTGCTGCGGGTAGTCCGACTGCGAGTCGACCGCCACCACCTGCGGGCCCGCACCCAGGGCGAACAGTGTTTCGGTGGCCGAGGGGGACAGGGACACGATCCGCATCGGCTGCTGCTCGATCGTCACCGAGCCGATGGTCACCGGGAACGTCGCCTCGGTGTCGGGTTTGGCGGTGGAGTCCTGGTCCCGCGGATGCGAAGCGCAGCCGGCGAGCACCAGGAGCAAGACGATGAGCAGCGGGAATCTGCGCGACATCTGGACCTCTGTGGACGGGCCCCGGCGCTTCGCCGTGCCGTCACCGGTCACGCCGCACCTCTGCGCCGGAGGTGGATGGCGTCGGCGTGCGGCAGGCGACCTGGCTCGGCCTGACACACCGTGTCCGGGCCATCACAGTTGCGGCACAGCACCGGGTTCGCACCGGATTTCGCGACCGCACACGTCCGCTGGTCAGCGAGCCGCCGACCAGCGTGAGGAACGCTACCACCAGGGTTTCTGGGCGATTCGGGGAACTCTCACGTAATCTTGACGGATAGCCGCGAGCTGCCCTGGACACGCGTTCGCATGCGAACCAGCCCATCAAGAACGATGTCGTTCGCCGCAGCCAGATCGTTACCTCACCGAAGAGAATTTCCACGGTCCGAGAGGGTGCCGTTGTGTTTCCTGGGTGTTAAGGTCGCGCTAATCAGCGGGCCATCGTCGTCCCGAGCGAGCAGAACCGGGGGAACTTTCCGCAAGCACGACGACGACGAAGGAGGTCCCCGTATGATCTTCTCCGCCAATCCAGGCAAGCAAGGTCTGTACGACCCTGCCACAGAGCAGGATTCCTGCGGTGTCGCCATGGTGGCCGACATCCGCGGACGGCGTTCGCACGCCATCGTCACCGACGGCCTGACGGCGCTGACGAACCTCGACCACCGCGGTGCCGCGGGTGCCGAACCGACGTCGGGGGACGGCGCGGGCATCCTGCTGCAACTGCCCGACGCGCTGCTGCGCGCGGTGACCAGCTTCGAGCTGCCGCTGCCGGATTCGCATGGGCAGCACCGGTACGCGGCGGGAATAGCCTTCCTGCCGATGGACGCCGAGGCGCGCATGAAGGCCGTCTCCCTCATCGAGCGGCTGGCCGACGAGGAGAGCCTCGACGTGCTCGGCTGGCGCGACGTGCCGGCCGACGCGGAAGCCGCCGGCATCGGCCCCACGGCCCGGTCGGTGATGCCGCATTTCGCGATGCTGTTCGTCGCGGGCAAGCCCGACGCGAGCGGGGCCCGCCCGTCCGGTGTGGACCTGGACCGGCTCACGTTCTGCCTGCGCAAGCGTGCCGAGCACGACAGCATGAGCGCCACGGCCGACGGCGCCGACGGTGTCTACTTCCCGTCGCTGTCCGCGCGCACGTTGGTGTACAAGGGAATGCTCACGCCCGAGCAGCTGCCGGCGTTCTTCGCCGACCTGCGGGACGAGCGGCTCACCAGTGCGATCGCCCTGGTGCACTCCCGGTTTTCCACCAACACCTTCCCGTCGTGGCCGCTGGCGCACCCGTTCCGTTACGTGGCGCACAACGGCGAGATCAACACCGTCCGCGGCAACCGCAACCGGATGCGGGCCCGCGAGGCGCTGCTGCGGTCCGACCTGATCCCCGGTGACCTGTCGCGGCTGTATCCCATCTGCTCGCCGGACGCCTCGGACTCCGCGTCCTTCGACGAGGTGCTGGAACTGCTGCATCTGGGCGGGCGCAGCCTGCCGCACGCGGTGCTGATGATGATCCCCGAGGCGTGGGAGAACACCCCGGTCGGCGACCGGAACGAGACGACGGCCGCGATGTCCGCCGAACTTCGCGCGTTCTACCAGTTCCACGCCAACCTGACCGAGCCGTGGGACGGTCCCGCCTGCGTGACCTTCACCGACGGCACGCTCGTCGGCGCGGTGCTCGACCGCAACGGCCTGCGCCCGGCGCGCTGGTGGCGCACCGCCGACGACAGGGTGGTGCTGGCCAGCGAGGCCGGCGTGCTCGACGTGGCGCCGGAGAACGTCGTGGCCAAGGGCCGGCTCAAACCCGGCCGGATGTTCCTGGTGGACACCGAGGCCGGCCGGCTGGTCGACGACAACGAGGTCAAGACCGGGCTGGCCCGCAAGCACCCGTACGCGGACTGGGTGCACGCGGGCCTGCTGCAGCTGGCCGAGCTGCGCGACCGCGATCACGTGACGCAGAGCCATGATTCGGTGCTCCGCCGCCAGCTTTCCTTCGGCTACACCGAAGAAGAGGTCAAGATCCTGCTGACGCCGATGGCGCGCAACGGTGCCGAGCCGATCGGCTCGATGGGCACCGACACCCCGCCCGCGGTGCTGTCCCAGCGATCCCGCCAGCTCTACGACTACTTCAAGCAGGGCTTCGCGCAGGTGACCAACCCGCCGCTGGACGCGATCCGCGAGGAGCTGGTCACGTCGATGAGCCGGATCATGGGCCCCGAGTGCAACCTGCTCGAGCCCGGACCGGCCTCGTGCCGGCACATCGAGCTGCCCTTCCCGGTCATCGACAACGACGAGCTGGCCAAGCTCATCCACATCAACGACGACGGCGACCTGCCCGGCTTCGCCTGTACCGTCCTTTCCGGACTGTTCGAAGTGGACGGTGGAGGCGAGGCGCTGCGGGCGGCGATCGAGCGCGTGCGCCGCGAGGCGTCCGAGGCGATCGCGGCCGGCGCCCGCACGCTCGTGCTGTCCGATCGCGACTCCGACCACCGGATGGCGCCGATCCCGTCGCTGCTGCTGGTGTCCGCGGTACACCACCATCTGGTGCGCACCAAGGAAAGACTGCGCGTCGCGCTGGTCGTGGAGAGCGGCGACGCCCGCGAGGTGCACCACATCGCGCTGCTGCTGGGTTACGGCGCCGCCGCGGTGAACCCGTACCTGGCCTTCGAGACGATCGAGGACCTGATCAACCAGGGCATGCTGACCGGCGTCGACCCGCGCCACGCGCTGCGCAACTACGTCAAGGCGCTGGTCAAGGGCGTCCAGAAGATCATGTCCAAAATGGGCATCTCGACGGTGAGCGCTTACACCGCCGCCCAGGTCTTCGAATCCCTTGGCCTGTCCCAGGATGTGCTCGACGAGTACTTCACCGGCACGGTGTCGAAGCTCGGCGGCGTCGGGCTCGAGGTGCTCGCCGAGGAGGTCGCGGTCCGGCATCGCCGCGCGTACCCGGACAACCCGGCCGAGCGTTCGCACCGGCGGCTGGACACCGGCGGCGAGTACGCCTACCGCCGCGAGGGTGAGCTGCACCTGTTCACCCCGGAGACGGTTTTCCTGCTGCAGCACGCGGCCACGACCCGCCGGGACGAGGCGTACCGTGCGTACACCGAGGAAGTCCACCGGCTGGCGCGGGAAGGCGGGCTGCTGCGCGGAATGTTCAAGTTCCGTAGCGGCGAGCGCTCACCGGTGCCCATCGACGAGGTCGAGTCGATCGAGTCGATCTGCAAGCGCTTCAACACCGGCGCGATGTCCTACGGCTCGATTTCCGCCGAGGCGCACCAGACGCTGGCCATCGCGATGAACCGGATCGGCGGCCGCTCCAACACCGGCGAGGGCGGCGAGGATCCCGAACGTCTCTATGACCCGGAGCGGCGCAGCGCGATCAAACAGGTCGCGAGTGGACGGTTCGGCGTGACGAGCGAATACCTCGTCAACGCCGACGACATCCAGATCAAGATGGCGCAGGGCGCGAAACCCGGTGAGGGCGGCCAGCTCCCGCCGAACAAGGTGTACCCGTGGATCGCGCGCACCCGGCACTCGACGCCGGGCGTCGGGCTCATTTCCCCGCCGCCGCATCACGACATCTATTCGATCGAAGACCTGGCCCAGCTGATCCACGATCTCAAGAACGCCAACGAAAACGCCCGCATCCACGTGAAGCTGGTCAGCTCGCTCGGAGTAGGGACGGTCGCGGCTGGAGTTTCCAAGGCGCACGCCGACGTGGTGCTCATCTCCGGGCACGACGGTGGCACCGGTGCCTCGCCGATGAACTCGCTCAAGCACGCCGGTACGCCGTGGGAGATCGGGCTCGCGGAAACTCAGCAAACCTTGATGCTCAACGGTTTGCGGGACCGGATCACCGTGCAGGTGGACGGCGCCATGAAGACCGGGCGTGACGTGGTGATCGCCGCGCTGCTCGGCGCCGAGGAGTACGGCTTCGCGACGGCGCCGCTCGTCGTCGCGGGCTGCGTCATGATGCGCGTCTGTCATCTCGACACCTGTCCCGTCGGTGTCGCGACGCAGAGCCCGGACCTGCGCAAGCGGTACACCGGTCAGGCCGACCACGTCGTGAACTACTTCCGGTTCGTGGCGCAGGAAGTCCGGGAAACCCTTGCCGCGCTGGGGTTCCGCACGCTCGACGAGGCGATCGGCCGGGCCGACGCGCTCGACGTCGACGAAGCGGTCGAGCACTGGAAGGCCAATGGTCTGGACCTTTCGCCGATCTTCGAAATGCCCGCGGAGACGCCCTACGGTGGCGCGCGGCGGAAGGTCCGCGAGCAGAACCACGGCCTCGAGCACGCGCTGGACCGCACGCTCATCCAGCTCGCCGAGGCGGCGCTGGAGGACGCGCACCAGGTGAACATCGAACTGCCGGTGCGCAACGTCAACCGGACCGTGGGCACGCTGCTCGGTTCGGAGATCACCCGCCGCTACGGCGGCGAAGGCCTGCCGGACGGCACGATCCACGTGCGACTCACCGGTTCGGCCGGGCAGTCGCTCGGCGCGTTCCTGCCGCGCGGCGTGACGCTCGAGATGATCGGCGACGCCAACGACTACGTCGGCAAGGGCCTGTCCGGCGGGCGGATCGTCGTCCGCCCGCACGAGGACGCGAAATTCGTCGCGGAGCGGCAGGTGATCGCGGGCAACACGCTCGCATACGGCGCGACCGGCGGCGAGATGTTCCTGCGCGGCCAGGTCGGGGAGCGGTTCTGTGTGCGTAACTCCGGCGCGGTCGTGGTCGCCGAGGGCGTGGGCGATCACGCGTTCGAGTACATGACCGGCGGCCGTGCGGTGGTGCTCGGCCCGACCGGGCGGAACCTGGCGGCCGGGATGTCCGGCGGCATCGGCTACGTGCTGGATCTGGACCGCGCCCGGGTCAACGGCGACATGGTCGATCTGCTGCCGCCCGAGCCCGAGGATCTGGTGTGGCTCAAGGAGATCGTGACGCGGCACCGCGAGCTGACGGGTTCGTCGGTGGCCGCTTCGCTGCTCGGCGACTGGCCGCGGCGGTCGGCGTCGTTCACGAAGGTCATGCCGCGTGACTACGCGCGGGTACTGGAGGCAATGAAGACGGCGAAAGCAATGGGGCGCGACGTCGACGAGGCAGTGATGGAGGCCGCTCGTGGCTGACCCCCGTGGTTTTCTGAAGTTCGACCGGGAAGAGCCGGCTAAGCGCCCGCGGACGGAACGGGTGCGGGACTGGCGCGAGGTCTACGACCTCACGCCGCCGGACGAGCGCAACGCCGAGGTGCGTCACCAGGCGACCCGGTGCATGGACTGCGGTATCCCGTTCTGTCACTCGGGAAGTGCCGGCTGCCCGCTGGGCAACCTGATTCCCGAGTGGAACGACCTTGTCCGGCAAGGACATTGGGCGGCCGCGAGCGACCGTCTCCATGCGACGAACAACTTCCCCGAGTTCACCGGGAAGCTGTGCCCGGCGCCGTGCGAAGCGGGCTGTGTGCTGGCCATCTCGCCGATGTCCGGCGGTGCCGTCACGATCAAACGGGTCGAGGCGACGATCGCGGACGTCTCCTGGGAGAAGGGTCTCGTCGAGCCGCTGGTGGCCGAGGTCTCCTCGGGACAGCGGGTGGCGGTGGTCGGCTCCGGACCGGCCGGTCTGGCGGCGGCGCAGCAGCTGACCAGGGCCGGGCACGAGGTGACCGTGTTCGAGCGGGACGACCGGCTCGGCGGGCTGCTGCGGTACGGGATCCCGGCGTTCAAGATGGAGAAGAAGCACCTCGACCGGCGGCTCGCGCAGCTGCGCAAGGAGGGCACCCAGTTCGTCACCGGGTGCGAGGTCGGGGTGGACCTGACCGTCGAGGACCTGCGGGCGCAGTACGACGCGGTGGTGCTCGCGGTCGGCGCGCTGCGTGGCCGGGACGACACGGTCACCCCCGGCCGGGAGCTGGCCGGCGTTCATCTCGCGATGGAACACCTGGTGCAGGCCAACAGGCAGGTCGAGGGCGACGGCCCACCGGAGATCGACGCGGCGGGCAAGCATGTCGTGGTCATCGGCGGCGGGGACACCGGCGCCGACTGCTACGGCACCGCGACCCGGCAGGGCGCGCTGTCGGTGACCCAGCTGGACCAGTACCCGTTGCCGCCGGAAACGCGGGACGACGACGTGTCGCCGTGGCCGACCTGGCCGTACATCCTGCGCACGTATCCCGCGCACGACGAGGGGGGCGAGCGGAAGTTCGGGGTCGCGGTGAAGCGTTTCGTCGGCGACGACGGGGGCCGCGTGCGGGCGATCGAGCTGCAGCAGGTGCGCGTCTCGCGGGACCCGGAGACGGGCGTGCGGGAGGTCGTGCCGGTGAGCGACGAGGTCGAGGAGATCCCGGCGGACCTGGTGCTGCTGGCGATCGGCTTCGACGGTGTCGAGGAGATGCGCCTGCTGGACGACCTGGGCATCGAGCTGACGCGCAACGGCCGGGTTTCGTGCGGCACCGACTGGCAGACGGACGCCCCCGGCGTCTTCGTCTGCGGCGACGCGCATCGGGGCGCCTCGCTGGTGGTCTGGGCGATCGCCGAAGGCCGTTCCGTGGCCAATGCGGTGGACCAGTACCTGACCGGCGGCAGCGACCTGCCCGCCCCCGTGCACCCGACCGCCCTGCCGCTGGCCGTGGTGTAGCGGCGCGACTGTCGAACTCGCCGTCGCCAACGTCGGACTCGCAGGCACCACGGCGAGTCCGACGTTCAGGACGATGAGCCGTACGTTCGGGACGGCGAGTTCTGCGTCCGGGACCTACGAGCAAGTCTTGACCGGACGCGGCTGAGGGCGGCGGAGGCAGGCGAATATCCTGGTGGCTGTGAACTGGACTGTGGATGTCCCCGTCGACACCCTTCCCGAGCTGCCCCCGCTTCCGCCCGAGCTGCGTGCGCGGCTCGACGACGCGTTGTCCCGCCCCGCCGCGCAGCAGCCGGAGTGGCCGGATGCGGACGCGACCCGGCGGGTCCGTGCCGTGCTCGAAAGCGTGCCGCCGATCACGGTGCCCGTCGAGATCGACCGGCTGCGCGAGCGGCTCGGGATGGTCGCGCGCGGCGAGGCGTTCATGCTGCAGGGCGGCGACTGTGCGGAGACGTTCGAGTCCAACACCGAGCCGCACATCCGCGCGAACCTGCGCACGCTGCTGCAGATGGCGGTGGTCCTGACCTACGGGGCGAGCCTGCCGGTGGTGAAGGTCGGCCGGATCGCGGGGCAGTACGCCAAGCCGCGGTCGAACGCCCTCGACGCGCTGGGCCTGCCGGTCTACCGCGGCGACATCGTCAACTCGCTGGTCGCGAAGCCGGAGCTGCGGATCCCGGACCCGGGCCGGATGATCCGGGCGTACGCCAACGCCGGTGCGGCGATGAACCTGGTGCGCGCGCTCACCGCGTCCGGCCTGGCGGACCTGGCCCAGGTGCACGACTGGAACAAGGACTTCGTGCGCACCTCGCCCGCGGGTGAGCGGTACGAGGCGCTGGCCGGCGAGATCGACCGCGGCCTGCGGTTCATGTCGGCGTGCGGGGTGACGGACACGTCGCTGCACACCACGGAGATCTTCGCCAGCCACGAGGCGCTGCTGCTCGACTACGAGCGGGCCCTGCTGCGGCTGGACAACGCGGACGCGGCGAACCCGAAGCTGTACAACCTGTCGTCCCACTTCCTGTGGGTCGGCGAGCGCACCCGGCAGCTCGACGGCGCGCACATCGCGTTCGCGGAGCTACTGGCCAACCCGATCGGGGTGAAGATCGGCCCGACGACCACCCCGGACCAGGCGGTGGACTACGTCGAACGGCTCGACCCGCGCAACGAGCCGGGGCGCCTGACGCTGATCTCGCGGATGGGCAACGGGAAGGTGCGCGAGGTGCTGCCCGCGATCGTGGAGAAGGTCGAGGCCACCGGGCACAAGGTCATCTGGCAGTGCGACCCCATGCACGGGAACACGCACGAGTCGTCCACCGGGTACAAGACGCGGCACTTCGACCGGATCATCGACGAGGTGCAGGGCTTCTTCGAGGTGCACCACAAGCTCGGCAGCTACCCCGGCGGCATCCACGTCGAGCTGACCGGCGAGGACGTGACCGAGTGCCTGGGCGGTGCGCAGGAGATCTCGGAGCTGGACCTGGGCGGCCGCTACGAGACGGCCTGCGACCCGCGGCTGAACACGCAGCAGAGCCTGGAGCTGGCCTTCCTTGTCGCCGAAATGCTCCGCGGCTGACACCACGCCGCCCGCCGTCAGGCGAGCGGGAACTCGGTGATGGTGCGCCAGGGGCCGAATTCGTCCTCGCCGGCCACCAGCCGGACGCGGTCGATCCTGGCGTGCACCGGCAGGTGCGCGGCGATATCCGCGGCGATGCGCTGTTTGCCCGCCGCGTCACCGCTGCGGCTGTCGGCCACCGTCAGGTGCGGCACCGTGTCCGGATGTTCGCCGGCATAAGGCAAATGTGCCGGAAAGCGCTTACAGACCGCCGCGGTCAGTGCGCGAAAATGCTCGTCCGGCTTGGGTTCCAGCCATACGACGTCGGCACCGAACCATTTGACTTGCGTGAAAGCGCACTCGAACGCCGCGATCTCGGCCAGTGCGGCCGCGAGTTCACCGAACGTCTCCGGCCCGATCCTGTTCGGATGGACGAATGGGTACAGCACTGTGACGTGTGTCGGCACTGTGGACACCGGCGCGTCACCGAGGGTGCGCCGATGCGCCGTCACCAGCGGTTCGGTCTCGGGAACCGGGACGATGAGCGCGCTACGTGTCGCGCGCGAAAGCCAGGCGGCAGTGGGGACCGGCATGACTCAATTCTGACGCACCAAGGTCACAAAGTCAGACGGATCGTTCATATAGTTCCGCGGCCGACTTCAGCACCGCGTCCCGCAGCGAGCCGATGTCGGCCACCGCGGCACCGTTCGCCTGGAGTCCAATGTGGACCGAGCCGCGGTACGTCGCCGCCGCGATGCCGACCGCGTGCCGCGACGCCAGCGGTACCAGCGGGTAGACCTCCCGCAGCGGGGCACCGTCGAACGTGAGGTCCAGCTTCGGCAGCGGCACGTTGGTGATCACCGTGTCGAACAGCAACCCCGCGGCCTGCCCGGCGAAACGCGTCGCCAGCCGGTGCACCTGGGCCGGGATCCGCCCCGCCAGCACGGGAATCGCGCCGGCCCCGGCGAGTGGCCCGGCCGCCTTGTTGGCGTCCATCGCCGCGCGGATCCCGGTGAGCCGCTCGACCGGGTCCTCCACGTGCACCGGCAGTTCGCACAGGTAGCCGGAAAGCTGGTTCGCCGACGCCCCGCCGCCCCGCCCGCGCGTGCTGACCGGGATCAGCGCCCGCACCGGGCGCCCCGCGGCCTGGCCCCGATCGGACATCCAGCGCCGTAACGCGCCCGAAAGCACCGCGAGCAGCGCGTCGTTGTCCGTTCCGCCGTGCACGTTCCGGATCGCCCGGATGTCGGTGCCTTCCAGCCGGACGAACCCGAGCCGCCGGGTGGCCGAATTCGGTGCCGCCAAAGGCGAAACCGGGTACGGCCGGGCGGCGCGCAGCATGGCCGACGCGATCCCGACGTTCTCGCCGGCCTCGCTGATCCGGCCCTTCACCGCGGCCAGCGGCGAGCGCGGGCGCGGCACCTTCTCGGCCGCCGCCATGAGGGTCGCGGTGACGGGCAGTTCGTCCAGCAGGCCGGCGGCGACGGCAAAAGCACCGGCACCATCCGTGAGCGCATGGTGCAGCTTGAGCAGCAGCGCGAACCTGCCGCCGGACAGCCCGGTCACCACGCGTGCCTGCCACGGCGGGCGGCGCAGGTCCAGCGGCTCCTCGATCCATTGCGCCGTATGGGAAGCGAGCGCCTCGTCGCGGCACTGACCGTGCAGCTCGCGCACCTGGATATGACGTTCCGCGTCGAATGCCGGATCCTCGATCCAGCGCGCGCCACCGAGCGGCAGCACCGTGGTGCTGGCCCGGCGCCGCAGCCGGGGCACCCGCGCCGCTCGTTCGGCCAGCAGGGTCGCGATCCGCGACGGCGGGATCTCCTCGTCCGGTGAAAAGATCACCACCGCGCCCATGTGCATGGGGGAGGTTTCCCCCTCCAGGCAGAGAAATGCGACATCGAGCCCACTGAGCTGGCGGCCGGGCATAGGCGACCTTTCTGTGGTCGTTTTTTCAGCAAAGGATGGGGCAACTACTGCAGCGCACCGACATGACGAGAGCGTAGTCGTTGTGTTTCGCCCGCGCTAACAGCGGCCTTTCTTCACTCTAAAGGACGACCCACTGTCCATAAAGGACAGCTGTGTATTGAAAGGGATTTCGCTTTCCGGCCGGCTACGGTTGATCAGGGAAAGGTTTTCAGCGCCACCTTGCTGCCTTTTTTGACCACTTGACCCGGCTGCGGATCCTGCTGAATCACGAAACCGAACCCACCTTTGTCCCGGCCGCGCCCGCCCTGGTCGCCGCCGCTCTTGAAGTCCGGCTGCAGCCCGGCCTGCTGGAGGATCTGGATCGCGTCCTGGATCTGCCGGCCGACCACGGACGGCACCTGCACGGCGTTGTTGGTGAACACGCCGACCCGCATGGTGCCGTCGGAGACCGAGCTGTTGGCCGCCGGGTTCGTCTTCGTGACCGCGCCCGCGGGCACGTCCTTGGAGAACTCGTTGCCCGCGTCGAACGGCTGGAAACCGGCCTGCTGCAGGGTCGCGAACGCCTGGTCGTGCGGCAGCCCGACGACGTCGGGCACCGGCTGCGGCGGCGGGCCCTTCGACACGATGACCGACACCGGCGCGTTCACGTCCAGCTGGGTACCCGGCTTCGGGTCCACCCGGATGACGTTCCCGCTGACCACCGTGTTGCTGAACTGGTCGGCGTTCGCGTCGTGCTGCGGGATCAGCTCGGCCGCGATGAGCGCGCTCTCCGCCTGCGTGAGCGACGTGCTGGTGCCGATGTCGGGCACCGTCGGGCGCCCGGCGGACAGCACGACGGTCACGCTGCTCCCGCGCACGGCGCCCGTCCCGGTCGCCGGATCGGTGCGTACGGCGAGGCCCGCGGCCACGCTGTTGTTGCGCTGCTGGGTGAATTTGGGGCTGAACCCGGCGTCGGTCAGCGTTTTCGCCGCGGTCGCCTGGTCCATCCCGGCGACCTGCGGGATGGAGCTGCTGCTGACCGAGGTCGGCCCGGCGGTGACCCACCAGATCCCGATCCCGAACAGCACGATCGCGATCGCCGCGAGTGACCAGATCAGCGCGGGGCGCCCGGTTCCGCCGTCCGGCTGCGGTTCTTCCGGCGGAACGGGCGGCGACGTGTGGGAGAACCTGGGCGGGGGAGGCGCCATCGGGATCGCCCGCGTGCCGCGCGGTCCGCTGACCGGCGCGGTGTTGCCGACCGGAGCGAACGCCGGGATGGTGGTTTCCGCGTCCGGCAAGGGTTCCGGCTTGCCCGGCACCGGGACGGCGACCGGCGCCATGCCGAGCGCGGCCCTGATCTGCCGCAGCTCCTGCAGGAACGCGCCCGCGTCGGCCGGCCGTGCTTCGGGGTCGCGACGGGTGGCGCGCAGTACGAGGTCGTCGATCGCGGGCGGGATGCCCGGTGTGACGATGCCCGGGGCGGGCACGTCGTCGTTGACATGCCGGTACGCCACGGAAATCGCGGTGTCGCCGGTGTAGGGGGCCTGGCCGGTGAGCATCTCGTACAGCACGATCCCGGCCGAGTACACGTCGCCGCGCTCGGCGGCGAGACCGGTGGTGACCTGCTCGGGCGCGAGGTAGGCGACGGTGCCGAGGATGATGCTGGAGCTGGTGGTGCCCGAGCTCGCGACGGCGCGCACGAGACCGAAGTCGGCGACCTTCACCACACCCGTCGGCGGCGTGCCGGTACGCCCGATCAGCACGTTCTCCGGCTTGACATCGCGGTGCACGAGACCGGCGGTGTGCGCGGCGGCCAGCGCGGCGAGCATCTGCTCGGCGATGGTCAGCGTCAGCTGCACGTCGAGCCGGCCGCGCTCCTCCAGCAGGTCACGCAGCGTGCCGCCGTCGACCAGCTCCATCACCAGGAAGACGTGCTCGTCATCGACGCCCTGGTCGTGCACCGTGACGACGTTCGGGTGGTGCAGCTTGGCCGCGGAGCGGGCTTCGCGTTCGAAGCGCTCGACGAACGACCGGTCGTCGGCGAACCGCGGGTCCATGATCTTGATGGCGACGGGGCGGTCCAGCCGGGTGTCGGCACCCCGGTACACCGAGGACATGCCGCCCCTGGCGATCGGTGAGTCGACCCGGTAACGCCGCTCCAGGAGCGTCCCGGCCAGCCCGGTGTCGGTGGTTGTCACGGAGGCGATCGTACGGACTTCCGCCACCCGGGTGGGTAACCCCCGGGCTGCCGGATTGAAGTTTCGTTAACCCAAAGGTTCGATATTGCCCTCGGTGATGCCCGATGTGGCACAGTGTCAGCTGTGAGTGCGATTCCAGTCGCTGATGACGTGCTCGGGCCGGACGTCGCCGTGCTGTCGCTGGCAAAGGTCAGTGAGGCGTTGGGCCAGTCCGTGAACAAGGTGCGGCAGCTGCTGCGTGATGGACAGCTGCTCGCCGTCCGCAGGGACGGCGATCTGTTCGTGCCGGCCGACTTCCTGGCCGGCTCGACCCCGGTGAAGGGTCTGGCGGGCCTGCTGACGCTGCTGCAGGACGCCGGGTTCAGCCGGACGGAAATGCTGCGGTGGCTGTACTCGGCGGACGAGTCCCTGCCGGGGACCACCCCGATCAACGCCCTGCGCACCAACCACGGCACCGAGGTCAAGAGGCGCGCGCAGGCAATGGCGTTCTGAGCGCCAGGTACGTGGCCGCCGCCAGCAGCTGAACCGCGGCCGCCGCGAGCAGGCAGCCGGTGAGCGAGCCGGCCGCCAGGAGGCCCGCGAGCGCCGAAGCCGCGGCGAAGCCGGTGATGGCCGGGTAACGCGCTCAGGGCCGCGCTCGCGGCGAGTACGAGCGTGTTCGCGAGCACCAGCCCGTCCGGCGTCCCGCGCCATGGCCGCCGCGCCAGGAGGGCGTTGCTCGTGAGCGCCGCGATCGCGGCCCCGGCTCGCGCCGCCGCCACGGCTCGCGCCGCTCGGCGCCCAGTAGCGGGCAGCACGACCAGCCCGATGGCCGTCGCCACCGCGGCCGGCGCGCCCAGCCGGTCCGCGACGAGCGCCGGGCCGGTGAGGCTCGCGCCGCTGAACGTCATCGCATCCAGCGCCGTCGCCCGTGCCAGCGGGTGGCCGCCGCGCGGCAGCTGGGAGGTCCAGCCGCCCGCGACGGCCGGGCCGGTGCGGGCGACCGAGCAGTGCGCCGAACACCGGACCGCCGATCGCCGAGGACGCGATCTTCGCGGCGCGAGGCGTGAATCAGGCGGCGGGGCTACTCAACGCCGCGCTGGCCGGGTACGCGCGCCCCGCGCCGCTATGGCTCAGCGCGTTGTGCGACGCGGGAACGTGTTGCCGCGCACCGGGTCAGGAGTTCTGCGCGTCCCGCCAGTCGATCCACTTCTTGAGCGTGGCCAGGTCGTAGTCCGGGCCGCTGACGCCGACGGTGAACAGCGAGACGCCCAGGTCGCGCAGCGTCGGACCGAGCTCGCCCGGCTCGCCGATGACACCCGTCGAGATCTCGATCTCACTCGGGTCGCGGCCGACGTCGGCGCAGTGCTGCTTCAGGATGCCGACCTTGCGCTCGACGATCGCCGGGTCACCGAAGCCGTGCCAGATGTCGGCGTGCTGTGCGACGAGCCGCAGTGTCTTCTTCTCGCCGCCACCACCGATCAGCACCGGGATGTGCCGCGTCGGCGCGGGGTTGAGCTTCGCCAGGCGGGATTCGATCCGCGGCAAGGACTCCGCGAGATCCGCCAGGCGGCTGCCCGCCGTGCCGAACTCGTAGCCGTACTCGTCGTAGTCCTTCTGGAACCAGCCCGCGCCGATGCCGAGGATCAGCCGGCCGTCGCTGATGTGGTCGACGGTGCGCGCCATGTCGGCGAGCAGTTCCGGGTTGCGATAGGTGTTGCACGTGACGAGCGCGCCGATCTGCACACGGGACGTCTGCTCGGCCCAGGCGCCGAGCATCGTCCAGCACTCGAAGTGCTTGCCTTCGGGTTCGCCGCTCAGCGGGTAGAAGTGATCCCAGTTGAAGACGATGTCGGCGCCGAGATCCTCGGCGCGGGCGGCCGTTTCGCGGATGGCCTTGTAGTCGGCGTGCTGGGGCTGGAGCTGCAGGCCCACGCGGACGGGCCGGGTTGCGGCAGAAGTCATGGCCCCAGCTTAAGTGATCATCGTGATCCTCGCGGCGGCGAGACGGCCGGAGATCAGCACCGGTGGGATGCCAACGCCCGGTGTCGTGCCGCAGCCGGCCAGTGCCACGTTTTCCATGCCCCGCACCAGGTTTCGTGGGCGGAATGGTCCCGTTTGGGTGAAGGTGTGCGCCAGCGAGAACGGCGTGCCGGCGGCCAGCCCGCGGTCCGCCCAGTCCCGTGGCGTGACCAGTTCGTCCACTCGGTACGCCTCGCCGAACCCGGTCAGTCCGCGGGAAGCCAGTACCCGCACCAGTTCCTCTCGATAGGCCGGGCCGACGCGGGACCAGTCGATCCGGCCGGCGCGCAGGTTCGGCGCGGGCGCGAGCACGGACACCACCTGCCCGCTCGAGGCCAGCGACGGATCGGTCGCGGTCGGCCGGGTCACCAGCAGCGACGGATCGGACATCAGCCGTCCTTCACGGATGATCTCCGCGAACGTCCTTTTCCAGGCGGCACCGAAGAAAATCGTGTGGTGGCCCAGCTCCGGCCAGCTGCGGCCGGTCCGGCCGTGCATGACCACCGCGGACGGCGAGAACCGCAGCGGAACCGGCCGCCGCGGCCGGGCGCCGAGCAGCCGGTAGGCCGTGGTCAGCTCGGTCGCCAGCACGACCGCGTCGCATTCGATCCGCTCGCCCGCGCGCGTGCGCACCGCCCGCACGCGCCCGGAAACCCTTTCCAGCCAAGCGGCTTCGGTCTTGAACCGCAGCCGCGCACCGGCCCGCTCGGCGGCGTCCGCGAGCACGCGCCCGACCCGGCCCATGCCGCCGAGCGGGTAGTACACGCCCGCGATCGTGTCCATGTACGGGATGACGCCGTACGCGGCGAGCGCGGTCCGCGGGTCCAGACCCGCGTAAAGCGCCTGGAACGAGAACAACCGCCGCAACCGCTCGTCACCGAGGAACCGGCCGATCCGCGGGCCGAGCCGCCCGAATCCGCCCAGTGCGAGCAGTTTCAGCAACTCCGGCCGCGCGAGATCGAGCGGTGAGTCGAAGTTCGCGCCCAGGAAACGGTCCTTCTCGACCGCGTACAGCTCGGTCAGCCACCGGCGCAGCTTCCGGTAGCCGTCGGCCTCACGCGCGCCCGCGAACGCGCGGATCTCCGCTTCCATCGCGTCGCCGTCGGTGCGCACGGCGATCGAGCTGCCGTCGGCGAATCGCGCGTGGTAGGCCGGATCCAGCCGGACGAGCCGCAACGGGTTCGGCTGGCCTGCCGCCGCCAGCGCCTCGTCGAGCAGCTCCGGCATGGTGAGCACGGTCGCGCCCGTGTCCGCCGTGTACCCGTCGTACTCCTGGCCGCCGACCCGCCCGCCCGGCCGGTCTTCCTGTTCCAGCACCGTGACCGCGCGGCCCGCGCCGAGCAGGTGCAGCGCCGCGGACAGGCCGGCGAGCCCGGCCCCGATCACGACGACCTGACCGGTGCGCATTCAGTACGTCCTCTGGGTGGCTCTGGCCGCGAGCCCGGTCAGCGCGGCGGTCGCCGGCTCGGTGAGATCCGCCTTACGCAGAGCCGAAAGCGCGGTACCGGTCAGCTCGTCGATGCGGCGCTCCACAGCGGACACCGCGCCGGCTTCCCGCAACGTCGCACGCACCTGGTCGACCTCCTTTTCGGACAGTGCCGGATTGCCCAGCGCCGCGGTGATGATCCCGGCCTGCGCGGCACCGGCCTGCCGCAGCCCGAGCGCGATCAACAGGGTTCGCTTGCCCTCACGCAGATCGTCGCCCGCGGGCTTGCCGGTGACCGACGGATCGCCGAATACCCCAAGCAGATCGTCGCGCAGCTGGAACGCGATCCCGAGATCGCGGCCGAACTCCCGCAGCGCGGCCACCTGCCCGGCGGGCGCCCCGGCCAGCGCGGCGCCCAGCTGCAACGGCCGTTCCACCGTGTACGCGGCGGTTTTGAGGCGGCTCACCCGCAGCGCCGCCTCGGGTGAGGCGTCCCCGGTGGCCTGCGTGTGGATGTCGAGGTACTGCCCTGCCAGGACTTCCGTCCGCATCGCGCGCCACACCGGGCGCGCCGCGTCGAGGACCCGTTCGGGCAGCGGCGCCGCGCCGAACATGTCGTCGGCCCAGGCGAGCGCGAGGTCGCCGATGAGCACGGCCACCGCGCGCCCGAACGCCGCCGGCATCCCGGACCACTGCTGGGCGGTGTGCAGATCGGCGAACGCGACGTGCACGGTCGGCCGGCCGCGCCGCGAGTCGGAGGAGTCGATGACATCGTCGTGGATGAGCGCGCAGGCCTGCACCAGCTCCAGGCTCGCGACCACCTCCAGCACGCCTTCCGCGTCGGACTCGTCGCCGCCGGTGCCGCGCCAGGCCCACCACGCGAACGTCGGCCGCAGTCGTTTTCCCCCGCGTAGCACGAATTCCGTGAGCGCGTCGACGCCGGAGGCGAACCCGGGTTCGGTCGCCTGGATCTGCTCGCCCGCTTCGCGCAGGAACCGGGCCAGCACGCGCTCGACGCGGCCCGGCAGATCGGCGTCGTGTTCCATGCCCCTATCGTCCGGGCTTCCCGCGACTTTCGCCCGGCGGGGTGGTGACGGTGTGACGACCGACGTAATCTCGCGACGTGGCCTCTCTTGTGACCTTCCATGCCCATCCCGACGACGAATGCATCGTGTGTGGCGGTGTGATGCGCAAAGCCTACGAGGACGGGCACCGCGTCGTGCTCGTCGTCGCCACGCGAGGGGAGAACGGCGAGGTGCCCGAAGGGTTCCTGGCCGAGGGCGAACCGCTGTGGCGGCGCCGGGTGGCCGAAACCGAGGCAGCGGCGGAAATTCTGGGCGTCGCCCGCGTCGAGTTCCTCGGGTACATCGACTCCGGGATGATGGGCGAGCCGGCCAACGACGCGCCCGGGTCGTTCTGGACCGCGGACGTCGAGGAAGCGGCGGAGAAGCTCGCCGCGATCCTGCGCGAGGAGAACGCGGAAGTCCTGACCTGCTACGACGACCATGGGAACTACGGCCACCCCGACCACATCCAGGTACACCGGGTCGGGATGCGCGCGGCCGAGCTCGCCGGCACGCCACGGGTGTTCCAGGCCACCGCGAGCCGCGAGCGGATGATCGCGGGCATGGAGCGGTCCGGGCAGCCCATGCCGCCGCGGGAGCAGCTGCAGGCCGTCGGCACGCCCGAGGCGGAGATCGGAACCGTGGTCGACGTGACGCCGTGGCTGTCCTACAAGCGGCAGGCGATGCGGGCCCACCCCAGCCAGATCAGCGAGGAATCGGCTTTCCTCGCGATGCCGGACGAGGCGTTCGCCGTCGCGTTCGGCACCGAATGGTTCATCCGGCCCGATCAGGAACCGGGCGTCGTCACCGACGACCTGTTCAAGTGATCGAGTCGGCGCCGAAGATCACGCCGGTGACGTCGGTCGAGCGCAGGTAGGCCCCGGGCGTCTGGAACTCCCACATGCCCGCGGTGATGCGGATGTCCTCGTCCACCGCGAACCGCCGCGCCAGCCCGCCGGGCGGGACGGCGGCGATGTCGCCGGGGTCGGCGAGGTTGACCCAGCGGGACACCCGTGGCGGCCGGCGCTCGTCGTCCCCCGGCTCCAGCTGGTCGGCCACGACGCCGGGCATGGCCAGCGGGCTGCCGAGCGTCACGAGCAGGCCGACTTCGCGATTCTGGTGTGCCCAAAGGGATTCGTACGCCACGACACTGCCGAGCGAGTGGGCCACGACGACATCCGGTTCGACCGCGTCGATCGCCTCCGCGACGGTCTGGCGCACAGCCTCACGGGCGTCGGTGTCGGACAGGTACGCGTGCAGCTCGCGGCAGAAGGTCAGCGCGAACAGCCGGGTGGCCGAACCGTGCGTGCGGGCGAGCCAGTCTCCGGCCGCCTCCACGGTCCCGTCGAGCGCGGGGTTCAGCAGCCCGATCCAGTCGAGGAACAGCTGTTGCTCGGCAGGCGCCAGCATCGCCGGGTCCTCGTCCACGGGCGGGCCGGACTCGGGGTGCAGCAGGTGCGCGTAGTACGCGACTCGCAGGTCGACGGACGAGTTCGCGGGCATGGCTGTGCCGAGGTGACGGAACCAGTCCGTCGCGAGTGCGGTCGCCGCCTGTTCGGGCGAACCTGTTCGGCGGTGGTAGCGGTGGGTGCCGATGCCATGCACACCGAGTACCCGGATCATCCGTTCCCCGTTCGTTCTTGGTCGGGACAGGGGAGTAGTCGTTCGGTTACCGGCGACCGTTACCTACCGCGGTCATACTCGGCAGGTGTCGTTCTACCGCGAACGTCAGGGGCCTGGCGTGGTCCGCTGCTGGTGGGAGCAGCGCACGTCGGCCGACGACGTGCAGCGCGTGGTCCCGGACGGCTGCTCGGACGTGATCGTGTCCGCTGACGGCGAAACGCTGGTGGTGGGGCCGACGATGCGGGTCGACCTGGTACCGCTGCCCGAGGGCTCTCACCTGCGCGGTCTCCGGTTCCGGACCGAGGCGCTCGGGCCCCTGCTCCGGCTGCCGGCGCGGGAGTTGCGGGACCGGACGCTGCCGTTGACCGCAGTACTACCCGATCGGGTGGCGCGTGCGGTCGCCGAACAGGTGTGGGCCGGACGCTTCCCGGACGTCCTGCGGCCGGCCCCCGTCGACGCGCGGGTGCGGCGGGCGGTGCGCGAGCTGTGGTCGGCCGAGACGGCGGTCGCCGAAGTCGCCGCCGGACTCGGGCTCACCGAACGGCACCTGCGACGGCTTTTCCTCGACCACACCGGGATCAGCCCGAAGGCGGTGCAGCGGGTCGGCCGGTTCCAGCGTTTCCTGCACGCCGCCGACACGAGCAAAGCCGGGCTGGCGGATCTAGCCGCCGTGGCCGGTTACGCCGACCAGGCTCATCTGACCCGCGAAGTCCGTGCGCTCGCCGGGCTCACCCCGGGCGCGCTCCTCGCCGAACGGTCAGGGCGCGGCGTGCAGCCGGCCGGCGCCGGCCTGGATCGCCTCGGATAACGCGGCCGCGGGGCCGGTCAGCGCCGAACGCCGCGCGCTCAGGATGAAATCGACCGAGCCCGGATCCGGCAGCCCGTGCCCTTCCGGCAGCTCGACGAGACCGTCCGGGACGAGGCTGCGGGCGAACACGACGACGCCGAGCCCCGCCAGCGCCGCGGCGCGCAACCCGTTGAGGCTGCCGCTGGTGCACACGATCCGCGAGTGCTTTCCGTTGCGCTGCAACGCTTCCAGCGCACGCGCGCGGGTGATGCTCGGCGGCGGGTACGCGATCAGCGGCACCGGATCGCCCGGATCCAGCTCGATGCCCGGGCGCCCGGCCCAGACCAGCGGCTCCGTCCACAATGCACCGGCGGCGTCTCCGCCCGCCTGCCGCTTGCACAGCACCAGATCGAGCTCGCCCGCGCGCAGTTGTTCGTGCAGCACACCGGACAGCGCGACGGTCAGCTCCAGGTCGACCTGCGGATGCGAGCGGCGGAACTCGCCGAGGATCTCCGGCAGCGGCCCCGCCACGAAGTCCTCGGAGGCGCCGAATCGCACCCTTCCGCGTAGTTCGGTGCCTGTGAAATAGCTCATAGCGCGGTCGATCGTGTCGATGACGTTGCTCGCGAAACCGAGCATCGCCTCGCCGTCCGGAGTCAGCTCGACCGAATGCGTGTCCCGCACGAAAAGCTGTTGCGTGCTGGCCTGTTCGAGCTTGCGAATGTGCTGGCTGACGGTCGATTGCCGGAGTCCGAGGCGCTGCGCGGCGCGCGTGAAACTGCGGGTCTCGGCGACCACGAGAAAGGTCTTGAGCCACACCGGATCGAGCACGCTGAAAACCGTATATCACGTGCCGTGATAACAGTTATGGCAGCGATCATACTTCACAATCGGTGTGGCCGAACGGATGATCGGGAGATCCAGTGAGCGAAGGGAGCATTCATGCGTGGGGCCGCGCTGCTCACGAAGAGCCGGATCGACCCGTTCATCCTCGCCATCCTGGCCGCGGTGGGCGTCGCCTGCCTGCTGCCGGCGCGGGGTCAGGGCGCCGACATCGCCTCGACCGTGAGCACGATCGGGGTCGGCGCGCTGTTCTTTCTCTACGGGGCGCGACTGTCCACAGCGGAGGCGATGGCCGGGCTCAAGCACTGGCGGCTGCACCTGACCATCCTGGTCGCGACCTTCGTGCTGTTCCCGCTGCTGGGCCTGGGCGCGAAGCTGCTCGTGCCGTCGGTGCTGACCCCGGCGCTGGCGGCCGGCGTGATCTTCCTGTGCGCGCTGCCGTCCACGGTGAACTCCTCGATCGCGTTCACCTCGATCGCGCGCGGCAACGTCGCGGCCGCGATCTGCGCCGCGTCGTTCTCCAGCATCATCGGCATCATCCTCACCCCGCTGCTGGTGGGCCTGCTGCTGCACACGACCGGTTCGGGGTTTTCGCTGCACGCGCTCACGTCGATCGTGCTGCAGCTGCTGGTGCCGTTCGTCGCGGGCCAGCTGCTGCGGCGCTGGATCGGCGGCTGGATCACCGCGCACAAGAAAGTGCTCGGCCGGGCCGACCGCAGTGTCATCCTGATCATCGTCTACACCGCGTTCAGCGAGGGCGTCGTCGCCGGGATCTGGCACCAGCTCAGCTGGCTGTCGCTGGTGGGGCTGCTCGCGGTGAACCTGGTGCTGTTCTTCGTGGTGCTGGGCGTGCTGAAATTCGTCACCCCGCGCCTCGGCTTCTCCCGCGAGGACCGGATCGCGATCATCTTCTGCGGCTCGAAGAAGAGCCTGGCCAGCGGGCTGCCGATGGCCACGGTGCTGTTCCCCGCGCACACCGTGGGGCTGATCGTGCTGCCGCTGATGCTGTTCCACCAGGCCCAGCTGATGATCTGCGCGGTACTCGCCCGCCGCTGGGCCGCCGAAATCCCCGAGGGCGAACTCGCCCCCGCGGGGACGTGACAGTCGACGTGCTCGTTCTGCTCTGGCTGGGCTGAACTCGCTCCTGCGACAACCCGAAAACCGGGACCTAAGACATATGTCGCGTGCCTGCCGCGCCATTAGTATCAGGGTATGAAATCGGTCGTCGAGCGCCTGCAGGGCACGTCTCCGGTGTTCTCCGTGGAGTTCATGCCGCCCCGCGACGCCGCCGACGAGGCCGTGTTGTGGCGCTCGATCCGCGAGCTGGAGACGCTCGACCCGGCCTACATGTCGATCACCTACGGCGCGGGCGGTTCGAGCCGCGACGGCACGATCCGCAACATCGCCCGCGTCGCCACCGAGACCACGCTGGTGCCGATGGCGCACCTGACCGCGGTGAACCACTCGGTCGCCGAGCTGCGCAACGTGATCGGCTGGTACGCGGCGGTCGGCGTGCGCAACATCCTGGCGCTGCGCGGTGACCCGCCGGGTGACCCGTACGGCGACTGGGTCGCGCACCCCGACGGCCTGAACTACGCGGAGGAGCTGGTCGAGCTCGTCCGTTCGCTGGGCGACTTCTGCGTCGGCGTGTCCGCATTCCCCTACGGGCACCCCCGCTCGGCCGATCTGGACACGGACACCAGGTATCTCGTGCGCAAGTTCAACGCGGGCGCGGACTTCGGCATCGCCCAGCTGTTCTTCGAGGCCGAGGACTTCCTGCGGCTGCGGGACCGGGTGGCCGCGGCGGGCAGCGACGCGCTGCTCATCCCGGGCGTGATGCCGCTGACCACGCCGCGCACGCTGAAGACCACGATCAAGCTGTCCGGCGCGTCCTGCCCGCAGTGGCTGCTGGACCGGCTCGAACCGCTGGAGAACGACCCGAAGGCCTTCCGCGCCGAGGGGCTCGACGTGGTCACCGAGCTGTGCGAGCGGCTCGTCGCCGAGGGCGTGCCGGACCTGCACTTCTACACGTTCAACCGGTCGAAGGCCACGCGCGAGGTCGTGCACCGGCTGGGTCTGGTGCCCGCGCGGGCGTAGAAAAACCGGCTTGCCGCGGACCGGTAAGTTGGGCCGCATGGCATCTGTGCACGAGGTCAGCGACCAGTTCGTCGACGATTTCGCGGCGGCGCATCCGCTGGCGGCGACCGAGATGGGCATCCCCGGGTACGACGACCAGATGTCCGACTACTCGCCCGAAGGGCACGCCGCGCGCGCCGCGATCGCCCGGCGGGCGCTGGCCGCGATCGCCGGCACCGAAGTCACCGACCCTGCCGCGCGTGCCGCGAAGGCCGTCTTCACCGAACGCGTCGGGCTGGACGTGGAGATCTACGAAGCCGGTCTCGACGAGGCCTCCCTCAACGTGATAGCCAGCCCGGTCCAGGACCTGCGCTCGGTGTTCGACCTCATGCCGACCGACACCGAAGAGCAGTGGGCGAACATCTCCGCGCGGCTCGGAAAGGTCGCCGAAGCCCTCGACGGCGTTCGCGCCTCCCTGCTCGCCGCCGCGGACGCGGGTAACCCGCCCGCGCTGCGCCAGGTCACGAAGGTCGCCGAACAGGCCGAGACCTGGGCGGGCCTGAAGGGGGAGAAGAGTTTCTTCGAGAACCTCATCGCCGACGTGCCGGAAGTCCTGCGCGCCGATCTGGAGCGCGGCGCCCGCACGGCGAGCGAGGGGTATGCCGAACTCGCCGGGTTCCTGCGCGCGGAGCTCGGACCCAAGGCACGCACCAAGGACGCAGTCGGCGAAGACGCGTATCGGCTGTGGTCGCGGTATTTCATCGGCGCCGCGCTCGACCCGCGCGAGGCCTACGAGTGGGGCTGGGGCGAGTTCTCCCGCCTGGAAACGGAAATGCGCCAGGTCGCCGCGCGTCTCAAGCCGGGCGCGTCACTCGCCGAGACCGCCGAGGCGCTCGACGCCGACCCGCGCTATCGCGTGCGGGGCAGGGACGAGTTCCGGCAGTGGATGCAGGATCTGTCCGACAGCGCGCTGAAAGCGTTGCGCGGCAAGCACTTCGAGATCCCCGACGAGGTGATGGCGCTCGAATGCATGATCGCCCCGCCGGGTGGCGGCGCTGGTGCGTACTACACCGGGCCGAGCGAGGACTTCTCCCGTCCCGGCCGGATGTGGTGGTCGCTGCCGCCGGGCCGCGACGAGTTCTCCACCTGGCGCGAGGTCAGCACCGTCTACCACGAGGGTGTGCCCGGACATCACCTGCAGATCGGGACGGGCGTGTACGAGCGCTCGCTGAACCGGTTCCAGCGGCTGATGGCCTTCACGTCCGGACATGGCGAAGGCTGGGCGCTGTACGCCGAGCGGCTCATGCAGGACCTGGGCTACCTCTCCGACGACGGCAACCTGTTCGGCATGCTCTCGGAGCAACTGTTCCGCGCCGGGCGGGTGCTGGTCGACTTCGGTATGCACCTCGAACTGGAGATCCCGGCCGGCACCGGCTTCCACGAGGGCGAGCGGTGGACGCCGGAGCTGGGCCTGGAGTTCATGCTGACCCGCACGATCACCGACCCGCCGCTCGTGCACGACGAGATCGATCGCTACCTCGGCTGGCCCGGCCAGGCGCCCGCGTACAAACTGGGCGAGCGGCTGTGGCTCGAAGCCCGCGAGGACGCCCGCCGGCGGCAAGGATCTTCCTTCGACATCAAGGACTTCCACACCAAGGCCCTCCGCCTCGGCGGGATGGGGCTCGACACCCTCCGCGCACAACTAGCCGAACTGGACTACTGAGCCTATGGGTACCAATCCGGCCGACAGTCACGGCGATCCGCCTTGTGTAGGGCGCTTCCGGTTGATGTGGGTGTGCCTACCTTTCGACCGGATTGGTAACAGGCACCGGATCTACCGCGTCACCCCACCGCCCCGCGCCTAGCGGGGCGATTACCGGGTAAGCGTTTTCGCCCCGCGTCGGCTGTCCTGACACTTCGACGCTGGAGCGATCCTTCATGTCCACATCCCTTGCCGCGCCCGCGCGCGGCCGGTCGGCGTTCGCGCTGATCCTCGCCGGCATCCTGTGGGGTACCGGCGGTCTGTCCGGCAGCATCCTGGCCTCGAAGGCCGGGCTGGCCCCGTTGCCGGTCGCGACCTACCGGCTGCTGCTGGGCGGGTGCTGCACCGTGCTGTTCCTGCTACTGGCCGGGCGCCGTCCACAATGGACGAAGCCGGTGCTGTGCCGGCTGGTCGTCGCCGGGGCGCTGCTCGCGCAGTTCCAGGCCTGCTACTTCGGGGCGGTCACGCTGACCTCGGTCAGCATCGCCACGATGATCACCATCGGCAGCGTGCCCGTGTTCGTCGCGCTGGCCACGGCGATCCGGCATCGCCGCCGTCCGGGCACCATGACACTGGTGTCGATGACGGTCGCGGTGGCCGGGCTGGTGCTGCTGACCTGGTCCCCGGAAGGTGTCCCGGGCGGTGGCCGGTTGTCTGCCGGGGTGGCGCTCGCGCTCGCCGCCGGCGCCGGGTTCGCGACGATCACCCTGGTCACCCGCCGTCCGGTGCCGGGCCTGGATTCCTTCTGTACCACGGCTTTCGGCCTGCTGTTCGGCGGTCTGCTGCTGTTGCCGCTCGCGCTGGTGTTCGGCATGGCGATCCCGCTGCGCCCGGACGTGCTCGCGGTCGCGCTGTACTTCGCCCTGGTACCAACAGGAATCGCGTACGGCGCGTACTTCCTGGCGCTGCGCACAGCGTCGCCTGTCGTCGCGGCGCTGTCGGCACTGCTGGAACCACTGACGGCGGCGGTGTTGTCCGCGGTGCTGCTGCACGACGAACTGGGCGTGACCGGCTGGACCGGCGCCGCCCTGCTCGTCGTGGCGCTCGCGATCAGTTACCTGCGTGAGTGAGGGTCCGGGTCGCTCACATGGGTCAGATCGGCCGTCCTTACCGAGCGAGACGCCTTGGCAGCGGCGACACTCGCTTTGTCCCCTCGACGATGAAGGAGCTGTGACGCATGGCGATTTCCGCGAATCTGGACAAGGTGCTGGACAAGGCGTACGAAGGGTCGTCGCTGCCCGAGGTGCTCGACGCCCCGGTGGGAGCGCTGGCCGGGGTGACCGACAAGGACGGCGAACTGCTCAAGGAAGCGTTCAACATCAAGACCGTGCGCGACCTGGGGCGTAACAAGTTCTTCCGGGCCGCCGCGGCACTGGCCGACCTCGAAGCATCGGCAGGCTGACCTACTCGGCCGCACGCTCCAGCGGGAGCGTGCGGCCGAGGATGGCGAACGGCCGCGGGTCGCCGGCGAAGTGGTAGTCGCGCAGCACGTCGACGAAACCGACGCGGCGGTACAGCTTCCAGGCGCGGCTCGGGCCTTCCGGCGTGGACAGCAGGACGTGCTGGTTCGCCACCCCGTCGAGCAGGCGGCGCAACAGGTTCTCGCCGATTCCGCCGGCCTGGTTCCGCTGCCGCACGTGGATCTCGGTCAGCTCGAAGTAGTCGTCGAGCCAGTCGGCGGCGGCCTGCTCGCCGCGGCTTTTCACCAGCCCGCGCCGGACCTGCTCGTGCCACCACTGGCCGGGGCTGCCGCGGTACCCGTAGGCGATGCCGATCATCGCGCCGTCGCCGTCGAGCGCCGCGTAGCAGCGCCAGCCGTCGCGCAGCGCGTGCGTGAGCCACATCGGCGCGCGCTGCTCGGCGGTGCCCGGCGGGTAGCGCATGGCTTCCACGTAGATCGCCAGCGCTTCGCGGAGCCGGATGCGGAACTCGTCGGCGGTCAGCGGCACGAACTGTGTCGACACGGTGGTCATGAACCCACTCCCGCGGCTCGCCCGCCGGTCAGCGCCACCAGGCCGGCGAAGGTGGTCGGGAACACGGATTTGGCGTGCCCGGCGGCGGCCCAGATCACGTCGTACTGCTCGAGTGCGGTGTCCACGAGCGTCTCGATCGGCGCCGGGTGACCGACCGGGGCCACCCCGCCGATGACCTGCCCGGTGTGTTCCTTGACGAATGTCGGGTCGGCTTTCTCGACGGCGAGGGCCCCGATCAGTTCCGCGAGTTTTCCGGTGTCCGCGCGGTGCGCGCCGGAGGTCAGCGACAGCAGGGGCGCGGTGCGGTCGGCGAAGACGGCCCGGAAGATGAGGCTGTTCGCGATCGCGCCCACCTCGACGCCGAGTGCCTCCGCCGCCTGGGCCGCGGTGCGCACCTCGGCGGGCAGGATCCGGATCCCGTCCGCGGCGCGCTGCTGGCCGGCTTCCGCCAGCGCGGCGGCGACCTTCGCGACCGCCGGGTGGTCGAGGCTGCTCATAGTGCTATGAGATCACGGACCGCCCAGGCAGGCGACGGTGTGCCCCCTCTTGGCTCACCATGGCAAGCGCCGGGAGCGGCTCCAGGCCCAGGTGGGAAACCACCCTCGCCGGCGGCGGCATCAGGCTGCGGCGGGATCAGGCTGCTACCGCGCCTTCGGCCAGGCCTTTCCGTCGAGTCTCAGGTACTCGGCTTGGCAGGGTGCGCAGTTCCTGTGGAAGTACGGCGGACTGCTCTCGACTTCGGCGTCGGAAGGGCACAGGTGGTCGCGTGGGACCTGTTCGCCACACCACGTCCACCAGTAGCCGCCGCGAT
The DNA here is from genome assembly GCF_021653975.1 of Amycolatopsis sp. GM8. Classification (GTDB taxonomy): domain Bacteria; phylum Actinomycetota; class Actinomycetes; order Mycobacteriales; family Pseudonocardiaceae; genus Amycolatopsis_E. Next base: position 760,566 of record NZ_JAJKFK010000001.1, on the reverse strand, counting down.
AGAACGCGATGTGCCGAACTCCCGGTTGGCCGGCCAGGATCGGTCGCCCGTTGATACCACTGCCCGGCGGGATTTCGCGCACCTTCATGAGTGCAGCGTAATCGAATGCCCACGTTCGGGTGGTCTCCGGAACTCGACGCACGGTGTCTGCGACCAGTACGGGGACACCACCACCACGAAAAGGAGGTGATCTCGTGAAGAGTTGCTGTGGGAACAGTTGCGGATCATGCAAGGGGCCCGGATGCGGTTGTTGTTCGGGCTGTCGCTAGGCATCCGCCGAGCGAAGCTGCGGGGGCCTCGTCCCGAGTTTTTTCCGGGACGAGGCCTTTCTTTTGCCCAACAACTGACGACCCGTGGGAAGTGACGCCGGGCCGGTGGGCCGGTGTGGCGGACCGGCCCGGCGTGACGTACTCCAAGTCGTCTCCGGGTGCGGTCGGGTTCCCGCGCTCAGCCGATCGTGTGAGGGCAAGGCCGGCGGCCTCGAACAGGAGATGGAAACGCCGGCTTCGGTGTTGTGGCCAGACGTGTGACCTCGCCGGATCGGGGCTTGAACGAACACGTGTTCGAAGCTAATGTGGAAGTTGCTCGAACACAAGTTCGACATCCGGTGTAGCGCTCGCCGGGAGCGGTGTCCGGTGGCGGGGACGGGGGAAGCGTCTCGGCGCCGGGCACCGCTATCACCAGCACGAACAGGGAGGGGCAATGTCCGTTGCCACCGTCGCGTCCCACACCGAACCCGAACAGCCCCGGCTGCCGCTGCCGGAGCGGCCGCCGGTAGCACCGGCCGCCGTGTCGCTGCTGAACGAAGCCCGGCACGGTCTCGCCGAGGCCGAACAGGCCGCGGACCCGGTCACCAAGTTCATCACCTCCTACCTGGCCGCCCTGCGCGCCGGCGCCGCCGTACTCGCCGCCCGCGGCCGCCCGCACCGTGGCCGCGCCCGTCCGGCCAGCGTGTGGGTGCTGCTCGAGACGGCGGCCCCCGAGCTGGCCGAATGGTCGTCGTACTTCGCCGCGAACTCGGCCGCCCGCGCGGCCGCGCAGGCCGGGATCACCCGGCGCATCACCGAACGCTCCGCGGCCCAGCTGTGCCAGCAGGCCGGCCGGTTCGTGGAGCTCGCCGGCCGCGTGGTGCACCCGCGCGGCGACACGGCCCGGCCGGCGCGTGCGAAAGTCCAGCGCCGGTAATGGCCGGGCAAGCCCTGATCGAACCCGGCCGGTTCCTGGACGCGCTCGGGGCCGAGGTGGAGCTGCTGCTCGGCGCCGCCCGCACGGCGTCGCCCGACATCACGGTGCCGAGCTCCCCGCTGTTCACCGTCGGCGAGGTCGTCCGGCACCTGGGCGGTGGTTACCGGGTGGCCCGGCTGTGGCTCACCGAAGGGCACGCTCCCCAGGAGTGGCAGCGGAATCCGGCACCCAGACAGTCCACTGAGGACTATCTGCGCACCGGGCTCGTCGCGCTGATGCGCGAATTTTCGGTGCACGCCCCGGATTCGTACGCCGCGAGCTGGTGGCCCGCGGATCACACGTACGGGTTCTGGCGGCGCCGCATGGCGCACGAAACCACGATTCACCGGTACGACGTCCAGGACGCCGTCGGAACGTATCCCGGCGAGGTGGCCGAAGACTTCGCGATCGACGGGGTCGACGAGGCGCTCGTCGTGTGGTTCGGCCAGCGGCTCTCGATGATCGGGCTGTCCGGCACCGCGCGGCATTCGGTCGGGGTGAGTACCGGCGGGCACCACTGGATCGCGCGGGCCGGGCCGGGGTTCACCGAAGCCTGGCGCTGCTCGGCGGAAGAGGCTGCCCGCGCCGACGGCCTGGTCACGGCGCCACCCTGGCACCTGTACCTGTGGATGTGGGGGCGGCTGCCCCTGCGGGAGGTCGAATGGTCGGGCGACGAGGACGCGATCGCCCAGATGTGGGCGCTGATGCGGCTCGCCACGAAGTGATCCGGCGCGTGGGGAAGCGTTGCCGGACAAGGGTTTCCGGTGAGGTCAGGCTGACACCTTGACCCCACCGGGCACCACCCGCGAGTCCGACGCCCCAGACGCCGAGTCCGACGTTCGGGACGGCGAATTCGACGTTCGCGGTGTCTCAGGGAAGTCCGCGCCTGATGTCACCCGGCTGCGGAGCGGTGTGCTCCAGATCGCGGCGGGCGCTCGAACGCAGCTGCCACGGCACGCTCGTCACCATCACCCCGGGTTCGAACAGCAGCCGCCCCTTGAGCCGCAACGCACTCTGGTTGTGCAGCACGTTCTCCCACCAGCGCCCCACGACATACTCCGGGATGTAGACCGAGACGATGTCCCGCGGGCTCTCCCGGCGCAGGTTCTTGACGTAGTTCACCAGTGGCCGGGTCATTTCGCGATACGGGGATTCGAGCACCTTCAGCGGCACGTGCATCCCCAGCTTCTCCCACTGCCGCCGCAGTTCCAGCGTCTCGGCCTCGCTGATGTTGAGCGTGATCGCGGTCAGCGTGTCGGGCCGGGTGGCCCGCGCGAACGCGAGCGCCCGCAACGCCGGCTTGTTCACCATGGACACCAGCACGAGCGCGTGCACGCGGCTGGGCAGCAGCTTGCTCGCGTCGTCCGGCGCCAGTTCCTCGCGCACCCGCAGGTAGTGCCGCCGGATCGCGAGCATCACCGCGAACAGCACCGGAACCGCGATCACCACGAGGTAGGCGCCGTGGGTGAACTTCGTGATCAGCACGACCACGAGGACGACCCCGGTGAAGCAGGCGCCGAACGCGTTGATGAACCGGGCCCGGTGCAGCCGGGGCCGCTGCGACGTCTCGGCGTCCCGCAGCGCGCGGTTCCAGTGCCGGACCATGCCCGCCTGCGCAAGCGTGAACGAGGTGAACACCCCGACGATGTACAGCTGGATGAGCCGCGTGGTCGAGCCCTCGAACGCGTAGATCAGCAGCGCGGCGATCAGCGCGAGCGCGATGATCCCGTTCGAGTACGTCAGCCGGTCACCCCGCGTGCGCAACTGCCGCGGCAGGTAGCTGTCCTGCGCGAGAATCGAGCACAGCAACGGAAAACCGTTGAACGCGGTATTCGCGGCGAGGATCAGGATCAGCGCCGTGGTGGTCTGCATGTAGAAGAACAGCACACTGTGGTCGCCGCCGAACACCGCGGCCGCGATCTGCGCGATCACCGTCCGCTGGGCGCCGTTCGCGCAGTCGCCGGGATAGCCGATGAGATCGCACGTGTTGTCGGTGACGCGCACATGCGTGATCAGTGCCAGCAGCGTGATGCCGCTGAACATCACGATCGACAGCGCGCCCATCACGCTCATCGTGCGCGCGGCGTTGAGCCCCTTCGGTTTCCGGAACGCCGGGACGCCGTTCGAGATCGCCTCGGCACCGGTCAGTGCCGTGCAGCCGGACGAAAACGCTCGCAGCACGAGGAAAGCCAGCGCCAGCCCGGAAAGTCCCACCTGCTCCGGCCGGATCTGCCAGCCCGCGCTCTCGGCGACCGGCGCGTGCCCGGCCAGCGTCCGCGCCAGCCCGACCACGACCATCACCAGCACGCCCACGACGAAGGCGTACGTCGGGACCGCGAACGCCCGCCCCGACTCCCGGACTCCGCGCAGGTTCATCGCGGTGAGCACCAGCAGGAACACGATGTTGATCAGCACCCGGTACGGGTTGAGCTCGGGCACCGCCGAGATGATGTTGTCCACTCCGGACGCGACCGACACCGCGACGGTCATGATGTAGTCCACCAGCAGCGCCCCGGCGACCACGAGCCCGGCCCCGCGGCCGAGGTTTCTCGACGCGACCTCGTACGAGCCGCCGCCGCTCGGATACGCCTGGACCACCTGCCGGTAGGACAGCACGACCACCAGCAGCAGCACGACGACACCGAGCCCCACGTACGGCGTCAGGTGCAGGAACGCGACCCCGCCCAGCGCGAGCACCAGGATGATCTCCTGGGTGGCGTAGGCGACGGAGGACAGCGGGTCGCTGGCGAAGATCGGCAGCGCGATCCGCTTCGGCAGTAGCTGGTGGGTGAGCTGGTCGCTGCGGAAGGGACGGCCCACCACCAGTCGTTTGAGCACCGTAGTGGGAGATGGCACTGACGCAGAGTATGCAGCGGTCGGCCGGTTTCGCGGCCGCGCGGGCGTAAGGATCTCGTCAAGACTTCCTGGTGGCGCGGCTCGATATCGTCAACACATGTCGACACGACTGGTCGCCGTGTGGATCGGCGCGACCCGGCCCGCCGAGCTCGCCTGGTTCTGGGCCGCGCTGCTGGACTGGCAGCTCGTCGGGGACAAGGTGGTGCGCCCGCCCGCCTCGGACGGCTGTGAGCTGGACTTGATCTTCGTGCCCGAGCCGGGTCCGAAGGAGACGAAGAACCGGATCCATCTGGACCTGGCGAGCTATTCGCCGGAAGGTCAGCGCGCGACGGTCGAACGCGCGCAGTCGCTGGGCGCGCGCCCGCGGGACATCGGGCAGGGGCGGGTGCCGTGGGAGGTCATGATCGACCCGCAGGGCAACGAATTCTGCGTGCTCGAACCGCGCCCCGGATACACCAGCACCGAAGCACTCGCGGCGATCGTCGTCGACGCACTCGATCCGTCCACGCTCGCGTCGGAGTGGACCGTGCGGAGCGGGTGGCGGATCGGGTCGCGGCAGCCGGTCGTCATCGGGCTCCGGGCGCCGACCGGACGCGGGCCGTGGCTGGAATTCCTGCTTTCCGAAGATCCGAAGGTCCATCCGAATCGGGTGCGGCTCGCCGTCGTGGGTGAGGGCGGTCAGGAGGCGCGGGACAGTGAGGGCAACGAGTTCGTGGTGCTCGACCAGGCTTGACACGCGCGAAACACACGCGTCCTCATCCAGCAACAAGCATGGGCGATCGTTACCGAATGGAGATTCGCTCTGTTCAGCCGATCCGGGACGCCGAACTGCCGCTCACCGAGGAATCCGTGTCGATCACCTGGCGCATGCGGATCCGGATGGACGACCACCCGGGCACGCTGGCCCGGATCGCGATCCGGATGGCCGACCTGGAGTGCAACATCCTCGGCCTGACAGTGCTTCCGGTGCCGGGCGGGGTGCTCGACGAGGTCGTGATCCGGCCGGCCGCCGGGCTGACCAAGGAACAGCTGGTGCGCGCCATCCAGGGCGAAGGCTGCGAATGCTCCGCCATCACCGACGCGGATATCCGTGAGCTGGTCGACGCCTCCGCCGCCACGCTCGTCGCGGCGAGCCGGGCGGTCGAGGACCCGTCGCGCTACGCGGAGGTGCTGCGTGAGGTGCTGGCGGCGGATCTGGTGACGGTCGTGCCGCTGGCCGAGGCGAATCCCGGGCGGACCGAGGGCGGGCACCGGGCCGCGTTCGGCGTCGACGGGGAGAGCGCGCTGGTCGCCCGCCGCCGGTGGGCGCCGTTCGTGCAGCTGGAGCTCACGCGGGCCGAGGCGCTGCTCGGGTTGCTCGACACCGTGCGCGCTGACGTGTCCGGCCCGGCGGTGGCGACCTGCACGGATGGGGCGTCGATCGTGCTGAGACCGGGGCAGCCCGGAGACGCCGATGCGGTCTTCGCGCTGCACCAGCGTTGTTCGGCGGAAACGCTTTTCCAGCGGTATCGGACGGGGATGCGGACCGTGCCGCGGCGCTGGCTGCACCGGCTGCTGGTGCCGCCGCGGGGGTTGAGCCTGCTCGCGGTGTGCGGGCGCGAGGTGATCGGGCTCGGGCAGCTCATTCCGGGGACGGGTGCGATCGCGGAGATCTCGTTGCTGGTGGACGATGCCTGGCAACGCAAGGGTGTCGGCACGGCCCTTCTCGCGCGGCTCGCGGTCCTTGCCGCGGCACGAGGGCATCGGCAGCTGATGGCGGTGTCCCTGCCCGGCCGCGATGGGATTTTCCGCACCGCCCGGCGCGCCGGTCTGGTTCCGGACCAGCCTGAGGAGGAAGGCCTGCTTCGCATCACCATCCCTGCCGCGCTGACCCCGCGCCACCTCACCGGCGCCTGATCCCCCGCGAGCTTGGCCCCTCTCGGGTGGGTTGGCCGCTTGCACGCGGCCGTGTTGGCTGCTCGCGTGGCCGTGTTGGCTGGCTGCGTCGGTGAGTTGGCTGGCTGCGTGGCTGTGTTGGCCGCTTGCGCGGCGAGTTGGCTGGCTGTCCGGGCGTGTTTGCCGCCTGCGTCGGGTGTGTTGGCGGTTCGAGCAGGTGAGTTGACTGTTCGCGCGGGTGTGTTTGCCGCCTGTGCGGGCGTGTTGGCTACTCCCGCGGGTGAGTTGGCTGTCGGCGTCGGTGTGTTGGCTGGCTGAGGCGGTGTGTTTGCCATGTGCGCGGCCGTGTTTGCGCGTCCCGCGGGCATGTTGGCCGCGCGCGGGTTCGGCGTTCGGGATCCGCGCGCTCGGTTGGCCATCCAAAACGGGCATCGCACGAGGCGCCGTACGGAAGGTCGCTACCGGGGTGGCCGCACGGAAAGCGCTAACCGGGGGTCAGCGCCGCCAGAACCAGTCTTTTCCCCGCGCCTGGCGTAGCGCCTCGCGCTTGGTGTCCGTGGCCAGCCGGTCGAGGTAGAGCATTCCGTCGAGGTGGTCGGTTTCGTGCTGCAGACACTGTGCCAGCACGTCTTTCCCTTCCACCACAATGGGTTCGTTGTCCACATCGACCCCACGCACCACGGCGTGCACCGCGCGGTCCACGGGGAACCACAGCTCCGGCACCGACAGGCACCCTTCGCCGATGTCGTGCCGCGCCTCGGAGAGCTCGACGATCTCGGGATTGATCACGTACCCCGTCAGGCCTTCGACGTCATAACTGAACACCCGCAGGCTCACCCCGACCTGCGGCGCCGCCAGCCCCGCCCGGCCATCGGGCCGCACCGAGTCCAGCAGATCCGTCACCAGCGTCCGCAGCGCCTTGTCGAACCGCGTCACCGGATCGCAGACCGTCTTCAGCACCGGATCCCCGAAGTACCGCAGCTCCCGCATCGCCACCGTGATCACCATCCTTCCCGCCGACCGGGAAGTCTACGGCCCGCGATCACGCCCGCAGCCGGAGTCCCTTCGGCGTCGCGCGGAAACCCGCGTCCCGCAGGACGTCGGCCAGCGCCGAGGTCAGCGCCTGTTCACCGTCCGCGCGCTGCACGGCGAGCTGCCCCAGCCAACCCTCGCGGACAGCGCGCGACAAAGCCTGCGCCGCCGAGCGCAGCACCGTGTCATCGTCGCTGAACGACAGCAACGACTTCCCGCCACGCTCGACATACAACGCGGGCACCCCGTCGGCCAGCACCACGAGCGCACCCGCCTTGCGCGCCGGGCGATGCTTCGTCTCGCCGACCGGCGCCGGCCACGACAACGCCGCTCCGTAGGGCTGCGCCGGATCGGTGGCGGCGAGCACCACGGCATCGGACGGCCGCCGCCCATCCGCGGTGTCCGACAGCGCCCGCAACCGGTCCACCGCGCCGCGCGCGGCGAACTGCGCGGCGCCGAGCCCTTCGACGACATACCCGCGGATGACCTGCCCCGAGTCCTCCATCCCGCGAAGAACCTTGTAGATCCCCGAAAAACCGCCGGTGACCCGTTCGGTCTCCAGCGCCCCGCGGGTCAGCACCCCGTGCCGTTCGAGGAACGCCTCGGTGCGCGCGTACGTCCGCCTGGTCGGGTCGCTTTCACGCAACGGCGTCAGCCCCCATCGCCCGGCGACGGTCGGGGGACCCGTGCGCGACGGCATCGCAGGCCGCCCCGCGCGCATCCGCGCGTACCGGCCGCGAGGAGCCGCCTGCCGTGGCTTGTGCGTCGCGCCCCGGCCCGACACCAGTGCCCGCAACGGGCCCAGGGTGTCGCCGGTGACCTGGCCTGCCCACACCAGATCCCACAGCGCCGCAACGACTTCCCCATCGTTGGGCGCCTTGTCGACCAGCAGCGTGACCCGGTCCACGAGCTGCCGGAAGAACAGCGCACCACCGTCCAAAGCGGACAGTATGCCCTCGTGCAATGGACTGGTCGGCGCGTTCTCTTCGATCTCCGGCAGCAGCAGATCAGCCACGTCCGTCGGGGCGAGCGCGAGCCAGCCGTCGCCACCCGCGAGCGCGCCACACCCGGCCCAGGTGACCTCGCCCGCCGTCGTCAGCTCATCGAGCAGTGCGGGGTAGTAGCCCGGGAGACGACTCGGCAGGATCAGCGATTCGACCGCGCTCGCCGGCAGTGGTGCCCCAGCGAGCTGTTCGACGACCGACAGCACGTCGTCCGCCGTCGGTGCCGCTCGCATTCGCGCGCCAATCCCGTGCCACGACGGCAAAAACCGGCCCAGCGCCGCCGGTTCGACCGGTTCGACCTCCGCCCGCAACCGGGCCAGCGACGCGCGCCGGAGCCTGCGCAGCACCGCCGCGTCGCAGTACTCCACCCCGGCCCCACGTTCGACCGGGCTCAGCTCGCCCCGCACCACACGACCTTCGGCGGTCAGCCGGTCGAGCACGCCGGAGACCACCGCTGTGCCGAGGCCGAACCGTTCCGCCGCCTGCCGCGCGGGAAACGGCCCGTGCGTCCGGGCATATCGGGCGAGCAGGTCGCCCAAGGGATCGGCGACCGGTTCGGTGAACGCCTCGGGCACCCCGATCGGCAGCGCGACCCCGAGCGCGTCCCGGGCCCGCCCGGCATCCTCGATCGCGAGATACCGTTCCTCGCCACCGATCCGCACCGGGATCACTCGTCGCTGCCGGACGAGATCGGTCAGCCAGGACTCCTCGATGCCCCGGGCCGCGGCCTCCGCCACCGTCAGATCGCCGAGGAACCGCAACAGATCCGCGGCGTCCTCCTCGTTGCGCGCGTGCCTGTCGGGCGCGAGCCGCTGCAGCGACCGCTCGACTTCGGCGACGGCCTCCGGGTCGAGCAGCTCGCGGATCGCTTCCGTGCCAAGGAGTTCCGCCAGCAGCGCCGAGTCGAGCGCGAGCGCGGCGGCCCGCCGTTCGGCCAGCGGCGCGTCCGTCTCGTACAGGAACATCCCGACGTAGCCGAACATCAGGCTGCGCGCGAACGGCGACGCGGCCGGGGTCTCCACCTCGACGAGCTTCACCCGCCGGGCCCGCACATCGGTCATCAGCTCGCGCAGGCCACCCACGTCGTACACGTCCTGCAGGCACTCGCGCATCGCTTCGAGCACCACCGGGAACCGCTCGTACTTCGCCGCCACCGCCAGCAGCTGCGACGCGCGCTGCCGTTGCTGCCACAACGGCGTGCGCCGGCGCGGGTCACGGCGCGGCAGCAGCAGCGACCGGGCGGCGCACTCCCGGAACCGGGCCGCGAACAGCGCCGAGCCGCCGACCTCCCCGACGATCAGCTGCTCGACCTCCTCCGGGTCGATCAGCACGTCGTCCGCGCCGATCGTGACATCCGCCCCGTTCTCGTCCAGCGCGTCGGGCAGGCGCAGCACGATCCCGTCGTCGGAGTGCATGACCTGGGCGTCGACCCCGCGGTTCTCCCGGAGCCGGGCCGCGATCGCCAGCGCCCATGGCGCGTTCACCTGTGCCCCGAACGGCGAGTGCAGCACGATCCGCCAGTCGCCCAGCTCGTCCCGGAACCGTTCCAGCAGGATCGTCCGGTCGTTCGGCACATGCCTGGTCGCGGCACGCTGCTCTTCGAGGTACGTCAGCAAGTTGTCCCGGGCGCGCTCGTCGAGCCCAGCGGATTCGGCGCGGGCGCGGGCTTTCTCGGTGTCCGAAGTGGACAGTTCGCGGACGAACGCGCCGAGCGCGCGCCCCAGCTCCAGGGGCCGCCCCGGCGCGTCACCCTTCCAGAACGGCATCCGCGCGGGCTCGCCGGGCGCCGGCACGACGATCACGCGATCGTGGGTGATGTCCGTGATCCGCCAGGACGAGGTGCCGAGCAGGATCGTGTCTCCGACCCGGGACTCGTACACCATCTCCTCGTCCAGCTCGCCCACCCGGGAGCCGGCCCCGGCCTCGCTGCCCGGGGTCATCACGGTGAACAGGCCGCGGTCGGGGATCGTGCCGCCGGAGGTGACCGCGAGTCGCTGCGAACCCGGCCTGCCGCGCAGCTCCCCGGTCACCCTGTCCCAGGTGATGCGTGGCCGCAGCTCGCCGAACTCCTCGCTCGGATACCGCCCGGCCAGCATGTCCAGCACCGCCAGCAAAGCGTCGTCGGGCAGGGCGGCGAACGGCGCGGCCCGGCGCACCGTCGTGCCCAGCTCCTCGACCGTCCACGGTTCGAGCGCGACCATCGACACGACGTGCTGCGCCAGCACGTCCAGCGGGTTGCGCGGGTACCGCACCGCTTCGATCGCGCCGCTCGTCATCCGCTCGGACACCACGGCGCACGAAACCAGGTCGCCGCGGAACTTCGGGAACATCACCCCGGTGGACACCGCGCCGACATGGTGCCCCGCGCGGCCGACGCGCTGCAGCCCGGACGCGACCGTCGGCGGCGCCTCGATCTGCACCACCAGATCGACCGCGCCCATGTCGATGCCCAGTTCGAGCGATGACGTCGCGACGACACACGGCAGCCGTCCCGTTTTCAGCTCTTCTTCGACGTGGGTGCGCTGCTCGCGCGACATCGACCCGTGGTGCGCCTTCGCGATCGTGGGCGCGGCGCCGGTGGTGAGCCCGGACTCGCCGATCGCCTCGGCCGGGAAGCGTTGCCCCGCAACGAGTTCTGTCTCATCCGTGGCGAGTTCGTTGAGCCGTGCCGTGAGCCGCTCGGTGAGCCGCCGCGAGTTGGCGAACACGATGGTGGACCGGTGCTCGCGGATCAGTTCGAGCACCCGTTCCTCGACCGCCGGCCAGATCGACGGCCGCTGCACCGCCGCGCCCGAGATCTCCTCGTTCGTGCCGATGCCGCCCTCCGAGGGCAGCGGCAACGACTCCAGCGGTGACGACGGCGCGTCCAGATTCGCCATGTCCTCGACCGGGACCTCGACCCGCACCTCGATCGTCTTCAACGGCTTCGGCTGCACCACGCGCACCGGCCGCCCGCCGCCGAGGAACGCGCTCACCTCGTCGACCGGGCGGACCGTCGCGGACAGCCCGATCCGTTGCGCCGGGCGGGAAAGCAGCCCGTCCAGCCGTTCCAGCGACAGCGCGAGATGGGCGCCGCGCTTGGTGCCGGCCACCGCGTGCACCTCGTCCACGATCACCGTCTCCACACCCCGCAACGACTCGCGCGCGGACGAGGTGAGGATCAGGAACAGCGACTCCGGCGTGGTGACCAGGATGTCCGGCGGAGTGCGGGAGAAGGCCCGCCGGTCGGCCGCGGGGGTGTCCCCGGTGCGCATGCCGACCGCGATCTCGGGCGGCGTCTGCCCGAGCCGCCGCGAGGCCTGCGAGATGCCCGCCAATGGCGCGCGCAGGTTCCGCTGCACGTCGACGGCCAGCGCCTTCAACGGTGAGACATAGAGCACCCGGCAGCGCCGCGCCGGAGTCTCGGGTGGCGGCCCGGCCGCGAGCCGGTCCAGCGCCCACAGGAACGCCGCCAGCGTCTTGCCGGACCCCGTCGGCGCGACGACCAGCGCGTGCTCGCCCGCCTGCGCCGCCCGCCAGGCACCCGTCTGGGCCTCGGTGGGCGCGGCGAAGGCCCCCGCGAACCAGTCCCTGGTCGCGGGGGAGAACTCCTCGAGCGCGTCTGCCACCCATCCATCATTACGCGACCCACCGACAGTTTTCGCGCGGACCGCACGCGGGCCGGCCGTGAACATGGCAGCATCACGTCCGACCTGGGAGATCGTGAGGGGAGCGGGAGTGCGGATCCTGTCCGTGGACCTTGGGACGTCCAACACCGTCGCCGTGCTGTCGGCGCACGGCAGGCCACCACGCGTGGTCGAGGTGGACGGGTCCGCGACCATGCCGTCCGCGGTGTTCGCCGCCGAAGACGGCACGCTGCTGGTCGGCCGCGACGCCGAGCGGCGGGCCCGTCTCGACCCCACCCGGTTCGAGCCCAACCCCAAGCGCCGCGTCGACGAGCAGACGCTGCTGCTGGGGCAGGACGTGGTGCCCGTGAACGAGGCGCTGGCCGCCGTGTTGCGCCGGGTGCTGGAGGAGACCACCCGCCAGCTGGGCGGTGACCAGCCCGAGGAACTGCGGCTGACCCATCCCGCGGAGTGGGGTCCGTTGCGCCGCAACGTACTTCTGACCTCCGCGCGGCTCGCCGGGTTCCGCGGCCCGGTCCATCTCGTGCCCGAACCGGTGGCCGCCGCCGCGCATTTCGCGTCCTTCCCCGGCCGCACGCTCGCGCCGGGGCAGGCGCTCGCCGTCTACGACCTGGGCGCCGGCACGTTCGACGTGGCCGTCGTCGGCGCCACCCAGAACGGTTTCACTGTGCTGGCCGAGAACGGCCTGCCCGATCTCGGTGGTCTCGACGTCGACCAGGCGCTGATGGTGCACGTCGGCCGCGAGGTTTCGCATCGCGACCCGCAGCGGTGGCAGCGTTTGCTCCGCCCGGAATCCACCGCGGACCGCCGCACCCGGCGCGCGCTGCAGGAGGACGTCAAGGCGGCGAAGGAGGCGTTGTCGCGGCATCCGCAGACCGAGGTGCCGATGCCGGAACCGTTCACCGACGTGCTGGTCACGCGCGGGGAGCTGGAGGCGCTCGTGCGCCCGGCGCTGCTGCGGAGCGTCGAGCTGCTGTCCAGGACGGTCGCCACCGCGGGCCTGACCCCGGACCGGCTGGTCGGTATCTACCTCGTCGGCGGGTCGAGCCGGCTGCCGCTGGTCGGTTCGATGATCGCGGAGAAACTCGGGGTGGTGCCGGCCAGCCTGGACCAGCCGGAGACCGCGGTCGCGCTCGGCGCGCACCACGTGAGCCGCGACGGCATCGGCATGCGCACCCAGAACGTCGCGGGCCAGGTCGCGGCCGCCGTCCCCGCCCCACCACCGCGGCCACAGTTCCAGTTTCCGGCCCCGGCGAACTTCCCCAGCTACACGCCGCCCGCGGAACCCAAGCGCCGCAACAGGAAACCGCTCATCTTCGGTGCCGTGGCGGCGGTGGTCGTGCTCGCGGCCGCGCTCACCTACGTGCTGTGGCCGTCGTCGAGTACGGCGACGCTGACCGCCGCGGACTGCGCGCAGCCGGGGCAGGCCGACGCGAAGGGCTTCACCGGGTGCCTGCGCCAGCTGGCTGGGAAGATCGCCGACACCTCGCAGTGCGTCGCCGGCGCGGGCAGCGGCGACATCGCACCGCCGTCGGGGACGAACCTCGGCGTGCTCACCACATGCTCGGCGCCGGCACTCGCCGGGGCGCAGATCACCTACGTGCACGGCACTTCCGCGGCCACTCTGAAGGACTACACCGACCGACTGCTCAGTTCTGTTGGCGGGGACCAGGTGCAGGCGCCGTGGAAGGGCAACGGGCTGTCGGGCAACTATTCCGCGGCCGGCGGCAAGATCTCGGCGGTGCTGGTGTTCACCGTCGCCGACCGCCCGCTCGCCGGGGTGATCTACCAGAAGGCCGGCAGCGGACAGACCGCGTCGACGGCGTCGCAGCTCGCCGACTACTTCGAGCAGACGGTCCAGCCGGGAACCTAGGTTCAGCCGGTGAAGGCGTTCCAGTCCGGAGCCGGGTCGGTGTCGCGGAGGAACGAGACGATCAGCGGGTTGACCAGGTCCGGGTACTCGATCGGCAGGGTGTGCGTGCCCGGCAGCACCGCCAGGCGTGCTTCGGGCAGCGCGGCGACGACGGCCAGGGAGTGCTCGACCGTGACCTCGTCCCGGTCGCCCTGGAGCACCAGGGTGGGGGCGGTGACGCCGCCCAGGGTGTCCAGCGCGATCTCCGGCTCGGTGGCGATCATGTGCATCATCTTGGCGTGCACGACGGGGAAATGGTCGGGACCGTCGGGAGAGAACGGGTCGTAAGCCCGGCGCAGGAACGTGATCGCGTCCGGCGAGTTGAGGTACGCCACCAGTTCGGGCCCGGCGACCCGGCCGGCGGAGTTGTAGTACTGGCCGATCAGCACCATCCTGGCCACCAGGTCCGGGCGGCGCTGGGCGACCAGCAGCGCGACCACCGCCCCGTCGCTCCACCCGACCAGGTGCGCCGGCCCGCCGACTTCCTGTGCCAGGTAAGCGATCATGTCGTCGGCCATCACCGAGTAGCTCAGCGGTCCTTCGACGTCCGGGGTGTGTGCGTGCCCGCGGCGCTCGGGGACATGGACCCGATAGCCGGCCTCGACCAGCGCCGGGGTCTGCCCGAAGAACGAGGACGCGCCGAGGAACCCGCCGTGCAGCAGGACAAGCGGATCGCCCTCGCCGGACACCTCGTGCCACACGCGCCGCCCGGCCACCTCGATGTATCCCGTCACGCCCATCACCGTACTTTGGGTGGAGCCGCCCGTGACCTGGCTCTCGTACGATGGCCCGGTGCGCAAACCCGCGTGGTCCGGCTGGGCTGAGCCACGACCTCCGAACGCGCCGTCCCGGGTCTGGCGCGACTGGGTACTTGTGGCCGTGCTGGTACCGGGCGTGGTCCTGGAGGGGATCCTGCGGCCGGAAGTCCCGTGGCGGGTGCTGTCGGTGATCGTCGGCGTCGGGCTGGTCTGCACGCTGCTGTGGCGCCGCACCTCGCCGTTGCTGATGGTCGCGATCGCGTTCGCCGTGTCCGCCCTGTTGTCCCTCGTGGTGGGCGGCGATTCACCGCTGAGCACCATGGGGTTTCTGCTGTTGCTGCCGTACTCGTTGTTCCGGTGGGGATCGGGACGCGAGGTGGTGGCCGGCTCGGCGATCATGCTCGGGAACCTCGCGTTGTCGCTCGGCCTCGGTTACCTCAGCCCCGGCAACACGGCGGGCGGGCTCGTCGTGCTGTCCGCGGCGTGCGCGCTGGGCGCCGCCCTGCGCTACCGGGCGGGGTCGAAGCTGCGCGAGCGCGACCAGATCAGGCTGCTCGAACGCGAGCGGCTGGCCCGCGACCTGCACGACACCGTCGCCCACCACGTGTCGGCGATGGCGATCCGGGCCCAGGCCGGCCTCGCGACCGCCGGGTCGCAGGCCGGTGCCGCGGAGGACGCGCTGCGGGTCATCAAGGCGGAGGCGTCGAACGCGCTGGCCGAGATGCGCACCATGGTGCATGCCTTGCGTCGCAGCGAACCGGCGGAGCTGACGCCCGGTCCGCGGATCTCCGACCTCGAACAACTCGCCCGGGAGGCCGGCGCCGGTCCTGCCGTCGACGTCGATCTGGCCGGCGCCGTCGACGAGGTGCCGTCGGCCGTCGCGGCCGCGATCTACCGCCTCGCCCAGGAATCCGTGACGAACGCGCGGCGGCACGCCCGGCACGCGACCCGCATCGAGCTCCGGGTCACCGTCGACGAGACGTCGGTTCGGCTGCGGGTCAGCGACGACGGCGAGACCGGTGGCCTGCGCCCCGGCGCGGCGCCCGGGTACGGGCTCATCGGCATGGCCGAACGCGCTGACCTGCTCGGTGGCACCTGCGAAGCCGGTCCCGGACCGGAACGGGGCTGGACCGTCACAGCCGTGCTACCGCGGACTGGGCCGACCCGATGACGATCCGCGTGCTCGTCGCGGACGACCAGGAGATCGTCCGGACCGGGCTGGCGATGATCCTCGACGCCCAGCCCGGTATCGAGGTGATCGGCCAGGCCGCCGAAGGGCGGCGGGCGGTCGAACTCGCCCGGCGGCTGCGCCCGGACGTGTGCCTGTTCGACATCCGGATGCCCGTCGTCGACGGGATCGAAGCCACCCGGTCCCTCGCCGGCGCGGCCGTCGACGACCCGCTCGCCGTCGTCGTCATCACCACGTTCGACCTCGACGAGTACGTCTATGCCGCGCTGCGTGCCGGCGCCCGCGGTTTCCTGCTCAAGGACGCCGACACGGACCTGCTCGTGCAGGCCGTGCGCGCCGCGGCCAACGGGGACGCGCTCATCGCGCCGAGTATCACCGCGCGCCTGCTCGGGGTGTTCGCCGCGACCGGCGCCGGAATGCCGCCGCGGCAACCGATCGAGCCGCTCACCGGCCGGGAGGAGCAGGTCCTCACCGCCGTCGCGCGCGGGCGGACCAACAGCGAGATCGCCGACGAGCTGTACATCACGCTCAGCACCGTCAAGACGCACATCGGCAGCCTGATGGCCAAACTCGGCGCCCGCAACCGCGTCGAGATCGTCATCTGGGCCTACGAGACGAACCGCGTGAAGCACTGATCACCCTCGGCCGAAAGTACGGCTCGCCGCCGTACCCACGGCCGGACCAGGTCGGGCCCGTCGTCCGATGAGCCCGGCCGCCGCGCTCGCCATGCTTTTCCCATGACCAGCGAACAGGGGATATCCGTGGTGGCGGCCCGCCGGCTCGTGCCCGCCGGGCTGCTCGTACTGAGCGTCGTTCCGGTGGTGGCCGGCGCGATGCGGGTGACCGAACTGAGCTCCGGCGCCGAGATCACGCCGGACAACGCACGGTTCTTCGCCACGCCGCTACCCGTTGTCGTACACATCTGCGCGGTCACCGTGTACGCCATCCTGGGTGCCTTCCAGTTCGCGCCCGGCCTGCGCCGGCGAAGGCCCGGCTGGCATCGCTGGGCCGGGCGGCTGCTGGTTCCCAGTGGGCTCGCCGGCGCGCTCGCGGGCCTGTGGATGACGTTGTTCTATCCCCGTCCCGGCAACGTCGGCGACCTGCTCACCGGCTTCCGGCTCGTGTTCGGCTCGGCCTGGATCCTGTTCCTGGTCCTCGGTTTCGCCGCGATCCTGCGGCGGGACGTGTCGCGCCACCGCGCCTGGATGATCCGGGCCTACGCCGTCGCCATGGGTGCCGGGACGCAGGTCTTCACCAACCTGGCGTGGGTACTGGCCGCCGGCACACCCGGCCGGCTCGGCAACACGATCGTGATGTTCGCCGGCTGGGCGATCAACCTCGCGGTGGCCGAATGGGCCATCCGCCGAACTCCCGTTCCGAGTGTCAAGGAGATCCGATGAAGGCCATCGTCCAGGACCGGTACGGCTCACCCGATGTACTGGCACTGCGGGAAGTCGACCAGCCCGTGCCCGGCGACCACGAGGTGCTGGTGCGGGTCGAGGCGGCGTCGCTCAATGCCCGCGACTGGCACATCATGCGGGGCGACCCGTACCTGGCGCGCCTGTCGGCCGGGCTGCGCGCACCCGAGCCGAAGATCCGCGGCACGGACTTCGCGGGCCGGGTGGTGGCAGCCGGCCGGGCGGTGACGCGGTTGCGTCCCGGTGACGAGGTGTACGGCGAGCATCCGGGAGCGTTCGCGGAGTACGTGTGCGCCCCGGACGACGTGGTGGACACGAAGCCGGCGAACCTCACGTTCGAGGAGGCGGCGGCGGTGCCGCTGGCGGGTATCACCGCGCTGATGGGACTGCGCGACGCCAAGGTAGGGCCGGAAACCCGGGTCGTCGTCAACGGCGCGTCGGGTGGCGTGGGCACCTTCGCCGTCCAGATCGCCAAGTCGCTCGGCGCGGACGTGACCGCCGTCTGCAGTACCAGGAACATCGAGCTGGTCCGCTCGCTCGGCGCGGACCACATCATCGACTACACGCGCGACGACTTCACCCGCGACCGGCACCGCTACGACGTCGTGTTCGATCTGGTGGGCAACCGCCCGCTGGGCAGGCTCCGGCGCGCGGCGACCCCGGCGGGGACGGTCATCCTGTCCGGCGGCGGGGTGTCCGAGGGCGGCAGCCTGATCGGGCCGATGGGCCTCATCGTCAAGGGCATGCTGCTGGCGCGCTTCGTCCGTCAGCGGTTGCACGTGCTCAGCGCGAGGCCCGGCACGGCGGACCTGGCGGCGTTGCGCGAACTCATCGAGGCCGGCGTGCTCGTGCCGGTCGTGGATCGCACCTACCCGCTGAGCAAGACCCCGGAAGCCGTCCGCTATCTCGAAGAGGAACACGCCCGGGCGAAGGTGATCGTCACCCCGTGAGCGCTCAGCGGCGGTTGCGCAGGTTCCACAACGCGCGCAAGGCGACCACGAGCGCCGCGACGAGGACGGCGATCGACACCACGGTCAGCGCGATCGAGGCCATACCCCCACAGTAGGCTGGTCTCCGATGCGCATCACGGTGTTCCGAAGGTTGATGGCGGACGAGTTCGGTCCCGGCCGGGCCGAAGTCCTGGCGAAGGATCACGTGTTCAGCGGGCTGGGCGGGCGAACGGTCGAGCAGGCGCTGGCCGCGGGGGTTTCGGCGAAGGAGATCTGGCGCGAGGTGTGCCTGGCGTTCGACGTGCCCGCCGAGCGTCGCTGAGCCGCTGGGCGGAAAATTCACCCCGAAGGCGTGTCGCTCCTTGCGTCGAACACGTGTTCGGCTATCGTGTTGTCCACATCGGGGTCAGCTGTCCACAGATCACTCGCGACGATCAGGAATTGTCGGCCCCCGCCCGTAGTGTCGGGCCCAGCAGCTGGAAGACCCGAGACAAGCCCCCACAGGCTTCCGACCGACGAGGTGGATTTTCAGATGGCCGCAGCAGCACTCGACAAGGACAAAGCGCTCGATCTCGCCATGGCGCAGATCGACAAGCAGTACGGCAAAGGTTCCCTGATGCGCCTCGGCGACAAGGGGCACGTGCCGATCGAGGTGATCCCCACCGGGGCCATCGCGCTGGACATCGCGCTCGGTATCGGGGGCCTGCCCCGCGGCCGGGTCGTCGAGATCTACGGCCCGGAATCCTCGGGTAAGACCACCGTGGCCCTGCACGCCGTGGCCAACGCGCAG
Source organism: Amycolatopsis sp. GM8 (assembly GCF_021653975.1). Taxonomy (GTDB): domain Bacteria; phylum Actinomycetota; class Actinomycetes; order Mycobacteriales; family Pseudonocardiaceae; genus Amycolatopsis_E. The sequence continues at coordinate 741,932 of NZ_JAJKFK010000001.1, read as the reverse complement.
AAGGCGGGCGGCATCGCGGCCTTCATCGACGCGGAGCACGCACTCGACCCGGAGTACGCCAAAGCGATCGGCGTGGACACCGACGCGTTGCTGGTCTCCCAGCCGGACACCGGCGAGCAGGCCCTGGAGATCGCGGACATGCTGATCCGCTCCGGTGCGCTGGACATCCTGGTGATCGACTCGGTGGCGGCGCTGGTTCCCCGCGCCGAGATCGAAGGCGAGATGGGTGACTCGCACGTGGGTCTGCAGGCCCGCCTGATGAGCCAGGCACTGCGCAAGATCACCGGTGCGCTGTCCAACTCCGGCACCACCGCGATCTTCATCAACCAGCTGCGCGAGAAGGTCGGCGTCATGTTCGGCTCCCCGGAGACGACGACCGGTGGCAAGGCGCTGAAGTTCTACGCCTCGGTCCGGCTGGACATCCGCCGGATCGAGACGCTGAAGGACAGCGGCGAGGCGGTCGGCAACCGCACCCGCGTCAAGGTCGTGAAGAACAAGGTCGCGCCGCCGTTCAAGCAGGCCGAGTTCGACATGCTCTACGGCCAGGGCGTGTCCCGCGAGGGTTCGCTCATCGACATGGGCGTGGACCAGGGGATCCTGCGCAAGTCCGGTGCCTGGTACACCTACGAGGGCGACCAGCTGGGCCAGGGCAAGGAGAACGCGCGGAAGTTCCTGCGCGACAACCCCGACATCGCGAACGAGATCGAGAAGCGGATCAAGGAGAAGCTCGGCCTCGGCGCCCAGGTGGACACCGAAGACGCCGCCCCCGCCCCCGTCGAGTTCTAGAGTTCGCGCGCGAGTTCTGGAGCCCCCGTCGGGTTCTTGGAGCGCGCGCGAGTCCGACGCTCGCGATACCGAGTCCGACGCTCGGGAAGTCGAGTCCGACATTGCGGACGCTGAGTTCGACTCTCGGGACGCCGAATTCTACGTTCGGGACGCCGAGTTCGACGCTCGCTCGTGGGCGAGGTCTGCTCGCGCAGTGCCTTGCGGGACACCCACACCCGGGCCAGCTCGCCTGGCTTGTCGCCGTGACTTCTGGGGGTGCCACCCCAGACCTCACCCGGGGGGCAAGCCCCGGACCCTGGCCCCGTCGGGAGGAAGCCTCGGGCTCCCTGGCCCCGTCCGGGCGAACCCCCGGCCCCGGCTGCGGGTGCGTTGGAGCATGTGGAACGAGGAGGAACATGCCGAAGTTCGATCCGGCTGAGCTGTCGCCGGACGAGGCGTGGAAGAAGGCGAAGGAGGTCTGCTTCGACCTACTCGCCATCCGGGCGCGGACCAAGGACGAGCTCCGGCAGGCGTTGCGGCGCAAGGGTTTCGACGAGGACCTCCGCGAACGCCTGCTGAGCAAGCTGGACAGTTCCGGCCTGATCGACGACGCCGCGTTCGCCGAGCAGTGGGTGCGTTCGCGGCACGCCTACCAGGGCCTGGCGCGCGGTGCCCTTGTCGCCGAGCTCAAGCGCAAGGGCGTGGACAGCGACATCGCCGCGCGGGCGGCGGGGGAGATCGACCGCGAGTCCGAGGAAGACCGGGCCCGCGAACTGGTCCGCAAACGGCTGCGCTCGATGAGCACCCGCGACGAGCAGACCGCGGTCCGGCGTCTCCTCGGTACCTTGGCGCGCAAGGGATATCCGCAGGGGCTCGCCTACGCCGTGGTCCGTGACGAACTGAAGAACGCCGGTGCCGACGCCACCCCGCTGGACGACGCCGTCACCGACTGACACGGGCTACTCCGCGGCCACCACGCCGTCGGGGCCCAGCCGGGTCACCTTCATCGCCGGGCCGCTCGGCCGGCGCACCCACCAGTCGCCCGTCCGGCGGCGTTCGGCCGGGGTGCTGAAGCGGTAACGAAACAACTGTGCCCGCACGAAAGTCGGCCGCTCGCCGCCGAACGGGTCGTACCGCAACAGTTTCAGCATCGGACGGTCGGCGGCCAGCAGCTTCTCCGCGAGCCGCTCCAGCCAGGCTTCCCCATACCTGAACGAGATCGGCACGAACCACAACATCCAGTCCAGCCGCAAATGGTAAGGCGCCACCTGCCGCGGTCGCCGGTGCGGATCGCCGGGCTTGCCCTTGAACTCGTACTCACGCCACACCGTCGTGGACGTCAGCTCCGGCTCGTCCGTGCCTTCGAACACGATCTCGTGCCGGATCCGGCTGATCCCGCCGAACGCGCCATAGGTGTTCACCAGATGCAGCCGATCGAAGCTGTAATTCATGATCTGCTTGCGGGACAACAGGTTCCGCGCCGGACGGTAGCTCAGCACCAGGATCAGCGCCGCCACCGCCAGCACCACGAACCGATACCACGCCGGCGGTTCCGTCAACGCGGTCGCGGAGAACGGCAGCAGCCGACTGTCCAAAGCGGACACCGCGATCGTGATGGTCAGCACGTTGAGCCACGAGAAGTTCCCGCTCACCACGAGCCAGAGCTGCGTGACGATCATGATCGCCGCCGCAACCCCGCCGACCGGCTGCGGCGCGAACAACACGAACGGCACGATCAGCTGCGTGAAATGGCTCGCCAGCACCTCGACCTTGTGCAGCGGCTTCGGCAGATGATGGAAGTACCAGCTCAGCGGACCGGGCATCGGCTGCGTCTCGTGGTGGTAGTACAGGCAAGTCAGCTCACGCCAGCACCGGTCGCCGCGCATCTTGATCATGCCGGCGCCGAACTCCACCCGGAACAGCAGCCACAGCAGCAACCACAGCACCGGCACCGGCGGCGCCATCCCGGCCGGGCCGAGGAAGATCGCGAGGAACCCGGCCTCCAGCAGCAACGACTCCCAGCCGAACGAATACCACAGCTGCCCGACGTTCACGATCGACTGGTACAGCACCCACGGCACCGCCCACACCACGAGCGAAACCCACACCGGCGCCGAGTCGAACACGCCGAGCACCAGCGTCGCGGACACCAGCGCGCCCGTCCAGGCGACCGCGGCGAAGAACGTGTCCGAGTAGTGCAGGTGGAAAATGCTCGGTGCGAGCCGGAACGGCACTCGCGCCACGAACTTCGGCACCGGCAGCAGCCCCCGCGCGCCCAGGAGCGCGCGGAACTGGTTGACAGCCACCAGAAACGCGATCAGATAGATGACGGCCAGCATCCGCTGGAAGGCCAGCCGGGACACCCAGTAGTCGGGGTCGCTGAACCAGTGCCATCCCACGGCGGTCTCCTCGGGGTGATGTCGCCCAGAGGATAGCGCCCCCGGCAAGCGAAGGCAGCCGGATCAGCCCGCCAGGGCAGCGGCCTCCCGCGCCAGAGCTGTGACGCGGTCGAAGTCCTTGGCCGCCAACGCGTCCTTCGGTGTCAGCCAGCTACCACCCACACAGCCCACTGTGGACAGTGCCAGGTACGACGGCGCGCTCGCCGCGGTGATCCCGCCGGTCGGGCAGAACCGCAGCCCTGGCAACGGACCCGCGATCGCCTTCAGGTACGCCAGCCCGCCGCTCGGCTCGGCCGGGAAGAACTTCAGCGCGGTGAGACCGTGTTCGGCGAGCCGCATCGCCTCCGACACCGTGCCCGCGCCGGGCAGGAACGGCAGGCCAGTGCCGAACGCCGCTTCCAGCACGCGATCCGTGACACCCGGGGTCACCAGGAACTTCGCCCCCGCGTCCGCCGCCTGCTTGGCCTGCTCCGGGGTGGTGACGGTCCCGGCGCCGAGCACGATCTCGGGCACCTCGGCCGCGATCCGCTCCATCGCGGCGAGCGCTACCGAGGTGCGCAGCGTCAGTTCGATCACCCCGATGCCGCCGGCCAGCAGCGCTCGCGCGACCGGCACCGCGTCCGCCGCGTCCTCCAGCACCACGACCGGCATCACGGGCGACAGTTCCAGCAACTCGTTGCTCACCAGACCTCCTCGATTCACGTCCACCGTAAGCGTTCAGACGCCGGCCGGGACGCCGAAGTGCCCCGGGGTCATCGGGCCGAAGACACTCGCGCCCTGATCTGCGGGACCGACCGCGCGCCGCAGCGCGGTGAACAGCTCCCGTCCGGTCCCGATCCACGAAGCCTCGTCCGGCGCGGAATCGCGCACCGGGCGCGACGCGAGTTCGTCCAAGTCGACCAGTACCTCGAGCGTGCCTGCGTCGGCGTCCAGCACGATCTTGTCGCCGTCCTCGATCCGGGACAGCGGGCCGCCCGCCGCCGCTTCGGGGGTCAGCTGGATCGCGGACGGGATCTTGCCCGACGCGCCCGACATCCGCCCGTCCGTGATCAGCATTACCCGGTGACCGCGGTCCATCAGCGCACCCAGCGCCGGCGTCAGCCCGTGCAGCTCCGGCATCCCGTTCGCCTGCGGGCCCTGGTTCCTGATCACCACCGCGACGTCACGGTCCAGCTCACCGGCCCGGAACGCGTCCGCAAACCCTTGCTGCGACGTGAAAACCCGTGCGGGCGCGCGCACCACCCGGTGCTCCGGCGCGACCGCCGACACCTTGATCACCGCGCGGCCCAGGTTCCCGCTGAGCATCCGCAGCCCGCCGTCCGCGGCGAACGGATCCGGCACGGGACGCAGCACCGAAGGATCCAGGCTTCGCGTCGAAACCTCGCGCCACGTCAGCACTCCGTCGATGAGCACCGGCTCGGCGCGGTACCGGTGCAGCCCGTCGCCCGCCACCGTGCGCACGTCCTCGTGCAGCAGTCCCGCGTCCAGCAGCGTGCCGATCAGGAACTGCACCCCGCCGGCCGCGTGGAAGTGGTTGATGTCCGCGCTGCCGTTCGGGTACACGCTCGCCAGCAACGGCACCACCGAGGACAGGTCGGCGAAATCGTCCCAGGTCAGCTGGATCCCGGCGGCGGCCGCGATCGCGACGAGGTGCATCGTGTGGTTGGTCGACCCGCCGGTGGCCAGCAGCGACACCACACCGTTGACCACCGACCGCTCGCTGATGATCTCCGCGAGCGGCGTGTACTCGTCGCGCGCCAGCGCCACGATGCGCCGCCCCGCCTCCTCGGTCAGGGCGCGCCGCAACGGCGTGCCCGGCGACACGAAGCTCGCGCCCGGCAGGTGCAGCCCCATCACCTCGACGACCAGCTGGTTCGAGTTCGCGGTGCCGTAGAACGTGCAGGTGCCCGCCGAGTGGTACGACGACGCCTCGGCTGCCAGCAGGTCTTCACGGGTGGCCCGGCCCTCGGCGAACAGCTGCCGTACCCGCGCCTTCTCCTTGTTCGGCAGGCCCGAGGCCATCGGACCGGCCGGCACCAGGATCGCCGGCAGGTGCCCGAACGCCAGTGCGCCGATCAGCAGCCCCGGCACGATCTTGTCGCACACGCCGAGCAGCAGCGCGCCGTCGAACATCTCGTGCGACAGCGCGATCCCGGTGGCCATCGCGATCACCTCGCGGCTGAACAGGGACAGCTCCATCCCCGCGCGGCCCTGCGTGATCCCGTCGCACATCGCGGGCACGCCACCGGCGAACTGCGCGACACCGCCCGCCTCGCGCACCGTGGCCTTGATCCACTCGGGGTACTCGTGCAGCGGCTGGTGTGCCGAGAGGAGGTCGTTGTAGGCCGAGACGATCGCGACGCCGGGCTTACGCAGCCCGCTGATCGCCAGCCGGTCCTCGCCGCCGCACGCCGCGAAGCCGTGGGCGAGGTTGCTGCACGCCAGTCCCGCGCGGACCGGGCCCTCGGACCGGGCAGCCGCGACGCGCTCCAGGTACGCGCGGCGGGTGGTGGCGCTGCGCTCGGCGATGCGCCGGGTGACCTCTTCGACTTTCACGTGGATCGGTGCTGGTTGCACGGTTACCGCCTCGGTTCGGGGGTGCTCCTCCGACGGCGGCGCTGACGTCGTTCGGTCGTGACGGTTCCCACAGTAATCACGAGACCCGCCGAGAACAAAATCGATTAAGAACATCGATCAAGGTGATACCGATCACCATGAGTCGCAGCCGTGTGCTACTTGTCACATTGCAAGGAGAACGGCAGAGTCGCTAGCGACGACTCCGCCGCCGGAATGACTCGGAGGTATGCGATGTCCACCAGCGAACTCGCGGAACTTCGCCGGACGATCGGGCAGCTGCGGCAGTGCATGGGCGCGCTGCGGTCCCGCTACGGCGATGCCGCGGCCGTGCGCCGTCTGGCCAACGATGTGGAACGGCTCGACATCGACGCGGGCGAGTTCGACAGCCCGATCCCGGCGCAGCCCAAGCCGGTCGACCCCGGCGAGGTCGTCAAGATCCCCGACGCCCCCTACGACCCCTCGCTGTGGCAGGGGGCCGACGACGAAGGAATTGGTGGCTATCACAGGTGACTGCTCCAGCTGACAACGCGGTCAGCGGCGGCGTGCGGGCCCCACGCCGGGCCCGCATCGCCGAGCGCACACTGCGCACCGACCGTTGGTGGCTCTCCCCGCTGCTGACCACACTGGGCCTGGCGACGTTCGTCATCTACGCGACGATCCGGGCCTTTGTGCGGACCGCCTACTGGGTGCCCGAATACCACTATCTGACGCCGTTCTATTCGCCGTGCGTCTCGACTTCCTGCGTGCCCGGTTCGAGCCATCTTGGCCACTGGTTCGGCGACTTTCCCAGCTGGATCCCGCTGGGCGCACTGGTGCTGCCCTTTCTGCTCGGATTCCGGCTGACCTGTTACTACTATCGCAAGGCCTATTATCGTTCGGTGTATTTCTCCCCGCCGGCGTGTGCTGTCGCGGAACCGCACGGGAAATACACCGGGGAAACGCGGCTGCCGCTGATCGTGCAGAACGTGCACCGGTACTTCTTCTACGTCGCGATGATCGTGTCGGTCCTCAACACCTATGACGCCGTCGTGGCTTTCCACGGCAGTACCGGCGGGTTCGGCTTCGGGCTGGGGAACATCATCATCGTCGGGAACGTCGTGCTGCTGTGGGCGTACACGGTTTCCTGCCATTCGTGCCGGCATATCACCGGCGGCCGGCTCAAACACTTTTCGCGGCATCCGGTGCGGTACTGGATGTGGACCCAGGTCACCAAACTGAACAACCGGCACATGGCGCTCGCCTGGACCACGCTCGGCACGCTGGTGCTCACCGACCTGTACGTGATGCTCGTTTCCAGTGGCGTGTTCTCCGATCCTCGTTTTGTGAACTAAAGGTGGCTGAATGACAGAGGTCGAACGGCTCGACTACGACGTGGTGGTGATCGGCGCGGGTGGTGCCGGTCTGCGAGCCGTCATCGAGGCCCGCCAGCGCGGGTTGTCCGTCGCGGTGGTGTGCAAGTCCTTGTTCGGCAAGGCACACACGGTCATGGCCGAGGGCGGCTTCGCCGCGTCGATGGGCAATGTGAACTCCAACGACAACTGGCAGGTGCACTTCCGCGACACCATGCGCGGTGGCAAGTTCCTCAACAACTGGCGCATGGCTGAGCTGCACGCCAGAGAGGCCCCGGACCGGGCGTGGGAGCTGGAAACCTACGGCGCGCTGTTCGACCGCACGCCCGACGGCCGGATCAACCAGCGCAACTTCGGCGGGCACACCTACCCGCGGCTGGCGCACGTCGGGGACCGCACCGGGCTCGAGCTGATCCGCACGATGCAGCAGAAAATCGTTTCGCTGCAACAGGAAGACTACGAGAAGTACGGAGACTACGAGGCGAAGGTGAAGGTCTTCGCCGAGTGCACGGTCACCGAGCTGCTCACCGAGGGCGGCCGGATCGCGGGCGCGTTCGGGTACTGGCGGGAGAGCGGCCGGTTCATCCTGTTCCAGGCGCCGGCGGTGGTGCTGGCGACCGGCGGGATCGGCAAGTCGTTCAAGGTCACGTCGAACTCGTGGGAGTACACCGGCGACGGGCACGCGCTCGCCCTGCGCGCGGGCGCGACGCTGATCAACATGGAGTTCGTGCAGTTCCACCCGACGGGCATGGTCTGGCCGCCGAGTGTGAAGGGCATCCTCGTCACCGAGGGCGTGCGCGGCGACGGTGGCGTGCTGAAGAACTCCGAGGGCAAGCGGTTCATGTTCGAGTACGTGCCCGACGTGTTCAAGGGGCAGTACGCGGACAGTGAGGACGAGGCCGACCGCTGGTACACCGACCAGGAGAACAACCGGCGCACGCCGGACCTGTTGCCCCGCGACGAGGTCGCCCGCGCGATCAACTCGGAGGTCAAGGCCGGGCGCGGTTCCCCGCACGGCGGGGTGTTCCTCGACATCGCGAGCCGGCTGAAGCCCGAGGAGATCACCAAGCGGCTGCCGTCGATGTACCACCAGTTCAAGGAACTGGCCGATGTGGACATCACGTCCGAGCCGATGGAGGTCGGGCCCACCTGCCACTACGTGATGGGCGGGATCGAGGTCGACCCGGACACCGCGTCCTCCACGGTGCCGGGCCTGTTCGCGGCCGGCGAGTGTTCCGGCGGGATGCACGGTTCGAACCGGCTGGGCGGCAACTCGCTCTCGGACCTGCTGGTGTTCGGCCGCCGCGCGGGTCTCGGCGCGGCGTCCTATGTGGAATCGCTCGACGCGAGGCCGGCGATCTCCCAGTCCGATGTGGACGAAGCCGCGCGGGCCGCGGTGGCGCCGTTCGGCCCGCCGGAGCAGGGGGTCGAGGAGAACCCGTACACCCTGCACAATGAGCTGCAGCAGACGATGAACGATCTGGTCGGCATCATCCGCAAGGCGGGGGAGATCGAGCGGGCGCTGGTCAAGCTGGGCGAGCTCAAGGCGCGTATCGGCAACGTCGGGGTCGAAGGGCACCGGCAGTTCAACCCCGGCTGGCATCTCGCGCTCGACCTGCGGAACATGCTGCTGGTCAGCGAATGTGTGGCGCGGGCGGCCTTGCTGCGCACGGAAAGCCGCGGCGGGCACACGCGGGACGACCATCCGCAGATGGACTCCCATTGGCGCAACAGGCTTCTGGTCTGCTCGATGTCCGGTGTGGACGGTGTCGCCATCGAGCCGAAGGACCAGGAGCCGATGCGGCCGGACCTGCTGGAGCTGTTCGAGTTCGGTGAGCTGGAGAAGTACTACACCGAAGGGGAGCTCGCGGGGCACCCGGGGAGGACGGCATGACGTACAAGGCGAGCTTCCGGGTCTGGCGCGGGGACACCGAAGGCGGCGAGCTGCGGGACTTCACGGTCGAGGTGAACGAGGGCGAGGTCGTGCTCGACATCATCCACCGGCTGCAGGCCACCCAGGCGCCGGATCTCGCGGTGCGGTGGAACTGCAAGGCCGGCAAGTGCGGGTCCTGCTCGGCGGAGGTCAACGGGCGGCCGCGGCTGCTGTGCATGACCCGGATGTCGGTGTTCGACGAGGACGAGGTCATCACGGTGACCCCGATGCGGACGTTCCCGGTGATCCGTGACCTGGTGACGGACGTGTCGTTCAACTACACCAAGGCGCGCGAGATCCCGTCGTTCACGCCGCCGGCGGGGCTGGAGCCCGGTGAATACCGGATGAAGCAGGTCGATGTCGAGCGCTCGCAGGAGTTCCGCAAGTGCATCGAATGCTTCCTGTGCCAGAACACCTGTCACGTGGTTCGCGATCACGAAGAGAACAAGGAGAACTTCGCCGGGCCGCGGTACCTGATGCGGATCGCGGAGCTGGAGATGCACCCGCTCGACGTCGCGGACCGGCGCGAGGCCGCGCAGGACGAGCACGGGCTGGGCTACTGCAACATCACCAAATGCTGCACGGAGGTGTGCCCGGAGGGCATCCACATCACCGACAACGCCCTGATCCCGATGAAGGAGCGCGTCGCGGACCGCAAGTACGACCCGATCGTCTGGCTGGGCACGAACCTGTTCGGGCGTGGCCGGAAGTAGCTACCCGTTCCCAGCCAACTCGATGAGCCGGGCGGGGGTGACCCGTCCGGTGTAGAAGAAGGCCGGCCCTTGTAGTGACCGCCTTGTTGTTATAGATCATCCCGCACGAACCACCGCCCCGGAGCCCGGAAGACGAGTAGTTCCAGGCATTGGTGTAGCTCGGCATGACGATGTGCGGCGTTCGCGGCGTTCTACGGCTGGGCGTCGGAAGTGTGGAACGGGGTGTCCGGGTAGAAGCACCGGTCGATGTCCATGTCGGCGTGCCGGAGCACCGCGCGGCACGGTTACGCGTGCACCAGGGCGTCGACCGCGGCGGGGGCGAGCATCTCGTCCGCGACGAGGCCGGCCAGGCCGGCGAGCGTCGTGTCGACGCCCAGTTTGCAGGCGCCCACGTGCACGCCGTCCAGTGCGCTCGTGTGCGCGTTCGCCAGCACGACGTCGCGCAGACCGTCCAGGAACGGTGGCAGCACACCGACCGCGCCGCCGACGCACAGGTAGCGCGGGTTGACGATGGTAACGACGGTGGCGAGCACCGTGCCGACGAGCCGTCCCGCGGCCGCGGTCACCCGGATCGCGTCGGCGTTCCCCGCGCGCACCCTGCGCACGACGTCCTCCGCCGTGCGCACACCGGTCGGCCGCAGCTCCCGGATCACTGCCTGCCCGCTCGCGATCGCCGAAACACAACCGCGCCGCCCGCAGTCGCAGCGCTGCTCACGGCCCTCGATCCGGATGTGCCCGATCTCCCCGGCCGACGCCGTCTCACCGCGATGCGCCCGGCCCGAAATCACCAGCCCCGCGCCGATCCCGGTGCCGACTTTCACCCCAACCAGCGCGGCGTCGGGGCGGCCCAGATCACAGTAGGCGCCAAAGGCGAGCGCGTTGGCGTCGTTCTCCAGGAACACCGGCACCGACAGGGCCTCGGTGAACCGCTCGCGCAGTCGCACCCCCGTCCAGTGCGGCATCGTCGGCGGCGCGATCGTGGTGCCCTCGCCGTGGTCGATCTGCCCGGGCACGCTCAACCCGACCGCGCACAGGCTGTCCGCGCGCCCGGTTCGCGCGAGCAGGTCGCGTCCGGTGTCCAGCAGCCCGGAAAACGTTTCCCCGGGCTCGTGACCTGCTGGTAGCGGGCGGCGGACCTGCGCGAACACGGTGCCGCGCAGGTCGACCACGGCGATCGTGGCGTGCCGTTGCCCGATGTCGGCGACCAGGGCCGTACGGCCCACGTCGTTGGCCGCGAGCATCTGCGCCGGGCGGCCGCCGCTGGAGGCCCGCAGCCCGGTCTGGCGGATCAGCTGAAACCGTTGCAGCGCGTCGAGTCGCTCCACCATGGTCGGCCGCGAAAGGCCGATCCGGTCCTGCAGCTCGAGGCGGGTGAGCGGGCCCTCGGCGCGCAACACGGCGAGGATGTGCCCGGCCGAGGTCGGCGGGCCGGTGGGATGCGGTCGCACGGTGCAGGCTCTCCCAGCTACACTTACGTTCAATTGCCTGACAAAAGTCTAACCCCGGATGCGGAGAGAAGTCAGATGCGCGCGGCCCGTGCCGCCGGCGACAGACGGCCGGTCCGCTACCCACACCCGGCACTGGCGGCCAGAGCGGCGCGGGTGTTGCGGGACAACGACACCGGCTCCGTCATCACAGCCGCGCCCGCGCTGTACCCGCACATGTGGAGCTGGGACGCCGCGTTCATCTCGATCGGCCTCGCCCGGCTCGACGTCCAGCGCGCGATCGCGGAGCTGGACACGCTCTTCGCCGCGCAGTGGCGCAACGGCATGGTGCCGCACATCGTGTTCACCGAGAACGACGCGTACTTCCCCGGTCCCGACCGGTGGGGCACCGACGAGGCGCCGGACGGACCGCGGAACGTGCGCACGTCCGGGATCTGCCAGCCGCCGGTGCACGCGATCGCGGTCCAGCGAGTGCTCGAAATCGCCCGTCTCTCGGGGCCGGACGACCGCATCGACGCGGAGCGCTTCGCGCGGCGGATCTGGCCTTCGCTCTACGCCTGGCATCGCTGGCTCGTCGAGTACCGCACGCCGGGGTCGAGCGGCCTCGTCGCGATCGTGCACGGGTGGGAGTCCGGCATGGACAACTCGCCGCGCTGGGACGTGCCCTACGACGCGGTGCAGCCCGGCGCCGCGCTGCCGCCGTATGTGCGCAAGGACGTCCGGATCGTGGGTGACGCGAGTGAGCGGCCGACGGACCGTGAGTACGACCGTTACCTGTGGCTGATCGAGGAGATGCGCCGCGCCGGTTACGACCAGCGCAAGGTGGTCGAGAACTCGAGCTTCCTGGTCGGCGACGTGTTCATCACCGCACTGTTCGCGATGTCCTGTGACGTTCTGGTCGAGCTGGGCAAGGAATTCGGGCAGGAACGGGAGCAGCTCGAAGACCTCACGGACTGGGCCGCCAAGGCCAGGACGGCGGTCGCGGCCAGCTGCCACTCGGTCTCGGGGATGGCGCGCGACCGCGACCTGCGCACCAGCCGCTGGCTCGATACGCAGACCATCGCCGGGTTCTCGCCGCTGCTGTGCGGTGGCGCGCCGGACGACGTGCAGTTACGGCTACTGTCTCTTTTGGACAGTGATCGCTGGTGCGGGCATCCCGGCCTGCTCGCGCCCGTGCCACCCTCGGTTTCCCCGATGCGGCCCGGTTTCACCCCCCGGCAGTACTGGCGTGGTCCACAATGGCCGGTCGTGGTCTGGTTGTTCACCTGGGCCTTCGAACGGCGCGGCTGGCACGAACGGGCGCGGAAACTGCGTGAGGGCGGGATCCGGCTGACCGAGGACGGCTCGTTCGGCGAGTACTTCGAGCCGTTCACCGGTGAGCCGCTGGGCAGCACGGACCAGTCCTGGACCGCCGCCGTCGTCCTCGACTGGCTCTGCGCCGACTGACCGCACCGTACACAATGGCCGGTCCCGACCGGGGTGGGCACGTGTGGGTGACTTGTGCCACTCGGATTTCCTGTAATCACAAGGGAAATGGCGTATGCCGGCACGGACACGCCGTTCGGCAAGGGGAACTGCTCCGGCCGCCTCGAAGGGTATCCGGCGCCGGATCGCGCAGGCCAGCGCACCCGCAACGGGATTCAGCCAGTACTGCGCATCGGCGAAGGCCTACTACACGGGGCTGAGCGGTGATCCGGGCGGTGGTGCCGTGCTCACCCAGTACTCCGGGGTCGTCTGCTGGAGCTGAAAGGTCCGGACCACATGAAAACGAAGCATCGAGTTCTTGCCGGTTCCCGGTGACGTATGTCGACCTGCCGAATCCGGTGCCCCATGTCGCGAAGCACGTGAAGGTCCCGGTCACCTTCAACGCCAGCCTCGACAAGGCGATCATGTCCACCGAGCAGGACGTCGTCTACGATCCGCCGGAATGAGCCGGAAGCCGCCAGGTATCAGACGGCCCGGCCCACGTCGAGGTCGGTGGCGATGTGCACCGGCTCGGGCGCCTGGGCGCCGCGCGGCGTTTCCTTCGGTGACTTGCGCCGGCGGGAAAGCCGGGCTTCGAGCCACGACGCGAACGACGTCAGGATCAGGTTCAGCACGATGTAGAGGATCGCGACGACGATCAGCGTCGGGATCGTGTTGCTGAAGTTGGCGGTGATCGTGCCGGAAGTGCGGATCAGCTCCGTATAACCGATCGTCAGCTGGCCGGCGAGCGCGGTGTCCTTCAGCACGACCACCAGCTGGCTGACGATGGCGGGCAGCATGAGGGTCACCGCCTGCGGCAGCAGGATGCTGGTCATCACCTGTGTCTTGCGCAGGCCGAGCGCGGAGGCGGCCTCGTTCTGTCCCTTCGGCAGCGCGAGGATCCCGGAGCGGAACACCTCGGCCAGCACGGAGCCGTTGTAGAGGACCAGACCGGTGACGGCCGCGAACAGCGGCCGGGTGTCGGAGCTGATGTCGGTGTAGTACGCGTACAGCTCCGCGGCGAAGACCATCAGCATCAGCACGGGAATCGCGCGGAAGAACTCGACGATCGTGCTCGCCGGCACCCGGATCCACCGGTGCTCGGACAGCCGGCCGATCCCGAGCAGGGCGCCGACCGGCAAGGCGATCACGATCGCCAGCGCCGCGGCCTCGATGGTCTTGAGCAGACCGGGCAACAGGAACTGCGTCCAGGTCGAGCCTTCGATGAAGGGCTTCCAGAGCGCGGGCGCCCACTGCCCCTTCTTGTCGAACCCCGCGTAGACGAAGTACGCCACCGCCAGCAGGGCGATGACGAACAGGATGCTGTAGAGGACGTTGCGGGCCTTCGCCTTCGGCCCGGGGGCGTCGTACAGGACGGAGGACGTGCTCACCGCTTGACCTCGACTTTCTTGGCGACCCAGCCGAGCAGCAGGCCGAGCGGAAGGACCAGCGCGGCGAAGATGACCGCGAAGAGGGCGAACACGAGGAACAGGCTGTCCGACTCGTTCTCGATCATGGTGGACATCAGCAGCGCGGCCTCGCCGACCCCGATCACGGCGGCGACGGTGGTGTTCTTCAGCAACGCGATCAGCACGTTGGCCAGCGGTGCGATCACCGAGCGGAATGCCTGCGGCAGCACGATGAGCCGCAGCACCTGCGTGAACGACAGGCCGAGCGCGCGGGCGGCTTCGGCCTGGCCGACGGGAACGGTGTTGATCCCCGCCCGGAGCGATTCACAGACGAAGGTCGAGGTGTACACGATGAAACCGAGGATCGCGAGGCGGAACGAGTTGTCCGCCAACGACGTCGGTGAGCTGGACGACGCGAGCTGTATACCGAGCGTCGAGGAAAGGCCCAGCGACGTGAACAGAATGACGACCGTCAGCGGAGTGTTCCGGAAGATGTTCACGTAGGTGGTGCCGAACGCGCGCATCAGCGGCACCGGGCTCACCCGCATACCGGCGAGCAACGTACCCCAGATCAGTGATCCGATCGCGGACCAGAACGTGAGCTGGATGGTCGTCCAGAAGGCGCCGACCAGGTCGTAGTCGGGGTTGTTGAGGAAATCGAACACCGTGTCCAATCCTGCCCTAGGTAGCGGAACGGTGCGCCGCCGGTCGGGGGCGACGCACCGTCTCCGTGTTCAGCCGGCTCCTCGTCAGGGAGCGATGGCCGGCGGGGTGGTCGGGAGCGAGTATTTCGCCTGTCCCAGGTTGGTCTTGAGCGACGCGGCCCAGGTGCCGTCCTGTTCCATCTTCTGGATGGCGTCGTTGATGGCGGTGCGGCCCTGGGTGTCGTCCTTCTTCAGGCCGACACCGTAGTTCTCGTCACTGAAGCCCTTGCCGACGACCTTGAGCTTGTCGGGCTGCTGCAGCGCGTAGCCCGCCAGGATGATGTCGTCCGTGGTGACCGCGTCCACCTCACCGTTGAGCAGGGAGGTGATGCACTGGCTGTACGTGGCACGCTCCAGGAGCTGCACTTCCTTGGCGTACTTGTCCTTCACGTTCTGCGCCGGCGTGGATCCCTTGACCGAGCAGAGCTTCTTGTTGCCCGTCAGCGACTCCGGCCCGGTGATCGAGGTGTCGTCGGAGCGGACCAGCAGGTCCTGGTGCGCGATGAAGTACGGGCCGCCGAAGGAGACCTCGTTCTTGCGCTTGTCGGTGATCGAGTAGGTGGCGACGATGAAGTCGACCTCACCCTTCTTGATCAGGTCCTCACGCTGGGCGGACTGGGCTTCCTTCCAGGTGATGCCGCTCTCGTCGACGCCGAGTTGCTTGGCGATGTACTTCGCGACGTCGACGTCGAAGCCGGCATAGGTGCCGTTGGGCTGTTTGAGGCCGAGGCCGGGCTGGTCGAACTTGATGCCGATGGTCAGCTTCTTGTCGTTCTTCGCTTTGTCGGCCAGGTTCGCGGAGCTGCTGCTGCCCCCGCCGCCACCACACGCGGTCAGTGCGAGGCTGAGCGCCGCGACCGCCGCGCCGGCGCGCAGAATTCGACTCCACATGGTTCGTTCGGGTCCCTTCGATATCGGTTAGTGGGTCAGGATCTTGCCGAGGAAGTCCTTCGCCCGGTCGGATTTGGGCTCGGTGAAGAACTCGTCGGGCTTGGCGTCTTCGA
Organism: Amycolatopsis sp. GM8; assembly: GCF_021653975.1. Classification (GTDB taxonomy): domain Bacteria; phylum Actinomycetota; class Actinomycetes; order Mycobacteriales; family Pseudonocardiaceae; genus Amycolatopsis_E. The sequence goes on along the minus strand of NZ_JAJKFK010000001.1, from coordinate 726,170 downwards.
CGATTTCGCCGTCGGACATGAACACCACCCGGTGCGCCGCGCGGCGGGCGAAGCCCATCTCGTGCGTGACGACGAGCATCGTCATGCCGTCCTTGGCCAGGCCGGTCATCGTGTCGAGCACCTCCTGGACCATCTCCGGGTCCAGTGCCGAGGTGGGCTCGTCGAAGAGCATCACCTTCGGCTTCATCGCGAGCGCGCGGGCGATCGCGGCACGCTGCTGCTGGCCACCGGAGAGCTGGGCCGGGTACTTGTCGGCCTGGTTGGTGATGCCGACCCGCTCCAGCAACTCCATCGCGGTCTTGCGAGCCTCGGCCGCGGGGACCTTGCGCACCTTCTGCGGCGCCAGCATCACGTTGTCGACGATGCTCTTGTGCGCGAACAGGTTGAACGACTGGAAGACCATCCCCACGTCGGCCCGCAGGGCCGCGAGCGCCTTGCCCTCGGCGGGCAGCGGCTTGCCGTCGACCGCGATCTCCCCGGAGTTGATCGGTTCGAGGCGGTTGATGGCACGGCACAGCGTCGACTTGCCGGAGCCGGAGGGGCCGAGCACCACCACGACCTGGCCGCGCGGAACCTCCAGGTTGATGTCCTTCAGCACGTGCAGTTCGCCGAAGAACTTGTTCACGCCGGCCGCCTTGATCATCGGCGGCGTCGCTGCGGTCATCGATCCCTCCATAAACCCCGGCTCATCCGGCGATCTAACACCGAAGCGGCGGTAGGCGCCCGTGAATCGGACTAAACGCAACCTACGCGTCATCTAGGTACCGGGTGCACCTTAGTCACGAGATCAACACCTGCGCTGGTCGGGCGGCCGCGGTAGTATCAGGGTAGGAAGACTGATGCTACTGGGGGTAGTATGATAGACATGAAGCTGAGTGTGAGTCTAGGTGAGGAAGACGTCGCCTTTCTGGACGAGTACGCGGCGCAGACGCAGACCGGGTCCCGCTCGGCCGTGCTCCACCGCGCGATCGACCTGCTGCGCGCCTCGCAGCTGGAGAACGCCTACGAGGCGGCGTGGGAAGAATGGGAAGTCGACAGTGCGGTGTGGGACGTCGTGACCGGTGACGGCCTGGCTCACTGATGCGGCGTGGTGAGATCCGGCTCGTCGACCTGGAACCGGTCCGTGGCGCCGAGTCGAGCAAGACGCGCCCCGCGGTGATCGTCAGTAATGACGGGGCCAACGGGGTCGCCACCCGGCTGGGCCGTGGGGTGGTGACCGTCGTGCCGGTCACCTCGAACGTCGCGCGGGTGTATCCGTTCCAGGTGCTGCTGCGGGCGGCGGAGTGCGGGCTGAAGGTGGACTCGAAGGCACAGGCCGAACAGGTGCGGTCGGTGTCGGTGGAGCGGATCGGCCGCCGGGCGGGTCAGGTGCCGGCTTCGGTGATGGTGAAACTGGACCACGCGCTGCGCGTGCATCTGGGTCTGTGAAGGCGCGAACGGCCCAGGTTTACCCTGGTAGGCGATGACTACGGCAGAGGTCGGCAAAACCTACCAAATACGCACGTTCGGGTGCCAGATGAACGTGCACGACTCCGAGCGCCTTGCCGGGCAGCTGGAGGAAGCCGGTTATGTGCCGGCCCCCGATGGTGGCGCGCCGGACCTCGTCGTGTTCAACACCTGCGCGGTCCGGGAGAACGCGGACAACAAGCTGTACGGCACCCTCGGCCACCTGCGCCCGGCCAAGGACGCCAACCCGGACATGCAGATCGCCGTGGGCGGCTGCCTCGCGCAGAAGGACCGCGGCGAGATCGTCAAGCGCGCGCCGTGGGTCGACGTCGTGTTCGGCACCCACAACCTCGGCGCCCTGCCGGTGCTGCTCGAACGCGCCCGGCACAACGCCGAGGCCGAGGTCGAGATCCTCGAATCGCTCGAAACGTTCCCCTCGACGCTGCCCGCCCGCCGTGACTCCGCCTACGCCGGCTGGGTGTCGGTTTCCGTGGGCTGTAACAACACCTGCACCTTCTGCATCGTGCCTTCGTTGCGCGGCAAGGAACGTGACCGCCGACCGGGCGAGGTGCTCGCGGAGGTCGAGGCGCTCGTCGCGGAGGGCGTGCTCGAAGTGACGCTGCTCGGCCAGAACGTCAACTCCTACGGCGTCGAGTTCGGTGACCGCCAGGCGTTCTCGAAGCTCCTGCGCGCCACCGGCGGCATCGACGGGCTCGAGCGTGTCCGCTTCACCTCGCCGCACCCCGCGGCGTTCACCGACGACGTGATCGACGCGATGGCCGAGACCTCGAACGTTTGCCACCAGCTGCACATGCCGCTGCAGTCCGGCTCGGACCGGGTGCTGAAGGAAATGCGGCGTTCCTACCGGTCCAGCCGCTACCTCTCCATTTTGGACAAAGTGCGCGCCGTGATGCCCGACGCGGCGATCACCACGGACATCATCGTCGGTTTCCCCGGCGAGACCGACGAGGACTTCGAAGCGACCCTGGACGTCGTGCGGCAGGCCCGGTTTTCGAGCGCCTTCACGTTCCAGTACTCGAAGCGCCCCGGCACCCCTGCCGCGGACATGCCGGGCCAGCTGCCGAAGCAGGTCGTGCAGGAGCGCTACGACCGGCTGGTCGAGCTGCAGAACGAGATCTCCTGGCAGGAGAACAAGAAGCTCGTCGGGCGCAAGGTGGAGCTGCTGGTCGCGACCGGCGAGGGCCGCAAGGACGCCGAGACGCACCGGATGAGCGGCCGCGCCCGCGACGGCAGGCTCGTCCACTTCACCCCGGCCGGGCCCGCGGTGGACCGTGCCGTGCGCCCGGGTGACGTGGTGGAGACCGTGATCACCTACGGCGCGCCGCACCACCTGGTTGCGGACGGGGATGTGCTGACCCACCGGCGAACGCGGGCGGGCGACAACGTGGAGGCCGGGCTGCGGCCGAAGACCGACGGGGTGAGCCTGGGGCTGCCCTCGTTCGGCGCCCCGGCGACGGTGACCGGAAATACAGTGGTGCGAAGCGCCTCCATGAGGGGCGGCGGTCGGGCGACGGGTGGGCGCGCATGAGCGAGAACGAAGTCGAGCGGCTGGCCGAGGACGTCGACGCGATCGGCCACAAGGTCTCCCGCACGGTCGAACTGGGGCGGCGCGGGTTCATCATCTCCGTGCTGGTGTTCATCCTGATCGTCGGGCAGCTGCTGCCGTGGGTCGGTGACCACGCCGGCTGGCAGGTGCTCTTCGGCGACGGCGGGACGATTCCGCAGCTGTTCGCGATCACGTCGACCGGGATCGGCGTGCTGTGCTCGGTGCTCGCGCTGGGCACCCGGCGCTGGTGGCTGACCTGGGTGTGCGCGATCGGCGGCTGGTTCTCCTCGGTCGACGGCCTGCTCGCGGTGTGGTCGCAGCAGTCCTCCGGCGCGAACAACGCCGCGGGCAGCGGTCCGGGCATCGGCATGATCATCGCGCTGGTCGCGATCATCCTGCTGGCCGCCAACTGGATGCGCACAGCCTTCTCCCGCACCTGACCCCGGCCGGCGGGGTTTTCCCTACCACAACCGCGGGGACAACCGGATTCCGGTCAGTGCCAAGGAATTCTAGCTTGGTGTCCATTATGGATAACCAAGCCAGGACCACTCCGGCCATCGACCTCGGCCTGATCCGCGGGCTGTACCGGGAACACGCCGGCGCGCTGCACGCCGTGCGCGAGAGCCAGCGGGCACTCCGGCGGCACCGGCCCGCGATGAAGACCCAGCTCGACGACGTCGAAGCCGAGATCACCTACCTGCTGCTCCGGTACTTCCGGCCGGCGAAGGTCGTCGAGATCGGCTCGCTGCACGGCTGGTCCACCTGCTGGATCCTGCACGCCCTCGCGGACAACGGCGACGGCCGGCTGATCACGCTGGACCTCCTCGACACGGCCGCCTGGACGGTTCCGCGACCGCTCGCGACCGGCCGTTGGGAGTTCCGCCAGGGCGACGCGCGCACGCTGACCACGGACTGGATGACCGAACTCGACTACCTGTTCATCGACGCGGACCACCGGGCCCGCTTCGCCCGCTGGTATCTCGGCGACGTCTTCCCGCGCCTGCGTCCCGGCACGCCGGTGAGCGTGCACGACGTGTTCCACCGCGCCAAACCGCTGCCGTTGACCGAGGGCGCCGAGCTCGTGCGCTGGCTGGAGTCCACCGGCACCCCGTATTTCACACCCGCGCCTGTGAGAGCGGTCGACGTGGCCGCTGAGCTGGCCGAAGTCCGCCGCGAACTCGGCCTCGCCGCCCCGGTGCACACCGGGCGGGACAACCCGATGGTCTACTTCCGGCTGCCCTGATCTACCGCGCGGTTTCGACCCCTGCCTGTAATCTGCTCGGGAAATGCGCAGCGTCGAAATCGTCCTCGCTCTTGTCGTGCTCGCCACCGTGGTGGCCGCGTTCGCCGGGCGGTTGCGGGTCCCCGCACCGTCCCTGCTGGTGGTGGCCGGCGTCGTGGCCGGGCTGCTGCCGGGCGTCCCGGACATCACCGTCAGCCCCGACATCGTGAGCCTCGTCGTGCTGCCGCCGTTGCTGTTCGCGGCGGGGGAGGAGTTGCCGTGGCGTGACCTGCGCGCCGTGTGGCGGCCGGTCAGCGTCCTCGCGTTCGGGCTGGTCATCGCCTCCGCCGCGGCCGTCGCCGTCGTCGCCGCGGCGGTCACGCCGTTGCCGCTCGGCATGGGGTTCGTGCTGGGGGCCGTCCTGGCCAGCACCGACCCGGTCGCCGTGACCGCGCTCGGCCGGCGGCTCTCGCTGCCGCCCCGGGTCCAAGCGCTCGTGCAGGCCGAAAGCCTGTTCAACGACGCGACGAGCCTCCTGCTGTTCCGCGTCGCGCTGTCCGTCGGCATCGCCGCGGGCGCGGTCTCGTGGGGGCACACGGCCGCCGAGTTCGGGACGCTCGTCGTCGGCGGTCTCGCTGTCGGTGGTCTCGTCGCCGCGGGCGCGTACCTCGTCCGGCGGCACACCGAGGATCCCGTGCTGGAGACGATCATCTCGCTGGTCACGCCGTACGCCGCGTACGTGCTCGCCGAGGCGGTCGGCGGTTCCGGCGTGACGGCGGTCGTCGTCGCCAGCGTCATCCTCGGCACCCAGGCGAGCAAGGTGACCAGCGCGCGAATCCGGATCCAGCTCGGCGCCGTCTACGGCACGGTTGTGTTCCTGCTGGAAAGCGTGGTGTTCGGGCTGATCGGCCTGCAGCTGCCGGAGCTCGTGCGTGCCCTGTCGACGACGACACCGTGGCCGCTGCAGGCGTTGCTGATCGCCGCGACGCTGCTCGTCGTCCGCGTGCTGTGGGTGTTCCCGCTGTCCGCGATCCAGCAGCGGCGCCGGAGTAAGCGGCCGACGTGGCAGGTGCCCGCGGTCGTGTCGTGGGCGGGCGCCCGCGGCGTGGTGCCGCTGGCCGCCGCGCTGTCGATCCCGCTGACGTCACCACCGGAATACCGCGAGCTGGTGCTGCTGCTCACGACCGCGGTCATCGTGATCACGCTGGTCGTCCAGGGTTTCACGCTCGAACCGCTCGTGCGCCGGACCGGCGTCGGGCTCACCACGGAACACGTCCGCCAGGAGCACAGCGCGGCGCGGCTGCGGCTCGCGAAGGCGGGCCTGGAGCATCTCGACGCGCTGACCGAAAGCGAGTCGGCGCCGGACTTCCTGGTCGAGCAGCTGCGCGACACCTGGAAGGCGCGGATGCAGCGGATCGCGGAGGACGAGCCGGACGAGATGACCACCCTGACGACCGCGCAGGCGTACCGCCGGCTGCGCCGCGAGCTGCTCGCGGTGGAGGCGGCCGAACTGGCGCGGCTGTTCGAGTCGGGGGAGATCACCGACCACACCCGCCGCCGGATCCAGCGGATGCTCGACCTCGAACACACCGTCCTGGGCGACGAGCACGACTAGCGCACGGTGATCCGGAGGTCGCCGAGGCCGCGGGCGATCAGTACCTGGCCGGTCAGCGGCCGCCAGGAACCGTTGTCCCACCGGCGTTGCGTTCGCGCATCACACGGCACCTCGACCTCGGTGCGCGCGCCCGCGTCCAGCTCGACCCCGGCCCAGCCGATGAGCCGCACCGGCTCGTGCTCGGGCCGCAGGTAGACCTGCACGACCTCGCGTCCGGCGCGGTCGCCGGTGTTCGCCAGTTCGACGTGCACCGATCGGATCGCGTCGTCGGCCTCCACGCGCGCGGCGCCGTAGGTCCATTCCGTGTAGCCGAGTCCGTGCCCGAACCAGAAGAGCGGCTCGCTCGTCCAACCCCGGTAGCCGACCGAAGTCCCTTCTGTGTAAGGAAGTTCGCCGTTGACCGGGGTGGTGGACCAGGCCGGGCCGTCGCCGTCCCGCCGTGGGAACGTCGTGACGAGCCGCCCGGCCGGCTCGATCTCGCCGGTGAGCGCGGCCGCCACCGCGGCCCCGGCCTCCTGGCCCGGCAAACCCGCCCACAGCACGGCGTCGACTTCGTCCAGCCACGGCATCAGCACGGGCGTCGCCGCGTTGACCACGACGACGGTCCGTTTCGCGACGGACGCGACGGCGCTCACGAGCGCGTCCTGCCCGCCCGGCAACGCGAGCGTGGTTTTGTCCGTCCCTTCCGTTTCCTGCTCCTGCGTCAGCCCGACGACGACCACCGCGACATCGGCGTCGTGGGCTGCTGCGGTGGCTTCCGCGATGCCGTCGGTGTCCGACCGCGGCGGGCGCCGCGCGATCAGGCCGAGCCTGCGCATACCCGGCTGACCGGTGGTGATCGCCTTGAATTGGGTTCCCGGCTCCAGTTGCCCGAACGTCCAGCTGGGCGGCTTGAGGACGGCGCCGCCGAGTTCCGGCGGTTCCGCGAGGTGGACCGTTTCTCGCTGGTCACCGGCCTCGAAGGTCCACTCACCCGTGCCGCGCAGTCCAGCCTCCAACGGTTGTGTGGCAACGATTTCCGCGGACAGCTCGATCGATGCGGCGTGGTCGAACCAGCCGCCGTCGCCCGCGGTGACCTCGGCGATGTCGGTGACGCGGGACTCGAGCACAGCCCCGGCCTCGTCCCGCGCGGTCACCCGGATGCCGAACGCACCGGTCTCCGGATCGCGCAGCACGTCGGGCGCGGCCGGCAGCGGTTCGGTTCGCACCTCGACACCGTCGACGACGGTGGCGTCCAACGCTTCCGCGATGGTGACGATATGCGGCGGCCGCACGCGGGCGGACCCGCCACCCTGTCCGATGGTCTCCAGCGCATGCCGGCCGACGACCACAATGCGTTGTCCCGCAAGGGGAAGCGTCGAGTCGCGGTTGACCAGGACGGTCATGCCCCGCGCCGCCATCCGCCGCAACTGCTCGCGGCGCTGGGGACTGTCCGGCGCGGGGAGGTCAGTCCGGACGTGCTGTTCGCCGAACGCGCCCGCCCGGTCCGCCAGCTGAAGCAACCTTCGCAGGTGCTCGTCCACAGTGGACTCCTCGACCTCGCCGGCCTCGACCGCCGCGACCAGCTTGCCGCCCCACGGCCCGTCCGGCCCGGGCATTACGAGATCGAGCCCGCCGTTGGCGCTCGCCGCGGTCGAGGTGGTGGCGAACCAGTCGGACATCACCAGACCGTCGTAGCCCCACTCGCCCTTGAGGAGATCCTCGATCAACTCGCGGTGCTCGGTCGCCGTGACCCCGTTGATCCTGTTGTAGGAAGCCATGATCGCCCACGGATGTGCGTCCTGGACCGCCATCTCGAACGGCAGCAGGTACACCTCGCGCAGCGTGCGCTCGTCGACCACCGAGTTCACCGTCGTCCGCTCGGTCTCCGACTCGTTGGCCAGGAAATGCTTGGGTGTCGCACCGATTCCCTTGTCCTGTAACGCTTTCACGTAGGCCACGGCGAGCGCGCCAGTGAGCAGCGGGTCCTCGCTGAACGCCTCGAACAGGCGGCCGCCGAGCGGGCTGCGGTGCAGGTTGACCGTCGGGCCGAGCACGACGTGCACGCCCTGCGCCGTGGCCTCCTCGGCGAGCAGGGCACCGGCTTCGGCGGCGGTCGCGGTGTCCCAGTGCTGGGCGATCAGCGTCGCGTTCGGCAGCAGGCAGGCAATCGCGCCGCCGGTGAACTCCGGGCCGCGGACGCCTGTCGGTCCGTCCGAGAGCACCAGCGCGGAAAGGCCGATCGTCTGGTCGGGATGGAGGCTGAACATCGCCGCACCGGTCAGCAGGCGAACCTTCGCGGGAAGGGATAGGGCCGCGATCGCTTTGTCGACGTCGGTCATGGTTCGAGCCTACGAAGCGGGCCTGTGACGCGTACACCCTTTCGAGTCCTCCGCGCGACCAGGACGTGATCTGCAGCGGATACTACATACTGTATGCAGAAAGCCGGAGTGATTCGCGACTTCTACGGCAGGCGCTACCGGATCGGTGAGAGCGACCGGGCGCTGCTCGGCAGGCCCCGCGGCTGGATGCTCGGCGCGGCCTGGGCGGCGATGCTCGCGGCCGGGGTCGGTCAGTACGGGTACGGCGCGCTGTTGCCGGCGCTCGTCGCCGAACGAGGCTGGACCTGGGCGCAGGGCTGCTGGGTGCTCGCGCTGTGGACGGTGTGTCAGAGCGCGAGCGTGTACCCGGCGGCGCGGTTGCGGCCGGCCGTGGCGCTGGCAGTGGGCGCGGTGCTTTGTGCGTCGGGGTTCGTCGCGCTGGCCGGGTCAGGTGACTTCGCGGTCGTGCTCGTCAGCCATGCGATGCTGGGCGGGATCGGCGCGGGACTCGTCTACGGCACGTGCGTCAACGTGGTCGCGCGCTGGTATCCGGAGCGCTCGTCGCGCGTCGCGCTGACGAGCGGGGCGTTCGCGTACGGGGCGATTCCGTTCATGCTGCTGGGTTCCGGGCCCGCGGCGGCGGTGGTGCTGGTGCTCGCCGGGGCGGCTGCGCTGGTGCTGCGCAACCCGCCGGAAGACTGGTGGCCCCAGCACGTCGACCCGCGCCGGTGGGCGCTGGACAAGACGGTCAACCCGAGCCTGCGGCGGAACCGCCCGGCGATCAGGCAGTACTCGGTCGCGGAGGTCGTGCGGTGCCCGGAGTCGCGCCCGCTGTACTTCGCGGTCGCGTGTGCCGCCGCGGTGTTGTTGTTCGACATCGCCTATCTGTCGGCGTTCAAGGGTCTGCTGGCGGCGGCGTTGTTCGCGGGCGCGAGCGGGATCGGCCGTGCCGGCGTCGGCTGGGCAGGGGCCCGGTTCGGCCGTCGAGTTGTCCTTTGTGGAGCGTTGGTGGTGGCCGGTTTGGTGCAGCTACTTGTGATCGGGCCGTTCACACTCGTCGGGGCGTGCCTGGCCGGGGCCGCGTGTGGTGCTTGCTATGCGTTACTGCCGGGCGTCGTCGAAGGGCATTTCGGGGAACGGCTCGGGCTGTCGAACTTCGGGCTCTTCTACGGCGCCAAGGCTGTGGGTGGGTTGCTCGGTGTGCTGCTCGCCGCGTATGTCGCCGGTCCCACGGGTTTCGTGGTGACGGCTGTGCTCGGTGTGGTCGCGGCCGTGCTGGTCGGAGCGTTGCGGCAGCCGGGGCGGCCGGTTCTGGCACTCTGGCGCGGGTGAGTTCGCGCGACGATATTCTCGAACTATTCAACTACTGCTGGCAGCGGTTCCGGGCGCGGATGGCGGGGCTGACCGACGACGAGTGGCGCTGGCAGCCCACCGCTGACGACCGGCTCACGCTGCGTTGGCGGCTCGCGCACATTGCCGAGTTGCTGCGGGAGGAGCGCAACGCCCGCTGGCTCGGTTTGCCGCCGTCTTTGGTTCCGGTGCCTGAAATGTCCGATGCCGCAACGGCTTTGGCCGCGGTGGAGTCGGCATTCGCGGTGTGGCGGGGCTATCTGGCGTCGATGACCGAGGAAGATTTTGGGGCGCCGATCGGGCGGCCCGCCGGGCGCTACGGTGACGCGACCCGGCGGTCCTTCGCCCTGCACATCGTCGACGAGCTGATCCACCACACCGCTGAGGCGGCACTGTTGCGGGATCTCTACGCCTGAAACGCTTCCCGGGCGAGTGCGGCGGTTTCGGATGGCGTCTTGCCGACTTTGACTCCAGCGGCTTCGAGGGCTTGTTTTTTGGCTTGGGCGGTGCCGGCGGAGCCGGAGACGATGGCGCCGGCGTGGCCCATGGTTTTGCCTTCGGGTGCGGTGAATCCGGCGACGTAGCCGACGACGGGTTTGGTGACGTTGGCTTGGATGTAGGCGGCGGCGCGTTCTTCGGCGTCGCCGCCGATTTCGCCGATCATGACGATGACCTCGGTGTCGGGGTCGGCCTGGAAGGCTTCGAGGGCGTCGATGTGGGTGGTGCCGATGATCGGGTCACCGCCGATCCCGACCGCGGTCGAGAACCCGATATCCCGCAACTCATACATCATCTGATACGTGAGAGTCCCCGACTTCGACACGAGCCCGATTTTGCCGGGGCCGGTGATGTTCGCCGGGATGATGCCGGCGTTGGACTTGCCGGGGGAGATGACGCCGGGGCAGTTCGGGCCGATGATCCGGGTCTTGTTCCCGGTGGCGACGGCGTGCGCCCAGAAGTAGGCGGAGTCGTGCACCGGGATGCCTTCGGTGATCACCACGGCGAGCGGGATTTCGGCGTCGATGGCCTCGATCACCGCGTCTTTCGCGAAGCGCGGCGGCACAAAAATCACCGACACATCAGCGCCGGTGTCCTTGATGGCCTCCTCCACCGTGCCGAACACGGTGAGGTCCTTCCCACCGATGGTGACCTTCTGCCCGGCTTTGCGGGCGTTCACCCCACCCACAATGGTCGAACCGGCGGCGAGCATCTTGGTCGCGTGTTTGGTGCCCTCGGACCCGGTAATACCCTGCACAATGATCTTGGAGTCTGCATTCAGGAAGATCGACATGGTTCAGGCTCCTGCCGCCGCGAGCTCGGCGGCCTTGTCCGCCGCGTTATCCATCGTGTCCACCTGCGTCACCAACGGGTGATTCGCCTCATCCAAGATCCGGCGGCCTTCCTCGACGTTGTTGCCGTCGAGGCGGACGACGAGGGGTTTGGAGGCTTCGTCACCGAGGATTTTCAACGCTTCGACGATGCCGTTGGCGACCGCGTCACACGCGGTGATCCCCCCGAACACGTTCACGAACACCGACTTGACGGCCGGGTCGTTCAAAATCACGTCCAGGCCGGCGGCCATCACCTCGGCGGAGGCACCACCGCCGATGTCGAGGAAGTTCGCGGGCTTCACCCCGCCGTGCTTCTCTCCGGCGTAGGCGACCACGTCCAGGGTGGACATGACCAGGCCGGCGCCGTTACCGATGATGCCGACCTCACCATCGAGCTTGACGTAGTTGAGGTTCTTCGCCTTCGCCTTCGCCTCCAGCGGATCCTCCGCGTCCTTGTCCACGAGTTCCTCATGCTGAGGGTGGCGGAAGGAGGCGTTCTCATCCAGGGTGACCTTGCCATCCAGAGCCACAATGTGGTCCTGCGGGTCACGCACCAGGGGGTTGACCTCCACCAAGGTGGCGTCTTCGGCGACGAAGGTCTCCCACAGCTTGACGACCGCGTCCGCGGCCTGCTCCAGGATCACCTCCGGGAACTTCCCCGCGGTCAGGATCTCGATCGCCTTGGGCTTGTCGACCCCGGCGATCGGGTCGACGGCGATCCGCGCGAGCGCGTCGGGCCGCTCGACGGCGAGCTGCTCGATCTCCATCCCACCCTCAGCCGACGCCATCGCCAGGAACGTGCGATTCGTGCGGTCCAGCAAGAAGGAGAAGTAGTACTCCTCCGCGATATCCGAGGCCTCCGTCACCAACACGCGGTGCGTGACATGACCCTTGATATCCAAACCCAGGATGGCTTCCGCCTTCTCCCTGGCCTCGGCGGGATCCTTCGCCAGCTTCACACCACCGGCCTTACCCCGACCCCCAGTCTTCACCTGGGCCTTGACGACAACCTGCCCACCGATCTGCTCGGCGGCGGCCAACGCCTCTTCCGGGGAACTCGCAACAGCGCCGGGCAGAACCGGCACACCATGAGCGGCGAAGAGATTTCGCGCTTGAAACTCATACAAGTCCATGGGGATATTGTAGACTGTATGCAGTATGAAGAGAAGGGTCCGACGGTGAGGTTTGCGCAGCTGGGCGGCCTGCCGTCACCGCCAGGGTTCGCGGGAATGGCCCCCGGCAGTGGACTCTGCGGTCGAGCGGCGCGGCTACCGAACATGACCACCTGGCACCGCCGCACCTTGGCGTGACTGGGGACTCCTCGGCCACCTGGTGTCGCCGCAGGACGCTGCGGCCACCTGACGTCGCCGCGGACCACGTGGTCGCCTGGCGTGGCCGCACAACCTGCGGTCGCAACGCTAGGGGTCCGGGTGGTCGCCTGGCATGGTCCGCAACGCTGAGCGCCCTGGTGGCCACTTGTACCCCCCACGCCCCGCATCACTCTGGCGAGTGCTGCAGCTCACGGGGAAGGAAAGAACCAGTCCATTGTATGCTGTAGCCAGTCGACCAAATGCTGGGAGTTCGCATGCCGCCGAGTGAGTTGCCGCAGGGGATGGCGGCGCGCCGGATCGACCGGCCCGTGCCTTTGCGTGAACGGGTGTACCAGGCGATGCAGGAGCTGATCATTTCCCGCCAGCTCGCGCCCGGCCAGCATCTCGTGGAGAGCGAGCTCGCCGAGATGCTCGGCGTGTCCCGCCAGCCGATCCGCGAAGCGTTGCAGCTGCTGAACTCCGAGGGCTGGGTCGACCTCCGCCCCGGCTACGGCGCGTTCGTGCACGCCCCCGCCGACTCCGAGGTCGACCAGCTGCTCGCGGTCCGGTCCATTTTGGAGAGTGAGTCCGCCCGCCTCGCCGCCGAGCACGCCGACGAGGCGAGTGTGCAGCGGCTGCGCGACATCTGCGCGGGCGGTGAAGCGGCGCTCGCCTCCGACGACATCGACGGCATGGTCGCGGCGAACGCCGAGCTGCACCGCGTCGTCACCGAGCTGTCCGGCAACCAGGTGCTGCTCGACTTCGTCACCCAGGTCGACCGCCGCGTCCGCTGGTACTACACGCCGATCGCCCGCCAGCGTGGCAAGAAATCCTGGCAGGAGCACGGAAAGCTGATCGACGCCATCGCCAGGGGAGACGCCGACCGGGCCGCCCAGATCATGCGCGAGCACACCGACCGCACCCGGCAGTCGTACCTCGAAGAACGCCGGAACAAGCCCGAAGAGGAGCCGGTCGCGCTGCACGCCCGGCGTCGCCGCACCCGCCGCGCCTGAGCCCGCTCGCGACAGCAGCCGAAGCCGCCCGAATCCACGGTCACCAGCGTCGGACTCGCCGTCCTGAACGTACGACTCGCCGTCCCGAGTGTCGGGGGGGCGGGGCCCCCCCCCCGGCCCCCCCCCACGACCGCGCGGCCGCCCCCCCGCCAGG
>NZ_JAJKFK010000001.1:0-712852 GCF_021653975.1 Amycolatopsis sp. GM8 | reverse complement strand
GGCGGCCCCCCCCCCCCCACCCCCCCCCCCCCCCCCCCCCGTCGGGGCCCCCCCGCCCCCCCCCCCCCCCCCCCGACACTCAGGACGGCGAGTCCGACACCGGGAATGGTCAGTCCAAGCCGGCTTCGGCGGCCGGGTTCAGGGTGGCCGGCGAGCGCGGCGGGGTAACGGTGAGCCGCGGGCGGCGCAGGAACAGCGCGAGCCCGCCGGTGCCGATCCCGATGCCACCCGCCAGCAGGAACGCCCCGCCGTAACCCCAGGCCGCGACGACGACCGAGCCCAGGCCCGAGCCGACCAGCCCCGACACCAGCTTCGAGCTGTAGACCAGGCCGTAGTTGGACGCGTTGTTGTTCTCCCCGAAGTAGTCCGCGGTCATCGCCGCGAACAGCGGGAAGATCGCACCGCCGCCGAACCCGGACACCATCGACGACAGCAGGAACAGCGGCATGTTCCCGATCGACCCCGACAGGTACACCGCGAACTGCGCCAGCCCCAGCGTCACGCACACGATGACCAGCGTCTCCCGCCGCCCGCAGCGGTCCGAGATCCAGCCGATCACACCCCGGCCGGTCCCGTTGATCAGCGCCTTCAGGCTCATCGCCAGCGCGACGATCCCGCCCGCGAAGCCCATCTCCTCACCGAACGGCACCTGGAACGCGATGCCGAAGATGTTCACCCCCGCTGTACAAAGTAGACAGAACCACATCAGCGGCAGAATGCCGGTCTTGAGGGCTTCCTTCGGCGTGTACTGCTTGAGCGCGGGCGGGTTCTTCCGCAACGCCCGGCGCACCCGCGGGTCATCCGTCGCCACCCGCAACGGATCGACATGCGGCGGCCACCAGTTCTTCGGCGGGTCCTTGAAGAAGAACCCGCTCAGCGCCACCGTGGCGGCCAGGAAGATACCGACCACGAACAGCACCGTGCTGTAGTTGTCCAGATCCAGATACTGCTGGAACAGGAAGATGAACGGGATCGACCCGTAGGCGAACCCGCCGTTGACGAACCCCGTCTTGCCGCCCTTGCGTTCGGGATACCACTTCCCGACCATGTTCACACACGTCGCGTAAACGAACCCGGCGCCGGAACCCCCGAAGAACCCGAAACCGAGATAAGCCCAGAACACCGACGGCGCGTAGGCGAGCGCGACGTACCCCAGCAAAGCCCCCACAGCTCCCAGCACCATCGCCGAACGCGCCGACAACGTGCCGTTCTCACGCATCCTCCCGGCCGGGAACGCGACCGCGGCCTGGAAGAGAACCCAGACACCCAGCAACCAGAAAATGTGGGCGCCGTGCCAGTTGTGCGCCTCGGACAACGTGTCCTCGGCGGACGTGAAAGCGTATTCCGACGAGCTGATGGCCATCATGGCGATCCACGGCAGCCACACCATCCATGCCCGGGAACGCCCCATGATGTCCCGGTCGGTTTCCCCGACCCGGTAAACTCTCCCGTTACTGTCAACGATCTCCCGGAATGTCGGCGGCGCTGGCGAATTCATTTCCGTTCTCCTTCTTCGGTTGTCCCCCCGTTTTCCTCCGTCTCTACAACAGTCCCGCTGCCCGCGCCCACTGGTATTTCGCGCCCAGCACGGCAACCGGGCGTTCGGTGGTGTAGGGGTAGGCGATCACCTTGTGGTCGAACAGGTACTCGCACGCCTTCTCGACCTCGGTGTCCCCCGCGAGCGAAGCGACCACGGGCTTGTCGATGCCCTTGGCCCGGAACTCCTCGACCACTCGCGCGGTCAGTTCGGCGAACACCATCGGCGGCGTGACGATGGTGTGCCAGTAGCCCAGGATCAGCGCGTGGATCCGGGGATCGGACAGCCCGAGCCGGATCGTCGCCTCGTACGTCGACGGCGGCTCGCCGCCGGTGATGTCGATCGGGTTGCCCGCCGCGCCGAACGGCGGGATGAACCGGCGGAACGCCTCGTCCAGATCCGGCGGAATGTCCATCAAGGACAGTCCGTTGTCGACACACGCGTCCGACAGCAGCACGCCCGAACCGCCGGCGCCGGTGATGATCACGACGTTCTCGCCCTTCGGCGCCGGCATCAGGGGCAACGATCGCGCGTACTCCAGCATCTCGTTGAGGCCCGGTGCGCGGACCACACCCGCCTGCCGCAGGATGTCGTCGTACACCTTGTCGTCGCCCGCGAGCGCGCCGGTGTGCGAACCGGCGGCCCGCGCGCCCAGGTCAGTGCGACCGGCTTTGAGTACCACGACCGGCTTCGTCTTCGTCATCCGCTGCGCGGCGGAGACGAACGCGCGCCCGTCCTTCAGGTCCTCCAGATGCATCGCGACGCACTGGGTGTTGTCGTCCTGCTCGAAGAACGTCAGTAGGTCGTCTTCGTCCACATCGGACTTGTTGCCGAGCCCGACGATCGCGGACACGCCCATCTTCGTGGTCCGGCTGAACCCGAGGATCGCCATGCCGATGCCGCCGCTCTGCGAGGTCAGCGCCACCCCGCCACGCACGTCGTACGGGGTGCAGAACGTCGCGCACAGGTTCTGCGGCGTGTAGTAGTAGCCGTAGATGTTCGGGCCCAGCATGCGGATCCCGTAGCGCTTCCCGATCGCGACGATCTCGTCCTGCAGTTCCTGGTTGCCGGTCTCGGCGAACCCGGACGGGATCAGCACCGCTGCCGGCACGCCCTTCTCGCCGCATTCCGTCAGCGCGCCCGGCACGAACTTCGCCGGGATGGCGAACACCGCCACGTCCACCTCGCCCGGGATGTCGCCGACCGACGCGTGGGCCTTGCGGCCCATGATCTCGTCGGCCTTCGGGTTGATCGGGTGAATCTCGCCCGCGTAACCGCCGTCCACCAGGTTCTTCATCACCGAGTTGCCGATCTTGCCCTCGGTGTCGGACGCGCCGATCACCGCGACCGACCGCGGGTTCATCAACCGGTTCATCACGCGCAGGATCTCCTCGCGTGACGGCCGGACCGGCTCGGCCACCTCACCCGTCTCGACCAGGATCCGGACGTCCGCCGCGATCGCGCCGTCGGCGGAAGCGAACACCGGATTGAGGTCGAACTCGCGGATCTCTGGGAAGTCGGTGACCAAAGTGGACACCCGTTGGATCACCGAAGCCAGCGCGCCGAGGTCCACCCCGGAATCACCGCGGACGCCGTGCAATACCTCCGCCGCGCCGATACTGTCCACCATGGACACGGCCTCGGCCAGATCCAGTGGCGCCAGGCGAAAAGTCACGTCCTTGAGTACCTCGACGAGCACGCCGCCGAGACCGAACGCAACCACTTTGCCAAACGTCGGGTCCGTGGTCGCGCCGATGATGACCTCCTGGCCGCCACCGACCAGTTGCTGTACCAGCACCCCGGTGATATTCGCGGATGCGTTGTACGCCTTGGCGTTCGCGACGATCTTGTCGAATGCCTCGCGGACCGCGGACGCTCCCTGCACGCCTACGATGACGCCGCCGGCTTCGGTCTTGTGCAGGATCTGCGGCGAGACGATCTTGCACACCACCGGTCCGCCGATCTCGCCGGCGAGCGCCACGGCTTCGTCCGCCGTCGTGGCGAGCGCTTCGCGCGGCGTCGGAATGCCGTAGGCGTCGCAGATCCGCTTGCCCTCGGGCGCGGTCAGCGCGTCCCGGCCCTCGGCGCGGACCTTGTCCAGGATCTCGCGCACGATGCTCTGGTCCATCAGATGACTCCCTTGGCCTTGAGTCCCGCCAGCTGCTCGCCCAGGCCGAGTTCGCGTGCGTAGACCTCTTCGTTGTGCTCGCCCAGCAACGGGGAACGGTCGACGTCGACCGGCGAGTCGGACAGCTTGATCGGGCAGCCGACGGTGGTGAACTCGCCGCGCTCGGGATGGTCCACCTTCACCACCATCTCGTTGGCCGCCAGCGATTCGTCCTCGATGATTTCCTTTGTGGACAGGATCGGACCGCAGGGAATGTTGTGCTCGTTGAGTTTCGCGAGCACCTCCCACTTGCCGTGCCCGATGCTCCAGTCCTCGATCAGCTGGAACATCTTGTCCAGCTTGTTCAGGCGCGCCTCCGGGGTGGCCCACTCGGGATCCTCGGCCAGTTCGGGACGGCCGATCAGCCTCGTGATGGGCTCCCAGCCGACGGGCTGCACGATCACGTAGATGTAGTCGTTCGGCCCGCCCGGCGCGCATTTCACCGCCCAGCCCGGCTGCCCGCCGCCTGAGGCGTTGCCGGAGCGCGGCACGGTGTCGCCGAACTCCTCGTTGGGGTACTCCTTGAGTGGACCGTGTGAAAGCCGCTGCTGGTCACGCAGCTTGACGCGGGCCAGATTCAGCACCGCGTGCTGCATCGCGACCGTGACTCGTTGCCCGCGACCGGTGTGCTCACGCTGGAACAGCGCGGCCAGGATCCCGGCCACGGTATGGATTCCGGTGCCCGAGTCGCCGATCTGCGCGCCGGTCGCCAGCGGCGGCCCGTCTTCGAAACCGGTGGTCGACATCGAGCCGCCCATCGCCTGCGCGACCACCTCGTACGCCTTGAAATGCGTGTACGGGCCTTCGCCGAAACCCTTGATGGAGGCGAAGATCAGCCGTGGGTTGAGCTCCTGGAGCCGGTCCCAGGTGAAGCCCATCCGGTCGATCGCGCCCGGACCGAAGTTCTCCGCGAGCACATCGAACCGGGGCAGTAGCTCGGTGAAGATCCGCTTGCCCTCTTCGCTCTTGAGGTTCAGTGTGATGCTTCGCTTGTTGCAGTTGAGCATCGTGAAGTACAGACTGTCCACATCGGGCAGGTCACGCAGCTGCTTGCGGGTGATGTCGCCGCCCGGTGCTTCGAGCTTCACCACGTCGGCCCCGAGCCAGGCCAGGATCTGGGTGCAGGACGGTCCTGATTGGACATGGGTCATGTCCAGCACGCGCACGCCTTCGAGTGCCTTTCCCATGACGGTTCCCCTCACTTGTACATGGTCTGGTTCATGGTTCCCGGCGCGTAGACCTCCGGGTCCACCCACACGTTGATCAGTGACGGCTTGCCCGACTCGCGGGCGCGCCGCAGTGCCGGGGCGATGCCGGCGGGGGCGCGGACCTCTTCGCCGTAGCCGCCGAGCATCTTGGCGAACTCGCTGTAGGGCACGTTGCCGAGCGTGTTGCCGACGCGGCCGCGGTCCTCGCCGTACTTCTGGATCTGGCCGTAGCGGATCTGGTTCATCGACGAGTTGTTACCGACGATCCCGACGAACGGCAGGTTGAACCGCACCAGCGTCTCGAAGTCCCAGCCGGTCAGGCTGAACGCGCCGTCGCCGAACAGCGCCACCACTTCCTGGTCCGGCCGGGCGTATTTCGCGGCGAGCACAAAGGGAACGCCGACGCCGAGTGTCCCGAGTGGACCCGGGTCCATCCAGTGCCCGGGAGCCTTCGGCTGCACCACCTGACCGGAGAACGTGACGATGTCGCCGCCGTCGCCGATGTAGATCGAGTCCGGGGTGAGGAACTCGTTGATCTCGTGCACCAGCCGGTACGGGTCGATCGGGTTGGCGTCGGAATGCTGGCGGGGCAGGCGTTTCTCGTACGCCTGCGTCTCGACCGCGCGTAGTTCTTCGAGCCATTCCTTGCGGCCGGTGGCGCCGTTGTCGATCCGGCCGGAGGCGGCCTGCGTGACCGAGGACAGCACGAGTCCGGCGTCGCCGACGATGCCCAGGTC
Source organism: Amycolatopsis sp. GM8 (assembly GCF_021653975.1). Lineage (GTDB taxonomy): Bacteria > Actinomycetota > Actinomycetes > Mycobacteriales > Pseudonocardiaceae > Amycolatopsis_E. Next base: position 707,203 of record NZ_JAJKFK010000001.1, on the reverse strand, counting down.
GATGTCCCGGTTCTTGCCGACCGTGCGGTAGTCGAGGTCGATCTGCACGACGGTCGCGTCGGGGGACAGGCGCTTGCCGTAGCCCATCCGGAAGTCGAACGGGGTGCCCACGATGATGATCAGATCGGCGTTCTGGAACGCGTAGCGGCGGGCCAGCTGCAGGTGGTGCGGGTCCTTCGGGGGCAGCGTGCCGCGGCCGGAGCCGTTCATGAACGCCGGCACGTTCAGCTCGCGCACGAACTCGGTCGCCGCGTCGGTCCCCCGGCAGGTCCAGACCTGGCTGCCCAGCAGCACACACGGTTTCCGGGCCTGGACAACAAGATCCGCGAGCCGCTCGATCGCGTCGGGATCACCCGGGGACCGGGTGGAGGCGCGGTAGCCGCCGGCCCTCGGGACGCGCGCGGACTCCAGCGGCACCTTCGCGTCGAGCACGTCGCGCGGGATTTCGAGGAACGACGGGCCCGGCGCGCCGTGGTAGCACTCGCGGAACGCCATCGACACCAGGTCCGCGGCGCGTTCCGTGGACGGCACGGTCGCGGCGAACTTGGTGATCGGCGACATCATGTCGACGTGCGGGAGGTCCTGCAGCGAGCCCATCTTGTGCTGGCTCAGCGCGCCCTGCCCGCCGATCAGCAGCATGGGGCTCTCCGCGCGCAGCGCGTTCGCGACGCCGGTGACCGCGTCCGTCGTGCCTGGGCCGGCGGTCACGACGGCGCAGCCGGGTTTGCCGGTGACGCGCGCGTACCCGTCCGCCGCGTGTGCCGCGACCTGCTCGTGGCGGACGTCGATCACGTCGATGCCCTCGTCCACGCAGCCGTCGTAGATGTCGATGATGTGGCCGCCGCACAGGGTGAAGATGACCTCGACACCCTCCGCTTTCAGGGCCTTCGCCACGAGATGTCCACCGGAGATCAACCCGGGTTCGCCTGACATGCGCCATCTCCTCACAACATTGTGGCTACCGAATACTGCATACGATATGGAGGCCATGGTGGCCCTCGATCGATGCCGTTGTCCAGAGCTTCGAAGCCATTGACCGAAACAGCTCATACCGTATACTGCATACAATGATGACGCAAGATTGAGGAGACACCGTGAAAGTCGCTGTTCTCGGTGCCGGTGCCATCGGCGCGTATGTCGGCGCGAGCCTCGACCGCGCGGGAGCCGAGGTGCACCTCATCGCCCGCGGCCCCCATCTCGAAGCCATCCGCGCCGCCGGGGTGCGGGTGCTGAGCGGCCGGGGCGATTTCACCGCCCACCCGCACGCGACCGGCGATCCGGCTGAAGTGGGTCCTGTCGATCATGTTTTCCTTGGCCTCAAAGCGAATTCCTATGCCACCTGCGGTCCGCTGATCGAACCGCTGCTGGGCGAGCGGACGTCCGTCATCGCCGCGCAGAACGGCATCCCGTGGTGGTACTTCCACGGCCTGGCCGGCCCGTATCAGGGGCGCCGCGTCGAGACCGTGGACCCGGGCGGCGCGGTGAGCGCGGTGCTGCCCGTGCGCCGCGCGATCGGCTGCGTGGTCTACGCGGCGACGGAGATCTCCGCGCCGGGCGAGATCCGCCATCTCGAAGGCACCCGGCTGTCGATCGGCGAACCCGACGGCAGCATTTCCGCCCGTTGCCGGGAGTTCTCCGACGCGATGATCGCCGGTGGCCTCAAATGCCCGGTGGAGGCCGATCTTCGGCGCGATATCTGGATCAAGCTGATGGGCAACATCGCGTTCAACCCGATCAGCGCGCTCACCCGCGCCACCATGCTCGGCATCTGCAAGCATTCCGGGACGCGGGCGACGGTCGTGCAGATGATGCGGGAGACCCTCGACGTGGCGGCGCGGCTCGGCGTGCATCCGGACGTGTCGATCGACCGCCGGCTCGCCGGCGCGGAACGCACCGGCGAGCACAAGACATCCACGTTGCAGGACCTCGAAAAGGGCAAGCCCCTGGAGCTCGACGCCATCCTCGCCGCCGTGGTGGAGCTGGCGGATCTGACCGGCGCGCCGGTCCCCACGCTGCGTGTCGTCAACGCGCTGGCCGGACTGCTGAACGAGCAGGTGTCGAAGGAGGCCATGTGATCATCAAGCCTGGTACGGAATGGGAAAGCGTTTACAGCCAGTGCCGTTCCGTCGCGCCGGAGGCCTTCGCCGACGACCGGCTGCTCAACTTCTGGGGCGGGCGCTGGCGGTTGGAGGGCACCCCGACCGAGACCACGTCGCCGATCGACGGCACTGTCCTAACGGGACCACCGCGGCTGGACGCGACGGACGCGCAGCGGGCGGTGCGCGCGAGTCTCAACGAGCACCGCACGTGGTCGTTCGCACCGCTGGCCGAGCGCAAGTCCCGGGTGGCCGCCGCGCTCGACGACCTGGCCGCGCACCGGGAGCTGCTGGCCCTGCTGCTGGTGTGGGAGATCGGCAAGACCTGGAAGTCCGCGCAGGCCGATGTGGACCGTTGCATCGACGGAGTCCGTTGGTACACCGAGGAAATCACGGGCATGCTGGTTGGGCGCGCACCGCTGCCCGGCCCGGTCAGCAACATCGCGAGCTGGAACTATCCGATGAGCGTGCTGATGCACGCGATGCTCGTGCAGGCACTCGCCGGCAACGCCGCGATCGCGAAGGCGCCGACCGACGGGGGTGTGAACTGCCTGACGCTCGCGACGGCTTTGGTTGCCAGACACGGAGTTCCGGTGACATTGGTGAGCGGTGGTGGAGCAGAGCTTTCCGAGGCGCTCGTGCGGTCGCCGATGATCGGCTGTCTGTCCTTTGTGGGCGGTCGCAGTAGCGGCGGCGAGATCGCGGCGAGCCTCGTCGACTCGGGCAAGCGGCACATCCTGGAACAGGAAGGGCTGAACTGCTGGGGTGTCTGGGAGTTCAGCGACTGGCCGGCGTTGACCCGGCAGGTCCGCGGCTCGTTCGAGTACGGCAAGCAACGGTGCACGGCGTACCCGCGTTACGTGGTCCAGCGTGAGCTGTTCGACGAGTTCCTCGCGGCGTACCTGCCCGCCGTGCGGGAGCTGACCTTCGGCCATCCGCTGGCCGTCGAGAACGCCGGGGATCCGTTGCCACAGCTGGACTTCGGCCCGCTGATCAACGACGTGAAGGTGAAGGAGCTGCGCGACACCGTCGACGACGCGATCAGCCGTGGCGGCGTGCCGTTGCATCGCGGTTCGCTCGACGAGGGCCGGTTCCTGCCGGGGCAGGACACCGCCGCGTACCTGGCGCCGGTGTCGATCCTCAGCCCGCCGTCCTCGTCGCCGCTGCACCACGCCGAGCCGTTCGGGCCGGTGGACAGCGTCGTGCTGGCCGACACCGAGGCGGAGCTGCTGGCCGCGATGAACGCCAGCAACGGCTCCCTTGTCGCGTCGCTGGCCTGCGACGACGAAGCCACCGCGCGCCGGCTCGCGGCCGACCTGCAGGCGTTCAAGGTGGGCATCAACCGGCCGCGCTCCCGCGGCGACCGCGGCGAGTACTTCGGTGGGCGCGGCTCCTCCTGGCGCGGCGCCTTCGTCGGCGGGGACCTACTGGTGCACGCGGTCACCGAAGGGAGCGGGCCGGTCTACGGCCACTTCCCGACACACACGCTGTACCCGCCCACCTGACCGCGAGTCCGACACTCACGACGACGAGTCCGACACTCACGACGACGAACTCCACGTTCGCGACGCCGAGTTCGACACTCACGATCCGTCACCCCGTGCCACCGGCCCACCCGGTGACACGGGGTGCGTTCCACGTCAGCGGTCGGCGACGGCGTTCTCCGCGGCGTGCATCCACTCGCGCCACTGCGCGGCCTGCTCGTCGGCCTTCTTCGCGCGGCGCTCGTCCCCCGCGGCGCGGGCCTTCTCCGCCTGCGTCTCGAACTGGTGCACCCGCTCGCGGAACTGGTCCACCCGGGCCTGTGCCTCCGGGTCGGTGCGCCGCCACCGCCTGTCCTCGACCTCGTGGATCCGGTCGGCCACCGTCTTGAGCCGCCCGTCCAGCTCCCGGATGCGCTCGCGCGGCACCTTGCCGATCTCGTCCCACTGCTCCTGGATCCGCCGCAACTGCGCCTTCGCCGCGTCCAGGTTCGACGCCGGGTCGATCTTCTCGGCCTCGGTCAGCAGTTCTTCCTTGCGCGTCGCGTTGACGGCGAACTCCGCGTCCCGCTCGGAGTACACCGCGGACCGCCGCGCGAAGAACTTGTCCTGCGCCGCCCGGAACCGCTGCCACAGCGCGTCGTCGGTCTCCTTCGGCGCCCGCCCGGCGGCCTTCCATTCGGCCATCAGGTCCTTGTACCGCCCCGCGGTCGGACCCCAGTCGGAGGAGTCGACGAGCGATTCGGCCTCTTCGATCAGCTCTTCCTTGCGCGTCTTCGCGGCGGCGCGCTGCTTGTCCAGCTCGGCGAAATGCGAGCCGCGACGGCGGTTGAAGCCCTCACGCGCCTTCGAAAACCGCTTCCACAGCTCGTCGTCGGTCTTGCGGTCGACGCCCTTGACCGTCTTCCACTCGTCGAGGATCGCGCGCAGCCGGTCCCCGGCGACCTTCCATTGCGTGGATTCCGCGGCGATCGTCTCGGCCTCCTCGGCCAGCGCCTGCTTGCGCTCGATCGCGGCCGACCGCGCTTCCTCACGCTCGTGCTTGGCGTTCGCCAGCGCGCCCTCGGCCTGTTCGACGATCCGGTCCAGGCGGGCGGCGAGCGCGGCGAGGTCGCCGACCACGGCGGCGTCGGCCAGGCTGCCGCGCAGCTGCGTCGCGGTCGCCAGCGCGTGCTTCGGGTCGCCGGCACCCGAGCTCAGCCGGGTCGCGAGCAGCTCGACCTCGGTGCGGACGTCGTCGAACCGGCGCGCGTAGTGCAGCAGCCCTTCGTCCGGAGTCCCGGCCTGCCAGACCCCGACCGCGCGCTCGCCCTCCGCGGTCCGCACGTAGACATTGCCCTCGTCGTCCACCCGGCCCCAGCGGGAGGGGTTGGGCTCGGCCGGCGGGACCGGCCGGTTGTCCTGGCTGCCCGGCGCGTGCGGTAACGGCATCTTGTTCGGCGCGGGTACGCCGGGCTGGTTCTCGTCGGCCATCGCAGGCTCCTTATCGCCTGTCGGCCCGCCTGCCGGCGGGCGCCCCACCGGGGTGGGGCCGGGTCGTGCGGGGGAGCGCTTCGATCCCCACGCCGCATTCAAGCAGTTCAGCACGGCTTGCGGTACTCGGTGTGGCGGTCGGAGCGGGTGATTCTACTGCGCCGGGCTGTGGGAACGGCGTGATCGCACCCGCCCGGTAACCTCGATCAGTGTGATCAGGCGTGCCGTCGTGGTGCCACATCCCCCGCTGCTGGTCCCGGGGCTCTCCCCGGGACCTGACCCCGAGCTGGCGACTCTCCGTGAAGCCTGCGTGTCCGCGGCGGGACGGCTGGGCCCAGTGTGGACGGCCATCGGCGCGGACGCGCAGGACCAGGTCATCGGCCCCGACGCGGCCGGCAGCTTCCGCGGCTACGGGGTCGACGAGCAGGTGGCGCTGTCCGCGGGCGGGACGCCGCGCGTCCTCCCGCTGCCTGCCCTCATCGCCGGCTGGCTGCGGGAACAAGCCGGCGCGGAGTCCGTCGAAACACGGCTGGTGGCACGGGGCACGACGGCGGCCGAATGTGCCCGTTTGGGCAGCGAACTGACCGGCGACCTGCTGATCCTCGGCGACGGCTCGAACCGGCACGGCCCGCGTTCCCCGGGCAGCGAGGACGAGCGCGCCCCGGCGTTCGACGACGCGGTCGCCAAGGCGCTGGCGAAGGCCGACACCCAGGCACTGCTGGACATCGACCCAGGACTGGCCGACGAACTCGGCGCCGGCGGCCGGGTGCCGTGGCAGGTGCTGGCCGGCACGGGCGGGAACTGGCACGGCGAACTGCTGTACTCGGCCGCGCCGTTCGGGGTCATGTACCACGTCGCGGTGTGGGAGTTCGAGTGATAGCCGTGGTCGGCCCGACCGCGACCGGCAAGTCGGAACTGGCCGTCACGCTCGCCGAACGCCTCGGCGGCGAGGTCGTCAACGCCGACGCGATGCAGCTGTACCGCGGGATGGACATCGGCACCGCGAAGGTCACCACCCACGAGCGCCGCGGCATACCGCACCATCTGCTCGACGTGCTCGACGTGACCGAGACGGCGTCGGTCGCCGCGTACCAGCGTGACGCGCGGGCCGTCATCGAACGCCTGCTCGCCGAGGGGAAAGTGCCGATCCTCGCGGGCGGTTCGGGCTTGTACGTGCAGGCGGTGCTCGACGACTTGCGCTTCCCGGGCACCGATCCGGCCGTCCGCGCGCGGCTCGAAGCGGAGGCTGCCGAAGCCGGGGCCGCGGCGATGCACGAACGGCTCGCCCGCCTGGATCCCGCGGCGGCGGCGGTGATCCTGCCGTCGAACACGCGGCGGATCGTGCGCGCGCTGGAGGTCATCGAGCTGACCGGGGAGCCGTTCTCCGCGAACATGCCGAAGCCGGGCCCGGCCCGCTACGGCGCGGTGCTCGCGGGAGTCGACCGCGAACCGGCGGAACTCGACGAGCGGGTCGATCTGCGCGTCGAGCGGATGTTCGCGAGCGGCCTCGTCGACGAAGTACGCACGCTCGCCGATCGGGGCCTGCGCGAAGGAAAGACGGCTTCGCGTGCGCTCGGGTACCAGCAAGTGCTGGCGGAACTGGACGGCGCGGGAAATTTTGCCGCCGCCGCGGCCGCGACGAAGCAGTCGACACGTCGATTCGTTCGCAGGCAACGATCCTGGTTTCGCCGGGACTCGAGGATCGTGTGGTTCAACGGAAACGATCACGACGTAGCCGAGCGAGTGCTCTCTGTACAGAGCCAGTAGTCTGAGCGCGTGGCGATCGAGTTTGTCAAAGGGCATGGCACACAGAACGACTTCGTGCTGCTGCCCGACCCGGACGGCCGGCTCGAACTGACGCCGGGCCGGGTCGCCGCGCTGTGCGACCGCCAGCGCGGGCTCGGCGCGGACGGGGTGCTGCGAGTGGTCCGGTCCACTGCGCTCGGCGAGGCCGGCGCGGGCGAGTGGTTCATGGACTACCGCAACGCCGACGGGTCGGTCGCGGAGATGTGCGGCAACGGGATGCGTGTGTTCGCGCGGTATCTGACCGATCGCGGGCTGGCCGAGGGGCCGGAGTTCGTGATCGGCAGCCGCACCGGTGACAAGTCCGTGATCGTGCACCCGGACGGCACGGTCACCGTGCACATGGGTCCGGCCTCGATCACCGGCGCGTCCGTCGCGATCGTCGACGGCCGGAACTTCTCCGGGGTCGCGGTGAACGTGGGCAACCCGCATCTGGTGTCCGTTGTGGACGATGACGTGGCGGAGCTGGACCTGCGCGAAGAACCGCGCTACGACACGGACTTCTTCCCTGAGGGCGTGAACCTCGAGTTCGTGAACCCGCTCGGTGAAGGCGCCCTGCGGATGCGCGTGTACGAGCGCGGCGTGGGCGAGACCCGGTCCTGTGGCACGGGCACGGTGGCCGCGGTCGCCGCCGCGCTGCACCTCGCGGGCACCGACACCGGGGAGTCCACTGTGGACATACCGGGCGGCAGGGTCACGGTGTCGATGAAGCGCGGCGAAGCCATGCTGACCGGTCCCGTGGAGTTCGTGGCGCGTGGCGAGCTGGCCGACGAGTGGTGGGCCGCTCAGGAGTAGGCCGGTTCCTTCGGCACGTCACGCATCTTCCGCAGCGGTGACAACAACAGCACCGCGGCCGGGATCGCCAGCGCGGCGGACCCGACCCACAGCGTGGCCTGCACGCCGAGCCACGCGCCGAGCCCGCCGCCGATGAGCCCGCCGATCGGCATAGCGCCCCACACCAGGAAACGCACCGTCGCGTTCATCCGGCCCAGCAGCCGGTCCGGGCAGATCGCCTGGCGGTAGCTGACCTGCGCGACGTTGTAGACGATCACGCCGAAGCTCATCACCGCGAGCCCGATCGGCACGAGCGCGACGCGCCAGCCGGGCGCGGCGAGCGGCACCAGCAGCTGGAACGGCCAGGTCAGCAGCGGGACGACCCAGATCGCGCGGGCCTGTCCGATGCGTCGCGTCAACCCGCCCGCGAACAGGGCGCCGAGCACGCCGCCGACGCCCATCGTGGTCAGCATCGCGCCGACCGCGGCCGGGCTGAGCCCGAGATCGCGGGTGAGGAACAGGATCAGCATCGCCTGGAAGATCGTGTTCCCCAGGTTCGCCGTGCCCGTGCACAACGTGATGGCGCGCAGCGTCCGGTTGTGGAACACGAACGCCAGCCCCTCGGCGATCTGCGCCCGCAGCGGGATTCCGTGGTGTGGCGCGGGTTCGGGCTCGACAGTCTTGATGCGTAACAGGAAAAGGCCCGACGCGAGATAGCCGAGACCGGTCGCGAGGACCGCGTTGGCCGCACCCGCGAGCTGCGCGAGAGCACCGCCGAGTCCCGGCCCGACGACCTGCGCGACGGACTGGCTCGCCTGCAGCTTGGTGTTGCCTTCGAGGAGATGTTCGCGGCCCACCAGCGAGGGCAGATACGACTGGTAGGACACGTCGAAGAACACGGTGCAGGCGCCCACCAGAAGCGCCACGACGACCAGTTGGGCCAGCGTGAGCACGCCCGTCCACCACGCCAGCGGCACGGTGCACAGCAGCACGGCGCGGGCGAAGTCGGCGCGCAGCATCAGCGGGCGCCGCCGCATCCGGTCCACCCACACCCCGGCGGGCAGCCCGATCAGCAGGAAAGCGGCATTCTCGGCGGCCGTGAGCAGGCCCATCTCGAACGGCGTCGCCGCCAGCACGGTGGCCGCGAGCAGCGGAATCACGGTCTGGCCCACGAAGTTGCCGCCCTGGCTGATCGTGTCGCCGGCCCACAGCTTGCGGAAGTCCGCGTGGAACCACAGGGTGTCGCGCCGCATGGGACCAGCTTGGCGCAAGTGATTGGAAACCGTCAATCACTTCTGCCTCTAAGCTTCCCGAGGTGACACACCCGCGCCGCGAAGCGACCGAGGCCGAGGCCAGCGCGCTCGCCTCCGGAATACGGTTGCGCATCATCCGGTTGACCTATGCGGACGCGTTGACCAACAAGGAACTGGCCGAGCGGCTGGGCCGCGACCCGGCCACCGTGCTGCACCACGTGCGCAAGCTCGTGGACGCGGGTTTCCTTGCTCCCCAGCCGCCGCGCCGCGGCAAGCGAGGAGCGAAAGAGATTCCGTACCTCTCGACCGGGCTCTCCTGGTTTCTCACCGGCGCCGGGCTGCACGAACAGGTCGGCAAGGCGATGCTCGAGGCGTTCCTCGGCGAGATCGCCGAGGTGCCTGCCACCGAGTTGCACCAGACCCGGCTCGTCGTGCAGGTGCCGGAAGAGGACCGGAGCGAGTTCGAGACCCGGCTCCAGGACCTGCTCGAAGAGTTCCGCGGCCGGTCCGGCACGAGCGGTGGCGAACGTACCGCGATCTACGTAGCGACTTACCCGAGCAGGTAAATGCGCTCGGTTTCCCACCCGAATCGTGGGACCATGGAAGGACGATGACAGAACTGACACACACAGACTTCCTCGACGAAGACCCGTCGATCGGCGAGCTGGAGCTGGAGGAACGCGCTTCACTGCGGCGTGTCGCCGGGCTCTCCACCGAGCTGGCGGATGTCACCGAGGTCGAATACCGGCAGCTTCGCCTGGAACGTGTGGTCCTGGTCGGCGTGTGGACCGAAGGCACCGCGGCACAGTCCGAAGCCTCCCTGGCCGAGCTGGCCCGGCTGGCCGAGACGGCCGGTTCGGAGGTGCTGGAAGGTCTCGTGCAGCGCCGCGACAAGCCGGACCCGGCCACCTACATCGGTTCCGGCAAGGTGCGCGAGCTGTCCGATGTCGTCCTCTCCACCGGCGCCGACACGGTGATCTGCGACGGTGAGCTCTCGCCCAGCCAGCTGCGTCAGCTCGAGGCCAAGCTCAAGGTCAAGGTGATCGACCGGACCGCGCTGATCCTGGACATCTTCGCCCAGCACGCCCGCTCCAAGGAGGGCAAGGCGCAGGTCGAGCTGGCCCAGCTGCAGTACCTCATCCCGCGGCTGCGCGGCTGGGGTGAGTCGCTGTCCCGGCAGGCCGGTGGCCGGGCCGGTGGCGCGACCGGCGGCGTCGGCACGCGTGGTCCCGGTGAGACGAAGCTCGAGACCGACCGCCGGCGGATCAACAAGCGGGTGGCCAAGCTGCGCCGCGAGATCGCCGCGATGGACACGATCCGGGACACCAAGCGTGGCCGCCGAGTCGCCAACGAGGTGCCGAGCGTCGCGATCGTCGGCTACACCAACGCCGGCAAGTCGAGCCTGCTCAACGCCATCACCGGCGCGGGCGTGCTGGTCGAGAACGCGCTGTTCGCCACCCTCGACCCGACCACGCGCCGCAGCGAGACGCCGGACGGGCGCACGTACACGCTGACCGACACCGTCGGGTTCGTGCGGCACCTGCCGCACCAGCTGGTCGACGCGTTCCGCTCGACGCTGGACGAAGCCGCTGACGCGGACCTGCTGCTGCATGTGGTGGACGGGTCCGACCCGGCGCCAGAGGAGCAGGTCAACGCGGTGCGCGAGGTGCTCGCGGAGATCAACCAGCGCCGCACCACGCCGCTGCCGCCCGAGCTGATCGTGATCAACAAGGCGGACGCGGCGGACGAGCTGTCCCTCGTGCGGCTGCGGCACGCGCTGCCCGACGCGGTGGTGGTCTCGGCGCGGACCGGCGCGGGTGTGCCGGAGCTGGTCGAGACGATCGCCGCGCGGCTTCCGCGGCCCGAGGTCACCGTCGAGGCGCTGGTGCCGTACACCCACGGCAAGCTGGTCGCACGAGTGCACGCCGACGGCGAGGTCCTCACCGAGGAGCACCTGCCGGACGGCACCCGGTTGTGCGCACGGGTCCGCCCGGACCTGGCTTCCGCGCTGGAGTCGTATGTCGTGAACGGCTCGCCGGCCTGACTCTCGGTAACGTCGGTGCGGTGACATTGCGTTGGGGTGCGCTGTTCGCCGTTTTCTCGTTCGTCTTCGTGCTGTCCGCGGTTCCGGCCGCGGCGGCCGGGGCGCCGGCGACGGTGTGCACGGTGACGGACAAGCGGATCACCGAGCTGTCCGGGCTCGTCAGCGACGGGCAGCGGTGGTACGCGCTCAACGACGGCGGCACGAAGATCCAGGTTTTCGTGCTGGGCCGCGACTGTGCCGTGCAGCGGGTGATCACCAACTCGATGGACCCGTTCGACGTCGAGGATCTGGCGCGGGCATCGGATGGCACGCTCTGGCTTTCCGACACGGGTGACAACGACAAGAAACGCGAAACCGTCGCCCTGGTTTCCCTGACGCCGCAAGGAAAAGCGACGCTGTACCGGCTCACCTACCCCGACGGTCAGCACGATGTGGAAGCGCTGCTGCTCGACCGTCAGGGCACGCCGTATCTCGTGACGAAGACACCCTTCGGTGACTCCGGGATCTACCGCCCGGTGTCGGCGCTGGCAAGCCCTGGCCCGACACCGCTGGCGAAGGTTGGCACGCTGAACTTCAAGTCCACGGACACGCCGGGCGGTCCCATCGCCGGGTTCGGCTCGGTGCTGGTCACGGGCGGGGCTTCGAGCGCGGACGGCAAGGTGCTGGCCCTGCGCACCTACACCGACGCGTACCTGTATCCGGCGCCGGACGGCGACGTGCTGGCAGCGCTCGGGCGCGAGCCGGTGCGCGTGCCGCTGCCGAACGAGCAGCAGGGCGAGGCGCTGGCCTTCGAACCGGACGGGACCCTGCTGTCCGGTGGGGAGGGCACCGGACAGCCGATCCGCGCGGTCAAGGACGCGACCTCGCTCGTCGCCCCGTCGACCGAGGCCGGCACCCCGGCCGCCGCGGGCGGCGAGACGAGCACCGGCTCGGGCTCGTCGGGCCTCAGCGGGGTGCCGGCCCTGGTCCTGGCGGTCGTCATCGCGGGCGGCGGCCTGTTCGTACTGACCAGGCTTCGCCGCCGCTTCGCCCGCAAATAGCCGGGCGAAGCAGCTTCACCACGCCGCCGCACAAGCCATTTCCATCAGTTCCTACAGGCGGCGCAGGACCGCCACCACCTTGCCCAGGATGGTGGCGTCGTCACCGTTGATGGGCTCGTAGGCCGGGTTGTGCGGCATCAGCCAGACGTGCCCGCCCTTGCGTTTGAACGTCTTCACCGTCGCCTCGCCGTCGATCATCGCGGCGACGATCTCACCGTTGTTCGCGGCGGGCTGCTGGCGCACCGCGACCCAGTCGCCGTCGGTGATGGCGGCGTCGATCATCGAGTCACCGGTGACCTTCAGCAGGTACACCTCGCCCTCGCCGATGATGTCCTTCGGCAGCGGGAACACGTCCTCGATGGCCTGTTCGGCGAGCACCGGCCCACCGGCGGCGATCCGGCCGACCACCGGCACGTACGCGGGCTTGGGCATCTCGCTCTCGGTGCGCCCGATCCGCGCCGCGTGCTCGGCCGCGGCGGTCAGCACGCCGACCGCTCGCGGCCGGTTCGCGTCCCGGCGCAGATATCCCTTGCGCTGCAACGTACGCAGCTGGTGCGACACCGACGACGTCGACGTGAGCCCGACGGCCTCGCCGATCTCGCGCACGCTGGGCGGGTAGCCGAAGCGGTCGACCCAGGCCCGGATGACCTCCAGTACCTGCTGCTGCCGCGGGCTGAGTCCCTCCTCGACGTCCTCGGGATCGGGAAGTGGATGAACGTCGCCGAAGCGCCCGCCCGGCCTGCGGGGAATTCCGGCCGTCTCGTCGATGTCTGCCATGGGTGCTGCCTCCCAGCCGCGTTGCTCAGTTGGTGTCTGCCGGGCCGCGCACCGTGAGCGACCGGCGCCTGTCGCCTTGTCCTGGTCACCCACGGTAGTCCACCGGACCCGGAACATCAAACAACTGTTCGAGCGACACGCCGGGGGTCTCTCGATTTTGTCGGACCCTGGTGGTACACATTCGCGCAGAGGTTCGATAGAACTAGTGTTCGACCTGACGGCCCCTCACGCCAGGTCAGAGACCAGGAGGTTCGCGATGTCGGTACTACTGGACCGCGGCCCGGCCACCGGGCAGCTCACTGAAAACGGGACGAGGCCGAGGCTGCCGGTTCGTCCGCGGCGGCACGGAGAACCGCGCCGTCCACCCACTCGGGCGCGTGTTGTCGCCGGCCGCGGCCGGTCCACCGTGCCGGACTGCGCGCCACGGCGCGTGATGCCGCGGTGGCCGTGGCTCGCCGCGACGGCGCTCGCGGTAGGGCTCGTCGTCACCGGTCTGGGTGTTTTCGCCGAAGGGGTGTCGGGCGGCGTTCCCGACCACACCGCGACGGTCACGGTCGGCGCCGGGCAGAGCCTGTGGGACATGGCCCGCGAGTACGCGCCGAGCGCGGATACCGACGCTGTTGTGGCCCGTATCAAGCAACTCAACGGTCTCGGTGACGCCACGCTCGTGCCTGGGCTGCCGCTGACCGTCCCCGTGGATGCGCGACCGCTCGGCGACGGCCGGTGACCTTCTGACGAGAAGTGCCCCAGCACACGCGCGTCACCCGGCCGGGTCGCTTGCGCCGCGTCGAGGTGCGTTCTAAGGTCGACCGCTATATCTAGTAGTTACATGGCTGTAGTTGGTCCACAAGTTGGGGTAGACTGAAGTACGAGTTGTCCACAGCTGGACGGTGTTCACCCACCGGATATCCACAAGTTGATCACCAGGTCACACCAGAGCCGGGTCGTTGCGTGGCGGCCGGCGGGGCGGGTATCCGAGGGAAGAGACGTGAAGGGAAGTGATCGGTCGTGCGGTGTCCGTTCTGTCGTCATGCCGACTCCCGGGTCGTCGACTCCCGTGAGGTGGACGAAGGGCAGGCGATCCGCCGCCGCAGGTCGTGTTCGGCATGCGGTCGCCGGTTCACCACCTCGGAGACGATGGTGCTCGCCGTCGTCAAGCGGTCCGGGGTGACCGAGCAGTTCAGCAGGGACAAGGTGGTCCGGGGCGTGCGCCGGGCCTGCCAGGGCAGGCCGGTCGACGACGACGCCCTGCAGCAACTCGCACAGCGGGTCGAGGAATCGATCCGTTCGGCTGGTGTCGCGGAGATCCCGAGCCACGAGGTTGGCCTTGCCATCCTCGGGCCGCTGCGGGAGCTCGACGAGGTCGCGTACCTGCGCTTCGCCAGCGTCTACCGCTCTTTCTCCTCGGTGGAGGACTTCGAGAAGGAGATCTCGGACCTACGAGCGGCCATGGCGGAATCGGCAGCGCCGCAGGACGGCGACAGAAGCGTGGACGGCGAGTGAGACTCGTCGGCGGGAGAGGGATCAAGTCGATGACGGACGTGGCGACAGGCAACAAGGGCGCGAAGAGGGGCAAGCGCGGGCTCACCGTCGAGCGCGTGTTCACCACCGAGGGCGTGCACCCCTACGACGAGGTGGACTGGGAACAGCGCGATGTGGTGATGACCAACTGGCGGGACGGCTCGATCAACTTCGAGCAGCGTGGCGTCGAGTTCCCCGGGTTCTGGTCGGTCAACGCGACCAACATCGTCACCAGCAAGTACTTCCGCGGTGCGGTCGGTAGCCCGCAGCGCGAGCGGAGCCTCAAGCAGCTCATCGACCGGGTCGTGCGGTCCTACGTGAAGTCCGGCACCGAGAACGGCTACTTCGCCGGCCCGGCGGACGCCGAGGTCTTCGAGCACGAGCTGACCTGGATGCTGCTGCACCAGGTGTTCAGCTTCAACTCCCCGGTCTGGTTCAACGTCGGTACCGCCTCGCCGCAGCAGGTCAGCGCCTGCTTCATCCTCGCGGTCGACGACAACATGGACTCGATCCTCAACTGGTACAAGGAAGAGGGCCTGATCTTCAAGGGCGGCTCGGGCGCCGGCCTGAACCTGTCCCGCATCCGGTCCTCGAAGGAACTGCTCTCCTCGGGCGGCACCGCTTCGGGCCCGGTCTCGTTCATGCGCGGCGCCGACGCGTCCGCGGGCACCATCAAGTCCGGCGGGGCCACCCGCCGCGCGGCGAAGATGGTCGTGCTCGACGTCGACCACCCCGACATCGAGGAGTTCATCGCCACCAAGGCGCGCGAGGAAGAGAAGATCAAGGTCCTGCGCGACGCCGGGTTCGACATGGACCTCTCCGGTGCCGACATCCACTCGGTGCAGTACCAGAACGCCAACAACTCGGTCCGCGTGAACGACGAGTTCATGCACGCCGTCGAGTCGAAGGGCGAGTTCGGCCTGCGGGCGCGCCTGACCGGCGAGGTCATCGAGACCACCGACGCGAAGAAGCTCTTCCGCTCGATGGCCCAGGCCGCCTGGGAGTGCGCGGACCCGGGCATCCAGTACGACAGCACGATCAACGACTGGCACACCTGCCCCGAGTCGGGCCGGATCACCGCGTCCAACCCGTGCAGCGAGTACATGCACCTGGACAACTCCAGCTGCAACCTCGCCTCGCTGAACCTGCTGAAGTTCCTCAAGAGCGACGGCACGTTCGACGCGCGGCTGTTCGTCAAGGCCGTCGAGTTCATCATCACCGCGATGGACATCTCGATCTGCTTCGCGGACTTCCCGACCGAGGCGATCGGTGACACCACCCGCAAGTTCCGCCAGCTGGGCATCGGGTACGCCAACCTGGGCGCGCTGCTGATGGCCACCGGCCACACGTACGACTCGGACGGCGGCCGTGCGCTGGCCGCCGCGATCACGTCGCTGATGACCGGTGTCTCCTACCGCCGCTCGGCCGAGCTGGCCGGCGCCGTCGGTGCGTACGAGGGCTACGCCCGCAACGCCGAGGCGCACCAGCGCGTCATGCGCAAGCACGCCGCGGCGAACGACGCCATCCGGACGATGCACTCGAACGACGTCGCCGTGCGGGAGCTGGCGACCGGGGAGTGGCAGCGCGGCATCGAGATCGGCGGCCGCAACGGCTGGCGCAACGCGCAGGCCAGCGTGCTCGCCCCCACCGGCACCATCGGCTTCATGATGGACTGCGACACGACCGGGATCGAGCCGGACTTCTCGCTGGTCAAGTTCAAGAAGCTGGTCGGCGGCGGTTCGATGCAGATCGTCAACCAGACGGTGCCGCGCGCGCTCGACGCGCTGGGCTACCAGAAGGAGCAGGTCGAGGCGATCGTCGAGTACATCGCCCAGCACGGCCACGTCGTGGACGCGCCCGGCCTGCGGCCGGAGCACTACGAGGTGTTCGACTGCGCGGTCGGCGAGCGTTCGATCAAGCCGATGGGGCACGTCCGGATGATGGCCGCGGTGCAGCCGTTCATCTCGGGCGCGATCTCGAAGACGGTGAACATGCCGGAGTCGGCGACCGTCGAGGACGTCGAGGAGATCTACTTCCAGGGCTGGAAGCTGGGCCTGAAGGCGCTCGCGATCTACCGCGACAACTGCAAGGTCGGGCAGCCGCTGTCGTCGGGGAAGAGGTCCGAGGCCAAGGCCGAGACGCCGGAGCCGGCGAAGGTCGTCGAGTACAAGCCGGTCCGCAAGCGCCTGCCGAAGAAGCGCCCGAGCCAGACGCTGTCGTTCACCGTCGGTGGCGCGGAGGGCTACCTGCACGCGGGCTCGTACCCGGACGACGGTCTCGGCGAGATCTTCGTCAAGCTGGGTAAGCAGGGCTCGACCCTGGCCGGTGTGATGGACGCGTTCTCGATGTCGATCTCGGTGGGGCTCCAGTACGGGATCCCGCTGGAGTTCTACGTCTCGAAGTTCTCGAACCTGCGCTTCGAGCCGGCCGGGATGACCGACGACCCGGACATCCGGATCGCGACGAGCGTGCTGGACTACCTGTTCCGCCGGCTGGCGCTGGACTACCTGCCGTACGAAAAGCGGTCGCAGCTGGGCATCTTCACCGCCGAGGAGCGCACCAAGCAGGTCGAGGCCGACTACGGCAGCTCGCCCGCGCCGGAGCCGGAGAGCGTGGACCTGGAGGAGCTGCGCAGCACGGTCGAATCGCGGCGGGCCACCGAGACGCACTCGCACCGCCCGCCCGAAACCGAGACGGCGCACAGCACGGCCGAACTGATGGACCTGCACCTCGGCAAGGCCAACGACGCCCCGCTGTGCATGACCTGCGGCACCAAGATGCGCCCCGCGGGCTCCTGCTACGCCTGCGAAGGCTGCGGCGCCACGTCCGGCTGCAGCTGACTCTGAGTTGATTCGAGTGGGGAGCCGACGATCGGTCGGCTCCCCACTTTTCTGTTTGGCCGCAAAGACCGCGCTGAAGGTCGGACCATGTTCGCGATACCCCTGTCACCTTCCGGGTCGCTGTTTCGTCTCGTGTGCGGGAGTCTGGAATCCCGTGACGAAGGAGGAATCGTGAGCGAGACGATTCTGGTCACCGGCGGCACCGGCGCGCTCGGTCGTGTCGTGGCGAAGCGGTTGCTGGGCGACGGGCGCGAGATCCGCGTGCTCAGCCGGAAGCCCGCCCCCGTGGGCACGCCGTATGCCTGGCGCACGGGCGATCTCAAGACTGGCGCCGGAATCGCCGAGGCGACCGAGGGCGCCGACACGATCGTGCATTGTGCGACGGGCGCGAGCGGCGGGGGAGACGCCGCCACCACGCGCAGGCTGATCGAGGCCACCCGCGGCGCGCACCTGGTGTACATCTCGATCGTCGGCATCGAGAAGATCCCGTTCCTGTACTACAACGCGAAGCTCGCGACCGAGCGGCTCATCCAGGAGTCCGGCCTGCCGTGGACGATCCTGCGCGCCACCCAGTTCCACGACCTGGTCGCCGGGCTCACCAAGGCCCAGCTGCGCCTGCCGGTCACTTTCACACTCAAGGGCCGGTTCCAGCCGGTCGACGTCCGTGAGGTCGCCGACCGGCTGGTCGAACTCGCGCTGGGACAGCCTTCGGGCCGCGTGCCGGACATGGGCGGCCCGGAGGTTCGCGATTCCACCGATCTCGCCCGGACCTATCTCGCCGCGGTCGGCCGCGACAAGCCCGTCGTGGCGATCTCCTTACCCGGCAAGGCGGCCCGGGCCTTCCGCGCCGGCGCGAACCTCACGCCGGAGCACGCCGACGGGAAGGTCACCTTCGAGCAGTACCTCGCCGAGCGCCATTAGTACTTGAGCTGCGACCACAGGAACTCGAACAGCAGCGCCCACTTCCGCGCCAGCTGCTCGTTGTCCGCCGCGGCCCCGTGCCCGCCCTCGATGTTCTCGTGGTAGCGCACGCCGTACCCCTGCTCGCGCATCTTCGCGACCATCTTCCGCGCGTGCCCAGGATGCACCCGATCGTCCCTTGTGGACGTCATGAACAGCGTCGGCGGGTAGTCGCGTCCACTGTGGACGTTCTGGTACGGCGAGTACTCGCCGATGTACTCCCACTGCGCCGGATCGTCCGGGTCGCCGTACTCGGCCATCCAGGACGCGCCGGCGAGCAGCAGGTGGTAGCGGCGCATGTCCAGCAGCGGCACCTGGCACACGATCGCGCCGAACAGCTCCGGGTACCGGGTCAGCATGACGCCCATCAGCAGGCCGCCGTTGCTGCCGCCGTGCGTGCCCAGCTTCTCGCGCGTCGTGATGCCGCGGTCGACGAGATCCCGTGCCACAGCGGCGAAATCCTCGTACACCAGGTGCCGGTTCTCCTTCATTGCCGTGGTGTGCCAGGAAGGCCCGTACTCGCCGCCGCCGCGGATGTTCGCGAGCACGTACGTCCCGCCGCGCGCGAGCCAGCCGCGACCGAGCACCCCGCTGTAGTCCGGCAGCCGTGAAACCTCGAATCCGCCGTAGCCGGTCAGCATGGTCGGGCCGCCGGCCGCCTTCGGCCGCACCACGAAATACGGGATCGCGGTGCCGTCCAGCGAGGTCGCGAAGTACTGGTCGACCGTCATGCCTTCGGCGTCGAAGCGCTCGGGGGACTGCTTGAGGACTTCGACCGCACCGCCGACGTGCCCGTACTTCAGTGTCGGCGGCTCGGTGAAACCACTGGTGCTCAACAGGTACTCGTCGGATTCGTCCGGATCGGTGTCCAGGATCTGGGCGATACCGAGCTCGGGCCCGGCGGGCATCGGCTCGCGGCGCCAGCCCTCGGCCGGCGTCAGCACGTGCAGTTCGGTGCGCACGTCGGACAGTGTCGTGAGCAGCAGGTGGTGCCGCGTCCAGTCGTAGTCCAAGAGCGAAGTTCGCGCGTCGGGCTCGAACAGCACGGTCAGCTCACGCGAGCCGGCGAGATAGTCGTCGAAGCGAGCGGCGAGCAGCGTGCCCGCGTCGTAGTCGCGTTCGCTGACCGTCCACGGCGACCGGGTACGGATCAGCAGCCATTCGCGATGCACGCTCGTTTGAGCGTCCTCGGGTACGTCGAGGTGCACCAGACCGTCCTGGGTGCGCAGGTATTTTTCGACTCGGTAGAAATCCGGTGAACTACCGACGAAATCGCGTTCGAAGCCCGGCGTCGAATCGTGGAAGCCAAATGCCGTAACGTGCTCCGGCTTCCCTTCGTAGACCATCGTGGCCTTCGCGAGCGGCGTCCCGCGGCGCCATTCCTTGATCACCCGCGGATATCCCGACGTGGTCAGTGAACCCTCGCCGAAATCGGTGCCGACATAGATCAGGTTCTCGTTGATCCAGCCGACCCGGCTTTTGGCTTCGGGCAACCGGAATCCGTCCTCGACGAACTCGCGCTGATCGAGATCGAACTCGCGGACGACCGTCGCATCCGCGCCGCCGCGCGAAAGCTCGATCAGGCCGCGCCGGTAACCGGGCCGCAGGACGCTCGCACCCTGCCACACCCAGTTCTCGCCTTCAGCTTCGGCGAGCGCGTCGACGTCGAGCAGCACGTCCCAGTTCGGACGGTCCTCGCGATACGACTCCAGTGTGGTGCGGCGCCACAACCCGCGCGGATTTTTCGCGTCCTGCCAGAAGTTGTAGAAGTACTCGCCGCGTCTCCGGATGTAGGCAATCCGGTCATCGGCGTCGAGTACCTGACGGATCTCGGTATGGAACCGCTCGAACGATTCACTGCCGGTCATTTCCTCGAGGGTCTCGGCATTGCGGAGGCGCACCCAGTCGAGTGCCGCCTCCCCGGTCACGTCCTCGAGCCAGAGAAACGGGTCTTCTTCAGCCATGCCGACCAGTCTGCCAGGTGGAGACCATTTCCAGTGCCGGTTCGATTACCGCCGTATGGCTGGGAAAACCGTATCGCCCGAATGTGCCGCGAACGCTGCGCGACGGGCGTTCGCCGCTTCTTCCCAACGTGTCACCCGGTCGGTCCAACGGCTTGTGACACCGAACGCGTTCCCGGCAAACCCCGCTCGCGCACCGGTGCGCCGTGGCGCTTCGCCCGGATCGTGGCTTTCGTGATCGCCCGGCGGGCCTTAACCTGTTGTGAACCAGGTCACTACCCCGGAGGTGCCCGATGAGGATCGCGGACGTCTTGCGTAACAAGGGCACCTCGGTGGCCACGGTCGCTCCGGCGACCACGGTCAGAGAGTTGCTGGCCGGGCTCGCCGAGCACAATATCGGCGCGATGCCGGTCATCGGCCCCGACGGGGTCGCGGGCATCGTGTCGGAGCGCGATGTCGTGCGCAAGCTGCACGAGCGTGGTGAAGGGCTGCTGGACCGGCCGGTCTCGGAGATCATGACGACGGTCGTCGCGACGTGCACGCCGCAGGATTCGGTGGACGATCTGAGCGTGCTGATGACCGAACGCCGCGTCCGGCACATCCCGGTGCTCGACGGCGGCCGGCTCGTGGGCATCGTCAGCATCGGCGACGTCGTGAAGACCCGGATCGAGGAGCTCGAGACGAGTCACGAGCAACTCCAGGCGTACATCGCGCACGGCTGATCCCGCCGCCTGGCCGCTAGTTTTCCTTACGTGACAACGGTTGTTCGGTGAGTGCCGGTGCCACGGCGGCGATTCCCGCGGTCACCGCGGCCCGGCCTTGCACGTACGAAGTGCTCAGCGGAAGCTCGGCGAGCAGCACCACGACGTAGCGCGAGCCGACCAGTCCGCTCGTGTTGAGCACGACCGCGCGCTGAATTTCCATCCAGCCCTGCTTGATCGCCCACTTCTCGCCGGGCAGCCCGTCGGGAATGCCGAAGTACTGTGCGAACCCGTCGGCGGCAGGGTTCGTCGCGGCCGCCATGGCGCCGAGAATCAAGTCTCGCGCGGCTAAGGGCACCTGGGTGGTGAGGTATCGATAGAGGGTCACGATGTCACTCGCGGTGGTGCTCGTCATCTCCCACTGGTCACTGATCGCGGGTGGCCTCGTGTGCTGAAGGCCGGCGATCTTGGCCATCCGGGTGACGATCGCCGAGCGGCCGCCGGAGTTCCAGAGGGACTCGGCGATGCCGTCGTGGCTGGCCGCGATCATGGCGGTGAGATCGGCACGCAGCGGTTCCGCCGGGACGTGCCAGTCGCCGGTGGACAGGACGTCGAGGGCGATGAGCAGCTTCACCAAGGATGCCGTGTAGAACGGCTCATCCGCGTCGAGGGCCGCGATCGTCCGGCCGGCCCGCGTGTCGAACAAGGCGAAGCCGAGGTCGGTGTGCGGCACGACGTCGTTGACCGCGTCGCTCACGGCACGGGGCAAGCCGCTCGCGTCGAACGTCGGCGTGGTTTCCGCCGCGGTGGTGGTCGGGACCGGCTCGACCGCGACGGCCGGTGGCGGGGTGTCGGTGAGACTGCCCGATCCGGCGACGAGGACGGCGATCAGCACCGCCGTGGTCACGAGAGGTAGTCCGAGGTGCCAGCGCACCACTCCAGTAGGCGCGAGGCGGATTGCCCGATCGGGTCGGTGACCGTAACGCTTCAGTTAATGCTGCACGAGCCCGGTCCGGTAGGCGAACGCGACTGCCTGCGCGCGATCGCGCAGGCCCGCTTTCGCGAAGAGGTGATTGACGTGCGTCTTGACCGTCGCCTCGGTGATGACGAGCGTGCGGGCGATTTCCGTGTTGGACAGCCCGGCCGCGATCAGCCGGAGCACTTCGATCTCTCGCGCGGTCAGTCCCTCGGCCTCGTGCGTGCGCGGCACTTGGGCCCGGCTCGCGGCTTCGACGAGCCGTCGCTGCAGTTCGGAGTCCACTGTGGACATCCCGCTCGCGGCCGAGCGGAGCGCCCGCACGATCGACTCGGCGTCGGCGTCCTTGGTCAGGTAACCTCGCGCGCCGGCGCGCAACGCGGACAGCAGGGAGTCGTCGTCGGCGTAGGTGGTCAGGACCACCACCTCGGTGCCGGGGTGCTCGGCGCGCACGCGTGCCGTCGCCGCGACCCCGTCGCAGCGCGGCATCCGTAGGTCCACCAGCAGCACATCGGGTTTGTGCGCGGCGACCAGTGCGACCGCCTCGACCCCGTCCGCGGCGGCGCCCACCACCTCGACCTCGGGCAGCAGCCCCAATAAGGTCATCAGGCCTTCGCGGACGACGGCCTGATCATCGGCGAGGACCACGCGTAGCGGCTTCACGCCGGCACCGTCAGCTGTACCCGCCATCCGTCCTCCACTGGCCCCGCAGCGAGCCGCCCGCCGAGCAGCTCGGCGCGTTCGCGCATCCCCCGCAAACCGTAGCCCGCGCTCGCGCCCGGCGTGGGACGCCTGCCCTGATGATCGAGGACGACCACTTCGACCTCCCTGGCCGAGTAGACCAGTTCGACCTGCACGCGAGCGCCGGGCGCGTGCTTGCGGGTGTTGGAAAGCGCTTCCTGCACGGTCCGCAGCAACGTGGTGCCGGTGGCCGGGTCGAGCGCGCGGGGCTCGCCGCGCACGGTCAGTTCCGCGTGCACGCCGGTGTCGAGCCGATAGCCCGCGAGCAGGTCCTCGACAGCGCGTTCCACCGGCACCGGATCCTCGCGCAGCGTCGCGACAGCCTGGCGTGCCTCGGCGAGCCCGTCCACGGCCAGCTTCTGGGCGCGCTCGAGCTGCGCGACAACGTCGGGGTTCGCGCCGTCGCGGACCAGCATCAGGCGCGCGCCCTGCAGGTTCAGCGCGAGCCCGGAGAGGGAGTGGGCGAGCACGTCGTGCAGTTCCCGCGCGATCCGCGCCCGTTCGGCGAGCGCGGCGGCGAGCGCGTGCTCCTCGGTGGCCGTGCGGGCGCGGGCGAGCGCGAGCTCGGTCTGCTCGATCCGCGCCATCCGGGCCCGCCGGTTCAGCCCGAGCAGGGTCGTGACGGCGACCAGCGATACGTCCAGCAATGCGTTGCGCAGGCTCACGTCGTAGCGCAGGAACAGGGCCGCGATCGTGGCGGCTACGACGGCACCGATCGCGATCGCCGCTCGCAGCGACACGAAGCGCGCCGTGAGGAAGATCGTCGAGAACACGATCACCGAGATGAGGCTTTCCGGGCGCAGCACCCACAGTGCGCCGCTGGCGGCCGCCAGGACGAACAGGCCGGTGGGCAAGAGCCAGGCGGGCCGGAGCGGCAGCCACAGTATCGGCACCGACGCGACCAGCGCCACGACGGCGATCGGCCAGGTCCACACCGTGTACCGGGGGATCATGCTCACCAGCGGGATGAACACGAGCAGCCAGCGCAGCGAGTCCAGCCCCAGCGAGAACCGTTCCCGCCTGATGCCGAAGGTCATGCCGTTCAGGATGCCTCAGTCCCGGGCGATCTCTGTCCTGTTCGCGGCGATCGGGAGCTGGCGGCGGCGTGCCCGGCTGTAGACGAGCGCGTTCTGGACGCCGATGCTCAAGCCCAGCGAGAGCAGGATCGACGACGACGTGAGCGGGCCCGCGAGTCCCATCTTCGTGCCGGCGACGCCGAACCCGATCCGGACCGCGATCGTCACCAGCCAGAGCACCAGGGTCACCGTGGTGCCCTTCTGGAAGGCGTATCCGTCGCGGGTGCTCAACCGGGTGCTCGAGGCGCGGGCGATGCCGAGCACGACCAGGATTACCAGGTCGATCGCGAGCAGTCCGAGCTCGCCGCCGGACGCGCCGGGCAGCGCGCGGGCGCTGTTGACGACGCCCAGCACCAGCAGGATGCCGGGGAACAGCACCAGTCCGCGCACGGTGATCATGCTGCCGCGCAGTTGCCGGTACACGACCCGCCAGACGACAAAGGCGGCGATCACGATGTAGAGCAAGATCTCCATGGATTCAGTCTCTTCGCCCGGCGGGGTCGGCGCATCGGCAGGCGGGTGGCTTCCGGGTTGACCCTGCCTCAACCCAGGGGTGGAGGCAACCTGTCCTTTGTGGACCTGCCCGAGTTGTCCACAACACCCCGGTTGTCCACAGCCCGCGAACCTTTCCTCCCGCCGCGGTGCCCTGATCCGTCATCGTGGAGTCCGTGACCACCACCACGAAGATCCTCCCTGGCGGCGGGGTCGGCGTCAGTCTCAGCGATCCCGCCCAGCTCATCGCGGCTGTGCCGCCCCTCTTGGGGTTCCGGCCCGCGGACTCGATAGTTCTGCTCGGGCTCGGCGGTCCCGGCGGCAGCCGGGTCGGACCCGTCGTGCGTGGCGGCCTGCCGACGGCAGAGCACGAGAACGAGGCCGTGCAGACGCTGCTACCCCTCCTCCTGGATCATCATGTCGGGACGGTCGTCATCGTCCTCATCGGACGGAACCCGGCGCATCCGCCGCCCTCGTCGGGCCCGCCACACCGGCAGCTGGTCGATCGGCTGCGCGAGGCGTTGGCCGGGGTGGGGTGGCAGGTGCCGTATCCCTTGTGGGCGCAGGAAATCCGCAAGGGCGCGCGGTGGGCCGCCTATGACGACGGCCAGTGCGGCGTGCTGCCCGACGACACCAGCACGGTGACCGCCACCGCCTTCACGGCGGCCGGCCAGGTCACGTTCGGCAGCCGCGAGGAACTCGCACGCCTGCTGGTCCCGGACGATGCTCCGGCGCTCGCCCGGCGTGCCAAGCTGCTCACCGCGGCGACGGACGTGCTGAGTTCCTTTACCGACGACGAACTTCTGGTGAGGGAAGGGTTCGAGGTCGTCCGCGTCGCGCTGAACAGGATGCGCCGGCGAGAATTGTCCTTTTCGGACAATCAGGTGGTCGGTCTCGCGCTGGCGCTTTCCCAGACGCCGATCCGTGACACCTGCCTCGCGCTGCCGCTCGTCGAGCACACCTGCCTCGACGCGGAACGGTTGTGGCTGGAACTGGTCCGCCGCACCCCGGCGCCGGAACGGGCGGAACCGGCGGCGCTGCTGTGCTACTCGGCGTACCAGCGCGGCGAAGGCGCTCTGGCCGGGCTTGCCGTGGACAACGCCCGGGAAGCCAACCCGGGTCACACCCTGGCCGCGCTGCTCTCCACCTGCCTGAGCCGAGGCGTCCATCCCGACCGGATCCGCGGTCTCGGCAAGACCGACCACCTGGACGCGTTGTGGGTGCCTGCGCCGTGAAGCTGGCGATAGTGCGTTTTGTGCGCCGCCGCCCAGCCTCCAACCGGGCGCCGATCCCAGGTGCCGCTCACAGTGGTGTCCAGGTCCGCGTGCTCCGGCTCCGCGCCAAGCTCCTTGCGGCCGCTGGCTGCCACCGGGACACCAACGGAGCCCGCGCCGCGACGCGCGCTCGCCGACTCCTCCGCGCGGCACGCTTCTTGCCCAAATCGCGAGGCGTCGCTGACGTTGCCCCGCAGATCCACACCCTCGGCCACCCACCGAGGCTCTCCGCGGACCCGCCCACTGGCGGCGAGCGGGCCAGGGCCACCGCCATGGCCCACGCCGTGAAGCCCGCTCCCGCCCGGCTCGCGCGCCGAACCGTCGCCTCACACTTCGCGCCGTTCCCGGGTGAAGCACGAGGCGCCACTCACGATGTCGCGCCGAGGCGCGCGTTCGCGCTTCCACCCGAGCCCCTGGCGGACCCCGTCATCGCCCGGCTCGTGCAATGGAGTGCTGCCTCGGCTTCGTGCGGTTCTTGGGCAAAGATCCGTGCGTTCGCGGTTCCACCCGGACCTCTGGCGGACCCAGTTGGCGGTGGCGAGCACGGCCTTGCCCGCGCTGCGGACCCGGTTACCGCCCGGCTCGCGCGTCGGAGTGCCGCCTCAGGCTATGCGCCGTTCCTGCGTGAACCACCAGGCGTCAGTCACGGTGTCCTGCAGATGCGCGAGTTCAGGCTTCCGCCCAAACCCCTCGTAGGCGCAGTTCCCGACGGCGAGCATGGCCTAGCCCACACCACTACACCCGATATCGCCCTGCTCGCGCGCCGGAGCGCCGCGTCAGGCTTCGCGTCGTTCCTGGGTGAAGCGCCAGGCGTCACTGACGATGCCGTGCAGATCGGCGCGCTCGGGCTTCCAGCCGAGCTCCTCGCGGGCCCGGTCGCTGGCGGCGACGAGGACGGCCGGGTCACCGGCGCGGCGCGGCGCGGCGGCGGCGGGGATCTCGTGCCCGGTGACCGTCCGGCAGGTCTCGATCACCTGCCGCACCGAGAACCCGGTGCCGTTGCCCAGGTTGTAGATGCGGTGCTCACCGGCGGCGGCGTGCTGCACCGCCAGCAGGTGCGCGTCGGCCAGGTCGGCGACGTGGATGTAGTCGCGGACCGCAGTGCCGTCGTCGGTGGGGTAGTCCTCGCCGAAGATCTGCACCCGCTCCCGGTCCCCGGTGGCGACCTGCAGCACGAGCGGGATCAGGTGGGTCTCGGTGGCGTGCCGCTCGCCGAACCGGCCGTATGCGCCCGCGACATTGAAATACCGCAGGCTCACCGCGGCGAGCCCGTGCGCGCGGGCGTAACTGGTGATGGCGTGGTCGATCGCCAGCTTGGTCGCGCCGTAGGTGTTGGTCGGCCGGGTGGGCGCCGTCTCGGGGATCGGCGAGCTTTCCGGCTCGCCATAGGTCGCGGCGGTCGAGGAGAACACCAGCCGGGGGGTGCCGTGCTCACGCATCGCGTCGAGCAGCCGGATCGCGGTGAACACGTTGCCGCGCCAGTACTTCCCCGGGTCGCTCATGGACTCGCCGACCAGCGACTTGGCGGCGAAATGCAGCACGCCGTCGAAGCCTTCGCCCAGCAGCGAAGCGGTCGTGTCGGCGGCGTCGCCCTCGACGAACCGGGCGCCCTCAGGCACGGCGTCGGCGTGCCCGGTCGACAGGTCGTCCACCACGACGACCTGGTGCCCGGCTTCGAGGAGCTTGGCCGCGCAGACGCTGCCGACGTACCCGGCGCCGCCGGTGACGATCAGTTTGAGGGCCATGAGTGCTCGGGAGCCTTTCTCGGAGACTGGATAGAGCTGGTGGCGCCCAGTGTGGACCATCCCGCTGTGAGCCCCGCACAGGACGCGCTCGCCCGAGGACAGTCCGTCACGCGTCGCGTCCCGCCCCGGCGGACGGCACCGCGACGAACGTGCGCGGGGGACGCCAGCCCTCGGCCTCGTAAGCCGCCGTGACACCCGCCTCGACGTCGCCGATCTTCGACTCGGGCACCAGCGCGATCGCCGAACCGCCGAAACCGCCACCCGTCATGCGTGCGCCCAGGGCACCCGCTGCCTTGGCGGCCTCGACCGCGGTGTCCAGCTCGACGGTGGAGATCCGGTAGTCGTCCCGCATGCTCACGTGCGAGGCGTCCAGGAACGGGCCGATGTCCTCGAGCCGCCCGGCGTGCAGCAGGCCGACCACGTCGAGCACCCGCTGGTTCTCGGTCACGACGTGCCGGACCAGTGGCACCAGCTCGGCGGGCAGGCGACCGAGCGTGGCGTCCAGGTCGGCCATCGCGACGTCGCGCAGCGCCTTGATACCGAGCAGGTCGGCGGCGCGCTCAGTGCCGCGGCGGCGCTCGCCGTAGCCGGACTCGCTGTGCGAGTGTTTCGTGCGCGTGTCGATCACGACGATCCGCAGCCCGACGGCCGCGGTGTCGAACGGCACCTGCTCGGTCTCGCCGGAGCGCACGTCGAGGAACAACACGTTCGACGCGGTGCAGCACAGGGACGCGGTCTGATCGAGTAGGCCGGTCGGCGCGCCGACGAAGTCGTTCTCCGCGCGCTGCACCCAGCGGGCGATCTTCATCCGTTCCGGTGTACCGGGCTGGTCAAGCTCCTGCCCGTCGAGACCGAGCAAAGCGAGCGAAACCGCGCATTCGAGCGCATGAGAGGAGGACAGACCAGCGCCCGTGGGCACGTCACCGGCCAGCACGAGGTCGGCGCCGCGGTCGAGACCATGGTCACGTAGCACCCAGGCGACCCCGGCGGGGTAGGCGGCCCACCCGTCGACGGTGCCGGGCCGCAGGGAGGTGATGTCGATCGGGTCGGCTTGCTGGATCCGCCCGTCGGAGCCGAGCGTCGCGACCCTCAGCACCTGGTCCTCGCGCGGCGACGCGGCAGCGGCGATCCGGTGGGGCAGGGCGAAAGGCAGGACGAAGCCGTCGTTGTAATCGGTGTGCTCGCCGATCAGGTTGACCCGCCCTGGTGCGGACCACACCCCCTGGGGTGCCGTGCCGTGTACCGAGCGGAACGCCTCCGTGGCTGCTTCGTGCGCCTGGAACCGGCTCTGGTTCTCGTTCAACCCTCACTCATTTCGCCCGGGGACCCGTCCCCACCACCGCGACCGGAATCCGGGCTCGTGACCCGGGGCTCCGCGGTCCCGTCCTGCCGGGACCGTCGTCCCAGTGTGCCGGAAGATCCCCGGTCCGGCGCCAGGCGGTGCACACCGGGACGAGTGCGGACAGAACGAAACCCCAGGACGTGACCATGCCGCCCGCCCGAGGCCGTGCGACCGCTGGGACGACCAGCCGAACGCCCCTCAGCTCAGGGTGCCGGCGTGTCAGGAGCGCAGGGTTCGGCATAGCGGGGCTCAGGGTGCCCGGCACAACGGGAGCGCAGGTGCTGGGATAAGCGCGAGCGCAGGTGCTGGCATAGCGGGAGCGCAAGGTGCCAGCGCAGCGAGAACTCAGGGTGTCGGCACAGCGAGAGCTCAAGGCGCTGGCATCGCGGGCGCTCAGGGGGTCGGCATAGGTGCGAACTCAGGGTGCTGGGATAAGCGGGAGCTCAGGGTTCTGCAGAGCGGGGGCTCAGGGGGCAGGCATAGGCGAGAGCTCGCTCAGGGCGCCGCCATCGTGTGCCCGGCGACGCCGCGGAAACAGCCGCGCGGACCTACGGCTCACGGCGCCGATGCCAGCCACACCGGACCGCGCACGGTCACGCCCACTCGTGCGCGGAGCTTCCGGGGAACGCCTCGTACGCCGAGCGCCCGCAGCGACGCCTTGTACGCCGAGCGCCCAGGGCGACGCCTTGTACGCGGACCGCCGAGGCGGCGCCTTGTGCGCGGACCTCCGGGCCGGCGCCGGTCAGCGGGCCTGGGCCAGTACCGCGTGCAGCACCGCCATGGGTACCTGCACCGAGGCGGTGTGGCCGGTGACCTCGACCGTGCCGCCGCCGGTGGCGCGGCCGACCTTGACCGTGGTGCCCGGCACGACGCCGACCTGCTTGAGGTCGACCATCAGCTTCTCGTCCAGCTGCACGTGCTCCGCGATCCGGCGGATCTCCGCCGAGCCACCCCCGGCCCGGGCGAACTCGTCCAGCCGGATCAGGTCCGCCTCCGCGGGCGGCGCGGGCCGGGCCGCGCGGTCCAGCTTGTCCAAACCTGGGATCGGGTTGCCGTAGGGCGACGTGGTCGGGTGGTCGAGCAGGCTGATCAGCTTCCGCTCCACCGCCTCGCTCATCACGTGCTCCCAGTGGCACGCCTCGGCGTGCACCTGCTCCCACTCCAGCCCGATGACGTCCAGCAGCAGCCGCTCGGCGAGCCGGTGCTTGCGCATGACGGCGGTGGCCAGCTCCCGCCCGTGGTCGGTCAGCTGCAGATGCCTGTCGTCGGCGACGCGCACCAGGCCGTCCCGCTCCATCCGCGCCACGGTCTGGCTCACCGTGGGACCACTCTGCTCCAGCCGCTCGGCGATGCGGGCGCGGAGCGGCACGACACCCTCCTCTTCGAGCTCGAAGATGGTTTTCAAGTACATCTCTGTGGTGTCGATGAGATCGTTCACGATGTCCCCTTCGTCCGCAGGTATTCATCGTAGTCGCTGGCACCGACACAGAGCCGGGGTGACCGGGCCGGAAAACCCGCCTCACCCCGGTACCATCGGACCGCATGGAGCCGCCCGCCGTCGTCTGGGACCCCGCGTTGCTCGGCTACGACCTCGGCGGCGAGCATCCGTTCAATCCCGTGCGGCTCCAGCTGACCATCCGGCTCGCCACCGAGCTGGGTGTACTCGACGACGTCCCGCTGCTCGTCCCCGAGGCCGCGAGCGACACCGAACTCCTGCGGGTCCACTCGGCCGAGTACCTCGAGGCGGTCAAGCAGGCACCGATGGCCGGCTGGGACGTCGGCCACGGGCTGGGCACCGCGGACAACCCGGTGTTCAGCGGCATGCACGACTCGACCGCGCTGGTGGTGGGCTCGACGTTGCTCGCCGCCCGCAAGATCGCCGAGGGCGAGGCGCGCCGCGCGGTGAACGTCGCCGGCGGCCTGCACCACGCCATGCGCGACCACGCCGCCGGGTTCTGCGTCTACAACGACTGCGCCATCGCCATCTCCTGGCTGCTCGACCACGGCTTCGACCGGATCGCGTACATCGACACCGACGTCCACCACGGCGACGGGGTGCAGGCCGCGTTCTACGAGGACCCGCGGGTGCTCACCGTCTCCCTGCACCAGCATCCCTTCACACTCTGGCCCGGTACCGGCTACTCCGCGGAGACCGGAAAGGGCAAGGCAGACGGCACGGCGGTGAACATCCCGCTGCCCCCGCGCACCCACGACCCGGGCTGGCTGCGCGCCTTCCACGCGGTGGTGCCCTCCCTCCTGCAGGAGTTCCAGCCGCAGCTGCTGGTCACCCAGTGCGGGGTCGACTCGCACGAGGAGGACCCGCTCGCCGACCTGTCCCTCTCGGTCGACGGGCACCGCACGATCTACGCGACCCTGCGTGAGCTCGCCGAGCGCTACGCGGGCGGGAAGTGGCTCGCGATCGGTGGCGGCGGGTACCAGCTGATCCGGGTCGTGCCGCGGTCGTGGACACATCTGCTGGCGACGGTGCTCAACCGCGACGTCGAGCCGTCGACCCCGATCCCGCCGGGCTGGATGGACATGGTGCGCCAGGCCGCGCCGAGGGCCGAGCTGCCCACGGTGATGTCCGACGGCGCCGACACCACGTACCGGCCCTGGGGCGACGGGGACGACGACCCGGTGGACATCGCGATCCGCGACACCCGGCGAGCCGTCTTCCCGCTGCACGGCCTGGACCCGGACGATCCGAGAGACTGAACGACATGAGCACCGGCGACGACGGCACAACCGGGCACGGCCCGCGCGATCCCTACGACTACCCGCGCAAGTGGGAGGCCGACGTCGTGCTCTCCGACGGCGGCGTGGTCCACTTGCGACCGATCGTGCCCAGCGACGCCGAACGGCTCGTCGCCTTCCACGGCAGGCTCTCCGAACGCACCCGCTACCTGCGCTACTTCGGGGCGTACCCGCGCATCCCGCAGCGAGACCTCGAACGGTTCACCACCGTCGATCACCACGACCGGGTCGCGTTCATCGCGTTGCTGGGTGACGACATCGTCGCCGTCGGGCGGTACGAGCGGCTCAACCACGGGCCGTCCGCCGAGGTGGCGTTCGTCGTGGACGACGCCCACCAGGGCCGCGGACTCGGCTCGATCCTTTTGGAGCACTTGGCCGCCGCCGCGTCCGAATGCGGGTTGCGCCGTTTCGTCGCCGAGGTGCTCGCCGAGAACTCCGCCATGGTGCGCGTCTTCCGCGACGCCGGCTACCAGGTGAGCCGCGCCATCGAGGAAGGCGTGCTGCACCTGGAGTTCGACATCGAGTCCACCGAGGAGTCCCTCGCTGTCGCGCGCGCCCGCGAGCAGGCCGCCGAGGCGCGCAGCGTGCACAACCTGCTGCATCCCAGCTCGGTCGCGGTCATCGGGGCCAGCAAGGATCCCACCAAGGTCGGCTACGCGGTGCTGTCGAACCTGCTGGCCGCCGACTTCGCCGGCACCATCTACCCGGTCAATCCCGAACACCATTCGGTGCGCGGCGTGCGTGCCTACAAGTCCGTGCTGGAGATCCCCGACCCGGTGGACCTCGCCGTCGTCGCGGTGCCCGCCGACCAGGTCGAGTCCGTTTTGGACGGTGCGCTGGTCAAAGGTGTCAAGACACTGCTCATCGTCAGCGCCGGGTTCGCCGAGGCCGGGCCGCACGGCCTGCATGCCGAGCTGCGGCTCGTCGGCGAGGCCCGCGCGCACGGGATGCGCGTCGTCGGGCCGAACGCGCTCGGCGTGCTCAACACCGATCCCGCGGTCCGGCTCAACGCGACCCTCGCGCCGCGCCTGCCCGCCCGCGGCCGCGCCGGGTTCTTCTGCCAGTCCGGTGCGCTGGGCAGCGCGATCCTCGCCGACGCCGGGCAGCGCGGGCTCGGCCTGTCGACGTTCGTGTCGGCCGGGAACCGGGCCGACGTGTCCGGCAACGATCTGCTGCAGTACTGGGAAACCGACCCGGCCACCGATCTCGTGCTGCTGTATCTGGAGTCGTTCGGCAACCCGCGCAAGTTCGCGCGGCTCGCGAGGAGGCTCGGCCGCACCAAGCCGATCGTCGCGGTGAAGTCCGGTCGCCACGCGGTGCGCCCGCAGCTGGCCGCGAACTCCACGGAGGTCGACGAGGCGAGCGTGCAGGCACTGTTCGAGCAGGCCGGTGTGGTGCGGGTGGAGAACCTGGCGCAGCTGTTCGACACCGCGCTCGTGTTCGCGCACCAGCCGCTGCCCGCCGGCTCCCGGGTCGGCATCGTCGGCAACTCCAGCGCGATCGGGCTGCTGGCCGCGGACACCGCGCGGGCGCAGGGACTGCGGGTGGCGTTCGAACCAGTGGACGTCGGGGCGCAGGCCGGTCCGGAGGAGTTCGCCGCCGCCGTGCGCGAGGCCCTCGTCTCGCCGGACACCGACGCGCTCGTCGTCGTGTTCGTGCCGCCGCTCGCGGTGCCCGGGACCGCCTACGCCAGGGCGCTGCGCGAAGTCGTGCATGGTCTGGACCAGCGCAAGCCCATCGTGTCCACGTTCCTGGCGGCCGAGGGTGTCCCGGCGGAACTGGCCGTCATCGGCCCGGACGGGTCGCCCGGCCACGGTTCGATCCCGTCGTTCGCGAGCCCGGAACGGGCCGTCGCCGCGCTGGCGAAGGTCATCCGCTATGCCGCGTGGCGCCAGCGTCCACAAGGGAATCTCGTGCGTCCGTCCGGTGTGCACGCCGAAGCGGCCCAGGAGATCGTGCGCGAGCTGCTGGCCGGTGGTGACAAGAACATCGTGCTCGAAGACGACGAGGTCGTGCGGCTGGTGGGCTGCTACGGCATCGATGTGGTGCGGTTCCGGGTCGTGGACAGCGCCGACGGCGCGGTCGCGGCCGCCGAGGAGATCGGGTACCCGGTCACCGTGAAGGCGGTCGACGAGCGGCTGCGCGGCCGCCCGGATCTCGCCGGGGTGCGGCTGGATCTCGGTTACGCCGACGCGGTCCGGCGTGGGTACGAGGACCTGCGCACGGTGTCCCACGAGGACGAGATGTACGTGCAGAAGATGGCCCCGAAGGGGGTTTCGTGCTCGATCGGCCTGCAGGACGATCCGTCGTTCGGCACGCTCGTGTCGTTCGGGCTGTCCGGGCTGGTCAGCACTCTGCTGGGGGACCGGGCGTACCGGGCGGTGCCGCTGACCGACGTCGACGCCGCGACGCTGATCCGCGAGCCGAAGAGCGCGCCGCTGCTGACCGGCTATCGCGGTGACGAGCCCGCGGATCTGGCCGCGCTGCAGGACATGGTGCTGCGGGTCGCGGCGCTCGCCGAGGACAACCCGGAGGTGCGCGCGCTGACCCTCGACCCGGTGATGGCCTCGCCCGAGGGCGCGTTCGTGGCCAACGCGCGGATCGTGCTCGGCCCGCCGCCGGCGCGGCCGGACACCGGGCCGCGGCGGTTGCGGCCGATCAACGCAGTGGACTAGCGGGCCGGTAGCCGGATCCTGCGCGTGACCAGTCCGCGTGTTGCGTACCCTCGCCTGCCAGATGCCGTTTGATCACCTTGTAGGTGGCCGTCCGCGGCAGTTCCTTGACGACGCGTACGTACCGCGGCCATTGCTTGGGGCCGAGATCTTCTTGCACGGAAAGGAAATCACCGAACTCCGGCGCGGAGAGCGGACCACGCAGCACCAGCGCCGCCATCACCTGATCACCGGTCACGGGATCAGGCACCGCGTACACGGCCGCCTCGGCGATGCTCGGGTGACGGAGCAGGATGCGCTCGATCGGTGCCGTACCAAGGTTTTCGCCGTCGACGCGCAGCCAGTCGCCGAGCCGCCCGGCGAAGTAGCAGAACCCGTTCTCGTCGGCATAAGCCAGGTCACCGGTGTGGTACCAGCCGCCGCGCAGGCGTTCTGCGTCCGCCTCCGGGTTGCGGTAGTAGCCCGCGAACGCGCCCGCGCCCGCCGTGTTGACCAGCTCCCCGACGACGTGGGGTGGACAGGGTTTTCCGGTCTCCGGGTCGACGATCAGCACCCCGTCCGTGGGGCGGCCGAGCGAACCGGGCGGCGAGTCCGGGGTTCGCGAGAACCCGATCCCGCCCTCCGTCGAGCCGAACGCATCGACCACACGGCAGCCGAAGCGGCGGCCGAACTCGGCGAGATCCGCTTCGGCGCCTTCGTTTCCGTACACGAGCCGCAGTGGATTGTCCGCGTCGTCCGGCTTCTCCGGCGTACTCACCACATAGGACAGTGGCTTGCCCACGTAGTTCGCATACGTGGCACCGAACTCGCGGACCTCGGGCAGGAACCCGGATGCCGAGAACCGGCGTCGCAGCGCGATGGTCGCGCCCGCCGCGAGCCCGACGGCCCAGCCCGCCATGATCGCGTTGGAGTGGAACATCGGCATCGACACGTACACGGTGTCCGAAGAGGACAGTCCGAACCGCTCGGCCAGCATCCGGCCGGGAAACGCGATCTTGTCCTGGGTACAGCGAACCGCCTTCGGCTCGCCGCTCGTACCGGACGTGAAGATCAGCATCAGCAGATCGTCCGGCCTGGCGGAAACCGCTTCCAGCGGAGCGGGTTCGGCAGGCGCGAGCTCGTGGACCGGCACGTCGAGCCCCTCGAGCAACGGAAAATACCGTCGCTCGGCGAACACGAACTGGCAGTCCGCCAGCCGCACGTCGCGGGCCAGCGCCTCCCCTCGGCGCGCCGGGTTCAACCCGGCCAGCACCGACCCAGACAGCGCGCAACCGCCGAGCAGGAACGAAAACGCGGGCACGTTGTCCGCGAGGATCCCGACATGCGGCGGCGCGTCCGGCCGCAGCATCCGCCGCAGCAGCGCGGCATACGCGCCCGCCTCCCGCACGTGCTCGGCCCAGGTGTAGCACTCGCCGGAGAACCGCAGACCCGGTCGTGGATCGTGAGCGCGCGCGAGCAGCAGGTCGGTGACGGTCATGCCGGTTCGGCGGCCAGCAGCTCACCCAGCGCGCGCAGCTGCGCGGTCGCGCCGCCGAGCGCGAACTCGTTCCGTTTGGCCGCGGCGAAGTAGCGGTGCACCGGATGCTCGACGTCGATCCCGACCCCGCCGTGCAGGTGCACGGCGGTGTGCGCGACGCGATGCCCGGCCTCCGCGGCCCAGTACTTCGCCGTCGCGACCTCCTCCGCCGCGGGCAGGCCTTCGGACAGCCGCCACGCCGCCTGCCACATCGACAGGCGCACGGCCTCGACGTCGATGTACGCGTCGGCGAGCCGTTGGCGCACCGCCTGGAACCCGGCCAGCGGATGGTCGAACTGCTTGCGTTCCTTGGCATACTCGGCCGTCCGGTGCAGGGCGCTCTCCAGCACCCCCAGCTGCAGCGCGCACAGTCCGACTGTCCCGTGCTGCCGCAGCCATTCCTCGATCCCGCTGCCCAGCAGCTCACCCGGCGCGTCGTTCAGCCGCACCAGCGCGGCGTCGGCGGTGTCGATCACGCTCTGCGCCTCGACTTCCGCCTGTTCGACGACGTAAACCCCGTCGCCGGCCGGGATGAGGAACGCGTCCGCGAACGCACCGAACGGCACCGCGGTCTGGACGCCGGTGAGGCGCCCGTTCTCCGCCGTGAACCCGCTGGGCGCACCGACGTCGGGCAGCGCGACCGCGAGCACCAGCGAACCCCGGACCGCGGGCATGGCCCACCGCTCGATCTGTTCGGGCGTGCCGAACGTGAGGATCGCGGCCGCGGCCATGGTGCGCGTCGGCAGGTACGGCACCGGGGCGACCGCGCGGCCGATCTCGGTCAGCACCGTGCACTGTTCGAGCAGCCCGAAGTCCGCGTCGGCGACGCCCGCCGCGACGAGTTCCTTCCACAGCGCGGCATCGAACCCGCCCTCGCCGTGTGTCCCCGGCTGAAGGCGGTCGGCCAGGATGCGGCGGGTCAGCCCGGCGAGCTCCTCCTGCGCCTCACTCAGCGTGAAATCCATCGTGACCTCCTAGCGCGTGACGGGCAGGCCGAGTGCGGTCGCGGCGACGAGATCGCGCTGAATCTCGTTGGTGCCGCCGCCGAAGGTCAGGATCAGCGCGGAGCGGTGCGCGCGCTCGATCCGCCCGCGCAGCATGGCCCCGGGCGAGCCTTCGCGGACGACCGCACCGGCGCCGAGGATCTCCATGAGCAACCGGTAGGCCTCGATCGCCAGTTCCGTGCCGAACACCTTGGTGGCCGACGCCTCCGCGGGGCTCAGCCCGGACGTCGTGGCGATCCGCCAGTTCCGCAGCTTCAGGTACTCCGCGTGGGCGTGCACGCGGGCGAGGTGCAGGCGCACCCACTCGGCGTCGATCACGCGGCTGCCGTCGGGCTGTTTGGTCTCCTGCGCCCACCGCCGGACCTCGGCCAGCGCGGACTGGACGGGCGCGGCGGACGTCAACGCGACGCGTTCGTGGTTGAGCTGGTTGGTGATCAGCGGCCAGCCGGCGTTCTCGTCGGCGACCCGGGCGCCGACCGGCACCCGCACGTCGTCGTAGTAGGTGGCGCTGGTGCCCGGCCCGGCGACGGTGCGAACCTTCGTCCACGAGAAGCCCGCCGCGCTGGTCGGCACGATCACGATGCTCACGCCCTTGTGCTTGCGGGCCTCCGGATCCGTGCGCACGGCGAGCCACACGTAGTCGGCGTACTCGATCAGGCTCGTCCACATCTTCTGGCCGTTGATGACGTAGTCGTCGCCGTCGCGCACGGCCCGTGTCTTCAGGGAGGCGAGGTCGGTGCCGGCCTCGGGCTCGGAGTAGCCGATCGAGAAGTGCAGCTCGCCCGCGGCGATCTTCGGCAGGTAGAACGCCTTCTGGTCTTCGGTGCCGAACCGCATGATCGTCGGGCCGATGGTGTTGACCGTCAGGAACGGCACCGGCACCCCGGCGACGGCGGCCTCGTCGGTGAAGATGAGCTGGTCCATCATCGGCCGGGCCTGACCGCCGTACTCCGCCGGCCAGCCGATCGCGAGCCAGCCGTCCCGGCCGAGGTCGCGCACGATTTCCTGGTACGCCAAGCCGTCGCCGTATTCTCCGCCACCGGCTGCGAGGGATTCGCGCCGTTCGGGCGTCATCAGCTCGGCGAAGTACGCGCGCAGCTCGTCGCGCACCGCCCGCTGTTCCGCCGTGTAGTCGATCCGCATGCGTCACCTCCACCTGCCCCGCTCGTTCTTGGTGGCGAACCGGGCGCGGCGCTAGTCTAGAACAGGTTCTAGTTCTACCAGCTGTGCCGGACGGGAGGAAGTCATGCGCGTCGACGTCGACCGCGACCTGTGCGAGGCGAACGAGGTGTGCGCCGGGTTCGCGCCCGCGGTCTTCGAGTTGGACGACGAGGACGAACTGGTCGTCAAGCATCCCGAGGTTCCCGAAGACGAAGTAGAACGTGTTACTCAAGCCGTCGCGTCGTGCCCCAGGAATGCACTGCTCATCCGCGACTGACGGGAGCTTGCTCTAAGCGAGAACAGATTCTAGTCTGTGCCCTGTGAACAGAGTTGCCATCGTCACAGGTGCCGGTGCGGGACTGGGGCGCGCGGAGGCACTGGCGCTGGCCCGCGGCGGCGCCTCGGTCGTGGTCAACGACGTCGCCGAGACGGACGTCGTCGACGAGATCGAGGCCGCGGGCGGCAAGGCGCTGCTGGTCAAGGGCGATGTCGGCGAGCGGGACACGGCTGACGCGCTGATCGAGGCCGCGCTGGAGCACTTCGGCGGGCTGCACGTGGTGGTCAACAACGCCGGTGTGCTGCGCGACCGGATGATCTTCTCGATGTCCGACGACGAGTGGGACCTCGTGCTCCGCGTGCACCTGCGCGGGCATTTCCTGCTGTCCCGCAACGCCACCGCGCACTGGCGGCAACAGTCCAAAGCGGACGGTCGGCCGGTGTACGCGCGGATCGTGAACACCGCGTCCGAGGCGTTCCTGATGGGCTCGCCGGGCCAGCCCAACTACGCCGCCGCGAAGGCCGGGATCGCGGCGCTCACCGTCTCAATCGCCCGCGGCTGCGCCCGCTACGGCGTGCGCGCCAACGCGATCTGCCCCCGGGCGCGGACCGCGATGACCAAGGACACCTTCGGCGAAGCACCCGTGGGGGACGACCCGTTGTCGGTCGACCACGTGGCCCCGTTCGTCGAGTTCCTCGCTTCGCCCGAGGCCGCGGACATCACCGGCCAGGTCTTCGTGGTGCACGGCGGAAAAGTCGCGCTCGTGCGGGCGCCCGCGCTCGAACGGACCTGGGACCTCACCGAGCTTTCCGGCCTGCCCGGCTACTTCACCGGCCGCGACCAGATGTTCGCCAGTCAGGAGTTGCTATGACGCTCACCGTGCAACCGCACCGCGAATCCGTCGGTCTCAAGGCGGGTCAGCTGCTCATCGATGGGCAGTGGGGACCGGG
This sequence comes from Amycolatopsis sp. GM8, assembly GCF_021653975.1. GTDB lineage: Bacteria > Actinomycetota > Actinomycetes > Mycobacteriales > Pseudonocardiaceae > Amycolatopsis_E. The sequence goes on along the minus strand of NZ_JAJKFK010000001.1, from coordinate 668,499 downwards.
GACGGGCGGTGCGACCTGGACCCACCACCATCCCGCGACGGGCGAGGCGGTCGGCGAGTTCGCGATCGCCACCGCCGGCGACGTGGACGCGGCCGTCACCGCCGCGCGCGGTGCCTTCGAGTCGGGCGCCTGGTCGAACGCGCGGGCCGGCAAGCGGATCAAGGTCCTGCACCGCTACGGCGAACTACTGCGCGAGAACGCCGAACAGCTGCGTGCCCTGCAGGCGCTGGACAATTCGGTGCCGCTCTCGTTCAGCAGCACCATCTACGCGACGTCGGTCGAAGCCGCCGCGGACGTGTTCGACCACCACGCCGGCTGGGTCGACAAGCTCGGCGGCCAGACACTGCCGCCGTACCAGGGCGGCGACCATCTCGCGATGACGTTCCGCGAGCCGATCGGTGTGGTGGCCGCGATCCTGCCGTGGAACGCACCGTTCCTGCTGTTCGCGCAGAAGGTCGCGCCGGCGCTCGCCGCGGGGTGCACGGTCGTGCTCAAACCGTCCGAGTACTGCACGTTCACCGTGCTGCGGATGGTCGAGCTGCTGGCCGACGCCGGGCTGCCGCCGGGCACGCTCAACGTCGTGACCGGGCCGGGCGATCCGGTCGGCGAGGCGCTGATCACGCACCAGGACATCGACAAGATCAGCTTCACCGGCAGCCGCGCGGTCGGCAAGCGCATCGTCGAAGCTTCGGCGGGCACGCTCAAGCGCGTGTCGCTGGAACTCGGCGGCAAGAGCCCGGCCCTCGTTTTCGCGGATGCGCCGAACGTCGGCCTCGCCGCCGCGACAACGATCGGTGCGGTCACGATGGGTCTGTCCGGTCAGGCCTGTGTCGCGAACACGCGGGCGCTCGTGCACCGCGACGTGTACGACGAGTTCATCGCCGCCGCGCACGGCATGGCCGCCGCGATCACCTACGGCGACCCGTTCGACCCCGGCGTGATCTCCGCCCCGTTGATCAACGAGCGGCAGCTGGGCCGCGTGCTCGGGTACATCGAGAAGGGCAAGGAGGAGGGCGCGCGGCTGGTCACCGGCGGCGAACGGCTCGGCGGCGACCTCGCGGCGGGCAACTTCGTCGCCCCGACGATCTTCGCCGACGTCTCCAACGACGCGACCGTGGCGCAGGAGGAGATCTTCGGGCCGGTGCTCGCGGTCGTCCCGTTCACCGAGGAAGAAGAAGCGGTGCGGCTCGCGAACGACACCGAGTACGGCCTCGGCGCGAGCGTGTTCAGCGCCGACGCCCAGCGCGCGTTCCGGGTCTCGCGGAAACTGCGCGCGGGCACGATCGGCGTGAACGGCTTCCAGATCGAACCGCACCTGCCGTTCGGCGGGTTCAAGCAGTCCGGGCTCGGCCGCGAGGGCGGGTTGTCGTCGATCGAGGCGTTCACCGAGCTCAAGTCCGTGTACCTGCCGCTGACCGACGAGCTGATGTAGATGGGCCGGCTGGACGGGAAGACCGCGCTGATCACCGGCGCGGCACGCGGGCAGGGCGCGGCGGCCGCCCGGCGGTTCGCCGAAGAAGGCGCGAAGGTGCTGATCGCGGACATCCTCGATGACGAGGGCAAGGCACTCGCCGACGAACTGGGCGCGCTCTACCAGCATCTCGACGTGTCGTCGGAGGAGGACTGGACCGCGGCGGTGGACCGCGCGGTGACCGAGTTCGGTGGGCTCACGGTGCTGCTCAACAACGCCGGCATCCTGCACTTCTCCGAGCTGGGCAAGACGAAGCTGGCCGACTACGAGCGCGTGATCAGGGTGAACCAGATCGGTGCGTTTCTCGGCATGCGCTCGGTCGTTGAACCGATGTCGAATGCGCAGAACGGTTCGATCATCAACGTGTCCTCAGTGGAAGGACTGGCCGGAATGCCTTTCCTGGTCGCCTACACCGCGAGCAAGTTCGCCATTCGCGGGATGACCAAGGTGGCCGCGCTCGAGCTGGGGCCGAAAGGGATCCGGGTCAATTCCATCCATCCGGGCATGATCGACACGAAGATGGTCTCCGAAGCCGCCGGGGGCGTCGAAATCGACACGTCGTGGGTGGCGAAAAAAGTGGCGCTGGGCCGTGCCGGGCAACCGTCGGAAATCGCGAACCTCGCCGTTTTCCTCGCCAGTGACGAAAGCTCGTACAGTACGGGCGCCGAGTTCGTGGCGGACGGTGGCGCGACGGCTACACACGCGCTGAAGGTCTGAGTGATCAAGCACACCGGGAGGCCGTCGACAGGATCATGTGAACACCGCTAACAAACAGCGGGCACACATGGTGAGCAAGACTCAGGCAACGAGGCACGGGTCGGCGGAGGTGTGATGGGTTCGCGCAGTGGCACGGTGAACGTTCCGGGAACCGCCGCGCTCGCGCAGGTCGGCAAGCTGTCCACGCTCGCCTGGGAGGTCCTCCTCGCGATCCCGCGCCGGCCGTTCCAGTTCCGCGAGTGGATCCAGCAGTGCTGGTTCTTCGCCAGCGTCACGATCCTGCCGACCGCGCTCGTCGCGATCCCGTTCGGCGCGGTGATCGCGTTGCAGCTCGGCTCGCTCACCGAGCAGATCGGCGCCCAGTCGTTCACCGGGGCGGCGAGCGCGCTCGCGATCGTGCAGCAGGCCTCCCCGCTGATCACCGCGCTGCTCGTGGCCGGCGCGGGCGGCAGCGCGGTCTGCGCGGACATCGGGGCGCGCAAGATCCGCGAAGAGATCGACGCCATGGAGGTGCTCGGCGTCAACCCGATCCAGCGGTTGATCGTGCCGCGGGTGCTTGCCGCGATGGTTGTGTCGGTGCTGCTCAACGGCCTGGTCAGCGTGGTCGGCGTGCTCGGCGGGTACTTCTTCAACGTCATCATGCAGGGCGGCACCCCGGGCGCGTACCTGGCGAGCTTCAACGCGCTCGCGCAACTGCCGGACCTCTACATCAGCGAGATCAAGGCGGTGCTGTACGGGTTCGTCGCCGGCGTGGTCGCCGCGTACCGCGGGCTGAACCCGGCCGGCGGGCCGAAAGGCGTCGGCGACGCGGTGAACCAGGCCGTCGTGATCACCTTCCTGCTGCTGTTCCTGATCAACGTGGTGCTGACCGCGATCTACCTGCGGGTCATCCCGCCGAAGGCGCTGTGATGGCGGTCCAGATCGAGGTCGACGACCGGTCGGAGCGGCGGCTGGAGCTGATCGCCCGGCCCGGCGCGATCTTCGAGGGCTTCGGTGAGCAGCTTTCCTTCTATGCCCGGGCGCTGGCCTGGTCGCCGCGCACGCTTCGCCGCTACACCAAGGAAACGCTGCGGCTGCTGACCGAGGTGTGCTTCGGCACCGGCGGTCTCGCGGTGATCGGCGGGACCCTCGGTGTGATGATCGGCATGACGATGTTCACCGGCCTGATCGTCGGTATGCAGGGCTACGCCGCGCTGAACCAGCTGGGTACCGCCGCGCTGACCGGGTTCATCTCCGCCTACTTCAACACTCGCGAGGTGGCGCCGCTCGCGGCGGGGCTCGCGCTCTCGGCGACGGTCGGCTGCGGTTTCACCGCGCAGCTGGGCGCGATGCGGATCTCGGAGGAGATCGACGCGCTCGAGGTGATGGCCGTGCCGAGCATGCCGTATCTCGTGACGACCCGGGTGCTCGCGGGGATCGCCGCGGTGATCCCGTTGTACGCGGTGGGATTGCTTTCGTCCTATTTGGCGGCCCGGCAGATCACGGTGTGGCTGTACGGGCAGTCCGCGGGCACGTACGACCATTACTTCAATCTGTTCCTGCCACCGGAAGACGTGCTCTGGTCGTTCATGAAGGTGATCTTCTTCAGTGTGATCGTGATCCTCTCCCATTGTTATTACGGCTATACGGCGAAAGGCGGGCCGGCCGGGGTCGGTGTCGCGGTGGGCCGGGCGGTGCGCACGTCGATCGTGCTGATCTCGCTGCTCGACTTCTTCCTGAGCCTCGCGATCTGGGGCGCCACCACGACGGTCAGGATCTCGGGATGAACTCCTCGATCCTGCGCCGCCGGTTGTGGCATCAGGTGCTGGGCCTGATCTTCATCGTGGTGTGCGCGCTGTTCTTCGTCACCACGGTCGCGATCTACAAGAAGGAGTTCACCCCGGTTTCCCTGGTACGGCTGGAAACCGACCATGTCGGCAACCAGCTCGGCACCGGGTCGGACGTCAAGATCCGCGGGGTGCCGGTCGGCGAGGTCCGGTCGGTCAGCGCGCTCGGCGACCACGCGGCGATCGAGCTGGCGCTGGACCCGTCGAAGATTGGCCAGATCCCGGCCAACGTCTCCGCGCGGCTGCTGCCGAAAACCCTGTTCGGCGAACGGTATGTCGCGCTGCAGATACCTGCCAGCCCGTCGCCGCGGCATATCGCGGCCGGTGACGTGATCCCGCAGGACCGGTCGAGCTCCGCGATCGAGCTGGAGCGGGTGCTCGACGACGTGATGCCGTTGCTGCAGGCCGTCCAGCCACAGAAGCTTTCGGCGACGCTGAGTGCTGTTTCGACCGCACTGGACGGCCGGGGGCAGCAGCTCGGCCAGACGCTCGATCAGCTTTCGGATTACCTCGCGCGGCTCAATCCTTCGTTGCCCGACATCAAGGCGGACATCACGAGCTTCGCCAATGTCACCGACGTCTACAACCGGGCCGCGCCGGACTTCCTGCAAGCGCTTTCCGACCTGACCACCACGAGCAAGACGCTGGTGGACAAGCAACAGCAGCTCGCGCAGGTGTTCTCGTCGGTGACGAACGTGTCGACCGACCTGACGAGCTTCCTGAAGGTCAACGAAAATAACATCATCCGGCTGACCGCGACCTCTCAGTCCACTTTGGATGTGCTCGCGAAGTACGCGCCCGAGTACCCGTGCATGCTGCAGCAGTTCGCCGACTCGGTACCGCGCGCGTACGAAGCTTTCGGCTACGGCACGGACCAGATGAACCACGTGACGATCCGGTTCATCGCCGACCGCACCAAGTACCTGCCCGGTGTGGACGAGCCGAAGTACACCGACAAGCGCGGTCCGCGCTGCTACCCGCAGGTCGTGCCGCCGGGCCGGTGGCCGCAATACCCGCCGGGCGGTCCGGTCCAGGACGGCTCGTCTCATCCGGCGGTGCCGCCCGGAGAGAACACTCCGTTGCCCAGCAACGGGATCATCGCCGGCGGCTCCGGCACCACAGCCGGTTCGGTCGCGAACTCGCCCGCCGAGCAGAGTCTGATCGGGGCGCTTGTCTCGCAGGAACTCGACACCACGCCCGACCAGGTACCGGACTGGGCGAGCCTGCTCGTCGGTCCGCTCTACCGTGGGGCGGAGGTGGATGTCCAGTGAGGAATTTCGTCGCACCTCTGATCAAGATCGTGATCTTCGCCGTGGTCACCGTGCTGCTCACCGGGATCTTGGGCGCCACCATCGCCAACACCAACTTCGGTGTCACGTCCGGCTACACCGCCCGGTTCACCGACGCGTCCGGCCTGCACGAGGGCGACGATGTGCGCATCGTCGGCGTCAAGGTCGGTCAGGTCGACAAGATCAACGTGGTCGAGGAAGACGGCCGCAATCTCGCCGACGTGCACTTCTCGATCTCTTCCGCGTACAAGCTGCCCGCCGCCGTGACCGCGATAGTCAAGTACCGCAACCTGGTCGGCCAGCGCTACCTGTCGCTCGGGACCACAGTGGACGGTGGTGGCGAACTGCCGTCCGGCGGCCTCATCCCGCCGGACCGGACCCAGCCCGCGCTGAACCTGACCGTGCTGTTCAACGGGTTCAAGCCACTGTTCCAGGCGCTGGACCCGCAGCAGGTCAACCAGCTGTCCTACGAGATCATCCAGGTGTTCCAGGGCGAGGGCGGCACGATCGAGAGCCTGCTGACCCACACCGCGTCGGTCACCTCGGCGATCGCCGACAAGGACAAGGTGATCGGCCAGGTCATCGACAACCTCAACACCGTGCTGGCGACGGTCAACCAGCGCGGGCCCGCGCTCGGGAACCTCATCGACCAGACCCAGCAGCTCGTCACCGGCCTTGCCCAGCAACGAAAACCGATCGGTGACGCGGTGTCCGCGCTGGCGAGCCTCACGGATGTCACCGCGGGCCTGCTGCAGGACGCGCGGCCGCCGCTCAAGGACGACATCGCGAACCTGGGCGTGCTGTCGAACACCCTGTCGGATTCCGGGTCGCTACTGGACGAACTGCTGAAGAAGCTGCCGGGCAACCTCGACAAGTTCACCCGGACACTGAGCTACGGCGGCTGGTACAACTACTACCTCTGCGGCCTGTCCGGCACGATCGGCATCTCCCAGCTCAACATCACCCTGCCGCTGCTGCCCATTCCGGGCACCGAGACGCCGGAGAGGTGCAAGCCATCGTGAACGGCACCGGGAAACGTCTCCGCGATCGCAACCAGGCCGCCGTCGGCGCGGTCGCGCTCGTGCTCATCGTGCTGGTCACCGTCGTCTCCTATTTCTCCGACGAACTTCCCTTACTCAGCACGGGAACCACGTACGAGGCGTACTTCGCGGAGTCCGGCGGGCTGGTGCCGGACAACGAGGTGCAGGTCGCGGGCGTCAAGGTCGGGCAGGTCAGCTCGGTGTCGCTGGCCGGCAAGAAGGTGCTGGTGAAGTTCAAGATCTCGGACACGAAGGTCGGCGACGCCACCACCGCGTCCATCGAGATCAAGACCCTGCTCGGCGACAAGTACCTTGCGCTGCAACCGAAAGGCGGCCGGGCGCAGGACCCGGACGAGCCGATCCCCGTCGAGCGCACCACGACGCCGTTCCAGCTGCAGGACGCGTTCCAGCAGCTGTCGCAGACGGTGGGCGACATCAACACCCAGCAACTGGCACAGAGCTTCGACTCGGTGTCACAAGCGCTGAAGGACACCCCGAAACCCTTGCAGGACACGCTGAACGGGTTGTCCGCGCTGTCGAAAACGGTGTCCTCACGGGACCAGGAACTGGCGAACCTGCTGAGCAACACGAGTCAGGTGTCGAAAACGCTTTCCGACCGCAACGCCCAGCTGCAGGCCGTGATCAACGACGGGAACCTGCTGCTGACCGAACTGCAGCAACGCCGGGACGCGATCAGCGCGCTGCTCAAGGGAACCCAGGATCTTTCGGCTCAGCTCAGCGGATTGGTCGCGGACAACCGGGCCCAGCTGCGGCCGACGCTGCAGAAGCTCGGCGACGTCACGGACATCCTGCAGCGTAATCAGGACAACCTCGGCCGGAGCCTCGCGCTGCTCGCACCGTTCTCCCGGATCGGCGCCAACGCGACCGGTAACGGGCGCTGGTTCGAGGGCTATATCTGCGGCCTGTTCCCGCCGGTGATCAAGGCCGGCGGGCTGTCGGTCAACCCGGAGGGCTGCACCCCGCCGATTTCCGCGCCGGATCAGGGGGTGAGCGGACGATGACGGTTGACACGCAGGCGGGCCGGTCGGCGTATCGGTACATCGCGACCGGCTGCGTCGTCGCGCTCCTGCTGGTCGCCGGGGTGTGGCTGGTGTTCCGCGACACCGGCGGCACCAGGGTTTCCGCGATGTTCGACAAGACCGTCGGGCTGTATGCGGGATCCTCGGTGCGGGTGCTGGGCATCCAGGTCGGCGAGATCACCGACGTGACGCCGCAGGGCGACGCGGTCCGCGTGGACATGCGGGTCGATCCGGGCGTCCAGATCCCCGCCGACGCCGGTGCCGTCGTGGTCGCACCGTCGCTGGTCAGCGACCGGTACGTGCAGCTGACCCCGGCGTATGACAGCGGGCCGGTGCTCGCCTCGGGCACGGTGATCCCGAAGGACCACACGGCGACGCCGATGGAGATCGACGACCTGTACGGCAGCCTCGACAAGTTGTCCACGAGCCTCGGCCCGAACGGCGCCAACGCCAACGGCGCACTGTCCGATCTGCTCGATACCGCCGCAAAGAATCTCGACGGCAACGGCAAGAACATCAACGACACCGTCACGCAGCTGGCCGACCTTTCCCGCACGCTCGACAATTCGAAAGGCGATCTGTTCGCCACGGTGCGGAATCTCCAGTCGTTCACCACGGCACTGGCCGACAGCGACAACGAGCTCAACCAGTTCTACACGCGCGTGGCGGACGTGACCGGCTTCCTCGCCGACGACTCCGATGACGTCGGGAAAGCGCTTTCTTCGCTCGCCACGTCGCTCGGCGAAGTGCAGCAGTTCGTCGAGGAGAACCGCGATCTGCTGACGTCCAATGTGGACAAGCTGGCCAGTGTGAGCAAGGTCCTGGTGGACCAGCGGTCGGCGCTCGCCGAGGTGCTCGACGTCGGACCGACGGGCTTGACGAACTTCATCAACTCCTACGACGCTGCGTCCGGCAGCATCGCGATCCGCTACAACGCCAACGAGTTCACCAACCCGCTGGTGGTCACGCTGTGCCGGGTGCTCAAGGCGTCGACCCCGGTCAGGCTGCCCGACGTGGTCGGAAATCTCTGCAACGTGCTCCAGCCGGTGGTCGACGGCATCGCGAAGCTGCCGTCGATCCCGCAGCTGATGGAGGAGATGAACGCGGGCAAGATCCCGCCACTGCCGTTGCTGCCGCTCGTCTCGGTCCCGGACGGTGGCTCGTGAAGCGTTTTCTGCCTGTCCTGGTCGTGCTGTTGCTGCTCAGTGGCTGTGGCACCGGGGGATTTTCGGGCCTCTACAGCACGCCGCTGCCCGGTGGTGCGGACCTCGGCGATCATCCGTACCAGGTCGTCGGGCAGTTCTCGGACGTGCTCGACCTGGTGCCGCAGGCGAGTGTGAAGGTCAATGACGTGGCGGTCGGCCGGGTGGACAAGATCGAACTGGCGCCGGACACGCGTTCGGCGCTGGTGACCATGCGGGTCAACGGAGACGTGCATCTGCCCGCTAATTCCTACGCGGATCTGCGGCAGTCGAGCCTGCTGGGGGAGAAGTTCGTCGAGCTGCGTCAGCCGAACGAGGGCGCCACCGGCACGCTCACCAACGGCGCGACGATCCCGTTGTCCCGCACCAACCGCAACCCGGAGGTCGAAGAGGTCCTGGGCGCGCTTTCGCTGCTGCTCAACGGTGGTGGCATCAACCAGCTCGCCGACATCACGCGTGAGCTGAACAAGGCGCTGACCGGCAACGAGGCGGAGATCCGCGCGCTACTGTCCAGAGTGGACCAGCTGGCGACCGAACTGGACGGCCAGAAGAGCGACATCATCCGCGCCATCGACGGGCTGAACCGGTTGTCCAGCACGCTGAACGACCAGACCGCGAACCTGACCAACGCGCTCGACAACCTGGCGCCCGGGCTGCAGGTCGTCAACGAGCAGCGGGACGAGCTGGTCGGCATGCTGCAGTCGCTCGACAGGCTGTCGGGGGTCGCGGTCGACACCGTGAACAAGAGCAGGGACCAGCTGATCGACAACCTGAAAGCGCTTACTCCCACCTTGCAGAAGCTTGCCGAGGCAGGCAACAACCTGCCCACCGCACTGAAGATCCTGCCCACCTATCCGCTGCCGGACGTCGCCGGTGACGTGGTCAAGGGCGACTACGCGAACGTGCGGGCGCGGCTCGACCTGGACCTCAGCGAGATCTTCCAGAACGTCACCAATGCCGGCCGGGTACAGGTTTCCACGCCGGCCGGGACCATCCAGCTGGGCGGTGGGTCCGCGCCGCCGCTTCCGTTGCCACAGCAGCCCGCGGCGCCCCCGCAGCCGAACGGCGGCGTCTTGGGCGATTTGCTGGGCACGTTGCTGGGAGGTGGGCACTGATGTTCACCCGGCGGCACTGGGTCAAACTGCTGGCTTTCGGCCTCATCGCGGTACTTTCGGTCGGCTACGCGGGCGTGAAGTACGCGGGGCTCGACCGGTTGTTCGGACCACGCGGGTACGTCGTGACGGCCGAACTGGCCGACTCGGGTGGCATCTTCTCGGGCGCCGAGGTCACCTACCGCGGCGTGGCGGTCGGCCGGGTCACCGGGATGCGGGTCGACGCGCAGGGCGTCGCGGTGGACCTGGACATCGACTCGGGCTCGCCGGACATTCCGGCCGACACGCAGGCCGTCGTCGCGGACCGGTCCGCCGTCGGCGAGCAGTACGTGGACCTGCGGCCCAGCCACGATTCCGGGCCGTACCTGCACAACGGGTCGGTCATCCAGCGGGACAAGACCGCGCTGCCGATCTCGCCGGACACCGTGCTGGCGAACCTGGACAAGTTCGCGTCCAGTGTGGACCCTTCGTCGCTGCGGACGGTCGTCGACGAGACGTACAACGCGTTCGCCGGTACTGGTCCAGACCTTCAACAGCTGCTCGACACGGCGGGCTCGTTCACCTCGACCGCGACCGAAAACCTGCCGCAGACGACGAAACTGCTCTCCGACGGGCACACCGTGCTGGCCACGCAGGAACGCCAGGCGCAGAACATCACGTCGCTCGCGACGGGGCTGCGCCGGATCGCGGACCAGCTCAAGACCTCGGACCCGGATCTGCGCAAGGTGATCGACGAAACCCCGCAGCTGGCGAACGACGTGGACAACATCCTGGCGGTGTCGGGTACCGATCTCGGGGTGCTGATCGCGAACCTGCTGACGACGGTGCAGATCACCGCGGTGCGCACCGACGCGATCGAGGAGGAGTTGGTCGCGCTGCCGGTGGTTTCGGCGTTCACGCGGTCGGTCACGTCGAACGGTGAGGGGCATCTGGGGCTGGTGCTCAACTTCTTCGACCCGCACTCGTGCACCAAGGGCTACGAGACGACCAAGCAGCGCCCGGCGAACGACACGAGCGACCAGCCCGCGAACACGCAGGCGTACTGCGCCGAACCGCCCGGCAGCCCGACCGACGTGCGTGGCGCGCAGAACTCGCCCTACGGCGGCAAGCCCGTCACGCCCGCGCAGTCCCAGCCCGCACCGTCGTCGTCGCAGCAACCACAGCAGTCGCAGTTGCCCGGTCTGCTCGGCTTTGTGCGGGGGCCGGATGCGACGGGAATCGGGCAGCTGCTGGGATTGCCGTGATGAAGTCTCCGGGAATGGTGGCCCTGGGTGCCTTGGCCGCCGTGTCTGTGCTGGTCGCGGCGTGGTCCGGCTGGTCGTGGTGGAGTGCCGCGCACGACGAGGCCGCGATGCGCGCGCACGACCGGGATGCCGTGCTGTCGGCCGCCGATGACGCGCTGACGACGTTGAACACGGTCGACTACCACGATCCCGGGCCGGCGGTGGACCGGTGGATCCAGGTGACGACCGGGGAGCTGGGCAAGACGCTCAGCGGTGACCGGCAGTTGCAGCTCGACCGCACGACGGCCAGCAAGACGGTCGCGGCGGCGGAGGTGAACCAGGCCGCGGTGGCCGAGCTGGACCCGGCCGCCGGGACGGCGCGGGTGCTCGCGGTGCTGGATGTGCAGCTGAGCACGAACGGCGCGCCGTCGGTGCCGTCACGGACGCGGCTCAACGCCTCGCTGACGCGGACCGATGGCGGCTGGAAGGTCGACTCCGTGCAGGCGGCGTCGTGACCGGGCGGCACGGCATCGTCCGTCCTTCGCCCTCGCCGCGTCCTTCGCCACGGCCGCGTGTGGAGGAGCCCGCTGCTTCCCGGCTCGACCGGCGCGCGACGGTGATGGCGGCGTTGATGGCGGTGGTCGTGCTGATGGCGGGTTTCGCGGTGTTCGCGGGCCTGCGGGCGGGCGCTGTGCACGGCGGGAACCGGGCGGTCGCCGACACCGCGGCGACCACGCAGGTCGCGGACCAGGTCGGCGGGGACCTGAAGGCGATCTTTTCGTACGACTACGACAACCTGGCCCGCACCGAGCGCGCCGCGGCGAGCATGCTGGTGGATGAAGCGGTCGGCCAGTACGAGGCGGGCTACGCTTCAGCGAAACAGCAGGCGGTGGACCAGAAACTCGTCCGCACCACGACGATCAACTCGATCGCGGTAGCGAACCTCGACGGCGACTCCGCGAAGCTCCTCGTGTTCGTCGACCAGCAAACCCTGACCACGACGTCGAACCAGCAGTCATCCGCCTCGGCCGCGCTGTCAGTGACGGCGCGAAAGGTCGACGGGACCTGGAAAATCGCGAGCATGACCGCGCTCTGAGGCGCCACACTAGGCGTCATGGACGGGAGAACCCACCTGCGGCAGGCCATTGCCGAGCGGCTCGCGCAGCGGGACGAGCGGCCGTTCAGCCTGCACGAAGTGCGCCTGCACGCCCGCGAACTGGTGCTCGCCGGGACGCTCAGTCAGGAGGACGCCGACGAGTTGCTCGCCGGGCTGCGCGACGAACTCGAGCGCCTCAGCATCCTGCAGGTCCGGCGGTTCTCGGCGTCGGCGCGCGGGCGCGCACCGATCGCCGTGCGGAAGCGCGCCGACGCCGAGTGAGGCTCAGCGTTGGGTTTGGTACAGGGATTCGATGGTGTCCGCGTAGTTCTTGGTCACCACGTTGCGCTTCAGCTTCAGGCTCGGGGTGATCTCGCCTGTTGCCTCGGTGAAGTCCTTTGTCAGCACCACGAACTTCTTGATCGACTCCGCGTGTGAGACCTGCTTGTTCGCCTCGTCGACCGCCGCCTGGATCTCGGCCTGCAGGTCCGCGTCGGCCCGCAGGTCGGCCACCGTCGCCGATTCGGGCTTGCCGTGCTGGGCCTTCCACGCCGGGAAGAACTCCTCGTCGATCGTGACCAGCGCACCGATGAACGGCCGCCGGTCGCCGACCACCATCGCCTGGCTGACCAGCGGGTTCGCCCGGATCGTGTCTTCGAGGCCGGACGGGGCGACGTTCTTGCCGCCCGCCGTCACGATGATTTCCTTCTTGCGCCCGGTGATCTTGAGGAACCCGTCCGCGTCGAGCTGGCCGACGTCGCCGGTGTGGAACCAGCCCTCGTCCAGCGCCTCCTTCGTCGCCTGCTCGTTGTTGAAGTACTGGCGGAACACCACGTCGCCCTTGAGTAGGACCTCGCCGTCGTCCGCGATGCGCACCGACGTGCCCGCGATGGGCCGCCCGACCGTGCCCACCCGGAACGCCGTCTGCGTGTTCACGTTCGACGCGGCGGTGGTCTCGGTCAGCCCGTAGCCCTCGAACACCGGAACCCCGATGCCGCGGAAGAAATGCGCCAGCCGCGGCCCGAGCGGCGCGCCGCCGGACACCGCGGCGATACACCGGCCGCCCAGTGCGGCGCGCAGCTTCGAGTACACGAGCTTGTCGAACACGAAGTGCTGTGCCTTGAGCAAGAGCCCCGCGCCGCCGGTGTCCGTGGCCTCGCTGTACTGCACAGCGACCGACTCGGCGAGGTCGAAGATCTTGCCCTTGCCCTCGCTGTGCGCCCTCTGCTTCGCCGAGTTGTAGACCTTCTCGAACACGCGCGGCACGGCCACCACGAACGTCGGCCGGAACGTGCCGAGGTCGGGGACCAGGTTCTTGACGTCCGGCGTGTGGCCGAGGGTGACTCGCGCGGCGATGGCGGTGACGGCGATGGCGCGCGCGAACACGTGCGCGAGCGGCAGGAAGCACAGCAGCGAGTTGCCGGAGTCCATCAGCTGCGGGAACGCGTTGATGTTGGACCGGATCTCGGCCAGCAGGTTGCGGTGGGTCAGCTCGACACCCTTGGGCCGGCCGGTGGTGCCCGAGGTGTACACGATGGACGCCAGGTCACCGGCGGACACCTCGCGGCGCCGCTGGTGCACCACGTCGTCCGAGACGAGCTGCCCGAGCGCGACCAGTTCGGCGACGGCGCCGCCCGCGTGTGTGCCCTCGATCTGCCAGACGTACTGCAACGCGCCCAGCCGGTTCCGGACCTGGTCCACCGATGCCAGGTGCTCGTCGGTCTCGACGAAGACGCCCTTGGCTTCGGAGTCCGACAGGATCCACTGCACCTGCTCCGGCGAGGACGTCTCGTAGACGGGCACCGTGACCGCGCCGGCCGCCCAGATCGCGAAGTCGATCAGCGTCCACTCGTAGCGGGTCTTGGACATCAGCCCGATCCGGTCGCCGCGCTCGACACCGGCCTCGACCAGGCCCTTCGCCACGGCGAGCACCTGGCCGGCGAACTCGCGCGCGGTGACGTCGAGCCATGACCCGCCGGACTGGCGGCGGAAGCTGACCGACTCGGGGAAGCGCTCGGCGTTCGCCCACATGATGTCGCTCAGGTTCTCGTCATCGGCTACCGGCTTGACGGCCGGGGCGCTGTACTCGCGCACGGTGAACCTCCGCGGTCTGCGTGTTACTCGCCAGTCAACCTAGCGGCACTACCACCTTACGACCAAGGCCGTCCCACCATGACATTCTGGACCCCGTGAGCACGCTGAACGGCGCCCCGCCCGCGATCGACCTGGTCGACGAAACGTTCCTCGCGGTACCGGCGGGCACGGTCAAGGCGGCCTTCGCCGACCCGGCCGCGTGGCGGCGATACTGGCCTGACCTGCGGCTCGACCTCTACACCGACCGGGGGGACGAGGGTCTCCGGTGGACGGTCAAGGGCGCGTTGGTCGGCACCATGGAGGTGTGGCTCGAGCCGATGCTCGACGGCACCCTGCTCCACTACTTCCTGCGGGCTGCTCCGGCCGGCCCGGTCCGGCCCCGGGACCTGCGCCGGGAGCTCGACCGGCGGGCCCGCGCGGCGAAGGTGATCGCGCTGGAGCTCAAGGAGATCCTGGAAGACGGCCGCGAACCGGGGATCCCGCCCCGGACGTAGCACTCGGCCTCGGGTGTGTCGAACTCGGCGTCTTCAGTGCCGGACTCGCCGATAAGCTCGGGAATATGCGGGTTCATGTCGTCTCCGACGTGCATGGCAACGCCGACGCGCTGGCCCGGGCTGGGGATGGTGCCGATGCGCTGGTCGTGCTGGGGGACCTCCTCGACTTCGTCGACTACCAGGAACACGACAAGGGCATCCTCGGCATGCTGTTCGGCCCGGAGAAGGTTTCGGCCTTCGCCCGGCTGCGCCGCGAAGGAACCCGCGACGAGACCATCGCCTTCTCCCGTTCCCTGTGGGCCAGCCTCGACGACCCGGGCGCGGCGGTGGAGGAGGCGATCCGCGAGCAGTACGCCAAGCTGTTCGGCGCGATGAGCGCCCCGACCTACGCGACGCCGGGCAACGTCGACTCCCCGCACCTGTGGAAGTCCTTCGCCGGTGACGGGGTGACGATGGTGGACGGCGACGTCGTCGAGATCGGTGGCCTGCGGTTCGGCTTCATCGGCGGCGTCACCCTCCCGGAGGGCGCGACACTCCGCCGCACGAACCCCGTGTGGCGGCCTTATCTGCGCCTGCGCGACGAGTTCGACGAAGCGGTCGGCAAGCTCACCGATGTCGAGGTGCTGTGCTCGCACATGCCCCCGGCGTTCCCGGAGCTGACCTACGACGTGATCGCGCGCCGGCACGAGATGGGCTCGTCGGCGCTGGCCGGGCTGATCGCCGCCCAGCAGCCGCGGTGGTCGCTGTTCGGCCACGTGCACCAGCCGCTCTCGGCACGGTTGCGGGCCGGGCGGACCGAATGCCGCAACGTGGGACACTTCAAGGTCACCGAGCGTCCGTACATCCTGCGCTGGTGAAGCGTGCCGAGCGGCTTGCGTGGCGGTGCAGGTGGCGGAACCTGAGGCGGCCCCTCGCTCCGGGATCGCCTCCTCATGACTGCCAAGTCACCACGTCGGCGCTGTCCTCGCGAGGAGCCACCTCAGAACCCCCAGCGGCGCCAGTGGACGGCCCACAGCAAGCGGCTCCGCCGCTTATGAGCAGAACCTGGATGGCCCTGTAATCTCTGCGCCATGGCCGAGGAGTCCACACAGTCCATTGAGGTCGACGCGCCGCCGGAGCGGGTGATGGCGGTGATCGCGGACTTCGAGTCGTATCCGGAGTGGGCGAAGCAGGTGCAGGCGACCGAGGTGCTCGCCAGCGACGACGCGGGCAACCCCAAGCAGGTCCGGCTGACCCTGGACGCCGGCCCGATCAAGGACGTCTACACCCTGGAGTACGACTGGGCCGCCGACGGCCGCGCGGTCAGCTGGCACCTGGTCAAGGGCCAGATGCAGAAGGCCCAGGACGGCCGCTACACGCTGGCCGACACGCCGTCGGGCGGTACGAAGGTGACGTACACCCTTTCGGTCGAGCTGGTGCTCCCGATGATCGGCCTGCTGCGGCGCAAGGCGGAGAAGATGGTGATGGACACGGCGCTCAAGGAGCTCAAGCGCAGGGTCGAAAGCTCCGGAGAGAGCACGGCCTGACATGCGGCTGCTGCTGTTCACCGGCAAGGGTGGCGTCGGGAAGACGACCCTCGCGGCGGCGACCGCGGCCGGGCTCGCCGCGCGCGGGCACAAGACGCTGGTGGTCTCGACGGACCCCGCGCATTCCCTCGGCGACGCCTTCGCGAAGCGGCTGGCCGCCGAGCCCGCCGAGGTGGACCACTGCCTGCACGGCGCTCAGGTGGACTCGCGCGGGCTGGTCGACAGCATGTGGCAGGAGTTGCGCGGCAAGCTCAAGTCCGCGCTGGCCGGCGCGGGTATCGACGCGCTGGATGCCGAGGAGCTGACCGTGCTCCCGGGGGTGGACGAGTTGCTCGCGCTGACCGAGGTGCAGCGGCTCGCCGAGTCCGGCCGCTGGGACGTCGTCGTCGTCGACTGTGGCCCGACCGCGGAAACTTTGCGGCTGCTCGCGCTTCCCGAGGCCGTTTCGGGGTACCTGAACAGGATGTGGCAGCTGAAGCTCGCGGGCGGGCGCGGCACCGTGGAGGCGGTGCGGCGGCTGGGCTCGCATCTGGACTCGTTGCGGGGCGTGCTGACGGACCCGGCGGCGACCGGGGTCCGGCTGGTGCTGACGCCGGAACGGGTGGTCGTCGCGGAGGCCCGCCGCACGCTGAGCTCCCTCGCGTTGCGCGGGATCCGGGTCGATCGCGTGATCGTGAACCGGTTGATGCCGGCGCCCGGGGTGTGGCGCGGCGCGGCGGCTTCGTGGTTGCGGACGCGGCGGCGCCAGCAGGACGCGGTGCTCACGGAACTCGCCGGTTCGGGTCTGGCGGACTTCGCGCGGGTGGAGCACCGGGCCATCGAGCCGGTCGGCCTGCCCGCGTTGCTGGAGATCTCGCGCGAGCTGTACGGCGAGGGGGATCCGTTGGCCGCCAACGGAGAAAGCATCGCCCCGCTGCTGACCGTGTCCGAAGTGGACGATGGGTTCGAACTGCGCGTCGCGTTGCCGCTGGGGCCGCAGGCCGCGGTGGATCTGGCCAGAGTGGACGATGACCTGGCGATCACCGTCGACGGTTTCCGCCGGCTCGTCGCGTTGCCGGAGGCGCTGCGGCCGTACCACATCACCGGTGCCGCGTCGGACGCGCGCGGCCTGGTCGTGTCCCTGACCCACGCCGGGAGGCCCTGATGACGGAAACCGCGGACGGTGCTGCCACGAGCCTGGCCGAGGAGATCCGGCTGCTGGTGGAGATGGTCGTCGAGCGTGCCGCGCCGTGGCTGGAGGGGATCGTCGCCGCCGGGCACGGTTCCGCCGATCGTGCCGCGCCCGACTGCGGCTGGTGTCCGTTGTGTGCGGTCGTTTCCGTGGTGCGCGGGGAACGGCCGGAGTTCGCCGCGCGGCTGGTCGAGCAGCTGGGGCAGCTCGTCGCGCTGCTGCGCGCGGTGCTGGCCGACCGGTGGGATCCCGAGCACGGTTTTCACATGCCGGGTTTCCAGCCGCAGCCCAAGCCGGAGCCGTCGTCGGCGCGGGTGCAGCACATTCCGGTGCAGTGGCGCGGCGAGGAGTCCTGAGTGCGTGCGATCGGCCTGGACGTCGGGGGCACGAGCGTCCGCGCGGCGGTGATCGACACGCGGGGGTCCATTTTGGACACCGCGAGGGTCGGTACCCCGAGTGACGAGGGCGCGCTCGAGGACGCCATTTCCGGTGTGATCGACGAGTTGCACAACCGGCATGACGACGTGATGGCGGTGGGCCTGTCGGTCGCGGGTTTCGTCGCGAACGACCGGCGCACGGTGATGTTCGCGCCGCATCTGGCGTGGCGGGCCGCGCCGGTCGCGGACCGGATCGCGAAGCGGGTCGACCTGCCGGTGACCCTGGAGCACGATGCGAACGCCGCCGCGCTCGGCGAGCACCGCTTCGGTGCGGCGCGTGGTGCGCGGGTCGCCGCGCTGGTCGCGATCGGCACCGGGATCGGCGCGGGCTTGTTGCTGGACGGCGAGATCTACCGTGGCGCGTACGGGGTGGCGCCGGAGCTGGGGCATTTGACGGTCGTGCCGGGCGGGCGGGCCTGCCCGTGCGGGAAGTACGGGTGCTGGGAGCGGTACTGCAGTGGCACCGCGCTCGCGGCGACGGCCATCGAACTGCTCGCGCGGTATCCCGGGCAGTCGACCGTGCTGGCGGGCCAGATGTCGGCGGATCCCGGTTCGATCACCGGCCGCCGGGTCGCCGGTGCGGCGCGCGATGGTGATCCGATCGCCCAGCGTGCGGTCGCCGAGCTGGCGAAATGGCTCGGGGAGGGGCTCGCGCTGGTCGCGGACGTGTTCGATCCGGAGATCGTGGTGATCGCCGGCGGCGTGTCCGGTTCGGCGACTTTGTTCCTGGACGAGGCCCGTGAGCACTACACGGCCGCCATCACCGGTGCCCGGCACCGGCCGCTCGCCCGGATCCGGACCGCGCATCTCGGCGACGATGCGGCCGTGGTCGGGGCTGCGGCACTCGCTCTCGAAGCCACTTCTGTGTGAAGCTGGGCCTCATGCTGAGGCCGGACGGGGATGGGTTCGTCGAATGCCTGGACGGGCATCGGCACTGGGGACGGTTCGGGGCGGCAGGTTTGCTGCTGTCCGACCCGGAGCGGGGCGTGTTGCTGCAGCACCGGGCCTGGTGGACGCACCACGGTGGTACGTGGGCATTGCCGGGTGGTGCCGTGAACAGCGACGAGACCGCTTGGGCCGCCGCGACCCGCGAAGCCGATGAGGAAGCGGACATCCCCGGCGACGCGGTGCGACCCTTGTCTTCGTGGACCGTTGACCATGGTGGCTGGACGTACACGACGCTGCTCGCCCAAACCGTGCGGCCGGTGGAAGCAACCGTGATGAACGCCGAAAGCGACGAGCTACGGTGGGTGCCGGTCGATGAGGTCGCGGACTACAAACTGCATCAGGATTTCGCCTTGGCGTGGCCTGAACTGCTGCCAGAATTGGGCCGCGAGCTGATCCTGGTCGTCGACGGCGCGAACGTCGTCGGCTCGCGCCCGGACGGCTGGTGGCGTGACCGTCCCGGTGCGGCACGGCGCTTACGGGACCAGCTGGCCGGTTTGCCACGGCAAGGTCTTGCGCTGACCGGAGAATGGTCGTGGTGGCCCCGGGTAGTTCTGGTTGTTGAAGGCCAGGCACGGGAAACCGAACCGGTCGCGGATGTCGAAGTGATATCAGCGACCCGAGACGGCGATTCGACCATTGTGGACACCGTCCGGAGCCTGCGGACAAAACGCCCACAAGACCGGATAACCGTGGTAACCGCAGACAGGGAACTACGAGAACGAGTGACAGCCGAAGGCGCGACACATCTAGGCCCAAACACACTGCTGGGCGCACTGGAACAGCACCAAGGCGGCAGCAGCAACAACAACGGCTGAGTTGGGTGGTCATCCCGTCGCCTGACACAGGAACGATCACTTTTCGTCAGGGCCGCAACCTGCGTGCCCGGCGCGCGGCCGAGAACACAAAGCTTGCGGCGCTGAGGAAAAGTGATATTCGCAAACCGCAGGCGACGGGATGACCACCCAACTCAACCACCCACTCAAGGTGAGATCCCTTTGGGCCCGGCCATCCTGGAGCCTGCCCGCCGGCGAGGCATTCTTTTGATCTTTTGTCTTTGGTCCTTTGATCTTTCGGCTCACCACCACGGGAACCGGGCGCAAGGCGCCCTCGGCCCAGCGCGGGCCCTCCCCCGCCCCGATTTTTGAGTGTTCGCGGATGGGGGAGTTCGTCAAGGCGGGAAAGAGTACCTTGACGAACTCCCCCATCCGCAAGGGCGGCTTGGGATCGGGGTGGGGGAGGGGGTGGGCGGTGTTGGGGGTTCGGTTTTGTTGCTGGGTGCCGGTTTCTGGGTTTTATGTCCAGGCGTCGATGATTCGTATGAGTCTTGCGCTGGGGTCGGTTGTTTCTGGTGGTATTAGGTCTGCTGCTGGGAATCCCGCTTTTCTCAGGGTTTCCGCGGCGTCTGCTGGGGCGTCGAAATGTACGTGGACCCGGCTGCGGACGGTGGCTGCCAGTAGGCCGGCGCCTAGGCGCTGGGGCAGCGAATCACTGTGGGTGCGTAGGACGACGTCCGCGAAATAGGCGCCGGTGGGGAAGCGCCGCAGGACAGCCGCGAAACGCTGCCACATGCCGGTCACCGTGTCCAGGTCGAAGTAGTTCAGCAACCCTTCCGTGACGATCGCGGTGCCGACGTCGGGGTCCAGCGTGTCCGCGAGGGCGGCGACGCTGGACGGCCCGTCGATGGCCAGGGCGTCCACTGTGGTGACCCGGGGTGCCGGTCCGGTCAACCGGTCCAGCAGGCGCTCTTTACGCTCGGCCATCCGCGGCAGGTCTGCTTCGACGTAGGTCAGGCCGTCGTACCGCCTCGTGAAACGCCAGCCTCGGGCTGACAAACCGGCCGCGATCTCGATGACCTGGCCGACCTCGCCCCGTTCGATCGCGCCGCTGAGCAGCTGGTCCAGCATCCGGTGCCGGGCGACGAGCAGGCCCTCGAACGTGGGCCGGCCCAGCAGACGGCTGACGCGCATCGCCGGTTCCAGGGCATGGAACAGCACCCGCCCCTCCGGCGTCGCCAGCTCCTGCGGTGCGAGCCCGTTCCGGACCCAGACGTACCCGGTGTAGTGGCCCGTCGGGCTGATGGCCTCGGAACCGCGCGGGAGCAACACACCGGGATCGTACGCAGGAGCGCAACCGCCCTCAGCCGACCGCGGCGCTCAACTCCCGGACACCCGCGCTCAGCAACTCCCGCAGTTCGGTGCCCGGGCTGCGCAGCCACTGCTCGTAGGCGGCCAGTGCGACACCGAGCGTCGCATACGCAATCGCTTGCGGAGCAAGGGAATCCGCGGACACCCCGAGTCGCGTCGCGACGAACTCCGCCAAGACCTGGCGCCAGGCGGTGTAGCGCAACGTCGAGTGTGCCTGCAGCGCCGGGGTGGTCAGGATCAGCTCCATCCGCCGACGGTGCCACGGCGCCTCATCCGGGTCGATCCGGTTGAAGTCGACCAGCGCCTCGCGGATCGCATCGATCAAGGGCACGTCCGCCGGGTACTCGGCCAGCTGCTTACGCATCCGCCGCAGTTCGGCATCGAAATCGCCCCACGCGACGTCGTTCTTCGACGGGAAGTACCGGAAGAACGTCCGGCGCCCGATCCCGGCCGCGGCCGCGATGTCGTCGACCGTGGTGCGCTCGAAACCCTGGCGCGCGAACAGTTCGAACGCGGCGTGTTCCACCTCCGAACGCGAGGTGATCGGCTTGCGCCCGGCGCGCGGACTGCCCTGATCGGTCATCGGCTCTTCCATTCGGCACTCGGTGCCATTATTGTCCCTGGAGTGGGTCGCAGTGGGGCGGCCACGACGAAGGGAGCATCCCATGTCCGAGACTCAGCAGGTCGCGCAGGACGAGGCTTTGGTGGAAGAAGAGCTGCTCGTCGAAGAGGTCTCCATCGACGGTATGTGCGGCGTCTACTGACCGTCATGTTCGAGCCCGACCAGCCGTACCGGTGCTCGCCACGGGTCTCGCTCCGGCCGGAACCCTTCGGCGCGCTGGCCTACGACTTCAGCACCCGCCGGCTGTCGTTCCTCAAGACGAAGCTGCTGGTCGAGGTGGTGCGCGCGCTCGAGGCACAGCCCGACGTGCACACCACCCTCGACGCCGCCGGGGTGCCGGACGGAGAGCGGCCCTCGTACCTCAAGGCCCTCGAAGGGCTGGCGAACACCGGAACCATCGAGCGACGCGACTGAGACACTGAAAGGCGTGCGATGAAGCTCGTCGAGCATTTCAAGGAAGGGCTCAACTCGCCCATCTGCCTGACCTGGGAACTGACCTATGCCTGCAACCTTTCGTGCGTGCACTGCCTTTCCTCGTCGGGGCGGCGTGACCCGCGCGAGCTGAGCACCGCCGAATGCAAGGCGGTCATCGACGAACTGCAGCGCATGCAGGTGTTCTACGTGAACATCGGCGGCGGCGAGCCGACCGTCCGGTCCGACTTCTGGGAACTGGTCGAGTACGCGGTCGCGCACCAGGTGGGGGTCAAGTTCTCCACGAACGGCGTGAAGCTGACGCCTGAGCGTGCGCGGTGGCTCGCCGCGACCGACTACGTGGACGTGCAGATTTCCCTCGACGGAGCGACCGCCGAGGTCAACGACGTGGTCCGCGGACCGGGTTCGTACGACACGGCGATCCGCGCCATGACCAACCTGCGCGACGCCGGGTTCCGCGACTTCAAACTCAGCGTCGTGATGACCCGGCAGAACGTCGGGCAGCTCGACGACTTCGCGCGCATCGCCGACGAGTACGGCGCCCAGCTGCGGATCACCCGGCTGCGCCCGTCCGGCCGCGGCGCCGACGTGTGGGACGAGCTGCACCCCACCGCGGAGCAGCAGCTGGAGCTGTACGACTGGCTCGTCGCGCGTGGCGAGAAGGTGCTGACCGGAGACTCGTTCTTCCACCTCAACGCGCTCGGCTCGGATCCCTTGCCGGGCTTGAACCTGTGCGGCGCCGGGCGGGTCGTGTGCCTGATCGATCCGGTGGGCGACGTCTACGCCTGCCCGTTCGCGATCCACCAGGAGTTCCTCGCCGGCAACGTCCGTGACGAGGGCGGGTTCGCCACCGTGTGGACGGACTCCGAACTGTTCACCCGGCTGCGCGGCCCGCAGACCGGCGGCACGTGCACGTCGTGCTCCGCGTACGACGCGTGCCAGGGCGGGTGCATGGCGGCGAAGTTCTTCACCGGGCTACCGCTCGACGGGCCGGACCCGGAGTGCGTCAAGGGCAATGGCGAACGCGCCCTGGCGACCGTCGGCGCGGCACCACGGTCCGATGTGGACCATTCGCATCGCAAGAGCCGCAAGGTTCCGGTGAGCATCGGCTTCGGCCCGCCCAGTCGTCCCGACCGCGCCTGCGACACGAGTCCACTCGCCGGGCTGCGATGAGCCCGATCACCGACCCGATCGAGATCGCGGGCCGGACCGCGCCGAGCCGCGTGCTCTTCGGACCGCACGAGACGAACCTCGCCCGCGGGCGCGTGTTGTCCGACCGGCACGTCGCGTACTACGCCGCGCGGGCCGCGGGTGGGGCGGGCGTCATAGTGACGGAGACCGCGAGCGTGCACGACTCCGACTGGCCGTACGAGCGCGCACCGTTGGCCGCGCTGTGCGGACCCGGCTGGTCGTCCACAGTGGACGCCTGCCGGCCGCACGGCACGCTGGTCCTGGCCGGGCTCGGGCACACCGGTTCGCAGGGATCGTCGGCCTTCGGGCAGTCCGCGCTGTGGGCGCCCTCGCGGGTACCGGACGTGGCGAGCCGCGAACTGCCGATGGAGATGGAAGACGACGAGATCAACGCGCTTGTCGCCGGTTTCCGTGATTCCGCGGCGCTGGCGGCGGAGTCCGGAATGGACGGTGTCGAGATCGACGCCGGTCAGTATTCGTTGCTGCGCCAGTTCTCCTCCGGGCTGACCAACCAGCGGGGCGACGAGTACGGCACCGACAAGTCACGGCTGCTCCGCGAGGTGCTGGGCGCGGTCCGGGAGTCCGGCGGGATTGTCGGCCTGCGGCTGTCCTGCGACGAGCTGGCGCCGTGGGCCGGGCTGACCCCGGAACAGGCCGCGGTCCTCGCCCGCGATCTGGCCGAGCTGGTGGACTACCTCGTGCCGGTGCGTGGCTCGGCGATGAGCGCGTCGGCGACCCGGCCGGACCTGCACACCGAGCCCGGCTTCAACCTCGACCTGTGCCGCCGCATCACCGAAGCCGTCGAGGGGCGCACGCTGACCGCGTTGCAGGGCAGCGTCGTCGACCCCGCGCAGGCGCGGCAGGCGTTGGACGACGGCGTCGCGAACCTGGTCGAGATGACCCGCGCGCAGATCGCCGAACCCGAACTGGTGGCCAAGGTGCGGGCGGGCGCGCAACCGCGTCCTTGTGTGCTGTCCAACCAGAAGTGCCGCGTGCGTGACAACCGCAACCCGATCGTCAGCTGTATCGGCGAACCGCACAGTGGCCACGAAACCGAGGACGTGGCGGACGGCCACGACGCCCCGCGCGACGTGCTGGTGATCGGCGGCGGTCCGGCCGGGCTGGAGGCCGCGCGCGTGCTCGCGCTGCGCGGGCACCGGGTCGAGTTGCGCGAGCGCACCGACCGGCTCGGCGGCATGCTGCGGCTCGCGGCGAACGTCGGCGGCCGCGCGCGGCTCGGGAAGCTCGCCGATTGGCTGGAGAGCGAGGTCCACCGCCTGGGTGTGACCGTGCGGACCGGCGTCGAGGTGACCGACGTGCCGCACGACGCCATCGTCGCGACCGGATCCGTTGCGGGGCCTCGCAACTACGCCGTGCACGGCGGAACCGTCGTCGACGTCGTCGACCTGCTGGCCGGGGCGCAGCTGCCGGACGGACCGATCGTGGTAGCCGACCCGGTCGGTGACTTCGTCGGCGTCGGGATCGCGGAACTCCTGGCCTCGCAAGGGAAAGCGACCACGATCGTCAGCCAGGACCAGGTGGTCGGCACCCAGCTCGCGCTGACCGGTGACCTTGCCGACGCGAACACCCGGCTGCAGCAGGCGGGCGTCACGCTCGCCAAACGGTCACTGCTCCGGGAAGTCTATGCCGGGCACGTGGTCCTGGAAGACGTCTTCACCGCCGAGCGCCGCGAGCTGGAGTGTGCGGCTGTCGTCCACTGTGGACATCGACTGCCCGACACCCTGCCTGGCCCGCACCGGGCCGGTGACTGCGTCGCCCCGCGAACGGTGCACGAGGCGATTCTCGAAGGCCGTCGCGCGGCGATGGCCATCTCGGCAGGAGCGCTGGTATGAGCGGCGGACGTTACCGGTACCTGTTCTCGCCCCTGCGGGTCGGGCCGTTGGTGGTGCGCAACAGGATCGTGTTCTCCGCGCACCTGACGAACTACGCGCAGGACGGGCTGCCCAGCGAGCAGCACGCCGAGTACTACGCGGCGCGCGCGGCCGGCGGCGCGGGCCTGATCATCACCGAGGAACACTCGACGCACGTCACGGACTGGCCGTACGAGAAGCTCATCCACGGCTTCCACCGCGAGGTGATCCCCGGCTACCGGCGCATCACCGAGGCGGTGCACGCCCACGGCACCCCGATTCTGGCGCAGCTCAACCACAACGGCGGCCAAGCGTCCTCAATGTACTCACGGCTGCCGGTGTGGGCGCCCTCTCCGGTGCCCGACCCGATGTTCCGCGAAGTCCCGAAGGCGATCGACGCACGCGAGATCGCGGAAGTGGTCGCGGGCTACGGAACGGTCGCCGGGCACTGCGCCGAAGGCGGGTTCGACGGTGTCGAACTGCAGTGCTCGCACTCGTCGATCGTGCGCGGGTTCCTTTCCCCCGCAACGAACAAACGCACCGACGCGTACGGCGGCTCGCTGCATAACCGGGCCCGGATCCTGCTGGAGATCATCGACGCCGTCCGCGAGGCCATCGGCCCGGAGCGCGCCCTCGGCGTGCGGTTGTGCGGCGACGAACTGATCGAGGGCGGAACCACGATCGACGAAGCGGTCGAGGTCGCGAAGCTGGTCGAAGCGACCGGCAAGGTCGACTACATCAACACCTCGATCGGCGTGGCCACTTCGACGCTGTTCATGATCGAGGCGTCGATGGCGATCCCGCCGGGTTACGCGCTCTTCATCGCGAACGCGATCCGTGACGCGGTGCGGCTGCCGGTGATCGGCGTAGGCCGGATCAAGGACCCGGTGCAGGCCGAACGCGCCCTCGCCGAAGGGCACTGTGATCTCGTCGGCGTGGTGCGCGGCCAGATCGCGGACGCCGATTTCGTCGCGAAGGCCCGCGCCGGGCACGCGACGGAGATCCGGACCTGCCTGTCGTGCAACCAGGAATGCGTCGGCCGGATGGGCCTCAACCGCTGGCTGGGCTGCATCGAAAACCCGCGCACCGGCAAGGAAAGCGTGCCGTTGCCGATGCCGGGACCCAGACCGCAGCGAGTGCTCGTGGTCGGCGGCGGACCCGCCGGCCTGCAGGCGGCGTCCACGGCGGCACAGCGCGGGCATCACGTGACCTTGTTCGAGCGCAACGAAACCACCGGCGGTCAGGTCACGCTCGCCGCGAGCGTGCCGAGCCGGGCCGAGTTCCTCGACGTGGTACGGAATCTGCTCGCCGAATGCCAGCGCTACGGCGTCGACATCAAGACCGGCGCCGAGGCGTCGGCCGAGCTGCTGCGGTCCGAGTCGCCGGACGCCGTCGTGCTCGCGACCGGCGCGAAGCCGAAGAAACCTTACTGGGCGGGCGATCTGGAGCGTGTCGTGGACGTGCGGGACGTGCTGGAGGGCCGCGCGACCCCGGACGGCGAGGTCGTCGTGCTCGACGATCTCGGGTTCCACCAGGCGACTTCGGTCGCCGAGCTGCTCGCCGACCGCGGCTGCTCGGTCCGCATCACCACCTCGGGCATGGTCGTCGGCCAGGACCTCGGTGTGACGCTGGACATGGAGACCTTCAATGTCCGGGCGCACGCCAAGGGAATCCGCCAGCACACGGACGAAGTCATCCTCGGCGCGTCCGAAGTGGATGGTCGTATCGTGTTGCAGGTGCTGACCCACACGACCGGCGTGACCACCGAGCGAACCTGCGACTGGGTGGTGTGCGCGACCCATCAGGCGCCCGAGGACGAGCTGTGGCAGGAGCTGAAAGGCGCGCCGTTCCCGGTGTACCGCGCCGGCGACTGCGTCACACCGCGCCGCGCGCACGCCGCGGTCATCGAGGGCCACCGGGTGGGGGTGGCCCTATGACGCTCGCGGTGATCGTCGTCCGCGACGGGGTACTGCCGCTCGGCGCGGACGAGACCGTCGCCGAAGCCGGCGGTGCGGCGGTGCTCGTCGGCACCGGTGTCAAGGAGGCGGCCGGCGAGCTGCCCTCCTTGAGCGCCGGCTCTCTTGCCGAGAACGGCACGTTCGCGCCCGGGCGCTGGGCCCGCCAGCTGGCAAGAGTCCTTGACGCGGCTCGGATTCTGTTGCCCGCCTCGCCGGATGGCCGCGATCTCGCGCCGCGCCTGGCCGCCGAACTCGGCAGGCCACTGCTGGCGGGCGCGATCCGGGTGACCGAACAGGGTGCGGAAGTCGCGCGCTGGGGCGGCCGGGTGTGCGTCGACCTCATCGCCGATGGGCCGTTCGTCGCGACCCTGCAGCCCGGGGTGCGCGGCAGCGCTCCCGCCCAGGAGACCATCCTGCAGGAGATCGAGCTGCCCGAGGTCGAAGCACCGGACGTGACCGTGGTCGAGGTGCTCGACCCGGAGGCCGGCACGGTGGATCTGGCAGAAGCGCCCAGGATCTTCGGCGCCGGCGCCGGGCTCGGTGACGCGGCAGCCGTGGAACTGCTCGGCAAGGTCGCGAACGCGATGGGTGCCTCCCTCGGCGCGACCCGCGTGGTGACCGACGCGGGCTGGACCGGCTACCAGCGCCAGATCGGCACCACCGGGGTCGTCGTGCATCCCGAACTGTATGTCGCGTTCGGTATTTCCGGTGCCGCGCAACACCTCGGCGGGCTCGGCGACCCGGCGCACATCGTCAGCGTCAACACCGACCCGTCCTGCCCGATGACCGCGATGGCCGATCTCGGCATCGTCGCCGACGCGCCCGCCGTACTCGCCGAGCTGGCCCGGATCCTGGAGGTGCGATGACCTACGCGGGACCCGGATCACTGTCCACTGTGGTCGATGAGACGACGAAGACCTTCGACGTCATCGTGGTGGGCGCCGGCCCGGCCGGGTCGGCGGCCGCGCTGGAAGTCGCGCGGGCCGGGCATTCGGTCGCGCTGGTCGAGCGAGGTCCTTTCCCCGGTGCGAAGAACGTCTACGGCGGTGTGGTCTACGGCCGCATCCTCGACGAGCTGGTGCCGCGCTGGTGGGAGCACATGCCGGTGCAGCGCTGGGTCACCCGCCGCTCCACCATGGTCATGACGCCGACGCAGGCGCTCACCGTCGACTTCCGCACCCAGGACTGGGGGAAGCCGCCGTACAACGGGGCCACCGCACACCGGGCGGACCTGGACTCGTGGCTTGCCGAGCAGGCCGTCGAAGCGGGCGCGGTGCTCGTACCGTCCACTGTGGTCACCAGCCTGCTGCGCGACCGGACCGGCGCGGTCGTCGGCGTGCGTACCGACCGCCCCGACGGCGACCTCACCGCAGGCGTGGTGATCGCCTGTGACGGCGTGAACTCGTTCCTGGCCAAGGAAGCCGGGATGTACAAGACCGGCCACGAAGCGGAACACCTGACGCTCGGCGTGAAGCAGACCCTCGCCCTGCCGCGCCAGACCATCGAAGACCGGTTCGCCATCAGCGGCCGCGACGGCGTGGACATCGAGATGCTGGGCTGCACAGGCGGTATCCCCGGCGGCGGTTTCCTGTACACCAACCTGGATTCGGTCAGCATCGGCGTCGTGCTCGCGCTCACCGGGGTCAGCAAGGCGAAAACCCGGCCCGAGGACCTGATCGCGGAGCTCAAGCGGCATCCCGCGATCGCGCCGCTGATCAAGGGCGGCGAGCAGATCGAGTACTCCGCGCACCTGATTCCCGAGGGCGGCTACCACGCGATGCCCGAGCTGATCGGCGACGGGATGCTGGTCGCGGGCGACGCGGCGGCGATGTGCCTCGCGGCCGGAATCTGGCTGGAGGGCGTGAACTTCGCGATCGGCGCGGGCATGTACGCCGGCCGCGCGGCGGCCGCGGCGGTGAAGTCCGGCGACGTGAGCAAGACCGGCCTCGCCGGGTACCGCACGATGCTGGAACGGTCGTTCGTGCTCACCGACCACCGGAAACTGCGCGATTTCCCGGGCCTGGTGCTCTCGGACCGGATGCAGCAGCGGTATCCGGGGCTGGTGTGCGATCTGGTGCAGGGAATGTTCCAAGTGGACAATCCGCTGCCGAAACCTGGCCTGCGCAAGCTGTTGCGCCGCGCCACGAGGGACAACGGGGTACGCCTGCGCGATCTGCTACGCGACGGCTGGACCGGGATGCGAGGATTGCGATGACCGATCGGCGGTATGCCGAAGCCGCCTTCGAGGACGTCATGTCCACAGTGGAGTTCCGGGTGGCGGAACGCCCGCACATCACCGTGGATACCGATGTTTGCCGCTCGTGCACGACCAAGGCGTGCGTGCACGCCTGCCCCGCGGATCTCTTCGTTCCGACGAGCGAAGGCGGTATTCTCTTCAACTACGAGCAGTGCTTCGAATGCGGTACCTGTTACCAGGTCTGCGACGGCGAGGGCGCGATCAGCTGGAGCTATCCCGACGGAGGCTACGGTGTCGTCTTCAAGAGGGGATAGCCGATGTTGATCGTGGCCGCCCTGCGCTGGAGCGATCAGCGCGCCGCCGTCGACCCGCTCACCGGAGAGGTCCGGACCGACGCACGGACCAGCGGGGCGAGCGCCGCCGACCGTGCCGCGCTCGAACACGCGTTGCGCATCGCCGAAGCTTTCGACGGCCGCTGCCTGGCCATGACCGTCGGCCCGGTCGAAGCCGAGGAGATGCTCCGGGAAGCGCTTTCCGTCGGCGCGCACGAGGTGGTCCGCGTCGAAGGCCCGGCCGCCACGGTCACCGAGGACGGCAGCGAAACCGCGCGGCTGCTGCTGGACGGCCTGCCCGACCGGCCCGACGTCATCGTCTGCGGCGACCATTCGGCCGACCGCGGAACCGGTGCCACCCCGGCATTCCTGGCCCAGCGGCTCGGCGCCTGCCAGGCGCTCGGCCTCATCGAACTCGAAGCGGTCGACGGCGGGCTGCGGGCGGTCCGACGGCTCGACGGCGGCCGCCGGGAACGGCTGGTCTTCGGCGCGCCCGCGGTGTGCTCGGTCGAACCGGCCGGCACCACGCTGCGCCGCGCGCCGCTGCCGGCGACGATCGCCGCCCGCACGGCACGGATCCCGGTCGCGCACGCGGGATCGCTCCGCTACCTGCGTGCGGGCACCGCGAAGGCGTTCCGGCCACGGCCGCGCGCGCTGCCCGCGCCGGTGGGATCCGAGCCGCACCAGCGAATGCTCGCGCTCACCGGCGCGCTCATCGAACGCACCCCGCCGGCGCTCCTACGGCCCGCGACCGTGGAAGAGGCCGCCCGCGAGCTGCTCGACTACCTACGCCGGCACGGATACACGCCATGACTCGCGTCGCGCTCGTGACCGGGGCCGCGCGCGGGATCGGCGCGGCGGTGGTCGACCGGCTCGCCGCCGATGGCTGGCAGGTCGTCGCCGCGGACCTCGCCGCGGATCTCCCGGGTGTGCCGTATTCCTTGGGGCGCAAGGAAGATCTCGAAGCGCTCGCGAAGCGGTGGCCGGGCCAGGTGCTCGACGTCGTCGCCGATGCCCGGGAGCAGGACCAGCTGACCGAAGCCGTGGCGCTCGCGGAACGGGAATTCGGCGGCCTGGACGCGGCGGTCGGCGCGGCCGCGCTCATGGCGGGCGGGAAACCGTTGTGGGAGACCACGGACACCGAGTGGGACACGTTGTTCGACACCGGTGTCCGCGGGGTCTTCAACCTCGCCAGGGCAGCCGTGCCCGCGTTGCTGAGGCGGCCAGAACCGCGGTCGGGCCGGTTCGTCGCGCTCGCCTCCGCGGCCGCGCACAAGGGGCTCTGGCACCTGGCGGGCTACAACGCGGCGAAACACGCGGTCGTGGGCCTGATCAAGGGCCTGGCCACGGACCTGCGCGGCACGGGGGTCACCGCGACGGCCGTGTCCCCGGGTTCGACGCGCACGGCGATGCTCGACGCCAGCGCCGCGCTCTACGACCTCGCCGACGTCGAGGAGTTTTCGCAGCACCAGCTCGTCGAACGGTTGCTGGAACCCGAGGAGGTCGCGGCCGCGGTGTGCTGGCTGTGCGGCGAGCAGTCCTCGGCGATCACCGGCACGGTGGTGCACGCCGACGGGGGGTTCACGGCGTGAAGCTCCGCATCGATCCGGGCACCCGGATCCTCGGCCAGACGCTGATCGGCGGCGCACCACTGCGAGTCCTGCGACTGTCGAAGACCGGCGCCCGGCTGGTCGAGGACTGGCGCCACGGCGCCGAAGTCGCCGACACGCCACAACAGCGCAAGCTCGCGGACCGGCTCGTCGACGCGGGCATCGCGAACCCGTGGTACCCCAAGGCACGCCTGACGTCCGCGGACGTGACCGTCGTCGTCCCCGCCCGGGACCCCGAATCGCTGCCGCCGGCCGACGTGGTGATCGACGACGGGTCCCGGACGCCGATCCCCGGCGCCGCCGTGCGACATCCGGTCGCCCGCGGCCCGGCCGCCGCGCGCAACACCGGGCTGGCGCAGGTCAGCACTGAGCTGACCGCGTTCCTCGACGCCGACACCGAGCCCCAGCCGGGCTGGCTCACCGCCGTGCTGCCGCATTTCGAGGACCCGTCGGTGGTCGCGGTCGCCCCGCGAATCCGCAGCACACCGGGAAAATCCGCGCTCGACCGGTACGAGCGGACCCGGTCCGCGCTCGATCTCGGCGACGCAGCTGCGGTGGTCGGGCCTGGGCGGCGAGTGACGTACGTGCCCACCGCCGCGCTCGTCGTGCGCACCTCGGCGGCGAAGGAAGCGGGTTTCGACGAGGGGCTGCGCTTCGGTGAGGACGTCGACTTCGTCTGGCGGTTGCCCGGCCGCGTCCGGTACGAACCGGAGTCCGAGGTGTGGCACGCGCCCCGGAAGACGTGGCGTGCCTGGGCGAAACAGCGTTTCGACTACGGCACGTCGGCCGCACCGCTCGCGAAGCGGCACGGCCACCAGGCGATGGCGCCCCTGCGGGTTTCCGGCTGGACGGCCCTGGCCTGGGGATTGGTGGCGGCTCGCCGGCCTGGCCTCGGCGTGGCCGTCGCGCTCGGCACAGCCGCACTGCTGCCCCGCAAGCTCGAACCACTCGGCGTGCCCACGCGGGAAGCGCTGGCCATCGCCCTGCGCGGGCATGTCGGTGCGGGCCGCTACTTCGCCGACGCGCTCACCCGCACCTGGGGTCCGGTCGCGATACCGCTGCTGGCGACCACGAGGCGTGGCCGCCTGATCCTCGCACTCGCGCTTTCGCGTCACCTCAGGGATCCGCGCCGAATCGCCGACGATCTCAGCTACGGCGCCGGAGTCTGGTACGGCTGCTGGAAGGAACGCACGGTCATACCGCTGCTGCCGGACTTTTCCAACTGGCCCCGCAAGAAGTGAAGGACCACACCTGGACCGAGTTGACGCCGCGCCTGCTCGCGGTGCCACTCGGCGCCACCGAACAGCACGGCCCGCACCTTCCGTTCACTGTGGACACCGAGATCGCGGTCGAACTGTGTGAAAGCCTTGCGCGGCAACGGGAAGACGTCACGGTCGCGCCGCCGCTGCCGTATGGGTCGAGCGGTGAGCACGCGGGTTTCCCCGGCACGCTGTCGATCGGGCAGGAGGCGACCGAGACCGTCCTGGTGGAACTGGTCCGTTCGGCGGACGTGTTCGCCGGGGTGATCCTCGTCTGCGCGCACGGCGGAAACGGCGAGCCGTTGTACCGCGCCGTTGCCAAACTTCGTTACGAGGGAAGGAAAGTACGGGCCTGGATGCCGAGTGGGCCGAGCGACGACAGCCACGCCGGCCGCACCGAGACGTCGGTGATGCTCGCGCTGCGCCCGGAATCCGTGCGGCTCGACCGGCTCGAAGCCGGCAACACCAGGCCACTGCCGGAGTTGATCAATCCCTTGCGAGACGGCGGAGTCCGGGCGGTGAGCGGCAACGGTGTGCTCGGCGATCCCCGCGGCGCGACCGCGGACGAGGGGCGGGAGATCCTCCACGGGTGGGGCAAAAGTCTACTTAACGCTGTCGCTGCGCTTGCTACGGATGTCATGCTGTAACGGTCCAACCTGCGACGTCACAAAGAGGTGATCGCGCGTGAAGACCAAAGCCGCCGTTCTGCACGACGCGCACAAGCCGTTCGAGATCGAGGAACTCGAGCTCGACGGCCCGCGCGACGGCGAGGTGCTGATCAAGTACACGGCCGCCGGGCTCTGCCACTCGGACCTGCATCTGATCGACAACGATCTGGTGCCGAGGTTCCCGATCATCGGCGGGCACGAGGGTGCCGGGATCATCGAGGAAATCGGCCCGGGGGTCACCAAGGTCAAGCCCGGTGACCACGTGGTGTGCAGCTTCATCCCCAACTGCGGCACCTGCCGCTACTGCGCGACCGGCCGGTCCAACCTGTGCGATATGGGCGCCACGATCCTGCAGGGCCACATGCCCGACGGCAGTTTCCGGTTCCACCGCGGCGGGACCGACTACGGCGCCATGTGCCTGCTCGGCACGTTCGCCGAGCGCGCCACCATTTCGCAGCACTCCGTGGTGAAGGTCGACGACTGGCTGCCGCTGGAGACCGCGGTGCTCGTCGGCTGCGGCGTGCCCACGGGCTGGGGCACCGCCAACTACGCCGGCGGTGTTCGCGCCGGGGACACCGTCGTCGTCTACGGCGTCGGCGGGATCGGCATCAACGCCGTCCAGGGCGCCGCGCACGCGGGCGCGCAGCACGTGGTGGTGGTCGACCCGGTGGAGTTCAAGCGCACCACCGCGCTGAAGCTCGGCGCGACGCACGCGTTCGCCACCGCCGAGGAGGCACTCGCCAAGATCAGCGAACTGACCTGGGGCCAGCTCGCCGACCAGGCGCTGATCACGGTGGGCACGGTCGACGAGGACGTCGTCAGCGCGGCGTTCAACGCGGTCGGCAAGGGTGGCACCGTCGTCATCACCGGGCTGGCCAACCCGGAGAAGCTGACCGTGCACGTGTCGGGCGGGGTGCTGACCCTGTTCGAGAAGACGATCAAGGGCACACTGTTCGGCTCGGCCAACCCGCAGTACGACATCATCCGCCTGCTGCGGCTCTACGACGCCGGCGTGATCAAGCTCGACGAGCTGGTCACCCGCCGCTACACGCTGGACCAGGTCAACGAGGGCTACCAGGACCTGCGCGACGGCAAGAACATCCGCGGCGTACTGATCCACGCTTGAGTCCTTCCCGGAATGGGGCCCGGCCTGCGCCGGGCCCCATTCCGGCGCGGGTCAGAGCTTGACCTGCTGAGGTGCCACTCGGTCGCTGATGTCCAGTTGTCCGCGGATCGTGGCGTCTTCGAAATTCGCCTGATGATCCAGCTGATAGGGCGCGAGGCGGAGGTCGGCCTTGAACAGGCTCCTTTGCGCATCCAGTTGACCGATACGCGTCATCGAAAAGTACACCCTCTTATCGCAGGTGATTTCAATAGCTTCGATTGTTTCGGTTTCACCTTGTTGTATGCTGAGAGTGTCACGAAAATTCGCCTCGGTTAGCGATATCTCAGTGGCATACACTTCATGGAGATCGCATTTCCTGTCGAACACGCTCCCGCTGAAGCTAAGCAGATCGCGTACTCGCAGGCCGAGAAAAACCGCACCTTCCTTGAAGGTGCAGCCGGTGGCGACCAGTGCTCCCGTGCACGCGGAACCCGAGAAGTCGGCCGTGCCGGAGAAAACCGTTCCACCGAAATCGGTGTCGCCCAGAAAATTGCACCCCACAAATCGTACCCTTTTCATGAAGGCGTCGACCAGCCGGAAGTCGACAAGGGTTGCGTGGGACAGATCGATATCGACCTCCCATCGATCCGAACGGTCAAGATCGCTCGTGCGGCACACACTTTGGGTGAGAAGCTCCTGGGCGGTGATCCGCACTTGCAATTCCTGGGCGTCGCGAGCATCCCGTATTCCGTTCAGCACGAGATTCCGGCCGTCTTGGGCGCCGGCGGAATTCAGGTCTCGCCGGTCCTCGTCGTCTATCGCCACGCCAGGGACCTCATAGGGCATGCGCAGGTAGGAGCACAATACGTTGGCTATGGCCTGTCGTTGAGTTGGGTTGTTGTCGCCCAGCCGTTTCAACGCGTGGAGGGCACCGATACGGACTGTCGCACTCTCCGAGCCAAGCTGCTCGATGGATCTCGAATACAGTTCGGTCACCCGGCGTTCCGAGGCATCGAACTCGGTGATGCGCGCTACTTGCTCGTCATGTCTCTGCCTCCGGGCCGCAAGCGCCAGAGTCGCGTAGGCGCCCGCTCCTGCTCCAATGCTCAAGGCCACCTTGAGAGCTTCGATCTTCCCGCCACCGGGAGGTGTGGCTACGAGCTGCAGCGGCCACAGCAGCAGCGCCACCGCCGCGATGGTGACAGTCAGGATACAAACTCCCGTGACCCAGATCGTTCGCGCCGACAGGGGCTCGGTTGACGGTGCTCTCTTCGGCTGGTCCATCGGTCACTCCCAGTACGTTCGATCCACGGCAAAGCGTGCGTGCCATGGTCCTCATGATCGGCAATCGACCGCCGCCGGCCGCCGTTCGGACGAGCGTTATCCGACGTTCGGCTGTGTCCGCGTCACAGTTGTGTGGCCTATTACTGTCACCTCGTCACAGATCTTCACCCGAGCGGCTACGCACCGTTGACCCTGTGGGCGGGCGCTTCCTATCGTGACGCGGTCCCGGTCCCACCACTGTCGAGAGGACTCTCGATGGACGATCAACGTCGATCGCCACGTCTCGAACGCCGCAAGTTCCTCGGTTACCTCATCGCCGCCCCGACGCTCGCCGTGGCGGCGCGGATCGGGATCGACGCGGCGGACCCGGAGACCGCGTCCGCCGCCATCCCGTCCCCACCCGAGCCCGCCGACCTGCTCGACCTCGGCGACGCGCTCTCGCTCGCCGCCGCCCCCACGTCGGGGCTGATCGCGATGCAGCTCAACCGCGACAGCTCGGTGTCCTTCGCGTTGCCGCGCGCCGAGGTGGGGCAAGGGATCACCACCACGTTCGCGATGCTCATCGCCGACGAGATGGACCTGCCGCTGAACAAGGTCCACGTGACCCTCGCCGACGCGCGCCCGGAACTGATCTTCAACCAGCTCACCGGCGGGTCGAACTCGGTGCGCTCGATGTACCACCCGGTGCGCGCCGCGTCCGCGATCGCGCGCGCCCGGCTGCTGGCGACGGCGGCCGGCCAGTGGGGTGTACCCGCGTCCGGTTTGACCGTCCACAATGGAGTCATCAGCTCGAAGTCCGGGCACAGCGCGTCCTACGGCTCGCTCGCCGAGGCCGCCGCGAGCAGCCGCACCGAGCAGGCCACCGCCCAGCCCAAGGCGGAAAGCGCTTTCACGATCG
Source organism: Amycolatopsis sp. GM8 (assembly GCF_021653975.1). Classification (GTDB taxonomy): domain Bacteria; phylum Actinomycetota; class Actinomycetes; order Mycobacteriales; family Pseudonocardiaceae; genus Amycolatopsis_E. The sequence goes on along the minus strand of NZ_JAJKFK010000001.1, from coordinate 632,242 downwards.
TCGGCACCCCGCAGAACCGGGTCGACGCGCACGACGCCGTCACCGGCAAGAAGCAGTTCACGATGGACCTGCAGGTCCCGAACGCGTTGCCGGCCATGGTGTGCCGCCCGCCGACGATCAACGGCACCGTCAAGTCCGTGCAGAACCTGGCGCAGGTCAAGGCGATGCCGGGGATCACCGACGTCGCGGTGATCTCCAGCGGGGTGGCCGTGCGGGGCAGGACGATCACGCACTGCATGGACGCGGTGCGCGCGCTGAAAGTCACCTGGGGCGGCGGCAGTGTCGACGCCGAGTCGGACGCGACCGTGCTGAAGAAGCTGAAGGCCGCGACACTGCCGATGGCCGTGCCGCCGGTGCTGACCGCTTCGATCGACGCCGAGTTCAGCTTCGCGTTCGCCTCGAACAGCGCGCTGGAGACCAACTGCGCGGTCGCCGACGTGCGGCCCGGCAGCGCGGAGATCTGGGCCGGGCTCAAGTCGCCGATCACCGCGCAGGAGCAGATCGCGGCCCTGCTCGGGCTGCCCGTGACCGCGGTGAAGGTGCACGTGATGCAGGGCGGCGGCTCGTTCGGCCGCAAGCTGTTCGCCGACGCCGCGCTCGAAGCCGCCGAGTTCTCGAAGAAGATCGGCAAGCCGGTCAAGCTGATGTGGCACCGCACGGACGACTTCCGCCACGGTCGCGCGCACCCGATGTCGCTGTCGCGGGTGCGGGTGAACTACGCGCTGGGCAACGTGATCAGCTACGAGCAGCGGCACACCAGCGTCACCACCGACTTCGGGCACGGCCTCGGCGAGATCCTGACCGCGGTCGCGGCGAAGCTCCCGGTCGGCGACATCGGGTTCTCGCAGACGGTGTTCGAGCTGTCCCAGGCGATGCCCTACAACTTCGGCGTCACCACCCAGCTGCTCAACGAGGTGCCGCTGAAGTTCCACACCGGCAGCATGCGCAACGTGTACTCGCCGAACGTGGTGTGCGCGCGGGAGCTGGTGATCGACCAGCTGGCCGGGACGATGGGCCAGGATCCGCTGGCGTTCCGCCGGTCCTTCTTCAAGGACGACCGGTTCCGCGCGGTGCTGGACAAGGTCGCCGAGGTCGGCCAGTGGGGCCGCAAGATGCCGGCCGGGATGGCGCAGGGCATCGGGTTCCACTCGGAGTACAAGAGCTGCAGCGCGGTGCTGGTGGAGATCGACTGCCGGCCGCAGACGGTCAACCGCAAGGTGCGCGACGGCGTCACCGGGCCGCGGATCACCAAGGCCGTGATGGCGGTGGACGCCGGGCTGCCGATCAACCCGCGCGGGCTCGAGGCGCAGATGATCGGCTGTATCAACGACGGCATCGGGCTGGCGCTCACCGAGAGCCTGCACATCGACAAGGGCCTGCCGCTGGAAGGCAGCTGGGACAACTTCTTCTACACGCGACAGTGGAACACCCCGCCCGACACCCGGATCATCGTCATGCCGGCCACCGGTGAGCCGGGCGGCGCGGGCGAGCTGGGCGTGTCCAGCTCGCTGGCCGCGGTCGCGTGTGCCTACGGCCGCGCGACGGGGAAGATGCCGACCAGTTTCCCGATCAACCACGGCACGCTGAGCTTCGAGCCCCTGCCGCGCGTTCCGTCCATTCCGGACTCGCCCGTCGACGGCCTGTCTTACGTTTCCTAAGGAAGTCCAGTGCCTCACCACACTTTCACCTTGAACGGCAAGCAGGTCAGCGTCGACACCGAGGACAACGTGCGGCTGCTGTGGGTGCTGCGCGACCTGCTCGGCGTGACCGGCCCGAAGTACGGCTGCGGGCTCAACGTCTGCAAGGCGTGCACGAGCCATATCAACGGCAAGGCGTTCAACCCGTGCTCGGTGCCGGTCTCGGACATCAAGGCCGGTGACGAGATCACGACGATCGAAGGGCTGGCCGACGACTCCGGGCAGCTGCACCCGATGCAGGAGGCGTGGCTCGAACACGACGTCGCGCAGTGCGGCTACTGCCAGCCGGGCCAGATCATGGCTGCGGTCGCGAAGGTCAAGGCGGCCAAGGCCGAAGGGCGCGAGCTGACCGACGCGGACTTCGACGACATCCGCAACATCTGCCGGTGCGGCACGTATTTCCGGATCCGCGAGGCGATCAAGAGCGCAGAGGCCAAGATGTAGCCGAGCCGACGAAAAGTGCACGACTGGCCCAGTCGTGCACTTTTCGACTCGAACAGGCGCGCGAATCCGGCTACGCTCGTGACGTGATCGAGACCGCTCTGAGAGAGCTGCCAGGCGCCCGGTGGGTGCTCCGTTGGGCCCGCCGCGCCGCCCGGTTGTTGACCCGTTGTTCATCATCTGCGGCGGAAGGGACCGCCCGCACTCCGCGATTGCGGCGCCCCGTGTTGTCACCGCGCCAACATGGGGTCTTTCGGGTTAGATTCCGTCTCCGAGGGGCACGACGAAGAGCCCCGGAAGCGACGGTGATGACGCATGCGGTACACGGGCGCGGAGCCGGCGGTGGCGCGGCTCGCGGTGGCCGCGCGGGCCCGGCTGCCGGAATTGGTCGAGGACACCTTCACCCAGATCGTCGCGGAAATGCCGATCTACCGCGAAGGCCGGTTCGTGTCGCACGAAAAGCTGCGCTCCTCCTGCGACACGAATCTGCGTTTCCTTTTGCGGGCGCTCGAGGAACCCGGCACGCCGGATCTCTCGCAGGCGGCCGCGACCGGGGTGGAACGGGCCAGGCAGGGCGCACCGCTGCCGGAGCTGCTGCGCGCGTTCCGGATCGGGTTCAGCGAGGTGTGGCAGCGGTTCGTCGAGCTGACCAGGTCCGATCCGGCCGATCTGATCGCGGCGACCCGTGCACTGTGGACACTGATCGACGACTACACCGAGACCCTCACCGAGGCATACCGGGAGACCCTCGCCGAGATCACCCGCACCCGGCACGAGAAGCGGCTCGCGCTGGTGGAAGCGCTGTTCACCGGCGGCACGTTCACCGAGAGCACGTTGTGGGACATCGCCCGGATGCTCGACCTGTCCCTCGACGGCACCTACCTCGTGGTGGCGGCGGAGACCCCAGGCCTGGGCCAGGAACCGTTGCCCCGTATGGAAAATCTCCTCCGCGAGCGCCGGCACGCGTCGGCGTGGCGGCTCACGCCCGACCTGCGGGTCGGTGTGGTGTCCCTGCGCGAGTCGCCTGCCGCGGACCCGATTCTGGGGCTGCTCAAGGAGAACGCGACCGGACGGGTCGGGGTGAGCCCGGTGTTCACGGGCCTCGGCAACACCCCGCGCGCCCTGCACCTGGCGCGGGTCGCGCTGTCGAGCCTGATGGCCGGCACGTCGGGCATCGTGCAGTTCACCGAGTCACCGCTGGCGGGGCTCGTCGCGAGCGATCCCGCGGCTTCGGTTCAGCTGGCGCACCAGGTGTTGCGGCCCGTGCTGGACCTGCCCGCGGAGGAACGCGCGGTGCTGCTGATGACGTTGCGCGCGTGGTTCGACTGCCGCGGTTCGACCAAGGCGATCGCGGAACGGGTGTACTGCCATCCGAACACGGTGCGGCACCGGCTGAAACGCATCACCGACGAGCTGGGCCGTTCGCTGACCGACCCGGCCGACATCGCGGAGCTGGGCACCGCGTTGCGGGCGCTGACGATGTTCCCCGACGCCGCGTACCTGCCACCCGTGCGGTAGCCAGGACCCGCCGTTGTGCCCGGAGCGGGGGAGGCGGTACCTTGACGCGATATCGCGTGGGCCGGCTCTCGGCTCTTCATGTAATGCGGGGTTCACTGGTGGTCACGGGTAAAGTCGTTCGTTTCGACGAAATGCGCGGGTACGGTTTCGTAGCTCCCGACGATGGTGGCGAAGATGTCTTCGTCCATGTCAATGACCTCGACGTGGACAAGAGACTGGTCGCGCCCGGCGCGATCGTCGAGTTCACTATGGAGGATGGTGAGCGCGGACCCAAGGCGTCCAATGTGCGGATCGTGCGCAACGCCGGCCGATCCGGTGGCGACGACGATTACCTGCCGATGGGGCTGGACTTCCGCGAGGAGCTCACCGAGTCCCTGCTGACCGGCGTGCCGACCCTGACCGCCGAACAGGTTGTGCGCGTACGCAAGACCGTCCTCGACTTGGTCAACCAGCACGGCTGGCTCGACGAGTAGCTTTCGCGGCAGCGCAAGGAGAATCCGCCGCTGAGCGCGATCTCCGGAATAGTGGAGCCGCCGGGCTGACGCGAAGTCGCGTTCCGAGGCGGGTGCCGAACGTGGCTCGGCGCCGAATCGCTCGTTGATCGATTCCGTTCGCTCCGTGATACTGGCCCGGACGAACGGGAGGGCCGGTGGCCGAGAGGGCGCGTTGGCGGGACGCCGAACAGGCTGCCCGGGTGGAAGCCGACCGGGTAGCAGCCCAGTACCGGTTCGGCGGGTTCCTCGCCTTCGGGACGTTCACCAGCGACCGCACCGGTTGCCTGGCCACCCTCGTCGGGCTCGTCCTGGTGCTGCCCGGCATCGGGCTGGCCATTGCCGGTGGCAGTCCGGTCGTCCAGGTCCTCGGCGGGATCCTCGTCGTGGCGGCGGTGGTCCTGCCCGCCGTGATGTTCCGGCGCGCCAACAGCCGCGAGCACCTGCTGCGGCGGCTGCACGCGTACGAGGGCGGCCTCGTGTTCACCGGTCCCGACGGCACCCGCGCACACCGGTGGACGGACATCGCGGTGTCGGAGAAGAAAGCGTTCCTCAACGACCGGCTCTACCTCCGGACCCGCGCCGGGGTGCCGCTCTGTGTCGTCGACTCCGGTTCCGACGAGGGACTCGTCGTGCGGGAGCGCGCCGGACACTGAGCGCCACCGACTCGGTTACGACGTAGCGCCGGCCCCGGCCTGTACCCTGCGTCCGTGCCCGATCTCGGCGAGTACCGGCGGAAACGGGATCCGGAACGGACCCCGGAGCCGGTGCCTGCCGACGACTCGTTGCCGCGCGGGAACGACGACACGTTCGTCATCCAGGAGCACCACGCCCGCCAGTTGCACTGGGACGTGCGGTTCGAGCGCGACGGCGTGCTCGTGTCGTGGGCCGTGCCCAAGGGCCTGCCGCCGTTGCCGGAGACCAACCGGCTCGCCGTGCACACCGAGGACCATCCGCTGGAGTACGCGACGTTCGAAGGCGAGATCCCGGCGGGCGAGTACGGCGGCGGCGTCATGAAGATCTGGGACCGCGGCCACTACGAGACGCTGCACTGGGGTGACCACAAGGTCGAGGTCGTCCTGCACGGCTCCCGCGTGCGCGGCAAATACCTGTTCGTGAACCGGCATTCCGGCCGTGACGAGCGCGACTGGATCGTGCGGCGACTGGACCCGCCGCAGCGGCGCGGGTTCGCCGAACTCCCCAAGTTCGTCCAGCCGATGCTGCCACGCAAGGGAAAACTCCCCGAGGACGATGCCGGCTGGGCGTACGAGTTCCTCTGGGACGGCGCCCGCGCGCAGGTGCGCGTGGAAGGCGGCCGGGTCGAGATCCGGGACGCGGAAGGCGACGAGATCACCGCGAAGTATCCCGAGCTGAAGGAACTCGGCGAGCAGCTCGGCACCACCGAGGTCCTGCTCGACGGCAACCTGATCGCGCTCGAGGGCGGCAAACCGAGCGCCGCCGCGCTGGCCCGCCGGGCCGGGGCGGATCACCGCCAGGCCAAGCGGCTGCTGGCCTCGGTTCCCGTGCTGTACCTGCCGTTCGACCTCCTGCACCTGGACGGCAAGTCCCAGCTCGACCAGCCGTACACGCGCCGGCGGCAGCGGCTGCGCAAGCTCGGCCTCGAAGGTGACAGCTGGCGCGTCCCGCAGCATTACACCGGCGGCGGCGCTGACGTGCTCGAAGCGGCGCTGGACAACGGACTCACCGGCATCCTGGCGAAACGGCTCGACTCGGTCTACGAGCCGGGCGCGCGCGGCGAGGCGTGGCTGATCATCACGGGGTGAGGGAAAAACCAACGTGAGCTGCGCGAAACCGTTGCCCGGAAGCGCCCCGCGAGAACCCGAACCTGATCTACGATTCGCGGGTGTCGAGGGGAGAAGGCATGCGGTCCGGGCTCATGCCGGCCGGCGTCGAGCTGTACTCGTTCGCCCCGGACGGCGAGGTCACGCTGACCGACCGGGCGGGCGCGCGAAAACTGGGGCCGGACGCGGAGTTCCTGCGGTTCATCGACGACGGCCAGTTCGCTCGGTACTTCATCGGCGACGCGAAGACGTCACCGGAACGGCCCAGCAACGCCACCTACAAACTGGGGATCGTCGCCCCGCACAGCGCGTTCACCCCGCACGCGCACGGCGGCGAGCATTTCGTGCTCAGCCTGGGCCACGCTGAATGCGCGCTGTACGACGCCTCGGTCAACAGGGCCGTCACGCTCCGGCTGGGCCCGGGCGAGATGCTCCGGATTCCCGAGCTGATGCCCCATTCCTTCGCCAACCGGGCCGGCCGGCCGCTGCAGATCCTCACCGCGAACACCGGGTTCGGCATCGACCACGACGACTACGCGATCACCGCCGAGGACGCGCGGGCTCGCGGTGACGAGGCGCTCGCCGAAGGGCTGGGCCGGCTCGGCGCCGCGCCGGGTGGCACCACCTGGCGGGAACGGACGGCGACGCTGCTGCGTCGGATGGCCATGCGGTTGGAGACGCGATGATCTGCCCGCACTGCGGCAAGAACCTGCTCGGCCGCGAGCGCGGAGGGTCCTACTGCAAGTACTGCCGGAAGCAGTTCGTCTTCGACCCGAAGACGAACAAGCTGCGCCTGCACGACATCCGCCTGCGCAAGCTCGCCGGCAAGCTCAGCGACGGCGGCAAGGCGCGCTACACCACCACCCAGCTCTGGTACTCCGCGTCCCGGAAGGCACTGGAGTCACCGGAAAGCAGTGTCAGCGGGTGCGGCTGCCTGCTCGTGGTCGCGGGCGTGGCGTCGGTGATCCTGACCGTCGTGGCACATATCGACCCGCGGATTCTCTACGGCGTGCTCGCCGTCCTCGTCGCGCTCGGGATCTACGTGATCGCGCGGCAGCTGCTGCATCGCGGTGAGACGGTCATCCCGATGTCCAAGGAGACGTTCCGCGAGGAGGTCGGCCGGAAATGGCAGCGGGTGTACGCCGGGCTGCCGCCGGGACTGCTGGTCCACGAGCAACGGGTCGCGATACCCCGGCCCCAGCGCGCCGAGCTGGCGTTGCTGTGCGCGGACGAGAGCGTGGTGGCCTGTCTCGCCGCCAACGGGGTGCTGGAAGCGCGGAACATGATCACCGCGGGTTCGGTCGAAGCGCTGCCGCCGGACATCCCGGTCGTGATCGTGCACGACGCGAACCCCACGGGCATCCGGTTCGCCGACCGCGCGCTGATGGAGCTGGGTGGACGACCGGTCGCCGTCGCCGGGCTGCGGCCCCGGAACGCCATGCGGGCCAAGGGAATCGTCAAGTTGCGGACCAAGGAACGCGGCCGGGTCACCGGCCTGTCCCACTACGACCTGCACCAGTCCGAACAGACTTGGCTCGGCGACGGCTACTGGGCACCTGTCGCCGCGGTGCCGCCGGCCCGCCTCATCGCCATGGTGAACCGCGCCGCGGACCGGCTGACCCGGGCCGAACGCAAGGCGGAGCAGCTGGGCTTCCTGACCTGGCCGGCCGCATGAACGGCACCAGGAGGGCGTTGATCGACCGCGCGCTCGGCTTCCTGACTTGGCCGGCGGCATGAGCGGCACCAGGAGGGTGTTGATCGACCGCGCGCTCGCCGTCGCGGTCGCCCGTGCCGGCGAGCCCGGCGGGATCCGGTTCACCGAGCGGCAGCTGTACTACGAGCTGTGCCGGGTGCTGCGGCCCGCCGACTGGATCCCGAAACGTCCGCGGTTCACGGTGGCGCCGGCCGTCGGCTATCCCGCGTTCCGCGCCGCGCTGGACCGGTTCGGCGCCGTCCCCGGCCTGCTCAGCGAGGCCGAGTTGGCACCGCGTCGCGCGCCCGCGGGCCGGCACACGGCAGAGCCGGACCTGTTCCACTACGGCCTGCCGCGCGTGCTGGTCTGCCAGCGGCAGGAGATCGCGGGCATGCTCCGGGCGAACGGGATGCCGATGGAGTCGGCCTGCCCGGTGTTCGGCCTGGACGAGCTGCCACTTGACCCGCGGCTGACCGCGATGATGTCCACTGTGGACGGAACGATCTACTACCTGCACGACGCGAGTCCCGAGGCGCTCGCGCTCGGCCGGACGATCACCGCGCCACCGCGGGTGCGGGTGCTGCCGCTCGGGTTGCGTCCCCGGCAGGCGGCGGCGATGCACCTGGTGCGCGGACGCGGCCCGGAGGGCCGGTTCGCCGAAGTCGCCTCGGTCAACCCGGCGATGCTGCTGCGGTTCACCCACCGGCTGGTGCGCGACGTGCCCGCCGACCGTCCACAGTGGAACGGCCTGCGGCGGGCGCGCAGCCTTGGTTTCCTTACCTGGCCCAGAAGATAGCCGGAGGTTTCACGTTGCGACCCCGCCAGGAGATCACCTACACCGACGAGCTGCTCGCCGACGGCACGGTGCACCGGCGCTACTCCGACGGGCGCCACGAGTGGCGCACCCGTGACGCGTCCGGCCGGGTGCACTGGCGCGACGATCAGGGCGGCACGGGCACCGACGAGCCGCTCGGGCGGCGAATGATCAAGCGCACCACCGCGGACGGCTCGGTCCGCTACGGCAAGGACCTCGGCTTCGGCCGCACCGCGTGGAGCGACAACGTGCTCACCACCAACCGCACCTCCTTCGGCGGCCGGGTCGGCGCGATCCTCGCCGCGGTGGGCATCGGCGCCACGATCGCCGCGATCGAGCTGCCGCCCGCGTTCATGTCGCCGGAAGAGGAGGAGCAGCTGCGCCAGCAGGCACAGGCGAGTGCCTCGCAGTCCTCGGGTGACGGCGGCAGCGGGGTGTCCTGGGAAACCGACAGCGACGACGACCACTTCGGTTAAGGGGAGCCAGTTTTGCCACGGTTCTGTGTGTGCCACGGCGATGGCCCGGCCGACCAGCTCGTCGCGATGGGCGCCCGCCCGGTCGAAACGACGGCGGGCACGTCGATCGGCCTCCTCGACGCGATGCCGGGGAAAGCGGCCGGGCCGTACCGGTTCGCCGGGCTGACCGCCGTCGGCGAGATCACCCTGCACAACGCGGCCCAGCTGCGCGCGCGGCTCGGCGCGCCCCCCGAGTGCACCGACGGCGAACTGCTCCTGCGGTCCTACGCCAGGTTCGGGCTGGCCGGGATCGCCGCCGCGGAGGGCATGTTCGCGCTCGTCATCGCCGAACGCGACGAGCTGCTGCTGATCCGCGACCACGCCGGTGGCCGCACGCTGTTCTACGCGCGCGCCGGAAACCGTTGGGCCGCATCGAGTTCGCTGCGCGCGTTGCGCCGCTGGCCCACGCTCGGCACCGGGCTGAACCTTCCCGCCGTCCGGTCCTTCCTCACCTTCGCCTACCTGCCCGGCGAAGAAACGTTGCTGCGCGGGGTATCCGAGGTGCTCGCCGGGCGGTGTGTGCGGCTGCGCGCCGACGGCTCGGTCGCGGAGGAGGTCTTCTGGGAACCCGCGGAAGAACTCGACGAGAGCCTCGACGGCGACGGGCATGCGCAAGCGCTGCGTGAGCACCTGGAGGCGGCGACGGTCCGGAGGTTGCCGGTCGCCGAACCGGTCGCCGTCCTGCTGTCCGGCGGGATCGACAGCAGCCTGGTCACCGCGCTCGCGGCGAAGTTCAGCGACCATCCCGTTTCGACGTATTCGATCAGCTTCGGCGACGACGCGCCCAACGAGCTCGGCTACTCCGGTCTGGTCGCGGCGCACTGCGGCACCCGGCACCGGGTGCTGACGGTGGCGCCCGAGGCGGTCGCGAATCGGCTCGCCGGCACGGTCGCGCTGCTGGACTCGCCGGTGGGTGACCCGCTGACCGTGCCGAACCTGCTGCTCGCCGAGGCCGTCGCCGCCGACGGACATCGGGTGGTGCTCAACGGCGAGGGCGGCGACCCGGTGTTCGGCGGGCCGAAGAACCTTCCGATGCTCGTGTTCGAGCTGGCTCGCGACGATCCGTCACCCACCGCCCGAGCGACCGCCTACCTCGAGTCCTATCGCAAGTGCTACGCCGACCTGCCCCGGCTGCTGACCACGAAAGCCTTGGCGGAGCTGGAATCCGCGCCGGCACTGGAGCGTCTTTTGGAGCCGTACCTGCGGCCGGACCGGATGAGCACGCTGCTCAACCAGCTGCTGCACACCAACCTGCGTACCAAGGGCGCGCACCACATCCTGACCAAGGTGGAGCGCCTGACCGCGTCGGCGGGCGTCGAGGGCCGCGCGCCGCTGTTCGACCGGCAGGTGATCGACCAGGCGTTCCGCGTGCCGCCACGCCACAAGCTGACCGGCACGGTGGAGAAGTGGGTGCTCAAGCAAGCGGTGCGGGACCTCCTCCCGGCGACCATCGTCGACCGGCCGAAGAGTGGCATGCGGGTGCCCGTCCAGCGATGGCTGCGCGGGCCCCTGCGCGACCTGGGGCACGACCTCCTGCTCGGCCGCGAAGCCCGCGACCGCGGCCTGTTCCGTCCCGCCACGATCCGCTCGTGGCTGCGCGGCGAGGGCGCAGTGCTGCCACGCCAGGGCGGGAAGCTGTGGCTCGTACTCACCCTCGAACTGTGGCTGCGCTCTTACGATCTTTGAGCCTCGGTCGGCGAAATAACCCCGCCGGCACTGTGGTTGCAGTCACCATGGGCAATGACAGTCGCGGCCGCGTGCGGACCGAACACGGTGCCAAGCGGGTGCGGGTGGTCTTCGGTGGCAAGGTCATCGCCGACACCATCCGGCCACTGCTGGTCTGGGAGGTCCCGTACTACCCGGCCTACTATATTCCGCGTACGGACTTCGTCGCGGGCGTGCTCGAGCCGTCCGCGAACACCTACCATTCCCCGAGCCGTGGCGACGCGAAGCTCTCGACCGTCCGGGTCGGCGAGCGCGAGGCCGTGGACGCGGCCTACGAGTACGAGGACTCGCCGATCGACGAGCTGAAGGGCCACGTGCGGCTGGACTTCGCCGCGATGGACAACTGGTTCGAGGAGGACGAGGAGATCTTCGTCCACCCTCGTGACCCGCACAAACGGGTCGACATCCTGGCCAGCTCGCGGCACGTGCGCATCGAGATCGACGGCGTGACGGTCGCCGAATCGCGCAACCCGCGCCTGCTGTTCGAGACCGGCTTGCCGACGCGCTACTACCTGCCCAAGACCGACCTGCGGCTGGACCTGATCGAGCCGAGCGACACGATCACCCGCTGCCCGTACAAGGGCGAGGCGGAGTACTACTCGCTGCGCGTCGGGGACCAGCTGCACAACGACGTCGTCTGGTACTACCGGACGACGCTGCCGGAGAGCCAGAAGGTGCAGGGCCTGGTCTGCTTCTACGACGAGAAGGTGGACGTGTTCGTCGATGGCGTGAAGCAGGAACGGCCGAAGACCCCGTTCAGTTAATGTTTGGGTATGCAAGACCGCCTGTACTTCCGTCAGCTGCTGTCCGGTCGTGACTTCGCCGTCGGTGACGCGATCGCCACCCAGATGGTCAACTTCGCTTACCTGATCGGCGATCGGGAGACGCGCGAGGCGGTGGTGGTCGACCCGGCGTATGCGGTGGGTGACCTGCTGGACGTGCTCGCGGCCGACGACATGCGGCTGACCGGGGTGCTCGCCACGCACCACCACCCCGACCACGTCGGTGGCAGCATGATGGGCTTCACCCTGGCCGGGCTCGCGGAGCTGCTCGCCCGCGAGCCCGTGCCGGTGCACGTCAACCGGGCCGAGGCCGAGTGGGTGCGGCAGGTCACCGGTGTGTCCGCGACCGACCTGACGAGCCACGACCACGACGACGTCGTGCAGGTCGGCGAGATCCCGATCCGGCTGCTGCACACGCCCGGCCACACCCCGGGCAGCCAGTGCTTCCTGCTCGACGGCCGGCTGGTCGCCGGGGACACGCTGTTCCTCGAAGGCTGTGGCCGTACCGATTTCCCCGGCGGTGACGCGGAAGCGATGTACCACAGCCTGCGCGCCCTGGCTGATCTTCCCGGCGATCCCGTGGTCTTTCCCGGGCACCAGTACTCGCCCGAGTCCTCGGCCGCGCTGTCTTCCGTGCGGCGCGACAACTTCGTCTACCGCCCGAAGTCCATTGAGGAATGGAAGAGGCTCTTCGGCTAGTCCGCCAGCCACGCCAGCAAGCGGCCCCGCGACCAGCAGCGGCCCACGGCCTCCGCGCGCAAGGTCGAATGCTCGAACGCCGCCAGGCCGATGATGCTGTGGCCGGAGGCGCGGCGATCGCCGAACGTCGGTATCCCCGGCGCGACCCCGACCCCCTCCGCCGAAACCCACGCCACCGCCCGGCCGGTCGCCGCTTCGTCGAGGCGTTGCAGGAAGCGCAGGCGGCTTTCGAGAGTGAAGCGCGACAGCGCCCACGTCGTGGTGATGACAGGCAGCGCATCCGCGGGCACCTGGGCGATCGCGTCGGGCAGCACCTCGACGGCGTCACCGGACAGCAGCAGCGGAGGCGCTGTCGCCGCCAACGCCAGCTCGGCTTCGAGTCTCGCGGCCTGCTCCGGCTGATCCGGCCACACGCAGGCGCGCAGCCACCGGGCTTCGTCGGCGTCGGTGACGTCGACCGGATCGGTATCGACACCGATCCTCGCGACGACCTCGGGTATCGCCCGCTCCGGGAGGGGCCGGTCGCCCACGATCGAAGCCGTGAGTTGTACACGAGATGACGGGTCGCCCAGCGTCTGTCCGTTGCTGTAGGTGACGCCGACGCGGTCGACGCCGAGGTTGAGGCCGGCCGAACAGCCCACGTCGATCAGCCCGACCGCCTTCGCGCCTGCCCGGTGCGCCGCCTCGGCGATGGCCGGGTACAGCACGGCGCCGCGGCTGGTCTCGCCGGTGCGCGGCCGCCGGCGGGCGGCGATGGCCACGACCGAGTCGGTCATGGTCAGCAGCGTGTCGATGGCCGCGTTCGCGGCGGCGTCACCGTCCGCGGCGGCATAGGCCGCGGCAAGCGCCGGGGCACGACCGGCGAGGGCGAGGTCGTGCAATGCGGCGAGGATCAGCGCGGGCTGTCGCTTGCGCGCCCGCGCTTTCTCGATGGCGCGCAGCGCCTCGTCGGACTCACTCAGCGCGACCGCGATGCGTTCGTACAGCAGCGATGTCCCGGCCGCGTCGACCTCACCGAACCGCCGATACACCTCAGCCGCCCTGCCCATGCGACCGCTACAGCCAATCCGCGGCGACCTTCGCCGCCAGTTGCTCCAGCAGCGCCGCCGTGTCCGTCATGCAACGGTCCACATCGGACTCGATGTCGGTCAGCCCATAGCCGGCCGAGAAACCGTGCTGCTTCAGGGTTTCCCGGCTCAGCGCGATCCGGCCCGCCATCGCGACCACCGGGATTCCCGGTGCCCGCGTGGCGATCCCGGCCGGTCCCTTGCCCCGCAGCGTCTGCTCGTCGAACGAGCCTTCCCCGGTGATCACCAGATCCGCGCCCGGCAGCTTGTCCGCGAACCCGGTCATCTCCAGCACGACGTCGATGCCGGGCCGGAACGTCGCACCGAGGACGGCGAGCGCCGCGAACCCGGTGCCCCCCGCGGCCCCGGCACCCGGCGCGTCGACCAGTTCGGTGCCGACGATCTTGGCGAAATGCGACAGCGCCCGGTCCAGCAGCGCCACGTCGGAGGGACTCGCACCCTTCTGCGGGCCGTAGACCGCCGCCGCGCCGTGCTCGCCCAGCAGCGGGTTGTCGACATCGCTCGCGACGACGATCTCCGCGCGCCGCAACGCGCTCACGTCGACCCGGGCCAGGTCGAGCAAAGCCTTGCCGCCCAACGGGATCTCGGCACCGCTCGCGTCCAGCAGCCGGGCGCCCATGCCGCGGATCAGCCCGGCGCCACCGTCGGTGCTCGCACTGCCGCCGAGCCCGAGCACGACACGCGTGCAGCCGTCGTCGAGCGCCCGCGCGATCAGCTCACCGACGCCGAGCGTGTTCGCGGTCAGCGGCGCCAGTTCGGACATCATGGCCAACCCGGACACCGCTGCCAGCTCGACGACAGCCGTACCGTCCTTGCGCGCGTACCCCGTCCGCACGCGCTCCCCGGTGGGCCCGGTCGCCTCGGCCGGCACGTACTCGAACCCCGCGGCGACGGCAGCCGCGACCGTGCCGTCCCCGCCGTCCGCGATGGGGCACTCCAGCGTCTCGACGTCCGGGTTCACCCGGTGCAGACCTGCCGCGATCGCGTCCGCGACCTCCTTCGCGGGGAGGCTTCCCTTGAACTTGTCCGGCGCGATCACGACTCTGGGCATGCCCAGCAGACTAGGGAAAGCACGTCCACCGTGGAAGTCGTCCCCGGTCGCCTGCCCGGCAAGGCGCCGTACCGTGGCACCACGATGACCGGATATCAGGTGCCGATCCTGCGCAGCAGGTTCCCGTCCCCCGGGCGCCATCCCGCCCACGCTGAGATCTACGCCCACTGCAAGGCATTCTGCGAGGACGTGCTCCATCCCATCGCACGCACCAGATACGACACCGTGCGCGGCACCTATCCCGACACCGGCGCCGGCTACTGTTCATTGATCTACCCCACCGGCCGGACCGACCAGGTCAAACGGCTGGCTTGCTTCTACAGCCTCTGGACCTTCATCGACGCCACCCGCGTCCTGCGCACCATCCAGATCAACCGGGAGCCGCTCGGCCCTGAACGGTACGTGGACCTGCGCCACGCCAACGTGGCCGCGCCCGCCATGGTCACTTTCATCGGTTATGTCAGGCCGGAGCTGGCCGGTGAGCTGCTCGCCGCGATGCGCACCGGCACCTGCCGGACCATCGAGCGGCACCTGGGAACATGCTGGGGGATCGCGCTGGACCTGGCCCTGATCGACGCCGGGCGAGCCAACGTCGACGACTGGACCACCGTGGACCAGGTCGTCCGGCGCGGCACCCCCGGCGGCCGGCAGGAGGCCATCGACGCCTCCGTGTCCTGGTTCCACCAGGCCGAACAACACCTCGTGGCCGCTTTGGCCGAGTTGGCCACCGTGCACCCGGCGGTCTCCGGCGCCGTGCGCGACATCGAGGCCGGCACCATGACGTGGATCGAAGAGTCGCGGCGTCGGGGACTGCGCTACGACGACCCCGCCTGACCGGTCAGACCTGGGCGCCGTTGCTCGGGTCGGCACCGTCCGGCGGACCCTGCTTGACCCGCAACAACAGCAGCGCGATCGCCGTGGCCAGCGACAGGATGCCCAGCGGCGTTCCAAGCGACGAGCTGATCCCGATCAGGCCGGGCGCGATCAACAGGAACAGGCCCACGAGGAAGAACAGCAGCACGATGAAGGCGCCCTTGCCGGGCTTGGGCAGTGGCGGCGGCTCGGGCGGGATGTAGTGCTCGTCGTCGGACGGGTCGTCCCCGAGCACCGTGTCGTCCCACGTCGTGCCCCCGCCCCGCCACGGCGGGTCGGCCGGCTCCGGCGCCGCGGGCGGCGCCTTGTCCGTGTTCTCGATCTTGTCGATCTTGTCGGTCCGGGGCTCGGCGGGCTCGTCGACGAACTCGCCGACCCCCTCCGCGCGCAGGTCGGCGACGATCGCCGCGAAAGTGGCGTCCACGTCCTCCGGGTCGGTGCCGTGCGAGCTCATCGGGATCCCACCTGCTCCTGTGCGAACTGCACGCTGCGCTCGAAGATCAGCGGAGCGTCATTGTCGAGCGTAGCCACGTGGAAGCTGTTCTCCAGCACCACTTCGGTGGCATTTTCACTGCGCACGCCATCAAGGACGATCCGGGCGTTGACAGGTTCCACCACGTGGTCGGTGCGCGAGCGGAACAGCAGCAACGGCTGCGTGACCTTCGCCAGGTCGGCGCGCACGAGACGCCACAGCTGCGCGAGGCTCGCGGTCGCCCGCACCGGGGTGCGCGAGTACGCCAGCTCCGTCGCGCCGGGCTTGGCGATGTCGCTGCCGATCGCGGCCACCGACGGCAGCACCCGCGCCAGCACCGGCAGCAGCTTGGCGTCGCGCCGCAACGTGGTCACCGACGGGTTGACCAGCACCAGGCCCTTGATCTGCTCGCCGAAGTCCTGCGCCAGCCGCAGTGTGAGGGTGCCGCCCATGGACAGTCCGAACACGAAGACCGACTCGCATTGTTCCCGCAGCGCGAGCAGTTCCGTGCGCACACAGCCGTACCAGTCCGGCCAGCTGGTGCGGTTGAGCTCCTGCCACGTCGTGCCGTGGCCGGGCAGGCGCGGGCAGCGGACGGTGTAGTCGCGCTCGGCCAGGTACTCGCCCCACGGCCGCATGCTCTGCGGGGTGCTGGTGAAGCCATGGCACAGCAGCACGCCGGCTTCCAGCGATCCGGTGTGCGAGAACGGTTCCGCACCGGCGAGCACGGGCATGGTCACCGCCCCTTCCCTCACGACCTGACCCGACCCATCGTCGCACGCGCGAGGAGTTGGCGATATGCCCGGCGGGCCTGTGAGATCGCGCGCACCGGGCAAGCCGGGCGTTGTGCTCAGGTGCTCACTGTTCGTACCCTGGGGGGCAGGCTGGTCGGGCAGGTTAGAGGGGCAGGTCTTCGTGCTGTACCGGTTGCTCAAATGGGTGCTGCTCGGACCGATGTTGCGACTGCTGTGGCCGACGAAGGTCAGCGGCACCGAGCACATCCCCGGCCACGGCGGCGCCATCCTCGCCAGCAACCACCTCGCGGTGGCCGACTCGTTCTTCATGCCGTTGCGCGTGCCGCGGCGGGTCACGTTCCCCGCGAAGTCGGAGTACTTCACCGAAAAGGGTGTCAAGGGCCGGCTGAAGAAGTGGTTCTTCACCGGCGCCGGCCAGATCCCCATCGACCGCTCGAGCGGCACCGCCGCGCAGGCCGCGCTGGACACCGCGATCCGGCTGCTGCGCGAAGGGCATCTGCTGGGCATCTACCCGGAGGGCACCCGCTCGCCCGACGGCAGGCTGCACAAGGGCAAGACCGGCGTCGCCCGGATCGCGCTGGAGGCCCGGGTGCCGGTGATCCCGGTCGCGATGATCGGCACCGACAAGGTCAACCCGATCGGCTCCAAGATGTGGTGGCCGAAGCGGCTCGAGATCCGCTTCGGGGCGCCGCTGGACTTCTCCCGCTACGAAGGCCTCTCGGGCGACCGGTTCGTGGAACGGTCGATCACCGACGAGATCATGTACGCGCTGATGGAGCTGTCGGGCAAGGAGTACGTCGACATCTACGCGGCGCGCGCGAAGGAGCTGCTGGCGGCCGAAGCCGCGGGCGTCCGCGCGGATGTGCCGGCCCAGGCCACCGAGGTCGACCGGGTCCCGGAGACCAAGGCGGGCTAGTCGCCTAAAGTGCTCCGGTGCGATTCTTCTACGACACCGAATTCATCGAGGACGGCGTGACGATCGATCTTGTGTCGATCGGTGTCGTGGACGAGAAGGGCCGGGAGTTCTACGCGGTCTCCACCGATTTCGACCCCGGCAAGGCCGGGCCGTGGGTGCGCGACAACGTCCTGCCGAAGCTGCCCTCACCCGCCGACTCGGCGTGGCGCGGCCGCGAGCAGATCCGCACCGACCTCCTCGACTTCTTCGGCAAGCCGCCCGGCGGGATCGAGTTGTGGGCCTGGTACGCCGCCTACGACCATGTCGCGCTCGCGCAGCTGTGGGGCCCGATGCCCGCGCTGCCACGGCAACTGCCGCGCTTCACCCGTGATCTGCGCCAGCGCTGGGAGGACGCGGGCAAGCCGAAGCTGCCCGCGCCCCCCACCGACGCGCACGACGCCCTCGCCGACGCCCGCCACAACCTCGAACGCTGGCGCGTGATCGAGGCTCAGCGGCGCTGAGCGACGGCGTCCGCGAGCCCGTCCAGCAGATCCGCCGTGGTGGTCCAGTCCAGGCACGCGTCGGTGATCGACTGCCCGTAGGTCAGCTCCGAGGCGCGGCCCAGCACCAGCTCCTGCCGCCCGGCTTCGAGGAAGCTCTCGAGCATCACGCCGACGATGCCGCGTTCGCCGTCGCCGATCCGCGCGGCCAGCTCCCGTGCGACGCCCGCCTGCCGGACGTGGTCCTTCGCGCTGTTGCCGTGCGAGGCGTCGATGATCACCCGCTCCGGCAGCTCGCTCTTGCGCAGCCGCGCGAGCGTGTCCCGCACGGTCCCGGCGTCGTAGTTCGGCCCGCCCGCGTGCCCGCGCAGGATGACGTGGCAGTCCGGGTTGCCCGACGTCGTGATCAACGCGGCGAGGCCGTCGGTGTTGATCCCGGGGAACACGTGGCTCGCCCCGGCCGCGCGCGTGGCGTCGACCGCGACCTGCACGTCGCCTTCGGTGGAGTTCTTGATCCCGACCGGCATCGACAGCGCGCTGCACAGCTGCCGGTGCACCTGGCTCGCCGTGGTCCGCGCGCCGATCGAGCCCCAGCTGACCAGGTCGGCGATGAACTGCGGGCTGATCGGGTCGAGGAACTCGCAGCCCACCGGCAGCCCGAGCTTCGAGATGTCGAGCAGCAGCTTGCGTGCCATCCGCAGGCCCTGGTTGACCGCGTAGCTGCCGTCGAGTGCCGGGTCGTTGATGAGTCCCTTCCAGCCCAGCGTGGTGCGCGGTTTTTCGAAGTACACGCGCATGATCACGTGCAGCCGGTCGCGCAGGGCATCGGCTTTTTCGGCGAGCCGGATCGCGTAGTCGACGGCGGCTTCGGGGTCGTGCACCGAGCACGGGCCGACCACGACGAGCAGCCGGTCGTCGGTGCCGTCGAGGATGTCGATGGTCGCGTCGCGCCCGGCCGCGACGGTCTTCGCGACGTCCGGGTCCATCGGATGCTCCTGCCGGAGCAGGGCGGGGGAGATCAGCGGGCTGATGCCCACGGTGCGCTGGTTGTCCAGGTCTGTGGCGGGGCCTGCGGCGATGTGCATGGCGGGTCTGGTCCTCATCCGACCGGCCCGCGTCTTCACCCGAGCCGGTCTGTCATCCGGCTCGAGGGTGGAAGGTTCAGCGCGCGGCGATCTCGCCGGCTGGCCCACCCAGGGCCGGCCCGCTAAACCAGAAATACCGCCGCACGGAAGCGACCCTACCAAAGGCGCTGACCGCTTGACCGATCAAGGCCGCGCGCGGCTACGCTGGCGCTCGACAGACTGTGACGAGGAACAACTTTCTGGAAAGGGCGGGTTCCCATGCGAGTGGGGGTGCTGACCGGTGGCGGCGACTGCCCCGGGCTGAACGCGGTGATCAGGGCCGTGGTCCGCAAGGGGATCGAGGTGCACGGCTGGGACATCGTCGGCTTCCGCAGCGGCTGGCGTGGCCCGATGACCGGGGAGTCGAGGCCGCTCGGCCTCGCCGACGTCGAGGAGATCCTCACCCGCGGCGGCACGATCCTCGGCTCCTCGCGCACCAACCCGTACAAGGAGGAGGGCGGCGTCGAGAAGATCCGCGCGACGCTGGCCGAGCAGCGGATTGACGCGCTGATCGCGATCGGCGGCGAGGACACCCTCGGTGTGGCGAAGCGGCTGACCGACGACGGTATCGGCGTGGTCGGCGTGCCCAAGACGATCGACAACGACCTCGCCGCGACCGACTACACGTTCGGCTTCGACACCGCGGTGCACATCGCCACCGAGGCCATCGACCGGCTGCGCACCACCGCCGAGTCGCACTACCGCGCGATCGTGGTCGAGGTGATGGGCCGGCACGCGGGCTGGATCGCGCTGCACTCCGGTCTGGCCGGCGGCGCGAACGTGATCCTCGTGCCGGAGCGGCCGTTCTCCGTCGACCAGGTCGTCGAATGGGTGGAGCGCCGCTTCGAGCGGATGTACGCGCCGATCATCGTGGTCGCCGAGGGTGCGCTGCCCGAGGGCGGCGCGGAACTGCTGACCAGCGGCGAAAAGGACGCGTTCGGGCACGTCCGGCTCGGCGGCATCGGCACCTGGCTGGCCGACGAGATCGCCGTGCGCACCGGCAAGGAGTCGCGCGCCGTGGTGCTCGGGCACGTGCAGCGCGGCGGCACGCCGACCGCGTACGACCGGGTGCTCGCGACCCGGTTCGGCCTGCACGCGGTGGACGCGGTCATCGACGGCGACTTCGGCGTGATGGTCGCCCTGCGCGGCACCGACATCGTGCGCGTCAAGCTCGCCGAGGCGACCGCCGAGCTGAAGACCGTCCCGCAGGAGCGCTACGAAGAGGCCGAGGTCTTCTTCGGCTGAGTCTCTTGGGGCTGCCACGGCGGCATCGGCCAGTCCCATTTCGGCATCGGCTCGTCCGTGTTCGGATCCGCGCCCGGTCGCGAGAAGAGCACGGCGAGCCGGCTGCCCCATTCCAGGTAACCGGCGAACGCGGCGCGGAACTCCGGGTCCGCGGGCAGGTTCACCTCGTCGGCGGCGTCCATCAGCAGCGAAACCCAGCGGCGGCGCTGTTCTTCGGTGATCGCGCGGCCGAGGTGCCGGCCGATCATGTGCGCGTGCCCGCCGCGTTCGCCGCTGTAGCGGGCGGGCCCGCCGAACACCTCGCCGAGCCAGTCGGCGACGTGCCGCGGATGCCCGGGGTCCATTCCCCGGAAGACGGGTTCGAGGAGCTCGTCGGCGAGCACCTTGTCGTAGAACACTTCGAAGAGCTGCACGAGCGCGGGCCGGCCACCGGCCCATTCGTAGAGACTCGGCGGTGTGTCGGTCATGGGGCAAGGCAACACCTCCTGGCCCGGCGCCGGCAAGTACGCACCATGGGGTGCGTGGTGAGGGGAGGACTGGTGACACGGCGGTACTACTGCCCGGTGGAGCTGACCCTGGACGTGGTGGGTGGCCGGTGGAAGCCGGTGATCCTGGCGCACCTCAAGGAAGGCGTGCACCGCTACGGCGAGCTGCGCCGCCGGATGCCGGGGATCAGCGAGAAGATGCTGACGCAGCAACTGCGCGACCTCGAAGCCGATGGCCTGGTGACGCGCGAGACGTTCGACGAACGACCGCCGCGCGTGGAGTACCGGCTCACCGGGGACGGCGCCGCGCTCGGCCCGGCCCTGCAGGCGCTCTACGACTGGGGTGAGCGGCGGGCCAAGGCGACCGGTGTGGAATTCACACCTCTGCCTGACGCTCCGTGAGCGGATTGCTACTTTCGTCGGGAATACTGGACTAGACCATTGATGTGATGGTCTAGTCCACTTAACGTGCTCTTCGTCCCTTCTTGTCCGGCTCGGGGAGGAAGCATGTTCCGACACCGAAAGCTGTTCACCGCGGCGGGTGCGCTCGCGGCGGTGCTGATGACCGTCACGTTCGCGCCACCGGCCGCGACCGCCGCCCCCGTCGGGAAAGTGGTCGGCTACTTCACCGAATGGGGCGTGTACGACCGCAACTACCAGGTGAAGAACGTCGAGACGAGCGGCTCGGCGGGGAAACTGACCCACATCAACTACGCGTTCGGGAATGTCACGAACGGCCAGTGCGCGATCGGCGACACGTACGCCGCCTATGACAAGTACTACGACGCGGCGAGCAGCGTGGACGGCGTCTCCGACACCTGGGACAACAGCGCGTTGCGCGGTAACTTCGGCCAGCTCAAGCGGTTGAAGGCGATGCACCCCGGGTTGAAGGTCATCTACTCGTTCGGCGGCTGGACCTGGTCCAGCGGCTTCGGGCAGGCCGCGCAGAACCCGGCCGCGTTCGCCGACTCCTGCTACAACCTGCTGCACGACCCCCGCTGGGCCGGCGTGTTCGACGGGATCGACATCGACTGGGAGTACCCGAACGCCTGCGGGCTCTCCTGTGACACCAGCGGCGCGGCCGCGTACAAGAACCTGATGGGCGCGCTGCGGTCGAGGTTCGGCGGCGAGCTGGTGACCTCGGCGATCACCGCGGACGGCACATCCGGCGGCAAGATCGACGCGGCCGACTACGGCGGCGCGGCGCAGTACGTCGACTGGTACAACGTGATGACCTACGACTACTTCGGCGCGTTCGACGCGGACGGGCCGACGGCGCCACACTCGCCATTGACCTCTTACGACGGCATCCCGATCGCCGGGTTCTACGCCGACGCCGCGATCCAGAAGCTGAAGTCGAAGGGCGTGCCGCCGAGCAAGATGTTGCTGGGTATCGGTTTCTACGGCCGCGGCTGGACCGGTGTCACGCAGGCCGCGCCGGGCGGCAGTGCCACCGGGGCGGCGCCGGGCAAGTACGAGGCGGGGATCGAGGACTACAAGCTGATCAAGTCCCGCTGCCCGTCGAACGGCACCGTGGCCGGCACGGCGTATGCCTTCTGTGGCAGCGAATGGTGGAGCTACGACACCCCGAGCACCATCGCCGGGAAGATCGGCTACGCCCGGGACCAGGGCCTGGGCGGCGCGTTCGTCTGGGAGCTGTCGGGTGACACCACGAACGGTGAGCTGATCACCGCGGTCAGCAGCTGAGGCTCGTCCGGGGGCGGCGACACGGCGCCGCCCCCGGACGACCGGCGTCAGGCGGGCGGTTCCGGCGGCGGCTGCTCACCCTGCTGGTGGGTGTAGCCCTTCGCCTTCTCCGCGGCCTGGTCGATCTTGTCGCCGTGCTCGCCCCACTTCGACTTGGCCGCGTCGGCGGCTTTGTCGATACCCTTGTCGGCCTGGTCTGGGTGCTTGCCGAGGGCTTCCTTGGCTTTGTCGAACAGGTTCACGAGTGCTCCCTCCGCTGGTCACTTCGGACTCCGAAGCCGTTCCCGGCGCGGCGGGCTGGCAAACCGGCGGTCCCCCTTGTCGGGGACCCTGGTTATGGTCACGGGCGTGATGTTCGCGGGATTCGGAGAACATGCCGTCGAGTTCTACGACGGGCTGCTCGCCGACAATTCGAAGCCCTACTGGGAAGACAACCTGAAGATCTACCGCGAGCAGGTGCGCGCCCCGATGGAGGCGCTGCTCGCCGAGCTGACGCCGGAGTTCGCGCCGGAATTCGGCGAGGGCAAGGTCTTCCGCCCGCACCGCGACGTGCGGTTCGCGAAAGACAAGAGCCCGTACAAGACGCACTGCGGCGCGGTGATCGAGCAGGGCCGTGGCGGCGGCGCATACTACGTCGAGTTGTCGTCGGAGGGCCTGCGTGTCGGGGGCGGCTGTTTCCATCTCCAGTCCGACCAGCTCGCACGGTTCCGCCAAGCCGTGGACACCGACGTCCACGGCGAGGTGCTGGCGCGAATTCTCGGGAAACTCCGCAAGACCGGCTGGCAGATCTCGGGCGACACCCTGCGCACCAAGCCGCGTGGGTTCGCCGACGACCATCCGCGGCTCGAACTGCTCAAACACCGCTCGCTCTACGCGGTCCGGGCCTGGGAACCCGACGACACGCTGCATGAACGCGCGTGCCTCGACCGGGTCCGCAAGGCGTGGCGGCAGGTGCGCGAATTCAACGAGTGGGCCCGCGATCACGTTGGGGTGAGCGAACAGGCGCACCGTCGCTGACTCGATCTCGGGATCGGTAAAGACGGATCGGCCACGAGGGTCTACGCTGTTGAAACGTGAGCCGACGCGCGAAGATCGTTTGTACGCTTGGTCCCGCCACCGCGACCGCGGACAAGGTGCGGGCTCTCGTCGACGCCGGAATGGACGTCGCGAGGATGAACTTCAGCCATGGCAGCCATGGCGACCACAAGCAGGTCTTCGACATGGTCCGCGAGGCCGCCGCGGCGACCGGCCGCGCCGTCGGCATCATGGGCGACCTGCAGGGGCCCAAGATCCGGCTCGGCACGTTCGCCGGCGGGAAGGTCGAGTGGCGCGCGGGCGACACCGTGCGCATCACCGTCGAGGACGTCGCCGGTACCCATGACCGGGTGTCCACCACGTACAAGGGCCTGGCCAAGGACGCCAAGCCGGGCGACCGGCTGCTCGTCGACGACGGCAACATCGGGCTGGTCGTCAAGGGTGTCGAAGGCCCGGACGTGGTCTGCGAGGTCACCGAGGGCGGCCCCGTCAGCAACAACAAGGGCGTCTCGCTGCCGGGCATGGACGTGTCCGTGCCGGCGATGTCGGAGAAGGACATCGAGGACCTGGAGTTCGCGCTGGAACTGGGCGTGGACTTCATCGCGCTGTCGTTCGTGCGCTCGCCCGCCGACATCGACCTGGTGCACCAGGTGATGGACCGGATGGGCAAGGGCCGGCTGCCGGTGATCGCGAAGCTGGAGAAGCCCGAGGCGGTCTACAACCTCGAAGCGATCGTGCTCGCGTTCGACGGGGTCATGGTCGCCCGCGGTGACCTGGGCGTCGAGCTGCCGCTGGAGCAGGTGCCGCTGGTGCAGAAGCGCGCGATCCAGATCGCGCGGGAGAACGCCAAGCCGGTCATCGTGGCCACCCAGATGCTCGAATCGATGATCAACAACTCCCGGCCGACCCGCGCCGAGGCCTCCGACGTCGCCAACGCGGTGCTGGACGGCACGGACGCGGTGATGCTGTCCGGCGAGACGAGCGTCGGCCGGTACCCGATCGAGGCCGTGCGCACCATGGGCCGGATCGTCGAGGCCGTCGAGACGGACTCGCCCACCGTGCCGCCGCTTTCGCACGTGCCGCGGACCAAGCGGGGCGTCATCTCCTACGCCGCGCGCGACATCGGGGAACGGCTCAACGCCAAGGCGCTGGTCGCGTTCACCCAGTCCGGCGACACCGTGCGGCGGCTCGCGCGGCTGCACACCCGGCTGCCGCTGCTCGCGTTCACGCCCGAGCAGGAGGTGCGTGCCCAGCTGTCCATGACCTGGGGCACGGTGACGCAGATCGTGCCGAAGGTCGACTCGACGGACAAGATGATCGAGCAGGTCGACCACGCGATGCTGGAGATGGAGCGGTACCAGCCGGGTGACCTGGTGGTCATCGTCGCCGGTTCGCCGCCCGGCACCGTCGGCACGACGAACCTGATCCGGGTGCACCGCCTCGGCGAGGACGACCACGCTTAACCTTTGCGCATGACAGACCTGGCGAAAGACGCCGCGGCGGGGCAGGCCGTGCTCGACCGGCTCGTGCGCCTGCTGGACCTGGAGCAGGTTGAGGAGAACATCTTCCGCGGCGTGAGCCCGGCGGACTCACCGGTGCGGGTGTTCGGCGGGCAGGTCGCCGGTCAGGCGCTCGTCGCCGCCGGCCGGACCGTGCAGGACGAGCGCAAGGTCCACTCGCTGCACGCGTACTTCATCCGGCCCGGCGACCCGAGCGTCCCCATCGTGTACGAGGTCGACCGCATCCGCGACGGGCGGTCCTTCACCACCCGCCGCGTGGTCGGGATCCAGCACGGGAAGGCGATCTTCGCGCTGTCCGCGTCGTTCCAGCGGCCGGAGCCGGGGCTGGAGCACGCCGACGAGATGCCGGACGTGCCCGCGCCCGGCACGCTGCCGACGCTCGCCGAGCGCGTGCGTGACTTCCCGGACCTGCCCGGGGCTCGCGACCGGTCGCACCCGATCGACGTCCGGTACGTCAACGACCCGCCGTGGGCGACCCGCGGGAACGGCGGCGCCCCGGCGCGCAACCAGGTCTGGATGCGCGCGGACGGCCGCCTGCCCGACGACGACCTGCTGCACGTGTGCGTGCTGACCTACGCCTCGGACATCACGTTGCTCGACTCGACGCTGGCGCCGCACGGGATCTACTGGGACCTCGACGAGGTCAGCGGCGCGAGCCTGGACCACGCGCTGTGGTTCCACCGGCCGTTCCGCGCGGACGAGTGGTTCCTCTACGACTCGGCGTCCCCGTCGGCGTCCGGCGCGCGTGCCCTGGCCACGGGCCGCTTCTTCGCCGCGGACGGCACGCTCATCGCGACCGTCGTCCAGGAAGGGCTGCTGCGGGTGCCCCGGCCTAGCTGACCGAATGCAGGTGGGTGGCGCGATGCCGGCGCGGGCGCAGTCCCGGCGTCGCCGCTTCGACCGTGCCCAGCCGCAGCTGGACGGCCAGGTACGCGCGGCAGGGCAGCCGGCCGCGCCGGCGGAACGGCAGCCGCGAGGACCCGGTGCGGCATACCGGGCATCGCCCGTGCTCGTCCGGTTCGTGGGCGGCGAGCACGGAGCGCAGAGCCTGCACCAGCAGCGGGATCTCACGCCGGGCCAGGTCGGCCGCCCGGCCGGCGTCGACCAGTCCCGCGGTGCGCGTGAGGTCGTCCAGGCGCTGGTGCACGGAGGTCTGCAGTGGTCCGGTGAGTGGGTTGCCGTGGAGCACGCCGCCTCCTGTGAATTCGCCCGTCCCAGCGATGCTGACCGCCCGAAACGGACGCAGGATGCCACCTTACTGCCGCAGACTGCAATTTGCAGTACGCCGATTCGGCGAAAGTAACCCGTACGGGTAGGTCACGCCGCTTCTGCTGGGACAATCGGCTGTTTAGATGTAGTAAAGCGCTGAGAAACGACCGCGGATGGGCGCGGACCAACGCGGAGGTGTGACTGTGAAACGAGGTCAGGGGCCCACCATTCGGCGAAGGCGGCTGGCCAGCGAGTTGCGTCGGTTACGGGAAGCAGCCGATCTGACCATCGACGAGGTGGGCGAAAAGCTCGAGTGTTCCGCCTCCAAGGTGAGCCGGATCGAGACCGGACATGTCGGGGTCACTCCGCGTGACGCCCGGGACATGCTGGAACTTTACGGGCTGACCGGTGACGAACGTGAGGCGCTGGTCCAGCTCGCCCGCGAAGCCCGCAAGCCGGGCTGGTGGCATGCCTACAAGGAAGTCTTCACGGGGACGTTCGTCGGCCTCGAGGCCGACGCCAGCTCGATGCGCGCGTTCCAGGCGCTGCTCGTGCCCGGCCTGCTGCAGACGGAGCCGTACGCCCGCGAGGTGATCCGCGCGATGCGGCCGGACTCCGACGAGTCGGAGACCGAGAAGCGGGTTGCCGCTCGGCTCGCGCGCCAGCAACTGCTGACGGACCCGACCCCGCCCGACTACTGGGCGGTGATCGACGAGGCCGTGCTGCACCGGGTGGTCGGCGGGCCGGAAGTCATGCTGAAGCAGACGAAGCGGTTGCTGGAGGTCGGGCAGTCACCGCATGTGACGATTCAGGTCGTGCCATTCACGGCCGGGGCGCACCCGGGGATGGAGGGCCCGTTCGTGATCCTCGGTTTTCCCGAGCAGGCCGATCAGGACGTGGTCTATGTGGACAGCACCCCGAGTGGTTTCTTTCTGGAACTACCCCCCGATGTCCGGCGCTATTCGCTCATGTTCGATCATCTGCGTGCCGCGGCGCTCAGCCCGGACGACTCGCTCGCGCTGGTCGCCGACGCCGCGGAACGATATTCAGCCGGATAAAACCACCGCGTGGGTAAGAGTAAGGAGCGGGGAGCTATGGCCAAAGTGGAATTTCCCGGAGGAGCCTGGCGCAAGAGCAGCTACAGCGGCGGCGGCAACGACTGCGTCGAGGTCGCATTGCTCTCCGAGCACGTCGGGATCCGTGATTCGAAGAACCCCGGCGCGGGCGCGGTGAGCGTGTCCACGGCGGGCTGGCGTGGTCTCCTGGGCGTTGTCGGCCGCGTCTGAGTGCTTCACCAAACGACCCCTTACACCGCCGAGCAGGGGCAGAGCGGGGTAAGGGGTCTTTTGCCGCCGTGGACGGCGTGAACTGCCGATGCCGGGGGTCCGCCCTCAGGACGACTCTGAGGTTCGCAGGCAAGGAACCGATGAGGCGGAAGAGGGATCTCCATGCGCAACGACTGGATCTTCGACGCGGTGCAGGCTGAAGTCGCCTACCGGACCGAGGAGATCTACAAGTCCTGGCCGGCCGAGCACAAGCGGCGCCGCTGGCGGCTGGGCAGAAGGACCCCGGAGGTACACGTGCCGCGGCAGCGGCGCCCGAGCCGGGACGAGACGACGCTCTCCGAGGCTCGGGCGCGGTAGCGGGAGACCAAGGGGAGGCGGGATGTCGCCCACAGCGAAAACCGTTCCGGAACTGTCGGTGGGGTAGGCAAGAATGCGACTCGTGCCTCGATTGGGTTCCGGGATCCCCTTGGTCGCGCGTGTCGACGAGATGCGTCGGCTCCGCGCCGGCTTCACCCGCGCTGAGCGTGGTGAGGCCGGCGCGGTGCTGCTCGCGGGGGACGCGGGCGTGGGAAAGACAAGGCTGCTCGCCGAGCTGGCGGAGTTCGGCGCGAGCCGCGGCGCGCTGGTGCTGACCGGCCGCTGCCTCGACGTGCGCGAGGGCGGTCTGCCGTACCTGCCGTTCGCCGAGGCGCTCGGCCCGCTGGCCACGGCGGACGACACCGCGATCGGCGACGCCGTGCGGATCCGGCCGGCGCTGGGCCGGTTGCTGCCCCTTGCCCAGCCGGGTCCGATGTCGATCGCGGAGCACGCACCGGTCAGCTCCGAGCGGGACGTGCCGTACCGGCCGCGCCCGGAGCAGGACCTCGGGCAGCTGCAACTGTTCGACGCGGTGCTCGGGGTGCTCACCGAGATCGCCGAGCACCGGCCGGTGCTGCTGGTCCTGGAGGACCTGCACTGGGCCGACGACTCGACCCGGAACCTGTTGTCGTTCCTGCTTTCCCGGCTGCGCGGGCAGCGGCTGCTGATCGTGGCGAGCTACCGCGGCGAGGACGTCTACCGCCGGCATCCGCTGCGCGGTCTGCTGGTGGAGCTGGTGCGGCTGCCCGTGGTCAGCCAGGTCGAGCTGCACCCGTTGAAGGACGTCGACGCGCGCGTGTTCGTCGAGGCGCTCGCGGACGGACCGCTGGCGCCCGAAGTGATCACCAGCGTGGTCGAGCGGTCCGAGGGCAACCCGTTCTTCGCCGAGGAGCTGCTGGCCTCGGCCACGGACTACGCGGATCTCCCGGCCGGGCTCGCCGAGGTGCTGCTGGCCCGGCTGGAGCGGCTCACCACCGACGCGCGCCGGGTGATGCGGGTGATCGCGGTGGCCGGTGAATCGGTCACGCACGCGGCGCTGGCGGAGGTGTCCGGGCTCGGCGAGGACGAGCTCGACGAAGCCCTGCGCGAGGCCGTGCACCATCACGCGCTGGTCGTGGAGAAGGGCGCGTACACCTTTCGGCATGCCCTGCTGCAGGAGGCGGTGTACGGCGATCTGCTGCCCGGCGAGCGCACCCGGATGCACGCGGCGTACGCGGCGCGGATCCTGCGCACCCCGCAGGGCCGCGGGCACGACGCCAAGCTGGCGTACCACAGCCTGCAGAGCCGGGATCTCAATGCCGCGTTGCCCGCGCTGTTGCGTGCGGCCGAGGAGGCCGAGCGCCTGGGTGCGCCCGGTGCCGCGCTGCGGCATGTCGAGCAGGCGCTGGAGATCTGGGACGCGGTCCCGGCCGCGGCCAGACCGCCCGATGTGGACGAGCTGAGGCTCCTGCACGAGGCGTCGTACTTCGCCGGTACGTCGGGCGAGCCCGAGCGGGCCATCGCGTACGCGCGATCGGCCGTGCGGGAGCTGAATGCCGACACTGACGTAGTGCGGGCGACCAAGGCGTGGCGCCGGCTGGCCGAATCGCTGATGAACGTCGAGGGCGAGATCGACGAAGCGCTCGAGGCGATCAACCGGTCCTGGGACCTCATCGCGGCCACCGAGCCGAGCAAGACCAGGGCGTGGGTGCTCGCCACCAGGGCGGCGATCCTGCGCAGCAGCGATCTCTTCGAGGAGTCGCTGGTCAGCGCGCAGACCGCGATCGAGGACGCGCGTTCGGTCGGCACGGCGGGGGCGGAGGCGTCGGCGCTGATCACGCTCGGCGCGCTGGCCGACAACGCCGCCGACTTCACCGAGGCGCGGGCCCGGCTGCGGGATGCCGCGCGCAAGGCCCGTGAAGCCGCCGCGCCGAGCGTCGAGCTGCGCGCACTGTGTTTCCTCGGTTTCAGCTACCACGACCACGGCGAGATCGTCGACGCGATCGAGGTGTACGAGCGCGGGATCCGGCGGGCCGAAGAGACCGGGATGACGTGGAGCGCCTACGGGCTGGAGCTGCGCGGCAGGCACCTGTCGCTGCAGTACCAGAGCGGGGACTGGCCGGCCGAGTCCGTCACCGGGGCGCCCGCGCGTGGGGTGTCCAGCGTGCTGGCGGCGCGCATGACCGCGGAGTGGCTGCCGGTCGTGGTGTCGCGCGGCGGGTTCGCGACGGCGGGCAAGCTGCTCGGCGAGCTGCGCCCGCACTGGCGGGCCGAGCCGCTGACCGCGATCGCCGCCGGGGGCGCGGGCGCCGAGCTGGCGTACTGGCAGGGCGACCACGAGACGGCGATCAAGCGGGCCAGGGACGCGATGGACTTCCTGGACGCATTCGACCCGGGGTACCGGCTGAGCGGCATCCGGATCGGGGCCGGCGCGCTGGCCGCCGCCGTCGCCCAGGTCGCGGCGGCCCGGACCCGCCGGGACGAGCAGGGGGAGTCGGCCGCCATCGCGACGGGGCGGCAGCTCATCGCCCGGATCCGGGAGGCGGCCGCGACCGGCAGGCCGCGGTCCGGCACGCTCGGCCCGGAGGGGCGCGCCTGGCTCGCCCGCGCCGAGGCGACCGCGAGCGGGCTGTCCTGCGCCGCCGACCCGGCGCTGTGGGCGAAGGCGATCGAGGAGTTCGGCTACGGCGCGGTGTACGAGCAGGCCGTGTGCCGCTGGCAGTACGCGGAGGCATTGCTGGCGGCGGGCGAGCCGGAGCCGGCCACGGCTGCGCTGGTGCTGGCGCACGAGACCGCGGAGAAACTACGCGCCCTGCCGCTGCGCGACGCGGTGCGGGACCTGGCTCGCCGGGCGCGGATCGAGCTGCCCGGGGTGGTAGCCGCGGCGCAGCCCCAGCGGGACGCCGTGGATCCGCTGACCGAACGGGAACGGGCAGTACTCGAACGGGTCGCGCTGGGCCGGACCAACCGGCAGGTCGGCGAGGAGCTGTACATCAGCGAGAAAACGGTGAGCGTGCACCTGTCCCGCGTGATGGCGAAGCTCGGCGCCACCCGCCGCGCCGAAGCCGTCGCCATCGCCTACGACCGCGGCCTGCTGGTCCGGACCTGAACGGCGGCCGGGTCGCTAGAGCGAGTCCACGGCCGCGATGATCTCGGCAGGCTCGGATCGGGTCGTGTAGTCGGGACGCACGTCGATCCAGCGGATCGTGCCCTCCGCGTCGACGACCACCGTTGTGGCCAGCGGCAGGTCGTGGGTGCCATCCGCATTGACCGTGGTGAGGTCCAGACCAAGCTTGGCCTGGCCCGCGCGAGCGCCCTCACCGAGGGAGAACACGATGCCCAGCCCCCGGGCGATCTGGTTGCCGGGATCCGATACCACCGCGTAGGACAAGTCGTGCTTCTCGGCGACCGAGAGCGACCCGTCTGGCTGCTGCGGGCTGATCGCGACGAGTGCGACGCCACGGGAGTCCAGCTCGCCGACCAGCTTCTCCTGATAGGCCCGCAGCATGACGTTGCAGTAAGGGCACCACGCGCCGCGGTAGAACACGACGACCGCCGGGCGTCCGGCCCGCGCCGCCGTCAAGGTCGTGGGTTTGCCGTCCACATCGAGCAGGTCGCCGTCCGGCATCGGCGTGCCCGGCGCCGCCACGCCGGCTGGGACTCCCAGGCCGACGAGCCGGGCCAGTTCGGCGTCGAACGCGGCCGTGGCGTCGGCGGGCAGCCGCTGTGCTGACTGCTGACGTACCTCAGCGGTCCGGTCGGCGATCGTCGTGTCCTTGCCTGCCATGGGAAAGCTCCAATCGGTACCAAGAATGGATTGTTCTATCCACTCTGTCCGGTGCGGAGTGGATAGTCAAGTCCAGAATTTGTACGATGGGACTGTGGACAAGCCGCTCACCACGAAGGGCCAGGCGACGCGGGAGCGCATCGTGCGCGCCGCGGCCGACCTGATGTTCACCCACGGCGTCGCGGGCACCAGCACGCCTGCGATCCGGGACGCGGCCGGGGTCAGCTCGTCGCAGATCTACCATTACTTCGCTGACAAAGAGGCGCTGACCAGGGCGGTCATCGCCGATCAGACACGAGCGATCGTCGGTGCGCAGGCGGAAATGCTCGGCAGGCTGGACAGTTTCGCGGCACTGCGGGCCTGGCGGGACGTGGTAGTGCAGACTCAACGGGATCTGCACTGTGTCGGCGGTTGTCCGCTCGGGTCACTGTCCAGCGAACTGGCCGACCACGACCTGGACGCGCGCGTGGCGCTGGTGGACAGCTTCTCGAAATGGTCCGGCGCGATTCGCGACGGGCTCCAGAGCATGATCGACCGGGGGGTGCTGCGGTCCGACGCCGACCCGGACCGGCTCTCGGTCGCGATGCTCGCCGCTCTGCAGGGTGGTCTGCTCCTGGTTCAGGCTCAGCGCGACACCGCCCCGCTCGAGGTCGCACTCGACACGATGATCGAACGAATCGAACAGCACGCGGTCACCCAGCGCCTACGGCGCGGGTCAGCGGATTCGGCGTAGCAGCCGGATTCCCGCGGTCATCCCGCGGACCCACAGCGTCGACGGGACGAAGCGCGGCGGGCGCAGGCGCATCCCGCGCTGTACGGCGATCGACTGCGGCTCCGTGTACTTCACCAGCCCCTCCACACCGTTGCGGCGGGACTGGCCCGACTCCTTCATCCCGCCCATCGGCAGCGCGATCGTGCCGAACGTCGCCGCGTAACCCTCGTTCACGTTGACCGTGCCCGCCTTGATCCGCGCCGCCACGGCCCGCCCGGTCGCGGCGTTTCCGGTCCACACGCTCGCGTTCAGCCCGAACGCCGTGTCGTTCGCCCGCTCGATCGCGTCCTCGACGTCCTGGTAGCCGTAGATCGACACGACCGGTCCGAACGTCTCGGCCGCGAACAGGTCCGCGTTCTCCGGCACGTCCGTCACGATCGTCGGCTCGTAGAACAGCGGCCCGTGGTCAGGCCGCGCCCGTCCGCCGGTGAGCACCGTCGCGCCCTTCGCGCGGGCGTCCTCGACATGCGCCGACACCGACGTGAGCTGGTTCTCCGAAGTCAGCGAACCCATGTCCGCCCCGTAGTTCAGCTCGCCGCCGAGCCGGAGTGCCTTGGTCTTCGCGACGAACGCGCGCGTGAACTCCTCGCGAATGCTTTCGTGCACATAGATTCGTTCGACCGACACGCACAACTGCCCGGCCGAGGCGAAACACGCCGTCACCGCTCCCGCGGCGGCCTTCGCGACGGGCGCGTCCGGCAGCACGATCATCGGGTTCTTACCGCCCAGCTCCAGCGAATAGCCGACGAGCCGGCCCGCGATCTTCGCCGCGAGTGCCTTGCCGGTCGGGGTGGAACCGGTGAAGCACAGGTAGTCCGGCTCCTCGACGATCGCGTCGCCGATCTCCGCCGGGCGGCCGAGCACGATCTGCCAGACGCCCGCGGGCAGACCGGCCTCCTCGGCCAGTTCGTTCAGCCACAGCGCGGACAACGCGGTCTGGTTGTCCGCCTTCTGCACGACGGCGTTGCCCGCGACGAGCGCCGGGAACACGTCCATCGCGGTCAGCGCGAGCGGGTAGTTCCACGGCGAGATCACCCCGACCACGCCCTTGGGATGCCGCAGCTCCGTGGCCTTCGTCAGCAGCGGGATCACCCCGGCGACCCGCTTCGCGCCGAGGATGCGAGCGCTGTGCTTGCCGTAGTACGCCGCGACGAGCGCGGTCGCACTCACCTCGTCGAAGGCGTCGATCCGGGCCTTGCCCGCTTCGACCTGCACGAGATCGAGGATCTCGTCCTGACGGTCGAGGACGAGCCGGTGCAGCCGGGTCAGGATCTGCTGGCGCGCCCGCACCGGCCGTGCGGCCCACGCACGCTGCGCGTCTCGCGCTCCGGCGAACACCCTGCGCACGTCGGCATCCGTCGCCTGCGGCACGGTCGCGGTGACCAGGCCGGTGAACGGGGCGGTCATCTCGGCGGGCGCGGAGTCCTGCCCGCCCGCCGCCCGCCGGGCCAGCTGCGCCCCCCGCGCCGCCGACGGTGCTCCGACGACCCCGCCCACCGTGGTCGGCTTGCCTTCGTGCCCGCTGGTCGCGGCAGTGCTCGTCATGACCCCTCCGTTGGGCGCGCGGTTACCCGTGGGTACACCGTACCGCCGGTATGGCGAGGGGCGGGGCTACTTCGCGTACTCCATCGCGACTCGCTGCCACTCCTCCAGCAACCGTTTGCGTCGTGCGGGGGCGCCGCCCAGCTCGGCGTCGAGTGCGAGCCCGCGCATGAGGTTGACCGTCAGCCAGAACAGGGTCTCGACCTGCTCCGGGGGCACCTCATCAGCGACCGTCCGGATGCTCGCCAGCGCGGCCCGGCCCATCGCGCGGTCGACCGGACGGATCGCGGCACGCAGGACCGGGTCGGTGCGGGCGGCGATCCACAACTCGGTCGCCGCCGTCGCGAGCGCGCCTGAGTAACCCGCCCACAGCATGTCGACCGCGGCGGGAATCGCGTCGGCACCGCGGGGCAGGGTGCCGAGCGAGGCGGCGAGCGCCGTCATCCGTTTTGTGGTGAGGTGCTCGACCGCGGTGGCCATCAGCTCCGCCTTGCCCGCGAAATGGTGCTGGACGGCGCCTTTCGAGACCCCGGCGCGCAGGCAGATCTCCTGCATCGAGGTGCGCGCGTAGCCGAGTTCGACCAGGCAGTCGATGGTCGCGTCGAGCAGCGCGGCTCTCGTCTGCTCGCGCCGCTGCGCCTGGGTGCGGTGTCCTCGGGGCTCGACCACGGCTACCTCCCGGATGTACATTACGCACAGAACTTACCTTCCGCTCGTAATGTTTTCCAGGAGGCCCCACCGTGCCACTGCCGACACCGAACAGCGCCTGGGCGGCCGGGCTCGACGATTTCCGTGAATTGGCAAGGACTTTCTGCCAGAAGGAGATCGCGCCGAACATCGAGCGCTACAACGCGCAGAAGCACGTCGACCGCGAGCTGTGGCACAAGGCCGGCGAAGTGGGCCTGCTCGCACTGTCGATCCCCGAGGAGTACGGCGGCGGTGGCGGCACGTTCGCGCACGAGGCCGTCCTCTTCGAGGAACAGGCGCGCGCGGGCGACAGCGCTTGGGGCGTGTCCGTGCACAACGGCATCGTCGCGCAGTACCTGCTGGAGTACGCGAGCGAAGAGAAGAAGAAGGAGTGGCTGCCCAAGTTCGCGAGCGGCGAGATGGTGGGCGCCATCGGGATGACCGAACCGGGCACCGGGTCGGACCTGCAGGGCATCAAGACCCGCGCCGTCCGCGACGGCAGTCACTACGTGATCAACGGCGCCAAGACGTTCATCACCAACGGCGGGTTCGCCGATCTCGTCGTGCTCGCCGTGAAGACCGATCCCGACGCCGGCGCGCACGGCGTCTCGCTGATCGCGGTGCCGGCGGACACGCCGGGCTTCCGCCGCGGCCGGGTGCTGGACAAGATCGGGCTCAAGGGCCAGGACACCGCCGAGCTGTTCTTCGACGACGTGCGCGTGCCCGTGGCGAACCTGCTCGGCGAGCAGGAGGGGCAGGGCTTCATCCAGATGATGCAGCAGCTGCCGCAGGAGCGGCTGCTCATCGCGATCACCGCGGTGGCCGGGATGGAGACGGCGATCGAGGCGACCATCGCCTACACCAAGGAGCGCACCGCGTTCGGCCGCCCGATCTTTTCGTTCCAGAACACCAAGTTCACCCTCGCCGAGGCGGCGACGGAAGCCACCGTGGCGCGGGCGTTCCTGGACCAGTGCATCGAGCGGCACCTGCGGGGCGAGCTCGACGTGCGGGGTGCGGCCATGGCCAAGCTGTGGACCACCGAGCGGGTCAACAAGGTCGTCGACGACTGCCTGCAGCTGTTCGGCGGCTACGGCTACATGACCGAGTACCCGATCGCCCGCGCCTGGACGGATCTGCGGATCACCCGGATCTTCGGCGGCACCAGCGAGATCATGAAGGAGATCATCTCGCGCACGCTCTGATGAGCACCGCTGTTTGCGGCCCGCAAATCCCGTTACCCGCGGGCCGCCCGGCATGTCCCGCACGGGGTAGCAGACGGCGGAAGCTAGGCTGAGGCCGCATACGGAGAGTCAAGTGTGACCGCCGAGCGGGTGAAAGCCTGTCGGAAAGCTCGTTCGTTGGGCAGGATGGCGGGTGTCCCGGGCCCTGTGGTCCGCGAAATGATCGGGGGGCGCATGTCGGCGAACGCGAAGAAGATCGTCATCGTCGCGGTCGTCGCGCTCGTCCTGTTCTTCCTGATCACCAGGCCCACCCAGTCGGCCGACGTCGTGCACAACGTGCTCGGCTGGCTGCGGGACGGTGCCGAGGCGATCGTGACCTTCGTGCGAGCACTCTTCTCCTGACCCCAGACCGAGCCTGCCGGCGCCGCGGAACGCGGTGCCGGCCTTTCGTGCGCACCCGTAACGTGATCACGTAAAGTCACGACTCCCGGAATATGGGGCGATACATTCGACCATCCGGGTGGATCAAGGGGTTGAAGGCCCTGGTCGTCGAATTCGTCGCCCCAAGGGTCTGGCGCACGGGCACGAATTCCCTCTACGGTGCTCACATTGCGTGACCAGCTGGTTCTGGCGCACTCGATCGCTCGATCATCACGACTTGTCGTTGGGGCACAAGGAGGCAGGGATGACCGGAGATCCCGGAGTTGATGCGGTTATTCGGCAATGGGCTGCCGAACGCGAGCAAACGGCCGAGGAGCAGGAGATCGACCGGATCGCGTCCGCGTGGATGGCCGACGTACCGCAGCAGGCGCCAGGGATTCCCGGCCAGCGCGCCCGGTCCGGAGCCCGTGGCTGGGCCCCGGTGTCCTCGGCCGACCCGGACTACCTCGACGCGATGCGCGAGCGGCTGCCCGGGGTGCCGAACGATCTGCTGGTCGCCGCCGCCGGTTGGTGGCAGATGATCGGCGACGTCGACGAGGCCGCGAAGTGGTGGGACGCCGGGATCAGCCCGCTGGACCAGCGCGCGCTCGACTACCGCGCCGCCGGCCTGACGCCGGGTGACCTGAGCCGTCGCCTCGGCCCGATGACCGTGCTGCAGCACCTGCGCCGCGGCAGCGCCCCCGCGTGGTGCGTCGCCCGCCTCGCGCGTCAACAGCGCGCCAGCTGATCTCGCCGTAACGTACGCGTTCGTACTTCGTTGGATGTACGGACGCGCAGGGAAGGCAAGATTGTTGGGCACTGAGCAAGTCGAGGACGAAGCCGCTCAGGTGCCCGCCGAGCCGCACAGGCGCCGGGCCGGTCTCGCGGCACTCGGCCGGCTCGGGATCGTGGTCGCGGTACTCGCGGTGGCCGGTGCGGCGGTGCTGGTGATGACCAGGGTCAGCACCCCGGCGCCCGGCCGGACGACCACCGACATCCCGGCCCTCTCGGTGCAGCCCGCGGATGTCGCGCCCGGGTCCACGGCTCCCGTCGACGCCACCGTCGCGGGCGCGCCGGTCGTGAACCAGCAGCCGGAGCGGCACGAAGACGCGCTGTCGGTCTGGGCGGGCAAGGTGTCCGATGTGACCGGCATCCCGGCCCGCGCGCTGATCGCCTACGGCAACGCCGAACTGGCCCTGCACGACAGCCAGCCGTCCTGCCGGATCTCGTGGGCCACGCTCGCGGGCGTCGGCCGGATCGAGTCGAACCACGGCCAGTACGGCGGCGCGGTCCTGCAGGCCAACGGGTACCCGTCGAAGCCGATCGTGGGCGTGCCGCTGGACGGGTCCACCGGGGTGAAGGCGATCCCGGACACCGATGGCGGCCGTTTCGACGGCGACCCGCAATACGACCGCGCGGTCGGCCCGATGCAGTTCATCCCGAGCACCTGGGCGAAATGGGGCGGCGGGTACAACCCGCAGCAGATCGACGCCGCCGCACTCGCCGCCGCGAAGTATTTGTGCGCGGGCGGGCGTGACATGGCGAGCGCGGCGGGCTGGTGGCAGGGCGTGCTGTCGTACAACAACTCGGTCGAATACGCGCAGAAGGTGTTCGGGCTCGCCGACTCCTACGCCAGGGCCGCGCAGGTGGTAAAGGTCTCGTGAAGTACCGCGGGTGCTAGCGTCGTTGCTGTGCCAGCCGGTTTTCTCACGCCACGCCGTCTCACGATCGGGGTGCTGTGCCTGATCAGCCTGATCGTGTGCTGCGGGCTGGCGTGGTGGCAGTGGAACCGGTTCGAGTCGGCCACCGGCACCTTCCAGAACCTGGGGTACGTCCTGCAGTGGCCGCTGTTCGGCCTGTTCCCGGCGTTCATGGTGATGCGGATCCGCAAGCTGCGCCGGGAGGCCGCGGCGGCGGACCAGGCCGCAGCTTCGGCCAAGCCCGCGCCGCGCCCGGAGCAGTGGGGGCAGCGGCCCGTCGCCGACGTGCCCAAGCCCCGGCCCGCGACACCGGCCGCCCCGGTCGTCCCGCAGGACGAGGACGAAGAGCTGGCCGCGTACAACCGCTACCTCGCCGAGCTCTACCAGCGAGACCAACAGGAATCCTAGGAGAAGACCGCCATGGTGAGCAGCACTGAGGGCAGCGCACGGGTCGCGACTTCGTTGAAGGGGCCGCTGCTGCGCTACCGGGTGCTGGCCTACGCCACCGGTGTCGCGCTGCTGTGCCTGACCGTCGCCGTCATCCTCAAGTACGGCTTCGACTCGCCCGGCATGTTGAGCTGGGCCGGGGTCACGCACGGCATCTTCTACATGGTGTACCTGGTCGTCGCGGTCGACCTCGCGCTCAAGGCACGCTGGTCGATCAAGGGCACGATCCTCGTGCTCCTCGCCGGCACCATCCCGTTCCTGTCCTTCGTCGCGGAGCGCTCGGTCACGCACCGCGTCGAGGCCGGTCAGAAGCTCTGACCCGCAGCGGCGGCACGGTGTTGCCCCGCAACGCCAGGGCGTCGATGGTCTCCGGCCGGTAGCCCGCCTTCTTCAGGTTGGCCTCCAGGTCCGGTTCGCCGGGTTCGGCGCGGCCGGACAGGAACGCCCACTCGTGCTCGTCGGAGCCGTAATAGACAACCGTGCCGAACGCCTCGGTGAACCGGTGCCACGCGGTGATCAACGTGTCGTCGCGCCACATCGTCGGGCAGCCCGCCTGGCTCGACACCACCCCGCCTAGTGCCAGCAAAGCGGTGCAGCGGTCGAGGAACTCCTTGCCGTACAAGCGATTGTGCTGCGCGGCCGGGTCGTCGTTCTCGTCCGGCAGGTCGATCACGATCACGTCGTACCCGGGTTCCGCGGCGGCCAGGAACTCCCACCCGTCGCGGTAGTGCACCCGGATCGGCCCGTCCCCGCGCTCGGCGGCGGCCAGTTCGGCCGGGGTGTAGCCGTACGGCAGGTGCTCGGCGCAGGCCCGCACCGCGACCCGGTCGATGTCGACGTGGTCGACCACTTCGGCGCCCTCGGCGACGGCCAGTTGACTCGCGACACCCTCGCTGGAGCCGACGATCAGCACCCGGCGGACCCGCTCGGCCAGCAGCATCGGCGGCACCATGAGTGCCTCGTGGTAGGTGAGCTGCGTGGCCTCGGTGCTCTGCCGCTCGCCGTCGCAGAACAGCGAAATCCCTTGCGCGGTCCGGCCGATGAGCAGGTGCTGGAAGTCCGTGCGCGTCTCGAACATGACGTCCGAAACCGCCCAGGAGCGGGTGAGGCCGCGCCCGACCGGCTCGGTCAGCTGCCGCGCGCCGTGCCCGCGGTGGGCGGTGCTCATGCGGAACGACTCGGTGCCGAGCGCGCGGGCGAGCAGCCGCACGGCCAGTTCGGGATCCGCCTTGTCGCCGCAGGTGAAGACGTCCGCGAAGGCGGCGCCGATCTCGGGATAGGCGTGCACCGACGCGTGCGACTCGGCGAGCAGCGCGAGCACCGTGACGCCGTGCGGTTCGAACCGGTGCGTCAGGACATCGATCACCGTGGCGCCCGCCTCGGCGACCGACGAGCGCAGCGCCTCGCCGAGGAAAGCCGGGTCGTCGAGCAGCCGGGGTTCGATCCCGTCCAGTTCGGCGAGCACATGGCGGCCGGAGAACGCGCCGATCTCAGTCAAGGCAGTACGTCCGCAACGGCTCGATCCCGTTGAACGACACGGACGAGTAGCTGGCCGTGTACGCGCCGGCGTCGAGGATGTCCACCGGGTCGCCCGCCTTCAGCGCGAGCGGCAGTTCGTAGGGCGTGTGTTGATAGAGCACGTCGTCACCATCGCATGTCGGGCCCGCGATGACGACCGGCCCCCGCTCACCCGGGCCCGCCTCGAACCGGTACGGGATTGCCTCGTTCTCCGTCTCCGCGAGCCCGTTGTAGCGCCCGATGTCCAAATAGACCCACCGGTGCCCGCCGCGCCGCGCCACGAGTACCACCTCGGCCCGGATCACCCCCGCCTCGGCGACGACCGCGCGCCCAGGTTCGAGCGCGATTTCCGGTGCACCGGCGGGAAAGTGCGCCGCCAGAGAGGTGCGCACGGCCGCGGTGTACGACGCGAGCGACGGGACCGGCTCGCGATAGGTGATGCCGAAGCCGCCGCCGATGTTCAACCGCCGCAACGGGAATTCGGCCGCGATCTTCGCCGCGGCCGCGATCCCGTTGTCCCAGGCGGAAACGTCGGCCTGCTGCGAGCCGACGTGGAAGGCGACCCCGGCCGGGTCGAGGCCCAGCTCGGCGGCCCGGCGCAGCAACGGCACCGCTTCGGCGGGCGAACAGCCGAACTTGCGGCCGAACGGCGTGGCCGACGCGGGCGCGTCCACGAGCACCCGCACCGTCACGGACGTGCCCGGCGCGTGCCGGGCGATCTGCGCCAGGTCGGACCCGGCGTCGGTGGTGAACTCCCGGATCCCGTGGGCGAACGCGAACGCGATGTCGGCCGGCTTCTTGATCGGGTTGCCGTAGGAGAGCCGCTCCGGCCGGGCACCTTCGGCCAGGCATGCGGTGATCTCGGCCGGGCTCGCGACGTCGAAGCCGCCGCCCGCGGCGAGCACCGCGCGCAGCACGGCGGGCTCGGGATTCGCTTTCACCGCATAGAAAAGGAGCGAGTGCGGGAGTTCGGTCGCGAACTCCCGCACTCGCCCGGTCACCACGGCCGGATCGACCACCAGGAACGGTGCCGGGGGCAGCCGCCCGGCCAGGAAGCCACGGATCCTTTCCGAATACACGCCCTCCAGCGTGTCAGCTGCCGATACCGGTCAGCGACCGGACCTCCATCTCCGCGTACGTGGCCGGGTCGGCCTTGTCCCGGCCGACCAGGGTGCCGATGAACCCGCACAGGAACGAGAACGGGATCGACACGATGCCCGGGTTGCTCAGCGGGAACCAGTGGAAGTCCACACCCTTGATGATCGAGGTCGCGCCGCCGGACACAACCGGCGAGAAGAGCACCAGCACCACCGAGGCGGTCAGCCCGCCGTACATGCCCCACAGCGTGCCGGTCGTGTTGAACCGCTTCCAGAACAGCGTGTACAGCAGCGTCGACAGGTTCGCCGAGGCGGCGACCGCGAACGCCAGCGCCACCAGGAACGCCACGTTGATGCCGTTCGCCAGGATGCCGCCGAGGATCGACAGGATGCCGATGCCGATGGCCGTCCGGCGGGCGACACGCACCTCGTCCTGCGGTTCGGCGTGGCCGCGCTTGAAGATGTTCGCGTACACGTCGTGCGCGAAGGACGCCGAGGCCGTGATCGTCAGGCCGGCGACCACCGCGAGGATCGTGGCGAACGCCACCGCGGAGATGATGCCCAGCAGCACCGTGCCGCCGATGTGCAGCGCGAGCAGCGGCGCGGCGGAGTTCTCGCCACCGGGCGCGGCCTTGATCTCGGCGGTGCCGACGAGCGCGGTCGCGCCGAAGCCGATCACCAGCGTGCACAGGTAGAAGACGAACACACACGCGGTCGCCCACACCACCGAGCGGCGGGCCTCGTGCGAGTTCGGCACGGTGTAGAAGCGCATCAGCACGTGCGGCAGGCCGGCGGTGCCGAGGATCAGCGCGATGCCCAGGGAGATGAAGTCGATCTTCGTCGTGGTGGTCTTGCCGTACTGCGCGCCCGGCTGGAGCAGCTTTTCGCCCAGCGGGCTGTGGTACGCCGCTTGGTTGAGCAGGTTGGAGAGGTTGAACCCGAACTTGCCGAACAGGAACACCGTCATCAGCACCACGGACAGGATCAGGATGCCCGCCTTGATGATCTGCACCCAGGTGGTGCCCTTCATGCCGCCGACCAGCACGTAGAAGATCATGACCAGGCCGACGACGCCGATCACGACCGACTGGCCGAACCGGCTGTGCACGTTGAGCAGCAGCGCGATCAGCGCACCGGCGCCGGCCATCTGCGCGAGCATGTAGAACAGCGAGATGACCAGCGTCGAGGTGGCCGCGGCGGCGCGGACCGGGCGCTGCTTCATCCGGAAGCTGAGCACGTCGCCCATGGTGAAGCGGCCGGTGTTGCGCAGCAGTTCGGCGACCAGCAGCAGGTCGACCAGCCAGGCCACGAGGAAGCCGATGGAGTAGAGGAAGCCGTCGTAGCCGTTGATCGCGATCGCGCCCGCGATGCCGAGGAACGACGCGGCGGACAGGAAGTCGCCGGACAGCGCGATGCCGTTCTGCCTGCCGGTGAACGCGTGGCTCGCGGCGTAGTAGTCGGCGCGGGATGACCTGCCGCCGCTGCTCGCCCGGTAGACGACGAACAGGGTGATCGCGACGAAGATCGCGAACACCGTGGTGTTGAGAATCGGGTTGCTGTCCGGGCTCTCGCCGGCCGCGAACGTGGTGATCATGTGTCTACCGCACTCCTGCCTGCTGCCGCACCATTCCGACCTGCGGGTCGAGCCGGCGCTTCGCGAACCGCAGATAGGCGATCGTGATCAGGGCGGTCGAGACGAACTGCAGGGCCCCCATCACGATCGCGACGTTGATCTCGCCGATCAGCTTCGTGCTCATGAAGTCGTGCGCGAACGCCGCGAGCACGACGTACACCAGGTACCAGACGATGAACAGCAGGGTCATCGGGAACGCGAAGCCGCGGAACCTGCTCCGCAGCGTGGTGAACTCGTGACTCCGCTGGATCGCGACGTAGTCCACGTCCGCGACACGCCTGCGGGGCCTGGGTGATTCCTCGACCTCCTCGAACAAGGCCGGCAGTTCTCCGGTGTCCTCGGCGGGGGTCCTCGGCGGCGTGAAACTCTGGCCGACGTCCTGCATGGCTGCCTCCTCGGGCGAGCTGGCGAACCTTGAGCGGCACATGCTAGCCACAGCTGAATACGGGTCATCGGCGAGGCCGGGTTCACTCCGTGAGGGTCTGTTGGTCCTTTCACCAGGTGTAATGGGCCGTTCAGGCTAGGTTCGCCGGGAGGCATCCGCGGGCGCTGTTACAGATCGTGTCCACAATCGGCAAAGCTCACTCTCTGGAGTGAACTGGCGGGGATTAACGGACTCGGAGCGTGAACAGGAAAACTTCTGTCCGATTTCGCCGGTTGGCCGGAAAGCTCCGGGAATGGACCAGGCGACGAAAGCCACATGATCGGGCGTTATTCTTC
This sequence comes from Amycolatopsis sp. GM8, assembly GCF_021653975.1. Taxonomy (GTDB): domain Bacteria; phylum Actinomycetota; class Actinomycetes; order Mycobacteriales; family Pseudonocardiaceae; genus Amycolatopsis_E. The sequence goes on along the minus strand of NZ_JAJKFK010000001.1, from coordinate 588,980 downwards.
TGTAACTCGGCCGTGCGATACACGGTCGGTACACCTTTCGCGCTAAGCTCGGGCGACACCTGGGCTATGTGGGTGAAAGCGGGTGAACGCGGTCCCACCTGGGCCGTAACGTATCCGAACGGGTAAGTGACAGCGATGCCTACTGGCCAGTCAACCCCTTGTTACAACGGGTATTTCCGCAGGTCGAGGGCACTTTTTGTGGCAGGTTCGGTTCCTGCCCCATTGGTGTACGCTTCCTTGGCCACGTTGACTCGCTGTGACCGAAGGTAACTGATCTTGTTCGGGCTTCGCTGCACATCGCATCATGCAAGGACACCGCAGCTCAGCAGGTCGACGAGGCTGGGGACAATGCCGTCGGCCCGAGCAGGGCACGTATACACGGACGTCGCAGGACGCGCACACGAGACGCCGGACAGGGAGTCACTTTCGTGACCGTTGCAGGACAGGGCCAAGTGCCTGTGGGACAGCTCCTAGGCCAGCAGCCGCGGCGACCCTCGAAATGGAGCGCGCTCAGCAGATGGCGCGACTGGGGGCTGTCGGTCAAGCTGGCCGCGGTCACGCTGGTCCCCATCATCATCGCGCTGGTGCTGGGTGGCATTACGATCAACAGCCAGGTCCAGCGGTCCAACGACTACGACCGCATCGACCGGCTGGTCGTGCTCAGCACGGACGTGCGCGGCCTGGTGGACGCCCTGCAGGGCGAGCGCACCCGCACCGCCGCCCTGCTCACCCAGGGCACCGTCGGCAGCTCGCCGGAGCTCGACGCGGCGCGCGCCGCGACCGACCGGGCGCTCAAGCCGCTGAGCACGGACACCGACCGCGTCGTCGAGGTCGACAGCGCCGTCGCCGCGCCGGGCACCGCCAGCACCAACGCGCTCGCCCGGCTCGGCGAGGTCCGCCAGCAGGTCGCCGCCGGCCAGCTCGACTCCGTGCAGGCGCTCGACGCGTACTCGGCGATGACCACCGCGCTGCTGTCCCTCGACACCTCGCTGGTGGCCGGGATGGGCGACCCGTCGATCAGCGGCACCGTCAACGCGCTGCACGACCTGCAGGTAGCCAAGGAGGAGGTGTCCACGTCGCAGGTGCTGCTCACGTACGGCATCGCGCGCGGCAGCCTCACCCCGACCCAGCTCAACCAGCTGCGCACGGCCGAGGTCCGGCTGGCCGACCGGCTGGAGGACTTCCGCGCCGCGGCCACCGGCGCGCAGGGCCAGGACTTCGACCGGACGGTCACCGGGCAGGACTTCGACACCCGCAGCCGCCTGGTCGGCAGCGTGCTGGCCGCGCAGGGGGTGACCGCGGGCGACGCGCTCGAGGCCATCTCCGGTGAGCAGTGGAACACCGTGTCGACGGCCGTCGTGGACTCGCTGCGCGCGGTCAGCAACCGGCTCGGCGACGCGGCGCTGACCACGTCGGGCGTGCTGGTCGACAGCGCGGGCACCGACGCCGGCCTGCTGGCGGTGCTGCTGTTCGCGGCGCTCGTGCTCACCGCCGCCGTCGTCTTCCTGATCACCCGCCAGCTGCTGCGCTCGCTGCGGATGCTGCGTACCAGTGCCCTCGACGTCGCCGACCGGCAACTGCCAATGGCGGTCGCGAACATCCAGGAGGGCGTCGAGCAGAGCGCCGAGGTCACGCCCGTCTCGGTCGGCACCGCCGACGAGATCGGCCAGGTGGCCAAGGCGTTCGACGCGGTGCACAGCCAGGCGCTGCGGCTCGCGATCGAGCAGGCCGCGATGCGGACCGGCTTCTCCAGCGTGTTCGTCAACCTGTCCCGCCGCAGCCAGAGCCTCGTGCAGCGGCAGCTGCAGCTGATCGAGCGGCTGGAGCGGGACGAGGAGGACGCCGACCAGCTGGCCACCCTGTTCCAGCTCGACCACCTCGCCACCCGGATGCGGCGCAACAACGAAAACCTGATGGTCCTCTCCGGCGCCGAGCCGGGCCGCCGCTCCGGTCAGCCGGTCACCACCGCCGACGTGCTGCGCGCCGCGGTCTCGGAGATCGAGCAGTACCAGCGGGTTTCGGTGCAGGCGCCGCCCGTCGCGCGGATCGTCGGGTACGCGGCCAGCGACCTGATGCGCCTGATCGCGGAGCTCTTGGACAACGCGGCCGCGTTCTCCGCGCCGGAGACGCAGGTGACCGTGTCGACGCGGGTCGGGGACAACCGCGGCCTCGTCATCGACATCATGGACCAGGGCATCGGCATGAACGAGGCCGAAGTCGCCGAGGCCAACACCCGGCTGACCGAGGCCGCGACCGTCGACCTCGCCACGTCCCGCCGGATGGGCCTGTTCGTGGTCGGCCGCCTCGCCGGGCGGCACCACATCGGGGTCACCCTGCACGGCGGCAAGGACATCGTCGGCGTGCGTGCCACGGTCAGCGTGCCGGCCGAGCTCGTGATGGGCCTGCCCGAAGTGGTCCAGCAGCCCGAGCCGATCCAGCCCGACCCGGAGCTGCCGCGCCGCCGGATGGTCAACGGCACCAGCCGTCCCGGTGGGCTGACCAGCCTCGCCGGCACCACGTCGGGCACGCTCGGCGACGGTGCCGCCGCGCCTGGGCCGTGGAGCCAGAACGGCCACTCGGGCATGCTGCCGCCGCGGCCGCCGTCGGACCTGGAGGTCTCCGGCACCGCGCTGTTCAGCCCGATCCAGGACGAGATGGACCGGCCGCCGGCCGACCCGCAACCGGAAGACCTGGTCGGTGGCGCGCTGCCTTCGGGTAGCGCGCTGTTCGAGGCGAACACCAGCTCCGGCGCGCTCACCGAGTGGTGGAGCGCGGCGGCGGCCGAGCCGGCGCCACCGCCTCCGCCGCCCACGCCGAACGAGACGACGCCGATCTTCGACGAGACGCTCTCGGCCTGGTTCCGCAGTGACAAGCCGGCGCCGAAGCCCGAGGCCAAGGCCGAGGACGCCGCGAAGCCCGAGGACGGGGACTCGGCAGAGTCGGCCGAGCCGGCGGAACAGAAGGAAGTGGCCGAGCCGCACGCCACCACCGGCTGGGACTTCGCGGCCGACGCGAGCTTCCGCGCCGCGCGTGCCGCGTCGCAGACCGCGCCGACCACCTTCACCGAGGCCGGCCTGCCGCGGCGCCGCCGTGGCGAGCAGCTCATGCCCGGCAGCGCCGCGCCCAGCATCCCCGCGGCCCAGCCCGCGAGTGCCGGGGATTCGGCGCCGGCGTTGCCGACGCGCGATCCCGCGGACATCCGTGGCCGGCTGAGCAGCTTCCAGCAGGGCCTCAGCCGGGCCCGGCACGCGGCCAAACCGGCCGAGCCCGGAGCCGAGCCAGCCGAGCCGCAGCAGGTGGCCGCCGAGCCGCAGGCCACGGTCGAGCCGCCGGCCGCGAGCCAGGAACCGCCGCAGCCCGCGAGCGGGACGTCGGCCCCGGTGGCGACCACCGCGGCGGGCCTCCCGCAGCGCCAGCGCCGGCCGAGGCCGCAACCCCAGCCGCAGCAGCAGGGGGCGTGGCCCGACGCGCAGGAAGCCGAGGCCGCGAACCCGCAGCCGTGGCGGCGCCCGGAGCCGGCGGCGGAGGAGAGCACGCAGCATGCCTGGCCGCAGCAGCACCCGACGGGAGAAAACCCGTTGCCGGCGTGGCAGTCCGAGAACCCGCTGCCGCGCCGCGAGCCCGCCGGTGACCAGCCGGCCGCCGCGAGCGAGCAGCAGCCAGCCGGGGAGAACCCGCTGCCCCAGCGGAGGCCGGCGGCCGCGCGGACGGACGCGAACGCGCTTCCCCCGCGCCGCCCGACCGACCCGCCGCGGCGTCTCGAACCGCCGGAGGAGCAGGCCGGGCAGGCGGCCGAGGAGTCGGGCGAGTACCTCTGGCAGAAGCCGCGGTTCTTCGAGGAAGAGCAGGCGCCCTCGCCGGAAACTCGGTTGCCGCGCCGGCAGGACGGGGAACCCGAGACCGCGCCCGAACCGGTCGCCGCAGCCCCGGAGTCTGCCTGGTCGTTCGCGACCGATGAGAGCTGGCGGACGGTGCAGGCGGCTTCGCAGACCGCTCCGACGGGCTACACGGCGGCGGGGCTGCCGCGCCGCCGTCGTGGCGAGCAACTGATGCCGGGCAGTGCGAATTCCGCGGGCGGGGCGGGCCCCCGAACCCAGCGCGACCCGCAGGATGTGCGCGGCAGGCTGAACAGTTTCCAGCAAGGTGTCCGGCGTGGACGGCACCGAACTGGTCAGCCGGTCGAGTCGGAACACGAAACGATGGAGGGTGAATGACCTCGCCGCAGCCACAACACAACCAGTTCGGATGGCTGGTCAACGACTTTGCCGAGCGCGTCCCGGGGGTGGCGCACGCGGTGGTCGTGTCCGCCGACGGGCTGCTGCTGACCGCGTCGAACCGGCTGCCGCTCGACCGGGCCGACCAGCTCGCGGCGGTCGCGTCCGGTCTCATCAGCCTCACCCAGGGGGCGGCGCGCTGCTTCGAGGCCGGTGCGGTCAACGAGACCGTCGTCGAGATGGAACTCGGCATCATGGTGCTGATGTCCATCAGTGACGGCTCGTGCCTCGCCGTGCTCGCGGCCCCGAACTGCGACATCGGGCAGGTGGCGTACGAGATGACGATGCTGGTCGACCGTGTCGGCCAGATCCTCACTCCGGAACTGCGCGCCCAGCTGCAGGGTTCCGCCGGGGCCCTGATCGGCGAACCGGTGGGATGATGCCGCGATGACCCCACCCGACGAGGACGACGACGCGACCTTCGCGGACGTCCTCAACGGCTTCACCCTCGATTCGGGGCGTGGTCGCCGGAAACGGAAGAAGGCCAGGGAGCCCGAATCCGAGACCGAGCCGCGGCCCGACGAGGCGGGCCCCGGCGTGCCCGAACCGCCGCCGCCGTCCTACGAGCCGGCACCGGGTCCCGGATTCGCCGACACGGCACAGGGCACCGGGTATTTCGAGACCGGCCACGCTTCGGGTTACTTCGAGCCTGCCCAGGATTCGGGGTATTTCGAACCGGCGCGGGGCGCGGGTTTCGGCACGGGCTATTTCGAGCCCGCGGTCACCAACGCCGGGCCGGTGTTGCCCGAGCGGCCCGAACCTGTGCCGTTCGAGGACGAGACGGCCGCCGTGCGGCCGTATGCGCTCACCGGTGGCCGGACCAAGGCCAGGGCCAGCTATGCGCTGGAACTGGAAACGCTGGTGTCCGTGAAGGACGCCGTCGCCGCCCGGATGGACGCGGGGGTGGCGATGCAGTTCGAGCACCGCCAGATAGTGGAAGAATGCCGATCGCCACGTTCGGTCGCCGAGATCGCGGCGTTGCTGCGGGTTCCGGTCGGGGTGGCTCGGGTGCTCATCAGTGACGCGGCCGATGCCGGCTTGATCACCGTGCACAAGACCGCGTCCGGCAGCGATAACGCCGAGGCGCATCTCATGTTGATGGAAAGGGTGTTGAGTGGACTCCGTCGGCTTTAAAGCACCGCGGCCGGCCGCGCCGCAGACCATGACCTCGGCCAAGATCGTGGTCGCCGGTGGCTTCGGCGCCGGCAAGACCACCTTCGTCGGGTCGGTATCAGAGATCGTGCCTCTCACCACCGAGGCCATGATGACCGATGCCAGCCGCGGTATCGACAACCTCGACGCCACCCCGAACAAGGCGACCACCACGGTGGCCATGGACTTCGGCCGGGTGTCGCTGGACGCGGATCTGATCCTGTACCTGTTCGGTACCCCGGGTCAGCAGCGGTTCTGGTTCATGTGGGACGACCTGGTGCGCGGTGCGATCGGCGCCGTGGTGCTCGCGGACACGCGCCGGCTCGCGGACTCGTTCGCGCCGGTCGACTTCTTCGAGGACCGCAGGCTGCCGTACATCATCGGCGTCAACACGTTCGACGGCGTGGTGCACCACGACCTCAACGATGTCCGTGAGGCGCTGGCGATCGACCCGAGCATCCCGATCGTGCGTTGCGACGCGCGGGACCGCGAGTCGACCAAGCAGACGCTGATCACGCTCGTCGAGTACGCCATGCGGCAGTGGATCTCGCTCCGGGCGGCCAACGCTCGTTGATGGGACGGTTCTCGGCCGACGTCTGCTCACGGAAAGCGTGAGCCGAGTCGCCCGTCCGTGTCTTGTGGGGGTGCAACCCCCACACCCCGCCCGGGGGCAAGCCCCCGGACCCCAACGTGTCGTCCGTCTGCGCTCTTCTCCTGCGGCAGTGCTTCACGTCACTCCGACAGTCGGGTTTGAAATAGTAGGAAGTCCGAGTATTTTGGAGGCATGAGCGCGCCTCTGTACACCGCAGTGCACCCGGTCCGGTTCGTCACCGCGTCGAGCCTGTTCGACGGGCACGACGCTTCGATCAACATCATGCGCCGCATCCTCCAGTCGCAGGGCGCGGAGGTCGTGCACCTGGGGCACAACCGGTCCGTCGACGAGGTCGCCACGGCCGCGATCGCCGAGGACGCCCAGGGCGTCGCGATCAGCGCCTACCAGGGCGGGCATGTCGAGTACTTCTCCTACCTCGTCGAGCTGCTGCGCGAGCGCGGCGCCGGGCACATCCGGGTCTACGGCGGCGGGGGCGGCGTGATCGTCCGCGAGGAGATCGAGCTGCTGCACTCGCGGGGTGTTGCGCGCATCTTCTCCCCGGACGACGGCCTGGAGCTGGGCCTGCCCGGGATGATCAACCTGATGATCAAGGAATGCGACGTCGATCTCGCGGAACGCCCGGTCGGCTCGCCCGAGCAGTTGCTCTCCGGCGACGTGCGCGCGCTGGCCAGGACGATCACCCAGCTGCAGGCGGGAACCCTGCCGGCGGACTGGCACCGCGCGATCGCCGACACCGCGAAGAACCGGACGGTGCCGGTCCTGGGCATCACGGGCACGGGTGGCTCGGGCAAATCCTCGCTCACCGACGAGCTGATCCAGCGATTCCGCGTGGACCAGCAGGACAAGGTGCGCATCGCGGTGCTCGCGGTGGACCCGACGCGCCGGCGCGGCGGCGGGGCGCTGCTGGGCGACCGGATCCGGATGAACAGCCTCGACGGCTCCTCGGTGTACTTCCGATCGCTGGCCACCCGCACGGCGAGCGGTGAGATCCCGGAGGGCCTCGACGAGGCGATCCTGGCGTGCAAGGCAGCCGGGTACGACCTGGTGATCGTGGAGACCCCGGGGATCGGCCAGGGCGACGCGGGCATCGTCGACCACGTCGACCACTCGCTGTACGTCATGACGCCGGAGTTCGGCGCGGCCTCGCAGCTGGAGAAGATCGACATGCTCGACTTCGCCGATGTGGTGGCGATCAACAAGTTCGAGCGCCGGGGCGCGGAGGACGCCCGCCGGGACGTCGCCCGCCAGCTCGTGCGCAACCGCGAGGAGTTCTCCTCCACGCCCGACGACATGCCGGTTTTCGGGACCAGCGCGGCGAAGTTCAACGACGACGGGGTCACCGCGCTGTACCAGAACCTGCGGGATGCCTTGGCGGACAAGGGACTCTCGGTCACCGTCGGCACGCTGCCGCGGATCGCGGGCAAGGTCTCCACGGGCGCGGGCACGATCATCCCGACGTCGCGGGCGCGCTATCTGGCCGACATCTCCGACACCGTCCGCGGCTATCACCAGCGCACGCAGGACCAGGTCGAGGCGGTACGCGAGCGGGACCAGCTCGCGGCGGCGAAGGCCGCGCTGGCGAAGGCCGGCGCCGACACCGCACCGATCGGCGAGCTGCTCGACGAGGCCGAGTCGCGTGTGGACGATGCGACCCGCCGGCTGCTCGACGAGTGGGCGGTGCTGTCCGAGGAGTACCGCGGCGAGGAGCTCGTGTTCAAGGTGCGGGACAAGGAACTGCGCACCCAGCTGTGGCGGGAGACGTTGTCGGGCAACAAGATCCCGCGCGTCGCACTGCCGCGCTACACCGAGCGCGGTGAGCTGCTCTCGTTCCTGCGCCGCGAGCACCTGCCCGGCTACTTCCCTTACACCGCCGGAGTTTTCCCGTTCAAGCGAGACGGTGAGGACCCGGCGCGGATGTTCGCCGGCGAGGGTGACGCGTTCCGCACGAACCGCCGGTTCAAGTACCTGTCGGCTGAGTCGGAGGCGAAGCGGCTCTCGACCGCGTTCGACTCCGTGACGCTGTACGGCCGCGATCCGGCCACCAGGCCCGACATCTACGGCAAGGTCGGCACTTCCGGCGTTTCGATCGCCTCACTGGACGACATGAAGGCGCTGTACGACGGGTTCGACCTGACCGCGCCGTCGACCTCGGTGTCGATGACGATCAACGGTCCCGCGCCGACGATCCTCGCGTTCTTCCTGAACACCGCGATCGACCAGCGGATGGACGCCTTCCGTGCCGAGCACGGCCGCGAGCCGAACCCGGACGAGGCCGGCGAGCTTCGCGAGTGGACATTGCGCAACGTCCGCGGCACCGTGCAGGCCGACATCCTCAAGGAGGACCAGGGCCAGAACACCTGCATCTTCTCCACCGAGTTCTCGCTGCGGATGATGGCCGACATCCAGGAATGGTTCATCGAGCACGGGGTGCGCAACTTCTACTCGGTGTCGATCTCGGGTTACCACATCGCCGAGGCCGGTGCGAACCCGATCTCGCAGCTGGCTTTCACGCTCGCCAACGGGTTCACCTACGTCGAGTCGTATCTGGCGCGGGGTATGGACATCGACGACTTCGCGCCGAACCTGTCGTTCTTCTTCTCCAACGGGATGGACGCGGAGTACTCGGTGCTGGGCCGTGTCGCCCGGCGGATCTGGGCCACCGCGATGAAGGAACGCTACGGCGCCAACGAACGTTCGCAGAAGCTCAAGTACCACGTGCAGACCTCGGGCCGGTCGCTGCACGCGCAGGAGATCAGCTTCAACGACATCCGCACCACCCTGCAGGCCCTGTGCGCGCTGTATGACAACGCGAACTCCTTGCACACCAACGCTTTCGACGAGGCGATCACGACGCCGAGCGAGCATTCGGTGCGCCGCGCGATGGCCATCCAGATGATCATCAACAAGGAATGGGGCCTGTCGAAGAACGAGAACCCGCTGCAGGGCGCGTTCATCATCGACGAGTTGACCGATCTGGTCGAAGAGGCCGTGCTCACCGAGTTCGACCGGATCTCCGAACGCGGCGGCGTGCTGGGTGCGATGGAAACCGGTTACCAGCGCGGCAAGATCCAGGACGAGTCGATGCTGTACGAGCGGCTCAAGCACGACGGGACGCTCCCGATCATCGGGGTCAACACGTTCCGCAACCCGCACCCGGAAGAAGACGAGGTGGCGGTCGAGCTGGCGCGGGCGACGGAGGACGAGAAGCGGTCGCAGCTCGACCGCGTCGCGGACTACCAGCAGCGCCACCGTGACGACGCCGAGCAGGCACTGAAGGCCCTGCGCGAGGCAGCGGCCACGGACGAAAACGTGTTCGGCGTGCTGATGGACGCGGCCAGGGTGTGCACGCTCGGCCAGATCACCAGCGCGTTCTTCGAGGTCGGCGGCCAATACCGGCGCAACGTCTGAGCGTCGAACTCGCCGTCGCGACCGTCGGACTCGGCGTCGCCAGCGTCGGACTCGCGGGCACCTCCGCGAGTCCGACGTTCAGGACCGCGAGTCGGACACTCAGGACCGCGAGTCCGACGTTCGGGAGCGTGAGTTCGACGGTCAGGCGCGGACGGCGGTCAGCTGCCAGGCGGGCATGAGGAAGCGCCCGCTGTCGTCGAACCGGACCTCGTCCAGCGACTGCTCGGTCATCCGGACGAGCATGTCGCGGGTCATGACCGTCGTGTAGTCGGCCCGGCGCAGGCGCGTGATCCGCCAGCCCCCGGCGAACGTGTCGCGCAGGTTCTGTTCGGAGATCACGCGTGGCCCGGGCAGGCCGGCCACCTGCTCGGCCTGGCAGAAGACGTGCACGGTGGCGCCGCCGCGGCAGGCCCGGTGCAACGCCGCGACGTACGCGCGCTGCTCGTCGTCGTCCAGGCAGTGATAAAGCGCACTGTCGACCACGGTGTCGAAGCGGTCCTCGAAGCCCTCGAGCTTCGTCACGTCGGCCACCTCGAACTCGAGGTCGAGGTCCGCCACCTTGGCGCGGGCCCGTTCGATCGCGGTCGGCGAGCCGTCGACGCCCGTCACGTGATATCCGCGCGAGGCAAGGAAAACGGCGTTGTCACCGGGCCCGCAGCCGACGTCGAGCACGTCGCCGCGGATTTCGCCCGCGCTCTCCAGCTCGACCAGCAGCGGTTGCGGTTCGCCGATCACCCACGGCACCAGCGGCGATTCCCGGTACACCTGATCGAAGTCCAAGTCGGGCGCGCTCATGCCGCTAGCCTATCCGTGACCGGCGGAATGCACCCAGTACGGCAAGGGGTTATGGCGTCATATGAAGTTCGGAATCGCCACCTTCGTGACCGACGAAACCATCCGTCCCGCACAGCTGGGCCGTGCGCTGGAGGAACGCGGGTTCGACTCCGTGTTCCTCGCCGAGCACTCGCACATTCCCGCCAGCCGCGAGACCCCGTACCCCGGCGGCGAGCTGCCGCGCCGCTACTACCGCACGCTCGACCCGTTCGTGACGCTGTCCGCGATGGCCTCGGTGACCGAGAACCTGTTGCTCGGCACGGGTATCGCGCTGCTGATCCAGCGGGACGTCATCCACACCGCGGGCGAGGTTTCGAGCCTGGACCTGATCTCCGGGGGCCGGGTGCTGTTCGGTGTCGGCACGGGCTGGAACCGGGAGGAGATGCGCAACCACGGCACCGACCCCCGCACCCGGGGCGCGCTGCTGAACGAGCAGATCGAGGCGCTGAAAGCGATCTGGACCCACGACGAGGCGTCCTACGACGGCGAGCACATCCGGTTCGACCGGATCTTCCAGTGGCCCAAGCCGGTGCAGCGGCCGCACCCGCCGATCTACGTCGGCGGTGAGAGCGAAGCCGCGCTGAACCGGCTGCTGAAGCACGCCGACGCGTGGCTGCCGCGTGGGCACACCAGCATCGACGAGATCAAGCGCGTCCGGGCGTGGCTCACCGACAACGGGCGGCCCGACGTGCCGTTCACCGTCTTCGCCGCGCCGCTCGACAAGGCAAAGATCGAGGAGTACGCCGACGCCACTGTCGAACGGGTCACGTTCCTCTTGCCGGATCTGCCCGAATCCGAAGCGCTGGTGCGGCTCGACGAGTTCTCGGCATTCGCCGACTCTTACCGGTAGGTTCTGGGATATCGCATGTCAGAAAGGTTGATGAGGTCGTGAGTGACGTTCAGATCGGGTTGGCCGCGGCGCTTGAGCAGTTCTCCCCACGGGAGTCCATCGAGCTGGCGGCATTGTCCGAACAGCACGGCTTTTCCGGGCAGATGGCGGCTGACCACTTCCAGCCGTGGGTACCGCAGCAGGGCGAGGCTTCGTTCGTGTGGAGTGTGCTGGCGTCGCTGGCCGAGAACACGAGCGGCGATCTGGGCCCCGGTGTGACCTGTCCCTCGTTCCGGTTGCACCCGGCGATGGTCGCGCAGGCCGCGGCGACGCTGGAGGCCACCTACCCGGGCCGCACCTGGCTGGGTATCGGCTCGGGCGAGGCGCTCAACGAGCACATCATCGGCGGCTACTGGCCGGAGGCGCCCGAGCGGGTGCGGCGGATGTTCGAGGCGCTGGAGATCATCCGGAAACTGTTCAGCGGCAAGGATGTCAAGCACTCGGGCGAGTTCTTCAAACTGCACACCACGCGGCTGTGGACGCTGCCGGACGCGCCGCCGCCGATCTACATCGCCTCGGCCGCGCCGTACACCTCGCGCAAGACCGGTGAGCTGGCGGACGGGCTGATCACGCCGGGCGCGTCGATCGAGAAGCTGGCCGGGATCCTGGACAACTTCAACCAGGGCGCGCGTAAGGCGGGCAAGAACCCCGACGAGATGCCGAAGCTGCTGCAGGTGCACCTGTCGTGGGCGCAGACGGACGAGGAGGCGCTGGCGAACGCGATGGACCAGTGGCCCAACGGCGGCATGAAGTTCCCGAAGGCCGACATCCGCTCGCCGTTCGACTTCGCGCAGATGGCGAAACTGGTGCGGGCCGAGGACTTCGAGGGCCGCATGGTCATCTCGGCGGACCCCGACGTGCACCGCGCCTCGCTGCAGCGTTATGTCGACGCCGGGTTCAACCGGATCTACATCCACAACGTGGGCCGCAACCAAAAAGAGTTCCTGCAGGTGTTCGGCACCGAGGTGCTGCCGAAGCTCAAGGGCTGACGAGCTTCGCGAGCTGGGCGGTGCCGGTGGTCAGCGCCCTGCCCAGCTCGCGGTAGTGCGCCAGCGGCGCGGCGGTCAGCACGATCACGACGTACCGCGCGTCTTTCCCGACCAGCCCGGTGGTGTTGAAGAACGCGGTCGAGCCGCTGCTGCCCCAGCCCTGTTTGATGGCCCAGGTGCTGCCGGGCAGCCCGTCGGGGATGCCGAAGTACTGGTCGGTGCCGTCGGCCGCGGTCTCGCTCGCCTGGTACATCGCGTTGTACAGCAGGTTCCGCGCGTCGTCCGGCAGTTCGTCCTCGACGTAGCGGTACACCTTCACCAGATCCTGCGCGGTGACCTCGGTGTCGCCCCATTCGCCGGAGGTGGCGGGCGGCTCTGTGCCGGTCAGGCCCATCAGCTGGACGTCGCGGGTGATGATCGACGGGCCGCCGCCGGTGACCCAGAACGAGCTGGCGATACCGTCGTCGCTCGCCGAGAGCATCCGGCTGATCCGGTTCTGGGCCGCGGTGTCGGGCAGCGACCCGTCGTCGCGGGCGAGCAGGTCCACGGCGATCAGCAGCTTCACCACGGACATGCTGGAGAACTGGCTGTCCGCGCCGAGGCTGGTGAGCACCTGGCCGGTCTGCCGGTCGTAGACCTCCATGCCGATCCGCGCGCTCGGCACGCTCCGCTGCACGGCGTCCTCGACCCGGTCGGCGATCTCTCGCGACTCCTCGGGCGACACCGTCGGCACCGGCTTGGGTGTGGGCGTCGACTGGGTCGCCAGCGCCGGGGCCGTGGTCTCGGTCGTCTCCTCGGGCGTGGGTTCGACGTGGGTGCTCGCCGCCGAGACGGCGTTCTCCTGGTGGACCAGCGAGGTGACCAGCAGGACGACGGCCCCGAGTGCGACCGCTCCGAGTACGGCCCGTCCGGCCGCAGCGCGTTTCACAAACCGGAAAACGCAGTCCCGGTATCGGGTTGTTGCGTCTTTTCAAGATCCAAATACAACCCTCAGGTTCCTGACAGCTCGCACACAGCCACCATCACCAGCGGGTGACGGGCCGTGCTCACTCCGCAGCGGAGCGGTCCAGCAGCAGGTGTACCGAGAGTTCGAGCCGGTCGGACACGTCGGCCGCGGACGCGCGCCGGGTGACCCAGGCGACGAGGTTCGCCATCCACACGTCGGCGATCAGGTGGAACACCGCGCGGTCGTGCTCGGTGGGCTCCTCGATCCGCATGGCCTTCGCGAACATGTCCTCCATCAGCCGCCCGACCTGCTCGACCTCGGCCGCGGCGGTGGTGTCGGCGAACATGAACGCGCGCACCATCGCCTCGGTGAGGTGCGGGTCGCGCTGCATGAGCCGGGTGTTGCGGTTGAGCACGAAGATCAGCCGCTCGCTCGGGGTCTCGCCGGGGATGGCGCTGCGGTCCATCTTCTCCCTGGCGCGCTCGAACTCCCGCGACAGACCGGAGACCAGCAGGTGGATCTTCGACGGGAAGTACCGGTACAGGGTGCCCAGCGCGACGTCGGCCTTGTCGGCGACCGCGCGCATCTGCACGGCGTCGTACCCGCCCTTGGAGGCCAGGGCGAGGGTGGCGTCGATGATCCGGCGCCGCCGGTCCCGCTGCGCGACGGAACCGAGCTCGTCACCGAGCCCGTTCCTGCTCTGGGCTGCTGCTCGCGATTTACCGGCCATCGACCTCTGCTCCGAAACTTGTTCCACCGTCGTCACGTAGCTTACCTAACGGACTTCCTGCCGAAAAACTGAAACACGTTCTATAGTGATCTCATGGCCATCGCGGTGACTTCGGAACAGCGGGCATGGGCCGAATCGGTCCGGGCACGCGGCGGCGCTCCCGGCGAGCTGTGCGCGGTCGCGCTGCCGGAGGATCTCGGCGGCGCGGGCGGCGAGGTGATCGATCTGGCGGTGGGGCTGGCGGAGGCAGCGGCCGCGCTGGCGCCGGGACCACTGTTCGGCACCGTCCTCGCCGGACTGATCCTCGCCCGCCGGCCCGATTCGCTGGCGGCCAAGGAACTCGTGCCCCTACTCGCCGACGGCAGCGCGCGGGCGGCCGTCGCGCTGGGACCCGGCTCGGTGGTCGCGACCCCGACGGACACCGGGTTCTTCCTGAAGGGACGGACGGACCCGGTCCTCGACGCCGACGACTCGGCGCATCTCATCGTCGCCACCGATCGGGGCTGGTTCGTGCTGCCGCCGCAACCGGTCGAGAAGGCCGAGGGGCTCGATCTGTCCCGTGACGTCGGATTTTTCCAGCTAGCACTGGAAGTTCCGCGCAGCGCCCTGCTCGACGACGCGCCGGTGCTCGATCTCGCCGCGACACTGGCCGCCGCCGAAGCCTCGGGTATCGCGGGCTGGTGCGTGCGCACCGCGACCGAGTACGCCAAGGTGCGCGAGCAGTTCGGCCGGCCGATTGGCTCATTCCAGGCGGTCAAGCAGTTGTGTGCGGAGATGCTGTGCCGCGCCGAGGTCGCCGCGGCGCTCGCGTGGGACGCGGCGCGTTCGGGCGGGGAACACCCGCTCGCCGCGGCGGTGGCGGCGGCCGGGGCGCTCGATGCCGCGGTCGGCAACGCGAAGGACTGCATCCAGGTGCTCGGCGGGATCGGGTTCACCTGGGAACACGAGGCGCATCGCTATCTCCGGCGCGCGGTCACCCTGCGGCAGTTGCTCGGCGGTTCGGGCCGCTGGCGGCGCCGGGTCGCGAAGCTGGCTCTGGCGGGGGAACGCCGTCAGCTCGCGCTGGACATCGGCGAGGACGCCCAGGTGCGCGCGACGGTCGCCGAAATCGCCGCGTTGCCGGTGGAGGAGCAGCGCGTGCGGCTGGCCGAGACCGGTCTGCTGATGCCGCACTGGCCGCAACCCTACGGACTGAACGCCGATCCGGCGCGGCAGCTCGTGATCGACGCGGAACTCGCGCGCGCCGGGGTCCGCCGCCCTGATCTGGTGATCGGCGCGTGGGCGGTGCCGACGATCCTCGAACACGGCACGCCGGAGCAGCGAGACCGGTTCGCCGGCGCCACGCTGCGTGGCGAGATCACCTGGTGTCAGCTGTTCTCCGAGCCGGAGGCCGGTTCGGACCTGGCGTCGCTGCGCACAAAAGCGACCAAAGTGGACGGTGGCTGGACGCTCACCGGGCAGAAGGTGTGGACCTCGCTCGCGCACGAAGCGGATTGGGCGATCTGCCTCGCCCGCACGGATTCCGGCGCGCCCAAGCACAAGGGGATCACGTACTTCCTGGTCGACATGCGGTCGGCGGGGATCGAGATCCGGCCGCTGCGGGAGATCACCGGCGACCCGGCGTTCAACGAGGTGTTCCTGGAGCACGTGTTCGTGCCCGATGGCCAGGTGGTCGGCGAGGTCGACGGCGGCTGGCGGCTCGCACGCACGACGCTCGCGAACGAGCGGGTCGCGATGAGCGGCGGGTCCTCGGTCGGGGAGGCCGTCGAGGACCTGCTCGCCGCGGTCGACTCGCCCGACGCGGCGCTGCTGGACCGGCTCGGCGCGCTGGTGACCGACGGCTCGGCGTGCTCGCTGCTCGACCTGCGGTCGACGTTGCGGCGGTTGGAAGGACAGGACCCGGGGGCGGAGTCGAGCGTGCGCAAGCTCGTCGGCGTGCGGCACCGGCAGGAGGTCGCCGAGACCGTGCTCGACCTGCTCGGCCCGGCGGGTGTCGTCGACGCCGCCGCACAGCACGAGTTCCTGCTCACCCGCTGCCTGAGCATCGCCGGCGGCACCACCCAGGTGCTCCGCAACGTCGCCGCCGAGCGCCTGCTGGGCCTCCCGCGCTGACCTCCCGGGCGTGTTTGCCCGCCACGTCGGTGAGTTTGCTCCCTGCGTCGGTGAGTTGGCGCCGTACGCGGCCAACACACCCGACACTATCGTGAGAACGTGGAGCTGACTGCCGAGACCAGGGCGATCTTCGTGCCCTCGGATCCGCCGCGCGAAGGCGTGCTCGCGCTGTGGGGTGACGGTGCCGGCCCCACCCCGGTCGAACTCGTACTGCCCAAGGGACTCGTGTCGTCGAAAAGAGGGTCGTTCGGCCGCGCCAAGGTGGACGCGCACGTGCTGCCGCTGGCCGAGGCGATCCCGCTGCTGCTGTCCGCGCCGGCCGAAAACGGCCCGGCGATCGCGGCGTGGTCGGCGGCGGTCAAGGCGGCGCTGCACCTGATCGCCCGCGGCCGGGTGCTGCCCACTGCCACCTCCGGCGGGCTCGACGCCTGGCGGGTCGGCCCGCTCGACGGCACGGACGAGACCCTGCTGCGCGAACTCGCCGCCGCGTTGCCGCCCGAGGCACACGCGCTTCCCTTGTCAGGCTTGAAAAAGGTGCGCCTGCACTCGCCCGAGACCCTCGTGCGCGCGCTGTGGGACGCGACGGCCGACGTGCTGGTGCGCACCCCGGCGGCCAGGGTGGTCGCGGGCGGCCCCGCGTTCGCCGCGCCGGAGCCGACCCTGCTGGACGCGGCGGACCTCGACTGGCTTGCCGCGCAGCAGCCGAGCGGGGCGCACCTGCAGTTGCGCGTCGAGATCCGCGGCGAGGAGGAGCCCGAGTTCGCCGGGGTGCTCGCTCTGCGCAGCGCGATCGACCCGAGCCTGGTGGTCGACGCCGCGACGTTGTGGGACGCGCCGGACGCGGTGCTGGCCCGGCTCGGCGACCAGGTCGAGGCGCAGCTGCTGATCGCGCTGCGGCGCGGCGCGCGAGCCTGGGAGCCGCTCGGGCGCGCGCTCGACGCGGCCGCCCCCGCCGAGCTGGCCTTCACCGATGACGAACTCGTCGAGCTGCTCGGCCCGGCTGGTTCCGCGCTGAGTGCCGCGGGCGTGGAAGTGTTGTGGCCCAAGGGAATGTTCAGCGATGGTGTCCGGGTGAAGGCGAGCGCGACGCCCGCCCCGGGCAGCGAAGGCGGCGCCGTCTTCCGGATGACGGACCTGCTGAAATTCCGCTGGCAGCTGTCCGTCGGCGGCGAGAACCTGACCGAGGCGGAAATCACCGCGCTGGCGGAGGCGAAGCGGCCGATGATCCGGCTGCGCGGCCAATGGGTCCGGGTCGACCCGGCCATGCTCGCGAAGCTGCGGCGGCGCTCGTCCGGCGAGGTGAGCGCGGCCGAGGCGCTCGCGGCGGCTCTGACGGGCACACTGGAGGTCGGCGGTGAGCGGCTGGAGTTCTCCGCGCCGAAAGCGCTTTCCGGTCTGCTTGACCGGATCCGCCGTGGACCATCCACAGTAGACGTCCCGGCGGACCTGCAGGCGACGCTGCGGCCGTACCAGCGCACCGGGCTGGGCTGGCTCGCCGAGATGACCGAGCTGGGGCTCGGCGGCATCCTCGCCGACGACATGGGGCTGGGCAAGACGATCCAGCTCATCGCGCTGCACCTGCACCGGCGCGCGCTCGCCGCCGGGCCGACGCTCGTGCTGTGCCCGACCTCCCTGCTGGGCAACTGGGAGCGCGAGTTCGCGAAGTTCGCGCCTGGTGTTCCGGTGCGCCGCTTTCACGGCGGCAGCAGGCATCTGGACGAGGTCGCGCCGGACGAGGTCGTGCTCGCCACCTACGGCGTGCTGCGGCGCGACCGGGAAGCGCTTGCCGAGGTCGGCTGGGGACTCGTCGCCGCGGACGAAGCCCAGCACGTGAAGAACCCGCTTTCCCTGACAGCGAAGGAACTTCGCCGCATCCCGGCCGCCGCGCGGGTCGCGCTCACCGGCACCCCGATGGAGAACCGGCTCACCGAACTGTGGTCCATTGTGGACTGGACGACGCCGGGCCTGCTGGGCACCCTGGAGCATTTCCGCCGCACGATCGCTCGGCCGGTCGAACGTGACCGGGACAAGGCGAGCACCGAACGGCTCGCCGCGACCGTCCGCCCGTTCCTGTTGCGCCGCCGCAAAACCGACCCGGATATCGCGCCGGAGCTGCCGCGCAAGACCGAGACCGACCGGTTCGTGCCGCTCACCACCGAGCAGGCGACGCTGTACGAGGCGGTCGTGCGGGAGAACCTGGCGGTGATCCGCGAGTCGAAGGGCGTGCAGCGGCGTGGGCAGGTGCTGAAACTGCTCACCGAGCTCAAGCAGATCTGCAACCACCCGGCGCAGTACCTCAAGCAGCCCGGGCCGCTCACCGGCCGCTCGGGCAAGCTCGCCGCGTTCGAGGAACTGCTCGACGTGATCCTCGACGAGGGCGACAGCGTGCTGGTGTTCAGCCAGTACGTGCAGTTGTGCAAGCTCCTCGCGGCCCGGCTGGGCGAGCGCGGGCTGCCGGTGGAACTGCTGTCCGGCGCGACTTCCGTGCGCCGCCGCGAGGAGATGGTGCAACGGTTCCAGTCCGGCGACATCCCGGTGTTCCTGTTGTCCCTCAAAGCAGGCGGCGTGGGCTTGAACCTGACCCGCGCGACGCATGTCATCCACTACGACCGGTGGTGGAACCCGGCCGTCGAGGACCAGGCGACGGACCGCGCGTACCGGATCGGGCAGGACCGGCCGGTGCAGGTGCACCGGCTGATCGCGGAGGGCACGCTCGAAGACCGCATCGCGACGGTGCTGGAGGCCAAGCGCGGGCTGGCCGAAGCCGTGGTGGGGGCGGGGGAGGACTGGCTCACCGAGCTGTCCGACGACGAGCTCGCCGATCTTGTGCACCTGGGTGAGCAGCGATGACGCCGCGCCGGACCTTCGGCGCGACCTGGTGGGGCCGCGCGTGGGTCGAGGCACTGGAGGGCCGCGCGAAGCTGGATCCGAACCGGTTGCCGCGCGGGCGCACGTACGCGCGCAAGGGGCGGGTGAGCGCGCTCGACGTGACGGCGGGCGAGATCCGGGCGTGGGTGCAGGGCAGCCGGTCCGTGCCGTACCGGGTCAAGATCGGGACCCACAAGTTTTCCGACCAGGACTGGGAAACGTTGCTGGAGCTGATCGGCAGGCGGCTCGGGCACACGGCGGCGCTGCTCGACGGCGAGCTGCCGACGGACCTCGCGTCGCACGCGCGCGAGTCGGGCGTCGATCTGTTGCCCGGCCCCGGCGAGCTGCGGCCGCGGTGCTCGTGCCCGGACACCGCGGACCCGTGCAAGCATTCGGCTGCGGTGTGCTATCTGGTCGCGGACGAGGTGGACGCCGATCCGTTCGTGCTGTTCCTGTTGCGCGGACGCGGGCGGGAGGCGGTGCTTTCGGAGCTGCGTTCGCGGCGGTCGCGGGCCACGGTGGTCGTCGAGGAGCCCGGCCTGACGCCGAAGGAAGCCTTTGCCCGCAAGCCTTCCGCGGTCCCCGCCCTGCCCGAGGCGCCTGCCGGGCCGGGTGAGCCGGCACCGCTCGGTGCGCCGCCTCCGGGTTCGGCGTTGAGTGCGTCGACGCTGTCGTCGCTCGCCGCCGACGCGGCCGCTCGCGCTCTGGACCTGTTGACCGGCGGCGATCCGGAACCGCTGACACTGCAGGAAGACCTGGCCCGGCGAGGTTCTCCCGACGTGCCGGCGGCCTGGGTCGCCGCGTGGCGCGCGGCGGGTCGCGGCGGCCTCGCTGCACTGCGCGAGTCGTGGCAGCCTCCGCGCGCCGCACTGTTCGAAGCACAGTCCGAATTGGACGATGCCGACCTACCCGGTGAGACTCAGCTCTGGCGCAACCGCCTCACCCGCGGCGATGTGCAGCTGCGGCTGGGGAAGGACCACCGCTGGTATCTCTTCCGCCCTACCCCGGACGGCTGGCTACCCGTCGCGCCGGGCGCCCGCACACCGCTGGACGCGCTGTCGTAGCCCCCATCGAGGTCGGTCGCGCGGTTACCGGGGAATTGCGGAGTCCTTCGTGCTTCTGCGGGCTTTCGCGATGGCCCCATTCCAGTGCGGGATGAAATGGAGCACCAGGGCCGCCGGGCACAGCGCACCCAATCCACCGGCGAGAATCTGGTAGTGCTCGTTGTTCGAGAGTCCGGACAGTTCGCCGATAAGCCAGAGGGACGTGATGCCGATGAACCCGCAGACGCAGCACAGCAAACCGAAGCGGACATGGGGCCGGAAGAAACGGTAAGATGACTGGTTGCTGCGGAACCCGCGCCGGGCGTGAAAGGCGAAGTTGGCATAGGCGACGGTGCCTATCGTGATCGTCCCCGTCGCTTCCAGCAGGTATGTGCCGAACCCGCTGCGGAGAGACGTGCACAGGGCGAACTGCACGGCCCCCAGAGCGAAGGGCACCATCGAGTCCAGCACGGTCGGCACCCACGCGAAGATGGTCGCCCCCACCATGTATTCCTGCCATATCGCCAAAATCGTCAGGAAGTCGACGACGACGCGCAGCGAGTTGACGAGACGAAGGTCGTGATAGTTGCTGGTTACAGCTTGCACCAGTGCCGACAGTGCCAGGCCTTGGACAACGCTGGCTCAAGGTCTGGTCGAGTAGATCACCGGGCGCGGGTTCGGTGCGCTCGCGGGAACTGGGTCCCTCTTCTGGATCGCCTGCCAGGTCGCGGGCCAGCTCCTGGGCGAGCCGCAGGTGCTCAACCACCCGTTGTCATCCGGTCAGTGAGCGCAGATAAGTCCAGTCCAGGAACCGCTCGATGCCGCGGACCGCGTGGGCGGTGCGGATGGACGGGAAGACGTCGAACGCGTGCTGCGCGCCGGGAAGTTCCGCGTAGGCAACGGGATTCGGGGACACCTCGCGCAGCCGCCGGACGAACTCGCGCGCCTCCGGCACGGGCACCATCGTGTCGCGCTCGCCGTGCAGCACGAAGAACGGCGGCGCCTTGTCGTTGACGCGGTCTAGGGGCGACGCGGCGACGTAGTCGTCGAGGTACTCCACCGGGTCCTTGCCGACCACATACCGCGCGAGCAAGGACGTCAGCCGGTACTCGCTCGCGTGCGAGCCGGTCGTCGCCGCGAAGTCGTAGATGCCGTACAGCGGCACGCACGCCTGGATGGCCGTGTCCGCCTCCTCGAACCCCGGTTGCAGCCCGGGATCGTTCGGGGTCAGCGCGAGCAGCGCCGCTAGATGCCCGCCTGCGGAACCGCCGGTGGCGGCGAGGAACGACGGGTCGCCGCCGTAGCCGGAGATGTGTTCGCGGATCCACGCGACGGCTCGCTTGACCGCGATCATGTGCTCCGGCCAGTGCGCCGCGGGCGAGAGCGGGTAGTTGATCGCGACGCACACCCACCCGCGGCGCGCCATGTGCAGCATCAGCGGGATGCCCTGGTGGTCCTTGCTGTCGACCATCCACGCGCCGCCGTGGATCTGCAGCAGCACCGGCCGGCCGCGGACCGGCTCCTTCGGACGGTAGATGTCCATCAGGAACCGCTTGCCACCCGGCGCGTACGCCACGTCGCGGTCGCGGCGGACATCCGGGTCGCGCATCCGGAACGGCAGCACCAGTTGGCCCCACGGGGTCGCGAGGTCCTTCGGGTCCGCCGGGCGCCGCAGGTCCTGCAGGTACTTCGGGCCGAGCGCCTCGGCCAGTGCCTGCTCGACCTGGCCGCGGGCCCGCTGCGCGTCGGCGATCAGCGCGCCGAGGCCCGCCGCGGACGCACCCGCGAGAGCGAGCGCCACGCGATCCGCAGTGGTGCGCGCACCGTAGCGGGCGACGTGCGCCGCCGTGTCGGCGACGGTCAGCGCGAGCAGGTGTGGCGCGAGCTCGCCGGTGAGCCAGCCCGCGAAGAAGGCGGGGATCGCGGCGCGCGCCCCCGGCACGGGACGCATTGCGTTCGCGGTCAGCGCGAGCTGAACCGCCCGACGGGTGAGGAAACGCGGTCGCATATGTCAGATCGTAAATGCCCGCATTAGTCTGGTCTTGTGCAACCGCTCAGTGGCCTCGATGCCAGTTTCCTCTACCTGGAAACGCCTTCGCAGGTGCTGCACATTTGCGGCCTGCTCACGCTCGACGGCTCGACGATGCCGGGCGGATACTCGTTCACCGCGTTCCGGGAAAAGCTCGCCGAACGCGTCTCGGCGATTCCGGAATTCCGCCGGAAACTGCACAATTCGCCGCTGAACCTGCTGCACCCGGTGTGGGTCGAAGACGAGACGTTCGACGTCGACAGGCACGTGCACCGGGTCGCGGTGCCCAGCCCCGGCGACCGGGAAACCCTCGCCGAACTGTGCGCCCACTTCGCGAGCCAGCCGCTGGACCGGGCGCGCCCGCTGTGGGAGATGTACGTCATCGAGGGCCTGCCCGACGGCGGGATCGCGGCGCTGCTGAAGATGCACCACGCCACGGTCGACGGGGTCAGCGGTGCGAACCTGATCGCGTACCTGTGCGGGCTCGACCCGGACTCGCTGCCGCCGCTGCCGGAGACGGAGCGCAACCCGGCGCCGCCCAGCGATCTCGAACTACTGCGCAACAGCGTCGCCTCGCTGGCACGACGGCCGGCCGAGATCGCGAAACTGCTGCCCGACCTGCTGGCCGTCGCCCCGCGCTGGATCGGCCGCGCGCTCAAGCGCACCGGGATGCCGGTGCCGTTCACCGCCCCGCGCACCTCGTTCAACAGCACCATCACCGGCCTGCGCACGGTCGCGTACACGAGCCTCGACCTCGACGAGGTGAAGGCGGTGAAGAACGCGTTCTCGGTGACGGTCAACGACGTGGTGCTCGCCCTGTGCGCGGGCGCGCTGCGCCGGTACCTGCAGGCGCGCGGCGAGCTACCGGACGAGCCGTTGGTCGCGACGGTCCCGGTGTCGGTCCAGGACCGCACCGAGACGGACGCCGGCAGCAACAAGGTCTCCGCGTTCTTCGCCGCGCTGCCCACCCAGCTGGCCGATCCCGTGGCCCGCGTGCACGCGATCGCGGAGAGCAACCGGGTCGCGAAGGAGCACCACTTCACCATCAGGCCGGACATGCTGCAGGACTGGGCGCAGTTCGCCGGGCCACGGATCTTCGGCTTCGCCGCGCGGGCCTACGCGGCGCTGCGCCTGGCCGAGAAGCATCCGGTGGTGCACAACCTGGTCATCTCGAACGTGCCGGGCCCGCCGATGCCGCTGTACCTGCTCGGCGCGAAGGTCACCGGGCTCTACCCGCTCGGCCCGGTGTTCCACGGCGCCGGCCTGAACGTCACCGTGATCTCCAATGCGGGCCGGGTGGACGTGGGTCTCCTCGGTGCGCGAGAACTCGTTCCACAACTGTGGCCGCTCGCCGACGCGATCACGAGCGAGCTCAAAGATCTCCTCGATGCTGCCAACGGGGTCGCCTGAAGGGCTTGCCTGCACACGCCCACTCGGCTAAGACTAGAACGTGTTTCAGTCTTAGTCTGAGGAGTCTGCGTGGACTTCACCCTCGATGAGCCCCAGCGGGAGATCGCCGGTCTCGCCGCCAAGATCCTCGGCCGGGAGATCGACTTCGAACGGCCGCCAGGTGAGCGCGGTTTCGACGAGCAGGTGTGGCGGGCCCTGGGTAAGGCGGGCCTGCTCGGCCTCGCGCTGCCGCCCGAGCTGGGCGGCGACGGCCTGGGCATCGCCGAGGTCGCCGTCCTGCTCACCGAGCTGGGCCGCGCCGCCGCGCCAGTCCCGGCGCTCAGCCTGACGTTCGGCCTGCTGCCGCTGGAGGTTCTCGGCACCCCCGGGCAGCGCGCGGAACTGCTGCCCGAGATCGCGACCGGCGAAGCCGTGGTCACCGCGGCGGTGCACGAACCTTCCGCGCCGCTGACGGAACAGCCGTCGACACGCGCGGTCGCGGACGGTGGCCGGTGGCTGCTCACCGGTGTCAAGACCGCCGTTCCGCAGCTCGCGGCCGCGACCAGGGTGCTCGTGCCGGCGTCGATGCCCGGCGGCACGGGCGTGTTCCTGGTCGACCCGCGCGCCGAAGGCGTCACCGCCGCCGGCACCACGATGCGGCTCGACGGCGTCGCGGTCGAGGAGGCCGACCAGCTGCGCGACCGCGAGCCGGGCCACGCGCTCGCGACCCTGCGCCGGTACGCGCTGGCCGGGATGATCGCGCTCGGCGACGGCGTGCTGGCCGGCGCACTCGAGCTCACCACGAAGCATGTCGGGCAGCGGGTCCAGTTCGGTCGCCCGCTGGCCGCGTTCCAGGCGGTGGCGCAGCAGATCGCCGACGTCTACATCGCCTCGCGCACGGTGCATCTCGCCGCGCTCTCGGTGATCTGGCGGCTGGCTTCGGGCCTCGACCCGCGCCCCGACCTCGACATCGCCGGGTACTGGTTCGCGCACGAGGCGCCGAAGGCGCTCGCGATCTGCCATCACCTGCACGGCGGTCTCGGCCTCGACATCACCTACCCGCTGCACCGGTACTACGCGCTGATCAAGGAGCTGAGCGCATGTACATCGAACTGACCGGCCCCCAGCGGCAACTGCGCGCCGAGCTGCGGGACTACTTCGCCGGGCTCATCGCGCCGGAGGAACGCACGGCGCTGCTGCGCGAGCGGCACGGCGAAGTGTACCGGCGGATCGTGCGGCGGATGGGCCAGGACGGCTGGCTCGGCGTCGGCTGGCCGGAGCAGTACGGCGGGCGCGGGTTCGGCGAGATCGAACAGCACATCTTCGTCGACGAAGCCGCGCGGGCGGACGTCCAGCTGCCCTCGGTCACGCTGCAGACCGTCGGCCCGACCTTGCAGCAGTACGGCACCGAGGCGCAGAAGAACGCTTTCCTGCCACGGATTCTGGCGGGTGAGGTGCATTTCGCGATCGGCTACACCGAACCCGACGCGGGCACGGACCTGGCTTCGTTGCGCACCACCGCGGTCCGCGACGGCGACGGTTACGTCGTCAACGGGCAGAAGATCTTCACCACCGGCGGGCACGACGCCGACTACATCTGGCTCGCCGTGCGCACGGATCCCGAGGCGCCCAAGCATCACGGCATCTCGATCCTCATCGTCGACACGAGCGACCCCGGCTACTCGTGGACACCGATCATCACCTGCGACGGCGCACACCACGTCAACGCGACCTACTACTCGGACGTCCGGGTGCCGGCGGACATGCTGGTCGGCGAGGAGAACCGGGGCTGGAAGCTGATCACCACCCAGCTCAATCACGAACGTGTCATGCTCGGCCCGGCCGGGCGCATCGCCGGGCTGTACGACCGGGTTTTCGCCTGGGCGGCGGCCCGCGGGCTGCTCGACCAGCCCGATGTGCGGAGCGTGCTGCGCGAGACCGAGGCCACGGTGCGGATCAACGAGCTGCTCAACTGGCAGGTCGCGGTGACGCAGCCGGTCGACGTGGCGGACGCGTCGGCGACGAAGGTCTTCGGGTCCGAGCGCATCCAGCGGATCGCCCGGCTGCTCGAAGAAGTCGTTGCGCGCCATGGGGATCTGACCGATCCGGAGACCGCGGAGCTGGCCGAATGGCTCGATGTGCTGGCGCGTCGCAACCTCGTGCTGACCTTCGGCGGCGGGGTGAACGAGATCCAGCGCGAGCTGATCGCGATGATGGGACTGGGACTGCCGAGGGTGCCCCGATGACGATCGAAGAGGACGCGGCGCGTATTGCCGCGCAAGGGGAATCGGCACCGCGCCTGGCTCGCGACCCGGTCAACCCGGCGATGATCAACAACTGGCTCGAGGCGCTGGGCGACGAGAACCCGCGTTACGTGGCCGAAGGCGTGGCGCCGCCGGCGATGGCCCAGGTGTGGACGATGGGTGGCCTGAACTGGCAGCGCACCGCCGACGACCCGCTGGGCGCGATCATCACCGTGCTGGACGAGGCCGGGTACACCTCGATCGTCGCGACGAACTCTGAGCAGAACTACCGGCGGCTGCTCCATCACAGCGAACATGTCGCGTCCACAACGAAACTCGAAGGCATCGTCGGTCCGAAGAGGACAGCGCTCGGCGAGGGCTACTTCGTGACCACCACGACCACCTGGTACGTGGGTGACGAGGTGGTCGCGGACATGCTGTTCCGGGTGCTGAAGTTCAAGCCGAAGCCCACCCAGTCCGGCGTACTGCGGCCGGTGGTCAGCAAGGACACCGAGTTCTTCTGGGAGGGCATGAAAGCCGGTGAGCTGCGGATCCAGCGCTGGGGTGACGAGCTGCGCCATCCGCCCGGTCCCATGCCGCCGGACGGCGACCTCGACGCGAAACCGGACTGGGTGGTCGCGAGCGGGCGCGGCACGGTCTACAGCTATGTCGTGCACCACCGGCCCGCCGTGCCCGGCAAGAAACTGCCGTTCGTCATCGCACTGGTGGAGCTGGCGGAAGGCGTGCGGATGCTGGGCGAGGTCCTGGATGTCGCTTCTGTGCACATAGGACAGCCGGTGGAGGTGGCGTTCGTGAAGGTTGACGACGAGCTGACGCTCCCGGCCTGGCGGGTGATCGCATGATCGGCACCGCACTGCCGCCGCTGACCGTCGAGATCACCCCGACGTTCGTGATCAGCGCGGCGATCGCGACCCGCGATTTCCAGGACGTGCACCACGACCGCGACGCCGCGATCGCCCGCGGTTCGAAGGACATCTTCATGAACATCCTCACGGATACCGGGCTGGTGCACCGGTTCGTGACGGACTGGGCGGGGCCGCGGGCGTTCGTGCGGTCGATCAAGATCAAGCTCGGGGTGCCGTGCTACGCCTACGACACGCTCGTGCTGTCCGGCGAAGTGGTCGAGCACGACGGCGACGAGATGACGATCCGGGTGAGCGGCAAGGGAAACCTGGGTGAGCACATCGCGGGCACGGTGACGGTCGGAGGTATGTCGTGAACCTGTCCGGCGCGACGGCGATCGCCGGGATCGGCGCCACCGAGTTCTCCAAGGACTCCGGGCGCAGCGAGCTGCGGCTGGCCGCGGAGGCGGTGCGGGCGGCACTGGCGGACGCCGGTCTGTCGGCGTCCGATGTGGACGGTCTGGTGTCGTTCACCATGGACGCCAACGCGGAAATCGCGGTGGCGCGCGAACTGGGTATTCCCGAGCTGACGTTCTTCAGTCGCGTCCACTACGGCGGCGGCGCGGCGGCCGCGACGATCCAGCAGGCGGCGATGGCGGTCGCTACGGGCGTCGCGGACGTCGTGGTGGCGTATCGCGCGTTCAACGAGCGCTCGGGCATGCGGTTCGGACAGGTGTCGAGCGCGGCCGCCGGCCAGGTCAACTCGTCCGGAGTGGACAACAGCTTCCACTACCCGATGGGCCTGGGCACCCCGGCTTCGACGGTGGCCATGGTGGCGCAGCGGTACCTGCACGAGTACGGCGCGACGAGCGAGGACTTCGGCCGGGTGGCGGTGATCGACCGGCAGCACGCCGCGACGAACCCCGCCGCCTGGTTCTACGGCAAGCCGATCACGCTGGAGGAACACCAGGCTTCCCGCTGGATCACGGAGCCGCTGCATCTGCTCGACTGCTGCCAGGAGACCGACGGCGCCGTCGCTCTGGTCGTGACGAGCCTCGAACGGGCGCGCGACCTGCCGAACCCGCCCGCGGTGGTCACGGCCGCGGCACAGGGCAGCGGGCCGGACCAGTACATCATGACCAGCTACTACCGCGACGACCTCGCGGCGCTGCCCGAGATGGGCGTCGTCGGGCGGCAGCTGTGGACACAGTCGGGACTGCGGCCGGCGGACGTCGATGTGGCGGTGCTGTACGACCACTTCACCCCGTACGTGCTGATGCAACTCGAAGAGCTGGGCTTCTGCGGCCGCGGGGAGGCGCCCGGCTTCATCGCCGGTGACACGCTGACGCTGGAGGGTGCCCTGCCCCTCAACCCGCACGGGGGCCAGCTGGGCGAGGCGTACGTGCACGGCATGAACGGCATCGCGGAGGCGGTCCGGCAGGTCCGCGGCACGGCCGTCAACCAGGTCCGCGACGTCTCCCACGTCCTCGTCACCGCCGGCACCGGCGTCCCCACCAGCGCCCTCCTCTTGACAGCCCCCTAACCCCGGCGAGTCCGACGCTCATGACGCCGAGTCGTACGTTCGGGACAGCGAGTCCGACGCTTGCGGCGCCGAGTCCGACGTTCGGGAGGTCGAGTCCTACGTTCAGGACGCCGAGTTCGACGCTCGCGGCGCCGAGTCCGTCGTTCGGCACGCCGAGTTCAACGTTCGTGCACCGGGTGCGACCCATTTCACCTGGTTGACCCCTAGCTCGATCCCGGGACCGTCGGCAACGGTGGTCACATGCACATTCCGGACGCCGTCGCGTGGAGCCTCACCGTGCTCTTCGCGCTCCTGGCCGTGCCGAGTGTGTACCGGCTGGTACGGCTGGAGGTGCACGACCCCGACATTCGGCAGATGGACCTCGCCGAGGTGCTGACGGTCGTGGCCATGGTCGCGATGGTCTCGCCGCTCGGCGGACCGATCCCGGCGGCGGGCTGGCAGGCCGTGCTCGTCCTGATGGCAGGCTGGTTCTTCGTCGCGTCGCTGCGAGGCCGCCGCTGCTGCGCGGTGCACCACACGGTCTGCGCCGCCGCGATGCTGTACATGATCACCGCGATGCCGCGACAGGGCATGGACCACGGTCCGTGGCTCGTGATGTCCGACATGTCCGGCCGGCTCGCCTGGCCCGTGCTCGCCGTCATCGCGATCGGCTACTTCGCTGTCGACGCGGCACGCTCCGGTTTCAAGGCGATCCGGGTGGTGCACCGCGCACCCGTGCGGGAGGTACTGACCGCCCGGCCGATCTACCGTTCCGCGATGGGCCTGGGCATGGCGTACATGCTCGTTGCGGGGATCACACCGTGGTGAGGACCGCGTCCGTGAGCACCGGTGCGTCGCGTTCCACCGAGGACGACCGGACGAACAGGCGTGAATCCTCCTGCCACACCTGGGTTCGCAGCGTCTCGCCCGGCAGCACGACGCCCGCGAACCGCGCCGAGAACGACTTCACCCGCGTGACGTCGGCGTCGAGGAGCGCGTCCGTCACGGCCTTCGCGACCATGCCGTAGGTGCACAGGCCGTGCAGGATCGGCACGTCGAAACCGGCGGCCCGGGCGAACTCCGGGTCGGCGTGCAAGGGGTTCCGGTCGCCGCACAGCCGGTACAGCAGCGCCTGCTGCGGCAAGGTCGGAGTGACGATCGTCGCGTCGGGCTCGCGCTCCGGTACCTCCACCTTGTCCGAGCTGCCGCGGTGGCCGCCGAAACCACCCTCGCCGCGTGCGAAGATGCTCAACTGCGCTGTCCATAGTGGACTTCCGTTGGTGTCGTGCACCACGGTCTCCTTGAGGATGACGGCGGCCCTGCCCTTGTCCTGGACGTCGACGACGTGGGTCCGGGCCACGGCCTTCGCCTCGATCGGGATCGGCCGGTGCACCGTGACGGCCTGCGTGCCGTGCACGACCTTGGCCAGGTCGATCTCGATGCCGGGCATGCTCACCGTGGGGGGATCGACGGTGTGCAGGTCCGCCGCGACGGTCGCGAACGTGGGTAGCACGCGCAGGTCTCGCTCGTAGGCGTAACGCAGTTCCTTCGGGTCGGTCGGGTTTGCGCCGGCGCCGAGCGCCAGGTGGTAGAGCAGGACGTCGGACGACGTCCAGGCGAAGGCCACCTCGCCGAGGTCGGCACCGATGGCGAGCTCGGGGTCGATGGGCACGCGCGCTCCTATTCGTAGGTCACCGACACTTCGTCGGTCAGCGGCACCGACTGACAGGCCAGCACGATGCCCTCCGCGATGTCCTCGGAGTCCAGGATCTCGTTGTTCAGCATCTTGACCTCGCCCGAGACGATCCGGCAGGCGCAGGCGCTGCACTGGCCCTCGCGACAGGAGTACGGCGCCTCCAAACCTTTGTCCAGCAGGAAGTCGAGGAGCTTGCGCTGACGCGGCCAAGTGAGTTCGTGCTGCTTGCCGTCCAGATCGACGTGCAGTTCGGTGGTTTCCCCGGTGTCCGGTTCGGACGGTTCGGTCTCGAACGGATTGCCGCCGAGCGAGACGAACTTCTCGAGGTGAATGCGCTTTCTTCCCCACCCGAGACCCTCGAGCGCCTGCTTGGCCGCGGCCATGAACGGTGCCGGACCGCACAGGAAGGCCTCGAATCCGGCGAACGGCCGGGCCAGCGCGCCCAGCTGTGCTTCGCTGGGCAGTCCTTGCACGGATTCGAGCCAGTGCAGGACGACGAGCCGATCCGAGTACTCTTTGACTAATGTGGACAGTTCGGCGCCGAAGATCACCGAACGCTCGTCGCGGTTGGCGTAGATCAGGACGATCCGCCCGTTTCCCTGCCGCAGGGCGGTCTTCAGGATCGACATGACCGGCGTGATGCCACTGCCGCCGGCGAACAGCAGCAGGTCCTCGTCGAAGTCGGCGGGCGTGAAGATCCCGGCCGGGACGAGTACGTCCACTGTGGAGCCGGCCCGGATGTTGTCGCAGATCCAGTTCGAGCCGTAGCCACCCTCGGTGCGTTTCACCGTGACCTTCAGCCGGGAGCCCTCGTGCGGCGCGCTCGCGAGCGAGTAGCACCGCGCCGCCGTCCCGATCCGCAGTGTGAGGAATTGCCCTGGGCGGTAACGGAAAGCCTCGATCTGATCGGGGCTCAGCTCGAACACCACCGAATGCGCGTCGCCGGTTTCGGCGATCACTTCGGCGACGGTGAGCGTGTGGACCTCAGGCATCCAGTATCCCGAACTCCCCGTCACGCACCGATTCCGCGATACTCACCGTCAGCTTCTCGCACGTGTCGAGCAGCGCCGTGCTCTCCCCAGCCGCGACCTGCTCGGCGAACACCGGGCAGCTGCCGGCCGCGTCGGTGGTCCACTGGATGCTGGTGTGCTTCCAGCTGTTTTTCTTGACGAGCACGCAGGTTCCGCAGGTCGTACAGACGTGCGGGCGCAGGCCACCGGTGAGGAACTCGGTGCGCTCGGTGGTCGTCACGTCGGCACCTCTTCCTGCTGCCGCGCCAGGTTCTCGGCCACCTCCCGTGCCCACGCCTCGTTCGCCTTCGTCGTGTCCACTTCGAACTCGAAGCGGCGGGTCATGTCCTCGGTGATGTCGTCGACGTCCACATAGAACTGGTCGTACCAGCGGCGCAGCTGATACACCGGCCCGTCTTCCTCGCACAGCAACGGGTTGTCGACGCGGCTCTTGTTCTTCCAGATCTCGA
The DNA here is from genome assembly GCF_021653975.1 of Amycolatopsis sp. GM8. GTDB lineage: Bacteria > Actinomycetota > Actinomycetes > Mycobacteriales > Pseudonocardiaceae > Amycolatopsis_E. The sequence goes on along the minus strand of NZ_JAJKFK010000001.1, from coordinate 557,900 downwards.
CGTCCTGCAGGAACCCGACACCGATGCTCTTGGCGAACTTCCCCGCGATCCTGTCCGCCTGCTCGTCGTTGACGCCGGGGAGCTTCTTCACGCTCACGCCCCACTGCAGTACGAACGAGTTCGGCGTGACCGGGTAGTGGCAGTTGATCAGCACGTTCTCGATCTCGTAGCCCTTGAACGTGTTGACCAGCTTGTTGATCATGTAGGAGGGGCCGAAGTACGACGCCTCCGAGTGGAGCAGGTTGTCCTCGCCGCCGTAGTTCGACGCCATGCCCATGTCGGGACGGCCCTTGGTGTTGAGGTACTGGGTTGCGATATGGCCCTCGAACACGTTCTTGAAGTAGGTCGGGAACGCGTAGTGGATGTAGAAGAAGTGGGCCATGTCGACCATGTTGTCGATGATCTCGCGGCAGTTCGAGCCCTCGATCAGCACCGAGTCCCAGGTCCAGTTGCTCCACTCGCCGCTGAAGATCCCGTCGATGCGCGGGATCACGATGTCCTCCGGCGGCGGGTTGCCCTGCGGATCGTGCCAGACGAACAGCTGCTTGTTCTCCTCGAGGGCGAGCCACGCACGGGTCCGAGCGCGCAGCGGAACCCTTTTGGCGTAAGGAATCGAGACGCATTTGCCGTTGCCGCCCCAGCGCCAGTCGTGGAACGGGCAGGCGATCTCGTTGCCCTTGACGGTGCCCTGGGTCAGGTCCCCGCCCATGTGCCGGCAGTAGCCGTCGAGCACGTTGAGCTTGCCGTCCTGGTCCTGGAACACCACGAGCTTCGTGCCGAAAGCGTTGACAGCGTGCGGTTTGCCGTCCTTGAAGGAGTCTGCCAGCCCGAGGCAGTGCCAGCCACGGGCGAAGCGCTCCGGGGGAGCCCCCGCGTCGATGGTGCGGACTTCAGTCATCGTCGACCTCCGGTGCGATTCTGGGCGGCCAGATGGGTGGCCGCAAGGTAGCCGAAGACCATCGCGGGCCCGATCGTCGCGCCCGGGCCGGCGTAGGTGTGCCCCATGACCGCCGCGCTCGTGTTCCCGGCGGCGTAGAGACCCGCGATCACCGAGCTGTCCTCGCGCAGCACGCGAGCGTGGGTATCGATGCGCAGGCCGCCCTTCGTGCCCAGGTCGCCGGGCACGATCTTGATCGCGTAGTACGGCGGCTTGTCCAGTGGGCCGAGGCTGGGGTTCGGGCGGTTGAGCGGGTCGCCGTAGTAGTGGTCGTACGCGCTCTGGCCGCGCTGGAAGTCCTCGTCGACGCCCTTGCGCGCGTAGTCGTTGAAGCGGCTGACGGTGTTTTCGAGTGCCTGCGCCGGCAGCCCGATGCGTTCGGCGAGTTGGCCGAGAGTGCCGGCCTTCGCGGCGATCCCGGCCTTGAACCACCGCCCCGGCAGCGGCTGGCGGGGGCCGATGCCGGTGAACATGTAGCGGTTGCGGTAGCGCTGGTCGAAGACCAGCCAGGTCGGGATGTGCTCGCCCGGTCCATCACCGGGTCCGTACATGGCGTGCACGGCCTCGACGTACGGCGCGGACTCGTTGACGAACCGTTCGGCGCGGCCATCGACCATCAGACAACCGGGCCGTGACCGCTCGGCGAGGGCGAACCAGGGGCCGCCGGTGAGCGGGATCGTCGGTCCCCACCACGCGTCGTCCATCAGGTCGACCGCGGCCCCGAGCTTCATCCCGGCCGTGATCGCGTCGCCGGTGTTGGCCGCGGCGCCGACGGTCCAGGCGGTGCCGATCGGCTGGCGCTGGTATTTGGTGCGCATCTCCTCGTTCTGCTCGAAGCCGCCGGCCGCGAGGATCACCCCACGCGCCGCGTGGATGACTTCGCCGTTCGTGGTGAGCACACCGGTGACGCGGTCGTTCTCGGTGACGAGGTCGACGAGCGGGGTGTCCAGGCGGACGGTGACCCCGGCCTGCTGGAGCCCGGCGCGCAGGCCCGCCGCGAGCGCCTGTCCCATGGCAAGGAGTTGTTTGCCGGTCACGCGGCCGGTGAGCCAGCGCGCGCCGAGGCCGAGCATGCGGAGGACGCCCCGGGGGTGTCGCGCGATCAGGCTCAGCCAGCGGTAGTCGGCCTGCGTGATCGGTACGCCCAGGGGAGATGCGCTGTAGGGCGGTTCGAGGTTGGCGAGCTCCTCTCCGAGGATGTGCCCGTCCAGGGGCTTGGGCTCGACGGAGCGGCCGGCGGCCCGCCCGCCGGGAGCCTCGGGGTGGTAGTCGGAGTAGCCGGGCACCCACTGGAAGCGCAGCGGTGTTTCCCGCTGGATGAGGGCGACGACCTCCGGCCCGTGCTGGAGGAAGGCCTCTCGCAGCTCGGCCGGCACCACGTCCCCGACGATGGCTTCGAGGTAGGCGCGGGCCGCTTCCGGTGTGTCGCCGTGATCGGGCAGGGCTTCGTTGTTCGGGATCCAGACGCCGCCGCCGGACCGCGCTGTCGACCCGCCGAACTTCGCGCCCTTCTCAAGGACGACCACCCGCAGCCCGCGCTTCGCCGCCGCGAGCGCGGCCGTCATCCCGGCCGCCCCGCTCCCCACGACGACGACGTCGAAGTCACCGTCGTGTTCGCCGCGTTCGCCGGTCATGTCACCTCCGGAATGAAACGCGTTACATTCGAACGCGTGCCTGCTCGAAGCCTCCATCGTCACCATAGACGAGAACGTGTTTCAGTTCTAGGGTGAGCCGGGTGGGTGCACCAGTGGATGTCGTTGTGATCGGGTTCGGCGCCGCCGGCGCGTGTGCGGCGATCGAGGCCGCCGATGCGGGCGCGTCGGTGCTCGTGCTCGACCGGTTCGCCGGGGGTGGTGCGAGTGCGCTGAGTGGTGGCGTCGTCTACGCGGGCGGCGGCACCGAACAGCAGCGAGCCGCCGGCGTCGACGACTCCGTCGACGCGATGTACGACTACCTCCGGCTCGAGGTCGGCGACGCGGTGTCCGAAGAGACGCTGCGCCGGTTCTGCACCGGCAGTGTGGACATGGTCGGCTGGCTGCAGGACAACGGCGTCCCGTTCGCGGGCAGCCTGTGTCCCTACAAGACGTCGTACCCGAACGACGACTACTACCTGTACCACTCGGGCAGCGAGACGGCGGGCGGATTTCGCGAGGTCGCGAAGCCCGCCGCGCGCGGGCACCGGGTGCACGGGCCGGGCACGTCGGGCAAGCTGCTGTTCGCGCGCCTGGCCGACGCCGTTCGCCGCCGGGGCGTGCAGGTGCTGCCCGGCACGCGAGCGACCGAACTGATTACGGACGACGCGGGTGCCGTCACCGGCGTGCGGGTGCGGACACTGCGCGACGCGCCCACGTGGGTCCGGCGGGCGCACCGGGTGCTCGGGCGTTATTCGGCGAAGCCCGGAATCTACGTACCCGCGATAAGGAAAGCGTTGTCGCGCCAAGCGGAAAGGTTGGAGCGACGTTACGCGCGCGAGGAAGAGTTGACCGCCCGCCGTGGGGTGGTGATCTCGGCAGGCGGCTTCATCGCGAACCGGGCGATGGTCCGGGAGCACGCCCCTGCCTATCGTGGCGGCCTCGCCCTGGGCACTTCGGCCGATGATGGCTCGGGTATCCGGTTGGGCGTCGGTGCGGGTGGGGCCACGGCCTTCCTGGACCGGGTGACCGCGTGGCGTTTCGTCACGCCGCCGAGCGTCTTCATCAGGGGCTTGATCGTCGACCGCAACGGGACACGCGTCATCGACGAGTCCCGCTACGGCGCGGCCGTCGGGGAGGCGTTGATCCAGCACCATGAGGCCAAGGGCTGGTTGCTGGTCGACGACGAGATCGTCGCCACTGCGAAGCGGACCGCCCGCAAGGAAGCCCAGTGGTTCCAATGGCTTCAAGCCGCCTATGTGCTGAGCCGCGGCCGCGTGACAGGCTCGTCGCCGGCCGAGGTGGCGAAGCGGGTCGGGCTGGATCCGGACGGGCTCCAGGCCACCGTCGACGCCTACAACGAGGCGGCTGCCGCCGGTGCCGCGGATCCGGCGGGAAAACCGGGCGAGTACGTGCAACCCCTCCGCACACCACCGTTCTCGCTGCTGGACATCTCGATCAAGCCCAGCCTGAGCTTTCCGTGCGCGATGCTCACGCTCGGCGGTCTCGTCGTCGACGAGCGCACCGGCCAGGTGCGCGCCGAAAACGGCGAGCCGATCCCGGGTCTCTACGCCGCTGGACGTTCCGCGGTAGGAATCTGTTCCAGGTCCTACGTGAGCGGGCTGTCATTGGCGGATTGTGTTTTCTCAGGCCGACGAGCGGGCAGCTCGGTGGTGCGCAGTGACAAAAACGAGAACGTGTTCTAGTCTTGGCGACGAGATCGCAGGTCTGATGAGGACGGGGCAACGCCGATGAGCGAGCAGGACACGCACGGAGTGATCGCCGGAGTCGCTGAACTCCTGCCGGTGCTGCGGGAGCGGGCCCAGGAGACCGAGGACGGCCGGCGCATTCCCGACGAGTCGATCAAATCGTTGCAGGAGACGGGATTCTTCAAGCTCCTGCAGCCCAAGACCTACGGCGGTTACGAAGCCGATCCCGTGACGTTCTACACCGCGGTCAAGATGATCGCGAGCGCCTGCGGTTCGACCGGCTGGGTCGCTTCGATCCTCGGCGTGCATCCCTGGCACCTCGCACTGTTCGAGCCGCAGGCGCAGGAAGACGTGTGGAGCGAGGATTTCGACACGCGCATCTCGTCGTCCTACGCGCCGATGGGCAAGGCGACCGTCGTGGACGGTGGGTACCGCCTATCCGGACGCTGGAGCTTCTCGTCCGGCTGCGACCACGCCACCTGGGTGCTGCTCGGCGCGCCCGCGTTCGCGGACGGCAAGCCGGTGGACTTCTGTACGTACCTCCTTCCGATTGCGGACTACAAGATCATTGATGTGTGGGACACGGTCGGCCTGCGCGGCACAGGAAGCAACGACATTCTCGTCGAGGACGTGTTCGTTCCCCAGCACCGCACGCTGAGCTTCCGGCTGACGTCGAAATGCAAGACCCCCGGCCAGGACGTCAATCCCGGCCCGCTGTACCGGCTTCCGTACGGTTCGGTGCACCCGTCGACGATCACCGCGCCGATCATCGGCATGGCACAAGGTGCCTACGACGCTCACGTCGAGCACCAGCGCCGGCGCGTCCGGGCTGCCTACGCCGGCGAACAGTCCAAAGAGGACTCTTTCGCCAAGGTGCGGATCGCCGAGGCGGCCAGCGAGATCGATGCCGCGTGGCTGCAGCTGACCCACAACATCGACGAGCTGTACCAGTTTGCCCGCCGGGGCGACAAGTTGCCGTTCTCCACCCGGTTGCGGGTCCGCCGGGACCAGGTCCGCGGCACCGAGCGCGCGATCGCCGCCGTGGACCGGCTCTTCGAGAACTCGGGCGGACGAGCACTCAAAGTGGGGACGCCGATCCAACGCTTCTGGCGCGACGCGCACGCGGGGCGGGTGCACGCCGCGAACGATCCCGAACGTGCCTACACGATGTTCGGCACCGGCGAGTTCGGTCTGCCCGTCGAGAACGCGATGGTGTGACGATGACCGAGGGCAAGTACATCGAGGTTCGCGACGGACTGCGACTGCATTATCACGAGGCCGGCGTCGAGCACCCGGAGACGGTGATCCTGCTGCACGGCGGCGGACCCGGCGCCTCCGCCTGGAGCAACTTCGCACGCAACATCCCGGTGTTCGCCAAGACATACCGGACGATCGCCGTCGACCAACCCGGGTTCGGCCGGTCCGACAAGCCGACCGAGCACCCCCAGTACTTCACACACAGCGCGCAGGCGGTGGTCGGCTTGCTGGACCGGCTCGGTATCGAGAAGGCCCACCTCGTCGGGAACTCGCTCGGCGGTGGAACCGCGGTCCGGCTCGCGCTGGACCACCCGGCCCGAGCAGGCCGGCTCGTGCTCATGGGCCCGGGTGGTCTCAGCGTGAACGTGTTCGCGCCGGACCCGACCGAGGGGGTCAAGAACCTCGGCCGGTTCGCGGCTCCGCCGGGCCCCAGCAAGGAAAAGCTGGAAGCCTTCCTGCGCGTGATGGTGCACGACCAGTCGCTGATCACTGATGAAATTGTCAATGAGCGGTTTGCCGCGGCCAGCACTCCGGAGTCACTGGCCGCCATGCGCGCCATGGGCGCGTCGTTCATGCACCCGGACACGTTCGAGCAGGGCATGCTCTGGCGGGAAGCGCATCGCCTGCGTCAACGTGTGCTCCTGATCTGGGGCCGAGAGGACCGGGTGAACCCACTCGACGGAGCCCTTGTCGCGCTGAAGATGATCCCGCGCGCGCAACTGCACGTGTTCGGCCAATGTGGACACTGGGCGCAGCTCGAGAAGTTCGACGAGTTCAATCGGCTGACCCTCGATTTCCTCGGGAGCTGATGATGGGTGTCAGGTCATTGGGGTACCTCCGGATCGAAGCCACGGACATGGACAAGTGGCGGGAGTACGGGCTCAAGGTTCTGGGCATGGTCGAGGGAAAAGGCGCCGACCCCGCGGCCCTGTACCTCCGCATGGACGATTTTCCGGCACGTCTGGTGATCGTTCCCGGCGATGCCGACCGGCTCGCCCAGGCGGGCTGGGAGGTCGCCAACGCCGCCGAACTGGACGAGGTGCGGGCGAGCCTGGAGTCGCACGGCGTGCCGTACAAGGAGGGCACGGCGGAGCAACTCGCTGATCGCCGGGTCGCCGAATTGATCACGTTCGACGATCCTTCGGGCAACACACTCGAGGTTTTCCACGGCGTGGCTCTGGAACACCGTCGCGTGGTGAGCCCGTACGGACACCGTTTCGTCACTGAGGAACAAGGTCTGGGTCACGTCGTGCTGTCCACTCACGACGATGCCGCCGCCCTGCGCTTCTATCGCGACGTCCTCGGCTTCCGGCTACGCGACTCGATGCGCCTGCCGCCGCAGATGGTCGGCCGTCCTGCTGACGGACCGCCCGCGTGGCTGCGCTTCTTCGGCTGCAACCCGCGTCACCACAGCCTGGCGTTCCTGCCGATGCCGACGCCCAGTGGCATCGTGCACCTGATGGTCGAGGTCGAGAACACCGACGATGTGGGGTTGTGCCTGGATCGCGCGAAGCGCCGGAAGGTGCCCATGTCGGCGACGTTGGGCCGGCACGTCAACGATCTGATGCTTTCGTTCTACATGAAGACTCCTGGTGGGTTCGATGTGGAATTCGGTTGTGAAGGCCGCCAGGTCGACGACGACCGCTGGGTTGCACGCGAAAGCACGGCGGTCAGCCTCTGGGGTCACGACTTCAGCGTGGGCATGCAGTGACCGTTGAGGTGGTCGACCAGTCCCGCTTCCGGACCGTGCTCGGCCATTTCTGCACCGGCATCGCCGGTGGTGACCACGCACGACGACGTGAGTCCCGCCGGCTTTGCCTGCCAGTCGTTCGCCGCGTTGTCCCTCGACCCACCGCTGGTCTTGTTCTGCCCCGGCAAGCATTCCAGGACCTGGCCGGTGATCCGGCGCGCCGGCCGGTTCGCGGTCAACGTCCCTGCCGAGGAGCAACGCGAGGTGTGCGTGGCCTTCGGTGCCCGCGGCGCCGACAAGTTCGGCTCCGTGGACTGGACTGCCGGCCCTTCTGGCTCGCCCATCCTGGCCGGTGCGCTGACCTGGATTGACTGCGAGCTGGAAGCGGTGCACGAGGCGGGTGACCATTTCGTGGCTGTCGGCCGGGTAACGGCGCTTGGCGAACCCACGGCCGGTCGTCCGCTTCTGTTCTACCAAGGCCGTTACACCGCAACCAAACCCTTGCGCGCAGACCTTGGCGGACTGTTCGACTGGGTTGGCCCCGACGACTGGCTCTGTTTGACGGTAGCGGTTCCGGCGAGATTCGTAAACACCCAATTTTCGGGATGCGCAGGAACGTCCGTTCGATTACAGTGGTGGCGTGCCGGTGGTGTGGTTCCCGGCGATCATCGCCAAAAATCCTGGCATATCAACGAATTCTATCATCCTGAGTGGAGGAGCCTGTGATGTCCAAAGCTGCCGGCACCGTGGTCCGGACGACTCGTGGCGGGCGCCGTCCGGCGCGTCGTGGCGCGAGAGCCCGCACGAAGAACGACTGCGGGCCGCCAGGAATGCCACGGTATTCCGGTGGACACGGCGCCCGCGTACGCGGAGTCTGAGCTCGTCTGGCCCGGTGTGTTCTCGCAGCATCTCGTGCACAAAGTGAGGCCCTGCAACGCTTCCCGTCTGCGCGCGCGGGGGCGGGTGTTCGGTCTCGCCGAGTGTGGTGCCGCGTGTGTGCCCGTCGCACCGACATCAGGCCGTGTTCGGTGCCCGACGTGCTGGCCGCTGCCGGAATGACCGGGCTGGGTCCGCGGTGAGGCGACCGGTCGAGCAATTCACCGCGGTTGAACATCAATGAAAGGGGAACCGGCTGGAAAATTCGAAAATTCTTCAGATGATATCCAGGACGATGTGGGAAAGGTGGTGGTGTGCTTGACCGAAGAGGTGTGCGGTGCCGTGTGCTCGTGTGAGGGACCAGTGGGCTTTGTACTCCCACCGGATGGCGATCCCGCCGTGGAGCCTGATCACCTCTGCGGTGATGGTCGGGAAAGCCTTTGAGCACCAGGCTTTTCGCGACGGCGGCTGGGCGCGTGACGTCCGCGCCTGGTACGCCGATCGCGGAGGCCGCTCAGCGGGATGAACTGTCCGGCACTGTGCGCCACGAGAGCGCAGACCGGGCCCGGGCCGCGGCAAATGCTGGAAGCCATTGTGGTGCGTCCATCGAGGCGGTCGACACGCGCGATTGAGTGCAGGGCTGCCGCTCACCACAGCACGGTTCGGCGAGATCTCCGATGGCCGCACAGTTCGTTACGTGAGAAGGGGTGGTCGGCTGTGACTCTGGGCAGGACCGGTGCCCAGAAGTCGAGTGGACGTGCGGCCGGGCGTAGCCCAACTCGTCAGGGACCGCGCCCATCAGCTCGACCGTGTGGATGGTGACTGAGCGGTCGATGATGTCGACCGACGGCAGCTTGGTGATCGTGAGCTCTCCATCGCCACCGACTCCACCGGGCCGCGTACCCGGCCGACCACGAGCAGGTTGCCGAGCCGCTGTCGGCCGCGCACATCTGGACCTCCGGCAGCGTCGCGAGGGAGCGCGACGCGAAGTCGGAAGGGAGCGGGCCGTGAAGCCCGGAGCGCGACGCGAAATCGGGAGAGTGCGGGGTCAAGTCGGTAGAGAGTGCGGCGCGGAGTCGAGCCGATCCGGCGGCACGCGGAGCCACCGCGTGATCGTCACCGACGTGGGAGGCAGCGACCTCGCCGTCTCGCGGCGCGGCGGATGGCACCGCTCACCAGGGCGACCCTGCCGCTGGATGGGCCGACAGCCGGGCCTTGCCCTGGGCGGCTGTTTCCAGCGTCAGGCTGCGGCTACCCCGGCGATGGCGAACGTGCGCCGACGAAAGGCCGAGGCACACGTGGGGCGATCTGCAAAGCGTCACCAGACTGAGGTCGGTCGCGGGCAGCATGATCGATTCCTCGCCTCAGCTGTGGTTCGATGACGGAATCTTCGCATCGAGACCAAGCGTAGGGGAGGAGACCGATGGACCTGCGGAAGGACGCGGCAGCGCTGGCGGACGACCTGGTGCGGCTGCGCCGGGACCTGCACCAGATTCCCGAAGTCGGCCTGCGGCTGCCGCGGACGCAGGAGAAGGTCCTCGAGGCGCTCGACGGGTTGCCGCTGGAGATCTCCACCGGGAAGGACGTCACATCGGTGACCGCGGTGTTGCGCGGCCAGGGCGGCGACGGCGATGTCGTGCTGCTGCGCGGGGACATGGACGCGTTGCCAGTCACCGAGCAGACCGGCGCGGAGTACACGTCGCGGCACGACGGGATGATGCATGCCTGCGGCCACGACCTGCACACCGCCGGGCTCGTTGGCGCGGCACGGCTGCTGTCCCAGCATCGCGAACGGCTCGCCGGGGACGTGGTGTTCATGTTCCAGCCCGGCGAGGAAGGCTGGAACGGCGCGGGACACATGATCGACGAAGGCGTGCTCGACGCCGCCGGGCGGCCCGTCGACGCGGCGTTCGGTATCCACGTCCTGTCGTCGATCGTGCCCAACGGCAAGTTCAGCTCGCGCCCCGGACCACTGATGGCCGCGTCCGACGGGCTGCATGTGCGGGTCGTCGGCGCCGGCGGGCACGGCTCGCGGCCGTTCCAGGCGCTCGACCCGGTGCCCGTCGCGGCGGAGATGGTGACCGCGCTGCAGACACTGGCCACGCGGCGGTTCGACGTGTTCGACCCGGTCGTGATCACCGTCGGGGTCTTCCACGCCGGCACCCGGCGCAACATCATCCCCGACGACGCGTACTTCGAAGCGACGGTCCGCAGTTTCTCCGCCGAGGCAAGGGAAAGGGCCGCAGAACTCACCGTGCGGCTGTGTCGTGAGATCGCCGCGTCGCACGGGCTCGAGGCGGAAGTCCGCTATACGGAGGAGTATCCCGTCACCGTCAACGACACCTCGAGCCACGAGTTCGCCGCCGAGACCGTGCGCGAGGTCTTCGGCGAGGAGCGCTTCCTGCCGCTGGCCAGCCCATCGACCGGCTCGGAGGACTTCTCCCGGGTACTCGACCGTGTCCCCGGCGCGTTTGTGTTCCTCGGCGCGACCTTCGCCGAGGACCCTGATACCACCGCCTACAACCACTCTCCCCGGGCGGCGTTCGACGACAGCGTGGTCGCCGACGCCGCCACCCTGCTGGCCGAACTCGCGGTGCGGCGGCTCGCACCCTGAGACCCCTCACGGGCTCAAGAACAAGGCACGGTGAGCGGCGCGGTCGCGGCGAAGATCGCGGTGCTGCGCGGCCGCGGTGCTGCTGGCTGGGGCGCCGCCGGTCGTGGCGCTGATCGAGCGTGCGGGTGCCCGCACGCCGGAACGAGAGACGGTGAGTGCGTGAGCAGAATCCTGTTCAAGGGCGGACAGGTTTTCGACGGCACGGGAAGCGATCGTGCCGCCGGTGACGTGGTGGTGCAGGACGGGCGGATCGTCGAGATCGGCACCGGGCTCGACGGTGACGTGGCTGTCGACTGCACCGGATTGACCGTGCTGCCCGGGTTCTTCGACTGTCACGTGCATGTCGTGATGTCCGGGGTCGACCTGCTTCGCGGCCTGCAGATGCCGTTTTCGTACCAGTTCTACGAGGCGGCGCGAAACCTGTGGCGGACGCTCGCCCAGGGCATCACGACCGTGCGGGACGCGGGCGGCGCGGATCTCGGCATGCGCCGCGCGGTCGCGGACGGCCTGATTCCCGGGCCGCGGATGCAGATCTCGGTCAACGTGATCAGCCAGACCGGCGGTCACAGCGACGGCTGGATGCCCTCGGGCCAGTGCGTCAGCCACTGGATTCCCCATCCCGGCCGCCCCGCCGCGATCGCCGACGGGCCCGACGAGATGCGCCGCGTTGCCCGGACGTTGCTGCGAGCCGGCGCGGAAGTACTGAAGGTCTGTACAACCGGCGGGGTGCTCTCACCCGGTGACGATCCGCGGCATTCCCAGTTCACCCCAGCGGAACTCGATGTTCTCGTCGCCGAGGCCAGCATGCGCGGCCGGTATGTGATGGCGCACGCGCAAGGTGCCGAGGGCATCAAAAACGCTGTGCGGGCAGGGATCCGCTCGATTGAGCACGGCATCTTCCTGGACGACGAGGCGATCGAGCTGATGCTGGAGCACCGCACCTGGCTGGTGCCGACACTGGTCGCACCACTGGCCGTGATCCGCGCGGCGCAGGCAGGCGCCGCGCTACCTGCGGAAATGGTGCGCAAAGCGGAAGAAGTCGCCGAAGTGCATGCGGCGTCCGTGCGCCGGGCGGTCGACGCGGGGGTGCGGATCGCGATGGGCACCGATTCGGGCGTGGGCCCGCACGGCGAGAACCTCGCGGAGCTCGCGCTGATGCAAAGCTGTGGGCTGACCCCGGCCCAGGTCCTGGCCGCGACGACGTCATCCTCGGCGGACCTGCTCGGTTATGGCGGGGAGCTGGGCAAACTGGCGCCCGGCTACCGGGCGGACCTGGTGCTGGCTTCCGGCGACGTGTACGACTTCGCCGCGCTGCCCGGCAACATCCGGCAGGTCTGGCGGGACGGGAACCGCCTCATCGGGTCCACAATGGACTGACATGGAGGGACCCCCGGGCGCGTCGAACTGGGGGAGGAGGACGCGGCCCGGGGGCCGTATGCCCCGGCGCCCGAGGGGGAGTGTGCGCCGGAGCCGCGACCGGCGCGAAACTGGGGAGGAAGGCGCCGATCGCCTTACTCCAGAGTACAGCCCTTTGCGAGTACTGGACGCGCTACTTTGGGCCGATGGGCGAGCACAAAGAGCGCATGCTGCGTGGAGAGCTGTATCGGGACAACGATCCTGAGCTCGTCGCAGACCGCCGCCAGGCCCAGCAGCTTTGCGACGAGCTCAACGCCTGCCCCGCCGAGCAGCGCGAACAGGTGTTGCGCACACTGCTCGGCGGGCTCGGTGCGGGTTCGTGGATCATGCCGCGTTTCCAGTGTGATTATGGCTACCTGATCGACATCGGCGCCAACAGCTTCCTCAACTACGACGCCATCCTGATGGATTGCGCCCCTATCCGTATCGGCGACGACGTGTCCATCGGGCCGCGGGCTCAACTGCTCACCGCGCTGCATCCCATGGAGGACCACGAAATGCGCCGGCAGCGCTGGGAAACGGCCGCGCCGATCACGATCGGGAACAACGTCTGGTTCGGTGGCGGCGTGATCGTGTGCCCAGGAGTGACCGTTGGGGACAACACTGTGGTCGGTGCGGGCAGTGTGGTGACAAGGGATCTGCCGTCGCGCGTGTTCGCGGCGGGCAACCCGTGCCGGGTGATCCGGCGGCTTTGATCCGGCAGTCCTGATCCGGCAGCGCTAGAGCACGAGATCCCTGAGCAGCTCCGACAACGCGGTCGCGAAGTCGGCGGCGTTGCGTTGCGGCGCGAGGTGCGCGCCCGGCATTTCCACGAACGGCAGGCCCAGTTCGAGCGCGAGGACCCGGGCCGGGCGGTAGTGGTAGTAGCCCCGGCTGCCTTCCCCGGCGGCCAGCACGATCGGCACCTGTGATCGCCGCAATGCCTCGATGTCGGGCAGGTATTCGTAGAACCGGGCCAGCTCGCGCGTGAACAGGACACGCCACTCGGCTTCGTTGGACAGCCGGACCGTGCCGACCGTCGGCAGCCCGGCGCCCGCGATGGACCCGAGAAACCCTTTGAACGCCGTCATCAGGTCACCGCCCTCGGTGCGCGCGACCTGTTCGGCGGCGAACTCCAGCCACTCGTCGGCATCGGGCAGCAGTCGCACCGCGGGCGGCTCGTGCGCGACGAGCCCGCCCACGGTTTCGGGATATCCCGCGGCGAGCGCCAGTCCGATCTGCGCGCCCGCGCTGCTGCCGAACACCAGCGCCTGGCCGAACCCGAAATGCTGGATCACCGCGCGCGCGTCGTCGGCGTGCCGCTCCACCGGAATCGGGCCTTCGGTGCGGTCGGCACTCCGGAAATGCCCGCGGCGGTCGTACAACAGCACCGTGTACTGCTCGGCGAGCAACCCGGCCAGAGTCTCGTAGCTGCCCGCCGCACCGATGCCGCCGGCGATGATCAGCAGTGGCGGCCCGTCGCCGAGACGCCGCACGTGCAGTTCGGCGTCCTCGACCGCGCAGGTGCCGTCCTCGGTGTGCATTGCCGCAGTCAAGCACAGCGTGTCGGCGGTGTTACCCACCGCCCACGCGTCAGGCCGACTTGACGACCCGCGCCACGTAGTCCGAGATCGGCGTGGTGGGGCGGCCGATCAGCGCCCGCAGTTCACCGCTGGTCTCGCCGAGCAGTCCGTCCTTGGTGTTCCCGTCGAGCGCGACGGTGAACTGCGCCGCACCCTCCGGCAGGCCGGCCTCGACGAGCGCCGCCTGGTGCTGCTCGGGCGTGAGATCGGCGTAGGTGACGGGCTTTCCGGCCGCCTCGGCGATCGTGGCGGCAAGCTCGGCGCGCGTCCAGGCGGTGTCACCGGACAGCTCGTAAACCTTGTTCTGATGCCCGTCGCCGGTGAGCACGGCGACAGCCGCGTCCGCGAAGTCCGCACGCGAAGCGCTGGACGTCCTGCCTTCGCCAGCACTGCCGATGAACTCACCGGTCTGCGCCGCCTCCCGCACGGTCTCCTCGTAGTTCTCGTGGTACCAACCATTGCGCAGCAACGTGAACGGCAGCCCGGACTCGCGGATGATCTCCTCGGTCGCCTTGTGCTCGGGCGCCAGGATGAGCGCCGTGTCGTGGGCCTTCGGCGCGCTCGTGTACACGATGTGGGCCCCGGCCTTCCGCGCCGCTTCGACGACCGCCTCGTGCTGCGCCACCCGACGGCCGAGCTCTGTCCCAGAGATCAGCAGCACCTTGTCCGCGCCTTCGAGGGCGGCGGTCAGCGTCTCCGGCTCGTTGTAGTCGGCCTGCCGGACGGTGACGCCCAGGTCGGCGGCCTTCGCGGGGTTCCGGACGGCGGCGACGATCTGGTCGGCCGGCAGCTTCGTCTTCAGGCCTTCGACGACGAGACGGCCCAGCTGCCCGGTGGCTCCGGTGACGACGATCATGCGGTTCTCCCTCGGTTGGTTGTACCAGCTCTGAGTTTGTACTAACTCAGAGAAAGTGCCAACCAAGAGTTAGTGCGATCACAGTGCGCGCCGACCTCCACCAGGTACCGTGAGAGGCATGAGCGGTGAGGTGCTTGAGATCGATGAGCTGGTCGCGGACGTGTTCGCCCGCGCCTGCTCGTCACGCGGCATCCTGGAGCACATCACCGGACGCTGGGGCACGCTCGCGCTCGCCGCGCTCGCCGAGGGCCCGTTCCGGTTCAATGCGTTGCGGCGCAAGGTCGACGGCGTGAGCGAGAAGATGCTGGCGCAAACGCTGCAGGCCCTCGAACGCGATGGTTTCGTGCACCGCGAGGCCCAGCCGACGATCCCGCCGCGGGTCGAGTACAGCTTGACGCCCAGCGGCATCGAGGTCGCCGCGAAGCTGCAGGCTCTCATCGAGTTCGTCGAGGGCAAGGTCCCTGAAGTCGCCGAGGCCCGCGCCCGTTACGACGCCGCGAAGGCCCAGTAGCGACCCTAGATCCGTTCCAGGATCGTGCCGGTGGACAGCGCGCCACCCGCGCACATGGTGACCAGCGCCGTGCTCGCGTCGCCGCGTTCGAGCTCGTGCAGCGCGGTCGTGATCAGCCGCGCGCCGGTGCTGCCGACCGGATGCCCGAGCGCGATCGCGCCACCGTTCACGTTCACCCGGTCCGGGTCGGGCTGGTGAACCTGTTGCCAGGAAAGGACAACGGACGCGAACGCCTCATTGACCTCGAACAGGTCGGGGTCGCCGATCGTCATGCCGGCGCGCGCGAGCACCCGTTCGGTTGCCTTGATCGGACCGTCCAGGTGGTAGTACGGCTCGGCGCCGATCAGTGCCTGCGCGCGGATCCGGGCACGCGGCCGCAGGCCGAGTTCACGGGCGCGCGCGGCATCCATGAGCAGCACGGCCGCGGCGCCGTCGGAGATCTGTGACGATGTGCCCGCGGTGTGCACGCCGCCATCGACGACGGGTTTGAGTCGCGCCAGGCCCTCGAGTGTGGTGTCGCGCAGCCCCTGATCCTGGGCCACCAAACGGGTTTCGCCGGTCGGTGTGCCGTTCTCGTCGAGCACGGGCGCCTTGACCGGGACGATCTCGCGGTCGAAACGGCCATCGGCCCAGGCTGCCGCGGCCTTCGTCTGGGACGCGACACCGAACCGGTCGACGTCTTCGCGGGTGAGACCGCGGTTGACCGCGATCCGTTCGGCGGCCCCGTATTGGTTCGGCATGTCGACCGACCACGAATCCGGCCGCGGCTGTCCGACGTCCACACCGCGGTTCGCGCCCAGCGGCACGCGGCTCATCGCCTCGACCCCGCAGGCGATGCCGACGTCGATCGCGTCCGCGGCGATGAGCCCGGCGATCAGGTGGGTGGCCTGCTGCGCGGACCCGCACTGCGCGTCGATCGACGTCGCGCCCGTCCACTGCGGGAGCCCGGCGTGCAGCCACGCCGTGCGCGTCACGTTGCTGGACTGCTCGCCTGCCTGCGTGACGCAGCCGCCGATCACCTGCTCGACGAGCGCCGGATCGACCTCGGCCCGTTCGAGCAGTGCCACCTGCGCGGCGCCCAGCAGTTCGGCCGCGTGCAGACCGGACAGCCAGCCGCGCCGCTTGCCGATCGGGGTCCGCACGGCCTCGACGATGACGGGTTCGCCCACGTGGGTCTCCTTTGTCGGAAATCGGCTCTCGGCTGACTTCAAAGTAGAACAGGTTTCACTGTGAGGCAAGCCACCCGCAGGTCGGCGAGTTTTTGATCACTCGTACCGGAGGAACCTCCGACCAGGGATTTCAAGATCCTAATCGAAAAAGTAAACAGGTATCACCAAGGATCTATCTTTGGTTAACACCGTATGCTTCAATCTTCCCTAGAACGTGTTCCACGACGATGTGGCACCTCGGGAGGTAGCCGTGGTAACACCGATCATCCCTACCGGGTTCGACTTCACCGACCCCGATCTGTACGCCGAACGACTCCCATTGGAGGAGTTCGCGGAGCTGCGGCGGACGGCACCGGTGTGGTGGAATGCCCAGCCGCACAACCTGGCCGGCTTCGGCGATGACGGTTTCTGGGTCGTGACGCGCTTGGAGGACGTCAAGGCCGTCTCACGCGACAGCGAGCTGTTCTCGTCCCACGAGAAGCTGGCGATCATCCGGTTCGACGACACCATGACGCAGGAGAACATGGACGCGAACCGGCTGGTGCTGCTCAACATGGACGCGCCGCAGCACACGAAGCTGCGCCGGATCGTCTCCAAGGGCTTCACCCCGCGCGCGATCAACAAGCTCGAAGACACCTTGCGCGAGCGCGCCGCGCGGATCGTGCACGAGGCCAAGCGGAAGGGCTCCGGCGACTTCGTCCAGGACGTCGCGTGCGAGCTGCCGCTGCAGGCGATCGCCGAGCTGATCGGCATCCCGCAGGAGGACCGCAGCAAGATCTTCCAGTGGTCCAACCAGATGATCGGCTACGACGACCCGGAGTACCAGGTCGAACCGCTCGCCGCGTCGGCCGAGCTGGTCGGCTACGCCTGGAACATGGCCGAGGACCGCCGCCGGTGCCCGATGGACGACATCGTCACCAAGCTCATCCACGCCGATGTCGACGGCGAGGCGCTGGCCTCGGAGGAGTTCGGCTTCTTCGTCATCCTGCTTTCCGTGGCGGGCAACGAAACCACGCGCAACGCGATCACGCACGGGATGAAGGCGTTCCTTGACCACCCGGACCAGTGGGAGCTGTACAAGGAACAGCGGCCCAAGACCGCGCCCGACGAGATCGTCCGCTGGGCGACGCCCGTCGTGGCGTTCCAGCGCACCGCGATGGCCGACACCGAGCTGAGCGGCCAGCGGATCAAGCGCGGCGATCGGGTGGGCCTGTTCTACAGCTCGGCGAACTTCGACCCGGAGGTGTTCGACCAGCCGGAGAAATTCGACGTGTTCCGTGAGGACAACCCACACGTCGGCTTCGGCGGTACCGGTTCGCACTACTGTATCGGTGCCAACCTCGCGCGGCTGGAGATCGACCTGATCTTCAACGCCATCGCCGACGAAATGCCCGGGATCCGCGAGATCGAGCAGCCGAAGCGCCTGCGCTCGGGCTGGCTCAACGGTATCAAGCACTACCAGGTCGCCTATTCCTGAACCGGACGCCGAAAAAGGAGCCCTCCCCGGCTGGGGAGGGCTCCTTTTGTCTTACGGCTTCGAAGAACCGACTACCCACATCGAGAAGTACTGGGAACCGCCGCCGTACGCGTGCCCGAGTGCGATGCGGGCGCCGTCGACCTGGTAGTCGCCAGCGCGGCCCATCACCTGCTTCGCCGCCTCCGAGAACCGCAGCATCCCTGACGCGCCAATGGGATTCGACGACAGGACGCCGCCGGACGCGTTGATCGGCAGCCGTCCGCCCAGTGCCGTCTCACCCGCTTCGGTCAGCTTCCACCCCTCGCCCTCGGGCATGAAACCGAGGTTCTCCAGCCACATCGGCTCGAACCACGAGAACGGCACGTAGATCTCCGCAGTGTCCACTTGCGACAGTGGGTCGGTGATCCCGGCCTCGCGCCAGAGCGCCGCCGCCGCGTCGCGGCCCGCCTGCGGGTTCACCTGGTCGCGGCCTGAGAACGTGGTCGGCTCGGTGCGCATCGCCGTCGCGTGGATCCACCCCGCACCACCGGAAACGGCGTCGCCCGCGGCCTCGTCGCCGATCACCATCGCGCACGCCCCGTCCGAGGACGGACAGGTCTCGTCGTACCGGATCGGGTCCCACAGCATCTGTGACGCCTGCACCGACTCGACCGTGATATCGCTCTGCTTGAGGTGCGCGAACGGGTTCAGCGCGCCGTTGCGCCGGTCCTTCGCCGCCACGATCGCGCCGATGTGGTCCGGCGCCCCGGAACGGCGGATGTACGAGCGCACGTGCGGCGCGAAGTACCCGCCCGCGCCGGCGCCGACCGGCATCTGGAACGGGGGCATGATCGACAGCGCCCACATCGCGTTCGACTCCGACTGCTTCTCGTACGCGACCGTCAGCACCCGGCGGTGCACCCCGGCCTGCACGAGCGATGCCGCGACGAGCGCCGTCGATCCCCCGACGGAACCGGCGGTATGCACGCGCAGCAACGGTTTCCCCGTCGCGCCAAGGGAATCGGCGAGGAACAGCTCCGGCATCATGACGCCCTCGAACAGGTCGGGTGCCTTGCCGACCACCACCGCGTCGATGTCCGGCCACTCGACGCGAGCGTCCTCCATCGCGCGGTCGATCGCCTCGCGCAGCAGGCCGGGCATCGACACGTCGGTCCGCTTGGCCCGGTGGTGGGTCTGCCCGGTGCCGAGCACCGCGGCGAGTTGCTTGCCCATTCAGTCGAGTCCTTCCATGACCGCGACGAGGTTCTGTTGCAGCGCCGGCCCACTCGTCGCGTGGGCGAGCACCCGATTGGCGTGCCCGGCGAAGATCTCCCTCGCGGCCTCGCCGATCCGGGCCAGCCCCGCCGCGAACATCGGGTTCGCGGCCAGCGCGCCGCCCGACGGGTTCACCCGCACCTGGTCGCCGAGTCCGAGCGCCGAGCGCAGGATCAGCTCCTGGTGCGTGAACGGCGCGTGCAGTTCCGCGACCTCGACGCCGTCCGCGCCGGCCGCCCGCGCGGCCGCTTCCGCCGACAGGGCACGGGTGAGGTCGCGGGCGCCGAGGACCGGCGTGTCGACCCGGTGCTCGATCCCCGTGATCAACGCGGGCCGCGCGGCGAACTCCTTGGCCCGCTCGGCGGACGCCAGGATGATCACGGCGGCGCCGTCGGTGATCGGCGCGACATCGTGTGCGCGCAACGGATCCGCGAGATACTGGGCGTCGAGCAGACCCTCGACGTCCACTCCGCGGTTGCGCGCGGCGACCTCCGCGAGGTCCTTTTCGCTCCACAGGCCGGAATCCAGGCCGAGCCGCGCCTGGATCGCGGCGATGCTGACCGAGTCCGGCCACAGCGGGGCGACCAGGTACGGGTCGAGCTGCAGGGCCAGCACGCGGCGCAGCTGCCCGGCCGAGGACTTGCCGAACCCGTAGACCAGCGCGGTGTCGACCTCGCCCATCCGGATCTTCAGCCAGGCCTCGTACAGCGCCCAGGCGGCGTCCATCTCGACATGGGACTCGTGGATCGGCGGGAACGCGCCGGTCGCGTCCACCGCCGAGATGAACGAGAACGCCCGGCCCGCGAGGTAGTCCGACGAGCCGGAGCACCAGAACCCGATGTCCTTTTTGGACAACCCGGTCTGCTCGAAGACCTCGGCGAAGATGGGCACCAGCATCTCCACGCCGTTCGTGGTGCCCTCGGTGCGGCGGACGTTGGGTGCCTGCGCGAACCCGACCACGGCGACATCTGACATCGGAGCACCCCTCACAGGTGGTGGGCGAAGGACTCGTACGGCGCGTCCGGTTCGCCGGTCGGTTCGAAATGGTCGATGTTCTCCAGGCTCGTCCACCAGTCCTCGCGCGGTTTCCACGCGGCGCGCACCCGCATGCCCATCCGGACCTCGGACGCCTCGCAGCCGAGCACCAGGTGCAGGAACGCGATGTCGGCGCCGTCGAGCAGGATGTACGCGGCGACGTACGGCGGTTTGATGCGCTGGCCGAGGAAAGGCACGTTGACGATGCAGAACGTGGTCACGATGCCGGTGTCGGGCAGTTCGATCTCCTCCGCGGTCGGCACGCCGTCCACCGGGCACGCGCCACGCGGCGGGATGTAGACCTTCTCGCACGCCGGGCAGCGCTGGCCGATCAGCTTGCCGTCGGCGAGGCCCTTGAGGTACCGGCTTTCTTCGGGCGACGCCGAGTGCTGGTAGTGCAGGTGCACCGGCGTGATCACGATGCTGACCGGCGCGCCTTCCTCGCGTTTCGCGACGGGCGGTGGCTCGGGCGCGATGCCGTCGGGTGCGCCGACGGGCACGAAGTACGCGATGTCACGGATGTGCCCGACCAGCTCGTCGGCCCACCGGACGCGGACGCGCAGTCCACTGTGGATCTGGCCGGGGGAGCCGGCGTCGACCGCGTGCAGCATCGGCGTGTCCGCACCGTCCAGTTTGATCAGTGCCCACGCGAACGGGCGGGAAAGTGGTTGTCCCTCCAGGGGTTCGCTCATCCACGACCACGAGACGACGGTCCCCTCGTCGGCCACCGGGACGAACTCGGTCAACGGGGCGGCGGTCACTGGGTCATATTCGACGGGCGGGACGTGCACGCGGCCGTCGGCGCCACGCACGCCTTCGATGCGGCGTTCACGCAACCCGTTGACGAAGCGCCCGAGCACCGGCCCGAGCGAACGCGTGTAGTCGAACCCGACCTCGAGCGGAGCTGACAGCACTGTACTCACGATCAGAAGTGAAACACGTTCTCGAAATAGCGGCAAGGCGCACTTGCCCGCAGGTGGAACAGGTTCTAGATTCGAGCCCATGACGACCTCGGCGGACACGCGCATCACGACCGGTCTGTGGAGCATCGCGGCGGTCGAGCCCGGCCGGACCGCGGTGATCGACCCGGACGGCACCGAGATCAGCTACGGCGCGCTCGTGGACAAGGCGAATGCCTACGCGCGGGGGCTGCGGGAGCTGGGGCTGGAGACCGGGGACGCGATCGTGGTCCTGCAGCCGAACAGCCACGAGCTGATCGCCGCCTACTTCGCCGCGATCCAGTCCGGGCTGTACGTGGTGATGGCCAACTGGCACCTGACCGGGCACGAGATCGCCTACATCGTGTCGGACAGCGGGGCCAAAGCGTTCCTGGCACACGAGCGGTTCGCCGAGACCGCCGTGATCGCCTCGGACGAGGCGGGACTGTCTGCGGAGGGCCGGTTCGCGGTCGGGCGGATCGACGGCTTCCGCCCGGTGAGCGACCTCGGCGCTGGTGGCGAGGGCCGCCCGGCGCGGCGCACGAGCGGTTCGCCGATGCTGTACACGTCGGGCACGACCGGCCGGCCGAAGGGTGTCCGCCGTCCGCTGACCGGCACCGATCCGGATGACGTGCCGGGTGCGTCGAGCTGGTTCTTCGGCATCTTCGGGCTGAAACCGTTCGACGATCACGTGCACCTGTGCGGTTCGCCGCTCTACCACACGGCGGTGCTGAACTTCGTGGTCATCTCGATCCAGCTCGGGCACACCGCGGTACTCATGGACCGGTGGGACCCGGAGGAGATGCTGCGCCTGATCGAGCGGTACCGGGTGACGCACAGCCACATGGTGCCGACGCAGTTCCGCCGCCTGCTGGCGCTGCCGGATGACGTGCGCGGTGCCTACGATCTTTCGTCGCTGCGGAACATGATTCACGGTGCGGCGCCTTGTCCGCCTGAGGTGAAGCGCCGGATGCTCGAATGGTGGGGCCCGGTCGTGACGGACTATTACGCCGCGACCGAGGGCGGTGGGACCGTCATCAGTGGTCAAGAATGGCTCCGTAAACCGGGTTCGGTCGGGTTACCGTGGCCGGGTTCGACGGTGAAGATTCTCGATGATGACGGGAACGAGCTGCCGCCGAACCAGCCTGGTGCGGTTTACATGAAAATGGGCACCTCGACCTTCGAGTACCACAAGGACAAGGCGAAAACCGAAAAGGCGCGGCACGGGGATCTGTTCACGCTGGGGGATGTCGGTTACCTTGATGAGGATGGATACTTGTTCTTGCACGACCGTAAGAACGACATGATCATCTCGGGCGGGGTGAACATCTATCCGGCCGAGATCGAAAACGAACTGGTGATGCACCCGAAGGTCGCGGACATCGCGGTTTTCGGCGTGCCACACGAGGACTGGGGCGAGGAGATCAAGGCGGTCGTCCAACCGGCCGATGGCGTGTCGCCTAGTGACGAGTTGACGGCGGAGCTGCTTGAATACGCCCGCGAACGGCTGGCAAAGTTCAAACTCCCCAAGTCGGTTGATTATGTGGATGAACTGCCGCGGGACCCGAACGGGAAGTTGTACAAGCGAAAGCTGCGAGACCCTTACTGGGCGGGCCGGGAACGCTCGATTTGAGGTAGTGGTGGTGCGGCTTTGTCTTGACAACCCACCCCGACCACCCACCCAACGCAAGATCCCCTGGGCCCCCTCATCCTGGAGCCAGCCCGTCCGGCGAGGACATCTTTAAAACCTAAGCACCCTCGAACCGAGGCTTCCGCTTCTCCGCAAAGGCCCGGGGCCCTTCCTTGGCATCAGCCGACTGAAAGACCTTCAACCCGTACTGCGCCTCCAGCTTGAACGCCTCTTCCTCGTGCAACCCCTCGGTGTCCCGGATGGTCCGCAGGATCGCCTGCACCGCGAGGGGACCGTTCTCCGCGATCTGCGAGGCGATCTCCAGCGCCCGGGTAAGCGCCGTCCCATCCGGCACGACATGTCCGATGAGCCCGATCTCCTTCGCCTCGGCGGCCGTGATGTGCCGTCCGGTCAACAGGATCTCGGCGGCAACGGTGTAGGGGATCTGCCGTGGCAACCGCACAGCCGAACCGCCCATCGGGAAAAGGCCCCAGCGGGCCTCGGACACCCCGAACCGGGCGCTCTCCCCGGCGATCCGGATGTCCGTACCCTGCAGGATCTCGGTCCCACCGGCAATCGCGGGGCCTTCGACGGCGGCGATCAGCGGCTTCGTCAGGCGGCGGCCCTTCAACAGGCCTTCGATGCGGCCCGGGTCGAACGTTCCGCGCTCGTACGAGTCGGCGGGGGAGTTGCGGGCCATGGACTTCAGGTCGGCACCCGCGCAGAACGCGCCACCCGCACCGGTGAGCACGCAGGACCGGATCGACCCATCGTTGTCGACCCTGTCCCAGGCCTCCACCATGATCGACATCATCTCGCCGGTGATCGCGTTCTTCGCCTCGGGCCTGTTCATCGTCACCACGAGCGTGTGCCCTCGTTGTTCTATCAGGGCATGCGGCTCAGCCATTCGCACCTCCACGGGCCATTGCCCAAAACAATAACATGTTCTACTTTGGCTTCGTGGCTTACAACATCGCGGATCTGCTCGAGCACGCCGTCGACGCCGTGCCGGATCGCCCCGCGGTCGTGTGCGGCGACCGCCAGGTCACGTACGCGGAACTGGACCGCCGTGCCAACCGGCTCGCCCACCACCTCGCCGCCCAGGGGGTCGGCAAGGGGGATCACGTCGGCGTGTACTCCCGGAACTCGATCGAAATGATCGAGGCGATGTACGCGGCGTACAAGGTGCGCGCCATCGCGATCAACGTCAACTACCGCTACGTGCAGGGTGAGCTCAAGTACTTGTTCACCAACGCGGACCTCGTCGCGCTGGTGCACGAGCGGCGCTACGCCGACAAGGTCGCCGACGTGCTGCCGGATGCGCCGAAACTGAAACACGTTTTAGTCGTCGAAGACGGCAGCGACTCACCATTCGAGGGCACCGAATACGAAACCGCGCTGGCCGGCCAGTCCGATGAGCGCGACTTCGGCGAGCGCAGCTCCGACGACATCTACATGCTTTACACCGGTGGCACCACGGGCTACCCGAAAGGCGTGGTGTGGCGCCACGAGGACGTCTGGCGCGCGCTCGGCGGCGGGATCGACTTCGTCACCGGCGAGTACGTCCCGGACGAGTGGACGCTCGCCGAGAACGGCAAGAACTTCGGCATGGTCCGGTTGCCGGCGGCGCCGCTGATCCACGGCGCCGCGCAGTGGGCCGCGTTCGGCGCCCTGTTCGGCGGCGGCACGGTGGTGTTCGTGCCGCAGTTCGACGCGGACGAGATCTGGCGGCGCGTGGCTGAGCACAAGGTGCATGTGCTCACGATCGTCGGTGACGCGATGGCCCGCCCACTCATCGAGGCCTACTACCGCGGCGGGTACGACGCATCGTCACTCGTGGCGGTGTCGAGCCATGCCGCGCTGTTCTCCCAGTCGGTCAAGCAGCAATACCTGGAAGCCTTCCCGAACGTCGTGCTGACCGATGCGATCGGCTCCACCGAAAGCGGTTTCACCGGCATGGGCATGTTCGCCAAGGACGCCGACCACTCGGCCGGGCCGCGGGTGAACTTCGGCAAGGACGCCGTGCTGATCGACGACGAAAACCGTTTGGTACCCAAGGAACCCGGCGCCACCGGCCGGATAGCGCGGCGCGGGCACGTGCCGATCGGCTACTACAAGGACCCGGCGAAGACGGAGAAGATCTTCGCCGAGATCGACGGCGCCCGCTACGTCATCCCCGGCGACTACGCGCGCTACGAGGAGGACGGCACGGTCACATTGCTGGGTCGCGGCTCGCAGTGCGTCAACACCGGCGGCGAGAAGGTGTTCCCGGAAGAGGTCGAGGGCGCGCTGAAATCGCACCCCGGCGTGTTCGACGCGCTGGTCATCGGCGTGCCGGACGAGCGCCTCGGGCAGCGCGTCGCCGCGATCGTGGAGACCAGGCCCGGTCAGGAACCCGACCTCGCCGGGATCGACGCGCATGTGCGGCTGGAGATCGCGGGCTACAAGGTGCCGCGCACGATCTGGTTCACCGACCGGATCGGCCGGCTGCCCAGCGGTAAACCCGACTACCCGTGGGCCCAGCGCTACGCGGCCGAACACCAGCCCGCCCAGTAGGAGGATTCATGCGCACCGAGCTGTGCGAGAGGCTCGGCATCGAGCACCCGATCATCGGCTTCACACCGTCCGAGCACGTCGCCGCCGCGATCAGCAAGGCGGGCGGGCTCGGCGTGCTGGGGTGCGTCCGGTTCAACGACGCCGCCGAACTCGACGCCGTGCTCGACTGGATGGACGCGAACACTGGCGGCAAACCGTACGGGGTCGACATCGTGATGCCCGCGAAGATCCCCACCGAGGGCACCCAGCTCGACCTCGACAAGCTGATCCCCGAGGAGCACAAGGCTTTCGTGGAGCGCACGCTGCGCGAGCTGGGCGTGCCCGAGCTGCCCGGGGACACCGAGGAACGGGCCGGGGTGCTCGGCTGGCTGCACTCGGTCGCCCGCTCGCACGTCGAGGTCGCACTCAAGCATCCGATCAAGCTGATCGCCAACGCCCTGGGCTCACCGCCGATCGACGTGATCGAGCAGGCGCACGCCCACGGCGTGCCGGTCGCGGCGCTCGCAGGCAAAGCCGAGCACGCCCGGCGACATGTCGACAACGGGGTCGATTTCGTTGTGGCGCAAGGGTATGAGGCGGGCGGGCACACCGGCGAGATCGCGTCCATGGTGCTGCTGCCGGAGATCGCCGACGCGGTCGACGTCCCGGTGCTCGCCGCGGGCGGCATCGGGTCCGGGCGGCAGATGGCCGCCGCGCTCGCGCTCGGCGCGTCCGGGGTGTGGATGGGTTCGCTCTGGCTCGCCACCGAGGAGTACCTGCGGACGATGCCGAGTTCGGAGGCGATGCAGAGCGCGCTGGTCGCGGCAACGTCCTCGGACACCGTCCGCACCCGCATCTACACCGGTAAGCCCGCGCGGCTGCTCAAGACCCGCTGGACGGAAGCCTGGGAGGCGCCCGGAGCGCCGAAACCGCTGCCGATGCCGTTGCAGAACCTGCTCGTCTCGCACGCGCACAACCGGCTGCACGAGGCGAACGATCCCGGTCTCGTGTCGATGCCCGCCGGGCAGATCATCGGGCGCGTCGACCGGATCCGCCCGGTCGCGGAGATCATGGCGGAGCTGCTCGCCGGTTACGAGGAAGCGTTGGAGCGCCTGGAAAAGACGAGGTAGGCGAGCGCGCCCACGGCGAGCACGGCAGCACCGATCACCACCGACCACAGGGGCAGGCTGAACGCGAGCACGACGCAGCCGACCAGCCCCAGGGCCGGCACGACCCCACGTCGCAGGGTCCAGGCGCTGGCGTTGGCGATCGCGTAGTAGGTCAGCACGGCGAACGACGAAAACCCGATCGCGCCGCGCAAATCCGTGAACAGCACCAGGATCGCGACGACGACACCGACCGCGAGCTCGGCCCGGTGCGGCACGCCGAACCGGGGATGCACCGTGGCCAGCGCGCGCGGCAGGTGCCCGTCCCGCGCCATGGCGAACGTCGTGCGCGAAACGCCGAGGACGAGCGCGAGCAGCGAACCGAGCGCCGCGATCGCGGCCCCGGCACGTACGACCGGCGCCAGCCCGGACGGCACGGCCTGCGCGAGCGGGTCCACAAAGGATGCCAGACCGGCCGCGCCCAGCTTGTACAGCAAGGCAAAAGCGACCGCGACATAGACGACGAGGGTGAGGCCGAGCGCGATCGGGATGGCGCGGGGGATCGTGCGCGCCGGGTCGCGGACCTCTTCGCCGAGCGTCGCGACGCGCGCGTACCCGGCGAACGCGAAGAACAGCAGGCCCGCCGACTGCAGCACTCCGCCGAACGAGAAGGAGAACACGGTCTGCCCGGGATCCCGGCCGGACACGAAAATCGCCACCACGGCGGCCGCGAGCACAGCCAGCGTCACCGCGACGATCACCCGCGTGACGATCGCGGACTTCTCCACGCCGCGATAGTTCAACGCGGTCAGTGCCAGCACCACCGCGGCGGCGACATACGGCCGCCAGCCCTCAGGTGCCACGTACGCGGCGACGGTCAGGGCCATCGCCGCGCAGCTCGCGATCTTGCCGACGACGAAGCCCCAGCCGGCGAGGTAGCCCCAGAATTCGCCCAGCCGTTCCCGGCCGTACACATAGGTTCCGCCCGACGACGGGTACTTCGCGGCGAGGCGCGCGGAAGATGTGGCGTTGCAATAGGCCACGAGCGCCGCGATGGCCAGACCGATCAACAGGCCCGAACCCGCAGCCCGGGCCGCGGGTGCGAACGCCACGAAAACCCCGGCACCGATCATCGAGCCCAGCCCGATTACAACGGCGTCTCCGGTGCCCAGGCGGCGTTTCAGCTGGTCTGTCACGCCGACATCTAACCCCATGCAACCCCGTGTGCGGGATGTTCCGTCTTCCGGGCATGAGGTGGAAAGCAACGCTAGCCGGGCTGGGCATCGTCCTCGTCACCGCGACGGCCTGCGGGCAGCGCCCGGAAAGCGTCAGTCCCGGCGCCGGTCCCGCCCTGCCGCCGCCGTCGATGTCCGTGCCGCCGCCCCCGGCCTCGTCGGGGCCGTGGGACGCGCAGACCCCGCCCGCGGGCAGCACGCTCGTGCCGGCCGCGCAGGTCGACAACAGCAAGCTGCCGCAGGACTATCCGCACGAGGTGTACGTCAGCGCGGACGGCAAGGCGCTCTACTTCCGTGCCGAGGAGGGCGGTTGCGGCCGGGCCAGTGCGGACGTGCAGCAACAGGACACTCAACAGATCGTGATCAACCTGCGGGAAACCCAATCCCACATGCAGGGACGGATGTGCACGATGGACATCCGGTACCCGCTGATTTCCGTGCCGTTGAGCGAACCTCTCGGTAACCGCAAGATCCTCTTGTTGACCCTCAAGGAAAATCGCTAACCTCCTGGCATGCCGAACCGTCGCCAGGTCTCGGGCACGCGCTTCGTCGCGGCCCCGCCGGAGGACATCTTCGCTCTGCTCACGGACCCGTCGCAGCACCCGGTGCTCGACGGGTCCGGCACTGTCCAGGCAGCCCGCTCCGGCGGGCCGGACCGGCTCGAACTCGGCACGAGATTCGGCATGGACATGAAGCTGGGCGCGCCCTACAAGATCCTCAACACCGTCGTGGAGTACGAGGAGAACCGGCTGATCGCCTGGCGGCATTTCAACGGCCACCGCTGGCGGTGGGAACTGACCCCGGTCGACGGCGGCACGGAGGTCACCGAGACGTTCGACTGGTCCACCGCGCGCGTCCCGGTCGCGATCAGCCTGAGCTTCTTCCCGCGGCGGAACAAGGAAGGCATCGAGCGCACTCTCGACCGCCTGGCGGGGATGTTCCCGGGCTAGCGCCTACTCGGCGCCGGGCATGGCGACCGGCAGGCCCGCTTTCCGTGCGGTCTCGGCCATCCGGCCGTCGTAGGTCACGAGTGCGGTCAGCTCCGAGCCGAGCTGCTCGGCGCTGGCGACGTGAAGGGCGTCGAGCGAGCGCAGCGCGCCCGGCACGCGGATCGCCGCGTCCCGGACCGCGTCGGTGACCTTGAGTTCGTTGTGGTCCCGCAGCAGCGTGGCCATGAGGTTGGGGAAGCTGCCGATCTGATCGCAGGTGCGGACGGTCTCCACGAAACCGATGGTGTTCGTGTAGGTCTTCACCGTCGCGTGAGCGTCCAGAAAACGCCGCAGATCTTGTGCGTGCTGCCGCTCGACGACAACTGTCACCAGCGCGGAGGCGTCGAGATAGATCACCGCTCGTGCTCGCGCATCTCGAACAGGATCGCGAGCGGGTCCACATCGTCCGGCACCTCGATGTGGGTGAACTTGTCCCAGTCCCCGGCCGTCAGCCCTCGTTCGGCAGGCCGGATCGCGCCCTGTGCCACCAGCTCGTCGTGGCGGCTCTGCGCGCGCGGCGGCGGGCTGACGACGGCGACCACGTGGCCGTGCCGGGTCACCTCGATGGTCTCGCCCTTCTCGGCGCGGGTGAGGATCGCGCTCGGGTTGTAGGCCAGTTCACGAACGGATACAGACGTCATAGCCACCTCCACTACATTGTTCCTACTCAAGTGTACAACACTGTAGGTTCAACTGCGGAAGCTGATCTGCAGCACCGGCTCCGAGGTCTCGGCGAAGAAGTCGTTGCCCTTGTCGTCGATGACGATGAACGCCGGGAAGTCCTCGACCTCGATCTTCCACACGGCTTCCATGCCCAGCTCCGGGTACTCCAGGACGTCGACCTGCTTGATGCAGTCCTGCGCCAGCCGCGCGGCGGGCCCGCCGATCGAGCCGAGGTAGAAGCCGCCGTGCTCGCGGCACGCCGCGGTGACCTGCTTCGACCGGTTGCCCTTCGCGAGCATCACCAGCGAACCGCCCGCGGCCTGGAACTGGGCGACGTAGGAGTCCATCCGGCCGGCCGTGGTGGGGCCGAACGAACCGGACGCGTAGCCCTCCGGGGTCTTCGCCGGGCCCGCGTAGTACACCGGGTGGTCCTTCAGGTACTGCGGCATTTCCTCGCCCGCGTCGAGCCGTTCGGCGATCTTCGCGTGCGCGATGTCCCGCGCGACCACGAGCGGCCCGGTCAGCGACAGCCGCGTCTTCACCGGCAGTGCCGCGAGCTGGGCACGGATCTCGCTCATCGGGCGGTTCAGGTCGACGCTCACGACCTCGTCGGACAGGTCGTCCTCGGTGACCTCCGGCAGGAACCGCGCCGGGTCCCGCTCCAGCTGCTCGATGAACACGCCGTCCGCGGTGATCTTCGCCTTCGCCTGGCGGTCCGCGGAGCACGAGACGGCGATGCCGACCGGGCACGAAGCACCGTGCCGGGGCAGCCGGATCACCCGCACGTCGTGGCAGAAGTACTTGCCGCCGAACTGCGCGCCGATGCCGAACTGCCGCGTCATCTCCAGCACCTGCTGCTCGAGATCCGGGTCGCGGAACCCGTGGCCCAGCGTGGACCCCTCGGTCGGCAGGTCGTCCAGGTACCGCGCGGACGCGAGTTTCGCGACCTTCAGGTTGAACTCGGCCGACATCCCGCCGACGACGATCGCGAGGTGATACGGCGGGCACGCCGCTGTGCCGAGGCTGCGCAGCTTCTCGTCCAGGAACCGGGCGAGCCGCTTCGGGTTCAGCACGGCTTTCGTTTCCTGGTAAAGGAAAGTCTTGTTCGCGCTGCCGCCGCCCTTGGCCATGAACAGGAATTCGTAAGCCGGGTCGCCCTTACCGTCCTTGTGATACAGCTCGATCTGCGCCGGCAGGTTCGTCCCGGTGTTGCGCTCCTCCCAGAAGTTCACCGGTGCCATCTGCGAGTAACGCAGGTTCAGCTCCTGGTACGCGTCGAACACGCCTCGCGCGAGCGCGCGCTCGTCGTCGCCGCCGGTGAGCACGCCTTCGCTGCGCTTGCCGATGACGATCGCGGTGCCGGTGTCCTGGCACATGGGCAGCACACCGCCCGCGGAGATCGCGGCGTTGCGCAGCAGGTCCATCGCGACGAACCGGTCGTTGCCGCTTGCTTCCGGGTCGTCGACGATCGCGCGCAGCTGCGCCAGGTGCGAGGAGCGCAGCAGGTGCTGGATGTCGGTGATCGCGGTCTTCGCCAGCTTGGTCAGCGCTTCCGGTGCTACTTCGAGGAAAGTGCGCCCACCCGCTTCCACGACCCGGACGCCGTCCGGGGTGACGAGCCGGTATTCGGTGTGGTTGTCCGGGGCGAGGGGCAGCACATCGGTGTACTGGAACGAGGTGGTGGTGGCGGTCAACGCACGGCTCCCTTGCGCGGGCGGTTCGGGTGGGAGCTGACGTTACCGCGCGAATCCCCGTGCTGACCGTGTGGTGTGGTGAAGCCTAAGTTGTTGCCATGGCCATCGAGACCGATCCGCCGAGGGTCGTCACCGCGCACCGCGACATCGCCGCCGGCGCGGCACGGATCTTCGGACTCATCGCCGACCCGTCCCAGCAACCACGGTGGGACGGCAACGACAATCTCGCCGAGGCGCCCGCGGGTCAGCGGGTGCGCGGCACGGGTGAGGTGTTCACGATGACGCTCACCGTGGGCACCACGCGGGAGAACCGTGTCGTCGAGTTCGAGGAGGGGCGGCGCATCGCGTGGCAGCCGTCGGAACCGGGCCAGGAACCGCCGGGACACCTGTGGCGGTGGGAGCTCGAACCGGTCGGCGAGACGCTGACCCGGGTCACCCACACCTACGACTGGACCCGGTTGACCGACGAGAAGCGGCAGGTCCGGGCGCGGGCCACAACGGCGGACAAACTCCGGGCCTCGCTGGCGAAACTCGCCGAGTTGGCCGAGTCCTGACCCGGGTCCGGGTAAATCGGAAGGCCGGGCCCACCCCGACGGACCCGACCTTCCGGGGCAAGCGAGCGAGCGCAGCAGCGCCCCTCGCGAAGCTCACACTCGGAAGACGTGCGTTTCCCGAGCGTGTTGCTTCGACCGTCCCGTGATCTATGTCATATGTCAACGCTGCCGATAGGCGTAAAGCCGCGATCTCACAGGGTGATCACTTTCGAGGCGGCCGAGCCGCTTGCTGCGGGCAAGCGAGGGACCGCCTCCGGTTCCGCTACCCGCACCGCCACGCAAGCCGCTTGAAACCGTTCCTGGTGATCAGCTGGCGTAGGCGCGGAGGCGCTCGGCCCGCTCTCCCTGGCGCAGCTTCGCCATCACCTCGCGCTCGATCTGCCGCACGCGCTCGCGCGACAGGCCGAAGTGCTTGCCGATCTGGTCGAGGGTGCGCGGCTGCCCGTCGTCGAGCCCGTAGCGCAGCCGGATCACCGACTGCTCGCGCTCGTCGAGGGTCGCCAGCACGCGCCGCAGGTCGTCCTGCAGCAGCCCCGAAATGACCGCGCTCTCGGCGTCGGTCGCCTCGGAGTCCTCGATGAAGTCGCCCAGCGGGGCGTCCTCCTCGGTGCCCACTGGCATGTCCAGGCTCACCGGGTCACGCGCGTGGTCGAGCAGGTCCCCGACCTTCTCCGCCGGGATACCCGACTCCGCCGCCAGCTCGTCGTTCGTCGCCTCGCGGCCGAGCTGCTGGTGCAGGTCACGCTTGATGCGGGCCAGCTTGTTCACCTGCTCGACGAGATGCACCGGAAGCCGGATCGTGCGGCCCTGGTCGGCCATGCCGCGCGTGATCGCCTGCCGGATCCACCAGGTCGCGTAGGTGGAGAACTTGAACCCCTTGGAGTAGTCGAACTTCTCGACCGCGCGGATCAGACCCAGGTTCCCCTCCTGGATCAGGTCCAGCAACGGCATTCCCCGCCCCGTGTAGCGCTTGGCCAGCGAAACGACCAGCCGCAGGTTGGCCTCCAGCAGGTGGTTCTTCGCCTGGTGGCCGTCCCGGATCAGCGCCCTCAGCTCGGTGCGCCGCTGGTCGGACAGCTTGGCCGCGGTCTCCAGCATGTGCTGGGCGAACACCCCTGCTTCGATGCGCTTGGCCAGCTCGACCTCGTCGGCGGCGGACAGCAGCGCCGTCTTGCCGATACCGTTGAGGTACACGCGCACGAGGTCCGCCGCCGGACCCTGCGCGTCGAGGTCCGCGTCGAGGTTCGGCGGAACGCGTACGCTGGACTCGAGAGCCGGCTCGGAGGCGGGCTCGGCGACAGCCCGTTCACGGGTACGCCGAGTCTTCCGTTCGAGGGTCTGTACTGACATGTTTGCCTCCCCGGTCACGGGCTGACACGTGTTGGTGCGTCACACCGGTAATGCGTCGTGCGCCGAGCCTGTGGAACCCGGTGTACGACTCCGGCTTCGTCAGCCGGACATCTGGGTCAACGCCCTCGGTCTCCGAAACGTTCCCAGCTTCTACAAGAGTGGACGGGGTCACGCCCGATCCGGTTGCTCCAGCAAGCCTGAGGTTCTCCTGAGAGAGAATTGGTTCAGACCTCTATCAGAACTGTGAAAGGACCGTCGTTCACGCTCCGCACCTTCATGGTCGCGCCGAATTCGCCGGTACTGACACGGACATCGCGCGCCCGGAGTTCACTCACGACGGAATCGAAGATCTGCCGCGCCGCTTCCGGCGGGGCCGCCGCGCTCCATGATGGACGCCGGCCCTTGCGCGTATCGCCGTAGAGGGTGAACTGGCTCACCACGAGCACGGGGGCGGCGGAAGTCGCCACCGACTCCTCGTCACGGAGGATGCGCAACTCGTGCAGCTTCCGCGCCATGGTGACCGCTTTGTCCGGTGTGTCGTCCTTGTGTACGCCGAGTAGTACGAGCAGTCCTGGTTCGGCGATCGCGCCGACGACCTCGCCGTCGACCGTCACGTCCGCTTTGGTGACGCGCGCGGCAACCGCCCTCATACGGCCTCCTTGTCGGACGCGGCAAGCCGCGGCAGTGTCTTCGCGTCGGCCAGCATGGTGTCTGGTGATTCGGACCTGCAAGCAGTCCTCATGCCGGCTCGACCATGCCGTGCCGCACCAGCTCGCGGATCATCGGCAACGCGGCGTCCCGCAAGTCCTCCACACTGCCGCCGTGCGCGAACGACAGCAGTTCCAGCAGGTCGGACAGCGGCAACGCGCCCCGGCAGCCCGCCAGCAGCGCCGTGGCCAGCTCGTCGACCTCGTGCTGCCAGCCGGGCCCGTCCGTGCGGTGCAGGCGGCGGATGCCGGTCTCCCAGCCCTCGTCACCGGCCCCGGCGACGGTCTCCAGCAACACCGTCGGCGGCACCCGGAACCGCGTGTCCAGCAGCTCGTCGCCGTGCTCGCGCAGCCACGCGACCCGGTCCAGCCAGCCGCCGGCCTCCGGGCCCAGCGGATCGTCGAAGGCCTGGCGCAGGTCCTCACAGACGATCGTCGGATGTGCGACATCCGCGCGGCGCAGTGTCACGAAGCCGAACCCGACCCCGCGCACCTTGTTGTCGTCGAACCAGTCCAGCCAGGCGCTCGCCTTCGCCCGGCCTTCGGGCGAGCGCGGGTCGATTCCCGCGTCGCGCAGCCAGGTTCCGACGTACAGGCCCGGATCCGCGACGTCACGCTGCACGAACCACGCGTCGGTGCCCGCGGGGAGCCAGCGCGCGACCCGATCGGCCCAGTCCTCACCCTCGACGTGCAGCCAGGACGCGAGCAGCTGCCCGACGCCGCCATCGGTGAGGAAGGCGGGCAGCTGGCGGACGACCAGCGCGGACGCGTCGTCCCCGGCGAGGCCTGAATCGCGGTAGGTGTAGTCGACGCGTGGCGGCCCGACGACGAACGGCGGGTTGCACACGATCTGGTCGAACCGCCGCCGCGCGACGGGCGCGAACCATTCGCCGCGCACGAGTTCGACGTCGAGCTCGTTGAGCCGGAAGGTCGCGTCCGCCAGGGCGAGCGCACGCTCGGACACGTCGGTCGCCGTGACCCGTTGGGCGTGCCTCGCGGCGTGCAGCGCCTGCACCCCGCAGCCGGTGCCGAGGTCGAGCAGCGTGCCGGCCGGGCGCCTGATCGTCGCGCGGATGAGGCTGAGTGACGCGTGCCCGACGCCGAGCACATGCTCCGGCGGGACCTCGCCACCCAGCAGGTCCGAGTCGAGATCCGAGATGACCCACCATTCGCCCTGCTCGTCGCCGTGCGGGCGGACGTCGAGCGCGGCCTCGAGCGCGTCTCCGTTCGTCTTCAGGAGCCCGGCTGCCAGCGCGTCCTCGACCGCCACGGGTGCGAGCGCGGCCTCGACCTCGTTCGCGGGTTCGGCGCTCCCGAGCAGAAACAGGCGGATCAACGTGCCCAGCTCACCGGCGTCGCGGCTCGCGCGGAACGCGAGCTCCGGCTCGCCCCGCCCGAGCGCCGCGTGCGCCGCGCCGCCGAGCGCCGCCAGCACGCCGTCGGCGTCGTACCGCGTCCGCTGGAAAGCCTCGCGCAGCCGGGCACACAGATCGTCGGAAAACTCAGGATTCACAAGGGGTGATCCTCGCACGGGTGTGTTGAGATGGCCTGGTGACTCTCGCGCCGCTCGAAGGATTGCTGCCGTCCTTACGGGAGCTGTACATCGACCTGCACCGCAACCCGGAGCTGTCCTTCGCGGAGCACCGGACGGCGGCGGAACTGGCCCGGCGGCTGGGCGATGCCGGGTACGAGGTGCACACGGGCATCGGGGGTACCGGCGTGGTCGGCGTGCTGCGCAACGGAACCGGCCCGGTGGTGCTGCTGCGGGCCGATATCGACGCGCTGCCGCTGCAGGAGAAGACCGGGCTCGAGTACGCCAGCCGGGCGCGCGGCACCGACGTCGACGGCAAGGACGTGCCGGTGATGCACGCGTGCGGGCACGACATGCACGCGACCTGGCTGAGCGGCGCGGCCGATCTCCTTGCCCGGGCGCGGGAATCCTGGCAGGGCACGCTGCTGGTCGTCTTCCAGCCCGGGGAGGAGCGGGGCTCGGGCGCCGAGGCGATGCTGCGCGACGGGCTGTTCGACATCGCGGGCACGCCGTCGGTCGTGCTGGGGCAGCACATCGTGCCGGGGCCGGCGGGCTGGGTGCTGATCAGGCCCGGCGTGATCATGGCGGCGACCGACTCGCTGCGGATCGTGCTGCACGGCCGGGGCGGGCACGGCTCGCGCCCGGAGACGACGGTGGACCCGGCGGTGATGGCGGCTTCGGTCGTGATGCGGCTGCAGACCATCGTGTCGCGCGAGATCTCCGCGACCGAGTCCGCCGTGGTGACGGTCGGGCAGTTGCACGTCGGCACGGCGAGCAACATCATCGCCGACGAGGCCGTGCTCGAGGTCAACGTGCGGTCGTTCGACGAGCAGGTGCGCGCGAAGGTGCTCGCGGCGATCGACCGGATCGTGCGGGGCGAGGCGGCGGCGGCCGGTGCGCCGAAGCCGCCGGAGATCACCTCCATCGCGAGCTTCCCGGTGACCACGAACGACGATGCCACGACCGAGACGCTGACCGCGCTGTTCCGCAAGGTTCGCGGGCCGGAGCGGGTGATCGAGGCGCCGCTGGTGACCGGTAGTGAGGACTTCAGCGAGTTCGGCAGGGCGGCCGGGGTGCCGTCGGTGTTCTGGCTGGTCGGTGGCCTGGACCAGGACCAGGTGCTGACCGCGATCGCGGGCGGCCGGTTCGACGAGGACGTGCCGTCCAACCACTCTCCGCTGTTCGCGCCGGTGCTCGAGCCCACGCTGGGTGCCGGGGTCGAGACACTCGTCATGGCGGCGCTGGAATTCCTGGCGGCGCCGTGACCGGTGCGGGATCGACACCCCTCCCGAGGTATCGTCCCGCGGCCCCGAGTGGGAGCATGAGATCAGGAGGTGGTCATCGTGAGCAATTCGTCCCACGACCACAGGGACGATGCCGACCCGGTTCTGATCACCGAGGCCGCACCCTCCTACGAAGAGGAGCACGCCGCCCGGAAGCGCAAGTACATGACCATGATGGGCCTGCGCTTCCCGTGCCTGATCCTGGCGGGCGTCTTCTACCACACGTGGTGGCTGGCGCTGCTGTTCATCGTGATCTCGATCCCGCTGCCGTGGGTCGCGGTGCTCGTCGCCAACGACCGCCCGCCGCGCAAGGCGGAGCAGGTCAGCCGTTACCGGCGTGAGGCCCGGCAGATCGAGCACCGCGAACACCGCATCATCGACGGCTAGGGCTGCGCGCCCACCCGCGAAACGGCTCGCGCGCCGAGTGCCGTCCCGGCGCGCAGAGCGTCCACTGTGGACTTTCCGGTTAGCCACGCCGACAGCACACCGGCGTCGAACGCGTCGCCCGCTCCGGTCGAGTCCACGGATTCGGCGTCCTCGGCGGGCACGCTGACGACGCCGTCCGGGCCGACCCAGCTCGCGCCGTCGAGGCCCGCGGTGACGGCCACCGCGCCGACGGTGTCCAGGAGTGCCGCCGCCGCTGCCGGATCGGCCGAGCCGGTCAGCGCGACCAGCTCGTCGGTGTTGGGCAGCAGCAGGTCCACGCCGCGCACGTCGTCGAGGAACGCGGCCGGATCCGTGATCAATCCGGCCGACTGCGGGTCCACCGAGGTGCTCAGCCCCGCGTCGCGCGCCGCAGCCAGCGCGGCGAGGCCGCCCGGACGTGACGAGGCATCGAGCAGCACGTAGCCGGACAGATGCAGATGCGTCGCACCGGCCAGCACCGCACGGTCGATGTCCTCGGCGCGGAACCGCGCGTTGGCGCCGCGATCGGGCAGCATGCTGCGCTGGCCTTCGCCGTCGACGAGCACGACGACACAGCACGTCGCGGCTTCGGCGTCGACCGCGAAGGCGCACCGCACGCCCGCGGCTTCCAGCTCCGCCCGGACGAGCCGCCCGCCCGCGTCGTCCCCGACGCGCGCGACCAACGTCGTGTCCATCCCGGTGGCCGCCAGCCACAACGCGGTGTTCGCGCCCGCGCCGCCGCCCTGGAGACGGATCTCCGCGCGCGAGTCGCCGCCGTGCACGATCGCTTTTTCGTGCCGTGCCACGACATCCAGGCCCGCGTCGCCGACCACGATCACCTTCACGCCAGCTCCACGGCGATCTCGGCGGCGAGCTTCGCGTTGGCGAGGACGAGCGCCTCGTTGGCGTCGAGGCTCACGCCGCCGCTGGCGGTATGGAAGTGTTCCAGCAGGACCGGTGTGACATCCTTGCCGTGTACGCCCTTGCTGCGCAACAACTCCAGCCCGTCGGTGAGCAGCCGGTCGTGCAGCTCTCTGTCCATTTCGGACTCCGGTGGGATCGGATTCGCCAGGAGGACACCGGATCCGGCGTACTGGCGATGCGCGGTGACGACCGCGGCGGCCCGCACCGCGTCGTCGACGCGCCACGGCACGGGGAATCCCGACGAGCGCAGGTAGAACGCGGGGAAGTCGTCGGTGCGGTAGCCGAGGACCGGCACCGAGTTGGTCTCGAGGACCTCCAGCGTGGCGGCGATGTCGAGGACGGACTTGACACCGGAGCACACCACGAGCGTCGGAACCCGGGCGAGCACACCGAGATCGGCAGAGATGTCCCAGGAGTCGGCGGCGCCGAGGTGGACTCCGCCGAGGCCGCCGGTGGCGAACACCCCGATGCCGGCCTGGTGGGCCAGGGTGGAGGTGCTCGCGACGGTCGTCGCGCCGGAGCGCCCGAGGCCGATGGCGGGGCCGAGGTCACGCAGGGAAAGCTTGTCCAGCCCGGAATCGGCGGCGCACACGCGGTCCAGCTGCGCGGGGGACAGCCCGGCGACGGGAACCCCGTCCAGCACGGCGATCGTCGCCGGGACCGCGCCCGCCGCGCGCACGGTCTCCTCCAGCCGCCGGGCGACGTCGAGGTTTCGGCCGGGCGGCAGGCCGTGGGACAGAATGGTGCTCTCGAGCGCGACGACGGGCCGGCCGCTGTCAACGGCCTCGGCGACCTCGCCGGACAGGGAAATCTGGGTCACGACCGCCCATCATCACCGACGCGGCGGGCCGAACACCCGGCGGGGCTCGGAGAATGCGCAGGTGCCGCCGCTGGATCCGGCGCGGGTCGCGGAGCTGCGCGCCCTGCCGTTCACCTACCCCGAGTCGGCGCGACCGAGTACGGCTTCCCGCGCGGCTACCGGAGGTTCCAGCGTTCCCGCCCGCTGGCGGATACCACCGACTTCGAAGCGGCGGCAGCCGATCTCCTGCGCTGGCAGGTGCATCGGCGCGCAGGTTTGAGGGTCTGCGCGGAAAGCACCGTTGCCGAGCCGGGTGCGGTGGTGGTGCTCAGCCTCCTCGGCCTCAGCGCGCCCTGCCGGGTTGTTCACGTCGTGGCCGAACCGGACCGGCGCGGCTTCGCGTACGGCACGCTGCCCGGGCATCCCGAAGCCGGTGAGGAGGCCTTCATGCTCGAGCGAGATCGAGACGGTGGCGTGGCGTTCACGATTCGTGCTTTTTCCCGGCCTGCCACCGTGCTGACACGCGTGGCCGGACCGCTGGGGCGGCGCGTTCAGGACGTCATGACGAGGCGCTGCCTGCGCGCACTCTGAACCCGCGTCACCGATGCGGCGGGTTGAAGTCCCAGCGGGTGGGGGAGCCGGGGAAGTCGCGTTCGTCCAGGCCGAAGGCCCAGGCGGGGCGGACCCGGACGGTCGCGTTCGTCGCCGGGGAGGTCAGTTCGGGGCCGTAGTCCGTGCCGTACTTGGTGTTCATCGCATCCAGGAAACCGCGCAGCGCGGCCGGGTCCTTCACGATCCGCGCGGTGCCCTCGACGATCACCGGGTTGAGCGCGTCGTCCGTCGTGATCGACACCGCCGAGCCCGCCTCGATGTTGCGGATCTTGCGCGACCCCAGCGACGAGGAGAACCACAGCGCCTCGTCCCGCCAGATCGCCCAGACCGGCATCTGGTGCGGCCGCCCGTCCGGCCAAACGGTGGCGACCCAGTACTCGTGCGACGCGCGCAGCCGGCCCAGCGCCCACGACCACGGCAACAACCCCGTGCCCTCACCGGCGGGCAGGGTGCCGTAACCGGGCATGTGCGGACGACTGGCACGCGGCTCCAACATCCGGGCCTCACCCCCTTCAGCTCAGATAGTGCGCCACACCGCCGCCCGCTGCACGGCGGCACCCGAAGGCCATCCCTTCGCGTCGCGCCATCGCTGCGGCATCATGGGCACATGAGCACCACGACTCTGCCCGAGGTCGACACCCGGCCCGAGAGCACCGAAGACACCGATACCGACCAGCCGAAGATGTTCCACTACGTGCGCAAGAACAAGATCGCCGAGAGCGCGGTCATGGGCACGCACGTGGTGGCGCTCTGCGGTGAGGTCTTCCCGGTGACCAAGTCGCCGAAGCCCGGCTCGCCGGTCTGCCCGGCGTGCAAGGAGATCTACGAAGGCCTGCGCCCCGGCCCCGAGGACTGATCCGCGACCCGCGCACCGCCGTCCGCCGGAGGTTCGGGCGGGCGGCCGTTGTCGTCGCCGGACGGCTGCTCCGGCGGCCGCGGCCGGCTCGGGCGTTCCAGTTCCAGCCGCCGCCACCGGCGCCGCTGCCGATGAGTCATCTTGGCCGGCCACAGTTCCTGGATGGCGGCGTTGAAGTACGCGCCGCCGACCACGGCCATCCCGATGAAGTACGTGAACAACAGCCACGCGATCGGCGTCGCCAGCGCGCCGTAGGTGTACCCGGTGCGGGTGATCCAGCCCAGGTAGATCCGCAGCCCGATACTGGACAGCAGGAAGATCGCCATCGCGAGCGCCGCGCCCGGCAGGCCCCGGTGCCACGGCAGCCGTCTCGGCAGCGCGAGCTTGTACAGCGTCGCGAGCGCCAGCAGCAGACCCACGCCGAGCACGGGGTAGTACCCCACGCCGATCCACGTCGACACGGTCGGCTGCCACGAGCGGGGGAGTAGTTCGATCAGCAGGTCCGGTCCGAGCGCGATCACCGGTAGCCCGCTCACCAGCAGGATCAGCCCGCACAGGTACATCATCAGCGCGAAGACCCGTTGCCAGACGCTGTTCCGCACGCCCTCCTGGCCGTGCGCGACGGTGATCGCGTCGACGAACGACGACATCGCCGACGAGCCCGCCCACAGCGAGATCACGAACCCGACCGACACGATCTCGCCCTTGCCCTTGGTGAGGATGTCGTCGACGGTCGGCCCGATGATCTGGTTGACCACGTTCTCGGTGAACACCCGCTCGCACAGCGCGATGATCTTGTCGTGCACGTCGGCCACGAAGCCGGCGCCGAACCAGTCACCCATGAAACCGAGGCTGCCGAGCAGTCCGAGCAGCAACGGCGGCAGCGACAGCGTCTGCCAGAACGCCGCCTCGGCGGACTCGGAGAAGAGGTTCCCGTCCCACGCCTTGGACAGCGTCCGGCCGATCAGCCGTCGGGCACCCTTGCGCGGCGGCGGGGCTGCGGGCTTGTCACTCATGTTGCTTCCAGCATGGTCCATCCGGGCGTATCCGTCGCGTCAGGGGTGTGGCGTGTTCCACTCCGCCGGAGCTCGGTTGTGTCGAGGCGGCCGTCGGCGGACCCGACCGGTACTCTCGGCCGAGCGCCCTCACTCCGGCCCGGCATCGCGGTCGGCCCGAATCGTGGGGGTTTTCGCATGTGGCATCCGGGGATCGGCGAGAGGAGGGGGAACACCCTTGTCGGACACGGCACAGCGTAACGGGGGCTTCGCGGCGCCCGAGGCCGAGCAGGACGTGACACCTCGCCCGCTGCGCGCGTGGCAGCGGCGCGCCCTGACCAAGTACCTGACCAGCAAGCCGCAGGACTTCCTCGCGACCGCGACCCCCGGCGCGGGGAAGACGGTGTTCGGGCTGCGGGTCGCGGCGGAACTGCTGTCGGACCGGACGATCGAGCGGATCACGATCGTGACCCCGACCGAGCATCTGAAGCACCAGTGGGCGATCTCCGCGGCCGCCGCCGGGATCGCGATCGACTCGAACTACCGCAACGGCCAGGGCGCCACGTCCGATGACTACCAGGGGGTCGCGCTCACCTACGCACAGGTCGCCGCCCATCCGACGCTGCACCGGGTGCGCACCGAGAACTTCAAGACGCTCGTCATCCTCGACGAGATCCACCACGGCGGGGACGCGAAGTCCTGGGGGGACGCGGTCCGCGAGGCGTTCACCCCCGCCGTGCGGCGCCTGTCACTGACCGGGACCCCGTTCCGCAGCGACGATTCGCGCATCCCGTTCATCACCTACGAGCCCGACGCCGACGGCTCGATGCGCAGCAAGGCCGACCACGCGTACGGCTACGCCGACGCGCTCGCCGACGGTGTCGTGCGGCCGGTCGTGTTCCTGGCGTACTCGGGCGAGGCGTCGTGGCGGACGAACGCGGGCGAGGAGTTCACGGCCCGCCTCGGCGAGCCGCTGACCGCGGAGCAGACGGCCCGCGCGTGGCGCACGGCGCTGGACTCGGGCGGCGAGTGGATCCCGGCGGTCCTGCAGGCCGCGGACACCCGGCTGCAGCAGTTGCGCGGCAGTGGCATCCCGGACGCCGGCGGGCTGGTGATCGCGACCGACCAGGATTCGGCGCGCGCCTACGCGAAGACCCTGGCGCGGATCACCGGCGAGAACCCGGTGATCGTGCTCTCCGACGATCCGAAGGCGACCAAGCGGATCGGCGAGTTCGCCGACTCCGATGACCGCTGGCTGGTCGCGGTCCGGATGGTGTCCGAGGGCGTCGACGTGCCGCGGCTGGCGGTCGGCGTTTACGCGACGAGCGCCTCGACGCCGTTGTTCTTCGCACAGGCGATCGGCCGGTTCGTGCGGGCGCGGCGCAAGGGCGAGACGGCGAGCGTGTTCCTGCCGAGCGTGCCGGTGCTGCTGGAGCTGGCCAGCGAGCTGGAGGCCGAGCGCGACCACGTGCTCGGCAAGCCGCACCGCGAGAAGGACGGCTGGGAAGACGAGCTGCTCGCGCAGGCCAACCGGACCGAGGACGAGCCGGGCGAGGAGGAGAAGGCGTTCACGTCGCTGGGTGCCTCGGCCGAGCTGGACCAGGTCATCTACGACGGCAACTCGTTCGGCACCGCGGTGTTCTCCGGCAGCGAGGAGGAGCAGGAGTACCTGGGGCTACCGGGGTTGCTGGAGCCCGACCAGGTGCGGGCGCTGTTGCGCAAGCGGCAGGAGGAGCAGCTCGCCGACGACAAGCGCCGCAAGCCGCAGGAGGACCCGGCGGCTGTGGTGTCCGAGCGGCCGCAGTCGGTGTCCGAGCGCATCGCGTCGCTGCGCAAGGAGCTGAACACGCTGGTCGGGGTGTACCACCACCGCACGAACAAGCCGCACGGCGCGATTCACAACGAGCTGCGGCGGGTCTGCGGCGGGCCGCCGACCGCGATGGCGACCGTCGAGCAGCTGGAAGAACGGATCGTCACCCTCCGCTCCTGGTGATACGAGAAGCGGGCGGGAACCTGAGGAGGTCCCCGCCCGCCTTGCTAAGTCCAGTGGCTTATCGCTGGATCTCGGCTGCCATTTCCTTCAGCTTGCCCTCGTATTCGCGCGCGTGGTGACCGCAGAAGAGCAGCTCTCCACCGGAGGCGAGGACCGCTCGTACCTGTGCTGCGGCGCCGCACCGGTCGCAACGGTCGGCAGCGGTCAAGTCGGGGCGGGCGAGCGTGGGTGAGGTCATGGGAGTCTCCCTCCGTCCCGGCACCGGTCACCCGGTGCCATCGATCCAGCACGTCCACTTCGGTACTGCTGCCGGTGCGGGGTCGCCCCGGCTCCTCCGTGTTCGTAGCTTCCACTCTTGCAGACGCTGAGCGTGGTGCAAGTGTTCCCGCCAGTGTGGGAGTTGTGTCACGCCGAATTACCCCGGATGCCGTAGAAGCAATCCCGCGATGCAGGACGGCGAAACGTCGCGGAAACGTCCAGACCACCGTGTTCTACCAGGTCAAACGATCACGAGCGAGTGCGCGTCCACCTCGGCAATCCCCGCCGGGGG
This sequence comes from Amycolatopsis sp. GM8, assembly GCF_021653975.1. GTDB lineage: Bacteria > Actinomycetota > Actinomycetes > Mycobacteriales > Pseudonocardiaceae > Amycolatopsis_E. Next base: position 514,557 of record NZ_JAJKFK010000001.1, on the reverse strand, counting down.
TGGATTTTCCACGGGTCCTTTGTTCGTTCTCGGCGAAATTCGGCGGTGCCGATTTTGTGCCCGTTCGGACTCTTGCGCACGTGAGACACTTCACTTCATGACCAAGGCAGCATCGGCCGCCGCGAAGGACCTGGCGGCCGCCGGCGTAGCCGGGGCACAGCTGGCGTGGGCCGACAACAACGGCATCCCACGGTCACGCATCGTGCCGATCGCCGGTCTCGGCGAAGCGGCCACGCGCGGTGTCGGCGCCACTACGCTATTCGCAGTCTTCGATTCCCACGACACGATCACCTACGCCCACCCGCTCCTCGCGACGCCGTCCGGCGACATCCGGCTGGTGCCCGTCATCGAGCGGCTGCGCCGGCTCGCCGGCCAACCCGCGCTCGCCTGGGCGCCGGTCCGGCAGGTTGCCGCGGACGGTTCGCCGTGGCCCTACTGCCAGCGGAGCGTGCTGGAGCGCCAGGTCGCGGCCGCGGCCGAGCGTGGCTTCGAGCTGCGCGCGGGCTACGAGCTGGAGTTCGCGGTCGCCCCGGCCGGAAGCCCGGACATCGCGTCGTCGCCCGGGCACCGAGGTCCCGCCTACAGCCCGCACGCACTGGTCGAGCTGGACGCGTTCATCGCCGCACTACTCCATGATTTCGAGGCGAACGGCCTGCCGCTCTACCAGTTGCACGCCGAGTACGGGCTCGCCCAGCTCGAACTCTCCCTGCGGGCCACCGATCCGGTCGCGGCGGCCGACGACCAGCTACTGGCCCGCCAGACCATCCACGCCGCGGCGCACGCGCACGGTCTGCGGGCGAGCTTCGCGCCGGTCGTCGATCCGGAGGCGGTGGGCAACGGCTGGCATCTGCACACTTCCTTGTGGCGTAATGGATGCAACCTGCTGGCCGGGATTCCCGATGCGGAAGGTGCCGGCTATCTCGCCGGCCTGCTGCGGGATCTGCCCGCGCTGACCGCCGTCACCGCGCCCAGCGTGCCGTCGACGGCGCGGTTGCGGCCCGGCTACTTCGCCAGCGCCTACGGGTTCTGGGGCGTCGAGAACCGCGAGGCGCCGCTGCGGTACGTGCCCGACAGCGAGCTGCTGGGCACCGCCCACGCGAACGTCGAGCTCAAGCCCTCCGACGCGTCGGCGAACCCTTATCTCGCACTGGCCGTGGTGCTCGCGGCCGGGCTCGCCGGGATCGAGGAAGCGCTTACCCTGCCTGAGCCGATCGCCGAGGATCCGGGCACCTGGACCGAGGAGCGCCGGGCCGCGGCGGGGGTCACGCGACTGCCGAGGACGCCCGCGGAACAGGACGCGGCGCTGATTTCGTCGCCGCGCATCACCGGGGTATTGGGCGAGGAACTGCTCGGTGCCTTCCGCGCGGTCCGCGAGTCGGACCTGAAATGGGCCGCTGAACGTGACATCGACGAGATCGTCGCCGCGCATCTGTGGCGGTACTGAATTGCTCAACGGCATACGGTGGTTTCCGGGAGCCCCGGAACTGGTGACGCGAGCGCGCGCGGAGATGCCGCAGAAGAACGAGCTGTGCGGCGCCTTCGTCACGCTGGTTTCCTTGCGTGCCAAGGGAATCGCCGTGCGGGACCAGGACGAGGCGGCGGTCGCGGCCGGGGTCCGGCTCGCCGTGGACCGGACACCGACGTGGCCGCCGGGGGAGAAGGGCCGCGAGGACTACCGCCTCCAGCTGCCCCGCGCGACCGACCCGGCCGACGAGGGCGCGACGCCGACGGGGGTCGCGAGGGCGGTCGAAACGTTGTCGGAAGGCAGTTTGCTCGCGGTCCCGGCCAGCGGGGACTGGGACACCGGCAAGCTCGGCACGCTGCTTTCCGGCCTGTATCAGCTGAACTGGGTCGCGCCGGTGGCCAATGTGGACACCGGCGAGTTCGGCGCGCACGACACCCCGGACCGCGCGTTGCTGGACTATCTCGAAGGCGGGCTCCCGCCGTTCTGGACTTCTCGGTGGCGGGCCGGGCATTTCGTGCTCGTCGGCGGCCTGCGAACCGGGCCCGGCGGCGCGATCGCGTCCATAGTGGACACTTACCCGTCGCTCGGCGACCGTGGTGTGCACGGGCAGCTGCTCGAACGGCTCGTGCTCGCACTGCGCCGCGAAACCATGACCACCCCCGGCGGCCTGCTGCTCGTGGTCGAAGCAGCGGAGCGGCAGGCCGCCGAGGAACTCGTCACGAACGCGGGCCTGGCTCCGCGACTGTGGGCGTAGCGAACCGGGAATGCTTGCGGCCGTAACCGAAGTAGATCACCAGCCCGAGCGCGAGCCACACGGCGAACCGGATCCAGGTGAGCACGTCGAGGTTCAGCATCAGGTAGAAACACGCCAGCGCGGCGACGATCGGCACCACCGGCGAGAACGGCACCGTGAACGGCCGCCGCAGATCCGGGCGCTTCCGGCGCAGCACGGGCACGGCGATCGCCACGATGATCATCGCCGACAGCGCGCCGATACTGACCATGTCGGACAGTTCGGTGATCGGCACGAACGCGGCGAGCACGGCGATGACGACCGCGCCGCCGATCGTCATCAGGTGCGGCGTGCCCCATTTCGGATGCGTGCGGCCCAGCCGTTTCGGCAGCAGCCCGTCGCGGCCCATCGCGAACCCGATCCGGCCGATCGTGACGAGCTCGACCATCATCACCGAGGTCAGCCCGGTGACCGCGCCCACCGAGATCAGCGCGCCGATCCAGTGCTGGCCCACCGAGTCGAACGCGGCGGCCAGCGGGGCGCCCGCGTCGATGTCCGTGAACGGCACCATGCCGGTCAGCACGAAGGACACCGCGATGTACAGCACCGCGCACACGGCGAGCGCGCCGAGGATGCCGACCCGCAGATCCTTGCGCGGGTTGCGGGTCTCCTCGCCGAGGTTCGCCAGCGCCTCGAAACCCGTGTAGGCGAAGAAGACGATGGCCGCCGCGCTGACCACCCCGGCGAACCCGTAGACCGACGGCGAAAGTCCGAGCCCGGCCTGGATCACCGGCTGTTTCAGCACGCCACCGTCCGAGCCGGACGGCTGTGCCGGCGGGATGAACGGGACGAGGTTCGCCTTGCGGACGAAGAACGCGCCGACCGCGACGATCAGCACGCACACCGAGACCTTCACGACCACCAGCACGTTCGTCAGCCACGCGGACTCGCGGATGCCCAGCACCGCGACGACGGTCAGCACCGCGATGATCGCCACGGCGCCGACGTTGACCGTCGCGTCCTCACCGAACCACTGCGACGGCAGGCCGAGCAGGTTCGCCAGATATCCCGACCAGCCACGGGAAACCACGGCCGCGCCGAGCGCGAACTCCAGCAGCAGGTCCCAGCCGATGACCCAGGCGAACACCTCGCCCAGCGTCGCGAACGCGTACGTGTAAGCGCTTCCCGCGGTCGGCACGCTGGAGGCCAGTTCGGCGTAACAGAGGGCGGCGAGCGCCGCGACGACCGCGCCGATCACGAACGACAGCGTGACCGCCGGCCCGGCGTGGGTCTTCGCCTCCACTCCGGCGAGGGTGAAGATGCCGGTCCCGATGATGATGCCGACCCCGAACCCGACGAGGTCACGGCCGCGCAGATGCCGCTTCAGCTCACCGGATTCCTGTCGCGCAAGGATTTCGTCTACGTCGAGCGTTCGCGTGATGCCCATCCGGGCATGCTAGCCGCGCGAAGCGCGTCGATCGGGGGTGGTGGTCGGGCGAGGGGCTGGCGTAGAAGATCACGGACTTCGTTGCACACCGTCCCAACCGAAAACGAGGGGCCCGCCACCTCTTCGTGGCGGGCCCCTCGCGGGAAAGCGTGTGCTCAGTCCAGGTAGTCGCGCAGCACCTGCGAGCGCGACGGGTGCCGCAGCTTGGACATCGTCTTCGACTCGATCTGGCGGATCCGCTCGCGGGTCACGCCGTAGACCTGGCCGATCTCGTCCAGCGTGCGGGGCTGGCCGTCGGTGAGACCGAAGCGCAGCCGCACCACACCCGCCTCGCGCTCGGACAGTGTCTGCAGCACCGACTGCAGCTGATCCTGCAGCAGCGTGAACGACACCGCGTCGACCGCGACGACCGCCTCGGAGTCCTCGATGAAGTCACCGAGCTGCGAGTCGCCCTCGTCGCCAATGGTCTGGTCCAGTGAGATGGGCTCGCGGGCGTACTGCTGGATCTCCAGCACCTTCTCCGGCGAGATGTCCATCTCCTTGGCCAGCTCCTCCGGGGTGGGCTCGCGCCCGAGGTCCTGGAGCAGCTCGCGCTGGATCCGGCCGAGCTTGTTGATCACCTCGACCATGTGCACCGGGATCCGGATGGTGCGGGCCTGGTCGGCCATCGCGCGGGTGATCGCCTGGCGGATCCACCACGTGGCGTACGTGGAGAACTTGTAGCCCTTGGTGTAGTCGAACTTCTCGACCGCGCGGATCAGACCGAGGTTGCCCTCCTGGATCAGGTCCAGGAACGCCATGCCACGGCCGGTGTAGCGCTTCGCCAGCGAGACGACCAGCCGGAGGTTCGCCTCCAGCAGATGGTTCTTGGCGCGCTCGCCGTCGCGCACGATCCACTTGAGATCGCGGCGCATCTGGGTGGCGAGCTTCTCGCCCTCCTCCTCGGCGACGCGGACGCGCTCGGCGGCGTAGAGCCCGGCCTCGATCCGCTTGGCGAGCTCCACCTCCTCCTCGGCGTTGAGCAGCGCGACCTTGCCGATCTGCTTGAGGTAGGCACGCACCGAGTCGGCCGAGGCGGTGAGCTCGGCGTCCTTGCGGGCCTGCCGCAGCGCCTCCGACTCCTCCTCGTCCCAGACGAAATCGGGGTCGTTCGACGACTTCGGGCCAGGGTGCTTGGTGCGCTCGGCGCGCGGCGTCGGCGCGTCGTCGTCCTCGGGCTCGGCTTCCTCTTCGGTGACCGTCGCGTCCACGACGTCCACCTCGACCTCTTCCAGGTCGGCCAGGTCGGCCTCGAGGTCGACGTCCTCCAGCTCCTCGTCGGTGCCGGGACCGTCGGCGTCGGGACCGTCGCCGTCCTCGCCCTTGGCGCCGGGCTTGCGGGCGCCACGAGTCTTGGCCGGGCCCTTCTTCGCTGCCGTCTTACGGGCGGCCGGCTTCTTGGCGGCGGTGCCGTTCTGCTCGGTGGCGGCGGCCTCGTCGCCTGCGTCGGGTTCCGCGCTTGTCGTCTTCGTGCCGCTTCGAGTAGCGGTTTTTGCGGGTGCCACGTACGCCCTTTCGCAGCGGTCGATCACGGCGAGCCGGAACCGGGTCCCAGCTGCCTCAGATTCGGGGAACGTCCCGCGGCCTGCGGTTCTTGCCTCCGCGACCGTGGGCCGTGTTCCATTGTAACGACGATACGCGCAAGGTTGCGGGCCGATCATCGTTGGGCCGATCCGCGGCGCGGCGGACTCAGTGCTCGATGCCCTCGACCGCCGCGGCCGCCGCACCCACGATCCCCGCGTTGTTCTGCAACGATGCGACCAGAACCTTGGTGCGGACCTCCAGTAGCGGCACCCACCGCTCGGACTTCTTGCTGACCCCGCCGCCCACGATGAACAGGTCCGGCCAGATGAGATTTTCGAGCACATTCAGATAACGGCTGACTCGCTTGGCCCAGTGCGGATACGACAGACCCTCGTTGTCCTTCACCGACGCGGCCGCGCGCTTCTCCGCGTCGTGCCCGTCGACCTCGAGATGGCCGAATTCCGTGTTGGGCACCAGCTTGCCGTCCTGGAAGACGGCGCTGCCGATCCCGGTGCCGAAGGTGAGCAAGGTGGTCACGCCGTGGCGGGCGGCCGGGTCGCCGAAGCGGATCTCGGCCATCCCGGCGGCGTCGGCGTCGTTCAGCATCGCGATGTCGTCGGTCGAGCGGCCGAGCACGTCGGCGAACAGCGCGTCCGCGTCGGTGCCGATCCACTTGGGATCGATGTTCGCCGCGGTGTGCGCGAAACCCTTCTTGATCACCGCGGGCAGCGTGATGCCGACCGGGCCGTCCCAGTCGAAGTGGCGGACGACCTTGAGCACCACGTCGGCGATCGCTTCGGGGGTCGAGGGCTGCGGGGTGTCGATCCGGAGGCGGTCGCCAATGAGCGCGCCCTTTTCCAGGTCGACAAGGGCGCCCTTGATACCGCTGCCGCCGATGTCGATACCGAAACCACGGGTCGCCGTCATTGGCGTGATCCCTTCCTGTTCGATTCAGAAGCCTGTCCACGAGACTTTAACCGGGTGTGGTGACATGGTGGCGTGGGAGTCAACGAGACCGAATCGCCGCAGTTGCGAGACATCGCCGTCCGGGTGGCCGAGGAGGCCGCCGACCTGGTGCGCCGCGCCCGTGCAGCCATGTTGACAGGCGAACCCGTGCAGGTCGACACCAAGTCCACCGAGACCGACGTGGTGACCGCCGTGGACCGCGCCTCGGAGCGGCTGATCCGGGAACGGCTGGCCGAGCTGCGTCCCGGCGACGAGGTGCTCGGCGAGGAGGAGGGCGGTGCGGCCGGGGACGGCGTGACGTGGGTGGTCGACCCCATCGACGGCACGGTCAACTTCCTTTACGGCGCACCGGGTTTCGCCGTGTCGGTGGGCGCGCAGATCGACGGTGTCTCGGTCGCGGGCGCGGTGGTCGAACCGGTCAGTGGGCGCTGCTGGACGGCGGTCCGCGGGCAGGGCGCCTGGCTCGACGGGCGGCCGCTGCACGTCTCGTCGCCGCCCCGGCTCGACCTGACGCTCGTCGGCACCGGGTTCGCATACGACGCAGAGCGCCGGGCGCGGCAGGCCGCGGTGGTCCTGGAACTGGTGCCGCGGGTGCGCGACATCCGGCGGGCCGGCGCGGCGTCGCTCGACCTGTGCGCGACCGCGGCGGGCTGGCTGGACGCGTATGTCGAGCACGGGCTGCACCGGTGGGACTGGGCGGCGGGCGCGCTCATCGCCGCCGAGGCCGGTGCCACGGTGTCGTTACCGGGTGAGGACCCGGAACTGGGTGCGGACGCGACCTTCGTCGCCGCGTCCTCGATCGCGCAACCGCTGCGCGCCCTGCTGATCGAATGCGGGATTGACCAGGTATAGCCCGGGCTAACAGGAGACGTTGCGAGCCGCGGTCAGCAGAGCCGGGTCGATCGCCGGGGCGCTCGCTGCGGACTGCTCGTTGCCGCCGGCCCCCGGATGCTGTGTCGACCACTGCTGCAGCTGCTGCAGGATCTGGCGGGCCTGCTGGGTCGGCTGCACGTCGCCGAACGCGGTCCCGATCGCCAAGTCCACCGACGCGTCCGCACGGGTGTCCTTCACCAGCTCCACACACGGCAGGACGAGACTGACCGTGCGGGCGGCGGATCTGCCGTTGTCCCCGAACCGCAGCTGACCGTGACACTTCGCGTCCTGCGCCGGATACGCCTTGTCGTTGTCCGGCGGGGCTATCTGGGTGAAGCCCAGCTCACGCAGGCTTTCAGTGGTGATGGCGCCCTGGCCCCGCGCCTGGCTCGCGTTGAGCACCCTGACCGCGATCTTGTCCGGCGGAATCGGTGCGGTGTCGTCGAGCGCGGTGTGTGCCAGCGAGGTGAAGGTGACGCCGTCCACCGCGGCCGGTGCCGGTGTGCAGCGCAGCGCCGTGTCGATGTCCGTCTTGTTCGTGATCGCGCGGACCCACACGACCATCGCGGCGAGGCAGAGGATCGCGATGAAGATGATGGCCGGCAGCGGGCGGCGTTTGCGGTAGCCCCGTTTTTTGCGGTTGCCGAAACCGATCCCCGACGCCACCTGCCCGATCCCTTCCCCGAATTCCCGACCGTCCCCCCATACCAGGACCTTCGTTCCCAATCAGCCTAAGCGTTACAGTGCACCACCGGCGACCCAGCCGTTCGGGTGGGTCACGATCCGCCGTCACCTGGGTTTCTGAGGCGACCCATTCCCCCTGTTGAGTGACGTCTGCGGACCTTTGTCTAACACGTTGCACGTCCGGGTATGTCGTGAGCTACCCTCTGCGGGCTCCGGCCGTAGCCGGGGGTCTCCGGGAACGCTTGCGGAAGAGAGACCTGCCTCACTACGGGCGTGGGCACAAACAGGGGCGCTGGAACGTTGTCCAGCGGCACGAAGGGCTTTACGACGCGCATCGTGGGTCCTTCGGAAATCGACAAGCTGATCGCAGGGGTGAGGGACAATGGCGACCGACTACGACGCTCCGCGCCGCAGCGAAGCCGACGAGCTGGCCGAAGACTCGTTGGAGGAGCTGAAGGCACGGCGCAACGAGAACCAGTCCGGCGTGGTGGACGTGGACGAGGACGCGACCGCGGAGAACTTCGAACTTCCGGGTGCGGACCTGTCCGGGCTCTCCGGTGAGGATCTGACCGTCAAGGTGGTGCCGAAGCAGGCGGACGAGTTCACCTGCTCCGTGTGTTTCCTGGTGCACCACCGCAGCCGGCTGGCCGAAGAGCACAACGGCCAGATGATCTGCCGCGACTGCGCGTGAGCACGAGGCGGCCGGGCTACTTGCGTAGCAGCTCGGCCACCGTTTCCGGTTTACGAGTACTGAAAACCCAGTAGGGCGTGGGGTCTTCGGGATCCGTCAGATGGACCCGGACGACCGGGCCGACCCAGCCGCGATGCAGCACGAACGCCGCGGGGTCGAGCTCGGGCCCCATCGCCTTGCGTTTGCGTTCCTTCGGGACGATCTCCACCTCGCCGACGAATCCGAGCGGCAGGTTCGCCTTGCCCACCAGCAGCCTGCGGTCCGTCACCGCGACCTTCGCCCGGCCCATCGTCAGCAGCCAGGCGGCCATCAGCGCCACCAGCACCACGTAGGGCAGCCAGGCCAGGTCCGCCGGGAGGAAGCTCATGTCGATCTCGGCGGCGATCAGTCCGGCCGCGATCAGCGGCAACGGCCAGCCCCACCACGACACGTAGAGCCGCTCGCTGTACCGCTTCTGCTCGGCGTCCCCGGTGCTGTCCACCCGCGCACCGGCCGCACTCGCGCTGTCACCCACGCGTTCAGGGTAGTCTCGCGGCCCGTGTCCATCGTGCAGGTCCTGCTTACCCGGGTCGACCCGGGTGTGCCGCTTCCCCGTTACGCGCGTCCCGGCGATGCCGGGGCCGATCTCGTGACCACCGACGACGTCGTGCTGCGACCCGGCGAACGGGTCGTCGTGGGCACCGGTATCGCGATCGCCCTGCCCGAGGGCTACGCCGGTTTCGTGCATCCCCGCTCGGGGCTGGCGGCGCGCGCCGGGCTGTCGGTCGTGAACACCCCGGGCACGATCGACGCGGGCTACCGCGGCGAGATCCGGGTGTGCCTGATCAACCACGACCCGCGCGAGCCGCTCACGCTGTCCCGGGGCGACCGGATCGCGCAGCTCGTCGTACAGCGCGTGGAGACCGCCGAGTTCGTGGAGGTCGCCGAGCTCGCGGAATCCGAGCGGGGTGCCGGTGGTTACGGATCCACCGGTGGGCATGCCACGCTGAACAGCAGCGTGACCGGGGAAGGAGCGAGGAAGTAGTGGGCATCTTCGGACGCAAGCGGCAACCACCGGAGCCGGAGCAGCCGCGTGGCCGGCACGCCCTGCAGGAGCCGGGGGAGCCCGGCGACTACGAGGACTACGGCGATTACGACGACCAGGGGCCGATCGTCACCGACGGGCCGTTCGACGTGGCGGACGCGCCGGTGGACGAGGTGCCGCGGATCGACCTGGGTTCCGTGCGGGTGCCGGTGCCGGACGGCGCGCAGGTCCAGGTGGAGATGGACCCGCAGGCCGGCGGGGTGCGCGCGGTGCACGTGGTGACCCCGCAGGGGCAGATCACGGTGAGCGCCTACGCCGCGCCGCGGTCCGGCGGGCTGTGGGACGAGGTCGGCGCCGAGCTGACCGACCAGCTGCGCAAGGACGGCGCCCGGGTCTCGCCCGGCCAGGGCGAGTGGGGGTTCGAGCTGTCGGCGCTGATCGGCGACGTCGCGCTGCGGTTCGTCGGCATCGACGGGCCGCGCTGGATGCTGCGCGGGGTCATCGCCGGCCCGCAGTCCGCGTCTGCGGAGGCGCCCGGTGTGCTGCGGGAGATCGTCCGCGACACGATCGTCGTCCGCGGCGACTCGCCGATGCCGGTGCGCTCCCCGCTGCCGATCACCCTGCCCGACGCGGTCGCCCAGCACATCGCGGAACAGCAGCAGGCCCAGCAGGCCTGATGATCGAGTTCCGGTAGCCGTTCAGCACCCGCCCGCGCGCTGCCACGCCGTGACCGCGGCCCGGCCCAGGGATTGGCGGTCGGCGCCCAGCGCGGCCAGGGTCGTCTCGGCGACCGCCGCGTGCGGCAGCGCGGCAGCCCATTCGTGCGCGACCGCCGCCGGATGCACGGGATCGTCGGTGCAGGCCGCGATCCCGGCCGGGACGCCGAGTGCTCGCAGTTCGGCGAGGGTCGGTGACGGACGGCCGGCGGCCACCCGCAGGCTCGCCGCGAGGCCGTCACCGTGCCGGCGCCAGGTCCGGGTCAGCTCGCCGGCCAGCCACGGCGCGACCCCCGCGACCGACAGTGCCAGCGCTTTCTCGACGCCTTCGCGGTCCACCAGGTCCGCCGACGCCTTCGCCGCACGCGAGGCCGGCGCGTCACCCGGCTCGCCGTGCCAGGCCGGCAGGGCGAGCAGCAGCCCGGCGCACCGGTCCGGATTCCGCACGGCCCATTCGGCGGCCAGATGCGCGCCGAACGAGATGCCGCCGGCCAGGACCGGGCCGTCCGCCGCCAGTTCGTCGAGCAACGTGAGGAAGCCCACGGCGAGTTTTTCGCCGCCCGGCGGCCGCGGCGTCACCGCCTCGACGCCGAGCGCGGCCAGCGGACCTGCGAAAACAGCGCGGACGAAGACCTCGTCCGAGCCGGTTCCTGGCAACAGCACCGCCCGGCGCCGCGGCATAGCGGACGTCACGTTGCGTTCTCGATGCAAACCGGTTTCCCTTGCCTGGAACTGAAGACGACCACGTTAACGTTGACCAGGTACGGGCCGTTCTAGTCGGGGGCCCCGGACTACAGGAGCACCGCTTATGTCCGCCAAAGACGGCGGCTACTTCAGCCGGCTGGTTCGCAAGCTGACCAGCGACGTCGAGGAGCTCGACGCCGACGATCTCTCCGAAAAATCCGAGGCGGTCGGGGCGCGGCGCGCCTGCGACTGCCGTTCGGGCGAAGAGGTGACCGTACTCGGCAGACTCCGCAGCGTGGAGCTCTGCCCCGAAGACAAGGCCGCCACTCTACGGGCTGAGTTGTTCGACGGAACGGAAGGCGTGACGCTAGTCTGGCTCGGACGGCGCCGGATCCCGGGCATCGAGCCAGGACGCACGATCAAGGTGAGCGGCCGGATGGCCGAGCGCGACGGCCAGAAGGTGCTGTACAACCCGTTCTACGAACTGCAGACGACCTCCTGAGTTGGTACTCATACCGTGACTGAACCCGCCGGCACCGAAGAGAAGACCCCGGACAAGCCGGAACCGACCATGCTCGAACAGATGGGCGGTATCTCCGGGCTCATCTACTCTTCGGTGCCGATCGCGGTGTTCGTCCTGATCAACGCGTTCTTCGGGCTGCAGGCCGGGATCTGGAGCGCGGTCGGCAGCGCGGTGGCGATCACGATCCTGCGCGTCGTGCGCAAGGAACCGCTGCAGCCGGCGATCTCCGGGTTCTTCGGCGTGGCCATCGCCGCGTTCATCGCCTACCGCACGGGTTCGGCCAAGGGCTTCTTCCTGTTCGGCATCTGGGCGAGCCTCATCTACGGCGGCGTGTTCCTGCTGTCGATCATCGTGCGCTGGCCGCTCGTCGGCGTGATCTGGAACGCGCTGAACGGCACCGGCACCGACTGGCACCGGGACAAGTCCTCGCGTTTCGGCTACGACGTGGCGACGCTGGTGCTGACCGCGATGTTCGCCGCCCGGTTCGTCGTGCAGCGGTGGCTCTACGACTCCGACCAGACGGGCTGGCTGGCCTTCGCGAAGATCGCGATGGGCTATCCGCTGTACGCGCTGGCGCTGCTGGTGGTCGTCTGGGCGGTGCGGCGCTCCGACAAGCGCCTCAAGGAGCAGCGAGAGGCCCGTACCGCCGAGGAGACCGACGTGGAAGCGGCCCTGCGGCTCAAGTACAGCGAACGCCCGAACGAGACCTAGGGGACCGCTCCCGGCCCGGTTCGGCACCATCGCGGCATGCCGGCACGAACCCGGGTGCTCCTGCTCGCTTCGCTGGGCCTGACCGTGGTCTGCGCGATGCTCTTCGCCGGAGCCCTCCGCGCGCTGAGCCGCCAGCGGACTCGCGGCTAGTAGCCGTGGGGCCGTGCGGACGTCGCTGACAGGGCGGCCCCGTCAGCGGTGTTTCGCGTCGAAGTCGGCGTCTCGAGCGTCGGACTCGGCGTCGTGGGCGTCGGACTCGCGGCTAGTAGCCCAACGCCGCACGGACGTCGGGTTCGACTTCGGCGTTTGCCACGAACAGGAGTTCGTCGCCGGGCTCCAGGGGGTCCTCGGGCTGCGGCACGATCACGCGCTCGCCGCGCAGGATCGTCACCAGGGCGGCGTCGCGGGGCAGTGCGATCTCGCTGACCGGGCGGCCCGCCAGCGGCGTCTCCGCCGGCAGCGTCAGCTCCACCAGGTTGGCCTGCCCCTGCCGGAACGTCATCAGCCGCACCAGGTCGCCGACGCTGACCGCCTCCTCGACCATCGCGGCGAGCATCCGCGGCGTCGACACCGCGACGTCCACCCCCCACGAGTCCGTGAACAGCCATTCGTTCGCCGGGTCGTTCACCCGCGCCACGACGCGGCGGACCGCAAACTCCGTCTTGGCCAGCAGCGAAACGACGACGTTGACCTTGTCGTCCCCGGTCGCGGCGATCACCACGTCGCACCGCTCGACCCCGGACTCCTCCAGTGTCGAGACCTCGCAAGCGTCGCCGAGCACCCAGTCCGCCTGCTCGACCGTCTCCGGCTCGAACTGCGCCGGCTGCCGCTCGATCAGCATGACCTGGTGGCCGCCGTCGATGAGCTCATGGGCGATCGAGCGCCCCACCGCGCCCGCACCGGCGATCGCGACCCTCATCAGCTCTCCTCCTCAGGGGCCTTCGCGGCGACGCTCGTGACGTCGCTGACCGTCCCGGAACGCGCGGCCACGTAGACCAGATCATCCGCCTGCAGCACCGTTTTCTCGTCCGGCAGCACCGGGGTGCCGAACCGCATCACGAACGCCACCCGCGCGCCGGTGGCTTCCTGTAGCTCGCGCACGCTGCGCCCGACCCAGTCGTCGTGCAGGGGCAGCTGCAGCACCGCCACGTTGCCCGTGGGATCCCGCCACGCCGACGCCACGCCGTCCGGCAGCAGGGTGCGCAGGAAACGGTCGGTCGTCCACGGCACGGTCGCCACCGTCGGGATGCCCAGCCGCTCGTACACCGCGGCCCGCTTCGGGTCGTAGATCCGGGCCACCACGTGCTCGACGCCGAAGGTCTCGCGCGCGACCCGCGCGGAGATGATGTTGGAGTTGTCGCCGCTGGAGACGGCGGCGAACGCGCCGGCCCGCTCGATCCCGGCCTCGATCAGCACCTCGCGGTCGAACCCGATGCCCACGATCTGCCTGCCGTGGAAATCCGGGCCGAGCCGCCGGAACGCGTCCTGCGCCTTGTCGATCACCGCGACCTCGTGCCCAAGGCGCTCCAGCGCCGCGGCCAGGGACGCGCCCACCCGGCCGCAGCCCATGATCACCACGTGCACCCGCTTGCCTCCTGTGCGTAGCCCGAACGGCGGTTCCCCGCGTTACGCCAGCGCAGAACCTACCTTGCCCGGACGCCCTACTAGTCTCTCACCGTGCCGAACTTCGCGACCGTGGCAAAAAGGCTGGTCCTCGGCCGTCCGTTCCGCAGTGACCGGCTGTCCCACACCCTGCTGCCCAAGCGCATCGCGCTGCCCATCTTCGCCTCCGACGCGCTCTCCAGCGTGGCCTACGCGCCCGAGGAGATCTTCCTGACGCTGAGCGTCGCGGGCCTGTCCGCGTACTCGCTGGCGCCGTGGATCGGGGTCGCGGTCGCGCTGGTCATGCTGGTCGTGGTGGCCTCGTACCGGCAGAACGTGTACGCCTATCCCAGCGGCGGCGGCGACTACGAGGTCGCGACCACCAACCTCGGCCGCCGGTTCGGGCTGACCGTGGCGAGCGCGCTGCTGGTGGACTACGTGCTCACCGTGGCGGTCTCGACCTCGTCGGGCGTGGCGAACATCGGGTCGGCCATCCCGTTCATCGCCGAGCACAAGGTCATCTTCGCGGTGCTGATCGTGGCCGTGCTGACCGCGCTGAACCTGCGCGGCGTGCGGGAGTCGGGGAAGGCCTTCGCGATCCCGACCTACGGGTTCATCATCGGCATTTTCGCGATGGTCCTGTGGGGCCTGATCGAGGCGCTGCGCGGCACGCCGCTGCATGCCGAGAGCTCCGGGTTCAAGCTGAACGAGGAGAGTTCGCTCACCGGGTTCGCGTTCGTGTTCCTGATCCTGCGGTCGTTCTCCTCCGGCGCCGCGGCGCTGACCGGGGTCGAGGCGATCAGCAACGGCGTCCCCGCCTTCCGCAAGCCGAAGTCGAAGAACGCGGCCACCACGCTGCTCATGATGGGCCTGCTGGCGGTGACGATGCTGGTCGGGATCATCTCGCTGGCGATCATCACCGGCGTCAAGTTCGCCGACGACCCGGCGCGCCAGCTCGCCGGTGCCCCGCCCGGTTACCAGCAGAAGACCATCGTCACGCAGATCGCGGAGGCGGTGTTCCAGGGCTTCCCGCCGGGTTTCTACTATGTCTCGTTCGCCACCGGGATCATCCTGCTGCTGGCGGCGAACACGGCGTTCAACGGCTTCCCGGTGCTGGGCTCGATCCTGGCGCAGGACCGGTTCCTGCCCCGGCAGCTGCACACCCGCGGCGACCGGCTCGCGTTCTCCAACGGCATCCTGTTCCTGGCGGCGTTCGCGCTGGTGCTGATCATCGCGTTCGACGCCGAGGTGACCCGGCTGATCCAGCTGTACATCGTGGGCGTGTTCGTGTCGTTCACGGTCAGCCAGGCCGGCATGATCCGGCACTGGAACCGGTTGCTGGCGAGGGAGACCGACTCGTCGGTGCGGCGCCGGATGCGGCGCTCGCAGACGGTCAACGCGATCGGCCTGGTCTGCACCGGCACCGTGCTGGTGATCGTGCTGATCACCAAGTTCCTGCTCGGCGCGTGGATCGCGATCGCCGCGATGGTGGTGATCTTCGTGCTGATGACCGGGATCCGGCGGCACTACGACCGGGTCGCCACCGAGCTGTCCGAAGTGGACGGTAACGAGCCCAGCGTGCTGCCCTCGCGCAACCACGCGATGGTGCTGGTGTCGAGGCTGCACCTGCCGACGCTGCGGGCGCTGGCGTACGCGAAGGCGTTCCGGCCGGACGTGCTCGAAGCCGTCACGGTCAACGTCGACGACCAGGAGACCCGCGCGCTGACCGCGGAATGGGAGAAGCGCGGGTTCAAGGTGCCGCTGAAGGTGCTGGAGTCGCCGTACCGCGAGATCACCAAGCCGGTGGTGGACTACGTGAAGCGGGTGCGCGGGGACAATCCGCGCAATGTGGTCACCGTGTTCATCCCGGAGTACGTGGTCGGGCGCTGGTGGGAGCAGTTGCTGCACAACCAGAGCGCGTTGCGGCTCAAGGGCCGGCTGCTGTTCCAGCCCGGGGTCGTCGTGGCGAGCGTGCCGTGGCAGCTCGCTTCTTCGCAGGCCGCGGCGCGCCGGCTGACCCGGGCGCGGCCGGCCGCCGGTGACGTCCGGCGTGGTCTGTACCAATCGGAGCGCAAGTGAACTGGCTCGGCCGGACGCTCGAAGCCGAGGTCGGCCCGGTCGCGCACGGCGGGCACTGTGTGTCGCGTGTGGACGGCCGGGTGGTGTTCGTCCGGCACGCTCTGCCCGGCGAGGTGGTGCTCGCCGAGGTCACCGAGGACAAGGGCGGCTCGTTCTGCCGGGCCGACGCGGTACGCGTGCTGAAACCCGCGCCTGAACGCGTCGAGCCGCCGTGTCCGCTCGCCGCTCCGGGCGCCTGCGGGGGCTGCGACTGGCAGCACGCGACGCCCGAGTTCCAGCGTGAGCTGAAGGCCCGGGTGGTCACCGAACAGCTGTCCCGGCTCGCGGGTATCGACCTGCCGGTCACGGTGGAGGCGCTGCCGGGCGGCCCGCTGGGCTGGCGGACCCGGGTGCGCCTGGTCGCCGGAAACGGGGGCCGGGCGGGATTGCGGGCGCATCGAAGCCACGACGTCGTGCCGGTCGAGGAGTGCCTGATCGCGGTGCCGGGCGCGCTCGACTCAGTGCTTTCGCGGCGCTGGCGGCCGGGCACCGAGCTGGAGGTGACCGCCGACGGCGACGGGCGGACGCATGTGCGCGAGCTGAGCGTGGTGCGGGGCAAGCGCCGGGCGAAGCAGCTCACCGGCGGGATCGCCGTGCAGCACGCCGCCGGCCGCGACTGGAAGCTCGACGCGCACGGGTTCTGGCAGGGGCATCCCGCCGCGGCGGACACGTTCGCGCAGGTCGTGCGGGACTGGGCCGACGCGCCACGGGACGCGGTGGCCTGGGACCTTTACTCGGGCGTCGGCCTGTTCGCGTCGGTGCTGGCCGAGCAGGTCGGCCCGGACGGCAACGTGGTGGCCGTCGAGTCGGGGCGGCGTGCGGTGTCCGATGGTGAGGCCGTGCTGGCGGATCTGCCGCAGGTGCATTGGCGGAGCGGCCGGGTCGAGCATGTGCTGCGGGATCTGAAAGAACGGCCTGAGGTGGTCGTGCTGGACCCGCCGCGTTCCGGTGCCGGGCGCGAGGTCGTCGAGTCCATTGTGGAGCATCGCCCGGCGCGGATCGTGTATGTGGCCTGCGATCCGGCCGCGCTGGCCCGGGATCTGGCCACGTTCGCCGGATCCGGCTACCGGCTCGAGCGGCTGCGCGCGTTCGACGCGTTCCCGATGACGCACCACATCGAGTGCGTGGCGCTTGTCGTGCCCCGGTGAAGGACCTCGACGAGATCAGCGCGCTGTTGCTGTGTGCGGCCACCTGGACGAACCGGCGGGATTCGGTGGTGCGTGAGCTGACCGGGCCGGGATTCGCCGACCGGCTCGTGGACACTGCGGCGGATCTGGTGCTGGTGGAGGCCGCCGGGCGGTTGCTGCGCAAGGGATGGCAGCCCTACGACGTGCACCGGATCACGGTGCGCCGGGCTGGTGCCGGGCCGGCGGCGCTCGCCGGGGACGCCGTCGCGGCCGAGCTGGACAGCAGACCCGCGGCGACGGTGCATCCGTTGTGGCACAAGCAGTTGGAGCAGATCGGCGCGGCGGTGTGGTGGCGGCGGGACGAGCCGCGGTTGAGCCAGTACGCGCGGCGCGAGGGCCTCGACCGGTTCGAGGCGTTGTCGCAGGTGGCGCGGGCGCTGGACGTGTTCACGCGACTGCCTGCCCTGCCGGAGCTGCCAATGTCCGAGCCGTCGCCGACGGGCGTGGACGAGAAGATGCTCGCGCGGGTGCGGGCGTTGCTGGCGAAGGCGGAGTCGACGCAGTTCCCGGAGGAAGCCGAAGCGCTGTCGGCGAAGGCGCAGGAGCTGATGAGCCGGTATTCGTTCGAGCAGGCGCTGGTCGCGTCGCCACGGTCGGCCGGCGCGGCGCGGCGGTTCTGGCTGGACCAGCCGTACCTGGCGGCGAAATCGGCGCTGGTCTCGGCCGTGGCGTCGGCCAACCGGTGCCGGGCGGTTTCGTACCAGAAGCTGGGTTTCCTGGCCGTCGTCGGACATGACGTGGATCTGGACCTCGTCGAACTGCTGGCCACGTCACTGCTGGTCCAGGCCACCGAGGCGATGCTCGCCGCGGGCCGCCACGGCACCGGGACGCGCTCGTTCCGGCACGCGTTCCTGCTGGCCTACGCCGGGCGCATACGGGAACGCCTGGCGGAAGCGGATTCGGCGGCGTCGGCGCGGGTCGCGGACGAGCGGCTGCTGCCGGTACTGGCCCGCCGCAGTCAGGAGGTGGACACGCTGTTCAGCGAGCTGTTCCCGACCGTGGGCCGCCGCACCCATTCCGTCAGCAACGGCGCGGGCTGGATGGCCGGCCGGGCCGCGGCGGACGCGGCGAAGCTCACTGTGGAGCGCGGCCGCCTCAGCCGCTGAACCAGCGCGACGGGGCCGGCCGCAGGTTCTGGTAGATGTGCTTGGCCTCCTGGTACTCCGCGAGTCCGGTCGGGCCGAGTTCGCGGCCGAAGCCGGACTGCTTGAAGCCGCCCCATTCGGCCTGCGGCAGGTACGGGTGGTAGTCGTTGATCCACACCGTGCCGTGCCGCAGCCGGTTCGCGACCCGCTGCGCGCGGGAGGCGTCCGAGGTGAACACGGCGCCGGCGAGCCCGTAGTGCGTGTCGTTCGCGATGCGGACCGCGTCGTCCTCGTCGGTGAACGTCTCCACCGTTAGCACCGGCCCGAACGACTCCTCGATGACCGCGAAGCCGCCCTGCCGGACACCGTCGAGCACGGTCGGGAGGTAGAAATGGCCGCCGGCAAGGGACTCGCTGTCCGGGCGCCGGCCGCCGGTGCGCAGGATCGCGCCCTCGGCGATCGCCGTCTGGACGTACTTGTCGACCTTCGCCAGGTGCGCGGCCGAAATCAGCGGGCCCGTCTCGGCGTCCGGATCGAACGGCCCGCCGAGCCGGATCCGCTCCGCGCGGCGGACGACCTCGCCGACGAGCCGGTCGTGCAACTCCTCCTGGACCACCAGCCGCGCCCCGGCCGAGCACACCTGCCCGGAGTGCAGGAACACCGCGGTGAGCGTGTAGTCGACGGCGAGGTCGAAATCGGCGTCGGCGAAGATCACGTTGGGGTTCTTTCCACCCAGTTCGAGTGCGACCTTCTTGACCGTCACCGCGGCGTTCGCGGCGATGACCCGGCCGGTGGCCGGCCCGCCGGTGAACGACACCAGGTCCACGTCCGGATGCTCGGACAGCGGCGCGCCGGCCTGTGGCCCCGCGCCGAGCACGAGATTCGCCACCCCCGCGGGCAATCCGGCCTCGGTCAGCGTGCGCATCAGCAGGATCGCGGTGTGCGGGGTCAGCTCGCTGGGCTTGAGCACGAACGTGTTCCCGGCCGCGAGCGCGGGCGCGACCTTCCAGGCCGTCTGCAGCAGCGGGTAGTTCCACGGCGTGATCAGCCCGCACACCCCGACCGGCTCGTACACGACGCGGCTGAACACGTCCGGGCTCCCGGCGTCCACCACGCGGCCGGCGTCCTGACCGGCGAGCTTGCCGAAATACCGGAAGCAGGCCGCGATGTCGGCCACGTCGTATTCGCTTTCCACCAGCCGTTTTCCGGTGTCCAGCGATTCCGCGCGGGCGTAGGCGTCGCGGTCGCGTTCGAGGAGTTCCGCCACCCGCAACAGGAAATCGCCGCGCTGGCCGGCCGGTGTGGACGGCCACGGACCGGTGTCGAACGCCCGGCGCGCGGCGGCGATGGCGGCTTCGGTGTCCTCGCGGGTGCCTTCGCCGACGGTGCCGACCAGGGTGCCGTCGGCGGGACAGTGGATCTGCCTGCTGCCACCCAGTTTCGCCGGGACCCACTCGCCGTCGATGAAGAAGTCCGTCATCACCCCTGCCCTTCGCGCTCGCGATGTTACGTAATCCGGCCCACGTTCTCACCGTCCGTGTGGGCCTGGGAAGGGTAGGGTGACGAGTTAGCGTTCCTTCGTACACTGGGCGGACGGTCGCAGGATCGAACACGTGAGGTGGAAAGTGACGTTGCTGGAGTCTGTGCACGGACCGGCCGACCTCAAGCGCATGGGGCAGGGCCAGTTGGAGCAGCTGGCGGGGGAGATCCGGGACTTCCTGATCGACCGCGTGCGCCGGTCCGGCGGGCATCTCGGGCCGAACCTGGGGGTCGTCGAGCTGACGATCGCGCTGCACCGCGTGTTCGACTCGCCGCGGGACGCGATCGTGTGGGACGTCGGGCACCAGAGCTACGTGCACAAGATCGTCACCGGCCGGCACGAGGGTTTCGACCAGCTCCGCCAGCAAGGCGGTGTCGGCGGGTACCCGATCCGGGCCGAGAGTGAGCACGATCTCGTCGAGAACAGCCACGCGTCCACCGCATTGTCCTATGTGGACGGTCTGTCGAAGGCGTTCGAGCTGGCCGGCGGTGGCCGGCACACGGTCGCCGTCGTCGGCGACGGCGCGCTCACCGGCGGGATGTGCTGGGAGGCGCTCAACAACATCGCCGCCGAGCCGGGCCGGCCGGTGGTGATCGTGGTCAACGACAACGGGCGCTCGTACTCGCCGACGATCGGCGGCTTCGCCGAACACCTCGCGTCGCTGCGGCTGCAGCCCGGCTACGAGCGGATGCTCGACGGCGGGCGCGAGCTGTTGCTGCACACGCCGGTCGTGGGCCGCACGATCTACGCGGCGCTGCACGCGGCGAAGGCCGGCATCAAGGACGCGCTGAGCCCGCAGATGATGTTCTCCGACCTCGGCCTGAAGTACTTCGGCCCGGTGGACGGGCACGACCTGGTCGCGCTGGAGAAGGCGTTCGCGGCGGCGAAGGCGTTCGGCGGGCCGGTCGTCGTGCACGCGGTCACCGAGAAGGGGCACGGGTACCCGCCGGCGGTCAACGACGGCCACGACCAGATGCACCAGACCGACCCGATCGACCCGGAAACGGGGTTGCCCAAGCCGAAGGGCCGCAGCTGGACGTCGGTGTTCGCGGACGAGCTGGTGAAGATCGGCGGGGAGCGCGAGGACGTCGTCGCGATCACCGCGGCGATGCTGCGCTCGACAGGTCTGGACAAGTTCGCCGAGCGCTTCCCGGACCGCTGGTACGACGTGGGAATCGCCGAGCAGCACGCGGTCACGTCGGCGGCGGGCCTGGCGATGGGCGGGCTGCACCCGGTGGTGGCGGTCTACTCCACGTTCCTCAACCGCGCGTTCGACCAGCTGCTGATGGATGTCGCGCTGCACCGGCAGCCGGTCACGCTGGTGCTCGACCGGGCCGGGATCACCGGGCCGGACGGGCCGAGTCACCACGGCATGTGGGACCTGTCGCTGCTCGGCATGGTGCCGGGCATGCGGGTCGCCGCGCCGCGGGACGCCGACACGCTACGGGAGGAGCTGCGCGAGGCGGTCGCGGTGTCCGACGGGCCGACCGCGCTGCGGTTCTCCAAGGGCAGCGTCGTCGCGTCGGTGCCGGCCGTGGAGCGGCGCGGGGTGGTCGACGTGCTGCGCAAGCCCGCCGAGGGGGCGGATGTGCTGCTGGTCGCGGTCGGCGCGTTCGCGAAGCTGGGGCTCGCGGCGGCGGAGCGGCTGGCCGACCAGGGGATCGGCGTGACGGTGGTCGACCCGCGGTGGGTCGTGCCGGTGCCGCGGGAGCTGGTCGGGCTGGCGAAGGCGCACCGGCTCGTGGTGACGGTCGAGGACAGCGGCCGGCACGGTGGGTTCGGCTCGGCGCTCGCGGCCCTGCTGCGGGACGCCGAATGCGATGTGCCGCTGCGGGATCTGGCCGTGCCGCAGGAATTCCACGAGCAGGGCTCGCGCGAGGAGGTCCTGGCCCGGGTCGGGCTGACCGCGCAGGACGTGGCGCGCCGGGTCACGGAGTGGGCCGCGAACCTCGTCCTGGACCCCCAACCGGAACCCGCCGAATGACGAACTCGCGCCCCCGAGCGTAGAACTCGCCGTCGTGAACGTCGGACTCGCCGTCGTGAGTGTCGGACTCGCGGGGTGCGGGCTTCGCGTCGGCGAGTCCGACGCGGGAGACGGCGAGTCGTGCGTTGAGGACGGCGAGTTCGACATTCAGGACAGCGAGTTCGACGGTGGAGTGCGGGGAGATGGGTGAGCCTTCGTATCTCGCAGCCGTGCGGGAGTCGTATGACACCGTGGCCGGCGAGTATGCGCGGCGGTATCCGGCCTCGGAGCTGGCTCCATTGGGGCGCGCGATCCTGGGCGCGTTCGCGGAAGTCGTCCGAGGGCCGGTCGCGGATCTGGGGTGCGGGCCCGGCGGGCTGACCGCGCTGCTGGCGGAACTGGGTGTGGCTGTGTCCGGAGTGGACATTTCGCCCGAGATGATCGGCGAGGCCCGCCGCGCGCATCCGCACCTGCGGTTCAGCGTCGGCTCGATGACGGCGCTCGACATCTCCGACGGCGCGCTCGGCGGGATCCTGGCGCACTACTCGACCCATCACACGCCGCCGGAGTGGTTGCCCGCCGTGTTCGCCGAGTTCGAGCGCACCCTCGCGCCCGGCGGGCACGCGATGCTCGCCACGTACATCGGTGCCGACGAGCACCTGCGGCCGACCCACAGCTACGGCGGGCACCGGGTCTCGTACGAGTCGTATCTCCTGCCCGGGGACCGGATCGCGGCGTTGCTGGCACAAGCCGGGCTCACCGTCACCGTGCGGCTCGACGTCGCGGCCAAGTGGTCGCGGACGACGTTCCTGATGCGCAAACCCTGACCACACGCGGCACTGAGCACAATGGGCGGGTGAACAGGGCGATCCGCAGGGTCGGGATCCTGATGCTGAGTCTCATGGTTCTGTTGCTGGCCAACAATTCCTATGTGCAAGTGATCAAGGCCGACAGCTATGCGAACAATCCGGACAACCTTCGCCGGCTCTACGACCAGTACAACGTCGAGCGCGGTCTGATCACCGCCGCCGACGGCACGGTGCTGGCCTCCTCGACGGCGACCGACGACAAGCTGAAGTACCTGCGCACCTACCCGGACGGCCCGCTCTACGCGCCGGTCACCGGCTACTACTCGGTGACCTCCGGCGCGCACGGCATGGAGTACGCCGAGAACCAGATCCTCAACGGCAACGACAGCCGCCTGCAACTGAGGCAGCTCACAGACCTCTCCTCGAACACCCGGACCGGCGGGAACGTCCAACTGACCATCAACCCCAAGGTGCAGGCCGCCGGGTACGACACCATGGTGCGCAACGGTTTCACCGGTGCGGCGGTCGCCATCCAGCCGTCGACGGGGCAGATCCTCGGGATGGTGAGCGTGCCTTCTTACGACCCGAATGGACTGTCCACACACGACACCGCGGCCGCGCGATCCGCTTACAACAGCGACGATCCGCAGTCGGCGACGAGTCCACTCATCAACCAGACCGTTTCGCAGGCCTACGCGCCCGGCTCCACGTTCAAGCTCGTGGTGTCGGCCGCCGCCCTGTCGGGCGGTACCGGCGACGAGAACACGCCCGATCTGCCCGCCGCGCCGCGGGTCACGTTGCCCGGCACCTCAACCACTCTGGAGAACTTCGACGGCGAGACCTGTCCGCAGTCGGTGGGCGGCCAGGTCTCGATGAAGACGGCGCTCGCGTTTTCCTGCAATACCGCGTTCGCGACGCTGGCGGGACGCGTCGGGGCCGCCGGTGTCGCCGCGCAGGCGGCCAAGTTCGGCTTCGGCGACAGCAACCTGTCCGTGCCGCTCGGCGTGGTCCCGTCGTGTGTCGGGCCCGCCAAGAGTTGCCTGACCATCCCGAACGGCACAGCTGGTCTGTACCAGAGCGGGATCGGGCAGCTCGACGTGCAGGAGACGCCGCTGCAGGACGCGATGATCGCGGCCACGATCGCCAACGGTGGCAAGGAAATGCGGCCGCAGCTCGTGAAAGCCTTGCAGGCGCCGGATTCCTCGACGATCCAGGACTTCACGCCGGAGACGTTGCACGACAACGTGATCTCGCCGCAGGTCGCCGCGACGATGACCGAGATGATGGAGGCGTCGGAAAGCCACTCCGGCACGGCCGGCAAGAACCCGGCGATCCAGATCGCGTCCAAGACCGGCACCGCCGAGCACGGCCCTGATCCGAAACACGTGCAGCCCTACGGCTGGTACGTGGCGTTCGCGCCGGGGGCCAACCCGCAGATCGCCGTCGCCGTCGTCGTCACCTCGGGCGGAAACCTGGACCTCGCCACGGTCGGCGCGAAGGTCGCGGGCCCGGTCGGCCGCGCGATGATCAACGCCGCGCTCGGCTGAGGTGACGGTGTTTGCCTCCCACGCGGCCAACTCACCCGCGTGGGAGGCAAACTCATCGACGTGGCGGGCAAACACGCCCGAACCGTCAGACTCCCTGCCCGACCCGGAGCCATTCCTCGTCGGAGAACATCATGTCCTCGGACAGCTCCGGCAGCGCCTCGGTGGGCACGTACGGCTGCTGCTCCGCCGCCTGGGCGCTCAGCATCGGCAACGCCTCGGTTTCGAGCGATGGCTCGGCCGTAGGCGACAGCTCGGCGGCAGGCTCGGCCACCGGCGTGTACTCCGGCACGGGGAGCCGGCGTTCCAGCTCCGCGGTCCAGTGCAGCATCGCCCGTGGCTTGTCCCAGCTCGCCGCGCCGATCAGCCGGCCACCGCGGACGAACCCGGTCACGCCGTCGGCCAGCGCCACCGTGTCCTCGCCGAGCGCGGGCATCCCGGCCATCTGCAGCCGGTGCTCGTAGATGCTCGACCAGGCCCGCGGCAGCGGGGTGAACGGCTTCGCGAGCCGCCGTCCCGCCATCAGGTTCTCCGCCGCCGCGCGTGCCGACTCGACCGCGTTGAGCCAGTGCTCGACCCGCCGCGGCGTCTCGTCGAAGCGCAGGTTCGGCCAGCGCGCCGCGTCACCGGCGACGACCACGTCCTCGGCGCCCTCGGCGAACAGCGTCGGCTCGCACAGCACGCCGTCGGAGATGTCCAGCCCGGAGCCGCGCAGCCAGTCGACCGCGGGCACGCTGCCGATCGCCAGCACCACACAGCTCGCCACGATCAGCTGGTTGTTCGTCAGGTGCAGGCCGAACGCGTCCTTCGTGCTGATCCAGTGCCGCACCTCGGAGTTCATCGCCAGGCTCGCACGATGCTTCTCGTGCGTCTCGGTGACGGCCTCCGCCACGCGCGGGCCGAACCGGTACAGCGGCGCCTTGGCGTGCCCGACGAGCGTGACGTCGCGGCCCAGCGTGCGCATGCTCGCCGCGAACTCGCAGCCGATGAGCCCGCTGCCGATCACCACGGCCGGTTTGTTGCTCGCGGTGAGCGCGCGGCGCAGTGACACCGCGTCCTCGACCGTGCGCAGCACCCGCACCCGGGGGTCGTGCCGTGGCGCGCCCGGAAGGTGCCGGGGTACCACCCCGGTCGCGATGATCAGCCCGTCGTACCAGAGTTCCTCCTTGCCGGGCAGGTGCACGACGCGCTGGCTGGTGTCCAGATGGGTGGCACGGGCGCCGAAGCGCCAGTGCGCGTCCACGTCGACATACGGTTTGAGCTCCACATCCATCGGCCGCAGCTGGCCGGTCACCAGCTGTTTCGACACCATCGGCCGGTGGTACGGCCGCCTGCGCTCGTCGCCGACGATCACGATCTCGCCGTCGAAACCGAGCTCGCGCAGCCGTTCGGCCGAACGCAGGCCCGCGACACCGGCGCCGACGATGACGATCCGGTCTCCATCACTCATCGGTCATCCCTCTCAAGACAATGGCCTGCATCGGGCAGCACCGGGCCGCCGCGGCGGCCTGTGGGAAATCGGCCTCCTCCAGTTGCCTGCGGTAGCGCAGCCGGCCGTCCCGGTCGAGCTGGAACAGCTGCGGCGCTTCCCACACGCAGATGCCGTAGACCTCGCAACGGTCGTTGTCCACGGCGATGCGCGGACCTCGGAAACGGTCGAGTGTCTTCATATGAGCTCCTCCACGAGGCCGATCCGTTCGAGTGCCCGCGACGGCAGGAACCGCAGCACCGACAGCGTGACGACCGGCACCAGCAACGTGATCCCGCCCAGCCACAGCACGGCGAGGTGACCGTTGGCGATCGCACCGAAGAACGAGTGCACCGCCAGCAGCGGGATCGCCAGGTACGCCAGGCGGTGCAGCCACAGCCAGCGCCGGTAGGCGATGAACCGGTGCATGCCGGCGGTGATCGCGATCGCGATCATCAGCTCGAGGCCGATGATGCCGAACGCGTGCCGCGCCAGCCCGCTGGGCAGGAACGGCACCGTCAGCCGGGCGATCGAAAACGCGCCCACGGACAGGAAATAGAACGACGCGGCGTGCACGACACCGAACGCGAGGGTCAGCGTCGCCATCACCATGTGCCCGCCCCGCAAGGCTTTACGGCCGGTGAGGTTGCGGACCCAGCCCGTCGCGGTGAGCACGCCCCAGCACAACGTGAGGCACATGAAAACGTAGGAGATTCGGGCGGACATCTGCGCCACGCTGCGCAACCCGGTGTCGCTCGATTGCTGGGCCATGGGCAGCAGCGCCAGGGACCAGCTGTCGGAGACGGTCACGACCGCCTCCCGGAGCTAACGGACCGGCTCTTTCGGCGCCGGTTCGGGGTTGCCGTCAAAGGCATAGTTCTCTTCTCCTGATCGATGTCGTCTTCTTCTCGACGAAGAGCGGATGAGCCACAGCACGAGCAACGTGGCCGCGAACACGAGCATGACCACCAGCAGACTGGTGAGGATGGTCATGGACCCGAGGTTCAGCGCGCCTGCCGCCGACGTGGATGCCGTGGTGCTCACGGTCGGCTGCGGCAGCGCGTTGTAGTCCACCAGCCCGGTGCTCTCCAGCAGCGTGATGTGGCGCATGACCACCTGGTTCGCGGTCGCCGCGAACGCCCGCATGTCGTCGTTGCGGGTGCCGGCGCGGACCTGTGCGATGACGGCGAAGATGACGCCGTGCGCCGCCCGCAGCCGGTTGACGAAGACGCGCTCGAAATCCGACGACGTCGTCGCGTTGCGCTCTTCGGCCAGCCAGCTCTGCTGGTCGGCGGTGGGCTGGTCGGGCAGCACGACGCCGTATTTCGCGGCGAGCGCCCGTACCTGCACGTCGAGCCGGCCGTGGTCGACCATCAGTGTCTGGCCGACTTCTCGTACCTGCGGGGTTTGTGCGCGCGTGCGGGCCATGTCGCCCGACGGCATTTCCCAGAGTCCGGCCTGGCGAACGCGATTGAGCAGATCCCGGTCGGAATCGGTCAATGTCGCTGTTTGTGCCGAGGCCATTGCCGGTACCGCCATTTGGCTCAGCATCAGCAGGACCACCAGGACGAGCGCGCGCACTAGCCCGCGATCAGAGCCCGAAGACATCGGCCTGTCCCGGATTCGAGACCGCGGTCACCTTCGTGCCTTGCGGGGCAATGGGAAACCACACACCGCCGACACCCTGCCCGGCGGTCTCGCCGGGCATCGAGTCCTTGGCGTACCGGTACAGCGGCCACCCGTGCAGGGTGGCCTGGTCTGTGCCGTCGTCCCTGGTCAGGGTGCCGACCGCGGACCTGTCGAGCCCGGTGAGATGCTCGGTCGCGTTGGCGGGAACCGGTTTCCACTGCTGGGCGCAGGCGCCGTTGCACGACGACTTCGGCGGGTTGGTGCTGTCCTTGTCGTACCGGTAGACGGTGAATCCGCCACCGTCGACGACGATCTGGCCGAGGTCGAACGCGCGGACTTCGCTCAGTGCCGGTGTGTCATCCGCCGCACCGGCCATGCCCTGCATACCCTGCATGGCGTTCTGACCTGCGGTGGTGGAGGAGTACGAGCTCGGCACGTCGCAGCCGGCGGCGGCGAGCAGTGCGACACCCACTGTCACCAGGGGAATCATCGATCTGGCTTTGTGCTGCATGCAACAAACTTCCTTCCCTGTCGGGGGCCAGGGCGTGTGCTCGCACGCAAAACGCCTGCTTGCGAGCACGGTGAATCCACTGTGGACATTTCTGTCCATAGTGGAGTGAAAGCGCTGTCGGGGGTCAGCGCCTTTGGGGCCTTCGCCGGGGGATACGCGGCGCACCCTGGAGCGGTTCAAATAATGTGAACAGATTTTTTGGTACTGGACTACTCCCGAGTTCACCGTAAAGATGTCCGCCGTGGGACGCCACAGCCGATCATTGCGAACCGTTGTCGAGCCAGAGGCCGGCAGCGGCCCCGAGGAACTGGCCGCCGCTCTGTACCAGGAGTTCGGACGGCCGTTACTCGCCTTTGTGCTGACCCTGACAGCGGGTGACCGGCAGTGGGCCGAGGATGTCGTACAGGAGACGCTGATCCGCGCGTGGCGCAACGCCGACAAGCTCGACCGCGAACCGGAGATGTTGCGCGCCTGGCTCTACACGGTGGCGCGGCGCATCGTCATCGACGGCTGGCGCAGCCGCCAGGCCCGGCCGCAGGAGGTCGAGGAAGCCGAACCGGATTCGGTCGGCGTGCCCGACGAGTCGGACCGCACCCTCGCCGCGATGGTGGTCTACGAGGCGCTCGGCAACCTCTCCCCGGAACAACGCGAAGCCGTTTTGCAGACCTACATCCGTGATCGAACCGTGAACGAGGTCGCCCTGTCCCTCGGCATTCCCCCAGGTACCGTCAAATCCCGCATCTACCACGCGGTACGCGCGCTACGGCGGGCCTTACGAGATCGGGGGTGACGCGAGGTGGGAGGGGTCGCGCACACCGATATCGCCGCGTACGTCCTCGGCGTCCTCGACGCGGACGACAACGCCGTCTTCGAGGCCCACCTGGCCGACTGCCCGCACTGCCAGTTCGATCTGCTCGAGTTCTACGACCTGCCCGAGATCCTCGCCGAGGTCGGCAAGTACTGGCCGGATCCGCCGATCGTCGAGCCCCGCCCGCTCGGCGGGATGTTCGACGAGCTGGCCCGGCTGCGCCGCCGCCGCAAGTTCGTCATCCGCATCGCGAGCGCCGCCGCCCTGCTGCTCATCGTCGCCGGCCCGCTCATCACACTCGCGCTGCTGCCGTCCGGTTCGACTCCGGTGGCCGGCGCACCCGCTCCGGTGGTCGCGAGCGCGCCCGCCGCCGCGGCCGGCGACCCGGCCACCGCGAGCATGTTCGCGGGCAACGAGGCCGGCAAGTCGCTGCAGGCGCGGGTCATCGTGCAGCCCACCGCGTGGGGCTCCAACGTCGACCTCGAGCTCAGCGGGGTCACCGGGCCGCGGTCCTGCCAGCTGATCGCGGTGCCGTGGGCCGGCCCGGAGCAGATCGTCACCAACTGGTCGGTGCCCGGCCCGGGCGGCACGGTGCTCGACCCGCTGCGCGTCTCCGGCGGCACGGCACTGTCCCCGGCCGAGATCGCGCGCTTCGAGATCCGGACCACGAGCGGCGAACTGCTCGAAACCATCCCTCGCTGACCAGTGATTACAACGGCCAGGTCACGGCCAGATCGCATTTTGAACTACTGAGCAACCTCAGCCGTATACCTCAATGACGGGCCTCGGGGGCCTTCTCCGTCACCAATCAATCCCTTGCTGTTGCCTTGGTGGCTGCCCCCACACGGGGCGCCCCTGGGCGCAAACCCGTAACGAGGTGAGTACTGCATGGCCCGCAGAGATGGCCGGCATCGCGTCAGCCGCCGGACCAAGATCGCCACCGGAGTCCTGGGACTCGTGCTGGCGGCCGGCGGTGTCGCGGTCGCGACGACCACCGGCGACCCCGGCCGCGCCAGCGCCGACGCCGTCGACAAGGCATTCTTCGTCGACATCACCAAAGTGGCGCCCAACGTGAAGGACCCGGCGGCGAACCGGGGTGCCTCGACCGGCACGTTCACGGTCAACTGTGGCAAGAACGAGAATGGCCACTTCAACCCGGACAACTTCATCGCCCAGCCCGGTGTCCGCAACGGCGCCCAGCACCTGCACGACTACGTCGGCAACCTGACCACCAACGCGGACTCGAACAACCAGAGCCTGCTGGCCGGTGGCACCACCTGCAAGAACGGCGACAAGTCCGCCTACTTCTGGCCCGTCGTGCGCATCGACACCGGCGATGAGGAAGCGAGCAACGCGCCGCAGCAGCCGGCCGAAGCCGACGTCAACGCCCAGCGGGACGCTGCCGTGGACGCCGCGGCCGCGCCGCAGGCCGACTGCCCGGACATCGCGAGCCAGCTCGGGCAGGTGCCCGACCAGGCGATCGGCACGGTCGACACCGAACTGCGCACCATCGACCAGGACACCGAGGCGGCCAACCAGCAGATGGCGCAGGGCGCGGACCCGGCCGCGGTGATGAACCCGTTGAAGGGCAAGCGAAAGGCGAGCATCGACAAGATCGCCCAGGCCGCCGGCGGGCAACTGGACCAGACCAAGGACCTCGCGACCTGCGGGGTAAAGGACCAGACCAGTAACGGTATCGACAACGGCGACCAGAACAGCGTCGGTGCCGACACCAAGGCGGCCGTGCAGTCGAAGCATCGTGGCCGTGGTGGCAAGGGTGGCAACAGGCCGCCCGCGACGACGAGCGCGCAGACGACGACCAGCGCGCCCGCGTCCTCCAGCGCCGCCCCGACCGACACCAGCGCACCGGAGTCTTCGACCGACACCAGCGCGCCGGAGTCGACGGACACGAGCGCCCCGGACTCGACGGGCTCGAGCTCATCGAGCGCGGCCGCGTCTTCGAGCGAACTGCCCGGCGTGGACGACCAGAACCAGGTGGCGGGCAACGACGGCGAAATCCAGCGCCCCGCCACGGTTTCGCTCACCTTCCGCGGCAGCCCGACGAGCCGGGTCCGCGCGATGCCGCAGTTCCTGCGCGTGCTCACCGGTGACGCGAAGGAAGGCGCCAACGGGCCGACGAACGCCCGCGCGGCGTGGACATGCACCGGGTTCGAGGACCGGCTGATCGACAAGTACCCGATCTGCCCCGAGGGCAGCAAGGTCGAGCGGATCCACGACTTCCCGAGTTGCTGGGACGGCAAGAACATCGACAGTGCGAACCACCGGACGCACATCGTGTTCCCCGACGCGAACGGGAAGTGCAAGCAGGGCTTCGTCGCCGTGCCGCAGTTGCGGGTCACCCTGACCTACAACATCCCGCACGCCGTCCAGGTCGCCGGACAGTACAAAGTGGACTCCTTCCCCGAGGAACACCACAACCCGTTGTCCGATCACGACGACTTCGCGAACGTGATGTCGCAGTGCATCATGTTCCGCCTGGTCAACTGCGTGAACTCGGGCCGCACCTGTAAGGAGTGAGCCGGTGCCGGCGCGGCCCGTGAAAAGCCCGGAAAAGGGCTGAACCGGGCCGCGCCGGCCCTCGTGTGCTGGGTGCCGGTCACCGCGGCAGCCGCGGGACCCCCAAGCCAGCGAAGGAGAACCCATGTCCGCGCGCCACCTCGTCACGGCAGCCGCCGTGCTCAGCCTGGGCCTGCTCGGGGCCTGCAGCAGCACGCTCAGCGCCGGGACCACCGCCGACACCCCGGCCCCGGTCGCCGTCCAGCGCCAGGCCGCGGCCCAGCAGGCCGAGCCGGTGAAGCTGATGGCCATGGACGTCCAGGGCCTCGGCCAGGTACTCACGGGCAGCAACGGGATGACGCTCTACCGGTTCGACAAGGACACCGCGAAACCGCCGAAGTCCAATTGCGACGGTGACTGCGCGAAGGCGTGGCCACCGCTGCTCGCCGGCGGCTCCATCGACGTGCAGGGCGTGGACTCGAAGCTCGTCGGCACGGTCACCCGCAGCGACGGCACCGAGCAGGTCACCGTCAACGGCTGGGCCGTCTACTACTACGCGAAGGACACGGCGCCCGGACAGGCCAAGGGCCAGGGCGTCGGCGGTACCTGGAGCGCCATCACGCCGACCGGTGGCAAGGCCACCGTGGCCGCGCCGGAACCGCAGACCGCGATCAACACGACCAACATCCCCGGCCTGGACGTCGTCCTGACCGACCAGAACGGGATGACGCTCTACCTGTTCACCAAGGACACCAAGAAACCCTCGAAGTCCACCTGCGACGGTGACTGCGCGGCCAAGTGGCCGCCACTGCTCGCGCAGGGTGACGTGCAGATCAACGGGATCGACCCGAAGCTCGTCGGGAAGGTCAAGCGCGCCGACGGCACCGAGCAGGTCACCGTCGGCGGCTGGCCGATGTACCGCTTCGCCAAGGACACCGCGCCGGGGCAGGCCAACGGCCACGCCGTCGGCGGCACCTGGTTCGAGGTCGAGGTGAACGGCTGCAAGGTCGCCGACGGCAAGAAACCCCTGAACACCACCACCGCGCCTTCGAGTGCCGCGCCGAGCACGGCCGCGAACTCGGGTGGCTACGGCTACTGACAGGCACTGAGAGATCAAGGAGTGACCGGATGCCGGCTGTCCTGGCCCGCAAACGAGTGGCGGTTGCCGATGAGGCACTGATCCGATCACTCTACGAAGAGCACGGGCGAGCGCTGCTCGCCTATGCGACCCGGTTGACGAACGACCGGGCCGCCGCCGAGGACGTCGTCCAGGAGACCCTGGTGCGTGCCTGGCGGCATCCCGACTCGCTCCTCAACGGCAAGGGCTCGGTGCGCGGCTGGCTGCTGACGGTGACCCGCAACATCGTCACCGACCGCTACCGCGCCCGGGCCGCCCGGCCGGCCGAGGTGGCCGAAACCCCGGTCACCACGGCCGTGCAAGACGATCATGCCGATTTGGTGGTGAACTCGATGGTGGTGCTCGACGCGATGGAACGGTTGTCCCCCGAACACCGGGACGTGCTGACCGAGATCTACTTCCGTGGCCGCAGTGTCGCGGAGGCGGCCGAGCACCTCGGCGTGCCGCCGGGCACGGTCAAGTCCCGGTCGTACTACGCGCTCAGGGCCATGCGGCAGACCTTCGGCGGGAGCCGGCGGTTCGCGATCCCGGAGGTGGCGGGGTGATCGGACACGAGTCGGAATCGCTCGGCGCGTTTGTGCTCGGAGCCCTGGACCTGCGGGAGATGCGTGCGATGGAGCGGCACCTGGCGACCTGCGGGCGCTGCCAGGCGGAACTGGCGGAGCTGCGTCCGGCGCGGGTCGCGCTGGACGCGCTGCCGCCCGAGTTCCTCCTGGACGGCCCGCCCGACGACGGCGACCTGCTGCTGCGGCGCACGCTGCGGCAGGTCCGGCGGGAGAGCGGGAACCAGGCCCGGCGTGGCCGGACGATGGCCGCGACCGCGGCTGTCGTGGTCGCCATCGCGCTCGCCGGCGGTGGCGTCGTGCTCGGCCGGACGGTCGCGTCGCCCGGGGTGACCCAGGTGGCCGGTGCCAGGACGGCGTCGGCCACCGATGCCTCGACGGGCGCGAAGATGAAGGTCTCGGTGCAGCCGGCCGCCGGCTGGGTGCGGGTCACCGCGTCCGTGAGCGGGATCCCGATGGGCGAGAAGTGCCGCCTGTACGTCGTGTCACGCGACGGCTCGCGGCAGGAGGCAGGCAGCTGGCTCGTGCCGGGCGACGCGAACGGGACCTCGCTCGACGGCACGGCCCTCGTCGCACCGCCGGACGTCAGCGGCATCGAAGTGGAGAACTTCGACGGCAAGAAGTATGTGTCGGTGGCACTTTGAGCCGAACACAGACACTTCTCAGGAATCTGTGGCACCGTGGTTGACGTGCGGATTCTGGTAGTCGAGGACGAAGAGCCGCTCGCGGACGCGATCGCCCGCGGGCTGCGTCGCGAAGGCATGGCGGTGGACATCGCCCTCAACGGCGACGACGGGCACGAGAAGGCGAGCATCACGCGCTACGACGTGATACTGCTCGACCGCGACCTGCCCGGGATGTCCGGCGACGAGCTGTGCAAGGAGATCGTCGCGTCCGGCGAGCTGACCAGGGTCCTGATGCTGACCGCCAGCGGCACGGTGTCCGACCGCGTCGAGGGCCTGTCCCTCGGCGCGGACGACTACCTGGCCAAGCCGTTCGCCTTCCCCGAGCTGGTCGCCCGGGTGCGGGCGCTCGGCCGCCGCGCCACCCCGGCCGCGCCGCCGCTGCTGACCGCCGGTGACGTCGAGCTCGACCCCGCCCGCCGCACGGTCCGCCGCGCCGAAGGGCCGGTCGAGCTGACCCGCAAGGAGTTCGGCGTGCTCGAGGTGCTGATGGCCGCGAAGGGCGCCGTGGTCAGCAGCGAGGAGCTGCTGGAACGAGTGTGGGACGAGAACGCCGACCCGTTCACCACGACCGTGCGCGTGACAGTGATGACCCTGCGCAAGAAGCTCGGCGAACCTGGCATCATCGAGACCGTGGTGGGATCGGGATACCGGGTGCCGGACGCCGGTGCCATGAAGGGGTGAGCCCGCGCGCCGGCCTGCGGCCGGTGAACAGCCTGCGGGCGCGGATCACGCTGCTCGCGACAGGACTGGCGGCAGGCGTGAGCCTCGTGCTGCTCTGGCTCGCGTGGACGCTCGTCGGCGACGCGGTCGCCGCCGTGCCCCAGTTGCCGCCCGGCACGAGTGTGCGGGTGGACGGGATCGACGTGGACGCGTCCGCGCTCGCCGCGCACATGCGTGAGCACGCGCGGGACAAGGTGCTGCTGTTCGGCTCGATCGCGTTCTTCTGTGTGGTCGCCGCGACGGCGATCCTGGCCTGGACGTTCACCTCGCGCGTGCTGCGGCCGCTGCGGGAGATCACCGGCACCGCGCGGCGGCTGTCGGTGGAGTCGCTCGGCGAGCGCATCGGCGAAGTCGACTCGAAGGGTGAGCTGACGGAGCTGGCGCACACCTTCGACGCGATGCTCGACCGGTTGCAGGCCGCTTTCGAAGCGCAGCGGCATTTCGTCGCCAACGCGAGTCATGAGCTGCGCACCCCGTTGTCGGTCATCAGAACCGAGCTGGACGTGACACTGACCGATCCCGACGCCGACGCGACCGAGCTGCGCCGGATGGCGAACGTCGTGCGGGACGCGACCGAGCGGGCCGGGCAGCTGGTGAACTCGTTGCTGCTGCTGGCCCGCACCGACGGGTCCGGGCTGGTGATGACCGAGCCGACGGATCTGGTGACGCTGGTGTCGAGCGCGTGGCGCGCCGTGCGCGGCGAGGCCGACCAGCGCGGCATCCAGGCGCGGTTCCACACCGAGCACGCGCCCGTGTGCGGGGATCCCGCGCTGCTGGAACGGATCGCGGGCAACCTGCTGGAGAACGCGGTGCGGCACAACGTGGAGCGCGGCTGGATCGAGGTGACCACCGAGCCGGGCGAGCGCTGGTCCATGTTGCGGGTGCGCTCGTCCGGCGGGCTGGTGGACCCGGCGACGGTGGCCGAGTTGTTCGAACCATTCCGCCGCGCCGGGGTCGCCCGCACCGCGCGGTCCGGCGCGGGTCTCGGATTGTCGATCGTGCGCGCGGCGGTCGAGGCGCACGACGGTGTCGTGTCGGCCGAACCCGTTGTCGGCGGCGGCTTGTCGGTCACGGTGCGGCTGCCGGTAGGGACTTAAGTCACTTCTTCGACGTAATCGCTCTTTTGGTGGTATGGCCCGGTTTTCACCCGGTGCCACTGTCATCCGCGTCCGAGGAGGAGGATGCGCGATGGAACGTCACAACCGTGAACGTTATTACGTGATCAATGAAGGCGATCTCGCTTTCGACGGGGAGGGAAACCCGGAGGCGAGCTGGCCTTCACCGAATGCGGAACCGCGGCGGTTCCGTTTTTCCCGTTTGGGCAACAAGGGGCCCCAGGCGGACAACGCGTTGTTGCAGGAACTCGCGAAGGCCATGACGGCGCCGACCCAGAACGAGCAGGATTCCGAGGTTCCGGCCGGTTTCACCTATCTCGGCCAGTTCGTCGATCACGACCTGACGCTGGACCGCACGGCGACGGCGCTGGGGGACGACGTCACCGTGGACGAGCTGGTGCAGGGCCGCTCGCCCGCGCTCGACCTGGACTCGCTGTACGGCCGGGGACCGTTGCGGGACAAGCACTTCTACGCGGCGGACGGGATCAGGTTGCGGGTCGGCACGACCGCAGCGGTCGACGGTGACGCCGGGACCAACATCAACCGCACCGGTTTCGACGTGCCGCGGGTCGGCACGGGCGCGACGAAGGCGGACGAGCGCACCGCGCAGATCCCGGACACCCGTAACGACGAGAACCTCGCGGTGGCGCAGACGCATATCGGGTTCATCAATTTCCACAACCGGGTCGTGGACAAGCTCGCCGCGCAGCCGGTGCCGAGCGCGTTGCTGTTCGAGCGGGCGCGCGAAGAGGTCGTGAAGCATTACCAGTGGATGGTGCGCCAGGATTTCCTGCCGCGGATCGTGCATCGCGAGATCGTCGACGACGTGTTCGCGCACGGGCGCGCGATTTTCGATGTCGGGGTGTCGGGTCCGGCGACGATGCCGATCGAATTCTCCGTCGCGTCGTACCGGCTGGGCCACAGCATGGCGCGGGAAGCCTATTCATGGAACCGGATCTTCCAGCCGGGTGGCCTGACCCCGGCGACTTTGTTGCTGTTGTTCAGGTTCAGCGGCACGGCCGGGAACCTCGCACCGGCCGGTGACCTCGACGACCCGAACTCCGGCGCGCTGCGGCTGCCGACCAACTGGATCGTGGACTGGCGGCGGCTGCACGATTTCAGTCCGACCGGTCGCCCGGAGTTGCAGGGGCCGGTGCTCAATCTGGCGCGTCGGATCGACACGATCCTGGCGGACCCGCTGGCGGCGTTGCCCGCGGGCACCTTCGGCGGCCGGGAACTGGGCCTGCCCGCCGACGACATCCAGCGGAACCTGGCCTACCGCAACCTGGTCCGGGCGAACATGGTCGAACTGGCCACCGGGCAGCAGATGTTCGCGCTGATCGACGAGAAGCTGAGCGCCGCGGGGAAGGCGCGTCCGACAGCGCTGACCCCGGACCAGATCGTGAACGGCAACGGGACCGGCGCGGACCTGTCGAAGCTGACCCCGGAGATGCGGGCGCAGCTGACCGAGAACACGCCGCTGTGGTTCTACGTGCTGCGGGAGTCCGAAGTCGGCGATGGTCATCTCAATGGTGTCGGCGGCCGCATCGTGGCCGAGGTGTTCCACCGGTGCATGGAAGCGAGCGGCTACTCGATCCTACGCGAGCCGGAATGGCGCCCGTGGGCACCGACCGGCGCCCCGAGCGAGACCTTCACAATGGCCGACCTGCTGCTCGTCGCCGCCGACGGCAAGGTCGAGAACCTCAACCCCTTGGGGGACAAGGCATAGCCGCGGTATGCCGCGCTGTAGCACACCCGTAGCTCAGTGGCCGCGGGTGTGCTACGGTGCCTGCATGACGCAGACGATCGGACAGCGCGAGCTCCGCAACGACAACGCGGAGATCATGCGGCGCGTCGAGCAGGGCGAGAGCTTCGTCGTGACCCGCAACGGCAAACCCATCGCCGACCTGATCCCGCACCAGGCGGACGGTGGCCGCCCGCCGACGGCGGGCGAGTTCATCGAGTTCCTCAAGAAACGACCGCCGATCGATGTCGAGCTGTGGCGACGTGAGCGTGCCGCGGATGACGAGATATTCGGCGCTGATCATCCGGACGATCCTTGGGAGCGTCGACGGTGAGTCGAGTCGTCTTCGACACGTCGGCGATCATCGATCCCGAGGGGATCGACCTCGGCGATCTCGCGGGCGCGACGCCGGTGGTCAGTGCGGTGACGGTCGCCGAGTTGGCCTACGGGCTGGATACGCCGGACGCACTGCAGCGGCTGGCGCGGACCGAACGCCTGGATGACGTGCTGGCGCGGGCCGACGTCCTGCCCTTCGACGTCGCGGCCGCGAAGCTGTACGGCGTTATGGCCGCACTCGTCCGCCAGTCGGGCCGGGATCCGCGGCCCCGCCGGCTGGATCTGCAGATCGCGGCCACCGCGGCCGCCCACTCGCTCCCCATCGTCACCCGCAATGGCAAGGATTTCGCCGGTCTCGAGCGAGCCGTCCACGTCATCGAGGTGTGAAAAGGGCCCCGCACGGTGAAAGCTGTGCGGGGCCCTTTCCGTCGCGAACCTACGCCGGGACCGAAGCCACGCCCGGGGCGAGGAACGGCTTCCCGTTGACCTTCGTCGACACGCCGGTCCGGTCCAGGTACGGCGTGATGCCGCCCAGCCAGAACGGCCAGCCCGCGCCCAGGATCAGGCACAGGTCGATGTCCTGCGCCTCGGCGACCACGCCCTCGTCGAGCATGATCCGGATCTCCTCGGCGATCACCGCCAGCGCGCGCTCCCGGACCTCCTCCTCGGTGGACACCTTGTCGCCCTGCTGCCACAGCGCGGCGACCTCCGGGTCGACGGTCTGCCGCCCCGCCGAGTCCCATTGCCACACCGCGGTCTTGCCCGAGTCCACGAACCGCTTCAGGTTCTCGCTCGCCGCGAACCGGTCGGGGAACGCCGCGTGCAGCGTCTCGCCGACGTGCAGCGCGATCGCCGGGCCCACCAGCTGTGTCAGCACCAGCGGCGACATCGGCAGCCCCAGCGGGTCGAGCGCGCGGTCGGCGACCTCGAACGGGGTGCCCTCGTCGATCGAGGTCAGCACCTCGCCCAGGAACCGCAGCAGCAGCCGGTTCACCACGAACGCCGGCGCGTCCTTGACCAGCACGCTGGACTTCTTCAGTTGCTTGCCCACCGCGAACGCCGTCGCGAGCGACGCGTCGTCGGTCCGCTCGCCGCGCACGATCTCCAGCAGCGGCAGCACGGCCACCGGGTTGAAGAAGTGGAACCCGACCACCCGCTCCGGGTGCTCCAGCTTCGCCGCCATCTCCGAGACCGACAGCGAGGACGTGTTGGTCGCGAGGATCGCCTCCGGCGAGACGTACTGCTCCAACTCCCCGAACACCTGCTGCTTGACGCCCATCTCCTCGAACACGGCCTCGATCACGAAGTCCGCGTCCGCGAACGCCGCCTTGTCCAGCGAGCCCGACACGAGTGCCTTCAGCCGGTTCGCGACGTCCGGCGAGATACGCTTCTTGGCAAGGAGTTTGCCGATCTCACCGTGCACATAGGACACACCCTTGTCGATGCGCGCCTGGTCGACATCGGTGAGCACGACCGGGACCTTGAGCCGCCGCACGAAGAGCAGCGCCAGCTGCGAGGCCATCAGCCCCGCACCGACGATGCCGACCTTGTTCACCTTGCGCGCCAGCGACTTGTCCGGCGCGCCCGCCGGCCGCTTCGCCCGCTTGTTGACGAGGTTGAACGAGTACAGCCCAGCGCGCAGCGTGTCGGACATCAGCAGCTCGGTCAGCGCCTCGGTCTCCGCCGCGTAGCCCGCGTCGAGATCGTTGGCGCGAGCCAGTTCCAGCAGCTCCACGGCCTTGGTCGCGCCCGGCGACGCGCCGTGCGTCTTGCCGTCCACAATGGACCGACCGCGGCCGACCGCGGCATCCCAGCCGGCGCCGCGGTCGATCTCGCGGCGGGCAGGGGTCAGCTCACCGCGCACGACCTTCGCCAGCCACAGCAGCGACTGCTCCAGGTAGTCCGCCGAGCCCAGCACCTCGTCCACGATGCCCAGCTCCGCCGCCTTCGCGACGCTCAGCATCTTGTTCTGGTTCAACGCGTTCTCGATGATCACCGTGACCGCCGCGTCCGGCCCGATCAGGTTCGGCAGCAGCTGCGTGCCACCCCAGCCCGGGAACAGGCCGAGGAACACCTCGGGGAACGCGATCGCGGCGGTGTTCTCCGACAGCGTCCGGTAGTGGCAGGACAGCGCGAGTTCGAGCCCGCCGCCCATCACCGCGCCGTTGACGAAGGCGAACGTCGGGATCTTCGACTCGGTCAGCCGGCGGAACACGGCGTGCCCGGTCGCGGCGATCTCGTGCGCCAGCGCCGGATCCGACAGCGCCTCGACGCCGGACAGATCCGCGCCGACGGCGAAGACGAACGGCTTGCCGGTGACCGCGATCGCGGCCGGCTCCGCGGCGAACGCCACGTCCAGCGCCTCGTTCAGGCTCGCCAGCCCCTGCGGCCCGAACGTCGAGGGCCGGGTGTGGTCGTGCCCGTTGTCGAGGGTGATCAGCGCGACCGGCTTGTCCAGACCGGGCACGGGCACCAGGCGCGTGACGGCCTTCGTGACCACCTCGTCGGGGAACGCCGCTTTCGCCTGCTCAGCGGTGAAGGTCACTTGCCGCTCCCGTCGTAGTTCGGGTTCTCCCAGAGCACGGAACCGCCCATGCCGATTCCGATGCACATCGTGGTGAGGCCGTAGCGGACCTCGGGATGCTCGGCGAACTGGCGCGAGAGCTGGGTCATCAGCCGCACGCCGGAGGACGCCAGCGGGTGCCCGCAGGCGATCGCGCCGCCCCACGGGTTGACGCGCTCACTCTCCGCGTCGATGCCGAAGTGATCGAGGAAGGCCAGGACCTGCACGGCGAACGCCTCGTTGATCTCGAACAGCCCGATGTCCTCAATGGACAGTCCGGTGCGGGCGAGCAGCTTCTCGGTGGCCGGCACCGGTCCGATGCCCATCACCTCCGGCTCGACACCGGCGAACGAGTAGCCGACCAGCCGCATGCCAACCGGCAGGCCCAGCTCGCGCGCGGTGTCCTCGTCGGCGAGGATGGCGCCGGTCGCGCCGTCGTTGAGGCCCGCGGCGTTGCCGGCGGTGACCCGGCCGTGCGGGCGGAACGGGGTCTTGAGCGTCGCGAGCTGCTCGACCGTGGTGCCCGGGCGCGGCGGCTCGTCCTCGGTCGCCAGGCCCCAGCCCAGCGCCGGGTTGCGGATCGCGACCGGCACCAGCTCGGGGCCGATCTTCCCGGCCTTCACCGCGTCCGCGTAGCGCTCCTGGCTCTGCGCGGCGTAGGCGTCGGTGCGCTGCTTGGTGATCTCCGGGAAACGGTCGTGCACGTTCTCCGCGGTCTGGCCCATCACAAGCGCGGTCGGGTCGACCAGCTTGTCCGCGACGATGCGCGGGTTCGGGTCCACGCCCTCGCCCATCGGGTGCCGGCCCATGTGCTCGACACCGCCCGCGATCGCGATGTCGTACGCGCCGAAGCCGATCCCGCCGGCGACGGAGGTCACCGCGGTCATCGCGCCCGCGCACATCCGGTCGATCGCGAAACCGGGCACGGACTTGGGCAGCCCGGCCAGCAGCGCGGCGGTGCGGCCGATGGTCAGGCCCTGGTCACCGATCTGGGTGGTGGCGGCGATCGCGACGTCGTCCACCCGCTCGGGGGGCAGCTCGGGATGCCGGCGCAGCAGCTCGCGGATGACCTTGACCACGAGGTCGTCGGCGCGGGTGTCGGCGTAGATGCCCTTCTCGCCCGCCTTGCCGAACGGGGTGCGCAGCCCGTCGACGAACGCGACGGTGCGCACCGCGCGGGGCTGGGATGCCGCCAGGGGTGTTGCGGCCACGGTTGCTCCTCAGGGACAGAAGTAGAGGCTGTACACCCGCACCATAGCCCTTGTTACCCGCCGGTAACCAGTGTGGTGGCCCGGTCGGGTGGGTCACGCCACCTTTCCGGGCTCGAGCTGGACCTCGATGTACGAGAGCTTGTCCGGGTTGACGACAACGAAGACGTCGAAGACGAGGTCATGCCGCGGCGCGGGCACGAGTACGCCGGTGAGCTCGCCGTGCTCCCGCACCAGGATTCCGGGCTCGCCGTTGACCTCCGCCGGGGCCAGGGCGGCCGCCTTCGCCCGCCGGGTCGAGGCGAGGCCCGCGAAGAAGTGCGCGACCCTGTCCTTGCCAGAGATCGGCTTCCGCGCCGCGGTGACCCTCCCGCCGCCGTCGGCCCAGGTGATCACGTCCTCGGTCAGGATCCGCTCCAGTCCGGGCAGATCGCCGTGCACGGTGGCGGCCATGAACCGCTCGACGAGTTTCGTGCGCTGCTCGGGTGACGCGGCGAACCGGCGGCGTGGCTCGCCGATCCGGGCGCGCGCCCGATGGTAGAGCTGGCGGGCGTTCGGCTCGTCGGTGTCCAGGATGGCGGCGATCTCGCGGTGGCTGTAGTCGAACGCCGTGCGCAGCACGAAGGCCGCCCTTTCCGGCGGGGTGAGTTTTTCCAGCAGTACCAGGAAACCCAGCGAGACCGTGTCCCGGCCGGCGATGATCTCCAGCGGGTCCGCGCCGCCGCTGGTGAGCACGGGCTCGGGCAGCCACGTGCCGACATACCGCTCGCGCCGGGCGCGCGCCGAGGTGAGCCGGGTCAGGCACAGGTTCGTGACGACCCGGGTCAGCCACGCGGCCGGGTTGTCCGGCGCGGCCGCGGACCGCCAGCGCAGGTACGCCTCCTGGAGGATGTCCTCCGCCTCGGATGCCCCGCCGAGCAGGCGGTAGGCCAGTCCGAACAGCCATGCCCGTTGCGCCTGGAACTCGGCTAGCGCGTCTTCTTCCACGACCTCGATTGTGCTCATGGGCGGGTCTCGGCGGGCGAGAATGGGACATACTGGGTCCGTTCTCCTTCCCGTGTCACCAGTTCGTGTTGCCAGGCCGCGTTGTCCACGAACGTGTTGTCGAACCGCTCGGCGGTCGCCAGGATTTCCCGCGGTTCGGCCTCGCCGCGCCGGATGCGGTCGCCGAGGCGGAAGTAGTCGAACCGGTTGGTGCCGGGCGCCTTGACGATCAGCACGTCCGCGCCGGTCTCGCGCGGTGCGGCCCAGGCGTGCGGCATCAGCGGCGGGATGAGCAGGTAGTCGCCCTTCTCGACGGTCACTACCTCGTCGCCGGTGAGCACTCGTAGTGCGCCGTCGAGCAGGTAGAACAT
Organism: Amycolatopsis sp. GM8; assembly: GCF_021653975.1. Taxonomy (GTDB): domain Bacteria; phylum Actinomycetota; class Actinomycetes; order Mycobacteriales; family Pseudonocardiaceae; genus Amycolatopsis_E. The sequence goes on along the minus strand of NZ_JAJKFK010000001.1, from coordinate 472,268 downwards.
CTCGGGCGAGTTCTTGTGATAGTGCGGCGGTGGGCCGTCCACACCGGCCCCCAGGGTGGTCCGGACCACGTTCATCACGTTGCCGGTGTGCTCGGCGTCGGCGATGAGCCATGTCCGGTTCGGGCCCGCGCCCAGCAGCTCGGCCTCGGCCCCGCGGGTCAGTACCGCTCTGGTCTCTTCCATCTCCCTCTCCTTTCCGGTGGTGTCAGCTCGACTGGATGGCTGCCCTCGATGTGACAGCGCTGGACTGTGATGACGGTCACGTCACGTTCGGGAGGTGCTACGCGGTCAAGTCGCCGGAACCCGCTGAGGGAGAGGAAGCGCCATGGCTCCGCACATCGTCGTCCTGGGCGCGGGCTACTCCGGCCTGATCGCCGCGAAGCTCGCCGCGCGCCGCACCGGTGCGCCGGTCACGCTGGTCAACGCCCGGGACCGGTTCGTCGAACGGGTGCGGATGCATCAGGTCGCGTCCGGACAGGAGGTGAACGAAACGCCGATCCGGGACCTGGTGTCCGGCACCGGGATCCAGCTGATCGTGGACCGCGCCGTCCGGATCGACCCGTCGACCCGGGAAATCACGCTGGCGGGCCGGCCCGAGCCGCTGCGCTACGACGTGCTGATCTACGCGCTCGGCAGCCAGGCCGATCTCGGTTCGGTGCCGGGGGCGGCCGAACACGCCCACACCGTCGCCGACGTCCAGCACGCGCGGCTGCTGCGCGACCGCCTGCGGAACGGCGGTTCCGTCGCGGTGGTCGGCGGCGGGCTGACCGGTATCGAAGCCGCGACGGAACTGGCCGAGTCCTACCCGGACACGCCGGTCGAGCTGGTGACGAGCGGGGTGCTGGGGGCGGCCCTTTCCAGACGGGGGCAGCGTCATCTCGGCCGGGTGCTCGAACGGCTGGGCGTCGAACGGCACGAGCGTGCCCGCGTGGTCGAGGTGGCCGCGGACGGCCTGTGCCTGGCGAACGGCGAGCGGATAGCGGCCGGCACCGTGGTCTGGACCACGGGTTTTCAGGTGCCCGCACTGGCCGCGGACGCGGGCATCGCCGTCGACGAGAGGGGGCGGATGATCGTGGACGCGACGCTGCGCTCGGTCTCGCACCCGGAGGTCTATGGAATCGGCGATGCGGCCGCGATGCGGCGGGCCACCGGCCAGGAGCTGAGGATGGCGTGCGCGACCGGGCTACCAGCGGCAGAACACGCGACGATGGCGATCGCCCGGCGCCTGGCCGGCCGGGAGCCGGGCCCGCTGCGTTTCCGGTACTACAACCAGTGCATCAGCCTGGGCCGGCGGGACGGCCTGATCCAGTTCGTACGCGCCGACGACACCCCGGTGGACGCCATCCTGACCGGCCGACCCGCCGCCCGCTACAAGGAAACGATCGTCCGGGCCGCGATGATGGCGCAACGCCACCCAGGGCTGACCACCTTGGCGTGAGCCTGGTGACCTCCGGTGGTGGCGATCTGCGAGCGGCTGTCACCCGGGCTTGGGGCTGCGCGGTGGCGATCTGCGGGCGGTCGCACGATCCCGATTCGGTGGGGCTGCGATGGCGAAGGCCTCCGGTGGTGGCGACCTGCGGCTGGTCACCGGCCGGGCCTCGGGGCGAGCCAGGGCGGTCGTCTGGGCTTCGGCGAAGTGACGATGGTCATCGCCGCGGGGCGGCGGGTGGCCGCCGCCGGTGGACAGCCGCGCCACCACGGTTAGCAGCGGGCGCCGCTGGGAGTGGCTACTGCTGCGCTGTGCTTGCGACGGCTCGGCGAGCGTTGCCTGGCGGCCGTCCGCACCGTCAGAGTGGAGTGGCTTGGTGTGCGCCGTTGACTGGCGGCCAACCGCGCCGTCCGCCGGAGCGGCCTGGCAGGCACCGCCCGGCTGCGGGTTACTTCCGGGCCGTCGCCTGTAGGGCTTCCGCCAAGTCAGCGGCGGTCAGCTGGATCTGCCACGGCCGCGCCCCGCCTGCCCGCAGCACCTCCGCGACGCCCCTGGCCGAAGTGTCGGCCGGCGGGCGCCAGCAGGTGCGGCGCAGCAGGTCCGGCAACAGCAGGTTCTCCACCGGCAGCTGGTGGTGCTCGGCGATCCGGTTCAGCGCCGTGCGCGCCGCGGTGAGACGGGCCGCGGCGTCCGGATCCTTGTCGGCCCAGCGGTTCGCCGCGGGGGGACCGTCGTTGGGCTGCGAGGGGTTCGGCAGCTCCTCACGCGGTAGCGTCTTCGCCGCCTCCAAATGCCGGAACCAGCTCGCGGTGTACCGGCGCTGCACGCGGCCGCCGAACACCGGCAGCGCCTGCAGCTCCGCGACGTTCTTCGGGTCGGACAGCACCGCGTTGATGATCGCGGTGTCCGGCAGCACCCGGCTGGGCGCGCGGTCGCGCTTGCGGGCCAGCTCGTCACGCGCCTCCCACAGCGCCCGCACGGCGGCGAGCCCGCGCGCGGTGCGCACCTTGTGGATTCCGGAAACGCGGCGCCAAGGTTCTGCCCGCGGCGCCGGCAGCGGGGCCGTCCGGACGGCTTCGAACTCCTGCCGCGCCCATTCGAGTTTGCCCTGCGCGGCCAGTTCGGCTTCGAGCTTCTCGCGCAGCGGCACGAGCAGCTCGACGTCCAGCGCCGCGTAGTTCAGCCAGTCGACGGGCAGCGGCCGCTTCGACCAGTCGGCGGCGCTGTGCCCCTTCTCGAGGTGATAACCGAGCAACCGCTCGACGAGCGTGCCCAGCGCGACCCGGTCGTAGCCCGCCAGCCGGCCGGCCAGTTCCGTGTCGAACAGGCTCGCGGGGCTCAGCTCCAGCTCGGCCAGACAGGGCAGATCCTGCGAGGCGGCGTGCAGCACCCACTCTTCGCCGTTGACGACCTGCCGGAGAGGTTCGAGCTCGCCATCCAGTGCGATGGGATCGACGAGCAGCGTGCCGGCACCCTCGCGCCGCAGCTGGACCAGGTATGCCTTCGGCCAGTACCGGTAGCCGGACGCGCGTTCAGTGTCGACCGCGATGGCCCCAGTTCCCTCGGCGAGCTTGTCGCATCCGAGGGCGAGTTCCGCGGGGTCGGAGATCACGGGTGGAGTTCCGTCAGCCGGCTCCGTCAACAGGATCGGTTCAGGAGTCTCCGGGTCGTGATCTGCGGTTTCCACGGTTTTCAACCCTACGGGACGGGCGGACCGCGCCTGGTGCGCCCGTCCCGCAGAGCCTTTCGCGTCGGTCAGCGGATGACGCCCGCGCGCATCGCCAGCGCCACCATCTGCGCCCGGTCACCGGTGCCGAGCTTGCGCCCGATCCGCGACAGGTGCGACTTGACGGTGAGCGCGGAGAGGCTGAGCTCCTCGCCGATCTCCTTGTTGGACTGACCGTCCGCCACGAGCTGGAGAACCTCCACCTCGCGCGCGGACAGCTCCCGCGGCGTGTTGTCCGTGCCGGGGACCCGGGTTCCGGTGGCGAGCACCGGGGCCACGCTCGGATCCGCGTACACGCCGCCTTCGAGAACCCGCCGGACGCCGTCCGTCACCACCATCGGTGAGGCCGACTTCAGCAGATACGCCTGCGCACCCGCCTGGAAGGCGGAGCGAACGGCGTACGGGTCGTCCGAGGACGCCAAGACCACGATGCGGGGCCAGCCGTGGTTGCGAAGCTCGGTGACGAGCTCGATGCCCGACCCGTCGGGCAACCCGAGATCGAGGATCGCCAGGTCACAGGGACCTGTCGCGGTGGCCCGCGCCCTCGCCTCGGCTACCGTGGCAGCCTCGTGTACGGTGCCCGCTCCCATTTGAGCGAGTCGTGCGGCAATAGCCTCCCTCAGTAACGGGTGGTCATCGACCACCAGTACGGAAAACAGCTCTTCCCGCGGGTGCGGAACCATGCTCGCCGGCAAAGCACCGGCTGGCGTGGATCTGACGGCCTGAGATAAGCCGACGGCAGCCACGTCACTACCTCCCTGGAGTCGGTCGTGCCCCCCGACCGGCACCGGGACTTTCGGCCAATTAGCCGCGCCAGCTAGACCGAAAGTGGTGTCGTCGAAGAGGCACTCTAGCCGCCTCCGGCCGTCCGCGGGGGGATCGAACGGGTATCTATCCCGATCGAGTAGTTACTAACTGGTGTCTTTGTAACACGAACGGGTTAATATCCCGCCTACGGCTAACGGTTCGCGGAGCGAACACGATAGGGCACAGATGGTAGGACGAGCGGTGCTCGTGCATACGGCTCGTGCATCTGCCCGAGCCACAATCTAGCCGCCGGCATCCCGTAAAGGGAGCCCATTCATCAGTTCGCAGTAACAGGCCCGCTCACGGTCCGAGTACAGAGCCCGGTGCGAACTCTGCCTGAAAGGGTGACGGAACGATCTGGCTACGATCCCTGGCGGTGGCCGAAGAGGGTGACCCCGACCGGGGGAAGGCCGGCGACGCTCGACATGAGCTGCAGGAACGCCTCGCCGTGTGGTCCGAGGTGCGAGTCGAGCGGGGTCCAGGAGGCCCGCAGCTCGAGATCGTCGCTCCGGGCGGGCCCGGAGATCTCGCCGAACCGTGCCGAGGAGGTCTCGGTCACGGTACCGCCGAGCGCCGTGAACGCCGCGCCGGAGTGTTCGAGCGCGTCGGTCAGCCAGGACCAGCCGACCGTGGGCAGGAACGGATCGGTCGCGAGCTCGCGGTCCAGCTCGGCTCGCACGTAGACGACCAGTCGCAGGGTGCCCTGCCAGTTCTCCTGGCCATCCGGGTCGTGCAGCAGCACCAGCCGGCCGGTCGCCAGCACGTCCGCGGGCCCGGTCGTCTCGCAGCTGAGCGCGTGCGCCCACGGAGCCAGCCGCTGCGGCGCCCGGACGGGCTCCACGGTCATCTCCGGGCGAGCCTGGAGGGCCTGCAACGCCGCGACGGCTTCACGGAACAGTTCGGGCGCTTGCGTCATCGCGGTCACCCGGCCGACTTTAAGCCGCAACGCTGGGCTGCAGGCGTAGACGCGCCGAGAGAGGCCGCCGCGGGCGCGCGTGGGAACATGTAATCGATGTCTACTTATGCCCCGTCACGCCGGCGGCCGGCCCAGCGCGATCTGCCCGGCGCACCCCTGCTGGTCGCCGCTCGCGGCGGGCGGCCCTCGCGGGTCCCGGTGTGGTTCATGCGGCAGGCCGGCCGGTCGCTGCCCGAGTACCGCGCGCTGCGCGAGGGCGTGCCGATGCTCAAGGCCTGCTTCGATCCCGAGATGCTGGCGGAGATCACGCTGCAGCCGGTCCGCCGGCACGGGGTGGACGCGGCGATCCTGTTCAGCGACATCGTGGTCCCGCTGTACGCCGCCGGGATCGACATCGACATCGTGCCCGGCACCGGGCCCGTGGTCGCGAACCCGATTCGCACCGCGGAGGCGGTCGCCGCGCTGCCCGCGCTCGAGCCCGGTCAGGTCGCCGCGGTGGCCGAGGGCGTCGGGCTGCTGGTCGAACGGCTCGGCGAGACGCCGCTCATCGGGTTCGCCGGTGCGCCGTTCACGCTCGCGTCGTACCTCATCGAAGGCGGGCCGAGCCGCAACTACGAGCACACCAAGGCCCTGATGCGCGCCGAGCCCGAGCTGTGGCACCTGCTCGCCGGGCGGCTGGCGGACATCGCGCTGACGTTCCTGCGCGCCCAGCTGGACGCGGGCGCGGACGCGGTGCAGCTGTTCGACTCGTGGGCGGGCGCGCTGTCGCTGCGCGAGTACCGCGAGTTCGTGCTGCCGCATTCGGCGAAGGTGCTCGGCGGCCTCGCGGACTACGACGTGCCGCGGATCCATTTCGGGGTCGGGACCGGCGAGCTGCTCACGGCGATGCGTGAGGCCGGCGCGGACGTCGTCGGCGTCGACTGGCGGATCCCGCTCGACGAGGCGGTGCGGCGGCTGACCGCGGACGGCGGGCCGGCGCCCGGCGTGCAGGGCAACCTCGACCCGGCGCTGCTGGGCGCGTCCTGGCCGGTGATCGAGGCGGAGGTCCGCCGGATCGTCGCCGAGGGCCGCGCCGCCGCGGGGCACATCTTCAACCTGGGGCACGGCGTGCTGCCGGGCACCGATCCCGGGGTGCTGACCAGGGTCGTCGAGCTGGTGCACGAGCTGGAGCCGTGATGCGGGTCGCTGTCGTCGGTGGTGGGATCTCCGGGCTGACCGCGGCGTACCGGTTGCGGGCCGGGCTCGGCGACGGCGCGACGATCACCGTGTTCGAGTCGGCGGAGCGCCTCGGCGGCAAGCTGTGCACGGTCGAGCTGGCGGGGCAGGCCTACGACGTGGGCGCGGAGGCGTTCCTGGCGCGCAGGCCTGAGGGACGCGCGCTGATCGAGGAGACCGGGCTCGCGGACAGGCTCACCCACCCGACGAAGGCGCGCTCGACGATCCGTGCGGGTGGGCAGCAGGTGGGCATGCCCGGCGGGACCGTGATGGGCGTGCCGGGCTCGGTCGAGGCCGTCGCCGACGTGCTGTCCGAGGACGGGCGTCGCCAGGTCGCCGCGGAGCCGGACCTGCCGCCTGTGCGGCTGGACGGCGATGTGGCGCTCGGCGAGCTGCTACGCGGACGGTTCGGCGACGAGCTGGTGGACCGGCTGGTCGACCCGCTGCTCGGCGGCGTGTACGCGGGCGGCGCCGACGGGCTGGGCCTCCGGGCGACCGTGCCCGCGCTCGCGTCCGCGATCGACGAGGGTGCCCGGTCGCTGACCGAGGCCGCCCATGGGCTCATCCCGACCGCGACCAGCGGCGCGCCGGTGTTCGGCACGCTGGTCGGCGGACTGGGCGTGCTCGTCGACCGGCTGGTGGAGCTGGCGAAGCCCGACCTGCGGCTCAACACGCTCGTGCGCGGCCTGACGCGGCTGCCCACCGGATTCCGGCTGGATCTCGTCGGCGAAACCGTGGACGTGGACGCGGTGCTGCTCGCCGTCCCGGCTCCCGCCGCCCGGCGGCTGCTCGTGGACGTGGTGCCATCGGCGTCCGCGGCACTGAGCGAGGTCGAGGTCGCGTCGATGGCCGTGGTCGCGCTCGCGCTGCCCGGCGACGCCGCGGTGCCCGACGCGTCCGGGGTGCTCATCGGCGCCCGCGAGGGGTTCAACGCGAAGGCGTTCACGTTCTCCAGCCGCAAATGGGCGCACCTCGACGACGGCCCGCTGCTGGTGCGCGGCTCGGTCGGCCGCTTCGGGGAACCGGGCGCGCTCAAGGCGGACGACGACGAGCTGGTCCGGCTGGTGCGCGCGGACCTCGCCGAGCTGACCGGCGTGACCACCGAACCGATCGATACCTACGTGATGCGCTGGGGCGGCGGGCTGCCGCAGTACGGCGTCGGGCATCTCGACGTCGTCGCGCGCGTCGAACAGGCGGTGGCCGAGGTGCCGGGGCTCGCGATCGCCGGGGCGGCGCTGCACGGCGTCGGTATCCCCGCCTGCATCGGCACGGCCGGCGCGGCCGCGAGCCGCATCACCTCGGGGCTCGGCGCGGATCGGTGAGTGCCATGATGAATTCATGGCGCGCCTGAACTACACCGAGCTCAACGACACCATCCGCTACACCGCCTGGTCCGTGTTCCGGGTCGAGCCCGGCCGGCTCCCCGAGGACCGCGGGGAGGCCGCGCGCGAGACCACCGAGTACCTGGATGCCTTGGCGGGCAAGGGAACCGTTGTGCGCGGCGTGTACGACGTGTCCGCGCTGCGGGCGGATGCCGACTTCATGATCTGGTGGCACGCGCAGGAGGCCGAGCAGGTGCAGGCCGCCTACACCGGTTTCCGCCGGACGCCGCTGGGCCGCGCGTCGACGCCGGTGTGGAGCCAGTTCGCGCTGCACCGGCCCGCGGAGTTCAACAAGAGCCACGTGCCGGCGTTCCTGGCCGGTGAGGAGGCGCGCAAGTACGTGTGCGTGTACCCGTTCGTGCGCTCCTACGAGTGGTATCTGCTGCCGGAGGAGGAGCGCCGCCGGATGCTCGCCGAACACGGCAAGATGGCGCGCGACTACCCGGACGTGCGAGCCAACACCGTGGCCTCGTTCGCGCTCGGTGACTACGAGTGGATCCTCGCGTTCGAGGCGGACGAGCTGCACCGGATCGTCGACCTCATGCGGCACCTGCGCGGCAGCGACACGCGGCGGCACGTGCGCGAGGAGATCCCCTTCTACACCGGCACGAAGGTGCCGCCCGCCGAGCTGATCGCGGCCCTGCCGTAGCGCGCTGAGCCGCGTGCAGTAGCGCTGTTTTAGCGCTACCGCTGGTACGCTGGGGTTATGGCGACCATTCAGATCCGGAACGTTCCGGATGAAACCTATGAGGCCCTTCGCGAAGCCGCGAAAGCGGAAGGGAAGTCGCTGCAGGCCTACATGGAAGAGCAGATGGGCGTCTTGGCCCGGTTGGCCGAGAAGCGCCTGGTGTTCGATGCCTTGCAACGCGTTTGGGAGCGCACTCCGAGGACCGGCCTGACCAAGGATGAGATCGTGGCCGAGATCCGTTCGGTCCGGGGTGAGTAGTGCGGTTCGCCGAGAGTTACGTCCTGGACGCGTCGGTTGCCGTGCTGGCGTTGACCGGGAACTCCGAGCCGGCCCGCGAGATGCTGGCACGGCTCGGACGGAGCCAGCTGCATGCCCCGCATCTGATCGATCCCGAAGTGGGCAACGTGCTCCGGCGGAAGGTCCTTGCCGGCAGGGTGCCCGAGGAAATGGCGGCGGCCGCACTGGGGGTCATGCCCAGCCTGGTGGACGAGCGTTACCCGCATTCCGGCTGGTTGTCGCAGGCGGCCTGGGAGCTGCGAGACAACGTCAGCTTCTACGACGCCCTTTATGTGGCGCTGGCGGCCCGGCTGGAGCTTCCACTGCTCACGGCAGATGTGCGGCTCACCAAAGCGCCGGATCTGCCGTGTGCGGTGGAAGTCGTGTGAATCACTCCGTCGGCTTCAGGCGCAGTGAGATCGAGTTGATGCAGTAGCGCTGGTCGGTCGGGGTGGGGAAGCCCTCGCCCTCGAAGACGTGGCCCAGATGGCTGTGGCAGGTTGCGCACAGGACTTCCTTGCGCACCATGCCCCCCGAGCGGTCTTCGCGGATCACGACGGCGTCGGAGTCCGCCGGGTCGAAGAACGACGGCCAGCCGCAGTGGCTCTCGAACTTGGTGTCGCTGCGGAAAAGCTCAGCACCGCACGCGCGGCACTCGTAGCTGCCTTCGGTCTTGGTGTCGGTGTACTCGCCGGTGAATGGGCGCTCGGTGGCGGCCTTGCGGAGCACCGCGAACTCCTGCGGGTTCAGCTCCTGGCGCCATTCCTGCTCCGACTTGACCACGCGAGGGGCGGATCCAGTGACAGGTTCCATGGTTCCCAGGTTACCCGGCGGTCAGCCACTCGAGCGCCCGCATGACGATGTCCCAGGCGGCCACGACCACCCCGAACACGAGCAGCACCACGACCGTCGCGGCGACCCACCAGCGCAGGCCACCGGCCCGGGCGGACGAGTCCGCGAAGTCCTCGACGCGGTGCAGCGATGCCTCGATGGTGAAGCCAGGTTCACACCGCCGCATCCGGTCCAGGTGCGCGGCGAACGCCTGGACCTCGGGGTCGTCGCGGTCCAGGCCGATCAGGTCCTCGTCGAACCGTTCGCTCTCGGCCATGCCCCCACGGTAGGCCATCAGCCGATCTGGGTGTTCGCGTCGATCCGCAGGCCCTCGGCGGTGTTCACCACCCGCCAGTGCACCCGGTTGCCGTTGATGGTCACGTACATGTCGACCGAGCCGTCGGCGTTCGGGCCGGCGTCGGCGAGGATCTGCCGGTACGAGTCGATCTTGTGCGCCACCCAGTACGCCTGGAAGTTCTCCAGCGAGCCGTAGACGGCCTGCGCGCCCGGCGTCAGCAGGGCCCATCCGCTGGGGGTGCCGGTGGCGTCGAGGAAGGTCTTCACCATGTTGCCGGCCTGGCCGTAGTTCGGTGTGCCACCGATGTTCTCGGCCTGGCCGACCGGCGCCGCGTTCGCCGGGCTGGAGGTACTCGTCTGTGGTGCGGACGTGCTGGTGTGGCTGCTCGCCGGCGGTTGCGCGTTGTTGCCGTTGCCCGAATCGCCCAGGTTGAGCACGACCAGCAGCACGACGCCGACCACGACGACCGCGGCGGCGACCGAGCCGATCAGCACGCCCTTACGTCTGGACGCCGCTGCGGATGGCGCGTTCGGGTCGGCGGGGCGGGACGGCGGGATGAACGCCGCGGTGGGGTTGCGCGGCGACTGCTGCTGCATCGGCGCGGCGGGGCGCGCCCACGGTGGGCGGTCCGCCCCCAGCTGGTCGCCCACCGGCGCAGCCGCGGGCTGCCGCCCCGAGTTGTACAGCGGCGGGGACACCTGGGTGCTCGCGCTGCTCTCGGGCTCGCCGGAGGCGAGTGCGGCCAGCCGTTCGCGGGCCTCGACCATGCTCGGCCGCTCTTCCGGTTCGACGCGGAGCAGGTTCATCAATAGCGCGGTGGCCTTGCCGGACTGGCGTGGTGGGATGACCTGTCCGTTCGCCGCCGTGTAGAGCAGTGCGAGCTGGTTGCTGCTGTTGCCGTAGGGCGGTTGGCCTTCCAGGGCGTGATACAGCGTGGCGCCGAGGGAGAACACGTCGGAGGCGGGCGACGGGTCCGAACCACGGGCCAGTTCCGGCGCGAGATACGCCGGGGTGCCGCCGATCAGGCCGGTCTGGGTGAGCGTCAGGTCACCGGCCGCGCGGGAGATGCCGAAGTCGGTGATCTTCGCGGTGCCGTGCTCGTCGATGAGGATGTTCGCGGGCTTGATGTCGCGGTGCACGATGCCGGCCCGGTGCGCGGCGACCAGCGCGGACGCGACCTGCTCGCCGATCTTCGCGACCTGGCCGAGGGGGAGCGTGCCCTGCTCGCCGATCACCGCCGACAGGCTCTTCGACGGCAGGTACTCCATGACCAGGCACGGGTCGCCGTCCTGCTCCGCGACGTCGAACACGACGATCGCGTTGGGATGCTGGAAACGCGCGGCGTTCTTCGCCTCGCGCATCGCCCGTTGCCGCATGCTGCTGCGCTCGGCCTCGGACATCCCTGGCTGGGCGAGGATCTGCTTCACCGCCACGGCGCGCTCGAGGCGCTCGTCGACCGCGCGCCACACGACCCCCATGGCACCGCTGCCGATGTGCTCAACGAGGCGATAGTGCCCTGCGATCAGTTGACCGGTGTCGATGGGACTACTCCTCGGAAAATGCCTGCATTTCGTGGTCTGATCGAGCGCGCTTACCCTCCTCGCGCACCGCGTCGAGTGTAGCGGTCTCCCTCGTGCGGGCTCCGTAAGACGCCCCGCGCACGACCTTGATCAATCCGAGGGCCCCGACCAGCGCGAACGCGAGGTAACACGCCAGCAGGGCGGGCGGGGTGCCGCCGGTGAGCGCGTCGCCGAGCACGACCACCGCGATCGTGCCGGGCAGGCTGCCGACCACCGTGCCGATCAGGTACGGAAGTGGCCGCACGGAAAGGATTCCGCAGCAGTAGCCGAACGGTGCGAACGGCACCACCGGGATCAGCCGCAGTGAGGTGATCGCGAGAATTCCGCCGTCGGCAAGGCGTTCGTCCACCGCGCGCACGGATTTCCGGTGCAGGTGCCGGGAAACCAGGTCGCGGCCGAGCAGCCGGGCCAGCCCGAAACCGAGCAGGCCGGAGATCGCGGTGGCGGTGATCGAGACCGCGATGCCCGCGACCGTGCCCAGCAAGAGGCCGGCGGCGAGGTTGAACACCGTGCGTGGAATCGGAATCACGGTGAGCAGTGAATACGCGGCCAGGAACAGGAAGGCCGTGGCCGGTCCCGCCCCCGCCGCCCAGTCGCGCAGCTGCGCCGGGTTGGGCAGCGGCAGCACGAACGCCGCCGCGACGAGCACCGCGAGCACGGCGACCGCGACGACCAGCTTGATCCGGCGGGACATGGGCCCCACGGTATATGGGGCGATGCGTGAGCCCGCGCCGCGCTCCGGTTGCCGGGTGTTGCGGGACCAGGAAATCCGCCGCCTGATCGGGACGCACGCCGAGTTCACGTGGCCCCTGCTGCTTGACGTGTTCGACTTCAACGGCCGGGCCCGGCGTAGTGCGGCTACGGTGATGCCGTGCCCAAGAACGGCGAACCGGTCGAATACCAGGTAGGGGAGCGGACGGTCCGGCTGTCCAGCCCGGACAAGGTCTACTTCCCCGAGCGCGGCATCACCAAGCGGCAGGTGGCCGAGTACTACCTCGCCGTGGCCGAGCCGTTGCTGGCGGCGATCGGCGAGCGGCCGACGACGTTGAAGCGGTACCCGGACGGCGTTACCGGCGAGTACTTCTACGCCAAGCGGGTGCCGAAGGGTGCGCCGCCGTATGTCGAATCGGTGCGGATCGCGTTCCCGTCGGGCCGGACCGCCGAGGAGGTCTGCCCGACCGAGCCCGCGGTGATCCTGTGGGCCGCCAACCTGGGCACGTTCGACTTCCACCCGTGGCCCGTGCGGCGGCCCGACGTCGACCATCCCGACGAGCTGCGCATCGACGTCGACCCGTCCGACGAAACGGGCTTCGACGACGCGGTGCGGGTGGCGCAGACCGTGCGCGAGGTGCTCGGCGACGCCGGCCTGGTCGGGTATCCCAAGACCTCCGGTGGCCGCGGGGTGCACGTGCGTGTCCGGATCCGGCCGGAGTGGGACTTCATCGCGGTGCGGCACGCGGTGATCGCGCTCGGTCGCGAAGTCGAGCGCCGGATCCCGAAGCTCGCGACCATCGCGTGGTGGAAGGAAGAACGCGGCGGGCGGGTGTTCATCGACTACAACCAGGCGGCCCGTGACCGCACGATCGCGTCCGCGTGGTCGGTACGCGGCACCGCGCGGGCGACGGTGTCCACGCCGGTCACCTGGGAGCAGCTGACCGAGGTGCACCCCGACGACTTCGACGTGCTCACCGTGCCCGGCTGGCATGCCGAACACGGTGACGCGCACGCCGGGCTGGACTCCGAGGCGTTCGGCCTGGAGACCGCCCTGGAGTGGTACGACCGAGACGAGCGCGACCGCGGGCTGGGCGAGATGCCCTATCCGCCGGACTACCCGAAGATGCCGGGCGAGCCGAAGCGGGTGCAGCCGAGCAAGGCGCGCCACGACACCTGAGGCGCCGCCCCGGCGCGTGGCGGGCGAACACGCTGACGTGGCGGGCGAACACGCTGACGTGGCGGGCCAACTCACCGACGCAGGGAGCCAAAACGTCGACGCGGCGGGCAAACTCACTGACGCAGCGGGCAAACACGCCGGCGCAGGGAGCAAACACGCGGGGGGTCAGGGCACCTGGGGGATGATCTCGGCGGCGAGGCGTTCCATCTGCTCGGCCTGGTCGGCGACCGTGGTGAACAGGATCAGCTCGGCGCCCGCGTCGGCCACTTCCCGCACCCCGCGCACGCACTCCGCCGGGGTACCGGCCACGGCGACGGGCTCCAGCCCGCGCGAGCCGTAGATCATCTCGAGGCCGTCGGACATCTGCTTGCGGGCACGGTCACCGTCGTCGTCCACGGCGATGTAGATCCGCTTCGCGATGGGGAAATCGGCCCGCTCCGCGTGCACGACCCGCACTTGCTCGGCGAACCGCGCGGTCGTGGTGGAGCCCGCGCCGAAGAACCCGTCGCCGAGCCGCACGGCCCGCTTCAGCGCGTTCGGGTGGCTGCCGCCGATCCACACCGGCGGACCCGGCTTCTGGAACGGCTTCGGCTCCATCGGCGACCCGCTCAGCTGCCAGAACCGCCCGTCGATGGTCGTCTCGGGCTCCGTCCACAGCGACCGCATGATGGCGAGCCCCTCGGTGAACCGCGCGACGAGGGCGTCGCCCTGGTGTCCGAAAGCCGGGTGGTACGGGCGCGGCCCGCCGACCCCGATCCCGGCGTCGACCCGGCCGCGGCTGAGCTGGTCCAGGGTGGCGAGGCTCTTCGCCAGCTCGACCGGATTGTGTTGCGGGGTCACGAAAACCGAGCAGCCCACCCGCAATCGCTCGGTGCACGCGGCGGCGTAGGTCATGGTCTCGATCGCGCCGAGGATGGGGCTCTTGCCCAGGACCTGCTCCTGGGTCCACCCGCCGTCGAAGCCGAGGGCCTCGGCGCGCTGGACATACGCGCGGAAAGCCGCGGGGTCGAACTCACCGTCGGCGCTGAACTGCGGAAGTGCGATGGCGTAGCGCATGCCCCGAACCTAGTCGGGAATCCCCGGCCCGGCTGCCCTTGTTGGACTGATCATGAGGCTTTCGGTGCTCGACCGGTCGCGGACCAGGAAAGGTGCGTCCCACGCGGACGCGCTGCGTGCGACCGTCGAGTTCGCCAAGCAGGCGGAAGCCTTGGGCTACCACCGGTTCTGGGTGTCCGAGCACCACAGCGTGCCGGGCGTGGCCGGCTCCGCGCCGACCGTGCTCGCGGCCGCGATCGCCGCCGCGACGGACCACATCCGGGTCGGCACCGGCGGTGTGATGCTGCCCAACCACCAGCCGCTGGTCGTGGCCGAGCAGTTCGGCGTGCTGGAATCGCTGTTCCCGGGCCGGATCGATATGGGGCTCGGCCGGTCCGTCGGGTTCACCGGCGGCGTCCGGCAGGCGCTCGGCCGCGACCGGGAGGACGCCGACAGGTTCGGCGAGCAGGTCCGGGAACTGCTCGGGTTCCTCGACGGCAGCCAGCGGGCGCACCCGGGCGTGCACGCGTACCCTGCCGAGGGGCTGGGTGTCCCGCCGTTCATCCTCGCCACCGGCACGGGCGCCGACCTGGCCGCGGAACTGGGCCTGCCGCTGGTCATCGGCGCCGTGCGCGGCGAGCAGCGGATGCTGGACGCCATCGGCCGTTACCGCGAGAACTTCGTGCCCTCACACTGGTCGCCGTACCCGTACGTGGTCGTCTCGGCGACCGTCGCCGCCGCGGAAACCACCGAAGAAGCCGAGCGGCTGCTGGTGTCCGAGGCGTGGTCGGCGGCGTACTCGCGCACGCACGGCGTGTTCCCGCCGCTGCTGCCCACCGCTGAGGTGCTCGCGCTCGACATGACCGCCAAGGAACGCGAGCTGTTCACCCACGCGATGCGCGATCAGATCCGGGGTACCGGCGACGAAGCGGCGCGCGAGCTGACCGGCCTGGTCGAACGCACGGGCGCCGACGAAGTCCTGCTCTCGACGAGCGGTTACGACCGGAGCGAGTTGCTCGACTCGTACGAACGGCTCGCCGTCAGGCTCCTCAACCGCAGCGCCACGACCACGAACGCCGCGACGGTCAGCCAGATGTAGGCGTTGTGGTACACCACGCCGAGGTGCCGCCACGACGGGAAGGTCAGCACCGAGCTCTCTTCGGACCCGAACAACGTGAGGATCCCGCCGGACACCACGAAGAACGTCACCAGTAACGCGAGCCACGCGCCGACGTTCCACCGCTGCAGCGACGCGTCCAGCAGCCAGATCAGCAGCGCGCCCCACCACACCCAGTGGTGCACCCAGCTGTACGGCGAGATCAGCGTCGTGGCCAGCCCGCACAGCGCCACCGCCAGCAGCTCCTGACGGCCGAACGACAGCCGCCGCGCCAGGTACAGGCAGGCCAGCGCAAGCACCGCGGCCACGAGGAACCACAGGATCTTCCAGCCGCCGTCCAGGCCGACGCTGCGCGCGAACATGCCGCGCAGCGACTCGTTGGACGGGTTCTCCGGCACCCCGACGCGGGTCGGGTCGAAGAACGCGCCGGCCCAGAAGGTCTTCGAGTCGTGCGGCAGCACCAGGAAACCGATGAGTACCGTCGCGGCGAGCGAGGCGGCCGACACCGCGGCCGCCCGGTAACGCCTGGTGAACAGGAAATAGGCGATGAAGAACGCCGGCGTCAGCTTGATGCCGGCCGCGATCCCGGTCAGGATTCCCTTGCCGCGGAAGGAATCCGGCAGCGCCATGTCGACCAGCACGATCGTCATCAGCAGGATGTTGACCTGACCGAACGCCATCGTCTCGCGGATCGGCTCGGACCACAGCAACAGCATGGCGACCGGCAGGCTGAAGATCACCAGCTTCGCGTCGCGCCGGTAGTTCAGCATCGCCAGCGCGGCCCACACGCCGACCGCGAGGAACACGAACCCGCCGATCCCGCCGACGTAGGTGAACGCGTTCCCATCGATCTTCGCGAGCGGCACGAACAGCAGCGCGGAGAACGGCGTGTAGACGAACTCCCATACGCCACGTGTTTCGCCGAGCAGCGGGGTGTCGTAGACCGAGACGCCGTCGAGCACCCGGGCACCGGCGATCTTGTACACGCCGAGGTCCAGCAGGTGCATCATCGAGCCGATGTCGGCGAGCAGTTCCTTGAGGTACCAGCCGCCCGCGAGCGCGCCGAGCACCAGCACGGCCCAGAACGCGGGCGCCGGAATGGTGCGTCTTGCCGGCGGCGAGGGCGGCGGCGCGGCAGCCGGTGCCTCGACGGCGGATGACGACACGGTGACCCCCAGTGTGGGACTTGACCAACGGCGACTGCCAAGCGTAACGGCCTTCGACGGGATCCCCTAGGCGGGGCAGAGCGTGCCGTCCGTCGGCACCTTTCCGTCGACCAGGAACGCCCGCACCGCCTCGCCGACGCACGACGACGACATCGCTCCGTGTCCGACGCCCTGCCACGAGATCCGCACCGCGCTGGTCATCTGTTCGGCGGCCCGCGCTGTGCCGGCCTCCGGCGTCAGCGGGTCGGTTTTCGTGCTCGTCACCAGCACCGGCGGGATGCCGGACACGCCCAGCGACGCGACCGCGCCGCTGCGGCCCGGCCACGGCAGGCACCACAGGAGTCGTTGCGTGACAAGGCCGCCGAACAGCGGGTTGTGCTGGCGCAGCGTGTCGGTCAGCGTGTCGGTCTGGTTGGCCGGCAGCCGGATCGCGCTGTCGTTGCACTCGGTCGCCAGCGCCCCGTCGAGCCGGGACGGCGCGAGCTGCGAGCCGTTGATCATCGGCGCGACGAACGCGGCCAGCTGCGTCGGGTTCCCGGTGCGGGCGGCCTGGATCGCGTCGGCGAGCTCGGGCCAGCGCGCGCGGTTCGCCAGCCCGGCGAGGACCGCGTTCAGTGCGATCCCCGGCGCGAACGGGACGCTGTTCGCCAGCGTGGGCGGCGCCGAACGCAGCTGATCCAGCAGTGACGGCACAGCTTCGGCCGCGTTGGCGCCGAGCGGGCAGCCGCGGGCGACGCAGTCCGCGGTGAACGCGTCGAGGGTGGCCTGCTGGGCGGTGGCGAGGTCGCCGAGCACGGTCGCCTGGTCCGAGGACGGGTCCGGGATGCCGTCGAACACGACCCGCCCGACGCGGCTGGGGTAGCGGTTGGCGTACGCGGTGAGCACGTCCGAGGCTTCGCCGCGGGCGATCGCGTTGAGTTTCGGCACCCCCAGCGCGTCGCGGACCTCGTCGAGGTCGCCCGCGGTGCGCCAGCTGTCCAGTGCCTGCTGGGTCGAGCCGAGTTCGATCGCGCACTGCTGCCCGGCCCGGCGCGCGGCGTCGAGCACGGCCTCCAGGTCACCGCCCGCCGGATCCTGGCTCAGCAGCGCGCCGCGGGCCTCGCCGGGCACACAGCCGACCGGGTCCGAGTCACCGGTGCCCCGCCGGTCGACGCCGATGAGCGAGAACCGTTGCAGCAGCGTCGCCGGCAGCAATGCGGCGAGGTGGGCAGCGTAGAGCGTGCCGGTCTCGCCTTCGATGTCGTTGAGCACCACCAGCGGGATCGGGCCGTCGCCTGCCTTGAGCAGCGCGATGTGTGTCTGCACGCGGCCAGGCAGGTCCGGCGCGTCGAGCACGGACTGCACGTCGGCGCAGCTGAACTTCAGCGTGGCCGGCACCGCGGGCGGATCGAGCCTGCTGCGGGTCTGGTCGCCGCAGTCGGCCCAGTCGACGGACGGCGACTGCGGTTCGGTCAGCGGCGGCAGGGGTACCACCTGCGGCGTGCTCGCGGTGGTCGTCGCCGAGCGCTCGTCGTTCTCCACCACGGCCGGGCGCTGTGACGGTCCCGCGGTGCAGCCGGCGGCCAGGCACGGCACCAGCACGGCGAGCAACAGCAAGGAATGCCGGCGGAGCAAGACGGGTCCCCTCACTTCGATCCACGTTCGGTCCCGACCTTCGCACGTACCGGGTGAGCAGCGGGTAAGCGGGTCAGGGTAGCCGCACCTCGCCCTTGAACACGGCGTCGAGGTCGTATCGGGCGGGCTCGTCGAGCTGTGCGTAGCCGCAGGACGCGGGTTCGCGGTCCGGGCGCCAGCGCGCGAACTGCGCGGTGTGCCGGAACCGTGCGGGATGGCCGCCCTCGGTGTGCTCGTACCCGACTTCGACGACCCGTTCCAGGCGCAGCGGCACCCACGGCTGCTCGGTGCTGCGCCAGCGCGTGATGCCGCCGGGCAGCCGCTGGCCCTCGACGACCGCGTCGCCGAGCCACGGGTGCTCGCCGTCGGTGATCAACTCGGCGAGTTCAATGGCCAGCTCACGGCGTCGCGCTGCCGGGAACGAGCCGACGACGCCGACGTGATGCAGGATCCCGTTGTCGTCGTAGAGGCCGAGCAGGAACGAGCCGACCGACTCCCCGGGTTCGGAGTCGGCATGCCAGCGCAGGCCCGCGACCACGCAGTCGGCGGTGCGGGCGTGCTTGTACTTGGCCATGATCCGCTTGCCCGGCTGGTAGGTCGCGTCCAGCGGTTTGCCGATCACGCCGTCGAGCCCGGCGCCTTCGAAGAGCGTGAACCACTCGCGCGCGATGGCCGGGTCCTGCGTCGCGGGCGTGATGTTGATGCCGGTCAGCTTTTCCAGCCGATCCCGGCGCACGCTCGTCGGTTCGTCCACAAAGGACTCTTCGCCGAGGACGAGCAGGTCGAACGCGACGAACGTGGCGGGCACGCTCTCGGCGAGCATCGTGACGCGGCTCTTGGCGGGGTGGATGCGTTCGGTGAGCAGGTCGAAGTCGAGATGCCCGTCGTGGGCGATGACGAGCTCGCCGTCGAGCACGATCTGTTCGGGCAGCACGGCGCTCAGCCCGGTCAGCACCTCGGGGAAGTACCGGTTGAGCGGTTTACCCGCGCGCGACTGCAGGGTCAGCTCGTCACCGTCGCGGAACACGAGGCAGCGGAACCCGTCCCACTTCGGCTCGAACAGCATCCCGCCGGTGTCCGGGATCTTCTTCACCGGACGTGCCAGCATCGGCTGGACCGGCGGACTCAGCGGCAACATGCAGGTCATTCTGCCTCAGCGAGGCAGGGGGAGCGCGCGTTCGTAGAAGACGAGTTGCCCGTCGACCGGGTCGTGGTAGTCCTCCTGGAAGGTGAAGCCGAGCGACTGGACGAGCCCGATCGACGCCGCGTTGTCGTGCGCGATCGTCACGTAGACCGTCGAGGCGTCGCCCGTCGCGAAGGCCCAGTCGGTCAGCGCGCGGATCGCCTCGGTGGCGACACCGCGCCGCCGGAAGGCGGGCAGCACCTCGTAGCCCAGCTCGACGACCGCCAGCTCGTCCGGCGGATTGTGGAAGCCGACCTCGCCGATGAGCGCGCCGGCCTCCCGCAGCACGATCCCGCGCGAGAGCCACGGCTGGGCGTCCGGCTCGTCGTGGATGGCCTTGAGGTTCTCGCGCGCCGGGATGAGGTCGGCCCATTCCTGGCTGACCTCGACGCCGAGCAGCCCGGCGAGCGCGTCCAGGTCCCGCTCGAGCGTCAGCCGCAGCAGGTTTCCGGTCAGCTCCACCAAGTCCAGGCGCGCGGACCGGATCACGGACATGCGCTCAGACTATGCGCGTTTGCGGTAGCGGAACATGGTGAAGCCGTCCTCGAACAAGATCGACGCGACGTCGAGCCGCCTCGCCTCGCCGGTCCGGCCTTCCGTGATCCGCCCGGCGCCGGCCCCGGCGAGCATCGGGGCGACGGTGAGGCACAGCTGATCCACCAGATCCTCGGCGATGAGCTCGCCGAACAGGTGCGGGCCGCCCTCGCAGTTGATCCGGCACAGACCGCGGGCGTCCAGCTGCTCGAGCGCCGCGCGCGGGTCGATCATCTCGTCGCCGGCGACGAGGACGTCCGCGCCCGCTTCGGCGAGCGCCGCGCGCCGGTCCTCGGGGGCGCTCGCGGTGGTGATCACGATCGGCGGGACGGCGGTGTCGGTGAACAGCGATGAGCCGGGGTCGAGCCGGGCGCTGCCACTGACGACTGCGATCGGCGGCAGCTCGGACAGCCCGAGCCTGCGCCGCCGGGCCTGCCGTTCGGGGTTGGTCCGGGCGCCGCGGTAACCCTCGGCGCGTGCGGTGCCGGCGCCCACCAGCACGACGTCGGCCAGGTCGCGGCCCATCAGGTAGATCCGCTTGTCGGCGGGGTTCGACAGGCCCGCGGACACGTCGTCAAGGGTGGCCGCGCCGTCCGCGGAGGAGACGAAGTTGACCTGCACCCACGGGCGGTCGAGGTCCTCGGGGAAGCCGTAGAGCCGCTCCAGGTCGTCGTCGGTGACGTCGTCGAGTGGGTTCGGCCACAGCATGCGCATGCCGCGGATCGTACTGAGCGTCCACGGATAACCTCGCTTCATGCACCTGACCGACCGCCGCCCGGAGATCGCGGCGGACGAGCTGATCTCCTCGCTCGTACCGCCGCCGCGATTCGACGCCGTCCGGTTCAGCACGTACGTGCCCAACCCGGACGAACCGAGCCAGGCGCAGGCGGTCGAGTCGTGCTCGGCGTTCGCGGCGCGGATCGCCGTGCCGCGGCGGAAATCCCGGTTCCGGCTGTTCGGAAACGCCGGGCCCGCCCCGAAAATGGGGCTGTACCTGGACGGCGGGTTCGGCGTCGGCAAGACGCACCTGCTCGCGTCGACGTGGCACGCGGCGCCGTCGCCCAAGGCGTACGGCACCTTCGTGGAGCTGACGCACCTGGTCGGCGCGCTCGGTTTCGCCGAAGCGGTCCGGCGGTTGTCGGCGCACCGGTTGCTCGCGATCGACGAGTTCGAGCTGGACGATCCCGGCGACACCATGCTGGTCAACCGGCTGCTGCGCGAGCTGACCGACGCGGGCGTGTACGTCGCGGCGACGTCGAACACGTTGCCGGACAAGCTCGGCGAGGGCCGGTTCGCCGCGGACGACTTCCTGCGGGAGATCCAGTCCCTGTCCGCGCGGTTTTCGGTGACGCGGGTGGACGGCCCCGACTACCGGCACCGCGGCCTGCCCGACCCGCCCCCGCCGGTGGACGACGCGACGCTTGCCGCGTCAGCCTCTTCCCAGGAAGATTCTTCGCTCGATGACTTCGATGCGCTGTGCGCGCATCTGGAGAGCCTGCACCCGTCGAAGTACGGCCGGCTGGTCGACGGGGTGTCACTGGTGCATCTGCGGGGGGTGCACGCGGCGCCGGATCAGAACGTCGCGCTGCGGCTGGTGGCGTTCGCGGACCGGCTGTACGACCGGGCGGTTCCGGTGCTCGCGTCGGGGGAGCCGCTTTCGGCGCTGTTCACCGAGGAGATGTTGCAGGGGGGCTACCGGAAGAAGTACCTGCGCGCGGTGAGCCGGCTGACGGCGCTCGCCCGGGATGCGTCGCCAGCGACAGCGTGAGCACGAGGGCGACCGCGGTGGCGGCGCCGCCGATGACGTCGACGGGGTAGTGGTAGCCGATCCCGACGAGCCCGATCCCGGCTGCGGTGGCTATCGCGGCCGCCGCTGTGGCGGCGAGGATCCGTTGCCTGGTGAGGAAAACCAGCACGGTGAGGGTGGTGACGAGGCTGACCGTGTGGCCGCTGGGGTAGGCGAGGTAGTCGTGCAGCGGGTGGTCGAACAGGGGCTTGAGCACCCAGGTGTTGAGTGCGACGGGCCCCGCGGTCCCGGCGAGGCAGAGGGTGAGGTCGGCCCACCTGTGCCGGACCGCGCAAACCCCGGCGGCGAGCGCGATGACGGGGATGAGCACGTACGGCTCGGTCGGCAGCACCAGGATGTCGAGCAGGGTGCTGTGCGCCCCGCCGCCTCGCTGCAGCGCCGCGGGCGGCCACAGGCCGAGCACGAGCGCCACCAGCGCCGCGCTTACCGCGATCCCCACCCTCACCACACCGACCCTATGCGCGCCCCACGCCCCGCGAGTCCGACACTCACGACCGCGAGTCCGACGTTCGCGACGCCGAGTCCGACGCCCGAGACGACGAGTTCGAGGTTTGGGACCGCGAGTCCGACGCCCGCGACGGCGAGTCTGGCGCTTGGGACCGCGAGTCCGACGTCCAGGACCGCGAGTCGTACGCCCGCGACGCCGAACCCGACATCGGCGACGCCGAGACCCGCGGCGCGAATCCGGCACTCAGCGCGTGATCACCTCGGCGATGGCGTCGATCCCGCGGTCCAGGTCCTCCTCGGAGATCACCAGCGGCGGCGCGAGACGCAGCGTCGCGCCGTGCGTTTCCTTGCACAGCACGCCTTTCGCCGCCAGCGCCTCCGAAGCCTCGCGGCCGGAGAGCCCGCCGGGCGTGATGTCGATGCCCGCCCACAGCCCGCGCCCGCGGACCTCTGCCAGGCCGTGTCCGATCAGCTCGCCGAGCCGCGCGTGCAGGTGCGCGCCCAGCCGGGTCGAGCGCTGCTGGAACTCGCCCGTCGCGAGCAGTTTGATCACCGCGCGGCCGACGGCGCACGCGAGTGGGTTGCCGCCGAACGTCGAGCCGTGCTCGCCCGGTTTCAGCACGCTCAGCACGTCCCGCCGCCCGACCACCGCCGACAGCGGCATGATCCCGCCGCCCAGCGCCTTGCCCAGCGTGTACAGGTCCGCCCGCACGTGCTCGTGGTCCAGCGCCAGCAGCGTGCCGGTCCGCGCGAGGCCCGACTGGATCTCGTCCGCGATCAGCAGCACCCGATGCTCGTCGCACAACCGCCGCGCTTCCGCCAGGTAGCCGTCCGGCGGCACGATCACCCCCGCCTCGCCCTGCACCGGCTCGAGCAGCACCGCCGCCGTCCGGTCGGTGATCGCGTCCCGCAACGCCGCCGCATCGCCGTACTTGACGACCATGAACCCCGGCGTGAACGGCCCGAAATGCGCCCGCGCGGTCTCGTCCGTCGAGAACGACACGATCGTCGTGGTGCGGCCGTGGAAGTTCGACCCGGCGACCACGATTTCCGCTGTCCCGTCTGGAATCCCCTTCACCTCGTACGCCCACTTCCGCGCCACCTTCAGCGCCGACTCGACCGCCTCCGCGCCCGAGTTCATCGGCAGCACCATCTGCGTGCCGGTCAGCCCCGCCAACTCCTCGCAGAACAAGCCCAGCTGGTCGTGGTGGAACGCGCGCGACGTCAGCGTGACCCGGCCGAGTTGCTCGACGGCAGCCGCGACCAGGTCCGGGTGGCGGTGGCCGAAGTTCAGCGCCGAGTAGGCGGAGAGGAAGTCCAGGTGCCGCTTGCCCTCGGTGTCGGTGACCCAGGCGCCTTCGCCCTCGGTGATGACCACCGGCAGCGGGTGGTAGTTGTGCGTGCTCCAGCGTTCATCGAGCGCGATGAAGTCTGCGGCGGTCGTCATGCCCATAGGTTAAGAGCTGAAAACAGCATTGATCAGGACAGCTTCGTTGCGCAGTTGGCGCCTGCGGCGGCTAATCGTTGTGCAGGATCTCGTTCCAGCCCAGCACCCGCCACGAGTGCACCACGCCGCCGAGCACGAACGGGTCCTCCTTGGCGAAGTCCTCGGCCGCCTCGCGGGTCGTGAACACCGCCAGCGCGCCGTTGGTCCCGGGATCCTCGAGCGGCCCGATCATCACCAGCACGCCACGCCCGGCGAACTCGCGGATCCGCGCCTGGTGCCCGGGCGCGAACTCGGCACCGCGTTCCGGCGCGCCCGGCGAGGACTCGTAGAACAGGACGTACTTCATGCCGGTCCTCCGCTCGGTGCGGGCACTGTCGCACTCGCCAACATACCGAGCGGTCTGACAGAGTGCGGAGGTGACCGACGAGCTCTCCTTCCTTCGCAAACAGGCCCGGACGCAGCGCTTCACCCTCGGCACACCCAGGGAGTTCCGGGTCGCGCCCGACGGGTCGAGACTGCTGTTCCTGCGGTCGGAGTCCGGCGTCGACCACCGGAACAGCCTGTGGGAGCTGGACCTGGCCACCGGCGCCGAGACGAAGATCGTCGACGCCGTCGAGTTGCTGCCCGGTGAGGAGAATCTGCCCGCCGAGGAACGCGCGCGCCGCGAACGCACCCGCGAGCGGGCGGGCGGTGTCGTCGGCTACGCGACCGACGCCGAGCTGCGCATCGCGGCCTTTTCCTTGTCCGGCAAGCTTTACACGGTCGATCTGGCGACTAGGCGGGTCACCGAGCTCATCGACAGCGCGGTCGTGGACCCGCGGCCGAGCCCGCCGGGCTCGCATGTCGCGTACGTCCGGGACCGGCGGCTGCGCGTGATCGAGCCGGCGACCGGCGAGGACCGGCTCCTGGTCGACGAGGATGGCGAGGACATCGCGTGGGGGCTCGCGGAGTTCATCGCGGGCGAGGAGATGGGCCGCACGCGCGGCTACTGGTGGTCGCCCGACGGCACGAGCCTGCTGGTGGAGCGCAGCGACCGCACCGGCGTCCCGCGCTGGACGATCGCCGACCCGGCGAACCCGGGCACCGCCGCCGGCACGGTCGCCTATCCCGCCGCGGGTACGCGGAACGTCGAGGTGTCGCTCGCGATCGTGAGCCTCGACGGCACGCGCGTGGACGTCCAGCGCGGCGACTGGGAGTACCTCGCCGCGGTGCACTGGTCCGCAGGCGGGCCACCGCTGCTCGGTGTGCAGAGCCGGGACCAGCGCAGGTTCGAGATCCACTCGGTCGACCCGGTGACCGGGGCGACGAAGCTGCTGCACGCGGAGACCGATCCGACGTGGGTCGAGATCGTGCCGGGCGCGCCCGCCTGGACGAGCGACGGGCGGCTCGTGCACGTCAGCGCGGCTGACGGGGCGTACCGGCTGATCGTCGACGGGGTGCCCGTGACGGGGCCGGAGCTGCAGGTGCGCTCGGTGCTCGACGTCGCCGACGAGGTGCTGTTCAGCGCTTCGGACGCCGACTCGACGCAGATCCACGTCTACCGCACCGGGCCGGTCACCCGTCTGTCCACTTCGGACGGTGTGCACGTCGGCGCGGGTTCGGCGGCGGTGGCGGTGCTGTCGTCGTGGAGCCTGGCGCACAGCGGGCCGAAGGTTTCGGTGCTGCGCGACGGCCCGGCGGTGGAAGTCCGGTCGTATCCCGAGGATCCGGGTATCGAACCGCGGCCGATCTGGCTCACCGCGGGGAAACGCGAGTTGCGGGCGGCGCTGCTGTTGCCCGCCGGGTACGAGCCGGGCACGAAGCTGCCGGTGCTGCTCGACCCGTACGGCGGGCCGCACGCCCAGCGCGTGCTGCACAGCCGTAACGCGTTCCTGGCCTCGCAATGGTTCGCCGACCAGGGTTTCGCGGTGCTGATCGCGGACGGCCGTGGCACGCCGGGGCGCGGGCCCGCGTGGGAAAGGGAGGTCTCGCGCGAGCTGGCGAGCGTGACGCTGGCCGATCAGGTGGACGCGCTGCACGCGGTCGCGGCCGAGCATCCCGAGCTGGACCTTGCGCGCGTCGCGATCCGCGGCTGGTCGTACGGCGGGTACCTGTCCGCGCTCGCGGTGCTGCGGCGCCCGGACGTGTTCCGCGCGGCGGTCGCCGGGGCGCCGGTCACGGACTGGACGCTGTACGACACCCATTACACCGAGCGGTATCTGGGCACGCCGCAGGACGATCCGGCGGCGTATGAACGGAATTCGCTGCTCGCCGGCGCGCACGACCTGGAGCGCGCTTTGCTGATCGTGCACGGTCTCGCCGACGACAACGTGTTCGCCGCGCACTCGCTGCGGCTGTCGTCGGCGCTGCTCGCGGCCGGCCGGGCGCACACGTTCCTGCCGCTGGTCGGGACCACGCACATGACCCCGCAGGACGAGGACGTCGCGGAGAACCTGATGCGCGTCCAGGTGGACTGGTTGAAGAAGGAGTTGAACGCGTGAAGCGCTGGGGTATCACGATCCCGCTGACCGGGGTGCCGCTGATGGAGCACCGCGAGCTGATCGAGCAGCTGCCCGACCTCGGGTACACCGACGCGTGGTCCATGGAGACCGCCGGCACCGACGCGTTTTCGCCGCTGGTGCTCGCGTCGCAGTGGGCGCCGCGGCTGCGGCTGGGCACCGCGATCGTGCCCGTGTACACGCGCGGCCCCGGCCTGATCGCGATGAGCGCGGCGACGCTCGCCGAGGTGGCGCCGGAGCGGTTCGTGCTGGGCATCGGCACTTCGTCGCCGGTGGTCGTGTCGAACTGGAACGCGGCCGAGTTCGTGGAGCCGTACCGGCGGACCCGTGACACGCTGCGGTTTCTGCGGTCCGCGCTGGCGGGGGAGAAGGTGACCGAGGAGTATCCGACGTTCTCGGTGAGCAGGTTCAAGCTGGAGCGGGTGCCGGAGGTGGCGCCGCGGATCATGCTCGCCGCGCTGCGGCCGGGGATGCTCCGGCTGGCCGCGAAGGAAGCGGACGGCGCGATCACGAACTGGCTCGCGGCGTCGGACGTGCCGCGGGTGCGCGCCGAGGTCGGGCCGGATGTCGAGCTGGTGGCGCGGATCTTCGTGTGTCCCACGGAGGATGCCGAGGCGGCGCGGGCGCTCGGGCGGTTGATGATCAGTAGTTATCTGACCGTGCCGGTGTACGCGGCGTTCCACGAGTGGCTCGGCCGGGGCGAGGCGCTGGCGAAGATGCACGAGCTGTGGGCGGCCGGGGATCGCAAGGGCGCGAACGCCGCGATCCCGGATGCCGTGGTGGACGACCTGATCGTGCACGGGAGCCCCGAGGCCTGCCGCGAGCGCCTGGAGTCCTATGTGGACAATGGGCTGACGACGCCGGTCATCGCCCTGGTTCGCACCGGCGAGGACCCGGCCAAGCAGGTGGTCGCCCTCGCCCCGCGCTGAGCCCGGCGAGTCCGACGCTTGAGACCGCGAGTCCGACGTTAGGGACGGCGAGTCCGACGTTGGGGACGGCGAGTTCGACGCTTGCGGCCGCAGAACGTGGCCGAGCATGTCGCCAGTGTCCGACTCGCCGTCGTGAGTGTCGGACTCGCGGTTCTGAGTGTCGGACTCGGCGTCGTGGGTGTCGGACTCGCGGGGTGCCACTCGGATGGGGCGGTTGCAGTGGGGCACTTTTGTGGGAAAGTGCGCCGGAGGTGGTGCCCTGGCAGGACGGTGTCCGTATCGTGGCTTAGCGTAGGCTTACCTAAGGGAGTGATCAATGGGAGACTCGACCGCGCTGGCCGGCGGACGACAGGGACACGAGCGGCTCGCGGAGCTGATTCCGTTGGTACTGCGGGGATTGGCGGTGGGCACGGCCGAGCGGGCGACACCCGGGCCGGCCGGTGGGCCCGCTCCCGTCGCGGCGAGCGTGGCCGCGCTCGAACCCCTCGTCCCGGCCCGCGGGGTCGGCGCCGAGCAAGCGCTTTCAGAGCTGAGCACGCTGCTGGCCGCCGGCTCGGTCGATCCCGCGGATCCGTGGTGCGCCGCGCATCTGCACTGCCCGCCGCTCGCGATCGGGGTCGCCGCGGACGTCGCCGCCGGCGCGCTGAACCCGTCGATGGACTCGTGGGACCAGGCCCCGGTCGCGAGTGAACTCGAACGCTCCTTCCTCGGCGCGATCGCGCGCCTGTGCTATCCGAAAGCGCTCACTCCGGACGCCGTCGTCACCACCGGCGGCACCGAGTCCAACCTGCTCGGGCTTCTCCTTGCCCGCGAACAGAACACGAGCGTGCAGCCGGTTTGCGGCCGCAACGCGCACCACAGCGTCGCGCGCGCCGCCTGGTTACTCGGCCTGCCCGCGCCTGTCATCGTCGACTGCGACCGTGCGGGCATGAACCCGGCGGCGCTGGACGCGGTGCTGCGCGAAGCGGGCCCGGCCGTGGTCGTCGCGACCGCCGGCACCACCGACACCGGGGACATCGACCCGCTCCGCGACCTCGTCCAGGTCTGCCGCCGCCACGGCGCACGGTTGCACGTCGACGCGTCGTACGGCGGTTTGGTCTTGTGCAGCACCAAGTTGCGGCCGCTGCTGGATGGGCTCGACGAGGCCGACTCGGTCGCGCTCGACCTGCACAAGTTCGGCTGGCAGCCGGTCGCCGCGGGCTTGTTCGCCAGCAAGGAGTCCGCGGACCTGAAAGCGCTTACCGTCCGGGCCGAGTACCTCAACGCCGAGGACGACACCGAAGCCGGTTTCCCCGATCTGCTCGGGCGCTCGATCCGCACCTCGCGCCGCCCGGACGCGTTCCGGATGGCCGTCACGATGCGGGCTCTGGGTATCGAAGGCATCGGTGAGCTGGTGGAACGCTGCTGTGCCACCGCGCGCGAGGTCGCGGACGCCGTCCGGCGGCACCCCGCGCTGGACCTGTGGGGTGACCCCGCACTGTCCACTGTGCTCTTCCGGCCGCGGTTCGGTGACGTCGCCCGCGTGCGCCGCACGCTGCTGGAGTCCGGCACGGCGATCATCGGGCGGGCGACGATGCCGCCGGGCGAGGTCTGGCTCAAGCTCACCTTGCTGCACCCGCACGCCACGGCCGCCGAATATCTCGGTCTGCTTGACGCGACCGTTGCGGCCGCCAGTGCACCGGAAGGCGCGGTCGCCTCGTGACGCTGGATCTCGCCGGGGCCGGGATCGGACCGTTCAACCTGTCGCTCGCCGCGCTCGCCGACCCGGTGCCGGATCTGGACGTCGCGATGTTCGAGCGCCGCAAGGAGTTCCGCTGGCATCCCGGGTTGCTCATCGAAGGTGCGACGATCCAGGTGCCGTTCCTCGCCGACCTCGTCACGCTCGCCGATCCGACCAGTGAACTGTCCTTTTTGAACTACCTGCGCGAGCATGACCGACTCCTCCCGTTCTATTTCGCCGAGAAGTTCCACATCGCGCGCACGGAGTACGACGACTACTGCCGCTGGGCCGCCGAACGGCTCAGCAGCTGTCACTTCGGCGTCGAGATCACTGCGGTCGACTGGCGTGAAAGCGCTTTCCACCTGTCTACCAGCGAGGGTGAAACCATCGCCACGCGTAATGTCGTGCTCGGCGTCGGCACTTCACCGTTGGTGCCGGAACCGTTGCGCTCCTTGGCTTCCGACCCGGCGGCGCTCGTCGTGCACTCCGCGGACTACCTCGCCGAGCGAGAACGGCTGCTGGCCGCGCCGAGCGTCACGGTCGTCGGCTCGGGGCAGTCGGGCGCGGAGGTTTTCCTCGACCTGTTGCGGCACCGGACCCGCCCGGACGGGTTGCGGTGGATCGCGCGCACGGTGTCGTTCGCGCCGATGGAGTACTCGAAGCTCGGGCTGGAGCAGTTCACCCCGGACTACACGACGTTCTTCCACGGCCTCGGCGAGTCCACACGCGACAGTCTTGTTCCCGCGCAATGGCAGCTGTACAAAGGAATCGACAGCGGGACAATCGCCGAGATCCACGATGAACTGTACCGGCGGAGCATCGGGGGCAGGTGGCCCGAAGTCACCATGACGCCCGGCGTCGAGGTGGTCTCGGCTTCCTCGGACGGGAACCGGATCGCGCTCGGGTTGCGCCACCGGCAGCAGGGTACGAGCGCGGTCTGGCACACCGACGCCGTCGTTTCCGCCACCGGCTACACGGAAACTTCGCTCGAACGGCTGCTCGGCCCGCTCGCCGATCGCATGATCACGGACGGGCAGGGGCGCCCCGTCGTCGAGCGGGACTACCGGCTCCGGCTCGACGGCGTCGCCGGGTCGGTCTACGTGCAGAACGCGGAACGGCACACGCACGGGGTCGGCGCGCCGGATCTGGGGCTCGGGGCCTGGCGCGCGGCGTCGATCATCAACTCGGTGTGCGGCCGCGAGGTCTACCGCCTGCCGCCGCGCACGGCGTTCACCACATTCGGGTTGGAGGACTCATGAGCGACCAGGCTTGGCGCGCGGCCGGTGCGCTGATCGTGCACAAGATGCTCGGCGAACTGTCCTACGAAGGGCTGTTCGAGCCCGAGCCCACCGAAAACGGCTGGCGGCTGCACCTGCCCGACGATGTGGTCTACGAGTTCCAGGCCCGCCGGGGCGCGTTCGACTCGTGGACCGTCGCGCCGGGAACGGCTACCCGGCAGGGAATTCCGGCCGATGATCCGCGCACTCTCATCGTGGACGCGCGCAGCACGCTCGGCCTGTCCGGATTGCGGCTGGCGGATGTGTTGTCGGAACTCACTTCCACGGTCGCGAACGAAGCCGCCCGCCTCGAGCACGCGCCGAGCGCGGCGGAACTGTCCACGATGGACTACAACGTGGCGGACGGGAAGCTGACCGGCCATCCGCGTATCGTCGTCAACAAGGGTAGGGTCGGATTTTCCTTGCGGGACAGGGAGAACTACGCGCCCGAGGCGGGGAAGCCGTTCCCGATCCGGTGGTTCGCCGTGCACCGCGCGCACGCGCGGTTCCGGTCCATCGCGGATCTGGACGAGGAAACGCTGCTGCGACAGGAACTGGACGCCGACCAGTTCGCCGAATTCCAGGAAAAGGCCAACCCAGCCGAGTATGTGTTCGTGCCGGTTCATCCCTGGCAGGCGGACGAGATCATCGGCACCCTCTACGCCGGTGAGCTCGCGACCGGCATACTGATCGACCTCGGCGAAAGCCACGACGAGTACCGTCCACATCAGACGGTCCGCACGCTGGCGAACATGACCACTCCCGGCCGGCACGACGTGAAGACCGCCGTGTCGGTGCGCAACACGCTCGTCTACCGCGGCTTGGCCTCCGCGGCGACGCTCGCCGCGCCCGCGGTCACGACCTGGCTCAAGCGGCTCGACGCCCAAGATCCGTTGCTGTCGCGGGAATACCGGTTCGAGCTGCTCGGTGAGGTGGCGAGCGTGTCCGTGCGCCATCCGATCTTCGGCGCACTCGAAGAGCTGCCCTACCGGTTCCACGAAACCCTCGGCGCGCTCTGGCGAGAACCCCTTTCCGCCAAGCTGGCCGACGGTGAGCAGGCGCTTTCATTCGCGGCCCTGACCTATCGTGATCCCGAGGGCAACGCCGTGCTCACTGAGCTGATCCGGCGCAGCGGCCTCGAAACCGAGGAGTGGTGCGTAAGGATCTTCGATCTCCTGCTGACCCCGCTGCTGCAGTGGTTGCTGCGCTACGGCGTCGGATTCTGTCCGCACGGCCAGAACCTGATCCTCATCGTGGACGACCAGGGGTGCCCGCTGCGCGTCGCGATCAAGGACTTCGCGCAGGGCGTGGACCTGCTCGACGAGGACCTGGACTGCTACCGGCTGCTTGACCCGGAGGCGGAAATGCTGCGCTGGCCGGCACATCTGCTCGCGCAGTCCCTGTTCAGCTCGGTGTTCTCGGGGCAGCTGCGGTTCTGGGCGGAGATCCTGTTCGACGATCTCGGCTTCCCGCGGCCCCGGTTCTGGGCGCTGGTCCGTGACGTCGTTACCCGCTACCGCAAGGAAAATCCCGACGTCGCGGCACGGTTCGACGCGTGCCGCCTGTTCGCGCCGGACGTGGAGCGGGTCACGCTGAACCGGGAACACCTGGCAGGCGGTGGGTTCGACAAGGTCGAGCGGGACGACGAGTTCGACGTCCGCTGGGGACGGGTGCCCAATCCCTTGCACAGCCCCGATCCCGGCGGTGCGTGGTGAGTACGCTGCCGGACGACGCGTCGCACGTTCTGTTGCTGGTGCCGGATCCGCACGCGCGGTTCGCGGCCGTCGAGCTGTCCCGGGACTTCGTCGACGAGGAAGTGCTCGAAAACGGCTACGGCATGTGCACCTATGTTTTCGCCTGGACTCCCGAGCGAGAACCCGTCGAGACGCTGTCACGCTATCTCGGCGGTTACGGGGACTTACGGATGCGACCCGACTTCGCGCGCGTGACACCGGTCGAGGACGGTGTGTACGCGGTCGTGTGCGATGTCGAATGGCCCAGCGGCGAGCCCGTGCGCGTCGCCCCGAGGCAGGTGCTGACCGACGAGCTGCGGGCCTTGGCGGAACTGGGTTTCGTGCCGTCCGTGGGCATCGAGCACGAGGTGACATTCCTCGACGGCGGGGAACCGCTGACCGCACATGGAGTCGACTACGCGGTCGGTGGCACCGAGCGGTTACGGCCGCTACTCAAGGACCTGCGCGCGAAACTGGCACCGCTTCGCGTCGAGTCCGCGCGCGGGGAATGCCATCCGGGACAGTACGAAATCGTGCTGCGGCACCGGGATGCGCTCGCCGCGTGCGACGACGCCATGCTGCAGCAGCTCATCGTGCGCGCCACCGCCGCCGAACACGGCGTGACCGCGAGCTATCTCGCCGCGCCGCGGACCGGCCAGGGCAACTCCTGTCACGTGCACCTTTCCTTGACGCCGCCCACGCCGGAAGCGTTCCTGGCCGGCGTGCTGCGGGAGGCCAGGGCGCTCACCGCGATCTGGGCGCCGACCTGGAACAGCTACGTGCGGCTGCGCACGGGCCCGTTCTCGCCGCGCTCGATCCGTTGGGGCACAGACGATCGGACCGCTTCGGTGCGCATCGCGGGGCATGGCGCCGGGCGACGGCTGGAGTTCCGCTTCGCGGGCGCGGACGCGCAGGTGCATCTCGTGGTCGCGGCGCTGCTCGCGGCGGGCCGGGCCGGGATCGAGGACGGGCTGACCCCGCCGCCCGAGGGCGAGGAAGTGGGCACCCTGTGCGCCACCCCGTGGGAAGCGCTCGCCGCGCTGGAGGACAGCAAGGTGCTCGGCGCGGAACTGCTCGAACAGCAAACCGCCTTGCTGCGTGCGGAAATCGACGCGGGCTGTGACGCGGTGACGGACTGGCAGCGCCGCCGCGGCGCGCTACGGGCCTAGCCGGTCAGCGATTGACCGCCTCGACCGGCTGCTCCAGCGGCGGCAGCAGCACCGGCTCCGGCCGGCGTAGGCGCGGGATGGCGAACGCGAGCAGCAGCGCGACCCCGACCAGCGGATACGTCGCCGCCGACAGCTGCTGCAGCCACTCCCAGTGGACGTGCACGACCGGGAAGTCGGTGTCCGGCAACTGGTGGAACGGCGCGAGGTAGAAGAACGTCGCGGTCAGCGCGGCCCACGCGAACCACGCCGCCGCCAGCCACGACCGTTCCCAGACCCGCCGCGCGCCGTAGGCGAGCAGCACCAGTAGCGCCGGCGCGACCCACACGTAGTAGTGCGACCACGAGGTCGGCGAGACGAGCAGCGTCAGCCCGGCGTTCGCCATCAGCGCGAGCGCGGGACCGGCCTGGCGCATCGCCAGCGCGACCACCCCGACCAGCGCGATGATCAGGACGATCCACACGGCCTTCTCGGCCGCGCCCGACAGCCCGGTGCGGACGATGACCGCCTCGATTGTCTGGTTTGTCTTGAACGCTGTCCCGCTGACGCCGCCGCCGGACAGGCCGCCCTTGAACCAGTACTGGACCGACGCATGGAAGTCGACGATGAACCCGATGCCCGCGGCGGCGGCGAACGTGATGCCCGCCCGCGCCGCGGACCGGTAGTCCTTACGGATCAAGAAGAACAGCACGAACGCGGCGGGCGTGAGCTTCAGCGCGGCGGCCAGGCCGATACCGAACCCGCGCGGCCACAACGTCTTCCCGGCGAGGCAGTCGATCGCCACCAGCGCCATCATGATCAGGCTGACCTGCCCGAACTGGTAGGTCTGGCTGACCGGCTCCAGGAACACGGTCAGCGGCAGCCCGATCGAGGCCACGATGATCCCGCCGGTGCGGCCCAGCGGCGGCCACGCGACGCGCGACACCAGGTACAGCGTGAGGGCCAGGCAGATCGTGCTCAGCACGTAGAGCGTGACGACGGCGGCGTCCCACGGCAGCAGGACCAGCGGGCTGAGCACGAGCACCGCGAACGGCGGGTACACGAACGGCAGTTCCGCGCCGTTCGCGACCGGGGGCAGCGTGCCGTACAGGCTGTGATCGTCCCACCAGGCCTGGACCCCGTAGCGGTAGACCTCCAGGTCGATCTGCGGCCGCGTCGGCATGGCGCTGAACATCCCGCGGAACGCGAAGAACAGCCACACAGCGCACAGCACGGGGATGACCCATAGGTGTTTACGCATCGTCCGACACTTTAGGGGGTGGTGTCCGGACCGCGGGCTTCGGTGCTGCCGGGTGTGGTCGCCCGCACTCAGCCGTCGCGGCCGTAGCGGATCCGGGCGATCTGCGGCGGCACCGCAAGCAGTAGCAGCACGTAGTAGCTGGCCGCCGGCACCAGCAGCACCAGGACGAACCCGACGACCAGCGCGAGCGTGCTGCCGACGGAGTCCATCCGCCACCGGTCGGTGATCCCGCCGGGATGCGCAGTCAGTTCCGGGTTCCCGCGGATCAGCAGCAGCATCGCCGACAGCATCGCGCTGCTGAACAGGGTCGCGCCGACGTAGAGCACCGTCGTGAAATGGTCGGTGCCGAACGCGCCGATCATCTCGGTCGGGAACGGCAGCGCGGCGATCGACAGCAGCCAGATCAGGTTCAGCCACAGCAGCGCCCGGTTGTAGGCGCGGACCTGCCCGAACAGCTTGTGGTGCGCCAGCCACTGCCGGCCGATCACCACGAAACTGAGCAGGAAGCTGTAGAACTGCCACTGGTGCTCGGTGAACGCGTCGACCGGCCGGCCGTTGCTCGCGACCAGCTCCGGCACGATGTCGACCAGCGGCAGCACGAGCAGAGTGAGCGCGATGGCGACCACGGCGTCGGAGAAGAACACGAGCCGCTCGGGCGATTGTTCCGTTTTCATGGTCCCCCTCAGGCCGGTTGCGGCGGCAATCTATCGGTACGGCCGCGCGGGCGGGCAGCCCAGTGCTTCGCAAGCCGTTAGCGTGGGCCTCGTGCAGATCTCCGCGTTCGGGTCCTGGGCCACGCCGGTCACCGCCGGGCTGGTGACCGGGGCCGCCGTGCAACTGTCCGATGTCCAGGTCGACGGCGACGCCGTCGTGTGGTCCGAGCGGCGGCCCGCGGAAGGTGGCCGCAACCAGATCATCCGCCGCGACGCCGACGGCACAACGACCGAGTTGCTGCCCGACGGCTTCGACGCGCGCACGTCGGTGCACGAGTACGGCGGCGGCGACTGGTGGGTCCGCGACGGCGTCGTGTGGTTCGCGAACTGGAGTGATCAGCGGCTGTACCGGCTCGGCGGCGAGCTCGAGCCGCTCACGCCGGAACCCGGGACGCCGCGCGGTGACCGGTTCGCCGACGGTGACCTCAGCCCGGACGGCGCGTTCCTCGTCGCGGTGCGGGAACGCCATGGCGACGGCGTCCGCAACGAGATCGTGCGCCTGCCCGCGCACCGGCCCGGCGAGCCCGAGGTGCTCGTCAGCGGACCCGATTTCGTTGCCAGCCCGAGGTTTTCTCCCGACGGGCAGGCGCTCGCGTGGATTTCCTGGGACCACCCGTCGATGCCGTGGGACGACACGGTGCTGACCGTGCGGAACCTCGGCACCGGCGAGGAAACGGTCGTCGCCGGCGGGCCGGGGGAGTCGGTGTCCGAACCGCGCTGGCAGGCGGACGGCAGCCTCCTCTTCCTGTCCGACCGCACCGGCTGGTGGAACCTGTACCGCTGGTCGCCGGCCGGGGTCGAACCGGTGATCGTGCTGGACGCGGAGATCGGCGTGCCCGGCTGGCGGCTGGGCACCCGGCGTTACGTGCCGCTGCCGGACGGGCGGATCGTGTTCGCGCGCTGGTCGGGCGGGTACGACGGGCTCGCGCTCGCCGAACACGGTGAGGTGACCGACCTCGACGTGCCGTTCTCCGCGATTTCCGCGATCCGCGCGGCGGGTCCGGACGAGGTCGTGGTGCTCGCGGGCTCGCCCACCGCGGAACCGGGCGCGTTCCTGGTGTCCGCCAAGGGATCCGTGCGGACCCTGCGCGCGCCGCGCGAGCTGGGCGTCGATCCGGCGTACGTCTCGGTGCCGGAGGCGATCTCGTTCCCCTCGGGCGAGCGGACGGCGCACGGCCTGTTCTACCCGCCCGCGAACCCGGAGTTCGACGGCCCGGAGGGCGCTCGCCCGCCGCTGATCGTGATGATCCACGGCGGTCCCACGGCGAGCGCGGTGCCCGTGCTGTCGCCGGCCGTGCAGTTCTGGACGAGCCGCGGGTTCGGTGTCGTCGCGGTGAACCACGGTGGTTCCACGGGATTCGGCCGCGCGTTCCGCGAGCAGTTGCTCGGCGAGTGGGGTGTGGTCGACGTTGACGACTGCCTCGCCGCCGCGCGGTGGCTCGCCGCGCAGGGCCGGGTGGACGGCGAGAAGTTGCTGATCCGCGGCGGTTCTGCGGGTGGCTACACGACGTTGGCCGCGCTCGCGCGGGAGGACACGCCGTTCGCCGGTGGTACAGACCTCTATGGGATCGCCGACCTGGCGGTGCTGGCGGCGGACACGCACAAGTTCGAAAGCCGCTACCTGGACCGGCTTGTCGGCCCGTACCCGCAGGCGAGCGACGTGTACGCCGAGCGGTCGCCGATCCACCACATCGACCGGTTTTCCCGGCCACTGCTGGTTTTGCAGGGCGCGGACGACCCGGTGGTGCCGCCCAACCAGTCCGAGCTGATCGTGAACGCGTTGCGGGAGCGGGAACTTCCCGTCGCGTACGTGCTCTTTCCCGGCGAGCAGCACGGTTTCCGGCGCGCGGAGAACATGCACCGCGCGCTGGAGGCGGAGTTGAGTTTCTACAGTCAGATCCTCGGTTTCCCGTTGCCGCCGGGCGAGGGCATCGAACCTGTCGTGGTGGAGAACCTTTAGCCCTGTAGTTCGAGGAAGACCCAGTGTGCGTCGGGCGCGAGGTCGGCGAGCCATTTGCCGCAGCCTTGTAGCACCACCGGGCCGGAGGTCACGTGCTGCGTCCCGGCGTTGAGGTCGCGGAAGTAGCGTTGGAGGTCGCCCCGGCGTAAAGCCGTTGTGCCGCCCCATTTGTAGGCCGCCGCGCCGACGGCCTGCACCGCCCACGTGGTGTGGTTGAGCGCCAGCCGGGTCAGCGTCTCCTGCTCCGTCGACAGCAGCTCGCCGCGGTCGAGAGTTTCCTCGTTGTCCGCCCAGACTTCCCTCGTCCACGCGGCCGCCGCGCGCAGTTTCGCCTCGGCCTGCGCGTACTCGGCGTGGAACTGACCGGTGTCCACAGTGGATCCGGGTGTGCCGGTCTTCTTCGCCGCCAGGATCTTCAGCTCGTCGAGCATCCGGCGGCCGACACCGATCGCCCAGCCGTTGTGGCAGATCCCGGCGAGGTTCGCGATGCCGAGCCGGTAGATCGCCCCGCCCTGTCGCGGGTCCATTGTGGATATCTCGAACACGTGTGACGACGGCACGAACAGGTCGTCGAGCACGTAGTCGATGCTGTAGGTCGCGCGCAGGCCCATTACGTCCCAGTTGTCGACGAGCGTCGCCTGCTCCTTGGGGAACGTGAAAACCAGCGGCTGCCCCGTTTCCTCGCAGAACGCGGCGGTGTGGATGTGGCTCGCCATCGACACGCCGGACGCGAACCCCCACTGCCCGCTGACCCGGTAGCCACCGTCGGCGCGGACCGCCTTGCCCAGACGTGTGCCCTGCCCGGCGATCAGCGCGTACCGGTCGCCCTCGACATCGGGAAACAGCTCCGCCGCCGCTTCCGGTCCGATGTAGGCGGCGGTGGTCCCGGTGATCATCTGCACCGCCATCAGCGCCCAGCCCGCGGACGCGTCCGCGTAGCTGAGCTTGGTGATCGTGTCGATGACCTGGCGCGGCGAGAACTCGTACCCGCCCAGCTCACGCGGGATGCCGATCTTGAACGCGCCGCTGTCGCGCAGGGCGTCGGCGACCGGGTCGGTGAGCCGCCCCAGCTCCTCGCTCTTTTCCGCCTCGTCCCGCAGCACCGGGGCGATTTCGTCGATCCGCGCGTTGAGGGCGTCGAATTCGTCGCTGACATGCAGGCCGTTCACGACGTCTCCTTCACGATCCAGTCGATGACGGGTGTCACGGTCTCGTCGGAATTGCGCTCGAAGATCAGTCCGTGGCCGTTGCCCTCGACGCCGTGATCGGGCAGGTGCAGCTGCCCGGCCCGCGCGCCGGCCGCGGTGAGGAACTCGACGACCTGCGGCGCGAACCCGGCGAACGCGGACGCGCCACCCGTCACCACCGCGACGGGTTTGCCCGCCAGCCCGGGGATCCGCCGGCCGGGCACGTCTTCCGGCGTCTCGGCGGGCGGGTCGGTCCGGATCTGCGCGCTGGTGAGTCCCCAGGTCAGCGTGCCCAGCCCGGGGAACTCCGCGAACGGGGGACCGATCGGCTCGACCGCCGCGATCGCGGCGACCAGCTCCGGCCGCGCGTTGGCCGTGAGCCAGCCGACCGGGCCGCCCGCGGAGTGGGTGACCAGCACCGCACTGCCGAGCACGTCCAGCAGGCGGCCCAGCCGGTCGGCGTCCATCCGCTGCGACTCGGCGAGGTCGGCCGGCAGCGGTCCCATCGGCGCGACCAGCTGGTCGATCGCCCAATCGGTGTTGCCGGCGAACAGCGCTTCCGCTGTCTCGTAAGGGAATTGCGCACCCATCGGGCCGACGACGTCCGGGTGGTACGGCGAGCGGCCGTGCCCACACCGGTCGACGACGTACACCGCGAACCCTGCCTCGACGAACCGGCTCGCCCAGCCGGGCCTGCCGTCCGGCGTGCCGGTCCAGTCGGTGCCCTGCCCGCCACCGCCGTGCACGAGCACCAGCGGGATCGGGCGGGTGTTCTCGACCGGTGCCTCCCACTGCACGAACATCGGCGCGCGCTGCACCGTGCCGCCCTCGGTCGCGACGCGTTCGCCGGGAATCCAGAACTGACCGCGCCTGACGGTGATCTGCTGACCGCCAGTCAGATGAGTAACTAACATATTAGATGCTGATCGGCTCAAGACGGGCGAAGATCTCCTCGCGCCGGTCCTCGAACTGCTCGGGCAGCTGGAACCGGGTGCCCAGCTCCTGCGGCGACTCGTCGCAGGTCCAGCCGCCTTCGGAGTGTGTCACGGCCAGTTCGAACAGGGCGCCGCCGGGCGTGCGGACGTAGACGCTCTTGAAGTACTTGCGGTCCTTCAGTTCGGAGATGTCGGTGTAGCCGCGGCCCTCGATCTGGAACTTGACGTCGTCCTGGTTCTCCAGCGTCGACGCGTTCCACGCGAAATGGTGGTAGGTGCCCGCGCCGTAGCCCCAGGTGCCCTGGTCGTCGGTGCGGTTGACGGTCAGCTCGAGGTAGTTGCCGTGCTTCTGGTTGCCGATCTGCAGCGCCGCGACGTCGCCTTCCTCGGCGAGGCGGTCCTTCGCGAAGAACGACTCGTTCGCGAACTCGACCATTCGATCGGGTGTCGCGACATGGATGCCGATGCCGTGGATGCCGTGGATCGCGTGCTCCTGCGGGACGCCGTACCCCGTGTGCCCGACGCGCTCGTCGCCGGTGTTGCCGACGAAGACGTACTCGATGCCCGACGGGTGCCGGAACGCCAGCCGCCGCTGCCCGAACCGCTCGATGTTCGTCACCTCGACGTCGTGCTCGGTGAGCCGCTGGTGCCAGTAGTTCATCGAGTCGTGCGGGATCGACAGCAGCACCTCGCGCGCCTGGTTGGTGCCGCGCTTGCCGAAGAACCCGGCCTGCGCCCACGGGAACGTCGTCACGACGCTCGACGGGTCGCCGTTCGCGTTCGAGTAGTACAGGTGGTAGATCGGCAGCGTGCCGTCGAACAGCACGGTGCGCTTGATGAAGCGCAGGCCGAGGATCTTGACGTGGAAGTCGACGTCCTCCTGCGCCCGGCCGACCGACAGCGTCACGTGATGTGAACCTTCGACGTACGACATTGTGCGCCTCCACAGTGAGGGGTTGATTCGCACGCTAAGCGGGATACGCGGCCGGGGCATGTCACGACAGCGCACGAAATTGTCGGATCCGCGCAGGAACGGGTAGCGTTGGCTGTCGCAGAGCCGCGCACGGTGGAGATGACCCGCCATGACACTGACGTCGCTGACCGAGCAGTTCGCCGCCGCCGACCTGGCCGTGGGCGGCGACGAGGTGACGTTCGGCTCGTGGACCGACGCCGTCCGCCGCAGTGTGCTCAGCTTCCAGTTCGACTGCGAGCAGCCGCGCGCGTTCGCCGGCACGATCAGCAACCGCACCCTCGGCGGGGTCAACTTCGTCAACATGGCCTGCGCGCGGCACGCCGCGTACCGCGACCGCGCGCTGATCTCCCCGCCCGCCGGCGGGTTCTACGTGATGACCCTGCAGCTGGCCGGCGAGCTGCGGCTGGCGCAGGGCGACCGGGTCGCGGTGGTCAAGCCGGGCCAGTTCGCGATCTACGACTCGTCCGAGCCCGCGGCGATCACGGCCAGCGACGGCTACCGCTCGACGTGCGTCCGGTTCCCCAAGGCGTGGCTGGGCGAGCGGCCGCCGGACGGGCTGATGGCGCGGGCCTTCGAATGCGAGCCCGGCCTGCCCGCCGCGGTGTGGGGAATGCTGATCAGCCTGAACCGGAACCTGGAGTCACTCGGCGGGCACGGGCGTGTCGCGGTGCGCAACGTGATGGACCTGGTGGTGACCATGCTGCGCGCCGAGCTGGGCGGGCCGGAGCGGCCCGGGCACCGCGAGGCGCAGCTGCGGGAGATCCAGGCGTACATCGAGGAGAACCTGGACGACCCGCGGCTGGACCCGGCCCGGATCGCGGCCGCGCACTACATCTCGCCGCGGCAGTTGCATGTGCTGTTCGAACGCGCCGACTCCACGGTGTCGGCGTGGATCCGGGAACGGCGGCTGGAACACTGCCGGCTGGACCTGGCCGACCCGCGTCAGCTGGACGTGCCGGTCGCGGCGATCGCGCGCCGGTGGGGGTTCCACGGCGTTTCGCATTTCGGCCAGGTGTTCAAGAAGGGGACGGGTATCACGCCGGCGGCGTACCGGCAGCGCGCGCGAGTTCACCTGCCGCGCTGATCGCGTCCTCTTCGGGTTCACCCAGGAGCGGCAACAGGATCACCGACCCGGCGCTCGCTTCGTCCAGCGCGGCGAGCTGGGCCGCGCATTCGGCGAGGGTGCCGGAGACACTCAGCCGCTGGATCCACTCGGCCGGGATCGGGTCCCGGCCGCCGTTGAGCAGTTCCTCCCCGAACGGTAGCGGGCGCAGGTGTGGTTCGGTGCTGGGTTTGATGGTGTTCTCGACGTCCTTGCGCGCGCGCTCGACGGCGTGCTCGGAGTCGTCGTCGAGGGCGAACCAGTTGTAGGCGGCGATCGTGTGCCGCGGCCCGACGATTTCCCTGGTGGCGCGGACGTATTCGGGCGCCGCGGGCTCCGCG
Organism: Amycolatopsis sp. GM8; assembly: GCF_021653975.1. Lineage (GTDB taxonomy): Bacteria > Actinomycetota > Actinomycetes > Mycobacteriales > Pseudonocardiaceae > Amycolatopsis_E. The sequence goes on along the minus strand of NZ_JAJKFK010000001.1, from coordinate 431,105 downwards.
AGCAGCGTGCCGTCGGCGTGTTTTCCGCCCACCGCAAGGGATCTGGGCCCGCGCACCCCGGCGTACAGCGGCGGCACGACGGACGGCGGGAACTCGAACTCGACCTCGTCGAGTCGAACCTGCTTGCCGGACAACGAAACCCGCTCACCTCGCAGCAGGCGGCGGACCGCGGTGAGGGTCTCTTCGAGCGCCGCGAGCGGAGACGGGGGATAGGCGCCGATCTGCTTCATCCACTTCGGCACGCCGTGCCCGAACCCCGCGATCAGGCGGCCGGGGTGCAACTCGGCGAGCGCGGCCAGCTCCATCGCGGCGATCGCCGGATTCCGGGCCACCGTGGGAAGTACGCCGATGCCGAGCGTGATCGACTCGGTCGCGGCGAGTACCGTCGCGGCCGTCGCGATCCCGCCCGCGTAGAAGCAGTCCTCGACCACCCACACCTCGTCCAGCCCGGCCTGTTCCGCCCGCCGGGCGAGATCGACGAGCCGGGCGGCGGACAGTTCACGCGGAATGCGGATACCGAGTCGGGGCATGGAATCACCCTGGCACAGGGATTATCTGGTCGCTACTTGTTTCAGAAGATCCCTGTTGGTCTGGGCCCGGCGGAGGCCGTCGAGCAGCATCTCGATCGCTCGCACGCTGTCGCGGCCGTCGAAAGCGCGTCGCAGGCTGCGCGTCGCCGCGAGCTCGCCGGGGCTCAGCAGTAATTCCTCCTTGCGGGTGCCGGACTGGCGGATGTCCACCGCCGGGAAGGTGCGCTTGGCCGCGATCGTGCGGTCGAGGCGCAGCTCGGCGTTGCTGGTTCCCTTGTATTCCTCGAAAATCAGGGTGTCGCCGAGCGAGCCGGTCTCGACCAGTGCGGTCGCGAAGATGGTGAGCGAGCCGCCGTTCTCGATGTTGCGGGCGGCGCCGAGGAACCGCTTCGGCGGGGTGAGCGCGGTGGAGTCGACGCCACCGGAGAGGATCCGCCCGGTCGCCGGTGCGGCCAGGTTGTACGCGCGGCCCAGCCGGGTCAGGGAATCCAGCAGTACCACCACGTCGCGGCCCATCTCGACGAGCCGTTTGGCGCGCTCGATGGCCAGCTCGGCCAGCGCGATGTGCTCGCGCGGCGGTTGGTCGAAGGTCGCGGCGATGACTTCGCCGGGCACGGCGCGGGCGAGGTCGGTGACCTCCTCGGGGCGTTCGCCGACGAGCACGAGCATCAGGTGGCATTCGGGGTGGTTCTTGCTGATCCCGTGCGCGATCGCTTGCAGGACCGAGGTTTTCCCCGCCTTGGGCGGTGCGGCGATGAGCGCGCGCTGGCCCTTGCCGACCGGCATCACGAGATCGGCCACCCGCGTGGTCAGCTCGTGCTGCTCGGTCTCCAGGCGCAGTCTTTCGTTGGGATACAAGGGAACGAGATCGTCGAACGCCGGCCGCGGGTAGCGGGGGTGTTGCCCGTTGACGGTGGCGACCTCGCCGCCGCGCAGGGTGACCGTGTCACCGCGGCGCAGGTCGAATTGGCGCAGGAGTTTGGCGGGGACCGGCGCGTCGTCCGGTCCCGGCAGGTAACCCTCGGCGCGGATGAAGGCGCGATTGCCTGTCACGTCGAGGATTCCGGTCATGTCCACAATGGACTTGTCGGAGGTGTTCATGGGCATACGTCTTTCTGGGATGAAGGAAGCCGCGAACGGCAAAGGGGAAGTCCGGAAGGATTCCGTGAGAACTCTCGTGGGGGAAAATCCCGCAGCCACGAGATGTAGACGCCGTCCACCTTACCTTGATCCGATCCAGCTGTGCAACGGGCATGATCCTGCGCTCCGCGGATGCGGGGAAAAGATCCGCTCGATTGGCGTATTTGCGGAGGCAGGAGGCCCGTTCTAGGGTCGATTGCGTGGTGCCGTTGCTGGGGCGCGGGCAGGTGCTCGTCACCGGGGACGTCGTCGGCGAGCGCGTGCTCGACACGGCGGCCCTCGACGCGCGCGCCTGCGCCGTGCGGGAAGTCCAGTACGTGACGCGCAAACGCCGCGAGGTGCATCGCGTCCAGGGTGTGCTGCTGTACGAGGTGCTCGCCGAGATTCCGCCGCGGCTCGACCAGCGGCACAAGATGGGTCAGCTCAACGTCGTCGTGCTCGCCCTGTCCGAGGACGGTTTCCAGGTCGTGCTGTCACTCGCCGAGATCGATCCCGAGTTCGGCGGCTGCCCGGCGCTGCTGGCCACCCGGTACAACGGCGAGGTGCTGGAACGCCCGACGCTGGTCGTGCCGTCCGACGGCCGCGCCTCCCGGTACGTGCGCGGCCTGTGCCGGCTCGCCGTCGTCACCATCCCGCCACCACGCGACGAGTGATTTGCCGGATCGGCAACATTCTTTGTCAAGTTCGCGGCCTGTGCGGATAGTCGGACACCACAGGCGAAGGGCGGACGACATGAACGAGAAATACGACGTGGTGATCGTCGGCGGCGGGGCCGCCGGACTCGCGGGCGCGACGGCACTGGCGCGGGCACGCCGGTCCGTACTCGTGATCGACGCGGGCGAGCCGCGTAACGCGCCGGCCGGGCACGTGCACAACTACCTCGGCCGCGAGGGCACGCCGCCGCGCGAGCTGGTCGCGATCGGCCGGGCGGAGGTCGCCGGTTACGGCGGCGAGTTCGCGGACGGCACTGTCTCTGCGGCGAAACCCCTTGACGGGCAAGGGTTCCAGGTCACTCTCACGGACGGGCGGGAGATCCGGGCGCGCCGGTTGCTGGTCACCACGGGACTCACCGACGAGCTGCCCGAACTCCCCGGCGTCGCAGAGCTGTGGGGCAGCGACGTGCTGCACTGCCCGTACTGCCACGGCTGGGAGGTGCGCGACCAGCCCGTCGGCATCATCGGTGCGGGCCCGATGTCGGTGCACCAGGCACTGTTGTGGCGGCAGTGGACGGGCGACGTGGTGCTGTTCCGGCACACCGGACCGGTGCCGTCGGCGCAGGAGCGGGCACAGCTGGCGGCGCGCGACATCCGGTTCGTCGACGATGAGGTCGCCGCGCTCGAAATCAGCGACGGGCACCTGACCGGCGTGCGGATGCGTTCCGGTCAGGTGGTGCCGCGCGCGGCCGTCGTCGTGACGCCGAAGTTCACCGCGCGCGCGGATGTCCTGGTGTCGCTGGGATTGGAGACCACCGAGCTGGAGGTGGGTGGCCAGGTCGTGGGCAGTTACGTGCCGGCCGATCCGACCGGTGCGACGTCGTTGCCGGGCGTCTGGGTGGCGGGCAACGTCGCGAACGCCATGGCGCAGGTCATCTCGTCCGCAGCCGGCGGGCTCACCGCCGGCGCGGCGATCAACGGTGATCTCATGCAGGAGGACGTCCGCGACGCGATGTCCGCGGAGTTCACCGCGGCCCAGGAACGTGAAGTGGCCGAACGGGTTCTCGGTCACCGCGGGCACGGAATGCCGGTGGTCGACCGGGAATGGTGGGAGGAGCTGTACCGCACGGACACCAAGTTCTGGAGTGGCCAGCCGAACGCGCAGCTCGTCGCGGAGGTGTCGGACCTGCCACCGGGCACCGCCCTGGACGCGGGGTGCGGCGAAGGCGGGGACGCGGTGTGGCTCGCCGAGCGCGGCTGGCGGGTCACCGGCGCGGACTTCGTGGGGACGGCGCTGGAACGCGCGGCGGGGCACGCGAAGGAGGCCGGTGTCGAGGTCGACTGGGTGCGGGCGGATGTCACGTCGTGGACCCCGCCCGCGCGGTTCGACCTGGTCACCTCACATTTCCTGCAGGTGCTGCCGGACGAACGGGCCGCGGCGTTCGCCCGGCTCGCGGACGCGGTCGCGCCGGGCGGGACGCTGCTGATCGTCGGCCACGCCCTGTCGATGGCGCACCACGGTGATCATCCGCCGGAGAAGTTCTTCACCGCCGACGAGGTCGCGGCCTCCCTCGGCGACGGCTGGCGGATCCAGGTCGCCGAGGAACGGCCGCGCGTCGTGCACGGCATCCCGAGTGCGGACGTCGTGCTGCGGGCCCGCCGGTCAGAGGCGGACGGTCAGTGAGTACAGCCGGGTGGTCTGGACCGCGTTCTGGTTGTCGTCGCTGACCAGCAGCACCCGCAGCCGCCCGCCGGGGGCGCGGCCGAGCACCGTCATGCCTTCGATGTTGTCCAGCAACGGGTTCGGCTGTGGCTGCTTGGCGGTGGCGCCGAGCGACGGGCAGTTCACCAGGTCGGCCAGCGGTGTCTTGCGGACGAGCCGCAGGTGCTGGCCGGACAGCGTGTCGACGTGGCTGACGTCGGACGCGCCGCGCGGGTCGGCGAGGTAGAGGCGGATCGTGTTGCCGACCCCCGCGGTGAACCCGCGTTCGAGCACGAGCAGCCGCCCGTCGCCGGTCGCGGTGGTCTCGGCGACGCCCAGGCCCGGGTCGATCCGGTAGGCGTACTGCTCGGCGAGTTCGAACTCGCCGCGGCCGCGCTGCCAGGTCTGGAACCGGACGAGGTCGGCCTGGTCGCCGGCGAGCGGCTGCTCCATCGAGGCGATCAGCGTCTGCCCACCGAGCTGGAGGGTGAGGCCCTCGAAGGTGGCGTTCGACACGGCCCGCCCGGCGGGCGCGACGCGCAGCGAGTCCGGCACCGGGAGCCGGCCGATCTCGGTGCCGCTCGCGGTGTAGCGGCGGATCGACGGCTCGATCTCGGAGGTGATCAGCCGGGTGCCGTCGCGGTCGATGACCAGGCCCTCGGAGTCGAGCTGCTGGCCGTTCTCGTCGGCCAGCGGCACCGCCCGCTTGGGCTGCTTCGTGCGGCCGTCGAGGGTGAACAGGACGGAACGGTCGGACAGCGCGTCGATGTCGCCGTCCCGGCCGACCGCGAGCGCGGACAGGTTGCCGACGAACGTGCCGTCGAAGGTGGTCTTGTCGAGCGAGTCGGAGAACGAGTCGATGCTCACCTGGCGGGAGCACGCGTGCGAGGTCGTGGCGCCGGCCTGCGGGGCGGTCAGCACGCCGAGGGCCAGTACACCAGCGGCGAGCGCCACGGGAATTCGAGGGTTCATGGGGCCGCAATGTAGCGGGCACAATTGAACAATGACGGAACGGAAACCACCGGGCGTCACCTTCGAGACGTGGGTCGACAAGCAGATCCGCGAAGCGCAGGAGCGCGGCGAGTTCGACAATCTGCCCGGGCGGGGAAAACCGCTGCCTGGCCTGGACAAGCCGCGCGACGAGCTGTGGTGGATCCGGCAGAAGCTGGATGACGAGGGTCTCTCGGCCGACGTGTTGCTGCCCGAGCCGATCCGGCTGCGCAAGGAGATCGGGCGGCTGCCGGAGACGGTTCGCCCGCTGCCGACGGAACGGCTGGTGCGGGACGCGGTCGCCGAGCTGAACCGCCGGATCGCCGAGTGGCTTCGGGCGCCGTCCGGGCCGCACATCCCGGTCGCGCCGGTCGACGCGGACGAGGTGGTGGCGGGGTGGCGCGAGTCCCGGCCCGCGCCGGGGGAGCCGCCTGCGGAGAAGCGTCGTCGCTGGTGGCGCCGTTAAAGCTGTTTCTCGAACCAGTGGTGGGCGTATGGCTCGGCATTGAACGGCTCGACCTCGCGGTAGCCCGCGGCGCGGTACAGACCCATCGCCTCGGTCAGCGTGCGGTTCGTCTCCAGCCGCACCGTCCGGGCGCCACTCGCGGCCGCGTGCCATTCCAGCTCGGCGAGCAGGCGCCGGCCGAGGCCGAGCCCGCGCACCGAAGAGGACACCCACATCCGTTTGAGATACGCGGAATCGTTGTCCTCGAACAACAATCCGCCGCAGCCGACCGCGTCGCCGTGCAGCGTGGCGACGAGGAACACGCCCGCCGGCGGGGTCATCGCCGCCTCGTCCGGCATCAGCGACCGATCGTGCTCGAACCCGTTCTCGAACCGCTCGCCGATCTCCGCGAAATACGCGCGCAGGCATTCCTCCGCCGCGGCGCCGCGCGGATCGGTCGCCGCGACATCGACCGTCGACGCCACGAGTAACCGCGAGACCTCCGCCATCGCCGCGACCAGCCGGGTGCGCTGCCGTTCGCTGAGCGGGGCGAGGATCGACGCGGCCAGCTCGTCGGACCGGCTGTCGAGCGTTTCCCGTTCCGCCAGGCCGGTTTTCGTGAGCCGCGCGGTACGGACCCGCCCGTCGCCGTCGCTGCGCTCGACCGCGACGAGCCCGTCGCCTTCCAGCGCCCGCAGAAGCCGGCTGAGGTAGCCCGAATCGACGTCCAGCCGGGCCCGCAGCGCTCGCACGTCGCACCCGTCCGGGCCGATCTCCCACAGCACGCGCGCCTGCCCGAGCGGGCGATCCCGTGACAGGTAGGCGTCGTTGAGCGCACCGACGCGCTGCGTGACGGTCCGGTTGAACCGCCGGATCTCCTCGACCATGTCCATTCTCTGACTTTAGTCAGAGAATCAAGGGCGGGCTAGAAGTGGATCTGGCCCAGCAGCGTCTGCGCGGCTTTGCTGAGGTCGTCGCCGCTGACCACGCCGTCCGGGTCCACGAGCAGGCTCGCGTCGCCGTCACCGTCGACGGGGACACGAGCCACCGCCACGTCGCCGCCGGTAGTGAGCTTGACCTCGCCCGCCGCCGGCTGGTGGTTCAGGAAATCCTGGATCTGCACGATGTCCAGGTGCGCGGCCTGGGTGATCCGGGGCGCCATGATCGCGACCGCCGCGTGCGCGGGCGTCACCACGAGCCACGTGTCGAGGGTGTGACCCGCGACCTGGTACTCGCAGTCGATCGCGACCCCGGCGGCGGCGTCCAGCGCGGACATGCCCTGATCCCGTTGCGCCACCAGGGGATCCGGGGCCGGCGTGGTGGTCTTCGAGACCTGGACCTGGACTTCGCCCGGCTGCACCGGCCGGCCGCTCAAGGCGGCGGAGACGTCGTACGGGACCGGGCAGCCGGTGGGCGTCGGCCCGGCGGCGGTGGCAGCCTTGCGCGCGGCGTCGACCGTGATGCCGCCTCCCGAGCACGCCGCCAGCGTCACGCAGCATGCGATGAGCAACCCCGCGACCGGCGCGCGCCTGACGATCATGTGCCGCACGCTATCCGGCCTGGTCAACGACCAGGTGAACAACCAGCTAGACGTTTCGGTTGTGGGGCACCAGTTCCAGTGGCGAATGGTCCGGGTCCTCGATGCCGAAGCTGATGATCCGCTCCGGGTGGATGCGGATCACGGCGTCGGGCCCATCGGTCAGCGCCTCCGCGTGACCGCGGATTTCGAGGCAGCGCACCCGCATCGGGTTGAGCGAAGGCCGGTCGTCGACGACGAAGGCGACCTTGCCGTTGTCCGCGATGTTGCGGAACTTGCGGCTGTGGGCCAGCCGGTGGCCGTGGACGTCGATGGCCTTTTCGTCCGTGTTGTAGGTGAACCCGACCGGGCTCACCTGGAGGGTGCCGTTCGGTTGCTGGGTGGCCAGGCGGCCGAGGCCCTGCGTGGTCAGGTAGTCGATCTCCGCATCGGTGAACATGCCTCCAGGATGGAACTTCCAGTTAACTGGAGGTCAACTCGGGCAGGCCCACGATCAGGTCGATCTCGATATCGGCGCCCACGGCGAGCGCGGTCGTGCCGACGCAGGTGCGGCTCGGCAGCGGGCCGGTGAACCAGGTCCGGTACTGCTCGTTGAAGGCCTCGAACCCGGTGAAATCCGTCAGGTAGACGCGCACCATCAGCGCGTTGTCGAGGTCGGCGCCGAACGGGCGCAGGCAGGCCAGCAGGTTCTGCCGCACCTGCTCGGCCTGCGCGGCCGGGCCGCCCGGCACCAGTTCGCCGGTCGCCGGGTCGGTCGGCATCTGGCCGGTCACGAACAACATCGAGCCCCAGCGCGTGACATGCGAGAACGGCGCGACCGCCGGTGGCACGCCCTGCTCGGGGGTGAAGCTGAACGACTCGCGAATCATGGTCACTCCTGTCCTCGGACGTATAGCCAGCGGCCGCCCTCGCGGGTGAACGCGCTGTTCTCGTGCATCGACCCCGGTTTGCCGTCCTGGCGGTAATGGGCCCGGAACTCGACGGTGCCGGTTTCGTGGAACGGGCTGCCGCCGGTGGTCGCGAGCACGTCCAGCCGGGTCCAGCGCTGCGCCGGGTCGAGGTCGACGCCGGCCGGCCGGGTGCTGCGATGCCACGTCGCGAGCAGGTACTCGGTGTCGCCGACCGCGAACGCGCTGAACCGGGACCGCATCAGCTGCTCCGCCGTGGCCGCCGCCCGCTCGCCGCGGTGCAGCGGACCGCAGCAATCCCCGTACGTCTCGCCCGTGCCGCACGGGCATCGCATGTCCTCGGCCACGGCGCGGATTCTACGGAGCCGTGTTTGCCCGCTGCGTCACCGTGTTTGCTCCGCGCGTCGGTGAGTTTGCCCGCTGCGCGGCGCGACGGTCGGCACACCCGCGCAGGGAGCCAACTCACCGACGTGGCGGGCCAACACGCCCGCGCGGGGGGCAAACACGGCGACGTGGCGGGCCGGCACGGCGTCGTAGGATCGGCGCGATGGATCGGTCGATATTGAGCCGTCCGGGGCCGGAGCCGGACCGGGAGATGCGGTACGGGCCATTGGCCGAGCACGTCGCCGACGTGTGGCTGCCCGCGGAAACCGGGCGGCCGCGGGTGGTCCTGATCCACGGCGGGTTCTGGCGGCCCCGGTACGACCGCACGCACACCCGCAACCTGGCCGCCGCCCTGCGCGACGCCGGCTGGCCCGTCACGTCCATCGAGTACCGCCGCGAGCCGGGCAACCCGGACGCGTACACCGACGACATCCGGCTTGCCCTGCAAGCCGTCGATGCCGAAGACGTCGTCCTCGCCGGCCATTCGGCGGGCGGACAGCTCGCCTTGTGGGCCGCGGTGACCTGCCCGCCGCCCGGGCTGCTCGGCACGGTCGCGCTCGCGCCGGTCGCGGATCTCGTGCGGGCGCACGACGAGCGTCTCGGTGACGGCGCGGTCGCGGAGTTCCTCGGCGGCCCGCCCGCGAACCGGCCCGACCTGGACCCGGTCCGGCTACCGGCACCGGCGGGTCCGGTGATCCTCGTGCACGGCGCCGACGACACCGGCGTCCCGCCGAGCCAAAGTCAGTCCTATGTGGACGCTCATGCCACCGCGGAGCTCGTCCTGCTGCCGGGAATGGCGCATTTCGAACTCGTCGATCCCCACAGCGGAGCCTGGCCGGACGTGCGTGACGCGATCAGCCGCGCCGGAACCCCAGCGTCGACGAAATGAGACCGGGCCCCGACGGCAGGGGAGACGGCGGGGCCCGGGCCCGGGCAGGAAGATTGGAAGGTCACCCGTCCCGGGCAGCGACGACACTACTAGTAGACACTTTCGTTGCTACATACACCTTCGGGTGGTGCAGCTCGGGATAACATCACCCAGTCTCACTTTGCGTGACGGAACGTGACGTTTGTGCAGGTGAGGCCGGTTATCCCATTGACGAGATCGTGTCCGGTTCGATCGTGACGAGCAGCCGGATCTGGCCGGCGCCGCCGTACCACTGATACGGGCGGCCCGTGTACCGCTGAGCCAGCTCGTCGATGTGCTCGGCCGCGCCGGTCTCGGTGATGTCCAGGACGCGGCCCCGGATGCGGAAGTAGTGGGACGGGTTGTCCCGGTCAACGACGTTGAGCGCGACGCGCGGGTCGCGGGCGATGTTCTTGACCTTGCGGAAGCCCTGCACGGTGTTCACCAGCACGTGCTTGCCGTCGGTGTCGACCCAGGTCTGGGTCAGCTGCGGCGAGCCGTCCGGCATCGTGGTCGCGATGAAGCAGAGGCTGGGCGCGCGCAGCAGCGCGAGCAGGTCGTCGGGAAGCTCCACGGGAAGCTGCCTCCTTTGTCGTACCGAGGGGATGCTCGCCTCATCCTCCCGCGATCTTCGCCCCCGTCTTCTCCTGGACCTCCGCCGCCGACACGCCCGGCGCGGTCTCGATCAGCTCCAGCCCGGCCGGGGTCACGTCGATGACCGCGAGATCGGTGATGATCCGGTCGACGACGCCCGCGCCGGTGAGCGGCAGCGTGCACTGCTCGACGATCTTCGGCTGCCCGTCCTTCGCCACGTGATCGGTGAGCACCACGATCCGCTTCGTGCCGGCCACCAGGTCCATGGCCCCGCCCATGCCCTTGACGAGGGCGCCGGGCACGGTCCAGTTCGCGAGATCGCCGTTGGCCGCGACCTGCAGCGCGCCGAGGATGGCGAGATCGACGTGACCGCCGCGGATCATCGCGAACGACGTGGCCGAGTCGAAGAAGCTCGCGCCCGGCACGACGGTGACCGTCTGCTTGCCGGCGTTGATCAGATCGGCGTCCTCTTCACCCGCCAGCGGGAACGGGCCCATGCCGAGGATGCCGTTCTCGCTCTGCAGCGTCACTTCGACGCCCTCGGGGATGTGGTTGGCGACCAGCGTCGGGATGCCGATGCCGAGGTTCACGTAGTCCCCGTCGGACAGTTCCCGGGCGGCCAGCGCCGCCATCTCGTCCCTCGTCCAGCCCGTCATGCCGCACGCACCGTGAGCTTCTCGATGTCCTTGACCCGCTCGGCGGCCACCACGAGCCGGTTGACGAACACACCGGGGGTGATCACGAGATCGGGATCGATGTAGTCGTCGAGGAGGACCTCGGTCTCGGCCACGCTCACCCGCCCGCAGGTCGCGACGAGCGGGTTGAAGTTGCGCGAAGTCCGGCGGTAGACGAGGTTCCCGGCGCGGTCCGCGAGATGCGCGTGTACCAGCGCGACGTCGGCGACGATCCCGCGCTCCTGGACGTAGGTCCGGCCGTCGAACTCGGCGTGCGGCTTGCCCTCCGCGACGGGCGTGCCGACGCCGGTCGCCGTGTAGAACGCCGGGATGCCCGCGCCGCCTGCGCGCATCCGCTCCGCGAGCGTGCCCTGCGGCGCGAACTCGACGTCCAGCTCGCCGTCGAGGTACTGCTGCGCGAACAGCTTGTTCTCGCCCACGTACGACGCGATCACCTTGCGCACCTGGCGGTTCTCCAGCAGCAGCCCGAGCCCCTTGCCGTCGACCCCCATGTTGTTCGACACGATGGTCAGCTCGCGGACGCCCGAGTCGCGGACGACTTCGATCAGGTCGTTCGGGTTACCGCTCAGCCCGAAGCCCCCGACGGCGATCGTGATCCCGTCGGCGAGTACGTCGGAGAGCGCTTCGGCGGTGTTGGCGTACAGCACGGAGCCTCCTTGTGTTCGGCCATTGAACATCGACGAGTCCAGCTCATCGGTTCGTCCGGAGTCAAAACATCTTTCGGCTGGTGAACGTTCGTGGGCGAGGCGTTCACTCAGTGAACGTACGATGAGTGCATGACTCTGATCGGCCGGGCCGGCGCGGTGCTGCGGGCGCTGTCCGCGGCCAACGACCAGGGCGCGTCGACCTCGGATCTCGCCCGCGCCACCGAGCTCGCGCGGCCGACCGTGCACCGGCTGCTGGTCGCGCTCGCCGAGGAGGGCTACGTGGACCGTGACCGGCGGACCGGCCGGTGGTTCCTCGGGCCGGAGCTGTACCTGCTGGGTGAGGTGGCGGCGCGTCGCTACGACGTCACGCAGCACGCGCGGGCGAGCGTGCACCGGCTCGCCGCGGCCACCGGTGAAAGCGCTTTCTTCTCCGCGCGCCGGGGCGAGGAGACCGTGTGCCTGCTGCGTGAGGACGGCGACTTCCCGATCCGTTCGTTCGTGCTGTACGAGGGCGCGCGGTTCCCGCTGGGCGTCGTCTCGGCCGGTCTCGTCGTGCTCGCGATGCTTTCCGACCGCGAGGTGGACGACTACCTCGGCCGCGCCGACCTCACCGCGCGCTGGGGGCCGTCGCATGCGCCCGGCGCCGTGCGCGAGCGGATCGCGCGGACTCGGGAGCTGGGCTACTCGGTCAATCCCGGGCTGGTCGTGGAAGGTAGCTGGGGCATGGCGGCCGCGGTCTTCGGCCGGTCCGGCGAGCCGGACTGGGCACTGACGCTCACCGGCGTCGAGTCCCGCTTCCGCGCCGAACGCCGGCCGGAGCTGGGCGCCCTGCTGCTGAAGGAAGCGCACGCGCTGACGAACCGGGTGAACTGACCGAGAGAACCCGGCACCGCGGGGAACAGATCCGGACGGCTGCGGTTGGCTATGGGTATGAAGGCGATCGCTTACTCACAGACCGGCGGGCCGGAAGTGCTGGGGCTCGTCGAGCGGCCGGTGCCGGAACCGGGGCCCGGCGAGGTGCGGGTGCGGGTGGAGGTGTCCGGTGTCAACCCGACCGACTGGAAGTCCCGGTCCGGCGCGACGACCGGCGGGCGGCTCCCGTTCCCGGAGGTCGTGCCCAACCAGGACGGCGCCGGGATCGTCGATGCCGTCGGGCCGGACGTCAGCGGGCTCGAGCCCGGGCGGCGCGTCTGGCTGTGGGAGTCGGCGTGGCAGCGCCCAACCGGCACCGCGCAGGAGTACACCGTGCTGCCCGTGCGCAACGTGGTTCCGTTGCCGGACAACGCTTCCTTCGACCTCGGTGCGGTGCTGGGCGTGCCGGGCATGACCGCGCACCGGGCGCTGACCGTCGCCGAGGGTGGGCCGTCGCGGCTCGCGCCGGGCGCGCTCGACGGCCGGGCCGTGCTGGTGGCCGGCGGTGCGGGCGCGGTGGGCCATGCCGCGATCGAGCTGGCGCGCTGGGCCGGCGCCGAGGTTGTCACCACCATAAGCAGCGACGAGAAGGCCGCGCTGGCGCGGGCGGCGGGCGCGCATCACGTGGTCAACTACCGCACGGAGAACGCCGCCGAGGCCATCCGCAAGATCTTCCCCGACGGGGTCGATGTCGTCGTCGAGGTCGCGCCCGCGATGAACGCCTCGTTGAACGAGGCGGTGCTCGCGCTGAGCGGCACCGTCGCGGTGTACGCGAACAACGGCGGCGAGGATTTCACGACGACCATCCGGCCACTGATGACCGCGAACGTCCGCTACCAGTTCATGTTGCTGTACACGATGCCCGCGGCCGCGAAGACGCAGGCCATCGAGGACATCAACGCCGCCGTCACGGCCGGGGCGCTCCGGGTCGGCGAGGCGGCGGGCCTGCCGCTGCACCGTTTCCCGCTGGAACGCACGGCCGACGCGCACGCGGCCGTCGAGGCGGGCGCGGTCGGCAAGGTGCTCATCGACGTCCGCTGACCGCCCACGCACGGGCGGTCAGCGGGATCGTCCCGGCGGGCAGCCGCGCCCGCAGCAGGTCGCGGAGTGCCTGCCGGGACTCGTCCGGCAGCGTGGCGACGTAGCCGGGTGCGGGACCCTGGCCGCCGAGGAACGGTTGCCAGTAGTCGTCGAAGTCGCGGAAGACCGTCGCGATCTCGATCGGCAGCACGGCGACGTCCGAGAGACCGGCGTCCGTCCACAAGCGACGGAGTGATTCCTTGTGGCACAAGGGAAACCGGCGTCCTTCGTCGAGTTCTGCGGCGGCGGGGTCGAGTTCGGCGGCCGCGTCCCAGAAATACCTGAGCATCTGCATGCCTTCGGCGTAGTCCCACACGTACGCGGCCAGCACCGCGTTCCGCCGGGCGACGCGCGTGAACTCGGCGAGCGCCCGCGCCGGGTCGGGTACGAAGTTGAGCGCCAGCCCGCTAACTACGGCGTCGCAGGACTCGTCCGCGATCGGCAGGGCCTGGGCATCCGCGGCGGCGAACGTCACCGGTCCGCCCGCGGTCGCGGCGGTCAGGAATCCTTCGGCGGGATCGACACCGATGACCTGGCGTGGATCCGCCGTCGCCGCGACGGCCGCGGTGAGCGCGCCGGTGCCACAACCGACGTCGAGCCACCGGCCGCCCGGCGCAACCCCCAGCCACCGCAGGAAAACCGGCGCCAAGCGGCGGCTCCACCGGCCGACGAAGCGCTCGTACGGATCACCCGCGAGCCACATCAGACCGGGGTGCCGATCGTCGCTGCCATTGATCACCGCCCATAAGGGGTATCGGGGAATACCCGGACAATAACACCGCTGCCGGTCCGGGCTGCGGGATGTCCACTGTGGACTCCGCCGCGCGGGCGTGACGGATGGGCCGAACGGGGCTAGATTGCCCCCATGCGTCCGTCGTTGTTCGAGTTCGCCGGGGGAGAGCCCGCGTTCCTCGCCCTGGCGCGGGCGCATCATGCGCGCTGCCTCGCCGATCCGGAGCTGAACCATCCGTTCTCGCATCCGGACCAGCACCCGCAGCACGTCGAACGGCTCGCCGCCTACTGGGCGGAGGTGATGGGCGGGCCGGCGCGTTACTCCGAGTCGTGCGGCGATCACAGCGGAGTGCTGGTGATGCACGCGGGCAACGGCGACATGAGCGACCTCGGCCGCCGGTTCGTCGACTGCTTCGTGCACGCGGCCGATGACGCGGACCTGCCCGGCGACCCGGAGTTCCGTGCCGCGCTGCGCGCGTACATGGAATGGGCCGTCGGGCAGGTCCTGTCATACCCGGTCACGGGGACGGTGCCCGGTGGGCTGCCGATGCCGCACTGGTCCTGGGACGGCCTGCGCCCCTGACCCCCCGCGCGCGCCCGCCCCGCGTGTCGGACTCGCCGTCCGGACTGTCGAACTCGCCGTCCCCAGTGTCGGACTCGCCGTCTGGAGTGTCGGACTCGCGTGGGCGTCGGCGAGTCCGACGCTCGGGAGCGCGAGTCGTACGTTCAGGACAGCGAGTTCGGCGTTCGCGTCAGTGCAGCGAACAGGTTGCCGCGCCGAGGATCAGCACCGCGTGCTGCTCGGCGGAGCGGGTGCCGGACGTGAGGATGTAGCTGTCCACATCGACGCGCCAGCCTGCGGCGGCACTGGCCCGCCCGGTGTGCCACTGGTCGGTCTGGACCAGGTCCGCCGGGCTGTCCACCCGCCGGATCGTGATGTCCGCGTACTGCGGCTGGGACTGCTGGTCGATGGTGTAGGCGGGCAGCCGCAGCGGCACCTGGTCCACCTCGTACGCCTGATCTCCTTGCGGCACCGGGACTTCCGTCAGCGTCCGGTCAGGCTGTCGCACCCACAGCCGGGCGGCGTCCGCCGTCGCGGTCTGCGAGCCGCGGGCGCAGTCCGCGGAACTGGTCGCGTCGTCCAGGTACAACCACGCGTGCTGCGGCGTCTGGTCGAAGATCGTGTTCTGTGATTCCAGCATGTAGTCCGAGCGCACGTTCGCACTCGTGGCGCCGCGCTCGCTCAGGTTCGCCGACGCGTCGAAGTTCGGGTCCAGCGTGGCGCCCGCGGGCGGGACCGCGTCGTCGAACGCGCCCACTTTGGCGTTCACGTGCAGGAACCACGACGTCCCGGTGGACAGCGGGCCCACGTACAGGGTGTCGTCCGGCTGCTGCACGCTCGTCGTGCCTGGCGTCGTGGGCGACGCGTACACCCGCGCCACCGTGTCGAAGTCCGTGCCTTCCAACGCCGGCGCGTTGTACGCGCCCGTCAACGCGAAAGCGGCCGGCGCCTTACCGGCGCCAGCCGCCACCCCCGGTGCCACAACGGTCAGCACTGCGGCCGCACAAACGGCCGCGATACGAACAGGTCTCACCCCAGGCTCCCCTCAGTATGTGAAGTACTGCGCCGGGGACACGCGATCACTTCCGAGCACGTTGTCTGGTATGGGTAGATCCACTCGTTCGGACGAATCAGACCAGGAAGCGGAAAACGGGGTCGTCCGGCGACAGTTTCTCGGCGTTCACCGGCGACGCGTCGAGGCGCGCGAGCAGCGGGGCCAGGTCGTCCGGGCTGCCGAGCTCCACGCCGACCAGCGCGGGACCGTATTCGCGGTTGGTGCGCTTGACGTATTCGAACAGCGTGATGTCGTCGTCGGGGCCGAGGATCTGGTCCAGGAAGCGCCGCAGCGCGCCCGGCTCCTGCGGGAACTCGACCAGGAAATAGTGCTTCACCCCGCGCGACACCAGGGCGCGCTCGATCACCTCGGCGTAGCGGCTCACGTCGTGGTTGCCGCCCGACACCACCGCGACCACCGTTTCCCCTTGCCGCACAACACCTTTCGCGCGCAACGCGGCCGCGGCGAGCGCGCCGGCCGGCTCGGCGATCACACCGTCCACATCGAACAGGGCGAGCATCTCCTCGCACAGCACACCCGAGTCGACCTGCCGCAGCTCGACCGGATGCTCCTCGAGCACGCCGTAGGTGTGCAGGCCGGCCTTGCGCACGGCGGCACCGTCGACGAACCCGTCCAGCTCCGCCAGCTCGACCGGCCCGCCGGCCGCCACGGCCGCGGCCATGCACGCCGCGCCGGCCGGTTCGACGCCGATGATCCGGGTGCCGGGATGGTGCTTCGCGAACCACGTCGTGATGCCCGCGATCAGCCCGCCACCGCCGACCGGCACGACCACCGCGTCGGGCGCGCGGCCGAGCTGCTCGACGATCTCGCGCGCGACCGTGCCCTGCCCGGCGATGACGTCCGGGTGGTCGAACGCGGGCACCATCACCGCACCGGACCGCGCGGCCTCCTCGCGGGCCGCGGCGGAGGCGGCGTCGTAGGTCTCGCCACCGATGATGACCTCCACCCGGTCGCCGCCGAGCAGCGCGATCCGGGCGCGCTTCTGGCGGGGCGTCGTGCGCGGGATGAAGATCTTGGCGCGCAGGTCCAGCGCCCGGCAGGCGAACGCGACGCCCTGGGCGTGGTTCCCGGCGCTCGCGCACACCACCGTGCGATCCCGTTGCTCCTGGTCGAGCTGGGCGAGCAGGTTGTACGCGCCGCGGAGCTTGTAGGAGCGCACGACCTGCAGGTCCTCGCGCTTGAGCCACACGTCGGCGCCGGTGCGGGTGGTGCTCCGCTGGTGCGGCTGCAGCGGCGTCCGCGCCACCACCCCGCTCAGCCGCTCGTACGCCGCGTCCACCGCGGCGGCCTCGACACCCATCCCCGCTCCTCACTCCGCGTTGTCCGGCCCAGCGTAATGACCCCGGGTTTCGCTGGTTCGAGGTGCGCCGGCCGCGCGCGGTCAGGTCCGCATCGGGACGACCAGATGAGTCAGCTCCACCTCCCCGATCTCGCCGGTGAAAACGGTGGGGCGCAAGCCTTCCTGCCGTTCGACGCGCACCGGGCGGCCCGCGAACGGGCGGAGCGCGTCGAGCAGGAAACGGGCCTGGTAGACGGCCGCGCCGTGGTGTCCGGAGACACTCGCCTTGACCGATTCCTCCGACTCGCCGTTGTGCGGGTCACTGCCCTGGACCCGCAGCTCGCCCTCCCAAGCGGTGATCGTCACCGTGCCGCGCGGGCCCGCATATGGCGTCGCCCGGCGGACCGCGGCGGCGAGCGCGTCCGCCTCCACCTCGGCGGCGCCGGTGGCGGTCGCGCGCAGCAGCAACTGGCGGGCGCGCTCGTCCGGGAACGACACCCCCAGCAACGCCGTGCTGAACGCGTCGTCACCCCAGCTCAGGCCGAGCCGGTCGGCATCCGCGTGCACGGCGACCGGACCGCTGAACTGCCGCGCCACCTCGGCGAGCACGGCGCCCGGCGCGAGCAGGTCCAGCTCGCCGCCGGACCAGGGCACGACGCAGCGCGCCATCCGGTAGCGGTCGGTGGTCAGCAGCGTCAGCCGGCCGCCGTCCGTCCACAGCCGAATCCCGGTGAAGATCGGCAGCGCGTCGTCCTTCGACGCGGCACTCGCCACCGCGACCAGTGCCGTCCGCAGGGCGTCGCCCGGCACCGTGCCCACCCGGGCGGGTGGCGCGGGCACCCCGGGATGGAGGTCGATGTCCAGCAACGGCAACGCGAACCGCGCACCCGGCGTGCGGATCGCGAGCCGGGCGCCCTCGGTCACCAGCCGCAGGTCCTCGGATTCCAGCGCGCACCGTCTCCGCCAGCGGCCGCGCGGCGACGAGCGCGGCGCCGTCCGAGTGCACCATCGCCGGGCGGGTCAGCCGGAGGCCCAGCTCACGGTTGCTCGCGGACAGGACGAGGCCGTGCTCGCCGGCGGTGAGCAGGACGCCGGCCAGCACCGGGTCGAGTGTGCGGCCGGGCAGCAGGCGGGTCAGCTCGGCCGTCGCGCTCGCCAGCGCGCTGGTACTCGCGGTGAGATCCATGCGCCGGACGCTAGCGAAGGGGTACGACAAAAACGGGGCGGCGCGGATCGAGCCGCGCCGCCCCGGGCCCTCACGCGGCCGCGGCAGTCGCGAGGCGTTCGCCGATTTCCCTTGTGCCGCCGGGCTTTTCGGGGTCGCGCTGGGCCAGGTCGGCCCGCACGACCGCCTCGACCTTCGCGGCCGCCTCGGTCTCGCCGAGGTGGTCCAGCATCAGCGCGACCGACAGCACCGCGGCCGTCGGGTCCGCTTTGTCCTGCCCGGCGATGTCCGGCGCGGAGCCGTGCACCGGCTCGAACATCGACGGCGCCAGGCGGTCCGGGTTGAGGTTCGCGCTCGCGGCCAGCCCGATCCCGCCGCAGATGGCCCCGGCGAGGTCGGTGACGATGTCGCCGAACAGGTTGTCCGTCACGATCACGTCGTAGCGTTCCGGATGTGTCACCAGGTGGATCATCACCGCGTCGACGTGGTTGTAGTCGACGGTGACGTCCGGGAACTCCGCGCTCACCGCGTCCACCGTGCGCTGCCACAGCGCGCCCGCGAACTTGAGCACGTTCGTCTTGTGCACCAAGGTGATCCGCTTCTTCGCCCGCGACTGCGCCTGCCGGAAAGCGGCCCGCACCACGCGCTCCACCCCGAAGGCGGTGTTGACGCTGACCTCCGTGGCGACTTCGTGCGGCGTCGCCCGGCGCAGCACTCCGCCATTGCCGGTGTACGGGCCCTCCGTGCCCTCGCGGTACACCACGAAGTCGATCTCCGGGTTGCCCTCCAGCGGGGTCGTCACGCCCGGATACAACTTCGCGGGCCGCAGGTTCACGTAGTGGTCGAGCTCGAACCGCAGGCGCAGCAGCAGGTCCCGCTCCAGCACGCCCGGCGGCACCGAAGGATCGCCGATGGCGCCCAGCAGGATCGCGTCGTGCCCGCGGACCTCGTGCAGGACCGAATCGGGCAGGATCTCGCCGGTGCGCAGATACCGCGCCGCGCCGAGGTCGTAGTCGACCTTCTCCACGCCGGGCACCACCGCGTCCAGCACGCGCAGTGCCTCCGCCGTCACGTCGATACCGATGCCGTCACCAGGAATCACACCGAGTTTCATGAGGTCAGGGTAGAGTTCGCTTCCCAGGATTCGAAATCAGGGTTCCAGCATGCGGGCGCCCGCGGTGACGACGTCGACCATCCGCCGCAGGTCCCCGTACGGAGCCACCAGCAGGTCGGTCGTCCCGGCGTCGGCGAACCGCCGGATCTCCCGGTGCACTACCTCCTCCGGACCGGCGACGAGCGTGTCCGCGGGACCGGAGCTGCCGTCGCGCTCGAGCACCGCCCGGTATGCCGGAAAGGAGTTGACGAATTCGAATTGGCGCGCGAACTGTTCCCGCGCCCCGTCGGGGTCGTTCGTGACCGCGACCATCACGCCCGCGGCCACCCGGGCGCCGTCGCCCAGGCGCGGCACGAGGTAGTCCGAAACCGTGTCCGGTCGGATCCACGTCGCGATCGTGCCGTCGGCCAGATCGCGGGCGACCTCCAGCATCCGCGGGCCCAGCGCGGCGATCAGCACCGGCGGCGGGTCGGCGGGAATCGTCAGTGCGGTGTCGACGGTGAAGAACTCGCCCGCGTGCTTGACGTGTTCGCCGCGCAGCAACGGGCGCAGCACCTCCAGATATTCGCGGGTGTGCCGGGCCGGTGCGGTGTAAGGGATCCCGTACTGGCCGGTCATCAACGACTCGTGGCTGGGGCCGATACCGAGGGTGAAACGGCCACCGGTGAGCGCCTGCAAGGTCAGTGCCTCACCCGCCAGGACGGCCGGATGCCGCGGGTAGGTCGGGACGACCGCGGTGCCCAGTTCCTGCGTGCCGCCCAGCGTGGTCAGTGCGAGCAGCGCGTCCCAGCCGCCGGTGGCTTGATAGGTCCACAAACTGTCCACATCCTTGGCGATAGCCGCGTCCGCCCGGAACTGTTCGGGCGTCGAGAAGGACAGGTCGATTCCGATTCGCATGAGACCGAGTCTCGGCCCGGGCCGGACACCGAACCAGATCCACTTCGCCCGCGCAGCGATAAGATCGGGTGATCGTCGCAGGTGGAGGTAGGGATGGAGCTGCGGGCGCTGCGGTATTTCGTCACCGTCGCCGAGGAACTGCACTTCGGCCGTGCGGCCGAGCGGCTCGGCATCGTGCAACCCGCGGTCAGCCAGCAGGTGGCGCGGCTGGAGCGGGAGCTCGGGGTGCGGCTGCTGGACCGGTCGCCGCGCACGGTCCGGCTCACCGAGGCCGGACGGCGCGTGCTCGGCGCGGCGCGCGAGGCGCTACTGGCGGCCGACCGCGTGCATGCCGTCGCCGGGAATCCCGTCCGCATAGTCCGGATCGGCACCGCGCCGGGGCCTGCCGACCGGCTCGAACGCGGACTCGAGCTGCTGCGGGAACTTTCGCCCGATTTCACCCCGGTGCTGGTCGAGCTGCCGGTCACCGAGCGGCTGAAAGCCTTGCGGAGCGGGGAAATCGACCTCGCGCTGGCCCGGGGAATGCGCCGGGTGAGCGGGCTCCGGGTACTCCCGGCATGGTCTGAACCACTGCGGGCGGTGGTGTCCGTCCGTCATCCACTGGCCGCGCGAGAGGCGGTCACCTTGCGCGAGCTGGCCGGTTTCGTGCTCCGCCTGCCCGCGCGCGAGGCCGATCCGCCGCTGCACGACGCCGTCACGGCCGCGTTGCGCGATGCCCGCGTCCGGCCATCCCTCGGCCGCCCGGCCGATACGACGCCGAACCTGCTCGTCGAGATCGGGTCCGATCCGGGCAGCTGGGCCGTGCTGCCCGCCGGGCAGATCACGGAATCGAAGCGGGTGCGCTCGATCCCGCTCGACCCGGCGGTCGCCGTCGACGGTGTCATTCTCGCCCGCGACGACGAAACAGTCAGCCAGTGCGCGGCGGTGGTCGTCAAGGCGTTTGCGTAACGGCCTACGACGTGGCGACGTCGAGCACGTGCCGCGGGTCGCCGACCGGGGCGATGACGAGGTCGGTGACACCCGCATCGCGGAACCGCTGGATCTCGCGCCGCACAACGTCTTCCGGCCCGGCGACGAGCGTGTCGGCAGGACCGGACAGGCCGCCGCGGTCGAGTATCGCCCGGTAGGCGGGGACGTCGCCGACCATCTCGAGCTGGCGCGCGAACGTGTCCCGGAGGCCGTCGGGATCGTTGGTGACCGCGACCATCGCCGTCACCACCACGCGGGAGTCCTCGCGCAGGCGCGGGACAAAATACTCGGCCACCAGTTCCGGCCGGACCCAGGTCGCGATGGTGCCGTCGGCGAGATCACGGGCGACCTCCAGCATCCGGGGCCCCAGCGCGGCGATCAGGACCGGCGGCGCGGCTGCCTGCATCGTGACCGCGGTGTCCACGGTGAAGAACTCGCCCGAGTGCTTGACGTGCTCGCCGCGCAGCAGCGGGCGCAACACCTCCAGGTACTCGCGCAGGTGCCGGACCGGTGCGGTGTAAGGGACACCGAACATGTCCGTGGCGACGGCCCGGTGACCGGCCCCGATACCGAGCGTGAGCCGGCCGCCGGTGAGCGCCTGCGTCGTCAGTGCGGCGGCCGCCAGCTCCGCGGGATGCCGCGGACGGGCCGGGATGACCGCCGTGCCCAGCTCTTGCGTCCCGCCCACGGCACTCAGTCCGAGCAGTGCGTCGCCGGCGCCGGGCAGCTGGTTCGCCCACAAGCTGTCCGCGCCCTTGGCCGTGGCCGCGTCCGCCTGGATCTGTTCGGCGGTCGTGATGGGGAGATGGATGCCGATTCGCATACGGCCGACTTTGTCACGAGACGCGACACGGTGTCCGAATCAAGGTGCGCCAGGGAGTACGGACTGCCCAGCCGGTCACAGCGGGAGCTGAACCGCGACACCGCCGGGGTCGTGTAGGAAGTGACCCCATCCCGACGGAAGGACCCCCGGTGTCGCTGCTCACGCGCGTCCCGCCCGCTGAACCGGTCACGGCCGAAGGGCCCTCGAAGGGCCGGCGGATCTTCGGGCGCGTGCTGACCGCACTGGCCCTGCTGCTCGTGCTGGCGGCGCTGGTCCTGCCCGACCAGTTCAGCCGGTTCACCGTGCTGGCGTTCCTGCGGATCCCGGGGGAACTCCTCGTCGGCATCGGGCTGGCGCTGCTCCTGCCGCCGCGGCCCAGGAAGATCGTGGCGGCCGTGCTCGGCGCGGGACTCGGGCTCGTGCTGCTCGTGAAGCTCGCCGACATCGGCTTCTTCATCGCCTTCGACCGGCCGTTCAACCTGGTCTTCGACTGGAGCTTCCTGCCGGCGGCCATCGGCCTGGTCGAGGAGTCGGCCGGCAAGGCGGGCGCCCTGGCCGCGGAGATCGGCGCGTGCCTGCTCATCGTCGCGGTGCTGGTGCTGATGGCGCTCGCCGCGGTCCGGCTGATGCGGGTCGCCGCCGGGCAGCGCAAGACCGTGGGCCGCACCGCCGCCGTACTGGCGGTCGTGTGGATCGTGTGCGCGGTGTTCGGGCTCCAGTTCGAACAGGGCGAACCGATCGCCGCGCGCACCGCGGCCTCGCTCGTCTATCACGACGCGCGCCAGGTGTCGGCCGACCTCAAGGACCGCGAGGCGTTCGCGCAGGAGGTGGCGACGGACGCGTACAAGAACACGCCACCGGACCAGTTGCTGACCGCGTTGCGGGGCAAGAACGTGATGCTGACGTTCATCGAGAGCTACGGGCGGGTCGCCGTGCAGGACTCGGATATCGCGCCCGCGATCGACTCGCTGCTCGACAGCGGCACGAAGTCCTTGCAGGCGGCCGGATTCGACGCGCGCAGCGGGTTCCTCACCTCGTCCACGACCGGCGGTGGCAGCTGGTTCGCGCACTCGACGCTGGAATCGGGCACCTGGGTGAACAACCAGCAGCGCTACAACGACCTGGTCGGCGGTGACCGGCTGACGCTCGCGAAGGCCTTCGGGAACGCGGGCTGGCGGACGGTCGCCGACGAACCCTCGAACTTCGGCGACTGGCCCGAAGGCAAGTTCTACGGCTACGACCAGGTCTACGACGGGCGGAACGTCGGCTACCAGGGCCCGGCCTTCTCCTACGCGTCGATGCCCGACCAGTTCACGATGAAGAAGTTCCAGGACAACGAGCTGGCCAAGCCCGGGCACCCGCCGCTGATGACGGAGATCGTGCTGGTGTCGAGCCACTGGCCGTGGGCGCCGCTGCCGCGGATGGTCGGCTGGGACCAGGTGGGCGACGGATCGGTCTACAAGCCGATGCCGGCGCAGGGCCTGCAGCTGCCGGAAGCGTGGTCGTCCCCGGCGAACACCCGTGCCGCGTATGGGCAATCCATCCAGTACTCGCTGAACACGCTGATCTCGTACCTGCAGACCTACGGCGACGAGAACACGGTGATGGTCTTCCTCGGCGACCACCAGCCGAACACGTCCGTGACCGGCAGCGACGGCGCGAGCCGCGACGTGCCGATCACGATCGTGGCCAAGGACCCCAAGGTGCTGGACCGGGTTTCCAGCTGGGGCTGGACGCCCGGCCTGCGCCCGGACCCGCACGCCCCGGTCTGGCCGATGAGCGCGTTCCGGGACCGGTTCCTGGCGGCGTTCTCGCAGTAGCGTCGTGTAACGGGCGGGGCGCCCATTCCGTTGTCAGGAAGGACGCGGAGGGGGTGCCTCGCGATGGCACGGAAATCGAGATCCGTCATCGAACCGGCGGAGTTGCCGGAGCCGCACAGAATTCGCTGGTGGCTGGCGCTGGCGATCTTCCTGCTGGCCGCGGCGGCGCTTTTCACGGTGCCCTATGTGCTTTCCTGGCCGGGCCGGTCGGGGTCGGGCGCCACGGTTTCCACGACCGTGACCTGGACCCTGGTGCAGGCCGTGTCCATCACGGCGTTGCTCGTGATGTCCTTGTACAGCATCGGCCGTGCCCGGCTGGAGCATGACGCGTTCCACGCGCTGCGGATCTCCGTCGAGGTGTTCGGCGACTCCGGCAGCGGTTCGGATGTGCCCGCGCACGAGTTGACCGCCGCGTTCAAGCGCGAGCTGGGCAACTCGCGGCTGTACCACCCGACCGCGGTGCCCGGATCCGTTTCCTCGTACGACTTCATCACGATCGTCGAAACCGCCGGCGACGGTGCCAGCAACGGGTTGTGGAAAGTACTGGCGCGGCTGGTGCGCCTGGGCAGCCCACCGTGCGCGTACTGGGTGAAAGGCACGGTGCTGCCGCCGGAGAAGGCGTCCAACGGTGGGCCGAAGACCTACCGGCTCCTGATCGAACTGGTGCGCCTGCCCAACTTCGCGGCCAGCCCGGTGATCATCGAGGACACGAGTTGGGACCGGGTGCTCGAACGGGCGGCCAACTCCGTCGCCGCACTTGTCATGCCCCGCAGTGCGTTCTGCCGCAGCGCGCACTGGTCCGCGTGGCGGGGCGCGCGCATCCCGCCGGAGCTGTTCGACGCCTACCAGCGGGCGCACAACTTCCGCACCGAGCGCCGGTACGACGACGCGCTGAACGAGTACCACCGGGCGCTGCACCACGATCCGACGAACGTCTACATCAGACTCGAGATCGGCTATCTGCAGGAACAGCTCGACCTGTTCCTGGACGCGCTGGTGACCTACGACGACATCATCATCATTTGCAGCCGCAGCGATCGCGACTTGGCGAACTGGTGGAACACCGACGATTTCGCGATCGAGAACTCGCCGCGGCTCGGTGATTTCGAGACGGCCAAGCTGCTCGCCCGGTTCCGGCACGCGGCCGTGCTCGGTCAGGGCGACTGGGTGGCGGACCAGTGGTGGCGGCGCGACGAGCAATGCGCCCATCCTTCGCACCGGAACCGGCGTGAAGTACAGCGTGCCCATTTGCGCCGGGTGATCAGCCGCCGGTTCGCACCGCGATACGAGGGCCTGCTCGGCGGCAACCAGGCGAACCTCCTCGGCATTCCACAGCCCGGAGAGGCGAAAGAAACCGTCGAGGCCAACGCGGCCGGATTGCGTTCTTATCTGTGCGGGCTTTCGCAGTACGAACTCGAACGTCTTGTGTACGACTATTATCCGCGTTCCTTCGTCAAGCGGTTCCGCATGCGTCCGCTGGCCGATCTCATCTCGAAGAGTTCGCTGCGCGTCGCACTCGTCTGGATCGCGTTGCGGCGGCGGATGGCGCTCGCGAGCGCGGGCACCCCGAACGTGGCACTGGAGTACCTGTTTCCCAAGACCCGGCCGGCTCCCAAGATCCAGCAGTTCTATGCGGCGACCCAGTGGCCTCCGTCGTCGGATGCGCTGAAGGACGCGGTGGGGGCGACGCTGCGGAAACGCCTGAACGGTTCGACCTGGCACGAGCACTACAACGCCGCCTGCGCGTACGCGGTCGCACTCCTGCCGATCGATCTGTTCCGTAATGGTGCCCAGAAGTCCCCTCTCGCGCAGAAGGAACTGGAGAACATTTCGAAACTCGCCGTGCGCGAGCTGTACCGGGCCGCGGCCGGCAGTCACACCGGTTTCATCGCGACGGTCCGCAACTGGGCACTGTCGGAGGATCCCGATCTGGCGACATTGCGCGGGCAGCCGGCTTTCCGTAACTTCGAGATGGTCACCTACGCGCCGCCGCGCCCCGCGTCGTTACGGCCGACCCGGCTGCATGTGTGGGAACAACTGGTGTACATGGGTCAGCTGATTCGCGTTGCCGCGCAATGCCTTTCCCGGGTCTGGGAAGGCGTGCCGTCGTCCCCGGTCAAGGCGGAGCGGCTTTCGCGCGAGCTGTATGCCATGGAAGACGAGGCGTGGAAGGAGATCCAGAACCTCGCGGTCAACCGGCGGGACTGGCTCACCCGGTGTGAGACCATCACCAAGCTCCGGGATCTCGCGCGGCGGCACGGTTTCCCCGAACCTGTCGTGCGCTATCCGCGCTACAGCGAGGAATTGCTGTACCGGATGTACGAAGGCCTGGCCGGTGGGGCGGAGCTGGGCGGCATCCGGGACAGCGCGGAGGGCATCGACCTGATCAACAAGGTCGCCCAGGCACATATCGACGGCTGCGAAGGCCGGATGGACGGCCTGGTCGACCTTTTCCGGGTGGCCGTTGTCGCCTGCTCGAGCCGTCCTCTGCGGGCGCCCAGGATCGTGCGACCGCCGAAGGAGGCTCAGCAGCTGCGCGAGTGGTTCCAGTCGTCCTCACGGGCCCGGTTGTGGGAAGCGCTGGCGAACTGGTTCGACGACGGCATCCTCGACGAACCAGCCACCGAGCGTGCGGAGACGTTCAAGAAACAGCTGGAACAGATGGGTGTGTGAGTTTGCGGGCTCAGCGTGCCGAGTGCCGGGCTCGTTCGAGGTAGGTGACGAGGGCGGTCATTTTTTCCGTGGGCCAGGGCAGGTTCCGTGCGAGTTCGCCGCCGTGGTCCAGCCACATCCGTCGCGCGGCGGTTTTCGTTTGTTCGCCGGTGTGGAATGGGGTGGCGATCGCGTCCCATCGTGTCACCAGTTCGTGGACCCGAGGATCGTCGACCGGGGTGTCATTGTCCATATGCGACAGAAGTTCCTCGACGAGCTTGGTCCAGCGAGCCTTGGCTTCCTCGACCTGGTCCGGGCCGAGCTCACCGCGCCGCCGCGCCAGTTGTTCGCGTTCGTCCTCGGTGAAGTAGGTCTCGAACATCGACATCAGCTCCAGGGTTTCCAGGAACGGCCCGGGCGCGGTCGACTCGTCGACGCGGCCGAGCAGTTCGGTGATGTGCCGGGTGAGGTGCTGGATCCGGCCGGCCTGGGTTTCGAGCGCGCGCAGCTGGGCTTTCAGCAGCTCGCGCAGGGTGTCCAGGTCGTCCGGTGCGTCGGCGAGCAGGTCCGCGATCTCCTCCAGCGAAAGACCGAGCGTGCGCAGCGCCCGGATCCGGTAGAGCCGCCGGAGGTCCCGCGGGGTGTACCGGCGGTGGCCGGCCGCGGTACGTTCGCCCGCCGTGAGCAGGCCGATGTCGTCGTAATGGTGCAGCGTGCGCACCGTGACGCCGCTGGCCCGGGCCAGCTCGCCGATCGTCCATCGCTGTTGTTCGCTCACACCGGCCACGCTAGGACCTGCCGTCGCGTGAGGTGCAAGGCTTAGAGTGGATCAGGTGACCGCACTCGACGACGCTGAAGCCGCGGTGCGGGAGTTCCCACGCCTGGCCGCCCCACTCGGCGAGCGGCGTGCCGCGGCCGTCGCGATCGCGATGTTCGCCGACGAGCACGGCCCGGCCGTCTGGCTGACCCGCCGCACGTCGCGGCTGCGCGAGCACCCGGGCCAGTTCGCCTTGCCCGGCGGGCGGCTCGACGACGGCGAGGACGCGATCGACGCGGCCCTGCGTGAGCTGCACGAGGAGCTCGGCATCTTCGCCGGGCGGGCGCAGTGCGCGGGCCTGCTGGACGACTACCCGACCCGCTCCGGCTACGTGATCACGCCGGTGGTGGTCCGGATCGAGGCCGTCGAGCCGGTGCCGAACCCGGCCGAAGTGGCTGAGCTGCACCGGATCCCGTTCACCGAACTCGACGTCGAGCCGCGGTTCCTGCGGATCCCCGAATCCGACCGGCCGGTGATCCAGCTCCCGCTCATCGGCCATCTCGTGCACGCGCCGACCGGGGCCGTGCTGTTCCAGTTCCGCGAGGTGGCCTTGCGCGGGCGGCAGACCAGGGTGGCCCACCTGGAGCAGCCGGTCTTCGCCTGGCGCTAGCCGCACGGAATTGTCGTAGGTCGCGGCTAGCCTCGCGAGCATGCTCGATCATCTTGGTGTCCAGGTGGCCGACGTCGACGCGTCGCTCGCCTTCTACCTGCGTGTTTTCGGTCCGCTCGGCATGCGTGAAGCGATGCGCATCCCGTTGGACGAGGGTTTCGTGGCCGGGTTCGGCATCGGCGAGGGACCTCCACAGTTCTGGCTGTCACCGGCGCGCGGATCGGAGACCCGCGAACTGCACGTGGCCTTCCAGGCACCGGACCGCGCCGCGGTCGACGCGGTGCACGAGGCCGCCGTCGCGGCGGGGGTGGAGGTGCTGCACGCGCCGCGTGAGTGGCCCGAGTACCACCCGGGCTACTACGCGGTGTTCCTGCGGGACCTGGACGGCCACAACGTGGAGGCGGTCAACCACGGCTTCTAGCCGGCGACGGTGATGTCCACCTGGTTGGGGTAGAAGGCGACGTGCGAGGCGATCTCACCGACCGCGTCGTACGGGGTCTCATATGTCCACACGGCGTCGGTCAGTTCCTGCTGCCCCACGGCGAGGGTGTAGTAGCTCGCCTCGCCCTTGAACGGGCAGTAGGTCTTGGTCTCGCTCGCCTTCAGCACGCTCGGGTCGACGTCGGCGATCGGGACGTACTGCACGGGCGGGTAGCTCGACTCACGCAGGGTCAGCGCGGCGGTGCTTTCGGCGATGACCTTGCCGGCCGCCCGCACCACGACCCGGCCGGGGGTCGGTTCGACCGTGATCGGATGGGTCGCGTCCGGGATCTTGATCTCGCGCGTCATCGGTTGCCTTTCGTCGGCGTGGCTTTCCCCTTCGATTGTGCCCTCGTGTCAGACTCGCCGGCGATGCATACGCCATCGGACCTCGCCGACCTGCTCGAATGCGAGCACCGCAGTATCCTGAAGCAGGCGTTCGCCGCCGGGCTCGAGGGTGCGCCGCAGCCACGGTCCGGCGGCGACCCGCTCGCCGTTAAGCACGGCCAGGCGCACGAGCAGGCGACGCTGGAGCGGTTCCGCGACGAACGGCCCGGTCTCGTGGAGATCGACTTCCGCAACCACGAAACCGCCGTGGTGGCAACGGAAATGGCGCTGCTCGCCGGCGCTCCCGTGATCTACCAGGCGGTTTTCGACGACGGAGAGTTCACCGGCCGCGCGGACTTCCTGGTGTGCGACGACCAAGGCCGGTACGAGGTCTACGACACGAAGCTCGCCCGGCACGCCCGGCCGTCCGCGGTGCTGCAGGTCGCCGCCTATGCCGACGCGCTGCGCCGCGGCGGCTGGCCCGCCGGGCCGCGGATGCATCTGCTGCTCGGCGACGGCGGCACGGCGAGCCTGCGGGTCGACGACTTTCTCCCGCTGCTGCACCGGTTGCGCGCCAAGCTGACCGCGCGCCAACCACACCTGCCCGACCGGCTGTGGGCGGACGAGCGCCCCGCGTGCGCCGGCTGCGGGTTCGCCGAGCACTGCGCGGCCGGCCGCGAAGCCGACCGCGATCTGTCACTCGTCGCCGGGATGCGGGGTGACCAGCGCCGCAAGCTCGCCGAGGCCGGCGTGGCGACCATCGACAACCTCGCCACCGCCGAACCCGGGGACCGGCCGCGCGACATGTCCGAGCGCACGTTCACGGCGCTGCGCGCGCAGGCCGCGATCCAGGTCCGGGGCGAGGTGACCGGCGAGGTCGGCTACGAGATCGTCGACCCGGGCCCGCTCGCCGCGTTGCCGCCCGCCCGGCCCGGCGACGTTTTCTTCGACATGGAAGGAGATCCGTACGCGCTGGGCGGGCAGGGGCTGGAGTATCTCTTCGGTGCGGTGGACTCTGGCGCCGGATTCACCCCGTTCTGGGCGCATTCCCGCCTCGCGGAGAAACGCGCCTTCGAACAGTTCGTCGACTTCGCGTGGGCCCGCCTGGCGGACGATCCCGAGGCGCACATCTACCACTACGCGCCTTATGAGGTCACCGCGCTCAAGCGCCTGGCCGCGTTGCACGGCACCCGCGAGGAAGAGGTCGACGACCTGCTGCGCCGTGGCGCGCTCGTCGACCTGTATGCGGTGGTGCGCAAGGCTTTGCGGGTTTCGCAGCGGTCGTACTCGATCAAGTACCTGGAACCGCTGTACATGCCGGCCGCCCGCGATGGCGACGTGAAGACCGCCGCGTCGAGTATCGAGGCGTACGAGGAGTATCTGACGCTGGCGAGCCTCGGCGAAACAGTGCGGGCCGGCGAGGTCCTGCGCGGGATCAGTGACTACAACGAATACGACTGCGTCTCCACCTTGCGGCTGTTCGAGTTCCTGCACGAGGTCCGCGAAAAGGCCGATATCGAGCCGAATCCGCCCGCCGAAGAGTCCGAAGTGGACGCTCTGCTGCGGGAAACCACGGATCATCTCGCCGCCGAGCGCCGGGCCGAGCGCGCCGCCCAGCTCGCGAAACTGGTGGCGGCACTGGAAAACTCCGGCGACGAGGCGGCGGACCTGCTCGGCGCGTCCGTCGGCTATCACCGCCGTGAGACCAACCCCGCGTGGTGGGAGTTCTTCCGCCAGCTGGCTGCGCCGCTGGCCGATCTCGAGGTCGACACGACGTGCGCGGTACCGGTGTCGGTCGACGCGGGCGAGTGGGTGCCGCCGTCGGGACGCGCCCGCCTGGCCAAGCGCACGCTCGTCGTCGCGTGTGACCCGGAGCAGCCGCACCCGTTCGCGCCCGGTGACCAGGTCCGGCTCCGGTACGGCGCGGCGGCCCGCGACGCGCGGGTGGTCGCGGCGTCGGCCGAGGAACTGACGCTGGAGGAGAGCTGTGCGGTCGGCGAGACCGCGGCGGACCTGCCCGCCGCGGTGTTGCCCGGCAGCCCCGTCCGGCCGCAGCCGAAGGACGAAGCGGTCGCCGAACTCGCCCAGCTCGTCGTGGACCAGCTGCCGGACCTGCCCCCGCATCCGGGCGTCGACCTGCTGCGCCGCACCCCGCCACGGCTGCGCGGCGGGCGCCCGCTGCCCGAGCCCGGCGAGGATCTCGTGCGCACGGTGATCGACGCCGTCGACGCGCTCGACGGGTCGGCGCTCGCCGTGCAGGGGCCGCCCGGCGCCGGCAAGACGTACCTGGCGGGCAAGCTCATCGCGCATCTGGTGCGCGCGGGCAGGACCGTGGCGGTCACGTCGACCAGTCACAAGGCGGTGGAGAACGTGCTTGCCGCGGCGAAGGCGACCGCGCCCGGCCTGCCGTGCGCCAAACGCCCGCGCAAGACGCCCGATCCCGAGCAGCCGTGGGACCAGCCGAAGAGCAACGACGCGCTGGCCCGGTGGCGCACCGAGCACGACGACGGGCATCTCGTCGGCGGCACCGCGTGGACCTTCGCGAACTCCGCGCTGCGCGCCGAGCCGTTCGACGTGCTGATCGTCGACGAGGCGGGCCAGTTCGCCCTCGCCGACGCGCTCGCGGTGTCGATGGCGGCCAAAAACCTTGTGCTGCTGGGAGATCCGCAACAGTTGCCGCAGGTCGTGCAGGGCACCCATCCGGCCGGTGCGGAGGCGTCCGCGCTCGGGCACCTGCTCGGCGACGCGGACGTGATCCCGCCGGAGCTGGGGTACTTCCTCGACCAGACCCGCCGGATGCATCCCGACGTGTGCGCACCGGTCTCGCGGTTGTCCTACGCCGGGCTGCTGCACGCGCACCCGTCGACGGCGGAGCGCGGGATCGAGGGCGTGCGGCCCGGGTTGCACCTGCTGGAGGTCGAGCACCGGGGCAACACGACGCGCTCGCCCGAGGAAGCCGCGGCGGTGGTCGAGCTGGTGTCCACTGTGCACGGTCGACAGTGGACGGATACGCACGGCAAGCGGCCCTTGTCGGACAAGGACATCCTCGTCGTCGCCCCGTACAACCTGCAGGCGCGGGTCGTCAGCCGAGCACTGGAACGAGCCGGGTTCCCGGGCGTCCGCGTGGGCACGGTGGACCGGTTCCAGGGGCAGGAGGCGCCGGTCGTGATCGCGACCATGACCTCGTCCTCGGCGCTCGACCTGCCGCGCGGGCTCGACTTCCTGCTTTCGCGCAACCGGCTCAACGTGGCCCTGTCTCGCGCGCAGGCACTGGCTGTGCTGGTGTGCTCACCGCGCCTGGTCGAAGCCGACGTCCGTAGTGTCGAGCAGATGCGGCTGGTCTCGGGCATGATCGGCCTGATGAACTCCGCCCTGCCATGGGATGTCGAGAACCCGGGCGTGGCTCCGTCCCCGCGGTGAACACGGCCGCGACGGGCCGTACCTCACCACAGGAGCACCCATGCACCCGAACGAGATCACCGAGGTCCTGAACCGGCCGTTCAGCCGCGAGCTGCTGGCCCGCGACCTGACCCGGCTGGCCTATGTCGCCCAGGACGGCACACCCCGCAGCGTCCCGATCGCGTTCACCTGGAACGGCTCGGAGATCGTCATGTGCACCTCGACGAACGCGCCGAAGCTGGCGTCCCTGCGCGCCAACCCGATGGTCGCGCTGACCATCGACACCGAGGTGCACCCGCCGAAGATCCTGCTCATCCGCGGCCGGGCCGAGCTGGACGTCGTCGACGGCATCCCTGAGGAGTACCTCCAGATGAACGGTAGTTACGAGATGACGCCGGAACAGCGGGTCGAGTGGGAAGCCGAGGTCCACTCGCTCTACGACAGTATGGTCCGGATCGTGGTGACCCCGACCTGGGCGAAGCTGATCGACTTCGAGACGACACTGCCGACCGCGGTCGAAGAGCTGATCCGCCGCCGGGCCGAGCGTCAGCACGCGTGAAAAGGAGTATCTGATGGCCAAATACGTGCTGCTCAAGCATTACCGGGGCGCGCCGGCGTCGGTCCACGACGCGCCGATGGACCAGTGGACACCGGAGGAGATTTCCGCCCACATCCAGTACATGCGCGACTTCGCCGCCCGGCTCGAGACCACCGGCGAGTTCGTCGCCGAACAGGCCCTCTCCCCGGAGGGCATCTTCGTCCGCTACGACGGCGAGGGAAAGCCGCCGGTCACCGACGGCCCGTTCGCGGAGACCAAGGACCTGATCGCCGGCTGGATGATGATCGACGTCGAGAGCCACGAGCGGGCGGTCGAGCTGGCCGGCGAGCTGTCCGCGGCGCCGGGCGCGGGCGGGAAGCCGATCCACGAGTGGCTGGAACTGCGCCCCTGCTACGGCGTGGTTCCCACCATCACGGAGTGACTCACGTGGACGAGGCCCTGCTGCGGACCCTCACGCCTACCGTGATCGGGATCCTCGGTCGCCGCGGAGCGGATTTCGCGGCGGCCGAGGATGCCGTGCAGGACGCCCTGATCGAGGCCGTGCGCGTGTGGCCGGCCGACCCGCCGCGCGACCCGAAGGGTTGGCTGGTCACGGTGGCCTGGCGCAAGTTCCTCGACGCCGCCCGCGCCGACACTTCCCGGCGGCAACGCGAGATCCGCATCGAGGACGAGCCCGCGCCCGGCGAGCCCGGGGCGGTCGACGACACGCTGCAGCTGTACTTCCTGTGCGCGCACCCGTCCCTGACCCCGGCCTCGGCCGTCGCGCTCACACTGCGCGCGGTCGGCGGCCTGACCACGCGTCAGATCGCGCAGGCCTACCTGGTGCCGGAGGCGACGATGGCCCAGCGCATCAGCCGGGCCAAGCGGACCGTCTCCGGCGTCCGGTTCACCCAGCCCGGCGACCTCGGCACGGTGCTGCGCGTGCTCTACCTGGTCTTCAACGAGGGCTACTCCGGTGACGTCGACCTCGCCGCCGAGGCGATCCGGCTCACCCGCCAGCTCGCGGTCAAGACCTACCACGAGGAGGTCGCGGGCCTGCTCGCGCTGATGCTGCTGCACCACGCGCGGCGTCCAGCCCGAACCGGTCCCGACGGCAGGCTGGTGCCCCTCGCCGAGCAGGACCGCGGACGGTGGAACACCCGCCTGATCACCGAGGGGGTCGACGTGCTCCAGGCCGCGCTAGCCCGCGACCGCCTGGGCGAGTTCCAGGCCCAGGCAGCCATCGCCGCGCTGCACGCCGACGCGCGGACGGCCGAGGAGACCGACTGGCCGCAGATCGTCGAGTGGTACGACGAACTGGTGCGGCTCACCGACAGTCCGGTGGCCCGGCTCAACCGGGCGGTCGCGGTCGGCGAGGCCGATGGCCCGCAGGCCGGCCTGGCCGCGCTGGCGGAGCTCGATCCCGCACTGCCGCGGCACTCCGCCGCCGCGGCGTACCTGCACGAGCGTGCCGGCGACCCGGTCACTGCGGCCCGGCTCTACACCGAAGCCGCCCGGTCAGCGCCCAACCTCCCCGAACGAGACCACCTCATGCGACAGGCCGCGCGGCTCAACTCGCGCTTCACCGGGCACTGAGCCCGTGCAGCAGTGGGAGATAGACGTCGTCGACCAGCTCCTCGACCTCCTCCTTCTGGGGCGGACCGCCGGTGACCATCGCCCCGCCGCGGATGAGGTCGAGCGGCAGCCGGGTGACCCGGTCCGGCAGCTCGACCGGCGGCAGCTCACCCCGTTCGACCGCCCTGTCGACGATCCTGTTCAGGGCGATCTTCAGCGGCGAGGACCGCAGCCGCTCCTGCAACAGGGCCAGCACCTCGGGATCCCGGAACGCCTCGCCCATCACGCCGGCGATCATCTCGCCCATGATGTCGCCGGCGCGGCTCGCGATCCTGCTGAACAGCTCCACCAGATCAGCCCGTAGCGAACCGGTGTTCACCGGCTCCGGCCGCATCGGCGCCTGTCGGGCCCAGGCGGCGAGCACCAGCTCGGCCCGGTTGCTCCAGCGGCGATAGATAACCGGCTTGCTCGTTCCGGCGCGGCTTGCGACCCTTTCGATGGTCAACCCGCTGTAGCCGGTTTCCTTCAGCTCTTTCCAGGTGGCGTCGAGGATCGCCGCTTCGAGCTGCTCGCCGCGGCGGCGCGACCTGGTCTCGGACACCTGACTCCTTAGATACGTTGCGTTTCTTATCTGATCCGGGGTACTGTGTCCATGTTAGATACGGTTGGTTTCTCTTGGGGGACCCCTTGCTCATCCGCCTGTTACGCACCCACCTGCGCCCGTATCGGCAGGAGCTGACGGTCGTCCTCGTGCTGCAGCTCATCGGCACGGTCGCGTCGCTCTACCTGCCGAGCCTCAACGCCGACATCATCGACAACGGCATCATCCGCGGCGACACCGGCTACATCCTGTCCACCGGCGGCTGGATGCTCACGGTGACGCTGCTGCAGATCATCTGCTCGGTCGGCGCCGTCTTCTTCAGCGCCCGCGCCGCGATGGGCTTCGGCCGCGACGTGCGGGCCGCGATCTTCCACCGGGTCGGGGAGTTCTCCGCCCGCGAGGTCTCGAGCTTCGGTGCGCCGTCGCTGATCACCCGCACCACCAACGACGTGCAGCAGGTGCAGCTGCTCGTGGTGCTGGTCTGCACCATGCTCGTCACCGCGCCGATCATGTGCTTCGCCGGGATCGTGCTCGCGCTCAACGAAGACGTCGGGCTGTCCTGGCTGCTGCTGGTGTGCGTGCCGGCGCTGCTGATCGCGATCGGCGCGATCGTGGTCCGGATGGTGCCGCAGTTCCGCCTCATGCAGGAACGCATCGACGTCGTCAACCGGGTGCTGCGCGAGCAGCTGACCGGTATCCGCGTGGTGCGCGCGTTCGTCCGCGAGAAGTCGGAGGCCCGGCGGTTCGCCGACGCCAACGCGACGCTGACCGACACGGCGCTGCGCGTCGGCCGGCTGCAGGCGCTGATCTTCCCGACGGTCATGCTGATCCTGAACGCCTCCAGCGTCGCGGTGCTGTGGTTCGGCGCGCACCGCGTCGACACCGGCGAGATGCAGATCGGCGCGCTGACCGCGTTCCTCAACTACCTGCTGCAGATCCTGATGTCGGTGATGATGGCGACGTTCATCTCGATCATGATCCCGCGCGCGGCGGTCTGCGCCGAGCGGATCAACGAGGTGCTCGACGCCGAGTCCTCGGTGCGGCCGCCGGTCGCCCCCGTGCGGGAGCTCCGGTCCCAGGCCGAACTGGAGTTCCGCGGGGTCGAGTTCCGGTATCCGGGGGCGGCGGAAGCCGTGCTGCGCAACATCTCCTTCCGTGCCGGGGCCGGGACCACGACGGCGATCATCGGCAGCACCGGCGCCGGCAAGACCACGCTGCTCTCGCTGATCCCGCGGCTGATCGACGTCACGTCCGGCACGGTGCTGGTCGACGGGGTCGACGTGCGGGAGCTGGAGCCCGAAGTGCTGTGGCGGCGGATCGGGCTGGTCCCGCAGCGGGCGTACCTGTTCACCGGCACCGTGGCGAGCAACCTGCGGTACGGCAATCCCGACGCGACCGACGAGGAACTGTGGCAGGCGCTGGAAATCGCGCAGGCCGCCGACTTCGTCCGGGAGATGCCCGGCGGGCTGGAGGCGCCGGTCGCGCAGGGCGGCACCAACGTGTCCGGCGGTCAGCGGCAGCGGCTGTCGATCGCGCGGGCGCTCGTGCGGCGGCCCGAGATCTTCCTGTTCGACGACTCGTTCTCCGCGCTCGACCTGGCCACCGACGCCGCGCTGCGGACGGCGCTGCGCCCGCACACCCGCAACGCGGCGGTGCTCGTGGTGGCGCAACGGGTGACCACGATCCTCGACGCCGACCAGATCATCGTGCTCGACGACGGCGCGATCGTCGGCGTCGGCACTCACCACCAGCTCCTGGAGACCTGCCCGACCTACGTGGAGATCGTGCAGTCCCAGCTCACCCCGGCGGAGGCGGCATGAGCAACAATCGCGAAGCCCAGTTCATGCGAGCCGACCGGGTGCGGGCGTCCCGCAGGACACTGGAGGCGGCGTGACCACCACCGAAAACAGACCAGCACCGCGGCCCGCGGGCGGCCCGATGGGCCGCGGCATGCCCGGGATGGGGATGCCGGTCAGCAAGGCCAAGAGCTTCGGCCCGTCGGCGAAGCGGCTTCTCGGCCTGCTGCGGCCCGAACGCTTCGCGTTCACCGTCGTCGTCGTGCTCGGTGTCGCGGCGGTCGGGTTCACCGTCGCCGGGCCGAAACTGCTCGGCGAGGCCACCGACGTGATCTTCCAGGGCGTGCTGCAGAAGCTGCGGCACGTGCCCGGCGGCGGCATCGACTTCGGCGCGCTGGGCGAGACGCTGTCATGGGTGCTCGGGCTCTACCTCGCGTCCTCGGTGTTCTCCTGGGGACAGGGGCGGCTGCTCAACCGCGTCGTGCAGCGGGTCGTTTTCGCTCTGCGCGAAGAGGTCGAGGCGAAACTGCACCGGCTTCCGTTGCGCTACTTCGACGGCCAGCCCCGCGGTGAGCTGCTTTCCCGCGTCACCAACGACATCGACAACATCGCCACGACGATGCAGCAGACGCTGAGCCAGCTGATGACGTCGGTGCTGACCGTGCTCGGCGTGATCGTCCTGATGTTCACGATCTCGCCGCTGCTGGCGGTGATCGCGCTCGCGGTCATCCCGATCTCGGTGGTCATCACCACCCAGATCGGCAAGCGCTCGCAGAAGCTGTTCATCGCGCAGTGGAAGAACACGGGCAAGCTCAACGCGCACATCGAGGAGTCGTTCACCGGGCACCAGCTGGTGAAGGTGTTCGGGCGGCAGCGCGAGTCGGAAGAGGAGTTCCGCCAGCGCAACGACGATCTGTTCGAGGCGGCGCGTGGCGCGCAGTTCGTGTCCGGGCTGATCATGCCGGCGATGATGTTCCTGTCGAACCTGAGCTACGTCGTGGTCGCGGTGGTCGGCGGGCTGCGGATCACCTCGGGTGCCATGACGCTCGGCGAGGTGCAGGCGTTCATCCAGTACTCGCGCCAGTTCACGCAGCCGCTGACCCAGATCGCGTCGATGGCGAACCTGATGCAGTCCGGGGTGGCGTCCGCGGAGCGGGTGTTCGAGCTGCTGGACGCCGAGGAGCAGGAGCCCGACGCGACTGGAAGCACCGCCGCTTCGCTGCCCGCGGACCGGCGCGGCCGGGTCGAGTTCACCGACGTCAGCTTCGCGTACCGGCCGGAGCAGCCGCTGATCGAGCATCTGTCGCTGGTCGCGGAGCCGGGACAGACGGTCGCGATCGTCGGGCCGACCGGCGCCGGGAAGACCACGCTGGTCAACCTGATCAT
Source organism: Amycolatopsis sp. GM8 (assembly GCF_021653975.1). Classification (GTDB taxonomy): domain Bacteria; phylum Actinomycetota; class Actinomycetes; order Mycobacteriales; family Pseudonocardiaceae; genus Amycolatopsis_E. The sequence continues at coordinate 393,364 of NZ_JAJKFK010000001.1, read as the reverse complement.
GCGGTTCTACGAGCTGGACGCGGGCCGGATCACGCTCGACGGGGTGGACATCACGCAGCTGCGGCGGGAGGATCTGCGGTCGCAGATCGGCATGGTGCTGCAGGACACCTGGCTGTTCGGCGGGACGATCCGGGCCAACATCGCCTACGGCAGGCCGGATGCGACGGAGGAGCAGATCATCGCGGCGGCGAAGGCCACCTTCGTCGACCGGTTCGTGCGGACCCTGCCGGACGGGTACGACACGGTGATCGACGAGGAGGGCACGAACGTCAGCGCGGGGGAGAAGCAGCTGCTGACGATCGCGCGGGCCTTCCTCGCTTCGCCGTCGCTGCTGATCCTCGACGAGGCGACGAGCTCGGTCGACACCCGGACGGAAGCGTTGGTGCAGAAGGCAATGGCGGCGTTGCGGTCATCGCGGACGAGCTTCGTGATCGCGCACCGGTTGTCGACGATCCGGGACGCGGACCTGATCCTGGTGATGGAGTCGGGCCAGATCGTGGAGCAGGGCACGCACGAGGAACTGCTGGAGGCGCACGGCGCGTACTACCGGCTGTACTCGGCGCAGTTCGCCGCGACGGCCTGATGTGGGGGTGGCACGGGGCGGGGCCTTTCGGGCTCCGCCCCGTGTCTCGTATCAGGGGTTCACGGCGAGGAACACGAACGCGGCCAGCAACACGAGATGCACGCCGGCCTGCAGGCGGGTCGCGCGGCCGGGGACCACCGTCAGCACGCTCGCCAGCACCGTCACCAGCAGCAGGATCATCTGCACCGGCCCGAGGCCGAGCGTCAGCGGTCCGGTGAGCCACACCGAAGCCAGCGCGATCGACGGGATGGTGAGACCGATGCTCGCGATGGCCGAGCCGTAGGCCAGGTTCAGGCTCGTCTGGATGCGGTCACGCCACGCGGCCCGCGCGGCGGCGATCGTCTCCGGCAGCAGCACGAGCAACGCGATGACGACGCCGACGAACGACGACGGGAAGCCCACCGCCCGGATGCCGGCCTCGATCGCGGGCGACTCGACCTTCGCCAGGCCGACGACCGCGATCAGGGCCATCAGCAGCAGCCCCAGCGAGAGCAGGACGGCCTTGCCGGTGGGCACCTCCGCGTGCTCCTCGGTCTCGATCACACCTTCCTCGGTGACCGGCAGGAAGAAGTACCGGTGCCGCACCGTCTGGGTGAACACGAAGATGCCATAAAGGACGAGCGACGCGAGCGCGGCGAACACGAGCTGCGGGCCGGAGAACTGCGGACCGGGATGGCTGGTCGTGAAAGTAGGCAGCACCAGGGAAAGCGTCGCGAGGGTCATCACGGTGGCGAGCGCGGCACCGCTGCCCTCGGCGTTGAACAGCGTGGTGTCCCGCTTGAACGCGCCCAGGAGCAGCGCGATCCCGACGATGCCGTTGGTCGTGATCATCACCGCGGCGAACACCGTGTCCCGCGCCAGCGAAGACGCCCCGGGCCCGCCGGACGCCATCAGCGTGACGATCAGCGCCACCTCGATCACGGTCACCGCGACCGCGAGCACCAGCGACCCGAACGGCTCACCCACCCGGAGCGCGACGACCTCGGCGTGATGGACGGCGGCCAGTACGGTTGCCGCGAGCACGATCGCGACCAGCACCACGGGAACCAGCGAGAGGGCGCGCCCCCACGTCGCCACGAGTACCAGCACCCCGACCACGGGCACGACGGTCGTCCAGGACAGCACCGTGGATCGAGCGGGAGCGGCCATATCCCGTACCGTCGCACATCCCTACTCGCCCCGCGACTTCCCGCTCGCGAGTCCGACGCTCACGACGCCGAGTCCGACACTCAGGACGTCGAGTCCGACACTCCGGAGCGCGTTTTCTCCAGGAGCTCGATGATCTCGGCGGTCGTGCCGGTCTCGCCCAGCAGTGGGAAGATGCGCTGGATGCTGTTCTGGTGCGCGTCGGCGTCGATGTCGGTCATCGCGTCGGTCGCGAGCGTCACGTGGTAGCCGTGCTCGTGCGCGGCGCGGGCCGTGGACTCGACACCGATACTCGTCGCCACCCCGGCCAGCACGATCTGCGTCACCCCGCGACGGCGCAGGTGCAGGTCGAGATCGGTGCCGTGGAACGCGCCCCAGTTCCGTTTGGTCACCACGATGTCGCCCGCCTGCGGCGCCAACTCGTCGACGATGACGTCCCAGCCCTCGGGCGGCGCATCCCGCCTGCCGGCCTCGGTGCGGCCGGGCGTCGCGTCCGCGCCGTCCGGCTCGCCGGTCACCCGCACCAGCACGACCGGCCCGCCGTGCTTGCGGAACGCGTCGGCCAGCTCGACGGCCCGCGAGACCACGTCTTGGCCCGGATGCGGGGTGCCGCGCGAGCCCGACACCGTGCCGTGCTGGAGATCGACCAGCACGAGTGCGGTGTTGTCGTCCAAAGTGGTCAGTGCCATCGGTTTCTCTTCCCCGTCGGTGGAAGCGCCGATCCGGCGCAGTGAACGGTCCACAATGGTCAGTGCCAGCATGAGCAGCGACGCGCCGAGCATGAACCAGGCGAGCGAGTGCAGGCCGGGGGTGTCGGCCCGCTCGCTCAGGAACGCGCCGTTGGCCGAGGACGAGATGATCGCGCCGAGGTAGAAGAACGTCCGCAACAGCCCCGCCGACGAGGCGATCCGCGCCGGATCCGCCTGGTGGTACAAGGCGTTCTGGTTCGCGAGGTTGTTGAGCCCCTGCGGGATCCCGACGAGCACGCCGATCACGATCAGCAGCCAGATGGCGCTGCCGGAATGCAGGATCAGCAGGCCGCCACACGCGAGCGCCTGGCAAGCGCCGCCGACGAGAAGCTTCCCGCGTACCTCCGGATTGCGGCCCGTCGCCGACGACACGAGGATCGCGGTCAGCGACAGCGGCAGCAGGACGAGCCCGGCCAGCGACGCCGACAACCCGTGCGACTCCTCGAGCCATTGCGTGTAGCCGTACAAGAAGGCGTACGAGACGATGGCGGTCAGCAGCATCCGGACGTAGGTGGCCAGCAGCGCCGGATTCCCGCCCAGCAGCCGCAAATCGAGGAACGGCTCCGCCGCACGCCGTTCCCACACCGCGAAGCCCGCGGCCACCACGACGGTCACGACGACCAGCCACCATTCGCCGACGGGGTCCATCAGGAACAGCAGCAGCGACGTGAGCATCCCGGCGAACAGCACGATCCCGGGAAGGTCGATGTGGCCGTCGCCGCGCCGTCCGGTCTTGGGCAGTCGCAGCAGGCCGAGCACGATACCGGCCACCGCCAGCGGGATGTTGACCGAGAAGATGGTGCGCCAGCCGCCCAGCCCGATCAGCAGCCCGCCGACCGTGGGCCCGATGACCACGATCGTCTGGCTGGCCACGGCGAGCGTGGTCAGCACCCCGGCCGGGCTCTTCTGCCCGGTGCGGTCCGCTTCGGTGCGGATGAGGTACATCGCGGCCGGATAGCCGGCGCACGTCCCGAATCCGAGGATCACGCGCGCGATCACGAGCACCGGGAGCGACGGGGCGAGCACGCCGACCACGCCAGCGATCCCGGTCAGCGCGGTGCCGGCGAGGAACAGCTGGCGCGGGCCGAAGATGTCGATCAGCCGTCCCACCACGGGCTGCCCGATCGCGGTGGCCAGGTACAGCCCGGACACGAGCCACGCCGTCTGCGCGGGCGGGGCGCCGAACGCCGCGCCGATCGGGATCAGCGCGACCGCGATCATCGAGGAGTTGACCGGGTTCAGGATCGACCCCAGGATCATCGGGGCGATCAGCTTGCGGTTGAACCGTTCGGTCATAGCGTGGTCAGCCGGTCGAGCAGCGCGCACGCCTGCAGGATGGTCTGGCGTTCCTTCTCGCTGAAGTGATCTTGCAGTGCGTGGCCGAGGAATTCGTCGCGCAGGGAACGGTTTTCCGTCATCCAGCGCTGTCCGCTCCGGCTCAGCGAAACGAGCTGCTTGCGCCCGTCCGCCGGGTCAGGCCGCCGCTCGATCCACCCCTGTTCATCCAGTCCGGCCAGCACGGTGGCCATCGACTGCGGGCGGACCCGTTCCGCCGCCGCGAGATCGCTCGCGGACGCCGGGCCGCCCCGGTCCAGCCTGGTGACCACCGACACCTGGGACGGGGTCATCTCGTGCTTGCCGGCGACCTCTTTGAGGCGCCGCCGCAAGCGACTCACGACCACCTGCACCTCACGCGCCGCGCGCAGGGCCGAATCAGATACGCCTTCTGTCACAAGATCCAGAGTAGAACCTTCAGCTAAAACTGTCCAGTTTTAGCTGAAGGAATTTGGCGCGCGACGGGAGACTCGTTGTCCTGAATGTCGGACTCGCGGGTGGTCAGCCGCGGATGCGCAGTCCGTCGAAGGCCATCGTCGCGACCGAATCGGCGAGGGCGTCAGCCCCGATGCCGCCGCGCGGGCGGTACCACTCGATCAGGGAGTTCACCATCCCGAACAGCAGCCGCGCCGCGGTGGCGGGATCGATGTCCGAGCGCAGGTCGCCATCCGCGACGGCCTCCGTCACGAGCGACGTGACGATGTGGTCGAACTCACGCCGCCGGGCGAGCGCGGCACGCTCCACCTTGGTGTTCCCCCGCACGCGCAGCAGCAGCGTCACGAACGGCAACTGCTCGACGAGCACCGCGACACTGCCGCGCACCAGATACTCCAGCCGCACCACCGCGCGGCCCTCGACGGTTTCCAGCTCCGCCACGATCGCGAACAGCCCGTCGAGCGCGCGGTCCACCGACAGCCGCAGCAGTTCCTGCTTGCTGGGCACGTGGTGGTAGATCGCGGACTTGGTGATGCCCAGCTTCCGCGACAGGTCCTCCATGCTGGTGCCGTCGTAGCCGCGCTCGTTGAACAGCTTCACCGCGACGGCCAGCAGCGACTCGAGGTCATAGCCCGGCCGCCCGCGCTTGGCGGGCCGGGCCGGCGGTGCGGTCGTCATACCGTGAGTATCCCTGGCCTGGTCTAGTCGCGCGGGCGCTGGTCGATCACACGCTTCAGCTTGCCGACCGAACGCTCCAGGGTGTCCGGGTCCAGCACCTCGACGCCGACGGTCACGCCGACGCCGTCCTTGACCCGGGCCGAGATCTCCTTCGCGGCGGGGGCGCGGCGTTCGGCCGGGGTGTCCGTCCGGGCCTCGACCAGCACGGTGAGGTGGTCCATCCGGTCCTCGCGGGTCAGCCGGATCTGGAAGTGCGGCGCCAAACCCGGCGTGGCTAGCACGATTTCCTCGATCTGGGTGGGGAAAACGTTGACGCCGCGCAGGATGATCATGTCGTCGCTGCGGCCGGTGACCTTGTCCATCCGCCGGAACGACGGCCGCGCGGTGCCCTGCCGCAGCGCGGTCAGATCGCGCGTGCGGTAGCGGATGATCGGCAGTGCCTGCTTGGTCAGCGACGTGAACAGCAGCTCGCCCGTCTCGCCGGCGGGCAGCACGTTCTCGTCGACCGGGTCGATCACCTCGGGGTAGAAGTGGTCCTCCCAGATGTGCAGGCCGTCCTTTGTCTCGACGCATTCCTGCGCCACGCCGGGCCCCATCACCTCGGACAGGCCGTAGATGTCGACCGCGTCGAGGTCCAGCCGTTCCTCGATCTCAGCGCGCATCCGCTCGGTCCACGGCTCCGCACCGAAAATGCCCACCCGCAGGGAACTCGTGCGCGGGTCGACACCCTGGCGCTCGAACTCGTCCAGCAGCGTGAGCATGTAGGACGGGGTGACCATGATGATCTCGGGCCGGAAATCGGTGATGAGCTGCACCTGCCGCGCGGTCATCCCGCCGGACGCGGGAATCACGGTGGCGCCGAGCTTTTCGGCCCCGTAGTGCGCGCCGAGCCCGCCGGTGAACAGCCCGTAGCCGTACGCCACATGGACTTTGTGTCCCGGGCGCCCGCCGGCGGCGAAGATCGACCGGGCCATCACGCTCGCCCAGGTGTCCAGGTCGGCCTCGGTGTAGCCGACGACGGTGGGCTTGCCGGTGGTGCCGCTGGAGGCGTGGATGCGGCGGACATCCCGCTGTGGCACGGCGAACATGCCGAACGGGTAGTTCGCGCGCAGGTCCGCTTTGGTGGTGTACGGGAACTTCGCGAGGTCTTCGAGCGAGCGGCAGTGGTCCGGATGTACCCCGGCCTCGTCGAACTTCTGGCGATACCAGGGCACATTGTCGTAGGCGTGCTTGAGTGTCCACTGTAGACGTCCGAGTTGGACGGACCGCAGCTCGTCCACGCTCATCCGCTCGGCGGCCGACAGGTCCTCCGCGGCGGGCGCTGCCCCCAGTCGCTTGGCGTACGGCACTTCGCTGTGCGTCGTGGTCATGGCTCCTCAGCTTCGGGAGATGGTGCGGCTGCGGCCGCGGAACTCGGCGATGACCTCCGCGCCGCGGTGGACGGTGATGTCGTAGATCCCGTTGCGGCCGTAGCGGGTGCGTTCGTCGGCGGTGGCGACGAGTTCGTCGCCGAGGCGGGCGCTGGTGACGAACGAGATCTCGGCGCCGGCGGCGACGGTCACCGGACCGTGGCTGTTGCAGGCGCACGCGAACGCGGTGTCGGCCAGCAGGAACAGGAAGCCGCCGTGCGCGATGCCGTGCCCGTTGACCATCTCCGCGGTGATCCGCATCCGGGCGACCGCGCGTCCGCCGTCGGCTTCGACGAGTTCGATGCCGAGGGACTTGGAGGCGACGTCGTCGTCGAACATCGCCTGCGCGGGCGCGGAAACCGTCACTGTGCACCACCTGCTTACCGACCGAATGGACGGTTAACAAACTGACCCCTGGCCCCGCGCTTGTCAAGACGCTACCATGAATTCCTGAACGTTCGGTTGGTTATTCGAGGAGGGATCGATGGCGCTCCTGCGCAGCTACGTCGGCGGCCACTGGCACACCGCGCCTGACGAGGGGGTTCCGCTGCATGACGCGGTGACCGGCGAAGAGGTCGCGCGGGTCTCGTCGGCGGGCGTCGACATGGCCGCGGCGCTGGACCACGGCCGCCGCGTCGGCGGGCCCGCGCTGCGCGAGCTGACCTTCCACCAGCGGGCGGCCCTGCTCAAGGCGCTCGCCTCGAACCTGCGTGAGCACCGCGAGGAGCTGTACGCGCTGTCCGCGCGGACCGGCGCCACCCTGGGCGATTCGAAGTTCGACATCGACGGCGGCATCGGTGTGCTGTTCAGCTACGCGAGCAAGGGCAAACGGGAACTGCCGAACGACACGGTGTACGTCGACGGCGGCGTCGAGCCGCTCGGCAAGGGCGGCACGTTCGTGGGGCAGCACATTGCGACTCCGCTGCGGGGTGTCGCCGTGCAGATCAACGCCTTCAACTTCCCGGTCTGGGGGCCGCTGGAGAAGTTCGCGCCCGCGTTCCTGGCCGGGGTGCCGAGCCTGATCAAGCCGGCGAGCCAAACCGCGTACCTGACCGCGCGCCTCGTCGAGCTGATCGTCGAATCGGGGATCCTGCCCGAGGGCACGCTGCAGTTCGTCTGCGGCAGCGCGGGTGACCTGCTCGATCATGTGACCGGGCAGGATCTGGTCGCGTTCACCGGTTCGGCGTCCACGGCGCGGCGGCTGCGTGCGCATCCGGCGATCGTGCGCAATGCTGCCCGGTTCAATGCCGAGGCCGACTCGCTCAACTGCTCGATCCTCGGTCCGGATGCCACCCCGGGCACGGCCGAGTTCGACCTGTTCGTCAAGCAGCTGGTCACGGAGATGACCGTGAAGGCCGGCCAGAAGTGCACCGCGATCCGGCGCGCGTTCGTGCCGGCGGCGCTGCTTGATGACGTCGCGGCCGCGGCGAGCGCGCGGCTGGCGAAGGTGACGGTCGGCAACCCGGCGGCCGAGGGCGTGCGGATGGGTGCGCTCGCGAGCCTGGAGCAGCGCGAGGAGGTGCGCCGGTCGCTGAAGGCGTTGCTGGCGGCCGGAAGCGTGGTGTTCGGCGATCCGGAGCAGGTCGAGGTCGTGGACGCCGACGCCGAGCGTGGCGCGTTCATCTCGCCGGTGCTGCTCAAGGGTGATCCGGAGCGCGCCGAGCCGCATGAGGTCGAGGCGTTCGGCCCGGTGTCCACGCTGCTGCCGTACACCTCGACCGAGCAGGCCATCGACTACGCCGCGCGTGGAGAGGGGAGCCTGGCGGGTTCGGTGGTGACCGGGGACGCCGAGTTCGCACGCGAGGTGGTGCTCGGGGTCGCGCCGTGGCACGGGCGGCTGCTGGTGCTCGACGCCGACGATGCGAAGGAGTCCACCGGGCACGGATCGCCGTTGCCGCAACTGGTCCACGGCGGACCCGGCAGGGCGGGCGGCGGCGAGGAGATGGGCGGTATCCACGGCGTGCTGCACCACCTGCAGCGCACCGCCGTGCAGGCGAGCCCCAAGGTGCTCTCGGCTGTGACCGGTCGCTGGGTGCCGGGCGCGCCGCGCGCTGAAGGTGTGCACCCGTTCCGGAAGTCCTTGGCGGAGTTGAAGATCGGCGACTCGGTGGTCGCCGGGCCGCGGGTGGTCAGTCAGTCCGACGTCGACCATTTTGCCGAGTTCACCGGTGACACGTTCTACGCGCACACCGATCCTGAGGCGGCCGCCGCGAACCCGCTGTTCGGCGGCATCGTGGCGCACGGTTACCTGGTCGTGTCGTTCGCGGCCGGGCTGTTCGTCTCGCCCGAACCGGGGCCGGTGCTGGCCAACTACGGCCTGGAGAACCTTCGCTTCCTGACCCCGGTCAAGCCGGGTGACGAGCTGACGGTCACGTTGACCGCCAAGCAGATCACGCCGCGCATCGACCAGGACTACGGCGAAGTCCGGTGGGACGCCGATGTGACCAACGCCGCCGGCGATTCGGTGGCGAAGTACGACGTGCTGACCCTGGTGGCGAAATGATAGCGGCACTGTCCGAAGAGGACCTGGAACGGCATTTCGAGCACACGCTGGAGAAAGACCAGCGGATCGAACCGCGCGACTGGGTGCCGGACGGCTACCGCAAGACGATGATCCGGCAGATCGCGCAGCACGCGCATTCGGAGATCATCGGGATGCAGCCGGAAGGCAACTGGATCACTCGCGCGCCTTCGCTGCGGCGCAAGGCGATCCTGCTGGCGAAGGTGCAGGACGAGGCCGGGCACGGGTTGTATCTGTACTCGGCGACGGAAACCCTCGGCGCCGACCGGACCGATCTGACCGAGCGGCTGATCACCGGCCGGCAGAAGTACTCGTCGATCTTCAACTACCCGACGCTCACGTTCGCCGATGTCGGCGTGATCGGCTGGCTCGTGGACGGCGCGGCGATCTGCAACCAGGTTCCGTTGTGCCGCAGCAGCTACGGGCCGTACGCGCGGGCGATGATCCGGATCTGCAAGGAGGAGTCCTTCCATCAGCGGCAGGGTTTCGAGCTGCTGATGACGATGATGAAGGGCACCGCGGCGCAGCGGGACATGGTGCGGGAGGCGGTGAACCGGTGGTGGTGGCCGTCGCTGATGATGTTCGGCCCGCCGGACGCCGACTCGCCGAACACCGCGCAGTCGATGGCCTGGAAGGTCAAGCGGCACACCAATGACGAGCTGCGTCAGCGATTCGTCGACATGTCGGTGCCGCAGGCGGAGGTGCTGGGCGTGACGCTGCCGGACCCGGACCTGCGCTGGAACGCCGACCGCGGGCACTACGACTTCGGCGAGCTGGACTGGGACGAGTTCAAGCAGGTGGTCTCGGGCAACGGGCCGTGCAACGCGGAACGGGTCGAGCATCGCCGGAAGGCGCACGAGGACGGCGAGTGGGTGCGGGAAGCCGCCGCCGTGCATGCTGCGAGGCAGAAGGAGAGGCAGCGGTGAACGACTGGACGTTGTACGAGGTGTTCGTGCGGGGCAAGCGAGGTCTGAACCACGTGCACGTGGGCTCGCTGCGTGCCGCGGACGACGAGATGGCCCTGCACAACGCCCGCGATCTCTACACCCGCCGCAACGAGGGTGTGAGCATCTGGGTGGTCAGGGCCGCGGACATCACCGCGTCAAGCCCTGACGAGAAGGACCCGTTCTTCGCGCCGTCGGGCGACAAGGTGTACCGGCACCCGACGTTCTACGACATTCCCGACAACGTTCCCCACATGTGAGTGCGTGATGGCCTTTGACAACGCTTTCGAAGCGCTCACCGACGCGTCCGACGATTCCCGCTGGGCGTTCGGCACGGGGTTCGAGGATCCGCTGTCCGGTGTGGACACTTCGGTGCCGTCCGGGGTGGACGGTTCTGCACTGGCGGCGTACTGCCTCATGCTCGGGGACGACGCGCTGATCTTCTCCCATCGGCTGCAGCAGTGGTGCACGAACGCGCCCGAGCTGGAGGACGAGGTGGCGATCGCGAACATCGGCCTCGACCTGCTCGGCCAGGCCCGCCTTTTGTTTGCCAGGGCAGGGAAAGCCGACGGTTCCGGGCGCAGTGAGGACGATTTCGCGTTCCTCCGGGTGGAGCACGAGTTCCGCAACGTCCGGCTCGCGGAACTGGAGCGCGGCGACTTCGGTCAGCTGATCGCGGTGCTCCTGGTGTTCTCGACCTGGCGGCTCGCGTTGTTCTCGCGGCTGGTGGACAGCGAAGACGCGGTGCTCGCGGCGATCGCGGCCAAGGGGATCAAGGAGTTGACCTACCACCGCGATTACGCCGCCCGGTGGGCAGTGCGGCTGGGCGATGGCACCGAATACTCGCACGAACGGATGCAGGCCGGGCTCGGCTCCGCGTGGCCCTACGTCGAGGAACTGTTCGCCCAGCATGATGTTGAACGCCGGCTCGGCGTCCCGGTGCCGCGGGAGGAGTTCGACGAGGTGCTGTCCCAGGTACTCGAAGCCGCGACGCTGACCACGCCCGAGGTGCCGCCGCGCGCGGCCGTCGCGGGCCGGACGGGCCGCGACGGCGTGCACACCGAGGCCATGGGCTTCCTGCTGGCGGAACTGCAAAGCGTGGCGCGGGCCTATCCGGGGGCGACATGGTGAGCGCGCTGGCCGTCGCCGAGACGGTGACCGATCCCGAGCTGCCGATGATCACGCTCGCCGATCTCGGTGTGCTGCGTGAGGTGTCCGAAAAGGACGGTCACGTGGTCGTGTCGATCACACCCACCTACACCGGTTGTCCCGCGATGGACACGATGCGCGATGACCTCTTGCACGCGCTTTCCCGCGCCGGCTATGGCGACGTCGAAGTGCGCATGGTGCTGTCCCCGGCCTGGTCCACGGACTGGATCACCGAAGCGGGCCGGCAGAAGCTCTCCGACGCCGGGATCGCCCCGCCCGGCGCCGCCCCGCCCGGCGCCGCGCCGCGCGGCCCGGTGCGGTTGACGCTGACGCCACCCGTGCGCCAGGTGCGCTGCCCGCGCTGCGGTTCCGCCGACACGGAGTCGTTGTCGGATTTCGGGCCGACGGCATGCAAGGCGCTCCGCCGGTGCCGCGCCTGCCAGGAGCCTTTCGAGCACGTGAAGGAAATCTGAGTTGACTACCACTCTGCGCGCGGGCTTCCACTCGCTCACCGTCACCGCGGTCGAGCGGCTCTGTGACGACGCCGTGGCCGTTACGTTCGACGTGCCGCCTTCGCTGTCCGACACATATTCCTTCCGCGCGGGGCAGTCGCTCACGCTGCGCCGGATGATCGACGGGCGCGAGGAGCGGCGGTCGTACTCGATCTGCGCGCCCGAAGGTGCCGCGCCCCGCATCGGCGTTCGCGAGGTGCCCGACGGGCTGTTCTCGTCGTGGCTGGTGCGGGAAGTCCGGCCCGGCGACGAGATCGAGGTCGGGCCGCCGACCGGCCGGTTCACCCCGGACCTCGGAACGCCGGCGCACCATGTGCTGATCGCCGCCGGGTCGGGCATCACCCCGGTGCTGTCGATCGCCGCGACCGTGCTCCGCGACCCGGCCGCGTCGGTGACCGTCCTTTATGGAAATCGCCGCACCGCCACGGTGATGTTCGCCGACGAGCTCGCCGATCTGAAGGACCGTTATCCCGCGCGGCTCGAACTGGTGCACGTGCTGTCCCGGGAACCGCGCGAGGCCGAGCTGTTCACCGGGCGGCTCGATGCGGGCAAGCTCGAAGCGCTGCTCGCGCTGTTCCCCGATGTCTCGGCGGTCGGGCACTGGTGGCTGTGCGGCCCGTTCGGCATGGTCACCGACGCCCGCGCGCTACTGGTGGAGCACGGCGTGCCGGCCGAGCGGGTGCACCAGGAGCTGTTCTATGTGGACGACGTGCCGCCCGCCCCGGTCCGGCACGAGGACGCGCCCGTCGAGGGCCTGACCAGCGAGGTCACCGTCATCCTCGACGGCCGCTCGACGACCACCGCACTCCCACGGGACACCCCGATCCTCGACGGCGCGCAGCGGGTGCGGCCGGACCTGCCGTTCGCGTGCAAGGGCGGCGTGTGCGGAACCTGCCGCGCCCGGATCACCGACGGCAAGGCCGAGATGCGGCGGAACTTCGCACTCGAAGAGGCCGAGATCGCCGCAGGGTTCGTACTCACCTGCCAATCGCTGCCGTGCTCCGACACGCTCACGGTCGACTACGACTCGTGAGGCCGTAGCGCTTTCTGCAGCCCCGACCCCCGCGACCGCATACCCCTAGTCGACGCTGCCGTTCGGCGGCTCCAGAAACGCGGCGGCCTTGTACTTCGACGCGATCTCTGCATGGCTCTCCAGCTTGGTGTATATCGTGGCCAGTAGCGTGCCGTTCTCCACGGATATCCCCAAGCCGTACCTGCAGCCGGCGCTTGCATGAACTCGGTGCCCGCAACCGTGTCGAGGCGATCGGCAGAGCCGGCCAGGCGGGGCCTGCTCCGACGTCGAACTCGCCGTCCTGAATGTGGGACACGCCGGGCGCGCGTAGCTTCGGGGCATGGTCGACTACACCACCGAGATCGCTCGTCCCCGCGATGACCAGCGGACCGCGGAGCAGTGGGCGCGCGCCACCTGGGAAGGCGCGCCCCGCGGGATGAGGTGGTTCCTGCGCACGGGGTGGCGGCTGCTCGGGTTCCGGCTGGCCACGGCGCAGCCCCAGGTGCTCGGCTGGCAGGTCGTGACGTCGGAGCCGCGGAAGGTGGTGCTCGAGGCGCCGTCGCCGTTGATCGAGAGCCGCAATGTCGTCGAGACCGGCGAAGCGTCGGTGCGCTGGACGACCACCGTCGAGTACCGGAACGCGCCGGGCCGGGTGCTGTGGTCTCTCGCCGCGCCGATTCATACCGGCGTGATCCCGCGCCTGCTGGAACATGCGGCCGATCCGGTGCGGAGCAAGCACCGCCGGGTCATTCGATTCCAGAAGCGGATCCTGAATCCGATCCTTCGGCGGATGCCGGGGCAGATCCTCCTGGAGACCACGGGCCGGGTGTCCGGCAGGCCACGGCACACCCCGCTCGGTGGCCGTCGCACCGGCGACGAGTTCTGGCTCGTCTCCGAGCACGGTGAGCGATCCCAGTACGTACGCAACATCCGGGCCAACCCGCGCGTCCGGGTCCGCCTGCACGGCCGATGGCATCCCGGAGTCGCGCACCTGCTGCCCGAGGACGACCCCATCGCCCGGCTTCGCACCCTGCCGCGCTTCAACAGCTCCGGCGTCCGGGCGGTCGGCACGAACCTCTTGACGATCCGGGTGGACCTGACCGACTAAGCGCCCGCGCGATCGCCCCGATGCGGCGGCCCGTGGAGTCCCAGGCGACCAGAACCAGCGCCACGCCGACGACCGGGCCGCCGATGCCCAGCGCGACTGGCACCGTGTCCGCGTGCAAGGGCGTTCCGGTGGTGGGAGCGCCGGACACGGGGTTGCCGATCCCTGCGAGCTCGCGATCGAGGGCTGGCTGCTCCTCCGACCACCTGCGTGACAAGGACCCGTCCGGCGAAGGACCTGTGCATCGCGGTTTCCCTGCACCAGCGGTATCCCGGCCGGCCACACCAGGCCACCTGCCCCATCGCGCGATGTCGGCATCCGTGAACCGTACGTGGCGATCGTCGACGATGACATTGATCCGCCCACCCCGAAGGCTCGTCCGCGTACAACAGCCGCGCGATCGCCGACGCCTGCCTGGGAATGGGGCGACTCGTTCCCGAAGGTCGCCCAGGACGCCCCGGGTTTGCCGGCGGAGATCGACCAGCGGTGGCGTGACGTCTTGCTTTGACGCCGGCGTCAAGGTTTACCTTCGGGAGTATGCGAATCGGTGAACTCGCCCAGCGTGCCGGGACGACGACCAGGGCGCTGCGGTTCTACGAGTCCCAAGGGCTGCTGAAGGCTCAGCGCTCGGCGAACGGGTATCGCGACTACGGCGAGGACGACATTCGCCTGGTCAGCGAGATCCGAATGCTCCAGGCGTTCGGGCTGAGCCTCGACGACACGCGTCCGTTCGTCGAATGCCTGCGCGCCGGTCATGAGACCGGCGATTCGTGTGCCGATTCGATCGAGGTGTACCAGCGCAAGATCGACGAGGTGACTGCCTGCATCGCGCGGCTCACCGAGGTGCGCGAGACCTTGCTGGCCAAACTCGCCGACGCGATACCGAAACAGCCCGGCCCTTGTGGCGTATTTTCCGAGGAGAACTGATGAGCCTGCCTGCCGTGACCGATGAGACGTTCGCCGCCGAGGTGCTCCAGCACGATGGGCCGGTGCTGGTCGACTTCTGGGCGCAGTGGTGCCCGCCGTGCCACATGATCGCGCCGGTATTGGGGGAGATCGCCGCCGAGCGGCCCGGCCTGCGGATCGTGAAGCTGAACAGCGACGAGAATCCCTTGGTAGCACGGGACTTCCAGGTGATGTCGCTGCCCACCCTGATGCTGTTCCACCATGGCCGGCCGGTCGCCGGTCTGGTCGGCGCCCGGCCGAAGATGCGGCTGCTGGCCGAACTGGACGAGGCGCTAGCGCGCGAGACGCGAGTGGCGTCGTGAATAGGTGAAGTAGACGATCAGGCCGATCACGAACCAGATCACGAACCGCAGCCACGTTTCGGGCTTCAGGAACGTGATCAGCCAGATCGAGAACACGACACCGATCGCGGGCACCACGGGCATGCCAGGGGTGCGGAACGTGCGGGGCAGGTCCGGTCGCCGGTAGCGCAGCACGATCACAGCCACGCACACGACGACGAACGCGAGCAGGATGCCGATGTTCGTCAGTTCCGCGGCTTCGCCGATCGGCAGCAGCCCCGCGATGACCGCGGCGGCCACCCCCAGGACCCAGGTCATCCGGGTGGGCACCCGGCGAGTGGGGTGGGTGCCGGAGAACCATTTCGGCAGCAGCCCGTCGCGGCTCATCGAGTAGCCGACGCGGGTCGCCCCGAGCAGGAACGTGAACAGCACCGTGAGGATGCCCAGGATGGCGCCGACGGCGATGACCGCGCCGAGGGCCCGTAGCCCGACGCTCGCGAAGGCACTCGAGAAAGCGCTTTCGGTGTCGATGTCCTTGTAGTTCACCATGCCGGTGAGCACGAGGCAGGCGAGCACGTACAGCACCATCGAAATGCCGAGCGAGTACAGGATCGCCTTCGGCATGTGCCGCTGGGAGTCACGCGACTCCTCGGCGGCGGTCGACATCGCGTCGTACCCGAAGACGGCGAAGAACACCGTTGCCGCCCCGGTGAACGCGCCGCCGATGCCGAACGGGAAGAAGTCGGACCAGTTGCCGCTGTTGATGTGGAACGCGCCGACCACGATGACCAGCACGACGAGCGCGATCTTCAGGTACACCAGCAGGGTCTCGAACCGCGCCGCCGAGCGCATGCCGAGGTTGAGCACGAACGCGATAAGCAGGCACAGCACCACCGCGAACAGGTTCACCTTGTATGACCCCGCGGCCACGCCGTCGGGTTCGGTGCCGGGTGCGCCCGACATCCACAGCGGCAGCTCGACGTGGAAGAAGCCCAGCAGATCGTTGAAGTAGCCGGAGATCCCGATCGCGACCACCGCGACGATCGCTGTGTACTCCAGTAGCAGATCCCACCCGATGAACCAGCCGACCAGCTCACCGAGGACCGCGTAGCCATAGGTGTAGGCCGACCCGGCGCGCGGAATGAGCCCGGCGAACTCCGCGTAGGAGAACGCGGCGGCAGCGCTCGCGACACCCGCGACGAGGAACGAGATGAGCACCGCCGGCCCCGCGGTCTCGTGGGCGACCGCACCGGCGAGGGAGAAGATGCCGGCCCCGATGATCCCGCCGATACCGATCGCGGTCAGCTGCCACAGCCCGAGTGTCCGCTGCAGGCCACCGGTCTCGACGGATTCGATCTGGTCGATGGGCTTGCGACGGAACAGACCGGTGTCTGTCATTGGAGCGCCCCCGTTCCACATGCGCGATTTCCGTGAGAAGTTAGCAGAGATCGCGAGTTGACCGGCACCTTCTGACGGCGGGTCAGAAGGTGCCGTCGGCCGGTGGACGCGCACACCGCCGTCGGCGAAACCGTTCAGGAACCGGCCCGGGGGCCCGGCCGGTGGCAGATGTCCCCACCCACGGGGCGGCGGCGTGCCCCGACGCGGTCGGCTCAGCGCTTGTGGACCTTTCTCTCTGAAGTTTTCAATCAGCGTTTGAGGCCTTGTGTGGACGCCGGCGCAGGAGGTCGAACCGTGCCCACATCGCCTCGGCGGCTTCGATGGACTTCTCGGTGCGGTCCTCGTCGATGCCCGCCAGCTGCGCGACGATCGCCTGTGCGAGCGCCATGCCTGCCGTGAGCGACGGGAAGAACGTCACGCCCTCCGTGGGCACCAGCAGTACCCGGTCCGCCGCTTTCGCCAGCGCCGGGCTCGCGGCGTCGGTGATCACGAAGACCCGCGCACCGTGCTCACGTGCCTCGTGTGCGGCGAGCACCGTGCTCTGGTATAGCCGCCAGAAGCTGATAGCGACGAGTACGTCGTCCCCGGTGGTCCTCGCCATCGCGTTTGCCAGCTCCGCGTCGCCTACCGAGATCGCGTGCACGTCATATCCGGCAAGGCGGGCGTTGTGTGCGAAGGCCATGCCCACCGCCGCATAGCTACCGTCGGCGATCACGATGGTGCGCCGGGCGCTCGCGATCGCCTCGGCCACATCGTTGATCTCGTGCTCGATGAAGCGGCGTTGCACGATTCCCAGGCTGTCGAGGTCACGCCGGATCGACGCGGCGGCTGGCGAGTCGACGCTGTGGTGCTCCTTGATGACCTCGGGTGCGCTCAGCGACGACAGGTACCACCCTCGCAATTCCTGTTGCAGTGCCGGCCAACCGGCGAAGCCGAGCGCCTGCGCTGTCCTCGTCACGGTCGCGACGTTGGCGCCGGCGCGCCGCGCGATGTCCGCTGTGGACCCGAACGACGCCAGCCGCGGGTGCGTGCGCAGGACCTGCACCACGGCGGCGGACTTCGACCGCAGGCCGCGCTCGGGCAACAGACTCTCCAGCCATTCGACGAAGTCGTCGAAGTGAGCGAGGTTCTCCGCATCCGGCACGTGCCCACCGTATCTCACCTCCCCTTTCTTCAAAGTCTGCAACGACCCTTGCAAATATGCCGAACTGCACGATATGTTGTCAACACCCAATCCGGCGTGCCTGCACCCATCACGAGGAGCTGACGAAATGACCGAACTGTCCACAGTGGAGGAGCGGGTGCGTGCGGCGATCGGGGTACGGCTGTTCACCGTGCTGGCCTGGATTCCCGAGCGACGGGCGATGCGGCGCGTGTACACCAGCCATCCCGAGCACTATCCCGTGGGCGGTGAGAAGAGCGTGGAAATCTCGTCCGGCTGGCTCGAGCGATGCATCGTCCGGCAGGAGCCGTATCTCGGGCCGGATCGTGTCGCCGTGCGCGAGGTGTTCGCCGACCACGAGCTGATCGACTCGCTCGGCTGCGGCGCGGTGATCAACGTGCCGGTCGTCGACGCGGGGGAGACGTTGGGAGCGTTGAACATTCTCGACGCCGAGGGCCGCTACGACGAGGCCTCCGTCGCCGCGGCTGTCAAGCTGGCGCCGTTCGCGGTGCCGGCCTTGCGGGCTCTGGCGGGTGACCGATGACCGGTTCACTGTTGCTGCGCAACGCTTTGCTGCTCGATCCGGAAGCCGGCGAGTACACCGAGAGTGATTTGCGTTGTGCGGACGGCCGGATCGTGGAGACCGGGCGCGGCCTGACCGCGCCCGGCGTGCGCACGGAGGATCTGCGGGGCGCGGTCGTGCTGCCGGGATTGATCGACGCACACGTGCACGTCACGGCGTCGACGGCGGATCTGGGCTCGCTACCGTCGTCGTCACCGTCCTATGTGGCCGCGCACGGCATGCGGATCATGGGCGAGATGCTCGACCGCGGGTTCACCACGGTGCGGGATGCCTCCGGCGCTGACTACGGTCTCTCGGACGCGCAGGCCGAAGGGCTGTTCCGCGGTCCGCGGCTGTTGTTCTGCGGGCGGGCGCTGAGTCAGACCGGCGGGCACGGTGACAACCGGAACCGGGGCACCCGCGTGCACGATGACCATCCGTGCTGCGCGGGCCTGGGCCGGATCGCCGACGGGGTGGACGCGGTCCGTGCCGCGGCGCGGGACGAGCTGCGGAAGGGTGCGCACCACATCAAGGTGATGGCCTCCGGCGGGGTGGCCTCACCGACCGACCGCATCGA
Organism: Amycolatopsis sp. GM8; assembly: GCF_021653975.1. Taxonomy (GTDB): domain Bacteria; phylum Actinomycetota; class Actinomycetes; order Mycobacteriales; family Pseudonocardiaceae; genus Amycolatopsis_E. The sequence goes on along the minus strand of NZ_JAJKFK010000001.1, from coordinate 374,840 downwards.
CTCGACCCAGTACTCGGTGGAGGAGTTGCGGGCGATCGTCGAGGAGGCGGAAGCGGCGAACCGGTACGTCGCCGCGCACGCGTACACGGCGAGGGCCGTGAACCGGGCGCTGGAACAAGGCATCCGGTCGATCGAACACGGGAATCTGCTGGACGACCGAAGTGTCACGCTCTTCCTCGAGCACGACGCGTTCCTGGTGCCGACGCTGGTGACGTACTGGGCGCTGAAGGAGGAGGGGCGGGAGTTCGGGCTGCCGGAGCGGAACTGGCGCAAGGTGGACGAGGTGCTCGGCGCCGGGCTGGAGGCGCTGGAGCGGGCCGCGCGAGGCGGGGTGAAACTGGTCTACGGAACGGATCTGCTGGGTGGCATGCACCGGCACCAGAACCATGAGTTCCGGCTGCGTGGGGAGGTTCAGCCGGCGCTGGACGTCCTCCGCTCCGCGACGACGGTGGCTGCGGACCTGGTCGGCATGACGGGCGAGATCGGCACTCTGCGTCCAGGAGCGCATGCCGACCTTCTCGTCGTCGATGGTGATCCGCTGGCCGACATCGAGGTGCTCGCCGACCCGAAGCATTTCCGCCATGTTGTGCAGGGAGGTGAGGTTATGGTCTGACGCGGCAGCGGGGCAGGTCGTCAGCGGATGCCGTCCCACAGGGCTCGTTCGTCGCCGGCTGGGTCCGCGGCTTCGGTTACCTTGTCGGTGAGCAGGCCCGTCGCGCGCCGCTCCTGGTCGTACCGGCTCCAGCCAGGGTCGCCGTGCACGATGAATGAGACCCAGGTGCCGTGCGTCGTGTCGGCTACTGCTTGCGAGGGCGAATCCCCGATCCGCGGGCGGGCCTCGGGCCGGCCGATCGTGTCGAAGACGAACGGGATCTCGACGCTGTGGGCCGCGCCCAGGTTGTGATTGGCCGACGGATCCGGGTGATCGAAGCGGTAGACCCAGGTGTCGCCATCACCGCGTGCTTCGGCCACGCGGAGTGCCGGGATCCGGAAGAACCAGTCGGATATCAGGGCCGCGAGCACGTCGCCGGCCGAGGCGTCCGGCCGGTTCGCCCGGTAGCGGGCCACGGCATCGTGACCCAGCCCGTAGGCTGCGGCGCTTGCGCCGAGGATCGCGTCGTCGACCAGGTCGATCGTGCCTGCTGCCACGAGGAACAGCCGTGCCTCGTCCCGGGTGGAACCGACCAGCAGGGGAACGTCGCGGCTCTGCCCGGTGGTGAACGCGTCGACCGGCGCGGCGGGCAGGACGTCGCCGTCGACGGTCGGTGCGAACGGAAGCAGGCTCAGCGCGAGCGTTCCCCACTTGGCAGGATCAGGCGTTGTCTGTACTGCGGCCACGAGGTCCGACGCCGTCCGCACCAGCTTGTCGATCGGGACGCCTGCGATCGCTTCGCGTACCGGGGGCACGCCGAGGCCTTCGGCGAGATAGCCGCCGACGAGCCGGCCCTGCTCGGGTGTCAGCGTGTGTGCGCCGGCTCCCGACTGGATGATCGCCCGCGCGAACAGGCCGTCCGCGAGTGGCATGGACAGCAGCGTCGTGACACTCATGGCTCCGGCCGACTCGCCCGCGACGGTCACCCGGGAGGGATCGCCGCCGAACGCGGCGATGTTGTCCCGCACCCACCGCAGCGCCGCGATCTGGTCCAGCAACCCGAGGTTCGCGACGTCGTCACCGAGGTACAGGAACCCTTCGGCCGACAGGCGATAGTTGATCGTGACACAGACGATCCCGTCGCGGGCGAACGCGCTGCCGTCATATTCGCCGATCGAGCCCGAGCCGTTCATGAAGGAGCCGCCATGGATCCAGACGAGCACCGGTAGCCCGCCCGCGCCCGGGTCGGGCGTCCACACGTTGAGGTTCAGGCATTCCTCGCCCGGGATGACGACCTCACGGAACAGCGGCTGGTAGTTCGGCGGGTAGTCGCCCTTGGGGACGGTGGGGCCGTAGTCGGTCGCGGAACGCGTGCCGGACCACGGTTCGACGGGCTGTGGTGGTCGCATCCGGTTCTCGCCGAAGGGCGCCGCGGCGTAGGGCACGCCCAGAAACGAGGTGACGCCGTTCGAAGTGCGCCCGGCCAGTCGACCGCTGCTGATGGTCACGACGGGGCTCTGCATCGAATCGCTCATCTGCCGCTCCATTGCCACACATTCGCGTAATGTCGCGGACTGTCCTCCGAGCCACGATCGATGTCAAGGCAGCCAACGGGGGCGAACATGCGTGGTGGCAGACCGTTGCGCAGGCAGTTGACCGGTGCGGTCCGGCGCGCGAGTCGATGTGCACGGGGCTCGCCGCGGAGCCAGGTGTGATGGAACCTGATGAACGGCACCGTTGAACGGCTGCGCGCCGCTATGTCGTGACCGGAGCAGGCACGGCCGCGATCGGAAACTGTGGTATGCAACGATTTCTGGAACGCCAAGACGATCTCGCCCGCTGTCGACCACGAACGCGAGCGTTGTCATGGAGTCCTATGTGTACCTGGCGTTGATCACCGGTGAGGAGCCCGACGCCGAACGGGCTACGCGGGTGATCCATGCCCGGCTACCGGATCGGCAAGGTAGCATCGACTGGAGCGAGTGAACGGAACGAGGAGACGACTGTGGAAGGTGACCTCGACATCTCCGGATAGACCGGATGATGATCGGCCGCTGCCGGGTGCGTGAGCCTGCAGCGGCCATGCCGTCGTTCCCTGTTCCTTCGCGCGAACGCGCGCCACACTCGAAGGCTTTTTCGCATGTCCGACGCATTCATCGTCTGTTCTGACCTGTCCTTTTCCTGGCCCGACGACACGGTCGTCTTCCAGGATCTGTCCTGCACCATCGGCGGAGGCCGCACCGGTCTCGTCGCGCCCAACGGCGCCGGCAAGAGCACGCTGCTCAAGCTCATCGCCGGCGCACTGCGTCCCGGCGGCGGCAGCGTGTCCGTCGACGGGCTGCTCGGCTATCTCCCGCAGACCCTGCCGCTGGCGGGGGACCTCACCGTCGCCAAAGTGCTCGGCATTGCCCCAGTGATCAAGGCGCTCGCCGCGATCGAGGCCGGCGACGCGCGCGAGGAGCACTTCACCACCATCGGCACCGACTGGGACATCGAGGAGCGTACCCGAGCCCAACTGGATCGCCTTGGCCTTGGCGATCTGTCGTTCGATCGTCCTTTATGGACGTTGAGCGGAGGGCAGATCGTGTCGCTCGGCCTGGCCGCGCAATTGCTGAAGCGGCCCGACGTGCTGCTGCTCGACGAGCCGACCAACAACCTCGATCTCGACGCGCGGCGCAAGCTCTACCGCGTGCTCGAGGACTGGAACGGCTGCCTGCTGCTGGTCAGCCACGACCGGGCGCTACTCGACCGGATGGACCGCATCGCTGAACTCGGTCGCGGCGAATTGCGGTTCTACGGCGGCAATTTCGCTGAATACGAGCAAGCCGTCCGTGTCGAGCAGGAAGTCGCCGAGAAGAACGTCCGCAACGCCGAACAGGAGGTCAAGCGCGAAAAGCGCGAGATGCAACAGGCGCGTGAACGGGCTGCGCGGCGCGCGAGCAACGCCGCTCGGAACATCGGCAACGCCGGATTGCCCAAAATCCTTGCCGGGGCGAGAAAACGCAACGCACAGGAATCCTCGGGCAAAGCGAACGAGACGCACACCGCCCGTGTCGACGACGCGAAGGCGAAGCTCGATCAGGCCGAGCGGGCACTGCGGGAGGACCAGAAGGTCGTGCTCGTGCTGCCCGGAACACAGGTGCCCGCCGGACGCATGGTCTTCCTCGGCGAGCGGATGCAGGTCGGGTACGACTCGCGGCCCGTCTTCGCCGGCGACGGGATCGACCTGGCGATCCGCGGGCCCGAACGGATCGCCCTGACCGGTCCGAACGGTGCCGGCAAATCGACGTTGCTACGCCTGATCGCCGGCGACCTTTCGCCGGAAGCGGGGGAGCCCACGCGTGTCGCGGGCCGAGTCGCGTATCTGTCGCAGCGACTGGACCTGCTCGACCTGGACCGGACCGTGGCGGAGAACCTGGCCGCGTTCGCGCCGGACATGCCGGAGGCGCAGCGGCTGAACCTGCTGGCCCGTTTCCTGTTCCGGGGCAACAGGATGCACCTGCCGGTCGGCGTCCTCTCCGGCGGCGAACGCCTGCGCGCGACGCTCGCGTGCGTGCTCAATGCCGAACCGTCGCCGCAGTTGTTGCTGCTGGACGAGCCGACGAACAACCTCGATCTGGTCAGCGTCGGGCAGCTCGAGGCTGCGCTGAACGCGTACCAGGGCGCGTTCGTCGTGGTCAGCCACGACGAACGGTTTCTGGCGGAGATCAAGGTGGACCGCCGGCTGCGCCTCGAGAACGGTCGCCTAAGGGAGGTCTGAGCCTCAAGACCTTCGCCACGCCGGAGGAGGATGGCAGGTTCGCGCAGTCGCGTCACTGGTCGAACCACTTCGATTGGTTCGGCCAATCGACTCGACTGTGCGGACCTGTTGGTGCCAAAGCGTCAGGCGTTGCACCGAACGGCCTACGAGCTCTGCTGCTTGCCGGAAAATATCTTCCCCAAGTCACCCGTACGGCCGCTGCGGTGAGATATCCACAAGCCTTTACCTTTCCTGAGCCGGTGATCGAACCGGCATGGCTCAGCGTGTGTCGGGGCACGTGCCTGAGGATGAAGGGACGCTCGTGAATCCACACCGTTCCAGCAGAAGATCCAGATCCACGGTACTGGCCTGTGTGGCGGCAATAGCCGCCGCGCTCGGCCTGGCCGCACCGGCCACGGCGGCCGCCGCACAGGCCGGCGATCCGACCGCGAACGCACTGCGGCAGATCGCGACCCTGCAGGCGATCAAGGCCGGTTCGACCAAGACCGAGTCCAAAGTAGACAGCAACCTCCTGGTGCAGGAGAAGCTCCAGGGCGGCAAGCTGAACGCCTCGGCCCTGCCCGCGCTGCGGAAGAACGCCGGCAGCACCGCACTCGTGGACATCCGCGTCACCAAGGTGTCCGGCGACCTCATCACCGCGCTCACCAAGGCCGGCGCCGGGGTGCGCGCGGTGTCCGACCGGTACTCGAGCATCCGCGCCGACGTGCCACTTGCCGCGCTCACCGCGATCGCCGCGCGGTCCGACGTCAAGCGGGTCGAAGCCGCGGACGGAGCGATGACTCAGCGGGAGCCGGCCGTACCGGGCACGACCACCCCGGCCGAGACCAAGCAGCAGAAGGCAGCCCGCATCCAGCAGGAGCTCCAGCAGGCCGTCACGGCCAAGACGCAGGCCCGCACACAGGTCGCCGCGTCGGCGGTCACCAGCGAGGGCGACCGCGCGCACAACGCCGACGCCGCGCGCCAGCAGTTCGGCGTCACCGGCGTCGGGGTGAAGGTGTGCGCGCTGTCCGACGGCGTCGACTCCCTCGCCGTCTCGCAGGCGGCGGGCGAGCTGCCGGCGGTCGACGTCGTTGCCGGGCAGGAAGGCGCCGGCGATGAGGGCACAGCGATGCTCGAGATCATCCATGACCTCGCGCCCGGCGCCGCGCTCGGTTTCGCCTCGGCGTTCAACTCCGACGCCAGTTTCGCCGACAACATCCGGACACTGCGCTTCGAACGGCACTGCGACGTGATCGTCGACGACGTCATCTATTTCAAGGAATCGCCGTTCCAGGACTGGATCATCGCGCAGTCGGTCAACGACGTGACCGCCGACGGCGCCCTGTACTTCTCCTCGGCCGGCAATGAAGGAAGCGTCGCGGACGGCACTGCCGCGCACTGGGAAGGCGACTTCGTCGACTCGGGCCAGCGGGTGGGCAAGTTCGCCGGCACCGCGCACAACTTCGCCGGTTCGTCCGGCACCCAGATCTTCGAACCCATCTCGGACGCCTCGTCGGCGGGCATCCCGGTGACGCTGCACTGGTCCGATCCACTGGGCGCCGCGTCCGACGACTACGACCTGTACCTGTTCGACTCGGCAGGGTCCATTGTGGCCTTCAGCCAGGACGTGCAGGACGGCACCCAGGATCCGTACGAGTTCCTTGCCACGTCACCGTTCGGCGGCAGCGGCTTGCGGCTCGCGATCGTCAAGTACTCGGGCGCGAACCGGTACCTTTCGCTTTCAGCCCTGCGTGGCAGGTTCTCCGACTCGGCGGACGGGCTCAAGGCCTACAACACTCCCGGAGTGACGGTGGGACACTCCGCGGCGCGCGACGCCTTCAGCGTGGCGGCGGCACCGGCCGCGGCGGCCTTCGGGCGTGCTCTCGAACCGGGTGACCCGCCGAACCCCGCCGGTCCGTACCCCGGCTCGTTCTCGGCCGCGACCAAGGCGGAACGGTTCAGCTCGGATGGTCCGCGGCGGGTGTTCTATCAGGCCGACGGAACCCCGATCACGCCAGGGAACGTGTCCTCGACCGGTGGTGAGGTCCGCGCGAAGCCGGACCTCACGGCGGCCGACGGCGTGTCCACGAGCGTGACCGGGTTCAGCCCGTTCTTCGGGACCTCGGCGGCGGCCCCGCACGCGGCCGCGATCGCCGCACTGGTGGTGTCCGGCAATCCCGGACTGTCTACAACGGACGTTCATGAGGCGCTGCTGAATACCGCGGTGGACATCGAGGCACCGGGCCAGGACAATCTGACCGGGCATGGAATCCTGTTGGCGGACAAGGTACTCGCCTACACCGGCGCCAGCCCGCAGCCGCTGGTGACCGCGCAGGAGCCGTCGATCGTGCCGCGCGACGGCGGCGCCGGGCTCGACCCGGGTGATGTCGCGACCGTGCGGCTGCCGGTGCACAACGACGGCGACGGCACCGCGGTGTCCACCAGCGTCGTGCTGACCAGCCCGACGCCGGGGGTCACGATCGCGCCGCGGTCGAAGTCCTACGGCACGATCAGTCCCGGCCAGACCGGGATCAACGAGTTCACGCTGACCGTGCCGGCGACGCAGGAACTCGGCCAGCCGGTCGTGCTCGACGCGAAGGTCACGTTCGCCGGCGCCTACTCGCCGTCCACGACGTCGTTCTCGGTGCCGGTGGGCACCCCGTCGCCGGTGGTGCGGGACTTCGCCTACACCGGTCCGCCGGTGGCGATCCCGGACAACAGCCCGATCGGCGCCTCGGTGCCGATCACGGTCAGCGGGGTGGGCCGGGCGTCGCGGGTGACGTTCTCGGTGGACGGCACGGCGTGCAGCACGGATGCCGCGTCGACGACGGTGGGGCTCAACCACTCGTATGTCGGTGACCTGGTCGGCACGCTGACGTCGCCGACCGGGCTCAGCGCGACGGTGTTCCAGCGCAACGGCGCCAGCGGGCACAACATGTGCCAGGTCGTGTTCGACGACAGTGCGTCGACGCCGATCACGTCGGCGTTCGGCACGGCGGCGCCGTTCACCGGAACGTGGCGGCCGATCAGCCCGCTCGGGGCGCTGACGGGTGCCCCGGCGGACGGCATGTGGACGTTCAAGGTGGCCGATGTGGCGGGCGCGGACACCGGTTCGATCCGGGCGGTTTCCTTGCACATCAACGGGTACGTGCAGCCGACAGCGGCGGCGAGCCCGGCGGGCGTGCGGCCGGTGATCGTCAACGGACCGGTACGCCCGGTGTGACCCGGCAGGGTGGGGTCGCTCCGGCGACCCCACCCGCCGATCCGCATCGCGGACAGTGGTGAGAAGCGGACGCTCTGCACCAGCACTGCGTGACCGTCGGTCGGGACCCGAAGGAGATCATGCTCGTCGAGCCACGCCCGGCCCGGATCACGACTATGCCAAGGTCGTTCCGGATGCCGCCGAGCTCGGTGAGAAAGGCCTCGACCTGGCGATTGTCCTCCTGCCGCCGCCCCACACCCCGCAGCGCTCGAGCCACCGCCGGCGGCGCCGACCCCGCCGGCCGGGTGACCCCAGCTGAGAGCCGCTTGCCCGGACCCCGTAAGCTGGTCGTCATCACCCCATACGCGGGGTGATGACGACCGGGACGTGGCGCAGCTTGGTAGCGCACTTGACTGGGGGTCAAGGGGTCGCAGGTTCAAATCCTGTCGTCCCGACGGTCGGCGGACTGAGAAAGTCCAGGTCAGGGCCTTGTTCTTACTTCGGTGAGACGGGGCCCTGACTCTTGTCCGGGACCTGTCGTCTCACATTTTCTCACGAACGCTTGTACTGTTAAATCAGCCTAGGAGCGCGTCGAGCTGGTCGGCGGCATCCTGGAGGTGCTCCACGTTGGGGTGGATGTAGACGCGCTTGGTGAAGCTGAGATCCGCATGGCCTGCCCAGGCACTTACGATGACGTCAGGCACCCCAGACGTTGCGAGGTACGTCAGGCAAGCGTGCCGGGCGTCGTACGGCCGGACCTTCCGCACCTTCGCAGTGGCCATGAGCTTGTAGGTCTCCCGACGCAGCTTGTCGGTCTTCCAGGGCATGCCCTGTTCGTCGACCAGCACGTACCCGGAGGCAACGTACGCCGACCCAGCGGCGAGCTTCTCGTCCGCCTGGCGGGCCTTCAGGGCCTTCAGGGCGGTGACTACGGGGCCAGGTAGGGGCAAGGTACGCTTGCCCTTTTCCGACTTGGGCCCCTTCTCCTCGACCTCGCCCTCCACGATGGTCCGGGTGTTCTCCACGCGGATCGTCTTGGCTTCCAGGTCGACGTCGGCGGCCCAGCGCAGCCCGCAAACCTCGGCGGGCCGCATACCCAGCAGCGACAGCAGCATCAGCACGTGCAACCTGTCCGCGCGGGTCGCGGCCACGAAGGTCTTCACCTCGTCCGCGTTCCACGGGATCCTCTTAGCCTTTGCCGCCGCGGCCCTCCTGCGCGCTTCCCGCGGGATCTTGGTGTACTGCGCGACGTTGCGCACCACCAACTTGCGCCGCACGGCCACGTTGAGGGCGGAACGGAGTCGGCCGAGCGTCAGCTCGACCGACCGGACGCCCAGCCCAGTGCCGACCTTGCCACCCCGTTTGCGACCGGAGGTCAGCATCCAGCTCACCAGCCCGTCAATGTGCTCCTCGTCGAGTTGCTGCAACTGCCGGTCACCGAGACGCTCCCGCACGGGCAGGAGCGCGTCGGCGTAGTTGGCGGCGGTGCCTTTCTCCACGTCAATCGTGGCTGACTTGAGCCAGGTGTCCAGCCAGTCCGAGACGGTGATCTTGGCCGGTGCGACCAATGTTCCGTCGTCGGTTTCGTGCCTGATCCTGGAGTACTCGGCGCGGGCCTCCTTCTTGGAATCATAGGTCCTGGTCAGCTGTCGACGCCTGCCCGTCGTGGGATCGGCGCCTATGTCGACGACGAATCGGTATCGTACATCGCCATTCTTTAGTTGGATCTTTTTGATCGGCTCGCCCATTTGACCTCCTTCACGTGTCATTGTTCCTCTGGTTCGGCGCCTGGTCGATGACGCCGTTTCGAGCGAGTTCCGCTCGAAGTTCTGCGACTAGATGGCGAGTAATATGGCCGCGATGAGCTTGTCTCCGGCGTGAATCCACTCCCTGGTATGCTGATGCCCGTACATCGCGCTCCTCGGTCAACGGGTGATCCCACAAGGTGTAGGCAGCATCCAAAACAGCCCTCAGCGGTATTCCGAGTTGGGTGGCGACTCGCGCGTCAACCTCGATCGCTCCCGGCTGTAGCGCAGCATCGACGGCTGACGCATTATCCTGGTCGTGGGTGATAGTTTGTTGTTTGTTTCTCGGTGTGGAATCGCTTAGGTCGGCTCGCTTGTGATCGCCGCGGAGTACCTTTCTCAAGAAGCTGCGGGAAAGGACGGCGGTGTCGCTCATCTGAATTTCACCATCGCCGGCTATCAGTTCTACGGGATCTACATTTAGTGCGATGGCTAACATGAGTGTGTCCCTGAGGTCCAGGTCGAGGCGATTGCCCGCTTCGCGTGCTGTGTAGCTACTTCGACTCCAGTTCAACCCGTTCGCGCGGAGGAGGCGGGCGAGTTCCTCGTGCGTCATCCCATACTCTTGGCGGATACGTCGCAGATTCTCGCCCACTGCCTCGCTGAGTGTCTGGGGTCTTGCCACCGCGCTAGTCTGCCATATCGTTTGTTCGCTTGACAACCCAACCAACCTGCGACACGATCAAGTCGTTGGGTCGCCATCCGAACATACGAGGGGGGTGGATGGTGTTGACCGAGCAGGACGCCAGCAGGCTACGTCAATGGCGCCAGTCTCGTGGCTTGACGCTTCGAGACGTCGCCGATCTGTGCGGCCTTGACCCTACCTATCTGAGCCGGGTCGAGCGGCGACAGCGAGAGCTGGGGCCAATGCAGAAGGTTGCCTTGGCTCGCCGCCTGGGTGTAAGGATCAGCGACCTTTTTGACGTCGAGCCAGTTCTTGATCGAGCATCATGATGGCCTCCCCAGCCGATCCTGGTGCTGACCAAGGTCCCACATTGGCCGAGATCGCGAACTGGCCGGCCACGGTGGGTGTGCCGCATGCGGCCGCCGCATTCGGTATCTCGACGAGTTGGGCTCACGACCTTATCGGGCGCAACGAATTCCCCGCCAAGGTCATTATGATCGGAGGACGGAGGCGCGTAGTTACCGCGTCGATAATTCGCGCTCTATCGGTGGATTTACCATGAGGCGCACCTCGCGATGCCTGCAGACTCAATGTCCCGTCGAGACGTGCATGCTGCGGCGAGCACTGCCGGTATTAGCTCCTATTCTAAGGCGACGGCGATAAGCTGAATGCTCGCCAAATTCCAATCTTGGTGTCGCCGCGTGGGAAACTGTCGGCCAAGTTTTGGTTCCGGCCGCCGTCCAAATCAAGCGGGTGCTCGTGCACCTTGCGTCGCGATAGGCGGCCCTGCACCCGGTGTAGCGTTGGTAATCAAATCTGGGGAATTATCCCAATCTCGTGTGATTTCATCATACGAGGCAATCGTGGGCTTGCGATGGAAAGAGGTGGATAAATCTTTCCTCCCATGAGTCTCGCGTACATGATTGCGAATGCAGTCAATTCTACGGTCAGCATCGAAATGAGGAGATTTTCTGGCGAATCTGCGCGACTTGTGATGATGTACAAGCTTGCAATCCCGTGGCTGTCGGCATCGAAGAGCTGCCATGGTGTGAACTCCGGTTTCGCAGGCGGATCACCGGGTTTGTTTCGTGCAGATGCTGCAACGCATGCAGCGGCAGTGTCGTCAAGTACTTCTTGTAAATGATCGTCGAGTCCTTCAAATATCGTTCCTCTGTGATCGTGAGGTGTTTTAAGGAGGCTGCCGAGAAGTTTAGCTTGAGTGTTGGATCCTGAGTCTGCAAGTATCCTCACGGGTTCTTCACTCTGGGTCGCTGCCCATTCTTGGACTTTTAATAGGGTTTCGTCCTTGTTTATCGCCGCAAGAATTAGGTGACGCATTGCGTCTGCTAGCTGGATTAGCGTTGCATTGTGATATTGGCGACGAGTCCTTCGGAAGCCTTTTGTCAATTCATGCGAAATTCTCGCCGCCGCCGCTGCTCCACGCGCGGTGCGGAGAGGATTCCACCAGAAGGTCGAACGATCGGGGATGGCTCCCTCTAGGTCGAACGCGAATACAGAGCCGAGCTGAGTCCGGGCCTCCCGGGTCTTGTGGAAGGTTGCCACGTCAGTCACGGCAATCACGGGTCCGGGTGCGCTAGACAAGCGATCCGCGGTTAATTGGTTGCCTGGCTGAACTCGTAACGGCTCGTCATTGGGTGAACTCAACGTGTAAAACTCCCCTCGGCGCGCATGCTTCTCGCGAGGGGTTGGAAGCGATGTTAGCGGAAACGATCAACGATATAAAGTGACGGCCTCGACGACCTGTAGGGCCCCCACCAAACTGCGCCAGCTCGGAGCGACCTGGTTGAAGCGGGAGTCCGTTGGAAGCACGGCCTCGGCGTGCCACGCTTCACGGAGACCGACGGTGCGTGTGTCGGGCAGGAGCCCGCCGCGAACAGCTCAACTCCGGACCTCGGACAGCGCTGGCGTGCATCCACGACCTGACCGCGAGCCGCGTCGCAGTGATTGCCCGGACCGCCAAATGTCGCCGTCGCGGACACGGGTGTTGCTTCCGCGGGCACGCGCTCTTCGGTCACGCTGGCCCCGTCGACGCCGGCTCGTGGCGTCACCGATATGCATGCTCAGCGACGCTGCCACCTGCTGTCGACCGGCACGCGACCGCCATCGCGACTGGGGCCACCGCACGGCGGAAGCAATTCGGCATTGCCGAAGAGTTCTGCCGTCCGCGGTGGTCGTTTGAACCGCGGAGCTGCCGGTTTGCTTACCGGCAGCTCCGCTGACAATTGCGACTACGTCAACCTTAGATCAAACCGGTTTGGCAGAGGCGCCTCCTCCGTCGAGCACGGGCGTGCTCTATTTTCGTGTCGCGTGTGGACACGGCGTGGCCGGTCAGCGTCTGGCTGCGGGCAAACGTTTCCGCGTCACCGACGCCGCACGAGTCGTTGCTCTCCCGCGCGGTGGTCGGCCTCCAACGTCGTTTGTTCGACGGTTGCGCCCCCCTTATCGTCTAAGGTCCTGCCTAGTGGTTCACATATCTCACCAATTTCCGCGCCGCGGCCGCTATGGTAGGTTCATGAGTAGAAATAAAGCACCATCACCGCGGAAACGAGAGCAAGCCCGCAAGCGCGCCCTGGCACTGAAAAGGGAGGTCGACGCGGCACGGGAGCACAGAGACCAACTCGAGGCGGACCTAATCGCGGAGTTCTTGCTCAGATTTGATGAACAGAATGAGCTCAAGGCGGATCTGCAGCAGGTCCGGACGGAGATGGGCCGAGTGGTGGATCGCATGGTCGGCGGTGAGCTACGACTATCGTACAGTCGGGTCGAACGCCTACTCCGCACGAAAGAGGCCGACTTGAAACAGTTGCGGCAACTGGTTCGTGATGCCGAGAGCGAGCCACCTGCTTCGCCGGATCAACGAGACCCGCGCCGGCCCTCGTCGTCAGCAGAGGCCGGCTTCGACAGCGACCCGCAGACGCGCGACCCCGCCGCGTAACGCGTTCAGGCCTCTTGATGGTCACACGACGGTAGGCAGCATCGTTGCGCCCGGGTTGATCCGCAACAGGACCTCCCTCACCTGGGGCGCACATACAGGAAATGTTTGGAAGATCATTATCAAGCTCAACACCGTGACCTCTGCAAGCTTGAGGTGGGCCACCTTCGGCGTGCGTCTTTGGATTGGGTTGTAATGCAACAAGTGTCCGACGTGGACGCCGAAGCCCTCACGCGTATGGTGTATTCGCTGGCGGCAAGCAGTATCGCAAAATGAGTCTTCGCCTGGCGATTCGGAAGGAAGATGTCACGACCACGCCGCGCGGGTCTCGTTCGTCGCGCATGCGACGTCCCTCCAGCGGTCGGAGATTCGGCAGGAGCTGGGCGAGGGAATTGAAGGCTCGTGTCGATGAATGGGCCGACGTCATCGGGATGCCTCGCGCCGAGGTTGTCCGCACCTTGCTCACGCGGGCGCCGGACGCCGAGGACCAGACGGCCAGGGGCCGATCCATGTGGCGACAGTGGCACACACCGGGGAGCACTTCCGGTTCCGGTCGGTGCGGTCGCTGACCAAACGCGTCGGGGGCACCACGTACGAGGTGTAGCCGGGCCGCGTGGACCTGGATGCCCCATTTGGACCCGGATGACCTGCCCCGCACGGTCATGACCAAGCGGGGCACGCGCCGCGTGTTCGACATCGATGTTCCTTTGGAGGCCCTGCAATGACGTTCCCGTACAAGGAAGGTAAGGCGGTCGCGGCAATGATCCCCGGCCCGGCACTGGTCAACGGCACCGTGTCTCAGATCAAGATGCGCGCTGACAAGGGTCGCGAAGTGCTGGTCGTGTTCCCGGGAACCGAACGGTACGAGCAGTGGTATTTCGTCAGCCCCTCCGGGGGTTGTGACTATCTGCTCGACCGTCCACTTCGGCCGACAGTCAACGACGACCGCGTGACACCGAACGAGCGGTACGCGATCGAGCGCAAAGACAACGGGGTTGTCGTGACGTTCGACGGCGAGGTAATCGGCAACGGCAAGACCGAGGCTGAAGGCTGGGATATCGCGCTCCGGCACGACTATTACGCTCGGGAAGGGGGCGGCCGCGAAGGACAATGACGAGACCCGTTGGTTGCTGCGTGAGTCGGCCAGCTCGTCACGGTATCGCCGCACGGCGGATCGGTTGGCGAACCGCGCGTCGCGCATACCGTACCGACGCACGTTCCAGACGACGGCGATCCCCGCCACTAGTTCGCCGAGCATCAACGCGAGTTGGCCCTGCTACGGGTGCCGGTGTTCGTGCCGTCCTGATTGGCTCGAACCCCCTGGTCAGAGGTTGCGACCAGGGGGTTTCATCGTCCTGTCACCCGGTGGTGGACATCATCGCTTACCCTGGCAACTGCGCCTTTCCGCCCGAGAGGCAAGGCCCCCGGCCGACGGGTCGGGGGTTCTCGGGCGGATATGGGCACTCGGGCGGAACGAGAGGTGCATACATGCGCGACGACTTCCCGGCACGCGTGGACGACGGCGGAGCAACCGGACAACGCATTCGCGAAATCCGAAAGTGGCGCAAGCTGAGCCTGCGGCAGGCCGCCGAGCTGTCCGGAATCAGCTTCGGCTACCTGTCCAAGATCGAACGCGGCGAACGATCCCTGGAAAGCCGCAAAACGCGCGAAGCCCTCGCACATACACTGCGGGTATCGCCAGCGGACCTCGGCGGCGGCCCCTACGCCCCCGTGGACGCCACCAGCAACCGAGCCCACCAAGCGTTGGACCCGATCGAAGCCGTACTGACCTCGTGGCGGCCCGGCGAGATTCCGGACGAACGGCCGGCCCGCCCGTGGGAAGAGGTGGACGCGGAACTGCGCAAGCTCATCGACGAACTACGGCCGACTTCGGACTACGCCGCGATGGGCGAACTGGTGCCCGATCTGATCCTTGACCTGCTGATCTACGGCGCTGACCCGCAGTACGACGAGCATCGTGGCGATGCGCTAAAGGGGCTCATCGGCACCTACCACGCGACTGGACGCGTCACGGCGGCGCTCGGATCGGCCCACCTGTCCTACCTGATGACGGACCGCGTGCAACAGACCGCGGAACTGCTGGAAGATCCAGAATGGCTCGGCATCGCGACGTGGACACGGGCGCACTACATCGCGTCGCGGTCCCGGGGCCGGCAGTACCAAATTGCCGTCCAGGCGGCCGAAATGGCTGGTTCGCGGCTGGAGTCACGCGGCATGGGTCATCTGACCGCAGCCCTGGCGAAGGCCGCGCAAGGCGACGCAGACGCCGCTCGCACACACCTAGCCGAAGCGGACGCGATGGCCGCCAAGATTGGCGAGCTGTCCACGTGGGGCGAAGGGACGATGAACTTCGGCCAAGCCAACGTCGGCATTTGGAAGGTCAGCCTCGGCGTCGAGCTGGGGCGCGGACCGGGCGTTGCGGAGGTTGCCAAGAACGTCACGTGGCAGGCGGCCCCTACGTCGCGCCAGGGGGCCTATTGGATGGATCTGGGCCGTGGGCTTATCCAGGGTAAGCAGACCCGTGAGCAGGGTCTACGGGCGTTGCTGCAAGCCGAGGAACTGACTCCGCAGCAGGTGCGGAACAACCAGTTCGTTCGGGACGCCGTGACATCGATGATGACTGTGGCTCGCCGGGATGCCGGTGGTCCTGACCTGCGAGGACTTGCCTGGCGAATAGGTGTTGCTCCGATCGGGTGAAACGGGGCAGGTGTGTCCTCTCGGGACACGGCGCCCCCTGACCTCGGGCATACGTTCGGCCTACCCGGACACAGGAGGTCAACGTATGCGCACCGAGCGCGGTGATTCGCCGTGAGTAGCCTGCTGACCAGCGGTATCCCGCTTGTCGGCGGTACCGGTATTCCGATCCTGGGCCAGACCAACGTTCCGATTCTGGGCCACCAATGGGAACCCGACCCCGAGGCGTACATGGACGCCGCCGCGATGGCCGTTGCTGCTTCGCACGGGTTCGTCTACAGCGGAGCGACACCCGACAAGTCGGAGGTCTACGCCCGTCGCTTCACTGGTCACTTCGTGGACATGATGTCGCTGGTGACCGCTGGCGGCAAGGCATCGGCCTGCTGCCGATACGAACGCCGCGGGTTTCCCTGGCCGCCAGGCGAATGGCCTGAGCCGGGAAGGATCGTGACCGGCTCGCTGCGCGACGTTGTGCGGCAAGTTCTGGAATGGCCTGCCTGAGTCCCCCCCGCTTCCGGCTGGGGGCACGGGGGTGGCCCCGAACGCACGTGCTCTCGGCCGGGTCCATCCTCCGCGCGCCTGCGTGGTGGCATCCGAAAGAACTACCCCTACTACCGATTGGGTAACTGCATGACTGCCGTACTGGAACCGTCGTCGCCTCCTACAGGGGTGTCGTTCCTGTGGCTGGAGATCACCGGCAAGTGTCAGCTCGAGTGCGGGCACTGCTACGCCGACAGCTCACCGGCTGGTCACCACGGGTCGATGAGCCTGGATGACTGGACACGGGTGATCGACCAAGCGGCCGCGGCCGGCGTGCGCGGCGTCCAGTTCATCGGCGGCGAACCCACATTGCACCCGAACCTCGCTGACCTGGTGCTGCACGCGTTGAACAAGGACCTTGCGGTGGAGGTGTTCACGAACCTGGTGCACGTGTCCGAGGAACTGTGGGAGGTGTTCGCCCGGCCCGGTGTGAGCCTCGCGACCTCCTACTATTCCGACGATGCTGACCAGCACCAGGAGATCACGGGTCGTCCGACCTACGCGCGCACGAAGGCCAACATCGCCAAGGCCGTGACCCGAGGAATTCCGCTTCGGACTGGCGTCATCGACATGGGTGGTGACCAGCGCGCGGACGCTGCGCGGGACGAGCTGGTGCAGCTCGGCGTGCCGAAGGTCGGGTATGACCTGCTGCGCGAGATCGGCCGTGGTGTGCGCAAGGTGGGCGAGTCGGCCGCGCAGTTGTGTGGTCAGTGCGGGGACGGTGTGGCGGCGGTCCTGCCGGACGGGTCGGTCCGCCCGTGCATCATGTCTCGGTGGATGGACACCGGGAACGTACGTGAGCAGGAGCTTGTGGACACGTTGGCTGCGATGCCGGGTGCACGAGAAGCGCTGACCGCTCAAGGGATGCCGCCGCAGGGAAATTGCACCCCGTGCGGCCCGCAAGGGAACTGCTACCCGATTCACTGCCACCCAAGGGCCTGAATTGGACGCCGAACGTTCCGACGACGCCTTCCGTGCTTGGATGATGGGAAACCTCGCACGGGCGGGCAGCCACTTTGACCTGTGGCCCACCGGTGAGCCGAAGTTCGGGTGGGCGTTGCGTTCGTTGAGCACGACCGCCTGGACCCCAGGCCGACGTCTCCGGTGGTTGCGGGTGTGTTCGGAACGGACGGTATACGTCGCGGACATGCACGACTTCTGGACGGGCAACGTGGACGCCAACACGATTGCTGGAGTGGTCAAGCCGCGTGTGCTGGACTGGACGGAGTGGACGGACGACATCCGCAGCGTGCGCGCCGAGGTCATGACGCACATGACGGGGTTCCCGGTGTCGAATACCGAGGCGTTACGAGTGTGGCTGGAGTTGACCGAGTCCTGGTTCGCCAACCTGCGCGGGTCCCTGGACAAGTTGCGTACGGTGCCGACCGGACGCTTCCAGGGTCGGCCGAACCACGACAGCCGTATACGTCGCGTTTTTGGTGACGAGGTGGCCGAGGCGTTCCCCGTGCGGGCGTGGGAGACGGTGCACGGCGATCTTCATTGGAACAACGTGCTGGTCCCGGACTTTTCTTTGCTGGACTGGGAATTCTGGGGTCGTGGACCGGTCGGCACCGATCCGGCGACGTTGTATGTGTTCACGTTGCTGGTCCCGGACGTCGCTCGCCAGGTGCGGGACACGTTCGCGGACGTGCTCGATTCCTACGACGGTCATGTGGCGCTGCTGGGGGCGGCGTCGCGGATCCTGTACCGGGCGGAGCATGGTGAGAACGTCGATTTGGCCGAGCCAGTGCGCGAGCTGGTCGATGACGTATTGAAGCGCCACCGGTAGACCCCAACGAGGACACTGTGGACTTCGGTGACCTGGCGAGACCTCGGCCGTTACACCAGTGGGTGCAGTCGCAGATGCCCCGTTGGCGATCCCGCGTTGGCCGGTCAACGACCCGGACGAGCTGTAGTCCACGCCGCCCCCTCTGTGCGGACCCCCAGGCACAGGGGACGGTTCCCAGCGAGTTCCCCCCGCCCATGGGTTCCGCACGTGGGCGGGGGAACCGCGCTACGACGAAATAGCGTCCTTCAGTCCCCTTCGCATCTATTTGGATGTGAAGGCCGCAAGAGTATGCCCAAACGAAGGAAGGACGATTTTGAGGAACACCGCTATCGCCTCCGGTGCCGCATTTCTCAGCCTGGCTGGCATACTCGCGGCCAGCCCGGCGGCGGCCGCTGTGCAGCCGAACATCGTGGGCGGCAGTGAGGCCACCGGCAACACGAGTTGGATGGTGTCGCTGCAATACGACGCTCCGGCCTACGGGCGCTCCAACTACCACACCTGCGGCGGCGCACTGTTGTTCCGCTCGTGGGTGGTCACCGGCGCCCATTGTGTCAGCGACATGCCGGGCAACACCCAAAGCATCCCGACAGCCGCCAAGACATTCTCCATTCGTGTCGGCTCGAAGGACCGCACCCAGGGCGGTGAAACGGCCAAGGTGGTCAAGATCGTGGTATATCCCGGCTGGCAGTGGTCAGTCGGGGCACCGAAGCAGCCCGTGGACGACGTGGCGATGCTCCAGCTCGATCACCCGGTGAACGTCCAGCCCATTCAGCTTGCCGGGCGGGGAGCGCGCCCCGGTGACCGGGTGACGCTCTACGGCTGGGGCGCCGACCAGCCGGACGGCGATCCGTCTAACCTGCCGACGCAGCTTCAGCAGCTCGACAGCAGGGTCCTGCCCTCGGCCAAGTGTGCCGACGCGCAGCAGTCAGCCGGGGAGATCTGCACAAGCAATCCACACGGCACGGACGGACCCGGCGCGGGTGATTCCGGTGGTCCGGCCGTTGCGTTCGTCCATGGCACTCCCACGCTCGTCGGCACATGCAGCCGGGGGGCGGCGCAATACCCCGGCGAAGCGCCCACTGTCTACACCAGCTCGCCGGACTTCCGAGGTTGGCTGTACGACACAGCGCGCGGCATCGTAGCCGCCTAACGGAAAGCAGCGCATCAAGTGCAACCCGGTAGAGATCGATCCCGTGGGCCTGTAGGTCGGATCAGGGGCACGCTCCCCATCCGCGTGCCTCAACCGATCCCGGAGCCGGAGACCAAACTCCCGGATTCGTTGACACCGCAGGAGAAACGCATTCTTGCGGAGCGGGTTCTCGACCGGATTCAAAATATCGAATGACGTACGGCCCCGTGTGTCTACACAGGACACTCGGGGCCACACGTATTCTTCCCCGACAGAATGCGCGCGCAACACACGAAAACGCTGCTACGACAAGGCTTACTGTGATCTTCTTGTGGGTGGTCGTCGCCCTGCTGGGTGTGGCATTGTTCGTTGTGACCGCGCTCGGGCGCCACGTCTTCGGTGCCAGGCGGCGCAGTGTTGGCCGGTGGACTTCCCCGCCGCTCACCGGGGCACAAGGGCGCATCACCGACGAACGTCTCACGGGGATCAACGCGCAGCGGCACGCCCTCGACCCCGAGAGCACCGACCAGCTTTGCCTACCGCAGCTCGGGCGCTACGAACGCCCGGACGCCGACGACGACACGTGGAAGCCTGACCAGCCACTCAGTACGGACCACGACTAGTAGATCTCGGCGTGGGGCCGGTACGTGGTAGCAGTGAACTCGAGCCTTCGGACCAGCTCGATCACACGGTGCAGGTCGGCCAGCAGGTCGCTAACGGACATCAGTCATTGTCAATTCGGCCCCGTACCAGCATTGTCGGCCAATCCGGGAACCCCTTGCTAGCAGGCAATTCCCACGTCTCGATCTGCCGGAAGCCGTGCGTTCGCAGGAGAAACACCCACGTGTGGGGATGGAAATCCCAGCGCTCGACACTCGGGCAACTGTCCAACGTGCCGCGCCCGGTCTCCGGTGCGTGGGCGTGGCTGAACACGTACACGCCACCAGGTGCGACGCGGGCTTTCACCGCTGGCAGCAGCAGCTCCGGGTCGGTGTACCACGCGGCCCCGTACACCGAATACACGGCGTCGAACTGCTGCCCGTCGTCGTCATCAAGGAACGCGACCGCTTCGGCCTGTTCCACAGTCAGATTCGGCAGGTGCCCCCACAGATCGCGCGCAGCGGCCACCTGCACCGGGGACATGTCGATCGCGGTTACACACGCGCCCAGGGCCGCAACATGCGCGGCGTTGTCTCCCGAGCCGCAGCCGAGTTCAAGCGCGCGCTGACCAGCCCGAGGGTTCAGCACCTTCATACCCGGACTGCGGCCGAGCGTCCGTCGACCGCCCCACGTGAACCGCTTGTCGCGGTGCTTCGTGGAGTAGAGGTCCCAAGCGCCGGCCACGGATGCCTGATTCGTCATGGCGTGATCTCCCACTCTGCGGCGCGCCCAGCCGCGCCAGCGGCCGCGACTCGTGCCAATGCGAGATCGTACGCCCGCCACCGAGGACGATTGCGACCTCGTGCCCGGCGACCCGACACGCCGAGTCCGTGTCCGGAAGCGAGCCCGCCGGCGACCCGCTTGCACCGGAGATTGTCCACGTCGTCACGGTCCTGCTCAGTCGGTGCAGGGGCTGGCCCTCGGACATCGTGGTGTGCCAGCGTTGCCACGTGCCTGCACCAGCTCAGTGGCAAGGAACCGCGTCTGGGTGGCCGCCCGCCCAGGAGCGTGCTCGACCTGATGTAGGGAAGGCCGAGGCCCGGTCGTTGACGATGTCGCGGGACTGGCTGGCTGATCCTGTCGCTATCACCGTGGCCATGGATGCCGGGCGGCACGAGCCGCTGTAGTTCAGGGGCGTCGCGCCGAGGTCTCCGCACCATGAGACCCGTGGCGGAGCGCGACGTCTGGGCAGCGCGTGGAATCCGCTTGATCCGTCGTAGCCACGGGACAGGGGAGAGCTATAGCTCGTCCGGTCAGGAGCGACTGCCCCACTCCTCCTCGTGACCACCCGCCGACGGCGACGATTCGCTCGCCTTCGTCGGAACACGTTGGGGGGTAACGGTTTTCGTTCGGAGCATCAGATACACGCTGCTCGGGGACACCCTCGATTGCAGGGCAGTAGTCCTGTGACCCACCAAGGCACCGCCAGCGGCCAGATCGTCGCACGGCCGATTCGAATCCCGTGCCTGGGCGCGCAATTTCACCATTCACGAATACCAGGAAGGGCGGCGCTATGTCTTTGCACATCGAATGGGATGCCGCTCGCAGCTGTGGAATAGAGCTGATGAGCGCCGAGCAGGCTACCCGAGACCTGGAAGCCCAGGAGGCCACCACGTCGCCGGTGCTCCTGCTCGGCGGCGACGGTGGCGGAGCGCTCGCCGTTGAGGGTTCCATCACGGAGCTGGTCGCATTCGCCGAGAGGATGCTCGCAGTGGTGAAGCGTGGCGAGTGATCGTGCACAGCCGACTCGCCGCAATCCTTGCTGCGGCGGCGTTCATCGCGCGGATGATGGTGTTCACCGGCGGTGCGCGAGGGCCCGGTTCAGGAAACGTGGTTCACAGATAGCTATGAGAGTCCGTACGCGACGCGCTGCTCACGGCCGGGTCGGGAACCGGCCGACAGCACTGACGACGTGATCCACCGCCCTGGTCGGCGGCCGGAGCATCAACCACCACGCCGAGCCGGGAAGGATCACGATGAACGCTGACCAGATGAACGACCTCGTTCATAAGCCCACCGCCAGCCTCGATCGCGATTGGACAGCCGACGAGCGCGACTCGCGCGACGGCCGCTTGCGCGCGCCCAACGGCGAGTGGTTACACGTCCGTACCAACGGCTGGAACAGCGTCCGTCGGGGGCGTATCGCGATTAATGGAATCCTGCCGCCCGAGTTGCGTGGCAACGGTCGCACCGCGGCACGGCAGAAAACAAGATCACCGTGGCGGCCACCCGGTCGCCACCCAGATGACCAACGAGATCACACGTCGCTACTGCCCGGCTACCGCGACACCCTGGCGAAGGCCAGGGTGAAGAAGGCGGAGGCGGACACGTACCACGCGAAGCGAGACGCGATGCTCGCGGACCTGCAGATCGTGCTCGGCGGCCGGGTGCTCGAGCATGCACCGGATAAGCTGCATATCGGGTACGGGAACGACGTTGTTGTGCGCACAGACGACGTCGCGTTCGAAGCTCCCGTGCCCCACGACACGGCGGTGCAGTTCGCCCGCCTGGCCCCAGAGTACCGGACCGAGTGCTGACCCATGAGCGACAAGCTGTGGAGCGCTCGCATAGCGGTCGTCGAGTTGGTGTTGGCCGACATCGAGGAGGCGGCTGTGGCCAACCTTCTGGCGAAGCTGCGCGCCGCCGGGTTCCAGTTGGAGGACGGCGACCCGGGAAGGCGTTCGAGTCGGAACCGGAGCCGTACCATTAACCGCCACTGCCGAGGTGTGGCCCGGGCGGAAAGGAGTAGACCGTTGTGACTGGTGGAGTCAGCCCCGACCGGGCTGTTTTGAGCGCCGAACGTCAATTCCTTGGTCATCTCATGTGGCTCGATCCGGACCGGGCCCGCACGGCGTTGGCTGGTCTGCGTCCCAGTGACCTGGCGGATCCCGTCGCCGAGTTCGTATTGCGGCTGGCTATTCAGGCCGTCGCCGCTGGCCACAATCCCGCTCCGACGATCCTCTTCGATGCCGCCACGGAGGTCGCCGAACGCCCGCAGGAATTTCGGCTCCAACGCGTCGGCAAATGGATTATCGATGCGTACGGCGCGGCCGGACCGGCGCCCCAGCAACATTGCGCGCACCTCAAGGGAATCGTGCTCCGCGCCGCCTGGCGGCGCGCGGTACGCGAGCACGCGATTCGTGTGCTCCAAGTGGCAGAGCACGGGACCACCAACGACCTGAAAGACCAGGTCGACAACACCGCCAAAGCCGATAACCTGTGGGTGCGGTTTCGCGCGGCAACGTCTCTGCGCCGGCCGCGACCGGTACCCGCGCGGTCGACCACCACGGATGTACCCCACCCATCGGCTCATCGCCCGACGATAGAGCCCGCTCGGCGCCCCCAACAAAGATCACGCGAAAGTTCGTGATCGTCGCCGTGATTGAGGTGGAAGTGCCCGGCCGAATTTCATCGGCGACCGCGCGGTCGACGGATTATGAGAGCGTGCGCTTCGGCAAATCCACCGAGAAATGACCGTCATACGCTTTGACGAGCGCCTTACCCGGGAATGCGATTTTCCAGTTGAGTCAGGGCAACACGAAACATTCCTCAGGTGCGGCACGATAGCGACAGCATCCGTCCGGCTCTCCCCCCCGGTGGCTGTCCGCGGGCGCGAAAGACCGTTCGAGTGGCCACAACGGCACGCTCAGAACCCCATTTATTACTGGGTCTGCCGTGATTTGCGACCTCGATGCGACCGAATGCAATGTGGCCCGGTCGGTCGGCGTCATGACCTGAAGAAGCGTGCTGCGCTTGTTATCAAGGAGGAATGAATGTCCAACGATTGGGGTCATACTGAAACTATTAGCGGAACGCTAATCGACATGCGTCGTGTTTGTGGCACCGATATCGGTGGGGCGTGTAGTTCGGATTGCTCCTGCTATTCGGGCACACGGTACGGTGCGTCGCGGCATCACACGTGGATCAACCCGGATAGTCATGAAGGCGACCTGATAATCCAGCTTGCCGCGCTGCTTTCCCACGCTAGCCAGACCCACACGGACATGAGGGACCTCCTTGACGCGTGGTTCAGGAAAGCCGGGGTTAATCCGCGCGAGAGCGAGGCTGAGATTCGTGCGCGGTTGCGCCGTGGTTTGCGGCCCTACACCGTCGCCGCAGTGCGTGGCCCTGGTCCGCACTACGAGCCTCTCATTGCTACGGTGCAGCTCGGCGAGATCGCGTGCGGCAAGACGATCGCCTGCTCAGGCTCCTACAGCCCAGTGCTCTTCACGATCGACGCCACGTCGGCAACCGAGGCTCGGGACCACGCGGTCCGCTGGCTCGAGCAGGAGTGTCACGGCGACCCGTCGAACGATCCACGCACCCCGCGCGAGCTCGAGGCCACGCCGCTCTACACCGCAGTCGTGGCCCAGGTTGTCAACACCACAGCCGGTACCGGGGCGTCCGCCGGCACATGTGCGCGGCCCGCTACATCGGGGCTGCTGCCTGGTTACGCCGATGTTTCCGTGGTGTGCTGCTGGATCTGCCGCGATCACGTCGCTATCGAAACCGCGATGCGTTACCAGAGCAACTGGGTAGGGCCGTGTTGCTGGGACGACCGCCTAGCCACCCGATGAGCCAGGACACCCGTGTGGCCGTGCCCGATGGGTTCGAGCCAAATGACGCGCCTGGCTCGCTCGACACGGCGGAACCGCGTGACCACCAGGGCGTCGGGCGATCAACCCGAGCGGGCCGGCGATTACGTGTCACGCGGAACCAATATTGCTTCCTCCCGAACGGATTCATTTGTCATCGTCCACCATCCGTCCCGACGAGAGGCGAGTATGTCATGACAATCCCGCGGCTTCCACAACATCAATGGTGATCGGCTATCTGGCTACACGGCGAAACATGTTCTCGTCGAATGTCCTGCTAAGCCGATCCCAAGTCACCGTGTGAGTTGTTGAACGTCACCGTCGACGATCCGTTGGTGCGGAACTCTACGACGTCGCCGTGGACTACCGTCGGCGACGCAGCCAGTCGCTGCAACCAGGTGATGTCATCACCTGCGAGAATCGGTTATACGGGTGCGGTTACAGCGGCTGGATGCGTTTCGGTCTGCTTCGCGAACCAGTCGCCGATGGAAACTTGCACCACACGTCAAACGACTGGTGAATCCGATGCTGGGGCGCCGCACGCCGGAATTGACCGTCATTATTTCTCGCGCTCGAGCTGACGCGTCGTGCGGACGCTGTGATCGATTCCTCTCCTGTGAGTGCGTTGTTATTCGCCTATTTCTTTTAGACCCAAGGATGTACACGTGGTTACTTTGTCTGTTGACGGCCTCTTGGCCGGGGTTCCGGCTCTGGTGGGCTTCCCGCCGGAGGACTCGCTCCTTCTGGTCTCCCTGGGGACTCCTGACCGTGAGGGCTACACGCTCGATGGCATTGCGCGGATGGACCTTCGTGATGTCCTCGCCGATCCGGCACGTGCACTCACGTTGATGACGGCGCGTGTGGGCGATACGCCGATCCACCGTCTGATCGTCGTCGTTGCCGGATCGACCGGCCCCGAGGGCGACCCACCGTCGCCCGAAGCCGTGGCGCCTATCTCCCTCTGGCTGAACGATCACGGGTTCGGCGCTGTGGACCTTCTCCACCTCTCGCGATTCTCGGCAGGGGCTCGTTGGTTCTGCTATGACGATCCCGGCTGGTCCGGTACGCTCTCTGATCCGCGCGCGTCGATCTGTGCGTCCGCTGCCGCTGCGCAGGGGCAGGTGATCTTCGGCAGCCACCGCGAGTTCCTCGCTCAGTTCACCCCGGCCTCGTTGGCAGACCGCGCTCGGGTCGCACCCTTAGTCCTGGCGGCCGCCAGGGCGGTGAGGACGGAGGAAGCCGAGGACAATCGCGCCGCGCTGCTGGCCCGTGTCAGGCGACTCGATCATGCGATCGCGCAGGCCCGGAGCGGCCGACTTCCCGTGGATGACCACACTATTGCCGATCTGATCGGGGCGTGCGCCAGCCTGCCCGTGCGCGCCGCCATGCTCGCACCGCCGAACGATGAGCTGGCACGCGCCGCGGAAGCCCTCTGGCTTGCCTTGTGGAAGCTGGCGCCACCGGTGTTCGCGGAGCGGCTCGCCGGCCTCATCGTCGCGCACGCCTTGCTGCGCGGAGACGGCGCCGTGGCGAACGCCGCTGGTGACCTCGCTGTTGCAACACATGATCTGCTCACCCGCCTGCTCGTGCGGGCCAGCAGAGTCGGAGCGGATGCCCAGAACCTCAGTGTTGCATTTACCACAGCGGCACGCGACGCACGCGCCTTGTTGGCTAAATCCGCAGGGGACGCGTCTGCCCGTTGACGCCACGCCCCTCGCCGCGGTGGGCGGCGGTCGAGGGCCCTTGGCATGAGGTTGGCCGCCGTGCCGATGGCCTAACCACCGAGGTGGATACGGCGATGCCAGGCGGGAGCACACACTCCGCGACGTTCTGGCCGAGCTGAGGCGCGCAGTCCTGCTGCGCTGCCCGCTCACCCTGGCCGGGGTACAACCGCGCCCCCAGTACCCCGGCCAGGGCTTCTCATTCGCCTGGGATTACACCCTGCAGCGACGAATCGTTGCGGCTAGGGGACCGTTGTGGCGTTGACCTCGCGGTGGACGGCCTGCTGCATACGAGCGTCAACACCGCGCGGGCCTGACTAGCCGTTGACGGGCCCGGGGCCCTCGATGCGACGGCGCTCGCCGCCGCGACCCGCACTTACCAACACCTTGACGCGCGATGCGTCGGCGTCGGCGAACAGGCCGCAGGCGCCCCTTCGCACCCCCGTTCAGCGACCCGACACGGGGGCAGGCACGCCTGCCTGTCGCTGCCCTTTCCGGGTCCTCATTCTTGTTGGGAGAACACGACATGGCGGAACGCCGCAATCCACTCACCGACGTCGAGCTCACGGTCCTGGAGTTTGCGGCGCGGGGCAACGAAAATCAGGAGATTGCCGCAACCACCGACCGTTCGGTCGAGACCATTCGCAGCCATCTCAAGAATATTTATCGCAAGCTCAATGCGCGTAACCGTGCCCACGCGGTCGCGATCGCCTACCACGTTGGCATCTTCCGCGGCCGGCCCGCCGACGCCGTAGCGGTGATCACCCACGCGCGGTTCCCGCTGATGCCAACACATCCCAGCAGTGCGCGATCGCGACCGACGCCCTGATCCCTCCCCGGCCCGTAGCGTCATTTGCACCTTCCATTCCTGTCGCAAGGAGTACGTCATGACCCTGATCAACGATGTCCGCCTCGCCCGCGCATTTCTCGCACGCGCCGTCGAACCACCCGCCTGGCATACGGCGCGGTTCGTCGACGATGTGGGACCCCTCGAAGCAGCACGCACCGTCCACAACGGACACGCACCGGAGGAGGTTGTGAACGAACGTCGGGCTGGCGACCACTGGGATCTTGCCAAGCGTGATCTGTCCAGAGCAGGCAATGGTGATCTCCGGCTACTCACCCCCGAGGACAATGATTGGCCCACGAACATCGGTGATACTGCGTCGGTGAATGTCCCCGCCATGCCGTTGGCGCTGTGGGTTCGCGGTTCTGCACGGCTGGCCGAGGTCGCGGGCCGGTCATTGGCCGTCGTGGGCGCTCGCGCATCGACCGCCTACGGTGAGAACGTCGCAGCCGATGTCGCCTACACGCTGGCGCGGCGGGATATTCCGGTCTGGAGCGGCGCCGCGTACGGCATCGATGGTGCCGTCCATCGCGGAACGCTCTCGGCTGGCAAAGCCCCGACTGTGGCCGTGCTCGCGTGCGGTGTGGACACGGCATATCCGAGGGGCCATACGGCGTTACTCGAGCGTACTACCGGCAACGGCCTGCTCGTGAGCGAGTATCCGCCCGGCACACCACCAGCCGGCCCACGCTTCCTGGCACGCAACCGGCTGCTGGCAATGTTTACCAGCGGAGTGGTCGTCGTCGAAGCCGGTCTGCGCAGCGGGTCGCTGAACACCGCCGGACACGCAGAGCAGCTGGGCCGCCCTGTTTTCGCGGTCCCGGGGCCGATCACCTCGCCGCAGTCCGGGGGATGCCATCGCCTGATTCAGGATCACCGTGCCCTGTTGGTCACCAGCGTTGAGGACATCCTTCATCACCTGACCGATGCCCCCTGGCGCTGACGGAATTACCTGTCGGGCGTCGCGGCTCGCCGAGTGAGCCACCCGCACCACCCGTTGGCGTGGAGTGCGAGACCACTGCGCTCGGGCACCGTCAATGGAAGCGGGCGACCCCATCGGGGGACACCGGCCCTTCGCCTGTGGCCGGACTGCGCGACAGCGCGCGAACCGTAGACGCCGGCCGCACATTCACCAGCACATCAACCTTTCTCAAGGAGTGTTTCTGTGACCACCACGGATATCACCGTCGGGAGCGACGGCCAGCGATCACCGCTGGTCGACTCGGACACGGCCGGGACGACCGAACCTACCGAGTCCCCCTACCGGCCCGAGGACGCGGTTGCCAGGGAAGCCGAGTACGACACGATCATCTTCGTCGACCCTCACGACGTCGAGATCGATGTCAACGTGCGTCAGGAAAACGCCACCACCGATGCCGACACGATCCGCGATATGCGTCAGCGCGGTGTCGATCAGCCGGTAAACGGGTACCGCAACGATGTGGGCGTTGTGGTCATCAGTCGCGGGCAGCGTCGTGTCCTCAACGCCCGGGAAGCCGGCTGCCCACTGCCGGTCTGGATGCAGGCCCCGCCCGTCGCGGATGAGCGCAAAGCCACGATCGAGCGGGTCGTGGCGCAGGTCAACGAGAACACCCTGCGTCGCGGACTCACCCGTGGGGACGAATACATGGCCGTGGCCCAGCTGCGGGCGTTCGACCTCACCTCGGTCGGGATCGCCCGCAAGTTCAGCCGCCCGGTCGGGCACATTCAGAAAGTGGTCACCGTCGGCGATAGCGAACTCGCGGCCAAAGCCGCCGATCGGTACGATTTGGACCTCGAACAAGCTGCGGTGGTGGCCGAGTTCGAAGGCTACGGTGACGTCGATGCCGCGAAGGAGCTCATCACGACCGCCGTCGAGCACCCGAACAACTTCAAGGCGCTGGCGCAGCGCAAGCGCAACGACCGCACCGAGCGGGAAACGACACAGCAGCTGACCGAGACGCTGACCGCCGAACTCACCGACGCCGGTGTGCCAGTTCTCGATTCCACTGTATCCCGATGGTCCGGCGACGCGCGCACGCTTAATCGGCTCCGGCCCGCTCCCGACAGCGAACTCTACAGCGAACTCACCATCGAGGCTCACGCGTCGTGCCCCGGCCACGCGGCGTGGCTCGAGCCGGCACACGACGACAACGAGAACCCGATCGTGGTCGCGATCTACGGGTGCCGCGACTTCCGGGCGCACGGCCACGCTCTGATCCATGTCCACGAAGGCCAGGTGGACTTCGGAAACGCCGACAGGGCCAGGACCGGACTGGTCGACGACACGATGCCCGCCGACCCGGCAGACGCCGCGGCAGCCGAGGAACGAGCCCGTGAGATCGCCGCATCACGAATCGGTGGGTACGCGAGAACAACAAGAACTGGGACGCCGCGGTCGTACCACGGCAGGAATGGCTGGCGGAGTTCGCCAACCGCAAACAAGCACCTCGCGGGGCGCATGCGTGGCTCGCCCTGCAGAAGGCCAGCGGCCCGCGGGAGCTACGCCGCGCGATGGAGCGCGGCCACAAGCTGGGGCACACACTGCTCAAGCTGCTCGAACCCGGTCACGACCAGCCGAGCCCACTGCTCGACAAGATCGCCAAAGCATCGGCACCGAAAGCCACCGTGTACGACGTATTCCTTACCCTGTGTGCGATGAGGAAAACCTGCCCCGAGACGCCTGGCGGCACCCGCGAGGAACGGACCAGGAATACATATCGACCATCATCGGATGGGGTTACCCCGCCTCCGACACCGAACTCAAAGTACTCACCCCCGAGAGCGCCGAGGATGCCGCGGCCACACAGCTTGGACAAGACGCTAGCATCGACCCACCGCGAGTCGGTAGCCACGAACAGGATGCGGTCGGCACGGATGCGCCGGAGACGCACGCCGATGTCGCCGACAGCTTTGGCGTCGACTCGGATGACGTGATCGAGGCCAGCGTCTAGCACCGCGCATGGTCCCCTGTGCGAGATACCCGGTGGGCGCGAGTGCCGCAGCGCCTCGCGCCCACCCATGTCGACGAATCGCTGTTCCGAACCGGCCGAGGTGCATCAATAACGCGGTTCTCGCCGATCCCGATCTGCAGTACTGAATTTGACGCATTTCGGCCAGTCCGGCGGCGCTGCGGGTTGGGCATTAGCAGGGCAGGTCGTCGACGGCCTCAGCCGTCGCGTCGCCCGGCGAGGAGTAAGGCCGAGGCAGGTCGCTCCTAATCGGGCTCTGAGCCACCCAATCAGCTAGCACAAGCAGCGCGCTGCATCTATCACAAAGGACGAATCGTCATGCCTGACCAGGCCAAAGAATTCGACCTCTATACCATCCTGGCGATCACGCACCACCTGCCTATCACGGCCCGGCCGTACCGCGACATCCTCGAATACCTCTCCGGCGTGCC
This sequence comes from Amycolatopsis sp. GM8, assembly GCF_021653975.1. GTDB lineage: Bacteria > Actinomycetota > Actinomycetes > Mycobacteriales > Pseudonocardiaceae > Amycolatopsis_E. The sequence goes on along the minus strand of NZ_JAJKFK010000001.1, from coordinate 344,546 downwards.
GATCCCGGCGCCGACCCACGCGCTCGGCGTGGTCGAGCCCTGCGCGGAGTGGCTGATCGAGCAGCACCCACCACTGCGCGACGTCCCGGCTGTGCCGGACTTCCAGGGCGACGAGGCCGCGATGGACAACTGGGCCGACGAGCAGAAGGCCCGGCTCGGCGTCAGCGAGTTGGCCGTGCGACCGCTGCCCGAGCAGCGACGCCGCGCCATTCCGCCCTACATGGAGCGGCTGCTGGACCACATCCCCCCGAGCAAGGTGTACGTGGCCAACCTCGACGAGGACCAGTGAGTGCCGCCTATGTCTGCCGCTACTACGGCGTGCCGGGCCGACGCGGCGTCCGTGTCCAGTTCGAGGGGCAGCTGCACGCCGTCACCAGCTGCCGCGACGCGCACGTCCGCTGACGGCGGGAGCGGTCGGCGCATTTGCATTGAACCGGTGACTTACAGCCCGCCGACTTCGTAGAGGTTTCCACTCCGCCGGTGTTAGCTTTGGTCACGAGCGGTTTCTGTTGGTGGCCTTTTCAAATTTCCCATCGGCGGCCACCTGCCCGAGAGATGTCTGGCCATCCTATGGCTACGTTGAGTAACGTAGCACCAACGCGGCCACCTTGGTCAGCCCGGCGAATCCTCGTTGACTTCCGATCGTCCTATTAGGACGCAATTTCGAGGGATCCAAGGCAGCTTCGGACGTGCGGAACCCTCACCCGAGGCCTGCGACGTGGGCATCAAGGACAGCCTTCGCCTAGATGCACATAGCGCTCACCCGCGGCGCGCACGTCGTGGTGCAGGGCCGGCTGAAGCAGCGGTCGTTCGAGAGGAAGACGAGAAGCGGACCGTCATTGACCTCGAGGTCGATGAGATCGGTCCATCGCTGCGCTGTGCCACCGCCAGGGTGAACAAGGTCAGCCGCAGCTCCAGCTCCTCGGGCGGCGCCAGCGGCGCTGGTGCGCCTGTGAACGAGCCGTGGGGCACGGCCGTGCCCGCCGGGGGACGGCGGTGGTTTCGCCGACGAGCCGCCGTTCTGATCCCCACCGATTCCCACCTCACCGAGTGGAGCACGCCAGCGCATCATTCGGCACTGGCTCCGCCCGACCTCGGCCGCGTGCCATCCGTGGCGGCCGAGCGCCCCGCAGCTCCATGGCCGCTGGCTATTCCCCGACGCTGGCGGTTTCCAGCCGGTGGATAGGGGCGGTGATGCCCGGCCTACCTGCTGGGTAAGCAAGACCGACTGAGACGGGCCGAATGCGCGCATACAAGCCAGCTGCGCGTTCTCGGCTTTTTCGTGGCCAAACCACAGTAACCGGACAATCAGGAGGTACGCCATGACCACGATCGAATTGCCCGCGCACTTGACCAACGCTTCGCGCGAGGCCTTGCAGGAAGCGGTTCAGGTTCGCGAGGAGTCGCTCGTGAACCTGCGATCGGAACTCGCGGCCTCGAACGACCAAATCAACGCGATGAACCAAGCGGCGGACCAGCGCGACCAGGAGTTAACCCAGCTGCGTGAGGCTGTCGCCACAGGCCAGGAATCCCTGCGCGCCAGGTCGGACGAGTTCGTCGAACTGGCGCGCACGCATGAGAACTTCCGTCGGCAGGTTCGCGCGTACGCGATCAAACACAACAAGGACGGCCAGTGGTGCAGTGAGGGTACGAATGAAGTCCTCTCCGACCTCGGGCTACCCGAGTACCACCCGTGTTTCATCGGTACGGCGACCATCACCGTGCCGGTGAAGATCACGGATACGGAAGACCCGTACACCGCTGCCCATTGGGTCCGGGCCGCGCTGGAGGTGAATAGCAGCGACACAGACGTCGTGGTCACCGACACACCCGACATCAGCATTAGCCAGGACGCGCTGGAGCACGAAGACGAGGAGGAAGAATGAAGTCCTCCGCCACCCTGCGCGCTCTGGCCGTGAGGGCTATCGCGGCCGCACGTAACGGCGAACCCGGCATGCATGAGTATGCGCGGCGGCTGAGGGCCCAAGCCCGCAAACAGGACCTAGCCGTGTTGGCTTCGCGGGTTGGCCGAGAGAACATCACGGTCGCGAAATACCGCGAGTATCTGCGGGCTGTTTCCTAATCATTCGTGGATACTTTCACCGGAGCGTCCACATCGCACGAGCAGATCCTGGGCGTCGGACGTTGTAGACGTCAAAGACACCTCTCCGCAGATCCGGGTAACGCTGACTCGCGGAATGCGGGTTGTGGTCTGGGGACGGCTCAGCAGCGCTCGTTCGCGACGAAGGAAGGCGAGAAGCGCACCGTCATCGAAATGGAGGTCGACGAGATCGGCCTTCGCTGCGCTATGCCACCGCCAAGGTCAACAAGATCAGCTGCAGTTCAGGCTCGTCGGGTGCAGCCACTGGCGGGGCGCCCTCTGACGACCCGTGGGGGTTCGGCCGCGCCCTCGGCGAAGGGGCGGTTCAGGTGGTGAGCCTCCCCCTGATCCGCACTGCCACCGATAACCACGGATTTCTGTAGACAGTCTCTTCGCGCGGCTCCGTTAACTCCGGCTGGGAATCTGCCGCGACAGATTCCCAGCCGACTTCTTTCTCGGCTGTTTCCTGCAGTGGGCTGCACGTCATCGTCGCGCGCGTGTCTAGCGGGTGGCCTGTAGGTCCTGCGACCCGCGCGGGTGACGCGCCATTTCCGGTGTCAGCGAGCCATGTTCTCGAGGCACCCAGTCGGTGCCCTCGCCAACGATTCTCGTTTCCAAAGCTACCGTATTCAGGAGATCACGTTCTAATGCCTCTCGATCCCGCCACCGGTCTATGGAAAAGTAAGTACTCTGCACCGCATGCGCGGGAACTACCGTCGATTCGCGCAAGCCTTTGCGATCAGATGCGGAGTCCCCAAATATTCGCCTTTCATGCTCAGATGATAGCTGAGGGTAGAGTCGGCTTGCGACCTGCCGATGACCCCGTCGTTGCGGCGAAAATCTTACTAGATGACGAATACGAGAGGCTGGCGAACGGCGCGCTCTACTGGGTTTCACCCGAAATGACGCAGGTCGCAAGTGCGGCGGCCGAAACGCTGCCAGAGGACCTGAGGATCGACGAGACGCACCAGCCTGCGAATCGTGGTCTCATTGTCTTCGGCGAACCCGTTGGTTCCTATATTGGTGACATGTTCCGCGATCGTCAAATTCCGATCGCTGCGATGACCTGGGGGTCGACGTTCTATCCAACGAAGAATGATCCTGCTATTGGTGTAACATTCTATAGTTCCAGCGATTATGAATACGTTCGCCATGTGCTACCCCGAATCGTTGGCCGTAAACCTAAGTCTGCTGAACTTGACAGGGCCATACGAGCAACACCAGAGTGGATGTGGGACAACGAAACTGCGCTTCGTTATGGGCACACCATCGGCGATTTGAATCTTGCCCACGAAATCAGCAGGACGCCACAGGACCAGTCCGTCATTCCGTGGTTGAAGGTCCTCTATTCCAGTTGGCTACTGATGACCCAACCTGGCATCACCGAGGTCAGCCAGGAACGAGCCGGCCGTAACCAGCAGCGCCGTGACCAGCGCGAGGGACGCCGCAACTCCGACGTCCAGGTGGTCCACGTGCACCGTCGGCACCGCGACGCTGCCCCCACCAACAACCAGACCAATGACGCGGGTGATGAACGCGAATTCGCCGTCCGCTGGATGGTTCGTGGCCATTGGCGCAACCAAGCGTACGGCCCAAACCGCCAACTCCGGCGGCCTGTTTGGATCAACCCCCATATCAAGGGGCCGGACGACAAACCGTTCAAGACCGGCAATGTCGTACACGTCTGGGACCGGTAAGTCGTCCGTTCACCGAGGGCCGTGCCGGCAGCTACACCTAAGGTCTTGCCAACGCGTTGTCTTTCGCCCTGGCCAGGTGCTCCAGCGGGCGGTCCGTTCGACGGGTTGAGGCCACCGTGGTCGGGCGCCAGCCAGCTGAAAACGTTGCAGAGAGCTTGACCGGGGGAGCGAGGGGGTGGTCACACTGGGCGCTTGAAGCAGCGTTCGTTTGAAACCAGGGAAGGCGAGAAGCGGACCGTTGTCGAGCTCGAGGTCGACGAGATCGGTCCGTTGCTTCGCTGTGCCACTGCCAAGGTCAACAAGGTCAGCCGCGGCACCCGTTGGCGGTGTCGGTGGATACGGCGGTGGCAGTGGCGTGCCCGCTGACGACCCGGGGGGTTCGGCCCCCGCTGCCGGAGCCAGCACGGAGGCCGGAGAGCTGCAGCTCTAATCCGTATCGAAACCATCTGACCGAGCGGAGCACGCTGGCCCCCACCGGCGCGGTTTCGCTCGCCCGGCCTGGTGTCTGTCCGACAGAGGCCAGGCCGGGTTCTTGGCACCCTTGCGGATGCGTTTTCGCTTTGTCCCGTGGTGTGCCCGTGGCGCGGGCCAGCCCCTCGGCTGGGTGCCATGTCCACGCCCCGGTTCCGCCAGGGCCGGGGCACAAAATCCGCTCTCATGAACACGGAAAGGAGGTCCTGCGATGGTCGCGAACGAGACCTCGTCGGGCTACACCGCCGAGCAGAAACAGGCGATCTTCGACCAGTACGCGGACCTGCTCGTTGACATCGACGAGAACCCTCGGTTCGTGCATTGCCCACGCTGCCCGGAAGATGGCGACGACAACCACTGTCCGCTGTGCTTCGGCTCCGCCGTCCTCGGGCCGTGATGACCTGCCCCTTGGCGCAGAAACCTCATGCAGCATCTGTGGCTACTGGCCGCGGGACCGTATGCCGGCCGCCGTCGGGTGTCATCACCCCGGCTACGCCTGCGCGGTGGTGGCGCCTGGGCTCGTATAGCCGGCGAAGCGACGGAGTCGCCCAACACCCTGACCACACTGCTCACCCCCCGGGTCTGGCGGGAACCAACCCGTCCGCGTTTGCGGCCGTGCTGACACAAGCCGCCCGCGCGGCGGGATCTGGAAGCCTCGCCCAGGCAGCGTTCTCGCGCGGCAACGAACCGACCGCTCGGGGCAGAGACAGCGGCGGGCTCGGCACGACCGTGCCGAGCCCGCCCTTGTCGTCGGCGCGTTCGGGCAAGAATCACACCGACAGGTGTCCGGTGATGGTCTCGGGGTTCAACGCGCCCCTTGTCGTCACGGACACAGCCACTGTATCGGCTCAAGCGACGAGCACGGAATCCGGCCGGAGGTTCATGCATCGGGCATGCCGGGTGCTTTCTCTACACGGCCTCGCGGTCTAGATACCGGCCGAACTCGATGCGGCAGCCCGTCTTCCGTTACGGTTACCTGTGGTCCTTGGTTCAGAACGATGTCCCAGTCCTGCACGGTTCCAATAAAATTGCGACTGTTGCGTCCAATGAAATTTAGGGAGGGGGCGAAATTGTATCGGTCGCCTCCCCCAAATGTCAAGGGTTTGCACGGCTGACGTAGTTCTTGCTTCTCGTCGGCAAACCCTTGACATTCGGGTCCCCTGCTCCCTGGGGCAGGAGTTAAGGGCAGGCTGCCGCCTGCCCCGTTACTTCGCCCCCTCCCCAAATTCCATTTCAGCAATGTTCCCCAGCTTTACAGATCCCACTATTCAGACAATGTGCGGAAGCGGTCGGTCTGGCGGACAGTGGCCACAAAATCGCTAGTCAAAGCCAATGCAAAATAGGACGAAGATCGGTTCCGAACTTGCTATATAACCCTCTTGTTGCTAATATTGACGGGTAACAGCCGGGAGGGCAAGCCCGGTGAGTCTCGAAATTCAGCGAATGATTGGGTTTTAGCCAATGTCTACTGTTCTCGAATTTTTGGATGAAATTTCTCTCCTGGTCGAGGTGGGCACTCCCGCTACGTTGCAAGAGGCCAAGAAACTCGCCGCCCGTATGATTGACACTGCGTCCGTTGATCAGCTTGACATCCTTTCCCGCAGTCTTGATACCCTGGCCAATCACCGCCCCGCTCTCGCGCAAGCGAAGCTGCGCGCTCAGTGGGACACCGGCGACGCCGTGACCCGCGACCTCATCACCTTCTGTATGGCCGAGGCCGACCCCCAGCAATACAACCCGGACCACTGCGCCGCCGAGAGTGCGTCTGATGTGCTCGACAGGGGCTGTCGCCGACTGGCCAGGCTCCAGGACTCGGGCCGTCTCACCACAGCCGATGAATGGCGCCTGGAGCTGTGGAAGCTCGACAAGGACACCGCTAAGGTCGACACCGTCAACGTCGAGGCCTTCGGCCTAATCGGCCGGTTGGACCCGGACGACGAAGACGCCCCTCGCCGCGAGCAGAAAAAGAACCCCCGCGACCTTCGCGTCGACGCTCCCACCGCCCTCCAGCGCGAGAGTGCACGAAGCCTCCGTGAGCGCGTCGATCCGATCCAGCGCCGCGAACCCCGCCCTGCGCAGGTCGAGCCCAAGGTGGTCACCGTCTATATGGCTACCCGGTTCATCTGGAACCCCTTCGATGTCCGGATACCGCACGAGTGCGACGACGCCGAGGGCTACGCCAACGACTACGAGAAGATGTACTCCGACCATCCGATTCTCAGCACCCCATGTGTCTCGTGCTGGATCGAACGCCCCGCCCGCCACATCTGGACCGCGCGTGCCGCCAACACCCACGATGACGGCCTGTGCGATGTCTGCCGCGCCGAGGGATATGTAGGAATCACCCCCGAGCTGATCAACGGCGCCATCGCGACCATCCGCCGCAGCCTCCCCGTGCGCGCGAACCGCTCAGACGCGGACCTTGTCGCGCCCTGCGAAGTCATCGCCACGCAGCACGCACCCGCTACCGCGCTGCGGTTCGCCCGCTACTACTGGCACCATCACCCCAAGCGCCGCACTCCCGTTACAGAATGGGTGACCGCCCACTTCGGCCATACCGTCACCACTACCGACCCCGCACCTGTGGACCCCTACGCCGCCGCCCGCAAGGCCGCGCTCGAACGCTCAGCTCAACGCCGCGACGACAGCCGCCGAGCGCGCCGCGCAGCCGACCGCGCGGACCTCCGCCGGTGCGCCGAGATCCTCGACCGGCACACGAACAATCACCCCGCCGCCCGCGAACCGATCGCCGCTTAACCCGTCGGTTGGGCGGGGCCCCGCTGATACCGGGGCCCCGCCCAACCGGTGCAGCCGCAACACGGTGGAGCGGGCATCGAGCCCGCCCCACCGTCTGAGGACGCCGCCCCCAGCCCCCCGTCAGAGGACGACCCCACAGGGCCGACTCATCCTCTCCGGCCGCTACGCGGCCCCGTGGTCGCCTCGCGTCCGCGCCCGACGGCTTTCGCCCGCGCCGGACCCAGGAGCCCACCCCACCAGCGCACTACCCGCGTCGCACTCCTTCCCTGTCTGCTCACCTGGGCCCCACCGCCATCTCCGCACCTACCGCTCTTCCCCACCTGCTCGCCCCTCCCCTACCCCGAAGGCACCTCTTGCACTACGCAGTGAGCGGGCGCGTGTTACGTTGCAGGCGAGGTCGCGACACGCATGGTGAACTGCGTAAACGTGTACGTTAGTGCACGTCAAGTCGCGCGAGGGGAGCGTCTCCCTGGTGAACGTGGAGCTTCGTTTGGAAGGCGCGACGCCCAGGGAATGCTAGATGGTCGACCGGCGTGTGTTCGTGTGCGACGCGCGGGGAGCCGAAGGCTAGGCCCCGAGGGGGCGGCTAAGGTCGGGAGCATCACCGCCTTCAGCTCGCCCGCCAGACTCCGCGGTGAGTCGGCCAACTCCGCGTGACCGGCGTGTGACGCGCTCACGGTGGTGCAGGCGTCGGCGCACACCGGATTCCACACCGCGTTTGGACGCCTAGTTCGTGAGTTCTGGGGGCCGTGTGACGATGTGGCTAAACATCGGCGCGCCTTCACGCCGCGCGAATCCGTCACCAGGTTGCGTTCGGGTAGGCCGCTCAGCGTCGGTTCGCGTCCACCGCCGCCCGCGAGCGTCCATGTAAGAAAACGTCACGATCGGTCCAATCTCGGGTATCTCGGACCGGGCGTCGGGGAGACGGAAAGTGACGTAAAATCGGACTCGTTCTTCTGGGCTGACGCGGGAGAAGACCTCATTGAATTCCTTCCCCGGCGCAGACGTCAGCTCCGGAGTGACCGACTCGCCCGCCGCGTTTACGTAACACGCGCCAACAAGATACCAATCGCCGATCCGGATCTCACCTCGGTGTTGAACCGCTACAAGTTCGACGTCCATCACGTAAGACCCGGAGCGGTTGTGGATCGTGATCGAGGCGTTGCTGTACGCGGAATCCACCGTGTCGTACCGGTTGAATCCGTCATACTGCACCAACTCAGCCTGGATCATTTCCTCCTCGCGCCGCTCTCGCTCAACCCGCCGCCAACCCTCACGGGCAATCCAAAGCGCCACGACCGCCGCGACGATGGAACCGATGCCCCCGACCCATTGACCGAGCGCGCCCCACCACGTCGCGTCCTTGTTGACGAAGATCCCCCACCCGCACAGGCCAAGGAAGCCGACCACGATCACTACGCCGCTGATCCACATGATTTTTCGCACGATCATCGATCGGTCAACACTGCGATAACGTTTCGTGGCCGCCGAGCCGCGCGTTACGGCGGACGCGTGATCGAGGTGCTTGGCGAGGTCCGCCGGGCCTCGCGCGCGGGACACCCCTCCCAATCGCGGCGACTTGCCACGCAGGCGGTCCAGACCGTGGTTGCTCGTCCGGTCGGCGTGCTGCACCCACGGGTCGTCGACCTCGGGGATCTGCAGGCCGTGCATCTGGCCGACGGTCAGCACCGCGAGATGGCGGCGCACCCCGGCGTTCGACCCGGTGCGCCCGCGCACGGTCAGCGTCGGCGCGTACGGCTCGGCGTGGAAGTCCGCGGCGTCGGTGAAACTCGCCAGGTCCTCCGGCTCCCATTCCGCGCCCGGCACCGCGGGCATGTTGCGGGGCGCGGGCAGGCCGAGCGAGCAGGACCGGTGCATCAGCCAGGACATCTCCTCGGCGTGCACCGGACGGCCTTCCAGCCCGGACGAGCCGATGACCTGGTCGAGGTGCTCGACCTCGGAGTCCAGAGCCGGAAGTGAAGCCTGATCAGATCGGACCACCGGCGCAACGACCATGCGACTCGTTCCCGTAGCAGCAAGGGGCTCCCACCGGCGTATCGGCCGTCACCGAATACGCGAAGGTGCCTTGCCGAAGCTGGCGCGCAGCCGCCCGGGCTGTGGCAATGTCACCTGACCAACCGAGAAACACGTAACGCTGGACTTGCGCCGGGTGGGCAGGGTGCCATGACCGTGACGATCTCTGTGCGTCGCGGTCGTCGCCGAGCTGATTACCCCGGAGACAACACGCACCGCGCTCGAATACCGGCCGCCGGCGCCTGTTGTGGTCGTCCGGCGCGCAAGCGCCTATCCAGGGCACGAGGGATGCAGAACAACCTGGCCTAGGTTAGGTGCATGCCGCGCGATGGTGAAGGTACAACGGGCACGTCGAGACCTCACCGGATGACGGCACACGTTTATGCCCGCATCACATCCGCACGACCAGCACACATCGACGAATTGGCAACGATTCATATCAGCACCCTGCTGTCGGTATGCCGATGCAAATGCGTCGATGGTCTTTGTTTTCCGGCTCGGTGACCTTTCCCGCGGTACCGCTGGCATGATGGTGTGCGCAGACTAGCGAGGGGGGAATGTCAATGCCTGTATGGGTACCGTTGGTGATCGTAGCCGGGTGGGTAATCCTGACCGCGGTGTTTGTGTACCGCGTTCAGCCGCAGGCGAGTTGGCATAGCGGTTGGGGGAATACGGTGCTAGTCGCCGTCTGCACCGTTGTCACCGCTTCGCGTTACGACTGGATCTGGCTGATCCTGCTGGCCGGTATCCCTGGGACCTGGGTGGCTTGGTGGGCCGCGCAAAAGCTGTGCGCTCACGAACATCAACCAGGCACAAAAGCCCACAGCGAGTGACCGGAAGTCACCCAGTAATCGTCGTTCATCGGCCGACGCGCCCCGCGTCGCGGTATATTTGATGCTCTGGGGGGAGGAGGTCTTGTCGTGACCACGCGGTGACGATGACTCCGCGCGTGTTGCACGCCGGCGACGGCTACACCTACCTCACGCGCAACGTCGCCAGCGGCGACAACGACCGCGGTCGCGGTGACCCGCTGGTGGATTATTACACGACCAGCGGCGACCCGCCGGGCTACTGGGTGGGTGCCGGGTGCGCAGATCTCGGCGTGTCCGGGGAAGTCACCGAGGAGCACATGCTCGCGCTGTTCGGTGAAGGGTTGCGTCCGGACGCGAACGAGTTCATCGCCGAGCAGATCACCGGCGGGTCGAGCATCGATGGCGCGATCAAAGCCGCCCGGCTGGGCCGGCGGATGCCGCAGTTCGACAGCCATGTACCGCTGTCCGTGGGGCTGCGGGACGAGTACGCCGCGTTTGCCCGGCGGCACCACCGTCGTCCAACGGTGGCGGAGCGGCACGATCTCAAGACCGAGGTCGGGCGACGTCTGCTGCAGGAGCGGCATCCGCATCGACCGATCACCAGCGAGCGGGAGATCCGGAAGTTCCTGCAGGACGAGCTCGGCAAGGCCCGTCAGCCGGTGTCGGGGTTCGATCTAGTGTTCGCGCCAGCCAAGAGCGTGTCTCTGCTGTGGGCGCTGGGCGATCGGTGGCTGCGCGAGCAAGTAGAACGAGCGCATCACGATGCGTGGCGGGCCGCGCTGGCCTACGGCGAGAGGGAGGCCGCATTCACCCGTGTAGGCGCCGGGGGAGTGGCGCAGGTCGACACCTCAGGGTTCGTCGCGACCGCCTTCGATCACCGCGACAGCCGTGCTGGTGACCCACACCTGCACACCCACGTCGCGGTGGCGAACCGGGTCCTGGCCGGAGACGGGAAATGGCGCACAGTGGACGGTCAGCAACTGTTTAAGGCCGCGGTGTCAATCTCGGAAACCTACAACGCGATGCTTGAGCAGCTGATGACCGAACGGCTCGGTGTTGCCTGGGCAAAGCGGTCGGTCGGGCCCGGGAAACAGGCCGTGCACGAGATCGCGGGAATGCCCCCAGAGTGGATCACGGCGTTCTCCAAACGCCGCGCTCAAGTCGAAGCAGGCTATGACGCGCTTGTTGCGGAGTATGTCGCGCGGTATGGCCACACCCCACCGCGCTCGGTACAGATCCAGCTAGCTCAGCAGGCGCAGCTGGGGCGGGATCGTCCGGACAAGCCCGATCCGGTGCCACTGGCACAGATGCTGCAACGGTGGCGTGCCGAGGCCCAACAGATCACCCCGCATCTGGACCTCGAGACTGTGATCGGCGGGTGCACTCCTGGCGGCGGGCGCGGCGCGGCGGCTGGGATTCCGGATCTGGGCGTGCTGGCGGAAATTGTGATCGACAAGGTTTCGCGGGCACGGTCGACGTGGACGATCTATCACGTGCGCGCCGAAGCACTGCGGCAGCTATGGGACATCCCATTCGCGTCGATGGCTGAACGTTCCACTGCGGTGGAAAACATTGTCGGGTTGGCTCTGGAGCGGTCCTCGATTCAGCTGGATGTCGCGGTCGACACGACGCCGGTCCTGTTGCAACGCCGCGATGGGTTCTCGATCTTTCACCGCCACGCCAGCATCCGCTATACCAGCAGCGAGATCCTGGCCGCCGAAGCGCGCCTGCTCACCGACTCCCGCACACGCGGCGGGCCCGTCGTGCCCGCCGCGGCCCGGGACCGCGCCGTGGCGGCCTTTGAGCGTGGGCGGGGCCTCGTGCTCAACCCGGGGCAGCGGACCCTGGTCGAGCATTTCGTCTCCAGTGGCGCGGCGCTGGCGGTCGCGATCGGCCCGCCCGGCAGCGGGAAGTCCACCGCGATGCGGGCGGTCCGGACAGCATGGGAGACCACCGGGGGCCGCGTCATCGGCCTCGCGCCCTCGGCAGCTGCCGCATCGGTGCTGACGGACGAACTCAACGCCGGTGACCAGCTTGCGCCTCGACAGACACCCTCTGCTCGCGCGGACACCCTGCACTCATTAACCGCAGGCTGGGAGAACGGGCAGGACGTGGACGTGCGAGCAGGGGACATGTTGCTGGTGGACGAGGCTGGGATGGCCGACACCCGCACCCTGGACACGGTCCGTGAGATCGCGGAACACGCCGGGGCGGTCGTGCGCCTGGTCGGTGATCACCGTCAGCTCGGCGCCGTCGAAGCAGGCGGTGCGCTTCGTCTGCTGTACCACGACACTGGCGGCGTCGAACTCACCGACGTCCGGCGCTTCGCCCGCCCCGACGAGGCCGAGGCCGTCCTTCAGTTCCGGGTCGGTGACCCACGTGCGATCGGCTTCTACGAGGACAACGACCGGCTCGTCGGCGGCGCCCGCGCCGCAGTGCTCGACCAGCTCTACCACGACTGGCAGGCCGACCTGGCAGGGTCGGCAACCAGCATCATGATTTCCGACTCCCGCGACATTGCCCGCGAACTGTCGGCCCGCGCGCAAACCGATCTGCGAGCCCGCGGACTCGTCGCGACCACCGGATTCGCGCTGCGGGACGGCACTGTGGCTGGGGTCGGCGATCGGATCGTCACCCGCCTCAATCGCCGCCGCCTCATAGTTAACAACGGTCGCGACATGGTGAAGAACGGTGATCTGTGGACCGTCCAGCAGGCCCACACCGACGGCCGGTTGACCGTGCGCCACATCCGGCACCGCGGGCACGTCACCCTCCCGGCCTGGTACGTCGACGAGCACGTCGAACTCGGCTACGCGTCCACAATCCACCGGGCGCAAGGCCTCACCGTCGACATTGCCCGCAGCTACCTCACCGGCTCGACCGTGCGTGAGGCCGCACTGGTCGCACTCTCCCGAGGGATCCACGGGAACTACGCCTATCTCGACGTCGAGGACATCCAACAGGTCACCGAACCCACCGTGCTGCCCGGGGAGTTGTTCTACCGGCACCGCAACACGTCTGGCGCTGCCCGAGCGCTCGCGCAGATCCTCGACCGCGAAGGCGCCGAACGGTCGGCCACTGAGGAGCTGCGCAGCGCCCTCGATGAACCCTTTCGCCTGGATCTCGCCGTACCGCGCTACGCCCACGCCATGTTGGTCTGGCGCGGACCCGACGCCGCCCGAAAAGCCGAAGCCTGGGTCTGGGCCGCGATGCCCGACCAGGCCGACGGCATCCTCGCCGACCCGGCCTGGCCCGCATTACAGACCGTTCTGCACGAGGCCCGTGACGCAGGCGCGAACCCAATGCGCCTGCTGCAAGCGTGCGCCCAAGCTCGGGAGCTGGACACTGCGGAGTCGGTCGCGCAGGTCATGCACTACCGAGTCAGCGCCGCCATGCCGACACCGAGACCCGGCGTCGACCGGCCGCCGCTATTGCCCGGCTGGGTGGCGACACCGCCACGTGCGGATGACCCTGACGCACCCAGGGGCCCCGATTCACTTGAACTGGCCGCCTGGCTACGCCGCCGCGCCGGCGCCATTGCGGATCGCGTCGGAGCACTGGGTGACAGCGTCGCCACGAACCCGCCTGCGTGGGCAGAATTGCTCGGTGAGGTTCCCGCCAATCCAATATCCCGCGCCGCCTGGATCGGCCGTGCTGGGCAGGTCGCCGCCTATCGCGAAGCCTTCGGCGTCTCACCCGGAGTGCCCGAGCTGCTGCCCGAACACCACGGCGGCGCCCAGGGGCGTGCCCGCAGCTGGGTGGAGCGCTACCTCAGCACCACCGCCAAGCCCCAATGGCGCGCCATATCGCGCATCGCCACGTCCTCTTCGAGCCGGGCCGCGAGATTGCGCGGCGCACTCGACGGGTTGACCGGTCGGTTACAACGCCCTCGCCACAGCTCACCCGAATCCGTGCCACGCGACACTGAGCGCGACGTTGGCCCAGAGCCGTAATCATGACCCTGCGCTGACAACGCGCGTGGCAAGCGAGCTTGAGATTTCACCGGTGGTCTTAAAAGCTCAGACGCGAGGAAGTTAGCATTGGCTACCGCGCGGACACGCCCAATGAGACTCCGGGGGAGTGAGCCTGATCGAGGCGCGCTGCGGAACATTCAACACCAGCACGATACTTGTGTATTTGATCCGTCCGATGTAGACATTGTGGAGAATTCGGCATCGCTGTTCCTGCCAGCCGGTGTCCACCAGCCTCGGGTGCTATGTCCTCTCTGCATCCGTGAAGTCGCTGTGAAACAAGGAAAACAATCAGGAGGCGTTGACCGATTATGTCCAGACCATATTGTGGAGCACGGCGGGTGTGGTTCGCGGCCGTGACGTGCGCGCTGATCGTGCCTGCGCTCGGAGCGTGCGCGATGAACCGGCCAGCGGGGAAACCGTCGGCCTCACGGAGCGCGTCCGCTGGCGAGAGTCCGCGGAGCGACAGCACCAACCTGGTCCCGACCGCCCCAGCTCGCAGTGCGGTCGATGCGGCTCAGGATTGGATGATCGCTTCCCGCACTCGCGATTGGCGCGACCCAGGCCCGACAGTATGGATCGACCGGGTGCGACCGTACGTCTCCGACGACCAGCACGTTCGCGACGAACAACTACGCGACGGCACGACCGGTAGCGACTGGGCTCAGTTCGTCGACTGGCACTGCCGCAGCAGCGTCCGCGACCCTCGCGCCGTCATCCCGCCGGAGGCACCAGGCACTGATGTCGCCGCCAACGTCGAGGTGGCCGGCGACATCAGCACCGCCTGCGCTGTGGGCAGCTACCCTAGTAGCGAGCACGCCGCCGCGACCTTGATCGTCGTCCGAGCGCCGGATGGCACCTACCGCGTGGGCAGGCGGGTGTTCTGACCACGCCAAAGTCGCGTACAAGTGTTTGGCGCGCGGGCCGACCACCAGCACCCGATTCGAGGGGGAACACGACCATGACAGCGCCAGGCACTGACCCTGACCGCCATCGCACCCACGTCCTCGAGGGGCTCTCTCCGGCTCGTGCTGGATCCCCGAATCGCCCTCCAGCACCGATGGCGAGGTCGTGGAAGTACCCAGCGACGCGCTCACCCTTGATGACCGGGCCCGGCTGATCGCCGATTGTTCGGCCGGTTCCTGGGAAGCGCGGCAGGAAGGTCTGCCTCCCGCGCAGGCAGCGGAGCTTGCCCACATTTCGCATATCGGCGACTACGCGTGCGCTTGGCAGTGGCCGTTGACCGGCTCTGCCAGTGCCCCGGGGTATGCCGGCATCATTGGCCCAGGCGCGGCGCGACTGCGGTGTGCTGCCGGAGGACACACGCCTGCGGGTACTCGATGTCAGAATAGGCCGCATGGAGCACGCCCTACGAGCTTTGATGGCCCGCTATGAGACCTTGCACCAGGCGAGTGGCATAACACCGCAGGCCCGGGGCCAGCAGCTCAACCTACTTCTTGCGGACCTTTTCAAGGCGTGGGGCGTAGAGGCATGTTCAGATCAAACCGGACTACAAGGGCGCGACGAGATTGATGTCGGCTTCTCTCTCGGAAACACGTATTATATACTTGAAGCGAAATGGGGGAAGGATGCAATCAGTGCAGATCCATTAGCAAAGCTGCTTCTGCGACTGCGGGTTCGACCTCCTGGGGTTCTTGGCGTCTTGGTCTCCATGTCAGGCTATACCAGGCATGTATATGATTTTTCCGCGAGCCATCCTGAGATAATTCTACTAAACCGTGACCATGTAGAGTCTATGCTCTCCGGCTTGATAGGTCCCGCAGAGCTAATGCACCGTATTATGTCCTACTGTAGTCGACATGGCGGATCATTCGTTCCTATTGGGGTACTTTTCCCGCCGTACGAGAATCCGTATCCAGCGCCATCACAATGGGATGTCCTTAGCCGAGAGAGACTTTCTTTCGAGTGCTCGCGTCCACCAAATTCTGACGTGATCACGCCGAAAGGAGGAAGCTTCTACGGTGACAATCGTCGCAAAATTACGTTCTCGCTTGAACCGGTCGTCATCGGCAGCGGGTCCCATTATGAAACTGACGGTTTTAGTGTCACCAACGATCGCAGGTTTCTATTTACTGGCGAGTACGGCGTGCAGGAAGTTGATCCGAGTAACGGCTCCAGCATGATGCTACTGAAGCTGAGTGACTGTACCAGCACTGCATACGCAGAACCCGGCGGAAGCATCGTCGCGCTGCGAGGGCATGACGGCCGGAGCGTAGTACCGCCACCTCGTAGAGGTATAGCCACCGTACGCTGGAATCCTCTCGAATCGATACTTTCTATCGCCGCGTGTGGTGTCGCTGGCAGTAAGCTTACCCGGGACATCGATGGCAACATCTGGTTGTTTTGCCCAGGCACTTCAAGCTTGTTCTACTCGAAGCCTCCAAGCATTGAGAGAATCGGGAAAGAACCCGGCAATCAGAATCTTTTGGATATTACATGTAAGGCTAAGGTTGCGGATGTCTGCCCAATGGGTGCGACAAGTGTATTCGTGACAACTAGTGGGAACGGTTACGCATTAGTTGATCTATCGGATACCGGTTCGCCTTCAGGTGCGGAAATCGTGAGTTCGCCATCCGATCTATACACTTCCGCCGTTGCCGCCTTAGACGAACAAAGGGTTGCAATCTTGGCGCGCAACAAATATGGCAATGGTTGGTGCTTCTATATATTCAATACCGTCACGCATCGGCGTTCGGACATAGTTGAACTTACGGGACTGGCCGATATAACAGATATAGAAGTTGCTGGCGAAGGTGAGATACTTTTGCGCTGCATAACGTACGGCGTCAGTCCTCGGTCAACCGTTTGGAAAGTTACCCTGTCTGACTAGAAATTTGAAATACGTAATTTGCGCTGCCATATTGGTGGCGACAGTCCCTGGACACAACTTCCCTCGACCGACGGCCTGGCAGTAGCCATCATGCAGTGCGCCAAAAGGCGGTGCATGCACGAGGGAACCCCGCACGTTCGGCAGCTCGTGATTACCGGTCGACGATCATCAGGTCATGGCCGGTTATGCAAGTGGGGAAGACGGGCGACCTGCGTGCCAGTTTCGTCAACGCGGCAGCGCAGCGCGCCGTCTGGCCGGCTGTTCGCACGCGTCTGCGGGCCCATGACCTGCAACATACACCCGAGTCGTACATACGTTCGAGGAACGCGCCAATCTCTACAGTTGATCTTCGGACGCGTCCGTGAAGCCGAACGCTTGACCCATATACGCGAGCGCTTGGCGAGTCAGGGTCCGGCGGAGTTCCCGTGGAAGCTGCGGTGGCGCGGTGATCGTCACGGCCATGCTCGTGAGCTGGTCATCAGCGCGCTCGCCGAATGCCGCGAAGTCGACCAGGTCGGTCAGTAGCGGCGGTGGTCCCGGATCACCATGCTGCTGTTCGGCGCTCAACCGCAGCTCTACGGTCGGAGGGCCGGCCCATCGGCCGCTGCGCGGGTCAGGGGTGATGAGCGTCGGCAGTACCTCGGTTGCGGTCTGCCATGCCGCGGAGAGGAACTCGGTCAACTCGTCCAGCGAGAGCCGGAGGTCGGCGCCAGCTGCTCGCCCGTCTGGCAACCCCAGCGCGTCTGCCCAGGCCCCGAGGTCGTCTATCCGCAGCTCGGCGCAGGTCACGACAGCCGAGGACGTCGCGTTCGGCAGCGCCGCCATCACCTCGCTGGACAGCGCCGAGCGGTGGTCGGAGGTCTCGATCGTGGTCGAGAAGCTGGCAGCATCACCAGCGTTTCGGTTGGGACCTGGCTTCCACTGAGCAGCGCGCAAGTCCGCGCCACGCCGCTGCGACAGGATGGTCACGGCGCCGGCCAGCTCGCTGATCGGCAAGGTCATGGCGAATTCGCGTCGCCGCGCGGTCGGTATCTCTCGCTCTCCATTCCCGACCGACGGGAGCGTTGCGATCGCCCGAACGCGTAGCAGCGGCGGCGCGCCTCCGCCGGTCCAGTTCCCGGAGTAGCGGGTTGTGGTGAGGCTGAAGCCAGGGCTCGGCTCCCACCTCCAGGTCCGACTGGCGTCGGCACGCACCAGCCGGCCAGTTCCCCAGCGTCCTCCGCGCAACTCGACCACGGTGGCCAGTTCGTTGACGACCCGCCCGGACCGCACGTTGTCCTGCTCGATGAACGGAAGCCCGAGGGCGCCGAGCACATCGCCGTCCGGCACTCCGCTCCCCGCCGCGTGCAGCCCGTCCCATACCGATTCGGCGATCGTGACCGGTAGATGGTCAGGTAAGGCACAAATGACCCACCCATCAGCCGAACCGCCCGATTCGAACCCCTGGGCCACACCTGGGCCGATCCGATAGACCTCCGTCGCTGGTCGACTCAACTGAATCAGCTGACGCGCCCGCTCGTACGCCTGCCGAAACGGCTGTCTCCAGCCCGGCTCGCCGACTCCGACTTCATATGCAGGTCGTGCGGCATCCGTGGCGCGATTGGCGGTGTACACCGCCTCGGTGACCAGTGCAGACAGCACTTCCTCGCTGGGGCCGCCGGCCTCCGCCCAGCCGAGCGCCAGCAGTCGGCGGATCTCAGACTGCGGCAACCAGTGGGTACCGTCTGCCTCCCGCACCGGAACCGCGACCGACCGGTCACTCGCCTTGTCGTTTCCCGACGGTCCCGGTACGACGAACGGGCGTCGTGTTTGCGATTGGGCGGGGATGTCGATGACCAGGACACCGCGCGCACCGCCACAGTCGATCCACTCGACGGTGAAGCCGCGTGGAGGCGGCATCACGCGGGTCCGGATGATCTTGCGGTGCTGGTCGAGGTCCACCTTGTCCCTGGGAATCGGGCCCAGTTCAGAGACAACCTCTTCACCGTCCTCGACCTGCGTCTTGAACCCGATCAGGAGGAGGCCGCCGGTCACAGCGTTCGCGAACGCCGCCACGTCCTTGACCAACTCCTCCTTCCCGGTTGCGCTATCCAGCCGATATGGGCCGCTCTTGACGTCGAGCCAGGCACACTCCCGCAGACCGATAGCAGCGGCTGCGTCGTTGATGCACAGGGCACGCCGAATGTCGTCCAGGCTGGTCGCTGACATGCGATGCATTCTCCCTGGCCCGGGTCGACGGCCTTCGGCACGCTGGGCTCTTCCGACGAGAAGCCATGTCGAAGAACAGCCAAGTCCGAGATGTCTCGCGTCCCGTCGTCGGCGGTGAGGTTGATGATCAGCCCGTCGACCGAGGGGCAAATCGGGATTCGGCGGGTTGACGGAGCAGCGGCCAGACTGGCATAGCTGCATGCCCTCCTCGTCACAGTCCTCGTCGAGATGCGCTTCCGTTGCCAGCCGGCGCACGTATGCGCGGCCGTGCCGGTCGGGCCTGGCAAACTCATGGAGTGATCAAGCACTTCACATCGAGCGTGTTCATCTTCAGTCTGGTCGGTGGAGTGTGGAGTCTCGGGCTGATCGAGCATCCTCGCCTGCGGCGTTGGATGATCCCCGGTGGTCATGCCGAACCGGGCGAGTCGCAGGTTGATGCCGCACTTCGCGAGGTCGAAGAGGAAACTGGCCGGCGGGTTCGGTTGGTGCGGCCCCCTGGTCCAGCAGTCCCGCCCGCCTTTCCGCGCACGGTGCTGACGATGCCGTGGTGGATCACCGAGCAGCCTGTACCGCCGGATGGGCACTGCGGGGAGCGTCACGTGCATGTCGATCATCAGTACGTCGCCTTCGTCACCGACCCTGATGAGGTGGTCCGAGAGCCGGAGCATCCGTTCCGTTGGACCGAGCGGGAGGAGCTCGACGGCCTCGCGATGTTTGCCGACACGCGGCTGCTCGCGGCCGGCTTGTTCGCGGTCGTGCCGATGCTCAGCGCTGGCGACCTCGACCCGGTTTCCGTGCTGACGTCGCTGGCGGGTGGTGGACAGTCGTGATCAGCCTTGGAGGGCGCGGACCCGCTCGTGCAGAGCGGTGAACTCCTCGACTCGCTTGGTGCGCTGCCTCCACAGCACGGCGAGCCACCGCAAGGCGATGGTGCGCCGCGCGGCGTCGAATCGGGCGCGGTTGCCCGGCGTGACGCCGAGATCGGCTTCGGCGCTGGTCCAGACGTCGTCGGGAATGACGCGGGCGCTGATGTGCTCGATGTGGTCGGCGGCGTCGACGGCGATGTCGGAGAAGCCGCTGAACTCGAAGTCCGCGACGTAGGTGGACTCGCCGTCGTGGAGCCAGTTGAGCAGGTTCGCGTCGCCGCGGGAGTAGACGCGGGTAGCGGGCTGTGCGAGCAGTTCGGCGTCGCCGCTGTTCTCCCAGCGGTGCAGGAGAGCGAGCATCTCCGGGGTCTGGGGATCGTCGGCGGCGTTGGCGAGCTGGCCGGGCCAGACATCGGTGAGCCGGGCGATGTAGTGGCCGATGGAGTCGACGCGCTCCAGGCCGGCCAGCGGCTCTTTCAGTGGAACGCTCTGCAGAGCGTGGGTGGTGTTGGCTAGCGACCTGATGGCCGACGCCGGGTCGAGGACGTCGAGGATCGGGGAGCCGGGCAGCAGCGTCATGCCGAGGGCTGGGTGTTCGGGGTCCTCGTCGAGCCACAGCGGTTCCGGTGCGCTGCCCAGGCCGGCGGCGTGGATGAGGCCGTGCCATTCGCGCTCGACGCGCTGCCGGTCGGTCTTCTTGTAGAGCTTGATGCAGATCGGCGTGGGGGCCGCGGTCCAGGCGAAGACGTCGTTGTTGCGACCACCGTCGAGTGCGCGCAACCCGTGTTCGTCGAGTGTGGCGGCCAGTGCGTCGGCTCCGGCTGCACGCGCGGTGCGCAGGGCGCTGAGCAGGTCGGTGGGAGCGGTGTTCTCGCGGCGGCTGGCCAACGTGGTCATCGTTTCGGACTCTCGGTTTCGGCTCGGCACGGATGGACGGGGGCTGGCGGGGCCAGCGTAGGAGACAGGCTCGGCGGTGTCGTGGTGCCCCGCACACGGGCTCAGGTCGATGTCGCCCGTCTGGCTGATCTGACGCAGGATGGCGTGAATTGCGTGGTGAGTGTCGACCGGGTCGAGCTCAGTGACATCGAGGACGGTGAGCTGGGGGTCTTGTTCGGCAAGCAGTGCGTAGGCGTGGTCGACCCAGGAGAGGTGAGCGCGTTGTTCGCCGGTGAATGCGGGGCGGCGGTCTCCGCCACGTTCGTCGGCGCGACGGGCGGCGACTTCCGGGGGTACCCGTAGCCACAACTCTCGGGTGGGGCGCGGTCCGGCCAGAGCTGCGAGGGCGTTCAGCCAGTCGAGGGCGACCTTGGTAGGGGCGCGGTGCTGGCGGAGTAGGGCGGCGATCGCGTAGGAGGCCATCGTGTGGATGCCGCGGTCTTCGATCACGACCGCGGCTGGGTTCTCGGCCAGCGCCGGATCGAGGACGGTGGCGACGAGGTCAGCTCGGATGGCGGCGGTGATCATGGTGTCGGTGATGGCGTCGCCGCTGCGTAGGAAGGGGTCGTCGCCGGTGCGCAGCAGGTCGACGAGGGTGGCCGCGACGGGATCGGTGTCCAGGGTGGCCAGGTCTGGGAGGACGGTGACGGGATGCCCGCTGGCTTCCAGGCACCTCGCGAGCATCCGGCTCTGTGTGGTCTTGCCCGCTCCGGGCAGGCCCTCGAACGTGATCAGCACGCCACGACATCCTCGCCGGTGAAGCCGTTGATCGTGCTCGCACGCTGGACGATGTCGAGGATGTCCTCGATCAGGGCGGGTGCGGCGGCGATGGTGCAGCGTGAGGCGGTGGTGTGGTCGGTGCCGTCGAGATCGGTCACGTGGGCGCCGGCTTCGCGGGCGATGACGGCTCCGGCGGCCATGTCCCACGTCCGGTTGCCGAGAGTGATCGACGCGCCGAGGGCGGAGTCGGCCAGCAGCGCGAGGTCGGCCGCGGCGGATCCGAGCATCCGGATGCGTTGCGCTCGGGGCGCGAGGGCGGCGTGGATCGCCAGCATCGCCGCGTTGCGGGCGGCGGCGTCGGGTCCGGTGCCGTAGTCGCCGACCGCGATGATCGCCTCATCCAGCCGGGCCGGGCCGGCGATGCGGATCGGGTGGCCGTCCCGGCAGGCGCCGAGACCGTCCGCTGCCCAGTACGTGCGGTCGAGCTGGGGCAGCGCGATGACTCCGAGCAGAGGATCCCCGTCGACGACCAGGGCCAGGGAGATGCCGGTCAGCGGGATGTCGTGGGTGAGGTTGGCAGTGCCGTCGACCGGGTCGATGACCCAGCGGGTGCCGCTGGTCGGGCCGCCTTCTTCTTCGCCTTGGACACCGATTCCGGGGGTAGCGAGGGTCAGCTCGTCGCGCAGGATTCGTTCGATGGCGAGGTCGACGTCGGTGGCCATGTCCCGGTCGCCCTTGCCAGTGCAGGTGCGGGGGCGGTGGGTGCGCAAGAACGCCGCGCCGTGCTCGACGGTCGCTTGCGCGATCAGCAGCAGTCCTGGCAGTTCGGTGGTCACGAGGTCTCCACGGTGGTCGGGGCTGGCGGACGGGTCACGGCGTCGGACGGAGCGAGGGTGTCCAGGTGGCGCAGGACGATGTCGAGGTTGGTCGCGACCGGGTTTCCGGTGTCCAGCAGCAGTTTCGGGCCAGTGATCGGCACGGCGGTGGCGGCGAGTTCCTGGTGTAGCTGCGGGGCGCGGTTGGCCGCTGGGTGAAGGCCGTGCTGCTGATCGACAGCCAGCCGGGCGTGAGCGACGTCGACCGGGCAGACGCATTCGAGCAGCAGCAGGGGTTGCCGGTGCGTCGCGGCGAAGGCGCGCAGGTCCTCGACCTGGCCGGGGGCAAGCCAGGTCCGACCGTCGAGCACGACGGTCGTGGCGGGAGCACGCAGCCACTGCCAGACCGCGGTGGCGAACAGGACCTGGACGCAGTGGTCGTCCTGGTCGCGGGTGTAGGTGGTGTGCTCGGTGCCGAACAGCGCGTGCCGGACGGCGTCTTTGCGCAGCAACAGCGCGCCGGGAATGTGGCTGGTGAGCTGCTCGGCCAGCGTGGTCTTGCCGACACCGGGCAGCCCAGCCAAGGCGATGATCATCGGTGCGCCTCCTCGTCGACGGTGAGGCGGGCCGGGTCGGCAGGCAGCAGAGGCCACTGCGAACGCAGCACCGACCAGCCGGCGAGGACGTCGGCATGGTGCGGGACGGGCGGGGCGGTCGTGCGAACCTGGCGGATCGCGTCGGCGGCGAGCGCCCAGCGCGGCCGGGCCGCGAGCCGGGCCAGCATGTGGTTGACCGCGTCGGACGGCGCGAGAATGGGGAGCGGGTAGTCGTGCGGGGAAACGGTGATCCCGGCGCGGCGGGCCAGCAGGCAGGGGACGTCGTCGGTGCCGCCGCGAGGCAGGGTCGTGGCCAGGTCGACAACGATGAGAGGGACGATCGGGTCGCCGGTCTGCCGCGTCCAGGCCCCGCTGTCCCCGCTGGGACGGTAGCCCTGGGTACGGAGGACGGCGTACGTGCGGTCGGCGTCGCCGGGCGCGATGAGCAGGTCGATGTCGCTGAACTGGCGGGCGCCGGTGCCGGCGTAGAGGGAGTGCTCCACGCTGAGTCCCCCAAGCACGACGGCGGATACTCCAGCGGTGCGCAACGCCGCCGTGTCGGCGAGCGCGGCCACGCGACAGGCGTAGGTCTTGTACCGGTTGGTGCGCAGCGTGCTGTCGAGGAACCGCGTCACCGCGCGATCCAGCTCGGGGACGGGGTGGTCGTGCAGGTACGCGGCCAGCAGGCAGAGCGTCTTCGACCGCACCGACTGCTCAAGTACCGCGCCCAGCTCGGCGACCACCGCACGGGCGATCATCTCGTGGCTCTCGGCACCGGTGCCCCAGCACAAGGCGCGGACCGCGTCCTCCGCGAGGCGGCCTGCCCGTCGGTCGGTCATCCCCGACCACCCGGCCCGGCCGATCGGGTCGCTGCGTGGTCGAGCAGGGCAGCCACGCGGGCTGCCAACATGGCGGGAGAGTTGGTGACCGGAATCCGAACACACGGCACGGTCCGGGCGAGCTGGTCCGCGACGCCGGTGAGCGCGAGCGCGGTCCGGCCTTCGTCGGGCGGCAGCAGCCAGTGGTTGCGGTGCGAGGTGACGCGGGTGACCGGATCGTGCATGAAGAACTGGGTGCGTACCAGGACGTCGCGGACCTCGGCCGGCTGCACTGGCTTGGGCGGCAGGTCGCTTGCGCTGCGGTAGGGCCAGAGCATCAGCGTGGGCCGGACCTCGCCGAGGATCTGCGTGTCGGGCAGCGCGGTCCGTAGCTCGCCCGGTTCGATTGCGATCTTGCCGCCGGGCGTGGACTTGCCGGCCGGGCTGTTCTGCTGCTGTTCGGCGGGCAGGAATCTGGTCATCCCCGGTACGGCGCGCAGCGTGCTGGCGGTGGCGCGCAGGTGCATCGGCCAGGCGTAGCCGATCGTGCCGCCGTCGGGGTCGCGGCGGAGCAGGAGCCGGTCGTTGGTGACGAAGTCCCCACCCACCAGTTGTAGGACGCTCAGCAGGGTGGTGGTCTTGCCCGCGCCCTTTGGCCCGGCGATCAGCAGGCCGTGCTCGGCGCGCACGAGCGCGGCGGTGTGCGCGTAGACCGCGTCGTGCTCCAGAAGCTGGGCGGTCATGGCCTGCCGCACGAGTCGGGCGGCGAAGAACCGCGCGGCGCTCAGATCGCCGGCGTGCACGGTGATTGTGCCGAGCAGGTGGTCGAGGTGCACGAGGGTGGCGTGGTCGCGGATCCAGAACGCCCGGCCGCCGGGCACGCCGATCGACCGGGCCTTCAGATTCGGACCGATGTCGTGGTCGTCGGCGTCGGCGAACAGGGCATTGGCACCGACCTGGTCGACGGACACGCCGGTGTGCAGGGTGATGGTCCACCGGCTGGCCGCGGTCCTGGTGCGCTCGTAGGAGTAGAGCGTGGTCTCCGCGTCCTTAATCAACTCGCTGCGGTCGGCGCGAAGGGTGACGCTGGCCGCGCCCTGGGCGAAGCGGCGCGTAGCGCGAGCGGGCGTGGCATAGCCGATCAGCGGCCCGAACGGACAGGAGACATCGGTAGGCGTGGGTTGGTGCTTGCGCGGGCTCGTCATGACGCCGTGGCTGGGATAGGTTGGCGGCCGAAATGTGCGGCGTGCTCCTGCAACCGGGCCAGTTCGGCGGACGGGGCATGGCGGTAGAGCGCCGCTAGTCCGGAGGGCATCAGTAGGGCCTCGGCCCAGCTCGGGAACTCGCCACGCCGCAAAGGTCGCTCGGAGAGCTCGCGGCTGGAGCCGACCACGGCGATCTTCGAAGCCGTGCGCGCGATGGTCAGCTCGGGTGCGGGCGCCACTCGGTACTTGAGGTCGCTGTCGACCGCCTCCCGGCTGGTGTGTCCGGTCAGCAGGTCGGCGACGTCGGTGTAGACGTTGAACACCGCCGCTGGGGCGTCGAGCACGACGGTTAGGTGCCAGGCACCGAACGGAATGACGAGGTGATCACCAGCCCGACACACATGATAGTCCATTGTGGAGTTTCCGTCGTCGTCGATGTTGGTGTGCAGCATGAGAACCCGGCCGGACAGGCACTGGAAGATTTCGACCTGTGCCGGGGTGTTCCAGTGGCCGAGCGACCGGCCGAGTTCTCGGCTGCCACCGAGGTTCGCCGCGGTGTAGACGACGAGGTCTGCGAACCAGGCGTGTGTGCCGTCCGCACCGTCGACCGGCTGGCCGG
Organism: Amycolatopsis sp. GM8; assembly: GCF_021653975.1. Taxonomy (GTDB): domain Bacteria; phylum Actinomycetota; class Actinomycetes; order Mycobacteriales; family Pseudonocardiaceae; genus Amycolatopsis_E. Next base: position 319,069 of record NZ_JAJKFK010000001.1, on the reverse strand, counting down.
TCTTGGGACGGGGCGCGGCGATGTCGCGGTAGGCGTGGTAGAGCTGCGGGTCGATGCCGCGATTGAGCATTGCGCGCACCTCGTCCGAGTGGGCCAGGTAGACCGATCCGTCGGCGTCGGCTCCCGTCAGCAGATCGCGGAGACGTCGAGCACGGCCTTCGCGCGCTGATGCCGCGACGAGCAGTTCCAGGCCGCCGGGCGGCAGCGGGCATGGAGAGACGCGGGCCGTGGGGATGTCCATCGGCGTGATCATCAAACGGGTTCCTCGGATCGGTGGGTTCAGGAGCAGGTGGCGAGCACGGCGTCGCGCATCTGGTCGAGGCTGGTGATGGCCCGCACGCCGGCCGGGCAGGGTTTGCCACGCGGGTTGAACAGCACCGCGCGGCATCCGGCGTTCAGCGCGCCGTGGATGTCGGTGGTCAGGCTGTTCCCGACGTGCACGACCCGGTCCAGGTCCGTGCCTGCGGCGGTGGCGACTGCCACGAACATCTCTCGGCGAGGCTTGGCCAGCCCGACGTCGGAGGAGAAGACGGTCTCGTCGAACACCGCGGTCAGGTCGTGGTCGTCGAGGATGAGCCGGGACACCGACGCCGGGGTGGCGAGTGTGTTCGAGGTCAGCACGAGCCGGGCTCCGGCCTGCCTCAATGCCCAGAGCGCGGTGTGCGCGCCGGGGATGAGGTCGGGGCAGGCTCGCAGGACCGCGTGGGTGTGCGGCACGAGCAGGGTGTCGACCAGCCGCTTGTCCAGGGGCAGACGCATGGCGGTGAGCATCTGCTCGACTTGACCGCGCACCGGAGGTTGTTCGCCGGTCATGCGTTGGCGTTGCTGGGTTTCCGCGCGCACGGTGAGGATCGCCTCGCGGACCTGGCCGTCGGGTAGGTCGTGGCCGAACTCGGTGAGCACGGTCTCGAACTCGCGGATCCGCCAGGCGGCTTCGGCGTCACGGTCGCCGTAGGTGATCAGCGTTCCCCACAGGTCGACGCTGACCACCCAGCTCTCCAACGGGCCTGCGGCGGCCGGTGTCACGTTCGCTCCTCGACGCGCTCTCCGTCGAACGCCATGTCGCCCCGCTGATTGTGCAGCCAGGTGGCGGTGGCCGCGAGGTCGTCGCTGCCCAGCAGGAGCGATCCGGCGACCACGGCGTCGACTCCGGCGGCGGCGAGCGCGGGGACGGTGTTCTCGCGGATGCCGCCGTCGGCGATCACGGGAAGCTGGTATCGGCCTGTGCCTGCGGCCAGTGCCCGCAGGTGCCGGACGCGATCCGGTGCGGCCGGGTCCATCGTGGTGCCCTTGGTTCCCAGCGGTGTGCCGATGAGGACCACGAAGTCGACGTCGTCCAGGTGCGCGGCGACGGTGTCGACGGGTGTGTCCAGGCGCAGCGCGAGGCCGGCGGCGCCGCCCAGTGCCCGGATCGCCTGCAGGGCCTCGGCGATGTCCTCGGCCTCCGCGTGCACGGACAGCAGGTCCACCCCGGCTCGGGCGAAGTCCTCGACCAAGGGCAGGGCGCGCTCGGCCATGACGTGGACGTGGAACGGAACAGTCGTGCGAGGGCGCAGCGCCGCGACCAGGTCGGGGAAGAACAGCGGGCTGGGCACGAAGCGGGTATCGGAGGCGTCGATGTGGAAGACGTCGGCGTAGGGAGTCAACCGAGTGACCTCTGCGCCGAGGTCGGCCAAGTCGGCCGACCACAGCGACACCTCGACCGCGAGCCGGTCGCGCGGATACAGCTCAGCCAGCGGCAGCATCGCGGACCACCTGGGCGTCGACGGGGAGGTGGGCGCGGCAGTACTCGACGGAGCTGGTGAGCAGCTTCAGCACCTCGGCGGAGTCGTCCTCGAACCGCGGGTAGACCTCCAGGATCACCGAGATGTCGGCCAGGTCGTTGTCGGCCAGGCAGGTCGCGAGTGCGCCGACGTCGAACGTGCCCTGCGGGTGCGGCCAGCCCCAGTGCGGGTCGCCGTGGCCGTCGGTGTTGTCCAGGTGGATCTGCCGGATGCGTGAGCCGAGGTTGTGGATCCAGCTCTCGATCCCGGCGTCGGCGCCGTGCAGCCGCTGGAACAGCGCGTGCCCGGTGTCCAGCGTGAGCCCGACGTTGTCGATCCCGCGCTCGCGCAGGGTGTTCAGGAGGGTCTGGCAGTGGTCGATGTAGGCCGGGTACTCCCGCAGGATCGGGGTGGGCTCGACCAGCAGCTCGCGCACTCCGGCGTCGGTGGCGCGGCGGGCCAGGCGTTCGAGGTGGTCGACAAGCTCGTCCTGGCGGTCGGCTCGGCGGTCGGGATCGGCGGCGTCGGCCTCGCTGATCGTGCCGAGCGGGCCGCCGACGGCCGGAGCGCCGAGTTCGGCGGTGAGGTCGATGGCGCGCTGCCACCAGGTCACGGCGGCGGCGCGGGCGTCGGCGTCCGGGTCGAGCATGCCGCTGGGCACGTAGTGCGCCAGGCCGACGAAGCACGAGTCGATGATCAGGTCGTAGGCCGCGGCGGCGTCGCGTACCCGGCGGGCCAGCCGGGCGCGCTGCTCGTCGGGCCACCAGGGGTCGAGCAGGTCGAAGGTGAATTGCACCCGGTCGAGGCCGAGGTCTTCGCGGACGAACGCGGCCCAGTGTTCCGGTTCCGGCATCCGCTTGACGGCGAAGCAGAGGTTGACGCCCAGGGGCATGGCGGGGCTCCTTGTCGGATCGGTGGTGGAGTGGAGGGGGCGGGCGTGAGCGCGTCGAGGTGGGCGCGCAGGAGGGCGCTGAGCTCGTCGATCGAGTGGGCGATGCCGCCGTTGAGCGAGTAGTCGATCATCAGGTTGTTGGAGTCGGTGCCGCCGAAGCGGCGCGAGTCGGTCTGCAGCCCGAAGCAGTCGGCGCCGCGGGCGCGGGCCATGCCGAGTTCCACGCAGCCGCCCTCGTCGGGGACGCGGCCGTCGAGGATGAACACGAAGATCGGGCACTCGGTGATCGCGGCGCAATCCAGGTCGTAGAGCCGGCGTCGGACTGTGTCCTCGTCCAGGCCCTGGCGGACCAGCGGGGCGGCTTCGCCGCCGTCGCGCTGGGGCAGAAAGGTGGCGAGGCCGAGGGCGCGTACCGCGGCGTCGACCTGGAGGTTGAAACCTTTCTCCGCGTCGCAGAACAGCGGTGCGGCGATGTATGTCTTCATGGAGATGCTCCTCGATCGAGGGTTGCCAGGGTTTGTCAGCTCGCTACGGCCGCGCCGACGGTGGCCAGCGCGGCGAAGAACTCGTGCGCTCGGTGGTCGGGGTATCGGCCATCGCCCATGGCCGGGATGTAGAACTCGCGGACCCGATCCCAGGTCCAGGGCTGATGCTCGAACTCGGCCTCAACGCCGTTGTTGACCAGGGACGTCCAGCGGCGCAGGCAACTGGAGCACCGGCCGCAATGCACGGTGCTGCCGTCGATGCGGCTGCAAGAGAATGTCAGCAGCAGGTGGTCAACCGGCAGGCCCTGCGCCAAGTACCAGGCGATGATCTCGGTCTTGGTCATGTCCCAGAACGGGCTGTCGACCCGGACCGGTCGCTCGGAGAACCCGGTGATGAACCGGTCCATGCCGGCGAACGCCTCGCGGCTCTTGTCGAGGGTGTGGTCGCCCTTGACGCCTATGCACCACACCGTTTCCGCGCGGTTGGCCGCGAGCATCGCCAGGTGCACGTTGCGCAGCGGGATGATCGCGTCCTCGGCCTCCCACGCCCCGAGCCGGAGTTCGTCGCTGATCTCGACTTCGATCCCGGCGGCGTCGGAGAGCGCAGCGATAGCGGCGCGTTCCTGGCTGGCGTAACGGTGTCCGAGGTCGAAGTACAGACCTGGTGGGCAGCCGAGGAAGTGCCAGGCGGGATAGGAGTCCAGTCCGCCGGAGAACAGAAGGACCTCGGGGATCCGGGTCTCGATCATCGCAACGCTCCTGTCTGGGTGTGCAGCAGGGGGGAGAGCAGTTTGTCGATCTCCAAGAGCACGCTCGGCGTGGTCCTGGCGCCGACCCGGATCCGCCGGATGCGGTCGGGGTGCGCATCGGCGACCAAGCGGTAGGAGTGGCTGAAGCGGGGCAGGAACAGCAGCCGCTCCACCGAACCGGGGTTGCCGCCGCCCTGGCCGCGGTCAATGGCACGTTCGCGGGCCAGCGGCCAGGGCATGTCCAGCCACAGCGCGACATCGGGGTGCAGAAACCACGGCGCGGCGACGGCCCGGACCTGAGTCAACAGCAGCGCCGGATCCACGTCGGGGTGTTGTTCGGACAACACCGCCAGGGCGTAGGCGAGCTTGGAGTACACGCCGTGGTCGACGACCACAACGTCGTGCTCGGCCAGCGCCGGCCGGTAGTGGACACGGTGGTGGTACGCCTCCCGGCACAGCCGCAGCAGGACGTCGACCGTGGCGTGGTGCGCCGCGTCGTAGCCGCCAAGGCCGTCGCGCCGACGGAGCGGCGCGGTGTCGAGCATGTCCGACAGACGTTCCACGATGCCGTGACTGGGCCCGTAGTGCATGACGCGCGTCGAGAATCCGGCGGCGATCAGCCGCTCGCCCATCGCGGTAGCGGTCGTCGTCTTCCCGGTGCCCCAGATCCCTTCGACGGTGATCATCACACCGCGGGAAGCCTCGTACGGCGGCACGTCGGCACGGCCGGCGGCGGGGTCAGCGGCCACGCTGGTCTCCCCAGGCGAGCAGGTGCAGCCGCGTGGTCAGGTGAAAGCCCCGCTCGATGGCCGGATCGGCGATCTCGGCCAGCCGCCGCGTGACCTCCTCGGCGGTCCGGCCTTCGGGCATCACGTAGACCGGCGCCAGGTCGTGGACCTCGACGAGCTCTGTGATCTCGTCGAGGTCGGCGATGCTCGAGACGACGAACTTGAACACCGACCGTCCGCTGACCGCAAAGCGGCGAAGCACCCGTCCCTTGATCCGTCTGGAGATCGGCATCCCGGCGCCGAAGGTCGACAGCTTCGGCGAAACATTGAACCTGGTCACCCACGCGAGCAGATCCGGCGCGGGGGCTATCGTGCCGTTGGTTTCGATCTCCACCTGCATCCCGGCGTACACGATCCCCTGCGCGAGTGGGATGAGGCGGCGCTGCTGAATCAGGGGTTCGCCGCCCGTGATCACTACGAGGTCGACCGGCTGCGCTGTCGCCCAGGCCAGCAGGTCGCTGATCGAAACAACGGTGCCTGCGGCGTTCAAGTCGAACCGGGTGTCGTCCCAGGTGTGGGGAGTGTCGCAGTTCTTGCACGTCAGGTTGCAGTTCATCAGCCGTATGAACACTGCACGGCGCCCGGTCGACGGGCCTTCGCCCTGCACGGTCGGCCCGAATGTCTCCGCGACGAGCAGCTCGTCGTCGGCCAGCGTGATCGTCACCGGCCGCTCCGCTCGTCCTGGGTGAACTCGGCCCATCGGCGCGGCGACTCCCAGACGCGAACCGCCTGGACCGCGGTGGCCTCTCGTCCGTTGGCCTGGCTGAGGGTCCAGGCATACAGGTGCTCGGCAAGCAGTTCCGACGTCGGCTGGAACTCGAGCACGGCGTTCAGATCGCGGTGGTCCAGTTGACGGTCGAGGTACTCGGCGAGCAGGGCGCGAATCCTGGCGCGACGGCGGGGGCTCGTCTGCTGGTCCAGCTGGAGGTCCACTCGATAGGAATGGCCGTGAGGCCGGCCGCACTTGTGTCCGTCCGGCAGGCCCTCCAGGTAGTGGGCCGCCTCGAAGGTGAACGACTCGTCTCCGGCGTGCTGGTGCGACCTGGTGGCTGCGCCGAGATTGACGTGGATGGCGTGGAGCTGCTTCCCGCGCTCGGGTGGCATGTGGGCCAGGAACCACGCGGTGATGTGCTGGGCGAGCGAGTCGGTGGTGGTGTCGAAGGTGAACAAGGCGTTGAGGTCGCGATGGTCCAGTTCGCGCTTGAGGTATTCGCCGACGGGGGCGAGTTCGGCGTAGTCCGCCACGAAACCGGGTGCCCGCAGTTCGGTGTCGGTGAGTTCGACCTCGACGGTGAAGGTATGACCGTGGGGTCGCGCGGCCTTGTTCTCGGTGTCGAGCAGATCGGTGAGGTGATGCGCCGCGGCGAACGAGAAGCTGCCGTCGCCGATGCAGTAGCGTTTCCGAGCCAGGTCGCTCACCGCGACTCGGGTTGAGTTCACTGAGTGGGATCTCACGGTTCGTCCTCTCGTTGCGTACTGCTTGTGACCAGCTCTCATGGAATCGCGATGTGGATCGCGGCGGGAGGGCTCACGAGGGGGCTCACGGATCACCTGGCGTGTGGCGGCTTGCGCTCCCAGCCGGTCTGACGGGCGACGAGGTGGATGGGCAGGCAGTGCGGCAGCCGTACGCGCAGTTCAGCGCCGACCTGCACGTTCGTCGACGCAATCTGCGCGCCAAGCGCCATATCGGCGGCGACCCGTGCGATGAAGTCCCAGGTCGGTCGCATCTCGGCGAGAACAGCAGGGTGGCGCCGGAGTTCGTCAGCGGGGTGCCGGAATACCCATGCGCGCGGGCGGAGTTGCTCGACCTCGAACCAGCGGTCCGGGTCAGGATCATCAGGAAAGGCGTGCTCGAACCTGATTGACTCCGCTTGTTCATTGCCGAGGCGAAACACATTAGAATGGCCTTCGTTGTCGATTTCGCGAAGCGTCTGGTCCAACAGATCAGCGTTCTGGGCGAGGACGTCATCACGGATGATGCTCGCCCGGTTGTTAATGCGCTCTCGACACCGTTCCGCACTGGCGGTGAACACGAGTGTGATCGTAGGTGTCCCAAATTCCGTTGCTATGTTGAGGAGTTGTGCACGCTGATCACCTCGGAGGTTGGTGGAGTCAACCACGGTGGTGACTCTGTTCCGGAGGCGCTGGCGGAGCATGTCGAGTAGTTGTTTGCGCGCTGGCAAACTGTTCGACTGACTGGCTGGGTCGTTGCACATTCGGGCACGGAACTCATCCATCGAAAGTATCTCAATGGGTGCAAAGTATCGGTATGCGAAGGTGCTTTTGCCGCTCCCCTGCAAGCCGACGAGAATTATCATTGCAGGATTCGGAAGGTTGATTTTCAATGTGTCAGATGTTGTCACGATCAGGTTCTTTCCGTATTCAGGTCGCATATATTTCGCGCTTTATCCGTCGTGTCAGTTCGGCCACGCCGGGTTCGGTGCGCCAGCGTGACATCCGGGAGATCAGTGCGTGAAGGTAGTCCACGGCGCGGGCCGAGCTGACAACGGCGAGAGCGGACACGGCGCGGTGGCCGTGGTCCAGCGCTTGTTCGAGGTCAGGATGGTATCCCTGCAGGTAGGTGCTGCCGAGGACGCTTTGACGGAGGGCGTGCGCCCTGGCGAAGGTGTCGGTAGGCATGGCGGCTAAATCGTTCCAGTGTTGTGCCTCGCGCGGTCGGCCGAGATCGCGGTTGATCTCGATTGCGTCGGAGGCGAGACGGTGCTCGTCGAAGAAGTCGATCCAGGCCGGGTCGTCACCGGTGTGGGAGTTCGCGTCGTCGAGGAGGCGCTCGGCCGTGGCGAAGGCGCTGTCGGCCATGTGGGCGTTGCCGGTGCGTGCCCAGATGCAGGCCTCGATCAGCTTGAAGAAGCCTTTCACGCGCGGCGTGGCGTGACCGCCAACGCGGTGGAACGCGCTGTCGGCCATGTCGATCGCGTCGTCGTGGAATCCGCCGAGGCTGCACTGCAGGGCCATGCAGGTCAGCACGTAGCCGCCGAGCTGGACATCCCCCGCGGCGCGGGCTTGGCGCAGCGCCTGGATGTAGTGCCGTTGGGCGTTGGCGTGGTCGCCGTTGTCGAACGCGGTCCATCCGGCGAGCCGGGCGAGTTGCGCCGTGGCCGTGAACAGCCGGCGTCCGAGGACGTCGCTGTAGGAGCCGTGCAGGAGCGGGGCCGCCCGCTCCTTCAGGCAGACCGTCAGTTGCGACGTTCGCCAGTTCCCGCCCCCGTAGCGCGAATCCCACTGCCGAGCCTGTTCAGCTGTTTCGAGCAGTTCGACGACGTCGGCTTTCCCAACGCGCCGGAACGCCGCAGAGGACTGCGAGGCTGCGCTGCTGTCAACGGGGAGCGCCAGCCAGCGACGAACCGGGGTGTTGTAGTTGATAACGGCGACGCCGGGGCCACGGATGTCGCGGCGGTCCACCTGGCTCCAAAACCTGGTCGCGACTTGCACGGCGGTGCCGAGCTCGCGTGGGAAGTCCAAGCCGATGCCTGAGTCGACGCCAGGGTCGTGATCAAGGTCGATCTCTGCCAGGCTGACCGGCCGCCCGAGTCGCTCTTCCAAGACCTGGGCGACGAGCGGGCGTACCGCCTGTGCCGGACGCGTCCCCCTCTTCATCCAGTTCGTCCAACTGGTGTGGGTGTAGTGCGTCTCCAGACCAGCGGTCTCCGCAAGCTGGTTGAGCCTGAAGGCCAACGACTTCTTCGCCGCACCAGACGCCTCGACCAGACAGGTCAAGGCGAGATTGGGCCGAGGCTTGGCGCTCACCGACCGCGGTGGGCCGAGTGCTCCCGCGAGCACACCCGCGAGTCGAATCCCGCCGAAACGGAGGGCGGTCTCACCACCACTCACCCCCTCAGCGGCCTGTCTCGGTGAACGATTCCGGATCCCCGGGCTACGTCGAGCGGACGTCTGTTAAGGCGCCGCCTGCGCACGACTACGCGACGACTCGTCGTTGTCATCGCTCCTGCTCCTCCTGGCCGAACCCAACCGCCAAGGTTCTGGGTAGAGGACGGTGGCGTTCGCGCCCTCTTCGGCGGCCACAGGCGTTCGTGCAAGTCGAGAGGAACCAGGTCTCTGAACCGCAGGCCGACCGCCAGTACGCGGTGCGCGGCATCATCGAACTGGTCACGAGGCCAGGGCCGATCCGAGCACAACGGGCACGTCCGTGGCTGATCCACCGTCGGCAGTTGCGCTGCCAGGTCGTCGATCGTTTGGCCCACTCGGCCGAGTGGGCTGTCGGCTGCAACGATTGCGGCGCGGACCTCGCGGACCCGCTCCATTTGTCACGCCGCCACGTCTGAGGCAACAGACCATCGCACCTGCCCATCGACCAGGGATGCCCCCGTTTCGCCCGTCGAGATTCCTTCTGCCTGCCAAGCAATACGGCCCCCGGCCTGCGGTACGTGAAGAGGTTCAGCGAGGGTGCAGCGGCGGCTCAGTTCGGCGTATTGGGGATGGCCAGGCCGGGGGAGTCTGCCAGTGGCTGCGCCAATCCATGTAACCCCCTTCCCCTCTTTGTCATGCCGAATAGCGCTTGGGCGACCTGCATTGCCGACGGAACCGCATGACCGGGCTTGACGACGCAGCGGCCAGCCCATCGGGAACCTGCCGGCGTGCCAGTGACGATGTGTAGTATCCTCAGCACTTCGGACAACCTTACTGCGATATCCGAAAGGTAGCAAGATTGATTGGAGGTGGCCTTGCTGCCGTACGACTAAGGTTGAAGCCGAAGCACCCGACGTTCGTGAGACCCGAGGAGGGTGAGCGATGACCAACGCCGGCCCATGGACCAGCGTGTCGATGCCGTACGTGAGCGGCCAGCGCGGTGACGCATGGGGTGCCGAAGCGGCCGAGCACGGCGGCACGGGAACCCAGACGCTGCTCAGCGTCGGCGAGGTGGGTGCGTCCGAGTCCATCGCCGTCATGCTCGGCTTGGCCCGGTACGAACCGGTGGTCATGAGGCGCCGCCTCATGCTCTTGGACGACCACCCCGTCGAGCTCGTCGACTCCTACTACCCCGCGACCATCGCTCGGGGCACCCGGCTGGCCGAATTCCGCAAGATCCGCGGCGGTGCAGTCGCCCTCCTGGCTGACCTCGGTCACCCGCCGCGCCACGTCCGCGAAGACGTCAGCGCGCGCTTGGCCACACCCGAGGAACGGACCGCGCTGCAGCTGGATGACCCGTCGTGCGTGCTGTTGCTGTCGCGCACGCTCATCGCCGAGAACGATCTGCTTGTCGAAGCCAGCGTGATGACGATGGTGGCCGACGGGCGGCGGTTGCGTTACGAGCTGACCCCATGACCGCCCCGACGACCTCTTCAGGAGCCGACTTTGCCGCGCGCACGTGATACACGGCCTCGGCATCAGCAGATCGCCGCGGAACTGCGCGATCTCATCATGCGCGGCGAACTCAGCCCAGGGACGCAACTGCCGTCCACCACGCAACTTGTCAAGCAATACAACGCGGCAAACGCCACCATCCAACATGCACTCAAGGCGCTGAAGGACGAAGGCTTCCTCGACAGCCGCGTCGGCAAAGGCGTCTACGTCCGCGACCGGAAGCCGTTCGTCATTGACGCCGCCGCTTACATCACGCCCACACCAGGGCGGTTCCGGTATCAGCTGCTCACCGTCGACACCATCGCCCCGCCAGCGGACATCGTCGACGGATTGCAGCTGGCGCCCGGCGCGACCGCGATCATCCGTACCAGAATCCTCTTCCATGACGAGCATCCCGTGGAGCTGTCCGCGTCGTACTATCCCGCCGAGATCGCCGCCAACAGCAGCCTGGCGAGGGCAGCGAAGATCCGCGGAGGTGCGCCCCAGGCGCTCACCGACCTCGGATTTCCCCAGCGATCCTTCGCGGACCGGATCTCGGCGCGACCCCCAACCGTGGAGGAAGCCGAGACGTTGGACCTTCCCGATGGGACACCCGTGATCCGGCAGTTGCGTGTCATCTACAGCGACAACGAACGCCCCGTCGAAGCCTCGGTCCTCATCAAGGGCGCACACCTGTACGAGCTGCTGTACCGCCAGGCCACAGATGCCGAATCCACGTAGAGCCAGTGTTCCAGGAAACGGAGTCTACCGAGGTCTGGTGTGGCCTCTTCAATTGCGACCTGCGCAAGGTGAGGCCGGAGAACAGAACGTGCCTGTCGGCGTAGGGGCGGACGCTTGCGGGGTCGGAGGAGTGCGGTGTTGCGTCCATCCCGGCGCAAACGGCGTACGAGGTCCGACTGCTGTGCCTGGAGTGTGCGATGCTCGTCGATACCGCCGCGATCCCGGTCGTTCCCCCACAGTTGACGCGCGAGTTGATGGAGCGCGCCCTGCCCCGTCTGCAACGTCAGAGATCGTGCCGGCACAGCCGCCCGGCAATGCACTCGCGTTCGTCGGCTGGATGCTGGCAGCACTGCTGGCTATAGGAATCGTCACTATCTTGGGGTAAAAGTCGTTGATAGAAAATCAGAAGAAACACGTCGCCCTTGCGGACTTGATCGCCTTGCAAATATCGGGTGGCGAATACCCGGAGAGTTCCAGACTGCCCGGTGAGCAGGTTTTGAAGGATCGACATGGAGTCTCTCTCGGCACTGTTCGCGCAGCGCTGAGGCTGCTCGCGCAACGCGGAGTCGTGACGAGGGTCCCTACCATGGGCACGTTTGTCGGGGCTCCGCCGGAGGACATGGCGGAAACCATGGCTGACCGGATCGCGGAGACGATTGTGATCGATCGGCTCTCCGGGCTGCCGAACATCGAGAAGCTGGCGCGCGAGCACAGAACCTCGACGGAAGTGACGCGAGGGGCGATCAAGATCCTCGTGCTCCGAGGTGTTGTGTTCATTCGCGAGGGCGACATCCTGGTCAACACGCGCCGATTCCGTTCATCGCGCCAAGACGGCGAGCCGCCGATGTTCGCCTTCGACGTCTTCCTGCACCTCGATCTCAAGGGCGACAGACAGCAACTCGCGCTCTCGCAGCATCGAATTCCCGACGCCACCGACCCCGGCGACGCATGGCGGCGAGTCGCCAGCCTCATAGACCCGGCACAGGTCGTGAATGTGTTCATTCAGCGGCTCGAAGATCCAGAACCGGATGACATTTGGCCGAGATCACCCCAAGTAAAGCGAGAAAGGATGAAATAGTGCATGAAACTGATCGCGAGCCGGCTCCTGGGCGACTACCTCGTCACCCCTCCTGATAGCGGGCGGGTGAAGATACCGTTCCATCGTTACCAGGAGTTGGCGTCTATAGGAAACGGGGTCTCCGTATAGGCGCGGGCTGGTATGCCCCGTTCCGCACGGACCGGACAATAACTCCAACCGGTATGCCCGATCCCCAGGTGAAGAACACACACCGCCGTGGAGCGGTCGTCGGTGATCGCGACCCGCTGCGCTGGTCCGCGGCCAGCTCTCGCACTAACCGGGCACAGGATCCCTTGCCGTGCTGGACATTCACGTAGCAGGCATTACATTGACCTGGGCTCATCGATCTGGGCGAACGTGTTGTTGCTGATCAGGTCGACGACGGTGGCGATATCGTGGTCCATGCGCCGGTCGCGGTCGAGGGTGGGGATATGGTCGCGGATGAGGTCGTGCACGGCGCGGGTACGTGGGCTCATGTGCTCGGCGCCGCGCAGGTCCAGCGCCTGGCAGGCGGCCAGGATGTGGACGGCGGCCACCTGGCGGGCAAGGCCGGCGATCTCGGCGGCACCGCGGGCAGCGATCGGCGACATGCTGACCTTGTCTTGGTTGTGCGCCTCGGTGGATCGAGAGAACACGCTGGCGGGTGTGCTGCGCTGGAGCGCTTCCGCGGTCATCGCGCTCGCGGTGAGCTGCATGCCTTTGAACCCGTGGTGGAGTCCGGCTTCCCGGTTGTGCTCGGCGGCGCGGGGGATGAGATTCGGGGTCAGGCCGGCGTTGAACTTCTCGTCGACCAGCAGCTCGAGCTGCCGGTCGAGCAGGTCGGCGATGTTGGCCACCGCGATTTTCAGGGCGTCCATGGCCTGGACTACGTGGCCGCCGTAGAAGTTTCCGCCGCTGTGCACCGTGTGGGAGTCCACGTCGAACAGGGGGTTGTCAGTGGACGCGTTGATCTCGCGCTCCAGCCAGTGCCGCACCCAGTCCGCCGTGTCGCGCAGCACACCGGTGATCTGGGGTGCGCAGCGGATTGAGTAGCGGTCCTGGATGCTGCGCCGCAGTGTCTGGTAGCCGCGTTCCCCGAGCGGGTCGTTGAGGTCGACGACCTGGCTGTGGGTCAGCGCCAGCTGCGAGCCGTCCAGGAGTTCCCGGATGATGCGAGCGCTGGTGATCTGCCCCGGGTGAGCCCTGTTGCGGTGGATGAATTCGTGGAAATGGCCGCGATTACCGAGGAGTGCTTCGCTGGCCAGCGCGGTGCACACGTCAGTGACTGTGGCGAGTTGCTCGGCCTCGGCCAGAGCCACCGTCGACCACGCCGCGCTGTAGCTGGTGCCGTTCAACAGCCCGAGGGCATCTTTCGCTTCCGGCTCGACCAGCGCCCAGCCCCGTTCGGCGAACACCGCACTAGCCTGGCGAGTTTCACCGTGGACGGTGACCTCGCCGTCACCGATCAGGGCGGCCGCCACGTAACACAGCGGCACCAAGTCGCCACTGGCGCCGACTGAGCCGCGCTGCGGGATCACCGGGAGCACGTCCGCGCGCAGCAGATCCAGCAACCGCTGCATCACCACCGGGTTCACCGCGGAATGCCCTCGCGCCAGGCAATTCGCACGGATCAACAGAGTGGCCCGGACGACGGGCTCCGGCGTGCGCGGTCCGGTACCACTGAGGTGGCACCGAATCATGTTTCGCTGTAGTTCGGCGGCCTTCTCGGGTGAGATCTGCCGGGTCACGCTGTCGCCGAAGCCGGTGGTCACGCCGTAGATCGGTTGACCGTCGTCGATCAAGGTCATCTTCAGCTCGCGGGAGTCCCGCATTGCACGCGCGGCGTCCGCGGCGACATCGATCTGGATGCCGGGATGACTCGCGGCGTGCACCACGTCGTCGATCCGAAGCGTATGTCCGTCCAGTTTCAGCATGATCGCTAGTTCCTCCGCGTCGCGTAGCCGGGGGCCAGGTCGTGCGGCGCGCAGCCGATCACACTCTCGTCGTCCAGCCCTCTGTCCTCGACGAAGAAGATCCGTGCCGTCTCGTCGACCACCGCGATGGGGTAGGCCGGGCCGGCATCGCGCAGGGCGCGCATCTCGTCGAGACGTTCGTTTTGATACACCACGGTGCGCTCGGGATGCTGCTCGACCCAACGCGGAAAGAAGATCGCACCGTGCAGCCGGCGCCGGGCCGGGCAGATTGTCAAGCTCACCGACGTTCCGGTCGGCTCGCTCCAGGAACACGTGAACCAATCCTCGTCCAGCCGAGCCAGGATCACCGCCTGATCCTTGACCCACCGGCCACCCACCATGCCTGTGTGGATCCGGTAGTCGATGGTGGTGCCGTTCTTCACGTACAGCTCGTATCGCCAGCCGTTCCCGTACTCGTACAGTAGGTGCTGGCCGACTAGGCCGTCGCACTCGCCGGCCATCACGGCCGAGGCTCCTAGGTCGTCATCGAACACACTCATTATTTCCTCCAGAGATTGGTCGTTCCGGGCAGCGGTTTCATCCACAAAGGACGGTCCATGTCGGTGATGCGGCTGTGGCGAGGTCGTGGCACAGGTCAAGGTTGGCGTCGGCGTCGGCTACACCGCAGCGGCCGTAGTCGCAGCAGCGGGACCGAGAACACCAGGTCGTCGCGTGGAATTCTCCCCTGTGCTTCTGTCCTGTGTGGAGTTGCGCGAGGTGAAGGGCTGCCGGCCTGTGTCCGGCGGGGGAGAATGCCGGTGTGGTCTGCGGGGGTGACCGGCAGTGTGTTCAGCCGTCGGGGCCGGGCGGGATGGTCGTGGAGATGAGGGTGAACACGGCGGTCCAGGTGATGCCGGCGACCTCTCCCGGATGACTTCGCGGCCACCCTCATCCTGTCCTCACTGCGGTAAGCCCGTGTCGAACCTGGTAGCGGTCCTGGTTGGTGACGACGAATTCCATCGAACCGTGGCCGAGCTTCACTAGGTTGGCGTCGTGGGCCACCACGTCCCAGGTGGTGCGGCGTCCGATCACCCCGGTGCACGTGACGCTGATGGTGACTTGCTCCACCTCACTCGTACGGACCGGGGCTTCGTGGAGCCAGCGGAACTGCTGCAGGACGCCGAGCGAGCATTCGTCCGTGGAGATCGCACTCCGGATCGCGGCCATGCACGGGCCTTCACACCACTCGACCATCCGGCCGGAACGCAGGATGTCGGGTTTGGTTGTCCACTCCGCTCCGTCGGGAATGGCCCCGACGGAGTCGGCGGGACGTGTGAAGTAATGGACAGTGCGCGCCGTGCCGAGCAAGCTGGCCAGCCTCGGCTCCTGCGGACTGGCACTGGCAGCACGGATGGGTGTGGCGGCCTCGGTATGGTCGCCGCGGTCGGGCTGCCCCAGCTTGACCCCGGTCCCGGCCGGATGCACCTTGTCGTACATGGTCACGCCCCCGCTTGGGCAGGCATCCACGGATCTGTGCCGGCGTCGGCCAAGGGCGTCAGGCGGAATCGGAATTCCACGAGCTGCTCGTCAACGGTGCGCTCGCCCAGGATCTCGCACCCCGCGGCCGCGAGTCGCGCGCTCAGCACCGCCGGGGTCGGCGCGGCCAGGTGCAGGAAGCCCAGGAACCGTGGCCTGCCGCCGCGACGGTCGCGGGCCAGATGCGCCCAGCCGCTGAAGGGATCCCAGCGCAGTACCAGATCGTCCCGGCGCGCGAGACCGCCCGCCCGCGGCGGGTCACCAGCGGGATCGATGCCTGGTGGCAGGGCGCCGGTCAGGTGCACCGGCGAGGGCGGCCGCTCCGGCGCCGGATGCGGGTGCTGGTCGTGGTCGGCGGGGTATGTCATGCCGGTCTCCTGTTCGTTTGTCCGTGTGTCGCAACGATTTCGGGTGCAGGCAGGAAGTCGCACCCGAACGGTGGTGGACACCGGATGGCAGGAACAGCGATGCCGGAGCTGGCATAATGTCTACATCGGACACGCCGCGAGCACGGTGATGACTCTGGCGTGAGATGCTCCGCGGAATACCACGGTCGGTCTCACTCCCTTGAGCCCGAGTTGGTGTGTCCGCTAGGTTGCCAGTGATGACTTCCTCGACCAGAGGATTTCCGAGTGCCCCGAAAAAGTCAAGCCCAGCCGACGGGAGCGTTGCCCGGCTCTAGGTGTGTGGATGCAAGCAGGGGCGTACTCGGACCGCCAGGTCGCTTACCGGGGCAGGCCGCGGCAAGGGGGTACGGGTGGTTCCGATAGATCGGCTTCCCTCGACAACGAGCATGATCAACCAGAGGCCGCTTCCGTGATCAACCGTGGCCCGCGACTGACTGCGTCAGGTTAAAATTCAAGCTCAGGACGGGATCGCGGTATCCGAGCTGGACGCCGAGGATCGCGTCCGCTGGCGGTGTTCGCGCCGCGCCACGCGGCGAACCTGTTGCGGCTGAAGGCGTTCTTCGCCCGCCAGTTCCGGCAAATGACCGTGACACAGTTCTTGGCCGTGTTCGGTCCCTACGCCCATCGCCTGGACACCGACATCCTGCCGAAGTTCGCACCCGCAGTGCTCACCGCCGCCGCGGCCGACGTCAGGGATCGCGACGACGAGTTGCCCCTGCGTCCCGAGGAAACCACCGAATGACCGACCGTTCCCTTCGCCGCGCGAGGATCGCGCGATCCCCGTTCGCCGGCCAACTCGTGCATGAACTACTCGACATCCCCCTCGACCCTGCGGGCCCGCGTCCCCGGTTCGACGACGACACGTGGGATCTGCGCGGAGTTCGCGACGCGCGAGTCCAGATGCATCCCGGCGAGCTGGTCTGGGACTGGCGCGAGATCCCGCAACCGCACTGGCAGGTCCTGGTCCGCGAGTTCGTGGTCGCCTTGCGTTCCCCGCATCATGAGCTCATCGCCGAGTTGCCTGGGCTCGCCGGGACCGGCTGGCGTTGCGCACCTGCATCCAGCGGCGTTTCGACGCCATCGCCTGGCTACGGTGGCTGGCCAAGGCCGGCATCAAGCAGTTGGACGAGCTGACCCAGCAGCACTGCGACCGATGGTTGCAGCAGCGCCGCGATGACGGGTTGGTTCCGCGGAGCAGGATGGGCGCGATCCTGGCAGTCAAGGATCTCGCTCGCTACACCGAGCTGTTCACCACCGACCACTACCCGGCGGGATTCATGCCCTGGCCCGGCAAGACCGCCGCCCAGGTCGCCGAACTCGAACAGGTCGGCGAGAACGCGACCCAACCGATCCCCGACGACATGCTGCATTACGCGTTGCGCGCGGCCCCCTACCTTGTCGAGGTCATCGGTCCGCACGCCGCAGCGCTGGCCGAAGACCTCGCTGCCCACCGGAAGACCCCGACCTCGAAGCATCGGCCGCAGCCTGACGCCTACGCCGACCTGATGGCGGTGTCCTCGGGGAAGGTCTCCACTTTCCCCGAGCACAGCCGCACGATCGTGGTCCCGTGCTCGCCGATCGGGTCGGTGGTGACGGCTTCGAGCCGGAACGGGTCGTACGGGTCGCTCGTGCCTGGTGCCGCGCTCACACGGAGCCCGATGATCCGGTCGGCTCGGACGGTGGCCTGCCAGTTGGCGCTCTGCACCCAGAGCTTGCAGCTGATCGCGGGCTACAGGTCGTACTTCGGCGCGGCGGCCTGCTGAAGGATCGAGGCCAGCCGGTTCAGCGCGGCCGCTTGGGCGAGCTGCGCGCGGACCTTCGCCGTCTCGATGTCGCCGTTCTCCAGCGCCGTCAACGCTTCCGTCTCGTGCACGCCCGGCCCGAGCGTCGCGTGGTCCCCGCTCATCCGCACTCCTTACTTCGCCTTTCAGTGATCATCTGGTCACGACCTGCGGGAAGTCCGCTCGAAGTAGGCCGGTTCGTTGTCGGGGTGCAGCGCCAGGCCGAACACGTTGAACATCTCGTTGCCGTCGGCGTCGCGGCCGTTGGCCCAGCCGGGGCCGGTGGTCCAGGTGAGCGGGCCGGGGTTGTCGGGGTGCTGGGCGCGGAACCCGTCGAGATACGCGATCGCCTTCGTGATGGACTCGAACGCCGTCGCAAGGATGCCGGGCTGGGCAGACGTGGTGCGGTCATGCACCACGTACACGGCTCGCTGACTGCTTGTCATGGACGTCATCCTGCCAGCCGCAACCGACAGAAACGATCAACACGCACAAGTCCAGCGCAAGACAGCCTCGCACTGGCCACTCCGCCAGCGTCCTCCACGGCGGCTCGCTGCGGAAGAGACGGAATTGCGGGGAGATCGAACCCGCGACCGGCTACGTCGAGCAGGTTCTACCCGCGGTGAACCGGGGATTCCGTCCGTCCGAGGTTCTATCGTGGCCACGTGGCTTCTGTGGGTGACGGGACGATGGCTTTGGCGGCTTCGCTGCGTGGGTATCTCGAGCCGGAGCGGTTGAGCGGGCTGAGCGCACCGCAGGCGACGAGATTGTTGACCGAGCGGACGGCGTGCTGGGCTGGTGAGCAGGGCTGGACTGTCGCGCGTGAGGTTCAGGGCCGGATCACACGGCCATCGAAGAACGGCCTGAGGCGTGCTCGGTTGGATCTGGTCTGTACGCGGCCGGCGGAGTTGCCCGCTGTGGCGATCGAGATTGACCAGTTCGGGAAGGCCTGGTCACTGCGGAAGCTGCTGGCCGAGGTCGACGCCGGGTGCGTGGCGTTGTGGGTGCGTTGGCGTGGACGCGCGGAAGTCGAGATACCCGACACGGTCGGCTTGGTTGACATCCACGACACCGCGGCCTACCAGCCGGACACTCGAGCGACCGGCTGCCCGCCCGCCCTCGACATGCATGTGTTGCCGTCCCCGGAAGAGATCGAACGCGCACGCACCCCCGCAGGCGGCTTCACCCGTGCGCAACTTGCCGTCTGGGGCGTGGCATGGCCGCCCCCAAAGGGATGGACGAAAGAACTGAACGACCGCTGGCGCGCAGCCCAGACCGAACAGCCCCGAGAAACCTGGCCGCCTGCAAGTCAGAACGAGGACTAGCGCGCGGTTCGAATAAGGGCTCTTTCCCAGGTGAGACGGCGACGTGGTGCCCGAACTCGACGTCGAGCACCGCGTCGGCGAGGTCAACAAGATCGGTCGCACTGGTAGTCACGGATATTGGAACCTGCGGAATGGGACCGCGGCTGCGGCGAGTTACTGGATGAGCAGCTGCTCGACGAGGGTGTTTTTCCGGACTAAGAAATGTCTGATGTGACCGATGTGCGCCCGAGTTAGTAGGCGCCTCGCGCAGGGATGCGGTCGCCGGTCACGGTCGATGAGTCTTTTGCGTCAGCGATTGCGGTAGAGGTCGTCGTCGGGCGTGAAATGGTCGTGGGGATCTTCGTCGTCATGCGGTAGCTCGGGTTCCTCTCCTGTGAGTTCACGATGCAACGTGCGCAGGTCGCGCTGTCAGAGTTTTTCATGATCGTGTTGAGCCGGTTGCCCTGTAGGTTGAGCTGGGTTTCGCGGATGGTGGTGATCAGGTCGCGTAGCGACTCGGTCCATTCGGTGGCGCGCAGGACGTGGTCGTAGACGTCCTGGTAGTAGGGCATGAGGGTGTCGTCGACGATGTGGAAGTCGCGGCGCATCAACGCGTTGGCCACCTCGCGCATGGGCAGCACGACCCGCCGCAGGGTGACCAGGCTTTTGCGCAGGTGCAGGGAGCGGCGTTGGATGTCGGCGTGGTCGACGTGTTCGGCGAAGACGAGGTCTTCCAGTGCCTCGATCTGTTCGTCCAGGGCCTGGACGGCGTCGAAGTGGCTGTCCACCACGTAGTCCAGCAGGCCGTGCACGAGGAAGCCCACGCCGTTCTTGGCGAGTTCGGGCGCGGAGTTCCAGCGGTCGACGACTTCGTTGATGTCGAAGTTTTCGTCGTTGCGGACGGTGACCAGGGCGCGGTCGGTGATGAACGCGGCCACCTCGCACGTGTCGAGTTGTCCGGTGGTGGTGTCCAGTCGCACGGCGTAGGCGGTGAGGAAGGCGTGGGTGTTGTAGCGGTCGAGCTTGGGTCGTTGGTGCTCGTGCACGGCGTCCTCGACCGCGAGTGGGTGCAGGTTCAGCTCCTCGCTGATGGTGGCCAGGTCCTGCTCGGTCGGTGAGCACATGTCCAGCCACACGGTGGCGGCCGGATCACCGAGATAGTCCGAAATATCCGCGGGTGGGAAGTTCTCCGCGTCCAGGGCACCGTTGCGGTAGAGGCGAGTGCGGGCCATAGCGGCACACGCTACTGCCCGCCGACAGTTCGCCTCACCCGGCTGTGCCTGGCCGTCAGGTGCTTGGTGTCATGCAGTGAGGGCGGGGTGGAGTCCGGCGGCGGGGTCGGCGGTGATCTGGTCGCTGTCGGTGTCGTAGTCGTAGAGTTCGGCGTAGCGGCCCCAATCGATGGCGGTATCCAGCTGTTGCTGGGCGTCGTCGTGGGAGAAGCCGCGGCGCAGCAGGTCGAGGAAGAATCCGGCGCGCAGGTTGCCGTCGGCGCTGCTGGCCAGGGCCGTGCAGATGGTGCGCACGAGGGGTGCGCGGTGGCGGGCTTGCTGGGCGAAGATCTGCTTGCTGCGCTGGATGTCGGCGGTGGTGAACTCCTTGCCGATCGGGGTGATGGCGAGGTCGCCGCCGGCGACGATGAGCAGGTCGAGCATGGCGGCAGCGTCGACCAGGGGCAGCAGATCATCGGCTTCGAAGCTGAGTTCCGCGGCGATGTCGGGCAGATCGGCGCGCCCGCCTTTGGCGTAGACGATCTCCACGAGCCCGGCCAGCCCGCCGACGGAGGCGGTCGGCAGGGGCCGGGCGGTGGGGGTGGCTTCGGTGGGTTCGGGGACGGTGACGCCGGGTTCGCGGCCGGTGAGCAGGTCGTAGAGCGTGTCGACCAGGGTTTCGAAGCCGGCGGCGCGGCGGTCGCGGGGCCGGGCGAGGTCGATGGGGACTTCGGCGCGGATGTGGCCGGGGTTGGCGCCGAGCACGATGACCCGGTCGGCGAACAGGACCGCTTCTTCGATGTTGTGGGTGACGATGCAGATCGCCTTGGTAGGGAAGTTCGCCCCGCCCCACAGGGTCAACAGCTCATTGCGCAGGTTTTCCGCGGTGAGCACGTCGAGCGCGGAGAACGGTTCGTCCATCAGCAGCACATCGGGTTCGAGGACGAGGGCGCGGGCGAAGCCGACGCGCTGGCGCATGCCGCCGGAGAGTTCCTTGGGGTAGGCGGATTCGAACCCGTCCAGTCCGATCACATCGATCGCCTTGAGCGCCCGTTCACGGCGCTGTGTGGGTGGGACGCCTTGGGCGGCGAGGCCGAGTTCGACGTTGTCCTGCACGGTCAGCCACGGCATCAACGCGAAGGACTGGAACACCATCGCGGTGCCGGGGTTGGCGCCGTTGAGCTCGGTACCCCGGTAGCGCACGGTGCCGCTGGTGGGGCCGATGAGCCCGGCGATGGTGCGCAGCAGAGTGGATTTCCCGGAGCCGGACCGGCCCAGCAGCGCCACGATCTCCCCGGCCCGCAGTTGCAGGTCGATGTCATCGAGCACGCGCAGTTCGTCGCCGGCGGCACCGGTGAAGCTTTTGCTCACGTTCTCGACGCTGATCAGCACCTCGTCGTTGGTGATGGTCACGAGAAAACCTCCGGAGTGTGGGTGGGTCAGGACAGGGAGAAGCGGCGTTCGGCCACGGCGTACAGCCGGCGCCAGAACAGGCGGTTGAGGCCGACGACGTAGAGGCTCATCACGGCCACCCCGATGAGGATGTGGCTGGCGTTGCCGGTGGCGGTGGCGTCGTGGATGTAGGCGCCCAGGCCGGTGGCGGTGAGGGTGGTGCCGTTGTAGGAGACGATCTCGGCGACGATGGAGGCGTTCCAGGCGCCGCCGGCGGCGGTGATGCCACCGGTGACGTAGCTGGGGAAGATCGCGGGCAGGATCAGTTTGCGCCACCACAAGACCCGGGGCAGCCGCAGGTTGGCGGCGGCTTCGCGCAGGTCGTTGGGGATCGCGGAGGCGCCGGCGATGACGTTGAACAGGATGTACCACTGCGCGCCCAGGCTCATGAGCAGGATGCCGCCCCAGTTCAGCGAGATCCCGGTGGCCACCAGCACCGCGGTGATCAGCGGGAACAGGAAGTTCGCCGGAAACGACGCGAGGACTTGCACCACGGGCTGGGCCAAGCGGGAGACCTTCGGGTTGAGCCCGATCCACACCCCGATCGGCACCCAGATCACGGTGGCCACCGCGACCAGCGCGACGACCCGGCCGAAGGTGACCAGCCCGAGGAACAGGGCGTGCCCGACCTCGGCGAAGCCCGCGGTGTCCTCGATGAAGACGATCATCCGGGCCAGGCCGTAGGCGATCAGCGCCAGGATGACGAGAGTGAAGGCGATGTCTCCGGCACGGCGGCGCGCTGGGGATGTCCGTAGTGGATGCTCGGCCAGCCCGAACACCGCGGTGACCCGGTCGACGGGAAATACCAGCCGCCCGAAGATCCGCCCGAGGAGGGCGGGGATGCGGGAGCGGCGCAGCAGGTTGAGGGTGAGGCTGCGGGGTGCTTCGGCGGCTTCGGATTCCTCGACGCGGAAGCGTTCGGCCCAGGCGGTCAGGGGACGCCAGAACAGCACGTTGACCCCGACCACCATGACGATCATGACGGCGATCGCGAGCAGTACCCGGTCGAGTTGGCCTTGGTCGCTGGCGGTGGCGACGTAGGAGCCGATGCCCGGTAGGGCGTAGTCGTGGTTGTTCACGCTCAGCGCTTCGGAGGCGGTGAGGAAGAACCAGCCACCGCCGAAGCTCATCATCCCGTTCCAGACCAACGGGATCATCCCGCTGGGCACGTCGACTCGCCAGAACCGTTGCCACCGCGACAGGCGCAGCAACCGGGCCGCCTCGTCGACCTCGCGGGGTTGGGCGACCAGGGAGTGGTGGAAGGCGAAGGTCATGTTCCACGCCTGCGAGGTGAAGATCGCGAAGATCGACGCGCATTCCAGCCCCAGCTCCGATCCCGGGAACAGGGCGATGAACCCGGTGATCGTGACCGACAGGAAACCCAGGATGGGCACCGATTGCAGGATGTCCAGCACCGGCAGCAGCACCTTCTCCGCGCGCCGTAACCGGGCCGCGGCGGTGGCGTAGACGAAGGTGAACAGTAGCGACAGCACCAGGGCCGCGAACATGCGCAGCAGCGAACGCGCCGCATAGTAGGGAAGTTCAGCCGGGTCGGTGGACACTGTGGACGGTGCTGTCTCCGGTGTCCAGGGAACCGTGGCGCCGTGCGCAAGCCGCACGATCAGCCACAGCAGGGCCGCCGCGGCGAGGAACACGATCACGTCGGCGATACTGCGCCCGGGCCGGGCCAGCACGCCCTTGGTGGGGAAGGTGCGCAGCAGGGACATCTCTCGGCCTACCTGTCGTCGTCGCGGTCGGGAGCGGGCATGTCGGCTTGCCAGCGCACGCTGGTCACCGAGGGTTCGAGGGAGAGCCGGCTGATGGCGGATTCCAGTTGTTTGTCGTCACGCTGGTCAGCGGACAGTTCGGCCCGCACCTCGACGCGGCCGTGGGTGTCGGCGTTGGTGCTTTCCACCGAGCGCAGCGCGAAATCGGTGCGGCCCAGGGCCTGCACCAGCAGGGCCCGCACATGCGCTTCGTCGTCGTCCCGGGTCACCGCGAGGAACGTGTAGGAGGTGGGGGTTTCGGTGCCGGTGTCCGGCCGCCGGTCGACCACCCGCCCGAGCGGACGCAGCACGATGTTCACGGCCACGACCACGGCGGTCCCGGCCACGGCCACGGTGTAGAGCCCGGCCCCGGCCAGCGACCCGACCGCGGCGGAGCACCAGAGGGTGGCTGCGGTGTTCAGGCCGCGCACGGTGAGTCCTTCGCGCAGGATCACCCCGGCGCCGAGGAACCCGATACCGGACACGATCTGCGCCGCGACTCGGGTGGGGTCGGCGGTGCCGCCGGTGAACCCGTGCGCAGACAACAAGACGAACAGGGTCGCCCCGGCGGCGACGAGGGCGTTGGTGCGCAACCCGGCCATGCGGGCGCGATACTGGCGTTCGAAGCCGATCACCGTGCCCAGCCCCACTCCCGCGCCGAGGCGCAGCAGCATCTCCGCAGTCGTCATCCTGCGCTCGCTTTCCTTGCTGGATCAGGGATTTCTGGTTCCGGGTTACAGCCAGGATCGATGTCGCCGCAGGTAGAGCGTCTTGGCCAGCTGGGCGGCACCGGCGTAGGCGGCCAGGACCGTGGCCAGCCACAACAGATACCCGGCCGGGAGCGCGGCGAGCCGCAGCGGCCCGGCCAGTGGGGAGATCGGCAGCAGCAACCCCACCGTCGCGGCGGTGGCGGCGGCCAGCAGCACCGGTCGCGCGGGACGCGCCCCGCGCCAGGGCGCCGTCGTGCTGCGCAGGACGAGCACGATGAGCACCTGGGTGAGCAGGCTCTCGACGAACCAGCCGGTCTGAAACAGCGCCGGATGCGTGGTCGCCCGGAACACCCACCACAGCACGGCGAAGGTGGACAGGTCGAACAGCGAACTCAACGGCCCGAAGGTGAGCATGAACCGGGCCAGCCCACTGGCGTCCCAGCGTCGGGGCTCGCGCAGGTAGCCGGCATCGACGCGGTCCCAGGGCAGGGCGAGCTGGGCGGTGTCGTAGAGCAGGTTCGCCACCATCAGCTGGATGGGCAGCATGGGCAGGAAGGGCAGGAACGCGCTGGCGGTCAGCACGGTGAGCACGTTGCCGAAGTTCGAGCTGGCGGTGATGGTGACGTATTTCAGCGTGTTGCCCAGCGTGCGGCGGCCCTCGACAACCCCGCGGGCGAGCACGCCAAGGTCGGTGTCGAGCAGGAGCAGATCGGCCGCGTCTTTGGCGACGTCGGTGGCGGTGTCCGGGGCGATGCCCACATCGGCCAGGCGCAGCGCGGGGGCGTCGTTGACCCCGTCGCCGAGGAACCCGACCGCGTGCCCGGCCTCGCGCAACGCGCCGACGATGCGGGCTTTGTGCGTCGGGGTGACCTTGGCGAACACCGTCGTCCGGGGCACGAGTGCGCGCAGGTCGCCGTCGTCGAGGGCGTCGATCTGGTGGCCGAGCACGATCTCCCCGACCGGCACACCAACCTGGGTGCAGACCTGGGCGGCGACGTGCGGGTTGTCGCCGGTGAGGATCTTCACCGTCACCCCGTGGGCGGCCAGGTCGCGGGCGGCGCCGGCGGCGCTGGCGCGGACGGGGTCGACGAAGCCGACGAACCCGACCAGCACCAGCCCGGCTTCGTCGTCCTCGCTGTAGGGTCCTGGCCGTGCCTCGGTTGACGTGGCGGCGACGGCCAGGATGCGCATCCCGTGTTCGGCGTAGGCGCGCACGATGTCGGCGGCCTCAGCACGTTCGGCCCGGCCGAGTTCCACCACTTCCCCGGCGCGGCGGGCGTGGGTGCAGCGGGGCAGGATCTCGTCCGGGTCCCCTTTGGTGATCAGGATGTGCTCGGCGGGCTGGCGGCGCACGATCACGGTGCTGCGGCGGCGGGTGTGGTCGAAGCCGATCTCGTCGACCTTGGTGAACACCGCGTCGAGCACTAGGTCGTCGTCGTGGTCGCCGAGCTGCTCGGCGATCGCCTCGTCCAGCCGGTTACGCGGGCCGTCCTGCACGCGCACGGCGAGGTAGGCGTACTCGGCGGCTTCCCCGTCGGGCCGCCCGGCCGGGTCGATGCTGTGCGCGTAGGCGACCCGGTCCTCGGTCAGGGTGCCGGTCTTGTCCACACACAGCACCTCCATCGCGCCTAAATCCTGGATCGCGTTGAGCCGGGTGACGATCACCTTCTGCGCGGAGAGCCGCACCGCGCCGCGGGCGAGGTTGGTAGTCACGATCACCGGCAGCATCTCCGGGGTCAACCCGACCGCGACCGCCACGGCGAACATCACCGCCTGCGCCCAATCGCCGGTGACAGTGCCGTTGACGGCCAGCACGATCGGCACCATCACCAGCATGAACCGGATCAGCGTCCACCCGACCCGGCGGACCCCGCGGTCGAAGCTCGACTCCGGCCGCCACCCGGCGCCCTCGCGGGCGATCGACCCGAAGTAGGTGTGGGCGCCGGTGGCGATCACCACCGCCGTGGCGCGGCCCGCGACCACCGAGCTGCCGGCGAAACACAACGCCGGCGCGTCCACCAACTCCGCTCCAGTGGCCTCACCCCGGCGCCGGGAGACCGCGGCCGAGGCGGGCGGTAGGTGCTTGGACACCGGCAGCGTCTCCCCGGACAACACCGACTGATCCACGACCAGGTCGCTCGCCGCGACCACCCGCACATCCGCCGGCACCACATCACCCGGCCCGAGGAGCACCACATCGCCGGGCGCCACGTCCTCGACGGGCACCTCCCGCTCCACCGGTGCGTGACCGTCGCCCGCGCGGCGGCGCACCGTCACGGTGGTGGCCACCTGCCGCCGCAGCGCGCACACGGCGCGGTCGGAGCGGGCGTGCTGCCACAACCGCAACCCGACGCTCAACGCCACCATCACACCCACGGTGATCGCGCCGCGGAGATCGCCGACCACGACGAACACCACGCCCAGGCCGGTCAGCAGCGCTACAAAAGGGCTCGCGATCGCCGCCCGGGCACGCACCCCCACTCCCGCCTCGGCCGGGGTGGGCAGCCGGTTGTCCCCACAGCGCCGCAGCCGCTCCGCCGCCTCGGCCTCGGTCAGACCTTTCGGCGACCCTGCCAGCATCTGGAACACCGAAAGCACCGGCGCCGCGGCCAGCTCCCGCAACCGGGCGCCACCGTCCGGGCGCCCGTCAGCGTCGCGGCTGGCGCGCCGTGTGAGGGAAGGAGAAGTGTGGATCATGATGCGGTCCCGTCAGTGGAGGCAACGGCCGTGATGGACGACGAGCACCACGCGGACCGCCGGGGGCCTTACCCCCGCCCCTCCCGGCGCAGCCGGGTGCCCGCGTGGCCGCGACTACTACTTCCGTCACCGGTCATCCCGGCTCACCTCCCTCCACACAGCGCACACCGCCCACCCGCACTCCGGGCCGGTCGGCTACCAGTAGACCCGAGCCACCCCGAACAGTCAAATACTTGCACAAGCGTTGGGTGCTGCGTCACGCTAGCCAGAACCCTCCGAGAGGACACCCGGTGCCCCCCGACCTGCCCCCCGACCTGCCCCCCGACCTGCCCCCCGACCTGCCGCCCCACCCCGCCGACGACCTGCCGCCGGACCTGCTGCAGGACACCGCGGCCACCTTCGGCCTGCTCTCCGCCACCGTGCGCCTGCACCTGGTGTGGCTGCTCGCCAGCGGGGAACGCGACGTCGGCACCCTGGCCGAGCAGGTCGGGCAGAGCGTGGCCACGGTCAGCCACCACCTGGCCAAGCTGAAGCTCGCCGGGCTGGTGCGGTCCCGCCGGGAAGGCAAGCGGCAGGTGTATCTGGTCGAGGACCCGCACCTGGTCGACATCGTCCAGCTCGCCGTCGGTCACCACCGCGAACTCCGCGACACCCCCGCACGCCGGAGGCGATCCCGGGGCGCCTGATCACCCGGCCGCCGTGATTCCCGCCGTGATTCACCGTGGCCTGACCGCCGCCAGGGTCTGCTGAGGACATGTCCGTGGGAGACTTCGCCACCCCGTACTGGTTCGCACTGCTGGCCCTCATCGCCTGCCACGCGGTCGGCCACCTGCTCGCGCAACGCGCCCGGCGCCGCCGCGTGCTGCGGTTCGCCAACCTCGACCTGCTCGACCGCGTCGCACCCCGAACACGGGGATGGCGCCGCCACATCCCGGCCGCGTTGTCGCTGCTGGCGCTGACCCTGTTCACGATCGGGCTGGCCGGGCCGACCGCCGACGCCCAGGTCCCCCGCGACCGTGCCACGGTGATGCTCGTCCTGGACGACTCGCTGTCCATGGAGGCCACCGACGTGCCACCCAGCAGGCTGGACGCGGTCAAGGCCGCGGCCACCGACTTCGTGCGCGGCCTGCCGCCCGGCATCAACCTCGGCCTGACCACCTTCGCCGGCACCGCCACCGTCGAGGTCATGCCCACCACCCTGCGCGACCCCGTCCTGCGCGGCATCGCCCAGATGAAACTCGCCGAATCCACCGCCACCGGCGAAGCCCTCGCCGCCGCCTACAACGGCGTGCAGAACGTCAACCAGCTCCTCACCGGCGCCGACGGCCCGCCACCCAGCCGGATCGTGCTGCTGTCCGACGGCCGCAAAAACGTCGGCCGCGAGGTCGATGGCCCCGCCCAACAATGCAAGGACGCGCACATCGACATCGACACCATCTCCTTCGGTACCGACAACCCCGACGTCACCATCCCCATCCAAGGCCAAACCGTGTCCGTGCCCGCCGACCCCGACACCATGCAACGCATCGCCGACATCTCCGGCGGCCACTGGTACGACGCCCCCAGCGCCGGGGCCCTGCACCAGATCTACACCACCATCGGCAGCCAAGTCGGCTACGAAACCCAACGAGTCGACGCCAGCAAACCCTGGATGATCCTCGGCACCGCGCTATCCCTGGCCGGTGTCGCCACCGCCCTGCGACTCAACCAACGCATCCCCTAACTCCCAGATGACAACAGATCGGGCCCCCAGACCCTGGCCGGGGTGGCGGGGCCGCCATGGTCCGGGCAGCACGGTGAGACCTCCCGTCGAGGTCGGCGTCAAAGTGATCGTGTCGGTCAGGCCCGCTGCTCGCGCGGCAGGTGCCTCTGCGGGTGTCCGCCGGGGTCGGCCGGAAGGTCGCGGTCGACGTGGTCGGCGTGGTGCAGGGCTTGAGCCAGCAGGCCGCGGACGTGGGTGTCGGCGGCGGAGTAGTAGACGAAGGTACCTTCGCGGCGCCCCGTGACCAGCCCAGCCAGCCGCAGTTTCGCCAGGTGCTGGCTGACGGCCGTCGGCGCGGCACCGGCCAGTTCGGCCAGGCACGCAACCGAGGACTCACCCTGCAACAGCGCCCACAGCACCTTGATGCGGGTGGGGTCGGCCAGCAGCCGGAACGACTCGGCGGCCAGGTGGACCTGCTCGTCGTTGGGCATGTCGAAGTCCGGCAGCGACGTGTGCATGACCACCACCCTACCCGAATACCCCACTATCTACGTATCTGCATGAATACGCATATGCGCTGTTATGCTCGTCGATGAACCGGCCGTCGGCTCGACGACGGCCCTCGCAGCGGAGCTGGAGCAGGAATGGCGCAATCGCACGGCGATGCCAACGTGCAGCGCGGTCGCGGCCACATCCATGGACATGGCCACAGGCATGCGCGTCGGGCGGGCTGGTGGGTACGGGTGTGGCATCGGGTGGGGCACGTGGTCACGCCGCACAGCCACGACAGCGCGGACCGCCTCGACACCGCGCTGGAGGCCAGCAAGCGCGGGATACGGGCGTTGACGGTGTCGTTCGCCGTATTGCTGGTCACCGCGGTGACCCAGCTGGCGCTGGTGCTGGCCACCGGGTCGGTGGCACTGCTGGGCGACACCATCCATAACTTCGCCGACGCGCTGACCGCACTGCCGATCGGCCTCGCGTTCCTGCTCGGCCGCCGGGCCGCGACCCGCCGCTATACCTATGGCCTGGGCCGCGCCGAGGACCTCGCAGGCGTGGTGGTCGTGCTGCTCATCGCCGCCTCGGCCGCGCTGGCCGCCTCCGAGGCGATCGGGCGCTTGATTGATCCGCAGCCGGTGCGGCACCTGTGGGTCGTGGCACTGGCCGGTGTCATCGGCTTCGCGGGCAACGAGCTGGTCGCCCGGTACCGGATCCGCGTGGGCCGCGAGATCGGCTCCGCCGCCCTGGTCGCCGACGGTGTACACGCCCGCACCGACGGGTTCACCTCACTGGCCGTGGTGCTCGGCGCCCTCGGGGTCGCCCTCGGCTTCCCCGCGGCAGACCCGATCATCGGCCTGGTCATCACCGTCGCCATCCTGTTCGTCCTGCGCGACGCCGCCAGGGAGGTCTTCCGGCGGCTGATGGACGCGGTGGACCCCGCCACCGTCGACCTCGCCGAGCGCACCGCCCGCGCCGTCCCCGGCGTGCAGGCTGTCCGGGACATGCGGATGCGCTGGACCGGCCACAGCCTGCGCGCCGAGCTCGCCGTCGGCGTCGACGACACGCTCACCGTGGCGCAGGCCCACCGGCTCGCGCACCAGATCGAGCACCAACTCCGCCACACCATCCCGCGACTAGCCGCCGCCACCATCCACACAGAGCCCGCCACCGGCGCCGACACCGCCCACAACGCCCTCACCCTCCACCGCTGAGTTCCTTGACGCCGCAGGGACTGGGCACATCGGTCCGGCCGTCACAGGACGGAAACACCGACGTGGCTGAGTGACCGAGCGAGCACACGGCCAGCGGCGCGCTGGGCCACTGGTGATCAGAACTGCACGAACCTGGCCGCGATCACCTGGGCGGGAACGCGGGCCGGCGCAACCGACACGCGGGAGAACCTGGGGGGCCGTGCCGGGCGCGGAGCTAACAGGGCTCAGGTCGCGTCCGACCGCCAGTCACCACCGGGGCGGCTCGGTGTCTTCTCCATCCCGTTTGTCGTAGTTGGTCCACGACTTTCGGACGGTCTTTGTGCATCGTTCACCATTAGTGGCTGTTATGCGCGGCGCCGGCCTCCCATGATCGGAACCACGGAGCTCGCACACCGCACTGGGAGGACACCATGCCGCGCCGACCGTTCTCTGTCACCGCCGCCAGTTTGACGCTCGCGCTCGCCACCACCGGGATCGCCCAGGTGGCGACCGCGCCGTCCGCGGCAGCAGCCACCTGCACGATCGTGACCGGGAAAGCGGATTCAGCGTGCACGCCGGGCGCGTTCAACCCGGACGTCACCCAATCCACGATCGGCTCGACGATCTGCGTGTCCGGCTGGACAGCGACCGTGCGGCCCCCCTCGAGCTACACCACCAACCTGAAAAACCAGCAGAAGCCCGAGTACGGCGAGAGCGACATCCCCAACTCGGAGCTGGAGGAAGACCACCTGGTGCCGCTGGAACTGGGCGGAGCCCCGAAAGACCCGAACAACCTGTGGCCCGAACCCCGCACTTCCGCCGGAACCACCCCCAGTGGCGACGCGGCCGAGACCAAAGACAAGGAAGAGAACTCCCTGAAAACCCAGGTCTGCAACGGCAGCACCACCCTCGCCGCCGCCCGGCAGAAGATCCTCACCGACTGGACCCACTGACCGTTTCCGGACACGGGAGCACGGGTTCCGGGCCGTGTCGCAGCCACCGCGGGCATCGCGCCTGAGGAAGTATGTGGCCCCATGCCCCTGCGTGCCGCGCTCCCCGTCGGTGTCCTCGCAGTCGTGGTCGCGCTCGCCACCGGCTGCAGCGGGATGCCCGCCGCCCGCTCCGGGACCAGCGCGACGGCGTCCACGTCCAGCCCTTCCCGGGCAAGCTTGGCCGTCGGCGATGCCAACGCGCCCATGCCCGCACCGGGCACCTGCACCATCGGCAGCCGCAACGGGCAACCAATGCCGGACCCGGCCTGCACACCGGGAGCGATCAACCCCGCCGTCACCCAGGCCACCATCGGCGACACCATCTGCAAATCCGGCTGGACGAAAACCGTCCGCCCGCCGACCTCGAAGACCAACCGGATGAAGGCCGAATCAGCCCGCTCCTACAACCTCGGCCAAGACGTCAAAGGCGAATACGACCACCTCGTCAGCCTCGAGATGGGCGGCGCGCCAGACGACCCGCGCAATCTTTGGGTCGAGCCCGGCACCATCCCGAACCCCAAAGACGCCGTGGAAAACAAACTCAACGACGCCGTCTGCTCGGGGCTCATCCCGCTGGCCACCGCCCAGTCCACGATTGCGAAAAACTGGGTCACCGCGTTCGACGACGCCGGCCTCCGCGTCACCGGCGGCAAGATCTGCCTCCGCGACACCCCCACCCAATGCGCCACCCGCGGCGGCGACGGCACCGGCGAATAACCCAATAGATCATCAAGGGCTCTTGCCGGTGTCCAGCAGTCGCCAGCTGAGCACCAGGAATCGTTCACCGCGCGGCCATGGCGGAGGCGGACGCCAACGGAACCGATCTTGCGGACCTGAAGCCGCCGACCGACCGCACCTGGGCCGTGCGGCAGCACGGCCCCTGCCGCCTGTGGGACACCATCGAGCACGCCGTCGCCGCGTTCGACGCGCTCGGTCGGCCGGACGCGTCCAGTCTCGGCGTCTCGGCGCTGAATGTGCCCGGCAAGCAGTACATCTGGCTCGACGACCCCGACAGCGACCACTGCTGGCCTATCACCGCCGTTTGTTGAAGCCACCGGCCTACGGGCCACCACTGCCCAAAGGTGACCTGTGACACACGCCGCGCTCTCTCCGATGCGAGACACGCGACGGTACGAGTCCGCCCGTGTCCGATCACAGCGATCAGCGACATCTTGGAACCGGACACGGCGTTTGCCCGCATAAATCTCGACACCGGCTGCCACGTCGCGATCCAGCGCGACCCCGTCGAGCAGGACCGGTTCCGAGCGCGGATGTACCGGATCAACCCCCAGCACGCCGCAGCCTAAGCGAACAACGTCGGCACGCCCACCCGACGCAGCCCCCCGCGCACAGGCGCGTCGCGCGGGCGCGCCCGTGAAAGTGTCGTACCTGGCTGGCACGCTCGTGGCCGTGCTGGGCTTTGAGCAGGTCGGATCGCCGGACAGCCTCCTGATCATCGTCAGAGGCCCGAGCGGCGCGGGGAAGTCCTCGGTGGCGGACGCAGTGCGCCGACGGCATGGGCGCGGGCTATCCGTGCTGGGCCTTTCCGACCGGGCCTGAACTGCTCCCCAGCCTGAGCTGGGCAGGAACGTGGCGAACATGTGCGACGTAGGACGACATCGAAGGGGATCAGCACTGGGATGGTCCGTATTCGATTGGCACGTATTCGTGCTTGGTGGTGGGTCAGGTTTTGCGGACGGCGCCAGTGAAGCCAGCGATGAACAGGGTGGCGAAGGCCCAGGCCAGGAGTCGTAGCGTCCAGCCGGCGCTTGTGAGGATGGTGCCGGTGGTGGTGTTGGTGGTGTCGCAATGGGCGCGGGCGCCTGTGCTGATGAGTGGGGTGCCGAGGTCCAACCCGACGCCGATGCGTTCCACCACAGTGCAGGCGGCCGGTGCTGGCGTGTTTTGGACCCGAGCGAGCCCGCCCTGTCCGCCCAAGGTGATTGACAGGATCACGGCGATGGTGATTGCGGCAAGTAGGCCGATGAGGGCGCGCCAGGGTTGGTAGCCATAGCCGAGGGCTAGGCCTGTGAGCCGAGCCCAGGTTCGTTCGGCGCGGCCAGCGAGGGCGCGTCGCTGGATTTGGTTGTGGCGTTGGTCCATGAGGATACGTCGGGCTTGACCCTCGTGTCCGGCTGCGCGGTTCGCAGCAGCCAATTGCTGGTAAGGCTGGGCGGCGTAGGCAGGGGTGCCGTCGCGTAGCAGCCGCAGCCAATCGTCGGTGGAGATGCCTTGAGGTAGTCCGGTGTAGACGAGCCCATCCACCTGTAGTCGAGCCTGTGGGTCATCGAGGTGTCCTAACCGTGCTGGATCGAATCGCAATACGCCCCCAACCTGGACACCGCCTAAGTTGACGACAGCAGTGTCGTCAGCGCCGGTTGCCTCAAAACCGTCGCTGAGGGACACGTCCAGGGCAACCTGCAGGTTCTGCGCTTGCAGGGCGGGGCCGGAGTCGTTGCGCAGCCTCGCACCCGTGCAGTCCAGCGCGCCGAGGTGTGCGCCCAACAGACTGACGGCTCCCGACTCGCCGGCGCCGGTCGCCTCAAACCCGTCGCGCATGAACACGTCCAGGGCGACATGCAGGTTCTGCGCTTGCAGGGCGGGCCCGGAGTCGTTGCGCAGCCTCGCACCGTCACATTCCAGTCGCCTGAGGTGGGCACCGAGCAGCCGGACCGTGCCCAGCTCGCCAGCGCCTACGGCCTCAAACCCGTCGCGCATGAACACGTTCTGGTCGACTTGCAGGTTCTCCGCTTGCAGGGCGGGCCCGGAGTCGTTGCGCAGCCTCGCACTTTCGCAATCGAGCGCGCCAAGGTGGGCGCCACTCAGCCGCACAGCACCCGATACGCCGACACCGACTGCCTCAAACCGGCCGCTGAGGAATACGTTCTGGTCGACTTGCAGGGTGTCGGCGGCGAGGGCGGGGCCGGAGTCGTTGCGCAGCCTCGCACCTGTGCAGTCCAGCCCGCCGATGCGGGCACCAACGACATCGACAGCTCCCGACTCGCCGGCGCCGGTTGCCTCAAACCCGTCGCGCATGAACACGTTCTGGTCGACTTGCAGGTTCTGCGCGTGCAGGGCGGGCCCGGAGTCGTTGCGCAGCCTCGCACCCCTGCAGTCCAGCGCGCCGAGGTGGGCGCCCAACAGCCTGACGGCTCCCGACTCACGGGCTCCGGTCGCCTCAAACCCGCCGCGCATGAACACGTCCAGGGCGACTTGCAGGTTATCCGCGTGCAGGGCGGGCCCGGAGTCGTTGCGCAGCCTCGCACCGTCACATTCCAGTCGCCTGAGGTGAGCACCGAGCAGCCGGACCGCGCCTAGGTCGCCAGCGCCTATGGCCTCAAACCCGTCGCGCATGAACACGTCCAGGGCGACTTGGAGGTTCTCCGCTTGCAGCGCGGGGCCGGAGTCGTTGCGTAGCCTCGCGCCCGTGAGGTCCAGCCCGCCAAGGCGAGCGCCACTCAGCCGCACAGCGCCCGATTCGCCGACACCGAACGCCTCAAACCCGCCGCTGAGGAACACGTTCTGGTCGACCTGCACAGTGTCGCCGACGAGGGCGGGGCCCGAATCACTGTGCAGCCTCGCACCCGTGCCGTTGAGCTGCCCACGGATGTGGGCTCCAGCCAAACTGACGACCCCTTGAAGGCCGGCGCCGACCGCCTCAAACCCGCCGCTGAGGGACACGTTCTTGTCGGTCTGCAGGTTCTCGGCGGCGAGGGCCGGGCCGGAGTCGTTGCGCAGCCTCGCGCCCGTGAGGTCCAGCCCGCCGAGGTGGGCGCCACTCAGCTGCACCGCACCCGATTCGCCGACCCCGACCGCCTCAAACCCGCCGCTGAGGAACACGTTCTGGTCGACCTGCAGGTTCTCGGCTTGCAGGGCGGGGCCGGAGTCGTTGCCCAGCCTCGCACCTGTGCAGTCCAGCCAGCCGAGGCGGGCGCCGTTCATGTTCGCTGCACCGCGGGCGCTATGCCCTATGACAATTGATTGGTTGAGCGAGAGCAGAGTGGTGGTGAGGTCCTCGGTATCCAGAGCTGGGTCGGTGGGGTGGTCCAGCAGGCATCCTGACAAGTCAACGGCCGCCAAGTGCGCGTGGCAAGCGCTGACGCCTTGTTCGAGCAGGCAGCCGTTGAGCCCGAGGGAGACCGCGCTGGTGATGTTGTCCAAGTCGAGTCGGCCGGTGATGCGAGCGCTGCGTAGCCGCACTCCGTGGGAATCGGGGGCGGCTGCGAGTCGCCCTCTCAGGATGTCCCGCAACACCCACGCCCGCACGGTCCGGGATTCATCGCATGAACGCATTGCGGTCTCATCAACCAGATCGCCGCCAGACAGATCAAGGATCTCGCCCCGCTCAACGTGATCGATCAGCGCCCGCTCGATCGGTTTCAACGCACCGTGCTCGGCAGCCGTAGAACTCACGACCGTAAGGTCGGCACGTCGGGGTGCGATCGTTACTGCGGTCCACTTGGTCGTCGCTCACGGTGAAGAATCGCCACTTCCGAACACCACAAAATCCAAGATGCGCCCGCATCTGTGCCCGGTGGTAGTCGATCTTTCGGCCCGACTATTCGTAGAGCCCAGGCTCCTCTGGGAGAAGAAGGACCTCCCCGGCGGCCTGGCGCCGAGCTTCATCACGCACTCGGCGGGGTTCCTGCTCAACGTGGGCTGGCCGGTCATCATCGAAGGCATCCTCAGCGCCACCTTCTACGGCTCCGCGTTACGGGGACTGATCGCCGCGCACCGCGGGCGGACGCTCGTGTACTTCCTGCAGGTCGAGCTAGCCGAGACGTTCGCCCGCCACGCGAGCCGGCCCGAAGCCGCCGAGTTCTCCACCGCCGACGTGACCTCCTGGTTCGAGCCCGACGACTGGCTCGACGTCCCCGGCGAGATCGTGATCCCGCAGACCTCCACCCTGCCCACCACCGTCAACCGGATCTACCAGGACGCTCAGATCGATCGCCTGACCACGTCGTCATCGGCTCCCATCGATGATGTGCGACCAGCGGCCGGGGGTCAGTAGCGGCGCAGGTAGCCCGGGCCGTTCAGCGAGCGCGGTGTTCCAGTGTTCGAGTTCGGGGCGTCCGTTGTCGAGCCAGCTGGCGGTCAGCTCGCGCAGGCGCGCTTGGAGCCCGCCGGTGTGTTCGGAGTCGCCGGCCACAACGAGGTCGCCGGTGTGCTGTATCCACGCGGCGGCACCGTCTTCGACGAGGGCGGTCATCCCGCTGGCCGGGTCGAACGCTGGGTCGTCGACGAAGGCACGGGTGGTCCGGTCGTCCTGGGCGGCGAGGAAGCAGGTCAGGTCGTTGTAGCGGTCGGCGCCGACGACCGGGGCGGCACCGGGGAGGCGCTGCACGGGTGCGGCGGTGATGTCGTGTTCCGGGTTGTGTCCAAACAGGACGTCAGGCCGGAGGTTTCCCGCGGCGGGCATGAAGTCCGCCCACAACGAGATCACCCCGGTCGCGGAGCCGTCGCCCGCGTGGATCGCGAGGATGGGGTGCACACCCGCGTGCGCGATCGGCGCCAGGACGAGGCCCCGGGGTGCGAGATGGTCCAGCCAGCGCGGTGGGATACCGGCGACGCCGCAGGTGACGATGACCCGGTCCCACGTCTTGCCGTCCGGGTCGCCGAGGTAGCCGTCGCCGTGCACGACCCGTACCTTCTCGGCCAGGCCGAGTGCGGTCATCGCGGCCGCGGCCGCGGCGGCGGTGGCGCGTCCGGCTTCGATGGTAGTGACCGGGGCGCCGGTGATCTGGTGGATGAGGGCGGCGTTGTAGCCGGTGCCCGCTCCGATCTCCAGCACCCGCATCCCCGGCCGCAGGTCGAGAGCTTCCAGCATCCTGGCCATGACGCTCGGGCCGGATGAGGAGGACATCGGGTCGCCGTCGTGGCCGTCGTGGGTGACCAGGGAGTTGTTCGCGTAGATGATGTCGAGCAGCTCGGCGGCGGGTTGCTCCCCGGGTGCGAGGGCGAACCGGTCGGCGCGGAAGTGGAAGGTGCGCAGGAACCGGTGCCGCGGCACGCTGGCGAACGCCTTGTGGACGGCGTCGCTGCGGATCGCCCCACGAGCACGCAGGTCGTCGGCGTAGCGCGCCAGCCGGGCGTCGAGGTCAGGGGTGGCGGTGGTGCCGCTGGTCATGTTGACGATCCTTCCAGGGCTCAGGCGGTGATGATCGGGCTGTAGAGCAAACGGGGGTCGAACGGCTCGCCGACCGGCGTGTCGGCGGCCTCCACCCAGGCGTGCGACGCAGGCGGTGGCGACGCGGTCCCGACCTGCCAGAGCACCGACCGTCCGGTGAGGCGGCAGGCCACGACGATCGCCACCGAGCGCAGCAGGCAGCCGTGATCGCTCGCGCAGCGCAGCGACACCGTGGTGACGCACGCCCGCGCCCGTACGGCGGCCTCGAGCCCGGCCGGGCTGGCGCCGACGCGCAGAATGCGCAGGACCGCGCGAATCCGGGTTGGACGGCCGCGGGTAGCGGCGAGGATCAGCCGGGCCGCACCGACGGCGAGCAGACCGCGAGCGCGCTCGCCCGGAGCGAGCGGGACCGGGGCTTCCAGCACGGTTGGGGTGCTCACGTCCACCTCACCAGCTTGCGGTCCAGCAGCTGCGCCAGCAGCCGCACGGCGTCGGCGCGGGCGGTGTCCTCGGTGATCTCGAACCGCTGGTGGGCGGCCGTGGCCGCGGCGTCCAGCCCGCCGGCGAGCAGGGCGTCCAGCATGACCGCGGCGGTGGTGTTGAGGTGCAGCAGCGTTCCGCGCCGATCGACCAGCATCGTCCCGTCCCCGACCGGGGTGGCTGCGACACCACGGGCCAGCACCAGGGCCGACCGTGCCGGGTTGCGGCGGATCAGGCGCATGCACGTCCCGCTTTCGGCAGCGCGGGCGTCAGATCCCGGAGCCAGGTTTCCAGTGCGATCAGGTCGGTCACGAACGCGGGCGGCAGCCCGGTGGGGCCGAACCTCGCGAGCTCGCGGCGGAGCACCTGCTCGTCGACCAGGCCCAGTCGCGCCACGCGAGACTCGGCGAGCAGGCCCTGCATCTGGTCGTGATTCGCCGCCCAGCCCCGGTAGATATCGTGGTTGTAGAACCCTTTTGTTCTGCGTGACAACAGAATGCCGGGGGCGACGGACCGCAATGCCTGTCGTAGCAACGGTTTCGGCTGCCACGGATCGGTGCGCTGCTCGGGCCGCACCGCCAGGCACGCGGCCACCACGGCGTGGTCGAAAAACGGCATCGCCGTCGGCACACCCTCGGCGGCCATCGCGTCGCGGTAGAGCGCGGCCCGGTAAGCCGACGCTCGTATCCGCACGACGCCGGCGTGCACGCCGGCGTCCAGGTGCACCGGCAGCGGATTGGCCTGTGTCAGCAGGCCGGCCACCAACTGCTCTGCCTCGGTGCTCGCCCATGCGGGCAGCAGCGGCGCCGCCTCCCAGGCGACCAGCTCGGTGGCAATCGGCGCCTCTCGCCGCAAGGTGACGGCCGTGTGCCGGAGCCAGGCCGGGTAGCTCGGGCGGCGGACGATCGCACTGACCAGCGCCGTGGCCGAGATGCCGCGCAACGCGGCGTGACCACGGATCTGCTGCCACGTCGACCGGCGGCCGCGCGGGAGCCCAGCAAGGAACGCGCCGGGCGCCAGCAGCACCTCGTCGCCGCCCTGCCCGTTGAGATGCACGCCGACATGGTGCTCGGCGAGCACCGAAGCCACGTAGCGTTGTCGGGCCGCGGCCGCGGTGAACGAGCACGGCTCGTCCATCCCCGCCAGCGGCTGATCGAGATCGGCGAAGAACAGAGCGATCTCGGTCGGGCCGAACATTCGATGCTCGGCACCCGGCAGCGCCGCGGCGACGCGG
Organism: Amycolatopsis sp. GM8; assembly: GCF_021653975.1. GTDB lineage: Bacteria > Actinomycetota > Actinomycetes > Mycobacteriales > Pseudonocardiaceae > Amycolatopsis_E. The sequence goes on along the minus strand of NZ_JAJKFK010000001.1, from coordinate 280,266 downwards.
CGGGCCCAGGCGAGATCGTCGTCGACCGGGGAGGAACCCGCAGTGGTCACCAGCAGCGGATCCGCCGAGCCCGCCAGACAGGCCAGCGCCGTGGAATCTAGACCACCCGACAGCTGCACGCTCACCCGCCCCGCCGCTGCGGCGACCCGGTTCCCGACTGCGTTGCGCAACGCCGTTCGTAGATTGTCCGCGCCCTGGGCAAGGGACAGTTCTGGGCACGGTGGCCGCCACCACGGTCGCGTCCGTGCGCGCCGGCCGTCGACCTCGACGGCATGCCCGGCTGGGACCGGCTCGACGCCGAGGAACGGTGAGCGAGAATCCCGGATAGCGTGGGGAATCTCCGGGCTGGTGAGCTTCGCCGCGAGCCATGCTCGATCGACCGGAGCGTCGACCAGCCGACGGAGGACGTCGGCGTGACTGGCCACGACCGGGACACCCTTGTAGTGGGCCGTGAACAACCGGCGAAACCCCACCGCGTCCGCCATTGCCCTAACCTGGCCGGGCTCGGCGAGCATCACGTGCGCGTCGCCGGCGCACGCCATCAGCGAGGAAAGGTCACCGCTGGCTGCGGCGATCCGGAGGGACGACAGCTGTGCCGGCCCCAACGGCGATGGTCCGAGGATTGCCAGCGTGACCGGGCCGGCGGCAAGTACTTGCGGCGGCGGAGCATCCGGGTGCGACATGATCCACGCGCGTCCGGACGGATGCCGGGCCGCGACCGTGCCGACGCTCCGCAGGACGGTCGCCGTCGGCACGGCGTCCTCGACATCGGGCAGTGCGCACCACCAGCCAGGACCACCGAGCCGACGATGTTCCCTCGTTGCATCCCCGCGGGCGGCGGTCATCCGGGGAAGTAGCCCCCAGCATCGCCATCGTCGGAGCGGTTCCTCGAGTACTGGCCCTGGGTTACCTCGGCGAAGTCGCCCACCTCGGTGATCAGCGGCGGCTCGTACAAACTGGACTTCGGTGCTTGCTCTTCGTCCATCGGGGTCCTCCTGCCCATCAATCCGGAATCCGGTTGACCAGGCAACCGAAACCCAACGAGGTCACGGTGCGTGCCGAACCGGTTTCTCCACTGTGAACGTACCGGCGAGCACCGACGTTTTCGGCGAACCGCCCCGAAGATCGCTCGGACGGACTCAGCCCGGGCGGTTCCCACACCCGGTCAACTGGGTGATCAGGAGGTCTTGCGGGCGATGTCGGCGGCGTAGGCGGCGCGATAGGCTCCCGCTTCCTGGACCCAGTCGGCTGCCGTGGGGTCGCTGAGACCGAGCAGGTGGCTCAATACCGCTGCCGGTAGCTGGGCGGCGAGGTCCATCATCGCGGCGTTGCGTGCGGGACGGGTCAGGATGCCCAGCGGCCGGAGGCGGAGCAGGAGGGCACCTTCGGTCAGGGGTTGCCTGGGGGCGCCTCCGGGAATCAACCATCGGTTCTCGCCGGTGTGTCCGAGCAGGGCATGGCCTCGACGGCGGTGAAGAAGCTGCCGAGCGAGGTCGTCGAGCGGCGGCGGCAGGTCGAGTGGCTTGCGGCCGATCAGGATCTGGGTCTTGCCCTTCGTTGTGATGATGATCTGGTCGGTGGTCAGCCGGACGATGCGGCTGGCGGGCTGAGCGAACAGCAGCACGAGCAGGCCGCTGAACCGGATGACAGGATCGAGCTGGTCGTCATGTAGCAGCCGCCGCAGCAGCGCCCAGCGCTCGTCCTCGGGGATCGCCTTCACGCCCGCACTCTGATGGTCGACGGTGGAGATCTCGAGCTTCCGGGTGTGGCCGCGGCGCGTGGCCCAGTCGACGAACTTCTTGCAGAGGTAGCGGTTTCCTGCCCCGGAGGCCAGGTAGCGGTCGAGGTCGGCCTGGGTGCAGGTGCCGAGTGCGCGGTCCTGCTTCCGGAGCCAGATCACCAGGTGGATAGTGGCCCGCAGCTGCTTGCGAACGTAGAAATGCTCGCTGTAGCTCAGGTGCCGGCGGCGGGACCGGCTGCGAAGCTTGTTCAGGTGGTGCCAACGGGCGAACGACGCGACCACGCGGCGCTCGGCGTCATCGTGGATGCGGGCCAGCTCACCGGGCAACCACCACTCCAGGACGGCGAGGTACTCGTCGCGGGGTTCGAGCACCTTGGCGTTGACGAGCACCGCTCGGAGGTACTGGACGGATCTGCTGGGCAGGTGCTCGTCGAGCGCGTCGTGCGACGGCGGCTCCCCGGCGTGCAGCAAGGCTTGCAGGACGGCTGCTGCGGAGGAGCGGTCCAGCCAGGCCATCAGCCGCTCCGGGTCGGTGTTTGCCAGCGCCTGGACGACCGGGGCGACGGCGCTCGGGATCGAGCCGTCTTCCTGGCTGGCCCACTGGTGCAGCCGGTCGCGCGCGGCACAGCGCACGCAGAGACCGTGGTGATGAAGCTGCTCGACGACTCCGCACGAGGTGCAGGTCCGCTTCGAGGCGGGGTGCTGGCGGTAGCAGCGCTGGCAGAACGAGCCCTCCGGCAGGCGGGCGGCGATGATCTTGACCTCGGAACAGCCTTGGCATGAACGCGGAATCCGGCCGCAGGTGTAGCAGATCGGTTCGCCGTCGGCGGTGCGCGTGCACACGATCTTCGACTGGCCGCAACTGGAGCAGGGTCTGGTGCGCAGCCGCCGGGTGCAGGGATTGCAGCGAGCGGACGCGGTGTCGGCGAAGTAGCACGGCCTGGTCTGGCCGCAGATCGAGCAGGTTGCCGTGGCGCCCGGCCAGCATTTCCGGCAAAGCCGCTCGTCGCCCTCGCGATGCTTGATCAGGGTCACCATGTCGCAGCCGGTGCAGCGCTCGTGGTTGACCGGGTCGCTGCGGTTGCACCATTCGCACAGCGGCTCCCCGGCGGGCGTGCGTGCCGCGGAAAGCCGGCGCTTGCCGCACCGCGAGCACGGCTCTTGCCGGTCCTGGTTGAAACACCGTCGACAGCACCGGCGTCCCTCGAGCGTGTGGCGCAGCCGCTGTCCGGCCTGACCGCAGAGCACACAGGCGGGAGCCGCGACCCCGCGGGCGCCGGCGGCGATGAGCGCGTCGGCCAGGGCCACCAAACGCAGCGATCCCTTCGCGGCGTTCATGCTCAGCAGCGCCGGGTTCGCATCGAGCTCCCAGCAAACGACCCGCCGCTGATATCCAAGCGGCAAGGCACCGTCGATGACCCGGGCCAGGACCTGCTCGTCCAGGCCGGTCTCCAGCTTCGCCAAGTGTTCGAGCAAGAAGGGCCGGTGCTCAGTACGGGCCTGAACCTGCGCGCACCGAGCGCAAATCAGCTCGCCGGACCGGACACGGACCGCGCCGGGCCGCTCGCGGCCGCAGCCGTGGCAGGTGACCAGCGGCTGAGTGCGCCGCGCGGCGCACGAACCGCAGCAACGGCGCCCGTCCGGGGTCGTGCAGATCAGCTGCTTGATCACGCCGCAGACAGCGCACGCTGGCCGCACCGCGCGCTCCGCGCCCTCCTGTTGCAGGGCACGGACCAGCCACTCGATCCGGCGGGGGCCTTCGGGGCTGCCGGACGTGAGCAGGTCTGGCGCCTCATGCAGCGCCTGGGCAAGGAGCCGCTGCTCCGGTCGCCGTCCCGCGACGTCGGTGACGACGCGCACGACCAGGTCGCGATCGAGGTCGGGCTCGATCGCCGTGACAGCTTCGGTAATGACGGTCAGTGGGTCGGTCAGGAAGCGGGACGGCCGGTCGCCGGCGTCATTCATCGCGGTCGGTGACAACCCGGGCCCGTTTCGGGCGCAGGTCGCCGACGCCGCGCAAGTCGGCCTCAGGGCTGGCGGATTCGCCCGCGACCTTGCGGCGACGCTGCGCCCCACGGGCGGCGACCGGCTCGACTAGCTCCTCCATCCGGCAACCGAGGATGTCCAGCAGGGCCATCAACACCTTCAGGCTCAACCGTTCCGGCCGCTCGACCACCAGCCGGTAGACCTGACTCGCAGACAGATCGATCCCGCGTTCGGCCAGCAGCGGCCGCAGGTCGGTAGTGGAGAACATGCCCCGGGTGGCCATGACCTCCCGAAGGTGCCATCGGTAATCCAGCTTCGCGGTCATGTGGCCAACTCCTCCTCGGTCGTCAACGCCTTGTCCAGGGCCTTGCGCATCATCTTGTTCATGAAATCGCCGTCGACCGCGGTGTAGATCGCGGTCGTGCTGGCGAACCGGTGACCGGCCTGCTCCTGCACGAACTTCGCGTCGACCCCATCCTCGATCAGGTGCGTGATGTACGAATGCCGCAGACAGTGCGGCGTCAGGTCGCTCGGCAGGCCCAGCTCATCGCGGTACTCGGCGAAACGGCTCTCGATCTCCCGCGGGCGCAACCGGTTTCCCCGCTCGGTGACCCACAGTGCCGCGACCTCCGGAAAGCCCAGTCGCGGCCGTACGTTGACCACGTAGTCCTCCACCGCCTCCACCGCCCACGGCATCAGGGAAGCCACGGTGCGGCGCTTCGGCGGGGATCCTCGGCTTGCCTTGCCCCAGCGCACATGCAGCTTCCCGAACCGGCCCAGCTCCGGCGCCTCGGGGCTGCGATAGAAGTCGACGAGATCCAGTTTGGACGTTTCCTGGCAGCGCAGGCCCCACCCGTAGATCGCCTTGAACACGGTCGCGTCGCGGTAGGCAGCCAGCGCGCCCTTGCGGCGCAGCCGAACCGCGTTCTCCACCTGATCGTCGGCATAATCGAACAGGAGCGGGATTTCCTTGCGCGTCATCGGCCGACGTGCCGGATCGCCCTCGTAGTCGACCAGGTGTGCCACGGTGTTCCACTCGTGGCACACCTGCACCGGATGGGTGCCGAACCTCGCCTCGCACTCCTTGGCCCAGTGGTAATGCGGGGAGGTGATGTAGTCGCAAAAGGACTGAACGGCGAGCTGATAGGCGCGCAACGTCGACCTCGCCAGGCCACGCTCACTGATCAACGTGGTCATCCACTCGTCGAAATGGCTCGCCGTCCAGCACCACGGGTACTCCGCGGAGAAGACGAAGAAGCGCTCGACGTCGCGCCGGTACGCCTTGACCGTCCTGTCCCGCAACCGGCGGCCACCGCGCAGCTGCATCCCCCACCCGTCCAACATCGCGCTGTAGACGACATCCTCCGGATGAAGCAGCCGCACGCCCTGCTGAAGCACCAGCCGGGCGGACCCCGGCGGCTCAGGTGGCGCGTCGACCATGATCACCCCTTCATTCGGCGCGTGAATCATGCAACAGATGCACGCAATACGCCAAACGAGCAGGTCAGAACGCCTGCTGTAGGGTCGCTACTACGACCGGGATCACACCTGCTCGCGGGATCCGATCTCCGCGCAGCCTTGCATCTAATGCAATTCCACGGGGACCGAGGTCTTCCACGAAGTCACCGAGGTCGACCCCGGCCGCACCATGACCCTGATGATCTGCGGCCCCGGCATGGCCGGATGGGGCTCCACCGACCCCAACGACGGGACGCACACCGCGGCGACCATGCCGCCGCGGTTCCTCGAACTCCAACGCGACCTCGACCCGCACCGATACTCACCGGGGTTGCACGCCCGCGGCTGCCGCGCGATCAACCGACGAGGTCGCCGCGGGTCCCCAACTCGAAGAGACCGAAGATCCGGTAGTACGGGTCCGGAAGGTGCCCCCGGTCGGTAGCCGCGGAGGGCGGGGTCGGCGAGAAGCTTCTTCCGCGCCCGCGCGCTGTGCACGGCGACATGGTCCGGGGCGAGGTTGTCGTGCAGCGCGATGTTGCACCTATGCGACCCGTCCGATGAACTACATCATCACTACCGCCCACCCCGGCAAAAGCACCAACATCAGGAGGTAGAAACCCTTGCCCAGCAACGTCATTCTCGTTCACGCCGGCGAAGAACCACCGGAAGGCTATGAAGCCAGCATCTTCCTCTGCGGCCCCACGCCGCGCACCGAGGACGTGGACGGCTGGCGTCCCAAGGCCATCGCCGAAATCACCAGCCAATGGCGCGTGGAGGGCGATCTGGTCGTGTTCGTTCCCGAACCGCGAAACGGCGAACGCTGGCCCGACTACGACGACAACCGAACCTGGGAACTGCGCTGGGGCGACCGCGCCGACGTCGTGCTGTTCTGGATTCCGCGAGGCCCCGGCCTGCCCGGCCACACCACCAACGACGAATTTGGGCGCTGGAAGGACTCCGGTCGCGTCGTGCTCGGCACCCCGCCCGATGCCGAGCACGTGAACTACCAGCGCGACTACGCCACCGAAGCCGGCATCCCGCTCGCCGACGACCTCGCCAATACGGTCGCACTGGCACTCGACCACATCGGCGTCGGCGCCCGCCGCGCCGACGGCCACCGCCACGTCCCATTGCTGCTCTGGCGCACCGGCTCCTTCCAGAACTGGCTGACCGCCCAGGAACGCGCCGGCAACAAACTTCGGTCCGGCCGACTGGAATGGACCTTCCGCGTTGGACCCCAGCGACGCATCGTGCTGTTCTGGGCGTTCCACGCCGTCGTCTGGGTCGCCGCCGAACAGCGCGAGAAGGCCAACGAGGTGGTGCTGTCCCGACCCGACATCTCCACGGTCGTCGCCTACCACCGCGCACCCGAGCTCGCCGACACCGAGGTCGTCATCGTCCGCGAGTTTCGATCACCGGCCACCACCGCCGACGGATTCGTGCGGGAACTGCCGGGCGGCTCAGGATTCAAACCCGCCTCACCGATCGAGCAGGCCGTCGCCGAACTCGCCGAGGAGACCGGTATCAAGGTCACTGCCGACCGCATCCACGTCCACCAAGCCCGCCAGCCAGCCGCCACCTTGTCCGGGCACCAGCAACACGTGTTCGCCATCGAACTCACCCGCGACGAACTGCAACACGCCCGTACCGACGCGAACGCTCACGGCGTCGCCGACGACACCGAACGCACCTACGTCGAAATCCACCGCTACGGCGATCTCCTCGAACGCCCGCTGGTGGACTGGGCGACCCTCGGCGCGATCACCGCCGTGCTGCTCGCGAACCCAGCCGCGACTGTCGCCTGACTCCGCGAACCCGCGCGGGTTCAGCCGATTCGGGCAACCAGAATCGCGGAACCCACGCGCAAACGCGACGGGATGACCGAACTCGTCGGCTGGCATGTTCAGCTGAGCCCGAGGCTGCGCCACTCCGCGAACATTTCCCAGCGTCTCGCTGCGGAAGAGGCAGATCGGGCTCATCGGCGCGGAGCGATCCTGAATTAGGGTGCGGTGCATGGACGAGTCGGAAGAACAAGCACCCGCAACCCGGTTGAAGGCGGACAGCACCGGGACGGCGCCGCGGCGGCTGGCGACGAGTCCACCGCTGGGCGGCAGTACTGGCAGGAGCACGAAATCGTTCGGCGCAACCCCGATGAGGTTCGCCGGGGCGAGGCACCGGCGTACGTCAGGCGCCGCAGGTAGACGTCAAGGGCACGCGGAAGGAGCGGGTGTTGAGCATGTCCGTCGCGCCCGATTGTGACTTGCCGCACACTATCGACGATCCGATGCGAGACACACGGCGGTGCGAGCCTGCCCGTGCCCGATCGCTGCGAGCAGCGACATCTTGGACCCGGACACAGCGTTTGCCCGCATAAACCTCGCGACAGGAAAAAGGCGCAAGGACCAGCCCGTCGCGGGTTTCAGCGACATGCTGGCGGCCCTCAATCCGCAGCGCCCCGACCTCCAACGCACGAACTGACGGTAGCCACGATGACCACGATGACCTACACCGAAATCGCCCACGCGAACGGCGCCTGGAGTGCCCGCGTACTGCTGCCCGCAACCCCGTTCGAAACGGTGTGCGGCCTGCTCAAGGACCTGACCGCGCACACCGGCATGCCGATCACCGCGTTCCAGTTCGGCGGCGACGGCGACCCGGTCGACGAGTTGCTGCTCGTGCGTGACCCGAGTCGCACCCACGGCACTCCCGAGGTCCGAGAGTACGAAACGCTGGCCACGCGGCTCACCGCGGAGACGGGCTGGCCGGTCGCCTCGGCCCATTCGCCGCGCGACGGCATCCTGGTCGGGCTCGGGCTGCGCGAAGGCTTCGAGCCGGGCGCGCCGCAGCACTCGCTGACCGAGGTCGAGCAGCACCTGGCCGAGCGCGGCACCTGCTGGCGCTGCCGCGCCGCGCGGTTGGTGTCGGCCAGGCTGGTCGGCGGGGATGTTCAGTGGTACGACGAGGTCGGCGCGGTGGTAGAGGCGCCAGCCGAGATGACCCCGGTCATCGAGCAGATGGCCGGGACCTTCCGCCAGGATCGCTTCGTGGTCACCAATTTCTCGAACGGATGGACCCGTGCGCTGGCAACCACGTAAGGCGAACACGGCTGCGGACCGGCTCGCCGCAGGGCACGGTCAGCCTGATGGCTCGGTTCATTCGGTGGTTGCCGACCCGACTCGCGGGAACGTCACGTCGTCACCGTGGCCGCGTCCGGGTCCTCGGTATCGACCTGGTGTAGTCCGGCACGAGCATTTGACACGTGGCGGTGATCCCGCACGACGGTGGCGGCAGTTACCCTGTGCGTCATGCGGGAAGTCGGTCCGGTGGAGTGGCTGCTCCTGATGTTTGCGTGCGTCGCCTTCGCCGCGCTCGTCACCGCGCTGTACGCCGTGGCGCGTTTCAAGCTTGACAGGATGCTCTCACGGTCCGAAGACAAAGGCACAACCGGTGATAGATCTGATCAGCGTCATCACACCGGTCGCCGAGCAGGCTGACCCTGATCATCTCCTGGCGGCCTTCGCCTCGTTGCAGGCCCAAACGCTGCCGCCAGGGGTCGAGTGGCAATGGTTGCTCCAGATCGACTGCCTCACCGGCGGACCCGAAATACCGTCTGCAATCCGGGACGATCGACGGGTGTGCCTAGGTCGCAATCGTCGCGGCGGACCTGCCGTGGCACGCACGACTGCGTTGGCCCGCGCCGGCGGATCGGTGGTCCACAACCTCGACGCTGACGATCAGTTGACCCCCAACGCTCTTGCCGATGCCATTCAGGTACTCGCCAGCGAGCCCGCGATCGGGTGGACCACCGGACCAGTTATCGACCTGCTCCCCGACGGCTCGACGAGGGGGTGGAGCCACGATCCACATTCAGGTCGGCTGCCAGCCGGCTCGGTCACCACCAGCTGGGCGGACACCCACGATCTCGCGGTGCATCCCTCGACCTTGGCCGTCAGACGGGATCTATTGGTCGCCCTCGGCGGCTGGATGGCCCTGCCCGTCTCGGAAGACCTCGGACTCCTCGTGGCGCTCGACACCCTGGCAGACGGCTGGTTCCACGCTCGGCCCAGCGTCCTCCGCCGCGCACATGCCGCGCAGATGACCCGCGCCGCCGGACACGACGCGGAAAAACAAGATCGAGAAGGACCGCGAGCTGCTGACCGCGCTCAAGCCCGGCTCCGACGGGCACACCAGACTGCAAGCTCGCATCAACGACGACGTACAGAAACTGCTGGACTACGAGGACGTCCTCAAACGCCGCCGGGACAACCTCGCCGCTGAGGAGGAAGCCGCCCGCCGGGCCCACGCGGCGAAGCCACCCGTCGACGACGGCTTGGTCGCCGGCGGAATCTTCGGCGCGATCGGGCTGATCGTCACCTACCTCACCTTGGGATCTTGGTGGCTCGTGATCGGCATCGTCCTGCTGGTCATGGGTGTGATCAACCTGATCGACGGGGCGCAGAAGACCGCCCGGCGGAACAGGTAGACCCGGTACGGCGGGCGCGGGCCGCACCGGGCACGTCCCCGGCGCCAGTCGGCGCAGGGGACACCCACCGCCCAGGACCTGTCCCTGGGCAAGGCGTGATCTTTCTCGTTCACAGCGGCCTGGGTCCATTTACACCGTCGGAACGCGGGGGTCCTTCCACGAGAACCCGCATTTCCCCTTTCGCCCACGCGAGCCCGCGTACCCCTACCGGGGTCAGGATCTCCGGAACTCCTGCTGCATCCTGGCGGGGACGGTGAAACCGGGTGATCTGCCAGGACCCCGCCGTCCAGTTCCGGCAGCACTGCCAGGCTGGGACCCCGCACTTTGGGCAGGCCACGCCGGCGCACGCGTTCCACGCTCGGCGGAGCGCGGCGTCAACGGTGTCCGGATCAACGCCAGCCGGCTTCGCGGCGAGGGCGAAGTACTCCATCACCAGGCGATGATGGCAGGAGAGCCGCGCGTCGTGGTTCCTGCCGCTTCGGTGACCGCGATCTCGTCGCGCGCGGAGCCAGGGCGACCCTGAATTAGAGTGCGGTTCATGGACGAGCCGGAAGAACAGTCGCCCTCGGCGCCCGTTGAGGCCGAGCAGCGCCAGGACGTCGCTGCGGCGGGCGAAGGGCTCGACTCCGGGCAAAGGTACTGGCAAGAACACGAAATCGTTCGGCGCAGTCCCGAGGAGATCCGCCGGGGCGAGGCACCGGCGTACGTCAGACGCCGCAGGTAGACGCTGCTGAGTGGCATCGGTGCGTGCGACGTCGCCAGGGCCGCGGTGCGGCACGCCGACGTCCTGGCTTCGTTGCTCGAGGGGTACGCCCGCCTGGCATGCTGAAGCGGATGACTGATCAGGATTGCCCGCGCGGGGAATGGGACAGGCGGATCGTGCCCCGGAAGAACCTCGGTGATCCCTCCGAATACCGGCCAATGTGGTGGTGCGTCGACCTGGTTCGCGCCTACGCGCGGGGCTGGCGCGAGGACATCGTGAAGCTGACGACCGAGCCGACCCGCTTGGAACTCGTCGACATGAAGATCATCCTCCCGAGGTTCTTCGACGAAGTCGGCAAGTGGCACCACGAACTCCTCCACGATCCCGAGCGCGAGCCAGCCCTGATCGCGGAAACCGCGCGGCGCGCGAACCTGACGCCCCCCGAGCACCAGAAGGCGTTCACTGCGGCCACCGCCGAGGCCGACACCACCGGGACCGATCTCGCCGACATCAGGCTACCGACGGTCGGCCAGCTGCACTTCCACGCGTCGAACATGGCCGCGGCCGGGATCGTCTACATGGGGATCGCGCGATTCGAGCAGCACCTCAACGAGAAGAACCGTCAGGCCGAGCGCCTGCTCGGCGTGCCGAAGTCGTACGCATTCCCCGAATCCTGAGCCTGGCGACTTGCTCGTTCTCCGGCTGCCGAGTCCCGCCGCGTGACGCCTCGGGGGAATTGCGCACGGTTCGAATAATGGCTCTTCCCCAGTTAGTGCTTCTGGGTTGCTGGTTCGGCAGGGCAGCGTGCTTAACGTCCCCGGCTCGGTGCCGTCGGCGGGCGAACGACGCCACCAAGCGGCGTGCGCCGTCATCGTGGATGCTGGCCAACTCGCCGGGCAGCCATCGCACCAGGACGGCGAGGGCCTCGTCGCGAGGTTCCAGTACGTGGGCGTCGGACACGCACCGCTTTCCGCCGACGTCCCGTGGGTGGCGCAGCTTTGTCGCGGCGACTTTCACAAGAAGGCGTAGGCCAGGCAGTTGGATCTCGACGCCGCAGTCGAGATCGGCAACGTACTGGCCGATCTTTGCGCAGTTCACAAGCGACAGGTTCCGCGGGCTGGACGTGCCGTTCGCCGGCGACGACGCACCCAGCATGGAGCAGCGTCACGACTGCGTGATGCGACCGGCCCGGACACAGCGAGAACCGCGAGGGCCGGGCGGTGAGGAAATCAAAATGCCATCGGTAAACAGGCGCCCGCCTGCTGTGCGGCCGCAGCAGTCACCCAGAACTCGAATGTCCGTCCGTCCGTGCGGACGCTAAACCATCCCCGTTTCGGACGTAGCACGCCGCGCCGGAACTCCACCGAGTTGATCGACGGGACAGCAATGTCAACCGTTTGCCGCCGCCCCAAGCCGTAGGCAAATCGCACGACGGCCCGTGTCACGATTAACGTGCCCAGGTGAATGCTGCGTACCGAGCGGACGCTGGGAAGTCGGGCGGTGGTGTTGGGTACGACTACTCCTGGAGCGATAGAACACGACGACGCGACTCCGGAACGATATTGTATCATGTTGGCCTCCCGTCCTAGATGCTTAATCTGCCTTTGGAGAAAGCTCTTGAGCTCAGCTTCACCCTATCGGGCGGCGTCAAACTCATTCAGCGCCGATCAAGTCTACCCTCAATGTTGACGTCAAACGCCTTCAATGAGACGCGCGTATTGGCGGATGTAGCTGAATCTCGAATTTGCCGTCAAATAGGTGCGTGTCGATATCAAGGGCGCCAGTGGAGTGGATCGGCGAAAGATCAAACAGTTGGCGCACGTGCAGAAGGTTGGACCATCGTTCTAGTTCGCCCTGGGTATCGGCGAGGTTATCGGGGATCCGGCCCGCGATCCGCAGTCGTGCGCCGGGATTCAACAGGCTCCCACACTGGTGGTTGAACACGGACATCGTCCAGTTCAATGCCGCGCATCCCGCCCGAGCGCCTAAGTCGTTGTAGGCACGGGCGACCGCGTCCACGGCGACCTCATGAGGTGGGCGCCCCTCGGAAATTTCTGTCCACCGAATTGCCATCCTGTGAGAGTCCTTCTGTTTCGGTCCAGTCGTGTGACACTTAGAGACTGGGATTTGCATTCATGGTTGACACAAAATGGTGCCGAGAGCGGGTAGAGGCATCGAATAGTGCGCGCGGCTCTGGGTGCTGTGTAATTGCCGTGCGAGTCCGCAAACTCGGTCGATACAGGGATGCCGGTTTCGTCACGCGGGCCCGCGTCGTTGGGTGCACGGTGCGATTGGGGGTTTGAGGCTTCGATGTCCATCCCTTCGCCGGCGTGAAGCTCGGTCCACGTTGATCGTTGTCGCGCTGTCGCAACGGGTTGATGCGTACGCACCCTTTTCGTCGCGGCGCGGCTGGCTAGTCGACCAGCGACGTGCACGATCATATCGGATTTGATTAGATCAAAGCACTTAGGAGTGACATGGTTGTCGGCGGACCCAGGTCGACCTGGTGCAGCTCGGGCACGGCAGTCCCCGTGATCGGCGTCGGCGATCATGACCGCGTCGGCAGTGCGGTCGAACATGGTGACCCTGGATCCCCCTTCGACGACGTCAACTACGGATGCGCCAGCTTTCGCGAGTTCCTGGCCCGACTGGGGCATCGCGTCCACACCGTCGGCCGCCGTAGCGGCGACATCACCCTTACGAACGGGCTCTGGACTGCGGTTTCTCGTGATATACGCCCCGTTTGGGCGTGGATTGGGTGTTTGTGGCCATTTTGAACGCCTGCATCTGTTTCTTTACGGCTGGTCAAGCTCGTGCAGGTGCTGGTCGTTGTTGAGTCGCTGTTCGAGCAGCTCTTAGCGTGCTACCGCGTCTACTTCGGCGGGAAAGGCGTAGGTGTGGGCGGGGTACATGCCGTGAAAGCAGGTCACGCCCCACCATGGGATGTCTGCCACCGTCGCCTCGGTCAGCATGATGCCCGTGCGTTCACGGACCCGGCCTGTCCCTCGGTCGGCCTCGCGACGGACCCGGCCGGTCTCCAGGGCTTTCCATAACCGTTCCCGCAGCGCCTCAGGCACGGTGTCATCGTGCAGCGGAAGTCCGGCTGCGCCGTACTCGTCCAGCTCGCGCCGCGCGTGCTCCCGCAACCGCTGTGTACGCCCGGCCTGTACCCGCTCGACCCGGTCACGACCGACGCGACTCCACAGCCCCTCCAACGCCAGCATCCCCGCACCCATCGTGTCCCCGTGGGCAATCTCGTCGATCTCGTCCAGCGCGGCCGCGATCTCCTCATCGGTCATGCCCGCCACCCTACGGTGGCCAGTCGCCCGAGAAGAGCACGCGGAGGTTCAGCTACGGCGCTGCGCGTCGGCAGGCCCGCATCTGCCGGAGCTGTTCCCGCAGGTAGGGCTTGTTGTAGTGCGCCCACCCGTACTTGGCGACCGCCTGGTCTTCCTCCAGGATCGGTTGCTGACCGGCATCCCGTAGTGGCCCCTTCGCTTCGTTCCACCACTCCCGGTCGCTGCGGACTTGGTCCGGGTCCCCCGAGTAGCTGGCGGAGTGAGTGAACGCGATAAGTGCGCGGTCGTATTCTTCCCACAGCGCGTCGAGCTGGTTGGTATCGGTCACCCGGGCAACCCTAGTGCCCCGAACGACTGAGCGGGCTGGCCGTTCTACTGGCCGTCGGGTGTTCGACCTGCGGCGATGTGCATGTGGGTGCACCAGTGTGGTTCCCCGAGCGGGAACGGCGGTGATACGGCTGCCCAGAACGCCCGCGCCTGCTCGCCTCTGACGACGGTGGTGGACCACTGGTAGCGGGGTGCTCGCGCGTGTGCGGCGGCGACCAGGACGGTGCCGAACCCGTGGCGCCGGTATTGCTCGTCGACCCGGACCTGTTCGAGCACGGCCCGTTGCTCGACCCGGCACAGGCACAGGTCGATATCGCCGAGCACGGTACGACCGAGCCGGATCTCGATACGGCCGAGTCCGGCGAGCTGTGCTGGCGGGACCGCCACGAGCACGAGTCCGTTATGGGGCGCCGTTTCCGAGGTGAACTGCTGTTCCCGACCAACGTCGACCTCTGCCCAAGCGCCGCGACGGCCGGCAACGCTGCACGCCTCGCAGAAGCTCTCATGCAGGGCATACAAGTGCGAGTAAGTCGTGGTGCACCCACCGATGCCCAGGTCGTGCCCCCAGGGACACCGTCCGTCGACGCGCCAGCCGATCGGCCGGACAGGGACCACTGACCCGAACTCACCCTGCGACCCCGAAACCACAGCGTCGTACCCTCCACCGCTTGCTGATGTGCTGGTCAGAGCCCTTCCCTGGCTCCGACCAGCACGGACACGACGTTAGAACATGCGTTCGAAGAACGCAAAGTGTGTCGACTCACGATCGATCGAAGATCGGTTGGCGAGCCGGGCGCGATGGTGCGGACGACATCCCATCGAGCCTTGCCGTATCGTCGAACATATGTTCCCATTGGCGAGCCGGGTCGGAGGGGACGCTCCGCCCGGTTCATTCGTCGGAGGACTGCTGATCATGACCACACCAACTAAGGCGCGCACCGTCGTCGAGTGGCTCGCGGAAGGCCGGGATGTCCTGGAACAGATGCGTGCCGAAGTCGAACTCAAGACGGGCGCTGGCGCCCCGATCGTCCAAGAAGATCTTGCCGAGGGCATACGCCTGGCGAAGCAACTGGTGAAGTTGGACGAGGCGCGTCGATAACACCCATGCGACAAGGGGAGTCATGATGCCGCAACCGCGATCAAGCACGGACTGGCTGCGAGAGGGCCGAGAGGTCATTGTGCAGACGCTGCAGCACCTCAAGATGCAGCCTGACGCCTACATGCACGATGAGCGTGTACATGCAGTGGTGGACCTGAGTCGCCAGATCGTCGAGGTGGCCGAGGCTGACGGTTAGCCAGTCACCTCGGACTACCACTGCCGACCTCTCAGCGCGCGAGCACTCCTGCCGCGTCTCGCCCGCGTGGAGACGATGCTGGGGCACGCGTTGAACGTGCTGAGCCGATGCCGGGTGATCGAGGCGTTCAGCTTCGCGACGGCGCTCGGACTTGGGTTGGAGGCGTTGCCGGTGCGGGACCGGCCGGTGACGGCCGCGGTGTTGGCTGAGGGCGGGTTCACTGGTACGGACCTATGGCGGTACATGGGGCGCCGCCTGCCGGCGGAGCTGCCCACAGCGGCCGGGGTGCGCGTCGAGGCGCCGGAGCCGGATATTCGCAGCTGACCCTCCTCGAGGGGACCGCACGCTCAGGCTCGTATTCTTCCCACAGCGTGTCGAGCTGGTTGGTATCGGTCACCTGGGTGACCCTAGCGCCCCGAGCGATGGGGCGGGCTGACGTCGATGACCGATGGCGGGTGATCAGCGAGGACGACGCACCGGACCCGAGCCTAGAGTCGGCAACCTTCTTCTTCGACCCGGTCGTCACCAAGAACCGCCCGCACCCCTTCGCCAAGCAGCGGCTCGAGTTCAAATACGCGACATGGCCGGCGGAGGCGATCGAGGCGCACGGGCGTGGTCGTCCCTACCCGCTCTGGAACCCCGAGCTGGGGCGTCGGCCGATCCACATGACCGAGGCCGTGTTCGACGAGCTGTTCGGCCCGCCCGACGTCGCCAGTCCCGAGCGTGCTCGATGGGAACGGGAAGCCGCTCGGCTCGCCCACTTGCGCGAGGAGGTCGCTCAGCACAGGAGTGCAAGGCACTGAGACTGCGAAGGCCTGGCGCCGTGGAGATGCATTGCTGCCCCAGTCCGCCAGTGCTGCCGACGTGTGCTCAACAACAAGCGCGCGAGTCGGAACCGAGACACGAAGCCTTGCGCACCCGGTCGCTCGACACGCGGCAGCCAGCCGCCGAAACCGGACACGCAGTCATCAAGACACGGCGAGTGCGGCGACAAGCTGCGCCGCCCGGGACAGCCCATGCGGAGCGGCTGTGCGCATGCTGATTGACGGCGTCGCGGAGCATGTTTGATCGCCGGCCGAACATCGCCGGGATAACCGGTGAGCCGGACGACCTATGGGCCGAACGCGCCAGTCAAACGCCGTTCATCAGCTCGATTGCGCGAATGATGGGATTCCATACGACAGTTGGCCGCCGTCGCAGAGACGGCGCAAGCGACCGACGCTGCCGCAAGGATTTGGTCGCCAGCTGCAAGCGGGCGACCCGCGTCGCTACGCGTTCGTTCACCGTGTGTCCTTACGCCTCGACGTCGCCTAAGGCGCCCAGGCACCTGACCCGCTTAGCTGCGGTCCGCAGTAGCCGACATATACGACGCCGGATCTTGTGACGTCGTCATAGAAATACATTCGTGGCGCAGGTGGACGGAAAGCTTCGAGCCGGATGTGCGCCGAGAAATAGGCAACGCCAGATGAATCAGTCTTACGATCAACAACGAACATTCGGGCGTTGTGATGGACGGCGTGATCGGCCACGCCTGGGGATTCGCTAAGTGCCACGTTGTGGAGGCTTATCTGCACTCCAGGCTGATCAGTGTGTATGAAAGATCCGACGTTTGACAGTTCGGGTTCCGGGACCGAGCCCTGGTCCAGAGATACTGCTTTCGCATCGGCGTATGCCTGCAGCGTAGCCAATGCCGCCCATGCCTTCGCACGCCAGTGGGCGGCTTTAAGGTATCGGTCCAACATTGCTGCTGGCTCTGGGGCTGCTGTGACACGCAGCCGCGAAAACTGTTCCGTCGCCGCGGCCAACAATTCCGGGAACGATGCGAAGCCTGGTGGGATGGCATGAAGGATCTCGACAGCGTCTTGGGGGCGGAGTGTCGCGAGCGCCCCAGTGACACGACCATAACGAGGATAGATCCAGTCAAGTTCCTCGCTCGCTCGTTCCGCCCGCTCCCACTCAAGTCTCGCCTCGGCGCTGGCCGAAGCTAGGCGCGCCGCGAATTTGCCTCGATGTGGGTCGCCTTCCGCAGCGAGAGTTTCCCTGAGCCTGTTGTTGTCGGTTTCAAGGTCGTGGACACGCGCAGTTGTGGCGTTCAGCATGTGTGTCGTCAGCGCGTGCCGATGTTCCAATTCTCGCAACTGTCGATCGCGGGCCACGATCTCCGAGCGGCCACGTTGGATCTCGGCCTCGACCGTGGGGTCGCGGTACACAGGCGCGGGTTGCGCGAAAGGGTCGCCATACCACCATTGCCGCAATTCTCTATCGGTGATCCAGTCGGATGGTAATTGCGTACTTTGTCGGGTGATTAGTAAGTCGGCGAATACGACCTGCAGGGCTGCAATGCTGATCTCATTGGCAGTGAACCGGGTGTTGGGCAAATTATCCCGAGCAGCAGGGAAAAGTCGAGCACCGGCAGGTGGAATGTCTAGCAGAGAAAGTTTGTTCGCTATCGCCCTACGAGTTGGCTCATCAACCACGACGGTGGAAAGGAGTCCTGGCCATACGAGCAACGAGTCGTCGTTGAAGTTCTGCAGTGCGGCTGCCGAGATAACCATGATGGCCGTTGTCCGGCGCCTGTCGTTGATAGCGGATGCGATTTGCTCTGCGCGTAAGGCAATTTGGCCACCAGTCAGCTCGCGACCGTCGAGAACGTCATTCATGAGTGGCAAACCACTGAGATCCGAGCAAGGGGCGACCTCAGTGAGGCCAAGTATGCGGGCTGGCGGCTCCATGTCGAAACGCCAAGGGCTCCGACTTGCGGCCGCCAAACGCCACGTGACGTGAGTGGCTTCTTGGTTCAATTCGGACATGAGCAACGCGCGGACCTCTACGTCGTTGCGTTCGTCACGCCACGCCGTCGAGAGGACGGAACGAATGGCTGTCCAACTGGAGTCGTGGAGCTCCTCAGCTACGTAACGGCCGCCGTGGCCGGCTTGTATGTACGCGCGAGCGTGGTGCACGGCGTGGTCGCCGGTGATTCGCCAGACGCCTGAGTGCCAGATCCAGTTGGTCATACGAGAATCCTCATTGTCACGAGATCGTTGAAGCGGGGCACTTCATGACCACGAGGCCATCCGTTGGATGTCGAGTGCACCGCGTTCCAGTCGGCGTGCGCGCATGCCTACGTGAAGGGTCTGAAGCGCGCGAGTACGTGGGTCTCACCGTCAAGCCGCACTCCACTGGCGGTGAGGTCGATAATGCGCCAACTGCCGTCACGTCCAAGCATGCGCACACGGCGCGGTCCGATCGGGCTGCTGGCCGGTGTTGCACTTCCATCGGTGATTAGCTGATGCAGAATCGGCATGTCGTCCGGGTGGCACATCGCGACCAATGAGCGATCATCCGGTAGAGCTATTCCGAGCTGATGTCCGAAGTCGTTCGAGGTCATCCAGATCTGTCGGTACTCAGGATCAATGACACCGAGCGGGTCTCCAGCGTTAGCGAACGCTGCAGTGATGAGTTCCAGACTTTGGACTCGTGGGCGCCCCGGTGTAAGCCGCCTGATCGGGTGGGTAACGCCTTGCAACCATCGCACTGGTCCTGCGTCGTCAGGGACTTGGCGTCCTATCATTCGCATCGGCATGTTGCGCCCGGTTCGCTGATGAAGCACCTCGAATTCCTCGATGTGCAGAACATCGGGCGAGCGAAGGGCAGTTGCGATGAGCTCGCGCATACGTGCGCGATAGGAGCCGACCATGACTTCATCGAGAAATCGTGGGCCTTCCCACCACACCCCCCGAGGGTACGGTCCATCTTTTCCTCGGGGCTGGTCAAAACCGTACAATGGGAACACGTCCCGGCCCCAGTACGTCCGAAGATTTTCACCGGAATCGGGCGGTGGGACGCGCCATTCCCAACTCCCCACCAGTGGACGGTCAGGTAGATTTGTCCCGTAGACAGCCTGCGCGGCGATGACTGTGCCGGTTGCCGCACCCACTACTGGCAGTACGCGAAAGTTCCATGCACGACCGGAGTGGAAAGCCGTGTCCGCGAGCGGACGCCCTTCCCGAAGGACTTCGCGTATACGAGGTAACAGGATGCCGCGGGCAGTCGGATCAAGCGCAGTTCGCGAAGATTGACCATCGAAGAGTCGCGCGCCGACTGCCAGCAGCAGCAGGCGGGAATCGACCAAGATCCAATGATTTTGGTGCGGGTATGCGGGCCGGTCAGCCCGAGGAGCTTGGCGACGCTGATCCGGTAGCCGATTTTGATGCCTAGGACGTGTGGTAGCTGGTACCGCGCCCATCGCCGGACGCGGCTGGCGCTCAGCTGGCGAACTCAAGAGCATTGCTCCCCCCAAAAAAAGCATTCGGAACGACACTGCTGCACATTCCCAGTTGTGCAGCGCCGTGTGGCAGCGACCTAGCGGAGCCGCAACCGCCCGAGCGAGAACCGTTGCGA
The DNA here is from genome assembly GCF_021653975.1 of Amycolatopsis sp. GM8. Taxonomy (GTDB): domain Bacteria; phylum Actinomycetota; class Actinomycetes; order Mycobacteriales; family Pseudonocardiaceae; genus Amycolatopsis_E. Next base: position 260,573 of record NZ_JAJKFK010000001.1, on the reverse strand, counting down.
TGTGTGACGAGCTTGGGATTGGTCCGTTGTCGCAATATGGATCCCACGAATCGGTCGTAGACGGTATTATGCGCACTTGCCGGAATCGCTACGGCTATTTGGGCATACCTGGTCGTCGTCGATTACCATTACTCGCACTCGAACGTCGCGGTTTTTTTGATTCTTTAGCAGGAAGTCCAGTTCCGCACCCAGGATTGGATCGCCACATACACCCTCATAGTCATTTTTACCGACCATGATGATGACCGGTGATCGCCGTTCGAACGGGCCTCGCTCGATTCGCTCGCGTACTAAATCGGCGCCGTACCGCACCAATTTGGCCGCGGGGAAGTGTCCGGCGATGACTTCATGTCGAATCTTCTCGGTCGCGACGACACATGTACCTGGCTGAGCCTGTGCGGCTTGAAGCGCCTGTATGCGGGTAGTCATTGAAGGGTTGCCTTCGCTCAAAGTACGCTGAACCCGGCATCGAGTTCGATTGTCGCGCCGGTGTTGTAATATTCCTCGGCGGATACAAGCCGTGCGACCCGGTTTGCCACATCCTCGGCTTGGAGCATTTTGACGGGCAGTGCGTTTTGCATTGTAGCCAGCGCGCTGCCGTCGTTAAGTGCTGTTTCCATTGCTGCATTCATCGTCATTCCCGTTGCGACGCCGGTCGGATGAATGGTGTTGACGCGGATCCGGTGCTTTCCAAGAATGGCGGCGTAAGTTTTCGCTATCGCAATCAGTGCCATTTTTCCCGCGTTGTACGCCACGTGGGCTGCTACTTCGCTGCCCGTCGGCTTCAGTGCTGCGCTTGAGGAGACGAGCACGATGCTTCCGCCCTGGCCGCCTTGTTTCATTTCGGGTAGAACTGCCCGAATGGTATGGAAGGCGCCATTGATAATGGTGTCGGTGACGTCAGCAAACTCCAAGTTGGGCTGGAGCTCCGGGCCGACGCGAATAGCGCCGGCATTGGCGATCGCAATGTCCACGCGTTTGAAAACGTCGTAACCGGCCTGGAACGCCGCACGCAGGTTCTCGGGGTCCCGGACGTCGGCCTGTTGTGCGACCATTCGCCGTCCCCGCTTCTCGACTAGCTTCACGGTTTGCGCCAGCTCGTCGGCAGTTCCGAGCGGATAGTCGATCGTTGGCACGTCCTTGCAGATGTCGACGCCAATAATGTCGCAGCCTTCTTCAGCCAAGCGCTCGCAGTGCGCGCGTCCCTGGCCGCGTGCGGCCCCCGTGATAAAAGCAACCTGGCCTTCCAGTTGACCCGCCATCTGTCACCCTTCCTCGTGTCCAACGCGCTGCGTTGGTGCCCCTGTTGTCCTGTGCCCATGCTTGGCGCACTTGATGCCTCGCAGCGTTGAGGACCTCCGGGGCGAAGCCCCGCCGTGCCGTCGAGCACGGCCCTCTGCGATACGTGGTTGACCCGCGTGAGTCGACGATTTTGGCTGGTTCGGCCGGTCATGGTTGCCGTGTAGGTCCATCGCGTGCGCCTTGAATTGCGTTAAAGTTGACACTGATGGGGGGAGTATATGACGATCACTCAGGCTGTCAACTTTAGTGCAACTCACAGGCGGGGCGGGTTGCTGAGCAGGTCTAGTGGGGTGTGACATCGGGCTCGCAAGTTGCACTAAAGTTGACGCATTGGTCACGTGCGGCTAGATGCGTGGTACGCCCAGCAGGGTGACCAGCGGTACCGCTAGCACCAGCACTTCGCCGAGGGTGATGAGGGGGAGGATGCGCATGGTGATCGTCCGCCAGCTCGGGAACTTCGCCCCTCGACGGAGCAACGGGTTGGCCGCAATGGCGAATACAACGAGGTGAGCTGCCATAGCGAGCGTGGTCTGGATGGGCCCGAATCGCCACAGCCCCGCGGCAGCGGCGGCGAGGCCGACCGCCATGAAGAGGCAGGCGACGGCCGTAGTCCTGTAGGCGCCGTGCCGCACGGAAGGCGTGTAGGCCCCGGCCTTGCGGTCGCCCAACAGGTCGGGCACAGACCACCACGCGGTTCGGCCCGCGGAGATTGTGGTCAGGCCGATGGCTAGCCACCATGCCCAGCCCGGCAACCGTGACACAACGGCGCCGGCGGAGACCAGGAACGGCAGGCCACCTGTCGCAGCGCCGTATACCAGGGCGCCGACGAACCCTTTATGCTTGAGACGACCGAGCATGTCAAGGTTGTATGCGGCGTATGACAGGGCGGTCACCGTACCTGCGATGGCCGGGAGTGCGTGCCCGGTCAGCGCCGTGACCGCGATCGCTGCCGCGACGCCCACGACAATTTCCGTTGCGCTCCAGTGGGAGACATGTGTACGTTCTGCCGCTCCTACGAGCGTGGCCTTTCCAGCATGCTGGGCGTCAGTGTTCACGTCGGCGGCCGTGTTGAGGGCAAGGCCACCGCCTAGGAACAGCAGGACGTTCGCGATTGCGGCCAGCAACGCGGCGGCCGACACCAGCTGCGTGGGTTCCGTGACCGCATAGCACGCTCCTCGCCACCCGTAGCAAATCGCAAGTATTGCTACCGAAAGGTCCAGGCGGTGCACCGCGGCGATGTCCCGCCACGAGGCGCCATATCGGCTCACGGCACCCCCGGTGTTGGGAAGGTGTCTGCCCCGTTCTAGCCGGATCGGCGTGCTGGCTGAGACGGGCTGGTTGTCCTATAGTAGATCCAACGACGCTCGCGATAGGTCACTTTTCTGTAGACTTGTGCTATAGTTGACGCGGCCGTCGGGTGTACGGGCGGCACAGTCAGCCGCAGCACCATCGTCGCGGTCATCGCGACGATGACCGGTTCGTGGTTCGGAGAGTCGATGACAGAGTCCATGGCAGACGAGAGTCGGTCACTGTCGTCATGGGAACGTATTGCGTTTTTCCTCAGGGTTTACGACCGCAGACCCCGTCCAATAGACGGAAAGACGTGGAACCAGAAGACCTTAGCGGAATTCGTTTACGAGCACGTCCGCCTGTACAGTCGAGCCCAGATCAGTAAGTTCCTCAAAGGTGAGATCGCGAACCCGGGAAGCAAGGTAATCGCAGCTTCAGCGTTGTACCTGGGCGTTGGTGATCATTGGATCAACCCCCTTCGCCCATGGCCCGGCGACGCTGTGGCCAGGCGCTACGGCTTGCTGGTTTTGGAGATCAACGAGCCTGATGGCTTCACCGAATTCGTCCGACGTCTCAACTGGATTGTGACCTTCTTTGCAGAGAAGGAGCGGCCCGAGGGCGGCGGTTACAGCCTCGCGGACTTGGCTGAATATCTCAGTGACAAAACCGGCGAGCGGTGGCTGGCCGTTGACGTCGGATACCTGTTGTACGGTCATAGGCCCCCGGGCCGCCTGCTGAGCGTCGAGGCCCTCACGGCTATCGCCGACTTCTTCCACGCGACGGTCATGGTGTTCCGTCTCGGTGCCGAGTGGGACGAAGGGTACATCGGTCAGTTTCTCGAAGCCCGCCGACTCCTCGGCGGGCTTCCGGTGGCTGCTCGCAACTCCGGACAGATTGATCTTGCTGGGCTCGTGCAGGTCGCCAAGGCGATCGAGCGCGAGCAGGCGATGTCGGCGCAACGTTCGGTTGCAGAGCCTCAGTTTTTAGCACCGCCCTCCACAGGAGGTGAGTAGAGGTGTTCGGCAGGACCAAATTTACTGGCAGTGAACGGCTCGTGGCCAATGACCCGTTTCTCCGCCGGGTGGATCCACAGGCGCTCGCCAGCGCCAAGGACGATGTGAATGCCGTCATCGAGGCACACGCGCAGCGTTTTTCCGGGCCCGTGCGGCCCCATCAGCTGTTCCAGATGGAGGCCGAACGCCGAGGCCGAACCATCTATATCGCCCGAGGGCCCATTGGCAGCGCGACGTGCGGACTCACCGTTCAATACCCTGACGTCGACGTCGTCGTGATCTCCGACCGCGTCAAGATGGAGCCCGGCGGTCCCGCGATCGGCCGGCGGGTCGAGGTTCACGAACTCTTCCACTACCGCGACCTCCCACTTGACGCCGGACATGCCGACACAGTCACATCCTCGCTCGACGGAACGGCGACCGCTGACATCGATCATGACGTGGACGCCGAACGGCGTGAGTTCTGGAAGAAACTCGCACCCGAGCTGGCTGATGAGGACGAGGAACTCCTCGCCATCGTCCGCAACCAGGAACCATCCGCCATTCTGGCCCGCGACATCTACGACACCGAAACTGAGCAACGTATTGAGGCGTCAGCCCGCCTGCTGGAGCATTACACGACCGATCCCCGACACGCGATGATGCGGTGGAAGCCCCGCGATCCGGTCCAGTCGCTGTTCGGCAGCACGCGAAAACGCGAATGGCGAGGATGACATGCTCAGCGGGTATCGCACAGCCGGCGCCGTCGCGGCCAGTCTCGCAATCATCGCTGTGCTGCTATTGGGCGCCCGGGTGGGCAGCTGGTACGGCACCAGCGCCGCCATTGCCGCAGTGCTGGCCGTCGCCGCACTTCTCGCACGAGGATTAAGGCGATCTGATCCTGGGTTCAACTTCTTCTGCGCCGTCTTCATCTTCGGCGGACTCGGGGCGGTCTTCTACGATCCAGTCACAAACCACGCGATCATTCAGGCCGGCCTGGCGCCGAAAGTCACCTACCTCCTCACCTGCGTTCTCGCCGACATCGCCACCTTCTCCGTGCTGTCGATGTTTTCCACCACATTGGACGATCCGCGAGCCGGACGTCGACGCACCATCCGGCGCGCAGCCGTGCTCCTCGCGTGCACCGGCGTGATGACTGCGCTGGTGACGGGCCTACATACCCAGACGAACGTCCCCATCTTCCCGGCCTACAGCGGAGAACTGCACGTGGCCTGGATCCAGACGACGTACAGTTTCTACCTGACACTCGGTGCGAGCGAATTTCTCTTCATTTGTGTCCGCTACCTCCGCCGCGACAGGCCGCCGCGGCGCGTGGCAATCAGCATTTGGCTCGAGGTCACCGGCGCGATCGTCGCCCTCGTCTTCTCTGTGTGGCAGATCGCGAGGGCGTGGGCCGATCTGAACGGTGGGAACACCGTTCTGGACAACAACACGATCAGCGAGCTTGTCTCGGCCGCCTGCTTCGGGTCCATGGTCATCGGCGCAACGTGGCTGATGTGGGCACCCGCCGTGCTAGACCGACTGTCACTCGGATGGGCGTGGATATCTGTCCGCGCCATGACGCCCTTGCATCAGGTACTGCCCCGGGAGCTTCTGCTCCACTACGACCACGACGACCTCTGCATGGTTCGCACCTGGATTGCCGGTCAAATCCAGGACGTCCGAGGCAGCATGGTCGACTACATACACCCCGGCATAGCGGCGCGGGCACGGGACACCGCTCGCGGCAAGTCCAGGTCCAAGGATGACACCCTCGTCAGAGCGGCAGAACTCGCTTCGGCGCTCGACGCCTTTGAGGAGGCCTGCCGCGCCGACACTCCCGCGGAAAGGGCCAAACGCGTACGGCGGCTGGTTACACGGTACGCGCCTTACCCAGCCGAGAAGCCCACGATCATCACGAAGATCACGCCAGCAGGCCTTGAGACCTATGACGAAAGCTGGGACTTCCCCGCAGAGCCGGTTTCGCTGAAAGAGCAGATCGCGCAGGACTTGCCCTTCATCCGGCTGGCCAAAGCGTTTGGGCGCCGCGAGCTCATTGAGCTGCGCGCGTGGGCACGAGAAAATCCAGCACTCGCAAACGCATCCACCGCGGCATGAGGCATACCTGATGACCCCGGCGGAGTTGGCCCTGGCGTTGCAGCCACTGAGTTACTTCAACACCCTCGCCGACCGTGGGGCAGGGCTAATCGAAATCCGTACTCAGCCACAGCCCCGAATCCTGGTCTCGGATCCCAAAGCCATCGGTGCAATCTGGCAGACCGACCGGACGCTCCAGCATCCGGGCAGTCGCTCGTTTCGACCGGTCCTCGGCGAGCACTCGCTGATCTGGATGGACGGAGATCGCCACCGCGACTACCGCAAAGTATTGAACGGACCACTTGCACGAGACCTCGACACCTACCGCGCCATGATCGCCGGCATCATCGATCAATCAATCGCAACCCTGACCGCAGGCACCGAGGTCCCGCTGGCGGACTGGACCCGCACGGTGGCCATGCGAGTCATGTCGACTTTCGTATTCGGGACCGTCGACGACGAAGTTGTCGAACCGTTCACTCACTGGATGGACCAGGCCATCGGATCACGCCCGCGCACCCTCGCCTACCGGTATCTTCGCGGCGGTTTGCCCACCGCCGATCAGCAGCTCAACCACGCGCTGGTACGGCACGCCAAACGTGCCGCCGATCGTGATCCCCGCACGCTTGCTGCACATCTGCTGGCACCCGACGGACCCCTGGCCGCCATACGCGACGGTGACCGCCGAGATCAGGAACTCCGCGATCAACTCGTCACCCTGCTGTTCGCCGGACACGAGACCACCGCTTCGACCGCCGCCTGGGCATTGGTCTGGCTACACCGCTACCCCGATATCGCCGAACGGGTGCGGGCGGAGCTCAGCCATGTGCCCGACGATGGAATTGCGCCGGGCTCCGCACCACTCCTGCACGCCGTCATTTCGGAAACCCTGCGGCTGACTCCACCGGTTCCGGCCGCCGGCACCCGCAGACTCACCGAAGCCCGCGAACTCGGAACAAGGCGTTTCGCTGCAGGGACCATCGTGACGCCGCACATTTATGTCACCCACCGTCGCCCCGCCGTTTTCAACCAGCCACAGCGGTTCGACCCACATCGCTTCCTGGACGCCCGAGGCCGGTTCCGCCGTCCGCCGATCGACGAGTACTTCCCGTTCGGAGGTGGATCGCGACGCTGCCCGGGCGCCCAGCTCGGACAGCTCGAGGTCGCGATGATCCTGATCCGGGCGTTGCGTCACATGGATCTCGAGATGCGCGAGCCCCGAGGTTCCAACGAACAGTTGCGCGGGCACACCATGGCCCCGTCTCCTCGAGTCCGGCTGCGCGTTCTTGCCAAACACTGACAGCAACCGAGGTTGCATGACGCCGGGTTATCCTTGGTGTTACATGACCTCGCCGCCGGATCTGTCGGGAGGCACAGCGATTGCGTACTCATAAGGGGCGCTGGACCGAAGCCGAAATCCTCGACCAGACTGGCCGCAAGGCCCTGATCACTGGCGCCAACAGCGGTATCGGCTATGAGGTCAGCCGCATTCTCGCTCACCACGGTGCCGCCGTCGTGTTGGCCTGCCGCGATGAGCGCAAGGCTGCGGCGGCGCAGGCCAGCATCCAGGCGCACGCGCCGCGGGTCGAGATTGACACAGTACAACTGGACCTGGCCTCGCTGGCTTCGATCCGCCGTGCGGCTGCGCGGTTGCGCGCGGATCACCCGCGCTTCGATTTGGTGATTCACAACGCCGGCCTCATGCGGCTGCGCCGTGAGCTCACTGAGGACGGGTTCGAGCGCACGTTCGCCACGAACTACCTGGGCCCATTCCTGCTCACCGGATTGTTGTTTGATCAGATCGCCACCGTCCCAGCTTCGCGAATTGTCACCGTCAGTAGCACCGCGCACCGATTCGTCCGACTCGATTTCGATGATCTTCACGGGCGGCACGGCTACCGCCCATTACGCGCCTACGCCCGCTCGAAACTGGCGCTCTTGCTGAGCACGTACACGCTCCAGCGCCGGTTGGCTGCCATCGGTGCGCCGACCGCCGCTGTAGCTGCGCACCCTGGCAACTGCCGCACCGCCTTCGGTGACGAGCTTCATCCCTTGATCCGCGCCGCCGCAAGCCCCCGTCTTAACTGGTTGCGATTGTTCCAGGACCCGCTTATGGGCGCACTCGCGGTCCTGCGGGCAGCCGTCGACCCCGCGGCGCGCGGTGGCAACTACTACGGGCCGGCAGGCATCGCCCAGTTCACTGGTTTCCCAGAATGCCTTCACTCCTCAGCCGGCTCGCACGACCGTGCCGCGCAAGAACGACTGTGGAGTCAGAGCGAACACCTCACGGGCGTGAGGTATCCCGGCAACGGTGGATGACGGTACGTGATGAACCGGTAACTCACGTGCCGCGATTCTCATCAAGTCACACCGGACAGCGGCTCCGGAAGACAGGTCATTGGAACATGGCACTGTCCGCGCGGCTGGGATCATCCTAGAATCGCCCGGTGACGCGCTGGCCGACACGACTACCGGCAGAAGCTGATGGAGGTGTTACAGCTGTGGCATCACCGACCGCGCCAGGCCACAGTGGCCTCGACGCCAGCGTCATCGCACGGGCCAACCACGTGTGGTTGACGGGGTTGCGCGATCAGCCAGACCGAGCGGTCGAATTCGCCGACAACGTCGCCCTCGTGGCTCCGCATATCCCGCATCTGATCAGGCGCCAGCGGGACATGCTCGGCCGGATGGTGCGCTATCTAGTCGGTCAGGGCATCCACCAGTATCTCGATCTCGGCTCGGGACTTCCCACCGGCGGTCACGTGCACGAGGTCGCACAGGGCGCACGCACGGCGTGCCGGGTGGTGTACGTCGACAATGAGCCAGGACTGGCCAAGGATGGTCAGGCAATCGTGGCCGACAACGCACGGGCGTGCTTCCTGAGCCTGGACATACGCCAGGTGGACGATGTCCTTAACGCCCCGGAGACAGCTCAGCTTATCGATTTCGACCAGCCCGTCGCAGTGCTCCTGATCGAGACCCTGCTGCACATTCGTGACGAGGACAATCCAGACCAGTTGGTCTCGGCCTACGTCGACGCCGTTCCATCAGGCAGCTACCTCGGCATCTCGCACTTCGACGATAGCCCGGCGATTCAAGCCGGTTACGAGATGTTCGAGCAAATGCACCTCGGGGACCGGCCGCGGCCCAACCTGCGTGGTCCCGACCGTCAGAAGTCGTTCTTCACTGGACTCGACCTGGTAGAGCCTGGGATCGTGCCGCTTCCCTTGTGGCGGCCAGACCCAGGAGAGGTCGGCGACCGCAATCCCGATCGCGTCCACGTCTACGCCGGACTCGGCCGCAAACGATGACGGCCGGCGGCTACGCGCCGCCGTCGCTTCGCCGCTATCGATCCGTGGCAGAACATGCTGAGTGCTGCCATCATCGGTTGTTGCGACTGTCCGGCCCACCGAATTCCACCACCGTGGTGGTCCACCGGTCGCTGAAGGTCCTGTCTGTCGCCCAACCTATCGCTGGCGTCTTGATGCCGCGGACCGCCATTGCGTTTCACCCCGAACACGATGAACTCTTCGAACTCTGCCAATCGGGCAGGGTCCTTGCGAACCTCAATCATCTTGGCCAACAGCGGACTCAGGACATCGAGGTGAGGCCATGTGTCGTGTGTGGTCTCAGGAGTTCGTTGACATGATCGGCGCACGACATCGTTGACTGTCTCGGGACATTGTGGACAACCGGTTAGAGTCGGGGAGCGTGGATCTTGGCCTTCCAGCGTCGGACCGGATGCTGGCTGTCGCGGGGGTGCAGGGACAGTTCGGCGCCATCGCAGGTGACGCGGAAATGAGTGTCTTCGACGTGGATGGTGACGATCTTGCCTAGGTAGGTGCGCCCGATGCGCAGGCGTTGGCGAGCGACCATCACCACGCCGTCTTGCGGAACCTTGCGCTGGACGCTGATCGGCCCGGCGGCCGGCGGGGGCAACTGACCGGTGGCGATCCGGGCGCCGCGGATCTTTGTGCGCTGGTCGGCAGCCAGTGGGGAGGGCAGGGTCTTCGCGAGCACGCCCTCGTGCACGACGTGGACGAGGTGCCCGTCCAGGCGCAGCGTCACCTTCTTGCCGGCCAGTTCGGGACCGACCTTGAGGCGAAGCCCAGCCAGGCTGGTCGCGCCGTTGGCATCGAGGCTGCGATCAACCTCGACCACGGCGCCTGCGGCCAGCGTGCCGGCCCGAGCGATCGAGGGTGGGGCTGGCGGCGGTCCCGCGCGCAGGGCGCCGCGCATTGTCAGTTGATGCAGGTCGTCGGCGGTGAGGTTGGACGGCACGGTCTTGACCAGGTCGCCGTCGATCAGAACGTGGACGCTGTGCTCGTCGACCCATACGTGCACGCGTTGTCCGGCGTGCTGGGCGCCCATCCGGACGCGTTGAACCGCACCCAGCACGTTGAGTTGGCCGCTGGCCGCGACGACCGTGTCGAACTCCACCGCGCCGGCCGACGGTGGCAACACGAAACCAGGCGTGATCTCAGCCGCTCTGATGGGAGTGCCGGAGGTGGCACCAGGTGGAACGGCGTCAGGCGTGGCCTCGTGCTCCGATGGAGTCGCCACGGTGACCTTGAGAGGTTCGGGTAGAGTACCGGGACGGAACAGGCTGGCCGGGGTAGCCATGCCAATCGCTTGGTGTGGCCTGCTGTGGTTATAGGTATGCACCCAGGCGCTGATCGCCGCCTGCGCGGTGGGCAGATCGACGAACGGCTCGGTGATATCGAGTAGTTCGCGGCGCAGCGACTGGTGCCATCGTTCGATCTTGCCAGTGGTGGTCGGCGAGTACGGTTTGGTCAGCTTCTGGGTGATGCCGTTCTCCCGGCAAACCCGCTCGAACAACACCTCGGCCGGGCGGGGCTTGGTGAACCGGCCGGTGAACTGCTTCCCGTTGTCGGTCAACACTTCCGCCGGCACGCCGTAGACCCGCATCGCTTTGAGGAACGCATCGGCCACGGCTCGACCAGAGGGCACCGCGAGCACCGCGGACACGACGACAAACCGGGAATGGTCGTCGATGCCGGTGAGCATCTTGCACTCGCGCCCGTCGGCCAGGAAGATCCCGCCCACCAGGTCCAGTTGCCACAAGTGCATCGGCGTTTCCCGTTGCCAGCGCTTGTACTTGCGCCGGTGGTGCTGTTCCTGATGGCGCACCAGTCCGTTGCGGACCAACACTCGGTGCACCGTGGCCCGCGACGGTGGCGACGCGATCCCGGCCTGGGCAAGTTCGAAGGCGATCCGCCGCGCACCCCACCGGGGATGCGCGCGCCGCATCTCACACGCCAGCGCCTCGACGTCGCCCGACACCCGGGTCGGACTCGTCTTGGGACGCCGGGACACCTCCCGCAACGCCTCGATACCGCCGGCCGCGTGCTTGGCCTTCCAGGCATACACGGCCTGCCGGGAAACCCCGTATCGGACCGCCACTTCGCTGACCGGGGATCCGTCCAGCACTTCCAGCACCGCCCGGTAGCGCTGCTCCACTAACCAGTCCCGATCCCCAGCCCGCGTGTCGTCCACCACGGCTGGCAATGATCAACACCAGTGATCGACTCTGTCAAGGAAGTCCCGAGAACGATCAGTCATCTATCTCCTGAGACTTCACACGACAGCCATGAAACTCGGCGATGGCGCGAGCCGCGTGGGCGCGTAGGTCGTCCGGCTCAGCATGCTGCTCCAACGCGTGGCACAGTTCGCGGGCGTCGACCCGTCGGCCATCGTCGAACACGCTGACGACCGGTCGCAGGGGTTCCTCGCTCGTTCATCACCTCGAAGCCCACGCGTCGACGTGGAGTGTCACCAAGGCGCTGAGGTAGACGGGCGTCACGCCGACGGCGGCCGCCAGGCCCTTCTGCGGGTACGGTCACCTTGGCCGTAGTCATTCGGCTCGGACACCGCTTCTTCGTCGAGAACTCTTCCTCGCGCCGGCCAGAGCATGTGGCCGGTCCTGCGGGCGCCGGGATCGCCGCCATCCGCACGGCAGCGGGACTGAGGCACGAACACCCCGCCGTCCGGTATCGCGGTAGCTGTTGTAGAGCGGACGGTCGCCGGACAGGTCGTCTACGCCGGGCCCGTTCATGCGGACGGACCGGTTGTGCGTGGAACCCGGCGCCCGTCTTGGGCGCATCCGTTGAGCTTGCGTGGCAGCCGATTCGTCTACGCGGCCAGGTCGTAGGCGGTCCTCGCCGAGTGCGGACCGCCGCCGCCGGAGATGCGCCGACCGGCGAGTCGAACAGCCGCGGGCATCGAATATACGGCTCAGCCTGAGAGTCACGGGCTGGCGAGGAGATCGTAACGACTCTTCATCCGTCTGCGCCTTCATGCAGGGCACCACCCACGCCTTCGGCGTGGCCGCTGCCGAGGTCTCGGTGTTATCACTTATGCTCCGGACTCGCCTCGCGAAGCGTCAATACGGGCTAGCGGGGCAGCCGAGCTCGGGCTCGGATAGCTTCGGCCACAACCCACGAACACAAACCGCATGCTCCGACGTGATGTGATCGCGACAAGTCACCCAACACTCACGCGTCTGACGAACACAACACCCCCGGGAACGCAGCGCGGGCCGCGGCACGACATGGACGTGCGGAAGGCCCGGACAGGGGAGCCCTAGGTCTGCAACCAATCTCGGGTTGCCGTCTGGTTTCGATGTGCCTGTGGACCGTGTCCGGCATCATGGGTATCATCGGCCAGCGAGTTCAACGCATATTTTGGTACCAGAGAGCTACCTCGAGCCGACCCCAGTAGCATTAGGGCGCGGCCGGACCCAGGCAGAGCATGTGTCGCTCTGTCCCATATCAACGTGCGAACATATCCGACGGCCAGGTCGTTCGGTATCTGCCGTACGCTTGATCCACATCGGGAGAGCCCCGCCGTGTCAACCGCTGGTGCGCGTGTCCCGCGCGTCACTCAGGAACGAACTATTCAGGAACTGCATCTTCGGCGCCCCATCTGCCTCATTGAGCTTCTGGACAATATCGCGCACACGCAGCAGCTATCGATACCAGCGGAGCCGGAGGAAATTCCACGATATCCGGGTTTCGATCGGGGTGCCACGACTCACAATTACCGCCGTCAGCTGTGTTCTGCGACTACGGCGGAATATGATGTTGTCCCTCCTCTCGAAGTTTGCCGCCTAATGCTGCCTCAGGTCGGCGGATCTATCAGATCGCTTATAGTATCTGTTGACAACATGGCCCTTGAAGCAACTCTTACCAGCGCTGTGAAATCAGTTTTCGCTGTCGCGGCCCACGGTGGAGTTGAGTCTTGGGACGGCGAGCTGAATTCTCTGCTGCACCCCGAAGTCAATGTACCGATGATGATGTTGGCTTGGTCGTGCAGCGGAGTAACGGCATTGGTTGTCGAGGCCGCGCCACCAAATCCTCTCGCCCACGACGTTGCACGCTGGTTGCCGCCCGCGTCGGTGCCGACGGCATCCGGCTCCCTGGTCCAGGTCGCCATGGGACCGACTAGCGTCGTCCGCCTGCCCAGGCGTTCGCCCGGTGCGGCCCTCGATGCGAGGCTTGTGAATTGGCCTGTGGTGGATAGGGATTCACCCTCCAGTTACTCCACCGACCTGGTCACGAAGCAACGAGTCCTCAGAGGCCTTCGCCGTCTTCCTGCGACCGACGACCCAACGCGACAGCGGTGACGGCCACAATGAGGCCACGCAAACTCATGGACTGCCTGCGGCAGGTGGTGCCCGATGCCGTAGTGATCTACAGGTTGCTCCATCCTGCCGAAACTCCTGCCGGTTCGAAGAACGACCGTGGCCACCCTTGCGGCGTGCAAGCTGGGCCCTTGGCTCGTGGGATCCAAGGTGCTTGGCCTGTGCGTGAATGCGGTCCGGCGGACGTTGCGGCCGCGATGGACCCTTGCGCTTCAATAGGCGTGGCCTGGTGGTCGCTGACGAGGGCCGCCTTGGTGGAACCCGGGCGGCTGCCGGCGTGGGCCTGGAGTCCAGCACCCTCGGATTCTGTGCGAGCCCGATCTAGGTGTGTGAAATGATAGGCGAACTCGCAGTCATTGTCGGCCTGGTGGTCGTCGGTGCTATCGCCTTTTGGCACGAAGGGCGTAGCAAGGAAGACTCGTATGAACGCTATGAGTCCGAAGGTATGCAGTTTAATCATCTTAGCCCGTTTCATCTCGACGATACGCCGATCAAACCTGCCCCTGATGAGCAGCTCAACCGGGGCCGGGTGGGGGAGTAGTCGTGATAAGTGTGCGCCTGGTGGGTCAGGGTGATCGCAACTAAGTAGGTTGATCTACGGCCATGCTGAATACGTTTCCATTCGCCTCGGGTGAGCCGAAATCACCCGCGTCATTGGTTTTGTGTGCGATCGTGATATCCGACGTATTGCGCATTATCGAGTTCCGAACGCGCATTTTGTGATGTTCGGCATGATGCCGTCACGCGGGGGTGGACGAGTCGGGGTAGTTGAGACAGTATTGGCTTACCTTGCGTACGATCGGGTCTTTGTCAAGCGCCTGGGCTACTGCGCAAAGATGTCTAACCTCGGATGCGAAGGTGCGCCGGCGCGATCCTGCGGGAATGACGTTCGTAGGCAGCTCACGTCTCGTTCGCCATCCCGCCTGGAAGCGGTGTAACGCGGTAGACAAGTTCGCCGCCTCGGTGACGGCTGCCAGTCGACGCGAGGAGTCGCCCCGTTCGCGGCATAGACCGACGGCGATCTTGCGGGCGTCGGGATGTACGAATGCCGCAAGCAGAAGCTCTGCGTCGCGAATTTCAATCAAGCTGCGGTAGAGGTTCTCTGTGAAGTCGTAGTCAGACTCGCCGAGTCCGATCGGCTGCGATGCTGGCCCGAGGACCCTGACCAGAGTGTCGCGTAATGTGTCCAATTCATCCAGGTCCCGTTTCGGCACGGCTATCTGGGCGGCAACGAGATTGTGGCTTCGAGGTTTGCTGATCACGTGCGCTGACCGGGTCTGTGACAAGGTCGTCAGCACCTCGAGCTCCCGTCGACGGTCCCGATTTGCTGTGGTCACCATCCCTCCGATGCCAGTCGCACTGGACACGCCACGGATCTCAGCCAGCGCGCCAAGTGACGTGTCCCCGCTGGTGTCGTCCGTGAGTGGATCGACTTCGAGTGCAAGGTTCCATGCCTCGTATGTAATGAGATAGTCGCCGTGCATGTCGGTCGTGTCAGCCGGATACCGGATGACATCGCGATCCTGCATCGTGATGACATGACTACTCAACGCACGGCCAGCCAACGCCGCCGGCATGGCAACCAGCGTCCGCCGTCGTACGTTCGCGACGGCCTGCAGCAGGTCGGCAGGTTCAAACGGTAGCGGCAAACCAAGGTGGTCAATGCGGTTCTCGCATTGTTCACGTAGGGCATGACTAGCACGACGCACAGCGATGATCTCCGCGAAATCCGCGAATGCAGGTCACCTGGCGGAGGACGGCCTCGCCGCCGAGTGACGTGCCACACGGCTATTGGGTGGGACCGGCCTTGCCCGAATGCCACTGGGATCGGCGCGACAACTGACAGAACGTCACCATGATGTCGTGCGTTCGGCATGATCTTAACCAAGCGTGCTGCGCTCGTCCACCGACATTGATACTCGGCGTATCGAGGCTTGGTGTCGACATGTGCCGCGTCACTGCATCGAGTCCGCCAGGCCCCGGTCCGAGGATTGGCCATCGACTGCGAGTTGAGAGCATGAAGTCCGGTTATTGGCGGGCGATGTGTCATGCCTGACCGAGCGCACAATCGCCCATCGATTCGGCGTGCTCAGGTATCTTGCGGGGTCCGGACGATCACGCCGCGGCGCGTGCGAGGCGTGCCCGCCCGTGCGGCATCCTCAACGTGCTGACGTGCCGCACGGATGGCGTCCGCGAGGGCGAGTACGACATCGGCGAGGTCCGATGTGACGAACCCCCGTCCAGTCGAGATGCTCTCGATCCCCGCGGTGCGAGCCTCATGGAGCAGAAGCACCAACGGCATCTCGGCGGAGAGCAGTCGGCTTCGCTCATCCTCGAGAAACTCCACAGCGGACACGCCAAGAATGTCGGCCAAAGCGGACATGCGTGCCACCGTCTCGCCACCGGAGTTGATCCGATCCTTCTCCAACGCGATAACCCAGTTCCGGCTGCAGCGCGTGCCCATGCGCTCAGTCATCAACCGGGCAACGTCCTCTTGGGTCAGCTTGGCCTTCTTGCGGACTGCCCTGACCCACTGGCCGCGGGTCAGCTGCTGGGACGAGGGCTGCCGTGGCGACGAAGGAGCATCCACGACGGTGCGTCTCCTTCCTGCCGTTCCGGCGGCCTGTCACCGCCACGATAGACCCCATGTCGACGCCAGTCAGTTGTGACTCTATTGCCCATCGTCGCGGGCGATCGGGCCCAATTGCAAGCTAGCCTTGACATTTTGAGAGCGATCTCTAAACTCTGCTCTGTCGTCAATGCAAGCTAGCCCAAGCATTTCTGGCTTGCGTCGGCGGAGGTGCCGCCGTGTTGGGTCGATCGCGCCATCTGAGGGGTTGGCGCTGGCCCGTTCGCTGTGGCATCGAGGGGATTCACGGCACTGCACAGAGGGGGGACTTCGATGCGGGCGTGCCTGGGGAGTGCGTGGTCCGGCGATTGGCCGGGGCACGCTGGGTGCGTCCGCATCGACGTCGGTGCTTCGGCCAGTCCGTCGCGTTGGGGGGCTCTCTCGTGCTGATCACCGTTGAATCCCTGGCCGTCACCGGACGGTTGGCAAGGGAGGTGTCGCCCGTCCGGGCGGCTGCCCCGGATTTCGCTCACGCCCTACGGGCGAACTGGGGCGGGGAGGGCTGGCGCATGCTTCGAACACGCGCCGGAGCATTGCGCCAGCCCGAACCCCGGCCACACGTGACACCTCTCATTCCCGTGGCGACCAACTCGGCCGCCGCGCTGCGACCCAAATCGCTGCCCAAAGGATGGCCCGCGCGCGTGGGGATCCCTATATTCGCCAGGCTGGCCCAACCCCGGCCACCTCAACGGCTTATCGTCGCCGGTGCCCACGGCGGTGCCGGTACCACCACCGTCACGGCACTGCTGGCCGACACAGCCGCGGCCGCCAGCCACGCACCGGCCATCGCAGTCGACCAGTCTGGTCTGCCGTGGGCGGCGACCCTGGCTATGCGACTCCTCGGTGAACGTGCTGGGCTGCCCGCCGCCGCTGCGCGCCGGCTCATCGACCAAGGCGCGGCGACGGCGCAAGCTCGAGCTGGCGCCCCGTGCAGCGGCGCAGGCACCATGGTCGTCGATGACGTCGACGGCTACACCCCGCTCCCTGTGTTGATCGCCTTGGCCGCGGAACCCTCCGGGACCACCGTCGTCGATGGCGGCCGTGTCGACCTCGCTCTGGCGGTGCGCCTCGCGGAGGCCCAGTGGCCCCTGATCCTCGTCGGGCGCGCCGACCTTGCTGGCGCGCAGGCAGTCTGTGCCGCGCTCACATTCTTGCAGCGCCGCTTGCCCGCGCCGCCACTCGTCGTGCTGTCTTCGACAGCACCCTCAGACCGGCGTCGGATCTACGCCGCGCGCACACTCGTGCGTGCCGCCGGCGTCACCACCCTGGTTCACCTCCCCTTCGACGCGACCCTGGCCAGCGGCCAGGCATTGCGTTTGGACCAGGTCGGCAGGTCCACCGCCGGTGCCTGCCTGCAACTGGTTGAGCGCGTGGGAACCCCTGGGGAGGTGGGGGACCCTGTCCGCATATCACGAACTGGTCCACCAGGTGGGCCTTTACCTGGCGCAGCAAACCCCAGCGCCACCCCCGGGTGGCCCAGATTTTGGAAACATCGCTCCTGACAGTAAAGGCGTCCCGAAATCGGGCGTCATGTACACGATTGCCCAGGTGCTGATGTATTTCGGCTTGGGGATCTGCTTTGTCGTGCTCATCGGCGGAATCATCGTCTGGGTCGGTGGGCACTTGGCCGGTGGAATGCACCTGAGCCAGAACGCCAAAACGAACATGGTGCGCTCGGCTTTTGGCGGAATTCTGTTGACCTCCGCCGGGGCGTTATGGACCTGGATTGTCGCCGTCAGCTGACGGCGAGTCTGCGAAAATTCGAGGGGAATTTCTGTGGTGCGTGCGAGAACAGTGGGCTATACCGCCGTCGGTGTCCGACGACGCTGGATTGCCGTTCTCGTCGGTGTGGGTGTGCTCGCGTTGTTCGGCACCGGCGAGTATCTAGTGATCGAACGCCTGGCACCCCGTCCTGCCGTGCAGGCGGTCTCCGCGTCGGAGCTTCCGTTGCACGACGGCATTCCTGTGCCCGAACGGCGCACTGCGGCTGGCGCCGCGACAGCCGCTCAAAACTACCAAATCGCCGGATTTCGAGTTGCCGCGGGCACTCTCGACGCCGCGGCCGCGGCCGCCGTCCTGCTCGACCGACACGCCAGCTCCGCCGCCGCTGCCGTTCTGGCCGCTCCCACGCAGCCGCGTACGGAGCTAGTCCGGCAACGGTCCACCTTCGCGCCCGTATCCGCCATGGTCCAGACCTATAATCCTGATCGGGCAGACGTCCAGGTCTGGGGCGTCGCCGCGGAGTCATCACAGTTGGCGCCGCAATGGGGCGCCACCGAGGACTGGGGACACTCCACCATCTCGGTGATCTGGGACGGCATCCAGTGGCGAGTGGCGGATCAGCATTTTCAACCTGGTCCGTGGCCCGTGCGGTCCGACGAGCGGCTGAATTCCGGCCGCGGGGACTTCTCCTTCCGATCCCACGAATCCAGTCAGGGATGGACCTATGTCCCCGAGTCCTGAGACCCGCATGCCGCCGCTCGCCCCGACAGGCGGCATGCTACCGGCGGACGTTACTGTCTCCCAGCCGACGGTGACGTCCGCCCCTCAACCCCGGGGCCGCGCATGGCGGCGGATCCTCTCGTTACTTGTCTCCGTCGTGCCCATCCTCATAGTCGTCACACCGTCGGCGTCGGCGGACCCGATCGACGTGAACACCATCCCTGCCAACTTGCGCCAGTACATTGTGGACACCCCCGGGTGGGTGACGTCGCCGTGGATGACCTCTGCGCCCTGCCGTGACCGCGGCGGGGATTTCTCGGTCTACACGAAAAACGTCATCCGCGACAACGCGGATCTGTTGGCCTTCTTTCAGCCCACTTACGGCGGCATGGATCTCGACGCCGCCCAACGCGCGCCGCTGATCCTGCAGGGCTACCGCGACATCGCGGCGCAAATTACCGTGCCGGCCGGGTTCTGTGTCGACACGCTCCGCCAATGGGCGGTTCCCGACCCGTCATTCCGGCCTTTTGGATTCCGGTGGGGTGACTACCCGCAGGCGGACAACACTACCGGGCAAGAACACTCCGTCATGGCGGCCTGCACCAATACCCAGGGCGCAGACAACGCACCGTGCGGCGGGTTCTACATCTCGTGCGACGGCGCGACTACACAGCAGGCGCACCAACAATGTGAGTCTTGGAACAGCTTCAGCGACCAATACGTGCGCCAGGTCCAGGCCATGCGTGACCGGGCGTACGACAAGTTCCCTGCCGTCCTCCACGGCGAGACCGATACCAAGTTGAAGTCCCCCAGTGAGATCGCGCAGGACATCATGGACTGGACCACCCAGCAAGGTATGGCGCAGGTGGTTTCCTTCGTGATCCAGGGCGTCACCAACTTGTGGGCGATGTTCCTAAAGATCGTAGTTAACGGGGCGACTCCGAACATCGCCGGGAACTCGTTTACCAGTGTGTACAACCTGATTGCCGGCGTTGCCCTGGCGGTAGCGTTCCTTGGGTGGCTATTCACCCTTGCGACGTCGTGGAAACAAGGCCGCATGCAGTACGCCCTGTTCGGCGGACTCAAAGCCGCGGTCGGCGTGACCCTGGCCGGCGTCGGCGCAATTTTGATGGAGCAGCTGGCCACCGAATGCACCCAGTCTCTGATCAGCGCTGGCGGGTCACTAGCTTACCAAGCCGACTTCACCCAATCATTGGCGAAAACCAACCCTTTCGTGGCGGTGATCGTCGGGGTCGTGATGGCCGTGTGCCTGGTTTTCGCGCTGATCTTCCTCGTTCTGCATGGGGCGTTGACCATGATGTGGGCGCTACTGGGCGGGGTTGCTGCCGCCGGTCAGGTACATCCGGCATCAGCAGGCTGGTTGATGAAATGGGCAGGGCGGGGGACCGCGCTGGCATGGACTCCGTTCGTCATGGTCGGAGTCATGCTGCTAGCCCACGCACTGATGCTGCCGATGGACGCCGGGCAGGACCTGATCAAACAGATCGTCGACGTTCTTCAGGGCCTCGCTCTCGTATTCGCCCTGGCTGCGTCGCCAGCGGTGTTGTGGGAATTGGTTGAGTTCGTCTCTGACCGCGCGGGTGGCGCAGCCGCGGTCGCGGGCGGGGCGAGCGATCGTGCGGGAAAGGGCGCATCCGCGGTCGGCGCCCGGGCCGCGACAGCCGGGCGTGAGGGCGTCGTGAAGGCGGTCGGCGCTATGAAATCAGGCGCCGCCCTGGCAACGGCACGCCTCGGCGCAGGCATTGGGAAAAGTAACACTGGCCCGCCGGGAGCGTCGGCGTCGCCGGCGCACGGTAGCAACGACGGGGACACCCGAAGCAGCCGTCGAGCAGCGCCCGGTGGTCGTAGCGGTACGGGTGGCTCGGATCGTTCGCCCGCGCCCGCGGCGGGAACAAGCGGCACGGCACCCGACGGCCGGCTGCGTCCCGCGGCCAACCTCGGCAGCGTCGTGGCACGGGGATTCAGCCGTGACACCCGCGACGAGCCCGCCGCGCCGGGCGGCCAGATCAGTGGCTGGGATTCGTCCGCCAGTGGCCGCGGTGACACGGGTGCCGGCGGCCATTCCCACAGTGGCGCAGGTCCGCCGCCGAATCCACCGGTCCCGCCACCGGCGTGAGCGCGGACATCGGACCAGGCCAGTGCTACCGACTTATTTAGGAGGAAAGCTTGTCGACGGAGGAGCAGGACTTCGTGTTTCCGCCACGCCGCACCAACGGCATCTTCGGCCGCATCGGGCTGGGCCAGGCGATCGCCGTCCTGATCGGCATCGCGCTGCCGTGGCTAGGCATCCGCTCGGGCTCCCCGATCGTATTCGCATTCGCTTCTGCGGCCGGCGCGTGCGTCGTGGCAGTCGCGTTCTCACGGATCGGCGGCCGCGCGATCACGCAATGGGTACGTCCGGTGCTGGGGGCGGTGTGGTCGCAGGTACGGGGCAGCCATGTGTACCGCGGTGCAGTGTTCGGTCCGAGCTCACTGGCGCACCGGATGGATCTGCCGGGTGATCTGGCCGGGCTACGGATGCTGTCCGCGCCGAGCCCGGACGGGCACACACGCATAGGACTGGTGCTCGACGAATCGAGCGAGACCGTGACGGCGGCCCTAATGACGGAGGGCACCCCGATCATCCTCGAAGACACCGCCGAACAGGCCTCCCGCTTGGACGAGTGGGAGGCCGTGATGGAGTCCACCACGGACGAGGACGGCGCCGTCTCCCGTTGGCAACTCCTGTTCCGTTCGATGCCAGATTCGACAAACCTTGCACAGCGCTACTACCTCGACCGCACCACCGACCGCGAGGCTCCCTCGGCGCAGGCGCTACGTGAGCTGGTGTCGCAGGCCGCGCCGGTCGGACAACGCCACGAGGTGTTCGTCGCGGTCGCGTTCGACCTGGCACGCCTAAGCGGCGAGATCAAGTCCACGGGCGGGGATGACGAGGCGATCGGGATCGTCGTGGTGGAACGGCTCGCGGAGTTGCAGCGCCAGATCGCTGAGGCCCGCATCCCGGTCCGCGGGTGGCTGTCGCCCGGCCACTACGCCGCAGTAATCCACTCTCAGTTCGATCCCGACTCTCTTCCGCTGTACGACCTGCAGGCGGGACGTGACAGCGAACTCGACCCGCGCGCGGCCGGCCCGTCGGCCACCGAACGCCAGTGGCGGGCCTTCGTCCACGATTCCGCTTTCTCGAGCACGATCTGGGTACACGAGATGCCGCGCCGCCCGGTCAGCCGCAACTGGCTGACCCCTCTGCTCCAACACAACGACGTCCGGCGCGCCGTCACCTTGGTCGCCGAGCCCCTCGGCGTGTCACGCGCGGAGCGCTCGATCAACAACCAGCGCCTGGCCGCCGGTGGCTCGATACATGCAAAGGCCAGACACGGACTCGTCATCGACGCCCGCACCCGCAGGGAGCTCGATGCCGCCGAACGCCTTGATGACGAAATCGCCGAGGGCGCCGGCTACTTCCGCTACTCGATGCTCGTCACCTGCACGGCCCCAGACATGGTTTCCCTGCGCACAGCGGTGACCGCGGTGCGTCGGCGACTGACCCGGATCCGATGCGCCTCCATGGTGCTCTACGGCGAACAGGACCAAGGCTTCTACGCCGCCGCCCTGCCCTTGGCGCGAGGCCTAGCGCCGATGTGGTCGCTAACCGGCACCTAACAAGAAGGAAAACCATGCCGAACCACAACACACAGCCGCCTCCCACATGCGCCGACACCACCCACACAGGACTCCTTGCCGAGATTCGCCGTCGCCTGCACGACGCCGACGCCGCCCGGGAACACCAGCGTGCCCAACGCGCACGACGCGGCTATCTCGCGACGGCACGCCGCGCCGCCGACGGACCGCGCCGGGACCGCCTCGGCGCGCACCGACCTGCGTCCGGACGCCTCGCGCACCGGATGCGGCTGCCCGCGCACACCGCAACCTCCGGCGTGCTGAAATCGTTCTATCCGTGGGTGATGGACCCCGGGCTAGGAGTTCCAGGCATCTACATCGGCATGGATCTCTATTCCCGTGCAAGCTTCCTTTGGGACCCGTGGGAGCTGTACGCGGCAGGGATCATCACCAGCCCGAACGGGATCCTCGTCGGAGAGATCGGCAGCGCGAAATCCTCACTGCTCAAAAGCATGATCATGCGGTTCGCCGCAGTAGGGATCCCATTCTCCTGGGTCGACGTCAAGGACGAATACACCCCGCTGGCCCAGGTCCTCGGCGTCGAGCCCCTGCGCCTAGGCCCAGGTCTCGGAGTACGCCTGAACCCGCTGGCCGCACACGGCCGCTACCCCGGACAGACCGACGACGCCTGGCGCGCCGACCTCACTGCCCGTCGGCTCAACCTGCTTGAGGGACTCGTGCATGTGCGGCTTGACCGGCCGCTATCAATGACCGAACGTACCGCGCTCGAACTCGCGCTCGCCTCCTGCACCGGCCAACTCCCCGGCGTCGCCCGCGGCACCCTGGCACCGGCCTCCCTACCCGCCGTCGTCGGGAAACTCCAAGCCACCGAGGAATGGACCAGTGCGCTCCGCGATCGCGGTGTCACCGCCACCCAACTGCTTGACGACTCCCGGGATGCGCGCCTGGCGTTGCACAGCCTGGTCGACGGCCCCCTACGCGGCATGTTCGACGCCACCGACGACGCCCACCGCTACCTCGACTTCGACGCACCCGGCACGGTGCTGAACCTGCACGCGGTGCGCGCCGACCAGGCCGTCACGGTCATGTCGATGGTCTGCGCCCAGTCGGCCATGGAAGCGGCCCTCATGCGCCCCAACGCCCGCCCCCGACTTGTTGGCTACGATGAAAGTTGGCTCGCGATGCGCTATGTGCCGCTACTGCGACGACTGCAGGAAGCGGCGAAACTCGCCCGGATGTTCGGCATCACCAACATACTGGCCGCGCACCGGCTCACCGACTATGCCGCCGGCGCCGAAGGCTCCGAAGCTGCACGCCTTGCCCGGGGTCTGATCGAGGACACCGGGTTTCGCGTCGTCTACCGCCAGACCGACGCAAGCCTTCCGATCACCCGGGACATGCTCGGCCTCACTGACGTCCAAACCGGACTGTTGAAGTACCTCCGCAAAGGCACCGGTATGTGGCTTCTGGGCAACCGCGCATTCGTCGTCCAACACCTGTTGTCCTCCGTGGAGGAACCACTGGTGCAGACCGACTCCCGCATGAACCTGCGCCGCGCCGATCGCGACGAGATTGCGGATGAGGACTGGGATTCCCTTCTCGAGCTGTCCGCTTCGCCCCGGGAGGACACGTGATGATGGGCCGGCGCAACCAACAACGACCGGTGATTCGCCGCCACCTCACCCAGGAAACCGTCAGTCTGGTCGCCGCGGGCGGCGTCGTCGCCCTCGCTCTTTTGACGGCCCTGACGGGACAGTTCACCGCGCTCGTAACCGATCGCGGCTGGCCGGCATGGGGCGGACGGCGATTCACCCCGCTCGCTCCGATCCTCGGCGTGTACGTCCACGCTAGCGACCCCATGCGGGACTGGCCCGGGCTCGACGGCGCGACACCGCCGCCCGCTGCGATCTTCTGGTTTCTCTTCACCGGAATCCTTGCAATCAGTGCCTGGCTGACATGGAGGCTCACGCGGGAGCTGCGCGGCCGGTTCCGACCAGGGTTCGCCACCCGTGCCACGGTGATCCGCGAGCTCGGCGCCACGGCGATGATCAAACAAGCGCCCCGGCTCCGGCCTCAGCTCGCGCGCACCACCCCGCGGATCAGACCCGAGCAGATGGGCACCCCGCTCGGCCGCGACATCCATACAGGCGTCGATTGCTGGGCCTCGGTCCGCAAATCCAAATACGTCGTGGGGCCTTCCGAATCCGGCAAGACGGCGTGCGTGGTGATTCCCGAAGCCCTCGATCACGACGGTCCGCTCATTGCTTCCTCCAGCCGAGGTGACGTTCTCGCCGCGACCTGGGGAGCCCGCGCCGATCGTGGCTGCGTCATCCTCTTCCACCCGCTCGCCACAACACCGGTGCTGCCGCTCGTGCAGTGGGATCCCGTCGCCGACTGCCCTGACCCTGTCGTCGCCATCCGCCGAGCCCAAAAGCTCATGTCCAAGGTAGACATGAGCCGAGTGTCCGACTCGGACACGTGGCGCAACCGCGGCGAGGCCGTGCTGCGCAACCTGCTTCACGCGGCGGCGTTGGCACATAAGGATATTCGTACGGTCCTGCGCTGGGCCTTCGACCAGACCAGCGTCGAACCTGCAGCGATCCTCGCACGCAACACGGCCACACCAGACAGCTGGGCAGAAATGCAGTACGCGACCACGCGGCTTCCCGACCGCCAGCGCGCCGGCTACTACATGGGCGTCGAATCCGCACTCAAACCTTTCGACCACCCCCGGGTGCTTGCCAGCTGCCTGCCCCAACCCGGGCGGGGATTCGACCCGAGATCATTCTTCGACACCACGGCCGGACAGAGCACGCTGTACGTACTCTCCCATGAAGACGAACCCGCCGGCGTGGCTGACCTGTTGGGCGCTCTAGTCGATGAGGTCCTCACCGTCGCCCGCGAGCACGGGCAACGCGCACTCAATAACCGCCTCGACCCGCCACTACGGCTCATCGCCGATGAAGGCCGTAACACCGCCACGCTAGGCCAGATGCCCACGCTGATCTCTGCAGGAGGCGGAGACGGAATCCCAACCACCCTCGTCGTCCAGGAAAACGCGCAGGCGGCGTACCGGTGGGGCGAGCACGATGCACGTGCAATGTGGGGGTCAGCTGCGATCCGCATGGTGTTACCCGGCCTAAGTGACGAGGCCCAGCTCCGCACCATTGCTGGCTACGCGGGGGAATTCGACGAAGAGATCCCGACCTTCAGCACGGGAGCGCACGGCACGACCACGTCCTACACCATGCGCTCCCGTGCAGCCCTGGAGCCGGCCGGCGTGCGCGGCCTGGACAGATTCCACTCCTTAGTGCTTGCCGCCGGCGGGCTGCGACCGGTCCTGACCGAGCTCCAGCCCTACTACGAACGCGATGACCACGCCGTGACCGCCCGCAGCGAGGCGGAGTTCTTCGCTGCCCTTAATGAGAAGCGGAGCCTGCTATGACCCACCCCACCCCGCCTCCCGGAACGGAAACCGACGCGGTGGCCGCGTCGCTGGACGATCGAGTCGAGGCCGCGCTGGACACGGTGGAAGAGTTGGTGGACCGCACGCTGCCGGCGCTCGTCGCGCGCATCGAGGCGGTCGAGGGCGCCGACGTGCGAGAGGGAGTCGGTCGCAGGGCAGCGTTCCGGTTCAACCATCCATTCGCCACCGGGAACCCGGTCGGTCCGCAGGAAGCCGTGCAGGCATGGCATCGGCTGCACCGGTGGGTCGAGTGGCTCGCCGGGCAGGCCCGGCTCAGCGCCGTAATCCCGCCGTGCTGGCCTCTGCACCCGCTGCTGGTCCTCGACCTCACAGCGCTGTTTCTCGCGTGGGAGAACGCGTGGACCACCCGTGCGAGCGCTGATGCGCCGCTGGCATTTCAAGAACGTCTGGATCGCGCTCGGGTCCGCTGGGCGGATCCGAACTGGGGCACGCCGCACTGCGATGGAACCCACGACCCCAGTGGCCTGGACAACGCCGATCTATTCCGTAGCTGGGTGGAGGACAAGTGGCAGCGCAGGGCGTTCAGCATCGCGGTGTCGGTCATCGTGGCTCGGTTGCGTGGTACCGGGGGCGAACGCTGATGGTTCACACGTACGCGGATCTGGCACGGCTGCAGCGGCAGCGAGAGCTCCTGCTGACCTTGGTGCTCGCCCCCGAAACCGTCGCCGTCAATGAGCCGGCTCGGGCCGCTGAGCGCGAGCGGGAGCAACGCCAGGCCGCGACCGCACCGGTCAACGATGCACAACGCGGTGGATCCGATGTGGCGATATAGCGATGGCGATCGTTGCGGCTCAACTGGCGGGCAACCCGCGAGCGCGCCGCGCGGCTTGGTGGGGCTGCCTGCTGATGTTTGGTCTTCCGCTTGCGGTGGTGTGTCTGATGATCACGGCGTTTCTTGTCGCCGACGACACCGAGGCTGCGCCGGTGAAAGGGGCCAACTGTGCGCCAGGTGGAGCCAATGCCAGTCAGGTCGGCCCATGGTCGGGCGACCAAATGACCAACGCGACGACGATAGTTGTCGTTGGTCGTCAGCAACAGATCCCCGACCAGGGAATCGTGGTCGCGCTGATGGCGGCAATGGTCGAGTCCCGGTTGCGCAACCTGCCCTATGGAGATCGCGACAGCCTCGGATTATTCCAGATGCGCCCCTCCCAGGGCTGGGGCACGGTCGCCCAACTGACCGACCCCGCGTATGCGGCCGCCATGTTTTACGCGGCTCTAACTGCGGTGCCGGACTGGCAAGGGATACCGCCGGGCAACGCTGCCCAGGCAGTCGAGCGAAGCGCATTGCCCGACCAGTACGCCAAGTTCGAAGACGACGCCCGCCAGGTGGTCGGCGCGCTCTCTGGCACCGCCTGTGCGACCTGGAAACAGGGCAGTGGCTCGACAGGCGGATCCAGCGGCGGGGGCTCGGCGCGTGCCCAGAAGGTGATCGCGGCGGCGATGTCCCAGCGTGGCGTGCCATACGCCTGGGCGGGTGGAACTGCTCAGGGGCCGTCGCCCGGGACGGGGGCCGACGCGGGTGTTGTGGGATTCGACTGCTCCGGACTCGCGCTCTATGCCTATGCGCAGGTCGGGATTTCGGTACCACACCAGACGCAAGCGATCTGGGCGACTTTCCAGCCCGCGGTCACCGACCCGGGCGGAGTGCAGCCGGGAGACCTGATCCTCTTGTCCAGCAACGGGACTCCCGGCGGGATCCATCATGTCGGCATCTATCTCGGCAACGGTCAGGTCGTTCACAGCCCGGAATCCGGCGACGTAGTGAAGGTGACCGACAACATCTGGGCGCCCGGCTCCTACTGGGCCCGTCAGTTCATCGGCGCGGTCCGACCAGGCGCATGACCCTGCCATGCGCCCCGACGATATCGAATACAACTGGGAGGATGCGATGACCCATTACCCGCCGTTGGTGACATGGCAGCGCCGCGATAACTGCCTCGCTCTGCGGACTGGACAACGCTTGACGCTGGTTCCGGCCCAGCTTGCGGCGCACCTGCTCAAGGCCTTCCCCGACGGACTGGATGATCCAACCGATGACTTGCTGCGTGCCGAGGAAACGTTACGCCGGCGGGCTGAGAACCTGCGGCAGCGCAGCGAGCAGCTCACCCTCTTGCTTGCCCGCAAGACCAGCCGCGTCGGCGAACTCAGCCGGGTTCTTGGTGTGTGCGACGGGGGTGCTCGCCACCGCGCCTTGGATGAGCGCCGGCGGTTGGCCGGAGACCTGCGTGAATTGGTCGGGGAGGCGCAACAGGTCAGCGACGAGATGCACCACACCGATTGGTTGATCCGCGCATTGCGGACCGTGGTCCTTGCGCTGGACTGCGACGATGGACTGTTGGGCGAGGCCGCGCGCGGATGGCGGCGCAGCTCTCTGCGACCGGCGTGGGTCACAGAGACGTATGCGAGCGAGGATGCTTTCCTCGACGGCGACGCGCGACGCGCGGTCACCGCTGGATGGGGTGGACGCGTCACTGCGGCCGAGCACCTGACGAGTGGTTGGCGCCGGGACGACGATGAACCTGATCCCGACGCCGACCCGCTCGAGCTCGCCGGGCCCTGGGAGGTCGGCTACGTGTCGCGGACCGGAGAACTCTACGCATTGCGTCGCTGCCACTACCGCGCCGAGGAACTGTGGGTGCTCGGCTGGGGATTCGCTGATGGCGACGCGGCCCGCGACTTGCTGGCGCGCGCACAAGCGCGCCAGCGTGAACCTAACTCGCTTCTATGGCTCGCCGACCTCGTGCACGATGCTAGCTTCCGGACTTCAGCGAACTCATCATTCCAAGACATCGCATGACCAGCGTTTGGAGGTGTGCGGCGCTATTGGTCGGCACGATAGTCGCGGTTCTTGTTGTCGCCAGCTGGACGACACAACACTATAGGCCCCGTTCCTCGCCTGCCCGATCCGCAGGGCCGGATGTGTGGGCCAGTGGCTCGGCGAGCGCACATAGGCGTGAATGACATCGACGGGGGAGTGGCGAAGATCGTCGGCCGCATCCCCAGCACGGCCGACACCATTTCCGTGTGCGATGAGAGACCGGCAGTTGTTCTGAAATGATGAGGCTGACGGCGCCTTAGGAACGCTGTCAAAACACTCCACTCCCTCGTTGGCTGAGAACGTAACGAGGTCTTCAATGGTGCCGCAAATAATTGCACCGCTGAGAACGAAGAATTGAATTTTCCTGAGGAAATATGTTGACGGCGAGCGATGCGGTCCGGCATTCTGACATTGGACAGAGCGACGACCGTTGGTCACAAACTGCGGGCACGACCGACAAAATTCCAAGTTCCTGTCGCCCCGCGTTTTGCACGTACATCGGTCCCGTTGTTCGCTGTCGCTTCGCCGAATGCAGCGCGGTTAGACATAGAGTCGAGAGGGCAAGCTCATGGAATTGCGACGATTCCGCGCGAATTTTGTTACGCCGTGGACGGCGCTCGACGTCAGCGTCCAGTCACTGGGGGATTGGACGCCCGTGATGCTGAGCCGTGGGTTCGCCGCTCTACCTGCGCGCCACATCGACTCGGTTGACCTCGATGCCCGGCTGCATAACCTGCAGTCGGCCCGCAGCTCGACGATTCTGGCTGCGTCATGCCGGTAATAGCCCGCGGAGACCGGGATGACGCGGCCGCCTGTGGCGTTCACGCATCTCGCCTTCGCGTCATCGCATTCGAGAAAGAGGAGGTGATGTCTATGACTGCCGACCAGCGCGACCGTGCACTGCAGGAGGTCCTGCCCGGTGGTCGCACTCCCATGTCCCGCGGCCCGGTGACTCCAGGGGGAAAGCGGCGCTCGACCGAGATGCTGCCCTCGCGGCGACTCCCGCGCCACCGCGCGAGGATCGTGTCGGCCGCGCTGGTCACCGCTAACACCACGCTCGCCGTCCTGTCGGCTCCGTCATGCCAAGCTCTGTCTGAGGCCTCGACCAAGTTGTGCTGTGCCGAGTAGTGGCGCGCTTCGCGACCCGGATGTGGACCCCGCGGTTTCAGTGCCATTGCGAAAGCCTGGCCACGTCACGGTTAGCGGCTGACGCCGGATCCCGCGACCCCAACATCGTCCCAGTGCGAGCGCGAAGTTCGTTGCGCCGTCACGACCCGGATCCCTCGCCAATCTCCGTCTGCGTGCTCCTCCCCACGCAGCGACCAGATCCACTCGCAACCAATTGGGAGGACCCATGTTCGCCATACCGTCCGCTGTCCGCCGTCGACGCCATCTGACCCGCGCGATCACTCGCACCGCCGCAATGGCTATTTTGGCGGCGGCGACGCTGCTCGCCGCGCTTACCGCGTCCGCGTCCGGGGCCGAGCCGAATTCGACCGGCTGTCAGGAGGTGCGGGTTCCGGTCACCCTGACCGACGGCACCGCAGCGCAGCTGGCCGGCACACTGTGCCAGCCCGTCGGCGCGAAAGCGGTTATGGTGACCATTCCGGGCATAACCTACAATCGGGCCTATTGGGATTTCCCGATGGATCCCGGCATGTACTCGTTTACGCACGCGGCCAACAGGGCCGGTTATGCCACGCTGACCTTGGACCGGCTCGGCACGGGCGCCAGCACCCATCCGCTGTCCACTGAGGTAAACCTTGTCAACGGCACGTTCACCGTGCACCAGGTCATCCAGGCGCTACGTGCTGGGACGATCGGCAGCGGCTACCGCCGGGTGATCGAACTAGGGCATTCCTGGGGCGCGATCACCGCCTACACCGAAGCAGGGTTATTCCGAGACGTTGACGCCGTCGTGACCGCCGGCATTAGCCACCGACTCAACCTGGCCGACGCCATCCGCATCGTGCTCGGCAGCTCCCGCCCTGCGACGCTCGATCCGCAGTTCGTGAGCAAGCGGCTCGATCCCGGCTACCTGACCATATCGGCCAGCGTGCGTGCTGACGCGTTCTATGCCCCTGGCACCTCCGACCCGGCCGTGATCGCCGAGGACGAGCGACTGAAGGACGTCTACTCGGCCACCGATTTCATTTCGTACTTGCCCGAGTACCTGAACCCGTCGTCCCGGATGTATGAGGGCCCTGTCCTGGTGATCAACGGTCAGGCGGATCGAATCATGTGCGGAACTGCCCCGCTGGGCATCGACTGCAGCAGCGGTGCCGCGGTGGCCGCCGCCGAGCGGGCCTTCTACGGAGCGCACGCGCAGGTCGACGGGATCGTCGTGCCCGATACGGCGCACGATCTGCAACTGTCCACCACGGCACCCACCACCAACCGGCAGATCCTCGGCTGGGTCGACGCCACCCTCAGCCACCTCTGACGGCGACGCGGGTGTGGGCGCTCCCGTGCACCCATCCGATCCTGTATTCCCGCGCGTCCGTGCAGACAGGACGGTTTCGTGCCGCCGATCGGATTATCCGCCCCTGGCCGGGGTCCTCGGCACGCTGCTCGCCACCGCTATACCGACGATACCGCAGGGACCTGGTCATCTCCGGGATCCAGTGTGCGGGCGGTGCCGCGCCCACACGCGCGCACCCAACGGGAACCGGCGCGGCCGCGATCGCGGGCAAATCCGTCCCGATCCCGAGCCATCCGCGCCGGCTACCTCGTCCGGCGTCACCCGGCAGCGCTGTCCGTGCTAGCCGAGAGCGTATCGGCTCCCAGACCCTCGAGCCCGCGGAATGAAAGGAGGCCACCACCCGAGTCCACACCCGACTGTCCACACACGACAATTCTGCATTCCGTGAAAACCGTTACAGGGGAGGAAAATCGTGAAATTGAGAGGAATCCGCAAAGCAGTGCTGGCCACTGTGCTGGCCGGGACCGCCGCGCTCGGCGGTGTGGCCACCGCCGACGCCGCCACGGGCGCGCCCAGCGCAAACGTGAACGTCGGCCCGATCGGTGTTGGGGTCAGCGCCGTCGGTGGCGCACCCATCCAGGTGCGCCGCGATATCCCGAACTTGCCGATGTTCTACCAGCCGGCCGTCGGGCCCCACGCGTACGGCGCCGCGCTGCCGGGATCCCGATGGTGGGGCCAGTGCTGGACCGAAGGCCAGTGGATCACCGATTTCGGTGTCACCAACAACGCGTGGATCCGGGTCAGCCCGTGGGCAGGCAACGTTTTCTACTTCTGGGCCGGCGCACTGCGCGGCGACGCTCACGCGGGCGTGCCCAACCACTGCTGACCCGCGTTCGGCCACGCAGTGGCCACCTCCCCGGCACCTGCGTGCTGCCCCGCGCCCTCACGTGGCACCCGCTAGACCGGTGCGCCTGCTCCCCGCGCACCGGTTCCCGCCCATCCACGTCCGACTGTCCACACGAAACCGTTCGTGATTCCACGAGAACTGTTACAGGGGAGGAAAACCGTGATGTTAACGCGAACCCGTAAGGCCGTTCTGACCACGGTTCTAGCCGGTACAGCGATCCTCGGCGGCATGGCCGTGGCCGACGCCACCACCATCGGCACGATGGCACCGGCTACCGAGATGTCGTCGGCGGCGATCGGGGCCGGCCCGGTGCGGCTGGCCGTGTGCGCCCCGCGGCCCGGCCCGGCCTATGTGGCCGGCGACCGGGTCAACCTGCGCAGCGGCCCCGGCACCGGCTACCGGATCCTCGGCACCTACAACTGCGGCCAACCCGTGTCGTTGCGCTGCTTCGCCACCCCAGGCCAGTTCCCCGGCTGGTGGTCGCTGCAGATCCCCGGTGGCCCGACCGGATACATGCGCGCCGACTACGTCGCCAACACGGGCCGCGGGCCCGGCGTCTGCTGAGCCACCAACCCGATCCGATCACCGACCGGTAGCTCGCGTCCCCTCACGCGGCAACCACGACACCGGTGCGGCCGCTCCCCGCGCACCGGCCCCGCCTCATCCACCACCTCACGTTGGGGAGCATTCCCATGACATCCACCGCGATCCATCATCGCCACCACCCATATCCCGCACCGGGCCCGCGGCGGCGGACGCTGCACATGGTCGGCACCCTGCCGCCGTCGCTCGCTGTCGACGAGGACACCGCAATGCGGTGGATCCTGGAGCAGGCTGGCCCCGTCGCGCTCACCGGGCTCCCGGCCGACCGGGATTCCAACTGGATCATCGGCTATCTGCGCAACCTCACCAACGTTGCCGTGCTTGAGGTCGTCGTGCCGGGCGAGTTCCGCGACTACGACGACTTCACCGTCTACCGCGTAGCCCGCCGCCGGTGCCTTGCTCCGGGCGACGTGACGCTCGGGCGAGTCGCGGAGGTCGACGCGGCGATGGTCGCGCACCGGCACCTGGCCACTGAACACCCCGGACTGCCGCCGCATCAGGTCAGCATCCCCAGCCCACTGGACCTTGCCGCGTTCGTTTTCGGTGTCCCCGCGGCGCTGACGGGGCTCCTCTCCCGCCGCCATGCTGTGGCCGCGGTCCGCGCTGCGCTGGCCCACCTGCCGACGTTCACAACCGCGGTCGTCAACGAGATCCGCGCGATCCATGACCGCTGGGGCGACCAGGTTGCCTTCCAGGTCGAAACCCCCGCGGTGTGCGTGAGCTACGACCGTGCCCCGCGATCGCTGTGGCCGGTCGCGACCGGCTTCCTGACCAGCGTCACCGCGCGCGTGCTGGAAGCCATCCCCGCAGACGCGCTGGTCATCGTGCACGACTACTGCCATGGCGACTACATGAACAAGCCGATCGCTGACCCGGGTACGCTCCTGCCGTTGGTGGCCTTCCGCAACCGGATTGCCGCGCGCCTGCGCGCCGGCGGGCGGACCATCCCGCCGATGCACGCCGCCCTGTGTGATGGCGTCACCCCACCGTCCCTCGACCCGGAGTTCTACAAACCATTGAACCGGCTCGATCCCGACATCCCGTTCTACGCCGGGGTGGTCGACGAACAGCACCCGGCCGAGACCGCCGCGGCGCTTCGGCTCACTGAGGCGGCCCTCGGTCGACCGGTCAACGCAGTCGCCGCGCCCTGCGGGCTCGGCCGGCGCGACCCTGAGCGTGCCGCGGCGAACATGCGCCTTGCCCGCGAACTCGCGTTGACCCCAACCGAAGCCACTCCGTGAAATTCCGGCAGAACCGACGCCGAACGATCACTACTCTAGCCCGATGATCCACCGTGGGCCTGTGTCGGGATCGCTGACCGGCAAAATGGGAGCTGTCGGTAGCTGCTCTGCGATCCAGCCATGTAGAAGCGTGTAGCTGCGGCCTGAAGCCACCGGCTTCGAGTCGTTCCCGATGACGTCAAGTCCCAGCTCGTCCGGGCGCGTGAACGTGGTCCGGTCGGAGCAGGCGAAGGTAGCGTCAGGCAGGTCACGCCCGTCGACCATCCGAGGCGTGATCACGTGTGGTCACGCCTCCCGAGTCGACTGATTTCGCATGCGTCATCGCCAGAATTCGGCGAGCTGTACGTTGCTATCCGGGAAGATGGTGTGGACTCTGCTGCCGCGTGCGCGTAGTTCGTAGGCCTCTGTGGAGGATGGATGCCGCCGTAGGCCATTCAGCGACAGTGTTGGTGGTCATCGCTCAAACCGATGGACATATGCTGGACACTGTGGCCAGTCACTCACTCTCCGTTGATGACGTCAAAGACGCCTTGAAACGCCTGCGTCAAGGTCACGGCCTCGCCCGTCCGACGGCGGTGCTGACGACGCTGCCCGACGCTGTACGAGCTCACCTAGCCAAGGGCGGTACGCCGGACTCTGGTTCAGCGGAAGAGATCACGCTGATCGTGGCGGTCATCCGCCGGGCGATAGGAGGACTAGTCGAAGACGAGCGCCTGTATGTCGAGGTCGATTTCAACCTTGTTGGCGAACACCAATTCCCGACCCTCACCGAGCGGCAGGAGTCGCTGGCACGCGTCCAGAAATGCGCGGTGAAGACCGTGCGCCGGCACGCCAATCGGGCTCTGGACACGCTCGCGTTTCTGCTCCTGGCCGGCCGCCAGCCGTCAGGACCGTCCCAAAACCGGCCGTCCGAGGCCGCGTGGGATTCCGATGATCCCGGTAGCCGGAAGGGGTCTCGAAGCGCTCGCTGGTGGGATGACCTTCGGTCATTCTGGCGCTTGTCCGACGAGTCCCACGTTGACATCGTGTGTTCGGAGATTCCGGACAACGAGGTCGCCGAGTACGCCTCGCCAGCCGACCGCAATTACCTCCGCTACGCCAAGTTCGCCGACCTGGATAGTCTGATTTACCTGCGGACGCGCTTCGCACAGCTGGCACCGACACTGACGATCCGCGACTTCGCGCCATCCGAGTACTACGACACGCAGGCCGATGTCTTGGTGGTCGTCGGCGGTCCGCCCTGGAACTCCAAGTACCGGGAGTTTCTCCCGCAGCTGCCGTTCTATTTCGAGCCTCACCCCTTGGGTGAAGACGATCCGTTGGTCGTACCGGGCCTGAACGGACTCGTCCTGGGGCCTCGCTGGACTGAGCGTCAGGAACTGCTGGAAGACGTCGCTGTGTTCACCCGGCTGACGCTTGCCCAGGGCACCACGGTGTTCCTGCTCGGGGGGTGCCTCACACTCGGCGTGCTCGGCGCAGCTCGCTGCCTACTCGAAGCACAGCGCGGCGCCCGCAGCGTCCGCTACGTCACGGAGCACATAGGCGACGCCGACTTCGTCCTGGTGACCGAAGCCAGACGCGTCGGCGGCATCACGGACGTGGCCGACCTGACCATGGTCAATCCACTACTGCTGCTCGCGCGTCGCAACAATGATCCGTTCACGGCGGTGATCGACAACTCCGCGCGCTACCGAAATGACCGAAGCCAGAAAGGAATGCTGAGCGTTGATCACGCCAGCTGACCTCCGGACCTACGTGATCAACCTGGCCCGGCGCCCCGACCGCCGCGCATGGATGAACCACGCACTTCCACGTGACCTTCCGGTCACGTTCACGTCGGACTGGACCGGACCGTTTGACGGCCAGAACCTGACTATGAACCTACTGGAGGAAGGGGGGTACAAACTCTTTCCGTGGCAGATCGAGTCAGACAACCCGTGGTGGAGCAGACCGCTGAAGTACGGGGAGGTCGCATGCACCCTCGCACACCTTGCGTGCTGGCGTCACGCCGCTAAGGCGGGCAGCAACACGTTTATTGTCATCCTCGAAGACGACGCGCTGCTGCCGACCACTTTCCTCGAAGACCTGCTCGACGGCCTCAATCGGCTGACCAAGCACGCTGCCTTCGATCTGCTGTACCTGGGTCGTTTCCCATTGGCAGCCGGGCGAGAGCCGTCAGTCATGGAAGGATTCGTTTCACCGGCTTACAGCCACTGCACTTTCGGCTATGTGCTTAGCCGAGCCGCAGTCGATGTCGTCCTTGCTACCCGCCTGGAAAGCGCCATCGTGCCCGTGGACGAGTTTCTGCCTGCCCTTTACATTGACCATCCACGCCCCGACCTCCGTGCGAGATTTCCACGGCAACTTACCGCCCTCGCCTACGACCCTCCTCTGGTTCGCCAGCGTTCGAAAGGTCAGGCGGGCAGCGACACCGAGGACTCCGACTTCGTCGGGCCTGTGGGGAAGTGACGAACCGACCGTTGGAACTGCGTAAGGGAGACATTTCGCATGCTAGCGAAATCTCGACGCCGGTGAGGGAGCACTGGTCGGCACGCGAGCAGACCGTCAGCGCAATCAGCAGAAGGCACGGGCAGCGCGGGCGAGCCGGGACGCCGGGTCAGTAGCAAGGAGGAGTGCGCCGGCCGGAGTTCGCAGCGTTGTAGTCGGTGTCCCTACCACTCCTCTGCCGGTGTCGATCACCACACACGCGGCCCCGGCGACGAAAGCCAATGGCGGATCAGGCCTTGCAGTCGGTGTCCCGGCCACTGCTCTGTGGGAGTGTGGATATTCACGCCCGTCACGACGTGCCCTGGGGGAACGTCTTTGGTGACCACGGCGCCTGCGGCGACATAGCTTCGCGGGCCGATCCGTACCCCGCCCACAACGCGCGCGCCATAACCGACTACTGAGTCCTCC
The DNA here is from genome assembly GCF_021653975.1 of Amycolatopsis sp. GM8. Classification (GTDB taxonomy): domain Bacteria; phylum Actinomycetota; class Actinomycetes; order Mycobacteriales; family Pseudonocardiaceae; genus Amycolatopsis_E. The sequence continues at coordinate 224,101 of NZ_JAJKFK010000001.1, read as the reverse complement.
TCGATCACAGGCGGGGCCTCCTCGACGTCCCACCAGCCCTCGTGCGGATGGGTATACTCGTGTACCAGTTCACCCATCACCGTCGAACGGTCTCCGATGGTGGTGGCGTCACAGATAAATCCGGCGACGCAGGCGTCCGCGCCGATCGTCACGCGGTCGCAAACATATGCGCCGTACGTAATACGCGTTCGTTCGCCAACAGTGCTGTCGTAGCCGATGCGAACGCGGTCGTCGATCACGCAGTCTGCGCCCACGTGGACTCCCTCGTAGATCACAACGTGGCTCGCTACGATACAGTTTGGCCCCACGGTCACCATTGCACCGATCGACACCGATCCAGGCTTCTGTTGCTCGGCTCGAACCCGTGCCTCTTTCGGGAAGCCGAAGACGCAGTGCTCGCCGATCAGCGTCGTGTCGTGGATCTGGACCTGCGCATACAGAGAAGCCATGGTCACGCGGGCCCCTCGTCGGTCGTGAGCCAGTTCACTGTCACCTGAACTGCCTCGTCCTCGCGTGCTCGCGTGTCAAATCCGTGATCCGAACCCGAGACTGTGCAGAATTCTGTGTTGGGCTTGACTTCTGCGGCTTGCTGCGCAATCTCGTAAGAGACTGCGCTGTCCCGGTCCCCGTGCACGATAATCGCAGGGACCGCGCTCGCTAAGAGCGAGTTCAGCGGCTGGTAGTGGTGGAACTCCTCGAATAACACTCGGCCGACCTCGAACTCGTCATCGAGCATCAGGAAGCCCTGAGTAGCCAACAGCTCTTGCTGCTCCGGGCTGAAGTTCATTCTTCCCCACGGTAGTTCCGGTTCGATGAAGGTGGCCTTCAAGTCCAACACGGGGTTCCAAAGGACGAGCTGAGCGAGCCGATTGCCCAACCACCGTAGGGAAAGCGCTGTCGACACGGCACCGAAACTCGACGCCACAATTGACAGAGGGCCTGGGAACCGCTCACGTACATAGTCGATCGCGGCCTGTAGATCGAGCAGTTCGCCCGCGATCGTCGCCCCGCGCTGGGTTCCACCGCTGTGGCCGTGGCCGCGGAAGGAGAACCGCAGAACGTTGAACCCTGCCTCCGCCAGACGCTCCGCGAGGCGCACGAACATGCCGCCCTCGGTCATATCCGCGTTTATCCCGTGGACCTGGATTACCGCGCCTCGCGTCAAATCGCCGACGCCCGGGTGGATGACGCCTTCCAGGCTAATCTTGTCGATCGACGTGAACTCCACCTGGTGCATTTTCGTCACTCCCTAACGTGCGCCGCGAACATGTGTCGCACGTACGGTGCCGCACGACATCTACGGGACGAGCGCACCCGCCACCCGCCTGTACGACCATGCGTGCGAGACGGGGTACTCCGTCGCAGGTGATCATCGCACACTCAGCCTGGATAGGCCCGCGACGCAAGCCTGGTCACGTGAAATTGCCGCCTTGTCTCCGAGGGGCACTTGGACCGTGCGCAGGTCAACGGCCCAACCGCCCCGGCCGAAAGCCTTACCTGGCCGTTTTGAGTAGCAGGTCAGCCGAAATCACCGAGTGTCCAGATCTTGTCCAGCATGCGGTCGGCTGTCCAGTGATACGGTCCCCCTCAGGGATAGCTGACCTCGCTCCGGTTGCGGCAAGCTCCGTACGCCCCGCCTCGACCCGTCCTGAAAGTCGCCATGAATCAATTCCGTGTGCAGTCCGCGATGTCACTTTGTGGCAGCCGCAGCGCTGCGACCACAGTCCCCGGCGCGCGAGGGTGCGCGCCCCCGCCGGCTCGTGTGCGGCGACATCGGGGTTGGCGAAGGCGGGGAGCTCGTCCCCAGACTTCCGGTCTCTGCACTCAGAGAGGTCAGATATCGGGGTGGCTACGCGCGTGACCGCACGCATTCCGGCGTCCGCGGATATGGCCAGGCTGCGTTGGGACTTTGCCGTCGAGGGCATTGCTTGGCTTTGTCAAGCCACTGTCGACCCATGGCTGATTGCCAGGTTGGCATCCGTTTACAACGCTCGCTCGGAAGAGTCAATCGCCATACGTCCATCTCCGAGCGACTGATGAGTATCCCGCCGGCGGTTGCGGTCGGGGCATCGTTGGCGTCGGCGCCGTCGGATTCAAATATTCGAAGTCGGTGCACAGTAGCGAACAAAGAAATCGTGGAATCGCGATTTTGCCGACCTGCGCCCGCTGGAATTTTGGCTATTGCGAGATGTTAAGGGGTGCTATGACACTGGAGCGTGCAACCGGGCCGTTCCCGGGGTTGGACCTTGAGCACCCAAGCGCGGCTCGGGTGTACGACTTCCTGCTCGGTGGAACCACGAACTGGGCGATCGATCGCGGGTTCGCGAAACGGGCGATCGAGAAGATGCCTATCGTCCGTGTTCTCGCGAAGACCAACCGCGAGTTCATTCAACGAGCTGCGGTCTTCTGTGCTCAGCGTGGTTTCAAGCAGTTTCTTGATCTCGGGTCCGGCATTCCCACTGCTGGGAATGTGCATGAAATCGTCGATACGATCTGCCCTGACGCCCGTGTGGTCTATGTCGACTTCGAGCCGGTTGCGGTAGCACACTCTCGTCTCCTGCTTGAAGAACACGGCGATCCCGAGCGGCACACTGTCATTCACGAGAACCTCCTCGATGCACGGGCCGTGTGGGAAACCGCGGTCAGTACAGGAGTGCTCGATCCTGGGAAACCCTTGGCGGTCCTCGCTGGTGCCGTCCTGCATTTCGTGCTGAAACCTGATGTCCACGACGCACTCCAATCCTACCGTGAACTGATGGTGCCCGGTTCAGCGCTGGCGTTGACTCACGTGGTCGAGGAGGGCGTCCCCGAACCTGAACTGAGTCAGATCCGCGAATTTATCGAGTTGTACCAGAAATCATCTACTCCAGTCACGTTCCGAACGCGTGATGAAATCCGATCGTTCTACGGCGATTTCGCTTTCGAATCGTGCGGCCTAGCGTGGCTGCCCGAATGGCTTCCAGACATTTACGAGTCGCCAGCTATCGCGACGCTGCACGGCAATCCCGCGCGGTCGTGCGTCGTCGGGGGGCTGGCGCTGAAGCCGGAACCCGCCGGGTTGGAAGACTAGCGATGTCCGTGTGCTCAGGTGCGCTCGGCTGTTCTGGGAGCAACGAACATCGAGAAATTCGATAGCTTGACCTAATGTGCCATCGATGGTTGGGAATCACGTCATGATGATATGTTAGAGAAATTCGCTTCAGGGGATTTGGCCTAACTTGATCGTCTTGGTTCTTGCGACGATCCTACTTCCACGCTTAGATGTCTTAAACAAGAAGGACGTAATTGAATGAGAATCGTCGTACACAACCTCCACATCGCGTGGATCATTCTGGGGCTGTGCTTCGCTATGCTGGCCTTAGGGATACCGAAGAGTGTGCACGCGTCGCCGTGCTCCACGCTGTGCAGTGACGGAGGGGCTCAGCCGATCAGTGCGATCGTATTTGTCGGGCCCGTTGGTTTGTTAGTCTTTGCAACCGGACAGTTGCTTTCGGTGCATAAGTCGACCGCCTGCACTCGCTGTGTGAAATTGATGTGTACATCCAAGGTGGCGAGATGGTTGCAAGTCCGCCGCCGCCTAGTTTCCGCGGCCTATTCGATTTTCGCCGTCGGCGCGGTTGCTGCTATTATATTGAATTCCCCGCAGTGGTTTATGCCAGTCGTCGCCGGCTTCTTATTGGTAGGTGCCATGGAAACACGTGCGACCCTGCGACATCAGGCGTTGGAGTCCCTGCAACCCAACGGCGGGCTGGCGTCTAATGCCACTTCCACCTCGTCGGATGTGTCGACGGTGGCTCTGAATATGGCGGACACCAAATCTAGCGAGAGTGTGCAATATGAAAAGACGTCAAATTAGACATGCGCAAGGCGTCCACCAGTTATGGGTAATAATAGATGGCTAATTGGCTTCGAAAATTGGAAAAACGCGCGCGACGACGAATTGGTATATGGAGTGTCAGCGTAACTGCCAACTGGGGCGTCGGTCGTAATCTTCGATATTACCGCAAAGATAGCGGTCTTTCGAGACGGGGGTTGGCGCGTCAGGCTGGTGTGCCATGGTCACAAGTAGTTCTCGTCGAGTTTCGCTTGCGAAACCTTCCGGTGGTCGAGGCCCGCCACATAGCCCGAACACTGAACATCGGTCTCGAACAGCTTGCGTCGAACCGAAAATCGCACTGACGCGTCTGCGCACGCCGACGGCCACGTCCCGTGTCGGACAAAAAAGAGCCGTATGTGGTGGGTGGCTGCCCGTCGTCGACCTGTTCGGCCTGACCCCCGGCACCACCACTAAAGGACGATCTGGCGAAGGGGTCGATCGCTGTGCAGAGGAACGACCTGTGACGTAAAGTCACGTCTGTTCGACCGAAATCGAACCACCAGTGGGCCTCGGAAGTCCAAAATGGCTGATCAACCGCATGGGCCCAGTGAAGGTGATTGAAACAGGAGCCAAGATGAGCCGCTATGCACGGTCCATTGTGTCTCCTCGGTCACTTCGCCCGTCCAACTACCTCGGGATTGTCGCTGAGCTGTTGCGCCCACCAGGAAGCTCCACTCGTCGCTTTCGTTGGGCAGCGGAAAGCTGCCCGCCGAGGACGAGACGGCCTTGGACTGAAAGGGGGAACCCGCCGGGGTGGCATGCTGGGCGGTTTGGCGAGCGGGTTGCCGTCAGAAATTTGCGCGCCCGCTTCTGCCTTATTCGCCCACGACGCTGCGCTCAGTGGCACACTGTTGGCGCCTTGCCGAGGCTACCCTCGGGCCACCTTGGGCATTTGCAGCTGCGAAACTCGTGCGAATTAGAGTCACGTTATGAGGTTGTTCCACTACTCTCAGGTGGTCGCCCGGTGGGGCAAGGATGAGGGGACGCGCGAGTGACATCAGGTGGTTTCCATGTGGACGTCAACGCCCTGAAAGAGGCCGGCCTTGGGCTGTCTGATCTGGTTGGCGAGCTGGGTGCGGTGCCGGTGGAGGACATCGACTGTGACCGGAAGTTCGTGGGACACAAGGGTCTGGCGGATTCCTACGAGTCGTTCACCACGCGCTGGCAGGTCGGGGTCGCCAACCTGACCAAGGACGGTCAGCAGCTGTCCCGGCGTCTGATCAACGCGGCCGGGGCGTACATCGAGATCGAGCAGGCGCATCAGCACACCCTGACGGGCCTGCTCGACGGGACTGGCGTCGATCCCGGCCTCGAGAGCATGGAGTGACCCCGTTGGCGGAGTTGGGTGACACGACCGATCCGAAGCAGTTGGTGCCGGGCGAGCCGGGTGAAATCCGCAAGTCGATCGCCCATCTGGTGGTGTGTGGAAACAAGATGGTGCAGACCGGTGACGGGTTGAAAACGCTCGACACCGGCGGCTGGACCGGCGGAGCTGCCGACGCCTACCACGAACGCTTCGACACCGAGCCGGGTCGCTGGACCATCGCCGGGGACGCGTTCCACGCTGCCGCGCAAGCCATCGAGGGCTACACGGCCACGCTGGAATGGGCCCAGGGGCAGGCGCGGGAAGCCATCGGCATCTACCAGCAGGGCGAGCAGGCCACACAGCAAGCCCAGGCGCAGCACAACCAGGCCGTCGCCGTTGCGACGCAGCAGGCCGCCGCGGCCGGGCAACCCGCACCGGCCCAGCCGCCGTTCACCGACCCCGGCGAGGCTGCCCGCACGCAGGCCCAGCAAATGCTCGACCGCGCCCGGGCACAACTGATCACCGCGGGCGATCAGGCGGTAGCCACGATCGACAAGGCACAGGAACACGCCCCCCAGACACCCACCCTCCTCGACGACCTCACCGACGGATTCACCTCCGCAGTGGACTGGATGGGAGATCAGGCGGCGGGCGTGGTGCACTCGGCGGGCGCCACGATCCGCGGCGCTGCCGACTTGGCCGGACATTTCGCCAGCGACGTCGTCATCACCGCCACCAACTTCGGCTCCGACATGGTCGACGCCGCCGGCAACCTCAGCGGACACGTCCTGGGCGCCGTCGGTCTGGACGACGCCGCGAACACCGTCACCTCCTCGACCCACGAGGCGTCCGAGGACATCCACCGCGCCGGGCAATCCGCCGCCCATGCCGCCGACACCGCGATGCACGACGCCGGGACCACCGCGTCGGGATGGGTCGATCACATCGCCAACGACATCAACGATCAGCAACCCAAACCGACAGGGCCGCAGTACGTGATCGTCGACCAGGGCGATTATCCGGAGGCCGCGAACCACGTGCGCGAGGCCCAAATGGGCACCTCCTGGCGCGGAGACGTGCCCTTCCCGAGGACCCAGCCGATGGAAGTCACGCTGGATCGCGAGGGTGCTGAGGAACGGCGCGACGAGTCGATGAAACAGGTCCCGCAAACCAAACCCGGCTACGACCGGGACGAGTATCCGCCGGCCATGTTCGCCGAAGGCGGCGAAGGGTCCTCGGTCAAATACATCGACCCATTCGACAATCGCGGCGCCGGGTCCTCGATCCGACACCAAACCGCCGGCCTCGACAACGGCGAGAAAGTGATCATCCTTGCCGACTGACCCCACCGCACCCGCCAACCTGGTCGACCAGTTACTGCGGCAGGCCCGGTACCCACTCGGCCCTCAGGTCACCGTCGTCCTCGACGAGTCCGGCCCACTCGCCGAGTTGGCGCTGCTACTGACCGCGGTCAATGGGTTCACCGTGTTCAACGCCGGCGTGCAGGTCTTCCACGCGGGAAGCGCGGGTCTCGGCCCTGAGCTCGCCCAATGGAACACACCCGGATCCTGGAAGGAGACCTACAACGGGCTCGCGGATGGCCTGTTCTGTTTCGGCCAGGACCTCTGCGGGCGCCAGTTCGCGGTCGAACACCAGGAGCACGTGGTTCTGTTCGATCCGGAAACCGCCGAACGCACGCGGATCGGCACGTGCCTGCAGGACTGGGCGGCCTGGCTACTCGCGGACCCCGAGAGGAACGCCTGTCGCGGCTACGCGACGACGTGGCAGGACCGGTACGGAGCGCTCACCCACGACCAGCGCTTGATCCCGCTGCGGTTCTTCAACCTTGGCGGGACCTACGATTTCGACAACATCGTCGCCAAACCCGCAGCCGAGTGCATGCGGATCCGCGGTCCCTTGGCCCAGCAGCTACACCAGCTACCCGACGGAGTACAGGTAAACCTCATGACCGAACGGCCACCCACGACGAACACCGACACCGAGCAGCATGCCTACGCCGAGTTGGACGTGTTCGCCGACTACAACGCCTTCGTCGTGCAGGACGAGGCGGCTCAGTTCGCACCCGACCGGCAATGGACCAGGGCCCTCATCACTGACCTCGTCGCCACCGCCCCCGGTGCGATCGGCGTGGGCACGGCGCGGCGCACCACCGTGCCCGTCATCCTCGACATCCGCGCCACCGAACCCGACATCAACCCCGACGACTGGGATCACATCACCGAGGCAGGCCTGCACACCGAAACCGGACGGCTTCTCGTGTCGGCGTTCGACTACACCGACAACATCCCCCGCACCCCGATCCCGGCCGGCGACTACACCGCGCGCATCTACTACCGCGGACTCCGCACCATCTCGCCCGACGGGCGATTCGGCAACGATCTGTACCGGGTCGTGCTCTGGCCCGGAGAGCCACGACCGCCACGGGTAATCAAACGATTCGATGGTGAGCTGCCAGGCGGTTAGGCTTCGCGGGGGGCCGGCGTATGCGGCTCTAGCGTGGCGCAGCAATCGATCCCACGGTCGTGTGATGAACCGCTCCTTAATGACTTGTCGGCGAAAGCGGTTGACTCGTTGCGTCGGTTGTCCCCGGATTACCTCGCCGACGTTGATCCCGCAGCCACCCAATTCTTCGGGGCCCAACTCCAGCTATTCCTCGTGCCCCGTTCTGCGCGGTGGTCCCATCCGACCACGCGACTTGGGCGGGGGTGGTTCTGGCAGATCGCGCATGAGAGCGGCAAAGTCGAGTTCTAGAACTTGCACGAGCCGCGCGATCGTGCTGATCCCCGCGTTCTTCTGACCTCGCTCGATCGCACTGATCGTCGACCCGCTGATATCGGACAGTGTCGACAGTTCGTCCAGAGTCAGGTCGCGGTCCTCTCGCCGCAAGCGCAACCGATTGCCCAGCTTGCCCAGGAACGGGTTGGACGGGGGCTTCTTGGCTTCTGGCGGCACGGCGGATAGGTCTATCGGCTCTGTCCTCAAAAGAACAGGCATGATCATCTTTGTCACTATCGGAGTTTTCTGATAGTGCATGACAGGCCAGGATCTGGGTTGATTTCCGCAGGTCAGCTGCATCGGGGCCATGAGTGCCGCCCAGCACACTCGTGAGAGGATTCACGCGTTTGGCGGATGCAGATGGAGTTGACGTCTGAATGCGGACGGGCGGCGCACCCGATGCGCATCCGCAGCCAATCGCCTGCCGGGAGTTCGACTGCATCGATGGCCGATTGGAGTTGCTGGGCCTGCAACCGGGAAGCTGCACCGGGGGCGGACTGTTGGGTGCCACCTTCCGAAGAGTTGTAAATTCTTCGAGTTAGTCGACATGTCGGCCGAGGTGTCCACCGCTGATCGTGGCCACGGGGTGGCACGGAGGTTCATGACGCCTGCGCACAAAGTCGCGAACATGTCCGACCTGGCCTGGGCGGCCGCGGCTTGGCTAGTCAAGGTCTCAGCTCACCAGTCGCGCTCGCACCCGGCGCGGCGTTCGGCACCCGCGTCGGGATGTCTGTCGACGGTCACTACGCGATCACCCAGATCACTGCAAGCGGCCGAAGCGTACCCGGCGTTCGCCGCGCGGTGAAAGGCCTCCGAATCCGTACGTAAGGCCCCTAACTTTGCCGCCACCTGGTTGGCTCGCGTCTCGGACCGAGTTGCCAGTCGGCGCCGTGGACAACCCACTCTTGCGGCCGGTCGACCAGGAGGGGCCTCTCGTCGCGCTCACACCCGATCGTCTGACGCAAGCGCATCCGGCGGCGCCCGCAAGATGGATGCGCGCCGCCGCCGGGCGTTGTTACAGGTTGGCACATCTTCCTCATGTCGAAGCATGCGCTTACGTAGCTCTTTACTCGTAATGGCATCACCCACGAAGATCTGATGGTCGTTACACGCGGGGTCTCCGCATTCGATCGAGATGGCACCGAGCAGGTTCAGGTCGATGAAGTAGCCGTCTTCGGTCATCCTCATGCCGCCTCTAGCGGCCATTCGTCCCATTCTTCGAGCTTGAACGGTCGAATGTTTGAGAACTCTTCGCGAAGCTTCTTGTCAATAGGCGACAGTATTTCTCCGAACTCCTGCTCTCTCGGAATTTCGACTGGTATCCACTCGCCATCATCGCCTATCTTTCTCGCATAAGAGCTCGGGCGACGTATTAGGAGTGCTTCCTGTGAGCTGTTCTCGTCGGCGGGAAAAATGAGTACTTCTGCGCTTCCGTGGCGGCTAATGCGCCGCCAAAGCTCACGGATCACCTGCAACTCATTCCGTTGCTGGAACAGTGATTCATTTTCCCCTCACAGGTGGGCGGCCGCCAGGCGGTCGGTCCAACAGGTTGACCTTGACTTTCTTTGGTCCGGCCCGGAAGGGAGCATTGTCCGGCCCCCGGACGTACGGCTCGATCCAAATAGGCTCGATGATGTTGCGAGACTTGTATGGCTGCCAACGTACGTGGCCAGAGACCAACGAGCGGAACTTCACCTTGCCGCGTGCTTGGCCGGTAGTGGCCGCCGACGGCGAGCGCCGCGAGGTGTGCAGCCGGACGACTGTCACGCGGGGCTCGCCGTAAATTGGCTGACCGCTATTCTCGGCCTGTCGCTGCATGCTCTTACGCATCCATCGTTCTTCCGTGGTTGCAATGGGTTTCTTCGCCTCCCTTTTCATCAGGAGCCACGCGGCGCGGACGGTCTGCGTGTAGCTGGCGCAGGTGCCATCGAGCGGACTCGCATCCTCGGCAGGGTCGATCTCGAGGATCTCATTCGACCTGGTCCTGACTCGAGTGAGCGGCGAGCCGTACTCGACAAGTACCTCGTTGTCCCACGCGAGATCCGCCTCATTCTCGGCCACGAAGCGTTGAGCGTCCTGACGATTAAGCCCCATGCTATCCATTGCAAGCGCGATGCCGTCTTCACGATTGACGGCCGACCAATAGGTGACCCACAGATACTGATCGGGGTGTCCCATGAGGCTCGTTCGTCCCCAGGAGGCGGCCACGATCGAAATATCGGCGTAGCCCGTGCTCGGGTGTTCGGATTTGTAGCCGCCAATCGACGCACCAAAGACCATAAAGCCACTGGGCGAGGGAATATCGTGTGGCCACACTGACCACGTTGGCAGCTTGGCTCCAGCTTGCTGTGCCACAGCAGTCATTTCATCGGTGACATAGTACATCGGCGCGCTGATTAGACGATCGCGCTCGTCTTCCAGGAGTCGCGCCGCAGCGCGCCTGGGATGTCTCGGATCGGGATTAATAGCACCGAACCCGTGAGACAGCATTCCTGCGGTGGTAGTCACTTGTAGAGGCTTTCGCATCTGATCTACGAGTTGGCCCCTTAGGAGCGGTAGATTGCGCGGATCTGGTGGCTGCCATTTCATTCGTTGCGCTCCCGTATGGCGGGATTCCGCGGCTTTGGCCTTGAAGTTGCCGCGCAGGCCCTGATTCCTGGCGTCCTCCGCGGCCGGCCATGGACGTCATCGACGGCCGTCATAACCCGCCATCGCGGGCCGAAGTTGGCGACGACCATGTTCTCCTCCGATGTTCGGCGTGGTCGTTAGCACGGGATGTCAGCCTCTTGGGAACTCGAAGCGAGCGTGGATGATCTGCTCGCCGATGTTATTGGCGACCATAAGGAGGTGCTCCGCGAGCAATGCCGTGCTAGGCAGATGTTTCTTCAATTCGCTATTCATCCGCCGTGTTTTGCGTTGAATCGCGAGACGTATCAGTCGGGCGACGACTGCTCTTTGTCGTTCGAGTGATTCGGCGGGCCATTGGCCGGGATCGTGGTAGCCACTGCTGCGTATGTTGGGGGTTTGGCCGTACGTGATGGGGAAGTACCATTCGTCGGCGTTGGTGTAAGTCAGCGCGAGCGCGAAAGCGCATAGAGTTGCCGCGCGGCGCATCGCCTGTGGCCTCGGGAACAACGCTGCGAGGTGATCGCGCACGTGAGTGGTGGCGATACTGATCGGAAGCCCGTCGGTTGCCCAAAATAAGCCGATCAGCCTCGCGCAACTAAGCGCGTTGGGGCGGTAAGAATCCTGGGGGGAAATACCATCCTCAAAGTCGAGACGCTGTGCCGCGTTCTCCAACGCATGGTGGAGTATGAGGTAATGGGAGGGGCGTGCGGCACGTGAACAGACAACGGCGACACGTGCAACGAGAATGCTCGCCACGTCGACAGGTGAGCTGTCAACTTCGGGTTCATCGATTAGCGGTTCCGCGAGGTCGACCTTGACGACGCCAAGCAGGTGCTCTACACCGTTGTCGGCGGTCGGCCCGATTGTTTCGTTGAACAATTTTCGCTCAGTCACGACGAGCACGCTAATCGCCATTGCGCTGACGGCGTCGACGATGTGCGGTCGGGCACGAGTTTCCCCGGCGAGTGTGGCGCGCGCTGCGCTAAAGCCGCCAATGCGGAATGCATCAACTGCGTCGTCAAGTACGCGCGCTTCTGGCCAGATATGAGTACCGGTGTCGGTCAATTGTCACCACGCCAAGTATCTTCGATAGATTATGGATTCGACTAGGCGATCCGCGGGGACCGCCGAGTCAACGGCATAACCCTCGTCGCATGCACATTGTCCACAAAGGAATACATTGAGATAGCCGTCGTGATACCAGGGCTCTTCTTCGGGCGTCTCGGATCGCGACACAAGGCATGCCCAACAGATTGCCGCGTCCGGGCATACGTCCAGGGGCATGCTCCACCTCCACTCGGGCTGGCTGTGGCCCCCTTCGCGAACACGCGGCAATTTCTGTGATCTCCAGCGCCGCATGGCGAGAGGCGAATTCGTGCTGGGTCCCAGCGACTTACGTGGGCGGCCTGCGGTTTTCGGCTCACCTCCTGCAATCAGTGAGGGACGGCGCTTTGAACCTCAAGTCGGCCGCCCTGTGGCCTGGTCGGGGCGGCGGCGATGCCCTGCGACGCGGACAAGTGGCCCGCGTGGGCGCGCCATCGCAGCGACTGTCGGTGAATTTCACTGACGGTGCGTATGTTCTCCCAGTTCGGGGTCGCGCTAGAAGTCCAACCGATCAAGGGCCCCCTCCCGCTCTTTGCCCGCACCATCAACCTGCGTGTCCCGCCGCTCCCGGAAGCGGTCCAGCACGGCTGGACAGGAGGTTGGGCGGGGTGTCCTGCATCGCGTGGTCTCCGGAAGTCCGCTCAGCCAACCTGCAACTTTATGCCATCGTTCAAGGCAGCCTACACGTTTTCACTCCTAACTGACTACTCCGATAGTGAATGACGATGCACCATCGCGACATCGGTAGCAGGTTGGGGGTTACTCACGTCAGGCACCTTTTCGGCGGAATCGCCAGCGGAACCGTGTCTCCTACATGTTGACCCGCGAAAATCCCCGGGCGCACCGGTGGCTCGGCAATGAATGCTTCTCCGCGCGTTGCGCGGCTGCCTTCGGGCGACCAGGCCCACCCGTGGTCGCGCACATGGCAGTCGCGGAGGTGAGCGCCGCGGCGCGGCTTCGGGTGGAGGTGGGCTGGCGGAGTGGCGCCGCTGGCTTCCGTCCGGGGTCTTGACGGTGGTGGCGAGTACGTGTATCGCGCGCGTTGCGCGCGCAACGACGCGCGCGTGCGTGCGCGCGCCAGCCGGTGATGCGACGCGCCTTCTGCCGTTCGGTGCCTTCTGCGCTTGCGCTACAGGTGTGATGGATGAGGCGGTTTCGCGCGTTCCGTCGACGGGCGTGTCGTTGCGCAGGTGGTTCGAGGGCGATGCGGGCGCGGTGTCGGGTTGTCGTCGGAGCGCGGGTGCGCGTGTTGGTCTTCGGCGCGTGCGTCGGCAGTTGGGGGCTTGGCCCCGGGGGCTGGGTGTGCGCGCTGTGGTGCTGGTGGGCGTCGACTATTCCCACGGATGCTCCCGGGTTGTCGCATTCGTGGTTGCCGGGGGTGTCCTCGTCCGGGTGGTTGGGGCGAGGACACCCCCTGGGGACGGCTAGGCAGTCCAGCCGGTGTGGTGGAGGAGTTGGGTGTATTGGTCGTCGTCGAAGCCGAGGCCAACTGCTTCGCCGCGCAGGCGTGCGATCTCCCGCTCGGGGAAGCCTTGGTCTCGGGCGTCGGCGAAGGCCTTGACGAGCTCGTCCTGGCGGGCCTCAACGAGCCGGTGGGCGGCGTTGAGAGCGCGCAGGGTGTTGATCAGGCCCAGACGTAGTGATTTGCGGACGGACTCGGGCATCACCGGCCCAGCGGTAGGCGGTGGTATTGCGGGGAGAAGACTGCGACCGAGCGCGACAGTTGACGGGTTCCTGCCGCCATCGGCCATATTGCCTGGTGCACTGGCTGGGCTTGGCCGCGAGTCCGCGCCGGCTTCGCTACTGTGAATGGGCCGTACTCGCGCGACGCCCTCGTGCGCGGGTGATAGCGCTACAGTGTGGCCGTTAGCTGGCTCAGATGGTCCCTGGGGTCCTGTATCGGTAACGGTCGGCGCTGTAGGCGGGTTCGCGGGTGTCCGGCTGGTGGTCCCGTCCTTTGGGGTAGGGGCGTGCCGTGTCTTGCGGGCGGCCTTATTTCCGGCGGCCGCTAGGCGCGCAGTGCCGGCGATCGCGTGCTCGGTTCCGCCTGTGCGATTGGGGGGTTCAGGCTGCATGGGTGAGGACCTCTTGGGCGAGTGCGGTCAGGTCGCGCGTGAGGGCTGCGCTGTTGGTGCCGTGGGTGGTGCGGGCGGTGATGACGGTGCGGATCCGGCGGCGGGGCATCCAGCCGTGGTGGCGCACGAAGGTGTCGGCGACGCCCACTCGGTGCCGCTGCGCGAGCGCGAGCAGGCGGCGGGATTCGTATCCGGGTAGGTGGGCGGGGTTGGTGGGCACGTGGTTGGGCACGAGCAGGAGGTTGAAATCAGCCAGTTCGTCGAGGGCGTCCTCGACAGCGTCGAGCTCGCCGGTGCCCAAGATGACCGGCATGATCACCAGGTCGGCGGCTTGCGCGGCACCGAGGGTGGATCGGCTGCCACCGGGGTGGGTGTCGATCACCATGGGCCGTGCCCAGCCCTGGCTCCAGGCGATGAGCAACTCGGCCATTGCGTCGGGCTCGGGCTGGTTGGGCTCGAAGTCCCGGTGTCCGGGCACCATGTCCGGCCGGTTGCGGCTGCGGTGAATCCGCGGCGGGCGGCCCTGAGGGTCGAACAGGGCGTCGAGCAGCGGCGCGCGCACGTAGCGGGCGGTCTGATACCCGAGCAGGCGGGACACGCGGCCGCCGTCCCAATCCAGGTCCACCAGGATCGCGTCTAGCAGCCAGGCGAGTTCTTTGGCGAAGGTGGACTTGCCCTGCCCGCCCTTGGGGGACAGCACGGTGATGATCTTTCCGGCCAGTCGGGTGGCGGCGTGCCCCCGCAGGGCCGCGACGCTGGCGGTGAGATGTTGATGGTCGAGCATGGCGGTAGCCATGGGGTTCTCCTTCGATATGTGCGCAGGGGTTCTGCCGAGGGTTCAGGAAGCGGCCGGGAGGCCGGGTCTGCTGGGGTAGTGCGGCGAGCGGGGGTTGCAGCGCGGGCACGGGACGGCGGTCTCGCCGTGCCACACGAGCCGGGTCGCGACCGGTTCTCGGGGTCGTCCGTCGCACTGCCCGCACGGCCGCTGCGGTGCGGGCGGCCGGTCGCCCGGCTCGACCGTCGCGGTCACGCGGCCGCGTCGGCTGGGCTGCCGCGGGCGGGTGGTTCCCGGACGGTTCAGGGATGGTTCGGGTGCAGTGCTTGCACCCCGTAACGTCGCTGTTTGCACCCCGCGCGGCTGTTGTTGCACCCCGTGGGTGTCGGCGGGGTGCAATGCATGCACCTCGTTCGCGTGGTTGTCCACAGGCTCGCGCGGCTTGGGGGTAGCGGCGGTGAGGGGTGGGGTTTCTGCCCGGCGAAGGGCGAGGTCCCAACCGTGTGGGCGCCGGTCGGCCCGTTTGACGTAGGCGGCGATGATCTCGGGATCGGACGGGCTGATTAGCCCCAGTTGCTCGAGATCGCGTAATGCGTATTGGACCGAGCGGGTGGACAGACGTGTGTACTGGGTAAGGGTGGCGATGGCGGGGAAGGCGTTCGTGCCGTCGGGACCAGCGTGGTTGGCCAGACCGACCAGCACGCTTGCCATCGACGAAGCGTTCTTGCGGTTCCGCGGTATCGGCGCCTGGGTAAGTGCCCAGGTGATGGCTTCGACGCTCATCGCCGACCCCCAGCCATCGTTGGCCTATACCGGCACGTCGCGAGGAGGGCTGCCGCATAGAGCCTCGGTGCCCATAGGCGCCAGGTGAGGACCAGGCGCGTCGCAGGTGAGGAGGTCGCGGCAGCGTGGTGTCGACCACGGCCGTGCCCCGGGGACAGGCGGCGATGATAGCCAGGGCACGCGCGGTTACCGGCGCGCGTGGGCCCGTGCAACCGCATCCTGGCGGCCAGCGGGTTGGCAGGGGCATGACGGCCGCTGGGCGGCCTGGGACGAGACGTAAACATGGGTCTCCGTTCGTGGCCCCGTCTCACACGCGTCTCACGGACTGGCAAGACTGGGCCGGATCAGAGGCCCTGACCTGGACGATTCCCGGACTCCGACCAGCCTGTTTGGACTGGCCAGGACCCGCTGGACCCCTTTAGGCCGCCTGGGGGTCAAGGGGTCGCAGGTTCAAATCCTGTCGTCCCGACGGTCGTAAGGGCCCGCTGGGTCTGGGTGAGAGCCCAGGTCAGCGGGTCTTTTTCTTACTTTCCATTGATCTTGACTGTCTGTCCATTGTGGTCTGAATCAAGATCAACAGGGGTGTGCAGGAGGAAATCAGGAGTCGATCATGAAACCGCTTTGACCCGAGGCCATTCGGGGTCGCCTCGGCTGCCGCTCCTTCTGGTGATGCGCCCAAGGTCGCTGAATGGGCGTCAACGTGCTCCAACCCGTCGCTGGGTGCGGTCGGATGGTGACGGTTGGCGTCTCCAGGCCGCTGTTGGCGTGCGATGGTGCCCGTTGGCTGGCCTGTAGGGCCGTTGTCGCCCGTTTGCGGTTATCGGGGCGCAGAACAGGTGTGTTGTCTCGGTAGGCGCGGTCCAGGAGATCTGGTCGCGGACCGCAGCCGTTTCGGCCGGGCGACGGGGCGCCACCATCAGTTCATTGATCCGCATGATCAAGTTCGTGGACCCCTCAGCCGTTCGCTGCGGTGCCATTCCCCGTGCTGGTCGTTCCGCAGTTGGGGCGAGCCGCTGACCTCGTCGGTGTGAACCAACGACGCAATAGTGCGCCGACCTGCGGAAACGCAACTTCCGCAGGTCGGCGCGGGTTCGTTCAGAGTCGTTTAGTGCAGTTCAGAACTGTTCGGCGCACCTGGTTGCTCCCTGGCATCGGTTCAGCCTGCTGAACGGGCTCGGCGGCGCCGGCCGGGGCTTTTGGCGGGCAACGAACGGGCGTAGGCGGCACCGCGAGCCACCCACTGGTCGAATTCGCTCGCAGCACCCGTGGCCGTGATGTCAACGTGCAGCCAGCCACGCATCTCACGCCCACCCATCACCATGCGGCGCACCCGCTCGTCGTCGACGTAGGTGTCGGTGTCTTCGGGGGCTACCCGGACCAGCAGGCCACCCTGGCCACTGGCAGCCACTGCCATGTTCCCGTTGATCAGAAAGGCCAGGCCGCCAAACATTCGCTGCTCCGTGACGCCCGGCGCACCGGCGAGGAGTTCGCGGATGCGCTCGGCGAGATCGTGGTCGAAAGCCATGACTCGATTATCCTCCACGCACCGACACACTCAAGCATTGAGCGGTGCGTTCGAGTGGGGTCGAGAACTTCGATCATACTAGCCGCAGTACGCGACAGAAGGGGGCACCGTCGCAACACACACAATTCGACAGAAGCGAATCTTGGCAGGAGAACGAGTAATATCGGTCGAGGGTCTACTCTCCCTCCCCGGGCTGAGCGAAACGCTGCGCACCGAATGCCCGAATATGCGCCGACAGCGCACTGCCCCATTGTCACCACCCTGCGACCGCGAATTAGCGTGGGCTGGTACCTCTGACGAGATTCGCGCTGGCCGGTGGGGTAAGGCGGCGTTCGACTCGGGCGGCCCGCTCGTACTGATCGGGCGGGCCGAGGCAGGCCCTGCCTTCTTCAGGCAGTATTGCGCTTTGTGTCAAGCCCTATTCGTCGACGTCGTAGGGGAAGAGTCCGGTTGCGCAACCAGGCAGCCCAGGACGTCCGCCGCCATAACATGTCAAGGATCTCATTCAGCCTGAGGAGCTGGTCGTTCATGGTGTCGCCGATCGTGGCTGTGCGATGTGGCTCCGAAGGCCGCACCGCGCATCCACAGCACGACGTCCAGGCAGCGAAGCAGGCTGATGTCCTCAATCCCGCCCGCCTCGGCCCGAAGCCTGGTGAGGGCTTCCTGCCGGCTTGGGTTGGCGTGAAACCAGGTCCACAGGCAGGCCCAGAAGCTGATGGGCTGGTCCAGGAGTTTCGCCACTTCGTTGTCGTAGACGGGCAGCAGGTGTGGCCGCTTGCGGGCCAGGAGCTTGTTGGCCGTCACCCAGCGGTGTTTCCCGCCGCAGTGGCAGAGCAGTGTCCAGAGTTCGGCAGCGGGTGATCCTTCGGCGTAGTAATCCCACGACGCCTCGTGCATGGCCAGTTCGGTGGGAAGCTGAGCCAGTAGTTTCGTGATCTGGTCGGCGTAGGTCTCGGTGACGTTGATCGTGACCGCCGGCAGCCTGTCAGTGATGCTCAAGAAACTCAGAGCCAGCACGTCCGCAGGGGTTATGACGTCCCGGACGTCGGGTGCGTCGCCGCCACTGGCCAGCCGCTCGAATCGGCGGCCGCTGTACAACGCTTCGCCCGGACCGTCTTCGCGGAAGTATTGCCGTAAGGAGGCGAGTGAGTCGCCGCGCCCGTCGCCGGAGATGCAGCGGTCGAGCAGTTCGTGCTGGGGTGCATAGTCATCAGCGGTCGGTCCGCCGGCCGGCTGTGGGATCGACACGGAGAACTCGACTCCTTCTGTGTTTGGGTGTGTGGTGGCGGCACATGGCCGGAATCATCGATCGACGCGTGTTTCGGCAGTGCGAAGTTGGGATGTTCTACCGGGTACCGCCGACTTCGGCTACGGCGTTACGGAGCCGCCGCTGGCTGCCGACGAACCAGTCGATGTAGGACGGCCACTGGTCCTGTTCGGCGACGGCACCCGGTCGACGGTCACCGATGCGGCAGCCTTTCCGCCCGTCCAGTGGTTCGAACGAGCAGGCCCTGCTTGCTGAACGAGACCGTGAACTCGATGGACGACACCCCGCTGGGCGTGGGGAGCCAGTTCTGCTGCGGGGCCCCTTGCGTGCTCGTGTCCACGGCAGCTGTGCCTTGCGCAGTGCGTCGAGGTAGCGGTCCCAGAACTCGCCGTAGAACAGGTTGTGCTGCCGTCGTGGGACTGGGCCCGCGTCCGCACGGACTTGCCCCAGTCATTGCGTTGCGCCACCAGCCGGAACAAGGGTGCGGGCGTTGAGCCAGTCCAGCGCGGCATGTGCCTCGCCGAGCGCGTCGGTGTTGGTGAGCGGCCACGGCGTGAAATCCTGCGCTTCGTGCAGCCACACGTCCCGCAGCGGCAGGGTCTCCAGTCGTCCCAGCTGGGGCAGCGCTCCGTCGCCGTCGTCGGCCATGTCGCGAAGTCGACGACGACGGTCCGACATTTCGGCCGATCTGCGAGGCTGCCAGACA
This sequence comes from Amycolatopsis sp. GM8, assembly GCF_021653975.1. Lineage (GTDB taxonomy): Bacteria > Actinomycetota > Actinomycetes > Mycobacteriales > Pseudonocardiaceae > Amycolatopsis_E. Next base: position 205,259 of record NZ_JAJKFK010000001.1, on the reverse strand, counting down.
TGCGGCGCCATTCCGCCGATAAGTGTCAGGGAATACGAGCGACGCCGCCAAGGATGACCGCTGCGGCCTGGTCGCTGAGATCGGGTTGGTAGCCCTGTGGGGGTTGCCAGTCGGTGGCGCGGACGAGGCCGGGGTGGATGAGTTCGGTGCCGGCGAACAGGTCGGTGATCTGGTCACGGGTACGCAGGTGGGCGGTTTGTTGCACGACGGCGTTGTAGGTTTTGGCGAGTTCGGCCTGTTGTCGCCGTGTTCGTTCGTCCTCAGGTGGGGTGATGTGCGTGATGGCCAGGTAGCTGCCCCGGGCCAGGCGGGTGGTGTAGCGGCGGATGAGTGAGGTGGCGTCGCCGGCGACGAACGGCAGTACGGACACCAGCAACAGTGCGATCGGCTGGTCGAGGTTGAGTAGCTCGATCTGCGGCTGTCCGAAGATGTTGTCGGGATCGCGTAGGTCGCCTTGCAGGCATACGGTGTCGGGGTCTTGGGCGAGTAGCCGGTTGCTGACGGCGACGGTGTCCGGGTCCAGGTCGACGTAGACGACCCGGGTGTCGGGGGCGTGGGTCCGCGCGATCTCGTGCACGTTGCCGGCGGTGGGGTAGCCGGAGCCGATATCGAGGAACTGGCGAATGCCGCCATCGGTCACCAGCCAGCGCACGGCTCGTCGGAGGAAGTCGCGGTTGTACTGGGCCGTACGGCCTGCGAGTGGGAACAGTCGCTGGGCCGCGATGGCCGCGTCCGCGTCGCACGGCAGGTGATGACGCCCCCGCAGGCACCAGTCATAGACACCGGCCGCAGTGGGCTGGCTGCGGTGGCCAAGGGCAGGGTGAGAAGGCTGGTGCTGGACGCTCATCGGTCACCTCGCGCCAGGGTTAGGCATCAGACTGCTTGCGGCGCCGCCGTGCCGGCGCCGCGGCGTGGCTAATACGAGTGTGCTGTCAAGTCTGGCATACGGGAGGCCCTTCTGGCGGCATTCCGCCGTGGCGCCACCGAAGACCGCCACGGCAGGAGCATCGTGCGCATGCAGAACGAAGTCCACCCGTCGACGCAGGTGCGGCAACTACCGCACGCGATGCTGAACGGCACCAACACCCGACCACTAACGGATACCCCGGCTCAGAGGCGATGGGCTCGTGTCTGGCCGGCGGCCATTGCTTCAGTCGTCTCCACATGCCCGTCGCATACCCACTGAGTGGGCAGGTAATCGGGGCGCCGGCTGACCCGGGACGACTGGGCCAGTGCGTGTCGCCACGAAGAGTTCCGCGCCAATTATTCTCCATTCTTGCCCCTAATTTGGAATCTCGTTTTCATGGCCGGCGGTCGTTTCACCGCGTCGTCGGGGGGTAATTCGGTCCAATTGGAGTCAGGAGGATCAACGATGAAGGCAGGAGTACGGGTCGCCCTTGCGGTCGGCGCCGGCTATTTACTGGGCCGCTCCAAGAAAATGCGGCTCGCGCTGATGATCGCCGCGGCAGGAGCGACCGGACGAGTGGGCACCTCTCCCGGAAAGCTCGTCCAGAACGGGCTGAAGCAACTCGGTGCCACAGCCGAAGTCGGCAAGCTGACCGACTTGGCGCGCGACGAGCTGGTCGGTGCGGCGAAGTCCGCCGCGGTGGCCGCGGCGAGTAACCGCATCGAGTCTCTCAATGAGCGTCTCCAGTCCGGCGGCGGCGTGCGGAATCCCTTGCAGGAGAAGGACGAGCGCGCGGAGGAGCAGGAGGAAAGCGACGCGCCGGCCGAGAGTGAAGAGGACCAGGGCGAGGAAGACCAGGAACAGGCCCGCGGCAACGACGACGATGACGAAACGCCGGAAAACTCTACCCGCCGGCGTACCGCCACCCGGCGTACGTCCCGCTCGGCGGGCGACGAGGGATCGACTCGTCGTACCCGTGCCAGTAGCGGGCGTTCGCCCGTTCGGCGAGCGGGGCGGTGAGGGCGATGGCCGCAAAGCAGCTGAGCAAAGTCAAGGACAAGGCCGCCGGATCCAACGAACTGACCGACGCTCTGCGTGGCCTCGCGCAAACCGTCGCCACGCGGGCGGCGACGTCGATGGCGAAAAAGGTTACCGCGACGTCCGGCCGTCTCACCGACTACGCCGAGGGCGGTGGCGGTGGCCTGATGGAAGCGATAACCGGTGCGAAGCCCGGTGTGAAAGGCAAAGCCGCGCTGGGGGCTGTCAAGGGCGGGCTGTCGGGCTTGATGGCGCAGGTCAAGGACGCGCTACCCGGCGGCGGTGGTGGTGGCGGCGACAAGCTCAAGGTCACCAACATCATTGAGGAAATCGACGTCGGTGCCCCCGTCGATCTCGTGTACGACCAATGGACCCGGTTCACGGAGTTCCCGCGGTTCATGAAGAAGGTCGAGAACGTCGACCAGGTCAGCGACGAGACGCTCCAGTGGAGGGCGCAGGTCCTGTGGTCGCATCGGAGCTGGAAGGCGACGATCCTGGAACAGGTACCCGGTGAGCGGATCATCTGGCGGTCCGAAGGCCAAAAAGGACACGTCGACGGGGCCGTTACATTCCACGAAATCGCACCGGACCTGACGAGGATCGTGCTCGTACTCGCGTATCACCCGCAGGGTTTGTTCGAGCACACCGGAAACCTCTGGCGTGCCCAGGGCAGGCGGGTCCGGCTCGAGCTGAAGCATTTCCGCCGCTACGTGATGACCGAAACGCTGCTGCGGCCCGACGAGATCGAGGGCTGGCGAGGCGAGATCCGTGACGGCGAAGTGGTCGAGGCCGAAGACGGCGAAGCCGAAGAAGAACCGGAAGAACAGGAAGAGGACGAAGAAGAGGAAGAGCAGGCCCCCGGCCGTGCGCGAGGAGGAAGGCGGCGATGACGACTGCAATACAGCCCTCCGGCGGGGGCGGCGGCGGGACCGGCCCGAGTTCGAGCAGCTTGGCCGACGTGATCGACACGATCCTGGACAAGGGGCTTGTCATTGACGCCTACGTCCGCGTGTCACTGGTCGGAATCGAGCTGCTGACCATCGACGCGCGCGTCATCGTCGCCAGTGTGGACACCTACCTGCGGTTCGCCGAAGCGGTGAACCGGCTGGACATCTCCGACACCGGCCAGAAGGGCCTGCCCGATCTGATCGAGGACATGAACGAGGGCGGGTCCAAGGCGAAAACGAAGGGAGCGCTCGAAGCGGCCGGCGACAAACTCCGCGACATCCTCGGTGAGGACGAGCACGAACGGTCCGGGCAAGGACGGAAGGGCGGCGACTGAAAGTGTCTGATACAGCCGAAACCGTCTTCTATGTGTACGGGATCGCGCCCGCCGACATCGAGACCGACCCGGAATCCCGGGGCGTCGGTGATCCGCCGGCTCGCGTCACGACCGTGCGCCAGGGTGAACTTGCCGCGCTCGTCAGCGAAATCCCCCACGACAAGCCGCTGGGCCGGCCCGAGGATCTGACCGCGCACGCGGCCCTGCTCGACGCCGCGGCCGCGGAGGTCCCGGTGCTGCCGCTGCGGTTCGGCGCGGTGGTCGGCAGCGAAGACGCTGTCGCCGAGGAACTGCTCGAGGCCAACCAGGACGATTTCCGCGCGGCGCTCGACCAGTTGGATGGCAAGGCGGAGTACGTCATCAGAGGTCGATATGTCGAACAGGCGATCCTGGATGAGATCCTCGGTGAGAACCAGGAACTGGCCGGGCTGCGCGAAGCGATCCGGGGCAAGCCGGAGGATGCCACGCGCAATGAGCGGATCGCGCTGGGTGAGAAGATCAACAACGCCGTCGCGGCGAAGCGCGAAAATGACACCAAGAAGGTGACCGACGCGCTGGCGCCCTTCGAGGTGCAGCTCAGCGTCCGGGAACCCACGCACGAAGAGGACGCGGTGCAGCTGGCATGCCTGGCCGACCTCGCCCAGCAAAGCGGTATCGAAGAAGCGGTCGGGGAACTCGCCCGCGAATGGGAAGGCCGGGTCACCGTGCGGCTGCTGGGGCCACTCGCGGCCTACGACTTCGTCATCACTGAGCGGCCGGGGGAGTAGCAGATGGGCATCCTTGGCTCGATCCTCGGCTTTCCGCTCGCACCCGTACGCGGCGTGTTGTCGCTCGGGGAGCTCATCCAGCGGCGGGTGAACGACGAGCTGAACAATCCCGCGTCCGCGCGCCGCGACCTGGAAGCGGTCGAGGAGGCACGCGAGGCCGGTGAAATCTCGGCTGACACGGAAGCCGAAGCACAGCAACAGGTGCTGGACCGGATGACCGCGCCGGGCCGGCCGGACGAGGAAACGAGGTGACGAAAGATGGCCGCGGCGAAGGCACGTGACGAGGACCAGTCCCGGGGTGGCGGCAGCGAAGGCGAAACGATGTCGGCGTCCACAGCGGCATCGACGGCGTTGCACCACATCGGCGAGCTGATCACGAGCAACCCGGCCGCCGTCACTTCGGTCGAGCCGGTTGACGATGGCTGGCTCGTCGAGGTGGAAGTGCTGGAGGAACGCCGGATTCCGTCGTCGTCGGACCTGCTCGCACTGTACGAGATCGAGCTCGATCTCGGCGGCGACCTGCTCGCGTACCGTCGCACGAAACGGTACCCGAGGGGCCGCACCGACCTCGTGAACGGAGCGCGTTGAGATGGCTTCCCAGCAGCCCGTGCCCAGTTCGGCCTCGCCGAGCGGACTTGGCCAGGGTGACCACCAGCCCGCCAATCTCGGCGACATTCTCGAACGGGTGCTGGACAAGGGGTTGGTGATCGCCGGGGACATCCGTGTCAACTTGCTCGACATCGAGCTGCTGACGATCAAGCTCCGGCTCGTCATCGCGTCGCTCGAAACCGCAAGGGAGGTCGGAATCAATTGGTGGGAAAGCGATCCATGGCTGACCGGGGACGGCGGGGAGCTCGAGAAGGAGAACCGCGAGCTACGCGCCCGGATCGCCGAACTCGAATCGACGCGGGATCCGAAGGCCATCGAGGAGGGGCGGAGTGGCTGAGCGCCAGGGGATTTGGCTGTATGCCGTGACCCGGAAGGCGAATCCGGCCGCGCTCGGCGACCGGTCGGGCGTCGCGTCCGAAACACCGCGCACCGTCGAAGCGGGCGGACTGGTCGCCGTCGTCGGCGATGTGCCGCTACCTGCTTTCGGTGAAGAAGCGCTGCACCGGAACTTCGAGGATCTGGACTGGCTGGCCGCGGTCGCGAGAGCACATGACGCCGTGATCGGCGCGGTCGTCGCGGCTGGACCCGCGGTACCGGTTCGTCTCGCGACGGTCTACGGCGACGACGATCGGGTGCGGACGGTTCTGACGGACCGGGCGACCGAGTTCGCCCAGGTACTCGATCACGTGGCCGGCCGGGCCGAGTGGGGAGTCAAGGTTTTCGTCACGCCGGTGGCGGAAAGCCGGCCCACTGCTGGGAAATCCTCCGAGCACGGAGCCGGCACCGCCTATCTGGCCCGACGGCGAGCGGCCCTGACCCAGCGGGAACGGCATGACCGTGGCGCCGCCGAGCAGGCCGACAGGGTCCACCGGACACTTGCCACGCTCGCCGCCGGGTCGCGGTTACATCCGCCGCAGAGCCAGGTACTGGCCGGGAACGCCGGACGGATGATCCTCAATGCGGCCTACCTGATCGACGACGACCACGCGGCGTCGTTCGCCCAAGCCGTCGCGGCGTGCGACGGCGAACACGACACGATCAGCGTGCACTTGACCGGTCCCTGGCCGCCCTATTCCTTCTCGTCCCTGGAGCAACGATGACACAACCGGTACCCGCGCAGCCGGTGCAACAGCCGATCGCGCTCGTCGATCTCCTCGACCGTGTCCTCGCCGGTGGCGTTGTGGTGAGCGGTGAGCTGACCTTGTCCATCGCCGATGTCGATCTCGTGCATGTGTCGCTGCGCACCCTGCTGACCTCGATCACCGCGTTGCAGGCCCCGGATGACTGAGCCGGAGCGCAACCGCGTCAATGCCGACCCCGAGAACGCCGAACGCGGGCTGGCGACCCTGGTGCTCACCGTCGTGGAACTGTTGCGGCAACTCATGGAAAGGCAAGCGCTGCGCAGGGTGGACCGGGGCGACCTCGACGAGGAAAAGATCGAAACCATCGGCCGCACGCTCATGCTCCTGGAGGACCGGATGTCGCGACTGTGCGACGATTTCGGTATAGGTCCGGAAGAACTCAACATCGACCTCGGGCCGCTCGGCCCGTTGCTTTCGGACGAGGGTTTGCCGCGCGCCGACAGAGACGAGTGACCCCGACGATCAACCCGGGGTGATCTCGCCGCTCGGGGCGGCGATCACCTCACCGTTCACCCGGATGGCCAGTGAGTTCCCGTGTGCGGTGGAACGAAACGGGGTAGCCGGTGAAATGACTGAGCGCCAGAACAAGACCACTGTGCGGCGCCTGCTGAATCGCGCGGGTCAGACGTATGCGGCGGAAGCCGGTATCAGGCTCGCCGACAAACCGGCCCCGCTGTATCGGCTGCTCGTGCTTTCCACGCTGCTGTCAACGCGCATCAGCGCCGGCATCGCGGTGGACGCCGCGAAAGAGCTGGCCCGCGCCAAGCTCACCACGCCGCGCGCCATGGCCGAAACGGCGTGGCAGCAGCGGGTTGACGCTCTGGGCAGGGCGCATTACAAACGGTACGACGAGCAGACGGCGACCGCGCTCGGGCAGAGCGCGGAGACGCTGCTGGAGCGACATTCCGGCGATCTGCGGAAACTGCGCCATGATGCCGGGCGAGATCCGCGTGAGATCACGAAGAGACTGCGCGCGTTCTCCCGCGTCGGACCCGTCGGTGGCGACATCTTCTGCCGCGAAGCGCAACTCGTGTGGCCCGAGCTGCGGCCCTATCTGGACAAGAAAGCCCTCAGCGGTGCGCAGCGCGTAAGTCTGCCGACCGACACCACCGAGCTCGCAGGGCTTGTCGCCGAAGAGGACTTGGCCTCGCTCGCGGCGGCGCTGGTGCGGGTCGCGCTCGATCGGTCGCTGGCAGGCGAGATCAGCGGCTGAGGAGTTCAGCGGGCGGTGATCGTGTGTTCGCCGCAGCTGGTCAGTTCGCCCACAACGTCTCGGCAGCACGCCGCGATCACACCCGCGGACCTGCCGAACGCCGGCGGCCGCGTCGTGCAGCTGGCTCAATAGTTGCGGCTCCCGCCGTTCTGGTTTGCCGAGTAGGGGTCCGCTTCCAGGCTGGGGCTTACTTGTGGGTGTCGCCCCGGCTGGCCCGGCGCGGGTGTTACGACCGGCGCGTCCAGCCGACTGTCGAGGTGCCCCCGGGTGCGGGGTTCGGTGTGCATCTCCTCGACCACCTGCTCTTCGCGCATTCTGGCCAGCACGCTCAACGTGATCGCATGGGCCAGCGCCAGTACGAGCAGCATCACACCGACCCGCCCGACGACGGAAGGCAAGGAGCTGCCACCTGGGAAGCCGATGGTCGAGATCAGCGCCAATACACCTAAGACGACGAGGTGGAACAAGACCGTGATCAACTGGGTCATCGAAGAACGGGCTTGTGAGTCCTCGCCGTCCATGTTCCGCAGATAGCGCTTTCCGCTGTGGTAGATGATCTGGCCGTCGATCAGGACCAGCGCGATTCCTACCAGCAGGAAGGTCACATATGCGTTGGTGTCCACAATGGCTCCTCTCCTACCCTGGGTCGGCTACCGCCGCCGTGGTTCGACCGACGGCGGCGGTTCGCTCGTCACTGTTCGGCTTGCTGCCGGGCTTCGTCCGCCTTTGCCGCTGCGCGGGCCTTGTCCGCGGCTGCTTCCTTCTTGGCGACCTCACGCTGCGACTCGGCCTTGTCCTTCTGTGCTTTGCCTTCCCGCCGCAGCGAGTCGTTCCCGGCGGCGGCGCCGGCTACTTCCTTGGCCTTTCCCTTCACGCCCTCGACCACGCCCTTGACGCCCTCGGCAGGTCCGCTCGTGTTGTCAGCCATGAGAATTCTCCTTCGTTGCTGGGAATCTGACTCTCTAGCCCTACCCGATCGCGTCCCGGTCAAACACGTCAGCGGTCACGGGTCGATGTTTGGCAATCTGACACTCTGGTAATCCCGAAAGCAGGAGGTCATCATGGCCAGCTGCAGCGAGGAACGGGCGACCGTATCCGATATCGACGACGTCGCGCCCGGACTATCGAAAACGATGGATGCCGAGTTCTTCGCTGAGCTGAGGGAGGTCGATCCGGTCTTGTTCGACCGGTCCTATTGGCTCGGTCCGGACGACGAGAAATCCGATCGCGCATACGTGCTGCTGCGCGACGCGCTGGCCGAGTTGGAGAAGGTCGCGGTCGCCCGGAACCGGGGCAAGCCCTGCCGAGGCTGCCCGGCGTGGTGAAGACCTGATGGATGCGTTGTCGCGCAGTGTGGAACGCCATCGCCGGGGACATCCGAACGCGCCGGGAAGAACGCCGGGAAAGACCTGTCGGGAATTTCCAAGACGGATCTTGAACGGATCGCCCGCGAGCATGGCGTCAAAGGCCGCTCGAAGATGACCAAAGCTGAGCTGTGTGTCCACAGCGGACCAAAGCAGTTGCGCGACGAGGCGGGTGCCCGGCAGGTCGACGGCGCGCGGATCGCCCTCGCGGAGAACGGCGGCGGTTTCCAGGACGGCGAGGAAAGCGGTCGCCGTGATCATGGTCCTGGCTCGGTGACCGATGTCGATCGTTGAGTTCTTCGATCGTGGCTGGCGGATGACGAGGCCGGGTTCCTGTCGTGCCGGATCGCCTATGCGCTGCGGGCCGCAGGGCTCGCGGACGACGCGAAGATCGCGGTGTTGTCCCCGAACCACCCGCTGGCGTTGATCAGCATCCTCGGCATCTGGCGTGCCGGTTACACCTGGGTGCCGCTCAACGCCGCGAACCCGCTCGCGGACAACCGCAACCTCATGCGCCGCTTCGGCTGCTCAGCAGTGCTGTTCGACAGCCGGTGCGCGGCGGACGTCGCCTGGAACTGCCCGCGGTCGAGGTATGGGTCTGCTTCGACGACTCCACTCAGGACAGTTCCGCGCTGATCGAGTGGGCCGGCCGGTATCCGGACACGGATCCGTGCCCGGATCGCCACCCCGATGACGTCGTGGCGATCATCCCGGCCGGAGGGACCATCGGCCCGTCGAAAGGCGCCATGCTCACCACCGCGGCATCACAGCCGCCGTCGCGCACATGATGATGGCCCTGAATTACCGCGCCGAGGAGCCGATCGTCAACCTGGCCGCGGCACCGATCACGCACACCGCGGGCCTGTTCTCGCTGCCCGCGACCGCTCGCGGTGGGGTGTTCGGACCGGTGCTCACCGGAGGCTATGGTCAGGTCGAGGCGTTCGCCGTGATCGCCCACCTGCGACCAGAGGAACACCTCGTCGGCGGGGACATCGCCCCGGATTCGCGATTGGGTTCGTGCGGGCGCCCCTATCCGCTGATCGAGGTCCGGATCCTCGACGAACGTGGCCGGGAACGGCCGGCCGCACACCGGCGACCTCGGCCACCTCGACGAAGATGGGTACTTGCATCTCACCGACCGCAAGAAGGACCTGATCATCTCCGGCGGGTTCAACGTGTACCCGAGCGAGGTCGAGCAGGTGCTCTGAGGGCATCCCGCCGTCCAGGACTGCGCCGTGGTCGGCACCTCGGACCCGGATTGGGGCGAGGCCGTCGAGCTGAACCCGGGGCTGCGGGCCTCCGCGGACGACTCGAAGTGCCGGTCGGCAGTTGGCTTCTCGACGGCATTCTCGTGTGATCGCCACCAGCGAACTCCGCACGCTGAGAGCGAACGGTGCCCGTTTCGGGTTCCGGACCCGAATACCGTCGGTGGCGTCCCGACCACCGACGAGAGGCGCCCGAGATGACCGCCCACTTGCTGCCCCAGCTGCGTTCGCCGGGAAGTGACCTGACGTTCACCGATTCCGTTTACGAACAGCTTCTGCGCGACCGCATCGTGTTCCTCGGCTCCGAGGTCACCGACGAGGTCGCCAACCGGATCACCGCGCAGCTCCTGCTGCTAGCGGCCGACGACCCGGAAAAAGACATCACGTTCTACATCAACTCACCGGGCGGCTCGGTCACCGCCGGCATGGCCGTCTACGACACCATGTGCCTCATCAAACCGGACGTGTCCACGTTCGGCCTCGGTTTCGTGGCGTCGATGGGCCAGTTCCTGCTCACCTCGGGCACACCCGGAAAGCGTTTTCTGCTACCGAACACGCGCATCGTCATGCATCAGCCCTCGGCCGGTATCCACGGCCCAGCTACCGACATGGCCATCCAGGCCGAGGTCTTCGGCAAGATGAAGCGCCGAATCGCGGAGATCACCGCCCGACTGACCGGACAGCCTGTCGAACGAATCACCGCCGACGCAGACCGGGACCGCTGGTTCGATGCCGAGGAGGCGCTGGCCTACGGGTTCGTCGACCAGATCGTGGGAGGCGGTGACGTGGCCCTCAGCGCATGAAGTGGCGGCAGCAGACACCTGCAACTCAGTATCGTGCCCACGAACGGCCGAGGTTCACGCCCGAACGAGCGCTGTGTGATGTGGTCACGGATCCGTCGCCGCGCGGGCGGCGGTCATGATCTGCTGGTAGCCGGTGCATCGGCAGAGGTTTCCCACCAGGCTGTCCACAATGGATTGGTCGGTCGGGTCGGGGTTGGTTCTGAGCAGTGATACGAGGCAGAGCACTGATCCGGCGAGGCAGAAGCCGCATTGGAAGCCGTCTTCGTTGCGGAAGGCTTGTTGTACGGGGTGCAGTGGCTCGCCGTTCGGGGCGAGGCCTTGGATGGTCTCGACGGTTGTGCCGGTGACTCGCCAGGCGGGGACGAGACAGGACTTGTAGGCTTCGCCGTCGATCAGGACGGTGCACGCGCCACAGTCGCCGTTCCGGCATCCTGCGCGGGTCCCGGTCTTGCCCAGTTGTTGCCGCAGGATGTCGAGCAGTGTGATCGCCGCTTCGGTGACGGTGATCGAGGTGGCTGCTCCATCGAGGGTGAAATCAACGGTGAGGGTCATGGCCGGTCTCGTTTCACGATTCGCTCTTGGAGGGAGGCGAGGGCTCTGGTGAGTGCGACGATGGCGACTCTCCGGCGGTAGCCGATGTCGGCGAGTTCGTCCGCCCACCACTCGGCGCCCTGGTGCTCGACGGCTTGGTCGATTGTCGCGACGGTCAGCGTGGAAATCTCGGGTGGCACCGTGATGGTGACGGGACGCGTGACTGCTGCGCCGAGCACCAGGTTGAGCATCCCGTTGCCGGATGTGAGTGCTGTGGCGGTCGCGATCGGCCAGCTGCTTTCCGATCGTTTGATCTTGCAGTAACCGTAGTCCGGCGAGTTGGTGGATGCGGGGAGGTCCAGGGCCACCAGAGCTTCGTTCGGGGCGAGCCGGGTTGTGAACGCGCCGTCGAAGAAGTCCGCCGCACCGCAGGACCGGGTCCCGGCGGGTCCGGCGATCCGCATGATCGCGCCTGAGGCGACGAGCGCTGTGGGCATCTCGGAGGCTGGGTTCGCGTAGCAGGCGGAACCGGCGATGGTGCCCTGATTGCGGATCTGCGGGCCGCCGGTGATGCCTTGGGCGATATGCCGCAGCAGGGGTGGCGCGGTCGGGTCGCGGATGAGTGTGGTGTAGCTGACCATGGCGCCGAGTGTGGTCGCGCCGGCGCTGGTGCGTAGGCGTGCCGCGCCGGGGAGGCGGTGGAGGTCAACCAGCACGTCCGGCGCGATTGTGCCTCGTGTGAGCTGGGGGATGAGCATCGTTCCTCCGCCGATCACCGCTGGGTACGCGGCATCACCGAGGCAGGCATTGAGTTCGTCCAGGGTTCCGGGGACAGCGATTCTCATGCGTGCTGCTCCATCGCGTCCAGTTGTGCGAGGACCCTGGGCGGGGTCAGCGGTGTGCGTATCGCGTGCCGTCCGGGACCGATGGCGTCGCGGACGGCGCCGACGATCGCGGCGACCGTGCCGCCGATGCCCGACTCTCCCGCGCCCTTGGTGCCGAGCAGGCTGAAGGGGGACGGGGTTTCGAGGTGATCGAGCGTGATGTGTGGCATGTCCGGCAGGCGGGGCAGCAGGTACCGTTTGAAGTCGGTGTTCACGGGCAGGCCCTCGGGGGTGTAGGTCTCCTCCTCGCACAACGCGATGCCGATGCCCATGGCGATCGCGCCGTTGATCTGAGCGTTCACCATGCGTGGGTTGACCACGGTGCCGCAGTCGTGCACGGCTGTGAGGCGTCGCATCGAGACACTGCCGGTGTCGAGGTCGACCGCCGCCTCGGCCACGTAGACGCCGTAGGAATAGGTCGGGTACTGCTGGACCCGGCCGAGGGCGTCGGGGACGGACTGCAGGTTGCCGGGCATATATGTGGCGGTCGCCTCGAGTTCTTCGAAGGCCACGCCCGGGCGGGCCGAGCCGTAGGCACGGACGTCGCGGGCCAGGTCCGCGACGGAGACCCGCATTGAGGAGTCCTTGGCGAGGCGGTAGGTCCCGTCCGCGACCTCGATCTCCTCCTCGGTACAGCCGAAGTGGACGGCCGCGGCGCGCAGGAGGACCCCGCGGAGCTGATCGGCGGCTTTCCAGGCGGCAGTGCCGCCGGTGAGCACCGCGCGGCTGGAGAAACTGCCGCCCCCATACGGGGTTCGGTCGGTGTCGCCCTGCACCACCCGCACCCGGTCCAGACCAATTCCAATACGTTCGGCGACCAGTTGGGCGATGGCCGTTTCGCTGCCGGTGCCGGGACTCGTCACTCCGGTGAGGACGGTCGCATGCCCGGAAGTGTCCAGGCGGACCGTCGCGGTTTCGGAGCCACGGGAGACACCGCCGGCCGGGTCTCTGCCCTCGGGGGTCAGTTCGAACGCGACGCCGATCCCGATCCGCGAGGAGCCACTGTCACGGCGATGCTGGCGGGCCCGGGCGTCGGTGTACCCGGCCAGGTCCAAAGCCTTTGTGAGTGCCCGGTGGTAGTCGCCGGAGTCGATGGTCATCGTCGCGGTCCGATGCGGAAGCTGGTGGCTGTGCAGGAGATTGCGGCGGCGGACCTCGACCGGGTCGACACCCAGGGCGCGGGCGATGTCGTCGGCCGCCGCTTCCAGTACGAGAGCGGTGATTTCCTTGCCGTATCCGCGTGCGCCGTTCCACGGTCCCTTGTTGGTCAGCACGGCCCGCCAGTGCACCACGTAGTCCGCGACGTCGTAGCCACCGGGAAAGCACGACGCGGCGACCGAGGGCATCCCGATGCCCGGGTTGGCCGCGAGAGCTCCCACATTGGCGTCGAGGTCGACGGCGAGCCCGAGCATGCGACCGGTGCCGTCGAAACCGGCGCGGTATCGCGCGTGGTACTCGCGCGCCCCGATCAGCAAGGCCTCTTCCCGGCACTCCACCCAGCGCACTGGGCGACCGAGGCGGCGTGCCATGAGGCACACCAAGGGTTCCTCGGGCAGGCCGATGAACTTGAACCCGAAGCCTCCTCCGAGCGGTGGTGCCAGCACCCGGATATCGCTTTCCGCGAGATCGAGCTGCCGGGCCAGGTCGGCGCGCAGCGCATGCGGTGTCTGCACGGCCGCCCGCACGAGAAGACGGCCTTCGGCGGCATCCCACGACGCGACACACCCTCGCGTCTCCAAGGGCACGGCGCTGCCCCGGCCCATGTCCACCCGGCCTTCGATCACGTGGGGCGCGTGACTGAGCGCCCGCTCGGCGTCGCCACCGGAGACCACGCCGGACATCAGTTCGTTGCCCGGCAGCTGGGGATGAAGTCGCGGCGACTCCGGCGCGAGCGCGTCGTCGATCTCCAGTAGCGGCCGGACGGGTTCGTAGTCGACCTGGACGAGTTCGGCGGCTCGCCGAGCGGTCCGCTCGCTGTCCGCGACCACCAGCGCGAGCGGCTCGCCGGCATAGCGGATTCGGTCCACCGCAAGGCATGGCACCGTGACCGGCCCGTCGACATCGGGGCGGAAGCCGGCCGGTAACGCGACGAGGTCCTTGATCAGGGACGCGGCTTCGGCGCCGGTGAGCAGGCCGCGGACACCGGGCACCCGAGCGGCGAGGGACGTGTCCAGGCCCCGGATCCGGGCGTGCGCGACGGTGCCGCGCACGAAGGACAGGTGCAGGCAGTCCGGCGGGATCTCGTCGTCCAGATAGCGGACCGCGCCGCGCACGAAGCGCTCGCCGTCGAGCCGGCGAGCCGGCCACTGGGCCGATCCGACGGCCGGGCCAGGCATGTCAGCCATTGACATGACCTCCTTGTCTCGGGCGAGGAGGTGAGTGTCCACTCATCGCCGTGTGTCGAGTATCAGCCGAGGCATCACTGCCGTCAACAGACGATCTCGTTGACGTGGTCGATTCCGCAGGTTAACGTGGTGCACACGTAATGAGTGAGCAATCACTGCAGAGTGTGTTTCAGGAGGTCGGGTCAGTGTCGATGCGTGAACGGATTCTCGATTCGACGGCGAGGATCATTCGTGAGGACGGCATCGCGGCGGTGCGCACGAAGCGGATCGCCGCGCTGGCCGGCTGTGCCGAGGGAACGATTTTCAAGTATTTCCAGGACAAGGGCGCGCTGGTCGCCGCGGTCCTCACCGAGGGATTGCCGGAAGGCCAGGCGCTGATGGCCGCCGCCGCACGGGCCCGCGAGGTGGGTGACCTGCGGGCCGGACTGGTCATCCTGGTGTCCGCGACGAGGGACTACTACCGCGTCAGCCTGCCGATGTCCGGATCGGCACTGTCGGATCGCGAACTGTTCGACCGGTACGCGGCCGCGCACCGCCGCGCCGGAACCGGGCCACACCTGGTTTGGGAGCGTCTGGCCGCCTATCTCGCCGTCGAGCGGGACCGGGGCTCGGTGCACGACGGGATCGACCTCCGGCTGGAGGCGGTCGCGCTCGCGGGTGCCTGCCAGCACGCCGCCTGGGTGGAGATGGTCAGCGGCCTCGACGCCGTGCCCTACGGCCGGAACTTCGTCGAGCGTCTCGTCGAGAGCAGGCTGCCCGCGCTCACTCAATCGGCTCTCGGGTCACCGCAAGGCTGACCGGGCAAGGAAAGGGATTTCGTGACGTATCGAAAAGGCCTCGCGGACCTGGGTTCGGGTTGTTACGCCTGGCTGCAGCCGGACGGCGGCTGGGGACTGAGCAATGCCGGGCTGATCACCGGAGCCGGGACGAGCCTCCTGGTCGACACGTTGTTCGACCTCCGGCTCGCCCAGGACATGCTGGACGGGATCAGGAGCGTCACCGACGCACGGCCGGTGAGCACCGTGGTCAACACCCATTCCGACGGCGACCACATTTTCGGCAACGAGCTGCTCGCCGCGAAGGGCGCGGAAATCGTGGCATCCGTGGCGGCCGCCGAGCTGATGACCCAGGACTCCGTGGACTCGGTGCTCGAAATGCTGCGCCTGCCCGGCCCCGACGGGGATTTCGTGCGGCACATCTTCGGGTCCTTCCGGTTCGACGAGGTGACGGTGACCCCGCCGCACCGCACCTTCGAAGGGCACCTGTCCCTGGACGTCGGCGGCCGCGAAATCGAGCTCATTCAGGTCGGTCCCGCCCATACCCCCGGCGACACGCTCGTCCATGTGCCGGACGCCCGCATCCTGTACTCGGGCGACATCCTGTTCTCGGGCGGCACCCCGGTGGTGTGGGCGGGACCTGTCGAACGCTGGCTCGACGCCTTGGATCTCATCCTCGGCATGGACGTCGACCACATCGTTCCCGGCCACGGTCCGATCGCGACCAAGACCGAGGTCCGCGCCTCTCGCGACTACCTGGCCTACGTCGGTGAGGAAGCCAGAAAGCGGTTCGACAAGGGCCTCACCGCGGACGAGGCGATCGCGTCCATCGACCTCGGCGAGTGGGCGGCCCTTCCCGAGCACGGCCGGCTCGCCCAGAACGTCATCAACGTCTACCAGCAGCTGGACCCCGAATCAGTCCGGTTCGACCGCCTCGCCGTGCTCAACCGCATGGGCGCGCTGGAGGGATTCCTTACTCCTGAAGGGATCCGATGATGCGTTTCGTCACCTATTCCTCAGCCGCGGGCGGTGACCGGGTGGGCGTGCTCGACGGGGACCGGGTGGCCGGTCTCGAACCCGGCGTCACCCTGCTGGATCTGCTCGACCGTGGCGAGCTGATCGAGGCCGGTGAGCACGCACTCCGCTCACCGGCGGAAACCGTTGCCACGACGGACATCCAGCTGCGGGCGCCACTCGAGCCTCGTTCGATTCGCGACTGTTCGGCGTTCCTGCAGCACATGCGCAACTGCACCGGCGACCCGAACGGCGTTCTCGACCACCGTCACACCCAGTTCCCGGTCTTCTACTTCACCAACCCCGCCGCCGTCGTCGGTCCACACGCGACGGTGCCGATCGCGCCGGGCAGCAGCCAGTTCGACTTCGAACTGGAGGTCTGCGCCGTCATCGGGAAAGCGGGCCGCAACATCGCGGTCAGCGAGGCCGAGGAGTACATCGCCGGGTATTCGATTCTCTGTGACTGGAGCGCTCGCGACCTGCAGCTCAACGAACGCCCGCTCGGCCTGGGACCGGCGAAGGGCAAGGACACGGCCACCACGATCGGCCCGGCGCTGGTCACCGCGGACGAACTGGAGCGGTTACGCAGCAAGAAGGGCTTCGCTCTCCAGATGACCGCCGAACTCAACGGCGAGCCGGTCAGTGAGGGCTGCTGGGACACGATCGACTGGACGTTCTCCGACATGATCTCCTATGTCTCGCGGGGGACGGTGTTACGCCCCGGGGACGTCATCGGCTCCGGGACCGTGCCCACCGGCTGTCTCTATGAGCACCACAAGCTCGGCTCGGAGCGGTTCCGGGACTGGCTGCGCCCCGGCGACGAGGTGCGGCTGGCCGTCGAGGAACTCGGTGAGCTCCGGCACCGTGTCACGGCCGCCGACGAGATCCAGCCGTTGAGTTCGGGGTACTGATGGCACCCGATCTCGAGGTCACCGTCGCCGGTCACATCGGCTGGATCCGGCTCAACCGGCCGGATCACAAGAACGCGTTCACCGTCGCCATGCTGCACGAGTGGGCCGACGCCTATCGCTCGTTCCAGCGCGACGACGACGTCCGGGTGGTGGTCGTGACCGGTCACGGCGACGCGTTCTGCGCCGGCGCGGATCTGGACGTGCTCGGCGAGCGCAGCCCGCTCGAGGACCGGCGGCTCATGACCGACCACGTGCACCAGGTCGTGCTGGCCGCCGACGAGTTGTCGAAACCCCTGATCGCCGGCATCAACGGGGTCGCCGTCGGGGCCGGGCTGGACATGGCCCTGATGTGCGACTACCGCATCGCGTCGGAAACGGCGCGGCTGAGCGAAGGCTACATCCGGGTCGGGCTGGTGCCCGGCGACGGCGGTTGTCATTTCTTGCCCCGGATCATCGGCCGGTCCAGAGCCTTGCGTCTACTGTGGACAGGCGAGTTCGTCGACTCCGGGCAGGCACTGGCCTGGGGACTCGTCAACGAGGTTCACCCGTCCTCACAGCTGCCGGCACGCCTTGCCGATTTCGCCACCCAGCTCGCCGGACAGCCACCCGTCGCGGTGCAGCTCATCAAAAGCGCGGTACGGCACGGCGAACGTGCCGACCTGCGCACCTCGCTCGACCTCATCGCGTCGCACCAGGCGGTGGCGCGTGCCACCGCCGACTCCGCCGAGGCGATGGCGGCCTTCCGTGACCGCCGCGTGCCGACCTTCACCGGTCGCTGAATCCAGCAACGCCGATCCGCTCAAAGGAGAGCCATGGACCCGGTCACCAACACACCCGAACAGCACCACCTCGCCGCAGTCGCGCTCACGGCCAGAATGGAACGGCTTCCCCGGCTCACCCGCACGCACTTCGGGTGGATGGCCCTGCTCGGAGTGCTGTTCCTCTGCGACGTCGCCGACATCAACTCACTGTCCTACGCGCTGCCGGCCATCCGTTCCGAGTGGACACTCTCGCTCGGCCAGGTCGGTGCCCTCACGTCCTACACCTTCCTGGGCATGCTCGCCGGAGCCATCGCCGGCGGCAGGTTGTCCGACCGGATCGGCCGGCGGCCGACCCTGGTCGCCGCGACACTGTTCTACTCACTCGCCTCGGTCGCCTGCGCGGTGGCACCGAACTTCGCGGTGCTGGCCGTGCTGCGGGTGCTCACCGGCTTCGGCCTGCAGGCCGTGACGGGCGTGGTGATCGTCTACGCCGCCGAGATGTTCCCCGGGCGGCTGCGCGGGCGGCTGCAGTCCATCCTGCTCGGCATCGGCCTGCTCGGCCTGCCGGTGATGGCTGGGGCGGCACGAGCGATCGTCCCGCTCGGACCCGGCGCGTGGCGCTGGGTGTTCGTCATCGGCGGGTTCGGCATCATCCCCGGTCTCATCGCGCTGTTCGTGCTGCCCGAGACGGTGCGCTGGCAGGAAGTGCGCGGCCGTGCGGGAAAGACCGCCGAACTGCTCGTCGGCAAACTCGAACGGGAGTGTGCGGCCAGCACCGGCGCACCGCTTCCGGATCCGGTCGAGCGCACCCCCGAACCGCCGCGGCCCTTGGCCGAACTACGCCGATCCCCGTATCTCGGCCGGGTCGTCGTCATCTCGCTGACCCTCGCGTTCGGCAACCTCGGGTACTACGGCTTCAGCGCCTGGGTGCCGACGCTGCTGGTGCAACGCGGCTACAGCACCGCGCAGGCATTGACCGTCACCACCATCCTCGCGATCTCGCCCTTCATCGGCGCGCTCGCCGCGCTGCCGATCGCGGACCGGTGGGAACGCAAACGGACCTCGCCGGTGCTGTGCGTGCTCATCGCCGCCGCGATGATCGTCTTCGCGATCACGACCAGCCCGGTCGTCCTCGTCGTGGCGGGTTTCCTGGTCACCCTGCTCCTGCAGACCAACGTCGCCGTGCAATACGCCTACCTGGCCGAAATCTTCCCGACCAGCCTCCGTGGCCTCGGCGCCGGCATCGCGAACGGGGCCGGACGCCTCGCGGTCGTCCTCGGCAGCCTCCTCATCGCCGCCGTGTCGGCCGGGTTCGGATTCACCGGCGTCTTCGTCACCACCGCGACCGCCCTGCTGCTGGGCGGGGTAACTCTCGCCGCTTACGGAGTCAGCACCCGCAATCGAACACTCGGCGACATCGCCGGACGCTAGGAGAAACATGTACATCGAGATGAGGTTCCGTGCGGGTCCCGAATGGGCCGCGCGCACCAGCGCCGAGCTCCGCGACTTCGCCGACCAGCACCGCGCTGAACTCGAGAAGGCGAACTCCGAAGGCCGCTTCCCACAGGACATCTATCGCGCGATGGGTGAGCGGGGGTGGGTCGGGCCCACCACACCTGAAGCCGAGGGCGGACTCGGCGGCGGCATCGCCGAGTACTGCTTCCTCTGCGAGGAAGTCGCTCGCCACGGTCTCGTCTCACCACAGATCGCCATCCAGGGCCAGCAATGGCTGCTCGCCTTCGGCACGCCCGAGCAACGCGCGCGCTACCTCGGCGGGATCGCGCGCGGGCAGATCGTCTTCTCCGAGTCGATCTCCGAGCCCGGCGCCGCGTCCTCGCTCAAGGCGATCCGGACCACCGCCCGCCGCGACGGTGACGACTGGATCATCAACGGCCACAAGACGCACGTGAACCTCGGGCACCAAAGCGACGTCACCCTCGTCTACGCGACCACCGAGGACGGGCTGACGGCCTTCCTGGTCGATACCGGCAGCCCGGGGGTCAGTAGTCGGCAGACCGTCCCGATCGGCCTGAAGATGCTGCCCACGGCGGACATGGTGTTCGAGGACGTCCGGGTGCCGGGCACATCCGTGCTGGGGGTGCCCGGGGCCGGTATGGAAACCTTCCTGCGGACCTTCAACGTCAGCCGGCTCGGCAACGCCTCGGAGCTCATCGGCTACGGCCGGCGGGCACTGGCCCAGGCGATCGAATACGCCAAGAACCGCCAGGTCGGTACCCAGATGGTGGCTGAGTTCCAGGGCATCCAATGGACCGTCGCCGACATCTACACCCAGCTGTATTCCGCTTCGCTGGCTCGTGACCACGCGGCCACCATCGCCGACGCCGGCCAAGACCCCGCCTTCGCCACCAGCATCGCCAAGACAACGGCCGTCGCCGCGGCGGAGCGCGCCACTTCCGAGGCGTTCGCCCTCGTCGGTTCCCACGGTTGCTACTCCGACACCGACTTCGGGCAGCTGATGCAGGACGTCAAGGTCTACCGGATCGGCGGCGGTTCGGTCGAGGTCATGCGCAACTACATCGCCCGCCGGGTGCTGCGCTCGGACACCTTCGAAGGGGTGGCCTGACATGCCCAATGTCGCTCAGCTCCTCCTCTCCAGGCGCGAGGACTCGCCCGGGGCCCGGCTCGGCCTCGCCGGCGCGCCGATGACCGTCGCCGACGCCGTCGACCGGGCCGCCGGCCTCGCGGGGACCCTGCTCGACCGTGGACTCGAACCCGGACGGCCCGTGGCGCTGATCGGCGCCAACTCCAACGACTGGCTGATCACCTGGATGGCCTGCCAGCTGGCAGCGCTGCCCACCGCGCTGATCAACCCGTCGTTCCCCGACGACCTGCTCACCGACGTCCTGCGCCCACTCACTCCACAGGCCGTCCTGACCACCGATCCGCGTCCGGCGCTCGCCGAGTTGGCCGAGCGGTGGACCAGCACACCGGACCTGCCGCGCGGCGCGGGATCCGGCCCGCTGCCGGGCGTCGACGCGCGAGCCTCGGACCTCAGCGCGTTCATGCTGACCTCCGGGACGAGCGGCCCGCCGAAGCTGGTCGCCCAGTCACACCGGTACTTCCGCTCCCTCGGCCGCTACGTCGCCGACGTGATGGGGATGACCGAGACGGACACGGTGCTGTCCCCACTTCCGTTGTTCCACATCAATCCGCTGGGCTACGCCGTGCTCGGCGCACTGACCGCACGCGCGAACTGCCTGAGCCTGCCCAGATTCTCCGCCAGCACGTTCTGGCCGCAGGTACGGGACACGGCGGCGACCGTGGCCATCCTCCACGGCCCGCCGCTGGAAATCCTCAAACGCCGCACCACCCGTGCCGACGCCGGAAAGCACGCACTGCGCGCCGTCTTCTACGCCGACCCGGAATTTCTGTCCACATTCGACATCCCGCTCGCCGTCACCGTCTACGGCTCGACCGAAGCCGGCGGACTGTGCCACACCCACCTCTGGCGCCGCGACGACACAGCAGAACCACCCGAGGGAGCCGTGCACTACGGCGGGCAACACCGGCCCGGACTCCTCCACCGCATCTCCGATGACGGAGAGATCCACATCCGCGCCCTCGAACCCGGCCTGCTCGCCGACGGCTACGTCCGGCCCGGCGGAGTCGTCGAGTCGTTCGTGCGCGACGGCTGGTTCGCCACCGGCGACCTCGGCTACGACGACGACCACGGTGGACTGGTCTACCTCGCCCGCGCGTCGGAATCCGTTCGGGTCAAAGGAGAATTCGTTCCACTCGGGTTCGTCGAGGACACCTTCCGCACGATCGGCACGATCGACGACCTCGCGCTCTGGAAACGCCCCAGCAGCCTGATCGACGAGGAACTCGTCCTCTTCATCCAAGCCGCCACCACGCCACTCGAGGACATCCGCAAGACCGCATCCGAACTCCCGAGCTTCATGCGGCCCTCCGCCGTCGCCCGCCTGAACGCCCTGCCCCGGGACACGACCGTCGGCAAGACCCGACGCCGCGAACTCGACGTCGGCAACGCCATCGAGGTCATAGAACTGTGATCGGCAGCGGAATCGTCGATTTCCACGTGCATTCGGCGCCGAGCATCCTCCCGCGGCGCCTTGACGATAGGGCCACCCTCGAAGCCACGGGTGACACCGGCGTCGCCCACTTCGTCCTGAAAGCACACGAAGGATCCTCGGCAGAACGAGCCGCATTGATCGGGCCAGCCGCGTCAGGCGGTGTCGTGCTCAATTCGCCGGTCGGCGGGTGCAACCCCGACGCCGCCGAAGTCGCCGCACGTCTCGGCGGACGCATCGTGTGGCTACCCACGATCTCCTCGTCCGCCCACCAAGCCGCCGCGACGACGTCCGACCGCCTGGCGGTGCACCGCGACCTCCACTTCCGTGAAGTCCCGGTCTTCTCCGGCGACGGACTGCACCCCGAACTCCGGCAGGTACTCGACATCGTCGCGGCGCACGACCTCATCCTGGCGTCCGGCCACATCCCGGTCCCCGACGCAGTGAAAATCTTCGAAGCCGCCGCGAACCTCGGCGCCCGGCGCTTTCTCGTCAATCACCCGACGTTCGAATTCATGCACTGGTCCGACGACCTCGCGATCCCGCTACGCGCACTCGACGTCCGGCTCGAGGTCGGCTGCGTCGCCGACCTCGGAACGAACCCACCCGCCAGTCCCACCGCACGCCTGGCCGCGCTGTACCCGACCTCATTGCTCGTCTTCGGCAGCGACCTCGGACATACCGAATATCCGCCCTACCGCGAGGGCGTGACCGGCTGGTACGAAAGCGTCGAACCCCTGCTCGGGGCGAAGGGCCTCGAAAAGATCATGACAACCAACGGCCGCCAGCTTCTTGCAGCCTGACCCGCTCCTCGGCCGGCAGCTGGGGTACGGCGTACCGTACGGTTGACACGAGGGGAGGGCGCGATCATGCGGCAGGAGAAGGCGACGCGCAAGACGTCGTTGACCCCCGAGCTGATCGTCAAGGCCGCCTTGCGGATCGCGGACGAGGAGGCCGACCTCGACCGGCTGACGGTGCGGAGGCTCGCCGCCGATCTCAACGTCGGCGCGATGACCCTCTACAGCTACTTCCGCAGCCGGGAAGAGATCCTCGACGCGATGGCCGACCATGTCCTCGGCCAGCTGCGGTTGCCGGACGAACCGGACAGCGGTCCTGCCGACGCGTTGCGCGCGGTCGCCTACGCCCTCCTTGCCATGATGCGCGAGCATCCGAGCGCCGCCCGCCTGCTCGCGACCCGGGTCACCGACAGCCAGGAAGCGTTGCGGGGTGCGATGGAGGCCGTGCTGCGGCGTTTCGTCGACGCGGGGATCCCGGGGCCGCTGGCCGTCCGCTGCTACGGCTTTCTCATCACCTACGCGATCGGCTTCGTGAGCTACCAGACGCCCCGCAGCTGGGGTCGCGAGGACGACGCCGACGTCGCGGAGATCCGCAGGCAGCGCGTGCATTTCTACTCCGGACTGCCGATCGACGACTTCCCGCTCGTCGTCGGGCTCGCCGAACATGTCGCCACGCTGCCCGGTGACGAGCAGTTCGCCGCCGGTGTCGAGGCGTACATCGACAGCACGCTGCGCCTCGTCGAACGGGACGCGACCGGCTCCTGACGCGCCGCTGTCTTGTGACAATCAGGTTTCCCCGGTTACCGGCATGCCCGCGTCCTTGACACTCGTGCACTGAACCGTACATAGTACGAGAACTTCAGGCGCCCGAGCCGTGACCCGTGAGCCGCTGTCAGCCAGACGTGTAGCTCCGGCCGCATTCCCGGAGGAAACCCATGTCCACCACACCCCGGCCCCCACGTCAGACGACCAGAGCGGTACTGGCCAGCTGGCTCGGCACGACCATCGAGTACTACGACTTCGCGATCTACGGTTTCGCGGCGTCGGTGCTGTTCGCCAAACTGTTCTTTCCCGCCGCCGATCCCGTGGTGGGCACCCTGATCTCGCTGTCGAGCTTCGCCGTCGGTTACGTCGCCCGCCCGCTGGGCGCCCTGGTGTTCGGGCATCTCGGCGACCGGGTCGGCCGCAAGTCCATCCTCGTGATCACCCTGACCGGGATGGGTGTTTCGACCGTCCTGATCGGACTGCTGCCGACCTACGGTCAGATCGGCGTCGCGGCGCCGATCCTGCTGGTCGCGGCCCGGATCCTGCAGGGCATCTCGCTCGGCGGCGAGTACGGCGGTGCTGTGCTGATGACCGTCGAGCACTCCGCGCCGGGCCGCCGCGGCTTCTTCGGTTCCGTGGTCAACACCGGGACGACGGCCGGCATGATGCTGGCCAATGGTGTGTTCCTGCTCGTGGTCCAGCTGCCGGAGGCCCAGCTGTACTCGTGGGGCTGGCGGGTGCCGTTCCTGTTGAGCGCCGTTCTCGTGATCGTCGGCCTCGTCGTCCGGACATCCCTGCACGAGAGCCCCGACTTCGCGGACATCAAGCAGCAGGGCGAAGTGCACAAGCTGCCGATCGTGGACGTGCTGCGCCGGTCGGGTGGCATGGTGGCGCTCGTGACGCTGGGGACGGTCGCCGCCGGTGTGGCTTTCACGATGGCGTCCGTTTTCTCGCTCACCTACGGGAAGCTCGCGCTGGGCAAGAGCAACACGGCGATGCTCGGTGTGCTGCTGCCCGCCGCGTTCGTGGTGCTGATCTGTGTCCCGTGGTTCGGCAGGGTGGCCGACCGGGTGGGTGTGCGGCGGGTCTTCCTCGCCGGTGCGGCCGGCCTCGTGGTGGTGCCGTTCGCCTGGTTCGCGCTGCTGAACACGCGCCAGTACGGTCTCATGCTGCTGGGCTTCGTCCTGCTGTTCATCGCCTACTCCGCCAACTACGCGGTGTTCCCGGCGTTCTTCTCGCAGGTCTTCCCGACGCCGCTGCGGTTCAGCGGGATGTCGATCGGGTTCACGATCGGCACCATCGCGGGCAATGCCTTCGCACCCACGATCGGAGCGTCTATTTTGGAGGCGACCGGCGGCTGGACCGGAATCGCGTGGTACATGACCGGCGTCGGGATCGTCACCCTCGTGGCGGGCTACCTGATGCCGGCGGTGCGCCCGGAGGGAACCGTGGCAGCGCAGGAGAAACTCGGAACGGAGGCGGCCGCGGGATGACGCACAGGCTCGTGGTCAACGGCCGCGAGGCCGAGGTGGCGGCTCCCGGGCTCCGGTCGCTCGCCGAGGTGCTGCGCGACCAGCTCCGCCTCACCGCCACCAAGATCGCTTGCGGGCGCGGCGAATGCGGCGCCTGCACGGTCCTCGTCGGCGGCCGGCCGCGGATGGCGTGCACGACGCCGGCCGCGCTGGTCACCGAGCCCGTCGAGACCGCCGAGGGACTGGCCGGGGAGAGCGCGGACCTGCGGGCCCGGTTCGCCGACACCGGTGCCTTCCAGTGCGGGTTCTGCACGCCAGGCCAGGTCGTGCACGCGGTCGCGTTGCTGCGGGGAGACCTCGCCGAACTGTCCGAAGAGGACAGAACCCGCCGCATCCGGCACGCGTTGTCCGGCAACATCTGCCGCTGCACCGGGTATGCCGCGATCGTCGAGTCCGTCGCGGACGTGGCGCTCGCGCGAGCCGCGAAGCCGCCGCGATGAGCATCGGTGACCGGGTCCGCCCGATCGACTGGGACGCGCGCAGTGCGGGAGGCATCGCGTACACCGCGGACCTTCCGGGCGCCCATCTGACGGGTGCGATCCTGCGTTCTCCGCACGCCTACGCCGAAATCGTCTCGATCGACACCACCGTCGCCCGCGCCATGCCAGGGGTGCACGCTGTGCTCACCGCGGCGGACTTCGCGCCGGGAATCCGCTACATACACCGAGGTGGGCCGCTGTCGGACCGGCCCCCACTGGCCGACGGCGTCGTCCGGCACGTCGGCCAGGAGGTCGCCGCGGTCGCGGCCGAGACACGCGAGCAGGCGATCGCCGCGTCCCGGGCCATCCGGGTCCGCTACCGCAGGCGGACCGCACCGCTGACCGTCTCGGCGGCGCGGGCACTGCGGGCACGCGCGCTTCATCGGCGCACCACAGCCGAGCCGAACGTGTCGATGTTTCTGGACGGCGTGTGGGGCGACCCCGATGCCGGGCTCGCCGGCGCGGCTGTCTCGGTCGAGGGACGATTCGTCTACCCCAGCGTCGCCCATGCCTGCATGGAGCCCAACACGACGCTCGCTCGCTGGGACGCCGATCGCGAGATCGTGGAGCTGTGGACCTCCACACAGGCGCCGTGGTTTATCGCCAAGGAGGTGTCGCACCTGCTCGGCCTGAAGCACGAACAGGTCGTGTGCCGGGAGGTCGCGGTGGGCGGCGGGTTCGGCAGCAAGTCGAAGGCCTCCGAACACGAGGTGCTGGCCGCCGCTCTGGCCAAGGCGAGCGGGCGGCCGGTACTCGTCGAGCTGAGCCGGGAGGAGGAGTTCGGGGCGAACAAGCCGCGCCACCGCTTCGAGACGACCTTGCGCACGGCGGCCGACGTGGACGGCGTCATCCGGGCACTCGAGACGGACATCCGGGCCGACAACGGTTCCTACAACCACATGGGCACCTCGGTGCTGCGCGTCGGGCTCATCACGCTCGGCTCGATGTACCGGCCGGACGGGGTCCGCTACGCGGCCCGGCTCGTCGACACCGCGACGCAACCGGGTGGCCAGTTCCGTGGCTACGGCACCCCGCAGGTGTCGCTGGCGATGGAGTCGCAGGTCGACGAGATCGCGGAGCTGCTCGGACTCGACCCGATCGAGATGCGGCTGCGCAATCTCGCTCCCGGTGGCACCACGACCTTGTGCGGGTACGAGGTGGGCTCGACGCGGCTGCGCGAGTGCCTGATCGCGGTCCGCGACGGGCTCGACTGGGAGCGGGCGCGGGCGGAACGACCCCGTGGCGGACCGATCGCGCGCGGCTGGGGCGTGGCGGCGGGCATGCACGGCAGCGGCGCTTACGCCTACGAGTTCGCCAACCGCAGCGACGCGGCGCTCGACCTGTTCACCGACGGGCAGGTGCGGATCCGGCACGGTGGCGCCGACGCGGGCACCGGCCAGAACACGATCCTCGCCCAGATCGTGGCGCACGAGCTGGGCATTGCCGTCGACGACGTCGAAGTCCTGTCCATGGACGGCGAGCGGACTCCCTTCGAGCTCGGTGCGTGGTCCTCCCGCGCCACCCACATGACCGGGTCCTCGGTCGGCAAGGCCGCTGGCGAGCTGGCGGGACGGTTGCGGCAGCTCGCCGCCGGCAAGCTCGGCGTGGGGCAGGACGCGGTGGTGCTCCGCCACGGGCGGGCCGAGGCGGGCGGCGAAACGATCGATCTCGGCGACCTCGTGCCGCTGGCCGACGAGTCCCGCGACGGCGTGCTCAGCCACGAGACCACGTATCTGCTCGAAGGCACCGAAATGCTCGCGCCGGACCGCGACACCGCGAACCTCTCGCCGAGCTATGCCTTCGCCGCGCACGGCGCGGTGGTCGAGGTCGACCGGCGTACGGGCGAGGTCCGCGTCGCGGACTACGTGGCCGCCCACGACGTGGGCACGGCGATCAACCCGACCGCGGTCGAGGGGCAGATCGTCGGCGGCGCCGTGATGGGGCTGGGGGCCGCGCTCGGCGAGGAGCTGGTGCGCGAGGGCGGCCGCGTCGTCAACAGCACCTACTTGCACTATGCGTTGCCCCGCAACGGTGACGTGCCCAAGGTGCGCCCGGTGATCGTGGACGGCTACGACGACGCCCGGCCGTATGGCGCGAAGAGCGTGGGGGAGATGTCGATCGTGCCGCCGGGCGCGGCCGTCGCCAACGCCGTGTACGACGCGATCGGGGTGCGCGTCCGCGAGCTGCCGATCACCCCGGACAAGATCCTCACCGCACTGTCCGAACAGGACGGTCGGCGGCGCGGGCACCGGCTGTGGCGGCGGCCCGGCCGCTGGTGGATCGCGGCGATCCGCTGGAGCTACCCGCTCGGTGTGCACCGGCTGCTCGACTCCGTCGGTACCCGCTTCGGGCCCGCGCGCCGAGCGGCCACGGCACCGCCGCCGCCCCAGCCGGTCGTGCGCGTTCCGGCGGATCTCGACGAGGCCACGGCGTTGCTCGCCACGCCGGACTCCGCAGTCCTCGGCGGTGCCACGGACCTGCCGGTCGAACGACGCCGGCAGCCCAGGCCCGCCCCGGTGCTCGTCTCGGTGGCGGCGCTGACCGCGTTGCGCGGTATCCGGCAGGGCGAGGACGGGCTGCGGATCGGCGCCGCCGTGACGCTGGCCGAACTGGCGGAGCATCCGGCCGTCCCGGCCATGGTGGTGGACGCGGTGGCGAGTATCGCGTCGCCGCAGATCCGCAATGCCGCGACCGTGGCCGGGAACCTGGTTCAGGCCAAGCGCTGCTGGTTCTTCCGCAACGGTTTCGACTGCTACAAACGCAATGGCGCGACCAGCCCGTGCTATGCCGTGCTCGGCGACCATCGGTTCCAGCACGCCGCTGTCGACGGGCATCGCTGCCAGGCGGTCACCCCGTCGGACCTGGCGACGGTGTTGCTCGCGCTGGACGCCACCGTCGAGATCTCGGGGCAGGGACGGCGGAGGGTCGTGCCGCTGTCCGGTTTCTACACGGGCCCCGGCGAGACCGTGCTCGGCGCGGACGAGCTGATCACCGAGATCCGGATTCCGGCCGCCGCACTGGGCCGGCGCGGAGCGTTCACCAAGCTCGCGCTCTACACCGGCGATTTCGCCACGGCGTCCGCCGCGCTGGCGGTCGAGTCCGATGTGGACGGTACGTGGCGCGACGTGCGGCTCGTGCTCGGCGCACTCGCCCCGACCCCGTGGCGGGTCACCGGTGCGGAAGACGCGCTCCGCGGCACCCGCCCGACGGTCGCCGAAGTGCGCGCCGCGGTGGACGCCGAACTGGACCGGCACGCGCACCCGCTGCCGGGCAACGCGTGGAAGCTCGACGCCGCCGCCGGTCTGGTGGAGCAGGCGGTCGAAGCACTCGGGTAACGCCGCCGGGTGTACCGAAGGCGATCATCCCTTCGAAAAATCCTTGCCAATGCTACTGGTATCTCGTACCGTACATTGTACGAACGGAGGTGGGGCATGACGACCACGGTCGATCCGGACGGTGTCCTCGAACTGGAAATACGGGCGCTGCGCAAGGAATCCGAGGGAGTGCTGTCCCTGACGCTGGCCGACCCGGCGGGGCGGCTGCTCCCGGAGTGGGAGCCCGGCGCGCATGTCGATCTGTGGCTCGGCGAGCTGGTCCGGCAGTACTCGCTGTGCGGTGATCCGGCGAACCGTCGCGAGTACCGCCTCGGCGTGCTGCTCGAACCGGATTCGCGCGGTGGTTCGTCCTATGTGCACTCTGTACTGCGTCCCGGCGATCTGGTCGAGGTGGGCGGACCTCGCAACCATTTCGCTCTGGTCGATGCCGCCGAGTACGTGTTCGTCGCCGGCGGCATCGGGATCACCCCGCTGCTGCCGATGATCCGGCACGCCGCCGCACGAGGCGCCCGGTGGTCGCTCACCTACGGCGGGCGCACCGCCGCGTCGATGGCCTTCACGGCTGAGCTGGCGCGGTACGGGGACGCCGTATGCCTGGTGCCCCAGGACGAACGCGGGGTCATCGACCTGGCCGCGGCGCTCGGCGAAGTCCGCGACGACACGGCGATCTATTGCTGTGGCCCGGAACCCTTGCTCGCGGCTGTGGAGAAGGCGGCCGCCGGCTGGCCCGGCGGGGCGCTGCACGTCGAACGTTTCCAGGCCAGGACACCGAGTGCGAGCGAGCTGGCGGCGGAACGGGAGTTCGTCGTGGTCTGTGACCGCGCCGACGTCACCGTGACCGTCCCATCAGGACAGTCCATCATGGACTGTCTCGACGCGGCCGGGGTTTCCGTGCCGAGCGCGTGCCGGGACGGCGTGTGCGGCAGCTGCCAGACCCGCGTCCTCAAGGGCAGTCCCGAACACCGTGACGCCGTGCTGAATCCCGCGGACACCGACTCGATCATGGTGTGCGTGTCCCGCGCCGCGTCCCCGGAACTCGTGCTCGATCTGTGAGCGGAAGGAAACCCGATGCCTGACAACCCCACCACGGCCGAACCGGACGTCGCGCCGCGCCGGCCCCGGCGGCGTCCGGCCGCACCGCGCGCCGGGGTGACGACCGACTCGGTGAGCGGCCCGCCGGTGCAGGGCGGCCAGGACTGGTCCAGCTGGCCGACCTACGACGCGGCGGCGCTGGGCTTCCGCAACTTCTGGTACCCGACCCTGTGGGCGCACCAGGTCGGCACCAAGCCGGTGCCGGTCACGGTGCTGGGCGAGCGGATCGTGCTCGTGCGCGACGGTGACGTGGTGCACGGCCTGCACGACCGATGCCCGCATCGCGGGGTGCCGCTTTCCCTGGGCCGCCGCCAGTTCCCTGGCACGATCAGCTGCCCGTACCACGGCTGGACCTACGGGCTCGCCGACGGCAGGCTCAACGCGGTCATCACCGACGGCCCCGACTCGCCGATCTGTGGCCGGGTCAGGGTCGCGACCTACCCGGTGGCCGAACGGCTGGGCCTGATCTGGGTCTACCTCGGCGACCTCGCCGACGGCGAGGAGCCGCCGCCCGTCGATCGCGACATTCCCGAAGAACTGACCGGCAACGCGCTCGTACTCGGCGGCCGTACCGACATCCGGGACGGCAACTGGCGGTTCGCGGCGGAGAACGGGTTCGACGAGGGGCACGCCAAGTACCTGCACAACACCGCGCTGTGGCGGCTGTTCAAGGTCATGCCGGCGTGGAACAAGACCCGGATCGTCGAAAAAGGACAGTGGCTGATCCGGGTACAGGACGAGATCCACTGGGAGGCCGAGTTCCCCGGCGTGGGTACCTTCACCAACAGGCGCTGGTGGAAACGGATCCCGCTGCCGGACCGGCCCGGCAAGGCCGGCCGGGTCAACCCGGTCATCGAGAGCCTGGACCTGCCCGGTTTCGTGTCGATCCGGCTGCCGGGCCTGCTGCGGGTGGCCTACCCGCAGTTCATCCACTACGAGTGGTACGTCCCGGTGGACGAGGACCACGTGCGGTACGTGCAACTGATGGTGCGCTTCGAACGCGGCCTGAAGGCGGAACTGTTCAAGCTCAAGTACCTCGCGGCGATGCGCTGGCTCTTCCACGGCCAGTTCACCGCGCAGGACGCGTGGATGGTCGACGTCATGGACGCGCCGCCCGAGAAGCTCTACCGTCCCGACCTGTCGCTCACCGCGTGGCGACGCCACATCGAACGCGGCGGACTCGAAGTGCAACCCACGGTGCGCCGTGCCGGGCAGTGACGCGTTCCTGTGCCATCACCGCCGTGGCGACTGGACCCGGCCCGGGCCGGTCACGGTCATCACGCACGGCGGCGGCCCGGGCTGTCACGCGCTCGCGGACTTCGGCGCCGTCGCCGAGCGCCTCGGGGACCGGCCGGTGCTGCTGGTCGACCTGCCCGGCTATGGCGGGTCGGCTCTCCCGGTCGCCGCGGGCCCGCGTTATGCGTCGATGGCGGCGGCGCTGTGGCGGCTTCTCGCCGCGCTCGGCATCACCGCGGCGCATCTCGTCGGGCAATCGCTGGGCGGACCGGTGTCCCTGCACCTCGCCGCGACCGAACCCGGGCTGGTCCGGCGGATCGTCCTGATCGGAGCCCAGGAATTCGGCGAGGGCGGCGGAACTCCGGTCGGCGCGCGAGCGCGGGAAAAGTATTACGCGGACCCGAATCCCGAGGCGATGCGTGAGCTGATGGCGACGCTGGAATGGCACGACCCGACGCGGATTCCGGGTGAGCTGGTCGAAAAGCGTTACCGCGCCAGCATCACGGCCGCGAGTCTGGCCGTCGCCGGCGATCCTGCCCGCCGCGGCACACCGGACAGCGTCGTCGAGTACCTGCCGCGCGTGGCCGCGCCGGTCCTGTTCGTGTGGGGGAGCGACGACCCGTTCGGCTCCCCCGAGCGCGCGGTTTCCCTGCGTGGCCTGCTGCCCCGGGCCGACGCCGTCGTGCTCGGCGGCACCGCGCACCATCCGCAGTCCGAACGCCCCGGCGAGGTCGCGGCGTTCATCACCACGTTCCTGGACATCGCGCACGGAGGAGAACAGTGAAGAAGATCGTGACAGCCGGGGCGCTGGCGGTGCTGGCCGCCGGCTGGGTGTTCCGCAAACCCGCCGGCAAAATGCTGGCGCGCGCGGGCCGGGCCACCACCGTTCTGGTCGTCGACCCGGAGCGCAGGCCATGACCGCGGACACCGCGATCGACGCCGCCTGCGCGCAGCTGAGCGAGGAGCGGCTGCGGGACCTCGTCGTCGGGATGGTCGGTATCCCGAGCCCGACCGGGGACGAAGCGCCGCTGGCCGAGTGGCTGACCGGGACCCTGCGCGACGCGGGACTCGCGGCCGAAACCCAGTGGATCGACGAACGGCAGGCCAGCGCCATCGGCCGGCTCCCGGGCGAGGGCAACGGCGATGACGTGTTGTTGTACGCGCCGATCGACACGCTGACCGTTGGCGACGCGAGTGAAGACGTGCCCTGGATCGGGCCCGAACTGCGCAACGACATGAAGCCCGAGGCAATCGTCAGCGGGCACCACGTTCTCGGATTGGGCGCGAGCAACCCCAAAGGACACGGCGCCGCGGTGATCGCGGCGGCCGAAGCCCTGGCCAAGGCCGGAATCCCGCTCGGCGGCGACGTCATCGTGGGGCTCGGGGCGGGCGGCATGCCCACTGACGGGAGGCTCATCGGCGGCCGCACCCGGCGTAACACCGGTCAGGGCGTCGGCTGTTCTTTCATGCTGGAGCAAGGGGTTTGGGCCGATCACGCGATCATCGCCAAGCCCGGCTGGGCGGTCGCCTGGGAGGAGGTCGGGTTGTGCTGGTTCGAGGTGCGCGTGCGCGGCACCTTCGGCTACGTCGGCAGCAGGCACCGGATACCTTACCGCAACCCGATCGACGCGGCCGCGATCGTCGTGCGGGAGCTGGAGGACTGGTTTCCGCGCTACGCCGAAAAGCACACCGATGGACTCGTTGCCCCGCAAGGAATCGTGTCCGCCATCGAGTCCGGCTGGCCGCGCCTGGCGTCGGTGACACCGGCACTGTGCCGGTTCCAGGTCGACCTGCGCACCAGCCCCCGCGGCACCCCGGCCTCCGTGCGCCGCGAGTTCGGCGAAGCGATCCGCGAGATCCTGAAGCGGCACCCCGAAATCGAGCTGGACTGGTCGATGCGGCTGGCGATTCCGGGCACGCACACCGATCCCGGGGCGCCCGTCGTGCGAGCGGCGGTCGAGGCGTGGGAACACCTCGAAGGCAGGCCGCACCAGCCGATCGTGGCCAACAGCGGTGCCACCGACGCGAACATCCTGCGTAACCGCGGGCTGCCGACCGCGCGCGTCGGGATGGACCGCATCGGCCCCGACGCACCGATCCCGCTGGACTTCCCGGCCGGGATGAACGTCGTCGACCTGCGCGAAGCGGACCGGCTCGCGCGGCATCTCATCCACACCGTCGTCCACCTCGCCGGAAGGAACCGCTCATGAGCGAGATCGTGCTCGGCGTCGGCGCCTCGCACAGCACCCTGATGAACACCCACTGGGACGAGGTCGACGACCTCGCCGACGCGCACCGCTTCCGCGACGGCCTGGCGATCGCGCGCGACGAACTCGCCGCAGCCCGGCCCGACGCCGTGATCGTCATCGGCTCCAACCATTTCCGTGGCATGTTCCTGGACCTGATGCCCGCCTTCACCGTCGGTGTCGGTGAGGTCCTCGGCGCGGGGGAAGCCGGAACCCCGGAAGGCAGCCTGCCTGCCGACCCGAACCTGGCGCGCTCCATTGTGGACACCGCGGTGGCGAGCGGGTTCGATCCCGCGTTCTCGTTGCGGCTCACCGTGGACCACGGCATCACGCACGCGCTGCAGTACCTGGTGCCCGCGCTCGAAATCCCGGTCGTGCCCGTCGTGATCAACATGTTCGCGCCGCCGCTGCCTTCCCTGCGCCGCTGCTTCGAGCTCGGCCGGGCGATCGCCCGGGCCGTCCGCGGCGACGGCGAGGCCAAGCGGGTCGCGGTCATCGCCTCCGGTGGGCTGTCCCACCGGCTGCCGTGGCCGAAGTGGTTCGCCGCCTTCTCCGACGACGAC
This sequence comes from Amycolatopsis sp. GM8, assembly GCF_021653975.1. Classification (GTDB taxonomy): domain Bacteria; phylum Actinomycetota; class Actinomycetes; order Mycobacteriales; family Pseudonocardiaceae; genus Amycolatopsis_E. Next base: position 171,550 of record NZ_JAJKFK010000001.1, on the reverse strand, counting down.
CGGTTCCTCGTCGAGGCGTGGCTCAACGGCCGGGTCTCCTGGTCGGAGTACGAGGTACGGCGCCGGCAGATCATCCGCGCCGCCGAGCCGGACATCAGCCCGGACTTCGACCGATGGTTCCTGGGCCTCATCGAAAAGGGCGACGTGTCGCCGATCCTCGACCACACCGCCGAACGCATCGAGGCCGACGCGGGCAACGGCGCCCAGGAGATCCGGTCCTGGGTCGCGATGGCCGCCGCCGTGGGCGCCGGCTCCGGCCGGACCCTCGCCTACGCGCCGATCGAGCAGTGGCTCACCGGCATGGGCGTGGCCACCCTGTACCCGCACACCGACGATCTCACGGAGGCGACCTCATGACCTTGTGGACCCAGCTGATGGGCACGGGCTACGCGTTGCGGTACAACGACATCGGGGGCATCCCGACCAGGTCTCTGGTCGCCGGACCCGAAGACGGTGAGGCCGTGGTGTTCCTGCACGGGACCAGCGGGCACCTGGAGGCGTTCATCCGCAACGTTCCCGCGTTCGCCCGCCGCTACTCGGTGCACGCGGTCGACATGCTCGGGCACGGGCTCACCGGCAGCCCGGGCAGCGACCAGCGCATCCCCGGCTACGTCCGGCACATCCTGGACTACCTCGACGCCCACGACATCGGCACCGCGCACTTCGTCGGCGAGTCACTCGGTGGCTGGGTCGCGGGGCGGCTCGCCGCCGACCACCCCGGCCGGGTCGGGAAGCTGATCCTCGTCGCACCGGGCGGCACCGTCGCCAACCCCGAGGTCATGGCGCGTATCCGCACGAGTACGCGTGCCGCCGTCGAGACCGACGACCGCGAGCTGACGAAGAAACGGCTGCACCTGCTCATGCACGATCCGGCCGACGTGTCCGAGGAACTCGTCGACGTGCGTCACTCGATCTACCACCGGCCCGCGTTCGTGGCCAACATCGACCACCTGCTTTGCTTGCAGCAGCTGGAAAACCGCGTGCCGGACCTGCTGACCGCCGAGCAGATGGGCCGCATCAAGGCCCCCACACTGATCGTGTGGGGCGCGCAGAACCCGTTCGGCGACGTGCCGGAGGCGCACCGGATGAACGAGTCGATTCCCGGGTCGCGGCTGGAGATCTTCCCCGAATGCGGACACTGGCCGCAGCACGAGCACGCGGCCCGGTTCAACGAGCTGGCCCTCGGTTTCCTGGCGGAGACGCGGTGAGCCGGTCGGTCCGGATCGGCGTGCGCCTGCCGCCTTGCCGTCCGGTACCCGAGCTGGCCGCGGCGGCTCGGCAGGCCGAGGAACTCGGCTTCGACGACGTCTGGCTGCCCGACTCCCAGCTGCTGTGGCGCGACGTGTTCGCCACAGCCACCGCCGCCTCGCTCGCCACCCGGTCCGTGCGCATCGGCACCGCGGTCACGAACGTCGCCACCCGCCACCCCTCGGTGATCGCCTCGGCAGCCCGCACCGTCGCCGAGATCGCACCCGGACGGTTCGTGCTGGGCCTCGGGATCGGCAACAGCTCGGTCGCACCGGTCGGCCTGCGACCCAGTACCCGTGCCGAACTGCGGCGGGGGATCGCGGACATCCGCGACCTGCTCGCCGGGCGCACGACCGGGTTCGCCGGCGTGCGTTCGCGGATGCGCGACCCGGCGCCCGGGGTGGAGGTCCACATCGCCGCGACGGGGCCCGCGAACCTGGAGCTGGCGGGCGAGATCGGCGACGGCGCGATCCTGCTCTGCGGCGCGTCCCCGCGCCTTGTGCGGGCGGGCGTGGAACGCCTCGCCGCGGGGGCGGAACGGGGGGACCGGGCCACTCCGCCGGTGACCGTGTCCACCTTCTGCGTGGTCACCGACGACGTGGCAGCCGCGGCGCGAACGCTCAAGCCGATCTGCGGCGGAATCGCGCAGGGTGGCGGCCGGGCGGCACTGGCCACCGCAGGTATCGACGTGGACCTGCCCGACCGGCTGGAGGGTGTCTACCCGGACCTCGTGCACGCCGAGGACTGGGAACGCGCCATCGAAGTCTGCGACCCCTATGTCAGCGACGCGGACGCTCTTGCTTTCGCGCAGCACTTCTGTCTCGTTGGCACCCCGGGTGACATCGCGAAGCGGATCGCCGAACTCGCGGACGCGGGCGCGAACGCGGTGTTCCTCCAGCACCCGGGGTCGTATTCGCTGCCCGGTGAGCTGCTGACGTCGTTCGGCCGGCGGGTTCTCCCTTTGCTCAACGGGAGTTGACGATGAGTGTGGTCGCCGCGCTGGTCACCAGAGCGCGAGAAGTGCCGCTCACCCAGGCGATCCGGCGGCTGGCGGAGTTGCAGGTGCTCGACACGGTCGCGGTGCTGGCGGCGGGGCGCGAACATCCGCTCGCGGCCAAGCTCGCCCGGATCCTGCCAGGCCACACATTGCTGGAGACGATCGAAGCGGACGCGACCCTGGCGCACGCGGACGAATTCGACGTGCTGCATCCCGCGGCCGGGGTGTGCCCCGGCGCACTGGTGGTGCCTGCCGCGCTGGCATTGGGCGCCGAGCTCGACGTCCCCGGCGCGCGGCTGATCGAGGCCGTGGTGCGGGGATACGACGTGCTCATCGAGGCCGCACTGAGCTTCGGTGGTTCCGGGCTGTACGCGCGGGGATGGTGGCCCAGCGCGGTTTTCGGGGCGATGGGCTCGGCCATGGCGGCCGCCACACTGCTGGACCTCGACGCCGGCCAAACCGCCGCTGCGGTCGCACTGGCCGCGGCGCCGCTCGGCGGGCTCCTGGCCGCCGACCGCTTCGGTGACTCGCACTACCTGATGCTCGGCCGTGCCGCCGCCCGCGGAGTCCGGGCCGCCTTCGAAGCTCAGGCGGGGATGACCACCAGCACCCGGCTGCTCGACGAACCAGCGGCGGCCGCGCTCGGCCGGGCCGCTCAGCCCACCGGCCGGCCGGGGTCCCACTTGGCGGAGGTGGCGTTCAAGTTCTGGCCGTGCGCCCGGCCACTGCAGGCCGCGCTCGCCGCGCTGGGCGTCTTGCGGGACCGTGGGGTCCCGCTGGCCGAGGCGACCGACGTCGAGTTGTCCCTGCCGGCGGCTGCCGCCCGCATCGTCAACCTGCGGCGCGAACCGGAGAGCCCGGCGGACGCCGCGGCGAGCGCGGTGGTCGCGGTCGCCGGAGCGTCGGCGGGACGCGACCACGACCCGGCGTGGTACCGGGACGCGGGCGGTGGGAAACCCGTGACCGGTCCGCGTGTCCGCCTGTGTCAGGACCCGCGGCTGGATGCCCGCTGTCCCGCACAGTGGGGCGCGACCGTCCGCGTCAAGGGAACGGGTATCGACGAATGGTCCACTGTGGACGATGCACCGGGCGCCGCACCACTGTCCGAACAGGACGAAGCACGAGTGCTCCGCAAGGCGCACCGTCTGCTGGGCCCTGAGGCGCGGACGTGGCTGGGCATCGGGGCAGCACGATCGGGATCAGCCCGATGGTGCTGAACGCTTCGCACTCGCAGCCGCGGCGGCGAGTGCGACGGCGGCGAGCACCGCGACTCCGGTGCCGAGCAGAGAGGGCCCGCGGAAGCCCAGGGGCGAGCTGAGCATCAATCCGCCTGACCAGGAGCCGAGGGCGATGCCGACGTTGAGGCTGGAGACGGTCAGCGCGATGGCGAGGGTGTTCGTCGGCGCGGTGACCTGACCGGCCGTTGCGATAAGGATCGGCTGCGCGACCATGGCGACGCCGCCGAGCAGGACGAACAGCACGATCGCGGCGATCGTGCTGGCGCCCCAGAGGGTGAGCGCGGCGAGGATGACGGCGATCAGGATGACGGAGGGGATCGCCACCCGGAATGGCCCGCGGTCGCCGAACCTGCCGCCGAAGACGGCGCCGAGGACGCCGGCCAGGCCGTAGCCGAACATCACGAGCGGCACCGCTGGGGCGGCGAGGCCGGCCCGGTCGGTGAGCAGCGGCGCGATGTAGCCGTACACGCAGACGAAGGACGCGGGAAGTAGCACCGCCCCGAGGTAGATCAGCCAAAGGCGGGCCTTGCGCAGCGAGGAAATCTCGGCCGCCAGCGTGCTCGCGGTGCCGCGCGCGGCCGCCGGCAGGGTCACGGCGAGGACGGCGGCAGCCGCGACCGCCAGTGCCGCGAGGCCCCAGAATGGGGCGCGCCAGCCGAGCCACTGGCCGAGTGCGGTGCCGATCGGAACCCCGAGCACGTTCGCGAGGGTCAGCCCGCCGGCGATGATCGCGGTCGCCCGCACGCTCGCGGCCCGGCCCGCGGCGGCGGCCGCGAGTACCGCACCGACTGCCCAGAAGGTGCCCGTGACCGCTCCGGAGAAGAATCGCGCGATCAGCCACACGGCGTAGTTGTCGTTGAACGCGGCGACGGCGTGCCCTGCCGCGAACACGAGGAGGGCGATCACCAGGGTGGCGCCAGGGGCCAGTCGCAAGGTGGCCATCGACATGACCGGAGCGCCGATGATCATGCCGGCCGCGAAGGCGGTGATCAGCAGTCCGGCGTTGCCGTCCGTGACGCGCAGGCCGTCGGCGACCTCCGGGAGCAGACCGGAGATGATCATCTCCGACGTCCCCATCAGGAACGCGACGGCACCGAGCAGGTACACGACGCCGGGAAGCCTTGTGCGGCCGGGGCGATCAGCGGATAGCTCGGCCTCCGGCGCACTGGGAACCATGGAAGCCATAGTGGTTCGGCCTTTCTCTCATTCGTGGTCGTCAGGCGGCGGGCCGGCTTGCCAGTTCGCGGCGGCGGAGCCGGGAGTCGGTGATCGCCGGGGGGTTGTAGGACATGTCGAGCTGGCCGATGTCGGTTCCGGGCGGGACGATCGCGTCGATCTGATCGAGCAGTTCGTCGCTGAGCACGAGATCGGCTCCGGCGAGGTAGTCCGCCAGGTGCTCCATCGTGCGGGGGCCGAGGATGGCCGAAGTGACGCCCGGGTGGGCGATCGCGAAGGCGATGGCCAGGTGCGTGAGCTTGATGCCGGCCTGTTCCGCGAGCGGGATGAGCTGCTCGACGACGTCGATGCGGCGCTCGTCGCTGATGTGCGTGAAGAGCTGTGCACGGCGCAGGTCGGTGGTCTGTCCCTTGCGCACCCGCCCGGTGAGCATGCCCTGGGCCAGCGGGCTCCAGACGAGCACGCCCATGCCGTGCCGCTGCGCGACGGGGAGCACCTCGCGCTCGATGCCGCGGTTCAGGATCGAGTAGGTGGGCTGCTCGGTGCGCAGCGGCTCCAGGCCGCGGCGCTCGGCGATCCATTGCGCCTCAACGATTTCGGACGCGGGAAGCGTCGAGGTGCCGAAGGCGCGGATCTTGCCGGCCCGGACCAGATCGGTCAGCGCCGAGAGCGTCTCGCCCGGGTCGGTCGTCGGGTCCGGCCGGTGCATCTGGTAGAGATCGATGTAGTCGGTGCCGAGCCGCCGCAACGAGTCTTCGACGGCGGTCGTGATCCAGCGGCGGGACCCGCCGCGCCGGTTCGGGTCCTCACCCATCGGCATCCCGAATTTCGTGGCGATCACGAGCTGATCGCGGCGTCCCTTGATCGCCTTCCCGACGATCTCCTCGGACTCGCCGTGGGAGTAGACGTCGGCGGTGTCGATGAAATTGATCCCGGCGTCGAACGCCGTGTGCATGATGCGGATCGACTCCTCGTGGTCGGGGTTGCCGATCGCGCCGAACATCATGGCGCCCAGCGCGTAGGGGCTGACCTGGATGCCGGTGTCTCCGAGGGTGCGGTACTGCATGGTGGTCTCCTTTGCCGGCAGCCGATCGGGTGCCGTACGATGACTAATCGGGACAACGTCCCGATTAACTATATGGGACAGTGTCCCACTTAGTAAACCGCCATCGACGAGGAGGCATCCGATGCCCCGAGTGGACGCCCAGCGCAACATCGACGCGCTGCTGAGTGCCGCGCGAGAGGAGTTCGCGGCCGAGGGCGTCGATGTGAACGTGCGCGCGATCGCCGCGCGTGCCGGCGTGGGGACGGCGACCCTCTATCGGCACTTCCCGCTGCGCTCCGACCTGATTTCCGCCGTGTTCCGGCACGAGATCGACGAATGCGTGGCCGCCGCCGCGCCCATCGCCGAACAGCACGAGCCCGGCGAGGCGCTGGAGCTATGGGTGCAGCGGTACCGGGAGTTCCTGCAGACCAAGCGCGGCCTCGCCGCCGCACTGCACTCCGGGGACCCTGCCTACGCCGCGCTCCCGGAGTACTTCCACTCGCACGCTGGTCCGGTCCTCGGCGCACTCCTGGACAACGCGGCCCGAGCCGGCGCGATCCGCTCCGGCGTCGAGCCGCTCGACATCCTCGGCGCGATCGCCAACCTCTGTGTTCCCTTCCCCGGGAGTGACGCGGACACCGCCTCCCGCATGGTCGGCCTGCTCCTCGACGGCCTCCGCTACGGTGCGGTTCCCGCTCACTAACGGAAGATCACCCTGGAGCTCGGCGGCGCCGGCGCATCCGGACACCGGGTTCTTCCAGGAGATGGCGCGGCCCACCATGCCGCGGTTCGTGACGTTGTTCTCCAGCGAACGGGGCGAAGGCGTCGCGGTCGCCGTGGGACCGGTACGAACGCTCGAAGGGTGCCGCCGGACGACATCCCCTCGGCGGTGAATCACGGATGCTCGATTTGCCCGGAGCGCCTATAGCGGTGCTATATTTGTAGCGATGCTACAGAACACAGCCAGTGACGCCCGCGGGCGACTGCTCGCCGCTGCCTTCGAGATCGCCACCCGCGACGGTGTCGACGCGGTGTCCACGCGTGCGGTCTGCGCCGCCGCGGGTGTGCAGGCTCCGTCGCTGTATTACCACTTCGGTGACCGGTCGGGACTGGTCCGCGCGGTCGTCGATGCCGCGTTCGAGGAGTACTTCCACCGCAAGGACACCAGTACCTCGACGGACAGCGCGGACCCACGCGCCCGCGTCGCCGCGGGATGGGACGCGCACATCGCGTTCGCGCTCGCCTACCCGCTTCTCTACCCGGCGATGTACCCGACGTCGGGCCCGCTGCCGAGCCAAGTCGAACAAAGCGGCGCGCTGCTGCGTGCCGGTTTCGACGAAATCGAGCGAGCAGGCGCCCTCCGGCCTGGGATCACCGCCGCGCTGGCGACGGACGCGCTGCGCGCCGCCCTCCGCGGTGTCGCCCATGCCGTCGCCGCGAACCCCGACAGCAGTGACAACGACGCGACATCCGCCGTCGTCCGCGACGCGCTCATCCAAGCGCTCGTCGCGGGCGGAGCACCTGACTGACCCTTTTCGATTCCTCTCTTAGGAGCAACATCCATGAACGACCTGCTGACCGGTAAGACCATCCTCATCACCGGCGCCTCAACCGGCATCGGCGAGTCCGCCGCGTACCTGTTCGCCCGCGAAGGCGCGAACGTCGTCATCACCGCCCGCCGCAAGACCGAACTCGACCGCGTCGCCGAGAGCGTGACCGCGAACGGAGGCAACGTCCTCGCCGTCCAGGCCGACACCACTGATGCCGACGAACTGGAGCGAGCCATCGCGGCCGCGGTCGAGAGGTGGGGACACCTCGACGGCGCACTGAACAACGCCGGCCGCACCCAGGGCGGCGGCCGCCTCGCCGAGGTCAGCGACGAGACCTTCGACGCCGTCCTCGGGACCAACTTCAAGGGCGTGTGGCTGGCGATGCGCGCCGAGCTGCGGGCGATGACCGCGGACGGCGCCACCGGTGGCTCGATCGTCAACATCAGCAGCATCGGCGGTACCTTCGGCGCTGCCGGGCAGAGCGTGTACGGGGCGACGAAGGCCGCCGTCATTGCCCTGAGCCGCGCCGCCGCGGCCGAATACGGCCGCGACGGTGTCCGTGTCAACGCCATCGCGCCCGGCGCCACGATGACCGAGATGATGGTCGCCTGGCAGCAACGCGACCCGGGCATCGTCGAGCGTCTGAGCTCGCTGGCCGCCCTGGGCCGCCCTGGGCAGCCGGAGGAGATCGCCGAAGCCGCCGCCTGGCTCCTCAGCGACCGGGCGAGTTATGTGACCGGCATGACCCTCGGCGTCGACGGTGGCACCGCCCCCTGGCCACATTGAGCCATTCCGTGCTCTGGCATGCGCCGCCGCATTGGTCTAGACCAAGTACTGGTCCAACCGGCGGCGCGCCGCAGACCCTCGATACCGCCGCAAGGGTCGAGCGCAGCTCGCACCGCGCCGTCGCATGATTTTCCATTCAGACTTGTCGGCGCGGTGTGCCACGACCGTCAACCCGCCCGGAGGAGTTGGGCGGTGTAGGGGTTGAGTTCGGCTGGGCCGTCGTCGCCGACGATGACCGTACCGCCGATGGTGACCGCGCGGTTCCCGAATCCACAGCTGGGCTCGAACGCGAAGGTCATGCCTGGCTCGGGGATCATGTCACTGTCGACCGCCGGCACGCTGCCCGGCAGGTCCGGGTAGCGTTCGATGTGGTCGAGCTGGCCGAAGTTCATCGGGATGCGGGCAATCGGGACGAGCGGGTTCAGTCCATGGATCTGCGGGCCACGCATCCAGCCGCCGGCGGCGAGCACCGGTTCGAGCATCTCTTCGCCGACTTCGTCGAATTTCCGGTTCGCACGCAATCCTTTCAGCCCCGCGTCGTAGGACGCGCGCGCGACGCCGGCGGCGCGTTCGACGTCCTCGTGCACGTCACCGACGGCGATGGTGACTTGGTGCTGTGTTTGGTGCATGCCGAACAGGCAGAACACCTCCGCGATCACGATGTCGCCGTCCTGAATGACTCGCGGGGCCTGCGTGCGAGAAGCCCAGACCGGTGGTCCCCAGCCCAGCGGATGTGGCCCGGTGCAGAAATGCATTCCTGGGACGACCGTGCCGCGTCGGTGTGCCACGCCCATACCGGCCGCGTAAACCTCGCTCTCGAGGACGGGACGCCGGGACGGGCTGTTTCGACCATGGCCTGTGCCATGGCGTCGCCGATGCGCGCCGAATGGCGCACGACCGTGATCTCTTCCTCGCTCAGCAGGGCCAGCAGCCGCGAGATACCCGGCGTGACCGGTTCGAACGTGGCGTCCGGGAACCGCTGCAGAATGGTGTTCCAGAGTGGGTAGTTCACGAGACCTTCGGGGTGGAACGGGCCGAACGGCTCGAGCCCGACAACGCCGATGGTTCCGCCCGCGAGCCCGAACTCGTTGAGCGTGGCCGTGATCGCGCCCGAGTCGTGACCGATGCGGAGGTTCTCCGGTGGAAGCCACTGCTGCTCGCCTTTGTTGGCGGCGTCCATGTGGCAGGTGAGGTAGGTCCCGATCGGGACCAGCATCACCGGTTCGCCCTCACGCGGGAAAACGACGGTGCACCCCGCCCGGTCGTTCGTGAACCAGGTGTCGACATACAGTGATCCCGCGCCTGAATCTTCGTGCTCTCCCACGACGAGCAGTGCGTCGAGCCCTTCCTGCTCCATGAATGTCCGCGCCAGGGTCCAGCGACGGTCGCGCTCGGTCAGTGAATAGGTCGGCAGGACTGTGTCGGTCATGGTGTTGTCCCTTCGTGTGCTCACGGCCGGCTCTGCGGCGTCGAGGCGGGGGCGATGCCATCGAGCAGGTCCAGCTCGTCGCTGCTGAGCCGGAGGCGGCCTGCCGCGATGTTCTCCTCCAGGTGTCCGGAGTTGCCGGTTCCGGGGATGGCGAGAACGTGGTTGCCGCGGTGCAGGGTCCAGGCGAGGCGGACCTGTGCCGGGGTCGCGCCGTGTGCCTCGGCGACCTTGGCGACCTCGGCCTGGCCCGTCACGTCGCGCCCACCGAGCGGGGTGGCGCCGGGAATCGAGGTTGCGACGGCAAAGAAGGGGACGAACGCGATGCCGTGTTCGGCGCACCGGTCGACCAGGGCATCGTCCGCGCGATCGGTCAGGGCGTATCGGTTCTGCACGCAGACCACGGGTGCGATCGCCGTCGCCTCGGTCAGCTGTTCCGCCACGATGTTGGAGATGCCGAGGTGGCGGATCAGTCCTGCCTCGCGCAGGTCCGCGAGCGCGCCGAAGTGCTCGGCGATCGAGCTGGTGTCCTTGTCCATCCAAGCGCCCCAGCGCAGGTTGGCGACGTCGAGGTGGTCGAGGCCGAGCTGCCGGATGTTCTCCTCGACCTGGCCCCGCAGCTGATCGGGGCGCGCGTACTCGAACTCACCGTCGCGGGTACGGCCTGGTCCGACCTTCGTGGTGATGACCAGGTTGTCGGCGTAGGGCTGAAGCGCCGTGCTGATCAACTCGTTCGCCGAGCGAGTGGGCGTGAAGTAGAAGGCCGCGGTGTCGATGTGGTTGACGCCGAGTTCGACGGCGCGGCGCAGGACGGTGATCGCCTCGTCGCGGTCCTTGGGCTTCTCGTCCGAAGGCATGCCGGTCAACCGCATTGAGCCGAAGCCGATGCGGTTGACAGTGCGGTCACCGAGTTGCCAGGTGCCCGCGGCGGCGGCGTTTGGTGCGCTGCTTTGGTTACTCGTCATGCCACCAGCGTGGCGTCGTGCTGGCCGGCCGGGATTGGCAACAACCTGCCACGCCGTCAACGGTCGTGCCGCCGCGGATAGCATCGATGCAATGCGGGTGGGTGAGATCGACAGAGTCACGGTCGTGCGGAGTGAGGAGGAACTGTTCCACCGCGTGGGACACCTGTTCGCGACCATGACCGACCTCGCGTGCGCTGCCAACGACTTCGCGACCTGGGTGACCGGCTCCAGGCAGGACGAACTCGTGGCAGCGGTGGCGCGAAGGGCGGGCGACGTGCGCATCCGCAAGATCTACCGATCCGGCTTGTTGCTCGATTCGGTGTCGGCGCGGGAACTGGTGAGCCTCCGTGACCGTCTCGGGGCGCAGATTCGTGTCTCCGCCAAGGAAATCAACGAGACGATCGTGATCGACAATCGGATCGCGATCTTGGCCGGCAGTCTCAATGCCAGCCAGCGCAGCTACAGCGTCATCACCCAGCCCGAAACCATCCAGGGAGTGATGTCGCTGTTCGAAACCGCCTGGCGGTCGGCGACCGACCTCACCGTCTACGACGCACAAGTCTCCGAAATCCGTCACCTCGCGCCCGCTGACTGGATCTGCTGAGCCAGGGGGTCAAAGACGAGGCCGCCGCCCGGACGCTCGGTCTGAGCGTGCGGACCTACCGCCGCCGGGTCGCCGAGCTGATGACCGCATTGGGTGCCGAGTCACGGTTTCAAGCCGGAGTGCGGGCGCGCGAGCTCGGCTTGGTCTAGCAGTGGCCCACGCGTCCACTGTGGAGGTGGCTCGGTGACGAAAGCCCGGAACTGGGACCTGAACCTGCTGATCCCGCTGGACGACGGCCGAAGCATGCGTCGCACGGCTCGCGGCGAGGACCTGCTCCACCAGGTTCGCCAGTTGCTCGCGCAGGTCGACCAATTGGCGCCGGAAGCCTTCGATCCGGCAACGGCCGAGCGCTGCTTCTCGGTGATGATGAGCGACTTCGCCGCGCGGGTCCTGATGCCGTCCGTGCTCGGCAGCGTGGCCGGCCATCCGGGCATCAGCGTGCGCGTCCGCCCCTACCAGGCCGAGTACGCGACCGAACTCGACGAAGGCACTATCGATCTGCTCCTGACCATCGAGGAGCACATGATCACTCGGCACCCGGTGACGCCTCTCTTCACCGCGGATTGGGTTGTGATCACGCCGGTGGACAACCGGCTAGTCGGCGACACCTTGTCGCTGGAGCAGTACAGATCCCTGCGGCACGTGGCCGTTCGTTATGACGACGGACGTATCCCGACGATGGAGGAGTCGTACGTCCGGCGGCACGCCATCGACCGTCCGGTCCAGGTCGCCGATGCTCGGAACTGTGGCGCGGGATCAGTGAGGCAAATGATCTCGCCGAAGCGCATGGAGAGCTCGATGAAGTGCCGGACGTGCTCGGCACGTTCAGTGCCGTAGGTGTCGAGCAGCGTGTCACCGGCTTTCCCGGCCAGGACCAGGTCCAGCCGCCAGGCGAGGTTGTGCACGTCGCGCAGGCCGGCGCAGAGTCCCTGCCCGGCGAAGGGCGGCATCAGGTGCGCGGCGTCACCCGCGATGAGTGCGCGGCCCGCGCGCCACTCTTGTGCCCACCGCGCCTGGAAGCGGTAAACAGTGTGTCTCTCCAATGTGGAGGTCCGTTCGGTCCAACCCCAGGGGCCAGCACTTCCCAGGCCCGGCCGGCGTCAACGTCGTGGGGCGCGCCCGATCGCAGAGTTGCCAACCCAGCGGATCGAAGGTCATGCCGGCCGGTGGTACGACGTCCACAATGAGCCAGTCGAAGAAGAACCCGAGATCGTTCGAGGTCAGTCCCGCGAGCCGGGCGATCGTGCTGTTCGCGCCATCGCAGCCGACCAGATAGGCGGCGGTGATCGTCTGCGGCTCCTTGCCCGAGCCGTCCGGGTGCGGCCGGAGCGTGAGCGCGACGCCGTCCGGCCTCTCTTCGTAGCCGGTCACCTCGTGCCTTCGGGTTGGGAGAAGAAGTTGCCCACCGGCCACCCGGACGGGCCCAGGCCGCGCCAGTCGAGTTCGAGCAGAGTTTCGCGAGCCGCGTTGCGGAACTCGACCATACTGTCGAACGGTCCGATGATCGGACTCGTGTCCGGGCGGACGCCGGCCTGCTGGAGGATGCGGGCCACCTCGTGGTCGGCGTGGACTGCCCGTGGCATGGCATAGGGCTCGGGGAACTTCTCCGCCACAACGACGCGGTGTCCCCGGGCCCCGAGGAGGAGAGCCAGCATCTGACCGATCGGGCCATAGCCCACGACAGCCACGTCAAAGTGATTCACGATCGCACCTCCACGCCGAGCCGGCGACCTTCAGAACGTCAGGACCTCGACGGCGTCCGGGATGTCGTCGAGGTCCTCGGGGCTGCCGGCTTCCCGCCAGATCTCGTAGGCGATCTCGCGGGAGATCTTCCCGCCCCGCATTTCGAAGAGGTGGGTCAGCCGGGCGTTGCGTTGAGCTTGGTGCCCACCGGGAACGGCAGGTTGGGCATCTTGCCGGCGACCACGGTGGTCTCGGTGGCGACCTGCCGCAGCAGCTTGAGCTTGGTGATGTGCACGGTGTCGAAGATGTCCAGATACGCGGCCTTGACGTCGGCCGCCGTACGGTAGACGTGCCCCCGTGCGGGTGCCTCCCACACGATGTCGTCGGGTTTTCGTTGTGGAAATGCTCTTGGACGGCGGCCAGGTTCCGTGTTTGTGTGCATCCTTATTCACCGTTATTTCGTTGGAGGTTATGGTGAACCACGCCCGAAAATGGGCTCGGGTGTCTACTGTGATCGCCTGTGGGATCATGGTCATGTCGGTGGGAACGGTTGCGGTCGGAGCCATTGTCGGTGGGCGGCCGACTCCGTCGTATTCGTTTGCGGGCCACTACAGCGCGACGCGACGAGCGCCAATGCGGTCTGATCCGGCCCCCTGTTTGCGGACCGGATCACCTGGCTCAGCTTGGCCGAGTCGTCACGTATGACCGTCCCAGTCATCAGTCGCGTTTCCGCCAGCTGTTTCCGACCGCTCAGCGATCCGGCGCTGGCGCAGGATCGGGCTCGATCATCCGAACTCGGCCGTGGCCGCCCGGAGGTCGGCGAGAGTCTCACTGATCAGCTCGTCGAGTCGTTTGTCGACGGAGCCATCGATCCAGCGCGCGTAGGCAGTCCGCAAGGCGAGGTGGGCGATCTCGGCGGCAAGGTCTGCCGCGGGCGAAGCCAGTCCACGTTGGTGCAGCGCGGTGACGAGGGCCGCGGTGAGGGCCTCGCGCTTGAGGAGGTCACGTTCGCGCAGCTCGTGGTTTTGGGTGATGACCAATTGGCGGCGTCCGTACCAAGCGCGCCGCTCCTGATCAAACGCCGTCGTCATCGCACGCAGCGCGGCATCGAGCAGGTCGAAGGTCGTCGCCTCGGCCGGTGCGCCGGCGATCACTTTCGCGCTGCGATCGGCGAGTAGGTCCTGGCCGGCGGCGAACAACACCTCGCGCTTGTCGGTGAAGTGACGGAAGAACGTGCTCTTCGCCACGCCCGCTCGTTCGGCGATCTCCGCCGCCGACGTGTTCTCGTACCCGCGTTCGAGGAAGAGCTCCAGTGCGGCGTCATGCAGGCGCTCTGCGGTGTCTGCTGGCCATCGGCTCATGAGAACAACAGTAGTGATGGGACCCGGGTCCCATCAACTGTGCTAGCTTGGTGATGGGACCCTGGTCCCATCACCAAGCCCGGCGCAGGCCGGCCGAACGACGAAGGACATAGGAATGGACTTCACAGGAAAGACAGCCCTGGTCACCGGCTCCGGCGCCGTCGGTGGCCTCGGCCACGCGGTGGCGAAGACCCTCGCTACCGGCGGCGCAAAGGTGATAGTCACCGGGCGCGATCCGCGGCGCGGTGGTCAGGTCGTCGACGATATCGGTGGCGACGCTCGTTTCGTGCCGGTCGACCTCAGCAACGGCAAGGAAGCGCAGCGCCTCGCTGACGAGGTCGGACTCGTCGACATCCTGGTCAACAACGCGGCGAGCATGCCCCTCGGCGCCACCACCGACCAGTCCTTGCGGGAGTATCAGGAAGCGTTCGCCGTCAATGTGCACGCGCCCTTCCTGCTCACTCAAGCACTGGCGCCGAAAATGGCCGCTAACGGCGGTGGCAGCATCGTCAACATCTCGTCGACCGCCGCGGGGATCGGCATGCCCGGTCTTGCCCTGTATGGCGCGACGAAAGCCGCGCTGGAATCCCTGACCAGGGCCTGGGCGGCGGAATTCGCTCCGGGGAAAGTACGGATCAACGCGGTTTCGCCGGGGCCGATGCTCACGACGAAGGCGGTCGCGGGGATTGGCGACGACGGCATGGACGCCTTTGCGGAAACCGTGCCGATGGCTCGCACGGCCGACCCGGCCGAGGTCGCCGACGTGGTCGCTTTCGTGGCGAGCGACCTCGCGAGCTTCATGACCGGAGCGATCGTTGCCGCCGACGGCGGCCGGACCGCGATCTGATCGCACCCAACTCCAGGAGACAACCGATGAATGATCACCGTCGTTCCCTCGATCCCGAGCTGGCCGATGTGCTGCACGCGTTGCCCATCGGGCCTGCCGGTCTGTTCGACCTGACCGATATCCCGGCGACTCGCGAGGCGCTCAAGTCCTGGCCGGCAGGCCAAGACGAGTCGGCAGCGGTCGACGTGGCGGAACACCGGGTGGGCCGGTCCGATGGGCCCGATGTGCTCATCCACCTGCTCCGTCCACAAGCGGCCACCGGACCGCTGCCTGTGCTGTTGTGGTTCCACGGCGGTGGGCAGGTTCTCGGCTTCGCCGCCCAGGACGATTCCTGGCTCAAGCCTTTGTGTGCGGCCATCGGCTGCGCGATCGCCTCGGTCGAATACCGGCTGGCTCCGGAGACTCCGGCGCCTGGCGCCGCTGAGGACGGATTCGCGGCCTACCAATGGGTCGGGCGGGAAGCCGGCCGGCTGGGGCTCGACGACACCCGGATCGGCATCGCGGGCCAGAGCGGAGGTGGGGGAGTCGCAGCGGCCGCGGCCCTGCTGATCCGCGATCGCGCCGCCGGGGCTCCGTTGTTCCAGTCGCTGCTGTACCCGATGATCGACGATCGCAACGTGACCGCGTCGACCCACGAGATCACCGATGTCGGCATCTGGGATCGAGCCACGAACATCCTTGCGTGGCAGGCGATCCTGGGTGAGCGCTACGGCACTGACGATGTGTCGCCGTATTCCGCTCCCGCTCGTGCGGTGGACCTCGGCGGCCTTCCGCCGACGTTCATCGCGGTCGGCGAACTCGACTGCTTCCGCGACGAGGACCTCGACTTCGCGGTGCGCCTCCAGCAACACGGAGTACCGGTGGAACTGCACCTCTACCCCGGCGCCTATCACGCCTTCGACCTGTTCGCGCCACAGTCGCGGCTGGGAATGTCTTTGCGGCAGAACTGGCTCGGCTACCTGTCCCGCCAATTCAGCGCACAAGACCGACTCCGGTCCTGACAGGGACACGGCGAAGCAGGCAGCCGTGCTACCGGCGGAGTTCGCGACGTGGTGAGTTTCGTTGTCCGCCAGTTCCCCGGCCTCGGCGATCAGTCGGGCCGTCCCGACCTGACTACCTATGGGTTATATGTCGCCGTTGCGGTGCAAATCGCACGAAGGTTGTCGCGCAGCGTGCCGAATATCGTGTCGACATCCCCGGTGGAGAAGTGTTCTCGCGGGTATATGCCGGTGATGGTCATCTGCCGGTTGAAGGTGTAGGCGGCGTACACCGCGTGGGCGGACTTGACGGGGAACTGGCTGGCGACGGAATGGAGCCAGTGCAACGCGGTGAACGACAGATCCCGTGGGGATGCGAAGGTGGCCACGATGCCCGGGTTGGTGACGGCGATGGTGCGCAGGTGCGTGAACTGATCCGTGTCGCGTTCCGCCCGCACATCGGGGGGCGCAACCGGTTCGCCTCCGCCGGGCCCGAGCGCCGCGTCCAGGGCCTGTTTGACGTTGCGGCCGATCGAGATCGGGTCTTCGTCGAGGGCCACGGCGACATCGACCCCGGACCACACGGAGAAGTTCGCCGTGTCGGTCGGACTCAGGGGTGGGGTTGCGCGGCTACGGAGGTCGACGATCGATCCGCACGTCATCCGGACCGGGGTCGCCAAGGGAATGTGGCGGCGTGCGGCATTCAGCATCGACCCGCACACCAGGGCATGCACCGAGGTTTTGAGGCCACGGGACGCGGCCACGAAGGAGTCGGTGTCCTCGGGGGAGAGAACCAGCCACCGTTCGTCGGGGAATTCTCCGATAACGGGAGTGTTTCGTTTTTCGGCGAACGGGTTCGGTGAGGTGCCGAGCAGTTTTTGGATGGTGGGCCAATTCTCGTCGACGAACGCTGTGGGCGGCTGGGTCAGGCCGACGGACGGCGTGGGGTCGATCGCGTGCCCTTCGGCCAGTTCGGTGTAGTGGTCCCAGAGTTCGGCGAACAGTGTCTGGACGGTACGTCCGTCCATGATGGAGTGGTTGACTTGCAGAGCGACATGGCCGGAGCGGCCGGCGGTGGTCACGATCAGCCGGCACACGCCGTGTTCGATGCGTGCGGGGTAGCGCAGTGTGCTGCGCAGATCGTCCCAGGACCCGGCGAGTGCGACGAATTCGGGATAGTGATCCGTGGGGATGTGCAGGGTGGGGGACTCGCCGTCGTCGCGAATACAGCTGCGCAGGAAGAGGTAGCGTTCGCCGAGTATTCGGAATGCCTTTTCCAGGATGACTGTGTCCAAGTGTCCTTCGTAGGCGACAGCCAGCGCGGGTTCGAGGTGTCTCAGGTTGACTTCGCGTGGGTCAAGGCTGCGCACTGTCAGCATGTCGCACTCCCAGGTGAGTGGCAGTGATCTCGTCGGCTCGGCATGTGGACACCAGAACAGCTGGGCCGGCCGGGGTCCAATACGACGACAGGATCGTGTCATCAGGATTACCTATAATGCCTGGCTCCCTTTCGGGCGGCCAAGCTCGCGCGGGGTCACTTAGGCAGAGTGGAGTGCACTGCGGCGTCGATGATTTCGAGGCCTTCGTCCACTTCGGACTCGGACAGGGTCAGCGGCGGTAGTAGTTTGGCGACTTCGCTGTCCGGGCCGGAGGTTTCCATCAGCAGCCCGCGATCGAACGCGGCCCCGCACACCTTTCCGGCGATTTCGCCGTTGGGGAATTCGATGCCGCGGGCGAGGCCGCGGCCCTTGGCGGTGAGCCCGTGCTCGGGGTAGGCCTCGGCGATGCTCTGCAGCGCGGCGCCGACCCGTTCGCCCTTGGCGCGGGTGGATTTCTCCAGTTCGTCGTCGCTCCAGTAGGTGCGCAGCGCCTCGGCGGCGGTGACGAACGCCGGGTTGATCCCGCGGAAGGTGCCGTTGTGCTCACCCGGCTCCCACACATCCAACTCGGGCTTGATCAGCGTCAGCGCGAGCGGCAGCCCGTAGCCGCCGATCGACTTGGACAGACACACCATGTCCGGTGTGATGCCCGCGTCCTCGAAGCTGAAGAACGGGCCGGTGCGCCCGCAGCCCATCTGCACGTCGTCGACGATGAGCAGGATGTTGTGCCGCTGACACAGATCCGACAGGCCGCGCAGCCACTCGAACCCCGCCGCGTTGATACCCCCCTCGCCCTGCACGGTCTCCACGATCACCGCGGCCGGCTCGTTGAGACCGCTACCCGAGTCGTCCAAGAGGCGTTCGAAGTACAGGAAGTCCGGGTACACGCCGTCGAAGTACTGGTCATAGGGCATCGGGGTGGCGTGCACCAGCGGGATCCCGGCGCCGCTGCGCTTCATCGAGTTACCGGTCACCGACAGCGCGCCGAGCGTCATGCCGTGGAAGGCGTTGGTGAAGTTGATGACCGACTCCTTGCCGGTCACCTTCCGCGCCAGCTTCAGCGCCGCTTCCACCGCGTTCGCCCCACCAGGACCAGGGAAAATGACCTTGTAGTCCAGCTCCCGCGGCCGCAGGATGTTCTCCTCGAGCGTTTCCAGCAGGTCACGCTTGGCGACGGTGAACATGTCCAGCGCGTGTGTCACGCCGTCGCGGGCGATGTAGTCCAGCAGGGCTTTCTTCAGCACGGGGTTGTTGTGCCCGTAGTTGAGCGCGCCCGCGCCGGCGAAGAAGTCCAGGTACGGCGTGCCGTCCTCGGCGTAGAGGTGACTGCCGACGGCGCGGTCGAACACGACCGGCCAGCCGCGGCTGTAGCTACGCACTTCGGACTCGAGTTTTTCGAAGATGCTTGTCATGAGGTGCTCCTGATGATGTGCGTGCGGTCGCGGGTCACCGGACGAGGGGGGTGAAGTCGCGGGAACTGATGAAGCTCGGTCGTGGTGCGCTCGCCGCGTAGGGCTCGACCAGCGTGTTCTCGACGCTGTTGAACACGAGGAAGATGTTCGAGCGCGGGTAGGGGGTGATGTTGTTGCCGGAGCCGTGCATGACATTGGAGTCGAACCACAGGGCCGAGCCGGGGGGCCCGGTGAACTGGTCGATGCCGGACCCGGCGGCGAGTGCGGTGAGGTCGCGCCGGCTGGGGACCCCGGTCTTCTGGTGCTGCGGCGAGTCCTGGTCGTCGGCAGTGGCGTGGGCGACGCAGGGCACGAAGACGCGTTGCGAGCTGGGGATGATCATGAGACTGCCGTTGAAGGGGTGGTTGTCGGTCAGGGCGAGAGAGCAGCCGACGGCGCGGGGCCGGGGCATGCCGTCTTCGGCGTGCCAGGTTTCGAAGTCGGAGTGCCAGTAGTACCCAGTGCCGGTGAACCCTGGCACGTAGTCGATGCGGCTCTGGTGGAGGTAGACCTCCGAACCGAGGATCTGGCGCGCGCGGTCGAGGATCCGGGGGTCACACACGAGTTCCGCGATCAGCTCGCTGATCTTGTGCACTTCGAAGATCGACCGTACCTGGCCGGAGCTCTTCTCGATGACCACGCGCTCATCGGCCGTGAGTGTGCCGTCGCCGGAGAGCCGGACCAGCTCCCGCCAGTAGGCCCGCACCTCAGCGGGAGACAGCAGTCCCTCGACGAGGTGATAGCCCTTGATGCTGTGGGAGGCGAGGGTGGCCGCGTTGATCGGGCCGTCGCCGGCGGACCCCCACACGATCGGGTCGGGCCGGTGGATGGGGTAGCGCGCTGCGGTGACGCGGGTTGCGTAGGGGTCGGCGAAGGTGGGGGTCCGGGCCATGGCGCTGTCCTCTGTGGTCGGTGTCGGGGGCGGCGACTGGGTCGCGGTGGTGTGCGTGGACGCCCAGTGCCCAACGGCGCCGGCGGTGAACAGGGCGGCGATGATCGCCATTCCCGTTGCGGTGCCGGCAGGGATGGTGCGGGGGTCGGTGATGAGGCCGCCGAGGAGCGCGATGCCCAGGACGGACCCGGTTTGGCGGGCGGTGGCCAGCACGCCGCTGCCGGTTCCGATGTGGGTGGGCGGGGTGGCGTGCATCGTGGCGGTGTTGACGGCGGGCTGTACCAGGGCGTGCCCCACCCCGAGCAGGGCTTCGCCGAGGGCGAGGGGCCAGTACGGGGCCAGGGGCGCGGTCACCGCGGCGATACCGGCCCCCGTCGCGCACACGATCAGCCCGGTCAGCAGCACCGGGCCGGTGCCGTGCCGGCCGATGGCCCGCCCGGCGAGCGGGGCCGCCAGGGCGGTGGTGGCGGCGAAGGGCAGCAGGGCGAATCCGGCTTCGGTGGCGGTGAAGGCGCGGCCCAGCTGGAAATGCAGCGACAGCACGAACAGCGACCCGTAGACGCCGAAGCTGAGGACACCGCCGAGCAGGACCGGCAGCAGGAACGGCCGGTAGGTCATGAGCCCCGGTGGAAGCATGGGGTTGCGCACGTGTCGCTCGGTGACGATCAGCGCGATGATGCCGGCGCCGGCGACGGCGGCCGCGAGGAGGAATTCGGTGCCCCACGATCCTTGCCCGGCGATCGTCAGTGCGACCGCGGCGCCGGCGAGCGCCATGATCACGGTCAGCTGTCCACCGGGATCCAGCGACCGCGGTTGGCCGCCGGTGCGGCGGACCCAGGACAGCAGCACCGTGCCGGCGAGCGCGGCGAGCGGCACGTTGAGCCAGAACACGGCCCGCCAGCCGAGCGCGTCCACCAAGACGCCGCCCGCTGAGGGGCCGAGAACGGTGCCGATGCCGACCACCGCTGCCCAGAGCGCGAAAGCGCGCGCTCGCGCGTGATCCGCGGTGTGCAGCGCCGCGACGAGCGCGAAGGCCGCGGTCATGAGCAACGCCGCACCCGCACCCTGGACGAGCCGCGCCGCCACGAGCAGCCCCAGGGCAGGAGCCAGTGCGCAGACCGCGGAGGCCACCGCGAACAGCACCAGACCCGCACCGAAGGCGCGGCGCGCACCGATCCGGTCGCAGATCGCGCCGGTGGTGATCAGGGTGGTCGCGATCGCGAGGTTGTAGCCGTTGACCACCCACTGGCCGCCGACGGCGCCCGCGTGCAGGTTCGCCCGGATGGCGGGGACCGCCAGGTTCACGATGGTCGTGTCCAGCGTGATCATGAACCCGGCGATCAGGACCGCCGCCATGCCGGGGGCGAGGTGTGCCGGGCGGTGCGAGTACGCGGGACTGTTCTCGGTGGATATCGTTAGCTCAGCGTCGTTTCTCTGAAACTTGTTCGTCCACATCGGACTGCTATCTGTATTCCGTGGTGCGGGATGGCTGATGTCATCGGCCCGCCGTCGTGGCGGTCAAGCCGCCGTCGATGTGCAGGGTCTGCCCGGTGATGAAGCCCGCGCGGGGATGGAGCAGGAAGCTGACGGCGTGGGCGATCTCCTCGGGGTGACCCATGCGCTGCACAGGGATGGTGGCCACGAGGGCGCGGGTGTCGGGGTGTTCGGGTGGGCTGGCCGCCAGGAACGACGCGGTGTCGATCGGGCCAGGGGCGATCGCGTTGACGGTGATGTTGGCGGGTGCCAGTTCCAGCGCCCAGGTGCGGCTCAGTCCGATCACGCCGGCTTTGGACGCGCTGTAGGCGCTGCGGTGTGTTTTGCCGAGCGCGGCGCGGGAGGAGAGGTTGACGATGCGGCCGGCGCCGTGCGCCCGCATGCCGGGGATCAATTCCTGGGCGCAGAGCAGCGGGGTGATCAGGTGGAGTTCGACGGCGTCGCGGACGTCGTCGAACCTGGTGTTTTCCAGAGCGGCGGCCGGGTAGATGGCCGCATTGTTGACGAGGCCGTAGAAGTCGCCCTCGGCGAGCAGTTCCTTCAGCAGGGCCCGGGTGGCGTCGTGGTCGGTCAGGTCGCAGGTGTGGAATTCCTCGCCGTCGGCGAGGTCGAGCGGTGCGCTGCGGGCGATTCCGACGACGCGATAGCGCTCGCTGTGGAGTTGACGGAGAATTTCCCGGCCGATTCCTTTGCTGGCTCCGGTCACCAGAACCCGCATCGAGTCGGTCAACCCAGTTCACCTTCTTTCCTGTGCGTGACGAGTGAGACGCGCCGGGCATGCGGGTGCAGGGCATGACCGCCCCAGGGGACGCGCCGCGGCGCCGCGGAACCGATGGCGTGTATCAGGCCGGCGCGGCGTTGAGCATGCTGGCTGCGACGGCGGTCAGTGCCTTGTGCAGCCGAATGTGCTGGATGCGCAGGATGTCGCGGTCGGCGCGGATCTCGGCGACACGTAACCCGACCGGGGGCTGGTGGAGCACAGCGGCCAATTGGCCGGGGTCGTCGATGACGGTATGCGCGACATGATGGGCGGCGCAGAGTTCGGCGAGGTCGGTGTCGTGAGGTGTGGCGAACACCCGTTCGAAACCGCGGCGGTGTTCGGGTGCCCCGTCGGGCAGCAGGGAGAAGTTCCCGCCACCGTGGTCATTGAGCACGACGAGAGTGAGGTTGGGGCGCCGTTCTTCGGGGCCGACCAGCAGGCCGTTGGTGTCGTGCAGGAACGTCAGATCGCCCATGAGGGCATAACAGGGGAATTTGGGGCCCTCAGGGCTGTTCAGGCCCAGTGCGAGCCCCACGGCCGTGGAGATGTTGCCGTCGATACCGGCGACGCCGCGGTTGGCGTGCACGGTCACGTCGGCGCGGGCTTCGGCTGCCATGTAGATGTCGCGAATGGTGTTGGAGGCGCCCAAGAACAGCATCGCCTGAGGAGGCAGTGCGGCCATCAGATCGCGGGCCACCCGCAGCCCGGTGAGGGAGGGTTCCGCGTCCAGCGCCTCATCGACCACGGCCGCGACCGTGCGATCCGCGTGTGCCCAGAGGTCGAGCCACTTCGAGTTCGGGTCCTTGGCGTGGGGGACGTCGTCCACGTCGAGCCATTCCTCGACGTGCCGCACCGTGTGGGCGGGATCGGACCATTCGGGGTAG
The DNA here is from genome assembly GCF_021653975.1 of Amycolatopsis sp. GM8. Taxonomy (GTDB): domain Bacteria; phylum Actinomycetota; class Actinomycetes; order Mycobacteriales; family Pseudonocardiaceae; genus Amycolatopsis_E. Next base: position 148,787 of record NZ_JAJKFK010000001.1, on the reverse strand, counting down.
GCGTCCACGCTCAACACGGGAACGTCGCCCACCACCGGGCCGACGTCGGGCGAGAGGGTCGGGCGACCGACCAGCAGGACCGCCTCGGGTCGCAAGGGCGACGGGAGATGGCGGATCCCGGTCGGCAACTCACCGCCGGCGAGCAGCAGGACGCCGCAGCGCAGCACGCTGGCCCCGCTTTGCCGCGCCGGGGCGACGGCGGTCGGCTCGGCGATCACCGGCCAGCCCGCTTCGGCGGCCACCTCCGCGACCGCGCGGACTCGTTGAGGGTCGCTGCTGCCCATCACCACCAGGGTGTTGGCCGGCAGCTCGATCCCGGTGTGGTTACGGAACACGACGTCCCGTTCGGGCAGTGTGGTCCAGGGCTTGCCGTCCGGGCGGCCCATCAGATCGTCGGACCACGTCCGATCCAGCACCGGCGTCAGCGGCTCGCGGAACGGGATGTTGAGCTGGACGGGCTGTCCCGCGCCGGCCCAGGCGATCGCCCGGCAGATCAGGTCCCGCCACACCGGGTTTTGTCCCGAGCGGCGCTCCGCGATCGGGAACTCGATCGCGCGCGCCGCCATACCGAACAGCCCGAACTGGGCGATCGTTTGGCTGGCGCCGGTATGGTGCAATTCGGGCGGCCGGTCCGCGGTCAGCAGCAGCAGACCGATCCGTGCGTAATGTGCCTCCAGCACCGCGGGATGCAGATTCGCCACCGCGGTCCCCGAGGTACAGACCACCGGGACCGGACGACCGGACCCCTGAGCCAGCCCCAGAGCCAGAAACGCGGCCGATCGCTCGTCGACCCGGACATGCAATTCGAGCCGGCCGGAGTCGGCCGCGCGATGGAGTGCCCGGGCCAGCGGTGCGCTGCGCCCTCCGGGGCACAGCACGACCTGCCGGACGCCGCTTCTGGCGAGTTCATCGACAATTACTTCGGCCTGCGCAGTTGCAGGGTTCACCGGAATTCCCCCTAGTAGAAACCCAGAGTTATGTCGAATACGTAACGTCGGCGGTGCCGAGTCTGCTCGCGGACGACGCTTCCGACCCACCACCATTCGGGTGAAGTTTGCACATCGCAATTTGCAATATTGCGTGCACGGAAATGTCCGGGGACGCGTTTTCGATCAGGCGTGATAACCGGTGCCTCTGGCGCCAGCACGTTTCCGTCTGGGCCGCGCCCGCGCCCGGTTGTGGCGCCGCGGCCCGCTCATCACTGATCATTCGGGAAAGAGCCACCGCTACCGTGCTCGGGTGGTGTTCACGATGGGATATGAATATGACGCAGCTACAAGGAAAGACCGCGGTGGTGACCGGCGGTGGGAGCGGCGTCGGCCTGGCGGTCGCAATGCGCATGCTGGGCGCCGGTGCTCAGGTGGAGATCTGGGACCGGTCCGAGGAACTGGTGAAAGAGGCATGGTCGCGGCTTGGTCCGCACGGCGCGGTATCGACCGCGGCGGTCGACGTCGCCGACTACGGGGCCGTCCGGGACGCGGCGGCGGACATCGAAACACGACTGGGAACCGTCGACGTGCTGGTCAACAGCGCGGGCGTGACCTGCCCGCCGATGTCGATCGCCGACTATGACGTCGAGACGTGGCACAAAGTTCTGAACGTCGATCTGTCCGGGGTGTTCTACTGCTGCCGGGTGCTCGTGCCCGGAATGATCACCCGCGGCTGGGGACGCGTGATCAACATCGCGTCGATGGCGGGCAAAGAGGGCAACCCCGGCGAGACGGCATACTCTGCCGCCAAGGCCGGGGTGATCGGCTTGACGAAGGCCCTGGGCAAGGAGGTCGCCTCCAGCGGGGTACTGGTCAACGCGATCGCACCGGGAATCCTGGAAACCCCCATGCGCACCAGCACCGCGGATCCGGACCTGGTGAAACACCTGATGGCCCGCACACCGATCGGGCGGCCCGGCCAGTTGGCGGAACTGGCGGAACTGGTGGCGTGGATCGCGTCCAGCGCGAGCTCCTACACCGCCGGGTTCACCTACGACTTCTCCGGCGGGCGCGCCACCTACTGACCGGCGGGAGCACCACCGGGCGCCTCGATCCGTGCCAGCACCAGGAAATTCTCGACCAGCGGGTTGCGTTCCCCGCGCCGGTAGGCCAGTGCCAGACCGGTGCGGGGTACCGGATCGGTGAGGTGGCGCAGCGTCACGCCCTCCACATGCAGTACCCGGGCCCGGTGTTCGGGCACCGCGGCGATCCCGGACCCGGCGGCGACGGCGTGCATCAACTGCTCGTCGTCGGGTTCCTCCCACACGACCTTGGGTGGATGCCGGGGCCACACCTGCTGCTGGATGTGGTCATACCAGCCGGATCCGTGTTCGCGTGACCAGAACACCACGGCTTCCCCCGCGATCTGACGCCGGTCGAGCTGTTCGCACGCCGCGAGCGGATGATTGCTGGGCAGCGCGATCAGCACCTCCTCCTCGTCGATGATCTCCACCTCGAGCAGACCGCTGCCCTCGATCGGTGGACGCACGAACGCGACATCGATCTCGCCGGCCTCCAGCTGTTCGATGTTGCGGCTGGTGAACCCGGTCTCCGACTCGATGGCGACCTCGGGATAGCGGCGCCGGAACGCCGACACCAGCCCGCTGGCGCGCGGACCGGGCGCCGAGCGGGTGTAGGCCAGCCGCAGCAGGCCGGTCTCGCCGCGTCCGGCCGCCTGCACCCGAAGCCGCGCACGGCTGGCCAGTTCCAGCACCTGCCTGGCCTCCTCGGCGGCGACACGGCCGGCGTCAGTGAGCCGGAAGCGGGGACCGTCCCGGTCGAGCAGCCCCACCCCGAACTCGCGCTCCAGCACCCGGATGTGCTGGCTCAGCGCCGGCTGCGAGATGTAGAGCCGCCGGGCGGCCCGGGTGAAGCTCATTTCCTCGACCAGAACCGCGAAGAAATACCACTTCCTGAGGTCCGGAACCTGCGACATTCAGGGATTATAAGCCAAACCAATACTTCGATTCAGCCCTTATCTTGGACCCGCCCCATCCCCGGCTGTTGTCCTTAGTCATCACGGTTGGTCACAGCCGCCCGTCGGGGTCGTCGCTCACGAGCGTGACACCGCCTCTGCAGGAGGATCCTATGGACAAGGCTACAGAACATCGGCCCGACGAGGTTGCACCGCCTGTGTTGCGGCGCGCGGTCGCGGCCGCGGCGATCGGCAACGCCACAGAATGGTACGACTACGGCGTCTACGGTTATGTCGCTGTGGAAATCGGCAAGAACTTCTTCCCCGGTCCCTATTCGACACTCGCGACTCTGCTGGTGTTCGCGGTGTCGTTCGTGCTGCGCCCCCTGGGGGGCCTGGTCTGGGGCCCGCTCGGCGACCGGATCGGCCGCAATCGCGTGCTGGCGACCACGATCGTCCTGATGAGCCTGGCGACATTCCTGATCGGGGTGTTGCCGACCTACGCCAGCATCGGGGTGTGGGCGCCGATCCTGCTGGTCCTGCTCCGCATAGTGCAGGGCTTTTCCACCGGCGGCGAGTACGGCGGCGCGGCGACCTTCATGGCCGAATACGCCCCCGACAAGAAACGCGGTTTCTGGGGCAGCTTCCTGGAGTTCGGCACCCTGACCGGCGTGACCTTCGGGGTGCTGCTGGTGCTGATCCTGAACAAGACCCTGGACTCGGCCGCGATGTCGTCCTGGGGCTGGCGAATCCCGTTCTTCGTCGCGCTGCCGCTGGGCCTGGTCGGGCTGTACCTGCGGCGGCGCGTGCAGGACACACCGGTGTTCCATGAATTGGTCGAGACCGGTGAACGTGAACAGACCGCCCGCCGGGTTCTGCCCGGGCTCCTGCGTCACCACTGGCCCGCGATGCTGCGGCTGGGCGGCATCGTGATCGCGCTCAACATCACCGCCTACATCTACATCTCCTACATGCCCACCTACCTGCAGAAGACGATCGGGCTGTCCAAGACGAGCACCAGTACCCTGTTGACCATCGCCCAGGTGGCGATGCTGGCCGTCATCCCGCTCGCGGGCGCCTTGTCCGACCGCATCGGCCGCAAACCCATCTGGTGGATCTCGTTGACCGGAACCTTCGTCCTCGCCGCGCCGATGTTCTGGCTCATGGGCCGCGGATTCGCCTTGGCATTGGTCGGGTTCACGGTGCTGGGCCTGGTGTACGTGCTGCAGCTGGGCACCATCTCGGCGACATTCCCGGCGATGTTCCCCGCCCACGTCCGCTACAGCGGGATGGCCACCTCCTACAACGTGGCCACCGCCGCGTTCGGCGGCACCGCCCCGTTCGTGGCCGCCGCGCTCGTGGACAGCACCGGAAACAAGCTCATGCCCGCCTTCTATCTGATGGCGGCCTGCCTCATCGCCATGATCGCCCTGATCAAGGTCCCCGAAACCGTCGGCAGCTCCCTGCGCGGTCGCACCGTGCCCGGTGTCGCCGGACAGGACACCACAGTCCACGGTGGACAGACACGGCGCGAACCCGAACACGGTCTGGCCTGATACCGATCATCGCGCCATGGGTTCCCAGACGGGTGCTGTCCGGGACCCCATGGCGTCCTTGTCGCACGCGTCCTTCCACCGTGCGGCAACCGGCGACCATAAGCCCGACTCATCACATCATGGAGCATCCGTCTTGGACACCGACGCCGCACAGCGCTGTGCTGGATTCGTGAGCCCCGACCCCCGAAGACTCAGCCCTCCCGACCCGCCCCCGTCACCCCGCCGGGTCGGGGTCATCTACCCCAGCAACGGCGTCTGCGACACCGAATTCCTCCGGTTCGCGCCGCCCGACGTGACGCTGCATGTCACCCGCTTCCCATGGCCCGAACCCGAATGGTTCCGCCACCACTGGGTCCAGCGCATGACCCAACTCGCCGGCGATCCCGCGATCACGGACGCGGCGCGGCTGTTCACTCCCATCGACCCGGCCGCCGTGACCTTCGCCTGCACCGCCGCCAGCTTCGCCGCCGGCGCCGGCGGCGATCACCTCGTGCTTCAGGCATTGCGCCGCGGCACCTCCGCGCCCGCGTCCACCACCGCGACCGCCTTCGTAGCGGCCTGCCGCGCGCTCGGCCGCACGCGGGTCGCGATCGCCTCGGTCTACCGGCCCGAACTCACCGAACGTTTCATCGCGTTCCTCGCCGCTGCCGGCATCACCACCGTTTCGCACGCCAGCGAAGGGTGGCACCAGCAGCCCGACGACGACCACCGCCTGCGGCTCACCGACCTTCGACGGATGGCCGCCGGCTGCGACCACACCGACGCGCAGGCTGTGCTGATCCCCGAAACCAACATTCACACCAGCGACGCCATCCCCGTCCTCGAGGCCGAACTGAACAAACCGGTGATCACCGCGATCCACGCCACCGTCTGGCACGCCGCCCGCCTCGCCGGCTCGCGCAGGCCCACCGGAATCGGCCACCTCGGGCGGTGCGACCCCGCACCGCTGGCGTCCTAGCCGTTCCCTCACGAAAGGTTCCCGATCACCCGTGACTCGCCACGACACCTCGCGCCGTCCGCCCCAGCTCGCACCGGCCGCCGCGGACCGGCCGTTCCCCCGGGTCGTGGTGATCGGAGCCGGCATCGGTGGCATCCTGGCCGGGATCAGACTCCGCGACCGCGGCATCACCGCTTTCACCATCCTGGAAAAAGCCGACTCCCTGGGCGGGACCTGGCGCGAGAACACCTACCCCGGCGTGGCCTGCGACGACCCTGCCCACCTGTACTCCTACTCGTTCGAACCCAACCCCGGCTGGACCCACCGCTTCGCCGGCGGGCCCGACATCCTCGCCTACTACCGCCGTACCGCCGAGAAATACCGCATCACACCCCACATCCGGTACGGCACCCGCGTCACCGACCTGTGTTGGCACGGCGACCACTGGCAGCTGCGGCTTCACGACGGCACGAGCATGGACGCCGATGTCGTCATCTCCGCCGTCGGACGCCTGCACCACCCCAGCATCCCCGCCATCCCCGGCCTGAGCACCTTCGCCGGCCCGGCGTTCCACAGCACCGCCTGGCCCTCCACATTGGACACCGATGGCAAACGGGTCGGCGTGGTCGGCACCGGCTCCAGCGCCACCCAGATCACCGCGGCCCTCGCGCCAACGGTCGGGCATCTCGCCCTGTTCCAGCGCACCCCGCAATGGGTCATGACCGTGCCCAACAACCCTGTTCCCGGCTGGCTGCGCTGGGCGCTGCGGCACGTGCCCTGGGCCAGCGGCGCCTACTACCGGCACCTGTCCCGCGCCACTGCCAAAGCCACCCGGATCCTCACCCGCGGCGACCGTACGGGCTACAACCAGCGCGCCCAGGCCGGCCTCGACACGATCAGCGATCCCGCACTGAAAGCGAAACTCACCCCGGACTACGGACCCGGCTGCAAACGCATGGTCAACTCGCCCAACTTCTACCAAGCCGTGCAGCGCCCGGCCGTCAACGTGGTCACCAGCCCGATCGATCACGTCGACACCAGCGGCGTCGTCACCGGCGACGGACGGCACCACTCCCTCGACGTGCTCGTACTCGCCACCGGATTCCAGGCGCATGCCTTCCTGCGACCCATGACCGTGACCGGGCAACGCGGCATCGCACTCGACGATCTCTGGCGACACGGCTACCTGACCTACCGCACCGTCGCCCTGCCCGCCATGCCGAACTTCTTCATGATCAACGGCCCGTACACACCGGCCTCCAGCGGATCAGTGGTGCCCATCCTCGAAATCGACGTCGACTACGTCATGCAGTGCCTGGACAGAATCCGCGCCGACCGGGTCGCCCTCGCCCCCCGCTACGACGCCAGTGCCCACTGGGTCAGCCAGGTCCGGGACCGGGCCAGCCGCACCATCTGGGTCACCGGCGGCTGCCACAGCTGGTACCTCGACAAAGACGGTGTACCCGTCAACAACCCCGCCACGCGGGCCGAATTCGCCGACGAACTCGCCGCCCCCCGCTACTCCGACTTCGAGATCACCCCATTGGCCGCTATCGCCCGAACACGCGTCCAGACGCACCACCGTCCGGCACCGATCGACATCGAGGCCCGGCAATGACCGCATCCGCGGAATTCCCGGCGTTCGACGGCCTTCCCCGTTACCACGGCGTGCCGGACCGCGTGGGACTGCTTAGCGATCGTTAGCTAGACCGCTATGCTTTCCCCCGCAGGCACGGCGAAAGGGGTGTGATGGCTCGGCGAAGCGTGGCGGTGCGCCCGGACCCGGCGACCACGAGGGACTGGCGCGAGTTCGGGCCGCTCGAGCTGACCCCGATTCTCGAGGCCGCGCTCGAAGTGTTCCACCAGAACGGCTTCCACGGTGCGACAGTCCGTGACATCGCGCGCCGCGTCGGGCAGACGGTGCCGTCGCTGTACTACCACCACGAAAACAAGGAAGGCGTGTTCACCGCGCTCCTCGAACTCGGCACGGGCGAGGTCGCGTGGCGGGTCCGCGCGGCGGCCGGGGCGGCGCCTGAGCGGCCCGACCTGCAGTTCGTCAACGTCGTCGAGGCCATCGTGCTGCACATGGCGCACCGCCCGACGCTCGCCGCGCTCGACGGCGAACTCCGCCACCTCTCGCCGGTCAACCGCCGCCGCTACGCCGCGCGCCGCAAGGAGGTCGAGAACGTGCTCCGCGATATCGTGGAAACCGGTACGCGCCAAGGGATCTTCACGCCGAAGGACCCCGTCGAGACCGCGCGCGCGTTGCTCGGCATGTGCCAGAGCATCAGCCGGTGGTACCAGCCGGACGGGGCGCTCGACCCGGACCGGCTGGCGCGGCGCTACGTCGACATCGCGCTGATGACCGTCGGCCTCGCCCGCCGTCCCGGGAAACGCGCGCCCCGCCGCAAACCACACTAAGGACGGCCGGCTTCCGCGCGGGCGAGGTCGCGGCCGATGATCTCCTTCATGATCTCGGTCGTGCCGCCGTAGATCGTCTGGATGCGCGAATCGACGAACGCCCGGGCCACCGGATACTCGATCATGTAGCCGTAACCGCCGTGCAGTTGCACGCACCGGTCGACGACGCGCTTCTGCGTTTCCGTCGCCCACCACTTCGCCTTCGCGGCGTCGACTGCGCTCAGCGTGCCCTCGTTCAGCGCGAACACGGCCGCGTCGTGATAGGCCCGGGTCACATCCAGTTCCGTCGCCATTTCCGCCAGCTGGAATCGGGTGTGCTGGAAATCCCCGATCGAGCGGCCGAACGCCTTGCGCTCGAAGCAGTACCGCCGCGTCCCGGCGAACACGGCCTCGGCGCCCGCGAGCGCGCTGGTGGCGATCGACAAGCGTTCGAGCGGCAGCCGTTCCATCAGGTGCGTGAACCCGCGCCCCTCGGTACCGAGCAGGTTCGAAACGGGCACGCGGACGTTGTCGAAGAACAGTTCGGCGGTGTCCTGAGCGTGCAGGCCGACCTTGTCGAGTTTGCGGCCGCGGGTGAACCCGGGGGTCCCGGTTTCGACGACGATGAGGCTGAACCCGCGCGAGCCCGCCGCCGGGTCGGTGCGTGCGACCACGATGACGAGATCCGCGTTGACCCCGCTGGTGATGAACGTCTTCTGCCCGTCGATCACCCAGTCGCCGCCGTCGCGCCGGGCGGTGGTGCGCACGCCCTGCAGGTCGCTGCCCGCGCCCGGTTCGGTCATCGCGATCGCGCCGATCAGCTGCCCGGACGCCATGCCGGGCAGCCAGCGGCGTTTCTGCTCTTCGGTGCCGAGGTCCTTGACGTAGGGCACCACGATGTCGTCCTGCAGGGAGAAGCTCGAGATCAGCGACGCCGCGCCGACCCGCGCGAACTCCTCCATGACCACGACCTGGTACCGGTAGTCCGGCTGGCCGCCCCCGCCGTACTCCTCGGGAACGCCGAGCCCGATGAGGCCCTGCTTGCCGGCAGACTCCCACGTCGCGCGGTCGATCAGGCGCTCGCGGTCCCAGCGCTCGAGTTTCGGTGCCACCTCGCGGACCACGAATTCGCGCACGATCTCCCGGTACGCGTCGTGATCCTCGGTGAACAGGCGTCGTTCCATCGAAAATGCTCCTACAGGCGCTCGATCAGGGTGGCGTTGGCCATGCCGCCGCCCTCGCACATGGTCTGCAGCCCGTAGCGGCCGCCGGTCGCGTGCAGGTGGTTGACCAGCGTGGTCAGCAGGCGGGTGCCCGACGCGCCGAGCGGGTGGCCCAGCGCGATCGCGCCGCCGCGCGGACAACCCGCTGACCGCACCGGTGAACCCGCCGCCCGCGCCGGCCGTCGCCGCGCCGCCGATGCCCGGTCCGCAGCCGGGGGCACCGCAGGCACCGCAGTCCGGGCTCCTGCCGGGAGCGCCGGCGGCCTCTCCCAGCGCGACCCCGCCGGCACAGCCGCCGGTCGACCCGAACTCGGTCGAAGGCCTGCTGGACGGGCTACTCGGCGCGAAAGGCGGTAACCCGTGATCACCCGGTTCGTCCGGATCCAGCTCATCGTCTTCACGATCCTGTCGCTGACGGCGGGCGCGATCATCTTCTTCCAGTACGCCCGCGTGCCCGATCTGATGGGCGTCGGGAAGATCGACGTGACCGCGCGGTTCAGCGAGGGCGCCGGGATCTACCCGTACGCCAACGTCACCTACCGCGGCGTCCAGGTCGGCAAGGTGAAGGACGTGCGGCTCGCCCCCGACGGGGTGGACGTCGACATGAGCATCGACAACTCGGCCGCCGTGCCGGAGGACGTCGACGCGAACATCCTGAGCGTGTCGGCGATCGGTGAGCAGTACGTCGACTTCGTGCCCCGGCCCGGCGCGACGGCCGCGATGAAGGACGGGACGCGGATCCCGCTCGACCACACACACATCCCGCGGCAGATCGCGCAGGTGCTCGACGATGTCAACGGCCTGTTGACCTCGGTGCCGACGGACAGCCTTGGCGTGGTCCTCAACGAGGCCCAGCAGGCTTTCCAAGGCCTGGAGCCGGATCTGCGGAGCCTGCTGTCCAATACGGACAACCTCGTGCGGCAGGCGGACGCCAACTACGGCCCCACGAGCAAACTGCTCACCGACGCCGAACCGGTGCTGGACAGTCAGCTGTCCACCACGCCGGCCATCCGGCAGTGGACCAAGGACCTCGCGGCCTTCACCGGCCGGCTCGAGCAAAGCGACGGGGACTTCCGTCAGCTGCTGCGGTCGGTGCCGGGTGCGGCGAGCCAGGTGCAGGGCTTCTTCCAGGATCTGTCCTCGAGCGCGCCGACACTGCTGTCGTCATCGGGCGTGTTGACGGACCTCGCGGCCGCGTATCACAAGCCGATCGAAGAGGTCCTGGTCGTCTACCCGATGGTCGCCGCCGCCGAGATCCTGGGCGCGGCCCCGGACCGCGGCGGGCAGTTCCGGCTCGCGTTCAAGACGATCGCGAACTACCCGGGTGGCTGTTCGGAGGGCTGGCCCACGGAGAACCAGCCGCTCGGGCCCCGCGGCCCGGAGGACCTGACGGACGAGGCGTTCCCCAAGACCGCCTACTGCCAGATCCCCCAGAACGACCCGCGTGTCACGCGCGGTGCCCGCAACCTGCAGTGTTTCGAGCCTGGCTCCCCGCCGGGAAGGAGGGCGGCGACCATCTACCAGTGCCGCGGCGACGGGTACTCGGCGACCAGCCCGGGCAAGGACCTGATCCCGGTCGACAACCCGGCCGCGCAACTGGGCAACAACGTGCTCGGACTACTCGGTGGCCCGGGAACTCAGCCACCATCACCAAAGGAGCTGACATGGCAGAACCTGGTCCTGGGCGGTCTCACACCGTGACCGTCGAAGCACCGCCGGACGCCGCTGCCGCGCCCGAAGAGAAGCGCAAGCCGACGCCGTTCAAGCGCGCCAAGGCCGACGCGGTGGTCCCGGAGGTCGACGAAGACGCCGTGGACGTTGACGTTGACGAGGCCGAACCGGAGCCCGAGCCCGAACCGGAGCAGCGGCGGCCCTGGTCGAAGGTGACCATCGCGATCGGGGCGCTGCTGTGTGCGCTCTGCGTCGCCGCGCTCGTGTTCGGCGGGATCTTCGGCAGCAAACTGCTCTCGGACAAGCAGCGCAACGACGACCGCGCGGCCGCGCTGGACGCCGGGCGGCAGGTGGCGATCAACCTGGCCACCATCAACTACGCCACCGGAAAGCAGGACATCCAGCGGATCCTGTCCACCGGGACGGGCGACTTCGCCAACCAGTTCCAGGCCAACGTCGACTCCTACCTCGACCTGGTGAACCAGGCGCAGGTGGTCAGCACCGGCAAGGTCGCGGAGTCCGGTATCACCAGCCTCGACGGCAACGACGCGAAGGTGCTCGTGGCGATCACCAGCAGCGTGAAGAACAAGGACGACAAGGCCGGCGAGGACCGCTGGTACCGGATGTCCATCGAGCTGCAGCGCCAGGGTGACGGCCGCTGGCTCGCCTCACGAGTGGAGTTCGTCCAATGAGCAAGGTGAAGGCGATCCTGCTGTGGCTGCCGCAGCGGATCCTGCTCGTGGTCTTCCGCCTGGTGCTGTTCGTGCGGAATAGTCCGAAGTGGACACTCGGCATCCTCGGCGCGGTCACGGTGATCCTGGCCGGCGCGGCGGGTACGGCGTTCGTCGTGCACCAGCGGGTCGGTGACACGGAGGCGGCGCGCACGGAGGCGTCCGACGCGGCGAAGAAGAACGTCGCGACCCTGCTGTCGTACGACTACCGGTCCATCGACGGCGCGGCGAACCAGCGGGCCGATCTGCTCACGGACGCGTTCAAGAACGACTACGCGCAGCTGGTCACCAACACCGTCGCGCCGGCGGCGAAGAGCCGCAAGCTCGTCACGACGACGACGGTCGCGGCCGAGTCGGTGGTGGACGCGTCGCGCGACCAGGTGGCGCTGCTGCTGTTCCTCAACCAGCAGTCCCAGGCGGACGGCACCGACCAGCCCATCTACACCGGGAGCCGGGTGCGGGTCGTCGTCAAGAACGTCGACGGCGGCTGGCGCGTCTCGCAGATGACGCCGCTGTAACGAGGTGTCCGGCGATCGCCGCCGGGGGGCGATCGCCGACACCCGGGTCAGCGCAGCGCGGCCCGCGGGTACGGCAGCGGCTCGGCATTGACCGCGCTGAGCGGCGAGCGGCACGGCAGGGTGCCACACACGAGCTGGTCGTTGTCCCCGTCGATCTGGTGCAGCGCCGAACAGGGTGAGGACGGCTGCGGCCAGTGCGGCGCGGCGTCCGGATCGTTTCCTTGTGCGCGCGGGCGAGATGTCCACGGGCCTCCCCTCGGCGTTGAGTGGATGCGCCGCCGGTCACGGTGTCGATCCGCGCACGCGCCCGTGAGCACGTGCTCGCGATGCGCGCTCTAGAAGCACGAGGCCGCCGCGTGGCTCGCCGCCGCGGATCGCCCGAAGCTCGGCGCCCTCGAACGCGCCGGAAGACCTGGAGATCGCCTTCGAGGTTCCGTCGCGTCCGTCAACGGACGTGTTGCCGCGCCTGGACGGACTGACCGAGCACGTCCACGCACGGCGATCTCCCTGTGGTTAAACGGAATCCCCGCTCAGTCAACGCCAGGGTTGACAGATCGAGGGGACGGCAGGCACGATTTGAGTTCGGTACGACTTGCGAAGACTGCGATCACGGGAGATTGAGTTGGAATTCGGGCTTCTTTACGAGTGGCAGATGCCTTCCGGGGTCTCGCGTGAGGACGAGTCGCGCCACTTCCACGAAATGTTCGAGCAGATCAAGCTCGCCGAAGAGGTCGGCTTCAAGACCCTCTTCTCGGTCGAGCACCACTTCCTCGAATCCTTTTCCCACGCCTCCGCCCCCGAAGTCCTGCTGACCTGGGCGGCGGCGAACACCACGCGGATGCGCATCGGGCACGGCGTGCGGCTCCTGCCGTACCCGTACAACCACCCGATCCGCGCGGCCGAGCAGGCCGCGACGCTGGACCTGCTTTCGCAGGGCCGGCTCGAGTTCGGCACCGGCCGCTCCGCGACGCTGCCCGAACTCGGCGGTTTCGGCATCAACCCGGCCGAGACGCGTGAGATGTGGCGTGAGTCCCTGGAGCTGATCCTCAAGGCGTGGCAGAACCCCGTCGTCGAGCACGAGGGCAAGTACTTCAAGCAGGCCCCGCGCACGCTGGTGCCGAAGCCGCTGCAGCAGCCGCACCCACCGCTGTGGATGTCGTGCACCAGCCCCGAGTCGCACGAGATCGCCGGCGCGCTGGGGCTCGGCCTGCTGTCGTTCACGCTCGCGCTGGACGTGCAGGAGGTCGCCAGCCGCATCGCGAAGTACCGCGAGCGGATCAAGACGGCCGACCCGATCGGCGCCGTGGCCAACGACCAGACCGCCGTGTTCGTGATGGCGCACTGCGCGGAGACGAACGAGCTGGCGCGCGAGCGCGCGCGGGCCGGGGTCATGCAGTACCAGCACGACCAGATCGAACTGCTGGTGTCGCTCATTCCGGAGCTCAAGGACAACAGTTCCTACGACTATTACCAGCGTTTCGTCGGCGTCGACTACGACAAGTTCACTTACGACTACCTCGAGAACAAGGAAATGGTTCTGGTCGGCGACCCGGAACGGTGCGTCAAGCTGGCCAAGAAGTACGAGGAGATCGGCGTGGACCGGCTACTCTTGTTCGTTCAGTACAAGGACATGCCCCACGAGCACACGATGGACGCGATCCGGTTGTTCGGCAAGGAGGTTCTTCCGGCGTTCGGCTAGCACGCCTCGTTCCCCATTCCCCGGTCAGGGAGAACCTCGATGATCAACATTGCCGGCCTCGCCGACATGTTCGCGGCGCGCAACGCGGCGCAACCCGCATTGATCGATCCTGTCAGCGGCATCAACCGGACGTACGGCCAGCTGGCCGACCGGACGGGCCTGCTGGCCACGGCCCTGTTCGACGTGCACGGCATCCGGCCGGGCAGCCGGGTCGCCGCGCTGTCGCGCAACTCGATGGAGCTCATGGAGCTGTACCTGGCCTGTGCCCGCACCGGATCGCTGCTGTTCCCGCTGAACTGGCGCTTCTCCCCGGAGCAGGTCGTGACGGCGCTGCGGGACGCGACGCCGTCGGTCGTGTTCTACGAAGCCGAGTTCGCCGACGTCGTGGACCAGATCCGGACCCAGGTGGACACCACGTGGGTCGAATGGGCCAGCGGCAAGGACACCGAGTACGAGGACCTGCTGGCCAGGGTCCGGACGCGGGCCGGCGACGTGCGCCCGCTACTGCCGGACCCGGGCTCGCTGCTGTTCCAGCCGTTCGTCGCCATCTCGACCGGCGGCACGACGGGTGTCCCGAAGAGCGCCGTGCACTCGCAGTACAGCTACGGTGCCTGCACGATCGACTACCTGGCGGGCACCCGGGTCGCGGAGAACGACGTGTACCTGATGCTGGGCCAGCTGTTCCACGTCGTCGGGTACATGGCGTTCGCGTACCTGCTGCGCGGGCGGCCGGTCGTGGTGGCGAACTTCGAGACCGACAACATGCTGGAGCTGATCCGGCAGGAGAACGTCTCGGCGTTCATGGCGATCGGCGCGATGCTGCCGCGGCTGGTGTCCGAACTGGAACGTGACGGCAAGCCGACCCCCTCGGTCCGGCTGCTGGAGTACGGCGGGGCGCCGATGGGCGCGGACACCATCCGCCGGGCGGGCGAGCTCTTCGGCGCCGGGCTGATGCAGGCGTGGGGGATGACCGAGTTCGGCCCCGGCACCTACCTCGGCCCCGAGGCGCACCGGCGGGCGCTGTCCGGGGAGAAGCCGGAACTGCTGCGCTCGTGCGGCAACTCCACGATCCTCTCCACGCTGGCCGTGCTCGACCCCGAGACCGGCAAGCCGGTGCCGCGTGACGGCCGCACGATGGGCGAGCTGTGCCACCGCGGCCCGAACAACATGCTGCACTACTGGAACAAGCCGGAGGAGACGGCCGAGGTCATGCGGGACGGCTGGATCCACACCGGTGACGGCGCGACCTGGGACGAGGAAGGGTTCTTCTACATCGTCGACCGGCTCAAGAGCATGATCATCTCCGGCGGCGAGAACGTCTTCCCGAGCGAGGTCGAGCGCTGCCTGTCCGACCATCCGAGCATCGACGAGGTGGTCGTGGTCGGCACGCCGGACGAGGCGTGGGGCGAGGTCGTGAAGGCCGTCGTCGTGCGCGTGCCGGGGTCGTCGCTGACCGAGGCGGAGGTGTCGTCGTACGTCGGGGAACGGCTCGCGTCGTACAAGAAGCCCCGGATCGTGAAGTTCGTGGACGAGCTGCCGATGACGCCGACCGGCAAGGTCAACCGGAAACTACTGAAATGACGGCGTTGCGTGAGCTGGTGGCGCTGCACGGCGGGTACGGGCTGACCGAGGCGGCGCGGTGGTACCCGGAGCACGGTCTGGTGTTCTCCGACATGATCAAGGGCGGCGTGTTCCGGTTCGCGCCCGGGTCGGACGAGCCCTCGATCGTGATTCCGCACCGCAAGGCGATCGGCGGCCTGGTCGCGCACGCCGACGGCGGGTTCGTGGTGAGCGGGCGCAACGTCGCGGTGAAGGACGGCGACCGCACGGTCACCCTGCTGGAGCCGCGCGAGGACGAGTACTTCTTCAACGACCTCAGCGCGGACGGGCGCGGCCGGGTGTTCACCGGGTCGATGCCGAAGCCGGGGCACGCGGCCGGGCGGTTCTACCTGATCGACACCGACGGCGGCACGCACGTGCTGACCGAGGATCTGGAGATCGCCAACGGCATCGCGGCCGACCCCGCGGACGAGGTGCTGTACTCGGTCGACTCCGGGAAACGGTGCGTCTGGCGGTTCGCGCTCGACGGGACGCCGCGGGACATCGCGGCGTCGCGGGAGTTGTTCGTGGACACCGGCGAGTACGACGCCCTGCCCGATGGGATGGCGATGGCCGCCGACGGTTCGGTGTGGGTGGCCATGGCCGGGGCGGGCGTCGTCGTCGGCTGGGACGACCGCGGCGCTCGGGTCGGGGAGATCGCGGTCCCGCACGCGCTCGCGACGTCGGTCGCCTTCGGCGGGCCGGACCTGGACGTGCTGTACATCCTCACCGGCGAGAGCGACGAGTACCCGAATCCCGACGGCGGCACGGTTTTCCGCACGGCGGCGCCGTGTCCGGGACTGGCGGCGCCGCGGGCGCGGGTGCGTCCCTGACGGCCGGTCACCATCAACGTTGAAGAGGAGAGCGGATGAGCACGGTTGAGCTGAGTTCGATCGGCGACGGGGTCCTGTGCATCACGTTCCGGCGGCCGGGTTCCCTCAACGCCCTCAATTTCCCGATGGTGCTCGACCTGCATTCCGTGCTGGCGGAGGCCGAGCGCGAGACCGCCGCGCGCGCGATCGTGCTCACCGGTGAGGGCCGCGCGTTCTGCGCCGGGTTCGACCTGAACGGGTACGGCGACGACGACCGGATCGCCGCGCAGGGCACCACGCGCGGGCTGCTCACCCGCCAGTCGGAGATCGCCGCGACGATCACCCGGCTGCGCGCGTTGAAACAGCCGGTGATCGCGGCGATCAACGGGGCGTGCGCGGGTGCGGGACTTTCCTATGCCGCCGCCACCGACATCCGGATCGCCGCGGACGGGGCCGTGTTCTGCGCGGCCTACCTGCGGGCCGGCTTCACCGGCTGCGACCTCGGCTCGTCGTGGTTGCTGCCGCGCATCGTCGGCGCCGGCCGGGCGCACGAACTGCTGTTGACGGCACGGCGTTTCGACGCCGCCGAAGCCTTGCGCATCGGGCTGGTCACCGACGTCGTTCCGGTCGCGGAGCTTCTCGGCAAGGCGCTCGAAATCGCGGGGCAGATCAGCGAGAACCCGCCACTGTCCACTTTGCTCACCAAGGAAGGCATGTGGGCCGCGGTGGAAGCGCCGTCGCTGGCGTCGGCCATCGAGCTGGAGAACCGTCAGCAGGTGCTCGCCGCGATGACCGAGGACCGCGAAGAAGCCGCGCTTTCGTTCCTGGAAAAGCGCGCCCCCAAGTACGCCAACCGCTGACGCACCGGCCGGTTTCGTGTTTCAGAGCGCGACCATGCCCCCGTCGACGACGAGCGTCGTGCCGGTCGTGTACGACGAACCGCTGCCGAGCAGGTAGATCAGGGCCGGGTCGAGCTCTTCCTGGGTGCCGAACCGGCCCATCATGCTGTTCGCCTGGACGTTCTGCGCGAGTTCTCGCACGCCGTCCTCGGTCATCTCGGTGCGGAAGTAGCCGGGGCAGAGCGCGTTGACGCGGATGCCCTTGCGGCCGGACCACTGCTGCGCGAGGTCGCGGGTCAGGCCGATCACCCCGGCCTTGCTCGCCGCATACGCCGCCTGCGGGAAACGCGGCGCGATCAGGCCCAGCACGCTGGACACGTTCACGATCGACGAACCGGGCCGCATCACCTTCGCGCAGGCCTGCGCCATCCAGAACACGCCGCCCAGATTGATGTCGATCACGCCGCGGAAATGTTCCGGCGTGGCACGGGAAGCGGGCATGGACTCGCCGACGCCCGCGTTGTTCACCAGCCCGTCGACCCGGCCGAACTCGGCCATCGCGAAGTCGACCAGGCGCCGGCATTCGTCCGGATCGGCCACGTCGGTCTGCTGCGAGGCGACCCGCGCCCCGCCGGCGGCCAGCTTGCCCTCGATGTCGGTGAGCCGGTCCTTACGGCGCCCGGCCAGCACGACCGAACCGCCGACCGCGGTGACGGCGCGGGCGAACCCGAGCCCCAGCCCGGAGGTCGCGCCGGTGACGATCACGACGCGGCCGTCGAGGCGGAACGCTCGCAGGGGATCCATGACGTGCTTTCTCCTTGACTTCCGGGCGGAATCACCCGGTGCCGTAGCCCTGCAGGAAGATCTTGGCGTAGGTGTCCGCGATCTCGCGGGGCGCCCAGGTGGCGCCGGGGTGGTACCAGCGGTGCATCCAGTTGACCATGCCGAACAGGGCGAGGGCGGCGATCTCCACGCGGACGTCCGTGCGCAGCGAGCCGTCGGCGCGGCCCTGCTCGAGGATCGAGTGGACCACCGACTCGTAGCGGCGGGTGCGGGTCATGATGTCCTCCGCCCATTCGCCGCCCTGGCGCGAGATCCGGCGCAGGTCCTCGATGTAGACGTTCATGTGCGGGTAGTTGTCCGCATAGGATGTGACCATCGCCTCGATGAGCGCGCGGACCTTGTCCGGGGTCGCGGCGCGCCTGCGGCGGACCTTCTCGGCGGCGGCGATGTCCCGCCCGAGCGCCTGCCGGACGATCTCGCGGAGCACCTCCTCCTTGCTGCTGACGTAGTAGTACAGCGACGCGCGGTCGGTGTTCGTCGCCTCGGCGATGTCCCGGAGCGTAGTGGCCTCGACCCCGCGCTCGCGGAAGACGTGCGCGGCGGCGCGGATGATCTCGTCCCGGCGCGCCAGGTAGCTTTCGTTGCCGTCCTCGAGCGCCGCCTTGCGGCGCGCCTCGATCCCGCTTACGGTCATGTGCCCATGCCTCCGTGATGAACTTCGCGGCCCGCGCGGAGTGGCCGGCGGGCTTCGGCAACGCCAGCGTTGACCAATCGCAAAAGTATCACCACCCGCCATGGGGCGCCCGGTCAACGCCGCTGTGAGATGGCGCTCATGCGCCGAAGAACAGCCGCTGGGCGTTGCCGGACACGAACTTCGTGAACTTCTCCTGATCGCGCCACGGCAGCGCGCGCGCTTCCCGCAGGCACCGCTCGTGGGTCAGCAGCGGGTAGTCGCTCGCGAACATCACCCGGTCGGCGCCACGCGTGTTGGCGTAGCGGATGATCGCCTCGGGGATGTGCTTCGGCGCGATCGCGGAGCTCATCCAGCTGATCGCAGGCCATTTGACCATCAGCTTCACGCACACGTCGACCCACGGTTCGCCGCCGTGCTGCAGCACGATCTGCAGCTCGGGGAAGAACTCGGCGACGTCGTCGACCGCCATCGGGTCCTGGTACTTGCTCGGCACGCGCGGTCCGGGGAAGCCCACGTTGAGCCCGACCGGCACGGCGAGTTCGGCGCATTTGGCGTACACCGGGTACAGCGCCGGGTCGTTGTAGTAGAGCCGCGTCTGCAGGCCCAGCATGCGGATCAGCACGTGCCCGTCGCGCACCAGGCTGTCGACGAGGCGGACCGCGCACATGCCCTCGCGCGGGTCGACCACGTGGGAAAGGCCGAACCGCTCGGGGAACTTGTCGCGCGCGGCGGTGCACCATTCGCGGTCGCCCTCGCCGGCATAGCCGGAACAGAGGATGCCCTTGCTGACGCCGGCCTCGTCCATCTCGTCCACCAGCTGTGCGAGCGAGGTGCCCTGCTCGAGCCGTTCCCGCAATCCGGGGAACAGATACGAGACGTCGGTCTCGTCCTGTGGTGGAAAGATGTTCGGGTTGATCCAGGCGTCGACGACGCCTTCGGGAAGGTCGAACACCAGTGGAGTCTACGTCCGAGTTGACGAGCGGGTCAACGCTCGTGTGTAGTGGCGACAGAAGTTGTCAACACACGAGTTGACAGCTTGCGGCCGCTGCGGGATGCTGCGAACGCGAACGGGTTTGTGAAGGCTTTTCCCTCGATGGAGGTTGTCCATGAAGTTCCATTTGATCCAGCCGGGCATGATCGGGCGCAAGACCGAGATCGAGCAGGGGATGGCCGGTCAGAACAAGGAGCTGTACCAGCGCTATCTCGAAGAGATCCGGGGCTACATCAGGCTGGCCGACGAGCTCGGCTACGCGAGCTACGGGCACAATGAGCACCACCTGCAGATCGAGGGTTTCGAGATCACCAACCACCCGGGCATGTTCAGCCTGTTCGTGGGGCTGCACTCGAAGCGCATGCGCGTCTCGACCCTGGGTTACGTCCTCACGACGCACAACCCGGTCCGCGCCGCCGAGGAGATCGCGACGCTGGACCACATGCTGAAGGGCCGCCTCAACGTCGGCTTCACCCGCGGCTACCAGAGCCGGTGGGTCGGTTCGTACGGCGCCGTGCCGGGCGTCAACGCGACGACGCCGGAGCTGGCGAAGAGCCGCGACGACATCGACAACATGAACCGCGAGATCTTCGAAGAGTCGGTGCAGATCGTCAAGAAGGCGTGGCTGAACTCGACCTTCAGCCACAAGGGCAAGTACTGGCAGTTCCCGCCCGCGGGCGGCCTGACCGGGCACCCGGCGTACGAGAAGTTCGGTGCCGGCATGGGCGAGGACGGCATGGTGCACGAGATCGGCATCGCGCCGCGCTGCTATCAGGACCCGCACCCGCCGCTCTACGGCGCGTTCGCGCACAGCATGCGCACGATCGACATGTGGGCCCGCGAGGGCGGCAAGCCGATCGTGATGGCCAACCAGATGGACTTCTGCGAGGCGCTGTGGAGCCGTTACCTCAAGACCGCCGGCGAGGCGGGGCGCGACGTCAAGCGCGAGGACGCGGCGGCCTGGGGCGGCGTGCTGATGCTGAGCGCCAACCCGAAGCAGCGTGAGCGCATCAAGGAAGAGCACGACTGGTACTGGAACACCTTCTTCCTGCCCTTCGGCCAGGGTTACGCGAACTGCCTGATCGGCGACGTCGACGAGGTTTCGCGCCAGATCGAGCACGCGCACGAGAAGCTGGGCTTCAACGAGATGTGGCTGCAGTTCGGCCAGGGGCACCTCGACCCGGAGGAGAACGAGGAGACGCTGCACGCGTTCGCCGAGAAGGTCATCCCGCGGTTCGCGGAGAAGGATGCGGAAGGCACGTGGGTCTGAGTCGCACCCGGGACGCGCGGGGTGTCGTCACGTTCACGTTCGACGACGCCCCGACCCGCAACGCGCTCGGCTCGACCGTGCTGGCCGACCTCGACCGTGCGCTGGCCGGGGTCGCGGAGGATGCCGGCGTGCGCGTGGTCGTGTTCACCGGCGCGGGCACGACGTTCTCGTCGGGCGCGGACCGGTCCGAACTGGACGATCCGGCGGCGGTCGCCGCGGCGACCTCGCTGCTGGCCTCGATCCTGGAGCGGATCGAGGCCTCGCCGGTACCGGTGGTCGCCCGCGTCAACGGCGCGGCTTACGGGGCAGGCCTGGCGATCGCGGCCGCGGCGGACATCTCCGTCGCGACCGCGGACGGTTTCTTCGGCCTGCCGGAGGTGCGCTTCGGCCTGGTGGCCGGCCCGGCCGCCGCGGCGTGCGTGGGCCGCCTGGGCCCGACGGCGGCGCTGGACTTCCTGTTGACAGGAAGGCGTTTCGACGCCGACGAAGCCGTGGGCCTGTTCACGGCGGTGGTTCCGCGCGCCCAGCTGGATGCCGTCGTCGAGCGGCGGGTCGCGGACCTGGTGGATGGGGATTACCGGGCACTGGCGGCGACGCGGCGTTTGGTGCGGCGGATGGCGCGGCCGGATCTGGCCGAGCGGTTGAAGCTGGCCGCGGAAGTGGCCGCAGGACGGTAAAAGGGGCCCGCGTCAGCACGGCGCGGGCCCCTCTTCCACCACCCACTCACCCCACCAGGGGCTCCGTCACCGCCGTCAGCTTCGCGCAGTGCTCCAGATCCGCGATCGCCGCCGCGACGTCTTCGTCCCCGGCCACCCGGCCGCGCAGGTTGCCGTGGAACTTCTCCGTCAGGTCTGCCCACGTCATCGGGTCGCGGAGGCTGCCGCGCACCACCAGTTGCTCCTTCTCGACCGTCCGGCCGTCGTGGGTCACCACGCGGATGCGCGCGCCGTCCGCCGGTAGGTCCGGGGTCGCGTGCACGCGCACCTTGTCCCGGTACGCCGTGAGCCGCTCGCGGGCGGGCTCGGTGAAGGTGTCCACCGTGACCGCGCCGTCGACCATCGCGGCCGCCACGTTGTACGCCAGCGAGAACTTCCCCTCCAGCGGCGTGCGCGCCCACGGGTACACCAGCACGTCTTCGAGGTTCCGCCGCTCGATCCACACGTCGACCTCCGCGATGTCCGGCTCCGTCAGCCCGGTTTCGCGCAGCAGCCCGACCATGCCGCCGATCGCGCAGTGGTTGGCCCCGCAACAGGGATATCCCTTGAAGATGAGCCCTTCCTCGATCGCGTACGGCCGCGTGCTGCCCGTCTCGGCGAGCCCGTCGAGGACCACGTCGAGATCGCCCTCGCCGCGGCAAATCACGTCGTGCCAGCCGAACCGCTGCTCCAGGATCTCCTGGCTCGCGGTGAACCCGGACCGCGCCAGCAGTGCCGCCTCGATCCCGGTGCGGTTCGCGATCCCGGCGTGCAGCGGTTTGGTCATGGTGCCGAAGTTCGCGCGCAGCCCGCCCGCCTGCGACGCGGCGATCCCGAGCGCGTGCGCGGTCTCCTCGGCCGGCAGCCCGAGCAGCCGCGCGCAACCCGCTGCAGCGCCGAGACTCGAATACACCGACGGCTTGTGATACCCCGCCGCGTACGGCCCGAGCCGCGTGTCGGGGTACATCGTGGTCAGCCGGTGCGCCACCTCGTAGGCGACGACCAGCGCGTCGATGAACGCGGCTCCGTCCGCCCCGGTGTCCTCGGCCAGTGCCCACACCGCCGGCAGGATCGCTACGCTGATGTGCCCAGCGCCGAGCCCGATGTCGTCGTAGTCGAGCGCGTGCCCCGCGGTCCCGTTCGCGAGCGCCGCCAGCGCCGGGGTGAGCCGGACGCCGCCGCCCAGGACGGCTGCCGTGCCGGCACCGCCCTGCGAGCGGGCGTAGGCCAGCGCGAGCTTCCCGGCCTCTTCGGAGGCGCCGGCGACGGTCACGCCGAACAGGTCGAGTACGGCCTGTTTCGCGACTTCGACAGCACGGGGGGACGTGGCTTCCGGGGCGTCGTGGACGAACGCGGCCAGCTCGCGGGTGACCATCAGCCCGCGCCGTTTTTCGATGTGGGCGCGCACCCGGGTGCCGGTCACGTCGGTCCAGCCCTTCTTTCCGGCGTACGCCATCGCGCCGGCGAACTGCTCGTCCCATTCGGCGCTGCGGGGGAAGGGGCATTTCGCCTTCAGGGTGGCGATGTCGAGCCAGACGTGGTCGCCGTCGACGCGCCCCCAGTCGCCGAGCAGCTCGCCCGCCCGCTCGGGGGTCACGTCCCGCAGTTCGACGCTCAGACCCTGGAGATTTTCCGCATCGGCCACCGCGACGCTCGCCGCGGACCCGTCGATCACGACCTTCATGAAGGTCAACGTACGGCGCGTGCGACCCGGGTGTCAACGGAGCCGTTGAGTCTGCGATAAACACTGATGTTGACAAGTCGGGCCGCAGGTGGCACGGTCATCCGGGTACCCCCGACGCCGTAGTCGAAAGGCGGGCAGATGACCTACAAGCCGCGGCAGAGTGGCCCCTTCGCAGGCCTCAAGTTGATCGACGCGGACACGCACGTCACCGAGGCGGAGGACCTCTGGACCTCGCGGGCGCCGGCGAAGTACGCGGACCGGGTCCCCCAGACGCGGACTGACACCGATGGGCAGAGCTACTGGTTCGTCGACGGCGACAAGAAGCTGTCGAGGAACAACAGCATCGCCTTCGTGAACAAGGCCGGCGAGAAGATCCCGTACTACGGCGCCGACATGCAGGAGTACGACCGCGACAAGAGCCAGATCGGCGGCAGCAAGGACGAGATCCACGCCGCCGCCGTCGAGGCCAAACCGCGGGTCGAGCTGATGGACGAGATGGGTGTCTACGCCCAGATCGTCTACCCCAACATCATGGGCTTCGCCGCCCCGGCCATGGTGCAGAACCTGGACCGGGACCTGTCCTACGTGATCTGCCAGATCTACAACGACGCCATGCGCGAATGGCAGGCCGAAGGCGATGAGCGGCTGCTGCCACAGGCCATGCTGCCGTTCTGGGACATCGAGCAGTCGGTCGCGGAGGCCAAGCGCGCCAAGGACATCGGCCTCACCGGCGTGCTGATGGCCGGCGAGCCGCACCAGGGCGGCCTGCCCGACCTCGGCACCGAGCACTGGTACCCGCTCTACGAGGTGCTCTCCGACCTCGAACTGCCGATCAACATCCACATCGGCGCGCGGAACTGGAAGGGCGAGCAGGGCGGCGCCGCGTGGCCGTCGCTGCCCGAGCGTGCGGCCAAGCCGGTCCGCTCGATCCAGACCGAGCTGTCGAACTCGCGCTTCGTGTCGAACCTGTGCGCCTCCGACGTGCTCATCCGGTACCCGAAGCTGAACTGGGTCAGCGTGGAGTCCGGCATCGGCTGGATCCCCTACATCCTCGAGCGCATCGACTACGAGTACCGCGAGGAGTTCCCCGGCGGTTCGGACCCGGAGCTGCCGCCGGCGAAGGAGATGTTCGGCAAGGGCGTCTTCGGCACCTTCTGGTTCGAGGACGCGGGCCCGCTCGCGCTGCTGGACCGCATCGGCGCGGACAACGTCCTGTGGGAGACCGACTTCCCGCACCCGACGAGCCTCTACCCGTCGCCGGTCGAGCGGTCGGAGGAGAAGCTCTACGGCCTGCCGCCGCACATCATCCGCAAGATCGTGCAGGACAACGCGGCCAAGCTGTACAAGATCGACGTCTGAGCGGCGCGGCACGGAGGGAAGGACCGGAATGGGACAGCTCGACGGGCGGGTCGCGTTCATCACGGGCGGCGCGCGCGGCCAGGGGCGGGCGCACGCGCTCGCGCTGGCCGCCGAGGGCGCGGACATCGTGGTCGCCGACAGCTGCGCGGACGTGCCGGTGCTCGGCTACCCGATGGCGACCGAAGAACAGCTGGCGGAGACCGTCAAGCTCGTCGAAGAGCTGGGCGTGCGGGCGCGGGGCGTGGTCATGGACGCGCGGGACACCGCGCAGGTCGACGACGCCGTGGCAGGGACGATCGCGGAGTTCGGCCGGCTGGACATCCTGCTGGCCAACCACGGGATCGTCGACTTCTCGACGGTGGAGAAGACGTCGGACGAGTCGTGGTCGACGATCATCGACACCAACCTGACCGGGATCTTCAAGACGATCCGGGCTGTCCTCCCGCGCATGCGCGAGCAGCGCTACGGCCGCATCGTGGCGACGTCCTCGATGGGCGCGCGGCAGACGGCGCCCAACCTGGGGCACTACATCGCCGCCAAGTGGGGCGTCATCGGACTGGTCAAGACCACCGCGCTCGAGGTGGCGGGCGACGGCATCACCGTCAACGCCATCTGCCCCGGTGCGGTGGGCACCGACCTGTTCTTCAACCAGCCGACGTACGACATCTTCTGCCCGGACCTGGAGAACCCCACCCGCGAGCAGTTCCAGCAGCGGCTGGACGACCTCGACTACGGCCTCAACGGGGTGCGGTACCTGGAACCGGAGGACGTGTCCCGCACGATCCTGTACCTGGTGACCGACCGCGGGCTGATCAGCGGGCAGGTCGCCGAGATCGGCCTGCTCGGGCCGGCCCGCGGGATCTACTGAGACATGGACGCCTCCTTCGGGGTGAAACTCCCCGGGCTGGTCCCGTCCTACGTCCCGTCGTTGCGGCAGATCCCGGCCTTCGTCGCCGAACTCGAGCGCATCGGGTTCGACGACGTGATGGACGGCGAGCACATCCTGTACGCGGCGGAGATGGACCATCCGGGCGGTTCGGGCAACTTCCACCACGGCCGGGTGGAGCAGCAATCGGACCGCTCGGACACGCTCGTGATGTTCGCGGCCATCGCGGCGCGGACGACGAGGATCAAGATGTTCTCCGGGATTCTCCTGGCGGCCGCGCATTCGTTCGCGGTGCTCGCCCGCCAGGCGGCGACGCTCGACGTGATCTCCGGCGGCCGGTTCGTGCTCGGGGTCGGCGGCGGCTGGAACGCGGCCGAGTTCGAGCAGATGGGCATCCCGCCGCGGGAACGGGCCGCCCGCACCGAGGAGACCATCCGCGCCTGCCAGGAGCTGTGGTCGCCCGGCCTGTCGTCGTTTCAGGGACGCTGGACCGAGTTCAAGGACGTGATCTGCGAGCCCGCGCCGACGACGCCGGGCGGGGTGCCGGTGTGGTGGGGCGGCAACGCGCGGAGCAAACCGACCGCGCGTCGCGTCGCGACGCTCGGCGAGGGCTGGCTCGCCCGGGAGGCCGCGGACTACGACGAGGTGGCCGAATCGGCCGAGGCCATCCGCGCGGCGTGTGAGAAGTACGGGCGGGACCCGGCGAGCGTCGGGATCCGCGTGTCGCTCACCGCCACCGCCGACTGGGACTCGGCCACGTCGGCCGACGACCTCATCGAGCGGGCGATCGAGCGCGCGCGCCGCCTGACGGGCGTCGGCGTCACCCATTTCACCGTCCCGCTGAGCTACTACGGGATCGACCTGACCGACCTCGCCCGGCTGCTCGAAGCGCTGCGCGCGGCGTAGTCCCCACCGAGAAAGGCTGCGAGGATGTTCGAACGCGAGGACCACTTCATCGGCGGCGCCTGGCTGCCGGCGGCGGGCAGCGAGGTGCTCGAAGTCGTGTCACCGTCCACAGAGGACATCGTGGGCCGCGTTCCGGTCGCCACCACCGGCGAGGTCGATGCCGCGGTCGCGGCCGCCCGGCGTGCGTTCGACGAGGGCGACTGGCCGCGGCTGAGCCTCGACGAGCGCGCCGCGTACCTGCGCCGGTTCGTGGACGCGCTCGAGACCCGGCGCGAGCAGGCCATCACGCTCCAGACCGACGAAATGGGCGCCACCCGCAAGTTCGCCGTCGAGAACTTCGACGGGATCCGGCCGTCGCTGGAGCGGTTGATCTCCGACGCGGGCACGATCAAGTTCCGCGAGGTCCGCGACGGTGTGGTCGGCGACGTGGTCGTCGTCCTCGAACCGGTCGGCGTGGTCGCCGGCGTGACGCCGTGGAACTCGCCGATCGCGGTCGAGCTGTCGAAGATCTTCCCGTCGCTGCTGATGGGCTGCCCGATCGTGGTGAAACCGGCGCCGGAGTGCCCGCTGAGCGCGTATCTGATCGGCGAAGCCGCCCTCGACGCCGGGTTGCCCGAAGGCCTGATCAGTATCGTCAACGGCGGTGTCGAAGTCGGCGCCCACCTCGTCGAGCACGAGGGCGTCGACTTCGTGACGTTCACCGGGAGCCCGGGCGGCGGGCGGGCGATCGCCGCCGCGTGCGCCGCGCGGCTGCGCGGGGTGACGCTGGAACTGGGCGGGAAGTCGGCGGCGGTCGTGCTGCCCGGGACCGACATGACGCCGTACGTGCCCGCGCTGATCGGCGGCTCGCTGCGCAACAGCGGGCAGATCTGCGTGTCCACGAACCGGGTCGTGGTGCACGAGGACGACCGCGACCGGGTCGTCGGCCAGCTCGTCGAGCGGCTCTCGGCGATGAAGGTGGGCGACCCGCACGAGCCGGACACCGACTTCGGGCCGGTCGCGGCGGAGCGCCAGCGCGACATCGTCGAGCGCTTCATCGCCTCGGGACTCGCCGGCGGCGCGAAGGTCGTGGCAGGCGGAGGACGGCCCGCCGGGCACGACAAGGGCTGGTACGTCGAGCCGACCGTGTTCGTGGACGTGGACAACAAGATGGAGATCGCGCAGGAGGAGATCTTCGGCCCGGTGCTGTCCGTCATCACCTACGCTGACGTTGACGAAGCCGTGGCGATCGCGAACGACAGCAAGTACGGCCTCGGCGGCGCGGTGTTCGGCAACGACACCGAGGAGGCGCTGGCCGTCGCGGAGCGGATCGTCACCGGCACGGTGCAGGTGAACGGCGGCCCGGCCGCGGGCGGCGGCGGTCCCTTCGCGGGCCGCAAGCAGTCCGGCCTCGGGGCCGAGCGCGCGGTGGAGGGGCTGGAGAGCTTCCTGCGGCCGAAGTCGATGGCGTTGCCCGCGGGGTACCGCCAGGCGGCGGGCTGAGGCCCGGCCGCGAACCGGAGAAAAATGAGAAGGGACGAGCAACCGATGGCCACGAAAGCACGGTGCGCGGTCGCCAAGCTGGCCGATCTCGAGCCGGCCGGGCTGAAGCGCGTCGAGGTGGGCGGCCTGCCGATCTGCCTGGCGCGCCTCGCCGGCGGCGACGTGTTCGCGATCAGCGACGTGTGCAGCCACGAAGAGATCGAGCTGAGCGAGGGCGACCTGGACGGCGAGGACGTCGAGTGCCCGGAGCACGGGTCGCGCTTCAACGTGCGTACCGGTGAGGTCAGCGGCCTGCCCGCCGAGGAGCCGGTGGCCACGTACCCGGTGTCGGTCACCGACGGCGAGATCTTCGTCGAGGTACCGCAGGAATAGAGACTGTTTGACAAGGCTTGCGTGGCGGTGCGGGTGGCGGCCCCTGGCTCCGGGATCGCCTTCTCATGTACGCCGGTACACCACGGCGGCGCTGTCCTCGCCAGGAACCACCTCAGAACCCGCGGCGGTGCGAGTTGCTTGCCCCACGGCAAGCGGCTCCGCCGCTGAGGAAACACAAGCCCGGCAAGACAACGGAAAACGGGGCCGGCGGCGCCTGCCCCGTTTCTTCGTGTCCACCCTCAGACGGCCGCGATCTCCTTGCGCAGCACGGGAATGAGCTTCGGCGCGTCGACGGCCAGTGCCGCGGTGAGCCGCCCTTCCGCGTCCGTCCAGCGGGCCGACCAGGCTCCCTCGACGGTGTCCACGGCGAGCGCGTCGTCCGCGCTGTGGTGGCCGACGTACTCGATACGGTGGCCGAACTGGTCGCTCCAGAAGTACGGCACCGGATCGTGCACGGACTCCGGGCCCTCGCCGCCGATGATGCCCTGCGCCACCACCGAAGGCGCGCTGTACGCGTCGTCCCAGTGTTGCACGTCCATCCGGCGGCCGAAGCGCGGCGACCACCACGCCGCGGCGTCGCCGAGCGCGTACACATCCGGAACGCCCGCGCGGAGCCGTTCGTCGACCGCGACCGCGGGCAGCAGCTCCAGTCCCGACCCGGCCAGCCACGCCGTCGCGGGCCGCACCCCGACACCGGTGACGACGGTGTCCGCGGGGATCACCTCGCCGCCTTCCAGGTGCACCCCGTCCGGTTCGACGGCCGCGACGCGCACACCCGTGCGCAGTGTCCCGCCCCACCAATCCGCGAAACGAGCGCCGATCTCGGCGCCGAGCGCCTGCGCGAGCGGCGCGCTCTGGTACTCCAGCCCCACGACCGCGCAGCCGCGTTCGAGCGCCGCGTGCGCCACCTCCGCGCCGATCCACCCGGCGCCGATGACGACCACCCGGGCGCCCGACCCAAGCCGGTCGCGCAGCGCCAGCGCGTCGTTTCCGGTGCGCAGCAACAGTTGTTCGCCGGTGCCGGGCAGCCGCACCGGTGTCGCGCCGGTCGCGATCACCAGGCTGCCGAACGCGATCGGCCCGCCGCTGGTGAGCACGCGGCGTCCCGCGAGGTCGACCGACTCGGCCTTCGTTTCCAGGCGCAGGTCGATGTCCAGGCCCTCGTAGTCCGCCTTGAGCGGCTTGGGTTCCCGCTTGCCACGGATGACGCCTTTGGACAGTGGAGGACGGTCGTACGGCTTCGTGGCCTCGTCGCCGATCAGGACGATGGGCCCGCCGTAGCCCCGCTTGCGCAGTTCGGTGCAGGTCCGGCTGCCGGCGAGGCCGGCGCCGACCACGACGACAGGGTCGGTCTCGCGCTGATTCACGCCAGTCAACATAGCAGTTGACAGTAGGCCGTCGCGAGTGGAACCTTGATGGCAGGTGAGAGAGGAGTTGAGTTCTCGACATGACTGAGACCCCTGAGCGAACCAACGTCGACGGGTCCGAGTGCCCCTTCGCGCGCGTGAACCGGTTGGAGGACATGGGCAAGCTGCTGCGGTCCCGCGAAGCGGTCACCCACAGCGCCGACCTGTTCGCCGGGCGCAAGTCGGACGAGGTCAACGGAGAGATCAACGTCCGCGAGTTCCTCGGCGCGTCCATGATGTACACCGAGGGCGAGTCGCACCGAAAGCGCCGCAAGCTGCTCAACCCCCTGGTGCGGGCCGAGGCGCTGCAAGGGATCCGCGAGGACATCGTGCTTCCGGAGGCCGACCGGCTTCTGTCGCTGTGGCTCGCCGAGCCGGACGCGGACGGCAAGTACCGGCTGGATCTCGTCGAGTTCCTCGAACGCGTCTTCATCCACTTCACGGCCAAGCTGATCGGCCTCATCGGGATGGACGACGACGAGCGCCTCGCGCTGATGGCGTCGTTCGCCGGGCCGCTGGCCGCGGGCACCAGCTCCGCCTACCTGCAGAACCGCACCGAGGTGAACCGGCGCGCGCTCGCGGTGAAGGCGCGCTACGTCGAGGAGTTCTTCAAGCCCTCGCTGGCGTGGCACCGCGAGCAGCGAGCTCGCGTCGAGGCGGGCGAGATCGCAGACTCCGACGTGCCGGGCAGCCTGCTCAAGCTCGTCGCCGCGGGTGCCACGCCGGAGTGGCAGGACGACGAGAAGGCCGTCGTCGAGTCGACGCTGCTGTTCGCGGCTTCGGTCGGCACCAGCACGCAGTCCATCGTGCACACCATCGACCTGCTGCAGAGCTGGTTCGTGGAGCACCCCGAGGACCGCGAGCGCCGCACCGATCCCGCGTTCCTGCTGAACTGCCTGCAGGAGATCATCCGGATGCGGGCCCCCTTCTCGCCGTACACGACCCGGCTGTCGCTGCGGGAGAACACCCTGTCGGACGGCACCACCATCCTCCCGGGCCAGGAACTGCACATGGAGTGGGTCAAGGCCAACCGGGACAAGGAGATCTTCGGCGAGGACGCGGACGGGTTCAACCCGAACCGCGCGACCCCGGCGGACGGCACACCCCGCTACGGCGCGGGTTTCGGCCTCGGCACGCACCAGTGCTACGGGCTGCGCGTGGTCGTCGGCAACGACGGCAAGGGCGGCGCGCACGTCGAGCTGCTGCGCAAGCTGATGGCCGCCGGCGTCCGCCCCGACCCCGGCAACCCGCCCGTTGGCCTCGAGAAGGACATGAGCAAGTTCGAGGTCGAGGACATCCCGCGTTACATCAAGTACCCGGTGATCGTGGACCGGTAACTCTCATCGGAGAGAGGAAAAGTCTGTGGAGTCGTTCGACGAGCCGCCGAACACCGGGCACGCCGCCGCCGCGCTCGGCCATCTCACGCGCGCCCTTTCGCACCTCGTCGACGAGGTACTGGCCAGCGAGCAGCCGGCGGTCGTCGAGGTCGGCGATCTGCGGCTGCTCGTGAGCACGGCCATCCGCCTCTACGGCGGCGTGAGCTCGGTCGTGCGCAAGGACGTCGACCCGCTGGACGGCGATGTCACGCAGGCGGAGGCGCTGGCCATGGCCGGCGCTCTCCTGAAGTCGCAGCGCCTCGGCCCGCGCGACCTGTCGGGCTGGCTCGCGGAGCACAACGGCCTGCACGAGGCGCTGCCGGACGAGGCCCGCCGTGCACGCCGCCCCCGGGTGGGCGTGGCGTGGCTGGAGCATCCGGTGGCCGCGATCTTCGAGGATTCCTGACCGGCGCGCGTTCAGCGCGCGCCCTCCTTCAGCGCGCGCCGGGAGACCTTGCCGGTCGCGGTGAGCGGCAGCTGGTCGGCCGTGAGTACCCGGACGTTCGTCGGCACCTTGTAGGACGCCGCGTGGGCACGCACGAACTCCTGGACCTCGGCCACCAGCACGCCGTGCTCGGTCCGCGGCACCGTCGAGACGAGCACGCAGCCGACCTCCTCGTCGCCCTCGGGCGTCGGGACGCCGAACACGTACGCGTCGTCGACGCCGGGGTGCCCGGCCAGCACCAGCTCCACTTCGACCGGGGAGATGTTGATGCCCTTGACCTTCATCATCTCGTTGGCCCGGCCGGCATAAGTCAACCGCCCGGCGGCGCCGAGACTCCCGACGTCGCCGGTGCGGAACCAGCCGTCCCCGGTGAAGGCGCCCGGGGAGTCGAGGTAGCCGGGGGTGACGGTGCCGCGGATCTGGATCTCGCCCGGCACGTCCGCGCCGGCCGGGCCGCCGTCGGCGACGATCCGGATTTCCTGCGTGGGCAGGGCCGTGCCCTGCGACGTCATCCGCACTTCGGGCGGGTCGGTGTGGGCGGTGATCGTGGAATGCCCGTAGCCCTCGGTGAGGCCGTAGGCGTTGCAGACCTCGCGCACGCCCAGCACCTCGATGGTCAGGCGCAGGTCTTCCGGCGTCGCGTTCCCGGTTCCGGTGCGCAGCGACGAGATGTCCCGGCGCGCCAGGTCCTCGCACGCGGCGAGCGCGCGGGTGATCGGCGCGACGCCGTAGTACACCGTGCACCGGTGCCGTTCGATGAACGCGAGCGCGGCGGCGGCCTCGAAGCGTTCCTGCACGCACAAGGTGATCGCGTGGGTCAGCGTGTTGACGATGGCGTTGGCGCAGCCGTAGACGAAGAACAGCGGCGAGCCGAACCAGATCCGGTCGCCCTCGCGCACGCCCTGCCGTTCCCCGACGGCGTACGCGTTGGTGACGATCCCGCGCTGGGTGAGCCGCACGGCCTTGGGTTCGGCGGAGCTGCCGCTGGTGAACAGCACCAGCGCGTCGTCGTCCCCGGTGACCGGCGCGTTTTCCAGCGCCTCCAGGGGGTCGCCGTCCGGTGCTTCAGGGTCCAGCGTTGCGAGGTAGTCCTCGGTGACGATCAGGCGCAGTTCCGCGCGTTCGGTCACCTTGGCGAGTTCGGCCTCGCGGTACCAGGTGTTGAGCGGGACCACGACGAGTCCGGCGGCGTGCGCGGCGAGATAGCTGATGATCCAGCGCGCCCCGTTCGGCAGCAGCAGGCCGACGCGTTCGCCCGGCCGCAGACCGAGTGCGGCGAAGTGCCGGGCGAGTTCGTGCACCCGCCGCGCCGTCATACCGTAGGTCAGCTCGCCGTCCTCGGCGATGACGAACGTCCGGTCCGGATGCTCTCGCGCGACCGCGGCCAGCACAGCGGGCGTGGTGTGTCGATTCTTCCAACACATACGTTGACAACACCACTGTTGATTGCGAGAGTCAAGGAGTGAGCCGGATTCCCGACCACGTGCGCCCGCACGATCTCGTTGCCGTAGCCCAGGTTCTCGGCGAGCCCACCGCACTCGTCGACGAGCTGCTGGCGGCGGCGCCCTCGCTCGAAGGCGTCCGCCTGTTCACCGGGATGAGCGTCAGCGACGTGCTCACCCGGGTGCCCGCGAACGTCGGTCTCGTCTCGACCGTGGGGATGGCCCCGAACTCGGGGCTCATCGCGAGCGGGCGGATGGACCTGGTGCCGCTGCACATGTCGCAGCTGCCGTGGGCGCTCGGCGAGACCGGCCCGCTGCGGCCCGACGTCGCGCTGGTCATGGTGAGCCCGCCCGACGCCGACGGCTGGTGCAGCCTCGGCGTCACCGCCGACTACGCGTGGACCATCCTCTCGTCGGCGCGCGTGGTGCTGGCCGAGGTCAACGAGAACGTGCCGGTGATCGCCGGGGACACTCGGGTGCACGTCGACCGGTTCGCCTGCACGGTCCGCACCAGCCGCCCGCTGCCCGGATACCAGCGCGCGACGCCGACCGGGCTCGAACTGCGGATCGCCGCGAACGTGGCGCGCTACATCCACGACGGCAGCTGCGTCCAGGTCGGCATCGGCAAGCTCGGCGAGGCCGTGCTGACCGCCGTCGCCGACCGCCGCGATCTCGGCGTGCACTCGGGCATGATCGGCGACACGATGCTCGAGATGATGCGCGACGGTGTGATCACCAATGCCGCCAAGGACGCCGACCGCGGGCTCGCGGTGGCCGGGTCCGTTCTCGGCTCGTCGCGGGGGCTCGCACTCGCCGCGCGAGAGCAGAACCTGCGCATCCTCTCGATCGAGCAGACCCACGACCCGGCGCGGATCGCCGCGCTGCCGGACTTCGTATGCGTCAACTCGGCCCTCGAAGTGGACCTGCTCGGCCAGGTCAACAGCGAGACCGCCGGGGGCCGCTACGTCGGCGCGATCGGGGGCAGCGTGGACTTCCTGCGCGCCTCGGTCGCCGCGCCCGGCGGCCGGTCGGTGGTGGCGCTGCCCGCGGCGACGTCCAAGGGGCGTTCGCGGATCGTGCCGCGCGTCGAGACGGTGACCGCGCTGGGCAGCGACGTCGACGTGATCACCACCGAACACGGCGTCGCGGAGGTTCGCGGGCAGTCGGCGGCGGAACGCGCGCGGCGCGTCATCGAGATCGCGGCGCCGGAACAGCGGGAGAAACTCCGCAAGGCCGCGGCGGAAATGGGGCTGTGATGGAACGGGGCTGGTGCAATGGCTGACCGCAATCCGGTGGCGGGAAAGGTCGCGATCGTCGGCCTCGGGCACACCGCGCAGGGCGAGCTGCCCGGGCGGACCGTGGAGGAGATCGCGGTCGAGGCGGCGGTCAACGCCGTCGCTGACGCCGGGCTCGGCTTCGACGACCTGGACGGCCTCGTCGCGTGCAAGTCCGTGCAGGGGTCGGGGGCGGACACGACGCTGGGGCCGGTCCTCGGGCTGAACCTGCCGTACGTGCAGACCCTCAACTACGGCACGTGCAACTTCTCGCTGCACCTCGCGGCGATGGCGATCCTGTCCGGGATGGCGAGCACCGTGCTGCTGACGTACGGCGCGAACGCGCGCAGCGGCAAGTTCGACTTCGGGCAGCCCATGTACGGCACCGACATGGCCGAAGCCGCGGGTCTCGTGCACATCGCCGGCCGCGCGGGGCTCGCGCTGCGGCGGCACAAGGCGTTGTACGGCACCACGGACGAGCAGTTCGGCATGCTCGCGGTCGGGCAGCGGCAGTGGGCGCGGAAGAATCCGCTGGCGATCTTCCGCAAACCCATGACAATGGAGGACTACCTCGCCGAGCCGTACCTGGTCGACCCGTTGCGGCGCGCGGACATCACGATGATCTCCGACGGTGGCGTCGCGTTCGTCGTCACCTCCGCCGAGCGGGCCGCGGATCTGCCGCAGAAAGCGGTGTACCTCGCGGGGATGTCCGAGTACGCCGGGATCCGCGGCGAGCACAACCCGGAGAACCTGATGCGCCCGTGGCTCAAGGACTCCGCGCAGGCGATCTGGCGGACCACCGGTCTCGAACCGTCCGATGTGGACGCTCTGTACATCCAGGACCCGACCGCGCTGTGGTCGCTGCAGATGCTGGAGTACTACGGGTTCTGCGGAATCGGCGAGGGCGGGCCGTTCCTGGCGGAGGGGCACACGCTGCCGGGTGGCGATCTGCCGCTGAACACGCACGGCGGGCAGCTGTCGGAGAGCTACACGTGGGGCTGGATGCATCTGGTCGAGGCGGTGCGGCAGCTGCGCGGGCAGGCGGACGAGCGCCAGCTCGACTCGCCGAAGCTCGCCGCGTACCTGTCGAGCCACGGGTTCTTCAAGGCCGCCGCGTCCGTACTGTCCACCGACCCGGAGGCGGGCGCATGACCGACAAACAGGCCCCGGTGAAGGACCAGCTCTCGCAGCCGTTCTTCGACGCGGCCGCTGACGGGAAGTTGTCCGTGCAGCGCTGCGACGGCTGCGGCGCGCTGCGGTGGCCGCCGCTGCCTTCGTGCCCGGAGTGCCGCGGGCGGGAGACCACCTGGATCGAGGTCACGCCGGTCGGCACGATCTGGAGTTTCGTGGTGTACCACCGGGCCTTCCAGAAGTCCTTGCGGGACCAGATTCCCTACACGGTGGCGATGGTCCAGCTCGACGAGGGCCCGTACCTGGTGGGGCGCCTGGAGCAGGGGGAGCGGAAGCCCGCCGTGGGCGACCGCGTGACGGCGGAGTTCCTCGACCTCGACGGCGTCCCGACGGTGCGGTGGCGCCTGGCCTGAGGGCCGCACAGACGTGAAGCGGGCGGGCCGAGAAGTTCCGGCCCGCCCGCTTCTTTCCACCACCCGCTCGGATGCGGTCTTGGTCGGCCACCGCTCAGATGACGTCTTCCTCCGCCAGCCGGGCGATTTCCGACTTGCTCATGCCCAGCAGCTCCCCGAGCACCCACTCGTTGTCTTCGCCATAGCAGGGCGCGCCGCGGTCGATGGGGCCGCCCGCGTGTGCCGGGGTGCACTCCAGTTTCACCGGGAACTCCGCCACCGGCCACCGGCCGATCTTCGTGCCCTCCACCTCCGTCAGCCACTTCAGGTGCGCCAGCTGCGGATCGCCGTCCACCCGGTCGCCCGCCGTCTGGCACACGCCCGCCGCGATACCGTGCGACTGCAGCAGTTCCATCAGCGCGTAACCGTCCCGCGACCGCGTCCACGCCTCGACGAGCCGGTCCAGTTCCTCCTGGTGGCTCAACCGGTCGGCGAGGGTCGCGAACCGCGACGTCCACGGTTCGCCGATCAGCCGCGCCAGCTCCTGCCACTGCTCGTCCGTCGTGCACGCGATGGCGATCCAGCGGTCGTCGCCCGCGGTGCGGTAGATCGCGTGCGGCGCCGCCGCGGCGGTCGGCGAGTGGTTCCCCGTGCGCGTCCAGCCGCGGCCGGTCGACGACCATTCCAGGATCGCGCCGCCCGCGATGTAGATGCCCGACTCGGTCTGCGACGCGTCGATCC
Organism: Amycolatopsis sp. GM8; assembly: GCF_021653975.1. Lineage (GTDB taxonomy): Bacteria > Actinomycetota > Actinomycetes > Mycobacteriales > Pseudonocardiaceae > Amycolatopsis_E. Next base: position 112,569 of record NZ_JAJKFK010000001.1, on the reverse strand, counting down.
ACTGGCCTTCGCCGGTGACCTCGCGGTGGTGCAGCGCCGCCAGCATCGCCGTCGCGAAGCTGTACGCGCCGATCCAGTCCAAATAGGAGTAACCCCACCCGGCCGGCATCGCGGGGTCGGGCAGCCCGGACATCTCCGTGACCCCCGACAGCGCCCCGGCGATCGGGCCGACCGCGCGCAGCCGCCCGTACGTGCCCGCCGTGCCCATGCCCGACTGCTGCGCGTAGATGATGTCCGGTTTGACCCGCCGCAGCTCGTCCCAGCCGAGCCCCCACCGGTCCAGCACGCCGGGGGAGAAGCCCTCGGCGACGATGTCGGACTTCGCGATCAGCGCCTTCGCGATCGCCAGTCCCTCCGGGTGCCGGACGTTGAGCGAAAGCCCGCGCTTGCCGGGGTTCTTGTTGTTGAACTGCCCGCCCATGTTGGGGTCGGTCACCCCGGGCAGCGGCTCCGTCGCGGCCGCGCGCGCCGCCCGCCCGCCGACCGGCGCCATCGCCGCCATCCGGGTGTCCGGGTTGGCCTTCCACTCGACCTTGATCACCTCGGCGCCGAGCGCGGACAGGAACCGCGTGCCGCCCGCCGAGGCGAGGAACCAGCTGAAGTCGAAGACCCGGACCCCGGCCAGCGGCATCGGTTTCCCGTGCGCCGAAAGCACATCCGGCGACGCGCCGGTCGCGCGCGGCGACGTGGTCGCGGGCGCGGCCGGGCCGCTCGCCAGCTCGGCCCGGAGCGCATCGCCGTCCTCGCCCAGCCGCGGCGCGCGGCGCCCGGTGACCCAGTCGGGCCCGGTGGAGAGCCATTTCCGGACGGCGTAAGTGAATTCGCGGCCCTCTTCGGGGTGCTCGACCTCGGCGAACGTGTCCCGCTTCTGCCAGTGCTCGTCGAGCGCGTTCTCGTGCGGTTTGCGCACCGGCGAGCAGACGATCCCGGCGGCCTGCATTTCGAGCCAGGGGAGGTTTTCGTAGCTGTACTTGCGCACGAACCGCTGGATCAGCTCCAACACCCGGGCGTTGCGCTCGCTGACCGCCGAACTGCCCGGAATGGCGCGCTTTCCGGCGTCGTTGCCGCCCTCGCCGAGATCGCCCACGACACCGTGCCCGGCGAGGTATTCGAGGATCTTCGCCTCGTTCTTCGCGCCGAGCGGCGTGGTCATCAGGTAGCGGCCGTCCTTGGTCTGGGCGATCGACGGCACCGTCGACACCTTCTCCGCGGCGTGCCGGCAGGTCTGCCGGTGCAGCGGGCTGCGGCGCATCACCCAGTTCATCAGGTCCAGCTCGGTGCTCTTGGCGACGGCCTCGTGCACCGCGCACGAGACGTACTGGCCCTCGCCCGTGCGCTGCTGGTGGCGCAGCGCCGCGAGCACGGCGATCAGGAGCTGCTCTCCGGCGATGATGTACGAATGCCACGCGGCGGGCGCGACCGGCGCCAGGTCGTAGTGGCCGTCGGGCTGCGGGTCGTAGCCGCAGTTCATGACCGGCCCGCCGAGCGCGAGGTGAACGAGATCGTTGGCGCGGTAGCCGGCCCACGGGCCGTCGTCGCCGAAGGGCGTCATGCGCGCGATGACCAGCCGCGGGTGGTCGCGTAGCAGTTCGTCCTTGCTCAGGCCCGGGATCGCCTCCAGCAGCGCGGCCTCGGCGCCGGACACCAGCAGCACGTCGGCGCGCGCGATCAGGGCGCGCAGCGTCGCGACGTCGTCCGCGCTCGCCGGGTCGACCACGAGCGAGCGCTTGCCGCGGTTGTGCTGCCAGAAGAAGATCGACTTCTCCGGGTCGGGGGACTCGCCGTGGAACGGGCCGATGCGGCGGGTCGAGCTGCCCCGCGGCGGCTCGACCTTGACCACGTCCGCGCCGAGGCCGGCGAGTTCGAGGCCGGTGTGCGCCGCCTGCTCGTCGGCGAGTTCGACCACCTGGACACCGTGCAGAACCCCGGCGGAAGCTGATTCGTCTGGCATGGAACCCACAGTAGAATCCGGCGCCGGGTCCAGTCAACGCGCGTGTTGCATAGCTGTCACCCGGAGTGCAACACGGATGTTGACTAGCTGGTCGGGGCCGGGCTAACGTCGCTGATATGACTGCTGGCACTGTCGCCCTGGACAAGGGCGGGATCACCCGGGCCCTGTCGGAGTACCTGGTCGGACTGAGGTTCGAGGATCTGCCGGACCGGGCGGTGGAGATCGTCAAGATCTTCACCCTGGAGGCCGTCGGGCACATGGTGCTCGCGCACAACCAGCCGGTCAGCAAGATGCTCGTCGAGTACGCTCGCGAGCTGGGCGCGGTGCCGCAGGCACAGATCATCGGCGGCGGTTTCAAGACGTCGGTCGCCGAGGCCGCGTACGTCAACGGCTCGCTGGCCCACGCCGACGAGCTGGAGTCCTACGGGACCGTCCCCGGCTCGGGCCTGGTGCCGCCCATCGCGGCGGGGCTGGCCGTCGGCGACTTCAAGAACTCCTCCGGCCGCGACTACATCGCCGCCGTGGTGGCCGGCGTCGAGATGCAGGGCAGGCTCGGCCTGTCCGGGATCGGCGCGTGCGACCGCGGTTTCATGGGGATCTCGCTCGTCGGGCCCGCGGCCGCCGCGGTGACCGGTGGCAGGCTCTTCGCACTCGACGCCGACCGGCTGCGGAACGCGCTCGGCACCGCGCTCCCGCTCGGCAACGGCAGCACCCGCGGCTGTGGCTCGATGGCACACGTGCACGAGGCGGGCGTGCCCACCCGCACCGGCGTGCTCGCCGCACAGATGGCCGCGCGCGGCTTCACCAGCTGCGTCGACTTCCTCGACGGCGCCCACTCGTGGGGCATGCAGTACGCGGGCCTCGACGGTTCGCGCCCGTACGACGCGGACAAGCTGACGGCGGGCCTCGGCGGCGAGCTTTTCCTGGTGAGCCAGGGCATCGCGCCGAAGCGGTACGGTTCGTGCGGCCTGACGCACCAGACCATCTACGGCACGATCGAGCTGATGCGGGAGCACGGTGTCGAGCCCGGGGACATCGCGCACATCGAACTGGTCGTGCCGCCGTGGGCCGACCGCATCGCGCCCTTCCGCGACCCCGTCAGCGGCGAGCAAGCCAAGTTCAGCATCCGTCAGGGCGTGGCGGGCCTGCTGGTCGGCGGAATCCCCGAGCTGCCGTACACGCACGCGTTCGACGACAAGGCCGCCCGCGACCCGCGGTACGTCGCGGCGCGCGAGCGCGTCACCGTGACCGTCACCGAGGGCGAGAGCGTCCGCGGGTTCGCCGACCAGACGGTCACCATGACCCTCGACGACGGCCGCGTGCTCACGAAGGTCGTCTCCAGCCTGGAGGACACCACGTACACGCTCGACGAGCGCGTCGCGATGTTCGCCAACACCGCGAAGTCCTTGGGCGCCAAGGCCGACCAGGTCGTCGACGTGGTGCTGAACCTGGAGAAGCACACGGTCGGCGACATCACCGCGCTCACCAACTAGCCATGCCGACGGCGCGCGACATCATGCCCGGACTCCGGGTGCTCGTGATCGGCGGTGGTGGCGGTGGCATCGGCGCCGCGATCACCGCGGGCCTCGCCGCCGCGGGAGCGGACGTCGCCGTGGTCGACGTCGACGAGGCACGGGCCAAGGCCGCCGCGGACAGCGTGGCGGCGCAGGGCCGCCGCGGCGTCCCGGTGGTCGCCGACATCCGGGACGGCGCGGACATCGAGCGCGCGGTGGCGCGGGCGCGCGACGGGCTGGGCGGGATCGACGCCCTGGTGACCGTCGTCGGTGGACTGATGGCGTTCGGGATGCCCTTCGACCGGCTCGACACCTGGACCGACGACGAGTGGGACTTCGTCTTCGATGTCAACATCCGCTACGTCTACCGTGCGCTGAAGGCGACCCTGAAGATCATGGTGGAGCAGGGCACCGGCGGCGCGATCGTGAGCATCGGCTCGGACGCGGGCACCGCCGGGCACGGCTCGCCCAACATGGTCGCCTATGGTGCCGCCAAAGCCGGTCTCGCGCATCTGGTCAAGTCGATCGCGTGCGAGTACGGCAAGGACGGCATCCGGATGAACATGGTTTCTCCTGGTGCCACCGAAACCGCCGCGACGGCCGCGCTCCCGGCAGCCACCGTCGCGGCGATGAACGCGACGATTCCCTTGCGGCGCCGCGGAAAGCCGGAGGACATCGCGAACGCGGTCGTGTTCCTCGCCTCGCCGCTGGCGCGGCACGTCACGGGACAGATCCTGGGCGTCGACGGCGGGGTCAGCGTCGAGAGCCCGATGCCGGACCTGTCGGTCATCGGCACGAAGTAGGACCGTCCACAAAGGTCACTTCGACGCGAGCCAGGCGGCCTGCTTCGCCGTCGCGTCGTGCGTGCTCTCGTCCCCGCGGCTCCACAGCACCCACGCCACGAAACCGCGGATCCGCCAGCCGGCCGGCGTGCGGACGCAGTCGAAGCGGTATTCGTTGCCGTGCGCGAGAAGCGCGTCCCCGTCGGGCTTCGCGGCGGGCAGGTGGATGTTGATCGAATGCGCGCGGCACACAGCCGTGTCGCCGTCCAGCGTCACGTGGTGTCCGGCCACCAGGTGCTGGGTGAGCAGCCCGGCCTTGAACGTCGCCAGCCCGCGCTTCACGTCGTCGCGCGAGCGCCGGTAGCCGCTCAGGTAGGTGTTCTGGTCGAATCCGGCGGACGCCGCTTCGGCGGCGGTCGGCATGGCGAGGGGGTCGGTGAACACGTCGTCGACCTCGTCCCACAGGTCGTGGTCGTAGATCCAGTGTGGACGCTGGCACAGGGCGATGATCTCGGCCTGGTCGGACATGGTGCTCACCTCTTCGGGATGACGCGTCCGCCCGGCAGGGTGCCGTAGACGCGGGTGGCCAGTGCGGTGTCGAGTGCCTCGCCGGTCCATGCGACGTCGTCGTCCACCTCGGCCGCGACGCTCCACGGGACCCACTGGCGCACCTGGGTTCCGGTGATCTCGAAAACCTGGCCGGACAGCCAGGCGGCGCGCGCGGACGCGAGGTAGCCGACGACGTTCGCGACATGCCGTGGATTCAGCGGATCGGGATCGTCCGGGGCGTAGGGTCCCGGCTCGGCGAGGCCTTTCGCGAGCGCGTCCATCCGGGTGGCCGCGTGCGGCAGGATCGCGTTGACCGTGACGCCGAACGGCCGGAACTCCAGCGCCGCACCGAGGACGAGCGCGGCGATACCGGCCTTCATCGCGCCGTAGACCGAGAATTCCCGCACGCCACCGGGAACCCCGGCGCTGGACGACGTCGCGACGATCGTGCGATGCGCGTGCCGGCCCGCCTCCGATTCGCGCTTCCAGTACGCGGCGGCGTGGTGGATCAACCCGTAGGTTCCCTTGAACAGCACCGACATCTGGGTGTCGAGTTCGGTTTCGGTGACCTCGGTGATCGGTGCGCGCCGCACCAGCCCGGCGTTCGTGACCACAACGTCGAGCCCGCCGAAATTCTCCACCGCCTGCCGGACCATTTCGTGACCCGATTTCCAGTCCGAGACATCCGCGTAGTTCGCCTCGGCGCGGCCACCAGCCGCGACGATTTCCGCGACCACTTCGTCCGCGAGGTCCCGGCCGACGTCGTTGACGACGACCGCCGCGCCGCGTTCGGCGAGCAGCACCGCTTCGGCCCGGCCGATGCCGTTGCCGGCACCGGTGATCACGGCGACTTTGCCGTCGAGACTGTCCATTCCGGTAACCCTACCCAGTCAACGTTGCGGTTGACTACTCTTGTTTCTCGCCCTAGCGTCGGAGGTCCGAGCGCTGTCGAGCGGAGGACGTCGATGACCCCACCTCGGAAGGCCAGGCCGGCACTGCGCGAAATGGCCGCGTTGCGCGGCGAGCGCTATCTGATCGTTTCCAGCGATTCGCACGCGGGACCGCCGCCGGAGAAATACCTGCGGCCGTACTGCCCGGAAAAGTACGTTCGCGATTTCGACGAGTACTGCGCGCAGGCCCGCGTGCACGCGGAAAAGATGCGCGAACTCGTCGACGCGGGCCGCGCGCGGAACAAGCCCGGCGCGACGCTGCGCGAGCTGGGCCTTGAAGGTACCGCGGAGTGCGTCGAATGCGCCGGGCACTGGGATCCGCACGTCCGCCTGGCGCACATGGACAGCTCGGGCGTGGCCGCCGAGGTCGTCTTCGCCGGCGGGCAGAACTTCGAAGAGCTGCCGTTCCTGGGCAAGGGCTGGAACGCCGGGCTTGCCGGGGTTTCCACGGAACTGCGCTCGGCCGCCCAGGTGATCTGGAACCGGTGGCTCGCCGACCACATCAGCGTGAATCCGGACCGGCTGGTCGGCGTGCTGCAGAATCCCGTGTGGGACGTCGATCTCGCGATCAAGGAGACTGAGTGGGGTGCGTCGCGCGGCCTGCGCGTGCTGAATCTGCCCGCGCCGCGCCACGACCTCACGCCGTACACCGACCACGTCTACGACCGGCTCTGGGCGGTGTGCGAGGAGACCGGCACCGTGCTGGTCACGCACAGCGGCGGCGGTGAGGAACCGATCGGTGCCGCCGCGCGGCGGGGGCGTTTCCTGCACATCGCGGAGAACCACTGGCTCGGCAACCGCGCGCTCGCGCAGCTGATCTTCGGCGGGGTCTTCCACCGCCATCCGGCACTGACCTATGTGCTCACCGAGCAGCGCACCGAGTTCGCGCCCGACCTCGTGACGCACCTCGACACGGTTTACGACGCGGGCACCCGCGCCGAGCGGCAGGGGCCGGGCGTGTACCCGGCGGCGCCGTTCCTGTACTCGGGCAGCGACATCGACGAGGACCCGCGCAGCCCCGAGGCGCTGCCGGAGAAGCCGAGCTTCTACTGGCGGCAGAACTGCGTGCTGTCGGGGAGTTTCCTGGCGCCGTACGAGGTCGCGTACCGGCATGAGGTGGGGCTGAACCAGCTGTTGTGGGGCACGGACTACCCGCATCTGGAAGGCACCTGGCCGCATACGCCGGAGTCCATCCGGCACACCTTCCACGACGTGCCCGAGGACGAGACACGCCTCATCCTCGGCGAAACCGCGTGCGTCGTCTACGGCCTCGATCGTGACCGGCTGTGGCCGGTGGCGCGGCAAATCGGCCCGACGCCGCAGGAGGTCGCGACACCGCTGACGGAGGCGGAGATCCCGCGCGGCCGCAACGGCGCCTTCCGCGAAACCGGCACTTTCGCCTAGCTATGCCGGACGAAGCCGCGCCTCTCGTCCGACAGCCGTGTTTGCGCGCCACGTCGGTGAGTTTGCTCGCGGCGACGGTGAGTTTGCGCCCCGCGCGCTCGATCAACGCGCGCGTTGCCGACGTGAACGGTGCCTGGTCAACGTAATCGTTGACTCGGCATGTGTGCCGTGTAACACTCCATCGAGAGCGGGGCGGGCGTGCAGCGAGGCACGTCCCCGACCGCCGAGATCCGGTGAGGATGGCCGAACGTGGCGAATGGCGAAACGACCGTCGCGGTCACCGACGCGGCCGCGCGGGAGACCGGCGACGCGCCGGCGCTGTCCGTGCGGGGGATGAGCAAGTCCTTCGGGCCCACGAAGGCCCTTCAGCCGATCGACCTGGACATCCGCCCCGGCGAGGTGCACGCGCTCCTCGGCGAGAACGGCTCCGGCAAGTCGACGTTCATCAAGTGCCTGTCGGGCTACCACAAACCCGACGGCGGCGAGGTCCACGTCGGCGGGCGGCGGCTCACCCCGGGCTCGGCGGCGTCCTCGCACGCGCTGGGCTGCCGTTTCGTGCACCAGGACCTCGGCCTGATCGGCACCGAGACCGTACTCGACAACCTCAACCTCGGCGGCGGGTACCGCACGGTGCTCGGCACGATCGACGGCCGGGCCGCCCGCCGCACGGCGCTCGCCGACCTCGAACGCGCGGGCGTCGACATCGACCCGAAGCGCGTCGTCTCGACGCTGTCGCCCGCGCGGCAGACCGCGGTCGCCGTTGCCCGCGCGCTGCGGCCCGACGACAGCGGGCAGCCGCGCCTGCTCGTGCTGGACGAACCCACCGCGCGCCTGCCGCAGAAGGAAGTCGCGCAGCTGCTGGACATCGTGCGCTCCGTCGCACGCGCCGGCGTCGCGGTCATCTACGTGACGCACCGCATCGAGGAGGTGTTCGCCGTCGCCGAGACGGTGACCGTGCTGCGGGACGGGCGCAAGGTCGCCACCCGCGCCGTCGCCGACCTCGACCGGCCCGCGCTGGTGGACCTGCTCGTCGGCGGTGAACTCGACGCGGTCGACGCCGAGCACAGCGCGCAGCCGGGCGCCGGTGCGCCGGTGTTGCTCAGCGTCGAGAACCTCACGTCGGTGGAGGTGACCGCGATCGACCTCGAAGTGCGCCAAGGCGAAGTGGTCGGCATCGCCGGGATCACCGGCTCCGGCCGGGAAACCCTGCTGTCCACGATCTTCGGCGGCGTCCCGCGCGAAGTCGGCACGGTGCGCGTCGGCGGCGCGGCGCTGCGGCCCGGCCGTCCGGACCTCGCGATCGGTGCCGGTGTCGCCTACCTGCCGCCCGACCGCAAGGTCTCCGGCGCCGTGATCGACCTGACGGCCCGGGAGAACCTGATGCTCGCGGACCTGCGTAAGCACTGGCGCTGGCCGCGGCTGTCGCGCAAACGCGAACGGACGGAGTGCGCGGGCTGGTTCTCCCGGCTCGCCGTGCGCCCGCCCGACGCCGAACGCCCGCTGTCCGCGTTCAGCGGCGGCAACCAGCAGAAGGTCCTGTTCGGCAAGTGGCTGCGCACCGCGCCGAAGGTGCTGCTGCTGGACGAACCGTCGCAGGGCGTGGACATCGCGACGAAAGCCTTGCTGCACAAGGAAATCCTGGCCGCGGCCGAAGCGGGCGCGGGCGTGGTCGTCAGCTCCTCGGACACCGAGGAGCTCATCGCGGTCTGCCACCGCATCCTCGTGATGCGCCACGGCCGGATCGCCGGAACGCTCAGCGGAAAGGACAAGACGGTGCTCAACATGTCCCATCTGTCGCTGGGCGCCAGAACGGAGGAGGCGGCATGAACAGACTGGGTTTCGACCGGTTCAGCGCCTTCTACCTCGGTGCGATCTTCATCCTCGTGTTCGGGATCTGGACCCCGGACCTGTTCCTGACCTCGTCCACCGTCCACACGATCGCGTCGTCACAGGCGATCAGCGCGATCATGGCGATCGCGGTCATCGTCCCGCTCGCCACCGGCGTGTTCGACCTGTCGGTCGGCGCGGTGGTCAACCTGTCCGCGGTGATCGTCGCCGTGCTGCAGGTGCGCAACGGCTGGGGCGTGTGGCAGTCGATCGGCGTCGCGGTCGGCGTGTGCGCCGGGATCGGCGTGATCAACGGGTTCATCGTGGTCAAACTGCGCGTCGGGGCGCTGATCGCGACGCTCGGCACCGGCACGATCATCGGCGCCTTCCAGACCATCGTGTCCAAGCAGACGCAACCGCTGCCGCCGGACTCGGACCTGTGGAACAACCTCACGCAGACCACGATCCTCGGCGGGTTCCAGATCGTCGTGCTCTACCTGGTGGTGATCGCGGTGTTCTTCTGGTGGCTGCTGGAGCACACGCCGATGGGCCGCCAGCTCTACGCGTCCGGCGGAAACCCCGACGCGGCAAGGCTTTCCGGCGTCAACGTGGACAAGTGGCGGTGGCTGTCGCTGGTCATCTCCGCGACCCTGTCCGGCGTCGCGGGCGTGCTGTACTGCTCGCTGTCCGGCCCGTCGCTGACCTTCGGCGCCGCGCTGCTGCTGCCCGCCTACGCCGCCGCGTTCCTCGGCTCCACCCAGATCAGACCGGGCCGGTTCAACATCTGGGGTACGGTCATCGCCGTCTACGTGCTGGCCACCGGCATCCAGGGGTTGCAGTACGTCACCGGCGTGCAGTGGCTCGGCGACATGTTCAACGGGGTCGCGCTGGTACTGGCGGTCGCGTTCGCCTCGCTCTCGCCGGTGCTGAAGGCCCGGCGCCTGCGAGCGGCGACGGTCGAGGAGAAACTCGCGGACTTCGAAGAAGACCCGGAGGAAAAACTGATCCGGAGCTGACCGGCCGGACTGTCGAGGAGGAGGAAGTATCCATGGAGGCAGGGCGGTTGCTGCGGGACCGGCGGGTCATCGTGGTCGGTGGCGGCGGCATGGGCAACGGCCGCGCGATCGGGCGGGGCGTCGCGGAGGCGGGTGCCCAGGTCGCGCTGGTCGACATCAACCCGGACCGGGTCACCGAGGCCGTCGACGACATCACCGAGCGGGGCGGCAAGGCCCACGGGCTCGTCGGCGACGTTCGGGTGCAGTCCGATGTGGAGCGTCTGGTGGCCGACGCGGCCGGCCGGATGGGCGGGATCGACGCGCTGGTCACGGTGGTCGGCGGGTATTCGCTGTTCACGCCGTGGACCCCGCTGGCCGAGGTGTCCGACGACCAGTGGAACCTGATCATGGACCTGAACCTGACCTACGTGATGCGGTTCGCGCGCGAGACGTTGAAGGTGTTCCTGGACCAGGGAACCGGCGGGTCGATCGTGAGCATCGGGTCCATCTCGGGCAATGTGGCGAGCCCGTACGGCGCCGCGTACGGGGCGGCGAAGGCGGGGCTGACGAACCTCGCGAAGTCGGTGTCGGTCGAGTACGGCTCGCAGGACATCCGGATGAACGTGGTGTCGTGCGGGGTGATCGCGACCGAGGCGCAGCAGGCGAACTTCCCGGACGGCGGCGGGCTAGCGGAGCGGGTCCCGGCGGGACGGCCCGGACGGCCGGAGGAGATCGCGGCCGCGGTCGTGTTCCTCGCGTCTCCGTACGCGTCCTACATCAGCGGCCAGAACCTGACCGCAGACGGCTCGCTGACGTCCCGGTTCCCGTTGCCACTGCCCAATATCCCGCCGAACGTCGCGGGCTGACGACCCGGAAAAGGGCGGGCGATCTCGCATCGCCCGCCCCTTTTCCGTGGTGTCAGTTGGGCATCAGCAGTTCCGAGTTGGTGACGAAGAACTTCTCGGCGATTTCCGCGCCGAGCGGCGCGATCTGGTCGTACATCTTCTGCTTCGACTCCTTGCCGCCCTCGACATGTGGGTAGTCGGTCGCGTAGCAGTAGCTGTCGGCGACGTTGGGGTAGCGCCGGAAGTCCTGTGCGACCGGCTCGAAGTCGTTGAACGGGGTGACGCGCACGTTCCGGTTGATGTACTCCGACGGCAGCATCGAAATGTGGTTCTTCAGCCGGTTGTGGTAGACGTCCCGCGCCCACATGTCGAGGTTTTCCGCGGCCGGGCCGAGCCACGACGAGCCCTGCTCGATCATCCCGAGCCGCAGGCCCGGGAACCGCTCGAAGACGCCGCCGAGTGTCAGCACGGCCAGGAAATGGCCCGCGGTGTAGTGCAGGGTGGCGAACGAGTACGGCTCGAGGCCGAGTTCGATGCTCCGCGTCTTGCCCAGCGCGAACGCCGGCACGTTCTTCTTCCACACCGACGACGCGAACAGGCCGTCCTCGTTGCCGACGTGCGTGACCAGCGGGACGTTGTGCTTCTCCAGCAGGCCCCAGAACTCGTCCATCGCCGGGTCGGCCGGGCTCACACCGGCCGGCGGCACGCCGTGCGGGATGTTGACCGCGCGAACTCCCTTGCGGATCAACGATTCCGTCCGCGCGACCAGGTCGTCCACGGTGCCGTTGTCCATGACGTAGGCGACGCAGCGGATGCGGTCCGGGTTCGCCCTGGTGGTCGCCGCGGCCCAGTCGTTGTACTCGTTCAGGCCGGTGTCACCGAGTTCGCGGATCTCGTCGATGGTGCCCTTCATGCCGAGGAAGTTGTGCACCTTGAACTCGTCGCCGATCTTGAGCATGCTCGCGAAGATGGCGAAGCTCGGGAACACCAGCTGCCGCGCGACGCCCATTTCGTCCATCACCTGAAGCCGGCGCTGGAAGTCGAACGCGCCGGGTGCGCTGGTGCCCTTGAGGTTCCACACCGAGTCGTGGTTGATCTCGGTGACGTCGCCGGCCAGTTCGGGTGCGTAGAAGTCGTTGCCCTTCTGGAGTTTCATCGAGCCGGTGACCTGCTCGGCGATCTCGCCGGCCGCCGGGCCGAAGGTCCGCCCCCAGAAATGCAGCGGTGCCATCTCATGGCTGTCGGCGTCCAGAACGCGGTCGAGTAGCGGGGACGGAGCGGGCATCGTCGGCACTCCCTAGTGGGTCAACGTCGGTGTTTTCTCCAGTATGGGAATGGTTCTCTCCGGCTGTCAACGTTGGCGATGATGGCACTTGATTTCCACCTTGACAGCCCTTTCGGCCTGGACTTACCGTTGCCGGGACAACGTCGACGTTGACGTTGAAAACGGAATCGGCGGACGGCGGGTTCCGGCTCGGGGGGAATTCCACCGGGAACAAGGAGACAACGTGGTCCTCAAGAAGCTCGTCCGTGGCGCGCTCGTCGCCGCGCTGCTGGTACCCGCCGCGTGTGCCTCGTCGGCCACCACCACGGATTCCGGTGGTGGCGCTGTCGTCGATGCGGCGCAGGTCTCGGCGGCGAAGGACGTCGTCGCCAAGGCGTCGACCTTCCCCACCAGCATCCCGGTGACCGAACCGCTGCCGTCGCGGCCGCCGGCCGGCAAGACCCTGGTCTTCCTGCAGTGTGAGCAGCAGGAGTGCCACCACGAGGGCGAAGGGATGCGGGCCGCCACCCAGGCCATCGGCTGGGACCTCAAGACGCTGAACTTCAAGGCATCCGACCCGGCGACCCTCGTCGCGGCGCTGCGCACGGCGCTGCAGTACAAGCCTGTCGGGGTCTACTTCTCGGGCGTCCCGCAGGCGGTGTGGTCGAGCGTGCAGGCCGAGTACGCCGCCGCCGGCTCCTACATCACGGACAGCTACGTCATCCCGGCACCGAGCGGTGCCGGGATCGAGGCCGGGCACGGCTACGACGACCACGCGCAGGAGGTCGGCCGGGTCGCGGCCAACGCACAGCTCGCGGATTCGGGCGGCCAGGCAGCCAACTCGCTGCTGGTGAGCGTCCCGGACTACCCGGTGTTCAACCCGACCGCGCAGGCCTACCACGACGTGATCGCCAAGTCCTGCCCGTCGTGCAAGGTCACCGACGTCAACGTGACACTGCCGCAGCTGCTCGGCGGCCAGCTCGTGCCGGCGGTCGTCTCCGCGGCCAAGCGGACCCCGGGCGTCAAGTACATCGTCGCCGTCAACGGCTCGTTCACCGCGCAGCTGCCGCAGGCGCTCAAGGGCGCGGGCCTCGACGGCAAGTTCAAGCTCATCAGCGGCACCGGGATCTCGCGCGACCAGCAGAACGTGCTCGCCGGCACCCAGCTCGCGACGATGAACAGCCAGCTGGAGATGGGCGGCTGGCAGGACGTCGACATCGCCGTCCGCAAGGTCATGGGCCTGCCGGTCCCCGCGGGCGACCACGCCGCACCGGTCACGCTGCTGACCAAGGACAACATCGGCACGCCGAGGGACTCCTACGACCTGCCGGCCGATTTCGCGGGCCAGTTCAAGAAGCTGTGGAAGGTCGCGGGCTGAGGCCCGGGGAAGGCGGGAAATGAGCGACACCAACAAAACCGGACGCCTCTACATCGACGGTGCCTGGCGGGAAGCCGCGAACGGGGCCACGTTCGAGGTGCGGAACCCGTTCGACGAATCGCTCGTCGGCACGGCGGCGGACGCGACCGGGCGGGACGTGGCGGACGCGGTGGGCGCGGCGCGGACCGCGTTCGACACCACGACCTGGCCGACCGACGTCGACTTCCGCAAGCACTGCCTGCGGCAGCTGGAAGAGGGCCTCGGCAAGGTCAAGGCCGAGCTCGCCGGCATGGCGACCCGCGAGGCGGGCATCCCGGCGAACCAGGCGAACCTCATCGACTCGGTCATCGAGGAGGTCGCCTGGACGGCCGGGCTGATGGACCGGTTCGGCTGGGAGGTGACCCTGCCCGCCGCCGAAATGCTCGGCATGAGCAGCTCGCGGGTGGTGCGGCAGGAGCCGCGCGGCGTGGTCGGCGCGATCACCCCGTGGAACGCGCCGACCGGGATGAACGTCGGCAAGACCGCGCCCGCGCTCGCCGCGGGCAACACGGTGGTGCTCAAACCCGCGCCGGACACCCCGCTGTCCGCGGTGCTGCTGGCCGAGGTCATCGCGGAGACCGACATCCCGCCGGGCGTGTTCAACCTGATCACCTCGAACGACAACGCCGTCGGCGGCGACGCGCTCACCGGCGACCCGCGCGTGAACATGTTCCACTTCACCGGATCCACCGCGGTCGGCCAGCGCATCGCGAGCCGCGCCGCGGTCGGCTTCCGCAAGGTGGTGCTGGAACTGGGCGGCAAGTCGGCCAACATCATCCTCGACGACGCCGACCTCGACACCGCGATCCCGTACAGCGTCGGCATGTGCATGTACAACAGCGGCCAGGGCTGCCTGCTGCCCACGCGGATCCTGGTGCCCGGCAACCTCTACGACGAGGTGCTCCAACGGGTCGTCGCGGTTGCCGAGGCGATGCCGTGGGGTGACCCGCGCGCCGAGCAGACCCTGGTCGGCCCGATCATCCGCCGCGGCCAGGTCGAGCGGATGGCCGGACTTGTCGACCGGGCCCGCGAGGCCGGCGCGACGATCGCGACCGGTGGCACCAGCGGCCATCCGGATTTCGAGAAGGGCCACTGGTACCGGCCCACCGTCGTGACCGATGTGGACGAAACCGCGGAGATCGCACAGACCGAGGTGTTCGGCCCGGTGCTGACCGTGCTGCGCTACGACGGCCGCGACGAGGAGGCCGTGCGCATCGCCAACGCGACCCGGTACGGCCTCGGCGGGTTCGTGCAGAGCACCGACGCCGGGCGCGCCCGCGAGATCGCGAACGCGCTGCGTTCGGGCGGCGTCGCGATCGGGCCGTCGTTCTGGGTCGCGCCCGACACCCCGTTCGGTGGGTACGGCGCGAGCGGGATCGGCCGCGAACGCGGCGTCGAAGGGTTCCTGGAGTTCTTGCAGGCCAAGGCGATTTCCACGCCGGCCACGACCAACGCGTAAGGAGAAACCGAAGTGGGACGGGTAGCGGGCAAGATCGCGTTCATCACCGGGGCGGCCCGGGGCCAGGGCCGCGCGCACGCCGTGCGGCTGGCCGAAGAGGGCGCGGACATCATCGCCATGGACATCTGCGGTCCGATCGACACCTCCGTCGCGAAGCCCGCGACGCCGGAGGACCTCGCCGAGACCGCGCGGCTGGTCGAAAAGGCGGGCGGCCGCGTGCACACCTTCCAGGGCGACGTGCGCGACTTCGCCGCGCTCAAGGCCGGCCTGGACGAAGGCGTAGCGGCGCTCGGCGGGCTGGACATCGTCGTCGGCAACGCCGGTATGTGGTCCTACGGACTGGTCGAGGAGATCCCGCTCGAGGCCTGGAACACGATCCTCGACATCAACCTGACCGGCGTCTGGCACACGGTCCGCGCGGCCGTGCCGCATCTCAAGGCGGGCGGCAAGGGCGGGTCGATCATCCTGACCAGCTCGGTCGCCGGGCTGAAGGCGTACGCGCACTGCAGCCCGTACGTCGCGGCGAAGCACGGCGTCGTCGGGCTCATGCGCACGGCCGCGGTCGAGCTCGGCGAGTTCTCCATCCGGGTCAACACGGTGAACCCGTCCAACGTGCGCACCGACCTGATCCACAACGAGACGACCTACCACCTGTTCGCGCCGGACCTGGAGAACCCGACGTGGGAACAGGTCGCGCCGCGGTTCCAGGGCATGCACCTGCTGCCGAGCCCGGACGTGCTGCCGGAGGACGTGGCGAACGCGGTGCTGTTCCTCGCGTCCGACGAGTCGAAGCGGACGACCGGCCTGACCCTGACCGTCGACTGCGGCAACTACACGAAGTAGGCGGCCACCCACCGGCTTGCGCTACACCGGCGAACACGCGCTTCTCGGTGTGCCGCAGGCCGGACGTCGTCGCGGCCCTGGATCTCCTGCGTGGGCGGCCGGGCGTGAATCCGTTGCGATATCTGGATGTCGTCGATCCGGCGAGCGCCATCACCTCCGGCTACCCCGCGGAATGGAACACCCATTTCGGCATCCGCTCGGGCTCCTGCCCCGACCACGAGGTGGAACGCCCTGGCAGTCGGGGGGCGCCTCGCGCCGTTGGCAGTTGGTGGCGGTGCCTCGGGCCCTTGGCCGCGTCCGATCACCCCGGCCGCACCCGGCACGCGACCACGCCGTTCCGGGGCCGCGGTTGGCCATGCCTTTCGCCCGGCCGGCCCGGTCATGCCGGGCGGGCCGATGCCGGGCCACGGCGGTGGTTCGGATTCCACGGGGTCGCGTCCGGATGCGGCGCGAAGCGGGCAAGTTCGGTGCCCTCGCCGCCGTTGGCCCGCCCGGAAACCGGGGCCGGCCTCGATCATGCTCGGCGGTGAGGGGGCGGGTTTGCCGCCGGCTGCGGCTGGTCCGCGGGCGCCGTTCCTCCGGCGCTCGGCGCTTCTCCGCGCTCGGCAGGGGAGCGCGATGCGCTCGGCCACCGACCGCGGCCATCCCCACATGCACTTTCTTGGCCTCGTGGCCGTTTTCTCGGCCCAAAGAAGCGCGGCCAGGCGAGGCAGCACATCGCCACCCCACCCGGCCGCACCCGGACCCCCGCGAGGTCAGCTTCCCGTCAGGCGGATGTCGTGGCCCATGCGGTCGCGCTTCGTGCGCAGGTACGACAGGTTCTCCGAAGTCACCACCGGCGGGATGTCCACCCGCCCCGCGATCTCCAGGTCGAAGCCCTGCAAACCGCCGTACTTCGCCGGGTTGTTGGTGATCAGGCGGATCCTGCGGGCGCCCAGCGCGGCGACGATCGTCGCGCCCACGCCGTACTGCCGCTTGTCCACCGGCAGCCCCAGATCCCGGTTCGCGTCGACCGTGTCCCGGCCCCGCTCCTGCAGCGCGTACGCCCGCAGCTTGTGCCCCAGCCCGATCCCGCGACCCTCGTGCCCGCGCAGGTACACCACGATCCCGCGCCCCTCCGCGGCGATCATCTCCATCGCCTGGTCGAGCTGCGTACCGCAGTCGCACTTCAGCGAGCCGAACGCGTCCCCCGTCAGGCATTCGCTGTGCACCCGGACCAGCACGCCCGGGTCGTCCGGGCCGGTCGCGGTGACGTCGCCGAACACCAGCGCCACGTGCTCTTCGTCGTCCAGCAGCGAACGGAACGCCGTGGCCCGGCAGATCCCGTACGTGGTCGGCAGCAGCGCCGTCCCGGTCTCGACCACCAGCCGCTCCGTCGCGCGCCGGTAGCGCACCAGGTCCGCCACCGTCACCACGGGCAGGTCGTGCTCGCGGGCGAACTGGGCGAGATCCCCCGGGCGGCACATCGTCCCGTCGTCGTTCACCAGCTCGCAGATGACGCCGACCGGGGACTTGCCCGCCATCTTTAACAGGTCGACGGCCGCCTCGGTGTGGCCCGCGCGGCGCACCGTGCCGCCTTCGCAGTAGCGCAGCGGGAAGATGTGCCCTGGCCGCCGCAGATCGGACGGCCCGGTCGCGGGGTCGGCCAGCGCGCGCACCGTCGCCACCCGGTCCGCCGCCGACACGCCCGTGCTGGTGCCGGCGTGGTCAACGGAAACGCTGAACGCGGTGTGATGCGCCTCGGTGTTCGTCGGCGACATCGGCGGCAGGCGCAGCTGGTCGAGCCGCTCGCCCTCCATCGGCACGCACACGATGCCCGTGCCGTGCCGCACCATGAACGCCATCTGCTCGACGGTGATGTCCTCCGCCCCGACCACGAGATCGCATTCGTTCTCCCGCTGGTCGTCGTCGACGACCACCACCATCCGGCCCTCCGCGAGCGCCGCGACCGCCCGGTCGAGCGTGTCGACGCCGGCGAGGGTGCCGGATGCGGTGAAGTCCGTGGTAGCCAGCTCGGTAGACATCGTCCTCTTCCTCGCCTCGTCAACGTCCATGTTGATTCCGAGATTAGCCCGCCGCCACGGGCCGGTGCAAGGCGAACACGGTCCGATCGCGTCACATTCGGCCGGCGCGCACACGAAAACGCCCGCGGCCAACGCGTACGTTGACCACGGGCGGGAAGGAAAAACGACTACCGCGTGGCGTTGCCCTCCAGGAAGACCCGCGCGAACGTCGCCGAAAGCTCGTCGGCGTCGTACTTGAGCTCGGGGCGGTACCACCGGTGCATCCAGTTGATCATCCCGAACAGTGACAGCACCGCGAGGTCCAGCGGCACGTCGGTGCGCAGCGTGCCGTCGCGCTGTCCCTTCGCGATGATCGAGCGCACCACCTTCTCGTACCGGCGGGTCTGGTCGATCACGTCGACCGCCCACTCGCTGTCCTGGCGGGAGATCCGGCCGAGATCCTCGGTGTAGATGCTCATGTGCGGGTAGTTCTCGACGTAGTTGCCGACCATCGAGTCGATGAGTGCCCGGATCTTGTCCGGCGTGCTCTTGCGGCCGCGCTTGATCCGCTCCGCGACGTCGCCGACGTTCTTCAGCGCGTGCCGGACGATCTCCTGCAGCAGCTCTTCCTTGCTGCCCACGTAGTAGTACAGCGAGGCGCGGTCGGTGCCCAGCGCGTTGGCCACGTCGAGCAGCGTCGCCGACTCGAATCCGTGCTTGCGGAACACATCGGCCGCGACGCTGATGATCTCGGCGCGGCGTGCCAGGTAGCCGGCGCTGCCCTCCTCCAACGCCGCCTTGCGGCGGGCATCGATCCCGCTCTTGGCCATACAACCCCTCCGTTGATTCGCACGTTTTCGTGTCCCGGTCGAATGGCCGGAACGGCACGAATCGACAGACGATCACAGGCTAACACCGAAGCGTAGCGCCCGGACGGTAACGGTGCGGAGGGGCACGCCGGTCTCAGCCGGTCGGGACGGCACTCGCCCGGTCGGGTGTCACACCGCCGATCCGCTCGGCGGCAGGCACGGCACCCACCGGCCGGCGAGCGTCGCGGTGTCCGTGTCGTCCTGGGACCGCCCGGCACCGGAAACGATGACGACGTCGTCCCCGGTGTGCGCGCCCGCGAGGCACCGGCAGCCGAACCGTTCCGCGAGCCGCTCCAGGTACGGCCGGATGAGGTCGGCGTGGCGCAGCGGCGTGGTCAGCGAGCCGCCCGTCCAGCACCAGCACGTGGTCGCCGGCGTCCCGCACCTCGCCTTCTATCCCGCGAAGACCTCGACGAGCTGGCCGAAGTTGACTCGATCAGGCCGTCGATCAACGAGTCCGTTGATCAGGTCGGCTCGAACTTGAGCGCCTCGGCCAGTTCCTCACGCCTGTTGATGGCGAGCTTCTCGTACGCGCGCTGCAGCCGGTTTTCGATGCTGCGCACGGACAACACCAGCTCGTCGGCGATCGCCCGGTTCGAATACCCGCGTGCCGCCAGTTCCGCGGTCGCCCGCTCGGCCGCCGTCAGCGCCGACCGGCTGGAGATCGACCGCAGCGTCGGCGTGATTCCCTCGCACTGCGCCAGATAGTTGCGCGCCAGGTGACTGACCGCGGTGCGGCGGCGCGGTTCGCCGTGCTTCTCCCACCGGGTCGCCGCGTCCGCCGCGGCCTCGACCGCCAGCGCGAACGCCCCCGCCGACGCGAACTCGTGCGCGGCCTTCTCCAGTGTCGCCGGGTCACCGGAGTGCAGGCCCTGGACGTGCAGCAGCCGGGCCGCGTAGAACTCGCCGTCCAGATGCTCGCCGAGCGCCTCGAAACGGGCGAGCAGCTCGTCGGTGCGCTGCCCGTCCATCAGGCGGACCAGCGAATGCAGCGCGACCGACTGTCCCACCCGGTCACCGATGTTTTCGGTCAGCGCCAGCATCTCGTCGAGCCAGGCGCGGGCCTTCGCCAGCCGCCCGCCCGCGGCGGCGACCCACGCGTGCGTGTGCAGCACGTCGGAGGCGTTGTAGAGGTACGCCGGATCGGACTCGTCCGCGCACTGCTCCAGCACCTCTTCGGCCTCGGCGACCTCACCGCCCAGGGCCAGTGCCATCGCGAGCCGCTGCGCGCTCTGCCGGTGGAACATCGGCCGCCCGAGGTCGGCGAAGATCGCGATCGACTCGCGCGCGTACTTCGCCGCCGTGCGCACCCGGCCCTGCGCCGTCAGGATCAGCGCGAGCTGCGACGCGAACGACGCCTGAGCCTCCGCGGAGTGCACCCGCACGGCCCGCCGGTGCTCGTCTTGCGCGAGCGCCTCGGCCTCGGCGCAGCGGCCGGTCATCAGCAGGATTTCGCAGCGGTTGTAGTGGTGGAACCACGGGTACCAGGCGATCGGCTCGGCCAGCGCGAGCTGCGCCGTGTGCCCGCGGTAGGTCAGTTCGAGCGCCCGCTGGGTCCCGCCGCGGCGGCCTTGGGCGTGGGCGCCGGTCAGCGACGCCCAGACGAAGGTCGCGCCGGACGCGCGGTAGAGCAGGTCCTCGACCGCGGACCAGGTCGCCTCCGGGCCGCGCGACATGACCAGCACGGGGGAGCTGCGGGCGAGGATCTCGTCGCGCCACACCGGATCGGCCACCTCGGTGCGCCCGGCCTCGGCCAGCGCCAGCTGCTTCTCCGGAAGTCCCGCGTACAGGCAGTTGTCCATCGCGGCAATGGTGACCCGGGCGCGCTGCCCGTCGTCGGACGCCTCGGCCATCAGCCGGGCGAGCTGGTCGTCCGCCTCCTGCCACCGGCCGCGCAGCCCCGCGAGACCCGCCGCGAACAGTTCGGCCTCGAAACATCGCTCGAACTGCAGCGAGGCGTTGACGAGCTCCTCGGCGAGCCCGATCGCGTAGCTCCAGCGCGCCGTGCGCGCCGCCGCCAGCAGCCGTTCCGGATCCCGGCGCCCGCTCAGCAGCAGCAACCGGCCCAGCCGCAGCATCGCCGCGGGTTCGGTCGGGGCCCCGATGCTGTCGGCGAGCTGGTCCGCGATCGCCTGCACCCGCAGCATCGGCAGCCGGGCGCGCAGCACCTCCGCGTACACCGGGTGCGCGAGCCGCGCGATGACGACGGCACCGACCCGTTCGCAGCCCACGATTCCTTGCCGCTCCAGCTTTTCCGCGCGGCGCAGATCGCCGAGCGCGGCGAGTTCGGTCAGCGTCAACGGTTCGCCGACCGCGATCACCTCGGCCAGCGCGCGGTCGTCGTCGTCGAGGGTGCGCAGCCGGGTCTCGATCAGCTCGATCAGCCGGGCCGACGGGGTCAGCTCGCCGCGCAGCCGCCACATGCCTTCGGCGCAGGTCAGGGCACCGTCGCGGACCGCGCCGAGGACAAGTTCGCGCAGCACCAGCGCGTTCTGCTCGGCGTGGTCGGCGAAGACCTCGACCGCGTCGGGATCGACGTGCCCGAGCACCTCGCCGAGCAGCTCGCCGACCGCCTCGGTGGCGAGCCCGGCCAGCTCGATGCGCGTGATCTGGTCGTCCTTCCAGGCGGTGACCAGCACCTCCGGCGACGGTTCCTCGGCACGGACGGTGAGCAGCACGAACGCCTCGTTCGCGGCGATGAGCTGGTAGATCACCGTCGCGCTCGTCTCGTCGAGCAGGTGCGCGTCGTCGATCATCAGCACGAGCCGCCCGCCGGCCGCGAGCGACGCGATGGCACGGCGGGCCCGCAGCAGGGCTTCGGGCTGGTCGGGCGCGGCGCCGAGATTGCTCTTCAGTCTGGTGGAGGAGAGCAGGTGCGACAGCGCGGCCAGCGGGATCTGCGACTGCGCCCCGGTGGCCGTCGCTCTGGCGACCTCGTAGTCCTCGCCGGCGGCGAGGTTCAGGCATTCGACGGCCAGGCGGGTCTTGCCGACCCCGGGCGGCCCGGCGATCACCGCGCCGCGGCAGTCGGGGTCACCGATGAGTTCCCGGATCCGGTCGAGTTCACTGCTGCGTCCCACAAACGGCCATTCAGCGCTGATGGTCGTCGATCCGCGACTCACGGTGCCTCGGCTCCCTTGCGTCAACGTCGGTGCTGACAACCCTCGGATCATAGGACGTGGGCGCCGTCACACCAAATCCCAAGGTCTACCCCGTGCCGCCGGCCGCGCAAGCGAAGTAGTCGGTACTCCTGTGCCCCACGCCACGTGACGGGTGGAATCCGCCAGAGCGATCAATGAAGCCCGTGGAGGGAGACAGCAGATGAAAGCAGCCCTGTTCGTCGGAGTGAACGAGCCCATCTCGGTCGAGGAGGTCGAGCCGCTGCCGCTGGGTCCCCGTGACATCCTCGTCCGCATCACCGCGTCCGGGGTGTGTCACTCCGACCTGTCCCTCGTGGACGGTACCCTGCCCTTCCCGCCCCCGGCGGTACTCGGCCACGAGGGCGCGGGCATCGTCGAGGCCGTCGGCGAGGACGTCAGCACCGTCAAGGCCGGCCAGCGGGTGATCAGCTCGTTCATCGTCTCCTGTGGCGAGTGCTGGCATTGTCGCAACGGAATGGCGTTCGTCTGCGCCGAGACCATGCAGTTCCACGCCAAGCCCCACGCGCTGCGCGGCGACGGCACGCACCTGCCCTGCCTCGGCGGCCTCGGCACGATGGCCGAGACGATGACGGTCGACGAGCGGCTCGTGGTGCCGGTCGAGTCGGATCTGCCCGACACCCAGCTGGCGCTGATCGGCTGCGCGATCACCACCGGCGTCGGCGCGGTGCTCAACACCGCCAAAGTGCAACCCGGCTCGTCGGTCGTCGTGTTCGGTGCGGGTGGCGTGGGCCAGTCGGTCATCCAGGGGGCCCGGATCGCGGGCGCCGAGCGGATCATCGCGGTCGACCCGGTCGACCTCAAGCGGAAGGCCGCGCTGCGGCTGGGCGCGACCGATGTCGTCGACCCGGGCGACGCCGAGGTGGCGGAGGTCGTCAAGGAGCTCACCGACGGCCGTGGCGCCGACTACGGCTTCGAGGTGGTCGGCTCGCCCGCGACTGTCAGCGCGACCGTTGACTCGGTGCGCTCGGCCGGCACCGCGGTCGTCGTCGGCGTCATGAAGCCGACCGAGAACATCTCGCTGCACGGGCTTTCCTTCATCTACAGCGGGAAGAGCGTCGTGAGCAGCTTCGGTGGCTCGTCCATCCCGAGCCGCGACTTCCCGAAGTACGTCTCGCTCGTCGAGTCCGGTCAGCTGGACCTGCGCAACATGGTTTCGCGCGAGTTCAAGCTCGACGACGTCAACGAGGCCTTCCGGGCCACCGCGGCCGGCGAGGTGCTCCGCGGTGTCCTGGCCTGAGGAGACGGTCATGCCCGGCATCCCGCTTCCCGGGCCGGATATCGCGAACCGGCCCGCCAACCAGACCAGCCAGCTCGTCTTGGAGATCGCCGTCGCGGTCGCCGTCGTCCTGATGCTCTACGTCGGCGTGCGGGTGCGGCAGCGCTGGGGCACCTGGCTCGGCCTGGTCATCGTCATCGCGACCGGCTTCGGCAGCGGTGTCGAGCTGTTGTTCAACACCACGGCCAATTTCTGGTACTACGCACCGGGAGCGCACGAGCTGATCACCAGCTGGGGCAGGCAGGTGCCCGCGTGGGCGGCCGGCTCGTACATCCCGTTCTACGGCGGGCTGGGCATTCTCGGCTGGTACCTGATCGAGCGCGGCGCTTCCCGGTTGACGCTGGCGTTGTACGGCCTGGCGATCTACGTCGTCTTCATCGTGACCGAGATCGTGCTGGTCGGGATCGGCCTGTACGCCTACTACGGTGACCAGCCGTGGCAGATCGCGTCCTTCCCGATCTGGATCTCGGCGGCCAACGTCGCGATCTGCCTGACGATCGCGGTCGGCGCGTCCCGGATCAGCCGGGGCATCACCGGCTGGCGGGTGTGGCCGCTGATCGGGTTCGGGCCGGTCCTGATCGGCGGTTACCTGGTCGGGTCCAGCTGGCCGATGATCACCGCGCTCAAGGGCGACAACCCGAGCACGGCACAGCTGTGGCTCTCGGGCGCGGCCGCCACGGTGATCGCGGTCGCGTGCGTCGCGGCCATCCTGGGGCTCGTCCCCCGGCGCGGCCGCACGGACACCCTGCTGCCGAGGCAACGGGTTTCCGGCGATGTGCGGCAGTTCGGCGCCACGGCGGAAAACGGCGTGCGCACGCTGCCGGGCGGCGGCTGAGTAGTCACCACCGGTGTCCTGTGTGGACACCGGTGGTGCGGGGAGTAGTCGCTACTCGTGACCGAAACCGCACGGATTGATTCGCTCTGAACTTGACTGGGTCCACGCTTCACGAATCGAGGCACCGCAATGACCGCGGAGTACAAGAACTACGACCACCACGCTTTGAACGAGTCCTACGACACCGTTTTCGAGCACTGGGCCGATATGCTCGACAAGTGTCCGGTCGGGCACAGCGACGCGCACGGCGGCATGTGGGTCGTGACCGGCTACGAAGAGCAGGTCAAGATCATGCGCGACCCGGCCGTGTTCTCCTCCTACCCGGCGAGCTTCCCGTCGTTCCCGCAGCCCAACAAGATGATCCCGGTCGAGATCGACCCGCCGGACCACCAGCGGTACCGGGCACTCGTGGCCGAGCCCTTCTCGCCGAAGCGCGCCCAGTCCTACGAAGAGCCGCTGCGGAAGATCGTCAACGACCTCATTGACGAGTTCATCGAGGACGGCGAGTGCGACGCCTTCGAGTCGATGGCCGTGCCACTGCCGGCGCTGCTCGCGACGGTGTTCCTCGGCGTCCCGCTGGAGGACGGCCAGCGGTTGCAGCAGTGGATCCACGCCCTGGTGCACGAGACCACCAGCCGCCCCGAAGCCGCCATCGAAGCGGTCACGCAGATCTACACCTACTTCGGTGGCCTGTTCGCCGAGCGCGCCGGTTCCGACGGCGACGACCTCATCTCGATCATCTGCCGCGCCGAGATCGAGGGCGAGAAGCTGACCCAGGAGCAGCTGCTCGGGTTCGCGCTGTTCCTGCTGCTGGCCAGCATCGACACCAGCCAGAAGGTCATCGGCTCGATGTTCTGGCGCCTGGCCAACGATCCCGGGCTGCTCGCCGGGCTCGCCGCCGACCGCGACCAGGCCGGTGCCGCGGTCGAGGAGTTCCTGCGCCTGTACTCGCCGGTGATCGGGACCCGCAAGGTCGCCCAGGACACCGAGGTCGCCGGCTGCCCGATCAAGGCGGGCGAGCAGATGCTCCTGCTGCTGGGCGCGGCGGGCCGCGACGAGCGCACCTTCCCCAATGCCACCGAGTTCCGGCTGGACCGGGCCAACAGCACCAAGCACCTCGCCTTCGGCCACTACATCCACAAGTGCCTCGGCATCCACGTCGCGCGCGTCGAACTCCGTGTGCTGCTGGAGGAATGGCTCCGCCGCATCCCGGAGTTCACCCCGCAGCCGGGCGCGCGGGCGCAGTGGTCGAACGCCCAGGTGCAGGGCGTCATCAAGTGCCCCATCCAGTTCCCCAAGGGGCAGAAGGAGAACGTGGCCGTCTGGACCGGCCGTCAACTCTGATGTTGACTAGAGTCCGTGCACGACCTAACGTGAACACACCTGCTCTTCTCCCCTGGAGGTACCGATGACGCAGCTCAGTGGCGAGCGGGCGCTCCTCGTCTCGTCGGACGGCCACGCGACGGCGCAGATGCGGGAGTACATCCCCTACATCGATCCCGCGATGCGCGCGGAGTTCGAGGCGTTCTGCGATGTGTTCGACCGCGAAGGCATGACCACGGTCAACCCCAAGAGCCTCGCCAACCGCATCGATCCGGAGTTGGTCCAGGAATGGATCGACACGGTCATCGAGACCGGCCGGCTCGCCGGCCAGCACGATCCGGAGCGCCGGCTCAAGGAACTCGACCACGAGGGCATCTCCGCGGAGATCATCTTCCCCGACTTCGGTCTGCCGTGGGAGCTGCACCCGCCCCTGGTCGCCGCCATTCTCGGCTACCAGCGCACGCCCGCACAGGTCGAGGCCGCGAACCGGGCCTACAACCGGTGGCTCGTCGACTTCTGCGGCACCGCCCCGGAGCGGCTGCACGGCCTGGCCGTGGTGTCCTTCGCGGATGTCGAGGAGACGATCAAGGAAATCCACTGGGCCAAGGAAAACGGCCTGAAGGGCATCGTCCTGCCGGCCTTCAGCGAGGCGCGCCCGCTGTTCCATCGCGACTTCGATCCGGTGTGGAGCGCGCTGGAGGAGACCGAACTGCCGGTGTCGACGCACACCGCGATCTCGTCGATCAGCGACCATCTGCCCGCCGCGATGCTGCAAGCGGTGCCGGACCCCGCGTGCGCCGCGCCGCTGATGACCGCGCAGGCGTTCTTCTTCACGCAGCAGATCCTGGGCCACGCGGTGTGGGGCGGGGTCCTCGAGCGGCACCCGGGCCTGCACCTCGTGCTGACCGAGCAGGGTTCGGGCTGGGTCATCGGCGCCGTGCGCGGCTGGGACTACTCGTGGGGCCAGAGCTATCTGCGCCGCGACGTCCGGAAGGTCGTCAAGGAGAAGCCGTCGGTGTACTACGAGCGCCAGGTGCACATGGGCTCTTCGCTGTTCTCCAAGGCGGAGGCCGAGGCGCGCGCGGACATCGGCGTGCACAAGATCCTGATCGGCTCGGACTACCCGCACCACGAAGGCACGTGGGGTGCGGGCCCGGGCACGACGGAGTACATGCAGGCCACCCTGGGCGCGGCTCGCGTTCCGGTGGAGGACGCGCGCAAGATGCTGGGCGGGAACGCACTCGAGACGTTCCACCTCGACGGCACGGCTCTGCGCGCGGTCGCCGATCGGATCGGCACGCCGATCTCGACGCTGCTGCGGGAACCGACGAAGGAATGGTTCCCGCGCGGGGATGTGCACAAGCCGCTGCTGTCGGCTTGGTGATTCCGGCGAACTGAGCGGGACGGGCCCTCGGGTCCGTCCCGCTTTATCTATTGTGGACAAGAGCCGCGCCCGGGCCGAAAACGGCGGAATTGTCTCACTTTGCCGGTTCCAGGCCATTTATCTGTCTGCTTTGGACGCCGGCCGGGTACCAGTCGGGCCATTTCGACGAGGCTGAGGATGCGTACCAAGCACTGCTCCGCGAGCAGCGCAAGCCGACCGGTTCGGATCAAGGCGTGGCGCTCGCCGCGGGAACAGGGCTGTACCTCACTCGTTTCGAGCGAGGCGATTGGGCAGGCGCGGAACGACTGCTCTGTGACATGGTCGCCGCGTACGACCAGGCGAGCCCGCCGTTTCGGGTGGGCTTGCTCCAGACTCGGCGCGAGCTAGCGCACGTGAGGCTGCATCGCGGCGAGTACACCGAATCTGTTGGCGAGTTGCGCTCGATCGCGTTGGAATGCCACGAACGGTGGGGAGACGCGAGCCCGCATACCCTTCTCGCTCGCTTCGTCCTCGCTGAAGCGCTGGCTGTCGCTGGATCTGTTGATGAAGCGGTGACCCTGCGGCAGCAGGTGATCGACTGCAGCGCTCGCGTAGTGGGGATCAGGCCCAAGCACGTCGCGTATCTGCGTGTCGCGCTCGCCGACACCCTCATCAGGGCCGGTCGCCTCGACGAGGCTGAGCGCGAGCTTGTCGCGATCGCGCCCGCCTACGCAGCCGCGGAATCGGGCGTGGAAGCGACGCTGACATTCCGCTCCACATTGGCCGCGGCGGCGACCGAACGGGGGCGGCACGAGGACGCTCTGCACCAGCGGACCGAGCTGCTTCCTCAGTTTGTGAAACGGTATGGCGAGGAACACCCGCGGACACTGGACATCCGCTTCGAGACGGCCAAACTGCGGCACCGACTCGGCGATTCCGCTGCCGCGATGGCCGCCCACCGAGCCGTGCTCGGCGCCCGGACGCGCGTGCTCGGTGAGGAACACCCTGACACCATCAAGAGCCGCGAAGCGCTGGGCGGCGCGACCTGAGGCGACTTGGCCACGGCGCGCGGAACCGGCGAGTCGCTGACCCTGCTCCGCGGATCACGGTCGCACTACGTGCCCGGATTGCGGATCGAACACCACGAGACCGAACTCGCCGGCGAGTGCGACGACCGCCTCGATCGCCGGCGAGCCGCGCTCCGACCAGCTCATGCTCATGAACACGTGGTCGATCCCGACCGACAGTGGCGTCGACATCCATGGCGAGTCGGCGCCGACCTCGCCGTCGTCGGGGAATCGGCCGCGGAGCCGCTCGTAGAATCCGGCAACCCGCTCGTCCAACTCGCCTTCGGTGTGGTTCGGTTCGCTACACCGATCGACCATCTCGCGGATCGCGGCATCGTCGGCATCCTCCGCCGCCAGCACTACAAGATCGAAACTCACGCGGCCATCATGCACGCCGAAGCCGGCGAAGGTGGACCGGCGTAGCAGTTGGTGTTCGGCGGTGACGAACATGTGCGGGTGGTTGTGGGTGTCGAGGTAGGCACGCAGTAGCTGGATGAGGAATGGCGGCGGGGTGATCGTGCGCGCGGCCGTGGCTGGTGGCATGGCTCGCCGACGGCAGGATCCGTTGGGGGGCAAGGTTTTCGAGCCACGCCGGTCTCCGGGGGCTATCTCGCCTCGGCGTGGTGCGCGCCCGGCGGCACACGATCCCACCCGCTGAAAAGGGCCTCTGACCGGCACCGGTCAGAGGCCCTTTCCCAGTCAGGCTGTCAGCCGTCGTGGTCCGAGGACGGGATGTACGCGCCGGGCACCTGGTCCGGTGCGACGACCTTGTCCTCACCCGGATAGGGCTGCGTCCACCCGTGCGTCTCGTACCACGTGAGGTGGTTCATCTGCTCGGGATTGGCGTAGTCCGGCACGGCGTCCGGACCGGTCAGGCGCTGGTGGCTCTTCCAAGCCTGCCACTGATCCGCCAGTTGCTGCTTGTCCGGCGGCACCGTGGTCGACGGCGCCGTTGCGGCGAACTGCGGCGCCACGACATCCGGGCCGCAGGAGGGCTGCTGCGTCAGGCCCAGGGTCAGCGAAGTCCGGTTCGGCACCGCGGTGTACGGCGTGAAGTCGGGCCTCTGCGTGAACGCCGCGGCCATCGGCGTGGCCGCGCTGTCCTTCTGGTTCATCGGCTGGATGCCGAGGATCTGCTCGATGGTCCGGATCATCGTGATCTGCGAGTAGTAGTGGCTGTCCACCACACCGTGCTTCGCATAGGGGCTGATGATCTGGATCGGCGCCCGGTGCCCGTCGACGTGGTCCAGACCAGCCTGGGAGTCGTCCTCGACCACGAAGATCGCGGAGTCCTTCCAGTACGGGCTGTGCGAGATGGTGTCGACGATCTGGCCGGTCGCGAGGTCGTTGTCGGCGACCTGGGCGGCCGGGTTCGGCGGGCCGCCGGTGTGGTCACTGGACAGCCAGAACATGTTGAGGTTGGCGGGGCCGTTCTTCTCGAAGTCCTGCTTCCAGATCTGCTCCCGGTAGATGTCCGGGACGCTGGTGTCGAACTTCGGGAAGCCCGGCACCGACACGTTGTTGAGCGACGGGATCGGCGAGGACGACACCAGCGGGTACGCGGTGTTCTGACCGGTCGCCGCCATGTTCTTGGTGTCGCAGTACAGGTTCTGCCAGGTCGCGTCGGCCGGTTTGGTCAGGAACTGCTGGAACTCACCGAAGTCGCGCACCGACTTGCCGGCCGCCTGGGCGCCGGTCCAGATGAAGCCGGACTTCTGGTGGCCGAGCGCGTCGTCCTCGGTGTCGTAGCTGCGCAGGTACTCGCCGGCCGAGGATTCGGTGTACTCCGGGTCGTCGGCCTGCATCAGCCAGTTGTGCCCCTCGGCGGAGTTCGTGCCGATGTCGTAAGTGTTGTCGTACAACCCGAACTGCTGCTCCAGCGCGTGCTGGTTCGGCGTCACGTTCTCGCCGAACTGGTTCACCGCCGGGTCGCCGTTGCCGCGCGAGTCGTCACCGAAGACCTGGTCGTAGGTCCGGTTCTCC
Organism: Amycolatopsis sp. GM8; assembly: GCF_021653975.1. GTDB lineage: Bacteria > Actinomycetota > Actinomycetes > Mycobacteriales > Pseudonocardiaceae > Amycolatopsis_E. Next base: position 82,889 of record NZ_JAJKFK010000001.1, on the reverse strand, counting down.
TTGACGATCAGGAACACGTGCTTGATCGTCGACGGGTCACCGAGGCGCTGCGGGACCGGCACCGGCTGCGGCCTGTTCCGGTTGTCCTGCGCCAGCTGGACCGAGTTGGGGGTCCACCCGTTCTGCTGGAAGACCTTGGCGGTGTAGCCGCGGATGGCGCGATCGTCCGGCAGCTGGAACCGCTGCACGCTGGCCGTCGTGTCGTGCGTGCCGTGCCCGGCCGCCGTCGTCGGGCGCAGCGCGTCGATCCCGCGGGTGTTGGACACCACGATGTCCTTGCCGACGGTGCTGATCGCCGTCGGGAAGTAGTCCGTGGGCAGCAGGCCGACGTAGCTGACCGGCTCCTGCGGCCTGGTGTAGCGGTAGACGGCGACCGCGTTGGCGCGGCCCAGCGTCACCAGCAGGTGCCCGTCGTCGGTGAGGGTGATGCCGTCGGGCTCGTACCCGACCGAGGCCTCCGGCCACGGCTGGGTCGCGATGGTCTGGACCACCTTGTCGTGGGCCGTGTCGATGACGGACACGTCGTTGCTGTTGGTGTTGGCGACGAACACCGTGCCGTTCTTGGCGTACACGGCGGTCGGGTGCAGCCCGACGTCGATGCTCCGCACCGCGGCGGCCGGGTTCGCCAGGTCGATGACGCTGACCGTGCCGGTCGTGGTGGCACCGGTGACCGGGCTCGCGGGCACCTGGGTGTTGTAGGAGTTCAGCGTCGAGTCACCGGGCCCTGCCGGGCGGCCGCCCTCGTTGCTGACGTAGAGCCGGTTGCCGACGCGGACCAGGTCGCGCGGGGCGTTGCCGACGGCCCAGCTCTGCTTGATGGCGCCGGTCGCGGCGTCGATCGCGACGACCCGGTTCTGGCCGTTGACCGCGGAGTACACAGTGGACCCGTCCGGCGTGAACACCGCCTGTGCCACCAGCGCGTGCTTCGGCCCGTCCGCGGGGATCTTGATAGACGTCGGGTTGGCCACGGTGCCGTCGGGGAGCACCGAGAACCGGGTGTACCCGTCGGTCTGCGCCATCCACAGCGACTTGCCGTCGGGGGAGTACGTCGGGCCTTCCTGGCCCACGTCGTTCCCGGTGATCTTGAGGTTCGCGGTCGCCGAGTTGCCGACGAGCTGCTGCACCTTCCAGTTCTTCAGGTCGACGATGGTGAGCGCGATCCCGCCGTCGGTGGTGAGCGCCGCGAGGTGGCTGCCGTCCGGGCTGACCGACGACGCCATGATCTTGCCGTTGTTGACGACCAGGCGGTCACCGATCGGGTCGAGGTACTGGTCGCTGGAAACGACCTCGCCCTTGTCGGTCTGCTGGCCGACGTGGTCGGTGCCGAACTGCTGCGTCGAGGCGAAACCGATGCCCGTGCCCGTCGCGACGAGCGCGAGCGTGGCGGTACCGGCTGTCGCCAGGCGTACTTTGCGGCCACTACGTGTGCTGAGAAGGACGAACCGGCCCTTCCCGGCACGCCGTCTGCGGCGTGTTACCTGCATCGAACTATCCCTTCGTGGTGGGAAGCAGATCGACGTTGCCGTCGAACTGCCAAAGGGGGTTGGGTTGGTCTCCAGCGGGAGTCCGCACCTGGAAGTAGCCGTTCACTTCCTTCGGTCCGTCGCCGTCGGCGACGTACCGCCCGTCCGAGGTGACATCGAGCTGGTAGATGGCCTGGCCGGTGGTCGCGACGCCGGGCACATGCCACGAGACGACGCACCGCCAGTCGTTGCCCGCGCCTTCCGGCGCGACCAGGCCATCGCCCTTGGTGCACGCCGCCGTGGAGCCCAGTTGCTCCTCGGTGACGTCGGGCCGGTTGAGTTGCCGGGTCTGCAGGCGGTAGAGATGCCCGAACGCCGTGGCGAGCGAGCCCTGCACCTTGTCCTGGTCGATTCCCGGGCCCATGGCCGGGGTCGACACGGCGACGATCCCGATCGTGACGGCCAGCAGCCCGGCCAGCGGCAGGGCGCCGAGAGTGAGCGCGCGCCGCCCCGAACCGTCGTAGCTGAGATTGGTGAAGTCGCGGCGAAGGAACAGCACGTACGCCAGCACGGTCGCGAGCACGGCCCACGCCAGGCTGACCGTGACGCTGATCAGCAGCGGTCCGACCTGCACCGGGCTGGTGAACAGGCCGATCCAGGCGATGAACGCGTAGCTCGGCAACGCGAGCCGCACCGCGACGGGCAGCGGCAGCATCTGGGCCAGTTCCAGTACGAACGCGACCACGACCGGCAGCAGCAGGCCCATCGGCGACCGGCCGAACGCGACGGACCCGAGGAGCCCGATCCCGGCGAGCGACAGCGTCGGCGCGAGCACGCAGAGCCAGGCGAGCAGGACCTTCCCCGCTGCGTCCCCCGAGCCCAGCAGATGCCCGTCCAGGCCTGGCAGTGGCTGGTCGCCGACAGCCGCGAGCCCACCGACGATGCCGGAAACGGCGAGCCCGGCGACGAGCAGCAGGATGACGGTGAGGCTGGCAAGCGCTTTCGCCGCGAAGATCCGCCGGTAGGACCGGACCGCGACCAGCAGGTGGCGCCAGGTGCCGAGCCGGTCCTCGGACGCGAACACGTCCCCGGCGACCAGCGAGGTGAGCAACGGCAACGCGTAGCTACCGGCGAAACCGAGCAGCACCAGCGCACCGGCCCAGCCGGTGGCGTTCATCCAGCGGCCGAAAGTCGTGTCGGTGGGCAGAGAACTCTGCTGGCTCACCAGCGCGACGAAGATCGCCGGCGCGATCCAGCAGGCGAGGATCAGCAGCCGGACGCGCCACTGGGCGAGCAGCTTGACCAGTTCGAAGCGGTAGCCGCGGCCCACCGAGACCGGGCGGGCCGCGGTGACCGGGGCATCGGCGACGGTCGCGGTCATCGGCTGACCTCCTCTTGCTCGGTGAGGGCGAGGAACGCGGCCTCGAGGGGCGACACCACGGGCGCCAGTTCGCGCACCGCGATGCCGGCGCGCACCAGCCGGGCCACCAGTTCGTCGAGGGCGGGCACTAGCGTGCGTACGACCAGGATTTCGTTGTCCTGCCGCATACCCGGGTCGTCGACGACGCGCACCCTGGGCGCGTCGAGTGCCAGTGTGCGGGCGGCCTCCGGGTCGGAGGTGCGGATCCGGTAGTCGAGTTCGCGGTTCTCGGCGGACAGTTTGCTCAGCGGCCCGGAGAAGGCGATCCGCCCGGTGGCGAGGATGGTGACCTCGCTGCACAGCGACTCGACGTCGTCCATCCGGTGGCTGGAGACGATCACGGTGGTCCCGTCCGCCGCGAGGCGCTTGAGGACCCCGTACACGTGCTTCTTGCCGGCCGGGTCCAGACCGTTGGACGGCTCGTCGAGCACCAGCAGCCGGGGCGTCGTCAGCAGGGCCGCGGCGAGCCCGAGCCGCTGCCGCATGCCGAGGGAGAAACCGCGGACCCGGTCGTCGGCGACGTCGGTCAGGCCCACCTGGTGGAGCACGTCGTCGAGGTCCGCGGCCTGACCGCGAAGCGCGGCCAGCGCGGCGAGGTTCTGCCGGGCGGTGAGCGAGGGGTACAGACCAGGTCCGTCCACGAAACCGCCGACGCCCTCGGGAGCCGCGAGCGCCCGGCCGACCGGCATACCCAGGATTTCGAGCGTGCCTTCATCGGCGACCGCCAGCCCCAGCAACAGGCCCAGCAGGGTTGTCTTCCCGGCACCGTTCGGGCCGACCAGGCCGTGGATCTGGCCCTGCGCGACATCCAGATCGACACCGTCGAGGGCGACGACATCGCCGAAACACTTGGTGATCCCGCGGGCCCGGACCGCGACCGTGATGTCCATGAATTCCTCGTTTCGCAACCTGTGAGGAACTTAAGGACGACATGTAACGCGGAGGAGCGAATCCGCTGAACGTTCGGCGAACTGGAACCGACCTGCGGACGCAGTTCTGTGCCATGACAAGGGAAAATCGTGCATACGCCACGAAACGCGTACAAGCCCGGCGTGACCGGATTCCCGGCTCGCCGATCCGCGTGTCGTAGTGGCGAACGGAGGTAAGGCACAGTGCTTCCAATGGACGCGCCGGGCGGCAGCGGGGCGTCACCGCGCGGATAGATGTCCACAGTGGACACATCGGGTTGGGGTGCTGCCCCAGGCCCGCCTGCGGCGCCCTTCTGGTTCGTCTGGCCTTCGGTGCCGCCGCCCGAGCCGAGGGCGCGCCCCGTCCGTCGCATACGCCGCCGCGCGGGCACTGTTTGTCCGGTTGTTGGCGGACAAGGCGAACTGCGTCGACGCCGGATCAACCGATCCCCGAACAGCATGACCAGATCACCGCGCGGAAAGCCAAGGGCTCGGCGGGTGGCCGGTCGTGGCGCGGGATGGCCACACGCTAGGACGAGCACGCCGCCGCTGAGGTGCGCCGGGCGTCTGACCGGCAGTGGCGTCAGCGCGACGGTGGCACCGGCGAGGCGGCGATGTCCACAGTGGACATTCGGTACAGCTTGGAGACCAGTGCCGATGGCCGGATTCCGGCCTTACGCGCCGGCGGCGGTGATGATCGCGTCGGTGGCGAAGCCGAGGACGAGTCCGAGGAACAGGCCCCAGGTGGTGATCGTCTTGAGGTTCGCGGTGCGGGCGACGGCGAGCAGTTCGATGACGACGTAAAGGATGGAACCGGCGGCCAGGCCGAGGAACGCGATCGACACCGTGTCGTTGGTGAAGCTCTGGCCGACGAGGGTGCCCACGAAGGTGGGGCCGCCGCCGATCACGCCGAGCAGGGCGAGGTAACCCCACGAGGGGCGGCGGCCGGTGAGCGGCGCGACGATCCCGAAACCCTCGGTCGCGTTGTGCAGCCCGAACCCGATCACCAGCAGGACGGCGAGGCTGAGCTCGCCACGCGCGGCCGAACTGCCGATGGTCAGGCCCTCGGCGAAGTTGTGCAGCCCGATCCCGACGGCGATCATCAGGGCCAGCCGCCGTCCGGGTTCTCGCACGATCGCGGGGCCCAGCTCGCCCACAGCGGCGGCACCCGGGCCATGGGCGCGCGGGCGCGTGGACCGGTCGAAGTAGACGAGCCCGAGCAGGCCGATGCCCACCGTCACCGCGAGCACAGCGCCGTTCCCGAGCGTCGGGCCGAGGTGGTTCTGGCTCAGCGCGGTGTCGACCGGTTCCCAGGCGTGCGCGAGCACATCCCAGAGCAGGAAAATCAGGATGCCGGTCGCCGTCGCGTTGAGCAGGGCCTTGAGCTTCGGCATCGGTGTGCGCAGCCGCCCGAACGGCAGGCCGAGGAAAATGGTGATGCCGGCGATGGCACCGAGCAGGGCGATCTGGGCGGAGGACATGGCGCGGGCTCCCGGGATGTGTCGAGCTGGTACCCGACGCTAACTCAGGTAAGGCTCACCTCAAATAGGTGAGCCTTGGTTTTAACCGTCCGCTTGCCTTGGGGCGTCGCGCTGCCGCCTGACCGCGACGCGATCAGGCCAGTGGCTCGTCCTCGTCCGGCACCGGTTCCGGAGTGTCTACTGTGGACCACCGGATCGTCGCGTTGGGCCGGCCGGCCGGGCCCGCTTCGTAGAGCAGGCCGACGTCATCCGGGCCGAGCGCGACCAGGTCGGAATAGGCCGCGGCCTGTGGCCACACCATTTCTTCGGTCCGCCAGTGTGCCCCGTCGTCGATGGAGGACCGGACGGTGAGCCGTGCGCGGGCTCCGCACACGCTCGGCCCCGCGAACACGACCACCGCTCCCAGGCCGAGTACCGGCGCCTGCACCGTCGGCGTGACCAGACCCGGATTGAAGGCGAAACCGCGGGCGAACCGGGTGCCGCCGTCGGTGGCGACGGTGTCGGCTCGGTTGCGGGTGCCACCGGCCAGGCACTGCTCGGCCCAACCGGCCTGGTTGCGGGCGGCCACGTAGACGCGGTCGCCGGGCAGTTCGGCGAGGCTGAGCTCTTGTGGTTGCAGTGCCGGGCTTTCGCTGGTGGTAGTCGCGCCTGTCCGCCAGGTGGCGCCCTGGTCATCGCTGTAGATGACCGCACCGGTGTAGCGCATGCCGAGGTTGTAGCTGAGCCCGGCCAGCAGCCGCCCGGCGTGCGGGCCGTGATCGAGCACGATCCCGTGCCCCGGGCCGGTCGCGAGCCAGCCGGGCGGCCGGGTGAACCCGAGCTCACTGGTGATCGGGTGCGGCGTCATCCAGCTGTGGCCGTTGTCATCGCTGTCCTGGACCTGCGGGGCCCGCCCGCACGGGTGCCGCCGGACGCATTCCGCCGTGGACAACAGCACGATCCGCCCGGTCGACGGGAGCACGATCGGCGTGGGGTTGCCCCGGGTGTCACCGTCGCCCCGGACGACGACCTGGAGTGGCCCCCAGGTGTGGCCGCCGTCGGTCGAGCGCTTCACCACGATGTCGATGTTCCCGGCGTCCGCGCAGAACCTCGACCCGCCCCGGCGTCCCTCGGCGAACGCCAGCAGGTCCTTGTTGCGCGCCTGAACGACCGCGGGCACCCGGAAACAGTCGTAGCCCTCGGTTTTTTCCTGGTACACCACCGTGCTCGCCGCGCCGGACGGTACTGGCAGCGACAACACGAGGCCCACCGCGAGGGCGAGTGCGGCGGCGGTGATCCCGGCTCGTCCCCGAAGCATGCGTACCCCTTCGATGCGAAGCCCGAACTTGTGGGCGTCCGGCCGGATCACGGCGAGCGCGGAGATGGTAACCCACGACCGGGGTGCGCATCACGTGGCTGTTCCGGGGCGGGAATTTGCCGTCGGTTGACCGAAAAAGGCCGGTGTGGCGCGCTTCAGGGTGATTGCTGTGCGAGGCGCAGGGCGTAGTCGGCCCACCACTGACCGGCAGGGGGTGCTCCGGCGCGGCAGGCGCCGTCGGAGGTGCCGGGGTTTTTGATCCACAGGAAGGCATCGATGGCAGGGTCGCCGGTGGTTGTGGTGGGTGCCTGGCCGAGGGCGCGGCCGGGCGGGTTGCACCAGGCGGGGGTGCCGTCGGTGGGTGCGGGACCGTTGCCGTTGCGGCTGGTGTCGATGACGAAGTGGGCGCCGCCGAGTCTGGCCGACAGGTCGTGGCCGTAGCGGGTGACGTCGGCGGTGCTGTAGAAGTTGGACACATTGAGGGAGAAACCGGCCAGCTGGGCGATTCCCGCCTGCCGCAGCGTGTCGGCGAGCGCCGTGGTGTCGGTGATCCAGCCGGGGTGGCCCGCATCGAGGTAGACCCGCGCGCCGTGGCCGGCGAGGGCCGCGCCGGACTCGGCCAGCAGCCCGAACCGTTCGGTGCGCTGGGCCGCGGAGAGGCAGCGGCCGAGCGCCGCGGGCACGGCGTCCGGTTCGAGGATCACCACCGGTCGTGATTCGCCGATGCCTCGCAGGAGCGCGGCGATCCAGGCGCGGTACGTGGTCGCGTCGCGGGCGCCGCCGGCGGAATAGCCGTCGCAGTCGCGGTGCGGGATGTCGTAGGCGACCAGGATCGCGGTCTGGTGTGCGGCGGCGGCCCGGGTGATCAGGTCGCGGGTCTGGGTTTCCACCTGCGTGAGATCGGTGCTGACCCAGACCGCCTGCGGGCGGCGGGCGATCTTGTCGATCTCGTTGGCGTCGGCCCAGCGGCCGGCTGCTCGCCATGCGGCTTCCTGGCGCGTGGCGGGTGAGTCGCGGTCGAGGTAGAAGCCGTCCGCACTCTGCACAGCGGCACTGTCCACGTCGACGGGGCTCGGCGCCGCGCACCCGGCCAGGAGCAGCGCGATACCCGCCACGAGGGCGCGCATCCTGGTCACGGTATCTGGACCCACCTGGCCACGGACGGCACGCCGGCGCGATCGGTGACGAACAGCATGTAGTTGCCGGGTGGCACGACCGCCGGGTTGCCGGGCACGGTCACCGAAATCTGACCGTCTGTTGTGGACAGTCCAAGAGCGATCGAGCGTTGCTCCACATTGGTCACGTGCGTGACGGCGCTCGGCCTGATCAGGCGTGCGGTGGCGATGCGGGACGCGTCCGGTGTGGTGAACTGCGCGGTCTGGCCCCGTTGCACGACGGCGGGCCCGTCGGTGATCGCCGGCCGGGCGCCGTGGTAGAGGTAGGGCGGGGTGTAGATCTCGATGCGCTGCTCGAATGGCGCGCTGATGGTGTTCTTCTCGTCGGAGAACAGCGGGTTTCCGCCGAGGGTGATGACCCGGCCGTCCGGGAGCAGCAGCGCTTCGCTGTGGTAGTCGCGGCCGACGGTGGGGTCGGCGGCCACGGTCAGCGTGTTGCTGTCGGAGTGGTAGATCCGCGCGGTGTGGTTATCGCTGGCGTCGCGGCCGCGGTAGTAGCGCGATCCGCCCGTGATCAGCGTGGTGTCGTCGGGCAGGTTCACCACGCTCGGGTAGCGGGTGCCATCGGGCAGGTCCGGGCCCGCGGTGAAATGCGGGTGTGGGTCCTTCAGGTCGATCACGTCGATGCGGGAGGTGGCCTTGTCGGACTCACCGACGCCACCGCCGCCCACGACCATCATCCGCTGGTCCTGCACCGGCCCGATCCACGCGGAACCGCTGGTCTCCAGCTGATCCGGGTCGCGCAGCCCGGGCACGGGGGTGAAGTGGTTGGTGGACAGGTCCCACAGGCCGGGGTCGCGACCTTTGTTGGCAGGGCCGTAGCCGGAGTTGGAGCCGGAGAAGAACAGCGTGTTCGCGCTCGCGGTCTGGAACAGCGCGGGGTAGGTCGGGAAGTAGTGTTTGAGGTCGGGCCGGGTGGTCCAGGTCTTGCTGGCCGGGTCGTAGATCTCGTTGTCCCCGTTGAGCACGTTGCCGCTACCGTCCAAACCGGACACCGCGAGCACGTCGCCATTGGGCAGCCCGGTGAGGGTCGGGTACCAGCGGCTGTTGTTGAGATCGGCCACCTTCTCGTACCGCTCGGTGACGGGGTCGAACTCGTAGCTGTCCTTGATCCCGTGGTAGTCCTGCTTGTCCAGGGTCATGTTGCCGCCGAGGCCGTACAGGTTGTGCTGATCGTCCCCGGTCAGCCCGGTGATCGTGTAGTGCGCGGGCTGGTAGGTCACCGCGCCGGGGCCGGCCTGCTCCGCTTCGACCCACACCGCCTGCTCGCTGGCGGTGATGGTGACCTTGCCCGCCTTCTCCACCTTGTGTGCGGGCACGACCGTGAAGTCCGCTCCGGCGCGGTACTTCTGTCCGTTGGGCGCGACGAACTCGATGCCTTTGGGGAACGTCCGCGGGCCGCCGTCGGGCGACTCGTTCTTGACGGTGATGGTGCCGGCGGCGTTCGTGACCTTGTCCTGCAGCACCTCATAGCGCAGCGTGCCACCGGCGACGAGGAGCTTGCCGTCGGGCAGGAACGCGTGCCCGCCGCAGAACAGGTCGGCCGGGGTCGGGATCAGCCGGACCCCGCCGGTCGCGGGGTCGTAGAGCAGGGTCTTGAAGGTGCCGGCGTTGAACTGGGTCTCGTCGTTGCCCGAACCCGCGACGATGAGCAGCTTGCCGGTCTTGAGCAGCGCGGCGTGGATGGCGTTCACGCGCACGTCGGCGGGCAGGTCGATGACGTCCCAATGTCCGTACTGGCGCTTGTAGTCGTCGCTGTTGATCAGCTGCTCGTGCTCGTACTCGGCCACGAACGTCCACGCCGGCCCGGCATTGACGCCCGCGACGAACGCCAGCGCGCCTATGGTGATCAAGGTGCGCTTGTAGCGCCGCAACACAGACGCCGGCTTCATCGGATGGCCTCCACGATCTTGGTTTCCTGTCTCATCAATTCGGTACGGGTCGGCGTGCCGCGCTGTGGTTCGGCGGTGGTGGGCCGCCGTCGCTCGTACTGCCACAACGCGATCGGGACCAGGCACACCAGCAGCGACAGCGCCGGCCACAGGCAGGACTCGAGCGTGGCGTAGCCCAGCACCAGGGAGGTGATCAGCGCGGCCACGAGCACCACCGCCCACTGGAGGTGGCGGCGGAAGGTCAGCCACGTGTCGGTGCTGGTCGAGCTGCCCTTGGCGGTCACCACGAACCTCGCCGGGCGGCGCAACAGGGCGGCGATCAGCGACGACGCGTACATCGGCGAGGTCAGCACCGACATCAGCATCCCGCGAGCTCCGCTGCTGCCCTCCAGTTCGGATGGGCTGACGTTGTGGCGGCGGTTGCGGACGTACAGCCATACCTGGAACGCCGACGCGTCGGTGTAGAGCGCCAGCCACAGCTGGACCGGCACGTCGATGCCGTGCACCCCGAAAGCCAGGAACAGCACCGCGTTGATGCCGCCGAGGATCCACCCCAGCGCCATCGACGGGTAGAACGTGGTGATCAGGGCATAGTGCAGCAGCCTGCCGGGCGAAAGTCGCCAGCAGCGCCGCCAGAAGTCGCCGAGCAGCACCTCGAACGTGCCGCGGGACCACCGCAGTTGCTGGCTGAAGTAGTCGCTCCACGACGAGGGCCCCTCGCCGATGGCCAGCACATCCGGCGTGTACACCGAACGCCACCGCCGCCCGGTTTCCGGGTTGCGCGCGGTGTGGATCTTCAGCCCGGTCGCCATGTCCTCGGTGACGGAGTCCGACAGCCCGCCCACGCCCTGGATCGCGCTGATCCGGATCGCGTTGTTGGTGCCCACCAGCATCGCCACCCCGTACCGGTTCGCGGCGCGCTGGATGACGCTGTGGAACGGGAACTGCTGGGACTCCGCCGCTTTCGTGACCAGGTTGTCGCAGTTGGCGTAACACTGCGGGCCCACCACGTACGCCACATTCGGGTCGCGGAAGTAGCCCAGGATGCGTTCCGCGTAGTTCGACAACGGCAGATGGTCCGGGTCGACCGACATCATCACGGCATAGCGCGCCCCGTGGACCTGCAACCACGAGTTGTAGTTGCCGTGCTTGGTCTTCGCCTTGAACGGTCCGCGTTTCCGGTTGAACCCCTGCTGCCCCTTGCGGCTGAAATGGTGCACGCCCAGCCGCGCGCACATCGCGCGCACCTGCGGGTCGTCACCCTCGTCGAGCAGCCACACGTCCAGCCGCCCCTGGTACCGGATGCGCTTCGCCGCCACCAGCGTGCGCTCCACCATGTCGATGGGTTCCTTGGACGGCACGATGGTCGTCACGAACGCCACCCGCAGACCCTGTTGCGGCGCAACGGGAACCGGGTCCCGCGCCACGATCGACGCCAGCGACAGCGACACCACGTTGACCAGCCGCAGCAACTCCATCAGCGCGATCGCGCTGATCACGAACACGTCCGCCGCCACGATCCAGCCGTTCCCGCCGAACGGCGGCAGGTGCGCCGGCTGCAGCAGCCAGGCGAAGAACACGACCTCCAGCAGCAGATTGGCGACCGCGATCACGATGGACCGCGCGAATCGCGCCTTGCCGTCGGCCGCCTGCAGGTTCGTGAAGCGCACCCGGTACGGCGCCGAATCATCGACCTCGGAAATCGGACCCGCGATTTCGCTGAAATCGCGCCACTCCCGCGCACGACCGCCGCCGGAACGAGAATCGCCCATCGTTACTTGCCTGCCCCAGCCTCGACCACACCTACGATTACCGGCACCCCCGCGTGCCGTGTTGTGATACTCCATTCGGCGCAACAGCAAGGACTCTCGGTGGTTATGGGTCGTCGCTACGCGCCGGAAGCAGCGCTGATCGTCCCCCATTCGGGCGACAGGGTGCAATGAGCAAATATGTGACAAGAACCATCACGGAAACCGGTAACGCGCGACCGGGGCGAAATGTGCTCGACGCCCGCGACACTATGGTTCGGCAGTCGGAAAATCAGCAATCTTACCTTCGTCTTGAAACCAATCCGCCGATCGGTGCCGCACTGTCGGCGGGCGCGGAGCCATAACACGCTCGCGCCCGCCGACTTGTCGTGCGTCAGCGGGGGGTGGTGGAGACGCCGCGCAGGACGTCGCCCGCGGACGCGGTCTCCAGGGTGGTGTACTTCTCGCCGGCAGGCAGGCTGGTGGCCGCCACGGTGTCGGTGACGGTCACGAGCTTGTTGGGGTCGGCGCCGTAGTCGGACACGCCACCGATGGAGGTGGTGACGCCGTAGAGGGTCACGGTCCCGTCGGGGTTGGTCCTACCGGTGAAGTTGCGGATGCCGTCGACGGCCGGGGTCCAGGGAGTGCCGGTGACCGGGTTGATGCCGGTGGGCAGACCGGGGACGGTGTAGGGCACGCCGAGGCCGAGGCCCGCGTTGAGGGTGTAGTCGTAGGCCCAGGTTCCGTTGACCAGCGACCATTTCTGGATGCCCGCGAGGTTCTGGGCCGCGGCGGCGGTGAAGGTGCCGCCCGAGTAGGTGTCGTTGCCATTGCCGGAGTCGGCGACGTACATCGTGGTGGGGTTGGCGAACCAGATCGCGCCGAGGCTGGAGGTGTTGCTCGGGGCGCCCGTGTCCGGGGTTTTGATGGACTTGGCGAGCGCGGTCGGGAACCCTGCCAGGACGCACATGTTGCCGGCCGGCTGCCCGGTCTCGGCGTTGTAGGTGTCGGCCATGGTGGGCAGCGGCGCGCCCGGGGCGGGTGTGCCGACGCCGTTCGGGCACGCGGTGCCGGTGGTGTCGACGAAGTACACCGTGTTGACGCCGTTGCTGCCGGATCCCTTGGTGTAGTACAGAACGCCGTCGTGCAGCGCGACGCCGGCGAAGTTGGTGTCCTTACCGAGCTTGTCGGCCTTGGTGACACCGGGCAGCTGGGTCACGCTGAATCCGCCGACCGGGGTTGGCTGGCCAGGGTTCTGTGCCTGCTCGGGTGTGTGGGCCGGGGTGGCCAGCTGCGCGCCCGTACCGTAGATCAAGCCCGGCACCGAGGTTCCGGTGCCATTGTTGGAGTTTCCGGCGAGATAGTACTTGCCGGTGGTCTCGTCGAGGATCGCCGCGCGGCCGTTGTCGCCGCTGTAGGCGTTGGTCTCGGTGATCTCGAACTTGCCGTTGGCGTCGAGCTGGGCGACCGCGCGGTAGACCGACTGGGCGTCGGGGTTGGTCGGGTCCACCACGCCAGGGGTGTTGCTGTTGGACGCGTCGAGTGTGTTCGCCGGGGCGACGTAGCCCATGAACGTGACCGCATTGCCTCCGCTGGAAAGGTTGAGCGCCAGCTCCGACTTGGACGAGAAGCTGCCCATCAGCAGGTCGTGCCCGCGGCTGGAGGCACTGGGCGTGCCGTCCGGCGCGGCGATCGAGCCGGCCGGGGTACCGGACGGGGTGATCTGGTCGAGGTAGATCGGCGCGGTGACCCCGAAGTTCCCGTCGACCGAGACGTTGTCCCAGACGTGCGCGAACGAGCCGTCCGCGACCGCGACCGCACCGGTCGGCAGCACCGTGACACCGGGCGTGATCAGGCCGGCGGTCCCCGTGTAGTGGACCCGGCTCACCAGCAAGTCTCCCGGAATCAGCGCGGTCTTGCCCCCGGCGTCGGCCTGCGCCGGGACGCCGGACGCGCCCACCACGCAGGCGCCGATCGCGAACGAGGCCGCGACCCCGAGCGCGCCGCGTCTGTTGCGGCTCATCGGGCGATGGGAACGATCGAACATATGCAGGTCTCCTTCTCGCGAGTGGATCCCCACAATCGCGGGGCCGCTGCGAATGGCATCACCCGCACCTGGCCCCGCGGGGAAACCTCTCGTGAACGGAAGCTGAAGCGTCAGGAGATCCACTGAGCGAATGAGGTGATGCCGGACAATTCGTCCGGAATGACCTGTTGGCAGTGGGTAACTCACCATCCGAACGACGGCCGTCGAATGGCTTCCGTGTACCTTGTTCGAAACTGTTCGTGGCAGCGTCACCGCGGTGGATTTTACCGTCCGTTGGTTCGAGACTATTCGCACGAACTTCGGAATTCGGGGCAGGAAAAGGGTGTTCGTTCGCCGTGGCAGACTGCACGGCATGTCTCAAGGCCTTTCCGCCCCGGTTTCCCGGCGTCTTCGAGTTCCCGAGATCACCGCTTTTTTCTGGGTCCTGAAAGGTCTTTCGACCGCTTTGGGCGAGTCGGCGTCGGACTATCTCGTGCGGGTGCTGACGCCCATTCCGGCGGTCGCTCTCGGTTTTCTCGCTTTCGTCGCGGCGCTCGCCGTCCAGTTCACCAAACGGCGGTACGTGACGTGGGCCTATTGGTGCGCGGTCGTGATGGTCGGCGTTTTCGGGACGATGGCGGCCGATGTCCTGCATGTCGGCTTCGGTGTGCCTTATGTGGCGTCGACGGTGCTGTTCGGTGTCGTGCTGGCCGGGGTGTACCTCGTGTGGCGCCGCGCCGAGGGGACGCTGTCGATCCACGCGATCGACTCGGGCCGGCGGGAAGTGTTCTACTGGGCGGCCGTCGTGGCGACGTTCGCGCTCGGCACGTCGGCCGGTGATCTGGCGGCGACCACGCTGGGTTTGGGCTATTTCCTGTCGATCGTGGTGTTCGCGGTGGTGATCCTGATTCCCGCCGCGGGGTACCGGTGGTTGCGGTGGAACGGAGTGTTCTGCTTCTGGTTCGCCTATGTGGTGACCCGGCCGCTCGGTGCCTCGATCGCTGACTGGCTGGGCAAACCGACGCCAGAGGGCGGTGTCGGTGTCGGCGGGGGACCGGTGAGCCTGGTACTCGCGACCGCGATCGCCGGCCTGGTCGTTTATCTTTCGGTGACAAGGAAAGACGTCCAGCGGGGAGAGGAGTTGCGGTGCTGACGGACGAGGACCAGCTGAATACCTATGTCGCAATCCGGGCCGGTGACGTAGAGACACTGTCGGAGTTGCTGCGGGCACAGCCCGAGCTGGCCCAATGTCGGCTGGGCGGACCGGCCCGGGGGCGCACGCCGCTGCACGTCGTCAGTGACTGGCCGGGCTACTTCCCGAACGGACCGCTCGTCGCCGAGCTGCTGATCGCCAGTGGGGCCGACGTCAATGCGCGCCCGGACGGTGGGGAGGCTCCGCTGCACTGGGCGGCCAGCAGTGATGACGCCGCCGTCGCGCGAGTGCTGATCGACGGCGGCGCCGACATCGAGGCGCCCGACGGATCGATCGGCACACCGCTGGACAACGCGGTGGGCTACGGGTGTTGGAATGTCGCGCGCCTGTTGGTGGAGCGGGGTGCACGTGTGGAGAAGTTGTGGCACGCGGCTGCCCTTGGCCTGCTCGACCGCCTCGAGGAACTGGTTGCCCACGGCGCACCCGCGCAGGACACGCTCGATCAGGCGCTGTGGCATGCCTGCGCCGGCGGACAGCGCCGCGCAGCCGAACGTCTGGTCGGGCTCGGCGCTGATCTGACGTTCACGCCAGAATACGGCCGCGGCACCCTGATCGACGTGGCGTCAAGCCACGGCACTCAGCGCGCGAACCTGATCGAGTGGCTGGGCGGACTGGGCTTGCGCACCAGTGGTGATGCCGCGGGCTGACGTGTCCATTGTGGTTGGTCAGTGAGTCTGGTCGACCAGTTTTGTCAGGTTGTCCATTTCGTTTTTTCGTCCCATGACGAGTCGTTGTGTCCATTCCGTGTCGTGCATGGGTTCGATGGTCATCGTGACTTCGGTACCGTTGTCGGTGGGGTGCAGGTCGACCTCGGTGAGGACTTCGTAGGCAGCCACGTCGGGTACGAAGTCGACCAGGGTTGTGTAGCAGAGGCGACTGGTCGGTGTGACCTCGGTGAACGTCTTGTGTGACCGGGTTTCCAGCGGTAGGCCGTTGGTGCGCATGAACTCGACCTGTTCCGCCGCGGTGGCGGTCATGGTGTAGATGAGTTCGCCGTCCGGGCGCAGGTCGAGCTTGTCGACGCGGACGGTGAAGCCGTCCGGCGCCCACCACTGCTGGATGCCCGCCCCGGTCGTCCACAGTTCCCACACCCGCTCCACTGGCGCGGCGTAGGTGCGGTGGATCTGGATCGGCGACTCGGATTTGCTGGTCATGTCGGCTCCTGTTCGTTGCGTCGATCGTGTCGCCCATACCGACGCACGGGGACCGGCGGGCTCATCGGCCGGCCCCCGGCAGGGTCAGCGGCAGGCCGAACGCCGGCAGCAGGTGCGACTCGAACGTCGTGATCTCCACGATCCGCCCGCCCTCGATGCGCAGCACGTCCAACAATTGCGCCCGGTACACCGCCGTGCCCGGGCGCCGCACATAGCCGGCCGCGGCCGGCATCCGGTTCGCCTGTACCGGCAGGTACCGCCATTGCCCGAAGTACCTCGGCGACGACGGGTCGAACACCGGCCCGACCTGCCGCATGATCGCGTCGCGGCCGACGAACCACACCGGGTTGGGCGGCATGGTCAGCACCGCGTCCTCACGCAGCATCCCCACCATCGCGGCTGCGTCAGCCGCCTCGGCCGCCGCCATGTAGCGCCGCAACGTCGCACGCTCATCCGCGCTGACCTGCTGTGGCGTCCAGTCGGTGCCCCGCTCGGGCAGCCGTTCCCGCAGCGTGGGCCGCGCGCGTTGCAGCGCGCTGTTGACCCCTGCCACGGTCATCCCCAGGGTGTTCGCGGTGTCCTCGGCCGGCCAGCCGAGCACGTCGCGCATGATCAGGACCGCGCGCTGCCGGGACGGCAGGAACTGGATCGCGGCCAGGAAGACCAGCTCGATCGTTTCGCGGGACACGGCCGCCAGGTCCGGCCCGACGTCATCGGCGGGGACCTGGTCCAGCAGTTCGTCGGGGTAGGGCTGCAGCCAGGCGAGCCGGGGCGGTGGCGTGCCCTCGCCCGAGTCGATCCCGGGCACCGGCTCGTAGCGCTGGGGCCGCCGGGTGTGGCGGCGCAGGAAGTCCAGGCAGGTGTTGGTGGCGATCCGGTACAGCCACGTGCGCACCGACGCGCGGCCCTCGAATGCCTCTCGGTTGCGCCACGCCTTGAGCAGGGTCTCCTGCACCAGGTCCTCGGCGTCGTCGTATGAGGACACCATCCGGTAGCAGTGCACCCGCAATTCCGCGCGGTACGGCTCCACCAGCCCGGCGAACGTCCCCTCGTCCACGGCCAGCGCGGGACGCGATTCCGTCACACCGGCCGGCGTGACGTTTTCCGCCCGCGCCGCCTCGCTCGCCAGCCGGGCGATCCGGCGCAGCCGCCCAACCTGCGACGACAGGGCGTTGACGCCCGCGTAGAACGTGTCCGGCGGGCTGAGCGCCAGGTCCTTCACCTGCCGCTCGATGGTCGTGACCAGCTCCGTCACGGCCTGCTCCCCGGCCCCGGTCCGCCTCGCTCGGTACGCCCGCTGCCGGCACGCGGCCGAGCAGTACACCGCACCCCGGCCACGGTTCCGTGCCGGCAGCGGCCGGCCGCAGACCCCACATGCCCCCACACCCAAGACCTGACTCCCGATCGTCACACCATCCCGCGTTACGTAACGCCTACCGCACCGTATTGCACCCGCGGACGCCTCTACAAAGTCATTCTTCCTGAGAAGTATCCAGCAACCAAAATCTCGATACTGCGCTGTCGCCCCGTAGCTCCACGAGCATAGGATGTTCTGGAACAGAACAAGTAGAGCCGAGCGATGAGGATGCGGATGTGATCATGCTGGTGGAGCCGGCGCGACCGCGGGTGGTGCGCGAACATCGGTGGGCGGGCTGGTTGGCGGTCGCGACGGTGTGTTTCGGCGCGTTCATGGGCCAGTTGGACGCCAGCATCGTCACGCTCACCTTCCCGGCCCTGCAGGAACAGTTCGGGGCGCCGCTGGCCGCGGTGGAGTGGGTATCGCTGTCCTACCTGCTCGCCCTGGTCGGCCTGGTCGCCGCCGCCGGGCGGATCGCGGACGCGGCCGGGCGCAAGCTGATCTACCTCTACGGGTTCGCGGTGTTCACCGCGGCGTCCGCGGCGTGCGCACTCGCACCGGGACTGGTGTGGCTGGTGGTATTCCGGGTCGTCCAGGCCATCGGCGCGGCGATGCTGCAGGCCAACAGCGTCGCGCTGGTCGTCACCAGCGTCCCGAAGGACAAAATGCGCGCCGCGCTCGGCGTGCAGGCCGCCGCGCAGGCGCTCGGGCTGGCGCTGGGGCCGGCACTGGGCGGGGTGCTCGTGGACTCGGTCGGCTGGCAGTGGGTGTTCTGGGTCAACGTCCCTGTTGGCGTCGTGGCCCTGGTCGCTGGCCGCTACCTGCTGCCCCGGACCCGCCAGCGCACCCGGCTCGGCCGGTTCGACTGGCCTGGACTCGTCTTGCTGGGCGCCGCGACGACAACACTACTGCTCGGTGTTTCGGGATTCTCCGGGCTGCCACTGCCGGTGTGGGCCCCGGCCGGGCTCGTCACCGCGTCGGCGATCGGGTTCGCCGGGTTCGTCCTGCGGGAACGGCAGGCGGCGAGCCCGCTCGTGGACCTGTCGGTGCTGCGCCCGAGGGCGGTGTCGATCGGGCTGCTCGGCGCGTTGTGCGCCTACCTCGTACTCTTCGGGCCTCTCACGCTGTTCCCGCAGGTACTGGGCGCCCACGGGATGGCCGGACTCGTCCTCACCGCCCTGCCAGCCGGATTCGCCCTCTCCGCGCTCGCCGCCGAACGGCTCATGCCCCGGAGTTGGGGCGCTCGCACGCGTGGCCTCATCGGTGCGATCGCCTGCGTCGTCGCGGCCGGGGGACTGACGGTGGCGCCGACCACGACGGTGTGGGTGGCCGCGTGGCTGCTCGTCCTCGGCGTCGGGCTGGGGGTGTTCATCCCCGTCAACAACTCCGCCATCATGGGCGCGATCCCCGCCCGCATGTCCGCCACCGGCGGCGGCCTGGTCAACATGGCCCGCGGCCTGGGTACCGCACTCGGCGTCGCGGTCGTTACCTTGTCCCTGCACGTCGCCGAGACCAGCGGCGCGCCCAGCACCGGCCCGCGGCTCGCCGTCGCCGCGCTGCTCCTGTTCGGGGTCGCGGCCGCCGCGACCGCGGTCGCCGCGCGGCCCCAGGAAAGGACGCCATGACCACCGGCCCAGCACAGGCGGCACCGGCGCGGGACGAGATGGCGCTGGCCGACGTGATCGCCCGGCTCCGGCGGGCGATGCGCCGTGCCGCCCGCGCCAGTGACCCCGACAACGCTCTTTCCGTCGCGCAACTGGAACTGCTGTCCTGCCTGGCCGAAAACCCCGGCGCCCGCCCCAGCCAGCTCGCCCGCCTGCTGCGCCTGGCCCCCAACTCCGTCACCACCCTGGTCAACGGACTGCGAACCCGGAACCTGATCACCCGCGCCGGCGGCGGTCCGGATCGCCGTACCGTCTCGCTCACCCTGACCGTCACCGGTGAACAGGCCGTGGCGCACTGGCACACGACCAACGCCGCCATCCTGCGCAGCGCCCTGACCGAGCTGCACCCCGCCTGGCAACAGCTGCTCACCGCGTCCCTGCCCGCGCTGCGGGAACTCATCCACGCCATCGACGCCCTCGCCGAACCGACGACCGCGCACCCGGAAAGCGAGCAGCCATGAACGCATTCCTCAGGGTCGGTGCGATACGCGCCGAGTTCGCCGGGGAAAGGTGAACCCGGCGCGGGTTATCGCGATGGTGGGTTGCGGAACACCGCGCTCGCCGTCAGGACGGTCCGTCCTTCGCTGTGGAGGCGGGCGGACACGAATGTCACCGTCCGCGTCGACTGGTCGACCGTCGCCTCGCCGAAGAGCAGTTCACCACCACGCGCGGGTGCCAGCATCGAGCACGACAGCTGCAGTGTGACGGGATGGCGATCCGGGTCCACGCCGAGAAATGACTCGACGGTGGCGCCCAGGGTGATGTCGAGGACGGTCATCAGGAAGCCGCCGTGTGCGGTGCCATTGGGATTGAGATGATGCGGCGCCAGCGACACGCACACTTCCGTCCGGTCGGCGCCGCGCCGCCACCTCAGGCCGCCGACGTGGTCGAGGAACGTGCCTTCCTGCCCGAGCGGCACGAAACCTTCGGGAACGTCGCTCATGCTTCCTCCACCAGGACGATCCAGGTCGCGGCCAGCGCGGGCCGGGCGCCGGCGCGACGTTCGAGCAGGCAGCCGAGAACTAGCCGAGTGGTCGGGCCCGGTCCCGGCTCGACCGCGTTCACTGTGAGTCGCAACCGGAACTCGTCACCCGGGAAAACCGGTGCGGTGAAACGGATTCGTTCCAGCCCGTAGTTCGTCCAGCGGCTCGCGCCGGCGATGGTGTAGCACTGGTTCGCCAGCGCGGTTACGGTCGAGAGCACCAGGAATCCGTGTGCCAGAAGGCCTTCCAGACCGGCTTCGTCGCGGGCACGCGCCGGGTCCGTATGGATCCAATGCCGGTCGTGGGTGAGTTCGGCGAAGCCGAGCACGTCGTCCTGCTCGAGCGACGCCCAACCGCTGATCCCGATCTCGCTGCCGATATGGGCGTGCAGGTCGGCAGCGCTGCCGACGGCCAGTGTTCTGGCCGGGTTTTCGATCTTCACGATCCTGCTTTCTGCCGGTCGTACATCCGCTCGATGAGCGGTCGCCGCCGCGCCAATACGGCACCGCGCACGAGCTGTCCCTTGTTTCCCACCTCGTCGCCCTCGGGCTCCAGCAGCGCGCCGTCGAGGATCCTGGTGCTCGGCTTCGTGTTCTCCCGGTTGTACGCGTCCAGCAGCAGTCGCAGATCTTCCTCGCCGAACGGCCCGGCGGCCCAGACGAGCACACAGGGCGCGGATTGGTCGGCACCGGCCACGACGATGTCGCGCAACCGGCCGCCGCCGCGGGCCAGCAGGTTCGCGCGGATACCGCCCGCGTCGACCCAGGTTCCGTTGGCCAGCTTGAAATCGTCGGCGATCCGCCCGGCGAAGCGCAACCCGCGCTCGGGGTGATCGGCATCGATGAGTTCGCCCGCGTCACCGGAGTAGTACCAGCCGTCGGCGGTGAACGCGGCCCGGCTGGGGCCTGGCTGGTGCCAGTACCCGTCGGCGACACAGGGCCCGCGGACGAGGAGTTCGTACTTGCCCCCGACGGGTCGCAGCCCGATTTCCACGCCCGGCAGCGGAGTCCCGATGCAGTCGGGCGCCACCCCGTGTGCGTGCACCATCGTCGCGCCAGGGCCGACTTCGGTCGAGCCCCAGCCGGTCACGATAGGGACCGGGCGCTCGCGCACCGTCGCCGACAGTTCGGACAGTCGCCGGAACACCGTCGGGTGCATGGCCGCGCCGGCGCTGAACATGACGTCGAGGCGGCCGAAGAAAGCCTCGCGGAATGCCGGATCCGCTTCCAGCGCGGGCAGCAGCGCCGCGAACCCCGCCGGGACCGCGCCGTGGAAGGTGGGCCGGTGGCGGCGCAGGTTCCGGATCGTGACGTCGAGCCGGTCCGGCCTGCCCGCGGCCTCGTCGATGTGCAACGTGCCACCTTGTGACAGCACGAGGTTGACATTGGCATTGCCCCCGAAGGCGTGGTTCCACGGCAGCCAGTCGACCAGTACGGGACGATGCCCGCCTAGGAACGGCCAGACGTCGAGCGTCATCTGGACGTTGGTCGTCATCATCGATTGGCTGTAGGCCACGGGCTTCGGCCGGCCGGTCGAACCGGAGGTGAGCAGGATCTTCGCCGCGGCTCCGGCGTCGATGGCGTCAAGCGCAGGGGCATCGGTGTGGTCTGTCCGCAGCAATTCCCGCACGGCCGTCTGTCCAATGAGGACAATGGCTCGCGACCCGTCGGGCAGTGCCTCCTTCAGGACCGCCGCATGAGCGGAGTCGGTCGCCCAGACGACGGCCGGGTCGAGTGTGGCGAGGAGCTCGGTCAGCTTGTGGCGGTCGGCCGACGCCCCGGCGTACTGCGGTGCGACCGGCACGGCGACGGCACCGGCCAGCATCGTGGCCAGTGACATGGTCAGGTGTTCGACGGAGTTCGGGCCCAGCACGACCACCCGGTCGCCGCTGCGAAGTCCACTGTGGACCAACGCGGTGGCGGCCCGCTGTACGTCCTGCCAAGCCTCGGCGTAGGACCAGGCCGTCCTGCCCGCCTCGGTGGCCGTTGTGAGCAGTGCCGCCTCCGGCGTTTCGGTGGCGAAGCGGCGCAACCAATGCAGGACGGTCGGCGCAGGCGTGCCCGCCGGAACACGGGATCGCAGCACGAGCAGGCCGTCCGGCTCCCGGCGGCAGTCGACCGCGGGTGTGGCGAACATGCTCACGCCTCGCCCTGCAGCAGTGCCAGTACATCGACCGCGGCCGCGTCCCGGGCGGCGAGGACGTCGCCGATGGTGCGGTCGCCGAGGATCTCGTCCGCGGCCGCGATCAGCCGGGCGCGGGTGTCCTCGTCGAGATGTGGCCTGCCGAGATCGGACCACCAGCCCTCGATGGTGTCCGCGAACGAGCGCATCGCGCCGCGCATCCCGCCGGGACCGCCGGCCAGCGCCAGCGAGGTGAGCGGGCCGCCGATCAGGAAGCGCGGGGTGATGCCGTGCACGACGGCGTCCTCGATCCCGCGCGCGTCGACGACGCCCTCCGCGAGCAAGTGCGTCGCCTCGCGGAGCATCGCGAACGTCAGTCGGTTGGTGAGGTAGCCGGGGATTTCGCGGTGCAGCAGCACCGGGCGCTTGCCCAGACCGGTGAGATGGGCGAGCACCGCGTCGACGACGACGGGTGAGGTCGCCTTGCCGGCCAGCACCTCCACGAGCGGGAGCGCGTAGACCGGGCTCTGGGGATGCGCGACGACGAATCGCTCTGGGTGGTCCATACCAGCTTGCAGCTCCGACGGCATCAGGCCGCCGCTGCTCGACAGGATAGGGACGTCGGCTCCGACCACGTCTTCGACGCCGCGGTAGGCGTCCTGTTTGGACTCGACCGACTCCGGGACGTTCTCGTGCACCAGGACCGCTTCGCCAAGATCCGCCACAGGAACCAACCGCAGCAGGTCCAGAGGCACGGTCGCGGGCGTGTCGGCCACGGTGCGGCGAACCGACGGCCATACGGCGTCGAGGTACGACGTCAGCCTCCCGAACGCGTCCGGTACCGGGTCCACCACCAGCACCGGCCGGCGGCGGGCGAGATAGGTGGCGGCCCAGCCGCCGCCGATGGTTCCGGCGCCGACGAGGCCGATCGGTTCGTCGTGGGGCATCATTGACCTCCTTGTCACGCGTCCTCACGCAATGAGTCCATGTCCGGCACCGGGCCGGAGCGGGTGAGCAATGCCTTGCGGCGGAGGAAACGCAGCATCCCGTTGGGCCCCATACGCGAGCCGCCCAGCCCCGAGGAGTTGTACGAGGTCTTCTCGACGTCCCGCATGATCGTGATGGTCAGCGAGGTGTCCATCAGGCTCACGGCACCGGCATTGAGACGTCGTCCGATCGCCGCGGCTTCGGCCTCGTCGCCGGCGATCACCGCCGCGGACAAGCCGTACTCGCTGTCGTTGGCGAGCCGGACCGCCTCGTCGACGTCGTGACAGGCCTGCACCGGGACAACCGGTCCGAACGTCTCCTCACACATGATCTTCATCGAGTGGTCCACGCCGGTCAGCACGGTCGCGCGCATGTACCGGCCGCCGTCCAGCGTCTCGCTGGGGCCACCACACTGCAGCACCGCACCCCGGGCCAGTGCGTCGGCGAGATGGTCGTCGACGATGTCGGCCTGCCGGGCGAGGATGAACGGGCCGAGGTGGCCCCGGTCGACGTCCGGGTAATTGAGTTCGAGCAGCCGGGCCTGACCGGTCAGCTCCTCGATGAACGCGTCGTGCACGGACCGGTCGACGTAGACCCGTTCCGTCGCGAAGCACACCTGCCCCGCGTTGTGCACGGCTCCCTTGAGGACCGCGGCCGCGGCTTGTGGCAGGTCCGCCGAGGCGGTCACGATCGCCGCGTCCTTGCCGCCGAGTTCGAGGAATGCCGGGATGAAGCGCCGGGCGCAGGTCTGTGCCAATGCGCGGCCGGTAGGGACGCTGCCGGTGAAGCACAGCGCGTCCACTTCCTCGACGATGGCCCGGCCCGTGTCCGGTCCGCCGGTCACGTAGCGCAGCACCGCGGCCAGTTCGGGCACCTCGGCGATGGTGGCGGCGACCGGTTCGACGAAGCGGGGCGTCACCTCGCTCGGCTTGATGATCACCGCACAGCCCGCGAGCAGCGCGGGCACGGCGTCCAATGTGGACAGCAGGAACGGATGGTTCCACGGGCTGATCACGCCGAGCAGGGAGTACGGATCGAACTCGGTGTCGTAGCTGACCGTGGGGGAGACGCTGGAGACACCGTGGAGCCGGGCGCGCTCCAGGAGCCCGGGTGCGGCGTCACACCAGCCACGGATCGAGGCCGCGACCATGTACGGCACCTCGTGCGACACCCGGCTGCGGCCGGTGTCGGTCATCTCCGCGTCCCCGATCGCCTTCGCGTTCGCCTCGATGGCATCCGCCCAGCGGCGCATCACCGCGACCCGATGGCCGATCCCCGCCGCGGCCCACGCGGGCTGGGCCCGGCGGAGTCCTGCGCACAGCTCGGCGAGCTCGGCTGCCGTCGGCGGTTGGACCACGTGGTCGACGCGCCCCGTGCGGGGATTGCGGACCGGGAGCTGGGTAGACGTCACAGGACGGCCCCCTCTCGCTGGCCGAGGAAGTCCAGGACGAGCTCATTGAACCGGCGATGCCGCTCCCACTGTGGCCAATGCCCGGCGCCCTCGACCAGTTCGAACCGCCCATTGGGGAGCTTTTCCGCCATCCGCAGCCCGACGGCGGCCGGCCCCGATGGGTCGTCACTGGTCCAGACCACAAGGGCGGGTGCGGTGATCGCGGCCAGCTCGTCGTCGGTGATCATGTTGCGTGCCCGGATGTCTCCGTCCTGCAGGCACATGATGTTCCGCATCGACCCGGCGAACGGCGGCTGCGCGTAGATGGTCCGCCGGACGTCGACCAGTTCCTGGGTGACACTCGCCGGGTCGGCCATCAGCCAGCTGACCCGCGCGCGGATCCGCTCGTCGCTCGGATCGTCGGCGGCGCCCTGGGACAGCGTGCGGATCCGCTCGCGGACGGCCGGATCGGACAGTGCGCCACCGGGGGTGTTCAGCACGATCCGGCCCACTCGCTCCGGGTGGGCGTAGGCGGCCTTCACCGCGATCCAGCCGCCGAGCGACTCCCCGTTCAGATGTGCTTGTGTCACCCCGAGTTCGTCGAGAAGACCCATCAGGTGGGCGACGTAGTCCGGCAGTTCGAGCGGCCGGGTCGCCGGGGTCGTCAGCCCGTGCCCCGGGTAGTCGTAGGCGATCACGCGGTACCGCGCGGCGAGGGCGGGGATGTTGCGCGCGTAGGCCTCGAGGTGTCCGCCGACGCCGTGCAGCAGTACCACGGTCTCCGGTCCCGAGCCTGCTTCCAATACGCGGGTGTGCCACTCGCCGACCTGCACGTGCCGGACCGTCAGGTCCTGCCCCAGCAGGGCGGTCCAGATGGTCGGCTCGTCGGTCACCGGGGCGGGAATGGGCACGGTCACGAGTTCCTCCGGGTTTCTGCGGTGGTGATGCCGAAACCGGCGATCCACTCCGGGATCGGCCGGTAGAAGCTGCTGCGCATGGTGTACGGGCCCGCGGTCGCCAGGGCCGCATAGCAGGCCAGCCAGGTGCGCACCTCGTGCGCTGAGTTGCCGGCTTCGGCGGTGATCCAGTCGTTCGTCCAGGTTTCGGTGGCGATGAGCCGCCCCTCGGCCAGCAGGTCCAGGAATGCGTGGTCCCAATCCGGGTTCAGTCGCGGCCCCGGCTCACCGGCCGCGACGGCCAGCCCGGCGGTGCGAACCCGGGCCTCGCGCTCGGCCCGCTCCTGCGGCGTCGGATGCCTGCCGGCGATCAACCGGGCGGCGACCTCGGGTGGTGCGTCCTCCAGCGTGGGCAGTGGTGGATCGTGCGACAGGCCACCCGAGCCGACCAGCAACACTCGACGGTCGAGCCCGACCAGCGCACGGCCCAGTGCTTCGCCGAGCAGGCGGGTCCGTCGCACGGGGCCGAACGGCACCGCCACGGAGTTGATGAAGACGGGCACCGTCGGCACCGCGTCGATGGCTCCGAACAGCAGCTCCAGGGGCTGGGCGAAGCCGTGGTCGACGACCATCCGCTCGGACATCGCCAGGTCGATGCCCGCCGCCAGGACCTCCTGGACCACCTGCCGGGCGGCTTCGCGGTCGACCGCGAGCGATCCTTGGCTGGTGCCGTAGTCGCCGACGGCTTCGGCCGCGGTGCCGACGCAGAACGGTGGCATCAGGTCGTAGAACATGCCGTTGTAGTGGTCCGGCGCGACCACGACGACCAGATCGGGCCGGAATTCCGCGGCGAATGCGCGGGCCTGCGCGAACGCCGAATCGACCGCGGCCCGCGCGTCGCCGCGTGGCGACACGGTGTGCATGAGCGGCGAGTGCGACGCCGTGACAACGGCCAGCGGCATGAGGACCTCCTCGGCGGTGCGGATGAACCGACGCTACGACCACCCGCTCATATAGGTCTATGTGAAAGTTCGGCATCAGGACTTAGCATTTCTTCTATGAGTTCGTCGACGACGCCGGACAACCGGATCTCCCTGCACAAGCTCGAGGTCTTCTGCAGCGTGGTGGAGCGGGGCGGGGTCCGCCTCGCGGCGGAGGATCTGTTCGTCTCCCAGCCGGTGGTCAGCGCCCACCTGCGCTCACTGGAGGAGCGGTTGCACGTCAAGCTCTTCCAGCGCGACGGGCGGGGCATGAAGCTCACCGAGGCCGGCGCGGAAGTGCACCAGTGGGCCACCGAGGTGCTGCGCGGGCGCACCGAACTGGACCGCAGCCTGCGCGACATCTCCCGCGGGGTGTCCGGGCGGGCGTCGATCGGGTCGAGTATGTCGGTGGGCAACTACGTACTGCCGCGGATCCTGGTGGACTTCCGTCGCGAGCATCGCCACGCGTCGATCTCGCTGAACCAGTCCACTGTGGAAATCGCGCTTGAGCGCACGCTCGACGGCCGCTCCGACTTCGCGGTCGTCGCCACCGACGCCGTGCTCGACGCCAACTCCTTCGAGGCCGAGCTGATCGCTCAGCCCCCGTTCTGCCTGGTCGCGGCGCCTGACGACGACCAGGTCGGCGACTCGGCGTCGGTCGCCGAATTGAGCGGGCTGCCCTTCGTCTGCCCGCCCGCCGGCGCGGCGATCCGCCGCAGCCAGGACTCGGCGCTGGCTGCCATCGGGGTCGTGGACCGGAGGGTCGAAATCGAGCTCGGCAGTGCCGAATCGATGAAGGTGGCCGTGCAGGGCGGACTCGGGGTGGCGCTGCTCTGGCGGGAATCCGTGCGCCGCGAGCTGGAAGCCGGTCTGCTGCGCGAGGTGCGGATCACGGGACACGTACTGCACGACAAGCTGTACCTCGTGCAGCGTCGCGGCAAGAGACTCACCGCGTTCCAATCGACGCTCACAAAGGTGCTCCGCGAAGGCATTCACGAGCTGCTGAGCGAGCATCAATAGCTTTCTGGCTCAGTCAAGTAGCCGAAAATCGTCATAGTGCTATTTCTCCGGGCGGCTTAGTTTTCTCTGCATGACTGAGCTCACACCCTCCACGCCGGCCACCGCAGCCCGGCTGGGTGACTCACCGGCCGCCCGACCACACAGGTTGCGCCGCCTGGTCACCGTTGCCGTGCTGGCGCAGGCCATCGAGTACTTCGACTTCTTCGTCTATGCCACCGCGTCCGCGATCTTCCTCGGCCCGTTGTTCTTCTCCGGGCTCGGCGACACCGCCGCCACGCTGGCGTCGTTTTCGACCTTCGCCGTCGGGTTCGTCGCCCGCCCGGTCGGTGGTGCGGTCGCGGGTCACTTCGGCGACCGGTACGGCCGCAAACCGGTGCTCGTCGCGTCGACGGTCGTGATGGGCGTGGCCACCTTCCTGATGGGCCTGCTGCCCACGGCGGCGACGATCGGCTGGGCCGCCGCGGTGCTGCTCGTCCTGCTGCGCCTGCTGCAGGGTTTCGCGCTCGGCGGGCAGTGGGGCGGTGCGTCGCTGCTGCTGACCGAGAGCACGCCGAGCCGACGGCGCGGGTTCTTCGGCAGTTTCGTCCAGGTCGGCTCGCAACTGGGGCTGATGGGCGGGATCAGCGCGTTCCTGGTGCTGTCCTTCCTCTTCTCGAACCAGCAGATGATGGCGTGGGGGTGGCGGATTCCGTTCCTGTCCGGCCTGGTCATGATCGGCGTCGGGCTCTACATCCACCGTGCGGTGGAGGACACGCCCAAGTTCAAGGAACTGCAGGCGGCTCGCCCGGAGCCGACCGCGGCCGAGCAGCCTCCGCTGACGAAGGTGTTGCGCGAGCATTGGCGGACGATCCTGCTCGCCGGCGGCGCTTTCGTGCTCCCGAACGCCGTCGCGTTCATCGTGGTGTCCGGCATTCTCGACTACGGCGTCCGGTCGTTGCACCTGGCGCGAGGCCCGCTGCTCGGCGTGATCCTGGCCGGTTGCGTGGCGCCGTTGTTCTTCCTGCCGTACTTCGCGCACCTGTCCGACCGCGTGGGCCGGCCGAAGCTGTTCATCCTCGGGGCCGTGGGCGTCGCCGCCTGGGGCTGGCCGATGTTCGCGATGATCGACACCCGCAATCTGTGGCTGATCTTCGTCGCGTTGTTCGTCTGCTTCACCATCCACTCGCTGATGTTCGGCCCGCAGGTGGCGCTCTACGCCGAACTGTTCAGCACCGACGTCCGCTATTCCGGCGCGTCGCTGGGCTATCAGGTCGGGTCCGTGTTCGGTGGCGGGCTCGCGCCGCTGATCACCGCCGCCCTGCTCGATTCGACGAAGGCGAGCTGGTCCGTCGCCGCCTACATGACCGTGCTCGGGGTGATCAGCCTGCTGTCCATCGCGGCGCTGCGCAGGCGCGCGAACTCGGCCGGCCACAAGGAGTTGTGATGACGAGGCGAACGGTCCGGCACATCGTCGACACCCATCACCACGTCGGCACCCTCTCGATCGGCGCGGCCGAAGAACGGAATACCTCGGGGGCACCGCGTGACCCCGTCGATACCCATCACGCGATGCTCGATCGCTTCGGCATGACGGCGTGCGCGGTGATGCCGGGCCTGCAGTACGAACGTCCATACGGGATCGTCAACACCCGCGAGGTCAACGACGCGATCGCGGCCTACCGGGACCGATCGCCGCGTTTCCTCGCCGCGCTCGGCACGGTGGAGCCATTGCACGGGCTCGCGCTTTGCCGCGAGGAACTCGACCGGATGACCGGCGAACTGGGTCTCGACGGCGTCGTCTGGCACACCCGGTATCAGGGCGTCGCAGTCTCGGACCGGCGGATGCACGCGCTCGTGGACGAGGCCACTGCACGCGGGCTTCCTTGCTATATCCACATGTTCGCCGAGTCCAACCTCGAAGCGCCGTGGATGTTCGCGGACCTCGCCCGCAACCATCCCGACGCGACCATCGTCGCCCTCGACGGGTTCTCGGCCTCGACCCAGATCCAGTACGTGATGGATCTGGCCGATCGGTTCGACAACATCCTGTTCGACACCGCGATCTGTTTCCCGTTGCTGCGCCCGCTCGACACCTTCGTCAGCCGGTTCGGTTCCGAGCGGCTGATGTTCGGCACCGACTCCTACGCCGATCCCGTCAGCTACAACGTGCCGGCCGTGCTGGAAGAGCTGCTCGCGTCCGAAATGGACGCCGAGCATCTCGAAAACGTCTTCTGGCGAACCTTTTGCCGGGTGTTTCCCGCCGCGGACAAGGCCCTGCAGGCACTCGACACCTCTGAGGAGAACCACTGATGCCCACTCCCTCCGGACACCGCTCCGTGATCGTCGTCGGCGCGGGACCGGTCGGCCTGACCCTCGCCGCCGAGCTCGGCGCTCGCGGCATCGACACGCTCGTGCTCGAGAAGCAGGACACCACCACGGACAACCCGCGCTGCAACACGACCAACGCCCGGTCGATGGAGTACTTCCGCCGGCTCGGTGTGGCGGACCGCATTCGCCGCGCCGGGCTGCCACTCGACCACCCCACGGACGTCGTGTACTGCACGAGCCTCACCGGCTGGGAACTCACTCGCTTCCAGTTTTCGTCCGCGCGGGAGATCCTGGACCGGACGGCACCCGAGCTCGACGAGTGGCCGACTCCCGAGCCCCAGCACCGGATCTCACAGATCTTCCTCGAGCCGATCCTCGAAGAACACGCCCGCGGGTACGACACCGTCGAGATCGCCCGTGGACACGAGGTCGTCGGAGTCGCGCAGCGCGGCGAGATCGTCGAGGTGCGGGTCAACGCCGGAGACACCGGGAGCGTGCTGACCGCCGACTACGTCGTGGGATGCGACGGCGGGGCCAGCACCACCCGGCGGGCGATCGGCGCCCGGCTGCAGGGCGACTCCCGTGCCGCGGAGAACCGGCTGTCGGTCTACTTCCGTTCGGCCGAGCTGGCGCGCGAACTCGCCGCGTCGGAGCGGCCCGGCTGGATGTACTGGTGGTATGGACCATCTCTCAAGGGCTCGTTCGTGCAACTCGACGGCGATGGGCTTTTCCTGTGCCATGCCCGGGTTCCCGAGGGCACCGCACCCGAGGACCTCGACGAGGACGAGGTCCTGCGCGCCGCCCTCGGCCGCGAAATGGAGCTGGAGAAGATCCAGGTTGTGCGGTGGACGCCGCGCCGGCTCGTGGCCGACCGGTTCGTCGACGGGCGGATCATGCTCGCCGGGGATGCCGCGCACCTGTGGCTGCCCCTGGGTGGCTTCGGCATGAACACCGGCATCGCCGACGCCGTCGGACTGGGCTGGCGCCTCGCGGCGCTGCAGGGCGGCTGGGGCGGACCGGACCTAATGGAGGCGTACGAGGTGGAGCGCCGCTCGGTCGGCGACGCCACATCGCGCGCCGCGCTGAAGATCGACCGGGACATGGCCACGGTCGCCCGCGACCCCGCCCTCCAGATCGACGACGCCGAGGGGGCCCGGCTTCGCGCCGAGGCGGGGGAGCTCATCGCGAAGGTCGATCGGCAGCAGTGGCACAGCCAGGGTGTGCAGTTCGGGTCCCGTTATGTGGACTCGCCGGGGATCGCCGCGGACGGGCAGTCGGCGGAAGGCGCGATCACCCGGATCGACGAGTACCGGCCGAGCCTCGCCCCTGGCGCCCGCTTCCCGCACGCCTGGCTGCCCGACGGACGCTCCGTTTTCGATGTGCTCGGCAGGGAATTCACACTGATCTGCGCCGGGGGAGATCCGGGCCCCTTCGCCGAAGCCGCGGCCACATTCGACATCCCGCTCTCGGTGGTGCCTGTCGAGGCGAGCTATGCGCAGCCGCTCGTACTCGTGCGCCCCGACCTGTTCATCGGTTGGAGCGGGCCAGCGGCCCCGGCCGACACGGTCGGCCTGCTCCGGCAACTAGCCGGTTTCGGCCCGGTCGTCGTGGGACGGTCGACCGTCGCGTCGTGAAAACGCCACCGAAGAACGCGGGCGTCGCGCCGTATTCCGGCATCGACGCGATACGGTGCGGTGGTGACATCATCGACCGGCGACGAGGAGGTCTCGTTCACGCCGCTGCCGCCGCAGGAGCGGGGGCGTAGGCGACGTGCGCAGATCGTGGATGCCGCCTGGGACCTGATCGATGTCCACGGGCACAAGAGCGATTCGGTGTCGATCCGCGAGATCGGCCGTACGGCCGGCACGTCCACCGGCACCATCTATCACTACTTCCGCGACCTCGACGAGATCGTCGCCGCGGTGGCGGATTTGTACCGGCAGCGGCTGTTGGAAGCGACGCAGTTGCCGCAAGACGGCGGCGATTGGCGCACGTCCATTGTGGATTCTCACCGCCGGTTCGTCGACTTCTTCGCGCGGTACCCAGGACTTCGCGGGCTCTGGTTCGACAGCCAAGCCTCGCCGTACGTGCGGTTGATCCATCGCGAGTTCCGGAACACGTTGACTCAGCGCCACCGGGACCGCCTCGGTAAACTGACGCGTAGTCCATTGGCACTCGACGACTGCGTCATCGCGATCACCATGGCCGGGGCGCTTTACGAACTCGCCTTCAGCCGCGACCCGCAGGGCGACCCGCGGGTGATCGCTCGCCTCGACGAGGTCGTCCAGGACTTCTATGCGCGCCGGCTCGACGCCCGGGCCTAGAGGTCCAAGGTCAGATAGGGCGTCAGAGCTCTGCTGACGCAGATCATCATTGTCTCTCCAGCTTCGCGCTCCTCACTGCTCAGAATGCCGTCCCGATGGTCAGGCACGCCGTCGAGAACGGCAGTCTCACAGGACCCACAGACGCCCTCCTCGCAGGAGGACGGCACCTCGACGCCGATGTCCCTGAGCGCCGCGAGCACGGAGCGTCCCGCGGGGACGTCCACGCTCACGCCGCTGCGCGCGCAATCGATGCGGATCACCGTGTCCGTCTCGCTCTCTGAGACCTCAGCGCCGAAGGCCTCGAAACGAACCCGGGGATCCGCCGGAAGCAGTCCTCGCACCGCCTCCAGCATGCGGGCCGGTCCACAGACATACAGCAACTGATCCGGACGCAAAGCGGCCGTCAGCCGCGGGATGTCCATGCGCTGCGAGCGATCATCGCAGTAGGTGTGGACCTCGGGGCGCAGGCCCCAATCGCCCAGAAGCGCTAGTTCCTCTGTGTGCGCCATGGCGACGTGCAACTGCCAGGGAACCCGGGCGGCATCCACCGCCGGCAGCATGGACAGGAACGGAGTCAAACCGATGCCGCCGGCTACGAAGACGACTTCATCGACCGCCGGGTGGAGGTCGAAGTTGTTCCGTACGTCTTCGGCGACTACGCGATCTCCGACCAGGGCTTGCTCGTGCAGCCATCGCGACGCACCGCGTGAGTCGTCCTCCTTCAGCACACCGATCCGCCAGACCGACTCGCTCGAAGACGGAACGAGCGAGTAGCTGCGCCGGATCCCGATAGGAAGACTCAAGTCGACATGGGAACCGGGTTGCCACGCGGGAAGTCGTTCCCCGGACTGAGCGGCCAAATCGAATACCTTGATTCTCTTCCCGTAGTCCCGCACGTCGACAATCGTCAACGGGACGGGCAGAACGTGATCGGCAATCATGCTGTGAGCGGGGGACGAGGGCCCCGCACCTCCTCGCCGTTCGCCATCCGCTCACGGATCCACTGCTCACGCTGAGCTTCCAATTGCGCCAGCGCCACCAGGGGATCGCGCGACTCGGCCACACATCCGGGGATCTCGACATACTCGAGACGACACACCCAGTCGCCGTCGTCATGCGGGTAGGAAGAGACGTCCATGTCGTACGGAATCGAGAACGCGTCGTGTGGCATCGACTCACACACCAGCCGAGAGAGCCGGGTCGAGGTCGGGAAGAGCCCGTCCTTCACGGAATTCCTTGGTGCCTTCGAGCCAGTCCGCGCCGTTCGGCAACACGACGCCCCCGGACCGCTGCCGGTAGGCCTCAGGGTCATCCACTCCGGGCGGGACAGTCCCGTCCTTCTCGTGCGCCCGCACAACTTTCATGATTCGGCGGCGGGTGCGGATGACCATCAGATCCGCGCTCCCGAGGTGCTCATTGGGACGCTCGACGATCTCGCCCATGCTCTCGCACATGGCTCGATCTTCGAGCGGGACGCCCTGCAAACCGCTCCAGCTGGTGCGGGCCTTCTGGGCATCGCGATCGATGTCGAAGTCATTCCCGATGTTCCGGGCTGACTTGAATCTTCCGTACCAGTCCGTGGTGTTGGGAAGTGTCTTCAAACCGGCAAAAGAATCGTCGTCGATCGCCAGATCACTGTTCACGCGCTTGGCGCTCTCGTGGGCCAGGAAGACCATCGTGTGGGTGTCGTCCATCGGTACCCGGGCGACGAAGCTGCGCGCGCTGCCCAAGAGTCCCACGGGGATCATCGTGTAGAAGGGCATCAGGAAATGCGCGATGCGCCAATACGTCTCTGAATCATTGCCCGCGGGCCGGTAGGCGCCGTAACTGGTACCGGATGGCGTGTCGATCACTCGATAGCGGGGTGCGCGGTCCTCGAGCATATGGCGCAGGAACGAGCCCTCCGGCGCCGCATCGGGGTCGAGGTGTCCTACGTGCAGGAAGCCGAAGTGACTGGTGTCGATGTCGCCTTCCACCGGCTGGAGCCAATTGCACTCGACCTGGTAGGCGACGACCTGCTGCTCATCCGAGGGCGCGTCGAAGAAGTCGAAGTGCGGCATTGGCGGCGGTGTCTCCCGATCACCCAGGTACGCCCAGATGATTCCGCCCCGCTCCTCGACCCTGAGCGCCCGGGCACGGACCTTGTTCTTGAAGTTGCTCTCCGCCGGCTCATTGGGCATGTCCAGGCAGGTGCCGGCCCGGTCGAACTTCCAACCGTGGTAACCACATCGCAGGCCACCGTCCTCGACCCTCCCGAAGAAGAGCGAAGCGCCACGGTGCGGGCAGTTGTGGGCCATGATCCCGACCTCGCCATTGCTGTCGCGGAACGCGACGAACCGCTCTCCCAGCAGCAGGAGACGTACTGGCGTGGAATCGGCTTCAGGCAGTTCGCTGCTCAGCAACGCGGGCAGCCAGTACTCGCGCATGAGCTTGCCCATCGGCGTACCGGGGCCGGTCCGGCACACCAGTTCGTTGTCCTCGGCAGACAGCATCGTCACCCCTTAAAGTAGAACCGTGTTCGAGTTACGATGGCACGTGGGTGCTGCCGCGTCAATGGCCGAGGCGGGCCTGCTGCCGGTCGGTCAGGGCACCGTCACGCCGGTGATCAGGTCTGCCACGACCTGAGGCCGGGACGCCATCGGGGTGTGGCTGCTGGCGATCTCAATGCGGTGGGTGGCCCGCTCGGCCATCATTCGTTGTGCGGGGGCCGGAATCGCCTGATCCTGCTCACAGACCAGGTAGGTGCTGTCGATCGTCCGCCACGCCGCCCCGGACAGCGGCTGCGCGAAGGAAGCCACGCTCTGCGTCGTCAGACGTCCGGAGTACTCGGCCGCCAGATCCGCGGGCAGATCACCGTAGAACGCGGACATTGGCGAGGTCACCCGGATCACGCCCTGCTCGCTGTCGACGTCCTGCCAGTCCGGCAACGCGCCATCGGCGGCGCCCACAACCGAGTCTCCGGCGTCGAGCATGAAGGCGCAGACGTAGACCAGGTGCCGGACGGTGGGCAGCTCCAATGCCGCCTCGGTGATCACCATCCCGCCGTAGGAGTGGGCGACGAGCACGGTGTCCCGATCGTCGGCCAGCACGGCCCGGCGGACCACCTCCACGTCGTCCTGGAGGTCACCACCCTTGCCCGCGCTGGGCAGATCCACGGTGACCGGGTCGACGTCCCGTTCCCTCAGGAGCGACAGCACCGGCTGCCAGGTCCAGGATCCGTGCCATGCCCCGTGAACCAGTACGGCGCGTCGTGCCATCACATACACCTCATTGTGTGTTGGGGGATCGATCGTCGGGATTCGTTGCGTGTCAGGCGGTCGGCGTCTCGCAGAGTTGCCGGATCCGGGCGGTGTGCGGCACCGCGTATCCGTCCGGGTCCTCCGGGTCGGCGCCCCGACCGGCGTCGACCAGCTGGTAACGGCCAAGGAAGTCCTGCTCCGTGACATCGCGACCGTGGTGGTCGACCAGCGGCCCGAGGTCGTCGAGCACGGTGCTCAGCTCCAGGACATCTCGACGTCGAGGTGGCCACGGACGTCCAGCGACAGCCGCAACTCGTCGTCGGTGCGCCTGAGCTGGAGTCGTCGCCCGTCGTCGGTCGCGGTCACAGTGCTGTTGTCACCGCGCGCCACGGCGACCCCGTCGAGGGTGAGCGTCCACTCACCCCGGTCCCACACCCGCGACAGCGCCAGGTCCGTCGTCGCGCTCGACAGGCCGTGCATGGGACTCACGGCCAGCTGCAGGCGGCGGGCCTCCTTGTGGTACCAGGCGCGCCGGACGTCGACCGACTCGCCGATCTCGGTGAGCGCGGGACGTGAGCGTTCCCGGTCCGACCAGGGCCGTTCGAACAGTGTGCGCAGCCCGTCGGCGACGTTGAGCCGCGCATAGGGGAACGTGGCGTTGCTGACCACGGGCGGCACGGCGACGAAGTTGCCGTCCTCGTCGTAGGACTCGTCACGGCGCGGGTAGTAGAGCCCGCCGTTTTCCCACTGCGGGTTCATGTACCTGTCGGCGTGACCGAGGAGCCCATCGACGACTTCGCGGTCGCCCATCTCCGATGCCCACGCGGCGAGCCAGCCCATCTCGCCGAGGGTGCCGGGCGAGACCAGGTCCTCACTGCCGGGCATGCGGGAGAGGTCGCGGATGGAGATCAGGCCGTCGGCCCGCCGGTCCAGCCAGCGCTCCATCGAGTTGTCGTAGGCGGTCCGGACGAGCTCGGGACGCCACATGTTCATCAGCATGCCGAGCCAGCCGTCGGTCCAGGCCAGGTCGCGGTCGAACAACATGTCGTCCGGCTGCAACTCGTTGCGCTGCATGACGTAGCTGTTGAAATGACCGTTGGCATTGACGCTCCCGCCGAACCGCTCCCACGCCGCGACATAGCCCTGGGTGACCTCCTCGGCGATCTCGCCGCCGTAGAGGTGGTCGTGGAGGCGGAAACCGAGGATGGGGACCTGGTTGCAGATCTGGAAGACGCAGAAGGGTTCGCAGGCGACGCCGAGGTAGCCGTTCTCGACCATGTTCCAGTAGATGCGTTCGTTGAGGGATCGCTGATCGTACTCGAACCGCTCGTGGCGGTCTTTGCCCCAGAGGACGGGTCGCATGCTGAAGCTCAGCGAGCCCGACTGCTCGTACTTCCGGTCGTCGAACAACATCGTGTACGCCAGGGTCATGACCTGCAGGTAGGCGCTGTACATGATGT
This sequence comes from Amycolatopsis sp. GM8, assembly GCF_021653975.1. GTDB lineage: Bacteria > Actinomycetota > Actinomycetes > Mycobacteriales > Pseudonocardiaceae > Amycolatopsis_E. The sequence goes on along the minus strand of NZ_JAJKFK010000001.1, from coordinate 46,384 downwards.
TGTCCACCGCGACCGGATCGGTACGGCTGGGCAGCCGGGGCAAAGTGAAGGGCCCGTAGCCACCCTGGGTGCTGGTGTCGCGCCAGTACGACCACGCATCGGGTTCGAGCATCTTCTGGATCAGCCGGTCCAGCTGTCCCTTGAACACCGCCGGCGCGGCCGGCAGCTGGTGATAGTGCGCCAGCGCCATCGCCAGACTCATGTAGCCGAGCTGGTAACGGTAGGAATTGAAGTCTTCTTGGAAGGGCAGTGGGCCCGCCATGTGACGCCAGTCCCCGCGGGGAAGCCGCGAGAGGTTGTCGACGTGCCGGATGTGCCCGGCCTGCTCATCCGAGAGCCGCGGCGCCTGCTGCTCCGCGCGTGCACCCGGTGTCCGGGATTGCCCGATCGTGCTCGTCATTTCCACTCCTCGATGAGCCGGAACGCGAAGATGAACGTAAATCGAGTTCGACTTTAGGGTAGCCGACGGTCGTGGTCAAACGTCGGCCCACAGCCCGTGGCCCGGCTTTGTCCACGCCCGTGAATCCCTTGATCGCCAACGGCGATCGGCCAGAGAACGGTCCCGCGACAGGAACTCACATCCCGTAGGCTATCATCAGGTTTCCTGATAATAAACCCTTGGGAGGTTCAGTGACTTTCCTCGATCCCGCGACATGGCAGGACCGGGTCTATGCGGGCGGCTGGACGGTCCCCGGCGGCGGAGTCCGTGAGGTGCGCGAGCCCGCGACCGGTGCGGCGCTGGGCTCGGTGGGTCTGGCGAGCGCCGCCGACGTGGCAGCCGCCGCCGACCGCGCCGCCGAGGCCCAGCGCGAGTGGGCCGCCCGCCCGCACACCGAGCGCACCGCGATCCTGCTGAAGGCGGCCGCGCTGCTCACCGAGCACGCGGACGAGATCGCGGAGTGGCTGGTCCGCGAGTCCGGCTCGGTGCGGCTCAAGGCCGGGATCGAGATCGAGAGCTCGGCAGGCGAGTGCACCCAGGCTGCGGCCCTGGCGTCGGCACCGTACGGCGAGCTGTTGCCCGCCGACGGGCGGATCAGCCTGCAGCGCCGGGTGCCGGCGGGCACGGTCGCGGTGATCTCGCCGTTCAACTTCCCGCTGCTGCTGTCGATGCGCTCGGTCGCGCCCGCCCTGGCGCTGGGCAACGCGGTGATCGTGAAGCCCGATCCGCGGACCGCGGTCTGCGGCGGCGTCGTGATCGCGCGGATCTTCGAGGAGGCCGGGGTCCCGGCCGGTGTGCTGCAGGTCCTGCCCGGTGACGCCGAGGCCGGCGCCGCGCTCGTCGAGCACCCGGCGATCCCGGTCGTGTCGTTCACCGGGTCTACCCGGGCGGGGCGGGCGATCGGGGCGAAGGCCGGTGAACTGCTCAAGCGGGCGCACCTGGAGCTGGGCGGGAACAGCGCGCTGATCGTGTGCGAGGACGCCGACATCGAGGCCGCCGCGTCGTGCGGGGCGTTCGGCTCGTTCCTGCACCAGGGCCAGATCTGCATGGCGACCGGGCGGCACCTCGTGCACCGCTCCCGCTACGACCGCTACGTCGAGCTCCTGGGTAAGAAGGCCGAGCAGCTTCCTGTCGGCGACCCGTTCACCGCCGACGTCGCCATCGGCCCGATCATCGACGCCGGCCAGCTCGCGAAGATCCGGGACCTGGTGGACCGCAGCGTCGCCGCCGGCGCTCGCCTCGTCCAGGGCGGCACCGCAGACGGGCCCTTCTACCGGCCGACGGTGCTGGCCGACTGCGACCTGCGCATCCCGGCGTACGCCGAGGAAGTGTTCGGCCCGGTCGCCTGCGTGCGCCCGTTCGACACCCTCGACGAGGCCGCCGCGCTCGCCGCAGAGGGCGAGTACGGCCTGGCTCTCGGCGTGCTCACCGCAGACCCCGCCGCGGGTCTCGCGCTGGCCGACCGCATTCCGTCCGGCCTCGTGCACATCAACGACCAGACCGTCAACGACGATCCGGCCGCCCCGTTCGGCGGAGTCGGGGCGTCGGGCATCGGCCGCGTGGGCGGCGCCCGCGCCAACGTCGAAGCCTTCACCGAGACCCAGTGGGTCACCGTCCGCGCCGAGTCCGCGCGCTACCCGTTCTGAGGAGAACCGTCATGGCCGCACCCATCACCGAGAAGACCGAGGTCTGGGGCAACACCGTCCTGGTCGAGTTCGACGAGGGCATCGCCTGGGTCACGCTGAACCGCCCCGGCAAGCGGAACGCGATGTCGCCCACCCTGAACGACGAGATGGTCCGCACCCTCGACGCCCTGGAGGGCGACCCGCGCTGCAAAGTGCTCGTACTGACCGGCGCCGGGGACTCGTTCTCCGCCGGGATGGACCTCAAGGAGTACTTCCGCGAGGTCGACGAGTCCGGCGACACCGGCCTCCAGATCCGCGTGCGCCGCGCGTCCGCGGAATGGCAGTGGAAGCGGTTGTCGAACTGGTCCAAGCCGACCATCGCGATGGTCAACGGCTGGTGCTTCGGCGGCGCGTTCACCCCGCTCGTGGCCTGCGACCTGGCGATCACCGACGAGGAGGCGCAGTACGGCCTCTCGGAGATCAACTGGGGCATTCCGCCGGGCGGCGTGGTTTCCCGGGCGCTCGCGGCGACCGTCAGCCAGCGGGACGCGCTGTACTTCATCATGACCGGCGAGCCCTTCGACGGCCGCCGGGCCGCCGAGATGCGGCTGGTCAACGAAGCCGTGCCCGCGGCGCGGCTGCGTGAGCGGACCCGCGAGCTGGCGCTCAAGCTCGCGTCGATGAACCCGGTCGTCATGCGCGCGGCGAAGGTGGGCTACAAGCTCGCCCAGGAGATGCCGTGGGAGCAGGCCGAGGACTACCTCTATGCCAAGCTCGAACAGTCCCAGTTCCTCGACGCCGACACCGGCCGGCAGAAGGGCTTGTCGCAGTTCCTCGACGAAAAGACCTTCCGCCCGGGCCTGACCGCGTACTTGAACGACTGAGATGCGCGACGGCGGATTGGGCTCGTGGCCCGCGCGCCGCGCCCGGATGACCCCGGGCCGGACCGCGGTGGTCCACGGCGACACGTCGATCACCTATGCGCAGCTGGCGCGACGCGCGTCGGCGATGGCGCAAGTGTTGCGGGACAAGGGGATCCGGCGCGGTGACCGGGTCGGCTACCTCGGCCCGAACCACCCGGCCTACCTGGAGACCCTCTTCGCCACCGCGTCCCTGGGCGCGATCTTCGTGCCGCTCAATGCCCGGCTCGCCGCACCGGAATTGGCGTTCGTGCTCGCCGACGCCGGGGTGTCCGTGCTGGTCCACACCCCGGGCGTCGCGGTGCCCGAGGTCGCCGGGCTGCGGGAGCGGCTGATCGCCGGGGAGGTGCCGGGTGGTGCGGCGGACCCGGTCGACGAGCCCGTTTCGCTCGACGACCCCTGCCTGATCATGTACACCTCCGGCTCCACCGGACGGCCCAAGGGCGCTGTGCTGACCCACGGCAACCTCACCTGGAACTGCGTGAACGTGCTGGTGGAGAGCGATGTCGCGGGCGATCAGGTCGCGCTGGTCTCGGCGCCGCTGTTCCATGCGGCGGCGCTGGGCATGACCTGCCTGCCGACGCTGCTCAAGGGCGGTACCTGTGTGCTGGAGGAGTCCTTCGATCCCGGCCGGACGCTGGAGCTGATCCCGCGCCACGGAGTCACGACGCTGTTCGGGGTCCCCGCGATGTACGACGCCATCGCCGCCCACCCGGGCTTCGCCGAGGCCGACCTCTCGTCGCTGCGGACCCTGCTGTGCGGTGGCTCCCCGGTCCCGGAGGCGACGATCCGCCGGTACCTGGACCGGGGCCTGACGTTCGTGCAGGGCTACGGCATGACCGAGGCCGCGCCCGGCGTGCTGGTCCTGGACCCGGAGGCCGTGCGCGCCAAAGCGGGCAGCGCGGGGGTGCCGTCGTTCTTCACCGACGTCCGGATCGTGGACCCGGCCGGCGATCCGGTGGCGCCGGGGGAGCGGGGCGAGATCGTGGTCCGCGGGCCGAACGTGATGCGCGGCTACTGGAACCGCCCCGACGCCACCGACGAGACCCTCGCCGGCGGGTGGCTGCATTCCGGTGATGTGGCCACAGTGGACACGGACGGGTTCGTCACCGTGGTCGACCGGATCAAGGACATGATCATCTCGGGTGGGGAGAACGTCTACCCGGCCGAGGTGGAGTCCGCGCTCTACGAGCACCCCGCCGTCGAGCTGTGCGCGGTGATCGGCGCACCGGACGCCAAATGGGGAGAGGTCCCGCGGGCGGTCGTCGTGGCGCGGTCCCCGGTCACCGCCGGCGAGCTGATCGCGTTCCTGCGCGAGCGGCTGGCCGGGTACAAGGTGCCCAAACACGTCGACTTCCGGGACGAGCTGCCCCGGACCGGGTCCGGGAAGGTGCGGAAGACCGCGTTGCGGGAGCACTTCGCATGACCGCGGCGGCGGTGCGGGACGATCAGGTGGTGGCCACCGAACCCCTGACGTTGTACCTGGTCAAGCGCCTCGAACTGGCGATCCGGGCCCGGATGGACGAGGTGCTGCGCCCGCACGGCCTCTCCACGCTGCAGTTCACGGCGCTCACCGCGCTCCGCGCCCGGGACGGGCTGTCGTCCGCGCAGCTCGCCCGGCGCTCCTTCGTCACCCCGCAGACCATGAACGAGATGGTCCGCTGGCTCGAACGCGAGGGACACATCGCGCGCCGCCGCGACCCGGACAACCGCCGTGTCCTGCTGCTGACCCTCACCGAAGAGGGCCGCGCGCTCCTGGAACGCTGCGACCCGTTGGTCGAGGGGATCGAGGCGGAGCTGCTCGGCGCCGTGCCGGCGGCGCAGCACGCGCCGTTCCGGCAGAACCTGCAGCGCGGGTACGGGGCCCTCGCGGAGGAGTGATGTGAGCTGTCGGACGCGTCAGTGCGGGCTGTCCGGGTACACCGAGCGTGCGATCGCGAGCTTCCGGGCTTGGCAGTCGCGGACCACGTCGGCGGAAAACCCGGCCGGGACGGGCATGGGCACCGCGCCGGGCAGTTCGGGCGCGCCGGCGAACGTCCAGGGGGAGCCGAGTTTCAGCAATGATTCGTGTTTGCTGTGGTAGTAGTCGGCGTGGACGCTGATCGCGAGTCCGCCGGCGCCGTGGGCGGCGGCGAGGAGATGCGGATGAAACCGCGTGGAGATCCAGGTCTGGTCGGCGGCGACGGGCAGGCCGTCCGCCCAGACCCCGCTGAACGGGTAGAAGCGCGCACCGGGTATCTCGTGCTCGAACAGTGCGAAGATCACGCGGTCGAGTCCGGGAATGCCTTCGACGATGCCGATTTCGTCGCCGTGGGCGCCCCATGAACGTAGGCAGGAGAGTGCGAGCGCGGCGAGTTGCTGGTTGCCGCATTCGCTGGCGTCGGATTGCAGGCATACCACGTATTTCGGCGCTGGCCGCGGGTCGATTGGTACCTCGTCGATGCCGAGGAAGGCGTCGTCGCAGGTCATGGTGACCTGGGTGGGAGTGCCGTCGCCGCACAGGAGGTCCGCGGATTTTTCGTCGCGGACATCGACGATGTCGAACCGGCTCGCCAATGCGCGCAGGATCGGTGCGGCGCCGGGCGCGGCCGGCCACAGTCCCTGGCCCGTCAGGGCGGCGCGAGCGCCCGACCGGCGGGCGGCGGCCGCCGCACCGGCGAGCAGCCCGATGTGGTTCGGCCACAATCCGGCGAGGTATCCGCCGCCGAGCACGTGGACGACGTCGAGGTGCGCGAGCAACTCGATCCCGGCCGCCAAGCGTGGCTCGATGCCGGGATTGTGCGCGGCGTGTTGCATCCAGGCGGCGATCTCCCAGGGTTGGGGGGACGGGGCCGCCCAGCACAGCCGCCACAGGGTGTCGACATACCGGACGCGGGGATGCGCTTCGCCGAGCAGCAGGCGCGCGTTGCCCGGGGCCTGGCAGTCCAGCCAGACGTCCGCCTCCGGCGCGACCTTCGCCAGATACCGCAGCCACGTCGCGGCGACGAGCTCGTCGCCGTAGTTCGGGTAGCCGGCCGGGCTGACGAGGTAGTAGCACGGCCGGTCGTTCACTCTCACGTTCGTCTCCTCCTCGCACCTGGGCGGTTCTGCCACGGCTCCACAGTCGTCGTCCGATGGGGCGGATCACCACGATCCGGCACACGGGATCACAGCCGCGCCGGGGACGCAACTTCGCACCCCAGGTGCCGGCGCGGCGGAGCACGCCACTCGAAGTGGGCATGATTTGCGCGTTCGCACCACCCCGCCGTCACTTGCTGCGGACTTCGCACGGCGCGTCGTCATCGCGCGGCCCGCTCCCGCATGGTGTGACGCCGCTCGAATGGCGTGGCAGCACACCGTCGGTAACCGTCATGGCGAACACCGAACCACCCCTGCTGGGGATGTTTCCTGAACAGACCCTATTCATCGTGCGGTGGCTGGTCACCGAAACCGCCTTCACCATCACCACGCTAGGCGTCTGCTAACGCACCCTCACACCTGCAACCTCCAGACCGACGGCATCCACACCTACTACACCGGCACCACACCGATCTTGGCCACAACAGTTGTGGAGAGCCGTTCGGCAAGGGTAGGTCTGGTGGCCATGAGTTTCACGGTTCCCAGTATTCTTTGGATGAGATCGTGGAGTTCATTGTGGGGCACGCAGACACAGCAAACCCGATCGCGGTACGGCCCAGCGCGCCTGGAGGGGAAGAACGCAACTATGTTCGAGTCGATGGGTGTCCGGGGCATCGTCAACTACGATGTGCCTTGGCGAAGCACGGCATACTTCCCTGGCGGTGAGCACATATGGCGGCTGAATTTGGTAAACTCTCAGATCAATTCAGAGACGAAGATTTGAATCTGCTCGACCGTGTTCAAATCTTAGTCGCCCCAACGGTCGAGTTTTCCTTGAGGAATTTACTCGAGTCCTGGAGCGCGCATGTCACGAAGATCATCGCTGATCTTGACAAGTCTGATGATGATCATTCTGTTTGGGGCGCACACGATTTGATTGCTGCTCTCGTCGCTCGCGATCATGTCGAAAACGGAATTTTGCAATTGTGCGGAGAGCTCCGTCGACGAGTTCGCAAGTTTACGGATGAAATTGATCAGGAGTTCCGAGAAGTTACGGAAGTCGACTCCGATGGAGCTGTTCCGCGAGTGAGCGAGAGAAATGTTGCGGATCGCGACTGGTGGTGGCGCCGGTCTCCCGGTAAGGGGCCGATACATGACGAGCTGGTTGCGCTGTACGGCAAGAAGCAGAACCACACGCCACGTCGACTGTGGGAGCCGTAACTCGTGTGTCCTGCAATCTGCCGACCCGCGCCAGATCCTCGCGGCAGTAGAGGGGAATCGATTATGAGGTCCCGCCAGGAATACCAGGGAAAAGTTCGGGATCTGTCAGATCCATACGCTCGAGTCCCGCTGTCATGATCACTATCGGGGACTTGCTTTGGCCCGACCCGCGGCTGCGGCGATTCGGGTCGAAGCCGGAGATGGATCCGCTGACCGAGGACGACGCGCTGCAGGAGGCGCAGCTGCTTGACGTGAGGTTTGACGCGCTGCGCTCCACGGTCGGTCTGCTGTTCGAGCTGCGGCTGGCGCTGCAACTTCGGGAGGGCAATACGGGCGTGCTTGTCGCTCAAGGGGTGCGCGAACTGTCGTGGACAGCCAGCCCCAGGTCAACGGCCAGGACAGCCTGGACCGTGGGCGGATCCACTCCGCGCAACGAGGACCGGCTGTTCGGTTTGGAATTGGGAATGTGGCCGGCTCCTGGCGCGCGGCTCAAACTGGTTGCGGAGAGCGCAGCCTTCTTGACGGGCAATGTTCCGGGCCTCGATCAGATCCCTGACTACATCGAAGACGACGAGGCGACAATTCGGGCCGGCTTGGCTGGGTGGCATTCGGAGTTCGTGCCGGTGCACGCGGTGTTCCTGGATCCCGCCCCCGCCGCCTGAGTTCGGCTTACATGACAGGCGGCCGGGGAACAGTCATGTGGTTCATTCCCGGCGCAGACCTTACCCGCCTCGTCATGTCTGAACAGCTTCTCCACGGGCACCCGGTCACGATGGCCGACGGCCGCGACAAGCCCATCGACCAAGTCAAAGTCGGCGACAAAGTCCTCACCGCCACCATCACCACGCCACGCGCCTACCAACGCACCTTCACCGTCGGCAACCTCCAGATCGACGGCATCCACACCCACTACGCCGGCATCCACACCGGTCCTGGTCCACAACAGTTGTGCAGAGCCTCAGCTCGATAAATCTTTCCAATTTCCGGGAGCGGGCAGGAGCGGCGCTGGAATAAAGAACTTCGTCGGTCCCAAGAATGCCGTGGTTCGGGGCGCTAGCCAAGGGCTGTGTATTTGTTACTGACGACCAAGGTAGAGTCGTCCTGGGCATCACACGTGAGCAACTCGGGTGGATCGACAATCTATGGGGTTAGCAGCCGTGAGCAGTGACGACATCTTGAGGGCGACGGTAGACGAGCTGTTTTCCAACTTTCGGAACGCGCTTCTGGCCATGATTCCGTTTGCTGATCGTGCGATGATCAGCTACCGTGACCATGATATGTATCGTTCGTGGGAGCATCTCGCCGAATGTTTGTTCGACGTTTTTGTGAGAGATCCGATCGAGGCAGATCGATCGCGAAACAGTGCAGAGTTCAGCCTCGCGCGATACGATATTGATCAAGCTGACTACCTGAGGTCCAGCTGGATTGCATTGGATAGCGAGCCAGGAAACCACGTTGCCGTTGTACGCTTCCTGAGTATGTCTGAGCCGTTCGATACCGTCCAGGTTGTAGATGTAGACCATACAACGTTCAGTGCCGGACCGGCGCGAGTTGTTCCGTGGCAAGAAGCAAAGTTTATTTTCTTTCGCCGATTCGAGAACGCTCGGGCCGAGGTTGTCACGCGGGTAGAGGCCGTCGAATGATCGCGAGTGAAGTTGACGGCATCTCGGAGATTGACTATTGCGCGGGTATGTTGTCTACATGAGTAATGCTGGTGTTGGGAATGTGGAGCCTTCCAGATGTCGGACCAGTTCGGAGGTGAGGCGGCGATCCGAGTGGGTGAAATCGGCCCGCATTGTGGTTAACGAGTGTCATACGGCGGCTTATATCAAATTTGCGAGGACGGGCGGACAAGTGGCTATCTATGTCAAAGAAGTCGGCGAAATGGGTCGCAGGTACGCCCATCAAGGTCTTGCTCAGGGGCTCACAATCGCCCGGTCGGCCAGTGCTGCCACTGCGGAATTTCCTGCGGTTGGCTTGATCGCAGACGACAAGGATATCGAGCAAGCTCTCGATTTTAGTAGAGGCGGTATCGGTCAAGTCGATCTGCGAGATTTATCCGTTGTTCTCAAAACAGTGTTTGATCGCTCGTGACTCCTCTTGGAATTGCCACTTTGGCGCCGGTCCGATCCGGGTGGTGTCCATGGTGCATCCAGCATATTCTCCCGCGGGGAAGAAGTATTTGCCGCATGTCGACTGTCCGCTGCGCCAAGTGATATCGAGGCAGTCATCCGATCCGCGGATCCGACCTTTGCGTATGATGTGATCATCTTGCAGGCTCCTGTTGGGATTCCGCTGTTGAAAAGTCTTGAGCACGTCGCTGATGATATGAGCGACGTGGTTCGAGCTGCTATAATAGGCGCCTTTGATGGAGAAGGTTTCGTCATGATTGCCCAGGGGCAAGATTTGCTGAAAGTCAAGCAAACTGTCTCCGGTCTGAATTTCTGAAGCGCTGACGCTTCTGGTCTCCAAACGAGTGATGCACTTTGCAGTATGATCCAGTCGAGCAAAGCTTACATATTTTTGGCGTGCTCTCGGATTGGGAAGTTTCGTTGCGTGGGGGTGGCGTGGTTCGTCTGCGTGCTCACGCATACGAAAAGATCGGAGATTTCTACGTGTTTTCAATATTGATGGAAGGTAAGCCGGGATTTGACGTTGAAATCGCACGTATTCCGCAGGGGATTGTCGATAAGGTTCGTGGAGGGTGGAAAAGTGGGTCGGGATGGAGGCTTGATTGGCCTCACGGGAAATTCGATCCTGATGACGGAGAATAATGCGACTGCAAGCTTTGGCTTGAAAGGTTTCTCGGTCATCGTCAAGACGTTGTGCCTTGGCGGCGAATGGCGTACCCCGGTGGGGTGGTGAGCGCATATGACGGCTGAGTTCGGCAAGGTCCCGAATCTGCTTGACCATGTTCAAATTTTCGTCACTATGGCGTGGTCGACGCCGGGGGCCGTTTGCTGGGGCAGTTGGCCTGTTCGGCCAGCTTGGTCTGGACAACATGTTCGCGCCACGGCACGAACCGGGCACCGTGCTCGGGCCGGTGCTGCCGGAGATCGTCCGGTGCGTCCTCGACCGCATGGCGCTCGCCCTGCGACGCCCTCGACGGCGCGGTCCGGCTCACCGGCCGCGCCGGGGCGCGCGGTTATCGCGCGAGCGTAGAGCCTGCGGAGGTACGAGCCGCGGTGCGATCAGGTGCCACCTGTCGCGGTCCACGTCGGTTCGACCTGGTCCCACAGCCGTTCGACGGTTTCCAAGGTTCGGGCGGCGCTCTCCAGATCTGACTCGTTGGCGACGCGGCCGGCGGCAACCTCGCGGAAGTGTTCGAGGGCGGGGACGAACCCCATCGTTGTGAAACCTGAATTGGCCGGCACCGGGAGGGTGTAGTTCGGACGCCACGTCTCAGCCGGCCCGTCGAGTGGGCGGAACGTGCAGGTATCGACGTTGTCGACCGCGACAGCGTGACCGCGCCCGTAAACCTCGGCGGACTCTCCACGGTGGGCGAAAGAACCCGTCGTGCAGAAATCGAAGGAGCAGGCTGCGCCGTTGGCGGTGCGTGCGATCAGGCACACACTGAGACCGAAGTCCGGCACCACATTGAGCACCGCTGATATCTCGTCGAGTTCCCCAATGAGGTAGCGCGCGAGGTCGATCATGTGAACGGGATTGTCGATGAGGTAATGACGTGGATCGGCGAGGTAGTCGTCGATCTGACCCATCGCGAAAGTGAAATGGGCAAGAGTGGGCTCGCCGAAGCGCTCCGAACGGATGATGTCACGAGCCCGTCGATAGGCCGGTGCGAATCGCTTCATGTAGCCGACGACTACCTCACGCCTCGCCGTCCCCGCGATAGCCGCGAGCTCACGCAGATCCGAAGCCGTTCGACCGGCGGGCTTCTCGCAGAAGACGGGGAGTTCCGCCTCCAGGCACCGGGCGATGATCGGCTGATATTCGCCGGCGGGGACCGCGATCACCACCCCATCGAGATCACCCCTCGCGAGCATGTCGTCGACCGCGATGTAGTGCGCAGCCGCACCCCAGCGCCTGGCTGTGGTCTCCGCCCGTTCGCGAGTGCGTGCGCAGACCGCGACGAGTTCAAGGCCCGATTCGATGATCGACGGATAAAGGGCATTGTTCGCGTGGCGGCCGGCCCCCACGACACCGATTCTCACGACGCACTCGTCCAATCGCCGCTCAGGAGATGATCGATGTGAGTCGCGGCCTCGCCGAAGACGCGCTCCAGCGCATCGGGCTGCCGGTACGCCTCCACGATCGCGGCCGACCACAGGCTTGCCACATCGAGGTACTCCGGCATGGGAGTCGGCAGCACGCGCGCGGTCGTCTGGAGGATCGCCAGGCTGTTGTCACCGAAGCCGCTCCACCCGGAAGCCGCGGCCCGGAACGCGTCGTCGTCCCATGTGCTTTGCCGCGTCGGATTCATGTTGCCCTCAAGCGCCGCCCGTGCGAGGAACGACGGGGAGCTGGCCCACTCGATGAATCGCCACGCGCCGGGCTTGTCGTGTGAGGCACTGTTCATGACCAGCGACCAGGTCCACATATTCGCCTCCCGCAGGCCCTCCGGCCCCAGCGGCGGCTGGGTATAGGCGACCCGCCCGCGTACGGCAGAATCGGCGCCCTCGAAGAAGGCGACGTAGTGGTCGGAGTCGACGATCATGCCGTAGCGGCCCGCTGCGAAGTCGCGGGCGACGTCGAGCCAATGTCCGCCGGGAAACGCTGCCGGGCCTGCCATGCGCGCGGCTGTGAGGAAGTCGCGGGTCGCCGCGAGTATCGCGGGGCTTGTGAGTGCGCTGCGCCCGGCGTCGTCGAAGTCGGTAGCGCCGTATGACCAGACCTGGGTCGCGTAGCCGGTGTACATCGTGTGCCAGGTATCGGTGCCACGCTGCGCGAAGCCGCGGACGCCGGGCACGTTCTCCGCGATCTTCGCCGCGGCGGCGAAGTACTCGTCCCAGGTCGACGGCGGCTCGCTGAGACCTGCCCGTTCCAGCACATCCGGCAGGTACGCCAGGTTGTACGTCTCCCAGTTGACCGGGATCTCCAGCAACGGACCGGTACCGAGGGCGTCACCCCGCAGACCCGTCCAGCGATTGGCCGAGAGCAAGGCCGGCAGGAAGTCGTCCGGCCGGTAGTCGTTGCCGCACGTGTCGAGGTACGCGTCCAGGGGTTCGACGATGCCTTCGCCGGCGAGCTTCCACATCGAGACGGGACCGGACACGAACACGTCCGGCGCTGAACTGCCGCGCAGCCGGGCACGCAGAGCGTCGAGGGAATTGGTCACGTAGTCGGTTTCGGGGATGATTTCGAGGTTCACGATTTCTCCCGTGAGTTCCTCGTATTCGCTGACGTGCCGGATGAGGCTCGCGATATATGCGTCGTTGTCGGGACCGATGAAGCGGACCATTTCGGTGGGTCTCCATGAGAAAGGGCTCGGCGCTGGTGCCGAGCGATGTCGGGCTTCAGGAAAGATGGAGCAGTCGGTCAGGCTGAGAACCTCCGGCGGGCGCGTTCGTGCAGAACGGCGACCACCTCGTACAGCACGATGACCGTCACGGTCACGACGACCACGTCAGCCCAGAGCCGGGTGTAGTCGAAGGTCGTGGTGGCCGTCGTCATGGCTTCCGATATCCCGTTTCCGGTGACGAGCCACTCGGCCACCAGCGCGCCGAAAAGCGCGAGCGGGATGCTGATCCGCGCCGCATTGAGGATTCCCGGCACGGCTCCGGGGATTCTGACGAAGCGCAGAACCGCCCATCGGCCACCGCTGTAGACGCTGACGACGTCGATCGTCGAGCGTGACCGCTCTTCGAGGGCGGTGACGATCACGATCATCGCGGGGAAGAAGACCACCAGGAGTCCGGTGACGATGATGAACGCGGGCCCCCGGCCGCAGATGGCCACGAGCAGCGGAATGAACGCGATCTGCGGCACACACTGCGAGGCGATGAGCAGCGGGAGTCCCAGCCGCAGCAGGACCGGGAAGCTCACCAGCACGCAGCCGGCGATGAACGCGGCGGCCATCCCGACCCCGAAGATCATGCCCGTGTCGCGCATGGTGAGGAGCCAGTCCGAGACGAGTGACGCCCGGTGCGCGGCCGCGGCGGGATGGCTGGTCAGGTAGTTCACCACGGCCACAGGAGACTTGAACACGAGCGGGCTCGCGCCGCCGAACAGCACCAGTCCCACCCAGATGACGAGCAGGGCGACCGCCGGTGTGAGCAGTTCGACCAGCTGCCGAAGGGGACCGGCGCCTCGCGCGCTCGTGGTGGATGCCTGGGCCTCCACGGGATCCACATGCAGCCAGCGGCCGGCCGCCGTGATCACCCCGTAGAGCAGACCTCCGATCAGGGTGGCGACGATGGCCACGCCCCAGGTCTGGGCGGTCTGCAGCTTCTGCTGGCTCACCACGAGCACGACTCCCAGGCCGTTGTCAGCACCGCTGAACTCCGCCACCAGCGCTCCCAGCAGCGCGCCGGGACCGGCGATGCGCATCCCGGCGATGATGGTGGGCAGGGCCGATCGGAGCCCGACTTTCAGCAGGATCTGCAGGCGGCCGCCGCCCGCGACGTGCACGATCGCGGCCGTGTCCGCCGGGGTGGCGCGAAGCCCGGCCAATACGCCGATGAGCATCGGGAAGAACGAAAAGAGGACCGCCATCGTGATCCGGGTCGGCTTCCCAGGGCCTTCGAGGCTGGCGATGAGCGGGAGCAGGGCGGGCAAGGGAAGGCAGTAGATTGCCAGGGCGACGCGTGACACGGAGCGTTCGAGGAGACCGGTCAGCGACCCCACCGCGCCGAACACGAGGCTGATCGCCACGGCGATCGCGAAGCCCTCGAGTGCCGTCACCACGGTCGGGGCGGCATTGCCGAGGTAGTAGGAGAAGTTCGAGATCAGATCATCGATCACGGTCACCGGCGTCGGCACGGAGCCGGCGGGGAGAAGGCCCGACACCGCCACGACCCACCACAACGCGATGGCGAGCGCGAACCCTCCGACTGTCCACACGACACCCGGGATCTGACGTGGCGGCCGCGCCCGGCCGCGCGCGAACGGAGGCGCGACGGCCTGGATTCCCTGTGTGTCAAGGCGTGTCATGTCAGGCGCTCCGCTCAGCGGCCGGTTGAGCCGGATCGTCCTCGAACAGCAGCTGGCCGAGTTCGTCGGTGAGGCGATGGAACTCCGGGCTCCTCATCATTTCCGGCACGCGGGGGCGCGGCAGGTCGATGGGAACGACGCGCAGGATGCGACCGGGACGCGGCGTCATGACGACGACCACGTCGGACAGGAAGATCGCCTCCGAGATCCCGTGCGTGACGAGCAAGGTCGTCGCCGGCTTCTCGGTCCAGATCCGCTGGAGCTCGAGGTTCAGCCGTTGCCGGGTCATGTCGTCGAGCGCTCCGAACGGCTCGTCGAGCAGGAGGATCTCGGGTTCGAAGGCCAGGGCGCGCGCGATCGAGACGCGTTGCCGCATACCGCCCGAGAGCTGGCTGGGGCGAGCCTTTTCGAACCCCCGGAGACCCACCAGATCGACGATCTCCTGAATGGCGGCCGGCTCGGGTCGTCGTCCGGCGACTTCGAGCGGCAGCCGGATGTTGTCCGACACGGTCCGCCACGGCAGCAGCGCCGAGTCCTGGAACGCCACGCCCAGCCGGCCCCGTTTGCGCACGACGGACGGGTTCTCACCCCTGATCGCGACCGTTCCACTGCTCGGACGATCGAGATCGGCGAGGAGCCGCAGAATGGTCGACTTCCCACACCCGGAGCGCCCGATCAAGCTCACGAACTGGCTCTCGTCCACCCTCAGGCTGACACCGCCCAGCGCGTCGACACGCTGGCGCCTCGTCGTGAAGGTCTTGGTCACGTCGTCGAGCTGAATCCCCGCGTTCGCAGCCATTCGGTCTCCTCGTGTTCCGTGGTCAGTGCTCGAAGTTGTTGACAATGAGAACTTCGGCCGTTTCGTCTCCGACCAGGTGCCAGCGGTGCGCGATGGTGCCGTCGTGGTTCAGCGCGTCACCCGGGCCCAGTTCGATCGGGCCACTCCGGTCGAACTCGACCCGGATCCGGCCGTTGACGACGAAGACGAAGTCCTCGCCGTCGTGCCTGAACCAGTCCTGCGGTGGATCCGACGGGTCGATCAGATAGCGGTGCGCCTTCAGCGAGAGGCCCGGGCCGCCTCGCGTCAAGAGCCTCGGCCGCTGGGCGTCCTCGCGCTGTGCCGCACGCATCTCCTGGCCCGTCCCGGCGCGGGTCACCATGATCGAGGCGGAACTCACCGGGAGCAGTCCGTTTGGCGTCGTCCCCAGCACTTCGGCGAGCCGGTAGAGGCGCGGCAAACTGATCGAGGACTGGCCCTTCTCCAGTTGCGTGATGAACGAGGCGGAGACGTCCATCAGGCGGGCGAGTTCCTTGCCCGTCATGCCCAATTCGCGCCGCCTGCGCCGCACGGCGGCGCCCACATCGCGGGCGAAATCATCCGTCGATTCTTCGGTGTTCACGACACCATCTTGAGCTCCGGGTGTTCCTGGTACACTGCGGCCAGCAGGGAGAGGTCGAACAGATCGGCCGCCGTCGTGTGGACGCCGCTCAGTGCCAGGGTCTTGACCGTGGCCTGCTGCAGCGCGTCGCTGACGGTGAAGATGCCGTTCGTCGCGGTGTCGGCCGTCTTCATCAGGGCGATTTCGGCTTCATTGCACGCCAACTGGTTGTCCAGCGTGAACTTCAGGGACTTCCCGTACTTGTCCACCGCCAGGCTCGCGCCCTCCTCCGGGTTGGCGATGTTGTCGCGCCAGCCCATGATGTCGGCCCGCAGCGCCGCTTTGAGCAGGCCCGCGGACCCGGAGATCTGATCCGTGGACGCGACGTAGGTCTGGGTGACGGTGGACCAGTTGAAGTCCGCGAACATCAGCACGACCGGATCGTGCCCGGACTGGCGAAGACTGATCGGCGAGTTCGTCGAGTAGTCCAGGATCCCGTCCACCTGACCGGCGACGAGCGGGGCCGGGTCGTACTGGAACGGGACGATCGTCACGTCGCTCGGCTTGAGCCCGTTGACGCCGAGGAAGGCCTGCATGAACGGCTTGTCGGCGTCGGCGACGGCGATCGTCTTCCCGGTCAGGTCGGCGGGTGTCTTCAGCGGCTTGCCCGACAGCGAGACGATGCAGCGCGGATCCTCCTGGTACATCGCGCCGATGATCCGGAACGAGGCACCGTTCGCGTTGGCCCCGGCGATCTCCGTCGGCGACGACACCCCGAACTGCGCTGTCCCGTTGGCCAGTTGCGTCAGCACGGAGACCGCCGACGGGCCGCCGGGGATGAACGTGACCGACGTGAAGCCGACGTTCTGGTAGTACCCCTTCGTATCGGCGATGTATGAGCCCGCCTGCGTGACGTCGTACAGCCAGGAGAAGCCGTATTTGAGCTCTCCCAGGCTTCCGGTCGCGGCGTCGCCCGAAGCCGAGTTCGTCGACGAGCCGCCACAGGCGGCGAGCGCCAATCCGGCCGTCGTGGCGAGGCCGAGGCCCAGCACGCCGCGACGCGACATCGTGACCTGGAAGGGGTTCAGCTGATCAGTCATGGTCTTCGTCCTCACTGGATGTCGGCGCTGTAGGCGCCCGGTCGGAGACGCTCGAGCTCGGCGGTGAACTCGGCGCGGAGGCGTTCGACGGTGGCATTGTCCGCGAAGCTGGCATCGATCCCCGCCAGCGCGTACTTCTCGGCGTCCTCGACGGTCCATTCGAGATGCGCGGCCGCATCGATGAAGTCGTCATGGAGCTCTGGGCCGATGAGGGCCGGGTCGTCGGAATTGAGGCACATGTTGAGCCCGGCCGCGGCCATGGCCGCGACGTCGAGCCGCCGGCCTTCGACCTCGAGCTCGGGATAGTCGATGAACCAGCACGCCGAATACGGGATCTGCGAGCGCACCGTCCGGGCGAGCAGCGCGGGATCGAGCAAAGCCGCGTACCCGTGGTCGATGCGATCCACCCGCAGGAGATCCAGGCACTCGACCATCTCGGTGGAGTCGCCGTGCTCGCCCGCGTGCGCGGTGAGCTTGAGGCCCGCGGCGCGCGCGAGGTCATAGGCCGCAACGAATTCTGATGGCCGCGCGGCCTTTTCGTCGCCGTCGAGCCCGATCGCGACGACCTCATCGTGGGGATGTGCGAGGACGTCCCGGACGAGGTTCAGCGCGGCCTCGCCGCCGAACTGACGGTTGATCGCGACCACGATCCGCGAGACGACGCCGGCCTCTTCCTCGGCGGCGCGCGCCCCCGCGAGGATCCCGCCCATCATCGTGTCGTAGCTCAGCTCGGGATGATTCTGCGGGTTGAACGCGATCTCGCGGTAGCGGAGACCGCCCTCGGCCGCTGTCATGAGGCTCTCGTACGTGACGGCCTCGAAGTCCTCGGCTGTCTGTATCGACCTGCAGACGGCGAGGTAGATCTCGAGGCCTTCGTCGAAGTTCCGGAAGCGATAGCGGTCGCCCCCGTCCCGGGCTCCGGCGGGAAGAGTGACGCCGTGTCGCGCTGCGAGCCGGACCGCCGTCTTCGGCGGGACACACCCCTCGAGATGGCAGTGGACCTCGGCTTTCGGCAGCGCGCGGAGGTAATCCGCGCTCAGGCCGCGCTGAACGGTCGATCCTGGCGGGTTGGGCTCTGCGCGCACGCCGTCTCCTCCTCGTTGAGATGCGGAGAGATTAGGTGACACTGAATCTCCTTGTCAATGAAACGATTCAAACAAGATCTTGAGGGAGGCCGATAGTCGATATCAAGGGTGGTTGAGCGAGGAGACGCCGATGTCCTCGGCTTGTAACAAATGAAGTTTGACTTAACTGACTGTTCACAAACCGCGAGCTCACCCGGCGACTCCGGCGCGGATCGTTGGACGTCCCCGGTGGTGCGAGTGAACGGACGGTTGCGTCATGATGCCATATCCGACCGACATGTTGGTAGGTCTGTTCTCGGAGTCGCCCCCGGGACGCGCCGGAGAACTACGGGCGAGCCGCGATGTTGCCGCGAAGCAGCTCGTCGAACAGTGCGACCCCGGCCTCGACGTCGACCTCGCCGGGGTCCTCCAGCCACTGCATCTCCAGGCCCTCTATGACCGCCAGCAGTAGCGCGGACAGGAGCCGCGGATCGACATCCGGCCTGAGTTCTCCGCGAGCGACGGACGCCTCGAGAGCCGTCGTCATGTCGGCCCGCAGGCGACGCGAACGGCGCACCAGCCAATCGTGCGCGGGATGTTCCGGATCCACGGCCTCAGCCCTGAGGGAATGAGCGAGGAGAATCAGATCGCGCCCGTCGAGGATGCGGCGCAATCTCGCGCGCACCCCGGCGATCAGGGTTGCCACGGAGTCGGCGGCGGCATCCTCGTACAGCGCCAGCTCGACGTCGCGTTGGTCCAGCAGAGCGGTGAGAATCGCCTGCTTGTTGGCGAAATGGTGCAGCACGCCGGCGCGCGACAGTTCCGAACGCCGGGCGATCGCGTCCACCGTCGCGGCGCGAAATCCGCGGGCGGCGAATACGGCGTGTGCGGCATCCAGGATCCGCCGGCGAGCGAGATCACCGTCGCTGACCGAGGAAAGCGTGCGGGCCATGGCACCCAGAGTAGCGGTGCCGGTTCTGAGCGCCCCAGTCGCGGAACCGCCGGAAAGTGTTGACCGGAATCAGTGTTGGTGTCAGCATCTTCCGTCGGGGTCACGATCCCTCGCCGCCGACCACAGCCGGCTCTGAGCGGAGCGCTCGCGCACACGATTCACAAGCTGATCGCCAGCATGCCGCGCATCGAAAATCTGGAGTGAACAGGTGAGCACTGCGAAATCAACCGGCGGATCGCTGCGGATCCCCGTCGTCAACATCGAGGGCTTCGAAGAAGGCGACGCCGATCATCGATCGGAGATCGCCGGCCTCGTCGATCGCGCCGCGCGCGACGTGGGCTTCATGCAGATCAAGGGCCACGGCATTCCCGAGCTCGCCGCCGACGGCCTCGCCGAGGCCATGGACGGCTTCTTCGCACTCCCGTTCGAGGACAAGGCCGCCCTCAAGCCGGCGACGCCCGAGGTCAACCGGGGCTACACCGCCCCGCGGGACGAACGACTCAGCTACAGCTTGGGCATCACGTCGCCGGCGGATCTCTTCGAGGCCTTCAACGTCGGCACGGAGGCAGCCGAGTTCCCCGGTCTGGACCTGGCCGGCGAGCACTATCCGGCGAACATGTGGCCGGACCGGCCGGCCCTTTTCGAGCGCGACGTCGAGGAATGGATGCGGCAGGCCGGCGCTCTGGCGAACACCTTGACCCGCGTCTTCGCCGTCGCCCTTGACCTGCCGGCCGACTACTTCCGGTCCTATACCGACCACTCGATGGACACCCTCCGGATGAACCGATACCAGCTGCCCGACGGCGAGGTACGGCTCGAGCCGGGACAACTGGGGATGGGACCCCACACCGACTACGGTGTATTGACGGTGCTCTGGGCGGATGACGTCCTGCCGGGCCTGCAGATCCTGGACTCGGAAGGCACTTGGCACGACGTCCGGCCGGCTCCCGGAGCGCTGTTGATCAATCTGGGCGACCTGCTCGCTCGATGGACGAACGACCGATGGATCTCGACCATGCACCGGGTTCTCGCGCCGATCGACGCTGAAGGCCGGCCGTTGCTCCGGCGCTCCGCGGCCTACTTCCACGACGGCAACGCCGATGCCGTCATTGATTGTCTTCCCTCGTGTGTGGACATCGACACCCCGAGGCTCTACGAACCTGTCACCGTCGCCGATCATCTCGCAGCCAAGTTGGCAGGCTCGCGAAGCCTCAAGCCCAACCACCGCGCAAGCCGTGAGGCGACGCGGCTAGCGCTGTCGGCGACCAACACCGACATGACGTGATGGCGAGCGTCTCGCCAGGTTCACCGTCTGGGGCCCATCTCCTCACCGGCGCCCTTCGTGCGATCTTCGTCTCCTCGTCCCACGCGGCGCGCTTCGTTCCCGATATCGTGCGGCCAGCCGATGATCGTGACCGTGCACTGAGAAGGATCCCATGCCCGAGACCGATTCCGCCCCGAAGCCGCTGACCGGCCTGGAAATCGTCGAATGCGCGAGCTTCGTTGCCGGCCCCACCGGAGGAATGACGCTCGCCCAGCTCGGCGCGCAGGTCATCCGTATCGACCCGATCGGCGGAGGCAGCGATCACCACCGCTGGCCGGTTGTCGGTCACGGGACCGGGCCCGGCGAGGGGGAGTCCTACTACTGGGCGTCGTTGAACAAGGGCAAACGGTCGATCGCGGTGGACATGCGCTCGCCGGAAGGGCGCGAGCTCGTCGTGGCGCTGATCACCGCGCCAGGTCAGAACCGGGGAATCCTGGTGGACAACGTGGTGGGCCGGCGCTGGATGGCCAACAATGTGCTGGTCGCGCACCGGCCCGACCTCGTCCACCTGCGCGTGCAGGGACATCCCGATGGCCGTCCCGCGGTGGACTACACCGTCAATGCGGAGGTCGGCATCCCCGGCATCACGGGGCCCGAGGTCGGCGGTGCGCCGGTCAACCACGTCCTGCCGGCCTGGGATCTGGTGACCGGCCTGACAGTGTCGACCGGTGTGCTCGCCGCGGTGTACCAACGGTCCCACACCGGTCGTGGCGCCTACATCGAGCTGGCGCTCGCCGACGTCGCGCTGGCCGGGGTGGCGAACCTGGGCTGGCTGTCGGAGACCGCCGAAAAGGGAACGGAACGTCCGCGGCACGGTAACCATGTCTACGGCAGCTTCGGTGTCGATTTCGTCTGCTCGGACGGACGGCGCGTCATGGTCGTCGCACTGACCGAGGGGCAATGGTCGGCATTGTGCGACGTTACCGGTACCCGGGAGGTGTTCGCGGCTCTCGCGACCGCGATGGGAGCGGACCTGACGAACGAAGCCGACCGCTACCGGCTGCGTGAGACGATCGCCGCGATCCTCCGGCCCTGGTTCGCGGCCCGGGATTTCAAGCAGGTGCACGACGAGCTCGACGCCGCGAAGGTGCTGTGGGGCCGGTACCAGGGCACACGCGACGTCGTCGCCGATCACCGGGCCGGACGGCACCCCGTCCTCGCCGATACGGCCCTGCCCGGCGGCGCGCCGGCGATCACGGCTCGTTCCCCGCTGCGCTGGAATGCGGCGTACGGCGAGGCGGGCGTGGCGCCGCTACTGGGACGCGAGACAGACGAGGTGCTCGCCGACCGCCTCGGACTGAGCGAGGCCGAGATCGGCGGCCTGCACTCACGAGGGGTGGTCGCCGGCCCGGGCGCGTGAGCCGCGGGAGTCCCGGCAAGGCCGGTCTACTTGGCGGGTTCGGCAAGATCCGTCTGGGCGTAGGCCCAGCTGTGCAACAGGGGCATGGTCCGGGCAGTCGGTGAATCGGGCTCGACGGTGTAGATCACCAGCCGCTGGTCCGGGCAGTGCGGGGCGGAGACCGACTCGACGCCGAACTCGAGGAGACCCGCCGCGGGATGGCGGATCCGCTTGATCAGTGAGGTGCGGTCGATGACACCCTGCTCGTCCCACCACCGCGCCACCGCGGGCGAGTCCGCGCGAAGCTCGTCGATCAGCTCCCTGAGTTTGGCGTCGTCGGGATGCCTGCCGATCTCGTACCGCAGGCCGCCGACGGCGGCAGCGGCGAACTCGTCCCAGTTGGTGATGCGTTCGCGGGCCGCCGGATCCAGCAAGAGCCAGCGGACGAAGGAAGTCCCGGGTTCGAACGTGGTGCCCAGGACGGCCTCCAGCAATGCGTTGCGGGCCAGCACTTCCGAGCGCCGCCCGAGCAGCAGGACGGGCAGCTCTTCCAGCGCCGTCATCACCCGTAGCAGGCCGGGCTCGGGGTGCTGCGCGGACTGCCACCGCGCTCGTCGCGGTGAGCGGGCGGCGAGGGTCCGCAGGTGCTTGCTCTCCAGTTCGTCCAGCTGCAGGGCCCGGGCGAGTGCGTCGCACAGGTCCTCGCTCAGCGTGGCCTGGCGGCCTTGTTCGAGGCGGCTGTAGTGATCGGGGCTGATCCCGACCAGCACGGCGAGCTCTTCCTTCCGCAGACCGGGTACCCGCCGCGGTCCCGGGAACGGGGTGATCCCGGCTTGGGCGGGGGTCAGCCGATCACGCCGGGAGCGCAGGAACGACCCCAGCACCGTGTTGGACTTGCTGGACACCACCCCAGACTACGAAGGGTTTCGGCGCCGTGCCTGGTCATGTCGTGACCAGGGAGCACTCGACCTGGTTGTGACCCGGCGCGGGGTGTCGACTGAAGATCGTGACAACTCAGGAGACAAGCAGGTCAGGACGCGGCTACCGGGTCGGGGTCGTCGGGGCCGACACCAAGGCGAGCTGGGCGCAGGTGTCCCACATACCGGCGATCCAGGGTCTGGATTCGGTGGTCCTGGCCGCGGTGGCCACCCGCCACGAGCAGAGCGCGCGCGAGGCCGCGGCGGCATTCGGTGCCTCGCAATGGTTTTCCGACCCGTTCCGGATGATCGCCGACAGTTCGGTCGATATCGTGACCGTTACCGTACGGGTTCCGGCGCACCGCGACCTCGTCCTCGCGGCGCTCGAGGCCGGTAAGGCGGTGTACTGCGAAGCGCCGCTCGGGGTATCACTGACCGAGGCAAAGGAAATCGCCTCCGCGGTGCGGACCCAGCATCACGCCATCGGCCTGCAGGGCAGGCTCAACCCCGCGGTGCGCCGGGCGACGCGGATGGTCGCGGACGGTGTCATTGGCACGCCCCTCAACGCCCGTGTGGTGTCGACCTCGCTGGGCTTCGGTCCCACCACCCTTTCGAACTACCAGTACTTCGAGGAAATGGCCGCCGGTGCGAACCTGCTGACCATCACCGCGGGCCACACCCTGGACATCGTGGAGGCGGTGCTCGGCGATCTCGTCGAGATCGACGCGCGCACCGCGACCCTGTGGCCTCAGCCCACGGTCGCCGACACCGGCGGGACCAGCCGTCGTGAGGTCCCCGATCACGTCGACGTGCTGGCTCGGACGACATCGGGCGCAGTGGTCACCGCCGACATCCAAGGCGGCGTCTCGCCCGAGGACGCACTATTCACCCTGGAGCTGCGCGGCTCCGACGGGTGGTTGAAGCTCACCGGCGGTGCCATTTACGGCGTGCAGGGCGCCGACCTGACGCTGACGTCGAGCGTGCCCTTCGAGGCCCCGGAGAAGCCGGCCGTGGCGGGATCCCTGCCCGGCTCCGCGCTCAATGTGGCCGAGATGTACGCCAGCCTTGCCCGCGACATCGAGCATGGCACCTTCACCACACCCGGCTTCGACCACGGCGTCCACAACTCGGAACTGATCGCGGCCGTCGCGCAGGCTGCGGAGACCGGCCGCCGCTGGACGGCGTAGTCGCGGTTTGGTGTCATCGCGCTGGTTTGGGGAAGGCGTGGGTTCGGGCGAGGGCGGCGATCAGGAATGCGATCGCTGAAAGGATTCCCATTGCGGCGGACACGGTTTGAGCGCCGGCTCCGTCGACGAGAAGCGCCCCGGCGGCACCGGCCGCGAAGATGGCCAGGTTGAAGACCGTCGTGAGCATCGCATTGGCGACGTCAGCCGCCTCGCCTGCGGCGTTCGCTATGGCCGTCTGCAATAGGGTCGCTGCCCCGCCGAACGCGAAGCCCCAGCCGACGATGGCGCAGACCGTGACGAGCAACGAACCCGGAGCGAGAGTGAGTGCGAGCGCGACGAACGCGAACATCGCAATGCTCCCCAGCGTCAAGGCCCGAAGCGCGCGATCGATGAGAACTCCGGTCGCGAAGATACCCCCGAGAGCGGCGACGCCGAACACGAACAGCGCGACGTCCGGCCGCAGCCCGAGATGCGCGGAAGTGAGGAACGGCGCGACATAGGTGTAGAGCAGGTTGTGGGCGAGCATCCAGACGAAGACCACGACGAGCACGGCGGCGACCCCGGGCAGCGCGGCGACGCGCGTCAGGCGAGGACGTGACGTGGCCCGGATACCCGCGACATCCGGAACCACGATGACGACCGCGGCGGCGACAACGAGCGTCAGCGCGGATACGCAGGCGAACGCCCACCGCCAGCCGGTCACGGAACCGAGCCATGATCCGACCGGGGTGCCGATCGACAGCGCGACCGGCGCGCCCGTCATCGCGATCGCCAAGGCCCGTCCCGCCTGTGCGGGGGCGACGATGCGGCGGGCGTACCCGGCCAGCATTCCCCACAGCAGGCCGGAAAACGCGCCACCGACGAACCGGGCCACGAGCGCGACCGTCAGCCCAGGTGCGAGAGCCGTCGCGCCGTTCGCGACCAGGAACCCCAGCAGCCCGGCGACCAGCAACTTCTTGCGCGAGACGTGCTGTGTGAGCGCGATTGCCGGGATCGCCGCGACCACGGTCCCCAGCGCGTAAGCACTCACCAGCTGGCCCGCGCCCCCCTCGCTGACGCCGAAGTCACTGCTGAATTGGGGCAGCAGCCCGGCAGGCAGCGTCTCGGTCATGATGACGATGAAACCGGTCAGCGCCATCAATGTCAGCGCGGGGACGGGCAGGGTTCGGGGTGCGGCGGATCTCGGCGGGGACACGGGTGCGTGGGAGGACATGATCTTCTTTCGCTGGACGCATGGCGGGACGACCGAGGAAGTTCGTCGAGGACCAGGCGCTGGACGCGGCGATGGCCGTGTTCTGGGAACGCGGCTTCGAGGCGGCGACGCTCGCGCAGTTACGAGCGGCTACGGGGCTGTCGTCGGCGAGCCTCTATGGCGCGTTCGGCTCGAAGAGCGGGCTGTTCGAGCGCGCGGTGACGCACTACGTGATGGGCCCGGGGCAGGTCACCGACCTGGTGGCGGATACGCGGTTGAGCGCGGCGGAGGCGCTCTCGCAGATGCTGCACGCCTCCATCACCATGCAAAGTGACCCTCGGCACCCGCTCGGGTGCCTCGTCACTTTGTCCGCGACGGTCGGTGCGGCCTCGGAGGAGTCCGTCGCCGCGCGTGAAGCGGCGGCTCGCCGCAGGGAAGCCGATCGCAGCCGTATCGTCGAATGCGTCCGGCGCGGTCAACACACTGGCGAACTCGGCGACCGGACGAGGCCCGAGGTCATCGGTGCGCTGGTCCATGCCTTTCTGCTCGGGATCTCGACGGAGCTGCTGGACGGTGTCGAGGCTAGTGAGCTCCACGAAGCGGCCGAGGCGCTGATCGATGGGCTCCGAACAGAGCGCGCCTCCGCGGCCAAGCCCCGTCGGCGTTCTCGAGGCTGAGCGTTCTGTTCTACAGAATCTCGCGTTCTGTGGCGGCGGTGTGGTCGATGCTGGCTTCATGGGCGTGCCGATAACGAGCGGTGATGGGTCTGTTGTGCGGTTACGGGCAGTGGATGAGCCGGGCCAGCCGAAGGTGACCCCCGAACTCGAGCAGCTGTACCACGATTTCGAGCAGGAGCTTCTGGTTCCGTTGTGGACCGAGATCGGTGACCTGATGCCGGTGCACCCGCGTTCGCGGGCGATGCCGCATCTGTGGCGGTGGGACCGGTTGCGGGCCCTGGCGGCGCAGGCCGGTGATCTGGTGCCGGTGGGTCGTGGGGGTGAGCGGCGCGCGATCGCGCTGGCCAACCCGAGTCTGGGTGGGCGGCCGTTCGCGACGCCGACGTTGTGGGCGGCGATCCAGTATTTGATGCCGGGGGAGGACGCCCCGGAGCATCGGCATACCCAACACGCGTTCCGGTTCGTGGTCGAGGGATCGGGCGTGTGGACCGTGGTCGGTGGGGATCCGGTGCCGATGAGGCGTGGCGATTTCCTGCCGCAGGCAGGCTGGAACTGGCATGCGCACCACAACGCCGCGGCGGAGCCGATGGCGTGGATCGATGGGTTGGATATCCCGTTCCAGTATGTGACCGAGGCACAGTTTTTCGAGTTCGGCAGGGACCGGGTTTCCGAGGCCGAGCGGGGCACGCCGTCGCGGTCGCGGTCGGAGCGGTTGTGGGGGTATCCGGGGTTGCGCCCGGTGGGGGTGGGCGAGGTGGGCCGCGGTTCGCCGTTGCTGGCCTATAAATGGGAGTTCACCGATCGTGCGCTGGCTGATCAGTTGGCATTGGAGAAGGAGGGCTACGGCGGGACGGTCGAGCCGGGTCACGCCGTGGTTCGGTACGTGAATCCGGCGACGGGTGGGGATGTGCTGGCGACGATCCGCGCGGAGTTCCACCGGATTACTCGCGGCACGGAGACAGCGCCGGTGCGGGAGACGGGGTCCTCGGTGTATCAGGTGTTCGACGGCTCGGGTGTGGTGACGGTGGGGGAGACGAGGTGGTCGGTGGCTCGGGGTGATCTGTTCGTGGTGCCCTCGTGGGAACCCTTCTCGATCAGGTCCGAGGCCGGTAGCAGTGATTCGGATTCGGGAGGTTTGGACGTGTTCCGGTTCAGTGATGCCCCGGTGTTCGAGGCACTCGGACTCGCCCGCACCGAAGGGGGATCGCGATGAAGCTGGCCACACTCCGGGTTGATGGAGCCACCCGCGCGGTCCGGGTCGATGAACAGCGGCTGGTCGACCTCGGTGCCACGGATGTCGGGACGTTCCTCGCCCGCGCCGATTGGGCGGACTACGCCGCGACCGTCGACCCCGCCACCACGTATCCATGTGAGGGGGCGGATTTCGCGCCGGTGGTGCCGGTCCCGTCGAAGATTGTGTGTGTCGGGTTGAACTACCGCACCCACATTCAGGAAATGGGTCGCGCCCTGCCCGAATACCCGACTTTGTTTGCGAAGTTCGCGGACTGCCTGATCGGTGCGACTGATCCGATCGCCCGGCCCGAGGAGACAGAAGAATTCGACTGGGAAGTCGAGTTGGCGGTGGTTATCGGCCGACCGGTGCGCCGCGCCCGCGGCACCGAGGCGGAAGCCGCGATCGCGGGGTTCACCGTTCTCAACGACATCACCTGCCGGGACTGGCAGTTCCGTACCCGGGAATGGTTGCAGGGCAAGATGTGGGACTCCTCCACCCCGGTCGGACCCTGGCTGGTCACCCCAGACGAACTGCCCGGAGGCACCCGGCCTGCCCTGGACATCCGCCTCAGTGTCGACGGCGAAGTGATGCAAAACGACCACACCGGGGACCTGCTCTTCGACCCGGTCGCGCTGGTCGAATATGTCTCGACCATCGTGCGGCTCAACCCGGGCGACATCATCGCCACCGGCACCCCCGGCGGAGTCGGCCACGCCCGCGACCCGAAACGCTTTCTCCTCGGCGGAGAAACCGTCGTCGCGGAAATCGACGGCATCGGCCGGCTCGAGAACCGGGTCGTCAAGACGAGCGGCGACTGATGCGCCGCACCGTCGACGATGCGCGGCGATGGGTCGACTTCGGGACCGAGTTGACGCTGAAAGCCGTGGCCGGCTGGGGAGAGCCGGAAATGGGGTTGCCGTCCGGGTTGCCCGGCTGGACGCGCAAGAACCTGATCGCGCACATCGCGGGGAATGCCGACGCGCTGGGCAACCTCACGCATTGGGCGGCCACCGGGGAGCGGACGCCGATGTACTCCTCCCCGGACCAGCGGGCAGCCGATATCGAGGCGGGAGCGCACCGCCCCGCGCACGCATTGAGTGGCTGGCTGCGCGAGTCCGCCGAGCGGCTCGCCACCGCCATGGCCGGCCTGCGGGCATCCCAATGGCGCACCGAGGTGGTGACGGCCCAGGGCCGGACGGTACCGGCGACCGAGGTGCCGTGGCTGCGCGCCAGGGAGGTCTGCGTGCACGCCGTCGACCTGGCCGCCGGCATCGGCTTCACCGACCTGCCTGCCGGGTTTCTGACCGCACTCTCCGACGACGTGGTCGGCAAACGCGGCACCGTGCCCGGCCAGGCACTCACCCTCACCGCCACCGACACGGGCGACCGCTGGCACCTTGCGGGCGAGGGAACACCGATCGCGGTCAGCGGCCCACTCGCCGGCATCACGGCCTACCTCACCGGTCGCCCGCACGGGGTCACGGCCGCCGACGGCTCGCCCGCCCCACGACTGGCGGCGTGGCTGTGAGCCGGTATCGACACGAGGAGCACGAAAATGAGTGAACCGAGCAGCTCCGGCGCGGGCACGGTGCACGTGCTCGTCGTCGGAGGCGGCATCGGAGGGTTGAGCGCCGCCTACGCGTTGGCGCGCCAGGGACTGCGGGTGCGCGTGCTGGAGCAGGCATCGGAGTTCGGCGAAGTGGGCGCCGGTCTGCAGATCGCCCCGAACGGCACCCGGATCCTCCACGAGTACGGCCTGCTGGACGAGGTGAAGGCCAACGGCGTGCTGCCCGCCAGCATGGTGATGCGCGACGCCGTCGACGGCACCGAGCTGACCCGGCTCGACCTCCGCGACCTCGCGCGCCGCTACGGCGCTCCCTATGTCGTGATCCACCGCAGCGACCTGCATGCGATCTTCCTGCGCGCCTGCCGGGATCTCGGCGTCGACCTCCGCACCGAGCAGCGGGTCACGAGCTACGAGAACACGGCGAACGGCGCGCGGGTGACGCTTGCCGACGGCCGGGTCGAGGAGGCGGAGGTGGTCGTCGCCGCCGATGGCCTGCACTCGGTCGCCCGGCAGTGGCTGGTCCGGGATGAACCGGTCAACTCCGCCTACGTCGCCTACCGGGGCGCGATCCCGATCGCGGAGGTCGATCGGGAGGTGAACCTGGACGAGGTGTCCGTCCACATAGGACCACGTTGCCATTTCGTGCGATACGGGTTGCGCGGCGGCGAAATCCTCAACCAGGTCGCGGTTTTCGAGTCACCGAAAGCGCTTGCCGGCGATGAGAACTGGGGTACCCCCGACGAGCTCGACGCCGCGTTCCTCGCCACCTGCGACGAGGTCCAGGCGGGCATCCCGCTGATGTGGCGCGATCGCTGGTGGCGGATGTTCGACCGGGACCCGATCATGACCTGGGTCGACGGCCGCATCGCGCTGCTCGGCGACGCCGCACACCCGCCTCTGCAGTACCTGGCGCAGGGCGCGGTCATGGCGATCGAGGACGGCTGGGTGCTCGCTCAGCACGTCGCCCGGTCACGACAGACCGGCGGAGTCGACTGGGACGGCGCATTGAGCGCCTATCAAAACGTGCGCCCCGAGCATTGCCGCCGGGTGGTGTTCACGGCCCGCTCCTGGGGGAAGCTGTGGCATCTCGACGGTTTGCCCCGGCGCCAGCGCAATGTGATCCTGCGTGCACGCGACGCCGATGACATGTCGTTCATCGACTGGCTTTACGGTCCGACCGCGCTGGTTCCCGGGGACGAACCCCCAATGTTCGAACCAATTCCGCTGGACTCGGTCGGCATCGAGCTATCTCAGACCTCTTCGAGGTCCAGCCGATAGACCGCGGTCGCGGTGCCGGCGAAAATGGCTCGCCGCTCGTCGTCGGAGCAATGTTCGACGATGCGCTGATAGGCATTGCAGACAATGCGGAAGGAACCGCACCCATCTGTGGGCAGGTTGCTCTCGAACATCACCCTGTCGGCGCCGAAGAGGGCGATGGTCTCCTCGGTATAGGGCCGCCACTCCCCAGCGAGGACTTCGGACCCGACCGGGGGATCGGCACGGAAGGACGGGGAGCCGGACAGAAACGTGCCGAGGCCGCCCATCTTGACGACGACGTTCGGGCAGGTGGCGAGATCGGTCATGGCCTTGCGCCAGGCCGGGAACTCCTCGGTCATCCGCCCCGCGTGGCGCCCGACCCCGAGCGGATTGCCGAGGTGGTTGAGGACGATCGGTGTCTCGGGGAAGGCGCGAGCGAGCGCGGTGACGTCGGGCAGTTGCGGGGCCAGGACGAAGGCGTCGAAGACCAGGCCGAATGGGGCGATCTCGGCGAACCCGGCGCGGAAGGTTTTGTCGCCATATAGGTGCGGCGGGTGATCGAACAGTGCGCCGACGACGGACGGGTCCTCGTCCCACAAAGCGTTGTAGCGGATGCCTTTGAAGCGCCGCGGGGCCGCCACGAGATGAGCTTCGAGGACCTCGCGCACGGCCGCGCCGAGTCTGAGGTCGGCCCAACCGATGATCCCGGCCGCGACCCGCACCGCGCCGGCCGTCGCCGCCTGGCCGTTCATGAACTCCGTCTGCCCGACCGGGCGCAGGTGCTCGGGGCCGGACGCCCGGTACCCGGCGTGTGACTCGACCGCCACGGACGCGATCACGTTGTGCCCATCGGTGACAAGGCCGGCGTAGTCGCCGGCGAGGAGACTGCGTCGAGCCCAGAGGGCGGCCAGCGCGTCGTCGGCCCAGTCGAACAAGTGGTGGTGGGCGTCGATGACCGGGATGTCCGGGTCGACCGGGGGTTCGATCTGGGGCACGGTCTGCTCCTTTGGGGCGGCGGAAGTTATGTCTAAGCACAGTCCGCCCAGCAGACGGAAACGTTCTTCTGTGAAGAATCATCTTGTCGGTTCGTCTCCGGAGCCATGAGTCTCAAGCAAGCGGTTCCGCCCGTCTACCAGGCCGAACCGACCCACGACGAAGGAGCCAGGCGATGAACGCCGCGGGAGTGCCAACGGAGGCCTTGCCGGACACGGGAACGCACGCGGGGCATCTCGCGGTCCGCGATCGGCCCTGGCATCTCCTGATCGACGGTGAGTTGCGGGCGGCCGAGGGCGGCCGGACCTACCAGCGGATCAGCCCGTACCTCGGCGAGCCGATCGCCACGGTCCCCGACGCCACCGTGTCCGATGCCGACGCCGCCGTGGCCGCCGCCGCACGGGCACGCCGGGAGTGGCGGCTCACACCCGCGCCACAACGCGCGGCCGCCGTGTCGAAAGCGGCCCAGATCATCGAGGAACACGGTGACGAACTAGCCGTCCTCGACACGATCGACGCGGGATCGCCGCTGGCCAACTCGAAGCTCGACGTCCAGATCACGCTGGCGCAGGCCCGGTTGTTCGCGGGTCTCGCACTGGAGATGAAGGGCGACACCATCCCGGCCAGCGCCGGGCTGCACCTCACCGTGCGCGAGCCGGTCGGGGTGGTGGTGCGCATCGTGCCGTTCAACCACCCGCTGATGTTCGCCGGCAAGATCTTCGCGCCGCTGGTGGCGGGGAACCCGACGATCCTCAAGCCGCCCGAGGTGGCGCCGCTCTCGGCGCTGCGCCTCGGCGAGCTGCTGCGGGATGTCTTCCCGCCCGGCGTGCTGGGCGTCGTCGTCGGGGACGGTCCGGCCGTCCCGGACCGCCTGGTTCGCCATCCGGACGTGCGCCGGATCGGCTTCATCGGCTCCGAGCGCACCGGCATGGCGATCCAGCGCGCCGCGGCCGAGTCCGGGATCAAGCAGGTCAGCCTCGAACTCGGCGGCAAGAACGCCATGGTCGTGTTCGCCGACGCCGATCTCGACCAGGCGGCCGACGCCGCGATCCGCGGCATGAACTTCACCTGGTCCGGCCAGTCCTGCGGGTCGAACTCCCGGTTGCTGGTGCAGCGGTCCGTGCACGACGAGCTCGTCGAGCGGATCGCGGCGCGCCTGCGAGACCACCGCCTCGGCGATCCCCTGGACCCGGCCTCGGCGCAGGGCACGATGATCAGCCGGGCGCAGTACGACAAGGTGCTGGGCTACCTCGACACCGCTCGCCGCGAGGGAGCCCACGTGGTCACCGGTGGCGGGCACCCCGAAGGTCCGGAGTTCGCGCGCGGCCTCTTCATCGCCCCCACCGTCCTGACCGGCGTGCGCGAGGACCACACCGTCGCTCGCGAGGAGATCTTCGGACCGGTGCTCTCCGTCCTGCCGTTCGAGACGGAGGAGGACGCGGTCCGGATCGCCAACGACTCCACCTACGGCCTGACCGCGGCCGTGTGGACCCGCGACATCAGCAGGGCGCTGCGCATGGCCCGGGAGCTCGAAGCCGGTTTCACCTGGGTGAACGACTCGTCCAAGCACTTCCCCAACGTCCCCTATGGCGGCGTCAAGGCCTCCGGATTGGGGCGCGAGGAGAGTCTCGAAGAACTCCTCAGCTACACCGAGCTCAAATCGATCAACATCTCGTACTGAGGGACAGCATGCCGATTACAGAAGACATCCGCGGGCTCGTTTCGCTCGCGTCGCGCATCCTCGGCCAGGCCGATCAGGGCGACTTCATCTGGGGCCACGCCTCCGCCCGCGACTCCGACGGCCGCGGGGTGTGGATCAAGCAGAGCGGCCTCGGCCTCGCCGAGGTCACCCCGGACCGCGTGCACCTCGTCTCGCCCGAGGGGGAGGTGCTGGCAGGCGAGGGACCGCGACACCTGGAGTTCCCGATCCACACCGAGATCATGCTCGCGCGGCCGGACGTCGGCGGCGTCGTGCACGCCCATTCCCCGCACGCGGTCGCGCTCGCCGCGGCGGGCGTCGAGCTGCGCCCGGTCAGCCACGCGGCGACGTACTTCGTCCCGCCCAGCGTGCCGCGCTTCACCGAGACCACGGACCTGATCATCACCCCGGAGCTCGGCCGGTCCGTGGCCAAGACGCTCGGCGACGGGTCCGCGGTGTTCCTGGTGAACCACGGGCTCGTGACGGTGGGGCCGGATCTGCAGACGGCGACCTTCGCGGCGTTGCTGCTGGAGACCGCCGCCGAACAGATGCTCCGGACCATCGCCTATCGCGGTGAGCCGGTCTGGACCAATGACGACGAGGCGCTGATCAAGCGCGAGCACATCTACAACGACGCCGCGGTGCACACCGCTTGGGACTACCTGGTCCGGCAGTTGCCCTGACCGGGGCTTCACCTCCACCCCGCTGAACAAGGACGTTCATGTGAAAACACGCGTGCCCGACCCGAACCTGCTGAGCTTCTCCTACTTCTTCCCGACCGGCCAGACCGACCACATCTGGTCCGACGAGGCGGCCGCGGCCACCCCGAAGCTGGACCGGAACGTGTTCCTCGAGATGGCCCGGGCGGCCGAGGACGCCGGCTTCGACTCGGTGTTCATCGCCGACACGTGGTCGGGGCACCAGCGGGTCGCCGAGCGGTACGGCCATCAGTCGCCGAAGTTCCAGGCACCGCTCTTGGCCATGGGACTCTTCGCCGTCACCGAGCACCTCGGGGTGATCACGACGGTGCACACGAGCCATCACAAGCCCGCCCACGTCGCCCGGATGGGCGCCACCTTGGACGCGTTCAGCGGGGGCCGGTGGGGCTGGAACGTCGTCACCGGCTTCGGCGACGCCGAGGCCCGGCTCTTCGGCGAAGCGGGGATGGCCGCCCATGACGACCGCTACGCCGTCGCCGCGGAGTTCGTCGACGTGGTCAAGCGGTTCTGGACCGAGGACGACCCGATCGAGCATCGCGGGCGGTACTTCACCGCCGAGGGCCGGATCAAGGCGCCGCGGCCGGTGCAGCAGCCGACCCCGCTGCTGGTCAGCGCCGGTGCCTCGGCCGCGGGCATGGCCTTCGCCGCGAACCACTGCGACCAGTTGGTCGTCGCCGGAAACACGGTCGAGAAGATCCGGGCCGTCGATGACCGGCTGGAGAACCTGCTGGCGGCGAGCGGCCGGACCGTGACCACCGCGCCGTTCGCCATCGCGATCGTCCGCGACGGCGAGGGCGAGGCCGAGGAGGAGTACGAGCGACTCACCCGGACCCTGAACGTGCACGCCACGATGGAACTCGCCGCCGACATCCTCGGCGGAGTCGAATCGATCAAAGAGGCGCTCGCGGGTGAGGAGCCCCAGGAGGCCGCGAAGGCGTGGGGGAGCGGCCGCGGCATCCTCAAGCTGTTCGGCGACGCCGAGCAGGTCGCCGGACAGCTGGTCGAGCTGAAGAAGCAGACCTCGACCGCCAACATCCTGATCAACTTCCCGCTCTGGAACCCCGGCGAGGTCCGTCGCTTCCGCTCCGTGCTCGACCACTGCCGGGACGCCGGGATCTGGGTCCCGCCGAGCGAGCGGAGCTTCTCGTGGTGAACATCGAGACCACCCCTGTAGTCACGGTCGAGACCGGTGACCTTGAAGGTCTCCCCAAGCCCAGCGGTGTGCGCGCGTTTCTCGGCGTCCCGTACGCGGCGCCGCCGGTCGGCGCGCTGCGCTGGCGCCCGCCGCAACCGGCCGAGCCCTGGACGGGCCGCCGCGCCGCGCAGGAGTTCGGACCCGCGAGCCAGCAGTTCCCGCCGCCGGCCAACTCGCTCTACTACGGCGGCGAGACCCGGTTCAGCGAGGATTGCTTGTACCTCAACGTCTGGACCGGTCCGGAGGGACAGACCGGCCGGCCGGTGATGGTATGGCTGCACTTCGGCGCCTACCAGCTCGGCTCAGCCGGCAACCCGATGTACGACGGCGCGGCGCTCGCGGCGGAGGGCGTCACCGTCGTCTCGGTCAACCACCGTCTCGGCCGTCTCGGTTTTCTGGCCCATCCCGATCTCACCGCGGAGTCCGGTTACGGGGGGTCCGGCAACTACGGTCTGATGGACCAGATCGCGGCCCTGCAATGGGTTCAGCGCAACGTCGCCGCGTTCGGTGGTGACGCTGAGAACGTGACCCTGTTCGGGGTTTCGGCCGGCGGGCACAGCGTGCACAATCTGCGCTGTTCCCCGCTCAGCGCCGGGCTTTTCCACAAGGTGATCGCGCAGAGCGCACCCGGGGTCGCGCCCGCGCTCGACGGCTTCGGTCATCCGGCGAACCCGTCTACGTTGGCGGCGGGGGAGCAGGCCGGGGTCGAGGTTGCCCGGCTGCTCGGAGTGTCGTCGATCGAGGAGATGCGCGGGCTGCCCGCGGAGCAGATCATGGCCGCGCCGCTGCCCAGGACCGAGGGGCCGTGGTCGTTCGCCCTGTTCCCCGGTGCGACCATCAGTCTGCACATCTTCGACTCCGGCTACCCGGTGATCGACGGTCACGTGCTGCCCCGCGACCCACTTTCGGCCTTCCTCGCGGGCGAGGTCGCGGACGTGCCGATGATCGCGGGCAACGCGGGCAACGAGGCCTCCGGGCTGCCCTATCTCGATACGCTCGGCGCCTACCGGGACTACGTCGGGGAAACGTTCGGCGAGCGCGCCGCGGAGGTCCTGGCGCTGTACCCGGCCGCCACCGACGAGCAGGCCCGCCAGGCGAGCTGGGACCTGATCGCCGACCAGGTCTTCGTCTGGTCCACGTGGACCGCCGCCCGGATCCAGAGCAGCCGGCTGAGCGCACCCGCCTGGTACTACCGATTCCTGCGCAGGCCACCCATTCCGTCCGATGCCGATCTCGTCGAACGTGATTTCGCGGGCGCGTTCCACGGCGGGGAAGTGCCCTATGTCTTCGGCACGTTCGACGCGTGGAAATGGGACTGGACCGATGAGGATCGGGCGCTCTCCGCGGCGCTGATGCATGCCTGGGTCGACTTCGCTCGCGATGGTGACCCCGGCGCCTGGCCCGCACTCGGCGATGGCGCCTTGCCGGTCATGGCGTGGGACGTGGAGCCGGACGTCGGGGACCACGTGCCGGATCCGGCACGGATGGCCTTCTGGGACCGCTACCACGGGGTGGCGGACGAGCTTTGACGACAGACGTGAACGAGGAAGGATCGGGCATGGAACCAGTCGAGGTCGATGGGGCGGAGCTGCTGGTCCGCACGCTCGTGCGGATGGGCGTCAAGGACGCCTTCAACATCGTCGGGCTCGGCCTGTTCCCGCTGGCCGAGGCCTTCTACCGGCATCGCGACGAGGTGCGCTACATCTCCGCGCTCAACGAGACGAACCTGGGGCTGATCGCCGCCGGGTACGCGCGGGCCAACCGGTCGGCCGCGTTCGTGAACGTGTACCACGCCTCGGGCACCGGGCTCGGGATGATGGCGCTGACCACGGCGTGGGCGGACAGCGTGCCGCTGGTGTTCACCAGCACCACGTCCAGCCGCGGCCTCGCCGGGCGTGACCAGTACGCCGCCGTGCCGCGCGCGGTGACCGAGATGAGCGAGCAGTTCACCAAGTGGAGCTGCGAAATCCCGTCGGCCGAGCGGATCCCGGAACTGGTCGAGCGGGCCTTCCAGATCGCCAACACCCCGCCGTACGGCCCGGTCCACCTCGCGTTCCCGATGGACGTGTGGCTGGAGCACACAATGGACACCGCGCCAGTCCGTCGGACCGAGGTGCTCGCGGACTTCACCGCCGCACCCGAGGCGCTCGCCCGGCTGGCCGAGCTCCTGCGCACGAGCGAGCGCCCGCTGCTCGTGGCAGGCAGCGAGGTCGAGCGCTACGGCGCAGTGGGCGCGGCGGTGGCGCTGGCCGAAACGCTCGGCGCCACCGTCGTCAGTGAGGACAAGATCGCCGACCTCGGCTTCCCCACGGTGCACCCGCAGTTCGCGGGCAAGCTGAGCGCGAACCGTGCCCTCGTCGACGAATCCGATCTCGTGCTGCTCCTCGGGGTGGAGCTGACCGAGTCGGGGCTGACCCGGCCCGTCGGCTTCGGCGACGCGACCGTCGTCGTGCTCAGCCCCGACCCGATGATGCTGACCCGGCAGATCCGGCCCGATCTGGCTGTGCTCGGCACACCACGGCCCACGCTCGAAGCGGTCCTGCGCGAACTCGGCCCGGTGCCCGCCGCCCGTCGCGATGCCCGGCTTGCCACGGCTCAGGAACTCCACCGCGCGCGGGACGCCCACAACGCCGAGGTACGCGCCATCCGGTTCGACGACGACGAGCTGGCCATCGGGCGGATCGTCACCGAGATCCAGGAGTCCATGCCCGAGGGCACGATCGTGGTCAACCATTGCGCCTCGGGCGAGCCGTTCGTCGAAGACCTGCTCCCTATCGCCGACACCAGCACGTTCTTCGGTATCTCCGGCAAGGCCAGCGCCCAGGGCTGGGGCGGTCCCGCGTCCATCGGCATCCAGCTGGCCCGCCCGGACCGCCGGGTGGTGGCCGTACTCGGCGACGGCGGCTTCATGTTCTCGTCCACCGCGATCTACGCCGCGGCGCAATTCGAGGTCCCGGTCGTGTTCGTCATCCTCAACAACGGCGGCTGGCGCGACATCGGCGCGCTGGCCACGGTGGTGAAGTCACCGCTGGTCGACGCGGAGTCGGTGATGGGCTGGACCTTCGACCAGCCCGCCATCGACCACGCCGGCTTCGCCGCCAGCCTCGGACTCGACAGCCACCGGGTCGCCACCCCGGCCGAACTCCGCAAGGCGCTCGACAAGGCCTTCGTGAGCCCGAAGCCGACCCTCATCGAGGTCATGAACTCGCCCGAGGACGCCCACGAGTTCTCCCGCGTCTTCACCCAGTCGTCCGACTGACGACCCGCTCTGGAGAGGAGCCACCCCCATGGCACAACCGGCTGCCGACCGGCTATCGATCGGCTACTTCTTCCCCGCGGGCCAGACCAATCACGTCTGGTCCGACGAGGCCGCCCGGCGCACACCGCGGCTCAACCGGGACAACCTGCTCGAGCTGGCCACGACCGCGGAGGAGGTCGGCTTCGACTCGCTGTTCATCGCCGACAACTGGTCCGGTCACCAGCGGGCCGCCGAGCTCGCCGGACACCAATCGCCGGCCTTCCACGCTCCGCTGCTCGCGATGGGCATCTTCGCGGTGACCCAGCGGATCGGGGTGATCTCCACGTTCCACACGACGCACCACAAGCCCGCCCACGTCGCCCGGATGGGCGCGACGCTCGACGCGTTCAGTTCCGGACGCTGGGGGTGGAACGTCGTGACCGGGTTCAGCGACGCGGAAGCGGCGTTGTTCGGCGAGGAGTTCGTCGAGCACGACGAGCGCTACGCCATGGCCGCCGAGTTCGTGGACGTGGTCCAGCGGCTGTGGGCCGAGCACGAGCCGATCGACCACGATGGGCGCTACTACCGTGCGAAGGGCCGGATCAAGGCGCCTCGCCCGGCCAGCACGCCGCGCCCGCGGCTGGTCAGCGCGGGCGCTTCCGAGGCCGGCACCGCGTTCGCGGCGACCTGGTGTGACGAGCTCGTGACGCTCGCCAAGGACGAGGACGCGCTCCGTTCGGTTGGTGACCGGCTGGGCGCTCTCACCGCGGGCAACGGGCGCGATGTGTCGGTCACCCCGTTCGCGATCGCCCTGGTCCGGGACGGTGAGGGTGAGGCGGAGGAGGAGTACGCCCGGCTGCTGGAGTCGCTCAATCCGCAGGCGGCCTGGGAGATCGCCGGGGACATCCTCGGTTCGATCGAGACCGCTCGGGCGATGTTCGACAAACTGGGCGAGGACAAGGCAGTTCGGGCGCTTGGAAGTGGGGAGGCCATGCTCCAGCTCGTCGGGACCCCGGAGCAGGTCGCCGAGCGACTGATCCGGCTCACCGGGGACATCGGCACGCGGAACATCCTGATCAACTTCCCACTCTGGAGCCCGGCCGAGCTACGCGGCTTCTCCGCGGTCCTGGACCTCCTCGCCGAGGCGGGCGTATGGACCCGACCGGACGCGGACGCCAAGCCTTGGTGAGCTGATTGTCCGGCGCTCCCCAGGGAGCGCCGGACAATCACTCCGGCTACCGGTCCGTGCGGGTACCGATGCGTGGCAGCGCCAGACCCGCGATCAGGGTGATGATCGCGACGGCGGCGATGTAGAACGCGGGCGAGATCGTGAGCCCGGTGGTCTGGACCAGAAGGGTGGCCGCATAGCCGCCGGAACCACCGAAGGCCGCTACCGAGATCGCCGAGGCGATCGACACCAGCGCGCCCCTATTGCGGGTGCCGAACAGTTCGCTGATCGTCGCCGTCCCGGCGCCGGCGATGGCACTGGTGGGAAGGGCGAAGACGATCTGCGCCAGGACGAGCGTCCCGAACGACGGCGCGGTGACCACCAGCCACAGCAGCGGGACAGGGAGCACGATGAAGCTCAGCGCGGCGCCCACAATGAGCGGCTTGCGGCCGATCCTGTCCGACAGGTGACCGGCGACCGGGATCAGCGCGACGGCGACGATGCAGCCGACGGCGGTCGCCCACAGCGCCGTGGTCGGGGAGATATGGGCGAACGTGGTCGCGAACGTCGGCATGTAGTTGATGGTGACGAACGAGGTCACCGCCCAGAGGGCGACGATGCCCATCGCGAGGAAGAAACCCTTGACCGGCCTCGTCCGGCTCCCGGCCGGCGCCTCCCCGGCACCCCCGAGGCGCTCGAACTCCGGCGTCTCGCCGACCCTGCGGCGCAGAATCAGGACTACGATGGCGAGCAGCGCGCCGAGCAGGAACGGCACGCGCCAGGCCCAGGCCTTGACGTCGGCGGGTCCCGCCACGGACGTCAGGGTCGCTACGACGAACAGGCCGAGCAGCAGACCACCGTACGTGCCGACCTGATGGAAGCTGCCGAAGAACCCGCGGCGGCCGGGGCTCGCCCACTCCGTCAGAAAGACCGCCGCGCTCCCGAACTCTCCGCCGGCCGAGAACCCCTGCAGCAGGCGTCCGACCAGGATGAGCGCGGGTGCGGCGGTGCCGATGGCCGCGTGGGTCGGACTCAGCCCGATGACGAGCGATCCGGCTGCCATCAACAGCATTGACAGCAGCATGACGAATTTCCGGCCACGGCGATCGGCCACGGGCCCGAGCACCAGTGCACCGACAGGCCTCGCGACGAAACCGACCGCGAAAACCGCGAAACTGGCGAGAAGAGCAGCGGCCGGGTCGTGCCCGGGGAAGAAATTGGCGCCGATAGCCGCCGCCAGGAATCCATAAACGGTGAAGTCGTACCACTCCATCACATTGCCCAGCGTGCCGAGCACGGCTGATCGTGCTCGGGCCCGGGCGGGCGGCGCGGCCAATGAATGCACGGGGGACGGGCTCGACATCGAGGCTCCTCCTTCTCCGGTGAAGGTCAGTGCGGAACGCTACGGCTATTTCTGCCAGTCGGCAGATATAGTTCTGCTATGAAGAACAAGCCGGCGTATGGCATCGACTCCGTCGACCACGCGCTGCATTTGGCGACACTCCTGCAGCAGGAGGGGCCACTCCGGGTCACCGAGGCGGCGCAGCGGCTCGGTGTCGCCCGGTCGACGGCGCACCGGCTGCTGGCGATGCTGGTGTACCGCGACTTCGCCGAACAGGACGCCGACCGCAGGTACTGCGCCGGGCCCATCCTCCGGCGACCGGTTTTCGGGGAGCCGCTCGCCGATCTGCGCCGGATCGCGTTGCCACACCTGCAAAGTCTCACCGCGCGCACCGGCGAGACCAGCAACCTGCAGGTGGTCGTGGGAGATCAGGTCAGGTTCGCGGCATCGGTGGAATGCGATCAGGTCCTGCGGGTGGGAGACCGTGAGGGGCGGCTACTCCCAGCGCATCTCGCGTCCGGCGGTCGAAGCGTACTGGCCACAATGGACGAAGAGGACGTCCTTGCGCTCTATCCGGATCCGGATGACTCGATCGATCTTGATGCACTGGTGCGAGACCTGAGACGGGTGCGCCGGCAGGGTTTCGCGGTGAACGATCAGAAGACCGAGGTCGGGGTGACGGCCATCGGCTGTGCGGTGCGCGGCCGGCCGGGAGCGGTCACCGCCGCGATCTCCATCGCTATGCCCACGGTGCGCTACCGGCGCGATCACCTGCCCGAATGGGTCGCCCAGATCACCTCCACCGCCGAGCGGATCGCCAAGGAGTGGCAGTCCGTGGGCTAGGCTCGGCAAGTGCGGACAGACGATGGCGCTGGGCCGGTGCCGCGATACCCCATCGAGTCGGTCGACCGGACACTTCAGCTGATCCGTTTACTCGCCGAGCGACGCGAAGTGAAGCTGTCCGATGTGCGGGCCCACTTGGAGATCGGACAGTCGACCGCACACCGGCTCCTCGCGATGCTCGTCTACCGGGGCTTCGCGGTGCAGGACCCGGCCACCCGCAGCTACCACCCGGGACCGACGTTCGCCGAGATCGGCCGCGCCGCCGGCCAGAGCCTGGACCTGATGCGCGTCGTCCGCCCCGTGCTCACCCTGCTCGCGCAGGAGTGCGGCGAGACCGTGCACCTCGGAAAGCTCGTGCGCACCGACGTTCACTATCTCGACGTGATCGAGAGCGCCTCCACA
The DNA here is from genome assembly GCF_021653975.1 of Amycolatopsis sp. GM8. Lineage (GTDB taxonomy): Bacteria > Actinomycetota > Actinomycetes > Mycobacteriales > Pseudonocardiaceae > Amycolatopsis_E. The sequence continues at coordinate 5,224 of NZ_JAJKFK010000001.1, read as the reverse complement.
CTTCGGGTGACCGGCCGGGTCGGCCAAACCCGGCCCGCGCACGCCACCAGTATCGGCAAGGCCATGCTCGCCACGGCCACCGATCAGCAGATCCGCAAGCTCTATCCCGGCGGGGAACTCGCCGCGCAAACCTCTCGCACCGTGACGAATCTTGACGCGCTGCTCGCCGAACTCGCCGGCGCCCGGGCCCGCGGCCATGGTCGCAACCGTGGCGAGACGGAGCCCGGAGTGTGCTCGGTCGGCATCGCCCTGGTCCACCCTGTCCGCGGTCTGGTCGGCGGCCTCAGCGTGGCCGCCCCGGAGGCACGCTGGAGCGCCGCGATCGAAAAAAAGCACGTAGCGGCCCTCCGGGTCGCGGCCGATCAGGTCATCGCCGCGATGACGTGACGCCGCGGGGCCATCGGGTGGTCATACCTGGTGGTAGCGGCGTAGTCGCTGATAGAGCGTGCCGCGGGAAATACCGAGGCGAGCGGCGGCTTCCGACTTGTTCCCATCACATTGGGCGAGCGTGTCGGTGATCACCCGCAGCTCGGCCTGCTCCAGCGGGCCGAGTCCGCCGGCGAAACCGGGACCTGGCGCGCTCGTCCCCGATTCGGAGGTCGAACCGCGTGTGAGCACGAGCACGACACCATCGTCGAGCCGGCCACGAGTGACCGGATAGAAGCGCGCCCGCAGACTGCCGGCCAGCACGATCTCGGTGGCCGACGGGCCCGCCTCCACCACCGCGGCCCACAGGGCCGCCCTGTCCAGGCCCAGTTCCGCGGCGTCGTCTTCGATGATCATCGTCCGGCGGTCGATGGTGACGACCGGCGCCGTCGACGCCGACCGGAACGACAGGTGCGCGTCGAGCATCCGCCGCTGGCGTGCGGTCGCGGCGTCGCGCAACGCGCCGGCCACTCCGTCGACCAGGGCCCGGACGGCGACGAGCAGCAGGCTGTTCGCGTCCTCGGCGCGGCACGCGACGTTCACCATTCCCGCGACGCGCCGGGTGATCGGATGGATGACCGGTGCGGCGACGCAGGCCCACGGGTGCCAGAGCTGTTTGTAGTGTTCGGCGCCGATCACGAGCGAGGGCCGGTGCGTCGTCGCGGCGATCCCGATGCCGTTGGTGCCGGCGCTCTGCTCCGCGACCTGGGAACCGGGCTCGAACTCGATCCGGTCCAGGTCGCGGGTGAGGGTGCGTTCGGACTCCCAGCGCCAGGTCACGGTGCCGTCCGTCGCGGAGAGCGCCAGCGAGGTGGAACTGCCGGTCAGCAGGTCGGCCATGCCCAGCAGCACCGGCGCGGCGGTGCGGACGAACGGTGACTTGAGGTCGACCTCGCTGTGCGTCAGGTCGAGCCGGTCCGGATCGACGCCGCTGCTGCGGGAGCGGCGCCACGAAGCGCCGATCTCCGGCCGGATCGGGGCGTGCGCGCCGGATTGGAACCGCTCCCACGCGAGCCGGGTCTTCGTCGGCTCCATCGCACCTCCGCATCGCCGCCGAGCGCTCATCGTAACCACAGACCCGCTGGAAACCCCTTTTCGCTGTGTAAATTTTGCACACCCCTCTCGACCGCCGGGGTGGTTGTGCCGCACCGTTCTTGCTGCGGTCACGGACCCGGCGACTTCCCTTGCGCCACCACGGTTTCGGCCGCCACCTGTGCTGAAAGGAAGGTCCTGATGGTCGAGGTTCCCGTGCTCATTGTGGGCGGCGGCCCGGTCGGCATGAGCCTGGCCGTGCTGCTGGACCGGTTCGGCGTGGAAAGCCTGCTCGTCGAACGGCGGCCCGCCACGACCACGCATCCGAAGGCGCGAGGGTGCCACCCCCGGACGATGGAGCTGTTCCGGCTGTGGGGAATCGAAGACCGGGTGCGCCGGGCCGGCCTGGCGCAGGAGGCGGACGTGGCCTGCTGGTGCGAGAGCCTCAATGGACCCCTCGTGGCGTACACCGATCCCGCGCCGAGCCTGCACACCCCGGCGCCCCGGTCGATCGTCCCTCAGGACGCGGTGGAGGAAGCCCTCGACGACGCGCTGGCGACCCGGCCACGGGCACAGGTGCGCCGGTCCGCCGAACTCGTGTCGATCGCCCAGGACGCCGGTGGCGTGACGGCGCGGGTGCGGTGGGTGTCCGGCGGGGAGGAGTTCGAGGTCCGCGCGCAGTACCTGGTCGGGTGCGATGGGGCGAACAGCGCGGTGCGCGACGCAGTCGGGATCGTGATGGACGGCCCGGAAACCCTGGAGCTGATGGCGAACCACTACTACCGCGCCGACCTGGGGCACCTGCCGCACGTGCGGAGCGCGATCGGGTTCCTGGTCCGGCCGCCCGACCCCAGCCTGCCCGAGGTGAACGTGCTGACCACCGGCCCGGACGGGGACCGGTGGCTCGCGGTGCAGAAGCTGCGGGAGGGCGAGGAGCCGCTGTCGGAGGAGCGCCTGATCGAAATGGTGCGCGAGCAGTGGGAGCTGCCCGATCTGGAGGTCGAGCGGATCAATGTGATGACGTGGCGGATGAGCGCCCAGGTCGCGCAGCGGTTCCGGGCGGGAAGGGTGTTCCTCGCCGGGGACGCCGCCCACCGGTTTCCCACGGCCGGCGGCAATGGCCTGAACTCCGGGGTCCAGGACGTGCACAATCTCGCCTGGAAGATCGTGTCGGTGCTCTCCGGCGCGGCCGATGACGCCCTGCTCGACACCTACGAGTCGGAACGTCGCCCGGTCGCACAGTCCAATACGGACTTCGCCGTGCGCAACCAGCAGCGGCTGGACAAAATGACCGTCGCGTTCCGCAATCGCGAAAAAGAACCGGAGCGCTGGCGAGAACTGCTCGTCGAGCAGAACAAGCAGCTGCACAGCGACGGCCACACCCTGGGATACATCTACGCGAACGGCGCCATTGTCGACGACGGATCCCTGATACCGCCGTACGATTCGGAGCACTACTGGCCGACCGACCGCCCCGGGGCGCGGTTCCCGCATTTCTGGATCGACGTCGAGAAGACCGAGTCGAGCATCGACTGGTTCGACACCGCCTTCGTGCTCGTCTGCGGACCGGAGGCGGAGGCGTGGGAGCAGGCCGGCAAGGATCTGGCTGCGGCGGCCGCCTTTCCCCTGCAGGTCAAACGACTGCCGCACCTGCTCGGGCCAGTGTCCATCGGCCGGGAGGGCACCGCCCTCGTGCGCCCCGACGGACACGTCGCCTGGCGGTCCCGGCAAGCCGGGGAGAGCGGCGAACTGTCGCTGGCCTTCGATCGAGTACTCGCCGGGGGCACCCTTGCCCACCTATGAAAACCCGGCTGGGATCGGGACGCCATTCAGCGCTTATTCACATGTGGCACGCGCGGGAGAGATGATTTGCGTCGCGGGCCAATGTGGAATCGTCGAAGACAATTCCGTCGCGGGGCCGGACGTGGCGACTCAGACGATTCGTGCCTACGAGAACATCCGTATCATCCTCGAATCGCAGGGTGCCTCATTGGGCGACGTCGTCCGGTTCGTCAGCTACCTGACCACCCGCGACGACGTCAGCGATTTCTATGCCGCTCGCGACGAATACTTCGCCGCGCACTACCCCGGCGGGGGATACCCGCCGAACACGCTGCTGATCGTCGCGGGCCTCGTGCGTGCGGACCTGCTGGTCGAGATCGATGCCACCGCGTATCGCCAATAAGGAGGACAGCCATGTCGGTTCGTGATGCGATCGACCGCTCCGGAATGAGCCGGTTCCAGGTCACCGTTGTCGTGCTCTGCCTCGTCATCAACCTCGTCGAGGGCTTCGACGTCCTGGTGATGTCGTTCGCGGCGCCGGGCGTGGCGCACGACTGGTCCCTGTCGGACTCGCAGGTGGGCGTGCTGCTCAGCAGCGGGCTCGTGGGGATGGCGGTCGGCTCGGCGGTGCTGGCCCCGTTGGCCGACCGCATCGGCAGGCGGCCGCTCACCTTGATCTGCCTGATCATGTGCACCATCGGGATGACGGTGGCCGGCTTCAGCAACGGTTTCGCGATGCTCGCCGGAGCTCGCGCCTGGACCGGCCTCGGGATCGGGGGAATGGTGGCGGGCCTGCCCGTGGTCATCACCGAGTACTCGCCGCGGCGCCTGCGTGGCACGATGATCGCGCTCTACGGCACGGGACTGCCGATCGGCGGGGTGCTGGGCGGCGCGGTCGCGACACTCGTGCTCGCCCAATACGGCTGGCGCGGCACCTTCTTCGTCGGCGCGGCGCTCACATTGATCATGGTGCTCGCGGTGGCCGTGGCAATGCCGGAATCGCTGGACTACCTGATCACCCGCCGGCCGCAGGGGGCGCTGAGCAGGGTCAACGCGCTGCTGGCCCGGATGCGGTTGCAGGGTGTCGACATCCTGCCCGAGCCGGATCCCGGCGAAGTCCGGGTGCGGGTGACGCGGTTGCTGACCAGCGACGCGGTGCGCACCGTCCTGCTTTGGCTGTCCTACTTCGTCATGATGGCCGGGTTCTACTTCGCCGCGAGCTGGACACCACTTCTGTTGCAGCAGAGCGGTTTTTCGGCGGGTGAAGGCACCAATGCGGGTCTCCTGCTCAATCTCGGTGGTATAGCGGGCACCCTGCTGTTCAGTGCGCTCGCGCTCAAGGTGTCGCTGCGCGTGCTGACCGTGTTGTGCTTCCTGGCCGCGGGAGTGTCGTTCCTCGCGATGAGCCTGTTCCTCAGTGCGATCGCCGCCGCGCTGGCCGCCGCGGTCGCGGTCGGGATGTTCATCAACGCCAGCGGCAACGGGCTCAACGCGCTCGCGCCCGGCATGTACCCCACTTCCGTGCGTGCCACGGGCGTCGGGTGGGCGATGGCCGTGGGCCGGGTCGGTGCCCTGACGGCGCCGGCGCTGGCCGGTTTGCTGCTCGACCACTCGTGGTCGCCACGATCCCTGTTCGGGCTGCTCGTGGCTCCCCTGGTCGTGGCCGCGGTCGCGGTCTTCGCGGCCACCACGTCCCGGCGGTCGTCGCGGTCGGTCACGACGACCGGAAAACCCGTTCCGCTGCCCTGATCCTTCCACCATCGTCACCCGCGAGGAGAGCCAATGAAGGCCGTACGCCTGCACGATTACCACAAGCAGCCCGTCGTCGAGGAGGTGCCGGAGCCTCGCCTGTCCGGACCGCTGGATGTGATCGTGCGCGTCGGCGGTGCCGGTGTCTGCCGCACCGACCTGCACATCATCGAGGGGCAGTGGGCCGCGGCGATGAACCCGCGGCTGCCCTACACCTTGGGGCACGAGAACGCCG